>NZ_JBQVVV010000001.1:0-2861280 GCF_052886895.1 Enterobacter sp. C4G1 | reverse complement strand
TATCTCTATGGTAGGTAATATCATATAGATAGTAAGCACCAATGTAACTAGAATCAATTCTTCGACACTTAATTGAGGAAATCACCTTCGCTATATGCTCGTTAGCTTTTCTTCTAAGTACTGTGTTGTCCTGGTCTGTGAGCTTTTCTACATCATAGTTATAATCCAAACGAACAATTTCACTTTCGTTTTCAAGTGCACTTATCTTTTCAGTTAATTCATTTTTTTCTATAATGCGTTTTCTTTTGAATTCCATGATAGCAAAGAGTTCATCTTCATCGCTGGCACTCCTGACCTTATCATTCAGCAACACTATTTTTTCATTAATATCTGACAGTTTCCTTTTCAGTACTTCTAATGATTGACTCTGCTTTTGATCATTATAGATTTCATCAAGATTGAGATTTTTAATGTGCCCTAATAGCACCTTTTCACTTTCAAAGTACCGAAGCATTTTTGAATTACATTTCTCATCTTTTGTACGTTGTCTATAACACCTCAAGTACTGCCCTCCATTAGACATACTTTGAACGATCATTGGGCTACCGCACTCATGGCACTTAGTTAAACCGTTAAAGAGATTTCTTTGCTTCGTTGTAGTACTTCTTTGCTTTTTGGAGGATACGTTTCTATCCATCATAGATTGAATTTTTGAAAACAACTCATCATCAATGACTACTGGATAGATACGCATTGCATTATCATTTGCCTCTTTCTTAATCTTGATATTTCCCAAGATTCGCTTTTCAGCGTCACTAGTACTTTCATTTTCTTTCTTCGGGATGGTTGAGTACTTGCCGATTAGATACCCATTAAGGCGGCGATCCCTCAACTTGTTATAGACTGTTACCGTGTTCCACCCTCTGCCATTGTATCTATCACCTTCCCCGTTAAGCCGATTCACGATTTCTGTCACACCATAGCCATCACTATACCACTCAAAAATTTTGGTTATCGTTTGTAACTTCTGAGCGTCAACCTCATATGACTTTTTATCGTGGCTGAGAGAAAGCCAGTCAGGTGTATTGTTGTTAAGAGCAACCCCCGTAGACAATGATTCTTCTTTTCGTCTGTTCCATGATTTTTTACTGATACGGGCTTTTCTTTTCGATTCCTGGTGAGCACGCTCGATACTGGTGGATAATGCGGAAAGCTTATGATCGAGTTTATAGCTGTAAATTTGCCCCGTCTCAACTTCTACGATATCAATGTTACGCTTGATCAGAAAAGTAAACTCATCGATAGCATCATAACCCTGCTTACGTGAGAATCGGTCTACAGACTCGATTAGCAAGCAACCTTCAGTGATCTCCCCCGCTTCGACCCTACGCTTAAACTGTCCTAATGAGCCTTTGGTGAAGTTATGGCCTTTGTACCCAGATAAACCCTTGTCAGATTCGAGTACTTCATGATTGCTGGGATCGAGTCGATACCCTAATTCGATAGGTAGTTTAGCGTTTTCGAGGAAGTCTAATACTGTACTAATCTGTCGATCTAAGCCAAAAGCATCAACCTGTTGCATACTTGATACCCTACTATATACATACGCTTTGACAATCCTCATACACCAACCTATACATTTGTTAACTTCACCCAACGAGGCACTTATTATGGCCCCTAAAGAATATGTATTCTACAGCACGCTGGAAGAAGCTATTGATGCCGCTCGCGAAGAGTTCCTCGCCGATAATCCCGGTATTGAGGAAGAAGACGCTGACGTGCAACAACTCAATATTCAAAAATATGTCCTTCAGGACGGGGATATTATGTGGCAGGCCGAATTCTTCGTTGATGACGGTGATGAAGGGGAATGTTTGCCGATATTGAGTGGTGAAGCGGCGCAGGCCGTTTTCGACGGTGACTATGACGAAATAGAACTGCGTCAGGAATGGCTTGAAGAAAACACCCTGCACGAGTGGGATGAGGGCGAGTTTCAGCTCGAACCTCCGCTGGATACCGAAGAGGGGCAAACCGCAGCAGATGAGTGGGACGAGCGTTAAGCGTCGTTTTATTCGTAAGGGCCGTGGTGCGCGTCAATCGGTAACAGCAACGTATCAAACACCAGAGAGAACGGTAAATCGAGCACGGTCAGATAGCGCCAGGCTGAATCGCGAACATCCCATTTCACGCCCGGGTAATACTGATTCCCGTGGCCTTGCCCTGGAATGGTGCGGCTGATAATACTGCCGCAGCCGCTAAGCAGCATCGCCATCATGGCCACAATGACTATTTTCATTCATTACCTCATAAAAAAATACCGGCCTCTCAGCCGGTATTTTATTTGCCGGGTAGCGCACAGCGATCCCGGCCTGGTTTAAAACTTACTTCGCCTTCAGCGCCAGCGGATTAAGCTTCAGCGTGTTGTAGTAACTGACCCAGGAAGAATATTTCTCCGGAGCAGACCACACACGATAGTGAAGCCGGGACATGGTGACCGGATCGCTCAACAGGACCAGACGGCGGTCGCGGTTCAGTTTTTCCGGTGTCTCGTTCAGCGCCTGCTCAACGTGGCGATCGCGGGCAATTTCCAGCACCTGACTTGCACGGTGACGGGCAGTTGCCATTGCGGTTGCCAGGGCGTTGAATGACGGGTTAAACACCGCGTGCATAAAGCCATCATCCAGCGAGCGTTTACGGTTCATCTCCAGGAAACGGTCAGTGTCCACCAGCACCTGCGGCGGTGAATACTCTTCCGGGATCAGGAACAGTTTCCAGCGTTTGGTACGCAAACCCACCGTTGAACGGCTAGACACCACAGACACAAATGGTGACAGGATCAGCGAGAAGACAATCGGTGCCAGCCAGAACAGGAAACGCAGATCCAGCCATGCCATACCCACTGCCCACACCAACCCTAACAGCAGCTGTGAACCATGACGCATAAAGGCTTCACTCCACGGAGTCGAGTCATCGTCACGCTGCGGAGAGTTCCAGACCACTTCCCAGCCCAGGAACGCGCTGACCACAAACACGGTATGGAACAGCATACGAACCGGTGCCAGCAGCACAGAGAACAGCACTTCAAGCAGCAACGAAACCGTCACGCGGAAGAAGCCGCCATACTCTTTCGACCCTTTGCACCAGATCAGAATGATGCTGAGCAACTTCGGCAGGAACAGCAGAACCATGGTTGAGGCGAACAGCATAATCGCCAGCTCAGGACGCCACTGCGGCCACACCGGGAACAGCTGGCGCGGTTGCAGGAAGTATTGCGGTTCTGTCAGAGCGTGCACTACCTGCAAAGCAGTAGAAAGCGCCAGGAACATAAACCACAGCGGAGCTGACAGATAGGACATGACACCGGTCAGGAATACCGCACGGTGAACCGGGTGCATCCCTTTGACCAGGAACAGGCGGAAGTTCATCAGGTTACCGTGGCACCAGCGACGGTCACGCTTGAGTTCATCCAGCAGGTTCGGCGGCAGTTCTTCGTATGAGCCCGGCAGATCGTAGGCAATCCAGACGCCCCACCCTGCACGACGCATCAGCGCGGCTTCCACGAAGTCATGCGACAGGATAGATCCCGCGAACGACCCTTCACCCGGCAGCGGCGCAAGCGCACAGTGCTCAATGAACGGTTTCACGCGGATAATCGCGTTATGCCCCCAGTAGTGGGATTCACCCAACTGCCAGAAGTGCAGACCCGCCGTGAACAGCGGCCCGTAAACACGCGTCGCGAACTGCTGACAGCGCGCATAAAGCGTATCCATACCGGATGCTTTTGGCGAAGACTGAATAATACCGGCGTTCGGGTTGGCTTCCATCAGACGCACCAGGCCGGTCAGACACTCACCCGTCATCACGGAGTCAGCATCCAGTACCACCATGTAGCTGTACTGATTACCCCAGCGGCGGCAGAAGTCATCGATGTTACCGCTTTTACGCTTCACGCGACGGCGGCGGCGGCGATAGAAAATCTGACCTTCGCCCTGCACTTCTGCAATCAGCTCCATCCAGGCTTTTTGTTCTGCCACGCAGATATCCGGGTTGTAGCTGTCGCTCAGGATATACACGTCGAAATGCTCTGCGTTACCGGTCGCCTTTACGGACTCCCAGGTGGCGCGCAGACCCGCGAATACGCGATCAACGTCTTCGTTACAGATAGGCATAATAAGCGCTGTACGGTGCTCAGGATTTAGGGGTTCATCCCCGACCGTCGACGCAGAAATGCTGTATTTGTCCCGTCCCATCAGCAGTTGCAGGAAGCCCATCAGCGCCGTCCAGAAACCGGCGGACACCCAACAGAACAGCACGGCAAACAGAAGAAGGATGCCACTTTGCAGGATATACGGCAGCAGCTGCATAAAGGAAACCCACAGATCCTGCCCTGTCATATCCGCAGGGTTGATCAGCGCCCAGCCCTGATAAGGCAGGATGGTCTTCATGTACCAGGTGGCCACAACCGTCTGTGCCAGCGTCAGCACCAGCAGAATGTAACGACGAATTGTCCCGACAGTACGCCATTTTTGCTCGGCTGCTTGCTGCTCTTTCGTCAGACGAGAGAGATAACGTGGCGCAACTTCACGCCCACGCAGACGATCCCAGAAGCGGCCCACCGGGTTGGTGCGCCACGGGTCCGGGAACATTGAGGAACGCGTTGCTTTCGGCATTGCCTGAAGCTGCTCGCGGCCTTCATCGTCTTTAACCAGCTGCCCTTCTGCCAGCGAGTCTGGCCATGCTTGCTCCAGACGCGCCTTCACTGACCCCAGCGGCGTATCATCATCACGGGTAAACTGATGATGTTCACCATCCAGCGCGGTTTGAACCGCGCGGATGTCGCTCTTAGGCAGTGCCGCTTTTTCAATATCGCTCAGCGGCATGGCATCAATATATTCAGTTATATTATTCATTAGCAGGTAGCTGATAGCTCCAGGTTTCGCTCAGCGGCTGATCGTCACTGACCAGCGCAGCGCGCATTTCAGTCGTCTGTTTCGGATCTTTCACTTTCACGCGCAGGGTTAAACGCCACCCTTTCGTTACTGGGTTGTAACGTACGGTGTTTTCGACAATTTCACCGTTATCACCAATGCTTGCCTGTGCAGTCACTGCCGTATCAGGGGACAGTTTCTTCATATCCTGGCCGGCAAAGTCGACAACAAACGCGAGCGTGCCGTCAGGCTGACGGATAAGGTTAGACTGCTTCACATCACCAGTAGAGCGACGTGTCTGCATGACATAGGCGTTATCCGGTGCGTGCAGTTTGTCTTCATCACGGCTGAAGGTAATGGTGTACTTGAAGTTCATCTCTTTACCGGATTCCGGGAGTTGATCCGGCGTCCAGTAAGCGACGATGTTGTCGTTGGTTTCATCGTTGGTTGGAATTTCAACCAGCTCAACCTTCCCTTTACCCCAGTCACCTTTCGGCGTTACCCACGCACTAGGACGCTGATCGTAACGATCGTCCAGGTCTTCAAAGCGTGAGAACTGACGACCACGCTGCAACAGACCAAAGCCCTGCGGGTTTTCCATAGCGAAGCTACTGACCGCCAGATGTTTCGGGTTGTTCAGCGGACGCCAGATCCACTCACCGTTACCGGCATGAATAGAAAGACCGTTGGAGTCGTGCAGTTCCGGGCGGAAGTTGGTCGCAGGAGACGGCTGGTTCGGCCCAAACAGGAACATGCTGGTTAATGGTGCAACGCCCAGTTTGCCCACTTTATCGCGCAGATAGACCTTAGACTGCACGTCAACAACCGTGTCACGCCCTGGCATAATGACAAAGCGATATGCGCCTGTCGCACGCGGGGAATCCAGCAGTGCATAGATGGTCAGACGCTTATCCGCAGGTTTTGGACGTTCAATCCAGAATTCGCGGAAGCGTGGGAACTCTTCACCTGATGGCAGCGCGGTATCGATCGCCAGACCACGAGCAGATAGCCCGTACACCTGGCCCGCACCAATGACGCGGAAATAGCTGGCGCCAAGCATACTGACGATTTCGTCGTTTTTATCTTTGCTGTTGATTGGGTAAAGCACTTTGAAGCCGGCAAAGCCAAGGTCTTTAACCGTGTCTTTGTCGTGCTGCACATCACCAAAATTGAAGTAATCCGGGTTGTACTTGATTTTACGCACCGAGCTTGCCGTCACTTCGTTGATGGCAACAGGCGTATCGAAGTACATGCCCTGGTGGTAAAACTCAAGCTTGAACGGGGTCTTGATATTGCTCCAGTACGCTTTGTCGTGATTGAACTGGATCTGCTGATAGTCCGCATATTTCATATCGCGGAAAACGGAGGGCAGGTTACTTTTCGGCGCTTCGTAGCTCTTGCCAGCCATCGATTTTGCCTGTTTTGCGACATCATCGATGTTAAAGGACCAGGCCGATGAGGTATACAGGGACAACAATACTGCTGCACCTAACCAACGCATTTTCATCATTTGTGGTTTATGTTTCATAATAAGTAAGCACTTCCCCCTTTGTGTGCTTATATCGATCCGATCCATTTTAATGGAAACTTAGGCAATCCGACAACATAATCACCGCTTTGTTCAGCTCGCTGGCTCAGGGATTAAGCAAGTG
Organism: Enterobacter sp. C4G1; assembly: GCF_052886895.1. Taxonomy (NCBI): domain Bacteria; kingdom Pseudomonadati; phylum Pseudomonadota; class Gammaproteobacteria; order Enterobacterales; family Enterobacteriaceae; genus Enterobacter; species Enterobacter sp. C4G1. Next base: position 2,854,760 of record NZ_JBQVVV010000001.1, on the reverse strand, counting down.
GAAGAACCTACATTTCACTTTGCGTGCTTATCCTGGAGACAGGGTGTCGGTCTTGGTGTAGGGTTGGCCTCGAATGTTACCATTATGAGTCTTAGGGATAAGGCGAAAAGTCTGAGAATGCACAAAGTTATATGAGCACTACTATACCTGTACAACGTGAATATTTCCTCGACTCGATCCGGGCATGGCTGATGCTATTGGGGATCCCCTTTCACATTTCATTGATTTACTCAAGCCACACCTGGCACGTTAACAGTCTGGAGCCCTCCTGGTGGCTCACCCTGTTTAATGACTTTATCCACGCCTTTCGGATGCAGGTGTTTTTTGTCATTTCCGGTTATTTTTCCTACATGCTGTTTTTGCGTTATCCGATTAAACGCTGGTGGAAGGTGCGTGTCGAGCGCGTGGGTATTCCAATGCTCACGGCCATTCCGCTGCTGACGCTACCGCAGTTCATCATGTTGCAGTATGTCAAAGGTAAGGCAGATGGCTGGCAAAATCTGTCGCTGTATGAAAAGTACAACACTCTGGTGTGGGAACTGGTATCCCATCTCTGGTTCCTGCTGGTTCTGGTCGTGCTGACGACAATCAGCGTGCTGATTTTTAGCCGTTTGCGTCACCGCCTGAGCAATAAAGCCGGCACGTTCTTCGCCAGCATTACGCTCGGCAAACTGTCGCTGCTCTTTTTATTGCTGGGCATCGCGTATGCCGCGGTAAGGCGTACTCTCTTTATTGTCTATCCGCCTATCCTCAGCGACGGTCTGTTCAACTTTGTGGTCATGCAAAGCCTGTTCTATATTCCCTTCTTTATGATTGGGGCACTGGCGTTTGTTTACCCAAAGCTGAAAACCCTCTTTACCACCCCTTCCCCGTGGTGCGCTATTGGCGCGGCTGTGGCCTTTATCGCCTATCTGCTGAACCAGCGCTACGGCAGTGGTGATGCGTGGATGTATGAAACGGAAAGCGTGATCACTATGCTGCTGGGCCTGTGGATGGTCAATGTGGTGTTCGCCTTAGGCCACCGTCTGCTGAATTTCAAATCCACCCGGGTGACCTATTTCGTCAACGCCTCATTGTTCATTTACCTGGTGCATCATCCGTTGACACTGTTCTTCGGGGCATACATCACCCCGCACATCGCCTCAAATACCCTGGGTTTCTTCACCGGGTTGGTGTTTGTGATTGGGCTGGCACTGGTGATGTACGAAATTCATCTGCGGATCCCGCTGCTGCGCTTCCTGTTCTCGGGTAAACCGCAAACTAAAGCATAAATAATTAGCGGCGCCTTCTGGGCACCGCTGCTGTATTCAGACATCAAACTCCTGCCCGCGCTGGGTCAGAAGCCGCTGGTACAGGTGGGCCGTGTCTTCATCAAAACAGACAAAGAACACCTGTTCGGGCATCGGTTTCAGGGAAAGGTAGCGATAGACCGTATCCACCGCAATCGCCGCCGCCGCGGCTTTGGGATAGCCATACACCCCCGTACTGATTGCCGGGAAAGCGATGGTCTTATAGCCATTATCGGCCGCCAGGCGCAGGCAGTTGCGATACGCATCTTCCAGGATCCGCGCCTCATGATGTTCCCCCCCATGCCATACCGGCCCTACGGTATGAATCACCGCTTTGGCAGGCAGATTCCCCGCCAGCGTGATGACGGCGTGGCCAGGAGGGCACTCTCCTTGCTGCTGGCGCACCACTTTGCACGCCTCAAGTAATTGTGGGCCCGCAGCACGGTGGATAGCACCGTCCACACCGCCCCCGCCCATGAGTGATGGATTAGCAGCATTGACTATCACGTCAACATGCAATGTCGTGATATCACCGTGGATAACCTCTATTTGCGGTTTCATAAACACCCTCTGCGACCCGCCTTTTTATTAAGTGTACCGCACAGAGGTTGGGGAGAAAAAACTATTGCGGGAAAACCTCTCCCGCCAGACGGCAGGAGAGCGAGAAATCAGCGGTAATCAACCTGCACAATTGCCAGCGATTTTTCAGGATTAATGTACTTCATGCTGACAGAAGCCAGATCAGGGTAAGCACTCTGACCATTCAGGGCATCAGCATAGCTCAGCACACGCGTCTGCATCCGGTTATTCTCCGGGCATGACATGGAAAGTTGTTGAGGTCTGGCAGTGATTTCGCAGGGGTTGGAAACGATTGCGCCGTGAAAATGGATGACTCCACCGTTAACGAGGGTTTCTGAAAATGCAGGGTTCAGCGCGGCAGACATCACCAGGCCAAGCCCTGTGATGAATTGAAATGTAAATCTGGTCACGATAATACTCCTCAATGAAAGTCGTCCTTGAGGGGTAAAAGCACTCCATGATGGCTAACAATGCGAAATGAAACATACTTGCAACATTGACTCACATTTGATAACAGCATAGTGATAAGAATCCGTTGCCGCCAGCCATTTCAATTCATTGATTTATTGAATGATTAGAGCACACTGCCCGGCGGCGACCACTGCTGGGATAAATGGAGCGATTTCCCGTCAGAAACGGTCACAGTGATCTTCACTGTGTCCCCTGCATCGATATTTAAACTCAGGCGCGTTAAATCAATCGTCTGATTAGCGGGTATAGAGACGGTATTTTGTTGTTGTGAAGTACTTTGACCGCCCTGCCCTTGTCGCATAGAAAGCACCTGGACCTGGCATTCACAAGGCTCTGTCAGAATAACCTGCGGAACAATGGTCGTCATATTGCCTTGCTGGGAGGTTTTAAACGTAATTTGACTGGAGAGCGCCGCGAGGAGAATTAAGGTTTGCATGATGAACTCCCGAAAAAAAACAGGGCATATGCCCTGTTTTTTTGTAGCACAGATTTCAGTATTAGTACTGATGAGCTGACACGTGGTTACCAATACCAACCTGAGTAACACTTACAGAAGAGTTAGAGGCAGTCTGGTCAACCAGTGCACCGTTAAGACCACCGTACTGGCTAACAGTCATAGTGGAGTCTTTGCTGTTCCACTGATCAAGTGTTGCACTGTTGCCAAAACCATTCTGAGTCAGGGAAATAGTACTGTCGTCGGAGCCCTGTCCAACATCTGCGCCATTACCGCCGCCGGTCTGGCTAATAGACAGAGTTGAATTTCTTGCATCCGACTGCAAGGCAACAGCTGAGTTACCGCCACCGCTCTGGTAGATATTCATGGTTGAATTTGGACCACCATAACCACCATGACCACCATGACCCCAACCACCTTGATCAATAAGACCCGCCATAGCACTACCAGAAACTACGATTGCTGCAAGTGCTGCCACTTTGAAAAATTTCATGGTAAAACCCCCATCGGATTGATTAAAGTCGCCGCTAAATAACTAGCGTTGAATAACGCGAATGGCCATTTGCGACTGTTTCTGCACTACAACTGCGGTTTTCTGCGTACCGTACTGCGTAATACTCGCCCTGTTACCCGACCCTTGCTGGATAATCTTTGCCGTATTACCGTATCCACCCTGCGAAATATCAGCATCATTCGCGTAGCCGCTCTGAGCGATATATGCATAGTTATAAGTCCCTGATTGATCAACTCTCGCTCTGTTGCCGACTCCATCCTGAGAAACAACGGACAGTAATTTAGAACCGCCCTGGCGAACCTGTGCATCATTATATGCACCCTGCTGACCAATAATGGCTGCCTGATTTAATGAGGAACGACTTAATTCATTAACTGCGAAGTTATATTCAGTATTTGCTAAATCTGAACCTGCCGCAGCTACAAATCCAGGCACACCCAGAAATGTAAACATCACAAATAACGATATGTTTTTCATGTTGTCACCCTGGACCTGGCTATACACAAATCGTAATGTGACTTCGTGTTAACATGACTTGTATTTTGTTAACGCGTCGTTACGGTGAAGAGTATGTCTGCCGAAACATTTTAAATATCTCACCCGCGAGTCTTATTTTTATTCTTCGTTTCACCACAAAGTATTAATTAATGCCAAAAAACGCTGTAATCAGTGCAGCTTAGTTTTTGTAAAAATATTTCCAGGATAGAGGTTGTACAAAGCGGTAACGACCTGCCCACCCTTTCCAGCCCGCACGTCTCACCCGCTGGCAGGATCATAATTTACACAGTGCGTGACACGAGGCATGTTTTCTTAAGGACACAACTCTCTCATTCGAAGGCTTAGGATTTTTCCAGAGCTCATACCTTACCGCTGCGTTTATTTAATAAATAATGTTATTTAAAATCATATCGATATAAATATTTGTATGATTTTTAAAATGTGTGCAGGGTTATTACTATGTACAACTTTCCTATCAAAACTGAACAATTGGAATGTGTGTTTTTCACAAATTAATATTGATTTTTACATCTTGTTACACGTTTAACACTTGCTTTAAAGTTTGTAAAAGCTAGATTGAAATCAGATGTACGAAATTTGTTTTATATTTACCTCCCGCTGGAGGTTATGGTCTGATTCTACACACAGCAGTGCAGCATCTGTCAGTACTTCTGGTGTCCCTTAATCCAATTAAGGGACAGCTGCCAGGTGTCATAAAAAAGTGGGGTTTCATCATGTATAATGAAGTCCATAGTTTACATGGTCATACATTACTGTTGATCACAAAACCTTCTTTGCAAGCGACAGCTTTATTACAACATTTAAAGCAATCTTTATCACTGAACGGGAAATTGCATAATATTCAACGTTCTTTTGATGATATTGCACCTGGCAGCATCATTCTTCTCGATATGATGGAAGCTGATAAAAAGCTTATTCATTACTGGCAAGATAATTTAAGCAGGAAAAACAATAATATCCGTTTGCTATTATTGAACACTCCTGATGAGTATCCTTTCAGAGACATTGAAAGCTGGCCGCATATCAATGGCGTTTTCTACGTCACTGAAGAAGAAGATCGCGTGGTAGAAGGGTTGCAGGGCATATTGCGAGGTGAATGTTATTTCTCGCAAAAACTTGCTAGCTACCTCATCACGCATTCTGGTAATTACCGCTATAACAGTTCAGAGTCCGCACTGCTGACGCATCGCGAGAAAGAGATCCTGAACAAGTTGCGCATTGGTGCTTCAAATATTGAGATCGCCCGTTCGTTATTTATCAGCGAAAACACGGTTAAGACGCACCTTTATAATCTTTTCAAGAAGATAGCTGTTAAAAACCGAACTCAGGCGGTGTCATGGGCAAACGATAACCTCAGGCGTTAACACCATGAAACGCACGTTGAGTTGGATTGCCGCAGCAGGCCTTCTGCTTGCTGCCGGGAACCTTCAGGCCGTTGAAGTGGAGATTCCCGGATTGTTAACTGACCATACGGTGTCATCTGTTGGCCACAATTTTTATCGTGCCTTTAGTGACAAGTGGGAAAGTACTTACCCTGGTAACATAACAATCAACGAACGGCCCAGTGCACGATGGGGAAGTTGGATAACGATAACGGCTAATCAGGACGTTATTTATCAAACGTTTTTATTCCCAACGAAAATAGACTTCGATAAAAACGTAGCCTTAGCTCTGGCACAAACTGAAGAGGCTATAAATCGCCTGCAAATAGACAAAGCGCTATTAAGCACACGCGATTTAGCAAAAGACGAGTTCTAGCGACCCTATATCCGGAGGCTGTCATGCGTATTGCACATGCAGTTATTTCGTTAATGCTAATTACACCGTTAAGCTGGGCCGGAAATATGACGTTCCAGTTCCGTAACCCGAACTTTGGAGGCAACCCCAACAACGGGGCATTCATGTTGAATGAGGCGCAGGCCCAAAACTCCTATAAAGACCCGAGTTATAAAGACTATACCGTTGACACGCCGTCAGCGCTGGATAACTTCACGCAGGCTATTCAGTCCCAGATCCTGGGCGGTTTGTTAACCAATATCAACACCGGCAAGCCTGGCCGAATGGTGACTAACGACTTTATTGTCGATATTGCCAACAAGGATGGGCAGCTTCAGTTAAATGTGACAGACCGGAAAACTGGAAAAACATCGACCATCCAGGTTTCTGGCCTACAAAGTAACTCGACAGACTTCTGAAAAACATCAAAATAAGGACAACGATCATGCAGCGCTTCCTGATATTTGTTGCAGTGTGCTTATTGAGCGGTTGTTTAACTGCTCCACCAAAAGAAGCTGCAAAACCTACATTAATGCCTCGGGCTCAGAGTTATCGTGATTTAACCCATTTGCCAGCGCCAACCGGCAAAATATTTGTCTCGGTTTACAACATCCAGGATGAAACTGGACAATTTAAACCGTACCCTGCAAGTAACTTCTCGACTGCCGTACCGCAGAGTGCCACCGCAATGCTGGTCACCGCGCTCAAGGATTCTCACTGGTTCATCCCGCTGGAACGTCAGGGGCTTCAGAACCTGTTGAATGAACGCAAAATCATTCGTGCCGCTCAGGAAAATGGTACCGTTGCGAGTAACAACCGGATGCCTTTGCAATCACTCGCCGCAGCCAACGTTATGGTTGAAGGTTCGATTATCGGTTACGAAAGTAACGTTAAATCAGGCGGCGTGGGCGCGCGTTACTTCGGTATCGGGGCAGATACGCAATATCAGCTCGATCAGATAGCCGTTAACCTGCGCGTGGTGAACGTCAGTACCGGTGAAGTGTTGTCATCCGTGAACACCAGCAAGACCATTCTCTCGTATGAAGTGCAGGCTGGGGTGTTCCGCTTTATTGACTACCAGCGTTTACTGGAAGGTGAAATTGGTTACACCTCCAACGAGCCGGTTATGATGTGTCTGATGTCAGCCATCGAAACTGGCGTTATCTTCCTGATTAATGACGGTATCGACCGTGGCCTGTGGGATCTGCAAAACAAAGCCGATGCACAAAACCCGGTACTGGTGAAATACCGCGATATGTCGGTTCCTCCGGAATCCTGACAGGAAGCGCATAAAAAAGGCGAGATGATTATCTCGCCTTTTTTTATTCACTCACGGCCGTGATGTTTTGCGCTTTTTCGCGTCGGGCTGCAAGCCATAGACCGCTGTTCTTCATGGCATAGCCAAACAGTAAGCCCACTACCAGCGACGGCACCACCAGCCTCCAGTCGCCCTGCCCGGCAAATGTCGCGCAGGCACCAATAAAGGTGCCCGGCACAAACGACAACAGCATTTGCTTTGCCTGAATGCACATCAGAAATGCCACAACGCCCGTCATCACGTAGCCTACAATCTCGACATGCGGTGCCAGCGCGCTGCCTTTCATTATAACCAGCGCCCAGATAACACCGCTCAGCAACGTGCAGGCAGAGATAAACAGCCCTTTAACACCGCCCTGAGGGCAGGCAAAGTAAGCCGTACAGCCGAGGAACCCGGCCCAACTTAATAGCCCGAGAGAAACCGCCACCCATCCCCATAAGCCGGAGAGAATGCCCGTTGTCATTGCAATGCAGAGTAATATGTTCATGGCGCGCATCTTAGCAGATACGCACCATAGAAATGCGATCAGAAGCACATTATGTGCAAGTTGAAATGTATCATTGCAGGAATTGTGTGATCTAAATCACTCTTCATTCTCTTCCTGAAGATCGTCCCACATGGCCGCAATAGCATCGCGGGTCAGCGGAGCCAGAGTTCTCCAGAACGGTGATGTGGCGTGCGCTTCCACTTTGCCGAGGAACGTTCCGCACCACGGCAGCAAGAACTCTTCGAACAGTGTTTCGATAGCTTCACTTTCATCATCGCCAGACTGATCTTCAATCCAGGACGCCGCAAGAAGCAGCGTACCAATATGGTCAGCCGGAGTATCCGCCAGCGGCATCCCGCGCTCAGTCAGAAACGCGCGGACTTCCGCTTCAGTTGCCCCTTCTTCCCACGCTGAACGATACGGGGCCACGCGGCACTCTTCACCCACGAACAACGCGTTGTAATCGGCAGAAACCTGCTGCATGTCGCAGCTTTTTTGCAGACGCACCAGCAGCTCATCCTGTTCCAGCGGCCAGTATTGCGCCAGCTTTCCTTCCTGGATCATCGTATACAGCGGAGCCAGCAGCGGGTCTTGCGGCTGACGGTAGAACAGGGTACCCAGCACGCGGCAAAGGATAGAGAACTCATTCATTTTTTTATTCCATTACACAATTAAAGATCGGCAAATTCATCAATACGCGGCATCCCGCGCGATTCCAGGAAGTCGAGCATCCGGCGTGGCGTCACGTTCAGGATCTGCCCTTCCGGGAAACCAACGTCATTAAGCACTTTCAGGCACTCGCCGAAATCGCCGAGCGTAAAGGCAGTGTGCGAGTCAGACCCGAGCGCGACCATACCTCCTGCATCACGAACCGCAGCAGCCACTTCGCGGCAGTTGGCCTCGCTGCCTTTGCGTGAGTGAACAAATGAGGAGTTATTAATTTCCAGTGCTACGCGGTGTTTTGCTGCCGCCTGAGCAACAGCCTGAATATCAATCGGGTACTTAGGGTTGCCCGGATGGCTGATGATATGCACGTTGCCGCTGGCAATAGCGGCGATCATCGCCTTTGTATTTGTTTCTTTATCCTGCGGAGCGAAAACAGGCTCATGAAAGCCCGCAATAATCAGATCCAGCGAGGTCAGCATCGGGCCGGTGCAGTCGATTTCACCGTCAGTGTTCTTAATGTTCGCTTCGATGCCGCGAAGGATCCCGACACCTTCAACCAGCCGTGGCCAGATGCGCATATTCACAAAATGCCAGTAGTGCGGAGCATCAGCCATATCAGGACCGTGATCGGTTATCGCAAAAAGCTTGATACCTTTTAGCTTTGCTTGCGCGATGTAGTCATGGAGGGTGCTATAGGCGTGGGTACTGGCGACGGTGTGCATGTGCAGGTCAACGGGATACATCTTTCTCTCCTCTGCTGTTTTCCCCAAGGATAGCAGTTATCAGCGGCGAATATTAGCAAAAACCCGGCGAACGCCGGGTTTCTCTTAGTAACCGCGCTGTCTGTCGACCTGCCCGGTAACGGTGTTGCCCTGCTCCATCTCACTGATGGTATGGGATATATAGGCTACTGCCTCCGCCGGACGCGTGACTGCGGCAATGTGCGGCGTCATGGCCACGCGTGGATGCGCCCACAGCGGGCTTTCCGTTGGCAGCGGTTCGCGGCTATAGACATCCAGCATCGCGCCTTTGAGTTTGCCGCTGTCCAGCGCCGCCAGCAGATCAGACTCGACCAGGTGAACACCGCGTGCCAGATTCATTAAATAGCTCTGATCCGCCAGTTGGGTCAGAAGCGCTTTGTTGATGATCCCCACCGTTTCCGCAGTATTAGGCAGCAGGTTAATCAGCACGCGGGTGCCTTTCAGGAAGGCCGGGAGTTCGTCTGTTCCGGCGAAGCTTTCCACTCCAGGATAATCTTTACGGCTGCGGCTCCAGCAACGCAGAGGGAAACCCCACGGGGCAAGTGCTTCTGCCACTTTTGAGCCAAGCACGCCAGCCCCCAGAATACCGATGGTAAAATCTTCGCGGTGATAATCTGGCAACGGCTCCCAGTGGGATTGCTGTTTGAAGGCCTGGTAATCATCAAAACGGCGGAACCAGTGCAGAACCTGGCTCACGGCATATTCCTGCATTTGCTGGCCCATTCCGGTATCTTCCAGTCGGAACAGCGGGATATGTTCAGGCAACATCTCTGGATGCGCTTTCAGCTTACTCAGGATCGAATCCACACCCGCCCCAAGTGCGAAGACGGCTTTCAGTTCACGGCCCTGGAGCATCTCTACTGGCGGATGCCACACCAGCGCGTAGTCGGCATGTTCATGATCACCCCGTTTCCACTCGCGAACGCGCGCGCCCGGCAATGCTGCCGACAGTGCGTCAATCCAGTAAGCCGTATCAAAAAATGGGTGATAAAAGATAATATCCATAGCGATTTCTGCCTTTTATTGCGCGATTTTGTTTTCGTTTTCAACTGGATTGCCAGCATACCAAATTTACTGGCATTTGCGTTGTTGATAAAAAAACCGCTTTCCGCACATTTCGGAATCAGGTTGTTTGAAGTTTGTCTAAACACGCTAATTAACTGAAAAAGTTGATTGACGGCAGTTCGGGTTTTCCTTACATTAGCGCCCGTCCCGGCAACAACGGGATGACAATATGGTGAGGTGTCCGAGTGGCTGAAGGAGCACGCCTGGAAAGTGTGTATACGGCAACGTATCGGGGGTTCGAATCCCCCCCTCACCGCCATATTTGAGATGAGAGCTCGTACGAAAGTACGGGCTTTTTTCTTTTATATTCTCCGAAAGGGGGGGATGAGAATCCCCGACCGGGGTTCGACAACTGGCGATAGCCGGTTGGACAGACTGCGAGCGCAGCGAACAGGCTGCCCGAAGGGCGAGCGAAGCGAGTCAATCCCCCCCTCACCGCCATATTTGAGATGAGAGCTCGTACGAAAGTACGGGCTTTTTTCTTTTATATTCTCCGAAAGGGGGGGATGAGAATCCCCGACCGGGGTTCGACAACTGGCGATAGCCGGTTGGACAGACTGCGAGCGCAGCGAACAGGCTGCCCGAAGGGCGAGCGAAGCGAGTCAATCCCCCCCTCACCGCCATATTTGAGATGAGAGCTCGTACGAAAGTACGGGCTTTTTTCTTTTATATTCTCCGAAAGGGGGGGATGAGAATCCCCGACCGGGGTTCGACAACTGGCGATAGCCAGTTGGACAGACTGCGAGCGCAGCGAACAGGCTGCCCGAAGGGCGAGCGAAGCGAGTCAATCCCCCCCTCACCGCCATATTTGAGATGAGAGCTCGTACGAAAGTACGGGCTTTTTTCTTTTATATTCTCCGAAAGGGGGGGGATGAGAATCCCCGACCGGGGTTCGACAACTGGCGATAGCCAGTTGGACAGACTGCGAGCGCAGCGAACAGGCTGCCCGAAGGGCGAGCGAAGCGAGTCAATCCCCCCCGGTGCTATATGCGACCCGGTGCGGTCTGAGCCCCTCACCCTAACCCTCTCCCCAAGGGAGAGGGAACCACTACTCCTCCACCATCCGCGCATACTCATCCGTCAGAAAATCCACCAGCGTCCTCACCGATGGCAATAGCCCGCGCCTTGACGGATACACCGCATGAATGACTTCCCGGCGCGGCTCCCATTCATCCAGCACACGAACCAGCTCCCCTGTTGCAAGCTGGTCTTTCACCATCAAAATAGGAAGCTGCACCACGCCCACACCAGCCATTGCCGCTTCCCGCAGGGCCAGCATATCGGTCGTGATAAAACGCGGGGCATAGTGAATCTCTGCTTTTGCCCCCTGCGGGCCGGTCAAATCCCATTTATGAACCTGCCTCCCCTCCCCCATACTCAACCCCGGCCATTGGCTCAGCTCTGAGGGCATAACCGGTTTCCCCATACGCTGAATCAAATCAGGCCCGGCCACCAGACAGTGCCCCCTGTCGGCAAGCACCCGTAAAACCAGGTCGCTGTCATCAAACGGACGCGGACGCACGCGGATTGCGATATCGATCCCCTCGCCCACCAGATCCACGCGACGATTGGTGGCTTCAAGCTGGAGGTTAATTCCCGGATATTTTGCCATAAAGCGCGCCAGCATCGGCCCCACGTGTACGTGCAGCAATGTCACCGGGCAGGTGATCCTGACAATACCGCGCGGCTCAGCCTGCAATGCAGCGACCGCCTCTTCCGCCGCCTCGGCTTCCACCAGCATCGCTTTACAGTGTTGATAAAAGGTCTGGCCCACTTCGGTAACGGTAAACTGGCGCGTGGTGCGCTGGATTAACCGCACCCCGAGCCGCTCTTCAAGCTGGGCGATGCGGCGGCTCAGTTTTGATTTTGGCTGATCGAACGCCCGCCCGGCAGCCGCGAAACCGCCGTAGTCGACCACCTTCACAAACCACACGAAGTCATTGAGATCCTGCATAAAACCTCATCGTTCCATTTAAAGAACAGTGAATGTCATTTTCACTGCCTACCGGGATATTAAACCTGAATATAAGCTAATAAACATCAACAGAACATCAGGAGATAGCCATGAAAAATGTTACAGGCGTTTATACCGCACCGCGTCAGCACTGGGTTGGTGATGGGTTTCCGGTTCGTTCAATGTTCTCTTACCAGACTCACGGCGAGCCGCTCAGCCCATTCCTGCTGCTGGATTACGCTGGCCCGCATACCTTCCCGGCGGATGGCGAAAAACGTGGCGTGGGGGAACACCCTCATCGCGGGTTTGAAACGGTCACTATCGTTTATTCCGGCGAAGTAGAGCATCGCGATTCAACCGGTAAAGGCGGCGTAATTGGCCCCGGTGATGTGCAGTGGATGACTGCCGGCTCCGGCATTCTGCATGAGGAGTTCCACTCCAGTGGTTTTGCGCAGAAAGGGGGCGAGCTCAAGATGATGCAGCTGTGGGTCAACCTGCCCGCTAAAGACAAAATGGCGGCACCGGGGTATCAGAGCATCACCCGCGACACGATCCCAGTGGTGGCATTACCTGATAACGGCGGCGACCTGCGCGTTATCGCCGGGCGATACGGTGACGTCACTGGCCCTGCACATACGTTCTCACCACTGAATGTATGGGACATCACGCTGCGTCAGGGAAGCCACCTTACGCTCAATCTGCCCGAAGGCTGGAGCACCGCACTGGTTGTGCTTGAAGGCAACGTCACGGTAAACGGCACTGCGCAAGCGGGAGAAGCTCAGCTTGTCGTCCTGAGTCAGCAAGGAGAGAAGCTGCATCTGGAAGCTAGCCGTGATGCCAAAGTGCTGCTGATGGCCGGGGAACCGCTGAATGAGCCGATTGTGGGCTATGGCCCATTTGTGATGAACAGTAAAGCCGAAATCGCTGAAGCCATTAGCGATTTTAACTCAGGCCGCTTCGGCCAGATCTGATCGTAATAAAGGAGAAGAAAATGTCTACACCTGCGAATTTTAATGGAGCACGCCCGGTCATTGATGTGAACGATGCGGTCATGTTGCTTATTGATCATCAGAGCGGGCTATTCCAGACCGTTGGTGATATGCCGATGCCGGAACTGCGTGCCCGTGCGGCAGCGCTGGCAAAAATCGCGACCCTCGCGAAGATCCCGGTGATTACCACCGCGTCCGTTCCACAGGGGCCGAACGGCCCGCTGATCCCGGAGATCCACGCTAATGCGCCTCATGCGCAATATGTGGCACGTAAAGGCGAAATCAACGCCTGGGACAACCCGGAGTTTGTCGCTGCCGTTAAGGCGACCGGACGCAAGACACTGATCATTGCGGGCACCATCACCAGTGTTTGCATGGCGTTTCCGTCAATCAGCGCGGTGGCCGACGGCTATAAAGTGTTTGCGGTTATTGATGCGTCAGGCACCTACAGCAAAATGGCCCAGGAGATAACCCTGGCACGCGTGGTGCAGGCAGGTGTTGTGCCAATGGATACGGCGGCTGTCGCATCTGAAATTCAGCGCACATGGAACCGTGAAGATGCCGCTGAGTGGGCTGAGGTGTACACGCACATCTTCCCTGCTTATCAGTTGCTGATTGAAAGTTACAGCAAAGCGCAGGACGTGGTGAAGCACAGCGAAGTGCTCGATTCGCAGCGGTAATGACTCGCTCCACGGCATAAACACCGTGGAGCTGATTATTGCTTAACCGAACAAGCACTAAAGCAGAAAATCTGCTTGACCGTTTTAGCGCAACTCCCTATAGTAGCGCCCCGTTGCCCCCCAAGCGGTCAGGCAGCAATACAATATGGTGAGGTGTCCGAGTGGCTGAAGGAGCACGCCTGGAAAGTGTGTATACGGCAACGTATCGGGGGTTCGAATCCCCCCCTCACCGCCATATTTGAGATGAGAGCCCGTACGAAAGTACGGGCTTTTTTCTTTTATATTCTCCGAAAGGGGGGGATGAGAATCCCCGACCGGGGTTCGACAACTGGCGCAGCCAGTTGGACAGACTGAGAGCGCAGCGAACAGGCTGCCCGCAGGGCGAGCGAAGCGAGTCAATCCCCCCCTCACCGCCATATTTGAGATGAGAGCTCGTACGAAAGTACGGGCTTTTTTCTTTTATATTCTCCGAAAGGGGGGATGAGAATCCCCGACCGGGGTTCGACAACTGGCGCAGCCAGTTGGACAGACTGAGAGCGCAGCGAACAGGCTGCCCGCAGGGCGAGCGAAGCGAGTCAATCCCCCCCGGTGCTATATGCGACCCGGTGCGGTCTGAGCCCCTCACCCTAACCCTCTCCCTGTACAGTCAGGGGACATAGTGAACGCTTGTTCGGGGACATGGTAGACACTTACAACTAAGGCATAAGAACCCGTTTATGGAGTCGCTTATGCCCTGGGATGCGAGAGATACCATGTCATTACGTACCGAGTTTATATTGTTCGCCTCGCAGGACGGGGCGAACATCCGTTTCCTCTGCCGTCGCTTCGGCATTTCACCTGCCACCGGCTACAAGTGGCTTCACCGCTGGGCGGAGGAAGGTGCTGCCGGTCTTCAGGACCGTCCCCGCATACCTCATCACTCTCCGAACCGCTCATCAGACAATGTTGCTGACCTGCTGCGTATGGCGCATGAACGCCATGAACGCTGGGGCGCGCGCAAGATTAAGCGCTGGCTCGAAGACCAGGGGCACGTCATGCCGGCCTTCAGCACCGTCCATAACCTGATGGCCCGTCACGGCCTGCTGCCGGGCACAGCACCGGGTATTCTTGCCACGGGCCGCTTCGAACATGCCGCACCCAACCGGCTCTGGCAGATGGATTTTAAGGGGCACTTCCCCTTTGGCGGGGGCCGCTGTCATCCGCTCACCCTGCTGGACGACCACTCCCGTTTCTCCCTGTGTCTGACACACTGTTCCGATGAACGGCGTGAGACCGTACAGCAGCAACTGGTCAGCGTGTTTGAACGCTACGGCCTGCCGGAGCGGATGACAATGGACAACGGCTCGCCGTGGGGTGACACCACTGGCACCTGGACGGCGCTGGAGCTGTGGCTGATGCGCCTGGGTATCCGGGTGGGTCACTCACGGCCTTATCATCCGCAGACACAGGGCAAGCTGGAGCGTTTTCACCGCAGCCTGAAGGCGGAAGTACTGCAGGGTAAGTGGTTCGCAGACAGCGGTGAAGTGCAGCGCGCCTTCGACCACTGGCGCACCGTCTATAACCTGGAACGGCCACACGAGGCCCTGGATATGATGGTGCCGGGGTCGCGGTATCAGCCGTCTGCGCGGCAGTACAGCGGCACCATGGCGCCACCGGAATACGATGAAGGGGTAATGGTCAGGAAGGTGGATAGCAGCGGGAAGCTGAGCGTCAAAGGTATCTGTCTGAGAGCAGGTAAGGCCTTCAGGGGGGAAAGCGTCGGGCTGAAAGAGACACGGGAAGAAGGGTATTACGAGGTGTGGTGGTACAGTACAAAAGTGGGGGTGATCGACCTGAAGAAAAAGTCGATCACCATGGGTAAAGGATGTTAAAAAGTGTTCACCATGTCCCCGAACACCTGTCTACCATGTCCCCGGACTGTACACTCCCTAAGGGAGAGGGAATAAAAAAACACAAAAAACAAAGCCCGGTCTCCCGGGCCTTGAACACAACAGCTAACTCAGTAGTACGCGTTCAGCGTGCGCTGGCAAAGGGCCGACCGCACGCAGTCATCTTTGGTAAAGCGAACCACCCCAATCATCTCATCTTCCTCAAAACGTGACATCGCATCGCTCAGGCCAGATTTCACACCGGATGGCAGATCGCATTGGGTAATATCGCCGTTGACGATAACCGTCACATTTTCCCCGAGGCGCGTTAAGAACATCTTCATTTGCGCAGCAGTCACGTTCTGAGCCTCGTCAAGAATCACGACCGCATTTTCAAATGTACGTCCGCGCATATAGGCGAACGGCGCGATTTCCACCTTGCCAATCTCTGGTCGCAGGCAGTACTGCATAAAGGATGCACCCAGTCGTTTCACCAGCACGTCGTAGACGGGCCTGAAGTACGGGGCAAACTTTTCCGAAATGTCTCCGGGCAAGAAGCCGAGATCTTCATCAGCTTGCAGTACCGGACGGGTGACAATAATCCTGTCCACGTCCTTATGGATCAGAGCCTCCGCCGCTTTGGCTGCACTAATCCAGGTTTTCCCGCATCCGGCTTCACCGGTTGCAAAGATGAGCTGTTTACTCTCGATAGCATTCAGGTAGTGCGCCTGAGCTTCATTGCGCGCCACAATTGGAGAAGTATCACGGCTGTCCCGCGCCATGCCAATTGCTTCAACGCCACTCATCTGCACAAGCGAGGTGACCGATTCTTCTTCACGTTGTTTATGGCTACGTGAATCCCGTCTCAGCACACGTTTTGCTTCGCGACGAGCTTTGATCACTGCTTTTTGTCTTCCCATGGATAGCACCTTGAGTTGTTGGTATTCATCACACGCGCCAGTTTCAGCACGATTATGCGCACGAACATCAGAGGGTTGGCTTCCTTGTAAGCCATTGCTTGCTTTATCGGATGACGATACAGAACGGCTACGCGCACCATTTTGCACGTCGGTCGAAGGAGATTCTGGAGAAGATGAGGAGAATTTAGTGGTGAGGAAATCGCTGCCGGAGTCTGAGCCTCCGCGCCGGGTGCTGCGGTTGTTATGTTTACCATGTCCAGTATAGGACGCAACCATTCGCGATCTCCATAGTGATTCAGCATCACTGCCGGGAACTACCGCTGTCTTATATTAAGTACATCAAGGTTTATCATAAATGCAACATTTATTTTACTTTGATGCAACTTTAAGACTGTCCCTACAGGTGAAATCAGTCTCATACAGGAATATTACAGAAATATAACAGATGGATAGTCATATGAAAAAATAATGTCCCCGCGAACTATCGCAGGGACAATTATCAGGCTTCAATAAGCCCTTGAGCGAGATACGCGTTTTGGTCGCGCGGCCCAGGCAGGGCAAAGAAATAGCCGCCGCCGACAGGCTTAATGTACTCTTCCAGCGCTTCACCATTTAACCGCTTCTGCACGGTTAAGAAGCCCTTCTCCAGGTCATGCTGATAACAGACAAACAGCAGCCCCATATCCAGCTGACCAGAGTTGGTCACCCCCAGCGAATAGCTGTAACCACGGCGCATCATCAGGCTGGACTGCGTCTCTTTGGTACGCGGGTTCGCCAGGCGAATATGGCTGTCCAGCGCGATGGTGTCACCGTTCGGGTCGGCGCTGTAATCAGGCACATCGTGCTCATTTTTCATGCCCAGCGGCGCACCGCTTTGCTTGTCACGGCCAAAAATGGTCTGCTGCTCTTTGAGCGGCGTGCGATCCCAGAACTCTACGTGGAACTGAATAATACGCACCGCCTGATAGCTGCCGCCAACGGCCCACGCAGGCTCGCCCTGATCGGCCGTCACCCAGACCACATCTTTCATCAATGCAGCATCGCTGCTGTCCGGGTTGGCAGTGCCATCCTTAAAGCCAAGCAGGTTGACCGGTGTCTCCTTCCCTTTGCTGCGCGCAGCGTGGTCAGAGATAAACCCTTCCCGCTTCCAGCGCACACTCAGCAGATCCGGCGTGTGCTTGATGATATCGCGCAGGGCGTGGATCACCGTATCCTGCGTGTTCGCACAAATCTGAAGAAGCAGATCGCCGTGGCACAGCGCCGCATCAAGCGAATCATTCGGGAATCGCGTCATTTTTTGCAGCGATTTCGGTTTGTGCTTCGTCAGGCCATAGCGTTCATCGAACAGCGACTCACCCAGCGACAGGGTAATGGTCAGGTTATCCGGGGCGATAAACGGCCCCAGAATACCGGAGTCCATCGGCGGAAGACGCGGGTTAGGCGTTTGCGGCGCCGGGCCGCCTGCGGTGAGAAACGCGATACGCGTTGTCAGCAGGCGAAACAGGCGCTCCAGGTCGGCTTTATTACTGGCCAGCGAATCAAACGCCACCAGCATCATGGAGGCCTGTTGCGGCGTCAGAATGCCCGACTGGTGCGCGCCATAGAAAGGCTGCGTTTCCATTCGGGCATTGGGGGATACCGTGCCGGGAGCACTTTGCGGTTTAGCCGCATGGGCCACCGGGCATCCACCTGCCAGGGCAAGTGCGCCACCCAGCGCCCCTACCCCTTTCAGTAAACGACGTCGCGAAGGTTCAGCTACGTCGAACTCGTCTTGCTTGTTCATCATGCTTAGTCCAGACCCAGTACGCCACGCAGCTGAGACAGATCTTCTGCCAGGGTCGTAATTGGGCCTTTCAGCGCATTACGGTCAGCATCGGTCAGTTTGTCGTAGGTTTCGAAGCCGTCTTTGGTGCGATATTTCGCCAGGATGGTGTCGACTTTCTTGAAGTTGGCATCCACTTTCGCCAGCAGCTCGCTGTTCTCTTTCTGCAACTGCGGACGCAGCAGAGAGACAATTTTCTGCGCACCATCGACGTTGGCCTGGAAGTCCCACAGGTCAGTGTGGCTGTAACGGTCTTCTTCACCGCTGATTTTGCTCGCCGCCACTTCTTCAATCAGACCCGCTGCGCCGCCCACCACTTTAGATGGCGGGAAAGCCAGCTCGCTAATACGTTTTTGCAGCTCCAGCACGTCGGTGTTCAGCTGCTCAGCGTACTTCTCCATCCCTTTGGTGGAGTTATCGCCAAACAGCGCTTTTTCCAGACGGTGGAAACCGGTGAACTTAGGATCGGCGGCTTTCTGCTCGTAGTCATCTTCACGGGCATCGATGCTGCCATCCAGGTCAGAGAACAGTTCAGCAATAGGTTCAATACGCTCGTAGTGCTGACGGGTTGGCGCATACAGGGATTTCGCTTTTTCGAGATCGCCCGCTTTCACCGCATCGGTAAAGGCTTTGGTGCCTGCAACCAGGTCCGCCGTCTCTTTGGTGACATAGGCTTTATAGGCGGTAATCGCGTCGCCCAGGCTCAGCAGGGCTTCACCTTTCGCAGCATCCGCCGTGGATTCACCTTTAACAATCAGCTTGCCTTTCGGGTTGGTCAGCAGGCCACAGGTCATGTCGTATTCGCCAGGTTGCAGGTTAGCCGTCATTTTCTGGCTAAAGCCCGGGGCGATGTTTTCACGCTCTTCCACGACCATCACGCCTTTGAGGATTTCCCATTCCAGCGCTTTCTGGCTGTGGTTCTGAATAATAAACTGCGTTTTACCGCTGTTCACCGTGACGCTCATCGGCTCACACTGTTTGTCATTCACAGTGATTTTAACCTGCGGAATATCGGCTGCCTGCGCGGAGAATGCAGAAGCGAACAGCGCGGCAATGCCTGCGCGTAACGCACTACGACGGAACTGAATTGCCATGACTCTTCCCTTTTAAAAGTATGTTGTAACTACACCAAACCCATTACGGCGCGGGATGCGACGTCTGGGTGCGGGCACGCGGCGGCAGCGCAAACAGCACCAGCGCCGGAACCAGATAGATAAAGTACATTGCCACTTCGCTGACGCTCGGCGTCTCCTGATACCCGAAGATCCCTTCGAGCAGGGTTCCGGTCAGGGAGTGCGTAGAGAGCACATTGCTCAGGTCAAACGCGACATCCTGGAAGTGGTTCCACAGCCCCGCTTCGTGGAAGGCGCGGATTGCGCCCGCGGCCAGCCCTGCGGCAACCAGCAGAATAAACAGGCTCGTCCACTTGAAGAACACGCCCAGGTTCAGGCGAATACCGCCCCAGTACAGCAGGAAACCGAGTACCACCGCCGTTGCCAACCCCAGCATGGCGCCAAGCGGCGGCCAGATCCCCACATCCTGCTGGAACGCAGCCAGCAGGAAAAAGACCGATTCCAGGCCTTCACGCGCAACGGCGAAAAAGACCATCATGATCAGCGCCCAGCCGTGGTTGTTGCCTTTTTGCAGGGCGTTATCGACCGCCTGCTCCAGCTGAACTTTCACGTTACGGGACACTTTGCGCATCCAGAACACCATCCAGGTCAGGATCACCACCGCAATAACGGCAACGATGCCTTCGAACAGCTCTTGCTCTTTCTGCGGGAACTCACCGGTGGTTTCGTTGATGAGGATGCCAAGCCCAAGGCAGAGCGCCGCGGCGAGGAAAACGCCAATCCACATCACGCCAATCCAGCGTCCGCGCTGGGTTCGCTTCAGGTAGCTTGCGATAAGACTCACGATTAAGGCAGCTTCAAGGCCTTCACGTAACATAATGAGAAATGGAACAAACATGCCGACACCTTAATTGTTAATCGCAGTCAACTGATGCAAAGAAAGGTAAATTCTTGTGATAGTGATTATCATTACGGAGAAGAGAAACACAAGCGAAATGTGTTGTGTTTTGATGAAGAGATGTAAACTGCTCGCCTGTTAATAGTTTCCGTCGTTATCGTTGTGTTTATAACTTATAACGTAAATGCCCATTTACGGTTAAACACAGCTGTGGCTAAATATGTGACTCGAAAACCAACTGAAAACTAACCATGTATAATATTATCCACTTCCTGCTGGCGCTGGTGATTATTCTTGCGCTTGCCTGGCTGGTGAGTTTTGACCGCCGAAAAATTCGTATTCGCTTCGTTTTACAGCTTATTATTATTGAAATTGCCCTGGCATTCTTTTTCCTTCATGCCGAAAGCGGTCTTTTCCTGATTAAATATGTCTCTGGCTTCTTTGAATCGCTGCTTAAATTTGCCGCCGAAGGGACGAACTTCGTCTTTGGTGGAATGGGTGAAAAAGGGCTGGCCTTCATTTTCCTTGGCGTTCTTTGCCCGATTGTTTTTATTTCCGCGCTGATTGGTATTCTCCAGCACTGGCGAATTCTGCCGGTGTTTATTCGGATTATCGGTACGTTGCTGTCGAAAGTGAACGGGATGGGGAAACTGGAGTCCTTTAACGCCGTCAGTTCACTGATCCTCGGGCAGTCTGAAAACTTCATTGCTTACAAAGGTATCCTGGGCGACCTCTCCTCCCGCCGTCTGTTTACAATGGCCGCCACCGCGATGTCTACCGTGTCGTTGTCGATTGTCGGCGCGTATATGACCATGCTGGATGCAAAATTTGTCGTCGCGGCGCTCATTCTCAATATGCTCAGCACCTTTATTATTCTCTCCGTCATCAACCCGGTGCGCCCGGAAGCGGAGCCGGATATCAAACTGGAAAAAATGCACGAATCCCAGAGCTTCTTTGAAATGCTGGGTGAGTATATTCTGGCCGGTTTTAAAGTGGCGATGATTATTCTGGCTATGCTGATTGGCTTTATCGCGCTTATTAGCGCGGTCAACGCCCTGTTCTCCAGCGTATTTGGTATGAGCTTCCAGCAGATCCTGGGTTATGTGTTTTATCCTCTGGCGTGGCTGATTGGTATTCCACTGAGTGATGCCTTAAATGCGGGCAGTATTATGGCCACGAAGCTGGTTGCCAATGAATTTGTGGCGATGATCGAGCTGCAAAAAATTGCGCACCAGATGACCCCGCGCGGTCTGGGTATCTTGTCCGTGTTCCTGGTCTCTTTCGCCAACTTTGCTTCTATCGGCATTGTTGCGGGCGCCATTAAGGGCCTGAATGAACAGCAGGGGAACACCGTGTCCCGCTTCGGGTTGCGTCTGGTGTACGGTGCAACATTGGTCAGTTTGCTGTCGGCGAGCTTTGCGGGATTAGTGTTGTAATTTTTGAGCCGTTTGTGCCCGGCGGCGCTTCGCTTGCACGGGCCTACGAAACAACAACGGCGGGTTTCCCCGCCGTTTTTCATTAAAACTGTACGCACACCGGCTGATCGACACGCATCACCGATTCCTGCGCAAAGCGTGACTTGTAGAGCCCACGTAACGCTTCGATATTTTGCTCACTCACGGCATCCTTACCGTGGATCAGCATCAGCGCCTTGCTCTGCTCACGCGCCACTTTCCCGTCGTTACCCAGCCACTGCCCACGGGCATCAAATACCGTCAGGCCATCGCGAAAGCGCGGGGTTACGTCCTGGTCAACAAACTGCTGCCACTCCTGGCCGGTAATGTCTTTCCCTGCCGGGCGGCTCAGCCCGAAATAGAGCGTGGTTTGCTGCATCTGGTTATCCACTTTGCAGGTGGTGTCTGCGGTGTTGTGCGCGGGTGCATTACAGCCTGCCAGCATGAAAAGTGCCGCCACCATAAGCCCTGTTTTGATTGTCATACTTCGCTATCCTCATTGTTATAAGTGCAGCGATATCAACGTAATTCTGGAAAATTTGCAAGAAAAAGCCGGGTGGCGCTTGCGCTTACCCGGCCTACAGGAGGTAGAGTGTGTGATTACTCAGGTTGCAGCTTAGATGGCGGTGCCGTGTGGTAATGCGCGTCCGCTTCTGCAAAGCGTTTTTGCATCGCCGCAGACGGTGCTTTACCCAGCAGACTGAACACCACGATCCCGACGCTGCCGAAGATAAAGCCAGGGATGATTTCGTACAGGCCCAGCCACGCGAACTGTTTCCAGACGATAACCGTCACCGCACCAATAATCATGCCAGCCAGCGCGCCGTTACGGGTCATGCGTGACCACAGTACCGAGAACAGCACTACCGGGCCAAACGCGGCACCAAAGCCCGCCCACGCATAGCTTACCAGGCCCAGAACACGGTTGCTCGGGTTGGCCGCCAGCGCAATGGCAATCAATGCCACCACCAGCACCATAAAGCGCCCTACCCACACCAGCTCTTTCTGGCTCGCATCTTTACGCAGGAACGCTTTGTACAGGTCTTCCGTAATGGCACTGGAGCACACCAGCAGCTGGCAGCTCAGGGTCGACATCACCGCCGCCAGAATCGCCGACAGAAGAATACCGGCAATCCACGGGTTAAACAGAATTTGCGCCAGTTCGATAAACACGCGCTCGGCGTTCTGGTTCACCGCACCCGCCTGCGCCGGGTTATTGTTGAAGTACGCGATACCGAAGAAGCCTACCGCACACGCCCCTGCCAGGCAGAGGATCATCCAGGTCATACTGATACGACGCGCATGAACAATGGTGTGGTGAGAATCAGCGGCCATAAAGCGCGCCAGAATATGCGGCTGACCAAAGTAGCCCAGGCCCCAACCCATCAGCGATACAATCGCGACAAAGTTCAGTCCTTTCAGCATATCGACGTTTTCGATGCTCTTTTGTTTGATGACTTCCAGGGAGTCCGCAAAGCCGCCGACGGTGAAAATCACAATCACTGGCGTCAGGATAAGCGCGAAGATCATCAGGCTCGCCTGTACGGTGTCAGTCCAGCTCACTGCCAGGAAACCGCCCACGAAGGTATACAGGATCGTCGCCGCCGCACCGGCCCACAGCGCCGTTTCATAGCTCATGCCGAAGGTGCTTTCGAACAGACGCGCACCGGCCACAATGCCGGAAGCACAATAGATGGTGAAGAACACCAGGATAACCAGAGCCGAGATAATACGCAGCACGCGGCTGTTATCTTCAAAGCGCCCGGAGAAGTAATCCGGCAGGGTCAGGGCATTGTTGTTCGCCTCGGTATGCACGCGCAGGCGGCCCGCCACCAGCTTCCAGTTAATCCATGCGCCCACGGTCAGGCCAATCGCGATCCAGCTTTCTGAAATACCAGAGATGAAAATCGCACCCGGTAAGCCCATCAGCAGCCAGCCGCTCATGTCCGATGCGCCCGCAGAGAGTGCGGTTACCATCGGCCCTAAACTGCGCCCGCCCAGAATATAGTCGTCAAAGTTCTTCGTTGATCGCCAGGCCAAAAAACCTATCAGGATCATGCCAAAAATATAGATAAGAAATGTCACCAGCATCGGTGTGCTAATTGCCATTTAAAGACTCCAATAATTTGATCGACAACCTTCCCGGCTGTCTTTTATTACACCACCGGAACGGGGTGATGATGATGTGTATTTCTGTTGGCCGCGCGTATCCTGCCGGAAGCAGTGCTCGCACACAAACGATTTAACACTGCATTTACATCAAATTCATCCCTGGTTTTATACGTCTTTCGTATAGGTTGCACTCGCTCACGCTTTTACGGGTTGCACCTTTCAAAAGTGTTAAGTGCCGCATAAAAACAGGCTTTCACACCATAAGCCAGCTATTTTTTCCA
Organism: Enterobacter sp. C4G1; assembly: GCF_052886895.1. NCBI lineage: Bacteria > Pseudomonadati > Pseudomonadota > Gammaproteobacteria > Enterobacterales > Enterobacteriaceae > Enterobacter > Enterobacter sp. C4G1. Next base: position 2,830,810 of record NZ_JBQVVV010000001.1, on the reverse strand, counting down.
GCTAACCATCCATTAACAATCCATTCATTTCCAAGCTTGCAAACCGTGTCACATTTAACACGGTTGCACAAAGTTGCAACATGGTGGATATTTCACGCTATCAACAGAACACGAACACAGAACAACAGGAGTTTTGGCATGGGCATGACCACCATGGGGGTTAAGCTGGATGACGCAACCCGCGAACGGATTAAAACTGCAGCAACCCGCATTGACCGCACACCGCACTGGTTAATTAAGCAGGCAATTTTTAATTATCTGGAAAGACTGGAAAACGAAGACGAATTACCAGAGCTGCCAGCCCTGCTGAGCGGTGCGGCCAATGAAAGCGAAGAATCTGCCGCCGCCGAAGAGAACCACCAGCCGTTCCTCGAATTTGCCGAGCAGATCCTGCCGCAGTCCGTGAGCCGCGCCGCGATCACCGGAGCCTACCGCCGCGCCGAAACCGACGCCGTCCCTATGCTGCTGGAGCAGGCCCGCCTGCCGGAACCCATCGCCACTCAGGCGCACAAGCTGGCGTATCAGCTTGCTGAAAAGCTACGTAACCAGAAAACTGCCTCTGGCCGCGCCGGTATGGTACAGAGCCTGCTCCAGGAGTTTTCGCTCTCCTCACAGGAAGGCGTGGCGCTGATGTGCCTGGCGGAAGCGCTGCTGCGTATTCCGGATAAAGCCACCCGCGATGCGCTGATCCGCGACAAAATCAGCAACGGTAACTGGCAGTCACACATTGGCCGCAGCCCGTCGCTGTTCGTTAACGCCGCCACCTGGGGCCTGCTGTTTACCGGCAAGCTGGTGTCTACCCATAACGAAGCCAACCTCTCTCTTTCCCTGAACCGCATCATCGGCAAGAGCGGTGAACCGCTGATCCGCAAAGGTGTGGACATGGCGATGCGCCTGATGGGCGAACAGTTCGTGACCGGGGAAACCATTGCTGAAGCGCTGGCGAATGCCCGTAAGCTGGAAGACAAAGGTTTCCGTTACTCTTACGACATGCTGGGCGAAGCGGCCCTGACCGCCGCCGATGCACAGGCGTATATGGTGTCTTACCAGCAGGCGATCCACGCTATCGGTAAAGCCTCCAATGGCCGTGGAATTTACGAAGGCCCGGGCATCTCTATTAAGCTGTCTGCCCTGCACCCGCGCTACAGCCGCGCCCAGTACGACCGCGTGATGGACGAACTCTACCCGCGTCTGAAGTCCCTGACCCTGCTGGCGCGTCAGTATGACATTGGTATCAACATTGACGCCGAAGAAGCCGACCGCCTGGAGATCTCCCTCGATCTGCTGGAAAAACTGTGCTTCGAACCGGAGCTGGCAGGCTGGAACGGCATTGGCTTTGTGATTCAGGCCTATCAGAAACGCTGCCCGTTCGTTATTGATTACCTGATTGACCTCGCAACCCGCAGCCGTCGTCGCCTGATGATCCGTCTGGTGAAAGGCGCGTACTGGGACAGCGAAATCAAACGTGCGCAGATGGATGGCCTGGAAGGGTATCCGGTCTATACCCGTAAGGTGTACACCGATGTGTCTTACCTCGCCTGCGCCAAAAAACTGCTTGGCGTGCCGAACCTGATTTACCCGCAGTTCGCCACCCACAACGCCCACACTCTGGCGGCTATCTACAGCCTGGCCGGGCAGAACTACTATCCGGGCCAGTACGAGTTCCAGTGCCTGCACGGTATGGGTGAACCGCTGTACGAGCAGGTCACCGGTAAAGTGGCGGATGGCAAACTGAACCGTCCGTGCCGTATTTATGCCCCGGTAGGCACGCACGAAACCCTGCTGGCGTACCTGGTGCGTCGTCTGCTGGAAAACGGCGCGAACACCTCATTCGTTAACCGTATTGCCGACACCACGCTGCCGCTGGATGAGCTGGTTGCCGATCCGGTGCAGGCGGTTGAGAAAATGGCCGCTCAGGAAGGTCAGCTGGGTCTGCCGCATCCGAAAATTGCCCTGCCGCGCGAGCTGTATGGCCAGGGCCGCGTGAACTCGTCGGGCCTGGACCTGGCAAACGAACACCGTCTGGCGTCGCTCTCTTCTGCCCTGCTCAACAGCGCGCTGCATAAATGGCAGGCCAAACCTATTCTCGAGCAGCCAGTGGCTGATGGCGAAATGCAGCCCGTGGTTAACCCGGCAGAGCCGAAAGATGTGGTCGGTTACGTGCGTGAAGCCAGCGAGCAGGAAGTGTCTCAGGCTATCGACAGCGCCGTGAATAACGCGCCAATCTGGTTCGCCACTCCGCCGCAGGAGCGTGCCGCCATCCTTGAGCGTGCTGCCGTGCTGATGGAAGATCAGATGCAGCAGCTTATCGGTATTCTGGTGCGTGAAGCAGGTAAAACCTTCAGCAACGCCATTGCCGAAGTGCGCGAAGCGGTGGACTTCCTGCATTATTACGCGGGCCAGGTTCGCGATGATTTTGATAACGAAACGCACCGCCCGCTTGGCCCGGTGGTGTGTATCAGCCCGTGGAACTTCCCGCTGGCGATCTTCTCCGGCCAGATTGCGGCCGCACTTGCCGCCGGTAACAGCGTGCTGGCTAAACCAGCGGAACAGACCCCGCTGATTGCAGCCCAGGGGATTAACATCCTGCTCGAAGCCGGTGTTCCGGCGGGCGTGGTGCAGTTGCTGCCTGGCCGTGGTGAAACGGTGGGTGCACAACTGACCTCCGATAACCGCGTGCGCGGCGTGATGTTCACCGGCTCGACCGAAGTGGCGACGCTGCTGCAACGTAACATCGCCACGCGCCTGGATGCACAGGGTCGCCCGACGCCGCTGGTTGCGGAAACCGGCGGGATGAACGCCATGATTGTTGATTCATCCGCCCTCACCGAGCAGGTGGTGGTTGACGTACTGGCCTCTGCTTTCGACAGCGCAGGTCAGCGTTGCTCCGCGCTGCGCGTGCTGTGTGTGCAGGATGACGTGGCAGACCACACGCTGAAAATGCTGCGTGGTGCCATGGCGGAATGCCGCATGGGTAACCCGGGTCGCCTGACCACGGATATTGGCCCGGTGATTGATGAAGAAGCCAAAGGCAACATCGAAAACCACATTCAGACGATGCGCGCCAAAGGCCGCCCGGTGTTCCAGGCCGTGCGTGAAAACAGTGAAGACGCCCGCGAATGGCAGACCGGCACCTTCGTTCCGCCAACGCTGATTGAGCTGGCAAGCTTCGATGAACTGAAAAAAGAGGTCTTTGGCCCGGTGCTGCACGTGGTGCGTTACAACCGTAACAACCTGGATCAGCTCATCGAGCAGATCAACGCCTCTGGCTATGGTCTGACGCTCGGCGTGCATACCCGTATCGACGAAACCATTGCCCAGGTAACCGGCAGCGCCAAAGTGGGCAACCTGTACGTGAACCGCAACATGGTGGGTGCCGTGGTCGGCGTGCAGCCGTTCGGCGGCGAAGGGTTATCCGGTACTGGTCCGAAAGCCGGTGGCCCGCTGTACCTGTATCGCCTGCTGGCCAACCGCCCGGAAAATGCGCTGGGTGTGACGCTGGCGCGTCAGGATGCAGAACGCCCAGTGGATGCACAGCTGAAAGCCGTGCTGACCCAGCCGCTGGAAGCCCTGATTACCTGGGCGGAAAAACGTCCTGAACTGCGTGCTATCGCTCAGCAGTACGGCGAGCTGGCGCAGGCGGGTACGCAGCGTCTGCTGCCGGGGCCAACCGGCGAGCGCAACACCTGGACGCTGATGCCACGTGAGCGTGTGCTGTGCGTGGCGGATAACGAGCAGGATGCACTGGTACAGCTGGCAGCCGCAGCGGCAACGGGTTGTGAAGTGCTGTGGCCGGAAGATGGGCTGCACCGCGACCTGGCGAAGCAGTTGCCGAAAGCGGTGTCTGGGCGTATCCACTTTGCGAAAGCTGATGAGCTGCTCAGCCAGGACTTCGAAGCGGTTATCTACCACGGTGATTCCGACCAGCTGCGCGAACTGTGCGAACAGGTGGCGGCGCGTCGTGGGCCGATTGTGTCGGTGCAGGGCTTTGCCCGTGGCGAAACCAACCTGCTGCTGGAGCGCCTGTACGTTGAGCGTTCACTCAGCGTCAACACCGCGGCCGCAGGCGGTAACGCCAGCCTGATGACCATCGGTTAATCGTGTAAAATCCCCCGGTGGCGCTAAGCTTACCGGGGCGACATCTGTCACCACAGGCCGGATAAGCGCAGCGCATCCGGCTTTTTTACAGGGAGCAAATGATGAAACGATTACTGATTGCCGCAGGCGCGTTACTGCTGAGCACCAGCGCACTGGCGGATGAGTGCGGCAACGCCAGCACGCAGCTTGAGCTGAACACCTGCACGGGATCGCAATACCAGGCGGCAGACAAGAAGCTCAACCAGACTTACCAGGCCGCCATGAAACGTGCGGCAGCGCCACAGCGTGAGCTGTTAAAGAAGGCACAGCTGGCGTGGATAGCCCTGCGTGATGCGGATTGTGCTTTTGTCGGGTCGGGTACAGAGGGCGGCAGCGTGCAGCCCATGATCATCAACCAGTGTATGACGGAGAAAACCGTCGAGCGCGAAGCGTATCTGGCTTCCATGATGCAGTGTGAAGAAGGCGATTTGAGCTGCCCTCTTCCCCCGGCCCTCTCCCAATAGGGACGAGGGATCCCCACAAAAATACGAGCACGGACAACTCCCTCTCCCCTTGGGAGAGGGTTGGGGTGAGGGGGAACATACGGCTGTGGTGGTCATTCCGTTCACTTTATGTTCCTTGCTACTCTGTCACCACAATACCGGTGAACGTGCCAGGGTAGCTCACCGCCGCTACCCTGGCGACCCGGGCTCCCGGCAAGAAAATCGTCGCTTCGCGAATTGTTCGCCCCATCCCTGGGGCTCACCCCTTCGGGGCCAGCGCGAGCGCTGTCCAAAATTGCTCCCGGCAATTTTGTCCTCAGCATTTGCTCCAGGCTAATCGGGGACGGGCGGATGAAACGTCCCTGTAAAGCCGCCCTCGCCGCGCATCCATGCGCGTCGCCCCGGCCTTCCGTAAACGCTTCGGCGATTTTCAGCCGGACCATGACACCGCTGTAAGCCTTTTATTTCAATGGCGTAATATCATCGCTGAATAAAGACAAAAATTACTGGGGAACCCTCAGCCCTGTGGGAGAGGGTGAGGATGAGGGGAACTAGCGAACGCGGATCCCTTCGATAATCATCCGCTGCACGTTTTCCAGCGTGTCCTGGAAGAAGGTTTCATCCTGAAGTGTTTTGCCGGTCACCGCTTCGACCTGGGCCGAAAAGTCAGCATAGTGCTGAGTGGAGGCCCAAATCATAAAGATCAGATGATGTGGCTCTACCGGTGCCAGCTTGCCGCTGGCGACCCACCCGGCAATGATCGCCGATTTATCGTCCACCAGCTGTTTTAAATCCCCTGTTAACTCGGTTTTCAGCAACGGCGCGCCCTGCAACATCTCAAGGCAGAACAGGCGCGATGCCTGCGGGTAGTCGCGGGATACCTCAAGCTTGAGGCGGATGTACTCTTTAATCGCCACCAGCGGGGTGAACTCTTCGCGAAACGCCTTGAGTGGCGCCAGCCAGATATCGAGGATCTGTTGCAGCACCGCAACGTAGAGCACCTCTTTTGACGGGTAGTAGTACAGCAGATTAGTTTTTGACACCCCTGCCCGCTCTGCCACCTGCTCCAGCCGCGTGCCGTGGATGCCAAACTGCGAAAACGTATCCAGCGCCGCGCCCAGAATGGCCTGCTTTTTCGCACTCACCGCCTGCGAACGTTTACCTGGTGTTTTCACTGCACCTTGTGTCATCTGCGCTCTCCTTATTGGTTTGCCATAGCATAGCAAATGCGGGGAGGTGTCTCGACATTTTGGGGGGGTGTGCGAAATCGATGGGGGAAAGAGTTAGCCCAAGCTGGGTTTGGACTAAATAGTTATATCAGTAGTGTAGACAAGAAAAGTTTCTCGCGTAAATACATTTAATTTTAATTGAGGGTGGGAAGGCCCCCTTTAAACCGCACATATCCGTCTTGAGGTTTCATGGGCCGCAACGGTCAGTATTAGAAAAAGCCTATTCGCGTTTTCGCCCTCACCCTCTAGCCTCGGAGCACCTGACAGACATTGCTTTAAGCCCGCAGTTGGAATGCGAACTTTTCCCTCAAACCGTACAGCGGGTGTTATGGTACATCGGCTCTCTCTGGCGGAAGATAATCAATCACCTGGTCTGGTAACAATGCGGGTAAAGCAATTGTTCGGCCTTCTTCATCACAAAATTCAACTAGATAAGCTAGTGTCGGATTTTCAAATACAACGACTATCGTCCCGACCATCCCTTTTGCTAAGCCTTCCCCAGGCAAGTCTTCAGCTAAAACTACCACATCAAGTTCGGCTCGTTTCATCATTAGCTCTCTCATTTCACAAAAATAGTGGTTAGCCTTGGTACTAACGAATCTGTTTCATAGATCCAGCCCGTTCGGACAGTCGCTGTTTCGCCATTTATCCCTAAAATTGGCATGTCTACAGCCATTTTTTGCCCAAAATTAATTGGTTCTAGCATCTTCGCTGGCGCCGACAATACCCCCTCCTGAATTCGCGCACCTAAAATGTCAGCATTCGTAGGGTTATAACCCAGCGCTGACTGGAACACCCTCGCTTTATGCCCTCCAGTTGGATGACTAGGGTCTAAAGAGTAAGTAGATAGCTTTCTGTGATCTACAACGGCGTGTTCAGCATTCAGTAATGTCCCTGACTCTGAGGTAAACCCTTTTAAAGCAGGAGATTCAAACGTTGGGATTTTGCTTAATGAGGATAGCTCTTCTAGTTCTCCAGTGACATTAACTTTTCCCATCGTCAGCACGGCTGCTGCCGAAGCGGCAGTAATGAGTAATCCCTTGTTGTCCATGACCTGATCGTAACCCGCTGGCGCATCACCACCGAGTTGTTCTGCGGCCTGATGGAATCCCTCAATGTTGCCATTATAGACACCGCCAGCCGCCAAAAGCCTCCCGGCAGCTTTACTGTTAATAGTTTTATCCGGCTGAGCGCGCTGTATAGGGGCATCGGAGTAGTGATGTTTAATGGTCGGAGGCGGCTTTTTTCCCTGCTGCTCGTTGAGGCTATATTCGTAGATTTGACGCACTGCCTGCTGAAAACCCTCGCTGTAGGTATCCATGAAGCAGTCATAAATCAGATTACTGTCATCATCGAAATAAAACGGATTGCGGAAGTGCTCCCATTTTTCGTTGGTATCAACGCCAACCATCCAGCCGTGCTCCAGATTCCATTTCACCTCATCATAGAGTCCGTCGTATTCAGTAAGACGCTTTCGTTTGTAGGGTTGTGTCGCGTATCGGTGGTAGACCCCTCCCCGTCGCTTCGGAACACTGTGAGGCAGAATGCGGTTGCGCTGGTCGTATTCCAGATAATCCAGTTCGTAAATAGATGCTCGCCATATTCAGCGCATCTCGTGGCGACAGAATGAACTGAATATCACCTGGAGCCAGTTCTCGCTCTGCATCCCATCTCAGGTAAAGAGTGAACATTCCATTTCTTCCTTATTCCATATATTTGATATGGATTCTCTCTTTGAAGCGGCGAAAAATCAAACGGATTAGTTTTTGTGGTTTAGCTAGTTTGGGTTTGCTGGAAGGAAGAGTCAGCGGCGCTCCGGCGCACTATTACTGCTCAAAACGCCACGATGTAAGTAAGACCTTGCCAATGTCCGCTTCTCGCTCACAGCGGACCTTCACCTCAACCCCAGCTCTTTCCTCGACCCTCCTCGCATTTTCACCATTTCCCCGACATTTTTACCCCTGTGTTTTTATCCATAAGGGTATAATCAGCGTAGTGAAGCCACCCACCACAAACAGTGAGTTTTATAGAGAGAAGTAGATAACCAAGATCGCGGTATAAAGGTGTACCACCACCTTATATACCGCTAACCACAAACAACTATTAGGGAGTTGAATATGGCTGCGAAGAATTTTATGCCAGAGCGGGCTGTTGCCCAAACGGAAAATGCAGTATTTGAAAATGGTGAAGAAATTCGCGAGCAGGTACGCAAAAAGAACCCGCGGGACTTGCACGGGGAGCCAACCCATTCCGGGCGTGTTCATGCACGGGATGAAGTGGGTACATCATGCGGTGAGCTGTATACGCGCATGGAGCATAACTATCTGCCGCTGTCTGGTGACTGGTTGTCCCGCGCCGGGTTTGCGTATGGCCGCGCGGTTAAAATCCGCGTGATGCCGGATTGCATTGTGATCACCCCGCAGAATAGCCGCGAGCTGTGGGGATGTTTAGAAGGGTTAAGCGCAGTGCATACCAATAAACAGAAGGTGAAAGCGTGGCTGTCGACGTTCCCGGGGGCGCTGAATGATACGGGCGATCTGCCAGAGCCGAAACGCATGAACGGGGCTGTTAAGCCACAATAAACGCTAACCTGCGATCCCGGCCCGCACCGGGATCGTGCTGCATTCCCTCCTCGCCCCTGCACCGCCATCGCGCACCGTTGCCTGCTTTGTGTGCATTTCTTTTGACCATTTAGTCCACTTTATTTGCACTCAATTCGCCAACCTTGCGTTAACACCTTAATAACAAAGCCATTTTAAAAACTGGCATCCCCTTTGCAAAACCCTTTTCACGAGGCTGAACAGGATATGCAGGATGCAGCGCCACGTCTGACTTTCACCCCACACAGAGATGAAGAGAGGTTCGTGATGAAAATTGGCGTATTTGTCCCTATCGGTAACAACGGCTGGCTAATCTCTACCACCGCCCCGCAGTACAAGCCGACCTTCGAGCTGAATAAGGCTATCGTGCAAAAAGCGGAGCACTACCATTTCGATTTTGCGCTCTCGATGATCAAGCTGCGTGGTTTTGGCGGTAAGACGGAATTCTGGGATCACAACCTGGAGTCCTTCACCCTGATGGCCGGGCTGGCGGCAGTCACGTCCCGCATCCAGATTTACGCCACCGCCGCCACCCTCACCCTGCCCCCGGCGATTGTGGCGCGAATGGCCTCCACCATCGATTCCATCTCCGGCGGCCGCTTTGGCGTCAACCTGGTCACCGGCTGGCAAAAACCGGAATACGACCAGATGGGGATCTGGCCGGGCGACGAATATTTCTCGCGCCGCTATGAGTACCTCACCGAGTACGTGCAGGTACTGCGCGACCTGTGGGGCACCGGAAAAAGCGATTTTAAAGGCGACTACTTCACCATGAACGACTGTCGCGTCAGCCCGCAGCCGTCCGTGCCAATGAAAGTGATCTGCGCCGGGCAGAGCGATGCGGGCATGGAGTTCTCCGCGAAATACGCTGATTTCAACTTCTGCTTTGGCAAAGGGGTTAACACCCCGGCGGCCTTCGCCCCCACGGCGGCACGCATGAAAGAAGCCGCCGACAAAACCGGGCGCGATGTGGGCTCCTACGTGCTGTTTATGGTTATTGCCGATGAAACCGACGACGCCGCACGCGCCAAATGGGAACTGTATAAAGCCGGGGCCGACGAAGAAGCGCTGAGCTGGCTCACCGAACAGAGCCAGAAAGATACCCGCTCCGGCTCAGATACCAACGTCCGCCAGATGGCTGACCCGACCTCCGCCGTGAACATCAACATGGGCACGCTGGTTGGTTCGTATGCAAATGTCGCCAGAATGCTGGATGAAGTGGCCGCAGTGCCAGGCGCTGAAGGCGTCCTGCTCACCTTTGACGATTTCCTGATGGGCGTTGAAACCTTCGGCGAACGTATTCAGCCGCTGATGCAGTGCCGCGCCCACATTCCCGCGATTACGAAGGAGGTTGCGTAATGACCACGCTTGACGCTCGCCCGGAAGCCATCACCTTCGACGCCCAGCGCAGTGCGCTGATTGTGGTGGATATGCAAAACGCTTACGCAAGCCAGGGCGGTTATCTGGATCTGGCCGGGTTTGATGTTTCCGCCACGAAGCCGGTGATTGAGAACATCAAAACCGCCGTGGCTGCCGCACGCGCGGCGGGCATGTTGATTATCTGGTTCCAGAACGGCTGGGACGATCAGTACGTGGAAGCCGGCGGCCCCGGCTCACCTAATTTCCACAAATCCAACGCCCTGAAAACCATGCGCAAGCAGCCCGAATTACAGGGCAAGCTGCTGGCGAAAGGCGGCTGGGATTATCAGCTGGTCGATGAACTGGTTCCTGCGACAGGCGATATCGTGCTGCCCAAACCGCGCTACAGCGGCTTTTTCAACACCCCGCTCGACAGCCTGCTGCGCAGCCGGGGCATCCGCCATCTGGTCTTTACCGGTATTGCCACTAACGTCTGCGTGGAGTCCACGTTGCGCGACGGCTTTTTCCTCGAATATTTCGGCGTGGTGCTGGAAGACGCCACCCACCAGGCCGGGCCGGAATTCGCCCAGAAAGCGGCCCTGTTCAACATCGAAACCTTTTTTGGCTGGGTGAGTAACGTCGCCGATTTCTGCGATGCCCTTAATCCGCCGTCATTAGCCCGTATCGCCTGAGGAGCGCCACAATGCCAAAATCCGTGATTATTCCACCGGGCACCAGCACCCCTATCGCCCCGTTCGTGCCCGGCACGCTTGCCGATGGCGTGGTGTATGTCTCCGGCACGCTGCCGTTTGATAAAGACAACAACGTGGTGTTTATCAACGACCCAAAGGCGCAAACGCGTCACGTGCTGGAAACGATCAAAGGCGTGATCGAAACCGCAGGTGGCACGATGGAGGACGTGACCTTCAACAGCATCTTTATCACCGACTGGAAAAACTACGCCGCGATTAACGAAATCTACGCCGAGTTCTTCCCGGGCGATAAACCGGCGCGGTTCTGCATCCAGTGCGGGCTGGTGAAGCCAGACGCGCTGGTTGAAATCGCCACTGTCGCGCACATTGCGAAGTGAGGCTGCCATGAAACTCTCTGTATCAGCGCCCCCGTATGACGGCGCGCCCGCCGTGGTACTGATAGCCGGGCTGGGCGGCGGCAGCAGCTACTGGCTGCCGCAGCTTGCGCGGCTGGAACAGGAGTACCAGGTGGTGTGCTACGACCAGCGGGGAACGGGCAATAACCCGGACACCCTGCCCGAAGGGTATTGCATGGCCGAGATGGCGCAGGAGCTTGCACAGGCGCTGGCCAGCGCGGGGATCTCACGCTATTGCGTGGTGGGCCACGCGTTGGGGGCGTTGATTGGCCTGCAACTGGCGCTGGATAACCCCGATGCCGTCACCGCCCTGGTGTGTGTCAACGGCTGGCTGTCGCTGAATGCCCATACCCGTCGCTGTTTTCAGATCCGCGAACGTCTGCTCCACGCCGGGGGCGCGCAGGCGTGGGTGGAAGCGCAGCCGCTGTTTCTCTATCCGGCAGACTGGATGGCCGCCCGCGCACCGCGCATGGAAGCCGAAGAGTCTCTGGCGCTGGCCCATTTTCAGGGCAAACACAACCTGCTGCGCCGCTTAACCGCGCTAAAACAGGCCAACTTTAGCCGCCACGCAGCGCGCATTCGCTGCCCGGTGCACATCATCTGTTCTGCGGACGACCTGCTGGTCCCCTCGGTCTGTTCATCAGAATTGCAGGCAGCACTTCCCGGCAGCCAGAAGGTGGTGATGCGCCAGGGCGGGCACGCCTGCAACGTGACCGAACCCGACACCTTTAACACCCTGTTGCTGAACGGGCTTGCCAGCCTGTTGCACAGCCCTGAACCCGCTTTGTAAGGAGCCACAATGAGCGAAGCCATTACCCCCACTGCGCTGGATACGTTATTCACCGGGGCGCGCACCCATAACGGCTGGCAGGATCTTCCGGTCAGCGATGCGCTGCTGCGGGAAGTGTACGACCTGATGAAATGGGGTCCCACCTCCGCCAACTGTTCACCAGCGCGGATTGTGTTTGTCAGAAGCGCCGAAGGAAAAGAGAAGCTTCGCCCGGCGCTCTCCAGCGGCAATCTGGAGAAAACCCTTACCGCACCGGTCACCGCCATCGTGGCCTGGGACGGAGAATTTTACGAGCGCCTGCCCACCCTGTTCCCGCACGGCGATGCCCGGAGCTGGTTTACCTCAAGCCCGGCCCTTGCCGAAGAGACGGCCTTTCGCAATAGCGCCATGCAGGCGGCGTACCTGATTTTCGCCTGTCGCGCGCTGGGGCTGGATACCGGGCCGATGTCCGGCTTCGACCGGCAAAAAGTGGACGATGCCTTTTTCACCGGCACCGCACTGAAAAGCAATCTGCTGATCAACATCGGCTATGGCGACAGCAGCAAACTGTACGGGCGCCTGCCGCGTCTGGCCTTTGAAGATGCCTGTGGTCTGGCATAAGGAGTGAGGATGAACACACCGGATAAACAAACCTTTCGCGATGCGATGGCCTGCGTGGGTGCGGCGGTCAATATCATCACCACCGACGGCCCCGCCGGCATGGCCGGGTTCACCGCCAGCGCCGTGTGCAGCGTCACCGACTCACCGCCCACGCTGCTGGTGTGCCTGAATCGCGGGGCATCCGTCTGGCCGACGTTTAGCGAGAATCGCACCCTGTGCGTCAACACGCTCAGCGCCGGGCAAGAGCCGCTCTCTAACCTGTTCGGTGGCAAAACGCCGATGGACGAACGCTTCGCCGCCGCCCGCTGGCAGACCGGCGAAACAGGCTGCCCGCGTCTTGAAGATGCGCTGGCCTCGTTTGACTGTCGCATCAGCCAGGTGGTCAGCGTGGGCACTCACGACATCCTGTTTTGCGACATTGTTTCGATAGTTCGCCACCCCGCGCCGCAGGGGTTGGTATGGTTTGACCGCGGCTATCACGCGCTCCTGCGACCCGCCTGTTAACCCTCCTTAAGGAGACAGCTCATGGCAATGTTCGGATTTCCCCACTGGCAGTTGAAATCGACCTCTTCAGAACGCGGCGTGGTCGCGCCGGATGAGAGACTCCCTGTAGCACAGACCCTGGTGATGGGCGTGCAGCACGCGGTAGCCATGTTTGGCGCCACGGTGCTGATGCCCATGCTGATGGGGCTTGATCCCAACCTGTCCATTCTGATGTCGGGTATCGGTACCCTGCTGTTCTTTTTTGTCACTGGCGGGCGCGTGCCCAGCTATCTTGGCTCCAGCGCCGCCTTTGTGGGCGTGGTAATTGCCACCACCGGGTTTAACGGCCAGGGGATCAACCCAAACCTGAGCGTGGCCCTCGGCGGCATTATTGCCTGTGGGCTGGTTTATACCCTGATTGGCCTGGTGGTGATGAAAACCGGCACGCGCTGGATTGAGCGGATGATGCCGCCAGTGGTAACGGGCGCGGTGGTGATGGCCATCGGCCTGAACCTCGCCCCAATTGCGGTCAAAAGCGTCTCTGGCTCACCGTTTGAAAGCTGGATGGCGGTGATCACCGTGCTGTGCATCGGCCTGGTGGCGGTGTTCACGCGCGGCATGATCCAGCGCCTGCTGATCCTGGTCGGGCTGATTGTGGCGTGTCTGGTTTATGCCCTGCTGGCGAACGTGTTCGGCTTTGGCAAACCGGTCGATTTTACCCTGATCCACAACGCCGCCTGGTTCGGCCTGCCGCAGGTTACCTCTCCGGTGTTCAGCGGACAGGCGATGATGCTGATCGCCCCCGTGGCGGTGATCCTGGTCGCTGAAAACTTAGGCCACCTGAAAGCGGTTGCCGGGATGACCGGGCGCAATATGGACCCGTACATGGGGCGCGCGTTTGTCGGTGACGGGCTGGCGACCATGCTCTCTGGCTCTGTTGGCGGCAGCGGTGTCACAACCTACGCCGAAAACATCGGCGTGATGGCGGTAACCAAAGTCTACTCCACGCTGGTTTTTGTCGCGGCGGCCGTGATTGCCATGCTGTTAGGCTTTTCACCGAAATTTGGCGCGCTGATCCACACCATTCCGGCGCCGGTGATTGGCGGGGCATCCATTGTGGTGTTTGGGTTGATAGCCGTAGCCGGGGCGCGTATCTGGGTACAACACCGGGTCGATCTTAGCCTGAACAGCAACCTGATTATGGTGGCGGTAACGCTGGTGCTCGGCGCGGGTGATTTTGCCCTGACGCTGGGCGGGTTTACCATTGGCGGGATTGGTACGGCGACGTTTGGCGCTATTTTGTTAAACGCCCTGCTAAGCCGCGGGAAAGTGGATGAAGCGCAAGCGGAAGCCATCACCCCCTCAACCTGAAATAAGTGCCGCTTTCTTGCCGGGTGGCGCTACGCTTACCCGGCCTACAATGGGCATGTAGGCCCGCGCAAGCGAAGCGCCGCCGGGCAAAACGGGCAGCATGAGCGTTGTTAGCTATCTGCCCCTTGTTCAGCGCCCAACCCGGCTATTGCCTTACGTCGTTTTTTTAGCTTTAACTCACTCACCAGTACCCCGGCAACAATAAAGGCCGCACCCACCAGCGCCAGCAGCGGTAAACGCTCCCCGGCAATGCGCCCGAACACGCCCGCCCAGACCGGCTCACCGGTGTAGATAACCGTTGCCCGCGTCGGGGAAACGCTGCGCTGCGCCCAGTTCATCGTCACCTGAATAATGGCGCTGAAGATCCCAAGCCCCAGAGCAACCACCACAAGCCCGGTAGACATCGGCGGCACAGATTCCCCCGCCGGTACCATGGCGACAAACGCCACCAGCGATGCGGTCGCCAGTTGCACAACAGTCACCCGCTTCACGTCCACCTTCCCGGCCCAGGCGCTGATCAGAATAATTTCCGCAGCAATCGCCACCGCGCCCACCAGGGTAATCATCTCGCCCGGCCCCAACGCCAGCAGGTTATCGCCGGGCCCAGCCAGCAGGATCAGGCCGATAAACGCCAGCACAATGCCAATACAGGACATCAGCCCCGGCATTCTGCCCAGACACAGCCATTGCAGCAGCGGCACCAGCGGCACGTACATCGCGGTGATAAACGCCGATTTACTGCTGGAGATAGACTGCAAGCCCCAGGTTTGCAGGCTGTAGCCCATCGCAATGGCAATACCAATCGCCACACCGGCCTTCAGCTCTTTAAGCGTCAACCCCCGTAAGGTTTTCAGTGAAATCAGCGCCACGGCAATCGCCGCGGTGGCAAAACGCAGGCCGACAAAGAAGAACGGATCGCTCAGGGTGACCGCATACTGGACGGCCAGAAACGTCCCGCCCCAGAACATGGTGATCAGAATGAGGATGGCTTCCTGCGGTTTTACGGAGAATTTGAAACGAGAAGACGACATGGTGCACCAGCAATAAAGGTCAATTCTGTAGTGTGCGTTGCCTTTGGTTACAGTTCAATGTTGCAGAAATAAAAAAACCGCCGGGAGCCCCGGCGGCAGAGGATCAACCCGGCGTATTACTTATTGCTGCTGCCGTGGCTGTTTTTACCCCCTTTTTTACCTGCTTCAGATGCACGCTGAGGGTCATTTTTAAAGTTACCCCCACTGTGTTGGCCACCTTTACGACCTGCTTCTGATGCTCTTTCACGGTCTTCAGCGAAATTACCTGAACCACCACGATGGTTTGCCATCTCTAACCTCCAGGGTGTGAAACATTCAACATCATACTGCATTCAGTAAAAGAGGATTCTTTCACCTGACGACGAATGGCCGTGCCACTTTTTACGTCGCGTGACACTAAGCTTAGTGGAAAGCCTCTGTCGCGAGCCTAAACGGTAATATTCTGCAACATGATCCCCCGCATTCGCCAGGACGGGCGGCGCGGTTATCAATAAGCCTTTCTTATCATTCCGGAATTTTGTTTTCGTAAATGTGTTTCATTTTGCTACAGCGCCAGACGTTAAATAACTTGTTATAAATCAAAGAAATGGTGCTCAGAGTTGCAGTCTGGCCATCACGACTTATCTTTAAATGAACGCAGCGATCCGCTGCCAGAAAAAACAAACGAGGAGTGATGCAAAATGGCAAAAGTTCTGGTGCTCTATTATTCCATGTATGGACATATTGAAACCATGGCTCACGCAGTTGCAGAAGGTGCAAACCGAGTGGATGGCGTAGAGGTTGTGGTGAAACGCGTACCGGAAACCATGCACGCCGAGGCCTTCGCCAAAGCCGGGGGAAAAACACAAAATGCCCCGCAGGCCACCCCGCAAGAACTGGCTGACTACGATGCCATCATCTTTGGCACCCCAACCCGTTTCGGCAATATGTCAGGGCAGATGCGAACCTTCCTCGACCAGACCGGGGGACTTTGGGCATCTGGTGCGTTGTACGGCAAGCTCGCCAGCGTATTCAGCTCTACAGGTACAGGCGGCGGCCAGGAACAGACCATTACCTCAACCTGGACCACTCTTGCGCATCACGGAATGGTGATTGTGCCAATCGGTTATGGCGCTCAGGAGTTGTTTGATGTGTCTCAGGTTCGTGGTGGTACACCCTATGGCGCAACCACCATTGCCGGTGGCGATGGATCACGCCAGCCGACGAATGAAGAGCTGACGATCGCCCGTTACCAGGGTGAACATGTCGCGGGTCTTGCCAAAAAACTGAACGGCTAACCCAACAGGAGGACAATCATGCCAACTCAAGAATCCAAAGCTCACCACGTGGGCGAATGGGCAAGTTTACGTAATACCTCGCCAGAAATCGCCGAAGCCATTTTTGAAGTTGCGAAATATGACGAAAAGCTGGCCGAGCAGATTTGGGAAGAAGGCAGTGATGAGGTACTGATGCGTGCCTTCGATAAAACGGACAAAGACTCACTCTTCTGGGGTGAGCAAACCATCGAACGTAAAAACGTCTGAACGTTTCCCCCCGCCAGCGCGGGGGGTTATTCTTATTTCGCCGCGTTGTTCAACACCGTATTAAACTTCTCTACCGGGCAGAAACCGTTCTCATCCACCGGACACCCTGAAAGCGCCAGCGTGACACGCTGCGCGGGTGATTTCAGCGACAGGACCTCGGCGTTACGCAGCTGCGTAGTGCTTTGATAGACATACTCGATTTTCATCAGCTCCCGGTTTGCGTTCTTGTCATGCCAGCGCTGGAAGACAATTTTGCCGCCAATCGGGGTGCGTTCGTACTGGTCATGCAGCTGATAAGGTTTGAAATCGAGCGCTGTCAGCAGCGAGGCGATGTTGGAATCGTGTCCCACCAGCAGCGTTATCTTTGCGGCTTTCCCCTGCTCAGTCACCAGGGCGTTATCGATGTATTTCACCAGCGGTTTCGCCACATTGCGCGCCACTTCACCCGAGGTGAATAACGAATCCTGATAGCCATTTTTCAGCTTCGACAGCACCCGCCACTGCTGATCGGTTTTGATCTCGCCCCACGCCACCTGATCGGCAGGGAAACCTTCGTAATACTGCAAGGTGAACGCATCCACTAAGGAGTTCCCCACCTTCAGCGGCCCGGACACGCCCGGCTCTTTTTCGTAATCGGCACTGAAGGTGTCTTTGGCCTCGGTCAGCGAGCAGACTTTTTTCTCTTTGCAGGACGGGGATTCGGCGTAGTTCGTCATCTGTTCCAGCAGTTTGTAGCTTTCATCAAGCTGCATTTTCTGCCGCTCTGACGCCATTGCGCTCAGCGCTTTATCGCGGAATTCCGGTGAGTTGTTGGTGATGACCGGGTTAAAGGTGGGGTCCATCGTTCCCATTTCTGGCTGGTGATGCACCGGCACGTCACACCCCGGGAAAGCCCCGGTGATAAAGAATTGCGCGGTCGCCACGGTGCGTTGCAGGCTATTGGCGTAGGCATAAACAGTGTTTGCAGGCGGGCATTCCCCGGTGGTGACCAGCCCCTGCCCGGCCAGCCATTCGCGCATATAGTGCCCCATATACACTTCAAGAACGCCACCTTTGGTGGTGAGCTGCCCGCCGGGTACTTCCCATTCCGGCCACTTATTCGGCGTGGATTGTTCCAGCACGCTGCCGTTATTGGCCAGCGGCGCGCGCAGATTATGGCGGCTCATGATTAAAACTTGCTCTAACTGGTATCCTTCCGGCGCGTCCTGCGCCTGGGCGCCAAAGGTCACGGAAAGGGTCCCTGCCACTGCAACAGCGAGTAGTGCTTTTCTCATCCCTAATTCCTCACTCGGTTTTAATGTCGCTTAAGTGTGACAGATTTATGACATTTTTCCGGGAAGCATTTCTCAAACTGATAAATAACGCTCTTAACCGCGCCTCAGATTAGTTTTATAATAAAACCATACTACCCGGAGGATCCGCTGTGAAACGTACCCGCCTTGAAGAGAGCACCTGCCCTGTCGCCCGTTCGCTGGACATCATCGGCGACTGGTGGTCGTTACTGATTGTTCGTGATGCGCTGCGCGGCGTGAAACGCTTCGGCGAGTTTCAGAAAAGCCTCGGCATCGCCAAAAACATGCTGACCGCGCGCCTTAAACTGCTGGTCGAGGAAGGCATTCTGACACTCCAGCCCGCCTCTGACGGCAGCGCCTGGCAGGAATATGTGCTCACCGACAAAGGTCGCGCCCTGCAAACGGTGCTGGTTGCGCTGTCGCAATGGGGGAATGAATTCCTGTTTAGCCAGAACCAGCCGGGCAGCGTGCTGGTCGATGTCAAAAACCAACAGCCGCTGCGTAAACTGGCGCTGGTTGCCAACGATGGCCGTGAATTAGCGCCCGAAGACATTGAGCTTAAACTCCCGTAATTTCAGTTCATTAAAGCCAGATTAGCCCCGTTTCTGACGGCAGGAATAAAAAATACCGCGCAAAATGGTTGCATTATAAAACCAAATATCTCACAGTGAATTCAGTTTCAACATGAAACCAATTAACCACTTTGCTTTGAGGTAACAAGCCATGACCACGCAACATTCAACCGCTTTAATCACGGGAGCTTCTTCGGGGATCGGTGCCGTTTATGCCGATCGTCTTGCGGCACGCGGCTACAACCTGGTACTGGTTGCCCGTCGTGAAGCCCGCCTTCAGGCGCTGGCGGCAGACCTTTCTGGCCGCTACGGGGTCGATGTGCAGATCCTGACCGCCGATCTGAGCGATGAAAACGGCATTCGCGCTGTTGAAGAGACGCTGAGAAACGACACCCGTATTGATACGCTGGTGAACAATGCCGGAACGGCGCAGATGGCCCCCTTTTTATCCGGCGACGTTGACCAGCATCAGGCCATTAACACCCTGAATACCACCGCGCTGATGCGCTTAACCTACGCCATTCTTCCGCGTCTGGCGCAGAACAACAGCGGTACAGTGATCAACATTGCCTCAGTGCTTTCCCTTCACGCCCGCGCCGGTAGCGCACTTTACAGCGCTACCAAAGCCTGGGTGTTCAATTTCACCCGCGGGTTGCAGGAAGAGTTTGCAGAGAGTGGCGTGCGCATTCAGGCGGTATTGCCTGCCGCCACGGCAACGGAGATTTGGGATCTGTCCGGTGTTTCCATTACCGACCTGCCTGAAGGCTCGGTCATGACCACCGACAACCTGGTGGATGCCGCACTTGCCGGGCTGGATCAGGGCGAGCTGATCACCATACCGCCCATGCACGATACCCGGTTATGGGAACGTTTCGAAGCCGCGCGTCTGGAGCTGTTTGCCAGTGCGCGTACCGGTGAACCGGCCCCGCGCTATTTAAGCCACTGATTTAGCGCTCCAGCTGGTCGCCATACTCGTTCATCCAGGCGGCCAGCGGGGAAAGCGCATTCTGAAGCGTCAGCCCCAGTTCGGTTATCTGATACTCCACGCGCGGCGGGATTTCCGGGTAGACGGTGCGTGACACCAGCCCGCGCTGTTCGAACAAACGCAGCTGTTTAGTCAGCTCTTTTTGCGTAATGGGCGCAACGGCACGCAGCAGATCACCAAAGCGCACCGGGGTGTTAAGCACAATCAGCCGGTACAGGATCGGGATTGCCCATTTGCCCGCAATCAGATTCACAAACCGCGTCATCGGGCAGGCGTGGACCGCAGATTTTTTTTCGCAGGGTTCAGTGAGTATTTCCGCCATAGCACACCTCTTGCCTCTTTAGTATCCAAATGGTACCTGGTTTCCTTTCGATACTAACGTTTCTATAGTGCTTTCTCCAGAGCGAATTCAGGAGGCATTCATGGGACGTTTAGCAGGTAAATACACCTTGATTACAGGCGGAACCAGCGGCATTGGGCTGGCTACCGCACAGGAATTTATTGCCGAAGGGGCGCAGGTGGCCGTCACCGGGCGCAACCCGGAAACCCTGGCCGAAGCACAACGCATTCTCGGGGATAGCGCATGGGTTATTCCTGCCGATGCCGGTGATATCACGGCACAAAAAGCGCTGGCGGAGACGCTCGCATCCCGCTGGCCACGGCTGGACGCGGTGTTTATCAACGCCGGAGATGTCACCCACGGCCTGCTGGAAGAGTGGCAGGAAGAGGCCTGGGACAGGCTGATGCGCATCAACCTTAAAGGCCCATTCTTTTTGATTCAGGCGTTGCTGCCGCTGCTGAATAACCCCTCATCGGTGATTTTGTGCGGCTCGGTCAGCGCCCGTATCGGCCTGCCCACCAGCAGCGTGTATGCGGCAAGCAAAGCCGGTTTGCTCTCTCTGGCGCGAACCCTGTCAGCAGAGCTTTTATCCCGTGGGGTTCGTGTTAACGGCCTTAGCCCTGGCCCGGTAGAAACTCCCGCGTTGCATAAACTGGGGTTAAGCGAAGCGGCGCAAAAAGCCTTGCAGGGCGATATCGCAAATCTGGTGCCGCTGGGGCGCATGGGCACGCCGACGGAGCTGGCAAAAGCCGCGCTGTATCTGGCATCGGATGAATCGAGCTATACCGTAGGCACGGAACTGCTGGTGGATGGCGGCACGGGAAGTCTGTAATTCAGAAGGCGCTGATGCCGGTCACGGCACCGACATACAGCGCCGCCCACACGGCGGCAGAAAGCAGGCTAACGACGTAAACCTTCACGGCGCTTACGCGCAGCGTCCCCGCCGCCAGCGGCACGATGTAGCGCAATACCGCCAGGAAGCGGGCGGTGAACAGCACAACCACGCCATTTTTTTGCAGCTGGTGCTGCACGCGTAAAAATTTATCCGCATGTTTGGTCGTAAAACGCGTGACCAGCCGCGACTGCCCCATCAGCTGACCAATATGGTAATTCACCACTGACCCCAGCGCTGCGCCCATCACCACCGCAAGCCATGTCAGGCCCGGATGCAGCGCCGACTGGCTGACGCTAATGCCCGCAATCAGCATCACCGATGCGGGTGGCAGTACCGACGAGACAAGCACCGTTGATTTGCTCAGCGCCATCACAAAAAGCAGGGCAAACAGATGCGCGGGATGAACGGCAAAGTGGCTGAGTAAATTGTTTAACCACTCCATACTTCATCCCTCGTCTGATTATTATTTTTTCTATTTAAAAGGACCGACCTTAAATAATGCCTCAACACTGTTGATAAGATATGCTTCTAAACATTTCATAAACATTATTTAGATTCTCCAGCAGCGCGACAGAATAAGCGTATTATCCCTCTCGTTTACAACGATCTCGTTATGGCGAGGCTCCTGTACAAATACACGTTATCGCTCTGGTGGGTTCGAGAGAACCGGCACAGGGTAAAACAGGCACTGTCGAATCAAGGCTTTGTCAGTATAACTTCCCTTACGGGATACGGTGTACAGTGCTGAACCCAGGACGTGGGGATCTCTTCTTCGACATGCCCTGTCTTGCTCGCCCCTGAGAGATTTTATTCTTCAAAGGGAATTTACTATGTCTTACTCCATTCACAACAATAATCTGGCATTCACTGAAAGCGCGGTCGCGCAATATATGAATACCGATTTTATCGTTCTCGATATTTCATTATGCGTGGCGCTGGCTCGTGAACAGTTTTTCGAAAAATTAAAAGACGATGATATTCCGTCGCATATTTTTATCGAAGACCAGGGACGTCTGGCGGGCATGGTTGCCGTACGCAAATTATTGCAGGCTGTCGATACGGTGCAGCCGGTCCGGGCGCTGATGATAGCGGAATTTATTCAGCTGAAACCGGAAGATGAACGTTCAGACGTTGCCGGGCAACTGGCTCACGGCGGAGCGGATGTGGTACCGGTGGTCACGCACGGTAAGCTGGTCGGGTGCCTCACCGAGCGTGAAATCGCGCATCTGCTGGAAGATGACGTAACCGAAGATGCCCAGCGCCAGGGCGCTACGCTGCCGCTGGAGAAACCCTATCTGGAAACCAGTCCATTTAGCCTGTGGAAAAAACGCGCCGTCTGGCTGCTGTTGTTGTTTATTGCCGAAGCTTACACCAGCTCTGTCATTCAGCATTTTGAAGAGGCGCTGGAATCCGCCATCGCCCTGGCGTTCTTTATTCCTCTGCTGATTGGTACCGGTGGCAACAGCGGCACGCAGATCACCTCCACGCTGGTGCGTGCGATGGCGCTGGGCGAAGTGCATTTACGCGATGTCGGACGGGTGCTGCGAAAAGAGATGACAACTTCGTTGATGATTGCTGTCACTCTGGGGCTGGCGGGCTGCATTCGCGCCTGGATGATGGGCATCGGTATGGAAATTACCCTTATCGTCAGCCTGACGCTGGTCTGCATTACGCTGTGGAGTGCGATTGTCTCGTCCGTGATCCCGATGGTGCTCAAGCGCTGCGGCATCGATCCTGCCGTGGTGTCGGCCCCGTTTATCGCCACGCTTATCGACGGTACCGGGCTGATTATCTACTTCAAAATTGCCCAGCACACGCTGGGGCTGGCCTGACGCGATGGGCACCTCTGGCAGAGGTGCCCACGCCGTTACATATCACCCAGCTGATGTGCTATCTCGCGCAGCTGCTGAGCCAGCGCTTGCAGGTTTTTCCCCTTCTCCCCTTTTTGCCCGGTGGACTGGCGCACCACCAGCCGGGCAGGCAGAATTGACGACATGCGCAGCACATTGTCGTCACCGCTGTCCAGAATACGCCGCACGGCCTCTTTGCCCTGCAAATCAGATCGAGCGATACCGTGGTTAACGCCGGGTAGAAGAACGAGCTTTCGTAGGTGTCATCGTAACCAATCACCGACTTCTCCGCCGGAATGGAAATTTGCTGCTGATGGAAAGCGCTCAATACGCCGAGCGCCATCTGGTCGTTGGCGACCAGCACGGCGGAAAATTGTGCCGTTTCGCGCAGCATTTGCAGGGCACCGGAATAGCCGCTTTGCGCATCCCAGTTACCGCGAATGACCGATGCCGGCTCCAGCCCATAGCCCTTCAGCGTTTCGATCCAGCTTTTCAGCCTCAGCTGTGCCGACACGGAGGACTCCGGCCCGGCCAGCAGGGCAATCTCCCGATGGCCCAGTTCATAGAGATATTTGACGCTGGCGCGCGTGCCATCTGCCGGGTTAAACGAAACGTTAAACACGGAACTGTACGGGTCCACATCGAGAAACAGACAGACAATATCGTCATTGTCTGTCGCGATTTTCTGCGCCTGCTCGGCCTCCAGCGGGACGTTGATGATCACTTTGCTGACCAGCTGAGACTTCAGCTCGTTGATGGAATCCTGAATACTATGGTTGACGTTCTCATCAATCATTGAGATCAGCACCTGGTATCCTTCCACATTGGCGTAGCGTTTTACCGCAGCCGCCACCTGTGAGGGGGCGTGTAAGGCCAACGAAATAGTCACCAGCCCGACCGTCTGGCTCTGCTTGCCTACCAGCTGCTGAGCCAGTCGGTTTGGAACATACCGCAATAACTCTATGGATTTCTCCACCTTGTGACGCGTGGCTTCGGATACGTTGGCAGATTTATTCAGTACCCTGGACACGGTCTGATAGGAGACGCCCGCATGGCGTGCCACATCCTCTAACGTCGCGCTTTTCGACTTCATGGTCCGGTTCCTTATGTTGTTATGCGCTGATTGTAACAGGGGTGATGTAAAAAAACGCACACCGCTCTCTTTTCACGCACCTAACACCATCAAAAAGTATGACGCTCACAATGCCACATTTCATGGCCCATCTCATCATTCGTAACAAAATTGTCTATTTTATTTGCACTTAATCACACATTCACGATCGTGTAATTGCCAGATAACAGGTTTAGGCATTTTATGACTGCGGATTTGTGAACGTATTACAAAACAATAAGAGGGTAACAATGAACACGACGATCCGATCTGTATCCGTTGCGTTGGCTGCCGCGTTAGCGTCTCCTTCGCTGTTTGCAGCGTCTTCTGTACCGATTGATTTTCATGGATATCTTCGCTCTGGTGTGGGCGTCTCACGGGATGGTGGGATGGAGGAGTGGCAAAAAAATAAAATTGGCCGTCTGGGTAACGAAGCCGATACCTACGGCGAGCTGGAGCTGGGTTCTGAGGTGTACAAAAAGAACGACGTCAGCTTCTACCTCGACAGCATGGTGAGCATGGTCTCTGACGGTTCAAACGATAACGAAACCACGTTTGGTGACGATGCGCAGTTTGGGCTGCGCCAGTTAAATCTCCAGATAAAAGGCCTGATCCCGGGCGATCCGAATGCGGTAATTTGGGGCGGTAAGCGTTACTACCAGCGCCATGACCTGCACATTATCGACACCAAATACTGGAACATCTCCGGCTCCGGTGCGGGTATTGAGAACTATACCCTTGGCCCGGGCGCTGTCTCCGTGGCGTGGATCCGTGGCGATGCCAACGATGTAGACTACCGCGTAGATGGCGACAACGACGTGAATATCAACTATATCGACCTTCGCTACGCAGGCTGGAAACCATGGGCAGGGGCATGGACAGAAGTGGGTATTGATTACGCCATGCCAAACCCCACCAACAAGCAGAAGGATTATGGCGGGCTGTATGAAGCCGATAATGGCGTGATGGTCACCGGCGAGATCAGCCAGGATATGTTTGGCGGCTATAACAAGCTGGTGCTGCAGTACGCTAACAAAGGTCTGGCGCAGAACATGGTGTCACAGGGTGGCGGCTGGTATGACATGTGGAACTACGTGAACGATGCGACAGGCTACCGCGTAATCAATACCGGCTTGATTCCGATCACCGACAAGTTCTCCTTCAACCACGTGTTGACCTGGGGCTCGGCGGATGACACCACCCAGTACACAGACAAATCACGCCTCGTCTCGCTGGTGGGTCGCGCCCAGTATCAGTTTACGGAATATGTCCGCCTGATTGGCGAGGTGGGTGGCTTCTACCAGGAAGATACCTATACCGACGGTTCGAAATACAAGCAGAGCGGCGAGAAGTACACCATTGCCCTGGGCCTGGCCGATGGTCCCGACTTTATGTCGCGTCCTGAGCTGCGCGTGTTTGCGTCTTACCTGAATGACTCTGAAAAAGGGCAATCCTTCGAAGATGGTACCGCAAATAATACCTGGAACTTTGGCGTGCAGGTCGAAGCCTGGTGGTAATTAATTTTTAAAATGCGTTAATCGTTATTGTATCTCCAACAACTGGCAGTCTATTCTCCTGTTTCGGGATAGCCATTATTTTGGCTATCCCTTTTTTATATTTAATGATTAAAATGCTTTTCTAATAACTGACGCAAGGTATCAGACTGCCTGCCAAATATCGCATGCACCTGCTGACCGATAATAATCACACCAAGCGCACCCTCCTCCTGTAACGCCTTTGAATTAACCTTATTTAAATCTTTTACCGTGACGCGCAGGCGGGTAATACAGGCTTCAATGTGCTCGATATTATCGTCACCGCCAAACGCTGGAATTAAACGCTGAGTAATTTGACTGTCCATAATACGCCTCTCTTTTATGCAGATAAAAAAATGCCTGCTCGGGGAGCAGGCGTTTTGTGCCTTTTTTGCCCGGCGGCGCTGCGCTTGCACGGGCCTACGGGTTTGGTAGGCCGGGTAAGCGCAGCGCCGCCGGGCGGTTCTTACGCCTTACGCCTGAGCACCCGGCAGTCCCACGCCAGCAGCACGGTATCGCCCGCGGCAGCGGTGTCTGTCATGCAGTCGGTATACCCCAGCGGCAGCGTGACGAGCTGCTGCTGGGCGGTAAAGTTCTGCACAAACACCCAGGTGGTTTCGCCGTCCGTGCGCGCTGTTGCAACCACACCCGGCGGGAAATCGCCGTCGATGGCCCGCGGCAGCGCCAGCTCATTGATAATGGCGGCGAAGAAATCACGCTGGAACGGCAGATCGTTGCGCGAGGCCACATGCCACGCTTTACCTTTACCAACGCGGTTCACCGTGACGGCAGGCCGGCCAGCGTAAAAGTCGTCACGGTAGGTCGCCAGCACCTGCGCGGACTCAGCGTGGATCAGCTCACACAGATGACGAACCTGATACGGCCCCTGCAACCCTGACGCATTGCCCGCCAGCCCCTGAACCAGGTTACGTTCACCGTCATCCAGGCAGTCAATCTCCTCAGCCCAGACCCCAACAAGCTTACGCAGCGGCCCCGGGAATCCACCCAGATGGCAAAGATCCGTTTCATTCACCACTCCGCTCCAGTAGGTCGTCACCAGATGCCCGCCCGCAGCGACAAACGCCTCTGCACGTTCGGCAAAACCTTCACGTACCATGTAGAGCATTGGCGCGATGACCAGCGCGTACGGGCTGAGATCGCAGTCAGCGTCAATGATGTCCACCGCGATGCCCTGCTCCCAGAACGGACGATAGTGCTCGTTTACGGTTTTCTCGTATTCCATTCCCTTGTTGCGCGGCCCTTCGGCATCGTCCAGCGCCCAGCGGTTTTGCTGGTCGAAGATAATCGCCACCCGGGCTTCAGTACGACAGCCCACGACATCCGGCAAACGTTCAAGCATTTCGCCAAAGCGCGTCACTTCCCGCCCGACGCGGGTATCAAGGTGACCCACGTGGTCGATAATCGCCCCGTGGAATTTCTCCACCGACCCGCGGCTCTTGCGCCACTGGAAGTACTGCACCGCATCCGCACCGTGGGCCACCGCCTGCATCGAGGAGAGAATATGCATCCCCGGTTTTTTCAGCTTGCTGGTCGGCTGCCAGTTGGTGGTGCTCGGCGTGGACTCCATCAGCACAAAGGGTTTACCGCCCTTCAGGCTGCGCATCATGTCGTGATACATGGCGGTATAGCAGGCGAGCTGCGTTTCGTCTTTCTCCCTGTGCCACATCGGGTAGCTGTCCCAGGAGATAAAGTCGATCGCCTCGGCCAGCTGCCAGTAGTCGTAATCGTAGAAATACTCCATGAAGTTGGTCGTCACCGGCAGTTCCGCATTCGCGGCTTTCAGCGGAGCCACTTCATGGCGGCAGAAATCGGTCACCTGTGCAGTATTAAAGCGTCGCCAGTCGAGGTTCAGGCCGTGGATCGACACCTCTCCCTGCGGCGCAGGTGACTCAATCTGCGACCAGTCGGTGTAGGTATGACTCCAGAAGGTGCTCCACCACGCATGGTTCAGCGCATCCAGGGTTTTATAGCGCGCCTTCAGCCAGTCGCGGAAACGTTCCTGACACAGGTTACAGTGGCATTCCCCACCATACTCATTCGAAATATGCCAGCCCAGCACCGCTGGGTGTTGCGAATAGCGTTCCGCCAGCAGGCTGTTGATTTTCAGGGTCTTCTCGCGATACACCGGAGACGTCATACAGTGGTTATGACGCCCGCCATGCAGTGCGGGCACGCGGTTACGCCCCACGCGCAGCACTTCGGGGTATTTTTGCGACATCCATGCCGGGCGCGCGCCGGTTGGCGTCGCCAGGAAAATATGAATACCTGCCGCATAAAGCTTTTCAATAATAGTGTCCAGCCAGGCGAAATCATATTCCCCCTCGCGTGGTTCAAGTTTCGCCCAGCTAAATATCCCGACCGACATAACATTACATTTCGCCTGCTTCATCATGGCGATATCTTTTTCAACAATACCGGGGTAATTCTCCCATTGCTCCGGGTTATAGTCGGCGCCATGCAATAACGCAGCGACCTTTGAACTTAAAGGCGCAAATTTATTCATCATAAATACATCCTGAATGAAGATTAAAAACTATTTAAATACCGTTATTGACGGCAGCACTTTTCCTTTGCAATCAAATAACGCCTGATTCTCGCGGGCATTTCCCTCTTTCCATTCATCATGGATATATTTCATGCCGGTTTTGGTCGCCCAGGTGGTACCAGGAACGGCAATCCAGGTCGGCTCCCAATAGAAAATACCTTTCCCGCGATGGTCAGGCACGTCGACGACGGACTGCATTAAATCGTGAATATAATCGTACTGGCCCTGAACGGTGCCCGGATAGCCGCCGTCCTTCTCTTCTTTAGCCTGGAAGCTGTTTTCGGCGTTATCACAATTTTCCAGCGTATAGCCGTAGGCCGCTTCCACCACGATCACGTCTTTGTTGTAGCGCTTACTGATGTCATCCATATTGCTTTTGAGCGCGCTGAGCGGGCCGTTCCAGTAGGTGTACATCGACAGGCCGATAATATCGAACGGGACGTCGCGTTTGGTGATTTCGTCAAACCACCAGCGGAAGGTGTCATTTTTGGTGCCTTCCGCCAGGTGCAGCATGATTTTCACCTGCTCGCCACCGGTCAGGTTCTCTTTCATCCCACCAATGGCAGCGTTGAGTAGCCCGGCTAAGCGATCAAACTCACCGCCGCCCTGCCCCCAGCTTTTCCCTTCTGGCCACAGCATTCCGCCGTTGATTTCGTTACCGATCTGCACCATGTCCGGCAGCACGCCCTCTTTCTTAAAGCGGGCAATGGTGTCGCGGGTGTAGTCATGGATCGCCGTTTTGAGCTGCGGGTAATCCATCTTTTCCCAGGCTTTCGGTTTGAACTGTTTGCCCGGATCGGTCCAGAAATCGCTGTAATGGAAATCAAGCAGCAGTTTCATGCCCTGCGCTTTCACGCGCTTCGCAAGCGTAATGGTGTTTTCCAGATTGTTACTGCCG
The DNA here is from genome assembly GCF_052886895.1 of Enterobacter sp. C4G1. Lineage (NCBI taxonomy): Bacteria > Pseudomonadati > Pseudomonadota > Gammaproteobacteria > Enterobacterales > Enterobacteriaceae > Enterobacter > Enterobacter sp. C4G1. Next base: position 2,802,092 of record NZ_JBQVVV010000001.1, on the reverse strand, counting down.
CCGCCGTAGGTATTGCCTTCGGCATCCTGCGGGTCAACCCATAAACGCAGGCGCACATAGTTCACGCCGTTCGCTTTGAGGACAGCAATCGCATCCTGCTGCTGACCGTTCGCGTTATAAAACTTAGCGCCGTGCTGTTCTGCTTCCAGCAGGGTCGAAATATCCGCGCCCTTAATAAAATCCGCAGGCATGGCGTTAAACGGACGCGTTTTCACCGCATCCGCAGCAAAAGCACTCGCGGCAAGGCCACATGAGAGGCAAACAGCAAGCAAGGCGGGTTTGAGTCTTTTCATGATTATCCTTTAGTACTCCCGGAGGTAAGACCGGAGACGAAGTATTTTTGCAACGCCAGGTAGAGGACAGCGACCGGCACAGCAATCAGTACCGCGCCTGCCGCGTAGGTGGTGTAACTGGCACCCATTTTTTGCGCCACCAGGTTATAAAGCCCGATGGGTAAGGTGTATTTGTCCGGGGTGCGCAAAATGGTGCTGGAGAGGATGAAATCCCCCAGCGGCCCGGTGAAGGAAAACAGCGCCACCACGGCCACAATCGGTTTAGAAAGCGGCATGATGATTTCGATGAAAATACGGAAGTTGCTGGCCCCGTCCATGCGCGCGGATTCATCCAGATCTTTCGGAATGGCATCGAGATAGCCTTTCATCAGATAAGTGTTCATCGGGATCATGCCACCGACGTAGATCAACACCAGCGCCAGATGGCTGTTGATTAACCCCAGAAGCTGCGACAGCACGAAGATGGCAATCAGCGCCGAAAACTGCGGGATCATCTGTAGCAGCAGGAACAGCATCAAACCATTCTGACGCCCCTTAAAGCGAAAGCGCGAGAAGGCATAGGCCGTAAAGCTGACGCTGATTAAGGTCAGCACCATGGTCAGGAAGCTGATTTTCATCGAGTTCCAGTACCAGGTCATGTAGTTCACCTGGCCGTTGAACAGGTCGGCGTAATGCTGCACCGAGAAGTTCTCCGGAATAATCGACGAGCTGAGCAGGCTGTTACCGGCGTTGAATGACGCCCCGACCGTCCACACCAGCGGATAAATGATAATCGTCGACACCAGCACGATAACCAGCCAGGAGAGCGAGAGGCGTACCCACTTCTCACGTTTAATACTTGGTGATTGAGCCATTGTTACGTCCCTTACGCCATGTCGTCATTTTTGAAAGATTTGGTGGCGCGGAACTGCCACAGCGCCAGGCCGACGACGAAAATCGACAGCAGGATGGTGATGGTCGCTGCTATCGCGTACTGCGAAGAGGACATCGTCAGTTTGTAGATCCACGACACCAGAATGTCGGTCCCGCCCGCATTCGACCCGACCACCGCCGGCCCGCCGTTGTTAAACAGATAGATAATGTTGAAGTTATTGAAGTTGAAGGTGTATTGCGTGATAAGGATCGGCGCAATCGAGTACAGCACCAGCGGCAGCGTAATGGTGCGCAGCTTGGTCGCGCTGCTGGCGCCGTCCATGGTGGCCGCTTCATACAAATCTTCCGGGATCGCCTGCAACACGCCGGTGGTCATGGCGAACACAAACGGGAAGCCGAGCCAGGTCTGCATCATAATCAGCGCCGTTTTGGTCCAGAACGGGTCGGTCATCCAGGCTTTTGGCGCAATGCCAAAGAAGGCCAGAATCGCATTGTTAATCACCCCGAAGGAGTCGTTAAACATCCCGGCGAATACCAGAATGGTGACAAATCCCGGCACCGCCCAAGGCAGAATAAAGATGGTGCGGATAAGCGGCTTAAAGCGCAGATCTTTCTGGTTCACCAGGATGGCCAGCAGCACGCCCACGGAACATTGCAGCGTGGTAGCCAGCAGCGTCCAGACCACCGTCCACTGGAGTACGTCGAAGAAGGTCGAACGCCAGATGGAGAGCGTGAAAATATTGATAAAGTTCTTAAAGCCAACCCAGTCCACCAGCTTAGCCGGTGGCGTGTGGTAGAGGTTGTAGTTGGTAAAGGCGATAGCAAAGCCAAACAGAATGGGGAAAACCACCACAAACACCAGCAGGATAAAACCCGGGGTGATCATCAGATACGGGAAGCCGTCGCTCAGCAGCATCTGATACTGTTTGCGCACGCTATTTAGCGGCAGGCCTTCATCGCGTTTACGGCCGTTAACCCACGCATCACGCATCGACAGATACCAGACCATCACGCCAAACGCGGCGATTAAGACGCTGATGATCCCTTCGGCCAGCAGGAAGATGGAGTTGTCACGCGGCACTTCTTCGCCCAGCGTCACCAGCCCCCACAACCCTTCACGCAGAAAATCAGCAAATACGCCGATAAAGCTGGCAAGCAGCACCAAGAAGATAATCCCTTTCAGCCACTGGCGATGATAGAACTGACCGAAGCCGGGTACGACAGCCATCAGCAGGCCGGTCCAGGCGTGACGCCCGCCAGCGCGCGGTTTGGCAAAATTTTCCGGGATGATACTCACAGACAACTCCTTTCAAAAAGAACGGGAGCCTGTACTCCCGTTCTGCGACAACAGAAAATTACTGGTTGCTGGCCTGCATGGCTTCGATCTGCATCTGAACCTGTTTTTCTGCGCTATCCAGCGCGGCTTTTGGATCTTGTTTACCGGTCAGGCTCAGCTCCAGCGCGGCGTTGGCCGGACCCCAGACTTCACCCATTTCAGGAATGCCCGGCATGGCGGTGGCGCGTGCGGCCTGCACCGCCACGGCGCTGGCTTTCTCGTCATTCTTGATAACCGGATCGTCAATCATCGCCGTCAGCGGCGGGATTTCACGCGTCGCGATATAGCGCGTTTTCACGTACTGAGGCTGATTGATAAATTCGATGAATTTCTGCGCCAGCGCTTTGTCTTTGCTCCAGGTGGAGACGACATAACCTTTCACCCCGAGGAAGGAGCTCATTGGCTTACCGTCTGGCAGCGTTGGCAGTGGCGCAACGCCGTAGTTGATCCCTGCCGCCTCATACGGCTGGAACGCCCACGGGCCGTTGATCACGGCGGCCGCTTTTTTCTCGGTGAACAGGGAGTCGATGGCATTCAGCCCGTTATCGCCGACGATCCCCGCCGGGAAGACATCGTCCGCATAGAATTTTTTCAGGTACGTAACGGCCTCTACCGCACCTGGTTTGTTCAGACCCACGTCGCTGGCGTTATAGCCACCTTTGCCGTTTTGCCCAAAGATGTAGCCGCCCATCGGGGAAATAGCCCCCCAGCTGTAATAAATCTGGTCAAATTTGGCGAGCAACCCGTACTGGTTTTTGGCGCGCTGCTGTTTAGAAAAGTCATACCAGTCCTGAAGCGAGTTCAGAGGTTTGTCGATGAGATCTTTGTTGTAGATAAGCACCAGCGTTTCGACCGCTTTTGGCACACCGTACAGGGCGTTATCCATTTTGAAGGCGTTGATCGAGGCCGGGGTGTACTGTTCGGTCTGCTTAGCCTCCAGATTCAGGGGGGTCAATAACCCTTGCACAACGGCGCCGCCTAGCTGATCGTTAGGGATGACCAGCACATCCGGACCAATCCCTGCCGGGCCGTCCAGACGCAACTTTTCCAGCTGCTGAGCGTAAGGTGTTTCCTGGACGTTGACCTTCACGTCGTACTGTTTTTCAAAATCGGCGACCGCATCTTTAATGCCGGACGACTTCTTGATGTCTTCCCAGACGTTAAGCTGCGTGGTGGCGTGTACCTGCACCGCGAGCGTAGAGAGGATCAGAGCAGCGAGTATGTTCTTTTTCATTATCAACCTCATGTGAAGGTATAACAATTTATGGTTTTTATCGCATTCAAACATCACTCACCTTCGCCGAACAACCTGTAAAAACCGGTGGTGTACGTATGACGTCAAATGCATTTGGTTTGTTATACGCTACCCTTCACATCATGATAACTCTACAAAAAACTGTAAGTTGTGTGATCGTCATAACATTAATGGAATATCTGTATAGGGCGCGTGAATACTGGAAGTTATAGTCAGTACAGACAAATTGCGCCGTCCAGCCATGTTAAGCACAATTGTTATACGTAAAACATAACTGGCGACTTACTCGGGGAACACTGATGTCGAACATACAATTGAGGAATGTCACCAAACGCTTTGGCGACACCGTTACCTTGCACAACGTGAATCTTGACATTGAGGACGGCGAGTTCGCCGTTTTTGTTGGCCCTTCCGGCTGCGGTAAATCAACCATGCTGCGCATGATTGCCGGTCTGGAAGAGATCAGCGACGGGGAAGTATTAATTGGTAACGAAGTGATGAATGATGTCGCCCCGTCACACCGCGGCGTGGCGATGGTGTTTCAGTCCTACGCGCTTTATCCGCACATGACGGTGGCGGAAAACATGGGCTATGGGCTAAAAGTGAATAAGGTGCCGAAGGATCAGATCCGCCATCAGGTGGAGATGGTGGCTAAAACGCTGCAACTTTCCCATCTGCTGGACCGTAAACCAAAGCAACTCTCCGGCGGCCAGCGACAGCGCGTGGCGATTGGCCGTGCCATCGTGCGCAACCCGCGTGTGTTTATGTTCGATGAACCGCTCTCAAACCTGGATGCTGAACTGCGCGTTGAGATGCGCCTGCACCTGGCCCGCCTGCACCAGGAGCTAAAAACCACCATGGTGTATGTCACCCACGATCAGATTGAGGCCATGACCCTGGCCGATAAAATCGTGGTGATGAACTACGGCAAGGTTGAGCAGATGGGTGCGCCGATGGATCTCTACTACAAGCCGGTTAACAAGTTTGTGGCCGGGTTTATTGGCTCACCGAAGATGAACTTCCTGCCCGCTACTGTAGAAGCCTGGCAACCGGGCGAGCTGACCGTGCGGCTGTCGCAGCAGAAATCGCTGACGCTTGCCCTGACCACTACCCCGCTGACGCCGGGAAGCCAGGTGACGCTGGGCATTCGCCCGGAACATTTGACCACCGACACGCGCCAGGGTACGGGGCTGGAATTTAACTGTGAAGTGGTGGAACGCCTCGGGAACAACACCTACCTGTTTGGTCAGTGCTACGGTCACGACAACGTTAAAATCTTGCTGCCAGGAGACGTGAAGTTCGCCCCGTGGCAGAAGATTGATGTGGCCTTCGACGATCGTCACTGCATGGTCTTTGACGAACAGGATGTCCGCGTCAGTGCAGATATCGAAGATGCGGTGCGTTCGGTGGCCTAACTCGCCAGCCTCTCAACCGCACCCTTAAACGCCTCAATCGCCTGGGCGACATCTTCAGCCATCACCGACTCCGCCGGATGGTGGCTGACACCGCCTTTACAGCGCACAAACAACATACCCACGGGCCAGCGCTCTGCCATGGCGATGGCGTCGTGCCCGGCACCGCTGGGCAGTGACAGCGTGCGCCCCTGTACCGATTCAACGGCCTCGCCCAGCAATGCCTGTAAACGGGCATCGCACGGCGTAGCGGCGATCCGGTAAAACTCCTCGGCGCTGAAATCCAGCCCACGACGGGCGGCGATGGCCTGCGCCTGCGTCAGCAATTCGTTGAGCAGCACATCCAGCGGGGCATCCTGCGGGCCGCGAATATCCAGAGACAGCGCCACTTCGCCTGGGATCACATTCACCGCGCCGGGCAGGCAGCGCAGCTCCCCTACCGTCGCCACCAGATTGCCGCCGTGGCGCTGCGTGGTGCTTTCGGTCATCACCATCCATTCGGCGGCGGCGGCCAGGGCGTCCTTGCGATGGGCCATCGGCACGGTACCGGCGTGCCCGGCCTCACCGGTAAAGCGGCAGTTCAGGCGGCGTGCGCCGTTAATGGCTTCCACCACGCCCAGCGCCAGCTGTGCCTGCTCCAGACACGGCCCCTGCTCGATATGCAGCTCCAGATAGGCACTGAAATCGTCTTTGTTTCTGGCGGCAAGTAACACGCGGGCAGGATCAAGCCCCGCCTGCACCATCGCCTGCGCCACGCTGACGCCGCTGGCATCGCATTTATCGAGCCAGCTCTCAGGCCAGGTGCCCGTCAGGCCGCGACTGCCCAGCAGGGTAATGCCGAAGCGAGTGCCTTCTTCATCGCAAAAACCGACAATCTCGATGGCCTGAGCCAGATGCAACCCCTGCTGATGCAGGCTGTCCACCACTTCAATGGCGGTGAGCACGCCGAGCATCCCGTCGTATCGCCCGGCATTGCGCACGGTATCCAGATGCGATCCGAGTAATACCGCCGGTGCGCCTTCCTGTGCCCCCTCATAGCGCCCGCAAATATTGCCCACGCTGTCCTGCCAGACGGTCATGCCCGCCTGGCTCATCCACTGCCCGACCAGCTGGTTGGCCTGTAAATGCTGCGTGGAGAGATACACCCGTGTCAGGGCATCCGGGGTTTCGCTAATCGTGGCCAGCGCATCGGCGCGCGCCATCACACGGTCTGCCGCCTGCTGGCGTGTCGCTTGACTCATAGCGCCGTCTCGCTGCGGTAGTGATCCCACGCGGCCTGCATTGCAGCGCCCTGCGTGGTGGTGAATTTCAGGTAGTTCAGCACCGACTCCAGCGCGCTCAGGGTGGTCATCACGCAGTCTTTACGAGCGTTATAGCCCATGGTGCCAATGCGCCACACTTTGCCGTGCAACGGGCCAAACGAGGTGCCAATTTCGATACCGAAATCTTCCAGCATCAGCTTACGCACCTGATCGCCGTTCACGCCCTGCGGAATAACCACGCCCAGCACGTTGTTCATTTTGTGCTTCAGGTCGCCGAAGGTTTCCAGCCCCATCGCCTGAATGCCTTTCAGCAGCGCATCGCCGTGCAGCTTGTGGCGGGCGATGCCGTTATCCAGCCCTTCCTGGAGGATAAGCCGGGCGCATTCGCGCGCGCCGAACAGCGCGGTGGTGGCTTCAGTATGGTGGTTCAGGCGCTCGGGGCCCCAGTAGTCCATCACCATGCCAAGATCGAAATAGTTGGAGTAGACCATCTCATCCACGCCGTGCTGATGAGCATCGGTACGGATGCCCTCTTCCACACACTTACGGCGGCGGATCGCCTCTTCCATCCTTGCGCTCAGGGTAATGGGCGAAGTACCGGACGGACCGCCGAGGCATTTCTGCATCCCGGCCGAGACGGCATCCAGCTCCCAGGCATCGGTTTCCAGTGGGTTACCGCCAAGCGATGCGGTGGCATCGGTGTAAAACAGCACGTCGTAACGGCGGCAAATGGCCCCCAGTTCGGCCAGTGGTTGCAGCATGGTGGTTGAGGTATCGCCCTGTACGGTCAACAGCAGGCGCGGACGCACGCGTTTGATGGCGTCTTCAACCTGATCCGGCGTGAAAACCTCTCCCCACGGCACTTCAATGGTGTGCACTTCGGCGCGACAGCGGCGGGCAATTTCGCACAGCAGATGACCAAAGCGGCCAAACACCGGCACCAGCACTTTGTCCCCCGGACGAATGGCCGACACCAGAATCGCTTCAATCCCCGCGCGGGAGGTGCCATCCACCAGCATCGTCCAGCGGTTTTCGGTGCGGAACACCCCGCGATAAAGCGCCATCACCTCATTCATGTAGTGGGTCATGGCCGGATCGTACTGACCAATCAGCTGGCTCGACATGGCGCGCAGCACGCGCGGATCGGCATTGATCGGCCCCGGCCCCATCAGCAGGCGCTGGGGTGGATTGATTTGCGGAAATTGAGCGATGTCCATCTTTGTGTCCTTAGGTTAATTGAGGCCGCGCACGGAGGAGATAAACTGTTTCAGTTCAGTGGTCTGCGGGTTAGCAAACAGCGTTTTGCTGTCGCCCTGCTCCCACACTTTCCCCTGATGCATAAACACCACGCGGTCGCCCACTTCGCGGGCAAAATTCATTTCATGGGTGACGAGGATCAGCGTCATCCCCTCTGCCGCCAGTTGCTCCAGCACCCTGAGCACTTCGCCCACCAGTTCCGGGTCAAGCGCGGAGGTTATCTCGTCACAGAGTAAAACTTTTGGCGTCATCGCCAGCGCGCGGGCAATGGCCACGCGCTGCTGCTGGCCCCCGGAGAGGCTCGACGGGTAATAGTCCAGGCGATCGCCTAAGCCGACTTTCTCCAGCATCTGCTGCGCCAGCACCCGACATTCGGCGGCGCTTTTCTTCAGCACCCGGCGCGGGGCGAGCATCACATTTTCCAGCGCGGTCATGTGCGGGAACAGGTTGAAGTTCTGGAACACCATCCCGACCGAACGGCTAATTTCACGCGCCTGGGAATCACGGTCAGTAATGGTCATGCCGCCGAGCTTAATGCTGCCGTCCTGATACCCTTCCAGGCCGTTGATACAGCGCAGCAGCGTGCTTTTGCCGGACCCGCTACGCCCGATAATCGAAATGACCTGGCCCATGTCGATATCCAGATCCACGCCCTTGAGCACGTGGTTATCGCCGTAAAACTTCTGCACCTGATTAATGGTGATGAGAGGCATTGAATTTAGTCTCCAGATAACGGCTGTAGCGCGACAGCGGGTAACACAGAATGAAATAGCCCAGCGCTACCAGCGCAAAGACTTTAAATGGCTGGTAGGTCACGTTGGTCAGCATCGTCCCGGCCTTTGTCAGCTCGATAAAACCGATAATCGATGCCAGCGCAGTGCCCTTAATCACCTGCACGGCAAACCCCACCGTGGGGGCGATAGCGATGCGTAACGCCTGCGGCGCCACCACGCGAAACAGAGTCTGACCAAAGCTCAACCCCAGGCAGCGCGAAGCTTCCCACTGCCCTTTTGGCAGCGCACGAATACTGCCAAACCAGATGTCGAGCAAAAAGGCGCTGGTGTAAAACGTCAGCGCCAGCGACGCGGCGGTCCAGGCTGAAACATCGATGCCAAACAGCGCCACGCCGAAAAAGGCCAGGAACAGCTGCATCAGCAGCGGCGTGCCCTGGAACAGCTCAATATAGCCGCGGATCAGGTGTTTTACCGTGCGCCCGCCCGTCATACGCAGCAGCAACAACGGCAGCGTCACCACCGCCCCGCCGACAAACGCCACCAGCGACAGCAGTACCGTCCAGCGCCCGGCGAGCAGCAGATTGCGAATAATGTCCCAGTCCGTAAAGGTGGTCATCATGCCTGCACCCCCAGCCATTTGCGTCCTGCCGCCATCATCAACTGGCGCAGGGTAATCGACAGCACTAAGTAAATCCCGGTGGTCACCAGATACACCTCAAAGCTCAGAAAGGTTCTGGACTGGATCAGGTTGGCGGCAAAGGTCAGCTCTTCATAAGAAACCTGCGACACCACCGACGAACCCAGCATCACGATGATGCACTGGCTCACCAGCGCCGGATAAATGCGCTGCAACGAGGGCGGTAACACCACCCGGATAAAGGTCTGCAAACGCGTTAACCCCAGCACCCGCCCGGCTTCCCACTGCCCTTTTGGCGTGACCTGAATACCCGCGCGGATGATCTCGGTGCTGTACGCCCCCAGATTCACCACCATCGCCAGCAGCGCCGCTTCCCCGGCGGTCATTTTCAGCCCCATATTCGGCAGGCCAAAAACAATAAAAAACAGCTGCACCACAAACGGCGTGTTACGGATGATTTCCACGTAACCGCCCCAGACCCGGCTAAACCACGTCGCCCGCCCGCTGCGAATGGCCGCCCCGAAAATACCGATTGCCAGGCCGCCGAGGGTCGCCAGTACGGTCAGTTGAATCGTGACCCACAGCCCTGCCAGCAGCTCCGGCCAGTGCGGCCAGAGCTCAGAAAAATGCAGTTGCTCAGACATGCCTTATACGCCAAGGTTTGCCGGCAGCGGCGCTTTCAGCCATTGCTCAGACAGCCCATTCAGCGTGCCGTCTTTGATCCCTTGCTCAATCAGAGCGTCCACTTTCGCTTTCAGGGCCGGTTCGTTTTTCTTCAGGCCGATAAAGCACGGTGAGTCTTTCAGCATAAAGCTCGGCACCGGCGCTTTATCCGCGTTCTGACGTGAAATCGCCGCCACCACAAGGTTGCCGGTCGCCACATACTGCACCTGACCGGAAAGGTAGGCCGACAGCGTGGTGTTGTTGTCCTCATAGCGTTTTACATCGGCATCTTTCGGCGCCAGGCTGGTCAGCACCATGTCTTCCACCGCACCGCGCGTCACGCCGATGGTTTTTCCGCTCAGCGCGGCAGCATCTTTCAGCTCAGCCCCTTTCGGGCCAAATACGCCGAGGAAGAAAGGCGCATAGGCGCGGCTAAAGTCGATCACCTTTTCACGCTCGGCGTTTTTACCCAGGCTTGAGATAACCAGATCCACCTTATCGGTTTGCAGATACGGTACGCGGTTGGCGCTGGTCACCGGCACCAGTTGCAGCTTGAGCTTCATCTGTTTTGCCAGATAGCGCGCCATATCGATGTCGTAACCCTGCGGCTGGAGGTCGGTCCCCACCGAGCCGAACGGAGGGAAGTCCTGCGGGACGGCGATGCGCAGCGTACCGCGCTTTTCAATATCCTGAAGCTGGTCAGCTTTTGCTGGCAGTTGTGTGAACAGACAAGCGGCCCCGGCCAGTGCAATCAACAGTTTTTTCATGGTGTTTACCCGTTACGTTAGCATGAAACAAAAGATTCGTTGAATTAACTTTTGCAACTAATGTGCCAGGCGAAGCAAAACGGCAAATTTTGTTTGAAAGGCAGATGTCACGAGGAATAAATAACAACGGGGCGAAAAGAACTGGCCTTTTCGCCCCGTTTCATTGCACCAATTTAATGCAAAGCACCAGCCTGACGCCCCATTATCGTTGCTCCAGCTCATCCAGCTGCTGATAAAGGGAGGCTATCTCGTGAATACGCGGGCGGCCTTTATCGAGGATCTCATGCAGGAAGGCGTTCGCCAGCAGGTTAATCAGGCTGTTCACCGAAGAGTAGCTGTCATAGGCCGATACGCTGTCCAGCGGGGCGCAGAGCTGCCAGCTCGCCAGCGGGAACAGGCTGTGGGCCTGCGGCTCGCACATCAGCAGCACCGGAACCCCACGGCTCTGAAGCTGCTGCATCAGCGGGCGGATAATGCGCGGGCGGCGGCGAAACGCCATCATCACCACCAGATCGTCGGCGGTTAAATCCACCAGTTCTTCACTCAGGCTCTGCCCTGGCTGGGGTAGCACCAGCACCTGCCCGCGGGCCTGTAACAGCTGCTGGCGCAGGTGCAGCGCCGCCGGATACGCATTGCGCATCCCGATAATCACCACCCGCTGTGCCTTCACCATGCAGGCCATGGCCTCGGCAAACTGCTGCGCATCAAGCGCATTCACCCACTGGGTCAGGTTCGCCATCTCCTGCTTATAGTGGCGCGCCAGCAGCGTGTTGCCCTGCACCGCATCGCGGTTGTCGGTTAACGGCATCCCGCTCTGGCGCAGCGTGCGCAGTTCATCGCGCATGTCTTTATATTTCTCATAGCCCAGGCGCTTAAACAGACGGCTCACCGTGGCTTTCGACACCCCGCTAAGCTGCGCCAGCTCGGCGCTGTTATAGCTAATAAGGTCGTCAAAGTGATCGAAGATAAAATCGGCCACGCGCTGCTCTTGCGGCGACAGCGACGGGTATTGTGCTTTCAGACGTTCATCTAACTGTTCCATAGCGCCTCTGTAACTTTTGTTTCATCACATTTTGCCTTTTATTATACGTTTCATTATCCGTGCCAGTTTACTGAAACTTTTCTTTCAGAACTGGAACAGCTTTTGCAGCACCTTGTGACTTTCAGGGTCATGAGGACTCCCCATGCACAGTAATGTCTCAACACACGGAATGGCCGTAGCGCCCCATCATCTTGCCAGCCAGAGCGCTCTGGCGATTCTGCGCGAAGGCGGCAGCGCCATTGAAGCGATGGTGGCCGCCGCAGCCACCATCGCGGTGGTTTACCCGCATATGAATGGCCTCGGCGGCGATGGCTTCTGGCTTATCGCCCCGCCCGGCGGTGAACCCATTGCCATTGACGCCAGCGGCGCGGCAGGCTCGCTGGCGACGCTTGCGGCCTATGATGGTCTGACGCAGATCCCCCATCGCGGCCCGCGCGCGGCGCTGACCGTGGCCGGAACGGTCAGCGGCTGGGACGAAGCCCTTAAGGTGTCGCAGGAAATGCATGGCACCGCGCTGCCGCTGGCGCGCCTGCTGGCAGATGCCATTGACTACGCGCAAAACGGCACGCCGGTCACCGCATCGCAGGCCAGCGCCACGGCGAGTAAATTTGACGAACTTAAAGACCTGCCTGGTTTTGCAGAAACCTGGCTTATCGACGGTAAACCACCTCAGGCCGGGAGCCGTTTTTACCAACCGGCGATGGCCACCACCCTGAAACGCCTGGCGGACGAAGGTCTGGACAGCTTTTATCGTGGCCCGCTGGCGGAATGTCTGGCCAGTGGAATGGAGGAGCTCGGTCTGCCCGTGACCCTTGCAGACCTGAACGCGCACGTCGCCCGGCGCACCACGCCGCTGAAATTGCAGCATCAGCAGGGTGAGGTCTGGAATCTGGCCCCGCCGACGCAGGGGCTGGTGTCGCTGGCGATACTCGGGATAACCGACCGGCTGGGGATGGCAGATGCCGACGAAGCCACCACGATCCACCGCATCGTCGAAGCCACCAAGCTGGCTTTTGGCCTGCGCGATACCCACATCACCGATCCGCGGGAACTGAAAACCGATATCCAGCGTCTGCTGGCCCCCACCGGGCTGGACGCGCTCGCTGCGCGGGTTAACGACAGCCAGGCCGCCCAATGGGGCACCGGTAAAGGCCCCGGCGACACGGTCTGGATGGGGGTAATCGATAAAAGCGGGCTTGCTGTCTCGTTTATCCAGAGTATTTATCACGAGTTCGGCAGCGGCGTGGTCCTGCCGGATACCGGGATCGTCTGGCAAAACCGGGGAGCCTCTTTCAGCCTCAACCCGGCTCATCTTCTGGCGCTGGCTCCGGGTAAACAGCCTTTCCATACCCTGAACCCGGCAGCCGCACGCCTGCACGACGGGCGCGTGATGGTCTATGGCTCGATGGGAGGAGACGGACAGCCGCAAACCCAGGCGGCGCTGTTCACCCGCTATGTGGTGCAGGGTGTGCCGCTTCAGGAGAGCATCAGCCTGCCGCGCTGGCTGCTGGGACGCACCTGGGGACAAACTTCCGACACCTTAAAACTGGAAGGACGCGTCTCATCGCAGACGCTCGCGCGCTTGCAGGCGCTGGGCCACGAAACAGAAGTGTTCCCGGACTTTAGCGAAGCCATGGGGCACGCGGGGGCGATTGTTCGCCATCCCAACGGCCTGCTTGAAGGGGCATTCGACCCACGCAGCAACGGCTCTGCCGCCGGATACTGAGGAGATAACCATGAACACCACACCACCCGACTGGAGCGCATACCTTGCGCAGATGGAATCCGTGCTGGGCGTTGAACTGGATGACGCCCGTCGGGCGGAGCTTCAGTTGCAGTTCAGCCGCATAGCCAGCATGGCCGCACCGCTGATGGCGTTACCGCTCGATGACCGCCAGGAGATTGCAGGAGTATACAAAGCATGACGCTACACGAGATGAGTATCAGCGCTATCCAGAAGGCGCTTGGCAACGGCGAGCTGAGCGCCGGTGAAATCGCCCGTCAGACGCTGGATGCCATTACCCGCATCAACCCACAGCTCAACGCGTGGACGACGATCACCGCCGAACGAATGCTGGCAGAAGCCGAGAATATCGACACCCTGCGTCGGGAAAAGCGCCCCCTGCCGCCGCTGGCGGGCATTCCCTACGCGGTCAAAAACCTGTTTGATGTCGCCGGGCACACCACCCTCGCCGGGGCTGAACTGTTCAGCCAGCGCCCTGCTGCTGCCGCCGACAGCTTTGCGGTACGCCAGCTGCGCAGTGCGGGCGGGCTGCTTTCCGGGATGGTCAACATGGATGCTTACGCCTACGGGTTTACCACCGAAAACAGCCACTACGGCGCAACGCATAACCCGCACGATCTGAAGCGCATTGCGGGAGGATCGTCCGGGGGATCGGCTGCGGCCGTCGCCGCCGGGCTGGTCCATTTTTCGCTCGGCACTGACACCAACGGCTCGATTCGCGTACCGGCCTCCCTGTGCGGGATATATGGCCTGAAACCGACCTTTGGCCGCCTGTCACGTTCCGGCAGCCATCCGTTCGTTGCAAGCCTGGATCATATCGGGCCGTTTGCCCGCCGCGTGAGCGACCTGGCATCGGTATACGATGCGCTGCAAGGCCGCGACACCAGCGACAGTTTTCAGGCCGACAGCTCACGAGAGCAAACCCGCCCGCTGCTGGATCGCGGTCTGGAAGGCCTGCGCTGTGCGGTGCTGGGCGGCTATTTCAGCACATGGTGTGACGCCGACGCCCGGGCTGCCGTTGCACGGGTGGCGAAAGCGCTCGAGGCGCACGATGAACTGCTGTTCCCCGACGCAGAGCTTGCCCGCTCAGCGGCGTTTATCATCAGCGCGTCCGAAGGGGGAAATCAGTACCTGCCTGCGCTGCGAAGCGAGCCCGCACGATTTGAGCCTCACTCCCGCGAGCGGCTACTGGCAGGGGCGATGATCCCATCCGCCTGGTACATTCAGGCCCAGCGTTTTCGCGCCCACACCCGGCAGGCGTTTAAAACGTTATTCTCCTACGCCGATGTGCTGATTGCTCCGGCGACACCTCGTAGCGCCACGCTGATTGGTGAGCAGACCATGGAGATTAACGGCCAGCCACTGCCGGTGCGCGCCAGTATGGGAATGCTGACTCAGCCGATTTCGTTTTTGGGTTTACCCGTCACCACGGTGCCCCTGCGCACGGCAGACGGTGCCCCTATTGGCCTGCAACTGATTGCCGCACCGTTTAATGAACAGGCCTGCCTGCGCGTGGCCCGGGTACTGGAAGCAAGCGGGATAACCGATGCCCGCCCTGCGGAGATAGCACAATGATGAATCATGATGACGTAAACCTCCCGTGGGTGGTTGCTGAGGTCACGGCCGCGTTTTACCGCTACGAAGATGCACTGGTGAGCAACAACATTGCAGTGCTGGATGAACTGTTCTGGCACGACAAAAACACGGTGCGGCTGGGCGCAGGTGAAAACCTGTACGGGATTGATGAAATCCGCGCCTTTCGTGCGGCGCGCCCTTCCGCCGGGTTGCAGAGAACCCTGCGTCATACGGTCATCACCACCTTCGGGGCCGATTATGCGGTATGCAGCACCGAATTTACCCGCGAGGGGACGGAGAAAATTGGCCGCCAGCAGCAAACGTGGGTGCGTTTCCCGTATGGATGGCGGATTGTGGCGGCGCAGGTGAGTTTGATGGTGTGATGAAAAGATGCTTACAGTTACATCCCCAGGCTACCCTTGAGATATTAACTCCCAGTTGTTGTTGCATAAGTCCCTCCGCTCGTGACGAGGGGATCCATACTCTTTTGCGGCTCAGGGCGGGAAATCGCCCTGAGCGATTTTTGCGACGCAGGTTATAAGCCGTTATGGTAATTCACCTGCTTTAACAAGCCGATGGCATGGTCGAGTTGCTTGTAGAGTATGTGTCTCAAATCTTCTAACTCGTCATTTTCTCGAATTAGAGGTATTCCATTTTTATGAAGAACAATATCGTTAAATGATCCCATTCCACCGTAAAGTTTCTTCAATGAGTAAATGGATGACTCATAATCAACATCGAGTTCGAAGCCCAGTTTTTCAAAAGTTTTTGCCCAAGAGTCCTCATCATTTGAGGACAGTATGGTGATAATATCAATTACCGTTTTCTTTATTTCATTTTTCATTTCAAACCACCACGTCCAAGTATCTTAATGCCAGGTATTTTCCACGGTGTAGGTACTATAACTTGCTCAGTTCCACCGGAATAAAGGTCTGTTTGATAACCTACCTTTCCAACATATACTTTTGTTCCTGCGGGTATTTGAATCTCGTGATAGCTATCAAGAGGAGATTCACTTCCATTGGGCCATTTAGGTAGCAGTGCCTTATCTACCCTGGTTTGAAGTACTCCTTGAGGTTGTTCATATCCGAAAAATTGACCTAATGGTCGGCCCTCAACACCACTTCTATAAAAACTTGTATCTGTTGATAGAGAGATCTCCTTGTATGTACCACTGGAAAACGTTTCTGCTAGCTCTTTAGGTAATGGTCCGAGCTTTATCATCGAGTATTCACCCTCGACTTTTCCCAGAACGTGGAGATCGTTAATCTCACCAGCAGTCCCTAATCGACCAAGACCAAGACCCGCAACAACAGAAGCGCCAGCAATGATTAGCCCTTTGTTGTCCATAACCTGATCGTAACCTGCTGGAGCATCGCCGCCTAGCTGCTGTGCGGTCTCATGAAATCCCTCTATGTTACCGTTGTAGATGCCACCTGCAGCAAGAAGCCTTCCCGCTGCTTTGTTGTTGATGGTTTTCGCTGCCTGCGCGTGCTGTAATGGGGCGTCGGAATAGTGCTGTTTAACGGTCGGAGCGGGCTTTCTACCCTGGTGTTCGTTCAGAACATACTCGTAAATCCGGCGTACTTCCTGCGGGAAACTCTCGCCGTAGGTGTCCATAAAACAGTCATAAACCAGATTACTGTCGTCATCGAAGGAGAACGGATTGCAATACTTATCCCACTTTTCCCCCGTGTTCACGCCGACCATCCAGCCGTGATCGAGATTCCATTTCACTTCATCATAGAGTCCGTCATATTCGGAACGCTGCTTGCGTTTATAGGGCTGCGTCGCGTGGCGATGGTGAACGCCTTGTCGTCGATTCGGGACGCTGTTACGGCATAGGGGGTTACGCTGGTAGTCGTATTCCAGGTAATCCAGTTCGTAAAATATGCTCGCCATCTCGAGTGCTTCACGTGGCGTGAGGATGAACTGAATATCATTCGGCGCCAGTGTTCGCTGGGCTTCCCATCTCATGTAGAGCGTGAACATCCGGTTCCTTCCTTGCCCATTTAAAGTACAGGGATTTTCCGGTTGAACTGACGAAAAATCAATCATTCAGGCAAAAAAAGCCTAATGTCCCTGTGGTGGATACACCAGAAAATGGCTAGCGGAGCGACCAACATCAGGCCGTTCTTTTAGGTTCCAGATTTACCCAGGTGGGCACAGAAAGCATTGGCCGCCAGCAGCAAACGTGGGTGCGTTTCCCGTACGGCTGGCGGATTGTGGCGGCGCAGGTGAGTTTGATGGTGTAAAGTGGAGAGTCGTAGGCCGGGTAAGGCGCAGCCGCCACCCGGCACAATACGACACCGCTATCTCTGAAACGGATGCACTTCCCGCCAGTGGTCGGCAATTTGCTGGCGGGTGCAGACCCATACCTTGTCGTGCTGCTGGATATAATCGAGAAACCGTTGCAGCGCGCGAAAACGCCCCGGACGTCCCAGCAGGCGGCAGTGCATCCCGATGGACATCATCTTCGGCGCACTTTCCCCCTCTTCATACAGCACATCAAAACTGTCTTTCAGGTAGGTATAAAATTGCTCGGCGGTATTAAATCCTTGTGCGGTCGCAAAGCGCATGTCGTTGGTATCCAGCGTATAAGGCACAATCAGGTGCGGTTTGCGGGTACCGTCGCTGCACGCCACTTCGGTCCAGAAGGGTAAATCGTCGCCGTAGTAGTCGCTGTCGTAGTCAAAACCGCCGTGTTCCGCCACCAGTTGACGAGTGTTGGGGCTGTCGCGCCCGGTATACCAGCCCGTCGGCGGTTTGCCGAACAGATCGGTCATCACATGCACCGCCTTTTGCAGATGCTCACGCTCCTGGTCGATATCCATATTCTGATAGTGGATCCAGCGCCAGCCGTGGCTGACCACATCGTAATTTGCCGCTTTAATGGCGTCGACAATATCGGGATGACGCGCCAGCGCCATCGCCACGCCAAAGACCGTCAGCGGCAGGCCGCGCTGGCTGAAAGCGTTGTGGATCCGCCAGAACCCGGCGCGACTGCCGTATTCGTAGAGAGAGTCCATCGACATATGTTTGTCCGGGTAGCTGGCCGCGCCGATGATGTCTGACAGGAACTGTTCCGATCCGGCGTCACCGTGTAGTACGTGGTTTTCGGCCCCTTCTTCGTAATTAAGCACAAACTGCACGGCAATACGCGCCTGCTGCGGCCACTGCGCGTGCGGCGGGTTGCCTGCGTAGCCACGCAGATCCCGCGGGTAATCCTGTTCAAAAAGCGCCATTGTGGCCCCCTCATAATTAAAATAGATTCAGTGCCTGAAATTTACCGCTTAACGCTTTGTTTTCCGGGAACGCCAGGTCGCCGTGCTTGCTGGTGGATAGCCCAAGTGCCACCAGCGATTCGACCATTTTCACCGCCGCGCTAACGCCGTCGATCACCGGGACATGCAGCTCGCGCGTCAGCTCCTGCGCAAGCGTTGCCATACCGCCACACCCCAGCACAATGGCGCCGCAACCGTCCTCTTTCAGTGCCTGGATACAGCGTGCGCGTACCTTTTCCTGCGCCAGACCACTGCCGTCTTCCAGCGCCAGCACCGGGAGATCGATCGCGTGCAGGGCCGCGCAGTGATCATGAAAGCCATACTGGTGCAGCAGGTGCCGGGCGATGACAAGCGTACGCGGCAGCGTGGTGACGATGGAAAAGCGTGTCGCCACCAGCGTCGCCATATGCATTGCGGCTTCTGCGATACCAATCACCGGCCCCTGCGCCAGCTCGCGCGCCGCCAGCAAACCCGGATCGCCAAAGCAGGCGATAACGTGGCCATCCACGCCCTGCTGCCTGCCTTTCTTGATGTGTTCGAGCACCCCTACGGCCGCAATGGCTTCATCAAAATGGCCTTCAATCGAGGGCACACCTTCATCCGGGCAGACCGCGAGGATCTCCGTGCCCGGCGCTGCCACCGCGCGCGCTGCCGCGCCGATGGTTTCCGTCATTCCACGGCTGGTATTGGGATTGATCACTTGTATACAGACAGACGACATTACGACTCCTTGTGGCCGGCAAACAGCCGGGCAAAATCAGGAAGGCACTCGCCCGCCCGTTCAAAACAGAGGCTGGCGACGATATGTTCAAAATGGTGCATTAAGGCATCGCTGAGTGGCCGGAGCGCTTTCTGGCGCAGCAGATCCACAAGCTGTTCGTGATCGTTGCAGCGGCAACCCTGACGCCACGGCGCGCCCCACGCGGCAATCACCAGCGATGAACGCTGGCTAAGGCTTGTCACCATCTCCGTCAGCACCTGGTTGCCGGAAATGGCCTGAAGCTGGATATGGAAATTGGCAGAGTGGCGGATTGCCGCCGGGCCGTCGTACGCCTCGTGCGCCTGCTGCTCCTGAGCAATGATGGCTTCTAGTGCAGCAAGATGTGGCGACTGGCAGTGGGCCAGCACGTCCGGCAGGTTGGCGACCTCCAGCAGGGCGCGCGTGCGAAAGATGTGCTGTGCCTCTTCTACCGTCGGGCTGGCGACATGTGCACCACGTTTGGGCGTTAACGTGACCATTTGCACAGCGGCGAGTCGTTGCAGCACCTTGCGGATGCCCGTGCGGCTCACGCCGAAGACTTCGGCCAGCGCCTCTTCCGGCAATTTACTCCCCGGCAGCAACTGATGTTCGACAATCGCGGTCATCAGCGCCTGAAAGATGGATTCGTCTTTGTCTTGCAGGTCTGGCGCGGCGTGCAGACTGTTTACGTTGTTCATTACCCACTCCATTTTTTACTTTTCGCTATCGGATCGTATACATAAAAATAAAATATTGCATACAAGATTTATTATTTTGGCCTGGATCCTGCAACACCGTTTGCACTCCCACTTAACGGGTTTTCATTCACAGGAGCAGGTTTCATGCCAAATACACAAAACGCGCAGCAAGGTTCGGCCGCTGATTCCGGTGCGGTTTACAGCCCACGGCTTTGCAATGAGGATCTGGCACCAACGCGTGACCAGAACTGGAGCTGGTACAACATCTTTTCTTTCTGGATGTCCGACGTGCATAGCATGGGGGGTTATGTGGTTGCCGCGAGCTTCTTTACGCTCGGGCTGGCCAGCTGGCAGGTGTTGCTTTGCCTGCTGATAGGGATTTGTATTGTGCAGCTGTGCGCCAACCTGGTGGCAAAACCGAGCCAGATGGCGGGCGTGCCTTATGCGGTGATCAGCCGTCAGGCATTTGGTGTTTTTGGCGCGAATATTCCGGCGGTGATCCGCGGGCTTATCGCCTTTGCGTGGTACGGTATTCAGACCTACCTGGCCGCCAACGCCCTGATGCTGGTGGCGCTGAAGTTCTGGCCGTCACTGTCGGCGCTCACTACCGGTGCGTTCCTTGGCCTGTCGCATCTGGGCTGGATCTGCTTTTCCATTATGTGGGTATTGCAGGCGATGGTCTTCTGGCACGGTATGAGCGCCATTAAGCGTTTTATCGATATTGCCGGCCCGGCGGTCTATGTGGTGATGCTGGCGCTTGCGGGCTGGATTGTATACAAGACGGGTTTTGACGGGATCTCCTTTACCCTCGCCAGCAAATCCCTGAGCGCAGGCGAGCAAACCTGGCAGATGATCACTGCTACGGCACTGGTGGTGTCCTATTTCTCCGGACCGTTGCTCAACTTTGGTGACTTCTCGCGCTACGGCAAAAGCATGGGCGAAATTCGCCGTGGAAACCGCTGGGGCTTGCCGTTTAACTTCCTGCTGTTTTCCATCGTCACCGTGGTGATTGTCTCCGGCACGCAGTCGCTGTTTGGCCGCATGATAACCGACCCGATTGAAACCGTTAGCCGCGTGGGCAACGATCTGGCCGTGGCGATTGGCCTGCTGACCATGATCACCGCCACCATCGGGATCAACATTGTGGCGAACTTTGTCTCCCCGGCGTTCGACTTTTCTAACTGCTCGCCGCAGAAAATCAGCTTCCGCACCGGGGGGATGATTGCCGCTGTCGGCTCGATCCTGTTAACCCCGTGGAACCTGTTCAACTCTCCGGAGCTTATCCACTACACCCTGGACGTGCTCGGCGCCTTTATCGGCCCGCTGTTCGGCATCCTGATTGCCGACTTCTACCTGATTAAGCGCGGGAAAATCTCTGTAGATGACCTGTTCGACGACACGCCAAAAGGGAAATACTGGTATCGCAACGGCTTTAACCCGAAAGCCATCGGCGCACTGCTCCCGTCCGTTGCCGTAGGCCTGGTGATTAGCTTTATCCCGGCCCTGCATGAAGTGGCGAACTTTAGCTGGTTTATCGGCGTCTTCCTGGGCGGTGTGACTTACCGCTGGCTGGCGCGGGAAGACCGCGAAGCGGCTGCCGCCCCGCAATTCAACTCCCGCGTGGCGACGCAAAAAGAGTAATCCTTTCACCTGGCCGCAGACCTTCTGCGGCCTTTCTCAAGCTGGCATCCTTTTTGCTCATTCTCCTGACCCCGCTACGCAAACAATAAGGCAGGAACCATGATGGATTACCAGACAGCGATCCGCGGTGCATTTTTCGATATTGCCCAGGTCTGCGACAGCGCAGATGCTATCCCCCGCCACGCCCGCTACCTTGACGATGGGCTGCTGTTTATTCACAACGGCAAAATTCTGGCGCAGATGAGCTGGCAGGAGGGCGAGCAATACCTTGACCCTCACAAAGGTTACACCGACCTGCGCGGCAAGCTACTGCTGCCCGGTTTTATCGATACCCACGTCCATTATCCCCAGACAGAGATGATTGGCGCCTTTGGCGAGCAACTGCTGGAGTGGCTGACCACCTACACCTTCCCGGTGGAGAGCCAGTTTGCCGATGAGACCTACGCGAAAGAGATCGCGGAGTTTTTCATTAATCAGCTGGTCAGCCACGGCACAACCACGGCGCTGGTATTTTGCACACTGCACCCCGAATCTGTCGATGCGCTGTTTACCGAAGCATTACGCCTCAACATGCGGCTGATTGCCGGGAAAGTAATGATGGACAGGCACACGCCGGATTACCTGACTGAAACCGCCAAACAGAGCTACCGGCAAACGCGGGAGCTTATCCAGCGCTGGCACCACCGCGGGCGCTTAGGCTATGCCATTACGCCGCGTTTTGCCCCGACCTCTTCCCCGGAACTGCTGGCAGCAGTGAGCCTGCTCAGAGAGGAGTTTCCCGACACCTGGATGCAGACCCATCTGAGCGAAAACCCCAACGAAGTGGCGTGGGTGAGCGATCTGTGGCCTGAGCATGAGCGGTATCTGGATGTGTATCACCACTACGGCCTGACCGGCGAGCGCAGCGTGTTTGCTCACGGCATTCACCTGCACCACAGCGAGTGGCAGTGCCTGCACGACACCGGTTCTGCCGTGGCGTTTTGTCCAACCTCCAACCTGTTTCTTGGCAGCGGGCTGTTTCGTTTACCCGCCTGCTGGCAGCATAAGGTGCGAATGGGTATAGGCACCGACGTCGGGGCCGGTACCACCTTCAGCATGTTGCGTACGCTGGGTGAGGCCTACAAAGTGGGCCAGTTGCAGAGCTACCGCCTGCAAGCCTGCGAAGCGTTTTATCATGCCACCCTGGGTGGCGCACACGCCCTGCGGCTGGACGATAAGATTGGCAATTTTGCCCCAGGCAAAGAGGCCGACTTTATCGTTATCGACCCGGCCGTTACGCCGCTGCAGCGCCTGCGTAACGGGCGCTGCAAGGATATTTACGAGCAGCTGTTTGTGCTGATGACGCTCGGCGACGAGCGTAATATCAGTGAAACCTGGGTCAACGGTGAACAGGTGTGGTCAACTGCCGCGGTAGGTTGACCACCCGCCTGGGGCAATCACAAACGGCAGATGATAGTGCTCGTCTGCCGCCTCTTTAGTGACAAAATCAATCTGCGCACAGGGGTAAATCGTTTCGCGCCCGGTCTGGATAAACCATGCACCAATGTCGGCCACCAGCCGGTAACGGCCTGCCGGCAGGTGCGCCACGAATTCCGTAATGCGCCCGGCGCTGTTGGTCGTCCCGGTGGCAATCACCAGCCCGTCTCGTTCCAGACGAACGGTTACGCCCTGGGCGGGTTTTCCTGTCGAAATATCCAGAATATGGGTGCTTAGGGTGCTCATTCGCCAATCACTCCTTCCAGCCGTAATAAGGTAATTTCCCGCAGTTGTTCCAGTGCGGCCTGCACTTCCTGCGCGTCGGTGTTTTTCAGCCGCCGTTCCAGCGCCTGTAAAATGTCTTCTCCGCTGCGGCCTTTCGCGCGAATAAGAAACACGCGCCCGAAGCGCGCCTCGTAGTGAGCGTTGCCTTCCCGCAATGCCCGGGCGAGCGCCGCGTCGCTTTCGTTAACGGCCCCCTGCTCCTGACGCGAAAGCGCCGCCTCGGCCTGCGTGCCCGCGGGTTTCTCACCGATACGCGGGTGCGCGCTCAGGGCAAGCGTCAGGGCATCTTCATCCCAGCGCTGTGCCAGCGAGCTGGCGGCGTCAAACAGTGCATCCCGGCCAGGATAAGGACGCCCGCGCACCAGTGCCTCGGCCCAGGTGGGGATCGCCACGCAGGGCAGTAAGCGCGCCAGCGCGTCTTCGTATCGCTGTTGATTAAAGTCATGCAGTGCTGTCATGGTCGCTCCGTTGAAATCATCCTTCAGCCCTATTGCACAAAACATTGCACAAAACACGCCACTCTTATGCCGGGCGTGAAACAGTCGATTCCACATAGCAAAACTGGAAATTATTGATTCATAAACAGGCACTCTCACCGTAATAACGCACCTTAGCAGTGCATAACGACCCATCACAACGCCCTTTTCTTCACTCTGCATCCTGGTACGCAAATTGCTCACTCTCATTACCCCCTGCAAAAGGAGAGAAGCATGAAAGCGATTGTCATTGGAGCGGGAATTGGTGGTCTGAGCGCGGCCGTGGCGTTAAAGAAAGCCGGGATCGACTGTACCGTCTTTGAGGCCGTGAAAGAGATCAAACCCGTTGGCGCGGCCATCTCCATCTGGCCCAACGGGGTGAAATGTATGCAGCATCTTGGCATGGGCGACATGATGGAAACCTACGGCGGGCCAATGCGTTTTATGGCGTATAAGGATCACCTGCGCGGCGATACCCTGACCCGCTTTAGCCTTGCTCCGCTGGTGGCGCGCACCGGCGATCGTCCCTGCCCTGTCTCGCGAGCCGAATTGCAGCGCGAAATGCTCAATTTCTGGGGGCGAGACGCAGTGCAGTTCGGCAAGCGCGTTGAACGCGTCCGTGAAGATGACGCGGGCGTGACCGTCACCTTTACCGATGGCACCACGGCAACCGGTGATTTTCTGATTGCCGCTGACGGTAGCCACTCGGCGGTGCGCCCGTACGTGCTGGGTTATACCCCAGAACGCCGCTACGCCGGATACGTCAACTGGAATGGTCTGGTGAAGATTGACGAGGACATTGCCCCTGCCCACCAGTGGACCACGTTTGTCGGAGAAGGTAAGCGCGTCTCGCTGATGCCGGTTTCCGGCGGGCGCTTCTACTTCTTTTTCGATGTCCCGCTCCCGGCCGGTCTGGCGGAAGATCGTCTTACCCTTAAAGCCGATCTCAGCGGCTATTTCCTCGACTGGGCACCGCCGGTGCAGAAGCTTATCGCCGCGCTGGATCCTGAGACGACCAACCGCATCGAAATCCACGATATTGAGCCGTTCGACAGCCTGGTACGCGGCAAAGTGGCGCTGCTGGGTGATGCGGGACACAGCACCACGCCGGATATCGGCCAGGGCGGTTGTGCCGCCCTGGAGGATGCCGTGGTGCTGGGCGACTGCGTGCGCGACAACCACAACATTACGCTGGCACTGCGCCAGTACGAAGCGCTGCGCTGCGACCGGGTTCGCGACCTGGTGCTGAAAGCCCGCAAACGTTGCGACATCACACACGGTAAAGATATGGCGCTGACCCGGGCCTGGTATCAGGAGCTCAGCGAAGAGACCGGCGAGCGCATTATTAACGGTCTGTGCGACACCATTCAGGGTGGCCCATTAGGCTGAACACAGGAGGGACAACCATGATAAAACACCCAACACCACCTGCCCATTGCACGTTTGAGCCAGAGGACTGGCTGCGCCTGGCAAAATGCTGGCACCCGGTTGCCCGGGCGTGCGACATCGGCCCGGCACCGGTAAAAGCCACCCTACTGGATGAACAGCTGGTTATCTACCGGATTAACGATCAGGTGGTGGTCGCCCGGGACGTTTGTCCCCATCGCGGCGTGCCGCTGACGCTGGGCTTTCACGATGAACACGGGATTATTTGCCCCTATCATGGCTTACGCTTTGGGGAAGATGGCCGCTGTAACCGTATTCCCTCCAGCCCCGACCAGCCCGTACCGGCGAAACTAAATCTGATTAACTACGCCGTGGAAGAGCGCTTTGGCCTGATCTGGACCTGTCTGGCGTTTGACCCGGAAAACCCGGTGCCGCTGCCCACCATGCCGCACTGGGATGACGACGGTTTTCAGCAGATCAACTGCCCGGCGTTTGAGGTGAACGGTTTTGCTGGTCGCCAGGTCGAGGGGTTTCTCGATGTCGCCCATTTCGCGTGGATCCACACATCCACCTTTGCCGACCCGGATAACCAGCAGGTGCCCGCCTATCAGCCGCAGGAGACCGCCTTTGGCTTTGTCGCCGATTACTGGAGCTCGGTGAGTAACTACCCCGCCAGTTCGGATGTACAGGCACCAGAAGGTTTCGAATGGCTGCGTCATTTTGAAATGCATCTGCCGTTTACCGCCACGCTAACCATCCATTTTCCGGGCGATTCCCGGCTGGTTATCATGAATGCTGCATCGCCCGTGTCAGCACGCGTAACGCGGATGTTCGCCCCTATTGCGCGCAACGTTGACCTGCATATTCCGGTGGAGGATGTTCATGCCTTTAACCTGCGTATCTTTGAGGAAGATCGCCTGATGGTGGAAACCCAGCGCCCGGAAAGCCTGCCGCTGGATTTGACCCTGGAAGCCCATATACCTGCGGACAGAAGCTCTATTGCCTACCGTCGTGGGTTGAAAAAGATGGGATTTGGCGAATTTTTCCTGGTATGACGGAGGGGCAAGATGAGCGAGATGCTGAGCGTTATTGTTGACGGGCTGTGGCGCCAGGGCGACAAGAGCCTGGCCGTCAGGCTGGTGGCAGAGAACGGCGAAACCCTGCCTGGCTGGCAGCCCGGGGCGCACATTGACGTGCATCTGCCCTGCGGGATTATTCGCCAGTACTCCCTGACCGGGGCGTGTGGGGACGAAAGCTATCTTATCTGCGTCGGGCGAGAAACGGCGTCACGCGGCGGTTCGCGCTATATCCACGAGACGCTGCGCCCGGGGCAGAAGCTGTCTATCTCCTCCCCGCGCAATCTGTTTCCGCTTAATCAGGCGGAACGGGTTGTGTTGCTGGCGGCAGGGATTGGCATTACGCCGCTGTACGCAATGGCCCTTCAGCTTGAGGCCTCTGGTACGCCATTTACCCTGCACTATTACGTTAAAAAACGTGAAAACGCGGCGTTTGTCCGCGAAGTGTCGGGTGGATGGCGTAACGGCGAGTGTATCATTCACGCCTCCTGCGAGGGAGAAAGCCCACGCGCACGGCTTAGCCAGGATCTGCCAGCAGCGCATGACGGGTTACATGTATACACCTGCGGCCCGGTCGAATTTATGACCAAAGTCCGTGACGTAGCGGCCGGGAAAGGCTGGGCCGAAACGCATATCCACAGTGAGGCATTCCAGCCCGTCGTTCCCGCCGCTAACGCAGACACAGGCGATGTGTTTACCGTCACCCTGGCATCAACCGGAGAACGCTGGCCCGTGCCTGCGGATAAAACGATTGCTCAGGTACTGCTGGAAAATGGCGTGGCGGTCCCGCTGTCCTGCGAGATGGGGATTTGCGGTGCATGTCTGACGCCGGTTATCGACGGCGTGGTGGATCATCGGGATACCGTGCAATCGGCAGAAGAAAAAGGCGCCCGTGACCAGCAGGTGGCGCTGTGCTGCTCGCGGAGCCATTCGGGGGAGCTGGTGATTGGGTTGTGAAGTGCTGGCGGGAGCATAGGTTGATATAAATGGCCTGCTCCTGGCCAGTTACGGCTGGCCAGGATGTCATATCGTCGTGGTAGTTAGATATGACTTGTCACAAAAAGCCATTTAAATAAACTTTCAGCTTTTCTATAAATAATATTTGATAACGAGACTGATCCATATGTGATAAATAAAGACAAAATCGCCCTATCCAGTAGATTTGAAATTTTATGAAGGCTGGAAAGGCAGAAGCGACCACAACATATCACACTAGTTACCAATATCGCGCAATGACAGCGCTTTCTTAGCAACAAAAAATACACCAATAAAACATAGAACGGATATGATACCGTCCATGATATTTTTCCCTTCAGAAAGGACATTCAATGATGAATTCTTTATTAGTATTGCTGAGATAACAATTGACAACAATAATGAAATGTAATTTTTATTCTTTGGAATTATCATTACCGGACTCCGATTGAAATGATTTAAACAGCGGCCAATGACACTCGCCAACCATACACAAAATCCCTCTTTTATCATTTCGTGCGAGATGACTATTGCACGCACCAAAAGTGTGTGAGAAGTGAATACTTGTAAAAATATGTAACTCTATAATTTTTCACAACATATTTGGCTTAAGGTGCAGAGAGCTCAATTCAATTGTTTTTACAACTACTTTGACCTGCCCCCCGTTGATTAATACACCCCGATGTTAGTAATGTCTTCATTGTGACCCTGACCCCGAATAAGAAAAGTATTGGAAGATGCAACTGAACAGAAGCGGACATTGATGCAGTCCAGCGAGGCACAGCAGTAGCGACGCACGCCCACGTTGCAGGGCTGAAAGAATTTCAATTTCCTAACGTGAACAGTATGCCGGGCAAGACGTCAGCCGCCGCCCGGCAAACAGACGAGACAAAAATCCTCTTATCTAATCCAGATTGTCAGCAGAATAATGATGGCCGCAATAATCGCCACCTGAATAAAGACTTTATCCAGCGATCCTCTACGCATCGCGCCCCCTTTCAGAACGGGATTTGCCAGATTGCCAGCAGCAGCACCAGCAAACCCATCAGGAAAAAGATCAGCGCAATGATGGTGTCCGGAGAACGATTCATCTCTGCGACTCCTTATCATCAGAACCACTGACCGAAACGTTTGATATAGAAACTCTTCATACCCTGCGCCACCAGACAATAGCTGAGCAGCGTCGCGACCAGCCATGGGAAGTAGCTCAGCGGCAGCGGCTCCAGTCCCACCATCGCTCCCAGCGGCGAGAATGGAATGTAGATCCCGATCGCCATAATCACCGCGGTGGTGAGCAGCACCGGCAACGTCGCCCGGCTCTGGATAAACGGAATTTTCTGCGTTCTCAGCATATGCACCACCAGCGTTTGCGACAGCAGCCCTTCAATAAACCACCCGGACTGGAACAGCGCCTGGGCCTCAACGTTATTTGCCGCAAACACGTACCACATCAGCGCGAAGGTGGTGATATCAAAAATGGACGACGTTGGGCCAATCCACAGCATAAAACGGCCGATATTCTTCGCATCCCACTTGCGCGGCTTACGCAGAAACTCTTTGTCCATTTTGTCCCACGGCAGCGAGAGCTGGGAGAGATCGTACATCAGGTTCTGGATTAGCAGATGAATCGCCAGCATCGGCAGGAACGGAATAAACGCGCTGGCCACCAGTACTGAGAAGACATTGCCGAAGTTAGAGCTGGCGGTCATATTCAGGTACTTAATGATATTGCCGAAGGTCTCACGTCCTTTGATCACCCCTTCTTCCAGCACCATCAGATCCTTTTCCAGCAGGATGATATCCGATGCCTCTTTAGCGATATCCGCCGCGCTGTCGACCGAAATGCCTACGTCAGCATCGCGCAGGGCCGGCGCATCGTTGATGCCGTCGCCGAGAAAGCCGACGGTGTGGCCGTTTTTCTGCAGCGTTTTCAGGATGCGCGACTTCTGCAGCGGCGTTAGCTTCGCAAATACCGAGCGCGTTTCCACTTCGCGCTCCAGTTCGCGATCCGTCATCGCTTCAATCTGGCCGCCGGTCAGGATGCCATGGGTATCGATGCCTACTTCCAGACAAATACGCGCCGTAACCACCGGATTATCGCCGGTCAGCACTTTCACCGCCACGCCATTATCGCGCAGCGCGGTAATGGCTTTTCCCGCGCTCTCTTTCGGCGGATCGAGGAAAGTCAGCATCCCTTCAACCGTCAGCCCCTGCTCATCGGCGTTGCACAGCGGCGTGGTCAGAGCGGAGTCATCCAGCTTGCGGGTTGCGACCAGCAGCACGCGGAAGCCCTGGGCGTTATAGTCCTTCGTTTTGGCTAACAGCAGATCGCGTCGGGTTTCATCCAGCGGCACAACGTTATCGCCTTCACGAAGATGCGTGGCGACCATCAGCATCTCTTCGACAGCGCCTTTGCAGATCAGGCTTTTGTCACCGTGGCGAACATCGTCCACCGAAACCGATACCCGACGGCGTACAAAATCAAACGGCAGTTCATCAAGTTTGACAAAACGCTCTTTGGTCGCTGGCGCAATCCTGCCCTCGCCAAAGCGCAGCACCGCCCGGTCCATCAGGTTGCGCGCCCCGCTCTGGCTGCTGCTGTTCAGCCAGGCCAGCGTCAGCACCCGGTCGCTCTCATGACCGCTAACATCCAGGTGATGCTCAAGGATGATATTATCCTGAGTCAGCGTGCCAGTTTTATCGGTACACAGCACGTCCATAGCGCCAAAGTTCTGAATGGCGTTCAGCCGTTTGACAATCACTTTGCGCCGCGACATGGCGATAGCGCCTTTCGCCAGGTTGGAGCTGACGATCATCGGCAGCATTTCCGGCGTCAGGCCAACCGCTACCGCCAGGGCAAACAGCGAGGCCTCAACCCAGTCACCTTTGCTGAAGCCGTTAATCAGCAGCACAATCGGTACCATCACCAGCATAAAGCGGATCAGCAGCCAGCTGACGCTGTTTACCCCGCGGTCGAACGCCGTCTGGGTACGCGTGCCGACGATAGATTTCGCCAGCGAACCAAACCAGGTACGGTTTCCAGTGGCCACTACCACCGCCTGCGCCCTGCCGCTGGTCACGTTAGTGCCCATCAGACAGATATTGCCCATCTCCAGCAGGCTTTTATCTTTGTTCGGCTCAGGAAGCCTGTCACACCCTTTGCCGGAAACGCTGGCCAGAACATCATACTTCTCAACCGGTAGCGACTCGCCGCTGAGTATCGACTGACTGACAAACAGGTCCAGGGACTCCAGCAAACGGACGTCCGCCGGAACCAGATCCCCCGCCGCCAGGAAGATGATGTCACCGGGCACCAGCTCCTCAATGGCAATCTCCTCCTGCACCGGCCCCATATTCCCGGGACCGCGACGCAGCACCGTCGCCGTGGTGCGGACCATGGATTTCAGCGCCTGTGCCGCTTTGTTGGTACGAAACTCCTGCCAGAAACGCAATAACCCGCTCAGGCTAACCATCGTGACGATAATAATGATCCCGGTCAGATCGGTCTCTTCACCGTTACGCAGCGGTAGCCAGTAATCGGTCACGAAACTGACGGCGGCCAGCGCCATCAGGACATAGATAAACGGGTTATTGAATGCCTGCAAAAGCTGGATCAACGCCGGCGGTGCCTGCTCATGCGCCACTTCATTGCGGCCATATTCATCCAGTCGTTCCAGGGCATCTTCGGTGGTGAGCCCGTGGCGACTGCTGTTTAACCGCGCCAGCGTATGATCCGGGCTGTTAAATGCCTCGGTTTCAATGGCAAAGCTTTTTTTATGCTGCTTATCATTTTCTGACGCAGACCGGTTTATTTTCCGGTTTTCTATTTTCATGTCAGTCATGATTAATCCTCAAATTTAAGACGTCGTTATCCCTGCATAAATGACTTATGCATAATTAATTTTTACGTTATTAAACGCTTATTACTTTAATTTCCTGGGAATATCCATTATTCCCTCCTTAGATAAATGAATGTCAAAGTAGAATAGCCGTGAGATTAACTCCCCTCGACACACCAGCGGACTGACGTAATGTTTTCGTTCCCGCCAATTCTCGACATAATAAGATCTCGCGCTTTGCGGCAGTCGGTATTACCCACCAGTTCGATGCGGATTTCTTTATGCCCTTGTTCTTTTGCTGCTGTCGACATCAGTCCCTGAAGGCTGAGCGTCATCTCTTTACTGATATTAAGCAATAGCTGACGAATCGCGTTTTCATATTCGCTTTGACAGACAATATTCAGAACGTAGCATTTCTCTTCTTCTGTCGCGCCGGGGATCTGATTAATTCTCTGCGCCGCTTCGCGCAGTAGAATATTGGCGCAGAGGATTATCAGTGTTGCCGCCGCCGCTTGCCAGAACTGGCCCAGTCCGCACAGCACGCCAATCGCCGCAGAGCACCACAAGGTTGCGGCGGTATTCAGGCCGCGCACGTTCATACCTTCACGCATGATGACGCCGGCGCCGAGAAAACCAATGCCAGAAACTACCTGCGCGGCAATACGTCCCGGGCTGTCCGGCGATGTAGAAATGGAGCTCAGAATAAAAACTGCCGCGCCGGTGGCGACCAACGCGTTGGTGCGTAGGCCGGCCATACGCTGACGCCACTGTCTTTCAGCGCCAATCAGCGCGCCCAATAGCATCGCAGCGAGTAAATTTGCGATATAAGGAAACATCAACATAGCTTCCTCCATTTATGCTGGAAGAATTAACTATGTGCTTTATTAAAGCACACGACCAATTGTCGCCGGAAAGGCGATTAACGTCGCGTTGATGGTGGAGGGAATAATGTATTTTTAAACATGAACATGACGATTATCCTCGCAGCCATGCTGCGTTATTCTTTATGGGATGCAATCGTCTGGATGAGGAGATTGCTGCCCGCCGGTTGGCAAGCAGCGCAGAAAAAATAGCGTCAGCTTGCCTTGATGTTTAAGTAAGGGTGACTGTCCAACATATTTCTCCTGCGTGAATTTGTGCTCATTATAGTCATTCAATTATTCGAGTAAAGTTAAAATCTCGCTTTGGTGACGATTTGTTTAGAATAACCTTAATCCGCAAGTCCCGCCGCGAACGGGGTTAATTCCCTAATCAAAGACGCCATTAATTATCGACGTCACGATCTCCGCATTCAGCACGATCAGCACCAAATCCTGGCCCAACGCGCGCCATTTATAGCCGGGACAGAACTAAGCAGCCTGAATGGTCAAATTGAAAATCCAGCCGCTTTCCAGTTGTAGTACGAGGCCTGAGAGATCCCGGTCTACCGCTTTGCGACAAGGCGCGGACCACGTCAGCTTACGGGTTAAACAACAAAAACGAAAAAACCCTGCGATATTGCTATCGCAGGGTTTTCAAATTTGGCGGAAGCGTAGAGATTCGAACTCTAGAACCCTTTCGGGTCGCCGGTTTTCAAGACCGGTGCCTTCAACCGCTCGGCCACGCTTCCAAAGTGAGGCGCACTATAAACATCTCTGCGCGCTATGTAAAGCGGGAATTGAAGATTTTGAAAGTGTTCCTGTTTTTCCTGTCCCGGACATTTTTGCACATATGTGCAAAAAATTAGCAAAACTGTAACATTGCCTCGATATATTCCCGACTGTCTTTCATAGTCAGGGGTAAACGCGTGTCTTACCAATCCGATATCAACCCACGCCACAGCACGTGGCGCAAGGTCCGCCATACGCTGTCAATTGTCAGCCATGAGCCCGCCAATCTTCTGGGTGCGCTGCTGCTGATGCTGTTCAGCTGGATAATCCTCGCACCGGTGATGTCGGTGTTGCTGAATGCCGTTCTGGTACAGAGCGGTGATGAAGGCCGCACCGGGGCATCAGAAGGAACATTTACCGCCTGGTATCTGCTGCGTACGTTAACATCACGCATGTCAGAGCTGCTGCTCTGGACGCCACTTCTCAATACCCTGGCGGTCGCGCTGAGCACTGTCGCCATAGCGTTAATCGTCGGTGTCGCGCTGGCGTGGCTGATTAATCGTACCGATATCGCTGGCCGAAAATGGTTTGCCACCCTGCTTATCGTGCCGTTTATGCTGCCTTCGTGGACCTTTGCGCTGGCGTGGAGCACCATTTTCAAAAACCACGCCATCGGCGGCCAGCCGGGCTGGCTGGAGGCCATGGGGATCCAGACCCCGAACTGGATGGCCTACGGCTATTTTCCGATAGTCACCATTATGGTGCTGCACTACGCGCCGCTGGTGATTCTGATTGTCGGGAACGCCCTGAAGCGCATGGACAGCCAGATGGAAGAGTGCGCCAGGGTACTTGGTGCCTCTCGCGGGGTTATCGCCTTTAAAATTATTATCCCGCTGGTACGCCCGGCGCTGCTTTCAAGCGCGCTGCTGATTTTCGCGGACTGCATCGGCGAATTCGCCCTGCCCTACATTCTTGGCCTGCCGGTGCATTTCGATACCCTCTCCACCGGGCTGTACCGGGCGATAAGTACGCGCCAGTCAGGCGTGGCGGCGGTGATTGCAACAGTCATTATGCTGATGGGGATGCTGACCCTGATGCTGGACATGAAAATGCTGCGCGAAGCAAAACGCTTTGTGACGCTTGGCGGTAAAGGCGTGATGGAACGCCGCCGCACTCTGGGCCGCTGGCGCACCGCCGCTGCCGCGCTGCCGCTGCTGTTCGTGCTGCTGGGTGTGGCAATCCCCCTGCTGACTCTGTTCCTGTCGACGGTGATGATCCTGCCGGGCCGCTTTACTGCCGAAAACTTTACCTTCGATTACTGGATTGGCCACAACCTCGATACCGTAGCCCTGCACAACGGCATTCTGCTGACGCCGGAGTTCTGGCACACGGTGTGGAACACGCTGGTGATTGTCGGCTCGGCCTCCATCGCCTGTGGCGTGCTGGGCCTGCTGGTGGGTTACGCGGTGATGCGCTGTCACTTCCGCTGGGTTGCCGCCTTCCTGCGCCAGCTGACCTTCCTGCCATATCTGGTGCCCGGCATTGCCTTTGCCACCGCCTTTCTTTCGCTGTTTGCCGTGGCCCGTGGGCCGGTTCCGGCGCTGTACGGTACGCCGTTTATCCTGATCCTGGCGCTGATTGCCGAAAAAATGCCCTACGCCAGCCGCTCGGGGATCGCGGCGATGACTCAGCTCGGGAAAGAGGCCGAAGAGGCGGCTCGGATCGCCGGGGCTGGCTGGTTCGCCCGTATCCGCCGCATCGTTATCCCGATTCAGGCGGCGCCACTGGCCACCGGGATCCTGCTGCCGTTTATCTCAGGAATTAAAGGAGTCAGCCTGTTTGTGATCCTTGCCACTCCGGCAACGGATGTGATGACCACCTGGTCCCTGCGACTGATTGACTACAACTACCAGCAAGCGGCCAACGCCGTGGTGCTGATGATTGCGCTGATTTCATGGGCTGGCACGGTGATTATTCAGAAAATCACCGGCACCGGTCTGGCTGATGGCCTGGAGAAATAAGATGCCTGATATCCAATTAACGAACCTCACCAAAACCTACCCCGGCTGTGATACCCCGGCGGTAAACAGTATCAACCTGACGGTGAAAGACGGTGAGTTTATGTGCCTGCTGGGGCCGTCCGGCTGCGGGAAAACCACGATCCTGCGGATGATTGCCGGCATTGAGCACGCCAGCGGTGGCGAGATCCGTATCGGCGACAAGGTGGTCGATTCCGTGGTCCGGGGCACGTACGTTCCCCCGGAAAAACGCGGGATTGGCCTGGTGTTCCAGAGCTACGCGCTGTGGCCGCACATGACCGTGGAGCAGAACGTGGATTTTGGCCTGCGTTTACAAAAAGTGCCGACCAAAGAGCGCATCGCCCGCTGCCAGGATGTGATGGAAAAACTGCGCATCGCTGATTACGCCAAACGCTTTCCGGCCCAGCTTTCCGGTGGCCAGCAGCAGCGCGTGGCCCTGGCGCGAATGCTGGCAGTGAATCCCGGCGTACTGCTGCTGGATGAACCGCTTTCTAACCTCGATGCCACGCTGCGTCTGGAAATGCGCGCCGAACTGCGCCGCCTGCATGAAACCTTTGGCACCACGATTGTTTTCGTCAGCCACGATCAGTGGGAAGCCATGACCTTAGCCACCACCATTGCCGTGATGAGCGCCGGATATATGCAGCAGGTGGGCACGCCGGATGAGATTTACGCGACCCCGGCCAATCGCTTTGTGGCGGAATTTATTGGCACGCCGCGCCTGAACATGATCACGCTGCATCAGCCTTTGAGCCGCCTTGCACAACATCTGCAACAACGCTTCATCCTGCACGACCAGACCCGGCTCTGCGGCATCCGTCCGGAGGAGATCGTGCTGAGCGATGAGTCGAGTCTCAATGCCATTCCGATGACCATCGATAACATTATGCCCACCGGAGGAAGCTGGGTGATTGAACTGGTTGCCGGAGAAGACAGGCTGTTCCACTCCACACAGTTAAGGCCGCGCTGGCAGGCGCGCCAGCAGGTGCATTGTCAGCTTCCGACATCCTCCCTGCACTTTTTCAACAGCAACGGACTGCGTCACGACGTTACCGCGAATTAACTCCCATTGACTCTTAAGGAATCACAATGAAGCGCAATTTGTCCGCCGTACTTATCGCCAGTGCCCTGCTGAGCAGCACCGCCGCGCAGGCTGAGACGTTCGACCTGCAAAAATTGATTGCGGCTGCAAAGCAGGAGCAGCCGATCACCGTTTACGCCTCTACCGGGAAAATCGTGCAGCAGGCGAAAGCGTTCAGCGAACAGTACGGCTTGCAGGCGGTGGGCGTGAAGGCCGATGCACCGCAGATTATTGAAATCATGAGCCGTGAAGCTCAGGCCAAAAATGTGCGTGCCGATGTGGCGATTGTTGAGGATGCCCCTGCCGGGGTGACGCAGCTGCTGGATAAAGGTTATGTGCAGAGCTGGGTCCCGGACGATCTGAAAGGCAATATTGCCGCCCGCTATCAGACCCCGTTAACCGTCGTGCTGGCGCCGAACGTGTTTGCCTACAATACCGATCATCACACCACCTGCCCGGTGACGAATCTCTGGCAACTGACCGAGCCAAAATGGCGTGGCCGCGTCGCGATGCAGGATCCCACCAGCAAACCGGCCTATACCGACTGGTTCAGCCAGATGGAAACACACTACGACCAGCAGGTGCGGGATGCCTATCAGCAGGAATTTGGCAAACCGTTGCAAACCGACGAGAAATCCGCCACCGCAGCCTTTGTGAAGGCGCTGGCGGGCAACGGCGTGCTGCTCACCCATTCCGATAATGATGCCGCGTCTGCCATCGGCGCGCCGGACAGCAAAACTGACTTTGTGGGTCTGGTGTCTACCGCAAAATTCCGTGACAACAAACAGGGCATGAAGCTGGGCCTGTGCAGCGGCCTGAAGCCGTTTATTGGCTGGAATTACCCGAGCCTGGGCGTGGTGGCTACGGGGAGCAAAAGCCCTAACACCGCGAAGCTGTTTATTCACTATCTGCTGAGCGCCGAAGGTATCGCACCGCAGGGTGTGGACGGCAAAATGTCCACCAACCAGACGGTGAAACTGCCCGCCGATGAAGCCTCCGGCATTGAATCGCACCGCAGCGAGCTGATGGAATACCTGACAGCCACCGTACAGGGCGACTGGGCAAGCCGCCAGGACTGGCAGGATATCTGGAGCCTGAACTACAAAAAGTAGTCTTCAGCGAACATTGTTTAATCTGAACAGGCAGCACACTTTGATGACTCACGATATTGAACAACGTGAAGCGGCGCTCAGGCGCATTATCGTCGACGCGGGCGATACCGCCCTGCGCTTCTTCCGCTCGCGTAAAGCAGGCGAATATGAACTCAAGGGGCATCAGGATATCCTGACCGAGGCCGATACCTTCGTCGAGAAGCTGGTGTCAGAAGCTATTTCTGCCGCCTTCCCTGAGGATCTGATCCTCGGTGAGGAAACCGCCAGTCAGCCCGCCAGTACGAAGAGCTTGTGGGTAGTGGATCCGATTGATGGCACCGCCAACTTCGCCCGTGGAATTCCCCATTTTTGTGTGTGCATGGCCTGGGTTTGCCACGGTGTCACCGAACTGGGGGCGATTTATAACCCGGTCAGCCAGGAGCTTTATCTGGCGCGCCGTGGCCATTATGCGCTGAAAAACGATCAGCCCCTGCGCTGTACCGCCATTACCGACACCCGGCGGGCGGCCGTGGAGCTGGGCTGGTCTTCACGTCACAGCCAGGAGCACTATCTTCAGGTCATGGCGTCCCTGCTCGGTCTGGGTGCCAGCGTGCGTCGGGGCGGCTCCGGCGCGCTGGCGCTGGCCTGGGTGGCGGAAGGACGTACCGACGGGTATATCGAAATCCATATGAATGCCTGGGACTGCCTGGCAGGACTGCTGCTGGTACGTGAGGCAGGCGGTAAGACGGGGAGCATTCCTGACAGTGCCGACGGGATCTTCAATGGCCTGCCGGTGCTGGCCGTTGCGCCCGGTATTGCGGATGAGCTTGCCCGCGCCACCGGCATTCCGCTGGCAGGGTCACTACCAGTGATACCAGAGACAGTGCGCTACCCGCGCCCGCCGATGAGCCTGATTGTGGAAGATTTCCCCGGCTGGGGGATGGATATTTACATTGGCGGTTCAGGTGGGGTAAGCGACGTTGCTCTGCTGGCGGAACATAATATCGGCGTGGTCATTAATTGTGCGGTCAACCTGGATATCGACTGGGTATCCACGCCTGAAAAGGGCGCTGCACCGCATCTGCTCTCTCATGGCGCTGGCCCGGTTCGCTATTACAAACTGGGGCTGATTGACGGCGAAGGTAATGCCCCGGAGATGCTGCACGCCGGGTATCAGCTGATGCGCTCGGCACTGTTACAGCAGATCCCGGATAAAGCGTCTTACCGCAATCGCAAGCGCGGCAATATCCTTGTCAACTGTCGCGGCGGGCGCAGCCGCTCTGTGGCACTGGTGGCGTTGTTTATGCATCTGGAATGCCCTGAGCGCTTTCCCACTCTGGATGACGCGATCGCCCTGATCCGCGACCGGCGTGAGCTTCACCCGGATGAGTGGTTTGAAACGCCGAAGCCGTCGCTGATCCGCCTGGCTGAACATGCCATTATCCGTGAACGGGCAATTGCCGCAGTGGAAACCTGTCATGAGCAGTAGCAGCCAGAAAAAAAATCCCGGTTTTGCCAGCGCCACTGAAGTGGCGCGTCTTGCCGGCGTGTCCCGCTCTGCGGTGTCCCGGACTTTTACGCCCGGTCGCAGCGTGTCTGACGATACCCGACGTAAGGTGCTGGCCGCCGCCGGGGCTTTGAATTATCACGTCAACCATCTGGCGCGTGGGCTTTCCCGGGAGGAGAGCCGCCCGGTCTGTATTCTGGGCGGTAATCTTGCTTTTCCCTGGCAGTCCAGCCTGCTTGAACATCTGACCCGCCGCCTGCATCAGGCCGGACGCGCGGTGATGGTGATCAACACCGACGACGACGAAGCGAGCGCCAGAGAAGCCGTGCAGCAAACGCTGAATTACCGTTCAACGGCCACCATTGTGTTGTCTGGCAAGCCGCCTGGTTCGCTGATTGAGCTGTGTCTGCAAAGCGGGCAGCAGGTAATTTTGATCAACCGCATGGGCCAGTTCCCCAGCGCAGACAATATAGACATCGATTACAGTTCGACGATGAAAGAGGCATTTGACCACCTGATTGCCGCAAAATGTCAGCGCCTGGCGATTGTTTCGTCCTCGTCCCGCTCCCCGAGCATGGTGACCCGTGAAACGCGTTTTCTGGAGGCGGCGGCTGAAACCGGAACCGACGTGGCGATCACCCGGCCAGGCAGCACCTGTTATCAGACGGGCGTCCTTGCTGCACGTGAATTGCTCAGCCAGATGGCGCGCCCGGATGGGGTGTTCTGCGTGACGGATCTTATCGCCTGTGGATTTATTGATGCCGCGCGCCACGAGTTTGGCCTGCGCGTTCCTGAAGATATCAGCGTTATAGGTTTTGATGATATCGAGCAGGCCAGCTGGCTGGGCTATCAGCTAACGACGTTCTCACAGCCGCTGGCAGAGATGGCGCAGGCGGTTTGTGAATTGCTGCTGGCCCCGGAGGACAGTAAACCGGCCAGCCGATTGTTTACTGCGCGGCTGGTGAAGCGGAAGACGCTCGGTTCGGCGGGTTAGCCCGCCCAGCCCACTGCGGGCAGGGTTTTGCGTCAGAAACGAAAAAACCCTGCGATATTGCTATCGCAGGGTTTTCGAATTTGGCGGAAGCGTAGAGATTCGAACTCTAGAACCCTTTCGGGTCGCCGGTTTTCAAGACCGGTGCCTTCAACCGCTCGGCCACGCTTCCTAAGTGAAGCGAACTATAAACACCTCACTGCGCTCTGTAAAGTGTGATTGCTTCCGTTCGCTTCAAAAATAGCCAAAACGTGTTTAATCGGTTGAATTGACAACGCATTGACCATTTTATCAGCATAACGTGCCCGCTCACGCCTAGTGTTTTTTGATGTACATATCTTTGGTGTAGTAGTAGCCCAACTTGTCTGGCGTAAAACCACCCACCCACGGCTTGACCAGGTGCGTACGGACATAGTGATAGACCGGGATCGCCGGCACATCACGCCCTAACAGATCTTCCGCCTGCTGGTAGAATTGCCCGCGCTCTTGTGTGCTTTTCGCTTTCGCCGCGTTCACCAGCGCCTGATCGTAATCCGGGTTGCTGTACTGGCTGGTGTTTTCGCTGTCACCGGTACGGAAGTTATTCAGGAATGTTGCGGCATCGTCGTAATCGGCAATCCACGCATAGCGCACCGCATCAAAGTTGTGGGTATGCATGGTGTCCAGCATGGTTTTCCACTCCTGGTTTTTCAGCTTCGCTTCCACGCCGAGATTTTTCTTCCACATAGAACTGGCAGCAATCGCAATACGCTGGTGCGATTCAGAGGTGTTATAGAGCAGGTTAAAGCTCAGCGGGTGGCTGGCGTTGAACCCGGCCTCTTCCAGCAGTTTTTTCGCCTCAGCAATACGTTTGTCCATTGGCCAGCTGGCGTAATCCGGGCTCTTCAGCGTGACACCGCCGATATCAGGCTGGCTGATAAGCCACGCCGGGCGTTGCCCCTGCCCTAACACTTTGTCGGCAATGATGTCTTTATCCAGCGCCATGTTCAGCGCTTTACGCACGCGAACATCGTTAAACGGTGGCCGGGTGGTGTTGAATTCGTAGTAATAGGTTGCCAGCTGCGGAGAGACATCCAGCTCTGTACCCATGGTTTTTTTCAGCTGGGCAAACTGGTTGATTGGCACCGTATAAACGATGTCGATCTCACCGGCTTTATAGCGGTTCACATCAGCGGCTTCAGAGGTGATTGGCAGATAGGTGACCTTGTTGATAACGGTATGCGCGTTATCCCAGTAGCGCGGGTTACGCTCAGCGACAATCCGCTCATTGACCACCCACTGTGACAGCTTGTAGGCCCCACTGGTGACGAGGTGCTCTGGCTTGGTCCACTTCTCGCCAAAGCGATTAATCAGCACCTTATCAACCGGTACCATCGACGGGTGCGCCAGCATGGCAAGGAAGGCGGCGTTTGGCTGGGTGAGCGTCACTTCCAGGGTGGTATCGTTAACGGCTTTCACCCCAAGTGTGTCGGGTGCCTGTTTGCCCTGAGCGATGGCGGCAGCATTCACAATATGCATATTGCCCGGGTAACTGGCGTAGGGTGAGGCGGTCTTCGGATCAACCAGACGCTGCCAGCTCCACACAACATCCTGCGCGGTAATGGCAGTTCCATCGCTCCACGTAATGCCCGGGCGCAGGTGGAATGTCCAGACGGTGTTGTCTTTGTTCTCCCACTTATCTGCCAGCCGCGGCTGGATTTCACCCGTAGGGGAGACACTCACCAGCCCTTCGAATAAATCGCTGAGAATATTGAATTCGACATCGCTTTCGACTTTGTGCGGATCGAGTGATGCCGGTTCGTTACCATTATTCCTGACCAGTTCCTGTTTCTCTGCCAGCTGTGTTCCTGCTGGCACGTTAGCCGCCTGGCTTGCCGTGCTTGCGCACAGGATGCCTGCGGTTAACAAAGAAAGTGTAAAGTTAGTGCGTGATTGTGATTTCATGTCCTTCGCCTTATTGTCTGTTTTATGACGATCCGGGAATTACTCTTAGCGTTCAGGCTGTAATAACGCAATATTTTTCAGTAACCTATAAGAGGTTGATCTGAATAAATTCGCCATACCACTCTTCATGCTGAAGAAACGAATTTTTGCGGTATAAACAACCAACACTGGCGCTAACGCGTTGAGTAAAGATGGGTAAAACCGCTTTGTAACTGGCGTCCTGTTTCCTATTCTTGCCGTTAATTACATCTGTCATAAGAGAGTGACTCATGGATCGTATTATTAGTTCTTCACGCGACCGCACATCGCTACTCAGCACCCACAAGGTGCTGCGCAATACTTATTTCATGCTCAGCCTGACGCTGGCGTTTTCTGCGATCACCGCAACCGCCAGCACCCTTCTGATGCTGCCGTCACCGGGCCTGATCCTGACGCTGGTGGGAATGTATGGTCTGATGTTCCTGACCTACAAAACCGCGGATAAGCCAGTAGGTATTCTGTCTGCGTTCGCCTTTACCGGCTTCCTGGGCTACATCCTGGGGCCAATGCTGAATGCCTATCTGTCTGCAGGCATGGGTGACCTTATCGGTCTGGCGCTGGGCGGTACTGCACTGGTGTTCTTCTGCTGCTCGGCTTACGTTCTGACCACGCGCAAGGACATGTCCTTCCTCGGCGGGATGCTGATGGCGGGTATCGTGGTGGTACTGGTAGGTATGGTGGCAAACATCTTCCTGCAACTGCCTGCCCTGCACCTGGCAATCAGCGCGGTGTTTATCCTGATTTCCTCTGGCGCGATCCTGATGGAAACCAGCAACATTATTCGCGGTGGCGAGACGAACTACATCCGCGCGACCGTGAGCCTGTATGTGTCGCTGTACAACATCTTCGTCAGCCTGTTGAGCATCCTGGGCTTCGCCAGCCGCGATTAACCAACAGTGCGTTGAACCGGGCCCCGCTTATGCGGGGCTTTGTTTTTTTTGGTACACTGCGCAGGTTTTTGACTGACGTGTGAATGATTATGTTGAGCTTTGAAGGTAAAGAGATAGAAACCGACGCCGACGGTTATCTGAAAGAGAGCAGCCAGTGGAGCGAAGCGCTGGCAGAAGTGATTGCGCAGAAAGAGGCCATCACCCTGTCGCCAGAACACTGGGAAGTGGTGCGTTTTGTGCGTGAATTCTACCTGGAATTCAACACCTCTCCGGCTATCCGGATGCTGGTTAAGGCGATGGCGAACAAATTCGGCGAAGAGAAAGGCAACAGCCGTTACCTGTATCGTCTCTTCCCGAAAGGCCCGGCAAAACAGGCGACAAAAATCGCCGGTCTGCCCAAGCCTGTGAAGTGTATTTAATAGCGAATACCAAAGTTAACGTATTCCCGGCCGGGTTGATGCGGCTCCGTCAACACCTTATCAACCCGTGCACTGCGCGGCCCGCCCGCTTTTAACCACGCCACCAGCCGCTCTACCTGTTCCGCGTCACCGCAGGCCACCACCTCGACGCTGCCGTCATCCATATTGCGTGCGTACCCGGTAAGCCCTAGCTGGACGGCCTCTCGCTGGGTGCTGTAGCGGAAGCCCACGCCCTGAACGGTGCCGTGAACCCAGGCAATAGTGCAGACTTTTGACATCTTCCTTCCCCTTATCCGTCTGGCGCGTTGCATTTCCTCACTGAACTCGGGAAAATGGCGGCCATTTCATTGGAATCGACAGAATAGCAAATTATGAGTGTACGTTTAGTGTTAGCCAAAGGGCGCGAGAAGTCATTACTGCGCCGCCATCCCTGGGTCTTTTCTGGCGCAGTAACCCGCATGGAAGGCAAAGCCAGCCTCGGTGAAACCATCGATATCGTTGATCATCAGGGGAAATGGTTAGCGCGTGGCGCATACTCGCCTGCATCCCAGATCCGCGCGCGCGTCTGGACCTTTGATAAAGACGAAACCATCGACATTGCGTTCTTTACCCGCCGCCTGCAACAGGCACAACAGTGGCGCGAGTGGCTGGCAAAACGCGACGGGCTGGACAGCTATCGTCTGATTGCCGGGGAATCTGACGGACTGCCGGGCATCACTATCGACCGTTTTGGTGATTTCCTGGTGCTGCAATTGCTGAGCGCGGGCGCTGAGTATCAGCGTGCAGCCCTAATTAGCGCGCTGCAAAACCTGTTCCCTGAATGCGCCATTTACGACCGCAGCGATGTTGCCGTACGTAAGAAAGAAGGTCTGGAGCTGACGCAAGGCCCGGTAACGGGTGAACTGCCACCTGCCCTGCTACCTATTGAAGAACACGGTATGAAGCTGCTGGTTGATATCCAGGGTGGGCACAAAACCGGGTATTACCTCGACCAGCGCGATAGCCGCCTGGCCACGCGCCAGTACGTTGAGAACAAACGCGTGCTGAACTGTTTCTCCTACACCGGTGGTTTCGCGGTTTCTGCGCTGATGGGCGGCTGTGCTCAGGTGGTGAGCGTGGATACATCGCAGGAAGCGCTGGATGTGGCAAAACAGAACGTCGAGCTGAATAAGCTGGATCTGAGCAAAGCGGAGTTCGTGCGCGATGACGTGTTCAAACTGCTGCGTAAATATCGCGATCAGGGCGAGAAGTTTGACGTTATCGTGATGGACCCACCGAAATTCGTCGAGAACAAAAGCCAGCTGATGGGTGCCTGCCGCGGCTATAAAGACATCAACATGCTGGCTATCCAGCTGTTGAACCCGGGTGGCGTTCTGCTGACATTCTCCTGTTCTGGCCTGATGACGACAGATTTATTTCAGAAAATCATCGCCGATGCCGCTATAGATGCTGGCCGTGATGTACAATTTATAGAGCAGTTCCGTCAGGCGGCCGATCATCCGGTGATCGCTACCTACCCGGAAGGGCTGTATCTGAAAGGGTTTGCCTGTCGCGTCATGTAACTTGAAAAGAGAAATATTGCCCACACCTTGAGTGTATGTAATGTTTCCCGGGAGGTGACTATGATTGCCAGCAAATTCGGTATCGGCCAGCAGGTCCGCCACACCTTACTGGGCTATTTGGGTGTGGTCGTGGATATCGACCCGGAGTATTCCCTTGATGAACCGTCAGCTGATGAGCTGGCGGTCGACG
Organism: Enterobacter sp. C4G1; assembly: GCF_052886895.1. Classification (NCBI taxonomy): domain Bacteria; kingdom Pseudomonadati; phylum Pseudomonadota; class Gammaproteobacteria; order Enterobacterales; family Enterobacteriaceae; genus Enterobacter; species Enterobacter sp. C4G1. The sequence continues at coordinate 2,758,025 of NZ_JBQVVV010000001.1, read as the reverse complement.
CAGAGCTTCGCGTTGCCCCCTGGTATCATGTGGTGATGGAAGATGATGATGGGCAGCCTGTCCATACCTATCTTGCCGAAGCGCAGCTTAGCGGCGAACTTCAGGATGAGCATCCCGAGCAACCCACGATGGATGAGCTTGCCCGGACCATTCGCAAACAGCTACAGGCCCCTCGCCTGCGCAACTAAGCGTGAAAAAAAAAGCCCGATACCGGGCTTTTTTTATTACTTCGCCAGCCCCAGACGGGGAATTTCGATTGCCGGACATCTGTCCATGACCACCGCCAGGCCGGCTTCGCGCGCCAGCACCGCCGCCTGTTCATTGATGACGCCAAGCTGCATCCACAACGTTTTCGCGCCGATAGCAATCGCTTCCTGAGCAACGCCCCATGCCGCTTCTGAGTTGCGGAAAACATCCACCATATCCACTTTTTCCGGCACATCGGCCAGGGTAGCGTACCCCTGTTGCCCCAGCAGTGATTTCCCCGCGACTTTTGGCGATACCGGAATAACGTGGTAGCCCTGGTCCAGGAGATACTTCATCACCCGATAGCTTGGGCGGTCGGGTTTATCACTCGCCCCCACCAGTGCAATGGTTCGGGTCGATGTCAGAATGTCAGCAATATCGTTCTCTTTCATGGTCTTCCTCCTGGCTTTTTTCAAAGTGTACGTCAAAGGGGACATCGCAACCATCTATCCCATACAGATGTATGAGGGCAAAACCGCAGAATATGTCTATATGTTAGTAAACATGATTCTCGAAAAATTTAGATACATTATTAAGAAATAGTATTTTCCACAGGAGCACCCTATGAAAACCGGCATTGCCTCTGCTCTGATTGCATTAGTTATGCCGGTTTGCGTCTTTGCAACAACGCTACGGCTCTCCACCGACATTGACCTGCTGGTGCTTGACGGCAAAAAAGTCTCCAGCTCGCTTCTTCGCGGTGCTGACAGTATTGAACTGGATAACGGGCAACACCAGCTTGTGTTCCGGGTAGAAAAGACGATCCGCGTGGCGAATCATGAACAGCGTATGTATATCTCACCGCCGCTGATTGTCAGTTTTAACACCCAGCGGATTAGCCAGGTCAACTTTAACTTACCCCGTCTGGAGACCGAAAAAGAGGCCCAGGCGTTTGAGTCGGGGCCGCGCCTTGAGCTGCTGGATGGCGATGCCATGCCTATCCCCGTGAAGCTGGATATTCTGGCACTCACCAAAACACCGAAAGGCATTGATTATGAGGCGGATACGGAAATCTATAATAAAGCGGGCAAACGCGCGTCGCTGCCTCAGTTTGCTACCATGATGGCGGATGACAGCACGCTTTTGTCGGGCGTATCCGAACTGGACGTGATCCCACCTCAGTCGCAGACGCTCACCGAACAACGCCTTAAATTCTGGTTCCAGCAGGCCGATCCCGATACGCGGGCCCGGTTTCTGCAATGGGCAAAACAACAACCTTCGTCGTAACCCACATTTTTTTGCCCTTTCTCTTGCAGCATCAGGCGCTTCCCGTCATCTTGTAGCCAGTTAACCCTGACGGAAAAGATTATGGAACTGACAACACGCACGCTTCCTGCCCGCAAACACATTGCGTTGGTGGCGCACGATCACTGCAAACAAATGCTGCTGAACTGGGTACGCCGCCATCAGCCAATGCTGGAAAACCACACCCTCTCAGCAACGGGTACGACCGGCAACCTTATCCACCGTGAAACCGGGTTAGAGGTTCAAGCCATGCTGAGTGGCCCAATGGGCGGCGACCAGCAGGTTGGGGCGCAAATTTCGGAAGGTAAAATTGACGTACTGATTTTCTTCTGGGATCCGTTGAATGCCGTCCCGCACGACCCGGATGTTAAAGCGCTGCTGCGTCTTGCAACAGTATGGAATATCCCGGTTGCGACTAACCTGTCCACAGCAGACTTTATTATTGAATCACCTCAGTTCAGCTCCCCTGTCGATATTCTGATCCCGGATTATCAGCGCTATCTTGCCGAAAGACTGAAGTGAATGTTATGCCGGGTGGCGACTACGCCTTACCCGGCCTACAAAACCCTGCCTCCCGTTACGGCTTCTTCGCCACCGGTACATCAATACTCTTCAGAATATCGACAAACGTTGAGGGTTCATTTTTATTGAACAGCAGCCATACACGGTGGCGGGCGCGGGTTAACGCGACATACAGCAGACGGCGCTCTTCAGCATCCGGGAAATCTTCCGGTACTGGCAACAGGGCTTGCTCCATCACCGATTCGCGCGCCGGGGCCGGGAAACCATCGTTGCCCTCTTTTAACCCCACCACAATCACGTAATCGGCCTGCTGCCCTTTACTGGCATGGATGGTCATAAAATCGAGCTGGAGCTTAGGCCAGCGGGTAGCCGCTTTTTCCAGCGCGGCCGGTTTGAGGTGGTGATAACGCGCCAGCACCAAAATGCGCTCTTCGGGTTTCGCATAGCCGCTCAGTTTATCCAGCAGAGGCTCCAGCTGATCGTCCGCCAGCAAGGTGACGGCTTTTTTATCCCCCGGCGTCAGGCTGTTAAGCGGTTTGGCCAGCTGATGCGGGTTTTGCTGGATGAATCGATTGGCGATTTCGCCGATGCGTGAGTTGAAACGATAGGTGGTGTCCAGATCGCTGCGATCGCCCTCGCCAAAATAGTGATGGAACGCGGTTGTCAGTGATAGCTGAGCACCACTGAAGCGATAGATTGCCTGCCAGTCATCGCCGACGGCAAACAGTGATGTGTGTTTATTTTGCGCCCGAAGCGCTGAAAGAAGCGCGGCGCGCTGGGGTGAGATGTCCTGGAATTCATCCACAAGGATATGTTTCCACGGGCTCACAAAGCGGCCTTTTTCCAGAATGATAATGGCCTGATGGATAAGCCCTGAAAAATCGACCGCACTTTCGTCTTTCAGTGCCGTTTTCCAGGCTTTCAGCAGCGGGGCCATCAGTTTGACCCGTTTCGTAAAGAGCGCGCGGATCTCTTCCGGGGCACTTTCAATCATTTCTGCCTGAGACCCGCCGTGCATCCGCAAAAGGCTTACCCAGCGGTCGAGGCGAGAGCCCAGGCGACGCGCCAGTTTTTCATCCTGCCAGAAACTGCCTTCCGGCACGTCCCAGTTAAGTTCTTCTTCCAGCCACTGGCGCCAGCCTTTTGCCTGGGCTTTTTTCTCGCTGCATTGCTGCTGCCAGGTCTTAATAAACAGCGACTGGCGGGCCTGCGTGTCGTTCTCAAGCTTGCTGATCGAAGGAACCTTTTTGCTCCCCTGCTGGATAATGTGTAACGCAAGGGCATGGAAGGTTCTGGCGGTAATATCCTGTGTGTGCAGGCGTTCCTGAATGCGCTCGTCCATCTCCTGCGCGGCTTTACGACCAAACGCCAGCAGCAAAATCTGGTCGGCCACCGCTTCGCCTGTGGTCAGGAGCCAGCCCGCCCGCGCCACCAGCACCGACGTTTTACCGCTCCCTGCCCCGGCAAGCACCAGCAGGGAGTGTTCACCATTAACCACCGCGCGCGCCTGGGCCGGATTCAGCGGTGAGGATTCAATGTTACTGAAGAAATCGGCGTACTGCGTGAGCATGGTGTCCGTCCATGCCTGGTTATGGGCAAGCCGACTTTTATCAATATCGGTAAGCCATGCCTGACACTGCCGCCAGGCATCGCGGCAATTATCAAACTCATCCAGACGGGAAACCGGCAACGGCAGTGCCGAAAGCGCCACTTTAATCTTTTGCTGCAAACCGACGGTTTGCTGGCGCGTAAGCCATTTTTGTTGCGCATTGCTTTGTGCAATATCATCAAGAACCTGCTGCAACACCTGTGCGGCAACGGTGCTCATCTCGTCGCTCCACTGGCGCCAGAGGCTATTCAGATGATGATGGAAGCGTTGCGTTTCCGCCCATTCAGTGCCGTGGAGGCGAACCACCTTTTCGGCAGGCAACACAAACTCAAGCTCGCCCCAGACCAGCCCGCGCTTGCAGTGGATAGCTAAAAGCTGATTAAACGGAATGAGATATTCGTGGCGTTCGCCAGAGACTTTTACCCCTGCATTCAGAAGGACAACCTTATCGTAAGGATGTTGAGCCATGCGCTTGCCCAGTGAAGTTGCTTTCAGTTCCATGTCCTGCCTGATCCACGAAGAGATAATTTACCTGACAGTTTAACTGCCAGTTTTAAGGTGCTCCAGCCTAAAAAAACGTTACAATCACTAAGCGTTAATCATATCGAAAGGAACTGAGGGTTTATGCGTACCGTTCTGAATATTCTTAATTTTGTCCTTGGCGGTTTTGCCACCACTCTTTCCTGGCTTATTGCCACGCTGGTGAGCATCGTGCTCATTTTTACCCTTCCGCTGACGCGCTCCTGCTGGGAAATCACCCGGCTGTCGCTTTTTCCTTATGGTAACGAGGCTGTACACGTCGACGAACTGAACCCGGAAAGCAAAAACGTGCTGATGAACACAGGCGGGACTGTGCTTAACATCCTGTGGCTGATTTTCTTTGGCTGGTGGCTGTGTCTGATGCACATCTTCGCAGGTATTGCTCAGTGCATCACGATTATTGGCATTCCTGTCGGGATCGCCAATTTCAAAATCGCTGCCATCGCCTTGTGGCCAGTCGGGCGCAGGGTTGTTCCGGTTGAAGTGGCGCAAGCCGCGCGCGAAGCAAACGCCCGCCGTCGTTTTCAGTAATTAAGGACAGGCCGCGCTCATGCTAAGCCCATTGATTCGCCGCTACACATGGAACAGCACCTGGCTGTATAACGTCAGGATTTTTATCGCACTTTGCGGTACGGTCGCCCTGCCGTGGTGGTTAAACGACGTTAAGCTCACTATCCCGCTGACCCTGGGCGTTGTTGCCGGAGCGCTGGCAGACCTCGACGATCGCCTGGCTGGGCGACTGCGTAATCTGGTTATCACCCTTATCTGTTTTTTCATTGCCTCCGCATCCGTTGAACTGCTGTTCCCATGGCCATGGCTATTTGCGTTAGGCCTGACGCTTTCAACCAGCGGATTTATTCTTCTGGGTGGGCTTGGCCAGCGCTATGCCACCATTGCGTTTGGCGCATTGCTGATTGCTATCTACACCATGCTGGGCGTATCGCTTTACGATCAATGGTATCAGCAGCCCGTTCTGCTGCTGCTTGGCGCTATCTGGTATAACCTGCTGACGCTTACCGGACATCTCATTTTTCCGGTTCGCGCTTTACAGGATAACCTCGCCCGCAGCTATGAACAGCTGGCGCATTATCTGGAGCTAAAATCCCGTTTATTTGACCCGGATATTGAAGAAGAAAGCCAGGCGCCACTTTACGATCTGGCGCTGGCAAACGGCCAACTGGTCGCAACCTTAAACCAGACCAAAGCCAGCCTTCTTACGCGGTTACGCGGAGATCGCGGTCAGCGAGGAACGCGCCGGACTTTGCACTACTATTTTGCCGCCCAGGATATCCATGAGCGTGCCAGTTCATCGCATGTGCAATATGCGGCCCTGCGGGAAAAGTTTCGCTACAGCGACGTTATGTTCCGTTTTCAGCGGCTACTTTCAATGCAATCCCAGGCGTGTCAGCAACTGTCCCGCTCCATTTTACTGCGCACGCCGTATCAGCATGATCCACGCTTTGAACGCGCGTTTAGCCACCTTGATGCAGCGCTTGATCGCGTACAGGCCAGCGGGACATCCCCGGAGCAGATAAAAGCGCTGGGTTTCTTACTCAATAACCTGCGGGCGATAGACGCGCAACTGGCCACCATTGAGTCTGAACAAGCCTTGGCGATGCCGAACAATGACGCTGATAACCAGCTTGCCGATGACAGCCTTCACGGCTTTAGCGATATGTGGTTACGGCTGAGCCGTAACTTTACGCCAGAATCGGCTCTCTTCCGCCACGCCGTAAGAATGTCGCTGGTGCTGTGCGTCGGTTACGCGTTTATCCAGATAACCGGCTTGCATCATGGCTACTGGATCTTGCTGACCAGCCTGTTTGTTTGCCAGCCAAACTATAACGCCACCCGCCACCGGCTCGCGTTGCGTATTATTGGTACGCTGGTGGGTGTCGCTATCGGCCTTCCGGTACTTTACTTTGTCCCGTCCATTGAAGGGCAGCTTGTCCTTATCGTGATAACCGGCGTGTTGTTCTTTGCATTTCGCAATGTGCAATACGCGCACGCAACGATGTTTATCACCTTACTGGTATTGCTGTGCTTTAACCTGCTTGGCGAAGGGTTTGAAGTCGCCCTTCCCCGCGTTATTGATACACTGATCGGCTGCGCCATTGCCTGGGCTGCAGTCAGTTTTATCTGGCCGGACTGGCGTTTTCGCAATCTGCCGCGCGTGCTGGACAGGGCAATGAATGCTAACTGCCGATACCTGGATGCCATTCTTGAGCAATATCACCAGGGTCGTGATAACCGTCTGGCCTATCGCATCGCCCGCCGTGATGCGCATAACCGCGATGCGGAGCTTGCATCGGTGGTATCGAACATGTCAACGGAACCTGGCGCTACGGCAGAAATCCGTGAAACCGCCTTTCGTCTGCTGTGCCTGAACCATACCTTTACCAGCTATATTTCTACGCTGGGCGCTCACCGAGAAAGGTTAAGTAATCCGGGTATTCTGGGATTGCTGGATGATGCCGTTTGCTATGTCGACGATGCACTTCACCACCGTCCAGCCGATGAACCCCGTGTTCGGCAGGCCCTGGATGAACTCGCCCAGCGTATCGCCCATCTTGATCCTGGTACCGACAGCAAAGCCCCGCTGGTTCTTCAGCAAGTTGGCCTGCTTATTGCTCTGCTGCCGGAAATTTGTCGCCTACAACAACTGATTGCTACATGGCGGAACGATTCTCCGCAGGCTCTGGCAACGCGTTAAACCATTCCGTGAGTTCCCGGCGAATCTCTGCCGGGAGCGCCGCTTCATGCAGCCCTTCTATTGCACCTTCAAGCGCAAAAAGCACTTTAATCCCAAGTTGTTTATTTTGAACTCTGATTTTCAGCCAACTCGCTTTTGCCCCCAGCTCCCGTAACATTTCTTCGTTAGTGATCCCGACTTCAAAAAGCAGAACCTCAATCTGGAAGGTGAGATTGGGCAGGTCTTTAAGCCGGTTACGCTGATAGCGTTGATACCGTTCCCGCCTGGCGGCCTCAAGCGCAAAAGAAGAAAGCTGGAGTAGTGTCCCCCTGTCCTGCCACAGCCCGTCATCAACACGGAAGTAGTTAAGCAGCACTGGTCGACCCCGTTTCAGAAGGGTCAAAAAAGAGGAGGCGTGTTTCACATAGTAGGTCGCGCTTTGCTCACAGGCACGCAGATAAAGTTCCCCATCAGACACCATGGCAAATACGGCGTTATCAACCGCCAGGGTATAGCCACCAAAGAGTGCGCGGTGATGAATATCACCCAGTTCTGAAAGGTATTCCTGGGATTTATAAATCCGTTCATAAGATATCTTTTTCATGATATTTCCCTTAAAAATCATACTATAAAGAGGCTAATTCTTACTAACGGATCCGTTAGCAGGAAAATAGGCAACTTATCGCCAGTGAGCAAGATGAATTTTCTTTAGGGGCCGATCATGAGCAAAATTTGCGAGTCGCTTTCCGAAAATGAGGTTGATCTTTATGCATACAGGGGTTACTGTATATTCATACAGTAACTACAGGGCTGGAATGAATATGTACACTTCAGGCTACGCAAATCGCTCAACATCTTTCTCTTCTACCGCAAGCAATGTCGCGAAGAAATCCGTCGGGAGCGTGTCGACAGGTCTTATCAGTGAAGTGATTTATCGAGAAGACCAGCCCCTATTAACCCAACTTTTATTACTTCCTTTATTACAACAGCTTGGCCAGCAGTCGCGCTGGCAGCTCTGGCTGACGCCACAACAAAAACTGAGCCGTGAATGGGTTCAGTCCGCAGGATTGCCGCTGACAAAGGTCATGCAGATTAACCAACTCTCACCTTGCGATACGGTCGAGTCGATGATCCGTGCATTACGTACCGGAAATTACAGTGTCGTGATCGGGTGGTTACCAGACGAACTGACGGAAGAAGAACATTTTCGACTGACTGAAGCAGCCGAGGAAGGTAACGCCATCGGTTTTATTATGCGTCCGGTTCATCCAGATTCTTACCGCAGAGGACAACTTTCTGGGCTAAAAATTCACTCGAATTTGTATCATTGAGTAAATTTAGGAGTTTTCCTGGAATTTTTTTCGACCACAAGATGTGGAAATAGTTCCATGCGTTAAATCTGCGGAAAGGCTTGTCTGGTGCGGTTCCCGTTAATTTTACTGCACAATTTCCATACAAAAAATGTTAAATATTAGGTATACGGAACTTTTTTTTTCATATGCCTGACGGAGTTCACACTTGTAAGTTTCTAGCTACGTTGTAGACTTTACATCGCCAGGGGTGCTCGGCCTAAGCCGAAGATATCGGTAGATTTATATTTGACCACGCCCCCCGGTGAAGGATTTAACCGTGATTTCTCGTCGGAGATCTTCATGGCAAATTTTGGATGATAACGAGGCGCAAAAAATGAAAAAGACAGCTATCGCGATTGCAGTGGCACTGGCTGGCTTCGCTACCGTAGCGCAGGCCGCTCCGAAAGATAATACCTGGTATGCAGGTGGTAAACTGGGCTGGTCTCAGTTCCATGACACCGGCTGGTACAACAGCAAACTGAACAACGATGGCCCTACTCATGAGAGCCAGCTTGGTGCAGGTGCGTTCGGTGGCTATCAGGTTAACCCGTATGTTGGTTTTGAAATGGGTTACGACTGGTTAGGTCGTATGCCATACAAAGGCGACACCGTAAATGGCGCTTTCAAAGCTCAGGGCGTACAGCTGACTGCTAAACTGGGTTACCCAGTAACTGACGATCTGGACGTGTACACCCGTCTGGGCGGCATGGTATGGCGTGCTGATTCCAGCAACAACCAGATTGGCAGCGATCACGACACTGGCGTTTCTCCAGTATTCGCAGGTGGTGTTGAGTGGGCTATGACCCGTGACATCGCTACCCGTCTGGAATACCAGTGGGTTAACAACATCGGCGACGGCAACACCGTAGGTGTTCGTCCTGACAACGGTATGCTGAGCGTAGGTGTTTCCTACCGTTTCGGCCAGCAGGAAGAAGCTGCACCAATCGTAGCTCCAGCTCCGGCTCCAGCTCCAGAAGTACAGACCAAGCACTTCACTCTGAAGTCTGACGTTCTGTTCAACTTCAACAAAGCTACCCTGAAACCAGAAGGTCAGCAGGCACTGGATCAGCTGTACTCTCAGCTGAGCAACCTGGATCCTAAAGACGGTTCAGTAGTGGTTCTGGGCTTCACCGACCGTATCGGTTCTGACGCTTACAACCAGCAGCTGTCTGAAAAACGTGCTCAGTCTGTTGTTGATTACCTGGTATCTAAAGGTATCCCGGCTAACAAGATCTCCCCACGTGGTATGGGCGAATCTAACCCAGTTACCGGTTCTACCTGTAACAACGTGAAAGCTCGCGCTGCACTGATCGACTGCCTGGCTCCAGATCGTCGTGTTGAGATCGAAGTTAAAGGCATCAAAGACGTTGTAACTCAGCCAGCGGCATAAGTTATCGTCTTAAGAAAAAACCCCGCATAGCGGGGTTTTTTTATTGTCTGAAGAAATACAGAATCTTATTTTTTACCCAGAAGCGCCTGTAGATCGTTTTTCAGCGTCGACATCTGGTTCGCGTACTTCTCTTTATGCTCAGCATCTTCAATCAGCTGCACTACCGTTTCTGATAACGTCTTTCCACGCCGTTGTGCAAGGCCTGCCAGGCGTTGCCAGACAATAAATTCCAGATCGATAGATTTCTTGCGGGTATGCTGATGCTCGGCATTAAAATGCCGCTTGCGACGCGCACGAATAGTTTGCTTCATCCGGTTCAACAGTTCTGGATTGATATGTTTCGCTATCCAGTTATTGACCTGTACCGGTTCGTTTTCGAGGGTCAGCAACATATCTACGGCTTCTTGCGCCGCGCTGGCTTCGATGTAGCAGGTGATCAACTCGCCTTCGCGATGTTTTTTGACCAGGTACTTCCATTTCCAGCCGCTTTCGAGATTTTCCAGTTGTTGATATTTCATTGCGATCTCAGTGTTACCACGTAACTCTGTTCAGAATATCAGTTTTTTGGCAATCTGCTGAAAAGAAATCATATCCTGTGCATCATTACAGGAGATTCACCCGCGGAAATCCCCAATCCTGCTTGGGCAGAGCCTTCCGCTTACGGTATACTCCACGGTTTTACATCTGACTAAAAAACATCAACTTTGACCATTACGAAACTTGCATGGCGTGACCTTGTTCCCGATACAGAAAGTTATCAGGAGCTCTTTGCACAGCCAAAACTCGCAAAAGAACACGAATTCATACTTAGCGATACACAACCGCGTTTGCATTATGCGCTGGAGCAGGTGTTAAGCCCGTGGGCGACATCTCCCTTCATGCTGCTCAAAGCCCCGGAAGAAGCCGAGTATTTGACGCTTCTGGGTGATGCCATGCGCCAGTTACAGCCAGAAACAGATGCTGTTTTTGGCGGCCAGTATCGTATCGCGGGTCATAACATTACTTTTGAACCGGCGCAGCAGGCTGACGATCGTTTTGCCGCAAAAGGCGAAGTGATCACCGCCAACTGGGTCGAAGCGGAGCAGCTTTTTGGCTGCCTTCGTCAGTTTAATGGCGAACTGTCGCTTCAACCGGGGCTTGTCCATCGCGCTAACGGCGGTGTTCTGATCATCGCCCTGAGAACCTTACTCTCCCAGCCGCTGCTTTGGATGCGCCTGAAAACGATTGTGAGCCAGCAACGCTTTGACTGGGTGGGCTACGACGAATCCCGCCCTCTCCCTGTCGCAGTGCCGTCAATGCCATTGTCGTTGACCGTGGTGCTGACCGGCGATCGTGAATCGCTGGCAGACCTCCAGGAGATGGAGCCAGAACTGGCGAGCCTGGCCGTTTACAGCGAGTACGAAGACAATATTCAGATTGCCGATGCCGATGATATGGCACAGTGGTGTCAATGGGTAATGGCCATTGCGGCACGCTATGAATTACCTGTTCCGGCTGCTGACGCCTGGCCTGGTCTACTCCGCGAAGCAGTACGCTATACTGGCGATCAGGAAACCTTACCGCTCTGTCCACTCTGGATCAGCAAACAGCTGCGTGAAGTGGGCGTTATTAGCGGTGACGGCGCGTTTACCGGTGAACAGCTCACCCAGATGCTTGTGCAACGCGAATGGCGTGAAGGCTATCTCGCCGACCGGATGCAGGATGAAATTCTGCTGGATCAAATTCTGGTGGAAACCGAGGGCGAACGTATTGGGCAAATCAACGCCTTATCCGTTATTGAGTTCCCGGGGCATCCACGTGCATTTGGCGAACCTTCGCGTATCAGCTGCGTCGTGCACATTGGCGACGGGGAATTTACTGACATTGAACGCAAAGCTGAACTCGGCGGGAACATCCATGCCAAAGGCATGATGATCATGCAGGCATTTTTGATGTCTGAGTTGCAGCTTGAGCAGCAAATCCCCTTCTCCGCCTCGCTCACTTTTGAACAATCCTACAGCGAAGTCGATGGCGATAGCGCCTCAATGGCAGAGCTATGCGCCTTGATCAGCGCCCTGGCAGAAGTGCCGATTAATCAGAACATCGCCATTACCGGTTCCGTTGATCAGTTTGGGCGCGCTCAGCCGGTTGGCGGGCTGAATGAGAAAATCGAAGGTTTCTTTGCCATTTGCCAGCAGCGCGGTTTAAACGGTAAACAGGGTGTTATTATCCCGGCACCTAATGCACGCCATCTGAGCCTGAGTCAGGCGCTTCTGGATGCGGTGGAACAGGAACAATTTACGCTCTGGGCCATCGAAGGAATTGAGGATGCGCTACCCTTACTGACAAATCTGGTATGGGATGGCGAAGGTCAAACAACCCTGATGCAAACTATCCAGGAACGTATTGCTCAGGCGACACAGCAGGACGCTCGTCATCGTTACCCGTGGCCGTTACGCTGGTTGAGTTGGTTTAGTCCGAACTGATCGGACTTGTTCAGCGTACACGTGTTAGCTATCCTGCGTGCTTCACTAAAATAAGGCTTATTGAGAACATGGTAGATAAACGCGAATCCTATACAAAAGAAGACCTTCTTGCCTCTGGTCGCGGTGAACTGTTTGGCGCTAAAGGCCCACAGTTACCGGCCCCGAACATGCTGATGATGGACCGTGTCGTAAAAATGACCGAAACCGGCGGCAACTTCGATAAGGGTTACGTAGAAGCAGAACTCGATATTAACCCAGATCTGTGGTTCTTCGGTTGCCACTTTATTGGCGATCCGGTAATGCCTGGCTGCCTGGGCCTTGATGCTATGTGGCAGTTGGTTGGTTTCTACCTGGGCTGGCTCGGCGGCGAAGGCAAAGGCCGCGCACTGGGCGTTGGCGAAGTGAAATTCACCGGTCAGGTTCTGCCTTCTGCGAAGAAAGTCACCTATCGCATTCACTTCAAGCGCATTGTTAACCGTCGTCTGATTATGGGCCTGGCGGATGGCGAAGTGCTGGTAGATGGTCGTCTGATCTATACCGCAAACGATCTGAAAGTGGGTCTGTTCCAGGACACTTCTGCGTTCTGATTGCTGATTTAAGCAACCCCGGAAAGGCGAAACCTCCGCATTGCGGAGGTTTCTTTATTTAAAGAGACGTTATCAAGCTATAAGTACCCTGTCGCCGATGGCTTCTCGCCAGCCTCCCAGCCATTGTGACCTTTGATTTATCGTCTGATAAGGACACATTTCTTTTGAGCGTCCAGCGATTCCAGCCTGATAACCACGTTGATGAGCCCGTTCCAGGCGATCTCGTTTCTGTCTCTTCATGCCTCGTTTCCCTCATTCTTTTGTCTGGTGGAAAGAAAACAGTGATTGCAAAGTGTGCAAGCACAGATAACGAATACCCTGAATAAGCCTCAGCGTCAATGTTCGAAATTCATACGGGTGTCATATTTGTGAGCTATGCGGAAGATCATTTGTACAAAAAATGTGACCCGGCACAAGTAACAACCTGATGTCAAAACGAAAAAAAAGCCGCAATCAGAACCAGACTGACGGCGGCTTTTTACTATGAATTTTACTTATGGTAGCCGGGAAATCTCTCTGGCGATGCTGGCCGATTCCTGCGCCCAACCTTGTCCCAGGACTTTCACCATTTCATCGTATCCATCTTTTTGCTGCTTCATTTCAAGATGGAAAGGACGCTTAATCAGCTGCCCCTGATGGTTTAGCAACCATTCGCCGCTGATCACTACCGTACCGTCGTAACGGCCGTGGAAGCCCGTTACAGTGACGTTTAGGGTATCCTGGTCAGTACCGAGAGGTTGCGAGGCGACAACCCAACCAGGAAGCTGGCTTCCGAGGTTAGCCACCAGCGTGTTTCGCAGCTGCTGATCCAGCGGGCTGGCCCACAGATTGTTTGTCGCGATGACATACTTAACATCGCTCGTCTGATACACCACTCCGTTACCTGCAAGATAATCGGGCACGTTTACCTGTTCAACCCACAACAGGCGGTTTCCCTGGCTTGCCATGCTTTGTCCGCCGGCCTGAGCTGCAACAGGTAGCTGATAGTAACTCTTGTTCTCTACACCGGAACTGCACGCCGTTAAAAGCAGAGCGCCAACCATCAATAGCCACTTTTTCATTCTTTTGCCCTCTTCGGCTCAGGATCCTTTTTATCTTTTGCTTCAAACACCAGCGCGTTGCTCTTCTCGTTGAGCGTTTTCAGAACCGGCTGGAGTTCACGCAATACCTGATCAAGACGTTGCATATCTGCCACCATCTTGTTGTACGCCGCAGAACCCGGCTGGAAGCCCTGCATACTGCGGTTAAGTTCGCGCAGCGTTTTCTGCATATCCTGCGGCAGCTGCTGCATGGACTGGCTTGCGGTGATTTTGTTGATGTTATCCAGCGTGGTTTGTAGTCGGCGCATCGTCGCCTGGCTTTCGCTGAGCGAGTTTGTTGCAGCTTCAATCATTGGATTCAGCGGCAGATTATTAATCTTATCCAGTGTTTCCATGAGACGTTGCTGGATCTGAGCCAGACCGCTACTCACCGTAGGGATGATCTTGTAACCGCCGAATTCACGGATACCCGTAATCGCAGGCGCTTTAGGATAGAAGTCCATATCAACATACAGCGCACCCGTCACAAGGTTACCGGTTTTCAGCGAGCCACGCAGACCGCGCTCCATCAACGCGTTGATATGCGCGCCAATGTCCTGATTCTCACCCATCTGATTGATCAGACGCTCAGGTTCGATACGGATCAGCACCGGAATGCGATAGTCGTCATCCAGAACCTGACGCAGCCCAGGGACAAAGAATGGCACCTGACCCACGGTTCCCAGACGAATGCCGCGGAACTCAACAGGCGCGCCTGGCTGGAGGCCACGCACTGAATCTTTAAAGAACATCAGGAAATCGATATGATCGGTATAGAGTGCGTCCTGAATGCTCTTCGGGTCATCAAAGAGTCGGAAAGCTGTTTTCTCTGCAACCGGCTGACCAAGATCCAGCCCTTCCGGCACATCAAAGCTCACGCCCCCGCCAAACAAGGTGGTCAACGAACCCATTTCAACACGCATCCCCGCCGAGGTAAGATCAACTGCGATCCCACTGTCTTTCCAGAAACGGACGTTACTGGTGACCAGGCGGTCGTTAGGCGCATTGATAAACAGCTGATAGCTGATAGACCTTTTTTGTGGATCGAAGGTGCTCGTCTCAACGGAACCGACACGATAGCCACGGAATAGCACCGGATCGCCCGCCGTTAACTGGCCTGCTTTTTTGCTGTCGAGTATGACGCGGATCCCTTTTGCATCAGGTGGCGCGAGTGGAGGTGAATCCAGCAGTTGATACTGGCCAGGCGGGTTCCCTTTCGTGCCTGGCTGCAACTCAATATAGGCGCCCGATAACAGTGTGCCTAAACCGCTGATCCCTTCACGTCCTACCTGCGGCTTAACGACCCAGAAGACGGAATCACTGTGCATCAGCTTTTCCATACCGGAATTCAGACGCGCTTTGATCTCCACATGGGTCAGATCATCGGTCAGGGTCGCACTTTCAACGACACCCACATCCACGCTACGGCTCTTGATGGTGGTCTTCCCCCCCTCAATACCCTCAGCATTGGTGGTGATGAGCGTCACTTCCGGCCCCTGATGGCTATAATGGTAAAACAGTATCCATGCACCGATCAGCGCAGTCACGATGGGGAAAATCCACACCGGCGACCAGTTTTTGACCTTCTGCACTTTAGCCTCTCCACTCTTATTTTCCATGCTCTTACTCTTCCTCATGGCTTGACTCGGGCTCACGATCCCACGATAAACGAGGGTCGAAGGTCATGGCCGCAAACATTGTCATAATAACGACCAACGCAAACATCAGCGCTCCCATAGCGGGATAAATATTCATAAGCCCCCCCATCCGCACCAACGCGGAAAGAACGGCGATGACAAACACGTCAATCATTGACCAGCGTCCGACAAACTCGACAACTTCATAAATCAAGTGCATTCGCTCACTGTCGCGCCTGCCGTGCCCTTTTGCATCCCAACAGAGCCAGGCAATCGCAATCATTTTTAACGTCGGCACCATGATACTGGCGATAAAAATAACCAGAGCCACAGGGTAAGACCCCTCACCCCACAGCAATATGACCCCTGCCATAATCGTGGAAGGCATTTTATCGCCGAGCAAATCGGTGATCATGATGGGCATAATATTGGCAGGCAGATAAAGCATGATCGACGTAACCAGCAGCGCCATCGTCCACTGAAGGCTGTTTTTACGCCGTACATAACCTTTTGTTTCGCAACGCGGACACGTGTCCAGGTCGGCAGGCAACACTGCGGTACAGCATGAGCAGGAACGCAGTCCCTGACGGATACCCGGCACACCCACTTTCACCGTCTGCGCAAGCGTGGGTGCAGGGGCGATGTCGTCCCATGCCCAACGCCGATCTACGCACTGAAACGCACGCAATTGCAGCACACAATAAAGACACCAGGGAATAAAGCTGCTGCCGATGCCCACATCACCATAGGCCATCAGCTTCACGAAACTCACCAGAATACCGGCCAGGAAAATCTCGGCCATTCCCCAGCTTTTTAGCTGAAAAAGGAAACGGGCAAGTTTGATTTTAAGGGGCGTGGGCATCCGGACACGGTTGACCAGCAGCAGAATCACGACCAGACAAGAGGCCGGGACAATTTGCACAAACAGAAGAAAAAAGGTACCGAGGCTGGCGTAATCTTCCGAGAACATCACACCAGGAATTTCAAGAAGGTCAACCTGGCTGGTTATCCCTCCCACCTTCATATAAATGAAGGGGAAGAGATTAGACAGCAGGAGCATAAACAGAGCAGCTATGGCATAGGCAGTAGGACGCTGCCTGGGTGCGTCCCATTCTGTCGTTAACGTTGCACCGCAACGCGGACAGGTTGCCTTATGTCCGTGACCCAGCACAGGCAGCGCAACGAGCATATCGCATTGTGAGCATAATATATGCCTGTCGGCATGGTGCTGGTCACACATATTTTATCCCTGTTTATGCGCCGTTTTTCAGAGACTCAAGGTACTCCCAGCGCTCAAATGCTTCTTCCAGTTCCTGTTCAGCACTGGAGAGGTCAGCCAATATTTTCTGAGTATAGTCGTGCGACTGCGTAAAGAATGAAGCATCAGCAACCTGAATTTGCAGAGCCTCAAGAGCGCCTTCAAGCTCTTCAAGACGTTTAGGCAGGCCTTCCAGCTCGCGTTGCAGGTTATAACTTAGTTTAGCTGATGTTTTCTTAGCTGTTTCTGCTTTTGTTACAGTAGGTTCCGCACCATTTTTGAACTTTGATTGTTTTTGCGCCAGCGATTGTGTTTGCTGCCCGCGCGCGTCGTGATAACCGCCCACATACTGCCCAATACGGCCTCCACCTTCGAAGATCCAGCACTCAGTCACGGTATTATCGACGAACTGACGATCGTGGCTCACCAGCATCACCGTGCCCTGATAACCATCAATCAGCTCTTCCAGTAATTCCAGCGTTTCGACATCCAGATCGTTGGTCGGTTCATCGAGAATCAACAGGTTACTTGGCTTCAGGAACAGACGCGCCAACAGCAGGCGATTTCGCTCACCGCCGGACAGCGCGCGCACTGGTGTCATCGCGCGTTTAGGGTGGAACAGGAAGTCCTGCAAATACCCCAGGACATGGCGCGGTTTGCCGTTAACCATCACCTCTTGCTTGCCTTCCGCGAGGTTATCCATCACCGTCCTGTCCGGGTCCAGCTCCGCACGGTGCTGGTCGAAGTAAGCCACTTCGAGCTTCGTCCCGCAGTGAACGCGACCGCTGTCGGCCTGTAACTGACCCAGCATCAGCTTAAGCAGCGTGGTTTTACCACAGCCGTTCGGGCCGATAAGGGCAATTTTGTCGCCACGTTGCACCTGGGCAGAAAAGTCTTTCACCAGCACTTTGCCGTCAACCTGGTAATTAACATCTTCCATCTCAAAGACGATTTTACCCGAGCGAGAAGCCTCCTCGACCTGCATCTTCGCGCTGCCCATCACTTCACGACGGGCGCTACGCTCATTACGCATCGCTTTCAGGGCACGCACGCGGCCTTCGTTACGGGTACGACGCGCCTTGATGCCCTGACGGATCCAGACCTCTTCCTGCGCAAGTTTGCGATCGAACTCGGCATTTTGCAGCTCTTCGACGCGCAGGTTTTCTTCTTTTTCCAGCAGATAGGTATCGTAATCGCCAGGGTAAGTCACCAGCTTGCCGCGATCGAGATCGACAATACGGGTTGCCATATTGCGAATAAACGAACGGTCGTGCGAGATGAAAATAATGGTGCCGTTAAAGGTTTTCAGGAATCCTTCCAGCCAGTCAATAGCTTCGATATCCAGGTGGTTCGTCGGTTCGTCCAGCAGCAGTACTTTTGGACCACTGACCAGCGCACGTCCGAGCGCCGCTTTACGCAGCCAGCCGCCGGAAAGTGACGCCAGCTCCATATCTGCATCCAGACCTAATTGATCCAGCACTTCAGTGATACGGCTTTCAAGCTGCCACAGGCCGTGATGATCCAGCAGCTCCTGTAAGCGAGCCATCTCATTGAGGTTTTTTTCACTTGGATCGGTCATCACCAGATGTGAAATTTCGTGATAACCCTTCAGGTATTCAGCCTGCTCAGAAATCCCTTCCGCAACGAAATCATAAACGGTACCCGCCACGTTACGTGGGGGATCCTGTTGTAAGCGGGAAACAATCAGATCCTGTTCGTAAACAATACGCCCATCGTCCAGACCCTGTTCACGGTTGAGGATCTTCATCAGCGTCGATTTACCCGCGCCGTTGCGGCCTACCAGACAGACGCGTTCGTTGTCTTCAATATGCAGTTCAGTATCATCGAGAAGTGGCGCATCGCTGAAGGACAGCCAGGCGCCATGCATGCTAATAAGTGACATTTGTTTTTCCTTTAGACCGCGGAGATAAGCCAGCAGTTATGAATTTGACGGTTACGGGCAAAGTCCTGAGACAGCGTTTTTTGGCTGATTTCTTGTGCTTTCAGTCCCAGAGCGGTCAGGCCGTCGTGATCCATGCGGAATCCGCGTTTGTTGTTCGAGAACATAATGGTACCGCCTTTACGCAACAGGCGTTTCAGGTCGGTCATCAGGCGCAGGTGATCGCGTTGAACATCAAAGCTATCCTCCATGCGCTTGGAGTTGGAGAAGGTCGGTGGATCGATAAAGATCAGGTCGAACTGTTCATCCGTATCACGCAGCCAGCCCAGCACGTCGGCCTGCATCAGGCGATGCTGGCGTCCGGTCAGCCCGTTAAGGCGCAGGTTACGTTCCGCCCACTCCAGATAAGTACGGGACATATCTACTGTGGTGGTGCTACGCGCACCACCGAGCCCCGCGTGGACGCTGGCGCTGCCGGTGTAGGAGAACAGATTCAGGAAGTCTTTGCCCTTGCTCATTTGCCCTAACATGCGACGGGCAATACGGTGATCAAGGAACAGGCCGGTATCGAGGTAATCGGTCAGGTTAACCCACAGGCGAGCGTTATATTCGCCCACTTCAATAAAGTCGCCCTTCTCATTCATCTTCTGGTACTGGTTTTTACCTTTCTGACGTTCACGGGTTTTCAGCACCAGTTTATTCGGCGTGATACCCAGCACGGCGATGGTTGCCGCGATCACATCCAGCATACGCTGACGCGCTTTTTGCGCATCGATGGTTTTCGGTGGTGCATATTCCTGAATCACGACCCAGTCCGCATAGCGGTCGACGGCCACGTTATATTCCGGCAGGTCAGCGTCATACAGGCGATAGCATTCGATACCTTCCTGTTTCGCCCATTTTTCATATTTCTTCAGGTTCTTGCGCAGACGGTTGGCGTAATCTTCCGCCACACCAGAAGGCTTGCTGTCGGCGGATTTCTCTGCAAGATGGTAGTTTTTCTGCACGCAGTCCAGCGGGCCGTTTTTCGCTTTAAACTGGCGGTCGGCACGCAATTGCAGGCAGCTTAGCAATTCCGGTGAGGCGCTGAACAGCGACAGGTTCCAGCCACCGAAATAGTCTTTCATATTGCGACCCAGCAGGCTGTGCAGCGCAATCAGTGCGGGTTCGCTGTCAAGACGCTCACCGTATGGCGGGTTGCTGATAACCGTACCGTATGGGCCTTTCGGCAGCGGATTGGTCAGGTTAGCAACGTCTTTCACTTCAAAGGTCACCAGATCACCGATACCCGCGCGACGGGCGTTGCTGCGCGCACGCTCAATTACGCGAGAGTCGCTGTCCGAGCCGTAGAAATGGGAAGTGTAGTCAGCCAGGCCTTTACGCGCACGCGTCTGGGCTTCGGCCTTCACCTCTTTCCAGATTTCTTCATCGTGCTGCGCCCAACCTTTGAATCCCCAATAGCCGCGGTGCAGCCCCGGCGCGCGGTCAGTTGCCAGCATCGCGGCTTCAATCAGCAGCGTACCGGAACCACACATCGGGTCGAGCAGCGGTGTGCCTGGCTGCCAGCCGGAACGCATCACAATAGCAGCGGCCAGAGTTTCTTTGATCGGTGCCATACCGGTGCGGTCGCGATAGCCGCGCAGGTGCAGACCCGCCCCGCTCAGATCAAGGGAAATGCTGGCGGTATCGCCATTGAGCCACACGTTGATACGCAGGTCGGGATTTTCACGATCGACGTTCGGGCGTTCCTTATTTTTACGCGTAAAGCAGTCCACTATGGCGTCTTTTACGCGCAGCGCGCCGTACTGGCTGTTGCGGATCTCATCGTTCACACCATTGAAGTGCACCGCAAAGGTCGCATCAGGGGTGAAGATCTCTGTCCAGTCGATCATCTGTACACCGGTATAGAGATCAAGGTCGCTATAGACCTTGCACTCTTTCATCGGCAGCATGATGCGCGACGCCAGACGGCTCCACATCAGGCTCTGGTAAATAAGCCGCGTGTCGCCCTCAAAATGGACACCACCCTGAACGACCTGGCACTCCTGTGCGCCGAGGGATTCCAGTTCAGTTTTTAACAGCTCTTCCAGCCCACGGGCCGTACTGGCAAACAGAGAATTCATATCGTCACTTTTACTCATAGAAAATTGTCGCGCATTATAGCTAATATGGCGTGTATGTCCTAAAGTTGAAGGCTTATTTTCATTTCAGGGAGTGTGCAGTGGCGACTTTATCCAGGCTTTTTATTCATCCGGTAAAATCGATGCGCGGCATCGGCGTTTCTCACGCGCTGGCCGACATGAGCGGATTTGCCTTCGATCGTATTTTTATGGTCACCGAGCCTGACGGTACATTTATTACTGCACGCCAGTTCCCGCAAATGGTTCGTTTTACCCCTTCACCTCTGCATGACGGTTTACACCTGACCGCACCAGACGGCTCAAGCGTCGTCATCCGGTTCAGTGATTTTGCGCCTGTTGATGCCCCAACGGAAGTGTGGGGGAATCATTTTACCGCGCGTATCGCCCCGGATGAAATAAACCGCTGGCTCAGTGGTTTCTTCGCACGTGATGTGCAGCTGCGTTGGGTAGGGCCTGAGCTGACGCGCAGGGTCAAGCGCCATGACGCCGTCCCGCTTTCCTTCGCTGATGGTTTCCCGTTTTTGCTTACCAACGAAGCATCGCTTCGGGATTTGCAGAGCCGCTGTAAAGCCAGTGTCCAGATGGAGCAGTTCCGCCCGAATCTGGTTGTTACTGGTACAGAGGCCTGGGAGGAAGACACCTGGAAAGTGATCCGCATCGGGAGCGTGATTTTTGATGTAGTGAAACCCTGTAGCCGCTGCATCTTTACCACCGTTAGCCCGGAAAAAGGACAAAAACACCCTTCCGGCGAGCCGCTGAAAACCCTTCAGTCGTTCCGCACCGCGCAGGATAATGGCGATGTTGATTTCGGGCAGAACTTAATCCCTCGCTCCAGCGGCGTGATCCGCGTGGGCGATGAGATAGAAATTCTCGCGCGCGGGCCGGCCAAAGTGTATGGCTCAGGCCAGGAAGAAGAGTTTGTTGATGTCGAAATGGAACCCACTTCAGTGGTGGATATTCAGTGGCAAGGGCAAGTCATCCGGGGCAACAACCAGCAGGTTTTACTTGAACAGCTGGAACAAGCGGGAATACGCGTTCCCTACTCGTGCCGCGCCGGGATTTGCGGGTGCTGTCGCATCAGGCTGGTAGAAGGTGAAGTGAGTGCGCTGAAAAAATCGGCCATCGGGGATGACGGCACCATTTTGTGTTGCAGCTGTATTCCGAAAACGTCGATACAGCTGGAAGCTTAAACGGCCTGCTCGAGGCTGAAGGTATCAACACGCAGTTGGGGTTTCAGCCTGTCGTTCATCACTTTGATTGCGTCACCTAGTTGCATCATCCGCCCGGCGATTGTCACGCCGGGTTGCGCCAGTAAACAGAGCGCGGCATTTTCGCCAGGCTCTACCACCAGCAAACTCACCTCTTCGGCGGTATCGCTAAGATTGACGCTGGCGGCGTCCCCGGTGACTGGCTCCCAGCTCATGCCATGCGCCTGAAAATGCCAGCTTTTTGGCATCTGCGGTTTCAGAAAACGGATTGCGACCAGCGCGTTTAATACCAGCTCAGCGCGCTGCTCTTTAGAGAGTTCCAGGTCGCGGCATTTCTCTTCAAACGAGAAATAGAGTGCGGCATCGTCAACGCAAAAACCTGACGGCGCGAAAGCATCAGGGGTCAGCATTCGGCGGGCAAAACGAGAGCGAAACAACATACCATTGGCTAAATCGAGCATCATGCGGTCATGCTCATCGCAAAAATACCAGCGCCAGTTATCGTCAGGTTTAATTCGCATTTTTCTCTCCCGTCCCCAAACGCCCTGTTCTAAAAATGTCCTGATTGTGGCTTCGTTTATAACATCAATAATAAAAGACCATAATGTTTAAATAAGCAACAATGACGGAATATAAAACAACCAGGGCTGGAAATAAAGCCCTGGTTGTCTGATAAGGGAGAAAAGATTAGATGTGAGTAACGATTTCTTTAATCAACTGTGGGCCTTTAAAAATAAAGCCGGAATAAATTTGCACGATAGTCGCACCTGCCGCTATCTTCTCGCGCGCTGCGATGACAGAGTCGATACCACCCACACCAATAATTGGCAGACGTCCGTTTAATTCGGCTGACAAGGCACGAATAATTTCGGTGCTTTTTAATTGTACCGGACGGCCACTTAAGCCACCGGCCTCGTCACAGTTTTTCATTCCCTGAACCAGAGAACGATCGAGCGTAGTATTGGTTGCAATCACACCATCAATATTATGGCGAACTAAACTGTCAGCAACCTGGATCAATTCTTCGGGAGAAAGATCCGGGGCGATCTTAACCGCGACTGGCACATATTTATGGTGGATCGCCTGCAACTCATTTTGCTTATTTTTAATGGCACTAAGCAGGTCGTCAAGCGCTTCGCCATATTGTAAAGAACGCAGCCCCGGGGTATTTGGTGAAGAAATGTTCACCGCGATATAACCGGCGTAGGCATAGACTTTTTCCATACAAATCAGATAGTCATCTTTACCTTGCTCAACTGGCGTATCTTTATTTTTGCCAATATTGATGCCTAATACACCGTCAAAATGCGATTTTTTGACGTTCTCGACCAGATGATCAACACCAAGGTTATTAAAGCCCATACGGTTGATCAGCCCCTCGGCAGCGACCAGGCGGAACAGGCGCGGTTTATCGTTACCCGGCTGTGGGCGCGGCGTCACCGTCCCGATTTCAATGGAGCCAAACCCCATCGCACCGAGGGCATCAATACACTCGCCATTTTTGTCCAGCCCGGCCGCCAGGCCCAGTGGGTTCTTGAAGGTCAGTCCCATGCACTGCACAGGTTTTTCCGGCACGTTCTGACGCACCAGTGCTTCCAGTGGCGTACCGGTAATACGGCGTAATTGCTGGAATGTAAATTCATGAGCGCGCTCAGGATCGAGCTGGAAAAGGGCTTTACGAACGAAGGGGTAGTACATGAACTCTCCTGGATTCCCGGTGTGCAAACCGGGAGGGGATTATGTGCGATCCTGCCCGGAAAGGGAATTGACCTGCGGCAAAAAAAACGCGCAAAACGCAATCGTTTCCCTCGCAGCACACTTCTTATGCAGTTTATGGCATTTAAATTGCGGATAAATCATTTAGTGGAATAACCCCTCGGTGTCACACTCCTGAAAATTGTTATGAATGTTAGATAAAAGCAAACAATTAGTTACAAGGAGCAAACATGCGTGTCATTACCCTGGCAGGAAGTCCACGTTTCCCTTCGCGCTCCAGTGCGCTACTGGAATATGCCCGCGAAAAGTTGAATAGCCTGGATATCGAAGTGTGCCACTGGAATCTGCACAACTTCGCCCCGGAAGACCTGCTTTATGCCCGCTTTGACAGCCCGGCGCTCAAAACTCTGATCGAACAGCTCAAAGGCGCAGACGGTTTAATTGTGGCAACGCCAATATATAAAGCCTCTTTTTCTGGCGCCCTGAAAACGTTACTCGACCTGCTGCCAGAACGCGCGCTGGACGGCAAAGTGGTGCTACCACTGGCGACAGGCGGTACGGTTGCACATTTGCTGGCGGTTGATTACGCCCTGAAACCGGTACTGAGTGCGTTAAAAGCACAGGAGATCCTGCACGGCGTCTTTGCTGATGATTCTCAGGTTATCGACTATCAGCACAAACCGCACTTCACGCCGAATCTGCAAACCCGCCTGGACAGCGCGCTGGAAACCTTCTGGCAGGCCCTGCACCGCCGCGATGTACAGGTACCTGCATTTAGCCTGCCGCAAGGAGTTGCTCATGTTTAAACACTTAACCCGCATAGGACTGGCTGGGTTGCTGACCCTCTCTGCACTGGCTCACTCGGCGGAAACTGCGCCGGAGAGTCTGCGCATTGGTTATCAGAAAGGCAGCGTCAGTATGGTGCTGGCGAAAAGTCATCAGTTGCTGGAAAAACGCTTCCCGAACACAACCTTCTCCTGGGTGGAATTCCCGGCCGGGCCACAGATGCTGGAAGCCCTTAACGTGGGCAGTATCGATCTGGGCAGTACCGGCGATATTCCGCCTATTTTCGCGCAGGCTGCCGGTGCGGACCTGGTGTATGTCGGTGTAGAGCCGCCCAAGCCGAAAGCGGAAGTGATTCTGGTACCAGAAAATAGCGCCATTAAGAACGTTGCTGAACTTAAAGGTCACAAAGTGGCGTTCCAGAAAGGTTCCAGCTCGCATAACCTGCTGCTACGCGCATTGCAGGAGGCCGGGCTTAAATTCACCGACATTCAACCGGTTTATCTGACTCCTGCCGATGCCCGCGCGGCGTTCCAGCAGGGCAACGTTGATGCATGGGCAATCTGGGATCCGTATTATTCTGCGGCGTTACTTCAGGGTGGCGTGCGGGTGCTTAAAGACGGCAGCACGCTGAAACAGACCGGATCGTTCTATCTTGCCGCGCGTCCATATGCGGAAAAGAACGGTGCTTTTGTTCAGGGTGTTCTCGACACCTTTACCCAGGCGGATGCACTGACGCAAAGCCAGCGCCAGGAAAGTATCACGTTGCTGGCCAAAACCATGGGATTGCCTGAACCGGTTATTGCCAGCTACCTGGATCACCGTCCACCCACCACCATTAAGCCTGTCGACGCACACGTGGCAGCGCTTCAGCAACAAACCGCCGATCTCTTTTATCAAAACCACCTTGCTCCAAAACAGGTGAATATACGCGATCGCATCTGGCAACCCACTGCTACACAAGGAACGAAATCATGAGTCTGAATCTTTTCTGGTTTTTACCCACCCATGGTGATGGACACTATCTTGGTACAGAAGAGGGTTCCCGCCCGGTCGATCACGGCTATTTGCAGCAGATAGCCCAGGCAGCAGATCGTATCGGTTTTACCGGTGTGCTGATCCCTACCGGGCGTTCCTGTGAAGATGCCTGGCTGGTGGCCGCGTCGATGATCCCAGTGACTCAGCGTTTGAAATTCCTGGTCGCGCTGCGCCCGAGCGTGGTCTCCCCTACCGTGGCAGCACGTCAGGCCGCCACGCTGGACAGACTTTCCAATGGGCGCGCCCTGTTTAACCTGGTGACCGGAAGCGATCCGCAGGAGCTGGCGGGTGATGGCGTTTTTCTGGATCACACTGAACGTTATGAAGCCTCGGCGGAATTTACCCACGTATGGCGACGCCTGCTGGAAGGGGATACCGTCACCTATGACGGCAAACATGTTCACGTTCGGGATGCGAAACTCTATTTCCCGCCGGTGCAGCAGCCGCGCCCACCGCTCTATTTTGGCGGTTCTTCCGATGTCGCGCAGGATCTGGCCGCCGAACAGGTCGATCTCTATCTGACCTGGGGCGAGCCACCAGAGCTGGTTAAAGAAAAAATAGCTCAGGTGCGCGCCAAAGCGGCGGCGCATGGTCGCAAAGTGCGTTTTGGTATTCGCCTGCACGTAATTGTGCGCGAAACGAATGCAGAAGCCTGGCGGGCAGCCGACCGGCTGATCTCGCATCTGGATGAGGACACCATCGCCAGAGCGCAGGCTGCCTTCGCCAAAACGGATTCCGTGGGCCAGCACCGGATGGCATCTTTGCATAACGGCAAGCGCGAAAATCTGGAGATTAGCCCCAATCTGTGGGCGGGAGTGGGCCTGGTTCGCGGCGGCGCAGGTACCGCGCTGGTAGGCGATGGCCCGACCGTCGCGGCACGCATCAATGAGTATGCTGAACTGGGTATCGACAGCTTTATTCTCTCCGGTTATCCGCATCTGGAAGAGGCATACAAAGTGGGCGAGTTGTTATTCCCGCATCTGGATGTCGCCATCCCGGAAATTCCGCAGCCTCGCCCGCTCCAGCTTCAGGGCGAAGCGGTCGCCAATGAGTTTATTCCGCGAAAAGCTGCGCAAAGCTAAGGAGCGCCGATGTCTGTTACTGCACAAAAATGGCTGCTGCGTGCCGCTCCCTGGTTTTTGCCCGTCGGCATTGTGGCGCTCTGGCAACTGGCCTCTACAACCGGCTGGTTATCGAGCCGCATTTTGCCCTCCCCGGAGGGCGTCGTAGAAGCGTTCTGGTCACTCAGCGTGAGTGGCGAACTGTGGCAACACCTGGCTATCAGCTCCTGGCGTGCGGTGATTGGCTTTTCGATTGGCGGGAGCATCGGCCTGACGCTCGGGCTGATCAGCGGGTTGTCTCGCTGGGGCGAGCGTTTGCTGGATACCTCAATCCAGATGCTGCGTAACGTGCCGCATCTGGCCTTGATCCCACTGGTTATTTTGTGGTTTGGCATTGATGAAAGCGCCAAGATTTTTCTTGTCGCGCTGGGGACGCTGTTCCCGATTTACATTAATACCTGGCACGGTATCCGCAATATCGATCGTGGGCTGGTGGAGATGGCACGCAGCTATGGTTTATCCGGTTTTGCCCTGTTTATCCATGTGATCCTTCCAGGTGCCCTGCCCTCCATTATGGTGGGCGTGCGCTTTGCGCTCGGGCTGATGTGGCTGACGCTAATTGTGGCGGAAACCATCTCGGCCAACTCTGGTATCGGTTATCTGGCGATGAACGCCCGTGAATTTCTGCAAACAGACGTGGTGGTGGTTGCCATCATTCTTTATGCCCTGCTCGGCAAGCTTGCCGACGTCAGCGCCCAGTGGCTTGAACGTAGCTGGTTGCGCTGGAATCCGGCCTATAACACTCAGGAGGCAAACGCATGAATACTGCCCGACTGAACCAGGGAACACCGCTGTTGCTCAGCGGTGTGACGAAACGCTACGGCGAAAACACAATTCTTAACGCACTGGATCTGCATATCCCCGCCGGGCAATTTGTGGCGGTTGTGGGGCGCAGCGGCGGAGGGAAAAGTACGCTGCTGCGGCTGTTAGCCGGGCTGGAAGCGCCCAACGGCGGCAAGCTGTTGGCCGGAAATACCCCGCTTGCCGATATTCAGGATGATACCCGCATGATGTTCCAGGATGCGCGTCTGCTGCCGTGGAAAACGGTTATCGACAACGTCGGGCTGGGTCTGAAAGGTAGCTGGCGGGATGAAGCAAGACAGGCGCTGGCCGCCGTTGGGCTGAAAAATCGCGCGGGTGAGTGGCCGGCGGCTTTGTCAGGTGGGCAGAAACAGCGCGTGGCGCTGGCCAGAGCACTGATTCACCGCCCCGGCCTGCTGCTGCTTGATGAACCGCTCGGCGCACTGGATGCCCTGACCCGTATCGAAATGCAGGATTTGATTGTCTCTTTATGGCAGGAGCACGGGTTTACGGTCTTGCTGGTGACGCATGACGTCAGCGAAGCCGTGGCAATGGCTGACCGTGTGCTGCTGATAGAAGAGGGAAAAATTGGGCTGGATCTGACGGTGGATATTCCGCGACCGCGTCGCGTGGGGTCAGCAAGACTGGCGGAGCTGG
Organism: Enterobacter sp. C4G1; assembly: GCF_052886895.1. Lineage (NCBI taxonomy): Bacteria > Pseudomonadati > Pseudomonadota > Gammaproteobacteria > Enterobacterales > Enterobacteriaceae > Enterobacter > Enterobacter sp. C4G1. The sequence continues at coordinate 2,730,038 of NZ_JBQVVV010000001.1, read as the reverse complement.
AAGCAGAAGTACTGGAACGGGTGATGAAGCGTGGGGGAACTGAGTTAGCGCGAAGAAAGGCTAATGCCTGATGCCCTCACCCCAGCCCTCTCCCACCGGGAGAGGGCTGGTTATCTTTTATATCAAGCCAAGGCCTTAGCAATCTTCTCGTACAGATCGCCAGACAGATTTTCCAGCCCTTTCAGCTGCTCAAGCGCGGCGCGCATTTTCGCCTGGCGCTTCGCATCGTAGCGTTTCAGGCGGATCAGCGGCTCAATCAGACGTGACGCCACCTGCGGGTTACGGCTGTTCAGCTCGGTCAACATCTCTACCATGAACTGATAACCGCTGCCGTCTTCGGCGTGGAAGGCTGCCGGGTTGCTGCTGGCGAACGCACCAATCAGCGAACGGACGCGGTTCGGGTTGCTCATGGTGAAAGAGCGGTGTTTCAGCAGGCTGCGAACGGTGTTCAGTGCATCAGACGCCGGGCTTGTGGACTGAAGGATGAACCATTTGTCCATCACCAGACCATCCTGATGCCACTTGTCGTCGTATTCCTGCATCAGCGCATCACGGCACGGCAGTTCTGCGGCAACGCTTGACGCCAGGGCAGCCAGGGCATCAGTCATGTTGTCAGCTTCATGATACTGTTTGCTCACCAGGGTGTTCGCCAGTTCGACTTCACCGAAGGCCAGGTAACGCAGGCAGGTATTACGCAGCGAACGCTTGCCAATGTCGTCATGTTCCACACGATATTCAGCCAGTTTATTCGCGTTATAGACCGCCAGGAATTCGTCTGCCAGCTCAGCGGCCAAGGTACGGGTCAGCGCCTCACGAACGGCCACGATCGCAATCGGATCGATAATCTCGAACAGCTCAGCGATTTCACCTGCCGATGGTAAGGTCAGAATTTCCGCAGCCAGCGCTGGGTCAATTTTCTCATCCAGCAGAACCGCGCGGAAGGCGTCGGCCACATGCACCGGCAGCGACAACGGCTGGCCCTGCTGATGGCGGTTCACGTTCAGCTTGATGTAGGTTGCCAGCAGGCTTTGCGCCGCATCCCAGCGGGAGAAGTCGTTGCGTGCATGACGCATCAGGAACGTCAGCTGCTGATCGCTCCATTTATACTCCAGCTTCACTGGCGCGGAGAATTCACACAGCAGCGCCGGAACTGGCTGGAAGTAGACGTTATCGAAGATAAAGGTCTGCTCAGGCTGCGTCACATTCAGTACGGAATGCACCGGGTGCCCGCCCTTCTGCAATGGGATCACTTTGCCTTCGTTATCATACAGTTCAATGCTGAACGGGATATGCAGCGGATGTTTCTCTTCCTGCTCAGCCGTTGGCGGCGTGCGCTGGCTGATGGTCAGCGTGTACTGTTCGGTTTCCGGGTTGTAATCGTCTTTGACGGTCACAATCGGCGTACCGGCCTGGCTGTACCAGCGGCGGAAATGGGACAGATCAACGTTAGAGGCATCTTCCATCGCCTGGACAAAATCGTCACAGGTAGCGGCGCTGCCGTCGTGGCGTTCGAAGTAGAGCTGCATCCCTTTCTGGAAGTTATCTTCACCCAGCAGGGTGTGGATCATACGGATAATTTCAGAACCTTTTTCATACACCGTCAGGGTGTAGAAGTTGTTCATTTCAATCACTTTATCCGGGCGGATCGGGTGTGCCATTGGGCTGGCATCTTCTGCAAATTGCAGGCCGCGCATGGTGCGCACGTTGTTGATGCGGTTAACCGCGCGTGAACCCAGGTCAGAGCTGAACTCCTGGTCGCGGAAGACAGTTAAACCCTCTTTCAGGCTCAACTGGAACCAGTCGCGGCAGGTGACACGGTTACCGGTCCAGTTGTGGAAGTACTCATGACCAATCACGCGTTCGATATCGAGATAATCTTTATCGGTTGCGGTATCGGTACGCGCCAGCACGTATTTGGAGTTAAAGATATTCAGACCTTTATTCTCCATCGCGCCCATATTAAAGAAGTCGACGGCAACGATCATATAGATGTCGAGATCGTATTCGAGGCCAAAGCGCTCTTCGTCCCACTTCATCGAGTTGATAAGCGAAGTCATCGCCCACGGCGCGCGGTCAAGGTTGCCACGGTCAACAAACAGCTCCAGCGCTACATCGCGGCCAGAACGGGTTTTGAAGGTATCGCGCAGGACGTCGAAATCCCCCGCGACCAGCGCAAACAGGTAGCATGGTTTCGGGAATGGATCCTGCCACTGCACCCAGTGACGGCCGTTTTCCAGCTCGCCTTCACCCACGCGATTACCGTTAGAGAGCAGGAACGGATAAAGGGTTTTATCGGCGATAATTTTGGTCGTAAAGCGCGCCAGCACGTCCGGGCGGTCCAGATACCAGGTGATGTGACGGAAACCTTCCGCTTCGCACTGCGTACACAGCGCCACGCCCGACTGGTAAAGCCCTTCCAGCGCGGTATTGGCCGCAGGGCTGATCTCATTCACGATGCGCAGCGTAAAATGTTCCGGCAGGTTGTTAATGACCAACTGGTTGCCTTCTTCTTTATAGTCAGTCCAGGCTTCGTCATTAATATGCAGGGATACCAGCGTCAGGTCTTCACCATCAAGACGCAGCGGTACTGCGGTCGCGCTTTGGCGCGTGACCTGGCTTACCGCCGTTACCACGGTTTTATTGGCATCCAGGTCAAAAGTCAGATCGATATCGCTAATCAGGTAATCCGGCGCACGATAGTCGTGGCGGTATTTGGCTTGTGGCTGTTGTGTCATAGAAAACCTTATGCATCGTTTGTCGAGTAACGATTCAATATATTCCTGTTGTGTAAAACGCGCTATGCAGAATGTTTATCTTTTCAGGTGCAAAGCCCTTTTTTGCTACATTTTTATAACACGGGGCACGAAATGCCCTCGACCATAACTACAGCTTATGTTGTGATCGGGGTTCAATAAATCGCTAAACAAGGTATACTCCAGCGGTTTCTGTAGTTGTTTATTGTACTAAACGCTCCTGTGAGAGGATGCTACTGCGCACCTATGACTCAATTCGCTTCTCCTGTTCTGCATACGTTGCTGGATACCGATGCGTATAAACTGCATATGCAGCAAGCCGTTTTCCACCATTATTATGATGTTCATGTTGCGGCGGAGTTTCGCTGCCGGGGCGACGACTTGCTGGGTATCTACGCAGATTCCATTCGTGAACAGGTCGATGCTATGCAGCATCTGGCTCTGCGGGACGATGAATACCAGTGGCTTTCTGGCCTCCCCTTCTTCAAAGCCGACTATCTGAACTGGCTGCGTGATTTCCGCTATAACCCGGCGCAGGTGACTGTCACCAACGATAACGGTAAGCTGAACATCCGCCTGGAAGGCCCATGGCGTGAAGTGATTATGTGGGAAGTGCCGCTGCTGGCAGTGATCAGTGAGCTCGCCCACCGCTACCGCTCGCCCGAAACAGGCGTTGAACAGGCCGTCGCGTCGCTGGAAAACAAACTCGTTGAGTTCTCGCAGCTGACTGAAGGGCTGGATATGTCCCGCTTCCGCCTGATGGATTTTGGTACGCGCCGTCGTTTCTCCCGCGAAGTGCAGCAGGCCATCGTTAAGCGTTTGCAACAGGAGTCCTGGTTCGTTGGCACCAGTAATTACGATCTGGCACGCCGCCTGAATCTGACGCCGATGGGTACCCAGGCGCACGAATGGTTCCAGGCACATCAACAGATTAGCCCGGACCTGGCTACCAGCCAGCGTGCTGCACTGGCGGCATGGCTGGAAGAGTATCCAGACCAGCTGGGGATCGCGTTGACCGACTGCATTACGATGGATGCCTTCCTGCGCGATTTTGGGCCAGAATTTGCTACGCGCTACCAGGGCTTACGCCATGATTCCGGGGATCCGGTGGAATGGGGTGAGAAGGCCATTGCCCATTACGAAAAACTGGGTATCGACCCGATGAGCAAGGTATTGGTCTTTTCCGATAATCTGGATTTAGCCAAAGCGGTCGAGCTTTATCGTCATTTTTCTTCCAGGGTTAACCTGAGCTTCGGTATTGGCACCCGTTTAACCTGTGACATTCCCCAGGTGAAACCTCTGAACATTGTCATTAAACTGGTGGAATGTAACGGCAAGCCGGTAGCGAAACTCTCCGACAGCCCGGGCAAAACCATCTGTCACGACAAGGCATTTGTGCGTGCGTTGCGTGAGGCCTTCGACCTACCCGTGATTAAAAAGGCCAGTTGATTCCTCAAAAAAAAGCGCCCATTACAGGCGCTTTTTTTATTCCTCTTTTACTTACTGCGGCAACCGGGTTCTGATAACTTCGGCAAAATATTCCGCGCCAGTGAGTAAAATCTCGTCATTGAAGTCATAGCAGGCATTGTGAAGCGGCATATTTCCCCGTGGATCCGATGCATCGCCGTTTCCTAAAAAAATAAAGCAACCGGGGATTTTTTGCAGGAAAGCGCCAAAATCCTCTGAGATCATCATCTGCGCAACATTACCCTCAACACGCTCTGCGCCCACAACGTTTACCGCCGCATTCACAGCCACATCCACACATTGCTGCCAGTTCACCGTCGGCGCAAATTCATGGGTGTAGCTAAACTCGCATTGCGCACCATTCATTGCACAAATGGCTTCACTGAGGGTGCGCATCCGCTCTTCCAGCAGAGCCTGTACGTCTGCTGAATAACTGCGCGTATCGCCCTTGATTTCAACATGAGTCGGGATCGCATTACGAATACCGTCGGTATGCAGCTCTGTACACGAGATAACGGCCGGGACGTTCGGGTCAACATTACGCGAAACAATGGTTTGCAGCGCCAGAATGATCTCCGCGGCAATCACCAGCGGATCTTTCGCCATATGCGGCCGGGCAGCATGTGCGCCCTGCCCCTTAATGCGAATAATAAAGTTGTCTTCGCTGGCCATAATGCCGTCCACCCGTGTGGCGATGGTACCGGCTTTCATACCCGGCATATTATGAAGGCCGTAGATCTCCTCAATGCCAAAGCGCTCAATGAGGCCATCATCCATCATTGCCTTCGCACCATAGCCAGGCTCTTCGGCAGGCTGGAAAACAAAGCAGACAGTACCGTTAAAATTCTGCCGCTGTAGCAGCAATTGCGCCGCACCCAGCGCAATACAGGTATGGCCGTCATGTCCGCAACCATGCATCCGCTCAGCGGTGTCAGAACGATAAGACAGCTCGCCCTGCTCCGTCAGTTGAATGGCGTCGATGTCAGCACGGATCGCGATGACGCCCTGACCGTCACCGCATCTGAGCACACCCACCAACCCGGTCCGGCCAATATTGCGATGGACCTCAATCCCCATCGCCTCGAGTTTTTCGGCGATAAACTGCGCGGTTTTTACCTCTTCAAAGGCGCTTTCCGGGTTGGCATGGAGATGATGACGCCATGCAATGAGCTGCTGTTTTAGCTGTTCCTGATCCATACATTACTCCTGTAAAGGTTATGCCGTGCGCTGTGCGCGTTGTAATACCACCTGTAGCAGCACGTTCGCGCCAGCGATCAGGTCTTTAGCTTCACTGTGTTCTTTAACGTTATGGCTGATGCCGTCAACGCAGGGGACGAAAATCATCCCGGAGGGGCAAACGGAGGCCATAAACTGTGCATCGTGCCCTGCGCCGCTCGGCAGGCGGCGCCAGCTCAGCGCCTGGCGTCTGGCCTCGCCTTCCACGGCATTCACAATTTCATCAGCAAAAATGACCGGATTAAACCGCACCAGCGAACGGCTGGTTATCGCAACGCCCTCTTCTTGCGCCGTTTTCGCGACAAACTCGGCGAGCCGTTTTTCCGCCAACGCTAAGATGTTGTTATCCGTATTGCGTAAATCCACTGACATCACCACATGGTTAGGGATGACGTTAATCAGATTGGGTTTGACACTGATGTGCCCTACGGTTGAAACCTGATCGCCACCGAGGCTCAGTGCCAGTTCGCGGGCATAAACGGCGATTTTCGCTGCTGCCAGTCCGGCATCACGACGCATGGACATCGGTGTGGTGCCCGCGTGATTAGACACACCGGTCAGCGTCAGTTCCTGCCACGAAATCCCCTGCACACCGGTGACCACACCAATATGAATGCCCTCCTTATCAAGGATAGGTCCCTGCTCAATATGCAGTTCCACGTAGCTATCTACCGACAGATCGCCAGGCTCACGTTCACCTTTATAGCCAATTTCACGTAATGCCTCGTCAAGCGTCACGCCATCGCGGTCTTTGGCCGCCAGGGCCTGCTCAAGAGGATACTCACCTGCAAAAACAACGCTGCCCATCATATCGGGCTGGAAGCGCACACCTTCCTCATTAGTAAAGAAGGTGACGGCCAGCGGACGCCGGGGGCGGATCCCAGCCTCCTGAAGCGTGGCAATCACTTCCAGCCCGGCCATCACGCCATAGTTTCCGTCGTATAGTCCGCCAGTGCCGACGGTATCAATGTGCGACCCCATCATCACCACCGGTAATTCCTCTTCCCCGGCATAGATACCTGTGACGTTACCGATAGCATCAATACTGACCGCCAGGCCCAGGGCTTTCATTCTGGACACAACAAAGTCCCTGCCGACTTTATCTTCTGGCGTTGCCGCAAGGCGGCAGACGCCACCGCCTTCCAGCGCGCCGCATTCGCCGAGTGCGAACAGAGAATCGATAAGCCGCTGGCCGTTAATGTGCAGATAATGACTCATAAAACATCTCGCTATTCATTGTGGTTACTTGAACATGCCGTAAAAAATGGCAGATACGGTAATCAGCCCAATCAGGGTGATAAAGATGTTGCTGGCTTTTCCGCGATACGGAGCCAGCACCGGTAATTTATGGATTGCGTACATCGGCAACAGCAGCAGGATCGCTGCCCCCGTCGGGCCGCTAATGCACTCAATAATTCCGAGGATGCTTGGGTTTTTATAGGCGGCGAACCAGCATGTCAGGATCATAAAAATCAGGACAACGGTGTTCACCGAGCGGATATCTGGCTTTTTACCTTTCGTGGCCGCCGCCTCAACGATCACATCTCGCAGCGACTCATAGGCACCGATGTAGTGCCCCAGAAAGGATTTGGTAATGGCGACAAAAGCGATAACCGGCGAGAGCCAGGCGATAACGGGCGTATCAAACTGATTGGCGAGATATGACAGAATAGAGAGATTCTGCGCCCTGGCCTCTGCCAGTTGCTGAGGTGACAGGCTTAGCACACAGCTCAGAACGAAAAACAACACGACTACCGTCATCAACAGCACGCCGTAACGCTGGATCTGACCGCATTTCCGCTCTGCAAGCGCCAGGCCGTAGCGCTGTTTCTGGCGTACAACCATCGGCGAAATAATCGGGTAGTGATTGAACGACATCACCAGCACCGGGAAGGTCATCCACAGCGTCAGTAAAATGCCATGGCCCTCCCCCATAGCGCTTAGGCTAACGGTGTCCAGGATCGCGCCGTTCCAGTGCGGTATCAAAAACAGCGCCATAAATATCAGCGAGATAATAAAAGGATAAACCAGGGTGCTCATCACCCGCATGATCAGCCGCTGTCCCATTCGAACAATCAACATCAGCCCGAGAATAAGCACAATGGACACAAGCGCCCGCGGGGGTTCCGCCATCCCGAGCTGGTGAGTGATAAAGCTCAGTGCCGTATTGGTAAGCGCCACCGCATACATAATCAAAATGGTATACACGGCGAAGAAATAGATGACGGTAAACACCTTCCCCGCCAGCGCGCCGAATTGCTCTCCAATAACATCGGTAATGCTGCTTTCGGGCGTGTTTGACGCATAAATGAATCGCGCCAGCCCACGGTGAGCAAGCCAGGTAATCGGAAACGCGAGGGCAAAAACGATAAGCAGTGGCCAAAAACCGCCGATCCCGGCATTAATTGGCAGAAACAGCACGCCGGCACCAATGGCCGTCCCGAACAGGCCCAGAACCCATACGGTATCTTCGTTATGCCATTTTTCGGCGTCGCAATATTCTCTTTCTGTAACAGCATTTTCAGTATTCATCGGTCATGTTCTCTCTTTGCATTTCGCGTTATCGCGTATGTTTTATTGTCAGAACGCGTGTCATACCGAGGGCGTGTAGGGTAGGTAAGATTGCCCTCTTGTTATTGCCGTTAGCGGTTAGCCATTACGACCAAACCAGACGATGTCTTCATAGACATCCGGGGATGTGTCTCCTTCGGTGCTGATAAGCAGGACATGGGCATCCGCATTCAGGCGCAGTGATTCGGCCAGCTCACGGTATTCAGGCCGGGTCATGAGCGCATAAAGCACACCCGTACCAATGGCCCCGGACTCGCCAGAGATAAAGGGTTCGTCTGTTCGCGGACGTGGCGCGGCCAGCAAACGCATCCCGTTGGCGGCAAGATGGTCGTCAGCGGAGATAAAACAGGTGGCATGGTCACGTAGCATCGGCCAGCTGGTGATGTTGGGTTCACCGCAGGCAAGCCCGGCCATCAGGGTCGACATGTCACCGCCGACACTGTGCGGTTGCCCGTCGTTGATGGTTGCCGAGCGGTACAGGCAGTTCGCTTTATGCGGTTCGACAATGACGATGGTCGGCGCCAGGTGCTGCATTTTTTCGACAAAATAACCCATGATGCTGCCCGCGAAAGATCCAACACCCGCCTGCAAAAAGAGATGCGTCGGTCGTGAGGCTCCGCTCTGCGCCAACTGCTCCCAGGCTTCAACGGCGAGGGTCATATAGCCTTGCATAATCCAGGTTGGGATCTGTTCGTAGCCCTGCCAGGCGGTATCCTGGAGCAATACCCAGCCCTGCTCTTTGGCCATTTTATTGGCCAGCCGCACGGTATTGTCATAGTTCAGTTCGGTTATGGTGCACTCGGCGCCGTGTTGACGAATATTCTGTGCCCGCACCAGCGATGATCCTTTCGGCATATAGACCACTGCCCGCAGCCCAAGCTGCTCCGCCGCCCAGGCCACACCGCGCCCGTGATTGCCATCAGTGGCCGTCACAAACACGATATCTTTGATGCGCGCTTTCATTTCCGGTGAATTCAGGTCGGCAAAGCTCAATGTATTAATATCGCGCCCAAGCTGGCTGGCGAGATATTTCCCCATGGCATAAGAGCCGCCCAGCCCCTTGAAGGCATTCAGGCCAAATCGCTGTGCTTCGTCCTTAATATGCAGCGATCCCAGTCCCAGCCGCTGGCTTAAAAAGCTCAGCTTACGCAGTGGTGTCACCCGGTAGTCAGGGAATTTCTGATGAAATGCCAGCACCTCATTGCCAGTGCGCTCATTGAGCAAGGAGAGGTCTGCGCCCTGTCCGTAGGGCTGGCGCCTGGCATTAAGTTGATATTTAATCGTGTCCGTCATAAATGCACCTTTATATCCCTATCGTCCTGAGACGATGAATTAATCCACGACCCACTCCACCCAATTTCAGGCGCAGAGATCCGCGCGGCCAGTTAAGAAATGGTCGAATAAACGTGTTCAGATAATGGTGGGGTGACTTCCTGGAGCGATTTAACGCTTTCCCACTGCCTGAGATGGTACACTGCGCCCGACGATTAAATGGCGCAAAATTGTCCGGCAATACGCAACTTTCACCCTCATTTACCATTTTGTTGCAACAAAATTGCATTAGTGAGGCCGATCACATGCTTTCAGGGCCGCAAATAGAATGAAACTGGACACCTGGGATAAGAAAATCCTCACGCTGGTACAGCGTAATCATCGCCTTTCACAACGGGAAATCGCCGATCGTGTCAGCCTGTCACCTTCGGCGGTCAATCGGCGGATAGCGGCGCTGGAAGAGGCCGGCATCATTAAAAATACGGTCAGTGTGGTCGACGCCAGTAAGGTAGGCCGTCCGATCACCATCATGGTTCAGGTCACCATTGAGAATGAACGACTCGACCTGCTGGAGGAAGACAAGCAACGGTTTGTTAGCTGTGCTCAGGTACAGCAGGTCTACTACGTTACCGGGGATTTCGATTTCCTGTTGGTGATGAACGTCCGCGATATGGCGGAGTATGAGGCCCTGACCCGGGAACTGTTTTTCGCATCCGGGAATATAAAGTCCTTTCGCACCATCGTATCGATGCAAAATGCGAAGCAGGAAATGACGGTGGTCATCGAGTAATGTGCGTGAAAGGCTGGGATGAAAGGAAAGCGGCGGGCCCGCGACACAATTATTTCCGATTTCTTCTCTTTTGACTGCGAAATCTGCTTGTCTGATGGCAGATGCCAGGTAACATAGATATCCCCCCCATAAGGGTGGACAAGTGTCTATTTTTTCCGACTATTAACAGAGAGAATATTATGAGCGTTGTGCCTGTAGCCGACGTACTCCAGGGCCGCGTCGCCGTTGACCAAGAAGTCACCGTGCGCGGATGGGTGCGTACTCGCCGAGATTCTAAAGCTGGCATCTCCTTCCTTGCCGTCTATGACGGTTCCTGCTTTGATCCTGTACAGGCCGTCATTAATAATTCTCTGCCCAATTACAATGATGACGTCCTGCACCTGACCACAGGTTGCTCCGTTATCGTGACAGGCGTTGTGGTTGCCTCTCCGGGTCAGGGCCAGAGCTTTGAAATCCAGGCCTCTGCCATTGAAGTGACCGGCTGGGTTGAAGACCCGGATACTTATCCGATGGCGGCAAAACGCCACAGCATCGAGTATCTGCGTGAAGTGGCGCACCTGCGTCCGCGTACCAACCTGATTGGTGCGGTTGCTCGTGTTCGTCATACGCTGGCGCAAGCGCTCCATCGTTTCTTTGACGAGCAGGGTTACTTCTGGGTCTCTACCCCGCTGATTACTGCCTCCGATACCGAAGGCGCAGGCGAGATGTTCCGCGTATCCACGCTGGATATGGAAAACCTGCCACGAACGCCTGAAGGCAAAATCGATTACGACAAAGATTTCTTCGGCAAAGAGGCCTTCCTGACGGTGTCCGGCCAGCTCAACGGCGAAACTTACGCCTGTGCGCTGTCTAAGATCTACACCTTCGGCCCAACCTTCCGTGCGGAAAACTCCAACACCAGCCGTCACCTGGCGGAATTCTGGATGCTGGAGCCAGAAGTGGCGTTTGCTGACCTGAACGATGTTGCGGGTCTGGCAGAAGCGATGCTGAAGTACGTGTTCAAAGCGGTTCTGGAAGAACGCGCTGACGACATGAAATTCTTCGCCGAGCGTGTGGATAACGACGCTGTTGCCCGTCTGGAGCGTTTTGTTTCGGCTGACTTCGCGCAGGTGGATTACACCGACGCGGTTGCCATCCTCGAAAAATGCGGCGAGACGTTCGAGAACCCGGTTTACTGGGGCGTCGATCTCTCTTCCGAGCATGAGCGTTACCTGGCAGAGAAGCACTTCAAAGCACCGGTAGTTGTTAAAAACTATCCGAAAGACATTAAGGCCTTCTACATGCGCCTTAACGAAGACGGTAAAACCGTTGCTGCGATGGACGTGCTGGCACCGGGCATCGGTGAAATCATCGGTGGCTCTCAGCGTGAAGAGCGTCTGGACGTGCTGGATGCCCGTATGGAAGAGATGGGCCTGAACCCGGCTGATTACAGCTGGTATCGCGACCTGCGTCGTTACGGTACCGTGCCTCACTCAGGTTTCGGTCTGGGCTTCGAGCGTCTGATCGCTTACGTGACCGGCGTTCAGAACGTGCGTGACGTGATTCCATTCCCGCGTACCCCGCGTAACGCAAGCTTCTAATTCCGCGTTAATTAAAATGGCCAGCAATTGCTGGCCATTATTTTATTCTGCTTTGTCAGTTTTCGTCAGTTGAAAGTCAGCATCTTTAAACTACAACCCCGTCATAACCTCTACCTGTTACGTTTTGTTTCCACGAAATATCTGTGAACAAAAAATAAACCACACTCTTATTGCGCTTAATGCATTTCTGATGCTTTAGCACAAATTTCAACCACATTTACAGCCATCCAGAAGGCTGATAGCGGTCATAAGAAAAAACGAGTCGTTTAACTTCTGTTTATATGAATTGCCTTTATCCAAATTAAGCATAAGCAATTCATATACATAGGAATGAACCAGGCTTTTAATTAGCCAATCAGTTCTGAAATTTGAGGTGGTTCACAAAGTTCCTTAAAATACACAAACTCTTACACATTATTTCTTTTTGTTACTCAATCTTTAGAATTGTAGCATTTTCAGGCTAGCGAAACGGTTCTATGAATGGAAAGATGCCTGTCAGATACATAAAGACACCAAACTCTCATCAATAGTTCCGGAAATATTTATTGACAGAATTTATTGACGGCAGTGGCGAGTGTCATAAAAAAACCAATGAGGGTAATAAATAATGATGAAGCGCAATATCCTGGCAGTGGTTATCCCTGCTCTGCTGGTAGCCGGTGCAGCTAACGCTGCAGAAATCTATAACAAAAACGGCAACAAACTGGATCTGTATGGGAAAGTTGTTGGTGAGCATGACTTCGTTACCTCTGGTGACAACACCGACAGCAGCGACAACACCTATGCACAGATCGGTTTCAAAGGCGAAACTCAAATCAATGACCAACTGACTGGTTACGGTCAGTGGGAATACCGTGCTCTGGCAAGCCAGGCAGAAAGCAACCAGACTCAGCGTACCCGTCTGGCGTTCGCTGGCCTGAAAGCAGGTGATGCTGGTTCTATCGACTACGGCCGTAACTACGGTATCGTATACGATGTAGAAGGTCTGACCGATATGGCACCTTCTTTCTCCGGTATGACCTGGGCTAACTACTCTGATAACTTCATGACTGGCCGTACTACTGGCGTTCTGACCTACCGCAACACCGACTTCTTCGGTCTGGTTGATGGTCTGAGCCTGGGCCTGCAGTATCAGGGTAAAAACGACCGTACTGACGTTAAAACCGCTAACGGTGATGGCTTCGGTACCTCTGTTGGTTACGAATTCGGTGAAGGCTTCGGTCTGATCGGTGCATACAGCAACTCTGACCGTACCAACCTTCAGACTGCTGACGGCAAAGGCGACAAAGCTGAAGCATGGGCTGTTGGTGCTAAATACGATGCTAACAACATCTACCTGGCAACCACCTATGCTGAAACCCGCAACATGACTCGTGAAGCTGACGGTTCATTCGCGAACAAAACTCAGAACTTCGAAGTGATCGCTCAGTACCAGTTCGACTTCGGTCTGCGTCCTTCCGTGTCTTACGTTCAGTCTAAAGGTAAAAACCTGTCTCAGCGTGGCACCTTCAATGGCGGCGATGCTGACCTGCAGAAATTTGTTGAACTGGGTGCAACTTACTACTTCAACAAAAACTTCAACGTTTATGTTGACTACCAGCTGAACCTGATCGACGACACCTCTTACTCTCGTAACGTTGGTATCGTGAACGGTAAAGACGACCAGGTTGCAATGGCTGTGACCTACCAGTTCTAATCAGTACACCACTTTGTTCTATGCTTAAGAAACAGGGCTTCGGCCCTGTTTTTTTATGTCTGATAGTAAATAATGGCGACTTTTGAAAAGCCGCACGCTTTTTGTCGCAAACGGTTGGCATTTTGTAAATCTACCGTTAACCTGATAGCGGATTTCACTCCTGTAATCACAATGGAACTTCGTCATGTTTGAGAACATTACCGCCGCTCCTGCCGACCCAATTCTGGGCCTGGCCGATCTGTTTCGTGCCGATGACCGCCCTGGCAAAATCAACCTGGGTATTGGTGTATATAAAGATGAAACCGGCAAGACTCCGGTACTGACCAGCGTTAAAAAAGCTGAGCAGTATCTGCTGGAAAACGAAACCACCAAAAACTACCTCGGTATTGATGGTATCCCTGAATTTGGTCGTTGCACTCAGGAACTGCTGTTCGGAAAAGGCAACGCGATCGTGACCGATAAGCGTGCCCGCACTGCGCAGACCCCTGGCGGTACTGGCGCGCTGCGTGTTGCGGCGGATTTCCTGGCAAAAAATACCTCTGTTAAACGTGTGTGGGTTAGCAATCCAAGCTGGCCGAACCACAAAAGCGTGTTTAACTCTGCGGGTCTGGAAGTGTGTGAATACGCTTACTACGACGCGGCAAAACACTCTCTCGACTTCGACGGCCTGCTGGCCAGCCTGAGCGAAGCGCAAGCTGGAGACGTGGTGCTGTTCCACGGCTGCTGCCATAACCCAACGGGTATCGATCCTACGCTGGAACAGTGGGAACAACTGGCTAAACTGTCCGTTGAAAAAGGTTGGCTGCCGCTGTTCGACTTCGCATACCAGGGCTTTGCCCGTGGTCTGGAAGAAGATGCTGAAGGCCTGCGTGCCTTCGCTGCTGTGCATCAGGAACTGATTGTTGCAAGCTCCTACTCCAAGAACTTCGGCCTGTACAACGAGCGTGTAGGTGCATGTACGCTGGTTTCCGCTGATGAGCAAACTGTTGATCGCGCATTCAGCCAGATGAAGTCTGTGATCCGCGCTAACTACTCTAACCCACCAGCGCACGGTGCATCGGTGGTCGCGACCATCCTGAGCAACGACGCCCTGCGTGCAATCTGGGAACAAGAGCTGAACGATATGCGCCAGCGCATCCAGCGTATGCGTCTGCTGTTTGTGAACACCCTGGCTGAGAAAGGCGCTGACCGCGACTTCAGCTTTATTATCAAACAGAACGGCATGTTCTCTTTCAGCGGCCTGACCAAAGAACAGGTTCTGCGTCTGCGTGAAGAGTTTGGCGTTTACGCGGTGGCTTCAGGCCGTGTTAACGTTGCCGGCATGACACCAGACAACATGGCGCCGCTGTGCGAAGCGATTGTCGCTGTGCTGTAACAATCCGTCGGGTGATGTTTTCACGCACCCGACCAATAAAAAAGCCTGCATCATGCAGGCTTTTTTTATTTAATCTGGCTTACCAGACAGGCATTTCATCCTGGAGGAACGGGTTGTGTATACGCTCGTAACCCAGCGTCGACATCGGGCCATGTCCAGGAATAAACGTCACATCATCGCCCAGCGGCAATAATTTCTGTTTAATCGACTGAATCAGCTGACCGTGGTCACCGCGCGGGAAGTCGCTGCGTCCTACGCCACCTTTGAAAATCACATCACCGGAAATCAGCAAACGCGATTTATCATCAAAGAAGACGATATGACCTGGCGTATGCCCCGGACAATGCAACACCTGTAAAGTCACATTCCCTACGGTAACGCTCTCCCCTTCGTTTAGCCAGCGATCGGGTGTCAGAGGTTGACACTCATCAAGGCCAAACATGCGGCTTTGGGCAGGTAACCCTTGCAGCCAGAACTCATCTTCTTTTTCCGGGCCAATCACCGGCACACCGTAGTGTTGCGCCAGCTCCGCCGCAGCCCCCACATGATCAAGATGACCATGGGTCAGCAAAATCTGCATCAGCGTCACACCCGACGCTGCGACTTCTTGCTTGATTTTCTCGGCGTCACCACCGGGATCGACAAGCGCGGCCAGTTTGGTTTGCTCACACCAGATTAATGAACAGTTCTGGGAGAACGCGGTAACCGGAATAATACGATAGTTCATACTGCTCCTGTATTTCGTTATTACCAGTGCCGAACGGGCCCGGTATCAATATGCACAAAGTTGCTGCTGGGGTAATATCCTACACCACCTGCACGCATAGATAACGCAGCTTTGCGAATATTGGCTAACGAAACGCCTTCAATATGAAAATCCATCGCCTGTCCTTTAGTGTGATAGCTTTTTTTGGCTACCCCACGGCTACGGGCGCGCAATTCATTGTTGGTATCAAGAGAGCGATAACCGGAAACGAGTTGCACAGGCTTGCTGGTTCCGAGCAGGCCCTGGAGGCGGAAAAGCTGATCAAATAATCCAGGATCGATGGCTTTTATTTTATTCGCGCGGAAATCACGGAAAAAATGGTTTAGTTTTGCTAATTCATCCTGAATATAGCCTCTGCCATCGAAAAATTCCGCTTTAAGCGACTCACCAGTATGCAGATTGTTGAGCGTTAAAATACGCGGACGAGGTGTCGAGAGGGTGGCAAATGCTGGCGTAGGCAAGATGGCCGCTGCGCCAAGCGCAACACCACCTAACGCCAGCAGTTTGCGGCGATTAGCGTCAAATTTGTCCATGATAATCAGGTCTACAGGTCAATGTTTATCGTATATATGCTTAGCGCACGAAGGGCACCTTAACTGGCAAAACAACCTACGTCAAGGCGCCCAACCCCAGTAAACACGCGGCCTACAGCCATATTGCCACGCATTCACCATAACTTACGACAATCAATTTTCCCGAACTACTTCATTTACCTGATTAATTGTTCAGCTTTTGGCAAAATTTGTGCACCCGATCGCGCGGTGAGATCGTAATTGTAAATATCTGTACGATACTGGGTACGCCCATCTTCGCCAACAAACGCGGTCAGATAGTAAAGATTAACCGGAATATTGTGTCGAATATTAACGTAGCGTGTATCTCCTTGTTTCAGCGCATCGGATATCCGCGTATCGTTCCAGCCCGCATCCTGCAACAGCATATTCGCAAGTTCAGAGGCTTTATTGACGCGAACGCAACCAGAGCTGAGCGCGCGGGTATCTTTCTGGAACAGGTTGTGGTTTGGCGTGTCGTGCAGATAAATCGCTTCCGAACTTGGCATGTTGAATTTGTAACGCCCAAGCGAATTATGCGCGCCAGGTGCCTGCTGGAAACGGAACGGCAGGTTAGACGCCGTAATGGTTGACCAGTCAACCATGTAAGGGTCAATCGCCTCTTTGCTGTTCCAGCCGCGCATTACGGTATAACCATGACGTTCCAGATAGCCTGGGTCATTCCACAATTTGGGCAGGATATCCTTACGGGCAAGCGTTGGCGGTACATTCCACGGCGGGTTAACCACGACGTTATTCAGGGCGCTGCTCATCATTGGCGTTTTACGGTCCGGGCGACCCACAATCACGCGGGAAGCCAGCACTTCGCTGCCGTTCTGGTAATAAACCAGCGAGTACGCCGGAATGTTCACCATAATGCCAGTCGATAATGTGCCTGGCAGCAAGCGCAGACGCTGGATATTCAGCGCCAGCACGCCTGCTCGCTGTGCCGGGGTGACGTTCAGCCAGTCGCGCGTTGATTGTCCAATAACACCGTCGGCACCCAGCCCCTGTGCGGCCTGGAATTGCTTAACGGCAGCCACCAGCTCGCGATCGTAAGCAGCCGGTTTATCACTGATTACCTGCACGTTTTTCACTTTTGCAGGTGCGGACGGGCTTACGACTACGCTCTGTGGGTCGTCACCGGGTAAAGCAATTTTTGGTCCGCCATCCAGGATACCGGAGCGCCGGAGAATTTCTCGCAAAGCAGGCACATCACTGCTCCACTGCCCCGGCCGCAATGAGCCTGCGCCACGTAGCTGCGGCCACGGACGGGTGTCAGACACCAGCGTAAGCAATGACTGATGCATAGTGCCATATTGCGGATGCGCAGGGGCCAGGCTTGCAATAAAGCCCGGCAAATTGCCGTTATCCAGAGACAATTGCCACTGGTTAATCACCGATAAAGCGGGGGTTGCCAGCTTGTAAGGCTTGTCGCTGTAGAGCCAGCGATTACCATTGACCGGAATTCCGGCGACAAACTGAAGGTAGCCCATCATGGCATCTGACAGCACGATGTCACGTGCCTGGCCGGTCACAGACGGATCGGTCAGCAGTTCAACCCAGGCGGTGAATTGTGGCTGGAAACCGGCGATAGCCACCTCTGCCAGCTGTTGCTGGAAAGCACGAACCGCATCGCGATTGTCCCACATGGGCTTCATGTCGCGTGCAGCATAGAGCAGCGTCAGTTGGTTGAGATACGCAGGTTTGTAACCTGAAGGTAGCCCCGTCAGAAGCTGTTGCTGAAGTGTTTCAATGTTCATGCCTTCTGGCAACGGCTTAATACCGGCCATGATCGCCGTCGCCGGAGATTGCTCCAGCGGCTGAGACAACGACGTTGGCTGCGCGCCTGTCGTTGCAGAGCTGTCAGTCGGCACAATTTCAGGCTCATCAGCCTGAGCGCTAAACAGTGGAGCAAACATCACTGCCAGGCACAAACTCAGTGCAGACAGCTGACGACCACGAATTTTCTTTAGCAACATCCCTTGCCCCCTGTTTTCTTACGACATGCCCATCACGTTGGGGCTTTTCTTCAGTATAGGAAGGCATAAATAGTGTTGCCTTACCTTATGTAAAGAAGTTTAAAGATAACGCAGCCGTAAGCTCAAGTTAAGTGAATAAAAAAAGCGGCGCTTCTGCGCCGCCCTTTGTAACAAAACGCGTTATGACGCGTCAGCCGTTCCTGGCAACGACTCCGGCGGCTGCGGCGCAAAACCACGCAATCCGACCACGTGTACGTGTTCGCTGTTCTGGAACACTTTACGCACCAGCTTATAGGTTGTGCCTTTTTCCGGGCTGATGTTCTCAGGCGCTGCAATGATAAGCTGCATATCCAGACGATCGCAGAGCTCAAACAGCGTGGCAATGGAGCGGGCATCAAGACGTGCCGCTTCATCAAGGAACAGCAGACGACATGGAGAGATATCTTTGCCGCGCAGACGACGCGCTTCATCTTCCCAGCTCTGAACAACCATCACCAGAATCGACATACCTGTACCGATAGCTTCACCGGTAGAGAGTGCGCCAGATTCCGCACGCAACCAGCCGTCTGAACCACGGTTAACCTCAACTTCCATTTCCAGGTAGTTACGGTAATCCAGTAGCTCTTCACCGATGGTTTGCGGGGTACGTTGACCCATATCGATCTGCGGATTCAGGCGCTGATACAGCTTCGCCAGCGCTTCTGAGAAGGTCAGGCGGTTACTGTTGAACAGATCCTGATGCTGCTCGTGCTGTTCAGACAATACATCCAGCAGCGTGGAGTGGGCTTCACGCACGTTCACGTTCAGGCGCACGCTGTTCACCTGGCCAAAGGATACGCTTTGCAGCCCCTGGTTCAGCTGACGAATACGGTTCTGCTCGCGCTGGATAGTCTTACGAATAATGTTCGCCACGCTGCGGGAGCTGATCGCCAGCTTCTGCTCACGTGAGGTCAGCTCTTCCGTCAGACGGCCCAGCTCGATTTCCATCTGTTCGATGGCCTCAACCGGATCGTCGGTACGGATGATATCCTGACGAATACGCTCGCGCAGGTGCTGGTAAACGGCCACGAAGAACTGAATTTTACGCTCAGGACGTTTTGGATCTTCCGACATACGCAGCACATCGCGCAGGTGTTCGTTATCCGCCACCGCCAGACGCAGTGCCCCCAATGCCTTATCCGACATAGAGCGCAGTTCGTCCGCGGAAAGATAAGCCAGCTCGCGACGGTGCAGACGACGTTCAACGTTATTGTCTTTCACCATACGCATCACCGCGCACCAGCCCGCCTTCGCGGTCACCACCTGCTCACGCATCTCAAAGTAATCGCGCTCCAGCTTACGCAGACGACGGGTCAGGTTATCCATCTCGGCTTCGCAGAAGGTCAATGCTTTTTCCAGCTGATTACGACGCGCGCGGTTGTTGCTGAGCTGGCCATGCAACTCGTCACGGCGAATGCGCGCGCGCTCTTCGGCGCCGCTGTCAGCACGCACGCCAATATCCTGAAGCTCTTTATGCAGGTCGTTTAACAGCTCTTTCTTGGTGTCGAACGAACTTTTCAGCGAGGCCATGACCTGGCTGTACTGGCTGAGCTGCGCGGCGTGGCTACGCAACGCCTCACGCGCACGGGTACGCTCTGCTTCGGCGTGTTCAAGACGCTGGCGCAGTTTCTCGTTAAGATCGCTGTTGCCGCTCAGCATTTCTGCTGAATCAGAGTAGCCAAAGTGAGCACGACGCTGAACGATTTCGGTCAGCGCAAATGCCTGCTGACGCGCTTCGCGTTGCACCTGCTGAGACCAGGCGTAATCTTCTTTTAACTGTTCAAACTGTTCAGGGTCGCTCTGCAATACCGAGACAACAGGCTCCAGCTTCGCCAGCTGATTGCCATGCTGCTGCACAAAGCGCGCAGCTTCCTGTGCTTCGTCCAGGCGTTCCTGAATTTCATCCACACGGTCAGCAAGGGTGTCGTCTGCCAGCAGGTTCAGGCGCGGCAGAATGCGGTTCAGCGCGGCAACGCCCTCTTTCGCCTGCTCAAATTGTGCACGACTCTGCTGGTTATCACTTTCATGATTGGCAATGGCACGCTCCAGCTCGCCACGACGCGTGCTGAGCTTGCGAATTTCGGCTTCCGGGTCAGCGTCAAAAGCAACGGCCAAATGGCTACCGATAAAGCGGCTGAACGCCTGGTGCAGACGCTGCGTTTTCTGTACGTCAAACGACAGGGTTGCAAAACGTTCAGAAAGCGCTTCACGCTCGGCGTGCAGGCTTTCGATGCGGTTTTCACGCGCTGCGCGGCCAAACAATGGCAGTTCAGGGAAGCGGGAATAACGCCACTGGCGGTCAGCGATTTTCACCACTACCGCTTTTTCCAGCTCATCAACGCTGAACACGCTGTCATCGAACGACTGCGGATCCCCTTCGATCAGATAGAGATCTTCCGGGCAATCTTCCAGGCCAGCGAGCTGATCGGCAATCAGCGACAGATCCGGGACAACAATCGCATTACGTGACGGGCCATACAGCGCGGAGAAGTAAGGCGCGTCATCCAGACCCACATCGTCGTAAATCTCAGACAACAACACGCCGCCAAAACGTTCCGCCAGGGTATTCAGGCGTGCATCTTCCGCACCACCCGGCTGACTTAAACGTTCGATTTCGTCGTCAACATCACGCTTGCGTGCGCCGACTTCATCACGCTCAACAATTGCCTCGCGCTCGCGCTCCAGCAGTTGTTGCAGATATTCGGTGACTTCCTGACCGGAGGCAAACTCTTCACCGCACTGCTCGCTGAGCTGGCTCAGGCTGCTTTGCGCCGCAAGCCAGACTGGTGCACGCTGCAACAGCGTCTGTGAGCGGGACTGAAGTTGTTCCATCTCCTGGCGCAGCGTCATACGCTGTTCGCTGGCGCTGGATACGGTGTCGGAAAGCGCAGCAATACGTGCTTCCAGCTCCTGATGCAGCGTCTCGAGAGAGTCGATATCGTAATTTTTGCCCTGACGCTTGCAGAAATCGGCCAGCAGACGCTCGGCTTCCTGCTGTTCGCGCAGGCGTTGTTCCAGTTCGTTCAGACGCATCCGCAGCGGCTGAACCTGCTCAGCCAGATGGCGTTGATTCACGCCGTCGCGCAGCAATTCGCGGGCAACGTCCCAGGCTTCGTTACGCGCCAGCGGGCCGTTAATTGCCACAACCAGTTGATACGCCTGCTCAAACTGGCTGTGCGCCGTCTGAGCCACACTCATTTTCTGATCGAGCGACAGCAGTTTTTCGGTCGCTTCCTGCTCTTTCGCCTGGAAGGTATCCAGCCATTCGTCAGCGCTGTCCGGCGTTAAGTCCGGCAGATGGCACAGCTCTTTCGCACGCTGTAATGCCTGCAATGCCTGGGTGTACTGAATTGCACGTGTCTGCTGAACATCCAGCGCCTGCTGGTAATCGGCAAGTTGGCTTTTCAGCTCATCCACTTCCAGTTCAGCAGCTTCGGCGCGGGCTTCGTTTTCTTCCTGCATGTCGGCGGCTTCGGCCACCACTTCATTTTGCTCTTCGAGACGAATTTGCAGCTCATCGAGATCCGCTTCGTAGCGCTCGATTTTTTCCTGCTGACGCAGCGCAGTCTGCACCAGGTTCAGGTGATCGCTGGCTGCCTGATAATCGGCCTCCAGGTCCCCTTCCGCACCATTGTGCTCGCCCAGCTCACGCGCCATTTCAACGTGTTTGTACTGCTCTGCCACCAGCTGTTTGCGGGAAGTGAACAGTTCGCGACGATACTCAAGCGCCTGGTCGAGATGCACGCGCCGCTCGTTAGCATGACGCATGTAATCTGCGGCCACGTAGTTGGTGGCTTCGCTGATCAGATGTTTAAACAGGTCACGATCGGACTGAGTAACGCGAATGGCTTCCAGCGTCATGCGGTTTTCACGCAAGGCCGCTTCCATATCCTGGAAGGCTTTACGCACGCCGCTGTTTTCCGGCAACAGGTAGTCGCGCAGGGAGCGGGTAATGGCGCTGGAAATACCGCCGTACAGCGAGGCTTCGATCAGACGGTAATATTTACTACGGTCAGACGCAGTGCGCAGACGACGAGCCACCACGCCCAGGTCGAACATTAGCGAGTGGTAATCGGTAATGGAGTTGAACTGCTTGAACTGCACGCCTTCGATAGTTTCGAGCTTATCTTTTAGCTCTTGCAGCGTCAGCACGCGAGCCTGGCGTTCGTTCAGTGTTTCCGTCAGCAGCGCGGTCGGCTGCACAGACGTTGGCAGCCCCTGGATCGCAAAAGGTTTGATATCCACTTTACGGTCGCGCCCGGCGACCTGCTGTAAACGCACACCCACAACGACACGCTGGTGTCGGGAGTTAATGACGTCCAGCACGGAATAACAGACACCAGCTTTCAACTTACCGTGCAGACCTTTATCACGGGAGCCGCTTGTTGCCCCTGCTTCGGTGGTATTACGGAAGTGCAGCAGCGTTAAATCCGGGATAAGCGCTGTGACAAACGCCGCCATGGTCGTGGATTTACCCGCACCGTTACCGCCGGAGAGCGTCGTAACCAGCTCATCCAGATCGAAGGTTCGGGCAAAGAAGCCGTTCCAGTTAATCAGCGTTAGTGAGCGAAATTTACCGCGTTCAATCATTACTCTTCCTCCCCGCTATCCGCCTGGTTCTCTTCATGCTCTTCATTGAGCTGCAATTGGTTTTCCACCGGCATCGCTTCACCATCACGGATCATGCGCAGCTGCGCTTCACGGGCATCATCGCCCGCACGTACATCTGCGCCAAAGCGGAAGACGGATTCGGTGATGCGGAACTTGCTGCTGTCATGGCCCATAAACCAGACCATACCCAGACGACGCAAGCGGTTCAGGGAAGAGCGAACTTTTTCCTGTAATTTCTGGCGATCGAGATCCGACCCCGTAGAGCGGTTATTCACCAGCTTGAGCAGTTTGCTTTCATCTGCCAACGACAGCAGCTCGTCGTAAAGCTCCTGCTGGGTAAAGATCCCTTCATTTGCCAGACGTTCCGGGCTGAGATAGAGATAGCAAAGAATTTTACCGACCATCATGTCCAGCTCAGAAAGCACTGAGCGGGGAATAAGCGTTGTAGAGCGCGGACGCAGGTAGAAAAAACCCTCCGGCGCACGGATAAGTTCAACGTTATAGCGCGCGTAAAACTCTTCCAGGTACTCCTGGAAATCCATCAAAAAGGCGTGATTATCCAGCTCGTCAAGGCCAATGTGACGACCGGCACGCAGCTGGCTGTCCAGCGCCGGAAACAACGGATTCGCCAGCGCCTGTGCCAGCTTAACTGGCATCACTTGTTCAATATTTGTCAATGACATGCGCCTGTACCTTGGCTCCGTAATCGTTAATCGGCTGCCATTTCGGCGGCAGGCCGGTGAAATCTGCTTGTGCTACGCCCAGGCGAACCGCCTGATCGACAACAATACGTGCAATATCGAAATGGCGCGCACGTGGATATTGCGCCAGATAGTCGCGCACCACGAGCCCGAGATCCAGCGGCACTTGTCTGGTTTTGTAGACCGCGAGCTGCTCTTCGATCATCGCTGCAAGTTGTTCGCGAATTTCGTTGAATTCTTCGTATTCGAGATCCGGTGGCAGTTCCCCTGTCACCTCTTCATCACGCAGCGCCATCTCTTCGTCACGCATATCGAGCAGACGATCGGCATTGGCGTAAGTCAGCGCCCATGGTGCATCAAAATAGGTTTGCACCGACTGACGCAGACGCTGGGCAAAGACGCGGTTTTTATCCATATCGATCGCGGTACGGATAAATTTATGCACGTGACGATCGTAGCCAATCCACAAGTCAATAGACTGCTGGCCCCAGCTGATAATACGGTCGAGTTTGCTTTGCAGATCAAAGACCAGACGATCGACAAAATGCAGATCGTCGTGCGCCAGCGTTGCATCCTGAATGCGCAGCAGGTTGGCCTGAAGCTTATCGCCTGCCGCTTCCAGCGTATCCTGCAATTCACGCAGCGTACCGGACGTTTCTGACAGCAAAAGTTCACAACTGGAAATCGCCGCGCGCCAGTCTTTATTCAGCAGTTGACCGATATCGTCTTTCACCTGCTGCTGTTGTTCGTCCATCAGACGCTGGGTCAGGTCGATACTGTCGAAAATTTCCGCCACCGAATATTTCAATGGCGCATAGACGTTGCGGTGCCAGTGGAACTCATCGCCGTTTTCATCCGCCGCATCAGCGGCACGCTTAAGTTCGCCTGCCACGATGGACAGCTGCATAGAAAGGCGCAGCGTGGAGAATTCGCGCTGGCGGATATAGTAATCGGTGATGCCAATGCCCAGTGGCGTCAGACGATAAATGGCGTTTCCTTCCGCCTGCTCGCTGGTAAAGCGGTTCAGCAGACGTTGACGCACCATATCGTTGATCGCGTTGTTGGCACGCACGCTAATGGTTTCGCTGGTTTGCTCAAACGCATCACTGACATGGCGGAACGCATCCACCAGTTCACCCTCGCTCATTTCTCCATCCAGACGCTCGCCGTTCAGCGTAGCAACCGCCAGCAGAAAAGAGAGACGGTCTACCGGCAGCGTGATGGAGAAATCATTTTTCCTGGCCCAGGCAACCAGTTCGGGGACTGTCTGGGAAAATTCACTCATAGATTATCCTTGCTCTGCGGCTTGCGCGCGGTGACGTGAATGTAGCGGCCAAGGCTCAGGTAAGGCTCCTGGCGGCAATACCGCGTTTCTATTTCTGTTAAGGCATCTAAGCAGTCATGCTGTTTTTGTTTATCACGCAGATAATCATGAAACACCCTCACGCCTGTTTTACCGGTGATCTCCCAGCCGATCTCCTCCAGCCAGCCGTAAACCTGCTGCGGTTCGCGCGGGAAATCCGGTGAAAGCGTGCGCCGTTTCTTTTTATACATACCCTGCTGCACGTAGCCAAAATTGCCCACCAGTACGTTACGCATCAGCAGGCCATTTGCATTGTAGAACATCAGCGATAACGCACCGCCAGGGCACAGCATCGACCACAGCGTTTTTAAGACCGCTTGCGGTTCGGCCACCCATTCGAGCACAGCATGAAACAATATCAGATCAACCTGAGTTTCCAAATGCTGCGGGATGTCCTGAACGGCGCAATGTATAAAATGCATGTTGTCGCTCACACCTTTCTCTTCTGCCGCACGTTGCGCGCGCGCAACCATCTCAGCGGACAAATCGCAAAGCGTGACGTGATGACCCCGCTGCGCCATCAGAATGGCAGTCTGGCCTTCCCCGCCACCGGCATCCAGCACGCGCAACTTGCGGTCACCGAAATCAGCGAGCAGCTTGTCCAGATCCTGCCAGAGGATCGTCTGCCGTAGCTGACCTTTGGTGGTGCCATAAATGTTGCGCGAAAACTTTTCCGCGATGTCATCAAAATTGCGATCCCGCATTGGGAGAGTTCCACTCGCTAACAGCAAAACCGCTATTTTGTCATACCCGGGCGGAGAATGAACCTCTCTGGTGTAAGATCACAGGTAATCGCCTGCTGTATGGTCAAAAAAGGAACCAAAAAGGATGCTTTTTACCCTGAAAAAATACATTGGGGGCATGATGCTTCCCCTTCCTCTGCTGCTGATGCTTATCGCACTGGGCCTGGCGCTGGTGTGGTTTAGTCGCTTTCAGAAAAGTGGCAAATCGCTCATTACGCTCGGCTGGCTGGCGTTACTGTTGTTAAGCCTGCAACCCGTCGCAGATAGCTTATTGCGCCCGATTGAAAATAAGTACCCGACCTGGCAGGGAAATCAGAAAATCGGATTTATCGTGGTGCTGGGTGGCGGTTACACCTGGGATCCGCAGTGGGCACCAAGTTCAAACCTGATCAATAACAGCCTTGCCCGGCTAAACGAAGGTATACGCCTGTGGCTGGCGAATCCGGGGGCCAAGATCATCTTCACCGGGGCGGCGGCAAAAACGAATCCGGTCAGCACGGCAGAAGCTGGTGCCAGAGTCGCTGAATCGCTGGGCGTGCCGCGTTCATCTATCATCACACTGGACAGTCCAAAAGACACGGAAGAAGAGGCTGCCGCGGTGAAACAGGCCATTGGCGATGCGCCGTTCTTACTGGTGACATCTGCGTCGCACCTGCCCAGAGCGATGATTTTCTTCGAAAAACAGGGTTTACACCCGCTGCCGGCACCCGCCAACCAGTTGGCTATTTCAGCGCCCCTCAACCCGTGGGAGCGGGTAATCCCGTCCCCGGTATGGTTGATGCACAGCGATCGCGTAGGCTATGAGACGCTCGGGCGCATATGGCAGTGGCTAAAAGGCTCATCAGGCGAGCCAGGGCAGGAGTGATTTTGTCGCGAGATCGAAGTTAGCGCGATTAAATCGCCCGGTATTAACCAGTTGCGCCACTTCATCCCATAACAGATAGAGCCAGCGCCGCCAGATAAATGCCTCAGCAACTGGCGCGCGTTGCAGGTAATGCCACAGTAACCCTTCAGCGAAAGCGCTGTCGTTTAGCCTGAACAGCTCGAACTCACGCGGTGCCCAGAGCATGACCCCCGGCCCAACCATCGCCAGTAGCTGATCGCTGCGGGAGTCTTTTAACATACTTCGCAGGGTAAAATTGCCATGGATCAGCACACAGTTGTCGTTAAACCCTTCAAACAAAGCCGGTAAGCACTCGCGGGTGCGAAACAGGATGCGTTTATCCTGCATGGTCAGACCGGTATTGCTGTACTGATTAAGCGTACCCCATAACACTTCAACCCGCTGGCGATACCAGAGAGGCCACAGATTTTCCTGTGTGCTATCGACGGCGCCCACCAGACCACGGCTGTCCTGCCGATGCCATGCGAGCAGAGCTTCGACAATCTGATCTTTCAGCTGTTCCCAGCGTTCCGGCGTACGTGCCGGGGCTTCAACGGACACCCCGCGTAACCGTTCAATCAGCAGTACATCCGGGCCGGGGTGTTCTTCGTGCGTCATTACGCCGTATACCGTTGGCATCCGCACCGTTCCTTCTCGTGCCAGCATCGACATTTTCCAGGCCAGCTGTCTGGCGACACCCGGCGAGGTAAAACTTCTGGCCATCAGCGGCATTGGGTTTCCCTGACTGTCATACAATGCCCATAGCGCGGTGTCTGCCTTCTCATTCACGCACTCAACCCGGCTTAATTTTTCGCCAAGCAGATGGCTAAGTTCGGCACGCAGCTGTTCCATATGAGATTACCCCCATCAAGACTACTGCTTTTATAATGAGCGTGGTGGCGACGGTTGTCACCCGAATGAGATCAATTATGGGAAAGAAAAAAGAGAAAAGCCCAGGCGGTTAAACATCCCCCCAGGCGAGGGGATGCTGAGAGATTAGCGCAGCTCTGCGCGAACGCGTTCGAGATCTTCTGGGGTATCAACCCCTGTGCCAGGGACTTCCTGAGCAACGGCAACATGGATCTTCTCGCCGTACCACAGCACGCGAAGCTGTTCGAGCATTTCGATATGTTCCAGCGGGCTTGGCGCCCAGGTCACATAGCGGCGGATAAAGCCTGCGCGGTAGCCGTAAATCCCCAGATGGCGCAAGAAGGTATCGCCAATTGTTTCTTTCGACGCCGCAAAGCGATCGCGATCCCACGGGATCGTCGCACGGGAGAAATAGAGGGCATAGCCTTCTGCGTCCATCACCACTTTCACCGCATTCGGGTTGAACGCTTCTTCAGCGTGGTGAATAGGCACCGCAAGCGTGGCCATTCCCACCTTACGCCGGGCCAGATTTTCTGCAACCTGGCGGATAATTACCGCCGGGATCATCGGCTCATCGCCCTGCACGTTAACAATGACAGTATCGTCACTGAAGCCGCATTTTTCGACCACTTCAGCCAGACGCTCTGTACCGGACTGGTGATCGACACGGGTCATGCACACTTCGCCACCCGCTGCTTCTACAGCCCGGGCGACATCAGGGTGATCGGTTGCCACGATAACACTATCGGCACCCGATTCACGGGCGCGATCGAGGACATGCACAATCATCGGCTTACCGTTGATATCCACCAGCGGTTTACCTGGCAGGCGCGTTGAAGCATAGCGCGCAGGAATAATGACAACAAAACTCATGGTTTGCTCTCTTCTGCCACCAGTGAACGGGCTTCGTTTTCCAGCAGAACCGGAATACCGTCACGCAGAGGGAAAGCCAGGCTGTCCAGTTTGCAAATCAGTTCTTGTTTATCCTGGCTGTAGTACAGTTTGCCGTTGCATACCGGGCAGGCAATAATTTCAAGTAAACGGTGATCCATAGTTCCTCCGTATGGGTAATCCCTAAAGCTTAACACAATCCCTTTTCAGGGAGTGCCTGTTTCCCAGCCACTTCGACAGGCTGTAAACAGCCCGTCAGGTAAACGCCCCAGCGTCACTTCCCGGGCACCCTGCCAGACGGCAAAATCCGTAATTGCGGTGGCTAACCCTTTATCAAGCGTTGCGGTCACTTTTATCCCCTCTTCAAGATAGAGAGCGATAACCTCGAGTACTCCCGTTTTGCGGTGCATCTTGGCATCCATACGCCCGACCAGTTGCCCTTTGTGCAGCAGCGGTAAAACAAAATAGCCGTACTGACGTTTTGGCGCCGGGGTGTAGCACTCCAGCCGGTAGCTGAAATTAAACAACTGCTCGGCACGTTTTCTGTCCCAGACCACCGGATCAAAAGGTGAAAGCACCGCGCTGTGCGTCGCCTGGAGTTTACCCTCCTGAGCCTGCGGCAACAGGGGCAGTAAATCGGCGTCCAGCCACATCTCACCGAGCGTTTCGACTTCAACCGGGATAACACGCTGCGCCTGTTGCCACATGTCCAGCAGCGGTTTTAGCGCTGGCTGGCGAAGCCGGTAGTAATCCGCCAGCCACTGTGGGCGAAAGATCCCCAGACTTCGGGCGCTGTTTGCCAGCATGATGGCTTCGGCATCACCCTGCGAGAGCAGATCGCGCTGGTCATCCCAGCGCGGCATTACGCGATGCGTGAGGTCATACACCCGCTGAAAATTGCGGCGTTCTATCACCATCACCTTTCCTGAAGTAAACAATCCTTCAAGATGGCGTTTGTGCGGTTTCCACTCCCACCAGCCACTCGCCCCTTTTCGTGGATGCTCAAAATCAACCGAACGAACCGGGCCGTTTTCCTGTATATGGGCAATAAGTTGTTCGATTTCAGCGGCGTGCTCCCGCATCCACTCCTGGCGGTATTTCCAGCCCATTTTATCCGGGGAGAGCATCCGGTGACGCACCAGCGAAAAATCGCTGCGCGGCAGAAAGCAGGCTTCATGCGCCCAGTACTCCATTAACTCGCCCTGGCTAAGCGCATTGTCCAGCCACTGAGGCTGATACGCCCCCAAGCGGCTAAACAGTACCAGATAGGGGCTACGGGCCACGATGTTAATGGTGTCGATTTGCAGCAGAGACATACGCTGCACGGTGGAAAGGATATCGGAAGGTTGTGCGCGGCGACGGGGCTTTTTCAGCAGCCCCTGCGCGGCAAGATGTAGATTACGTGCGGCTGAGAGTGAGAGTTGCGGTAGAGACATGCGTTTTCCTGTCAGTCAAAGCGCCACCAGAACCGCGTTTGCGATTAATGCACCAACGCAATCAGGTCCTTTAGCAATTGTTCCGGTTGCTCACCGCTGAGTTCAGCGTCAACCGGCAGATACCACCAGTTCTCTTTTGCAAAGGCGCGGCATTTCACTGCGTCTTTTTCTGTCATGATAAGCGTCTGCCCTGAAACGGTGAGGGCGTCGACCTGTTCCTGCACCAATGCCTGATGGTCGGCCAGCGGAACACGCTTCTCAAGCTTTGCCCCGCATTGCTCCAGAGTAGCGAAGAAACGAGGTGGATGCCCAATCCCCGCCATTGCAACCAGAGCCGGAAGTTGTGCAACAGCCTTGCGTTCCCCGGTCAGCAAATTCACAGCCAGGCCGGGATGGAGATGCATAGGAATTTCGCCCTGCTGCGCCACACCACCATTCACAATGATCGCATCAACTGACTTCAGTCGTGAAGCACGTTCGCGCATCGGCCCGGCGGGCAACCACCAGCCATTGCCAAAACGGCGAACGCCATCAATGACCACAATCTCTTTGTCACGCGCCAGCGCGTAATGTTGCAGGCCGTCGTCAGTGATGATGATTTGTACGTCATGTTCAGCCAGGAGAGCCTGAACCGCTTCGCTACGCACAGGCGACACCGCAACCGGCGCACCTGTTCGCTGGTAGATTAAAACAGGCTCATCACCAGCTTCAGCCGTCGTGGTGTCGGATGTCAGCAGCAATGGGTACTGAGCCGCTTTGCCACCGTAACCGCGTGACACTACTCCAACGCGAATACTGCGCGCTTTAAGTTGTTCCACCAGCCAGATAACGACCGGCGTTTTGCCATTTCCACCGGCAGTCAGGTTACCGACCACCACAACAGGAACCGGCGCACGCCAGGCACGTTTTATCCCCATACGATAAAGCAGGCTAATGACGCCGCTCACCAGGCCATAAAGCCAGGAAAGCGGCAGAAGCAACAGCCACAGTGGGGATTCACCTGACCAGATGCGTGCGATCATTCGCCAAACTGCATCTTGTGAAGTTGGGCGTAAACGCCACGATGTGCCAGCAGATCGGCATGGCTGCCACGTTCGACAATCAGGCCATCTTCAACAACAACGATTTCATCCGCCTGTTCGATAGTCGAAAGACGGTGCGCAATCACCAGTGACGTGCGGTTCTTTTGCAGTTCATCCAGCGCAGACTGAATAGCACGCTCAGATTCCGTATCCAGTGCTGAGGTCGCTTCATCGAGGATCAGGATTGGGCTATCACGCAGCAGTGCACGCGCAATGGCGATACGCTGACGCTGACCGCCCGAGAGCAGGACGCCGTTCTCACCGATGATCGTATCAAGGCCGTTATCCATCTTGTTGATAAAGTCCATCGCGTAGGCCATGCGTGCAGCGTTTTCAATCTGCTCGCGGCTGTACTCTTCAGTACGTGCATAAGCGATGTTGTTGGCAACCGTATCGTTAAACAGATGGACGTTCTGGGACACCAGTGCAACCTGATTACGCAGCGATTGCAGTGTGTATTCCCTGAGGTCGTGACCGTCTAACAGGATCTCACCTTCGTTAATGTCGTAGAAACGCGTGATCAGGCTGGCAATAGTAGACTTACCTGAACCAGAACGCCCCACCAGCGCAACGGTTTTACCCGCTGGAATATTCAGGTTGATGTTGCGCAGCGCAGGGGTTTCACGGCCCGGGTAGGTGAAGGTGACGTTACGGAACTCAACGTCACCCTGGGCGCGCTCAATAACGCGTTTGCCTTCGTCTTTTTCCTGTTCGGAATCCAGGATGCTGAACAGTGTCTGACAAGCCGCCATACCGCGCTGGAACTGCGCGTTCACATTGGTCAGAGATTTCAGCGGACGCATCAGCGCAATCATCGAGGAGAAGACCACGGTGATGGTACCGGCAGTCAGGGTTTCCATTACGCTTGGGAAGCTTGCAGCATACAGAACAAACGCCAGCGCCAGAGACGCAATCAGCTGAATGACAGGGTCGGAAATTGAGGAGGCCGACACCATTTTCATCCCCTGGAGGCGCATCTTGTTGCTGACCTTATCAAAGCGTTTTGTTTCGACTTCCTGACCGCCGAAAATTAACACTTCTTTATGCCCTTTCAGCATCTGCTCCGCGCTGGTCGTCACCTGCCCCATGGTGTTCTGCATGTTCTTACTGATATTACGAAAACGCTTAGAAACCAGGCGGATCGCAATAGAAACAATCGGTGCCAGAACAATGAGGATGATCGACAGCTGCCAGCTGTAATAGAACATCATGATAAACAGGCCGATGATCGACGCACCTTCACGCACAACGGTAATCAGTGCGCTGGAGGAGGACGACGCAACTTGCTCTGAGTCGTAAGTGATACGTGATAACAACGTCCCGGTAGACTGCTTGTCAAAGAAAGAGACTGGCATCCCCATCATATGACTGAACAGCCGACGACGCATGGTCATAACCACTTTTCCCGATACCCATGAAATGCAGTAGCTGGAAATATAGCTGGTGATACCGCGTAAGATCATCAGTCCGATAACCACCAGAGGCATCCATAGCAACACTGAGCGATCCGTTTTACCAAAACCGTCATCCAGTAACGGTTTGAGAAGCGATAGCATAAAAGTATCGCTGGCTGCGTTGAGGATTAACGCTACGCCCGCCACGATCAAGCCTGTTTTAAAAGGTGCAATCATCGGCCAGAGTCGGCGGAACGTTTGCCACGTGGAGAGATCTTTGTCGTTATGCATTCAAAAAACCAGCACTTGTTGAAATAGCCGCATATTCTACCCGTTATCTACTGGCTCGCCAAACCACTGATGATACCAACGCTGTAAATATTGATCACGTAAGCGGCGGATT
Source organism: Enterobacter sp. C4G1 (assembly GCF_052886895.1). NCBI lineage: Bacteria > Pseudomonadati > Pseudomonadota > Gammaproteobacteria > Enterobacterales > Enterobacteriaceae > Enterobacter > Enterobacter sp. C4G1. Next base: position 2,697,583 of record NZ_JBQVVV010000001.1, on the reverse strand, counting down.
TGCCAGCCATGTTGCGAAAAAGTCACAGAGATTTGTCCAGATTGAGGTGTATCCAGCCATAAATAGCCCTCTTTCCTGTAACGTCGGACCACTTTGGTCGACGGAAATCGCCATGCGTTATAGCGTGCTGCGGAGGCCAACGCGACTTTCCCTTCCGTGCGCTGAATCAGTGGCAATGAAGAAGAGGTGTTACTGCCATGATGAGGCACCTGAATGAGTGTAGACGTAAGATAACGCCAGTGATGGCTTACCATCGCCTGCTCAGCCTTAGCCTCAATATCCCCCGTCAACAGAATGCTCTGCTCGCCATCATCGATTTTTACCACGCATGAGCGATTATTTCCCGTTACAGACAATTCTTCCGGTGGCCAGTGAACGGTGAATGTTAACCCTCGCCATCGCCATTGTTGCCCACGAAAACACGGAAGATGGCCTGCCCATCGCAGCGGGCTTCTTATCCATATGGCCGGCCGGACTTTCTGTAATGATTGCAGGCCCCCGGCATGATCAAGATGCTCATGACTCAGGATAACCCCCTCGGGGACCAGGTGATGCCAGCGTAGCCAGGGAATAATAACCTGCTTGGCACTGTCGCCACCCGGCCAGGCAAGCCCGGTATCGTACAGAATCGCCTTGCCGTCACGCTCAACAACCATAGCCAGCCCCTGCCCTACATCGAGCATGTGCAACGTCCAGCTATCATTTTTCACCGTTCTCCAGAGCGGGAACGTCAGTAAAACAGTACCCGCCAGGCACACCGCCGGCGCTGTTTTCCAGATGTGCAAGCGCCAGCCAATAATGGCGAACCAGGGCAGCAGTGTTAGATACTGCCAGCGTTCATCGATGTCCTGCCATCCGTCGGGTAAATACATCAATAACCAGAAAAGCAACGCCAGTGATTTATCCGCCGCGAGCCAGGTAGCCATTTCCAGAGCAGCTAGCGGCAACAAATGCAGCAACATGCCAAGCAGGATCAGTGGAACAGAGATAAACGTCACCAGGGGTACGGCAAACAAATTAGCCACTAACGAAGAGAGACTCACGCCATGGAAAATCAGGACCTGCAATGGCAACAGCAGCAGCAACATGCCCACCTGTAGATACAGCAGCTCCACAAATGGCTTTAGCCAACGGTTCAATCGCCAGGACGGCAGCGGTAACCACTGATACCAGAATATCAGTGCCGCTACGGCAAAAGCGGACAATACGAGGCTCTGCGAAAGCACAGCCATCGGGTCGACAACCAGAATAGCGGCCACACAGCACAGCCAAACTTGCCAGACTGACCATCGTCGCCCGCTGAGTCGTAATGCCGCAAAGGTTGCGAGCGAGATAACCGTACGTAACGCGGGCGGCTGCAGGCCTGTCAGCCACGCGTAGAAGGCGGCAAAAAAAAGCCCCGCCAGTAAAGGCATTCGCCAGTTAATGAAGTGGCAGGGTAAGAAAAACTGCACGCCCCGGGCCAATAGCCATACAACTGATGCAGCAAGTGCAATGTGTAACCCGGATATTGCCATCAGATGTATCGTGCCGGTCTCACGCATCAGGTTATTGATTTCCCGTGACACTGCCAGACGCTCTCCCATCCCCAGGCCCAGGATCACCGGCCCCCAGTGATAAGAAGAAAGTGTGTTTTGCAAAGAAGCCAGATAGCGTGAGCGTAAACTACAGGATCCATCGACAATTTCTGCCGCTGTAAATCTGCCGGTCAATGTCTGGTGCCGGGCAAATGCATTTCGCTGTGAATCAAAGCCGCCATCATTTAACTCACCATGTACGGCCCTGAGGCGCAGTGCCAACGCCCAACGCTGCCCTGCGCAGGCTGGCTGCTGTAACTCATTGCCGTATAGCACCACGCCAGTTGCGGGCCACCAGCGCTTTCCATTCAGGGACACAATCGTTCCTTTATGGGTCGTTGCGCCATCTGTTTCAGTGATCACCACCTCAGCCTGTTGTGCTCCGTGGGTTAAATGCTGCATCGGCCAGACGAGCTCCATTGCCGACAGAACTGCCCAGGAAAAAAAGAGCATCCACAGGCCTATAAAACGCATTCCCGTTAACCGGTGTAATGAGAATAAAACCCCTGCCGCGATCATCACCCATACTCCATGTATACCTGGCAGCACGGGCAACCAGAGCAGTGGTATTACTGCCAAAATGACACACATGCTGATCGTCGGTATCCCCATCACAACCTCCCTGTTTTGCAGGAGTATGTGGCTGTTAAGGGTGAGAGTCAGGCAGAGAAAGTGAGAACGACAGCGGGCGCTGTAATGATTTTTTCAGTTTGCAGAAAAGCGGATGCAGAATTGCGAGGCATCTTCAGAATAGAATAACGTCAAACAAAAAAAGCACCCTAAGGTGCTTTCTTTTTAACCCAGTTTAACCCTGAAGGCTAAACTCAGTTGCCATAAATATTGGCGCGATCGCGCAGTTCTTTACCAGGCTTAAAGTGTGGAACGTATTTACCTTCCAGCTCTACTTTATCGCCTGTCTTCGGGTTACGCCCGGTACGTGGAGCACGGTAGTGCAGAGAAAAACTTCCGAAACCGCGGATTTCAATGCGCTCGCCCTGGGCAAGAGTGGTGGCCATATGCTCCAGCATCTCTTTAACAGCATCTTCCACGGCCTTCGCCGGGACATGCGGCTGCTGACTGGCAAGTCTCTCAATCAATTCTGACTTGGTCATGATTCCTCCGGTTCCTTCAAACCAATTAGCTGAACAGCTCATTAAACAAGGGCGGCCGTAGCCGCCCTTTGTTATTGATTACAGGACGAATCCTGCAATCTGTCAAGTCTGCTCCTCATCCTTCTCACTGTAATTGCGTTACAGCTCAAAATGATGCAGAGAACTTGATATTACTCGCCTTTAGCTGCTTTGAAAGCTTCAGCCATTGCGTTGTTAGAGAAGTTTGCATCTTCCTGTTTGTTAACAGTTGCGATTGCATCTTTCTCGTCAGCTTCGTCTTTAGCACGTACGGACAGGCTGATAGCGCGGTTCTTACGGTCAACACCGGTGAACTTAGCTTCAACGTCGTCGCCAACGCTCAGAACCAGAGTTGCATCTTCAACGCGGTCACGTGAAGCTTCAGAAGCGCGCAGGTAACCTTCAACGCCGTCAGCCAGTTCTACGGTTGCGCCTTTAGCGTCAACTGCAGTCACTTTACCGTTTACGATTGCGCCTTTCTTGTTCAGTGCAACCCAGTTGTTGAACGGATCTTCTGCGAGCTGTTTAACGCCCAGGGAGATACGCTCACGCTCTGCGTCAACTTGCAGAACAACTGCTGCGATTTCGTCGCCTTTTTTGTATTCACGAACTGCTTCTTCGCCTGCAACGTTCCAGGAGATGTCAGACAGGTGAACCAGGCCATCGATGCCGCCGTCCAGGCCGATGAAGATACCGAAGTCAGTGATAGACTTGATTTTACCTTCAACACGGTCGCCCTTGTTGTGGGTTTCCGCGAACTGCTGCCATGGGTTGTTTTTGCACTGTTTCAGGCCCAGGGAGATACGACGACGTTCTTCGTCGATATCCAGAACCATAACTTCCACTACATCACCAACGTTAACAACTTTGGATGGGTGGATGTTTTTGTTGGTCCAGTCCATTTCGGAAACGTGCACCAGACCTTCAACGCCTTCTTCGATTTCAACGAAGCAGCCGTAGTCAGTCAGGTTGGTAACGCGACCAGTCAGTTTAGTACCTTCTGGGTAACGTTTAGCGATAGCAACCCATGGATCTTCGCCCAGCTGTTTCAGGCCGAGGGATACACGAGTACGTTCGCGGTCGAACTTCAGCACTTTAACAGTGATTTCGTCGCCAACGTTCACGATTTCGCTTGGGTGCTTAACGCGTTTCCACGCCATGTCGGTGATGTGCAGCAGGCCATCAACGCCGCCCAGGTCAACGAATGCGCCGTAGTCAGTGAGGTTCTTAACGATACCTTTGACTTCCATGCCTTCCTGCAGGTTTTCCAGCAGCTGATCGCGTTCTGCACTGTTTTCGGATTCGATAACAGCACGACGGGAAACAACAACGTTGTTACGCTTCTGGTCCAGCTTGATTACTTTGAACTCAAGCTCTTTGCCTTCCAGGTGCAGGGTGTCACGAACTGGACGAACGTCTACCAGTGAACCTGGCAGGAACGCACGAATACCATTCAGCTCAACAGTGAAGCCGCCTTTAACTTTGCCGTTGATAACACCGACCACAGTTTCAGCTTCTTCGTAAGCTTTTTCCAGCGTGATCCAAGCTTCGTGACGTTTAGCTTTTTCACGGGACAGCAGGGTTTCACCGAAGCCGTCTTCTACTGCATCCAGAGCAACGTCAACTTCGTCACCAACCTGGATTTCCAGCTCGCCCTGGGCGTTTTTGAACTGCTCTGCCGGAATGGCGGACTCAGATTTCAGACCGGCGTCAACCAGTACTACGTCTTTGTCGATAGCAACAACAACACCACGAACGATGGAACCCGGACGGGTTTCGATTGTTTTTAAGGATTCTTCAAATAGTTGAGCAAAAGATTCAGTCATGTTTAATCTTCAGGTTAATATAACGTCCACCTGGCTCCTGCCGGATGGGGTTGTTTCACATACCCGCCGTCAATCCATTGCAGCGGGGGTACTGCTAAATCGGTCGCAATTACGCGAGTGCCAGTTTCTGGCGCGCATATTGTAGCGCTTTTTCAATCACTTGCTCAATAGTTAAACTGGTGGAATCCAGAACTAATGCATCTTCTGCAGGAACAAGTGGGGCAACGGCGCGGTTACGATCGCGGTCGTCGCGCTCTTTTATCTCGGATAAAAGGCGATCAAAGTTAACACTAAAGCCCTTCTCCTGCAACTGAAGCATACGGCGATGCGCACGTTCTTCAGAGGAAGCATCAAGGAAAATTTTAACAGGTGCATCAGGGAATACCACTGTACCCATATCACGCCCATCGGCTATCAGACCTGGCGCTTCACGGAAGCCACGTTGGCGACGCAGCAGCGCCTCGCGAACGCGTGGAAACGCAGCAACCTGAGAGGCGGCATTAGCCACTTCCTGCGTGCGGATTTCTCCGCTCACATCTTCCCCTTCCAGGATCACTTCAAGGTTGCCGTCGGTCGAAACAAAACGCACATCCAGGTGCGCCGCCAGCGGTACCAGCGCTTCTTCAGATGCGACATCCACATGGTGATGCAACGCAGCCAGGGCCAGCACGCGATAGATTGCTCCTGAATCTAAAAGATGCCATTGCAATGCTTCCGCCATCGCCTTGCACAGAGTACCTTTCCCTGCGCCACTAGGCCCATCAATGGTGATTACCGGGGCAACTGCCGTCATCTTTTTCTCCTTAATCAAGGCATACCGTTAACATAAACGCCGCGCATTATACGCGCCAACGTGCGCAACTGTTACCTTTGCGTGCAAATTACGGATTTAATGAAGCAGAGTGTAGAAGAAATGGGCAGGAATGAACGTCAGGAAGCGTAAGGAAATGCCGCATCGCAGAATGCGGCATAATGTCATCAGGCCAGCGTGCTAATGCGCGCCAGCTGCTCGAAGTAGTCCGGGAAGGTTTTCGCCGTACATTTCGGGTCGAGAATAGTTACAGGCGTGTCGGACAACGCCACCAGCGAGAAGCACATCGCCATACGGTGATCATTGTAGGTACCAATTTCTGCAACCTGCAATTTGGCCGGAGGTGTCACGCGAATGTAGTCTTCGCCCTCTTCTACCTCTGCACCCACTTTACGCAATTCGGTCGCCATCGCAAACAGACGATCGGTTTCTTTCACGCGCCAGTTATAGATATTACGCAGCGTGGTGGTACCTTTCGCAAACAGCGCAGCTGTCGCAATGGTCATTGCGGCATCCGGGATATGGTTCATGTCCATATCAATGGCGTTCAGCTCGCGATGTGTACAGGAGATGAAATCATCACCCCAGGTCACAACAGCCCCCATTTTCTCCAGCACGTCAGCGAAACGGATATCGCCCTGCACGCTGTTACGCCCGATACCGGTCACTTTCACCGTACCGCCTTTAATCGCGCCGGCAGCCAGGAAGTAAGAGGCAGATGACGCATCGCCTTCAACCAGGTAGTTACCCGGGGACTGATATTGCTGCGCGCCACGCACAACAAAGCGTTGATACGTCTGGTTTTCAACGTCAACACCGAAGGTTTTCATCAGGTGCAGCGTGATATCAATGTAAGGTTTAGAAACCAAATCACCTTTAATGGTGATGACGGTATCCTGCGGTGCCAGTGGCGCGGTCATCAACAGGGCTGTCAGAAACTGGCTTGAGACGCTGCCGTCAACTTCAACGGAGCCACCGGTAAAACCACCGCGCAGAAGCAGTGGCGGATAATTTTTCTGCTCCAGATAATCAATCTGCGCGCCGCCCTGACGAAGGGCATCCACCAGATGACCGATTGGACGCTCTTTCATGCGCGGCTCACCGGTCAACACAATGTTGTTGCTGCCCAGGCACAGGGCAGCTGCCAGCGGACGCATCGCAGTACCGGCGTTCCCCAGGAACAGTTCTAGCGCTTCGCCAGAGTGCAACTCTAGCGCTTCGCCAGAGTGCAACTCTAGCGCTTCGCCAGAGTGCAACGCACCACCGTTACCGGTCACTTCGCAACGCGTGCGGTCATCAGACAGCGTGTAATGAACTCCCAACGCTTTCAGCGCATTGAGCATATGGCGAACATCATCGCTGTCCAACAGATTTGTAAGGACGGTGGTGCCGTTTGCCAGAGCTGCCAGCAGCAGAGCGCGGTTCGAGACACTTTTTGAACCAGGCAGATTAATGGTGCCATCTACCCGCGCGATAGGTTGTAACGTCAGGGATTCCATGAAACTTAACTCTCAACTCAACATAATAAAAACCCCGCAGCATAACTGCGGGGGTGAAAAATCAGCGTGATTAACCGCGGCGACGTTCGAAGTCGACCATGAAATCGGTCAACGCTTTCACGCCTTCCAGCGGCATGGCGTTATAAATAGAAGCACGCATCCCACCCACCACACGGTGGCCTTTCAGCGCGTGCAGACCCGCCGCGAAGGACTCTTCAAGGAAGAGCTTATCCAGGCTGCTGTCGGCGAGCTGGAAAGGTACGTTCATGCGGGAGCGGTTGGATTGCGCCACGTCGTTGCGGTAAAAATCGCTCTTATCAATCACACCGTACAGCAGATCGGCTTTTTGCTGATTGATCTTGTCCATCTGCGCCACGCCGCCATTCTGCTTCAGCCATTTGAAGACCAGACCTGCCAGATACCAGGCAAATGTTGGCGGGGTGTTGAACATAGAGTCGTTGTCGTTCAGCACGGTGTAATCAAGGATTGACGGGCATGAAGTATGGGCTTTGCCCAGCAAATCTTCACGCACGATGACCAGCGTCAGCCCAGCCGGGCCGATATTTTTCTGCGCGCCCGCGTAGATAACGCCGAAACGGCTGACATCAATTGGCGCGGAGAGGATTGTTGAGGAGAAGTCGGCAGCAACCACCACATCTTTGCCGAAATTCGGCACTTCATCGATGGCAATACCGTCAATGGTTTCGTTCGGGCAATAATGCAGGTACGCAGCGTTGTCAGAAAGCTGCCACTCGCTCATCGGCTTAACGGCGCGCAGGCCATCAACGGTGATTTTGCCGTCGATAACATTTGGTGAGCAGTATTTTTTGGCTTCTTTAACGGCGCTTGCCGCCCAGTAGCCAGCGTCAACGTAGTCAGCAGTGGTTTTGTCGCCCAGGATATTCAACGGTACGCCCGCAAACTGACCGCGCCCGCCGCCGTGGCAGAACAATACTTTGTAGTTCGAGGGAATATTCAGCAGATCACGAAAATCCTTTTCTGCTTCTTCAGCTACCTGAATAAATTCTTTGCCACGGTGACTGATTTCCATCACCGACGTGCCCAGACCCTGCCAGTCACAAAGTTCCTGTTGAGCCTGTTTGAGCACATCCACCGGTAACATTGCCGGACCTGAACTGAAATTAAAGACTTGAGCCATTTCCCTCACCACGCTAAAAGCAATAAGTTATTACTGTGGATATCGGTTTTATCATTCAGTGACACGCGCCGCAATGTCTAAAACTTATGACCGGCGAAATGTGCCCGTCGTCACACAATACAATCTGCCACCTCGCTGTAACAAAACCGACAAAATGGCTGTCAGGTGATACGTTTGGCCCGGCTAACCTTCGACCATTCTGGATTCGTGCAACGGGGACATAATTGATGCTCTCCTGCCTGCATCGCTTCGACATGGCTGCATCTTATACAGGCATACTCACCCGTTTCAGGTATCGTCTTAAACCGCTCAACGAAGCTTTCAGGAAGGATACACAGGCCAGGCTTCACATCATCATCGCGATAGAAATAAATGCTGATTTGTCCGTTCGTTTCCATGATGGCCAGACGCACCTGCCCGAGCTGTTCTACACTGTTGAGCCGCAACTCCATAAAGAATTCAAATTCCGTCATATTGGCACCGCGGACTTTCTCCCAGGCCAGTTGCCCATCTTCGACGATGACCACCGGTTTCCCTTCAAACAGGTCTTCCAGCTTTTCGCTTTTTGACATCAGCCACATCACCAGCCGGTACAGCAGGCCCAGTGAGACAAAAACCACGAAGACCGGCACCATCGGCACGTCGTCATAAAAGGCAACATCCCCGGCCGCGGACCCTAGCGTCAGGATAATAAGCACTTCAAAAAGCGACATCTGGCGAACACCGCGACGCCCGGTAATTTTGAGGAAAAGAAAGACCAGGATGAAGGTATAAAGACTACGCAGCGCTACCTCCCATAAAAAATCGGGTGGAACTTTGTCAAATGCCATCCGATGAAGATCGAATGCTTTCATTTTTCTATGCCTTAACAGAGAGTTACTGTCACTAAGCATAGCCCACTCATTTATTTTCGCCGAAGATAGCACCCGTCACGCAAAACCCGTATCATTGCGCGCTTTACGTACGATAAAAGTGAACGCCATGACTCAAACGTTTATCCCCGGCAAAGACGCCGCTCTGGAAGATTCCATCGCTCGCTTCCAGCAGAAACTGACCGACCTGGGCTTTAATATTGAAGAAGCCTCCTGGCTGAATCCGGTTCCTCACGTCTGGTCCGTGCATATTCGCGATAAAGACTGCGCGTTGTGCTTTACCAACGGTAAAGGCGCAACTAAAAAAGCCGCACTGGCCTCTGCGCTGGGTGAGTATTTTGAGCGTCTGTCCACCAACTATTTCTTCGCCGACTTCTGGCTGGGTGACACCATCGCTAATGGCCCATTCGTTCACTACCCGAATGAAAAATGGTTCCCGCTGACCGAAGATGACGAACTGCCGGAAGGTATTCTGGATGCCCGACTGCGTGCGTTCTACGATGCCGATAACGAACTGACCGCCAGTATGCTTATCGATTTACAGTCAGGTAATGAGGATCGCGGTATCTGTGCCCTGCCGTTTACCCGTCAGTCTGACGAGCAGACCGTATACATCCCGATGAACATCGTCGGTAACTTGTATGTGTCGAACGGTATGTCTGCCGGGAACACCCGCAACGAAGCGCGTGTGCAGGGTCTGTCTGAAGTGTTCGAACGCCACATTAAAAACCGAATTATCGCAGAATCCATCAGCCTGCCTGAAATTCCGGCCGAGGTTCTGGCGCGTTACCCGGGCGTTGTGGAGTCTATCGAGAAGCTGGAAGCTGAAGGGTTCCCAATCTTTGCCTATGATGGTTCTCTGGGGGGTAAATACCCGGTTATCTGCGTGGTGCTGTTCAACCCGGCGAACGGTACCTGCTTTGCTTCCTTTGGTGCGCATCCTGACTTTGGTGTCGCACTGGAACGTACGGTCACCGAACTGCTTCAGGGCCGTAGTCTGAAAGACCTCGACGTGTTTACCCCGCCAACCTTCGACGACGAAGAAGTGGCTGAACACGCGAACCTCGAAACCCACTTCATCGATTCAAGCGGTTTGATCTCCTGGGATATGTTTAAGCAGGATGCGGACTACCCGTTCGTAGACTGGAGCTTTGCAGGCACCACTGAAGAAGAGTTCGCCACCCTGATGGCTATCTTCAAAGCTGAAGATAAAGAAGTCTATATTGCCGACTACGAACACCTGAGCGTATACGCTTGCCGTATTCTGGTGCCTGGCATGTCGGATATTTATCCGGCAGAAGATCTGTGGCTGGCAAATAACAGTATGGGTGCGCATCTTCGTGAAACGCTACTGTCACTACCAGGTAGCGAGTGGGAAAAAGAAGACTATCTGAACCTGATCGCGCAACTGGACGACGAAGGTCACGATGACTTTACCCGTGTGCGTGAGTTGCTCGGTCTGGCAACCGGTAAAGACAATGGCTGGTATACCCTGCGTATTGGCGAGCTGAAAGCGATGCTGGCCTTAGCAGGTGGTGATCTGGATCAGGCGCTGGCATGGACGGAATGGACGATGGAGTTCAACCAGTCTGTCTTCTCCGCAGAACGCGCAAACTACTACCGTTGCCTGCAAACCCTGCTGCTGCTCTCGCAGGAAGACGAACGTCAGCCGCTGCAATATCTGAATGCCTTTGTGCGTATGTATGGCGCAGACGCTGTAGAAGCTGCCAGCGCGGCCCTGAGCGGTGAAGAACCGTTCTACGGTCTGCACGCTGTAGATAACGATTTGAAAGCCTTCCCGGCACATCAGTCGCTGCTGAACGCGTATGAGAAGTTACAGAAGGCTAAAGCCGCTTATTGGTCAAAATAAGCGCATATAACATTACCAACTGTAGGCGGATTCAATCGTCTGGGCTATATTACGGGGCAATTTCATTGCCCCGTTTTTTTATTTCTTTCGCAATGATTTTTGATTGTAATAATAAAGTTAAATATGGGTAAATATAATAATACTTGCCTAAGCTTGACTGTTACTTTTTATGGTAAATACTCCATTTTAATTAACTGTTTTACGGGAGCGCGCACGAAAAAATTCAACTCTTTTCATAACTTTTAAAATTTATTTTTATACGGATAATCAAATACTTACTCCGCTTTCGCTGTAAAACCATACACATTGCGGGCCTATAAGCCAGGCGAGATATGATCTATATCAATTTCTCTTCTATAATGCTTTGTTAGTATCTCGTCGCCGACTTAATAAAGAGAGAGTTAGTGTGAAAGCTGACAACCCTTTTGATCTTTTACTCCCAGCTGCGATGGCCAAAGTTGCCGAAGAAGCGGGTGTCTATAAAGCAACGAAACACCCGATGAAGACCTTCTATCTGGCGATCACCGCGGGTGTGTTCATCTCAATTGCTTTTGTCTTTTACATCACTGCCACAACCGGTACTGCCACAATGCCTTTTGGCATGGCTAAACTGATTGGCGGTATTTGCTTCTCACTGGGACTGATTCTTTGCGTCATCTGCGGCGCTGACCTCTTCACCTCAACGGTGCTGATTGTCGTCGCAAAAGCGAGCGGAAGAATAACCTGGGGCCAACTGGCGCGTAACTGGTTAAACGTCTATGTTGGTAACCTGATTGGGTGTCTGCTCTTTGTTTTGTTGATGTGGTTATCTGGCGAATACATGACCGCCAACGGCGGCTGGGGGCTTAACGTCCTGCAAACCGCAGACCACAAAATGCACCACACATTTATCGAAGCTGTCGCTCTTGGCATTCTCGCAAACCTGATGGTCTGCCTGGCTGTCTGGATGAGCTACTCTGGTCGTAGCCTGATGGACAAAGCCATGATTATGGTTCTGCCGGTTGCGATGTTTGTTGCCAGCGGCTTTGAGCACAGTATCGCAAACATGTTTATGATCCCTATGGGAATTGTAATCCGCAACTTTGCGAGCCCGGAGTTCTGGACCGCGGTTGGTTCAACCCCGGAAAGTTTCTCTCACCTGACTATTATGAACTTCATTACTGATAACCTGATCCCTGTCACTATCGGGAACATTATCGGTGGGGGTCTGTTAGTTGGGTTGACATACTGGGTCATTTACCTGCGTGGCGACGACCATCATTGATGGTTATCTCAGGCAGTAAATAAAAAATCCACTTAAGAAGGTAGGTGTTACATGTCCGAGCTTAATGAAAAGTTAGCCACAGCCTGGGAAGGTTTTGCGAAAGGTGACTGGCAGAATGAAGTAAACGTCCGTGACTTCATTCAGAAAAACTATACCCCGTATGAAGGTGACGAATCCTTCCTGGCTGGCGCAACTGACGCGACCACCAAGCTGTGGGACAGCGTAATGGAAGGCGTTAAACTGGAAAACCGCACTCACGCGCCAGTTGATTTTGACACCTCCGTTGCATCCACCATCACTTCTCACGATGCTGGCTACATCAACAAAGCCCTTGAGAAAATCGTTGGTCTGCAAACTGAAGCACCACTGAAACGTGCAATCATCCCGTTCGGTGGCATCAAAATGGTTGAAGGTTCTTGCAAAGCGTACAACCGCGAGCTGGACCCAATGCTGAAAAAAATCTTCAGCGAATACCGCAAAACCCACAACCAGGGCGTATTCGATGTTTACACCAAAGACATTCTGAACTGCCGTAAATCTGGCGTTCTGACTGGTCTGCCAGATGCGTATGGCCGTGGCCGTATCATCGGTGACTACCGTCGTATTGCACTGTACGGTATCGATTTCCTGCTGAAAGACAAATACGCGCAGTTCGTTTCTCTCCAGTCTGATCTGGAAAACGGCGTAAATCTGGAAGCCACTATCCGTCTGCGTGAAGAAATCGCTGAACAGCATCGTGCACTGGGCCAGATCAAAGAGATGGCGGCTAAATACGGCTGCGATATCTCTGCTCCTGCGACCAACGCTCAGGAAGCTATCCAGTGGACTTACTTCGGCTACCTGGCCGCTGTTAAATCTCAGAACGGCGCAGCAATGTCCTTCGGTCGCGTATCCACCTTCCTGGATGCGTACATCGAACGTGATATCAAAGCAGGCAAAATCACTGAACAAGACGCTCAGGAAATGATTGACCACCTGGTCATGAAACTGCGTATGGTTCGTTTCCTGCGTACTCCTGAATATGATGAACTGTTCTCTGGTGACCCAATCTGGGCAACTGAGTCAATCGGTGGTATGGGCGTTGATGGCCGTACTCTGGTTACCAAAAACAGCTTCCGCTTCCTGAATACCCTGTACACCATGGGTCCTTCTCCGGAGCCGAACATCACTGTTCTGTGGTCTGAAAAACTGCCTCTGAACTTCAAGAAATTCGCCGCTAAAGTGTCCATCGACACCTCTTCTCTGCAATACGAGAACGATGACCTGATGCGTCCGGACTTCAACAACGATGACTACGCTATCGCTTGTTGCGTGAGCCCAATGATCGTTGGCAAACAAATGCAGTTCTTCGGTGCGCGTGCAAACCTGGCGAAAACCATGCTGTACGCAATCAACGGCGGCGTTGATGAAAAACTGAAAATGCAGGTTGGTCCTAAATCTGAACCAATCAAAGGCGACGTTCTGAAGTTCGACGAAGTGATGGACCGTATGGATCACTTCATGGACTGGCTGGCTAAACAGTACGTCACTGCACTGAACGTTATCCACTACATGCATGACAAGTACAGCTATGAAGCCTCTCTGATGGCGCTGCACGACCGTGACGTTGTTCGCACCATGGCATGTGGTATCGCTGGCCTGTCCGTTGCTGCTGACTCCCTGTCTGCAATCAAATATGCGAAAGTTAAACCAATTCGTGACGAAGACGGCCTGGCTGTTGACTTCGAAATCGAAGGTGAATACCCGCAGTTTGGTAACAACGATTCTCGCGTTGATGACATGGCGGTTGACCTGGTAGAACGTTTCATGAAGAAAATTCAGAAACTGACTACTTACCGTAACGCTATCCCGACTCAGTCTGTTCTGACCATCACCTCTAACGTTGTGTATGGTAAGAAAACCGGTAACACCCCAGACGGTCGTCGTGCTGGCGCGCCATTCGGCCCAGGTGCTAACCCAATGCACGGTCGTGACCAGAAAGGTGCTGTTGCCTCTCTGACCTCCGTTGCTAAACTGCCGTTTGCTTATGCTAAAGATGGTATCTCTTATACCTTCTCTATCGTTCCAAACGCACTGGGTAAAGACGACGAAGTACGTAAAACCAACCTCGCGGGTCTGATGGATGGTTACTTCCACCACGAAGCGTCCATCGAAGGTGGTCAGCACCTGAACGTGAACGTGATGAACCGTGAAATGCTGCTCGATGCGATGGAAAATCCTGAGAAATATCCTCAGCTGACCATCCGTGTATCTGGCTACGCAGTACGTTTTAACTCCCTGACTAAAGAACAGCAGCAGGACGTTATCACCCGTACTTTCACTCAGTCCATCTAACTGGAATTGACTGAAATCACGCGTTAAAAAGCGTACAATAAAGGCTCCACGCAAGTGGGGCCTTTTTAACACCTTCTCCACCCCAGTCTCTTTTGTCCGCTATCTATACTTTATGGATATCAGCCAAAACAGATTTAAACACAGCCGGTTTTGAGCTGTGCATACTCAGGCCCCGGACGGGTCGATGCTGGAGATATCACCGCAATGTCAACTATTGGTCGCATTCACTCCTTTGAATCCTGTGGCACTGTCGATGGCCCAGGGATCCGCTTTATTACCTTCTTCCAGGGCTGCCTGATGCGCTGCCTGTACTGTCATAACCGTGATACATGGGATACACACGGCGGCAAAGAAATCACTGTTGATGATTTAATGAAAGAGGTTGTGACCTATCGCCACTTTATGAATGCATCGGGTGGTGGTGTTACCGCTTCTGGTGGTGAAGCCATTCTTCAGGCCGAGTTTGTGCGCGACTGGTTCCGCGCCTGCCGTAAAGAAGGTATTCACACCTGCCTTGATACTAACGGTTTTGTACGTCGTTACGATCCGGTCATCGATGAACTGCTCGAAGTGACCGATCTGGTGATGCTCGATCTCAAACAGATGAACGATGAGATCCACCAGAATCTGGTTGGTGTTTCCAACCATCGTACCCTGGAGTTCGCCAAATACATCTCAGGTAAGGGTATCAACACCTGGATCCGCTATGTGGTTGTACCTGGCTGGTCAGATGATGATGACTCTGCACATCGACTGGGCGAATTTACCCGCGATATGGGCAACGTAGAAAAAATTGAGCTGCTGCCCTATCACGAACTGGGTAAACATAAATGGGTGGCGATGGGTGAAGAATATAAGCTCGATGGCGTTAAACCACCGAAGAAAGAAACCATGGAACGCGTGAAAGGCATTCTTGAGCAGTACGGACACAAAGTTATGTATTAAAAAATAGCCCGGTTTAACCGGGCTTTTTTTATGCTATCTGAACACGCCGTTAATGATCGTGGTCACAATGGCCGTACTCAGTGCAATTAAGACCAGGTCATCACCCACTACCCGCCATTCATACCCAGGATAGGAAGGAAGCTGGCCCAGCATAGACGCCGGTACTGTTTTTTTCGCAATACCCGGAGGCAGTGGTTTTCCGCGTGCGAGATTTTTCGCAATGCCCGGCGGCAATGAATCATAACCGGTTAAACCGTAATTCAATGCCAGATGACGGGCGTGATCGAAGCTCACGCGCGCATCAGCATCATCACCGACGCTTTTATTTGATTTGCCGGGACTCTGATTACTATTATTTTGTTTACTACCATGATTACCGGAATTCCCGTTCCCATGGTTGCCGCTGTTGCCTTGCCCACCGCCATTACCATTGCCATGACCATTACCTGGATTCGCCAGGGCTGGCGCGGTTGCGAAGGTTAAGGACAACACGACTGCCAGAGCAGTCGTGGAAAAACGACGTATAGACATGATTGCTGCCTTTTAGTGATAGAACTCAGTTGAATTATCGCCTGGCGCAATAAACAAACAATAAGTAAAACTCTGAGTTCTGATAGGGTCAAAAAAGCCTGTCATCGACAGGCTTTTATTTATTCAGGCATGGGCCACGGGAGTTGGATGTTCGCCCGCTTTGCGCAGCAGCATCAGGAGATAAATAAACGACACGCTGGCAATCATGATAAACAGCAGGTTGTCAGAATAATTCTGCATCAGCATGGCCGTCAACGTCGGCCCCAGTAAACTGCCGATGGTATAACTCAGGAGCAGCGCCTGGTTCATTGCCACCAGCTGATGATGTTCAACTTTCTCACAGGCCCAGGCCATGGCTACCGGATAGAGAGTGAAGCCCGCCGCCCCCAGAATAAACAGCGCTGGCGCCATTGCAGCGCTGCTGAGCATCGCGAGGCAACCCATGATCACCACAAAGACCTGAACGCGCAGCACCAGCAGGCGGCCAAAGCGATCGGCAAGACGACCTATCGGCCATTGCCCGACGATCCCCGCACTGACCATAACCGCCATCCAGAAACCGATCCCGGAATCGCTGACGCCCTGATGGTTCAAATACAGTGGCATCAGGCCATAAAGCGAACCCAGCACTATCCCGGAAATGATACAGCCATTAACTCCCAGACGCGCCTGACGCAGCCTCAGCATCGGCCAGACGTGGGTCACTTCCTGGTGTTCGCTCTGCTGGTTAACAATGCGGGTAAAGAGCAACGGCAGAACAGCGGCCAGGATCATGCCAGTCACCCACGGCAGGACGCTCATCAGGTCGGTTGGCAGTTTACTGACCATCAGTTGCCCAAGCACGGTTCCAACGTAGTAAACCATCATATATGCCGCCAGCAGGCGACCACGGTTGCGCGACGTGCCGCTACACATCAGGGCACTTTCAACCACCACCCAGATCATTGCGCAGCCCACACCCGCGATAAAACGCCAGACCATCCAGCTCCAGAATCCCACCATCAGGCCTAACCCGGCGCACCCGGCGGCAAAAATCAGCGATGCCAGATAATAGCTACGGTTAAAACCAACGCGCTTAATCAGGCTCCCTGTTACCAGCGTTCCCAGAAGGTTACCTGTAAAAAAGGACGAGCTAACCATGCCCACCTGCCAGGTTGGTAAGTTTTCATGGGCGAGCCAAAGCGGGACGAGGGTGTTTAACACCGCAATCGCCAGCGTCAGCAAAAGCAGGCCACAGAGCAGCAGAAGCACTGGGCGGGTATAGGTGGACATGGATTAAAAACCGTGAGGAAGTTCAGATTTCGTGCGCATCATGCCACTGGCAAAAACAAAGTCAATCCACCGATTCAGGGCGCTCGCACAATATGTGCCCTGTCGATTTAAAAAACTAATCCTGCTAATGCAATGCCTGCTATCGATACAAACTATCTAATTGTTTTTATTTACCAATATCCGGAATTAAAACCAAACGACAGTCGAAAAATTTCATGATTGAAAACAAAAAGCCGGGCACTCTGTCCCGGCTTTATATAACAAAAAAACAGCGTTAACTTGCTATGGCCATACCAACCGTCATATGCAGGCCATAGAACACACCACGGCCGATCAGCTCACCTGCCAGCACCAGAACAAAGGCCAGAGACAACAGCGGTACCGCAGGCTGATAACCCTTAAGCTGAGGCACAATCCAGCACACCAGCGCCACCGCCAGCAACACCACGCGCCAGGCCATCAGCGAGCCGTAATCAGGCACCAATGCAGATGCCTGTTGAATAGAGCTGTGGATCGTTGCAAGCTCTGCCCCTTGCATCAGGGCTACGATGGCACTCACCACCAGTGCCAGGAGTGAAACCGCCGGCAGTAAACGCATCGCCCAGCCGTCTACACCCGCCACACGCAGCAGCAGGAAACCCAACAGCGGCCCACCGATGAACATCGTCAGGAAGAAGCTCATTGGCGTCCAGACGCTATACCAGGTTGGAACAGTGTCGATGGTGTTATAAACCCGCACCATCATCCACACGAACACCACACCCAGAACCATCGTGATGATTAGCCACAGGCTACGTAATCCTGAAGGTAGCTTTTTCAGTGCCGCCAGCAACCAGCCCAGCCCGCCCACAGCAAAGAAAATGGCGCCACTGGCAATTTCGTTACTGAGTGATGATGCACCCACGCGGTTCAGGGAATTAAACGCCCGCATCGGTGAACCGAGGTGCAAGGTTGAGGCGATAAACCCAATCCCCATTAGCACCCACAGACCAAACATGCTCAGTACTAAACGCTGTTGCTGTTCAGTATTCAGATTGCCTTTTAACAACGCCACGGCGAGCACGATAAAACCACCCGCAACGCACTGCCCAAAGACCGTGAAGATCATCAGCGGCCATTCATGCCATCCACTTCCCATCTCACACCTCCTTCGGATTTGCCAGGTAGCCGGTGGTATCACCCGTCGGGCGGCTGTTGGCGTTAGGTTTAATCACAATGCTCGGCCTGGTGAAGTGCGCTGACGGCAATGGGGCTACCGCCGCAAGCTGGCCGTGTTTTTGGCGCAACTCTTCAATCGGGCCAAAGTCCAGCGCGCGCAGCGGACAGGATTCCACGCAAATAGGCTTTTTGGCGTCGGCCACGCGAGTGTAGCAACCGTCGCACTTGGTCATATGGCCTTTGGCGGCATTGTACTGCGGCGCACCATACGGGCAGGCCATGTGGCAGTAGCGGCAGCCGATACAGACATCTTCATCCACCACCACAAAACCGTCGTCACGCTTGTGCATCGCACCGCTCGGACACACTTTGGTGCAGGCCGGATCTTCGCAGTGGTTGCAGGCAATCGACAGGTAGTAGGCGAATACGTTCTGATGCCAGACGCCGTTATCCTCCTGCCAGTCGCCACCGGCATATTCGTAAATACGGCGGAAGCTGACATCCGGGGTTAAGTCTTTGTAATCCTTACAGGCCAGTTCGCAGGTCTTGCAACCGGTGCAGCGGCTGGAATCAATATAAAATCCATACTGGGTTGTCATCGGTTACTCCTTACACCTTTTCAACCTGAACAAGGTTTGTGTGGGACGGATTACCCTTCGCCAGCGGCGATGGGCGCTGCGTGGTCAGTACGTTAATACTGCCAGCCTGGTCGATGCGATTTGCATCCGGGTTGTACCAGGCCCCTTCCCCCAACGCGACAACGCCAGGCATCATACGCGGTGTAACTTTGGCTTCGATATGCACTTCGCCACGACCGTTAAAGATACGCACGCGATCGCCGTTTGAAATGCCGCGCGCTTTCGCATCCATCGGGTTGATCCAGATTTCCTGACGACAGGATGCTTTCAGTACATCAACGTTGCCGTAAGTCGAGTGAACCCGCGCTTTGTAATGGAAGCCCGTCAGCTGCAACGGGAATTTCGCGGTCAGCGGATCGTTGTAGTTTTCGAAACCTGGCGTATAAATTGGCAGTGGATCAATCACATCCCCTTCCGGCAGCTCCCAGCTGGATGCAATTTTTGCCAGTTCTTCAGAGTAGATTTCGATTTTACCCGATGGGGTGGTCAGCGGATTGGCATGAGGATCGTCGCGGAATGCCTTATAAGCAACATGATGCCCTTCCGGGTCGCGCTGCTTGTACATACCCTGCTGACGGAAGGTATCAAAGTCAGGTAGATCAGGTATTGCTTTGCGTGAAAGTTCATGCAGATGACGCATCCATCCTTCCTGAGTACGCCCTTCGGTGAACTGCTGCTCAACGCCAAGACGCTTCGCCAGTTCAGACGTCATCTGATAGATGGTTTTGCACTCGAAACGCGGTTTAATCGCCTGATCGGTAAAGATAACGTAGGACATGTTGCCGCAGGAGGCATCCAGCGCGAAGTCCATCTGCTCTGATGCGGTGCAATCCGGTAGAATGATATCGGCATATTTCGCCGACGAGGTCATGTGGCAGTCGATGACCACAATCATCTCGCACTTTTTATCATCCTGAAGGATCTCATGAGTACGGTTGATCTCAGAATGCTGGTTAATCAGACAGTTACCAGCATAGTTCCAGATCATCTTAATCGGGACATCCAGTTTATCTTTACCGCGCACACCGTCGCGCAATGCCGTCATTTCCGGGCCGCGTTCAATCGCATCGGTCCACATAAACATGGAAATACTGGTCTGTACCGGGTTGTCCAGGTTCGGCATACGTTCAAATGGCACTTCATAAGAGCCTTCGCGCGCGCCGGTGTTACCCCCATTGATACCCACGTTGCCCGTCAGAATAGAGAGCATTGAAATGGCACGGGTGGCGATTTCACCGTTCGCATGACGCTGCGGCCCCCAGCCCTGGCTGATATAAGCCGGTTTCGCCGAACCAATTTCACGTGCCAGCTGAACAATACGTTCTACCGGAATACCGGTTATCGTGGATGCCCACTGAGGCGTTTTTGCCACGCCGTCACTACCCTGGCCAAGGATATACGCTTTGTAATGCCCGTTAGCAGGGGCACTGGCTGGCAGAGTTTTCTCGTCGTAACCGACGCAATATTTATCAAGGAAAGGCTGATCAACGAAGTTTTCAGTGATCATCACCCATGCCAGCGCGCTCACCAGCGCGGCATCGGTACCCGGACGGATAGGGATCCACTCATCTTCACGCCCGGCACCGGTATCGGTGTAACGCGGATCGACGATAATCATGCGGGCATTAGATTTAGCACGAGCCTGCTCAAGATAGTACGTCACCCCTCCGCCGCTCATGCGGGTTTCACCCGGGTTGTTACCGAACAGCACCACCAGTTTGCTGTTTTCGATATCAGACGGACTGTTGCCATCTGCCCAGCCACCGTAAGTGTAATTCAGCCCTGCCGCGATCTGCGCGGAAGAGTAGTCTCCGTAGTGATTGAGATAACCGCCGCAGCAGTTCATTAGGCGTGCAACCAGCGTTTTTCCTGGCGGCCAGGAGCGGGTCATGGTGCCGCCGAGCGTACCTGTACCGTAGTTCAGGTAGATAGATTCGTTACCGAACTCATTAATCAAACGCTGCATGTTGGTCGCAATGATGTCGTAGGCTTCGTCCCAGCTAATGCGCTCGAACTTTCCTTCCCCGCGTTTTCCCACACGTTTCATCGGGTACTTGAGGCGATCCGGGTTATAGACGCGGCGGCGCATTGAGCGGCCACGTAAACAGGCGCGAACCTGATGTAACCCGTCATAGTTATCGTCGCCGGTGTTATCTGTTTCGACATATTTGATTTCGCCATCCACCACATGCATCCGCAGCGGACAACGGCTACCACAGTTAACAGTACAGGCGCTCCACACCATTTTTTCCGGGACTGATGCCGGGGACAGCGCATCCGCTGCCGACACCATACGAGAAAAAGGCAGAGTTAACGCACTGCTGGCAACAGCCAGACCGCCTATTGCCGTGGTTTTCATCAACCCACGGCGAGTGACCTCGGCAGCCAGTAAAGCATCAGGCGCTTTGATTTTCATAAAGACTCACTTTGGTTGCTCACAAATAAAAGAGATACGGTAAAAATCGCTATATAGTGATATTTATAACGAATTTCTCCGTTATTAGTTTTTTATGCTGGCTTTCATTCGGAGGAGTATTACTACTTTAGAGGGAGGCGTTATTGTTTCGTGTCAAAGCAGGGGCATAAAAAAAGCGCCCTTAGGCGCTTTTTTAATTTAAGACAAATTAACCGATGTACTGCTGGCCTTTCATATACGGACGCAGCACTTCCGGGATCTCAATACGACCATCAGCCTGCTGGTAATTTTCCAGCACGGCAACCAGGGTACGACCCACAGCCAGGCCAGAACCGTTCAGGGTATGGACCAGACGGGTTTTCTTGTCTGATTTGCTGCGGCAGCGAGCCTGCATACGGCGAGCCTGGAAATCCCAGACGTTAGAGCACGATGAGATCTCACGGTAGGTGTTCTGTGCGGGAACCCAGACTTCCAGGTCGAAGGTTTTGCAGGCACCAAAGCCCATATCACCCGTACACAGCGCCATACGACGGTACGGCAGACCCAGCAACTCCAGCACTTTCTCAGCGTGGCCAGTCATTTCTTCCAGCGCGTCCATGGACTCTTCAGGACGTACGATCTGCACCATCTCAACTTTGTCGAACTGGTGCATACGGATAAGACCACGGGTATCACGACCGTAAGAACCTGCTTCAGAACGGAAGCACGGAGAGTGTGCAGTCAGTTTAATTGGCAGGTCGTCTTCGTCGATGATCTCATCACGCACGAGGTTGGTCAGCGGCACTTCAGCGGTCGGGATCAGCGCGTAGTTGCTGCTGTCTGCTTCTTCGTCCAGAGGGCGAGTGTGGAACAGATCGCCGGCAAATTTCGGCAGCTGGCCGGTACCGTACAGCGTATCGTGGTTGACCAGATACGGTACGTAGGTTTCGCTGTAGCCGTGCTGCTCAGTGTGCAGATCCAGCATGAACTGCGCCAGCGCACGGTGCAGGTGAGCAATCTGCCCTTTCATCACCACAAAGCGAGAACCCGTCAGCTTAACTGCGGCTGCAAAGTCCAGGCCAGCGTGCATTTCACCCAGAGTGACGTGATCGCGAACCTCGAAGTCGAACTCGCGAGGTGTACCCCAGCGTTTCACTTCGACGTTGTCGTTTTCGTCTTTGCCGACAGGTACGCTGTCGTCAGGAATGTTCGGGATCGCCAGCGCGATATCACGGATCTCGGTCTGAAGAACGTCCAGATCAGCTTTAGCCTGATCCAGCTCTTCACCCAGTTTGTTTACTTCCAGGCGTAATGGCTCAATGTCTTCCCCGCGTGCTTTCGCCTGGCCGATGGATTTCGATCGAGAGTTACGCTCTGCCTGCAGATTTTCAGTTTGTACCTGCAGAACTTTACGACGCTCTTCAAGAGCGCGCAGCTTATCTACATCCAGCTTAAAGCCCCGGCGTGCCAGTTTTTCAGCGACTGCGTCTGGCTCATTACGCAGCAGATTGGGATCGAGCATGCTTATCCTGTGCTTATCGAATTAAAATAGGAAAATGTGACCACAGCCTGCGGTCACAAGGATACCACGCCAACATTACCGCAACGATTGAACTAACGGTAGCGTTTTATAGGGCTATTTTGATCCTGTCCGGCGAGCCAGGCGAGCTTTTCGCCAATCTTGCCTTCAAGACCTCTGTTTGTGGGGTGATAATAGCGGGTTTGTGCCATCTCCTGCGGAAAATATTCCT
This sequence comes from Enterobacter sp. C4G1, assembly GCF_052886895.1. Lineage (NCBI taxonomy): Bacteria > Pseudomonadati > Pseudomonadota > Gammaproteobacteria > Enterobacterales > Enterobacteriaceae > Enterobacter > Enterobacter sp. C4G1. The sequence goes on along the minus strand of NZ_JBQVVV010000001.1, from coordinate 2,674,551 downwards.
CTCCGGCGGCGTAGGCATTGGGTTCGTCGTGGGCGTATCGGTACTCCTGCCCGTAACCCATCTCTTTCATCAGTTTGGTCGGTGCATTACGCAGATGAACCGGCACGTCATAGTCCGGGCGTTCACGCGCATCCGCCATCGCCGCTTTAAACGCGGTATAGACGGCATTACTTTTCGGCGCACAGGCCAGGTAAACAATCGCCTGCGCGATTGCGCGCTCCCCTTCCGCAGGCCCCACGCGGGTAAAGCAATCCCAGGCTGAAATCGCAACCTGCATCGCGCGGGGATCGGCATTACCGACATCTTCCGATGCAATAGCCAGGCAGCGGCGAGCAACATACAGTGGATCGCCACCGGCGCTAATGATCCGTGCATACCAGTACAGCGCTGCATCCGGTGCGCTGCCTCGCACCGATTTGTGCAGGGCCGAGATCAGATCGTAAAAACGATCACCTTTGTTATCGAAACGCGCGCTGCGTTCACCGGCAATTTCGGTGAGCAGTTCAGGTTTCAGTACACGCTTACCGGAATCATCCATTTCGGCCATATCAGCCATCATTTCCAGCGTGTTTAACGCACGGCGCGCATCCCCATTGACCAGCTCAGCGATCGCAAGCCGCGTCTCGTCTGGCAGCACGATATCCTGCCCGCCATAACCACGTGCCTTGTCCTCCATCGCCTGAGTGAGAACCTTTTCGATATCGTCAGTTGTCAGCGATTTGAGCAGATAAACACGTGCACGGGAAAGCAGTGCCGAGTTCAGTTCAAAGGAGGGGTTTTCGGTCGTCGCGCCAATGAAGAAAATGGTGCCATCTTCAATGTGCGGCAGGAACGCATCCTGCTGGCTCTTATTGAAACGGTGGACTTCATCGACAAAGAGGATAGTGCGGCGTCCAGCATTGCGGTTCTGCCTTGCACGCTCGATAGCTTCGCGGATCTCCTTCACGCCGGAGGTCACTGCGGAAATGCGTTCAACATCAGCGTTCGCATAGCGGGCGATCACTTCTGCGAGTGTCGTTTTACCCGTACCCGGTGGCCCCCACAGGATCATGGAGTGCAGATGCCCGGCTTCGATGGCACGCGGCAACGGCTTACCCGCAGCCAACAGATGCTGTTGACCGATGTACTGCGCTAAATTTTCTGGCCGCATACGGGCGGCCAGAGGTTGAAACGCATTATCTGAAAAATCGAGCGACAGGTTGCTCACTCACGCCTCTTACTTATTGCGTTGGTCGTCCACCGTTACGCCCTGCGGCGGGGTAAAGGTGAATTTCGATGCATCGACAGCGCCGTTTTGCTGGGATTTGAGCTGGTAGCTGCTACGCTGATCGTCCTGCTCAACCGCACCAAACTGATTAATGGTTCCGTTGGTGCTTACGTTAATGGTGAACTGTTTCAGGTTACCGTTGCTGCCTTTCGGCGTCAGAACAAACTCATCACCATTCTGTTTGATGTTGTACTGCTGCCAGTCACTGGACTGGTTACGTGCAATCAGCATAAACGGGGTATTACTGGTGGCATCTTTCAGCCAGGTCGCAGTTGCCTGCTCAACAAACGGGTTGAAAAACCACAAGGTTTTACCGTCTGATACCAGGATGCTTTCATCCGGCTGTGTCATGTGCCAGTTAAACAGATTCGGGCGTTTTACCCACAAATCCCCCTGACCTTCCTGCACCGCATTACCGCTGCCGTCAGTCACTTTTTGGGTGAAGCTGGCGTGGAAGCTGCTCACTTTGTCCAGTCGGCTTTTAAGGTCGCTGGCTGCATCAGCCCAGACGCTGCTGGCAACAAAACTGGTCAGTAATGCACAGGCGATTGCGAATTTTTTCATTGTTATTCCTTAAAATACGTCATCCCGATATGGGGTTCTGTCATCTATTGTGAACCTGCCCGCAGGCAGGCGACAGAAGAAAATGCTTAATTTTTGCTGATTTACCCTTCTTTGCAATCGGTGAAGGGTCAATCAAACGGCGGCGGAGCCAGCACCTCACGGTTACCGTTATGGCCCTGCTCGCTCACGATGCCCTGTGCTTCCATCTGCTCGATGATTCGGGCTGCACGGTTGTAGCCGATACGGAACTGACGCTGTACCCCAGAAATGGACGCTTTACGCTTCTCAGTCACGAAGTTAACCGCCTGATCGAATAACGGATCCAGCTCTTCGCCACCGTCAAAGCCACCGCCACCACCTTCGCTTTCAGTGTCAGAGGTAATACCATCCACGTACTGCGGGCGACCACGCGCTTTCCAGTCCTGCACGACCGCGTGAACTTCCTCATCGCGGACGAATGCACCGTGGACACGCACCGGAGAGGTGGAGTTCGGGCCGGAGTACAGCATATCACCCATACCCAACAGCGACTCTGCGCCGCCCTGGTCGAGGATGGTACGCGAGTCAATTTTACTCGATACGGTAAACGCGATGCGCGTAGGGATGTTAGCTTTAATCAGACCGGTGATGACGTCCACGGATGGACGCTGCGTTGCCAGTACAAGGTGAATACCGGCCGCACGTGCTTTCTGCGCCAGACGGGCAATCAGCTCTTCGACTTTCTTGCCGACGGTCATCATCAGGTCAGCGAATTCGTCTACCAGCACGACAATATAAGGCAGTTTTTCCAGCACCGGATGCTGGGCATCCATACTGTCACCCGGCTTCCAGTAAGGATCCGGAATTGGGCGCCCCATACGAACTGCTTCCGCGATCTTGTCGTTATAACCGGCCAGGTTACGTACGCCCAGTGCCGACATTAATTTATAGCGACGTTCCATCTCATTAACGCTCCAGCGCAGGGCGTTAGCAGCGTCTTTCATGTCGGTGACCACTTCAGTCAGCAGATGCGGGATACCTTCATAAACAGAGAGTTCCAGCATTTTCGGGTCGATCATGATGAAACGCACATCTTCCGGCTGCGCTTTGTAGAGCATACTCAGGATCATGGCGTTCACACCGACCGACTTACCCGAGCCCGTCGTACCCGCAACCAGCAGGTGTGGCATTTTTGCGAGGTCGGCCACCACAGGATCGCCTGCGATGTCTTTGCCCAGCACCACACTCAACGGCGATGGATTCTCGCGGAACTTGGCGTTATCCAACACTTCACGCAGATAGACGGTCTGGCGTTTCTTATTTGGCAGTTCCAGGCCGACATAAGGTTTACCCGGGATAACTTCCACCACACGCACCGCAACGGTCGACAACGAGCGAGCCAGGTCACGGGACAGGTTAGAAATTCTCGCGGCTTTAACACCTGGCGCCAGGTTCAGTTCGAAACGGGTAATAACCGGACCTGGGGAATAATTCACCACGTCCGCCTTAATGCGGAAATCAGCCAGACGCGCTTCCACAAGACGCGCCATCTGCTCCAGTGCAAAGGTATCCACCGGTTCAACTTCTGACGGAGGCGGCGTTAACAGATCCAGCGACGGCAGCGGCGTACTTGGGCGTTGCAGCGGACGGCTATCACCATTGCGCATCAGCAGCGGGTGAATCAGGCTTTCCTTCGGCTGTGCCGGTGGCTGCTGGAACTGCGGCGCGTGCTGAGGCTGTTGCGGCTGCGCATAAGCCTGTGGCGCTGGCTGCTGCACGTGCGGCGCAGGTGCAGGCTGCTGGTGCGCAGTTTGCGTTTCAGGCATCACACCTGGGGTGAATAACGGTTCGCTCGGGCCATCATCAACCAAATCTTTCATTGGCGAGAATTCGAAGTCAGATAACGAGAACGGATTCGCTCCCGTAGGCTGCTCACCGGAATAGCGTTGCTGCTGAGTGGCAGCAAACTGGCGCGCTAACTCTGCTTCGGCCACGTCGTCTTCATCTTCTTCATGAACATGAGTCGGGCGGGCTTCGTGTTGATACTCTTCGCCATAACGCTGCTGCTGTTGTACGGCAAACTGACGCCCCAGCTCATCCTGCTGCATCTCATCGGCGTCATCTTCGTACTCAGATTCACGCGCTTTCTCCTCAGCCATACGCTGAGAAGGTAATTTGATGCCATAGGACGCCAGCTCACGGCGGGTAGGAACACGCACGCGATTAGGACGAGGAAGCTGCGGGCCAATACCCTCTTTCACCTGTGGACGCGGCGCGCCACCGGATGCAAGGCTAAAGACAGGCGCAGCAACTGCCGCCGCCGCGGTAGCGTGCTTCACACTTTCCGCCACTGGCGCAACAACAGGTGTTGGGTCAACTGGTGGAACAGTAACGGAAGGAGCCCTGGTCACAGGTTCTTGCTTCGGTTCCGGTACGGGCTGATACCAGGCAGCCAGCTGTTCGCGCTCACGTGCCCGGCGTTCTTCAACTTCTTCAAAATAGTACATTGGTGGGCGAGTCGGTTTGACCTCTTCCACTTCAACTTGCGGTTCAGCGTCAGGCTGAGCAGGCTCAACCGCAACCGGGGCATAGTCCTGATAAGGCTGAGACACCGGCGCTTCATACTCCGCGTACGGCTGCGGCGCGTATTCCGGTTCCGGCTGGTATGGCTGCTGCCACTGTTCCTGCGGCTGTGCTGGCGCATAGCTTTGCAGTTCAGGGGTAATAACCGGCTGATGTGCAGGGATTGCAGGCGCGTCTTGCCACTCAACCGCAGGTTGCTGGGTAAGAGGCTCTGGCTCATACACCGGCGCGGAAGGCATGACTGCCTCAACAGGCGCAGCATAGGCCTGAGCGGCTGTCGTTGCCGCAGCTGCCGCCGCGACAGGTTCGCTAACGGAATGACCATTTAACAACGGGTCGTATTCGTCGTAATCACCTGGAGTGGCGCGGCTGCCAGAGAAGAGCACATCATCAGGGTCAACGGGGGCACCCGCAGCACGGTATTCAGCCTGCTCGTCGTCATCCATGCGTTTGCCGGAGAAGAGCGCAGCATCTGTTTTGCGTCCTAACGGATTAGCAAATTTTTCTGCCACACGTTTGCGGCGCGCCAGCGCGCCACGCAGAATACGCGCGCGGCGAGATTCGCGATGCGGAGCTGAAGCGGTATCCTCTTCGTCCTCATCTTCGTATTCGTATTCGTCTTCATCTACCCACGTATCATCACGACGAGTACGGTTGCTGGCAAACGTCAAAATAGTAAGGATCAGACTGCCGAGTTTTTCGGCAATGCTCACCCATGACCAACCGGTAAACAGGGTTAATCCCGCAGCCCAGATACAGAGCAGCGTAATGGTGCCTCCACTGCTATGCAGCATCGGTTGCAGCGCGGTGCTCAGCAAACTGCCAATCACTCCACCGGAAGCGAAATACCAGATATCGTCGGCATTAATCGCCGCCAACCCGCAGGAGGTCAGGATCAGTGCCAGAGCACCAATCAGGCGCAGCGAAACCGCGAAATAATCGATGTATTCATCGTTCTGACGATGACGCCAGGCAAACCAGCAGCCACCGATGATGATCACCGGGATGGTATAGGCCATGACACCGAAGATGAAAAACAGGGTGTCCGCAAGCCAGGCACCGGGCGTGCCACCTAAATTATGGATAGGCTCATGCCATGCGGTTTGCGACCAGCTCGGATCTGAGGGGTTGAAACTGAGTAAGGCTGCCATCAGCCAGACGGCAAAAAGGGCAATAACAATCAGCAACGCCTCAAGGAGTCGACGTCCGCTGCTTAGCTTCGATAGTGTGACTTCTTTGTCTTCAGTATATTCCTGGCTCAAGAAAGGCTCTCCAGGTATCAGGCATGTCCTGCCTGTTTGCTAAAACGGACAACAGCGCCGGGTATCCCCGGCACTGTTGCTGTATGGATTAACAGGAGTGTAATCAAACTACGCTGATTTTGCACCTGTTCCGTGTTAGCGCGTCTTAATAACCAGACGATTGCTCTGTTTGACCTCTTCCATCACCACATAGGTACGGGTGTCGTTCACGCCTGGCAGACGCAGCAGGGTTTCACCCAGCAGCTTACGGTAGGCGGACATGTCTGGCACACGGGTTTTCAACAGGTAGTCGAAATCACCGGAAACCAAGTGACACTCTTGAATTTCTTCAAGTTTTTGTACAGCGGAGTTAAATTGCTCAAACACATCCGGCGCACCACGATTCAGAGTAATCTCAACAAATACCAGAAGTGAGGCATCCAGATAATGCGGGTTCAGCAGAGCCGTATAGCCCTGAATAAAACCCTGTCTTTCCAGTCGGCGCACACGCTCAAGGCACGGCGTCGGGGAAAGTCCCACACGTTTTGAAAGCTCGACGTTGGAAATACGCCCATCCTTTTGCAATTCATTAAGAATGTTACGATCGATACGGTCGAGGTCTTTGCCAGGGCGCTTCTTGCTATCTACCATTATTATTGTCTCTCTGTATTCCTTCCCTACTCCTGCCTGGACCCTGTGCACATCACTGTTCAGAGCCTGTACCCGTTATTCATCACATCGCCTGATTATGTAATATACGCGATGCGGATTCGGGTTCTACGGTAAGAAGACCGGTGCCTGAAATGGCCGCCACCGACATCACGTATGGCGTCTGTCCACACCATGCGTAGATTTCACTGACCCGGTAAAAATGGCATTTACGTGCATGTCTATGCGACACACTGTTAACGCGGTTTTTTTCTTCCTTCAATGTTTTCGCAAAAGCGCAGGGGATTGTCAAAGCAAAACATCGATTTTTAGTACAACATGCCGGATATTCATAACGACTGGCCATTAATCCTCATTTTATTGCCTTATAAACGACCGGTTTTTAGTAGAAAGCGTTATGTTATAGCGCTCAATCCATCGCCAGTGTCTATTGCACATATCGATATCAAAATTGCTGCGCTCTTTTTTTACGGCAACAAATTCCCTACAATCCTGACAAATGTCTGCCAACAACAATGGGGATCTCATGGGCACGGCCAAACACAGTAAGCTGCTAATTCTTGGTTCTGGACCTGCGGGATATACCGCGGCGGTCTATGCTGCGCGCGCTAACCTGCAACCGGTGTTGATTACCGGTATGGAAAAAGGCGGTCAGTTGACCACCACGACTGAAGTAGAAAACTGGCCAGGCGACCCGAACGACCTGACCGGGCCGCTGCTGATGGAGCGTATGCACGAACATGCGACCAAATTCGAAACCGAAATTCTGTTCGATCACATCAACAAGGTTGACCTGCAAAACCGTCCGTTCCGCTTGACAGGCGACAACGGTGAGTACACCTGCGATGCGCTCATTGTCGCAACCGGTGCATCGGCGCGTTACCTCGGACTGCCATCTGAAGAAGCCTTCAAAGGCCGTGGCGTTTCTGCCTGCGCAACCTGTGACGGTTTCTTCTACCGTAACCAGAAAGTCGCGGTTATCGGTGGCGGTAACACCGCAGTAGAAGAAGCGCTGTATCTGGCGAACATCGCCTCTGAAGTGCATTTGATCCATCGCCGCGACACCTTCCGCGCAGAGAAGATCCTGATTAAACGTCTGATGGATAAAGTGGCGAGCGGCAATATCGTGCTGCACACCAATCGTACTCTGGAAGAAGTGACGGGCGATCAGATGGGCGTTGCTGGCCTGCGCATCCGCGATACGCAGAACACCGACCACGAGGAATCACTGGAAGTGGCGGGTCTGTTTGTGGCTATCGGCCATAGCCCGAATACCGCTATCTTTGACGGTCAGCTGGAGCTGGAAAACGGCTACATTAAAGTGCAGTCCGGTATTCACGGTAACGCGACCCAGACCAGCATCCCAGGCGTCTTCGCTGCGGGTGACGTGATGGACCATATTTACCGTCAGGCGATCACCTCTGCTGGCACCGGCTGTATGGCCGCGCTGGACGCTGAACGCTACCTTGACGGGCTGGCTGAAACAGGTAAATAATCTTTACAAGTCAGTAACAAACGTAAATAAAGGCGGCGATAAGTCGCCTTTATTGTCTCTCCGTTGTAACATTGCCGTGCCCAATTTCTAATAACGTCACCTGCAAAGTACGCAATGGAAAAAACCCGTCAACAAGAGTTAACTCGCTGGCTTAAAAAGCAAAGCGTTATTTCCCGCCGCTGGCTGAATATTTCCCGTCTGCTGGGACTTATCAGCGGTCTGTTGATTGTTGCCCAGGCATGGCTGCTGGCCCGCATTCTCAATCATATGATCATGGAGAACATCCCGCGCGAAGCGCTTCTGATGCCCTTTATCGTATTAGTCCTGATCTTTGTTCTGCGCGCCTGGGTGGTCTGGCTGCGTGAACGTGTCGGGTTTCACGCCGGACAGCATATTCGCTTCGAAATTCGCCGCCAGGTGCTCGACAGGCTCCAGCAAGCAGGTCCTGCCTGGATACAGGGCAAGCCCGCCGGAAGCTGGGCGACGCTTATCCTTGAGCAGATTGACGATATGCACGACTATTACGCGCGCTATATTCCACAGATGGCGCTGGCCGTATGCGTACCGCTGCTGATTGTGGCCACCATTTTCCCGTCTAACTGGGTAGCCGCCCTTATTCTGCTCTGTACCGCTCCGCTTATTCCGCTGTTTATGGCGATGGTGGGGATGGGCGCAGCAGATGCTAACCGCCGCAACTTCCTGGCGCTTGGCCGTTTAAGCGGCCATTTCCTGGACCGCCTGCGCGGGATGGAAACCTTGCGTATTTTTGGCCGCGGTGAAGCCGAAACCGAAAATATCCGTGTGGCGTCGCAGGATTTCCGTCAGCGGACAATGGAAGTATTGCGTCTGGCGTTTCTGTCGTCTGGCGTACTCGAATTCTTCACCTCCCTGTCGATTGCGGTGGTGGCGGTGTACTTTGGTTTTTCCTATCTTGGCGAACTTGATTTTGGCCATTACGGCACTGGCGTTACCCTTTCAGCCGGTTTTCTTGCCCTTATCCTGGCGCCTGAGTTTTTCCAGCCGCTTCGCGATCTTGGTACCTTTTACCACGCCAAAGCACAGGCCGTGGGTGCCGCTGACAGCCTGAAAACCTTCCTTGAAACACCGCTTGCTCACCCGGAGCGCGGTGAAATTACGCTGAACAGCAAAGAGCCAGTTACCGTTGAAGCGGTCGATTTCTCGGTTCTCTCGCCGGAGGGCAAAGTGCTGGCCGGACCGCTGAACTTTACGCTTTCTGCGGGTCAACGCGTTGTTCTGGTTGGAACCAGCGGTTCAGGTAAAAGCTCACTGCTGAATGCGTTATCAGGTTTTATGGCCTATACCGGCTCGCTGCGTATTAATCATGCCGAACTGCGCGAGCTTGACCCTGACGCATGGCGTAAACAACTCAGTTGGGTGGGACAGAATCCGCAATTACCTGCCGCCACGCTGCGTGAGAACGTGCTACTTGCCCGCCCTGATGCGCGTGAAGATGAGCTGCAATCGGTTCTTGACCGTGCCTGGGTCAGTGAGTTTCTGCCTTTGCTTGCGCAAGGTGTTGATACTGTGGTGGGCGACCAGGCAGCTGGCTTATCCGTTGGTCAGGCCCAGCGTGTTGCCCTTGCCCGCGCCCTGCTTAATCCATGTCAGTTAATGCTGCTGGATGAACCCGCAGCCAGCCTTGATGCGCACAGCGAACAACGGGTGATGCAGGCCCTGAACGCAGCCTCATTGCAACAAACCACACTCATGGTCACACACCAGCTGGAAGGTATAACCGACTGGGATCAGATTTGGGTCATGGAGAATGGTCATATTGTCGAGCAAGGCGATTACGCCTCTCTCGTTGCTGCGCAGGGGCCATTTGCCACCCTGCTGGCTAACCGTCAGGAGGATATCTGATGCGCGCCCTGCTCCCCTATCTTGCCCTGTATAAACGCCACAAATGGATGCTGACGCTCGGGATTGTTCTGGCGATTGTGACATTGCTTGCCAGTATCGGGCTGCTCACGCTTTCCGGTTGGTTCCTGTCGGCCTCTGCTGTTGTGGGTGTTGCCGGGCTGTACAGCTTTAACTATATGCTGCCGGCTGCGGGCGTTCGCGGTGCGGCGATTACCCGCACTGCTGGACGTTATTTTGAGCGTCTGGTCAGCCACGATGCGACATTCCGTGTGCTTCAGCATCTGCGTGTTTACACCTTCAGCAAATTACTGCCCCTCTCCCCTGCCGGGCTGGCGCGTTTTCGCCAGGGTGAATTGCTCAACCGCGTGGTCGCGGATGTCGATACCCTGGATCACCTTTATCTGCGCGTGATGTCCCCGCTGGTGGGGGCATTTGTGGTGATTGTGGTGGTCACTCTTGGGCTTTGTACGCTCGATGCCCCTATCGCCCTGACGCTGGGCGGCATTATGCTGTTGACGCTGTTCCTGCTGCCGCCGCTGTTTTACCGCGCAGGAAAGCCAACCGGAGAAAACCTGACGCGTCTGCGCGGCGAGTACCGCCAGCAGCTGACATCATGGTTACAGGGACAAGCTGAACTCACCATCTTTGGTGCCAGCCAGCGCTATCGCGCCCGGATGGAAAGCACAGAGCTAAACTGGCATGAAGCCCAACGCAGGCAATCTGAACTGACGGCCTTTTCGCAAGCGCTGATGATGCTCATTGGTGGTTTTGCCGTCGTGGCAATGCTGTGGATGGCATCTGGCGGTGTGGGTGGCAATACGCAGCCTGGCGCGCTCATCGCACTGTTTGTCTTCTGTGCGCTGGCTGCATTTGAGGCACTGGCCCCTGTCACTGGCGCTTTCCAGCATCTCGGGCAGGTTATCGCTTCCGCGGTACGTATCACGCAAATTACCGAACAAGAGCCAGAGGTGCAGTTCCAGACACAACAAACCGCAGTCCCGGCACAGGTTGCGCTTCAACTCCAGGACATCACCTTTGCCTATGATGGACAAGCGCAGAACGCCCTGGAAGGCGTTAATTTGTCGGTTTCTGCCGGTTCACGTATCGCCCTGCTCGGGCGGACAGGCTGTGGTAAATCGACACTGTTACAGCTGTTAACCCGCGCATGGGATCCGCAGCACGGGAACGTTCTGTTTAACGACGTACCACTACGCGTATTTAGCGAGCACGCCCTGCGTAAGACTGTCAGTGTTGTACCACAGCGCGTGCACCTGTTCAGTGCCACGCTACGTGAGAACTTGCGTCTGGCAGCCCCCGAAGCCAGTGACGACGTGCTGAGTGCAATGCTTGAACGCGTTGGGCTGCACAAGCTGCTCGAAGATGACGGCCTGAACAGCTGGTTGGGTGAAGGTGGTCGCCAGCTCTCTGGTGGCGAGTTACGCCGACTGGCAATTGCACGTGCGTTGCTGCACGATGCGCCGCTGATGCTGCTGGATGAACCAACTGAAGGGCTGGACGCCACGACCGAGAGTCAAATCCTTGATTTACTGGCCAATGCGATGGTCGGTAAAACGGTGATTATGGTGACACACCGCCTGCGCGGACTGGCGAGTTTTGATCAGATAATTGTGATGGACAACGGGCACATTATTGAGCAAGGTAGTCACGCAGAACTGTTAGCGAAACAGGGTCGCTACTACCAGTTTAAACAGCGTCTGTAGACTATATTTGAACCGATCCTAACTCGCGTATTGGAGTTCTGCTGTCATGCGCCTGGTCCAGCTTTCTCGTCATAATATCGCGTTCCCTTCCCCGGAGGGCGCATTACGTGAGCCCAACGGGTTGCTGGCATTAGGCGGCGATCTCAGCCCTGCTCGACTGTTGATGGCATACCAGCGCGGGATCTTCCCCTGGTTTTCCCCAGGCGATCCTATTTTGTGGTGGTCGCCCGACCCGCGTGCCGTGCTCTGGCCTGCCCATTTTCACCTCAGCCGCAGCATGAAGCGGTTTCACGCTAAATCGCCTTATCGCGTGACTCTCAACCATGCTTTTGGCCAGGTCATTGAAGGATGCGCTAGCGATCGTCACGAAGGGACATGGATCACCCAGGATATCATCACCGCTTACCACCGTTTGCATGAGCTTGGTTATGCGCATTCCATCGAAGTCTGGGATAAAAGCGAGCTGGTTGGCGGTATGTACGGTGTGGCGCAAGGAACACTGTTCTGTGGCGAGTCGATGTTCTCCCGGGCGGTAAACGCCTCGAAAACAGCGCTGCTGGTTTTCTGTCAGGAGTTTGCAAACCGCGGCGGACAGCTCCTGGATTGCCAGGTGCTTAATGAGCATACCGCCTCACTTGGTGCCGTTGAAATCGCCCGCCGCGACTACATTGAGCATCTGGATATTTACCGGCAGGAGAAGCTCCCGCGCGACTTCTGGGTACCAAGAACGCTCTTTCTGCCCAATGCCTAAATGTTTTCCGCACATTTTTTACGAGGGTGTTATAATTACGCCGCAGAGTAGCTTCTGCCTGTTGCCCCGCCGCCGTTTGGGACCCTCGCTTCAGATAACGTCCTGACGTTTATCCTGTTGTCTCCCCTTTACGAATGCGTTTCTCGTTCGGTTGTACCGTGACGCTTGGGCAATGCGCCGAAACTGTTTTGCTGCGTTTTAAACGCGCAATTCTTTACTTAATTGATGAATTTCGGCATTATCTTGCCGGTTCAAAACTTGGTAGTGATACCCCAGAGGATTAGATGGCCAAAGAAGACAATATTGAAATGCAGGGTACCGTACTTGATACGTTACCTAATACCATGTTTCGCGTAGAGCTGGAAAACGGTCACGTGGTAACTGCGCACATCTCCGGTAAAATGCGCAAAAACTACATCCGCATTTTAACGGGCGACAAAGTGACTGTTGAACTGACCCCGTACGACCTGAGCAAAGGCCGCATTGTCTTCCGTAGTCGCTAATTAGTTTCGCCTGTAATGGCAGATGAATATTTAAAAGGTCGGATAATCCCGGCCTTTTTTATTTAATGAACTTAGTGTTGATGCACGGGAAGACGAATTGTCATCCTTGGCTGCAATGGCACGATTAAATCCCCGGCCATCGAATGTGCCATGTCATGCAGCAATCCCGTCAGATGCGGCAACATATCGTGGTCAAAATGCGAAATCAGCAGTACATGGTTCAGAGCCCGGCAGTAATCGCACTTCGTTTCCGTATCTTCCAGTAGCCACTCTTTTTTGCCCGGCAATTCTTCCTCCGTCTCAAATTCCACCACCTGAAAATCACGCATTGATTCTGCGAGCCCGGTTTTAACGTCTTCGAGGTACGCCCCCAGACAACGACAAACAGGCTGAGTCTGCGGAAGTGATTTGCAGTCCAGAAGGATTTCAGTGAGCAGTTTGCAACGCTCAGCAAGCGTTGGGAGATCGGGATTGAGGGAGAGTTCGGTGTATAGCTGGGAGATTGACTGGTTTTCCATATTCATAATTTCCATATTAAAAGCTGAAAACTACCACCAGAAACGCCAACTTCGGGTGGCAGACTGAACCGGTTTGGCGTACCGACCATATGGAAAATCGGCGCTTCAAAAGAAGCCCCGGTTCAGCCCACCATATTTGAAGATACGGATTATACCGCACCCAGAAAAAGAGTGAACGAAACCAGTGACGTTGCGCGAGCAACATCTTTCCATATTTATGTAATCAGAACGCCAATCCTGACACCTGATTTTGCAGGTGCGCCGCCATTTTATTACTGTGGATTTATCCAGCAATCATCTTCGAGAGAAACTGGAAAGCGCCTCGCAAAATTTCAGCGATGGATTATTTCCAATGAAATATGGGCTAACAGCGACACCCTGGTCAGGCTGAAAATAGCTGCGGCCTGATGCCCTCACCCTAACCCTCTCCCACAGGGAGAGGGAACAAACACTAAAAACGACAACGCCGTTGCCGTTTTGCTTTTACCTTGCAGGCATAAAAAAACCGGGCAAATGCCCGGTTTTTAAGTTCAACGTTTAACTTAGTGAGCCGCTTCAGGCTTATGCTTCGCCGCACTCTGAAAATCGTACGTCAGTTCGCTCTTCGCCTGATCCAGCGCCACCGTCACCTGGCCGCCATCCACCAGCGAACCAAACAGCAGCTCATTCGCCAGCGGTTTCTTCAGGTTGTCCTGAATCACACGCGCCATTGGACGCGCACCCATCGCACGGTCGTAGCCTTTCTCAGCCAGCCAGTTGCGGGCCTCCTGGCTCACTTCCAGCGACACGCCTTTCTGATCCAGCTGAACCTGCAACTCGACGATAAACTTATCCACGACCTGATGGATAACCTCAGTCGACAGGTGATCGAACCAGATAATGTTGTCCAGACGGTTACGGAATTCCGGCGTAAAGATCTTCTTGATCTCTTCCATCGCATCGGTGCTGTTATCCTGGTGGATAAGCCCAATGGATTTACGCTCGGTTTCACGTACCCCGGCGTTGGTGGTCATCACCAGCACCACGTTGCGGAAGTCCGCCTTGCGCCCGTTGTTGTCGGTCAGCGTACCGTTGTCCATCACCTGCAACAGGATGTTGAACACGTCCGGGTGCGCTTTCTCGATTTCATCAAGCAGCAGTACCGCGTGTGGATGCTTAATAACCGCATCGGTCAGCAGGCCCCCCTGGTCGAAGCCTACATATCCCGGAGGCGCACCAATCAGACGGCTGACAGTGTGACGCTCCATGTACTCGGACATGTCAAAACGCAGCAATTCGATGCCCAGCGCTTTAGAGAGCTGAACCGTCACCTCGGTTTTCCCCACACCGGTCGGGCCGGCGAACAGGAAGGAACCCACAGGTTTATGCTCATGCCCCAGTCCGGCACGGGCCATCTTGATAGCCTCGGTTAAGGCCTCAATGGCTTTATCCTGACCAAAGACCAGCATTTTCAGGCGATTGCCGAGCGTACGCAGCGTGTCGCGGTCGCTCTGAGAAACGCTCTTCTCAGGGATACGCGCGATACGGGCCACCACAGACTCAATATCCGCCACGTTAACGGTTTTCTTACGCTTGCTGGCTGGCATCAGGCGCGCGCGCGCGCCCGCCTCATCAATCACGTCAATTGCCTTATCTGGCAGATGACGGTCGTTGATGTATTTAACCGCCAGCTCTACCGCCGCACGCACCGCTTTCGCGGTGTAACGCACGTCGTGGTGCGCTTCGTACTTCGGTTTCAGGCCGTTGATGATCTGCACTGTTTCCTCGACGGACGGTTCAGTCACGTCGATTTTCTGGAAGCGACGCGCCAGCGCACGGTCTTTCTCAAAGATGTTGCTGAACTCCTGGTAGGTCGTGGAGCCAATCACGCGGATCTTGCCGCTGGAGAGCAGCGGTTTGATCAGGTTAGCGGCATCCACCTGGCCACCAGAGGCCGCACCTGCACCGATGATGGTATGAATTTCATCGATAAACAGAATGCTGTTGGTGTCTTGTTCCAGCTGTTTTAACAGCGCCTTGAAGCGTTTTTCGAAATCACCACGGTATTTGGTGCCCGCCAGAAGTGAACCAATATCCAGCGAATAGATCGTGCAATCGGCA
The DNA here is from genome assembly GCF_052886895.1 of Enterobacter sp. C4G1. Taxonomy (NCBI): domain Bacteria; kingdom Pseudomonadati; phylum Pseudomonadota; class Gammaproteobacteria; order Enterobacterales; family Enterobacteriaceae; genus Enterobacter; species Enterobacter sp. C4G1. The sequence continues at coordinate 2,659,279 of NZ_JBQVVV010000001.1, read as the reverse complement.
ATCACTTCCGGCACGTCGCCCTGCACAATACGCCAGGCCAGCCCTTCGGCAATCGCAGTTTTACCCACGCCAGACTCACCCACCAGCAGCGGGTTGTTCTTGCGGCGACGGCACAGCACCTGGATCGCGCGCTCCAGCTCTTTATCGCGGCCAATCAGCGGGTCGATACCGCCAACGCGAGCAAGCTGGTTAAGGTTGGTGGTGAAGTTTTCCATACGATCCTCCCCGCCTGCTTGCTCTTCATTGTTATTGACCTGATTGCTGGAATCCGATGCCTGGTTAGGCTCGTCTTTTCGCGTTCCGTGAGAGATAAAGTTAACCACGTCGAGTCGGCTGACTTCGTGTTTGCGCAGCAGATAGGCAGCCTGTGACTCCTGCTCGCTAAAGATGGCAACCAGCACATTTGCACCAGTCACTTCGCTACGCCCGGAAGACTGGACGTGGAAGACCGCGCGCTGCAATACCCGCTGGAAGCTGAGCGTCGGCTGCGTGTCGCGCTCTTCTTCACTGGCTGGCAGCACCGGTGTGGTTTGTTCGATGAAGGCTTCGAGTTCCTGACGTAGCGCCACCAGATCCACGGAGCAGGCTTCCAGCGCTTCGCGGGCGGATGGGTTGCTAAGCAGTGCGAGCAGTAAATGCTCGACGGTCATAAACTCATGTCGGTGCTCACGCGCTCTGGCGAAAGCCATGTTTAAACTGAGTTCCAGTTCTTGATTGAGCATAGGCACCTCCCCCAATTTTATGCCTTATCAGGCCTTTTCCAGCGTACACAGCAACGGATGCTCGTTCTCCCTTGCGTAGTCGTTCACCATCGCTACTTTGGTTTCCGCCACTTCGGCGGTAAAGATGCCGCAGATAGCTTTGCCACGATAATGAACGGTAAGCATCAGTTGCGTTGCACGTTCTACATCATAAGAAAAGAACTTTTGTAGCACGTCAATAACAAATTCCATCGGCGTGTAATCATCGTTCATTAACATTACTTTATACATGGATGGCGGTTTTAGCGCGTCACGCACTTTGTCTTCCGCCAGCTGGTCAAAATCCAGCCAGTCGTTCGTCTTACCCATTTTGCATAATCACTTTGAATCTACCTCAGATGTTAGATAACAATCATCTATTACTGTCATCCGCGATGTCTGTCACAAACTGTTGCAATAGCGTTAACTGCTTCAAATTTTGGTTGATTATTGTCCCAACTCCAGCGCCAAACTCTTGACGCCCTGTTTCGTTTATCTAAATTGTACAGGCGTGAGATGGCGAGGTTTTGAACAGCCCCCACTCCACCACCGGTTCATTCCATCTTAATTTATAAGATTTACGAAGGATGTCGAAGCATGGAAATGGGTACTGTTAAGTGGTTCAACAACGCCAAAGGGTTTGGGTTTATCTGCCCCGAAGGCGGCGGCGAGGATATCTTCGCTCACTATTCCACCATTCAGATGGATGGTTACAGAACGCTCAAAGCCGGACAATCGGTTCGGTTCGATGTACACCAGGGGCCGAAGGGCAATCATGCCAGCGTCATCGTGCCCATCGAAGCGGAAGTTGTTGCGTAGCCCTCTGTTTCATTGTGTACATCCCGCAGGCAAAATGCCAGCCCGATCGGCTGGCATTTTTATTTTCGGGCTATTCCCGCGCCAGCGCATCCACCGGATCTAATCGCGCGGCATTGCGCGCCGGCAGCCAGCCAAACAAGATACCGGTAAAGGTCGAACACAAAAATGCGGTGAGGATCGCCACAGGCGAGAAGCCAATCTCCCAGCCGGGTAAAAAGAGCTTTAAGGTGAAGGCGATAATCATCGATAAGGCAATCCCCATCGCGCCACCTACCAGGCACACCAGCACCGCTTCAATCAAAAACTGTTGCAGCACATCGCTTGCCCTGGCCCCAACCGCCATGCGAATACCAATCTCGCGGGTGCGCTCTGTCACCGACACCAGCATGATATTCATCACCCCAATGCCACCCACAACCAGCGAAATCACCGCAACCAGCGTCAGGAACAGCTGAAGAGTATGTGTGGTCTTTTCAGCCGTTTTCAACAGGCCGTCCATGTTCCAGGTAAAGAAATCCTTCTTCCCGTGGCGCAACGTCAGCAGACGCTCAAGCTGTTGTTCGGCAAGCGCGCTGTCGTAGCCCTCTTTCACGCGCACGGTGATGGAGTTCAGCCACGACTGCCCCATGATCCGCCCGGAAATCGTGGTATAAGGCAGCCAGACGCGCAAAATCTTGCTGCTGCCAAACATAGACTGTTTCTCTTCCGCCACACCGATAACCGTGGCAGGCATGTTCCCTACCAGGATAACTTCACCCACCACATTCGTCTTATCCGGGAAAAGCTGCCTGCGCGAGTTGGCGTCCAGCACAACCACCTGAGCCCGGCCGGCCAACTGTTCCGCGTTAAAGGTTGCCCCTTCGCTGAAGGTCATCCCGTACACGTTAAAATAGTCACCGTTAACGCCGTTAGCACTCGCCGCCACATCAATATTGCCGTAGCGCAGGCGTAAATTTTGCGATACCGCTGGCGTGGCGGAGTTAACCCACGGCTGCTTTTGAATGGCCATCAGGTCATCGTATTTCAGCGCCTGCTGATACTGAGGTTCGTCATCGCCAAAATCTTTGCCGGGATAGACATCAATGGTATTGGTGCCTATCGCCCGGATATCCGCCAGCACCATCTGTTTAGCCGCATCGCCCACCACCACAATCGACACCACCGAGGCGATCCCGATGATGATGCCGAGCATGGTGAGCAATGTCCGCATTTTGTTAGCCGCCATCGCCAGCCAGGCCATTGTCAGGGCTTCGCGAAAACCGCTGGCGAACTGCCCCCAGCCGCTTGACGCAGGCAAGACCTCTTTCGGCGCTGCCGCCCTTGACGGGTGCGGAGGCGGGTTACTGACCAGTTCGCCATCGTGGATCTCAATGATCCGTTCCGCCTGTGCCGCCACCAGCGGATCGTGGGTAACGATAATGACCGTATGCCCCTGGTCACGCAGCTGATGAAGGATAGCCATCACCTCTTCGCCGGAATGGCTGTCGAGCGCGCCAGTCGGCTCATCCGCCAGAATCACCTGTCCGCCGTTCATCAGCGCGCGTGCAATACTCACACGCTGCTGCTGGCCGCCTGAAAGCTGCGATGGCTGGTAATCCACTCGCTCTGCCAGTCCAAGACGCGTCAGCAGCCCCTGAGCGCGTTCAAGCCGTTTTTTCCGCTCAACGCCTGCATACACCGCCGGGACTTCAACGTTCTGCGCCGCACTCAGGTGAGAAAGCAGATGATAGCGCTGGAAGATAAACCCAAAGTGTTCACGGCGAAGTTTCGCCAGCGCATCGCCATCCAGCGTGGAGACATCCGTCCCCGCCACGCGATAGGTGCCGCGGGTAGGTTTATCCAGACAGCCGAGGATGTTCATAAGCGTGGATTTACCAGAGCCAGACGCCCCGACAATCGCCACCATTTCACCCGCTTCCACGCGCAGGGAGATCCCCTTTAACACGTCAACCGGCCCGTCACCTGATGGATAGCTACGGTGAATGTTGTTCAGCTCCAGCAATGCCGTCATTTAGCGGCTCCGGGATGGCTTTCGCTGATAACCACTTCTTCTCCCTCTTCCAGCCCTTTGGCAATCACCACATCAGTATCATTACGCGCGCCAATCATTACCTCGCGTTCACGGGTTTCACCGGCGCGCAGCACTTTGATTTTATAGCGGCTGTCGCCTGCCGATTCTCCCAGGGCGGACAACGGAATAGTGAGCACGTTTTTCACCCCGGTCAGTTGAATGTGCACCTGTGCGGTCATGTCCAGACGCAGCACGCCCTGTGGGTTTGGCACTTCAAAGCGGGCATAGTAGAAGATGGCGTCGTTCACTTTTTCCGGCGTTGGCAGGATGTCTTTCAGCACGCCTTCATAGCGGGTTTGCGGGTCACCCAGCACCGTAAACCAGGCATTTTGCCCCGGCTTAAGGTGGATAACATCCGCTTCGGATACCTGTGCTTTAACCAGCATGGTGCCCATGTCCGCCAGCGTCAGGATATTCGGAGCCTGTTGCGCAGCGATCACCGTTTGCCCCTGGAGGGTGGTGATTTGCGTCACTTCCCCGGCCATTGGCGCCACGATTTTCGTGTAGTCGAGGTTGGTTTTTGCCGTATCCAGCGAGGCCTGATTACGCTTGATTTGTGCATCAATGGTGCCAATCTGCGCCTGTTTGACCGCAAGCTCGGTTGTGGCGGTATCCAGATCCTGTTTCGAAATGGCCTGTGTTTTAGCCAGCGCCTGCTGACGGGTTAATGTCACCTGCGCGAGATTACGCTCCGCCTGCGCCTGGCTACGCTGGGCGCGCAGCTCCATCAGCGTGGCTTCCACTTCACGGATCTGGTTTTCAGCCTGCTCAGGATCGATAACTCCCAGCAACTGACCTTTCTTCACCTTGTCGCCAATTTCAACCGACAGGGTTTTCAACTGACCACTGACCTGAGCCCCGACATCAACCTTGCGAAGCGCATCCAGTTTGCCTGTCGCCAGTACGTTTTGTTGCAGCTCACCCGGGCGTACGATCAACGTCTGGTATTGCGGTACGGGCGCATTCAGCACCTGCCACAACCAGAATCCGCCCGCTAACACGACCACCGCCAGCAGCAGTAACAGCTTTCTGCGTTTTCCCTTAAGGTTCATAAATATTCCAAATAAATGTTCAGGCAATCATAACGGTTGATTCTAACTAAACCTCTCCTCAACGAAACCCCTGTTTCCTGGAATCGTCACAATTTGTTTACGAGATATTGATATACCTCCTGCTGAAATAAAGGTCTGCCAAAAGAAGCGAGATCTATCATGTCTTCCATCGTCGACACACCTTTTTCACATCAGCCGCAACCCAAATCCGGCTGGCAGCTGTTCAAAAACCTGGCGCTTGGCAATCTCACGCCCGGACTTGCGTGGCAAAACCCCTCTTATCGACGTAAATTCATGTTACGTTCGCTGGCAACGCCATTCAGCACCGCGCGTCTGCTGGCAAACCTGGCAAAACAACCCCGCTTAATGCAAATGCTACAGGTGCAGCCTGGTCTGCCGTGTCGTCTGCATCGCCCGTGGCTGACGGTCAATATGACCCGCCAGCACGCGCTTGAGTCTCTCAACTGGCATTACCAGGCGATGAGTCGCCATCTTCCGGCAACCCTGATGAACGGCTATTTGTCTAAACCCGGCATGACGCTGCTGACCCTAACAGGCAAAGATGAACAGCAATTTACTGTGCGTCTGTGCGCCGATGCCTTCCTCGATAAAGAAGGTGAAGCGACACTGGCGTTTTGCGACCATCAGAACACCGTTCTGGCTGAGATAACTTTTACACTGTGTCAGTTCGAAGGGAAATCCACACTCTTTATTGGCGGGTTGCAGGGTGCAAAAGCCCATGTACCTCACGAGCTGATTCAGGGGGCGACGAAAGCCTGTCACGGCCTGTTCCCAAAACGTCTGCTGGTTGAAACCGCGATGACGCTGGGAACCGCCTTCCCGGTTGAGCAGATTGTCGCGGTGAGTAACGCCACCCACATCTACCGTAGCTGGCGTTATCGCAAGAAAAAAGAGGGCAAACTGCTGGCAGATTACGACAGCTTCTGGCTTTCCATTGGCGGTGAAAAATGTGATAACGGCAACTTCGTTCTGCCGCTCACGATGCCGCGCAAACTTATGGAAGAGATTGCGAGCAAAAAACGCTCTGAGTATCGCCGCCGTTATGAGCTGCTGGATAGCCTGACCGATCAGGTTATCCAGGCAAGCCGCACTTAATCGGCTCTCCCGCGTGCCAGCCACAGCACGCGGGAGAACATTTTCCGCAGTAGCGTTGGCACTGACTCCACACCCCTTCTCGCTGCCTCTGTTGCCACTTCAATGGCTAAATCCGGTTTTGACGAACGATGAATTGCCTTCGCGATCACCCGGCGCAAATTCATCGGCACATCGACCGGCACCATCGCTACACGGTGGAAAACATCATCAAATCCCTGACGATACATAAAGTGTTCCATGTCCATGGCCGGGAGCATGGTCAAATGATCACGTTCTTCTTCCCGCTCGTTATTCAGCAGGCTGCGAACGGTAGCGGCGTATTTTTTACCCGCCTCGTCGCCGTCGACCAGAACGTGCCATTCAATTCCCATCCGACGGGCAAACTTGATGAGCGGTTTTAACCCCGACTGGGCAAACTCAATCACCTTAATGCCTTCGGCATCAAAATGGTGCCCACACAAGCGCGCCAGCTCGTTAATGACCCAGGTTTCCGTTTCCCCTTCCACCAGCAGCCAGCAGCGCGCAAAGAGCGATGAGGCGCGATTAAAGCGGATATGGAATGCGATGCGGCGGCCATCTTCCGCATTTAACCCACCCGGCCCTAACCGATAAGCAGAAACGCGTGAGGATTCGCGCACCAGACGGCAGACGTACTCAACGGGCGTGAGCGACAGCAGTTCCCCGGAGTTGGTGGTCGTGATGCGTTGCAGCGGCAGCAAATTCAGTAAATGCCACGCGACGGAAAGCATAATGGGATGCAGACGGGTTTCAGGATCTTCCACCAGCAACAACGGACGGGCGTCCCTGTCCAGCCGGACAGTGCCTTTCGCCTGCAACAGTGTGGAAAATAGCCCCAACAGGATCACCCGGTGGCTGCGCCCACCGGGTTTGTCGATCATCCGGTTGATAATGTCGAGATATCGCCAGCTTCGCTGTTCATCATGAGAACGGCGGCGCATCAGGCGGTTGCGAGATTGCGAGGTCCCCTGCTCGGAAAAGTAGTGTTCCAGCAGTTGTACCATCGCCGAGAGGCCCTGACGAATCTGGCCGTCGGTTAAATTTTGTGGGCGAGAAACCAGCTCGCGTGCCAGGAAATCCAGTTCACGTGCGGTGACTTCCACTTCCGGCATATTCGGTACGGTGCCGTTACGGATACGGCGCATAAATCGCGCATCGCGCAAACGCAGTACCGGTGTAAGGCGAATAAGGTGGTAGGCCAGTTCGTCGATGTTATCCAGCGGAATGGGGTTACCTTTCCCATCAAGGAACTCGCGCAGGGTTAACACAGTGTCGTTTTCGCCCAACTCGCCTTCCAGGCGATAGAAGATACGGTGGAAATCGTCATCGCAGGGAACCCAGCACGGCGACATCGGGCGGAAGCGGCGCGCACAGTGCCGGCCCGGCTCTGCCTCCCGGAACGTCAGAATAATATGCAGATGCTTTTCACGCCCCGTAACATCGCCCGGAGGAAACCAGAAGTCATCGTGCACAAAGTGGTACAGTTTATCCTCCGGTGACAGCAGCAACGTGAGCGCATCCAGCAAACTGGACTTACCCCAGGCGTTCTCCCCAATCAGAACGTTGTTCTGCTCAAGCGTCAGCGACAGGCGGTTAATACCGCGAAATCCCACAATATCCACACGTTCGAGAAGCATAAATCCCCCGCGAATAGGTCGCTTTTTCCTTCAAGTTATCAGGAGTATAGCGGGAGGAAGCCCTGCATAACACTGTAATACACCTCAGTTATTCCGAAGCCGCACGAAAAAATCAGAATTTCCCCGCAACGTTTCATTTGAAATAGGAATTACCACACAAGATACTACCGCCCGAGAAGTGGACTATGCTGTATTAACCTTCATTTTGAACAAGGATTGACATCACATTGCCTTAAATCAAATTTATCGAATTTATTTAAGTGGCGAAGGGGTGTTGTTGGTTTCTAAAATAATGACTCTTTGAGTCGTCATCCCTTTATGACGATATAACCCGTATGCGGGAAAGTGTGCGGTAATTTATTATTGAGGTGGTTATGTTCAGAAAATTAGCGGCAGAATGTTTTGGTACATTCTGGCTGGTGTTCGGTGGCTGCGGCAGCGCAGTTCTGGCGGCAGCATTTCCAGAATTAGGGATTGGTTTTGTCGGTGTGGCTCTGGCATTTGGCTTAACCGTATTAACCATGGCGTTTGCGGTTGGACATATTTCTGGCGGTCATTTTAACCCGGCAGTGACATTAGGTTTGTGGGCTGGCGGTCGCTTCCCGGCAAAAGACGTTATTGGCTACATTGGTGCGCAGGTTATTGGCGGCATTATTGCTGCGGGTGTTCTGTATGTTATTGCCAGCGGTAAAGCAGGCTTTGATGCAGCAGCCAGCGGCTTTGCGTCTAACGGCTTTGGTGAGCACTCTCCAGGCGGCTACTCCATGATGTCTGCCATCGTGATTGAAATTGTGCTGACCGCAGGCTTCCTGCTGGTTATTCACGGCGCAACAGACAAACATGCACCAGCCGGTTTCGCACCCATTGCCATTGGTCTGGCTCTGACACTTATCCACTTGATCTCTATTCCGGTAACCAATACCTCGGTAAACCCGGCGCGCAGTACCGCCGTGGCGATTTTCCAGGGTGGCTGGGCGCTTGAGCAGCTGTGGCTGTTCTGGGTGATGCCAATCATCGGCGGTATTCTGGGTGGCGTGCTCTACCGCACTCTGCTGGAAAAACGCGATTAACTGTTTTCTCCCTCTCCCACCGGGAGAGGGTCGGGGTGAGGGCATCAGACCGCACCACCTACACAAGCCGGGTAAGGCGTAGCCGCCACCCGGCTTTCTTTTGCCGCTTTACTGGACAGCCTTTATTGGGTAGTGTCTCTGGCGCTCAACAGATACCCATAAGGACCCGGCTGTTCATGTTTTCAGGACTCTTAATCATTCTGCTGCCCCTGATTGTGGGCTACCTTATTCCGCTTCATCGTGAATCAGCATTAAGGCTCATCAATCGCTTCCTCAGTTGGATTGTCTACGTCATTCTATTCTTTATGGGAATTAGCCTGGCTTTCCTGGATAACCTGGCCGTCAATCTGCTTGCAATCCTTCATTATTCCATCGTGACTGTTGTGGTTATTTTGCTGTGCAATATCGCGGCCTTGTTCTGGCTCGAACGGACTATTCCATGGAAAAATCATCACCATCAGGAAAAGTTGCCTTCACGAATTGCAATGGCGCTGGAATCATTAAAACTGTGCGGTGTGGTGGTACTGGGTTTCCTGCTGGGATTAACCGGATGGGCATTTTTACAACACGCTACAGAAGCCAGCGAATATACCTTGATATTCCTCCTGTTCCTGATCGGTATTCAGCTGCGAAATAATGGCATGACGCTGAAGCAGATTGTCCTTAATCGCCGCGGAATGATGGTTGCTGTGGTGGTGATTGCCAGTTCAATGGTCGCAGGTGTGATTAATGCCTTTATTCTCGACCTGCCGCTGAAAACAGGTCTCGCGATGGCTTCCGGGTTTGGCTGGTATTCGCTGTCGGGTATTCTGCTCACTGAATCTTTCGGCCCGGTCATTGGCAGCGCAGCCTTCTTTAATGACCTGGCGCGTGAGTTGATTGCTATTATGCTGATCCCGGGCCTTGTGCGTCGCAGTCGCTCCACCGCACTGGGGTTGTGCGGCGCAACCTCGATGGACTTTACCCTGCCGGTATTACAGCGTTCGGGTGGGCTGGAGATGGTGCCTGCCGCCATCGTGCACGGTTTTATTTTAAGCCTGCTGGTTCCTGTTTTGATGGCGTTCTTCTCCGCCTGATACTTCTTTGGCGGTAGCCTGTCTGCCGCCAAAATTGCGCTAAATCAATATCCCTCTATTTTGTAGCAGAAAGGGCTTTTCACCGTTCTGGCACAAGCATAACCTTAAAGATGTATATCAAATATAACTTTAACAGGTGTGATTATGTTTTGTGTGCAATGTGAACAAACCATCCGTACCCCGGCAGGCAATGGCTGCTCCTACGCGCAGGGTATGTGCGGCAAAACGGCAGAAACGTCAGACCTCCAGGACCTGCTGATTGCTGCCCTGCAAGGTCTTTCTGCATGGGCGTTTAAAGCCCGTGAATACGGCATTATCGACCACTACGTAGACAGCTTTGCACCTCGCGCATTTTTCTCCACGTTGACGAACGTAAACTTTGATTCCCCTCGCATTGTCGGTTATGCCCGTGAAGCCATCGCCCTGCGCGAAGCGCTGAAAGCACAATCCCTGAATGCAGACGCGAATGCCCGTGTGGATAACCCAATGGCCAGCCTTCAGCTGGTGAGCGACGACCTGGGCGATTTGCAGCGTCAGGCGGCAGAATTTACCCCGAACAAAGACAAAGCGGCGATTGGCGAGAACATTCTCGGCCTGCGTCTGCTGTGCCTGTACGGTCTGAAAGGTGCTGCGGCCTATATGGAACACGCTCACGTGCTCGGCCAGTACGACAACGATATCTACGCCCAGTACCACAAAATCATGGCATGGCTCGGCACCTGGCCTTCCGATATGAACGCTCTGCTGGAGTGCTCAATGGAAATCGGCCAGATGAACTTCAAAGTCATGAGCATTCTGGATGCCGGTGAAACCAGCACCTACGGTCATCCAACCCCAACCCAGGTCAACGTCAAAGCGACCGAAGGCAAATGTATCCTGATCTCCGGCCATGACCTGAAAGATCTGTACAACCTGCTGAAACAGACCGAAGGCACGGGCGTGAACGTCTACACCCACGGTGAAATGCTGCCTGCTCACGGCTATCCGGAACTGCGTAAATTCAAACATCTGATCGGGAACTACGGCAGCGGCTGGCAGAACCAGCAGGTTGAATTTGCCCGCTTCCCTGGCCCAATCGTGATGACCTCTAACTGCATCATCGACCCAACCGTGGGTGCCTATGATGACCGCATCTGGACCCGCAGCATCGTCGGCTGGCCTGGTGTGAGCCACCTCGAAGGTGACGATTTTGCACCTGTTATCGCCCAGGCGCAGCAGATGGCCGGCTTCCCGTACAGCGAAATCGAACACCTGATCACCGTCGGCTTTGGCCGCGAAACCCTGCTGGGTGCGGCCGATTCCCTGATTGATCTGGTCAGCCGTGAAAAACTGCGCCACATCTTCCTGATCGGCGGCTGCGACGGCGCACGCGGTGAGCGTAACTACTTCACCGATTTCGCCACCAGCGTTCCGCAAGACTGCCTGATCCTGACTCTGGCGTGCGGGAAATACCGTTTCAACAAGCTGGACTTCGGCAACATCGAAGGCCTGCCGCGCCTGGTTGATGCCGGTCAGTGTAACGATGCTTACTCTGCCATCATTCTGGCGGTAACCCTGGCGGAAAAACTGGGCTGTGGCGTGAATGATCTGCCGCTGTCACTGGTGCTCTCCTGGTTCGAACAGAAAGCAATTGTCATCCTGCTGACCCTGCTCTCCCTGGGTGTGACCAACATCGTGACCGGCCCAACTGCGCCAGGCTTCCTGACGCCAGACCTGCTGGCGGTGCTGAACGAGAAATTCGGTCTGCGTTCGGTCACCACCGTTGAAGAAGATATGCAGCAGCTGCTGAGCGCATAAGGAGCGATTCATGACGATGCCAACCTCACAATGTCCGTGGCGGATGCAGGTTCATCACATCCATCAGGAGACGCCGGATGTGTGGACGCTGTCACTGCTGTGCCATGACTACTATCCGTACCGTGCAGGTCAGTATGCGCTGGTCAGTGTCCGCAATTCCACAAACACCCTGCGCGCCTACACCCTCTCCTCTACGCCGGGTGTGAGCGAATACATTACACTCACCATCCGTCGGATTGATGACGGTGCGGGTTCACAGTGGCTGACCCGCGATGTGAAGCGCGGGGATTATATCTGGCTGTCTGATGCACAGGGTGATTTCACCTGTGATGATAAGACGGAAGATAAATTCCTGCTGCTGGCAGCGGGTTGTGGGGTTACGCCGGTGATGTCGATGCGTCGCTGGCTGGCAAAAAATCGTCCGCAGGCCGATGTGCAGGTGATCTTCAGCGTGCGTTCGCCGGAAGATGTGATTTTTGCCGACGAATGGCGTAATTACCCGGTAACGCTGGTAGCTGAAAATAACGCAACACAGGGTTTTGTTGCCGGTCGCCTGAGCCGTGAGCTGCTGCAAAGCGTGCCGGATATCGCGTCCCGCACCGTGATGACCTGCGGCCCTGCGCCGTACATGGATATCGTGGAAGACGAAGTGAAAGCGCTGGGCGTTAGCCGCTTCTTTAAAGAGCAGTTCTTTACCCCGGTGGCGGAAGCCGCGACCAGTGGCGTGAAGTTCACGAAGCTGCAACCGGCTCAGACCTTCTTTGGCCGCGTAGGCACTACGCTGCTGGAAGCGCTTGAAAGCAACAAAGTCCCCGTTGTTGCCGCCTGTCGCGCTGGCGTGTGTGGTTGCTGCAAAACAAAAGTGGTGGATGGCAGCTATACCGTCACCAGCACCATGACGTTAACGGACGCGGAAATCGCCGAAGGCTACGTGCTGGCGTGCTCATGTCATCCGCAGGGTGACCTGGTTCTCGCATAAAAAAGACAGCCCGGTGGCGCTGCTGTATGACCGGATACATAGGTGACAGATCAGACCGGGAACATAGGTAACACTTTTAGTCTATCCGGAGCACACTCTGGGTTTTACTGTCGTAGTACGCAAGTGTTATTCCATTAAAGATGATGGCTTCCAGGCCATCATCTTGTTCTTTCAGCATTATGTACTCACCAGTCAGTGCTTCACTCAGGAACACGGTCCCCTTTTTTCCCATATACAGTGTTCCCCTCGATTTCACCCTGTAGACCATGCCCCCTGTCGGATAAACATATTCAGGCACTCTGCCATCCCAGTGTCGGCCCGAGGGTTGCCACACCGTTCCGGGCGTTGCACCTGCCAGGGCTTCATGCGGCCTCTCGTGGTTAAACTCTTCCCGGTAGTCACTGAACCACCGCTGTTGTTCTTCCATCGTCATGAAGGTGTTGCCATATTTCACCGCACTTTTCAGGGAGCGGTGCATTCGTTCATGGCGGCCATTCTCTTCCGGGTGTCCCTTTCTGATACGTTCCGGCCTGATGCCCAGCTTGATTAGCCAGACTGCAAGACGGCTTAATCCGGCTATGCCTGTTCCCGCGAAAGGTTGACCGTTATCGGTTCTGAGCACTTCCGGCAGACCATATTCCAGGAATGCATCAGTCAGGCACGCTCTGACAAAGGGCTCACTCTCCCGGTGTGTTCCCCGGCAGCACAGCAGATACCGGCTGTGATTGTCGGTCAGAGTGAAGGGATGGCAGTACTCCCCGCTCAGCAACCTGAATTTGCCTTTAAAATCAGCACTCCAGACCTGATTGTTCTCACTGATGGTGGTCAGCGGCTGGCGATTACCCGGTGTTCTGCGTTTTCTCTTTTTATCCGGAACCAGCCCTTCACGCTTGAGGATATCGCCGATAGTACTGGCGGCAGGTACGGCAAAATCGACATGGTGATTGAGCAACCACATCCGCAGTTTTTTCGGCCCCCAGTCAGGGTGTTTCTGACGCAGGGCAGTCAGATGCCCGACGATATCATCAGGAACTGTCCGGGAGTGGGAATGCGGAGCGCGCGACTGGTCAGAGAGGGATGACAGGTCAGAAGGGTCAAAACGTTCAAGCCATTTGTAGCCGGTTTTACGGCTGATACCAAAAAGACGGCAAAGAGCGGAGAAGGAGGCCGTACCTGCATGGCAGGCACGGATAAAATCAAGGCGTTGCATAGGTTGGGTCTCAGTCCAGGGCATAGCGAGTCTCCTCTTCTATGCCAGTTATAACTGTTACCCATGTATCCGGTCTAAAGTGTTACCCATGTTTCCGGTTCATACCCTGCGCTTACCGGGCCTACAACATCAAACCCCGATTACTTATACGCGGGGTCTTTCCCCACTGCGTAACGCCCTGCCCCTAAAAATGCCACTGCCAGTGCGCCGATAAAGAAGTACACCAGGCTTTCAATGGCCCATGCGCCAACCGCATCCAGCGCGAAGGTTTTACCCGTTCCCACCATCAGCCACGCAATCACCATAGTAAACGCCAGCACCAGTGCCGCCGGACGCGTGAAAAGACCCAGAACAATCAGCACCGGGGCCACCACTTCACCAATTAACACACCGTAGGCGATAAACCCTGGTAACCCTTTTTCCACCAGCATCCCGCTAATGAATCCCACGCCACCAAACAGCTTATGCAGGCCGTGAAACAGCATCAGCCCACCCACGGCAAGTCGTAACAAGAGTTTGCCGAGATCGTCGCACGCTAGCTTTTTATTAACAGCAATTAACATTGTTTTAACCATCTGAAATTATTCCTGTTTTTACCCGAGGTATCATCAGATTATGACGAATAGTAACCAATGAAAAGCACCTTTAAATAAGGGGGATCCATCGGGCGTTGCGGCGAGTTTCATCTAAGCTTGTAGGCGGTATCACAAACAGGAGAAGGATCACCATGAAACAAACTGTGGCTGCATACATCGCAAAAACCCTTGAACAGGCTGGCGTAAAACGTATCTGGGGTGTTACCGGGGATTCCCTGAACGGGTTAAGCGATAGCCTGAACAAGATGAAAACCATCGAATGGATGCCAACCCGTCATGAAGAAGTGGCTGCATTTGCCGCAGGCGCAGAGGCACAGCTGACCGGCGAGCTTGCCGTTTGCGCAGGCTCCTGCGGGCCAGGAAACCTGCATCTGATCAACGGTCTGTTTGACTGTCATCGTAACCATGTTCCGGTGCTGGCGATTGCCGCACATATTCCGTCAACAGAGATTGGCAGCGGCTATTTTCAGGAGACGCATCCTCAGGAGCTGTTCCGTGAATGCAGCCATTACTGCGAGCTGGTTTCCACCCCGGAACAGATCCCTCAGGTGCTGGCGATTGCCATGCGCAAAGCGGTACTAAATCGCGGGGTATCGGTGGTGGTTCTACCCGGTGACGTTGCGCTGAAAGCCGCGCCTGAAAGCGCCAGCACCCACTGGTATCACGCGCCACAGCCCGTTGTTACCCCCACCGAAGAAGAGCTGAAAAAGCTGACTCAACTGCTGCGTTACTCCAGTAATATCGCCCTGCTGTGCGGCAGCGGCTGTGCGGGCGCGCATAAAGAGCTGCTGGAATTTGCCGGCAAACTCAAAGCGCCGATTGTCCACGCCCTGCGCGGCAAAGAGCACGTGGAGTACGATAACCCGTTCGATGTGGGCATGACCGGGCTAATTGGTTTCTCCAGCGGTTTCCATACCATGATGAACGCCGACACGCTGATTTTGCTTGGCACCCGGTTCCCCTACCGTCCGTTCTATCCGTCGGATGCCAAAATCATTCAGATTGATATCAACCCGGCGAGTATTGGCGCGCACAGCAAGGTAGATATGGCACTGGTGGGCGATATCAAATCGACGCTTGCCGCGCTGCTGCCCCACCTGGAAGAAATCCGATCGTAAGTTCCTTGATAAAGCCCTGAGCGATTACCGCGATGCGCGTAAAGGGCTGGACGACCTGGCGAAACCGAGCGACAAAGCCATTCATCCGCAGTATCTGGCGCAGCAGATCAGCCATTTCGCCGACGACGATGCCATCTTTACCTGCGATGTGGGCACGCCTACCGTCTGGGCAGCACGCTACCTGAAAATGAACGGCAAGCGGCGTCTGTTGGGGTCGTTTAACCACGGTTCTATGGCCAACGCCATGCCACAGGCGCTGGGCGCCAAAGCCACTGCGCCGGAACGTCAGGTGGTGGCAATGTGCGGTGACGGTGGGTTCAGCATGTTGATGGGGGATTTCCTGTCAGTGGTACAGATGAAGTTGCCGCTCAAAATTGTGGTCTTTAACAACAGCGTGCTGGGTTTTGTGGCGATGGAGATGAAAGCCGGTGGCTATCTGACGGATGGCACTGAACTGCATGATACCAATTTCGCCCGCATCGCCGAAGCCTGCGGCATTACCGGTATTCGGGTGGAAAAAGCCGCCGACGTGGACGAGGCGCTACAACGCGCATTTTCACTCGATGGCCCTGTACTGGTGGACGTGGTGGTCGCCAAAGAGGAGCTGGCGATTCCGCCGCAGATTAAGCTGGAGCAGGCCAAAGGATTTAGTCTCTATATGCTGCGCGCCATCATTAATGGCCGTGGTGACGAGGTAATCGAACTGGCAAAAACCAACTGGCTCAGGTAAAACATCTGGCATCGCCTGTTTAAATATAAGGACTTGCCATGATTGATTTACGCAGTGATACCGTTACCCGCCCGACGCGCGCCATGCTCGAAGAGATGATGGCCGCCCCGGTCGGGGACGATGTGTACGGCGATGACCCGACGGTAAACGAACTTCAACGCTACGCGGCGGATTTAAGCGGTAAAGAGGCCGCGCTGTTCCTGCCAACCGGCACCCAGGCAAACCTGGTGGCGCTACTGAGCCACTGTGAGCGTGGTGAAGAGTATATCGTCGGTCAGGGTGCACATAATTACCTGTATGAAGCGGGCGGTGCGGCGGTGCTCGGCAGCATTCAGCCACAGCCGATCGATGCTGCGCCTGACGGCACCCTGCCGCTCGATAAGGTCGCCGCAAAAATCAAAGCCGACGACATCCACTTCGCGCGCACAAAACTGCTAAGCCTGGAAAACACCCATAACGGCAAAGTCCTGCCGCGTGAATACCTGAAAGCGGCGTGGGAATTTACCCGCGAGCGCAAGCTCGGCCTGCACGTTGATGGCGCGCGTATTTTTAACGCCATCGTGGAGTATGGCTGTGAACTGAAAGAGGTCGTGCAATATTGCGACTCGTTCACTATCTGCCTCTCCAAAGGTCTGGGCACGCCGGTTGGCTCACTGTTAGTGGGCAATGCGGATTACATTAAGCGTGCAAATCGCTGGCGTAAAATGACCGGCGGCGGAATGCGTCAGGCCGGGATCCTGGCTGCCGCAGGCTTGTATGCGCTGAAAAACAACGTCGCGCGTCTGAAAGACGACCACGACAATGCGGCCTGGATGGCTTCGCAACTGCGTGAAATTGGCGCAGACGTGATGCGTCACGACACCAATATGCTGTTTGTTCGTGTAGGCGAGGATAACGCGGCCGCGCTGGGCGAATTTATGAAGGCGCGCGGCGTTCTGCTGAATGCCTCTCCGATTGTGCGCCTGGTGATGCATCTTGATGTTAGCCGTGAGCAGCTTGCCCAGGTGGTGAGCCACTGGCAGGCATTTTTACAGCGTTAACAAAGGAGCGTAACGTGCCGCAACGTATTCTGGTGCTGGGTGCCAGTGGCTATATCGGCCAGCACCTGACGACGGTATTAAGCCAGCAGGGTCATCAGGTGCTGGCTGCGGCACGCAGTATTGAACGCCTGCAAAAGCAAAACCTGCCGAACGTCACCTGCCACAGCGTAGATTTAAACTGGCCGCAAGGCCTGACTTCGCTGCTGGAAGGTGTCGACACGCTCTATTATCTGGTGCACAGCATGGGCGAAGGCGGTGATTTTATCGCCCATGAGCGCCAGGTAGCGATGAACGTTCGCGATGCCCTGCTGCAAACGCCGGTTAAACAGGTGATTTTTTTAAGCTCTCTCCAGGCGCCTGTTCATGAGCAATCCGATCACCTGCGCGCGCGTCAACTGACTGCGGAAACATTGCGCAGCGCCGGGATCTCCGTGACCGAACTGCGGGCCGGGATCATCGTCGGCGCCGGTTCAGCCGCCTTCGAAGTGATGCGTGATATGGTCTATAACCTGCCGGTGCTGACCCCCCCACGCTGGGTGCGCTCACGTACCACGCCCATTGCGCTGGAAAACCTGCTGCATTATCTGGTGTCTCTGCTGGAGCACCCCGCTGACCAGCATCGGGTGCTGGAAGCCGCAGGCCCGGAAGTGTTGAGCTATCAGGAACAATTCGAACATTTCATGCAGGTCAGCGGCCGCCATCGCTGGCTGGTCCCCATCCCCTTCCCGACCCGCTGGATCTCCGTGTGGTTTTTGAATGTCATTACCTCAGTGCCGCCAACCACGGCAAAAGCGTTGATCCAGGGGCTAAAACACGATCTTCTGGCTGACGATCGAGAGCTTCGCGCGCTGATCCCGCAAACGTTGATCCGTTTTGATGATGCTGTACGCAACACACTCAAAGAAGAAGAAAAACTGGTGAACTCCAGCGACTGGGGCTACGACGCCCAGGCTTTCGCCCGCTGGCGCCCGGAGTACGGCTACTACCCGAAACAGGCTGGCTGTACGGTGAAAACCGCCGCCAGCCTGGAAGCCCTTTGGGAAGTGATTAACCAGATTGGCGGCAAAGAGCGCTATTTCTTTGGCAATATTCTCTGGCAAACCCGTGGCGCAATGGATCTGTTGATTGGGCATAAGCTCGCAAAAGGTCGCCCGGCTCATCCGTACCTTAACGTGGGCGATACCGTGGACAGCTGGAAGGTAATCATCGTTGAACCCGAAAAGCAGCTGGCGCTGCTGTTTGGCATGAAAGCGCCCGGGCTTGGGCGGCTCTGTTTTACCCTGAAAGATAAAGGCAGCCACCGTGAACTGGACGTTCGGGCCTGGTGGCATCCGCATGGAATGCCGGGCCTGTTCTACTGGTTGTTGATGATCCCGGCGCATCTGTTTATCTTCCGGGGAATGGCAAAACGCATTGCGCAACTTGCAGAACAAAAGAAGGAAAAGATCTAAATAAAAGTCTTATTCTTTCACCTTTCCCATTGCATACAGGCGTAATTCACGGAAGAATGCGCACGAAATTCTTTTTCAACACAGTGGATCGATATGAAGGTACTGGTTACCGGTGCAACCAGCGGCTTAGGCCGAAACGCGGTCGAGTTTCTGCGCAACAAAGGCGTTAGCGTCAGAGCTACCGGCCGCAACGAGGCGATGGGCAAGCTGCTGCAAAAAATGGGCGCAGAATTTGTTCATGCCGACCTGACGGAACTGGTTTCCTCACAGGCGAAAGTGATGCTCGCCGGTATCGATACGCTGTGGCACTGCTCCAGCTTTACCTCTCCCTGGGGTACGCAGGAGGCCTTTGATCTTGCCAACGTACGCGCCACGCGTCGTCTGGGCGAATGGGCCGTTGCCTGGGGCGTGCGTAACTTTGTTCATATCTCCTCGCCGTCGCTCTATTTCGATTATCACCATCATCGCGATATTCAGGAAGATTTCCGTCCGGCACGTTTTGCCTGTGAGTTTGCCCGCAGCAAGGCGGCCAGTGAAGAGGTGATCGACCTGCTGGCGCAGTCTAACCCGCATACGCGGTTTACCGTACTGCGCCCGCAAAGCCTGTTCGGGCCACACGACAAAGTGTTTATCCCGCGCCTGGCGCAGATGATGCACCACTACGGCAGCGTGTTGCTGCCACGTGGCGGCGATGCGCTGGTGGACATGACCTACTACGAAAACGCCATTCACGCCATGTGGCTGGCAAGCCAGTCGGATAGCGATAAGCTGGTGTCTGGCCGTGCGTATAACATCACCAACGGTGAGCCCTGCACACTTCGCAGCATTGTTCAGCGGCTGATTGACGAGTTGCAAATCAACTGCCGTATTCGCTCTGTGCCGTACCCAATGCTGGATATGATTGCCCGCAGTATGGAGCGTTTTGGGAATAAATCCGCCAAAGAGCCTGCCCTGACGCATTACGGCGTGTCTAAGCTGAACTTTGATTTTACGCTGGATATTTCGCGCGCAGAGAACGAACTGGGTTATAAGCCGATTGTGACGCTGGATGAAGGGATTATCCGTACGGCGGCATGGTTGCGGGATCACGGGAAATTGCATCGGTAGTTAAACGGGTGCGGCCTGATGCCCTCTCCCACGGGGAGAGGGTACAAACACTAAAACGGCAACCCAAAGGTTGCCGTTTGTTTTTTACAGAGCCGTCCAGGCATCAGACCATGCCAGACCTGCGCCTGGTTCATAGTATGCCGGGGCATTGTTACACCAGCCACTGTACGGGAACGGTTTGCACTGGAACAGTTTACCGTGGTTGTTCACGATATCGCCTGCCTTGTACTTGCTGTTCGCGCTCCATGCAGCGTAAGAGCCGGAAGTCCCTTCATCCTGTGATGGCGTTGCCGCTTTCGCTTTCACGTTCAGCAAGTAGGTGGTGCTGCTGCTCAGCTCACCATCGCTGACGGTCAGGCTCACTTCGTACTGCTGCGCTGTCGCCGCTTCTGGCGCGGTAAAGGTCACAACCGCTTTGTCTTCACCGGTCACGGTCTGGCCATCCTGAGAGCGCCAGGTGTAGGTCAGTTTGTTACCGTCTTCGTCAGTAGAACCTTCAGCACTCAGAGAAACCTGCGCACCCGCTTCAACGGCACCAATTGGACCCGCAATCTGCGCCACTGGCGCGTGGTTTACCGCTGCCGGGGTTTCATCAGGTACTGGCGCTGGGGTTTCATCCGGTACTGGCGTCGGGGTTTCATCCGGTACTGGCGTCGGGGTTTCATCCGGTGTGCTCGCTGAACCGTCGTCATTCACGATGTTCACGTTATAGAACTTCTGCACACACTTGGTGTAGTCGCCGTCTTTAAACGCACTGAATGGTGTCTGGTAGCCCACCAGCTGGCAGGCATAGGTCTTGCCGTCTGGTGTATCTGCGTTCCATCCCCAGTCCTGTTCCCAGTAAATCTTCAGCGCGCCCGCGCCACCTTCATCGAATTGCTTCATGTTGGCGCAGCCAAGTACTTCGTCAGCCGGAACCTTAACGTTCAGATAGTTAGCGAACTCTTTGTAGTACTTAATACGGTTCTGAGACTGCGCAATTTCAGTCGGACCGCCGCACTCAACGCCACCGTTGATGATTTGGGTCGTCACGCCGAAACCAGGGACCAGGCCATTCGCTTTATCGTGATCGTTTGGCTGCCAGGTACCGTCAATCACCTGCAACATGCTTGGTTTTGGCGGCTGTGGGTAAGCGAAGAAGAAGATGGCGCTCGCCAGGTTCAACCAGGTATCCGCAACCAACTCTGGTTTTTCCAGCAGAACTTTAACATCACCATACATCGCTTCGGAGAACGGACCGTAGTTATAGTTGTAGGACAACTGCTTCGCACCGCGACCAAAGTAGCTCAGGAAATCACCGTCTTTGTCTTTCCCGCACGGCCAGGTCTGACCCTGCCAGACGTCGGTATTACATTCGCCGTTGTAACCGCCCTTCTGGCCTTCGCTCCAGCCCATTTCACGCACGTAAACCAATGCCTGACGCCATTCGGCTTCAGGACGCCAGCTTTCGTGGCCGCCCGTTTCCTGGGCAAAGTGGGCAAACATGGTTGCCAGCTCTTTGCGGCAGATGGCGTCGCTATCACGACCATCTTTGTAGGTGTCGCACAGCGCCGGGAATTTACCAACGGCTTTCAGGAAATTGCTGTAGCTATAATCTTTGGCGCGCAGCGGGAACAAGTACTCCCAGTCGCTCTCTTTCAGGATCCCTTCTACGCGTTTAACGTTTTCCGGGTTGGAAGCGCGGCCTGGCTCAATCTGCTCAACTGAAGCGTTGTCCAGCGTACGGATAGTATCCTTCACAGATTGCATCAGCGGAAAATCCGTCAGTTCTTTCTCTTTTTTCGCCAGATCGCTGGCTTTCATGGTGTAAGGCTCGCTGCTTTCTGCCTTCAGCATGGTGGCCTGAGCCATAACAGGTGCTATGCAAGCCCCTGCAATCAATACGCTCAGTAATGTCCTTTTATTCATCTCGGTTATTCCTGTTAAATACGATTATGTTAGTTAAAATCCCAGCTTATTTATTAATCCATTAATAAATAAGCTCCAGACAGCTGCTTTTCATTTTCTGAAGAATACTGAGGAGTACGCTTCAAAAAAGAAAAAACTCACCAGTTATTTCTCTCGTGTGTCTCAGATTTTAATTGCTGATACTTCGACCAGACTTTATGGGCGTACATCATACGCTTGGGATAATTTTCCTTTTTAAGCCCGGCGTTATACGCTCCCACAGCTTCCCAGTTATATCCATAAACCTTTATCATTCCTGAGAGAATAGATGCACCAGCCATAATGGAGGTACAGGGCTCCGTCATCAGGCGGTATTCATCAATGCCTTGCCGTTCCAGTTCTGGGAAATGTGAGCTGTTAATTTGCATTAATCCAACGTCGTGCGTCCCGTCATGATTATTCCCGACAGCATATGGATTCATTCCTGATTCCACATTGGCGATGGCGTAAAGTAGATAAGGATCGACATGATAATAATGGGCTGCCTTATTCCAGCAATTCGCACATGCGCTTTGACTCAATATTAATAACAGCAACAGTAAACGCTTCATTATTCACCCGGCGTGGTATATCGTTATTCTCCTTACACACATCCTGTTAACGTATTTGAATTTACTGACCACACCCGAAGCGGGGCGTGGTCAGTGATTGTGGGCGGATATCACACCCACAATTTCAGGCTCAGAAGATTATTTGCAGTCTGCTGACGCGCCTTCTTTCACCCATACATCGCTGTTGCCTGGTTTGTCGCCCTGAGTCCACCATTTCGCGCGATACTCGAAGCCCTGGTAGGTCGTCTTGTCGCCGCCGTTGTAGACGGTGTCAGCGCGCCAGTTCATTTTCACCTGGCTTACCAGTTCCCATGCATCTGCACTAAAGCCTGGCTTGTTGCCCTGAGTCCAGTATTTCGCTTTCCATACCAGATTATCAGCGCTTACCATATCGCCATTGTTGTAGACTTTGCTGGATTCCCACGCAGCATATTTGCTGGCGTTGGCATCAACCGGGGTATCACAGCTGCCGGTCGCAGTGCCTTCATCAGCCGGTTTGGTACCTTCGTCTGCTGGGGTAGTGCCTTCATCTGCCGGAGTCGTGCCTTCATCAGATGGCGTAGTGCCTTCGTCAGATGGAACGACCGGGGTCGCTTTCGGCGCCACGTTAACCTGTACGTTGGACTGAACGCTGGTTTTACCATCGCTCACCACCACGCTCAGGGTGTAGGAAGAATCAGAGGTGACTTCCGGTGCAGTGATGTTCACGTTCGCGGTGTCAGTACCGGTCGCATTCATATCAGCAGGAACGCTCCACGCATAGGTCAGGGCATCGCCATCTGGATCCGCAGCCTGAACGTTCAGCGCGAAAGACTGACCTGCTTCCAGATTCACCGTCTGCATCTGGTTAACAACCGGTGCCTGGTTGGCTTTCGGTGCTTTGTTCAGAACCTGGACGTCAGCGGTGCTGCTCAGGCCTTTGGCATCAGTCACGGTCAGGCGGAACGCCAGAGTCTGGTTGCTGGTCACAGCGCCAACAGAGAAGCTCGCTTTCGCTTTGTTGCTGTTGGCCAGGGTTACACTGGAGCCAGAAATCTGAGTCCATTTGTAGGTGATTGCATCGCCATCTGGATCGGTGGATGCAGAGCCATCCAGGGTTACCGTTGCCGGGCCGGTCACGGACTGATCCGCTGCCGCAGCCACTGGCGCATGGTTGGTGACGACAGGTTCAACAGGCGTTGAGCCTCCCATCAGGCTTTCGTTCATCGCATTCAGGATGTCGCCGTTATCAGAGTCGATAGACCAGGAGAACAGGCCGCCCAGGCTTTTTGCCAGCACGTATTTGCCTTTCGCAGTCGTCGAACGGGCATCTTCATAAGAGATCAGGTCGCCAGTAGATTTGTTAAAGACGTATGGTGCTTCCGCATCCGCGTCATAACCGTATTCCCAGCCTGGCTTGCCTTTGTATTCGTTCACAATCTGACGATAGTCAACTACGCCCGGTTCCCAGGTGCCTTTCACTGCGCCCGTTGCGGTACCGGTGAACGGGTTGTCGCCGGTGTAACCATGCACACCTGTCCAGCCGCGGCCATACATGCCCGCACCCACCACGATTTTACCTGGCTGCACACCCTGATCCAGCAGCGCATCGACGCCGTTAGAGGTGGTGTAGTTGGTGTCCGGACGCCATGCTGGTGCGTGCAGCGCCGCCTGGTGACCGAGTTCGGTGTTGCTCCACGCGCCGTAGAAGTCATAGCTCATCAGGAAGATATGGTCGAGGTACTGCTGTACCGTGTTGTAGTCAACGTCTTCGATCTTATCTTTACCGGAACCAATTGCGGTGGTCAGCTCATAGGTACGACCGGTTTCTGCTGACAATTCGTTCAGCATGGTGCGCAGGTCATGCATCACTGCGGTGTAGGTGGCTTTATCCTGCTGAGGATTACCCAACGTTTCGTTCACGCCGCCGCCGCCCGGGAATTCCCAGTCGATATCTACGCCGTCGAAGAATTTCCAGGTCTTCAGGAAGTCTTTAACAGAGGCCACGAAGCGTGCACGGATCGCCGTGTCGTTCATTTTGTAGAACGGATCGGACATGGTCCAGCCGCCGATGGATGGCAGCACTTTCAGATCCGGATGGGCTTTTTTCAGCGCCATCAGTTGACCAAAGTTACCTTTGTACGGGTCGTCCCAGTTCGTCACGCCAGACTGCGGTTTTTGCAGAGCAGCCCACGGATCGTGAATGGCCACGGTGAAGTCCTGACGGCCCGCACAGGCGCGCTGAAGGGCCGCGAAGCTGTTACCATTTTCTACGGTTTTCAGACCGTCGTTGATGCCGTCGCCGCCGCAGATTGGAATGAAGCCATACAGGATGTGGTTCAGGTTAGATGCCGGGATTTTGTCCACCGGGAATTCACGACCGTACACGCCCCACTCGGGGAAATACGCCCCCACCACTTTATCGGTGTGCTGCGCGAAGGTTTTGTTGTTCTCTTGCAGAGGAACATTCAGCGGCAGCAGGTGGCTGCCGTCAGTATCGGCAACGATGATCAGCTTGCTTGCGCTTTTGGAGCACCCGCTGGCGTTACAGAGTTCAACCTGTTCCTGATAGCGGCCACCTTTCTTGACTTTAAAGGTTGCAGAGCCAGACGCACCGGCTGCACCAGACCAAACGGTCTGACCGTCCAGCAGAACTTTACCGGTGGTCGGCGCATCGCCACTCCAGACGTTCCACTCAACCTTCACATCCACACCATCGTTGTGCACTTTAACGAGAGTACCGTAATCCTGTGCGGCCTGGTCAACTTCAACGATAGCAAACTTATCATTGCCACTGCTGATTGAAGGCGTACCTGGCGCGGCGGCAAATACAGAGCCGGATGCCGCTGCAACAAAAAGTGCCAGATATTTAGGCTTCATAAATTTCATTTTTGTTTCCTGATAAATTTATTCGTAATTAAATGACCCATATCTTCCTTTAAGACATGGAATTTTCTACATGCAATAGTTAAAACAATATAACTTGCGGGGTATTACTATAAATATTTACTACCTGAAAAATCCCTCTGTTAAAGAGACACGCTCCACTCCATCTATTTTATGTTTATTACGATACACGGAATAAAAAGCAGATGCCTTTCATTTCCCCGTCGAAAAAAATTTCAAAAAATCTTGACCTGTACATTTAGAATGTGACAGAGAATACCTGCCCGATAAAAACAATCATGCCTGCAACAGATAAATAAGGGCCAAAAGAAATAGTTTGGTTATTTTTATTTAAATTATTAAATATGAAATAACCGACAATACCGCTTACTGCCGCGATCAGCTCAACAGAAGGTAATGCCTGCCAGCCACACCATGCCCCCAGCGCCGCCAGCAGTTTAAAATCACCGTATCCCAGCCCTTCGCGCCCCGTCGCCAGGCGAAAAGCCCAGTACACCAGCCACAGCGAAAGGTATCCCGCCACTGCGCCAAAAAGCGCATCGCGCAATGGCAAAGAATGGTCGAACGTATGAAAGAGGAGCCCCGCCCACAGCAGCGGCTGCGTCAGGCAATCGGGCAGTAACTGATGCTGCGCGTCAATCATTGCCAGCGGCAGGAGAAATGCGGCCAGCAGCCAGAGCGCGAGCAGTGCCTGCACATCAGGTACACACCAGGCCGTTGTGCCAAAAAACAGCGCGGTGAAAAGCTCAATCAGGAAGATGCGCAGCGGGATCGCCGTGCGGCACTGGCTGCAACGTCCGCGCAGAAACAGCCAGCTCAGCAGCGGAATATTCTCCCAAACCCTCAGCGAATGCTGGCACACCGGGCAGTGAGAGCCCGGGAACAGTAGATTGCCGCATCCCTCGTCTTCCATCACCATTGCCGGCACGCGCTCTGCCACAACCCCCAGAAAACTGCCCGTAATTGCGCCTAACACCGCACTCATTACGGGAAACCCAACAGGGTAAACCTCCCGGATCAGTGCGAAGGTATTCATGTTATTTTCATCCAGGTCAGTTGAATTTCGGCTTTGACATCGCTGATATGGTCAACAGGGGTAAGGTTCATTTTCTGCAACCGGACTCCCGAAGTCTGATTGATTTCACGCAACCAGTTTTTTAATTCATAAACATTCACCCGGCTCACCACGAACGATAATGTCTGCCCATCCTGGCGCACATCACTGAGCGATAAATTAATCTCATGAGCGCTATTTTCCACAACACTGCGTGGGTTATCCGTTTTAACCTGAAGCATCTGAAGATGGTTTTTATCAATTTCGACACGCATCCAGTTCAGGGTTTCCGTTTGTCGGGCCAGTGTTGATTTACTGCCCTGAATCATATTATCCAGCGGGATCACTCCGGCGTAGTACACCGCGGCGCAGCCTATTGCGGCGGCACACACTTTTAAGATTATTTTTTCTCTGGCGCTGTAATTCTGGTAACGCGATTTCAGCTGCGCGATTCGTTCTTTCATTTATATTTCCCTGTGATCATCGCGGTATAAGGCGTCTCTTTTGAAACTGGCTGTAGAGCAAAATCAAAATTAGCGCGCGTCTGGTTAACGAACTCCTGTGATGCCTGCGGGCTTTCCGCACTGACGCTCAGGGTCAGAACGCCTTGCGTCGCATCATATTCCAGTGCATTAATTTCCAGCGACGGCACGGCCTGTTTCGCTTTTTCCAGCTCATCCAGTTGCAGGAAGATCCCCTTACGCTGTTTCTTAATATTCTGGCCAAAATGGTATTTGATGTTGGTCTGCTGACGCATACTGGGGAAGTGGTGCTGGTAAACCTGCACAATCTCCTGCTGAACCTGGTTTTCTTCCTGCACCAGCATCCAGGCCATCGCCACACGCGGGCCTAACAGCAAGCCGAGCGACAGCAAACCGGCGGCAACGATCATCGCCTTTACGCCTTTCGTTACCCCTTTTTGCGCGCCCCGCGAACTGAACTCGCCGTGCAACACATTGATCTTACAAGCCTGCCACTGGGGCTGGATCAGCGCCAGCGGGTGCTGCCACGGCAAAGATTCATCCACGTCAATACCGTGCGGAACATCACCGTAGCAACGCACTTCGCCTTCGCCCGTTTTCTGCATCAGCATCGGGAGCAGTGCGCCGTCAACCTCGCTGGCAGAAGCCGGAGCCAGACGCAGCCAGTAGTTATCTTCCAGTGCAACAACCGTGCTGCCGCCCGTGGTGCAAGGCAGCAGCCAGGCATCCGGTAACGCCTGGATGACGTTTAAGCCCACTTCGCGAAAACAGGCAAGCCACTGGCGCAGGCGCGCGGCATCGATCGCCACGGCATCCACTTCACGCCCTTTTTTGTTAAGCACCGTCCAGTGAAGGTTGTCCACCTCGCCAATTAATGTCTCTTCCGCCATCCATGAGAACGCCGTGCCCGGCGATGCCATGCCTTTTTTAGGTAGCGTAAAGTGACGGAAGATCATCTCGCTCGCCGGGAGCAACAAACACACGCGGGTGGCCAGAGTATGACTGGCAAGTGAGCTGAGTGCTGCCAGGTTATCCAGCGCTTCAACCTGCTGGCTACCGGATTCGCACCACCATAGTTTCCCGTCCTCGCGGCTGTCGGGACGAATAAAAAGTACCTGTTTCATAGATATCGACTTTTGTTATTCAATCATTCGGTAACGACGTTGCCACGTCACAATCTCGCCGGCTTCGTTATTAACCTGAAGCTGGCTGACCACGCGAAGCGTTAAATCGTCAGTGTTGCCGGTATAGTTGACGCGAAAATAGCGGCTATTGATGGCTATCTGCTCTGCAACCTGCGGCAAATCGTCTTTTAACTGCGGGAAGTTTTGCTCCAGTGCTTTGCTGAACGCCTCAACGCTTTCCCAGCCCCCTTCGGGACGGGCATCAAGCAGTCGGGCGGCGTCATCTTCCGTTAACTTCCCCGGGAAGAGCGCTGCCAGAACGGCTGCTTTTTCCGGTTTGAGGGTATTCACGTCCACCTTCGCGGCCATGTCTGGCAGCGCGCACAACAGCGTGCTGACTTTCGAATACGCCGATGCGGGGAACGCCGGCAGCAGCTTAATTTCTGCAATGTTGCGCATCATCTGATTCGCGGGCTGCCGCGCCGGGACAACCCCTGCCCAGGCGTCACTTTCTGCACCCTCTTTAACCGTGGTGCTATCGCCATCGAGGTAATCCGCCAGCTGGAGATAGACCTCTTCGGCAGTGGTCTGGCCGATACCGCCATCGGTCAGAATTTGCTCAACAATCTGCTCTTTGCGCGGCTTTTCCACCACAGCAGGCGCGTTTTGCGCCTGAGCGGATGTGTCGGCGGCCAGCAGGTTATTGACGTTGAAACAGTCCTGCGCATCGTCAACCTGGCTCACCACCGTGTAGTTATCGCCCTGGGTCTCCAGCGGCTGATGCCAGTCACCCTCAGGTGCCAGCGCTTTACTTTCACCGCTGTCATCGGTTTGCAGGGTGTCTTTGACCACCTTCTCCTGCGCCAGCATGGCCCAGCGCAACTGCTGCTGACTCACCTGGTAGTGCGTTTTTTGCAGATTGCGGCAGAACTGCTGGCTGATTTTGGCCGCCAGCGCTGACATCATCACCAGCAGGATCAACACCACCAGCAGGGCAACGCCTCGCTGTTTGTTCACCCGGCTCATGGTTGTGCTCCTGTGGCAACCGGCGGCGCCGTTGGTGCTGGCACTGTGCCAGGTGCTGCCGGTGCTTGCTCATCTTTTTTCTCCGGGGCAGCCGCGACCTCAGGCATATCCCCGGGGGTGGTGAATACCCAGCGCCAGGTATCGCCATTTTCCATCGTCAGGCTCAGCTCAACCCCTTCCGGCTGATGGGTGTTATCCATCCAGCTTTTCTGCCAGCCCTTAAGGTAAAAACGCCACTGCATCGACTTCACCTCACGCACAACGGGCACTTCATCCGGTTTTATATTTTCCGGGCCATCGATAGCGGGCCAGACATCGCGGTACAAAACCCCCTCTTCCAGCCGCCAGCGCACACGCTCCAGCTGCACCGTTCCGCTCACGCCGTTGAGCGTGGTCAATTCGATGGCGTTCTCATCCTGCCGGAACACATCCGGCTCATTACGCGGCGCGCGCGCCTGAAGCTGAAAGAAATCGCGCTCCATCAGGCTCCAGGCGCGCTGAACCTGGTTAAGCTTTGCCGCGCTGGCATCTGTTGCCGAGCTGGTACGCATCGCGCCGTCCAGAATTTGCCAGGCGAGCGTGCTGATCACCGCAAAAATAGTGAGTGCAATCATGATCTCCAGCAGGGTGAAACCGCGCTGACGTTGCGTGTTTTTCACTTGATCTCTCCTGGCGGAATAATACGCAGCGCTATCACCGGCTGGCTTTCATCGCCTTCGGCATAGACGCGGATTTCGTTGGCCCAGACATTGCTGGCGGTTTTTACCCGCTGCTTGTGCCAGTTCCAGCTGCGCCCGCCCATCAGCTCCGTGCCCTGTTCTTCAGCATCCGGGAAATCGCTTTTGCTGAGCTGTGCTTCCGCCAGCTGGTTTTCGGCAACCCAGCTGGCCTGCAATGTTTCGGCAAGGCCGTGGGTAAAGCGCACGTTAAGGGAGACGGAGTTCATCAGCGCCAGCGCGGCGGTGGAGAAGATAACCAGCGCGACCATCACCTCCAGCAGCGTCATGCCTTTTTGCGTCGTTCTACGTTTAGTCATCGTTCTCCACCGAAACGGGCGCCGCGCCCTGCGACACCACGCGGAAATGGTGCTGTTTATCGTAACTTTGCAACGCAAGCGTAAAACGGCCGATCTCCCCGTCAGGCAGAAAGACGATTTGCGGCTCGGCATCTGTCGTGGCGGCCAGTCGCTGCGGGGAAAGCGAAACGTGCATCTCTTCGGGAAAATCCCCACGGGTGGTAATTCGCCCGGCAGATAATGGCACCCAGTGCCGCTCGCCATTTTTATCTTCAAGCGTCACCAGCTGATATTTTTCAGCCGTGATAACCAGCCCGACGATATTTCCGTCCATCACTGCACGATCGGACCCATAATCAACAAGGGCTTTTAATTGCTGGCCAAATATATCCGCACCGCTGCGTGACGGTATTGTTGACACCACCATCATGGCGCAACTGGCAAATATCACCAGCGCCAGAATAATTTCCAGCAATGTAAAGCCGCGTTGCTTTTTCATTATTTTGCTTGTTTGTCGAGTGACCAGTTTGTAATGTCATCCGCGGTGTTCGCTTCACCGTCCGGGCCCGCAGAAAATACGTCTACAGCGCCGTGTTCACCCGGGCTGACCAGCAGATAATCACTTCCCCACGGGTCTTGTGGCAGGCGGCGGATATAGCCATCAGCGCGGTAGCCATTTGGGATTGGCGCAATCTCAGGCTTTGTCACCAGCGCCTGCAAGCCTTGTTCGGTGGTTGGATAACGGTGGTTATCCAGCTTATACATATCGAGTGAACCTTCGAGCGCAACAATATCGCTGGTTGCTTTCTGGGCATCCGCTTTTTCTTTATTGCCCATTAAGTTGGGTACGACCATACTCGCCAGAACGCCGAGAATAACAATTACCACCATTAATTCGAGCAAAGTGAAGCCCGCCTGGCGAGCCAGGTTTTTACGTTTTATAGCCATTTAATTAACCTACCATGTTATTAAGTTGCAGAAGCGGTTGTAATATTGACAGCACGATAAATAAAACTATCGTCGCCATTGATACCACCAGCGCCGGTTCAAAAACCGACAGTGTTAATGTAATGCGGTGCTGTAACGCGGATTCCTGGTTTTCTGCCGCGCGATCCATTAAGTTGCCTAATTCACCGCTCTCTTCACCGGAGGCAATCATATACAGCATGGTTGGCGGGAAGAGTTTCGCCTGTTCCAGTGCCGCATATAATGACGCCCCCTGGCGAACGGTATCAGCCGCCTGCTCCAGGACCTGTCGCGCGCGGAGGTTTTCGATACCATCCATCGCGATATACATCCCCTCCAGCAGCGGGACACTACTCGCCTGTAAAATACTCAGCGTGCGGATGTAGCGGGCGCTGTTAATGGCGCACACCAGCTTTTTAATCGGCGAGCCATTCACCAGCCAGCTGTGCCACAGAAAGCGGTTTTTGCCGTTTCTGATCCAGGCTTTAAACCCGACAAACGCTCCCGCCAGGCTGCCGGCGATATAGATCCCGTAGGCCTGCAAAAAATCACTCACGGCGATAAGCGTGCGGGTGGTTATCGGCAGTTGCTGTTTCATATGGGTGAATTGTTCAATCACCTGCGGAACCACCGCCACCAGCAGAATACTGATCACCGCAATCGCCACCACCGTCAGGGTGATCGGGTAGACCATCGCCTGCGTTAGCTTACTTTTCATTTTCTGGCGCTGTTCGTTGTATTCCGCCAGCTTTTCCAGCACATCGCCCAGATGCCCGGTTTTCTCACCTGCCATAACCAGCGTGCAATAGAGCTTGTCGAAGGTGCGCGGAAACTGGCTAAAAGCGTCAAACAGCGTATGCCCTTCCACCACTTTTTCGCGGATCTCCACCACCATCGACGCCAGCTTTTTGTCTTCCGTCTGTTTCGAAATAGCCTTTAGCGCGCTTTCCAGCGGCAATGCGGCATTGACCAGCGTAGAGAGCTGGCGGGTAAACATCGACAGCACAGGCGTGGAGAGTTTGGCGCCGGTTGCGGCTTTCCCCGCCGCCGCCTTCTCGCGGGTTTCGGTAATATTTACGGGCATTAGCTTCTGTTCACGCAGCATCTGGCGAACCTGCTTTTGCCCCTCGGCCTGCAACGTGCCGCGCCGGGTTTTCCCCGCTGCGTCCGTTGCCGTCCATGCGTAGAACGCCATCAGTCATCGCCTCCACGTTCGGCGGTGACCCGCATCACTTCTTCAAGTGAAGTGACGCCGCTAATCACCTTCAGCAGGCCGTTTTCCCGCAGGCTATAGGCCTGCTTAAAGAGCTGCGTTTCAATGGACATTTCATCTTTATCTTCATGAATGGCACGACGCATGGTGCGATCTACCACCAGGAATTCATGAATGCCCGCACGTCCCTGATAGCCGCTCTGGCGGCAATGTTCACACCCCACGGCGCGATAAATTGCCTTTGGCGGAGTGTCCATAAAGCTGAACAGCGCTTTTTCATTGTCGTCCAGCGGACTGGTCGTGCGGCAGTGAGTACACAGCCGACGCACCAGACGCTGGGCAATGACACCGAGCAACGATGAACCAATTAAAAACGACTCCAGCCCCATATCCCGCAGACGCGTAATCGCCCCTGCGGCGCTGTTGGTGTGCAGCGTAGACATGACCAGGTGACCGGTTAGCGACGCCTGCACTGCAATTTGCGCAGTTTCGCCGTCACGAATTTCCCCGATCATCACCACATCCGGGTCCTGGCGCAGGATTGCGCGTAGCCCGCGGGCAAAGATCATGTCCACGCGCGGGTTAACCTGCGTCTGTCCCACCCCTTCCAGCTCATATTCAATCGGGTCTTCTACGGTCAGAATGTTACGTTCATGGCCGTTGAGCGCCGAAAGAATAGCGTACAGAGTGGTACTTTTACCGGAGCCTGTCGGCCCGGTGACCAGGATAATGCCGTGCGGGCGGTCAATCAGCCCTTTTAACTTTTCCAGCTCTTCATCAATCAGGCCGAGCTTGTTGATATCCGGCTTGAGGTTACTTTTATCGAGTAAACGCATGACCACGCGCTCGCCATACTGCGACGGAATGGTGGAAACACGCACGTCGATAGCCTTGCGACCAATGCGCAGCGAAATACGGCCATCCTGCGGAAGGCGTTTTTCCGCGATATCGAGTTTTGACATCACCTTGATACGCGACACCAGCAGCGGCGCGAGTTTACGAGCAGGTTGCAGCACCGGTCGCAGCACGCCGTCGACACGAAAACGAATACTCAGCGTGCGTTCGAAGGTTTCGATATGAATATCCGACGCGCCCTCTTTTACCGCCTCGCCAAGAATGGCGTTGATCAGGCGGATCACCGGCGAGTTTTCGTCGTTATCCAGCAGATCTTCGTTATCGGGGATCTCCTCGGTTAACGCCATCAGATCGATATCCGCATCCATGTCGTCAACCAGCTGCTGTGAGACACCGCTGTTCTGTTGCCAGATTTTCGCCAGCATCTCTTCAAATGATTCCGGCGTCAGGGTCACGGGAACAAAAGAACGTCCCAGTACCCGGCGCATTTCCAGCAGCGCAAACGCCGGTACATCGTCACGGACATAGACATCGTCGTTGTAAAACAGGATGCCGTTGTCTTTCGCGTAGCTGCCGCTGCACAGAAATTTACTCAGTTCGTCCACGTTACGCCCCTGCCTTACTCTTTAAACGGATTGCGCGAGGTAGTGGTGCTACTGGTTTTCACCGGTGCAACGCCGCTCTGTTCAGGGAAGGAAGGCAACACGGCGTTATCCGTGGGGGCAACAATGCCCAGTTTCTTCTCTTCAATACGCTGCTGCTGGCGCGCACGCATCTGGTCGTAACGTTCTTTGGTTGCCGCGCTGTAGTTGTCGTCATCACGCAGAACGGTGGTGTGGATGAAGACCATCAGATTGCGCTTAGAGGTATCTTGCGAGGTGTAGCGGAAAAGCTGCCCCACCAGCGGGATATCGCCCAGCAGCGGCACTTTCGATACCGACTGTTTGGTGACGTTTTCCATCAGACCGCCCAGTACAACCGTCTGGCCACTGTGCACCATCACTTCGTTATTGATGGTGCGCGTGTTGAAGGTTGGGCCGAGGCTGGCATCTTCCGTGGCGCTGTTATCCACGCTGGACACTTCCTGTTCAATCTTCAGGTGAATCATGTCGCCGTCGTTGATTTGCGGAACAATCTTCAGCTTGGTGCCGACCGTTTTACGTTCAACGGAGTTAAAGACATTATCGCCGCTGGTAGTCTGCGAGCCGGAAAGCACCGGTACATCCTGGCCGACGTTGAACGAGGCTTCTTTGTTATCCAGCGTCACCACGCTCGGTGTGGAAAGAATGTCGTTTTTGCCTTCGGTAGACAGTGCCGTCATCAGCGCACCGAAATCGCCGTTGAAGAATCCGGTTGCCATACCGGTGAAGCTCACCCCTTTCAGGTTGCCATTCTTCACCTGGCTTATCGGTAAGCCCGTGGACCCAAACTGCACCCCACCGTGTTTACCCGTCCACTGCACGCCAAGATCCAGTCCGTTTCCGTCCTGGACTTCAGCAATGATCGCCTCGACCAGTACCTGTGGACGACGAATATCGAGCTTGTCGATCACCTTCTCCAGCGAGCTCATAACATTTGGCTGGGCGGTGATCACCAGCGAGTTGGTGGATTCATCAGCCGTAATATTCAGATCTGTTGTCGCAGTAGCGGTTTTCGCTTTTGCCGCCCCCGCTTTGTCTTTCAGCTGTTCGCCAATCCCGGTTAAAACCGGAACCACTTTGGCGGCATTGGCATACTTGAGGTAGAACACACGCGTGTTACCTTCGTTATTCTGCTCGCGATCCAGCTGGCCGATAAGCGAGCGGGTACGTGCCCGTGCATCTTCCGACCCGCTGATAACCAGACTGTTGGTTTCGTCATCTGCCACCACTTTGGTCGCCAACTGTGGCGCGTTTTGCCCTTTCTGCTCTTCGTTGTTGAGGTTATTCAACATGTCGGAAAGCTCTTTGGCCGAGGCATAACGCAGTGGGACAATTTCACGGCGCTGCATTCCGGAGCGATCGACGCGCTCAACCAGATCCACCAGGCGGTTCACCACCGAGGCTTTACCGGTTAATAACAGCACGTTAGACGGCTCGAAATGCACCACGTTTCCAATGCCCGAGGCATCGTTGAGCTGGCGCAGAAGCGGAGCCAGTTCACGCACAGGCACATTTTCCATGCGCACAACGCGGGTGATAATTTCATCCCCTTTGCCCGGATTTTTACTGTCGGCAATCGGGGCCCCTGCGGTACGCGCCACGCTTGAGCGCACCACTTTCACCATACCGTTATCCATCGGGATCACCGACAAACCGTACAGATCCAGCACGCTCAGGAAGAACTGGTAGTACTCATCTTCCGTCAGCACGTTATAGGTTCTGACGGATACCGTTCCCTGAACGGAAGGATCGACCAGAATAGTTTTATTTAAATTACGACCTACCGTATCGATAAATTCACGAATATCGGTATTTTTAAAACTGGCGCTAAAGTTTGCTGCAAACAGCGAACCGGAATATAACGACAATGCGGTAAGCGCCACGCACGCCCATGGAAATTTCTTCATGTCTGTACACTTATTAATTGTTTAGAACATTAATCCGAATATTTTCAAGGTGAGCATGACGCCTGACGACGACCTCCGCCTCTTTCATTTTCGACCAGTTAGCAATAATACTTTTCGCCTGTGACGCTTCGGTCATATCGACTGAATTAATTTCCACCGCCACATCTCCCTTTTCCAGCCCGGTATGGCTGTAGAAAGAGGATACGTTCCGTGGATTAAGGTTATAGCCTTCCAGTTGGCCTTTTTCGATTAACGGCTTTAATACCAGATAATCATCAAGATGCAGGCTGTCAGCGCCAGCATCTTTTGTCGATTTGGTTACCGGGCCGCTATCTACGCCCCCTTTAAAGTAATCAGGTTTCTTTAATGCCAATACCTGCGTAGTACCTTCGTAATTAACCACCACATTATCTTTATTAATCTCTTCGATAAAAGCACCATTAAAACCGCTGAGTGTCTCGCCTTCTCGGTAGCTTTTTTGCCCGCCAGATGTCTTGATCATGGCAAAGGAAAGCCAGGCGTCGTCACTGCTTACGATGCCTTCAACCTCTGCGGCCAGCGGTGTTTTTACCGCTTGCGACTGGTTAACCTGGCGTATCGCAGCCGTAAAAAGTGCAAAGTTGTTATCTTCACGGCGACTTTTTTTGGGCTGTTTATCAGCATTAGCTAACTTGGTGGTAACTTTTTTATAATCTTTAATGATGACATACCCTTGCTGACCACAAAAAATCAGCAATACAAACATAATACAGGGCGTAATCAACCGGGAAAGAAATGAGAACCTCATTATTCATCTGGCCTTTAGCAAAGCGAAAATAAGCAGCAGCGTGCTGCGCCAATATGTGATGCAAATAATAGTCAGGCGGTTCGTTATCGACTACTGGCGTTGCCATTAACTTTCATACAGAAAAATATTGACCGTTAAAAAACCAGATGTTAAGGCGTGGCGGGAGGTTATTTTTACCCTGTATATTCATTGCCCAAAATCCTGGCTTATCTTACTTTTCGCACCATTGCTATTCATATAAAGAGCCGGTAAGACGTTATGTATCAGAGTCATTTCAACTTTCACACTCCGCCATTCAGAAAAGTCACTCGCCTGTCAGGCGACTTTTTCGTTCCCTATCACCAGGATGTATTTAACCTGTTGAAAGAAAAAACCCGGCAGGTGGGGGTAACTGGACTCTTTTGCAACGATGCTCAACTGACCCGTCAGTTTGGTGATGCCTTAAAGAAAGGTGACCAGACAGTCCTGGCAATTAATGCCTTCCCGAAACTGAGCGCCAGCAGCCTGCTGTATAAACTCAACCCTGGCACCAAAGAGAGTGCGTCCCGTATTCAGGCGATTGATACGGTACTGGGCCACTGGCAGCAGGCGTCATCCTCGCGCAGAGCAACGCATCAGGTGTTGGTGATTTCGCATATCGAAGCAATGAAAGAGAGCTGTCATGACCTGCTCGCTATGTTGCTGACCCGTGCTCAGGAGCGCGAGATTTCGTTGTCAGTGGTACTGATGGGTGCAGCCGAACAGGAAGCTCACCTGCTGTCGCAGTCCGGTCTTCGGGAATATGTGCATACGCACCACGCTATCCGGGCGCTGACCTGCCGCGAATTTCTCAGTTATGTGCAGGCTCAGTGTGAAGAGCATGGCGCTGAAACATCCCCTTTGGCTCCTGCCCGCGTGCGTAAACTACACGCGTTGACCAAAGGCAACATCAGTAAACTGAATGAACTTGCCCATCTGTCGATGCTGGCCGCATGGACAGAACGCGCTCCGATGGTTGGGCCGCGCCATTTACGCCTCGCGGCAGGCGAAGTCCTTCCGCCAGTGAGCCACCGTAAACAGCTGGCCACCGTTGGATTGTTTGCCTCAGTGCTGTTTGCCGCCTGCGGCTGGTATCTGACCTCCACCCTTAGCGCAAAACTGCCTGTTCAGTTGCCGGTTCCGGCAAGCTGGAAACAGCAAAAACCGCAGGTGAAGGCACCTGTGATACCTGCTATTGATGACGAAATGGTTAACCAACCGGATGCCATGCATCAGCTGTATCTCATGTGGGGTTACGATGCCTCGGCGGAGGATGCGCTTTGCCAGAACGCGGCGAAGGTGAATCTGATGTGCAAACAAGGTAGTGCCCCGGTGGCAGAGCTGGCACAGGAAGGTTACCCGTGGGTGAGCGAACTGAAAACCGGCAATCATCTTAACTATGCCGTTGTTGCCCGCGCCGGGAATGACTCCATGGATCTGTTAATGAATAACCGCACCTGGCAGGTGAGCCGCAGCTGGTTCAACCAACATGCCACCGGGAATTACACCCAGCTGCATCGTCTGACGCCCGCAGGTAAAGATGAGATCAGCGCGGCCAGCAGCAATAAAGATATTGCGTGGCTCGACAGCCAGCTGAGCCAGGCGCTTTCCCGCCCGGAAACACAAGCCCAAAGCTGGACGGCAGAACTAATGCAACGCACCCGTATTTTCCAGCAACAAATGAACCTGCACGTAGATGGTATTCCAGGTGAAGACACGCTGATGCAACTGATGCGTGTGACCAACACGACCCCAAGCGTACTTATTCAGGCATCTCAGCCAGCCGCCGGGGCGAAAACGCAGGAGAAACAATCATAATGTCCACGATATGTCTTGCGGCCCAGCGCAGTTACACCACCGGGGAAGCCGTCTGGTTTTCGTATCGTTTCCCCGACGTTAAAAAGATCGCTGGCCTGTTCCTGTTATGGATAGTGGGTTTGTGCGCCATGCTGATAACCGGGCTTTATGCCCACACTTACTGGAACCTGCGACACCCGGCACCTGAGCCGGTAAAAGTGAGCATCGCAAAGCCGGAAACCCAACTTTCAGATATGCATTATGTGTATGTAAGCAAACCGTTCCCGCAACCGAAACCGGCACCTCAGCATGAAAGTGCGCATCTGCCGGCAATGCAGGATCTGCCGCTCAATAGCGATGATGCCGACTGGCAACAAGCACCGGATGGCAATGTTGCTCATGACACTTCACGGGATACCTTGCCAGGAACAGAAGCGCATGATATTGCCTCCGACAGTGCGGATAATAACGATGCATCATTAAAAGAATTATTTAAGCAGGCATTGCAGGAACAACAGCAGGATTACTCGCAGGGGAAAATTCCCGCGCCGCCCGTTGACGAAACGCAGGATATTTCACAAAAACACAGCATTAATAAAGAGATAAAACAGTCTCCTTTAGTTAAGAAAGGAGATCGGCTGGAATAATCAATATTTTTCTGGCAATGATGTCATATTAATCAGGCGACCTTTCTCGACAACAATATATTGTCCTTTTTTCAGGTCTGAGAGGATTTTAATAATGGTACTCCGCGCCAGGTTGGTGTATTCCTGAATGTAATCATAAACGTTGATATCACGTTGATGATTTACAATCAGTTCATTGATCTCAAGTAAAAATTCGCGGACAACGGAATAGGCACTGCGGGCAACCAGCACGTCATCGCGCTTGCTCAGCAGGCAGATATACCATGAGAGCACTTTGGTAAGCTCAGGCCACAGGTTTTTCTCTGTCATCAGGCGTGCAAAATCGTCTTTTTTGATAGAGCGCACTACCGTGTTTGCTCGCACCAGGCCGTACATATGAGAGGAGTTATAAAAAATAGCTGACAGACCAAAAATGCACTGCCCTTGTAATGTAAACATGCACAGCTCGTCAGATGCACGGCGGAACTCAACTTCACCGCTGACGATAACATGAATATACTCAGAATCTACCGTCGAGATTTTCTGCCATTTCTTTAACGTTTTTTCTTCATACGATGACGTTGCAGAAATAATGGTTTCCATTTCATCGTGTGGACGCAGTTTTTTACCGTAAATGCTTAACATTGTTATACCCGTTTAAGATGATTAAATTATTAATATAGAATACACATGCCAGTGAATTAAATTACCCGGCGTATTATTGAATCAAAACCAGGATCAGTTACTGAAAATAGACAATCAGTATTAACGTAATCCCTGAAGATGCTTAGCAAGCTATGTGTCTATATTAAACTCGGGTAATTTTAAGTCAATTAACTATAAATTAATTGAGATTGAACTTAAGATTAATCTCAAGCAAGTGATGGAAAAGTGTAAGAATTCGGGTGATACCGAAGGATCACACCTGCCCGTATTTCTCTAAAAGCGCTTCGGCAATAGCCATTGTTTCTATATCAGCTACACCATCCCAGCGTTGTGGGCGGAAATGCATCTGAAATACCGTAATCACCCGTTTTTGCTGAGCCTCGGTACTATTTTCCGGGACCTCATAACCGTAACGCGCGAGTACATCCAGCAATGCGGTAGTTTCCACTGGCTGAGAAGGTGGCCGCCCATTGATATAGAACGCGACGCGCGCCGGATCGGGCCATGCGCCAATACCCTGCTGCGCGAGCTCACGCCACGGGAACAGCGGGCCTGGGTCGTCTTTGCGCTGTGGGGCGATATCGGAATGCGCGACCACGTTTTCCGGTTTGATGTGGTAACGGGCAATAATGTCTTTCGCAAGCGGGATAAGCGCGGCAATTTGCGCCGGTTCAAACGGCGTGAACGTTTTATTTCCGCCCGTTTTCTGCCAGCCGCGGTTTTCCAGCTCAATCCCCACAGAGGTATCATTTATACGGTTCGTGCCACGCCAGAAGCTAATACCCGCGTGCCAGGCAAGCTCACTCTCCGGCACCAGTTGCCAGATGCGCGGTTTACCGTCAGGTGCGGGAGGATGTGCGGGGATCAAATAATGTGAGCTGACGTTTTTATCCGTCAGTGTTGCCAGCGAGCTGTCAAAATCATCGGCGGTGTAGTGAATAACCAACACCTTAATACGCGGATACGCGGCCTGCGCCTGGTGGCGGGTATCCAGCTCATATGCGCCTTTATCGACAATGCCTTTTTCCGTGGCACACCCTGCCAGCAACAGCGCCAGCAGGAGCGTGGATAGCAAACGCTTCATCGACGGGTTTTCACCGCCGTGCCGCTGACGCTCACCATCAGCATACTGGCATCTTTGCCTACCGTTTCGTAGTCGATATCAATCCCGACAACCGCATCAGCGCCCAGCGCTTTGGCCTGCTCGCCCAGCTCTTTGAACGCAATTTCGCGCGCTTTACGCAGCTCTTTTTCATATGCGCCAGAGCGCCCGCCGACGATGTCGCGGATACCGGCAAAAAAGTCGCGGAAGATATTCGCGCCCAGAATGGCTTCGCCCGTTACCACACCGCAATACTCGATAATCGGCTGCCCTTCCAGGGTTGGCGTTGTTGAAAACTGCATCTTTTCTCTCCTTCTTTAGCGTTCAATGCCTTAGGGTGCAACTCAGCCAGCATTATCGGTTCGTTACGCTATGATTGAAAGGATAGTTAATAAATAAGGAAATCAACATGCGCTACTCTGCTTTAACGCTTTTAGTGCCATGCGCGCTGGTGCTCAGCGCCTGCACCACGACGGTTACACCGGCTTTTAAGGATATCGGAACGCGCAGCGGCCCCTGCATAGACGGTGGTCCGGATACTGTGGCACAGCAGTTCTATGATTATCGTATTCAGCACCGCAATAATGACATTACCGCGCTGCGCCCGTATCTGAGCGATGGTCTGGCGAAACTGCTGAATGATGCAAGTCGCGATCCACAGCATAATACATTGCTGAAAGACGATCCGTTCTCCAGCCGCACAACGCTCCCTGACAGCGCCGAAGTCGCCAGCGCATCCACCATTCCTAATACCGATGCACGAAACATTCCTCTGCGCGTGAAACTTACCCAGGGAACCCAATCCTGGCAGGATGAAGTGCTGATGATCCGCGAAGGACAGTGCTGGGCTATCGACGACGTACGCTACGTGGGCGGCAGTGTTCATGCCCCGGCAGGCACGCTGCGCCAGTCGATTGAGAACCGCTAAACCATCCGTTACAAAATTGTTAACCCCGTAAAATGTGCGGCATTTCATGCGGAATGCCGACATTTATACTCGCCGCCATTGCCCTTCGCTATTTTGTGCTATGTTTAGAAGGCATTACGGGTTATATTTAACTTTTAACGCATAAATATTGCATAACTATTCTGTCAACGGTACTATCTGCGGCCTCAATTGCTATAGATTGCCTGGATGAGTAAAGACTGCCCCGATGAGTATTAAACTAAACGGCATTAACTGCTTCTACGGCGCACACCAGGCGCTGTTCGACATCACGCTGAACTGCCCAGAGGGCGAAACGCTGGTTTTGCTCGGCCCAAGCGGCGCAGGCAAAAGCTCCCTTCTGCGTGTCCTCAATCTGCTTGAAATGCCTCGTTCAGGTACGCTGGCGATTGCCGGTAACCACTTTGATTTCGCAAAAACGCCGTCTGATAAAGCCATTCGCGAACTGCGTCAGAACGTGGGAATGGTGTTTCAGCAATACAATCTTTGGCCGCACCTGACCGTACTGCAAAACCTGATTGAAGCGCCTTGTCGCGTGCTCGGTTTAAGCAAAGATCAGGCGATGGCTCGTGCCGAAAAACTGCTGGAACGTCTGCGTCTTAAGCCATACAGCGATCGTTATCCACTGCACCTTTCCGGTGGTCAGCAGCAGCGTGTGGCCATTGCCCGCGCACTGATGATGGAACCGGCCGTGCTGCTGTTTGATGAGCCGACGGCGGCACTCGACCCGGAAATCACCGCCCAGATCGTGAGCATCATCCGTGAACTGGCGGAAACCAACATTACGCAGGTTATCGTAACCCATGAAGTGGAAGTGGCGCGCAAAACCGCCAGCCGCGTGGTCTACATGGAAAACGGATTTATCGTCGAGCAAGGCGATGCGAGCTGCTTCACAAATCCGCAAACCGATGCCTTTAAAAATTACTTATCTCACTGATGTGTTAGGGAAAATGATAATGAAAAAAGTATTGATTGCAGCACTGCTTGCGAGCGTCAGCCTTTCCGCTACCGCAGCCCAGACTATTCGTTTCGCCACTGAAGCGTCTTATCCTCCGTTTGAATCCATCGATGCGAACAACAAAATTGTTGGCTTCGATGTCGATCTGGCTAACGCCCTGTGTAAAGAGATCGACGCAACCTGCACCTTCAGCAACCAGGCGTTCGACAGCCTGATCCCAAGCCTGAAGTTCCGCCGTATTGATGCCGTAATGGCGGGCATGGACATCACCCCTGAGCGTGAAAAACAGGTTCTGTTTTCTACCCCTTACTATGACAACTCTGCCCTGTTCATTGGTCAAAAAGGAAAATACACCTCCGTTGATCAGCTGAAAGGCAAGAAAGTGGGCGTGCAGAACGGCACAACTCACCAGAAATTCATCATGGATAAACATCCGGAAATCACCACCGTTCCTTACGATAGCTATCAGAACGCGAAGCTGGATCTGCAAAATGGCCGCATCGATGGCGTATTTGGTGATACCGCCGTGGTAACTGAGTGGCTGAAAGCGAACGACAAGCTGGCCTCTGTGGGCGACAAAGTGACGGATAAAGATTACTTCGGCACCGGCCTGGGTATCGCAGTTCGCCAGGGCAACACCGAATTGCAGCAGAAATTCAACGCCGCTCTGGAAAAAGTGAAAAAAGACGGCACTTACGAAACCATCTACAAAAAATGGTTCCAGAAGTAATTCCTGATGAATGAAATTTTTCCTTTAGCAAGCGCCGCCGGGATGACCGTCGGCCTTGCCGTTTGCGCACTCATTATCGGCCTGGTGCTGGCGATGTTCTTCGCGGTGTGGGAATCAGCTAAATGGTTCCCCGTCGCCTGGACGGGCTCAGCGCTGGTGACCGTGCTGCGTGGACTACCCGAGATTCTGGTGGTCCTGTTCATCTATTTCGGCTCCTCGCAACTGCTGCTGATGCTGTCAGATGGCTTCACCATCAATCTTGGTGTGGTACAGATCCCGATTCAGATGCAGATTGAGAATTTTGACGTCAGCCCGTTCCTGTGCGGCGTGATCGCGCTCTCCCTGCTCTACTCTGCCTATGCGTCGCAGACGCTGCGCGGTGCGCTAAAAGCGGTGCCTCAGGGGCAGTGGGAATCCGGCCAGGCACTGGGGTTGTCGAAATCCGCCATCTTCTTCCGTCTGGTGATGCCGCAGATGTGGCGCCATGCCCTGCCGGGGCTGGGTAATCAGTGGCTGGTTCTGCTGAAAGATACGGCGCTGGTGAGCCTTATCAGCGTGAACGATTTGATGCTGCAAACCAAAAGTATCGCGACCCGTACCCAGGAGCCGTTTACCTGGTACATTGTGGCCGCCGCTATCTACCTGGTGATCACGTTGCTGAGTCAGTACATCCTTAAGCGTATTGACCTGCGTGCAACGCGTTTTGAACGGAGACCAGGCTGATGCTTGAATATTTACCCGAGCTGATGAAAGGGCTGCACACCAGCCTGACGCTGACGGTGGCGTCCATCATCGTGGCGCTGATCCTGGCGCTTATTTTTACCATCATCCTGACGCTGAAAACGCCAGTGCTGGTGTGGATTGTGCGCGGCTACATCACCCTGTTTACCGGTACGCCGCTGCTGGTGCAGATCTTCCT
Organism: Enterobacter sp. C4G1; assembly: GCF_052886895.1. NCBI lineage: Bacteria > Pseudomonadati > Pseudomonadota > Gammaproteobacteria > Enterobacterales > Enterobacteriaceae > Enterobacter > Enterobacter sp. C4G1. The sequence goes on along the minus strand of NZ_JBQVVV010000001.1, from coordinate 2,615,436 downwards.
GATTTACTACGGGCCAGGGCAGTTCCCGTCATTACAGGACTATCCGGTTATCTGGCATCTGCTCTCCGAACCGTGGCTGTGCGCCCTGATTGCACTTTCGCTGAACAGCGCGGCCTATACCACGCAGCTGTTTTACGGTGCGATCCGTGCGATCCCGGAAGGACAATGGCAATCCTGCGGTGCGCTGGGGATGAGCAAGAAAGACACGCTGGCTATCCTGCTGCCGTATGCGTTTAAACGTGCGCTCTCGTCGTATTCCAACGAAGTGGTGCTGGTATTCAAGAGTACCTCTCTGGCCTACACCATCACGCTGATGGAAGTGATGGGCCACGGGCAGCTCCTGTATGGACGCACTTACGATGTCATGGTGTTTGGCGCAGCGGGCCTGGTGTATCTGGTGGTGAATGGTTTGCTGACGTTGATGATGCGTTTAATCGAGCGCAAAGCGCTGGCGTTTGAACGCCGCAATTAAATCAACTTTTGCATAATCACAAATCAAGAAGACGGGCAAGTCTAAACACTGCCCGTCTTTTTTTATTTATAAAATAATATTTAATCATTTTTATTGCATATAAATTCAATCACTGGCATTGTACGTCCATGCCGCAGACACGGCGCATAAGACAGATTGACAGACGGGAGTATTAAAATGAAAAAGTTAGTTCTGGCCGCATTACTGGCAACTTTCGCCGCTGGCGCAGCAGCCGCAGATAAAATCAATTTCGGCGTATCTGCCACTTACCCACCTTTTGAATCACTGGATGCCAGCAACCAGATCGTCGGTTTCGATATCGACCTGGCAAAAGCGCTGTGCAAACAGATGCAGGCCAACTGCACTTTCACTAACCACGCCTTTGACAGCCTGATCCCGTCGCTGAAATTCAAAAAATACGACGCGGTGATCTCCGGTATGGATATCACGCCAGAGCGTAGCAAGCAGGTTTCCTTTACCGACCCGTACTACGCGAACTCCGCCGTGGTGATTGCGAAGAAAGGCGCTTATAAATCCTTTGACGAGCTGAAAGGCAAACGCATCGGTATGGAAAACGGCACCACGCACCAGAAATACCTTCAGGACAAACATCCTGAAGTGAAAACCGTGGCCTATGACAGCTACCAGAATGCGATTATCGACCTGAAAAACGGCCGTATTGATGGCGTGTTTGGTGACACCGCCGTGGTAAACGAGTGGCTGAAAACCAACCCGCAACTGGGCACCGCAACCGAGAAAGTGACCGATCCACAATACTTCGGCACCGGTCTGGGTATCGCAGTTCGCCCGGATAACAAAGCGTTGCTGGAAAAACTGAACGGCGCCCTGAAAGCGATTAAAGCTGACGGCACTTATCAGAAAATCAGCGAGCAGTGGTTCCCGCAGTAATCTCAGAATGGTTTGTTAACAAACACCTACAAAGACTACGCCTCCGGCGTAGTCTTTTTTTATTTAACTAACGGACTGTTTTCAACACAGCGAAAACCCGTTGAGCGCGAGGGTGGGCCCTGAACGGTTTCAGGTCTCATGCTTCCTCTGGTAATGGTGTAACCCTCTCCGGCATCTCTGGGTAGTCCCCGGATAACCCGTTTATCACCTTTCTCTGGCCCCTGAGGATCTTGCTCAGGAGAATCACTGTAGTAATCCGCCGCGTACCAGTCCTGGACCCAGTCAGCCCCATTTCCCTGAATATCATATAACCCAAGCGGATTCGGGGCATAGCTCCCCACCGGACGGTTTTCCGTAGAGGGAGCGATATTACGTGCGATGTCATTTTCGTAGTGATACCAGTTATCACTGTTGCCAAAAATCAGGAACTGACCTCTGCTGCGTGCTGCGTACTCCCATTGGGCTTCTGTTGGCAGGTCAATATTGCGTTTGCTGACCTGCCCCACCCACTGGCAGTAGGCCCGCGCATCCTGCCAGCTAGCTGATGCCGGATAATTGTCACCAAGCGCAATTTTTAGTGAGGCGTAATCAGGATCGCTATCATTCGCCGTCTCCTGAAAATAATCATTCGTCTCTCGCCCCTGAATTTCCAGCCAGCGGTTAAATTCTCCCCATGTGACGCGGTACTTACTGATACGGAAATCAGACAACCTCACCCAGTGCAGCGGTTTATTGTCCGCGTCTGCGCTGAACGGCAGTTTTTCACCAATGAGAGGACCAAAATCCCCCATCTGAAAACGCCCGCCCTTTACCGTGACCAGATTCTCCAACGCGCTGTTAACAAGAGCATCCTGCTCTGCCTGTCTCTTCTGTTCATCCCGGCAGCCCGTCAGTGCCAGCAACACCAGAACACCCGTTACGCAATAACCTGTCAGCGTCATGCCATAGTCCTTTACCTGATTTTTTAACTATCCGTTAGTGTTTGCGAGTGGAGTGTTTTCAACACAGCGAAAGCCAGTTGAACGTGAGGGCGGGCCCTGAACGGTATCTGGTTTCAGGGAGTCCCGGGTCACAGTGAGTGAATCCGAGGGTGCTCCCAGCCAGCCTCTAATCACCTTATTTGCCCCTCCCTCTGGTCCCTGAGGGTCTTTTTCCCGGGAGTGGCGGTAATAATCTGCCGTATACCAGTCCCTGACCCAATCAGTACCATTTCCCAGCATATCGTAGAGTCCCAATGGATTCGGGGGGTAACTTCCCACCGGGCGATTCTCTGCCGACGGGGCGAAATTGCTGGCTTTATTATCTTCGTAATACCAGTGGTTATCACTGTTCGCCATAATCAGAAACTGTCCCCCGCTGCGTGCCGCGTACTCCCATTGGGCTTCTGTTGGCAGGTCAATATTGCGCTTGCTGACCTGCCCCAGCCACTGGCAGTAGGCCTGCGCATCCTGCCAGTTAGCTGATGCCGGATAATTGTCACCAAGCGCAATTTTTAGTGAGGCATAATCAGGATCGCTATCACTTACCGTCTCCTGAAAATAATCATTTGGCTCACGCCCCTGGATCTCCAGCCAGCGGTTAAATTCTCCCCATGTGACGCGGTACTTACTGATACGGTAATCAGACAACGTTACCCAATGCAGCGGTTTATTGTCCGCGTCTGCGCTGAATGACAGTTTCTCGCCGATAAGAGCACCAAAATCTCCCATCTGAAAACGGCCACCTTTTACTGTGACCATATTTTCCAGCGTCGTGTTAACCAAATCGGTCTGTTCAGCCTTTATTTTTTGCTCATCCCGGCAGCCAGTCAGCGCCACAGTAATCAGCAATCCTGTCACACCATAACCTGTGTGCGTCATGCTGTATCTCCGTGCATGGAGTGAATAAGCCGTGTACAGCTATAGAGATACATTGGCAGCACTTCTCTCAATGGCAAAGTAGACATATTGACGTGCCCAGGAGGAATTGCCGGGGCTTCAGGCAGGTGGAGATAGAGGTTTCTGAGATTATCGGCATAATGGCTGGGTTCAATCGTGATGTTCAGAGCACTGGGAACCAGGGAGCCTGCGTAACCATAGGTTTTGGGTGTTTCACCCTGGGCCAGAAAAGCGATGACTTTTTTTTCGTTAAACTGCCAGTCACTTTTTCCTTCTCCAGGCATTTTCGAGAGATGTTGCATCACATTTTCATACTCTCGCTGAGACTGTACCCAGCGAAGAGCATAAATAATGGCTCGTTTACGGGCGCTAAAAACAGTTCCCCCCTCACAGGTCGTCTCTTCATGGCTCACTGGACTGGCGACATTATCCCACAGGTTTGTTTCTATCAGTGCGGCAATGACTGCGCCCTTGCTCTCTGGCGGAGCAAACTTTAAACAATCTCCTTTTGTGTTCAGGATGTTAGCCATCAGCGCCACACGGGATTCTTTTTCATCCCAACTTTTTTTAAGTTCAGCGGCTATATTTCCCCCTGCATCAATCACACTATTAATCCCATACATCCCCACCAGTAATGGAATCGCACAGAAAGCATAATAATCGTCAGCCATCATAATCTGCATCAGCCGGACATAATCCGCATTACGTAACATGTAGATCAGGCAAGGCATAAACTCAGACATAATCGCGGGTCCGTCAACCTCAAAGCTCATCGAGCCTTTACCACCCGTCCCCCAGCACAACCCGCCGCTAACCTCTATACGAACCCTACCATCTTGCCATCTAAACTTAAGCTGCCCGCTAAGACCACCACCAGCCTGAACTGCAGCACCCACCCCTACCTTCGCCAGCGCACTGTACTTGCCGTCGTGATCAGGATTGAGCCAAACCAGTGCACCAGACACATTAGCCCCGGCTTCTGCCCCGACAAATACGCCCAACTCCGCACCGCCGCCTAAGGGCATATGTCCTTCTTTAGTGACATCTATCTGCCGCCAAAATCCGTAGCCTTCATCCGGCATGGCTTTTACTGGTAGTCCTTTAGCCCGATTGTTGGAGATACTAACCCCCGCCTCTATGCCCAGACTTGCACCAACGCTCCCCGACAATATCAGCTCAATATCAAAACGGAACGTACCCAGTATCCCCATGCCTCCACCGGGGATTTTTGCCGGATCTAACGGATAGCAAATTTTTACACCGACATTATCCGGCAGGTGAAGCTTGCCGCTGCTTTTTGCCTCTGCAAGCGAAAGGTTGGCGTAAACGCTAGTCTTACCTTGCAACTCTGCTTTTGGCTTGTATTGTCCGGTGCGGATGTCAATTTCGAACGGATTCAATACGCCTTTCATGCTCGCACCATATGCCCAACGCAATAACTGGGCCTGTGCATCAAATTTCATGCGGGGATCTTTCAAGGGTGAGAGTTCCAGACTTCGGTTAAATTCTTGTGCCCATACGCTCCAGACGCCAGAGTTGTCATCCAGCAGTTTCACTTCCCACGCTTTCATTGACGGCTTCAGCTTTGCCAGCTGTCCTTTCAGTTTTTCCGGATCGATTTCATGGCGGGTATGCGTCTGGCCATCTTTGCCGGTATATTCAACCACCTTCAAAAAGCTTTTATTGCCGCTTTTCGTTTCCGCGCTGTTCAACCTGTATCGACGCCAGTGGCTACGAATTTTATCTGAACGAACGTAGACAAATTTGGCTCCGCTTTTCCCACCCTTAACCTCTACAAGCTCCATCAGCCCAAGTGCATTCTTTTTGCTATTTTCATCCAGTAATGTTGCGGCGGGGAGGTTTTCTGTAGGGGTCAATTCTGCCAGTTCAGCACGTAAGGTCTTACAGGCTTCATCAAGATGTCGATACTCTTCCTTTAACAGATTCTGAAAGCGATTACGCTCTGGTACATCGCTCCAGCCCAGAGTAGTCACGTCTTTCTGGAGTTGTTCAATACGCTGTAACGCGTCCGCTCTCTGCGCCAGACAGTGAGTGAGTCGGTTACTTTCCTGCTCAAGATCGTGCCAGTCGCATTGGTCAATTGCTAAAAGGGTTTCACTGTCGGGGTGAAAATAAAGACGGGGATAAGAGGGGGCAACAACTTCTTTGCAGACCCCTCCGGGGCGTGTCATCACGCTGTAGCACCCATCCCAGGGTATGACTTTTACAGTCATCATTAAATCCTTTTAAATTGAGTGGTTATTCTTCTCTATCATACTTCTTACAAACACCATCTCAAAGCGGTACATAAAAGCGAAATATCGCCCCTTTCTTTGCTTCCATCAGCCTGATCCCCCCCCCGTGTAGCTCCAGCATTCGCTTAACAATCAACAACCCCAGCCCGCCACGGTTATCCCGCGATGCCTGCGTGTTTAACGCCGAAGGCCGTACAAACAGATCATCACGCAACGCTGCATCCACACCCATGCCGCTATCCGCCACTTCAACCTGCAACTGTTCATTTTCTTGCCAAACCGCCAGGCGAATTTCCCCGCCAGTTGGCGTATGGCGGATAGCGTTATCCAGCAGATTGGTCACCACGCGCTCAATCATCGACACGTCGGCGTTCACCAGCGGCAAGGGGCCTGGCACATCAATATGCAGCTGAAGCGCACGGGTTCGCGCAGTCAGCTCAAACTTTTGCGCGACATCAGAAATAAGCTCCCCCATTGCGAAGCGCTCGCGCTGTGGCCTGATGCCACCATGCTCCAGACGCGCCAGTTCAAACAGCTGCTGAGAGAGATGGCGCACTTTCTGCCCCTGACGCAACGCGGTCGTCAGATACTGCTGATGTTCCTGCGGGGTCAGGGTGGCGGATTTCAGCGACAACGTTTCCAGGTAGCCCAGGAGCGAGGTCAGCGGCGTGCGTAAATCATGAGAGATATTGGCGATAAACTCCCGACGCTGGCGGTCGCTGTCGGCCAGTTGATCCCACTGGGAGGTGATTTTGCGTGCCAGTTCGATAAAGGTATTACGCAGTGTCGCCACTTCATCACCCGTGGCCGGCGCCAGCGGCTGCGCAGCAAGCTGTTTAATCGCACTGATACTGTCCTGCTCCAGCCCGGCTACTTCCACCGTCAGGCGCTTCACCGGGCGCGTCACCCAATACCAGACCAGTAATCCCGCCAGCAGGCCAAACAGCGCCACCAGCAACAACGACCACAGCGCTGTGCTCCACAACGCCTTATGCCAGGCAATATCCGCCAGAATGTTCGACTCTTCGCCCTGCAAGATAATGTACAGATAACCGCGTAACTCCCCGTCCTGACGCAGCGGCACCGCACTGAAGACTTTCTGTTTATCGGTACTGCGCGGATCATCGCCATACACCGGCATCACGGCCCCGCTAAGAAAGGTTTGCACCGGCGCGATGTCGATTTTTTGCCGCTGGATATGTCCCGCAGGCGCAGCATCTGCCAGCAACTCTCCCTCAGGTGAAACCACATACAGCTCTACGCTCGGGTTAAAAGTCATCAGCCGGTCAAACAGGGGTTTCAGCGCCCGGCGGTCAACCCTACCCTGCGCATCCAGAATCGGCTCACGCTGCACAATCTGTTGCGCCAGGCCGCTGGAAAGACGCTGTACCATGGCGTTGCCATATTGCTGGCTACTGTACATTTGCACCAGACAGGCCACCGCCGCACAGAGCAGCAAGAGCAAAACAAACAGCAGCGTCAGGCGCTGACCCAGGCTAAAACGTCGCATCATCGTTTTGCTCCGCAAATTTATAGCCTTTGCCCCAGACCGTTCGGATTATCTCCGGCTCTGCGGCATCTTTTTCAATCTTGATCCGCAAGCGGTTGATATGGGTGTTAACGGTATGCTCGTAGCCTTCGTGCTGATATCCCCAGACCTGCTCCAGCAACGCCAGTCGCGAGAATACCTCCCCCGGATGACGGGCAAAAAAGTACAGCAGCTCGAATTCGCGTGGTGTGAGATCGACCTCCTGCCCGTGCAGACGCACACTGCGGCTGAGTGGTTCGAGCGTCAGGCCGTGCGCCTGAATGTTGCCGGTGGTTTGCGCCTGGCCCATCGCCTGCTGGCGACGAAACAGCGCTTTAATACGTGCAATCAGCTCCTGCACCGAAAACGGTTTGGCGAGGTAATCATCCGCCCCGGTTTCAAGCCCGGTAATACGGTCAGTTTCACTGCTGCGGGCGCTGATGATAATAATGGGCAGGTAGCGGGTCATCTGGCGAATGCGGCGGCAAATCTCAAGGCCGTCGACCGTCGGGAGCATCAGATCGAGGATAACGGCATCCCAGGGCGTTTGTTCCAGGCGCAGCAACGCCTTCCCCCCGTCCGGCTCGTGGGTAATGGCGTAACCTTCATCTTCCAGATTCAGGCGCAGGAGCGCGGCGATATCGTGGTCATCTTCCACCAGCAGGATCTGCTTCATCGGTAAGCCTTTATTTAATTCTGATGACTTAAGCTTACCTGATTTCGCGGGGAGGAAGAGTTCACATTTTGTTTAAGATTTAACGAGCAACGTCAGCACTTCATAGTGCGCGGTGTGCGGGAACATATCGAAAAGCTGAACGCGTTCAACGCGGTAACCCGGCAGATGAGCAATGTCTTTCGCCATGGTCTGTGCGTTGCAGCTGGAATAGACAATGTAATCCGGCGCCATCTGGCTCAGGTAGTCGCACAGCGCTTTACCAATGCCACGACGCGGAGGATTCACCAGCACCAGCTCCGGCACCTTGCCCTGGCCGGTGGCAAACTGCGTGGAGTCCAGTGCCTGGAAATGAAGATTCGTTAACCCAAGCTCGGCCGCCGATTGCGTTGCACAGGCGATAGCCTCAGCGGAGATCTCAATCCCGGTCAGCGTCATCTCTGGCGTAGCGCAGTGCAGGCCAAACCCGCCTACCCCGCAGAACAGATCCCACATATGGTTGATGTTCAGCGCCCGTACCCAGTCGCGGGCGGTGGCGTACAGGGCGCTCGCCACTACCGGGTTAGTCTGGAAGAAACTCTGCGGGCGGATCCACAGCGGTACATCGTTAAAGCTTTCGGCCAGTGCGAGCTGTTCGGTGAAGAAGATTTCTTTGTCCCCTTCCATGATTGCCATATGCACCGACTGAATATTTGCCGTAATCACCTTAAGCTGCGGTAACTGTTCCTGAAGCCACGGCAGCGTCGTGCGCAGCTGTTCCAGCTTGGCTTCTGAGCGCAGCACAAAACGCAGCATCATGCCGCCATCACGCTGGCTTTCAGTGAGTAAGAGGTATTTCAGTTCGCCGCGCTTGCGGGCCACGTTATAGGGCGTTAATCCGGCACGGGCGATAAAAGGCTTCAGCGCGGCGAAAACCGGTTCAAACGAAGCAGGATAGAGCGGGCAATCGGTCAAATCTTCCGGCGTACCGTCGCGGTGCAGCATCCCCAGCAGCGGCTTTTCGACACTGCCGCTGACCACCATTTTGGCTTTATTGCGAAAACCCTGTTCCGGCCCGCTGACCGGTGCGCACCACTCGCCCACCGCGTGTTCAGCCAGTAGCTGTTGCAGATCGGTCATTTTGGCGGTGAGTTGTTGAGAGACGGGCTGTTCTATCCACTGACAGGAGCGACAGCGACCCGCGTCATAGAGTGCGCACTGCATATGAAAACCTTAAGAATAACGAGGGCTGCGATTATACACATTATTGCAGGCGGAAGAACCGTCGACTGGAGGCCGGAACGAAGAGTAAACAGAGCACCAGCATATCCGGCAGTTTTTGCATAAACAGCGCGCGTAAAATCTCGCGTTTGGATTCCCCTGCGATGCTGAACAGCTCCGGGTAGCCATAACCCAGAGAGGCCGCCCACAGGTAACCCGTGGCCACCACTTGCGTCAGCAGGTAAACCCAGCGCGCCCAGTTACGCCCTTTAACCAGAGAAAACGCACAGTAAATCTCAACAAACACCAGCACCAGACTGCTCATAAAAACCAGCGTCAGGTTCCACGTCTGCACGCTGCGGTGGATGAACTCACCGATACCACGCGCACCCAGCGTATTCAGAATCATCAGCACATCAAGACAGCGGATCATAATAATGGCGAGCGCCGCCACCTGCACTAGCGCAGGGACGTTCAGACGGGCGTGCGTTTGACGTGACTTTTTTAAGAATCCCAATGTTTTACTTCCCTGAAAAACAGTGCCGCGACACGCGCGGCACTTCACTGGAAATTTTAAATGCTTCAGCTGCGTCTTGCACGCTGGATATCACGCACGCGTTGTTTTTCAGCACGCGCCATCAGATACCAGGCGATAAAACCGACAACACCGACCACACCGAGGATGATAGAAGCCAGGGCGTTAATCTCGGGGTTAACCCCCATACGCACGCTGGAGAAGACCAGCATCGGCAGGGTTGTCGCCCCCGGCCCGGAAACAAAGCTGGCAATCACCAGATCGTCCAGAGACAGGGTAAACGCCAGCAGCCAGCCGGAGATCACCGCAGGCATAATCATCGGCAAGGTAATGATGAAAAATACCTTCAGCGGCGTGGCGCCAAGATCCATGGCTGCCTCTTCAATAGAATGATCCAGTTCCCGCAGGCGCGAGGAGATAACCACGGCCACGTAGGCGGTACAGAAGGTGACGTGAGCCAGCCAGATAGTCAGCATTCCACGGTCCGCAGGCCAGCCAATTGCATGAGCCAGTGCAACGAACAGCAGTAACAACGACAGGCCAGTTATCACGTCTGGCATAACCAGCGGCGCGGTTATCATAAACGCAAAGCCGTTGGACCCACGAAAACGCCCAAAGCGAACCATCACCATTGCGGCAATAGTGCCGAGGATCGAGGCCATTGTGGCGGCGCACGCCGCAATGGTCAGGCTTAACCCCACCGCGCTCATCATTGCATCATCGTGGAACAACTCGCTGTACCAGCGCGTCGACCAGCCCGCCCACACCGTCACCAGCTTCGAGCTATTGAAGGAGTAAATAACCAGCATCAGCATCGGCGCATACAGGAAGGTAAACCCGATCACCAGGATCAGAATTCGCCACGGGGAGCGTACTACCGGTAAGTTGTTCATCCGTGATCCCCCATCTGTTTTTGCTGATACTTGTGGAACCACATGATAGGCACAATCAGCAGCAGCAACATCACAATCGCCACCGCAGACGCCACCGGCCAGTCACGGTTATTGAAGAACTCCTGCCACAGCACGCGACCAATCATGATGCTGTCCGGGCCACCGAGCAGTTCAGGGATAACAAACTCCCCTACCGCCGGGATAAACACCAGCATCGAACCGGCAATAATCCCGCCTTTGGTGAGCGGCACAATCACGCTAAAGAAGGTTTTCAGCGGACGAGCGCCCAAATCAAGGGAGGCTTCCACCAGCGAGTAATCAATACGCGTCAGCGCGGTATAAATTGGCAACACCATAAATGGCAGGTAGGCGTAGACAATCCCGATATAGACCGCGAGGTTGGTATGCAGAATGGTCAGCGGCTGATCGATAACCCCAAGCCACATCAGGACGTTGTTCAGGACACCGTTGTTTTTCAGGATCCCCATCCACGCATACACGCGGATCAGGAACGAGGTCCACGACGGTAAAATCACCAGCAACAGCAGAATATTACGCGTCGATGGCTTACTGTGCGCCACTGCCCACGCGAGCGGGTACCCCAACAACAGGCAACAGATCGTCGAGATCGCCGCCACCTGCAATGACTGCAAATAGGCCTCAAAGTAGAGCGGATCGTCGGTAAGTTGCAGGAAGTTGCCAAGATTCAGCGTCAGGGTCAGTTGCCCGTCAGCCCAATCCATCAGATTGGTGTAAGGCGGGATCGCCCGCGCCATCTCTGCCAGGCTGATTTTGAAAACGATCAAAAACGGCATCAGGAACAGCAGGATCAGCCAGATATAAGGCATGGCGATCACCAGCTTGCGCCCATGCGCCATCTTAAAGCGCGTCAGTCCGTGCGCAAAACCACCCGGTTTTTGTACGCGGGCTGGAGGTTCAAGTGTACTCATTGTCCGCTCCTTATACCGTCAGCACGACGCAGCTATCCGCATCCCAGCAAAGACGCACTTCGTCGCCCCAGGTCGGCAACCCTTTGCGGTAGCGATGTTCGTTTTGCAACTGGGCACTGAGCATCTGTCCACTCTTCAGACGAACATGGTAGATGGAGAGATCACCCAGATAGGCAATGTGCACCACTTCACCCACGGCAAAGTTATAGCCATCGGCTGGTGGGTCTTCACAGAGCATAATCTTCTCAGGACGCAGCGCGACATACACCGGCACGTTATCCACGACGGAGTTATCCGGGTCGACCTTAAGCGGATGCTGCAACCCAGGCGATTCGATGACCAGGCCATCTTCCTGGCGCTCTTTCAGCAGCCCTTCAAAGACGTTGACCGAACCGATAAACTCCGCGCTGTAGCGGGTAGTCGGGTGTTCGTAAATCTCCTCCGGCTCGCCAATCTGCACGAACTTACCGCGATTCATGATCGCGATACGCCCGGCCATGGTCATCGCCTCTTCCTGGTCGTGGGTCACCATTACGCAGGTCACGCCCACACGTTCAAGGATATCCACCACTTCGAGCTGCATCCGGTCGCGCAGTTTTTTATCCAGTGCCCCCATTGGCTCATCGAGCAGCAGCAGTTTCGGACGTTTCGCCAGGCTTCTCGCCAGCGCCACACGCTGACGTTGCCCGCCAGAGAGCTGATGCGGTTTACGCTTCGCGAACTCCTGCATGTGTACGAGGCTCAGCATTTCGGCCACACGCGCGGTAATTTCGGCTTTAGGCAGTTTGTCCTGCTTCAGGCCGAACGCGATATTCTGCTCTACCGTCATATGCGGGAACAGGGCGTAAGACTGGAACATCATGTTGATTGGGCGCTGGTACGGCGGCACGCTGGAGAGGTCGACACCATCGAGCATAATCTGCCCGGCAGTGGGTTGCTCGAAACCCGCCAGCATTCGCAGCAGCGTAGATTTACCGCAGCCGGATGCACCGAGCAGAGCAAAAATTTCGCCTTTATAGATAGTCAGGCTGACATCGTCTACGGCATGTTGGCCGTCAAAGGATTTGGTGAGGTTGCGGATTTCAAGAAGCGGGGTCAGCGCTTTACGGACTTTCGCCTGCGGGCGGGGGATCACATCATTCACGGGGTGCTCTCCGGCATAAATCAAATCATGGTGCAGGCGCACCATATCGGTGCGCCGGTTGCCGGGCGCGCTACGCTTGCCCGGCTTACATCAGACGCGCTAAATGTTATTTACCGCTTTTCACCTTGGTCCACGCACGGGTACGTACGCGGTCAATTTTTGGATCCTGGACTTTCAGGGTGAAGAGCTTGGCGAAGACATCCGCTGGCGGATAGATAGCCGGGTTATTGCGGATCGCTTCACTCACCAGCGGCACAGAAGCCTTGTTACCGTTAGCGTAATAAACGTGGTCGCTGATGTGGGCGATCACGTCAGGACGCATCAGGTAGTTGAGGAACTGATACGCTTCGTCTTTGTTTTTTGCATCAGCCGGCATCGCGAAGACGTCAAAGAAGGCCAGCGCCCCCTCTTTCGGAATGAAGTAAGACACGTTCACACCGTTTTTCGCCTCTTTCGCGCGGTTAGCCGCCTGCCACACGTCCCCTGCCCAGCCAATTGCCACACAGATGTCACCATTTGCCAGGTCGTTGATGTACTGAGAGGAGTGGAAGTAGCGAATATTTGGACGCAGTTTCAGCAGCAGATCGGTTGCCGGGCCGGTGTAGTCATCAGCCTTACTGCTGTTAGGATCTTTGCCCAGATAGTTCAGCACGGTGGCGAAAATCTCTTCCGGTGCATCGAGGAAAGAAACGCCGCAGCTTTTCAGCTTCTCAAGGTTTTCCGGCTTCAGCACCACGTCCCAGCTGTCCAGCTTGACGTCCGGGCCCAGCGCCGCTTTGACTTTATCAACGTTAAAGCCGATACCGGTAGTCGCCCACAGATATGGCATCGCGTATTTGTTGTCCGGGTCGTGTTTGGCCACCAGTTTCAGGACTTCTGGATCGAGATTTTTCCAGTTCGGTAACTTGCTCTTATCCAGTGGCTGGAAGACGCCTGCCGTCAGCTGACGCTCCAGGAAGCTTGCAGAAGGAACCACCAGGTCAAAACCGGTGCTGCCCGCCATCAGTTTTCCTTCCAGCACCTCGTTGGAATCGAAAACGTCGTAGACCACTTTAATGCCGGTCTCTTTTTCAAAATTCGCGACCGTGTCTGGCGCAATATAGTCAGACCAGTTGTAAACGTGCAGCGTTTTTTGTTCCGCAGCGAGCGTGCCGGCAGAGATGGCCATCAGAGCACCCGCAACCAGACCCGATAACCATTTTTTATTCAAGGCGATCATATCTTTATTCCTTCTGAAAGCTCGTTAACAAACGAACTAAAACTGTGCAATCTGAAGATATGCAATAATCATGCATAGTTTGTCGCTCTGCTCAAAATAAAAAGAAATCTCTTTACCCGGCAGATTCCGCTCGCTTTTTTAAGCATCGCAAGAATAACTGTAGCCCGTGTCTCCGGCTATAGCCCAGACGAAAAAACGCCTTTTATCAATTTTTTATGCAGGTTATGTCTACGTGATAAGCCGAAATGGCCTTCGGGGAGGTGAAATATTCTTTAAAAAAAGGTTAATGGCAGCAGAAAAAATGGTGTTATGCAGCCGCTCTGGCAGCGACTGCGCAAAAGTCAGACAGCACTAGTGGAGAAAATTGGGAGATGCATCATCATTCTCTGATTCCTCTTCACTGCTAAAGAGCAGATGATGTGCGCTGGCTTCCAGCATGACCATAGAGATCTGCTCTTCACTCAGGCGCATAAACCAGGAAAATTGCTTGAAGGACACCCCTGCCCCGGAGAATAAAGACTGGCAAACAACCAGTTTTGGCAGATTATCATCCTGAATATCGAGAAATGCTTTCACCGTCAAAGAACTGGCATTGATCGCCGAAAGATCGGAAGCCAGCGCCAGTAGCGCAGAAGGTTTAACTTCAGCAAGGGCCGAGAAAAGAATCACGTCGTTGATCAGATCGATTTTGGCATCGAACACGCCGTCGAAATTTTGCATATGCGGCAGATGCAGTGCCTGGCAGGAATCGCACTCAAAGTACGTGATACCCGCATCATCAAGCCATTGACGTAACGTATCCAGTGTAGGAACGACCTGTAAATCCATAGCTGTGCAGCCTCTTTAAAAATAACTTCGCATAGAGTACGCAAAAAGTGCGTGCGAATCCATTTAACCGCCCGTTTTCAGGCAATACCCAGGGGTCGCGTGGCGTTCGATCCAGGCGATCATTTTCCCGGCGATATCAATGCCAGTGGTTTTCTCAATGCCTTCCAGCCCAGGGGATGCATTCACCTCCATCACCAACGGGCCGCGTGAGGCACGCAGAATATCGACACCGGCTACGTCCAGACCTAACGTCTGCGCCGCTTTAACGGCGATTTCACGTTCACGTTCGCTGATGTTGGCTACCCGCGCTACGCCACCACGGTGCAGGTTTGAACGGAAGTCCCCGTTTTTCGCCTGGCGCTCGATGGCCGCAACCACTTCATCGCCAACCACCAGACAGCGGATGTCGCAACCTTTGGCTTCTTCAATATATTCCTGCACCAGAATATGCGCATTGAGGCCGCGAAACGCATCAATCACGCTTTCCGCCGCCTGCCGCGTTTCGGCCAATACCACGCCAATACCCTGAGTACCTTCCACCAGCTTGATCACCAGCGGCGCGCCGCCCACCATGTCGATCAGGTCGCTGGTATCGTCCGGCGAGTGGGCAATCCCGGTAACGGGCAGATCGATGCCCTGGCGGGCCAGCAGTTGCAGAGAACGCAACTTATCGCGGGCGCGGGAAATCGCGACGGATTCGTTAAGCGGGTAGCTGCCGAGTATTTCGAACTGGCGAAGCGCAGCGGTGCCGTAATAGGTAATCTGAGATCCAATGCGCGGGATCACCGCATCGAAAAGCGGGAGCTGACGGCCTTTATAGTGAATGGACGACGCCGCCGGATCGATGTTCATATAACAGGACAGCGGATCGAGGATTTCAACCTGATGGCCCCGCATTGACGCTGCTTCTCGCAGACGTTTGCATGAATAGAGCGTTCCATCCCGGGACAAAATGGCAATTTTCACCCTGCACCTCTCTAAAGACATGGGAAAAGCCTGCGTATCATATACACAAAATCATTCAAGTTGAATCAAGGCAGCCTGAAGGATGACGTGTATAGCGGCAGAGAGGCACAGGATGAATGTGCTAGCGCGTCGCCCAACCCTGTTTATGCAAATAATCGAGAATAAACGGGCGGTTTTCTTTGATGATCGTGCGGCGAATATGGTCGCTCCAGGTATCACGACGCGTATTGCTGCCGCGCGTCATGTAGTAGTGCGCCAGCTCTTCATCATATTGCGCCAGTAATTCCTGAGCGACAGGCTGGTAGCGGTTTTCATGCATGATCATGGCTGCAGGCAAGCGTGGCTTCACATCCGGGTTATCAGCAGGCCAGCCAAGGCACAGGCCAAACAGCGGTAACACATGTTTTGGCAGATGTAGCAGTTCAGTGACGGCCTCAATGTTATTGCGCAGGCCGCCGATGTACACGCCGCCAAGCCCTAAAGACTCAGCCGCCGTCAGCGCGTTTTGCGCCATCAGCGCAGTATCCACCACGCCCAGCAACAGTTGTTCGGCAAGACCCAGTTCGGCCTCCGGGCAGATTTGCAGGTGGCGGTTGAAATCAGCGCAGAAGATCCAGAACTCCGCCGCCTGGGCGACGTGCTTCTGCCCGCCCGTCAGCGTGACCAGTTGTTCACGCAGTTGTGCATCGGTGATGCGGATAATGGTGGAGCACTGCAAAAAACTGGAGCTTGAGGTGCCTCTTGCACTGTCGAGGATCGCCTCGCGCTGCGCCTGGGTAATGGGTTCATCAGTAAAATGGCGAATTGAGCGGTGGGAACGCAGCAGGTCAATCGTTGGCGTCATGGTGTCTCTCTTTGGTCGGTCTGTACGCGGTATGGCAGCCAGTATAGGCAAAGATGCCGGGCATGTAATTGGCCAAACATAGCCTGAAGATATTAAAGCGACAGGTGAAACCTTCTTTTCATTCCGGCAGGTTATCGTGCAATATAAGCGTCATTCGCCGTCAGGCTTGTTTTTTGAGGAGAGAGAAATGTTTGCAGTAATTTTTGGTCGTCCAGGATGCCCTTACTGTGTGCGCGCTAAAGAACTGGCAGAAAAACTGACCGAAGAGCGTGATGACTTTAACTTCCGTTATGTCGATATCCATGCGGAAGGGATCAGCAAAGCCGATCTGGAAAAAACCGTAGGTAAACCGGTTGAAACCGTACCGCAGATTTTCCTCGATCAGAAACACATTGGCGGCTGCACTGATTTCGAAGCTTACGCCAAAGAAAACCTGGGCCTGTTTGCCGCCCAGTAATGGTAAGACGCCCTCAGCGCGAGGGCGTTTTTATTTGTGGTGACGCCGCTGGCGCATCAGGCTGCGAACAAATAAGAAACACAGCGCGCCCAACGCACACCAGAAAACCCCGCTCAGTAACCAGGCCAGCTCCTGCCAGAAGCTTCTTGTCGTGACAAACAGCAGACGCATCAGTAACAGGCACAACGGTGCGGCCAGCATTGCCCCCAACAACGGCTTGACCACCTCTCCCCGGCGAGAGAGAAAACTGGCCGCCGCCCCCGGAAGGGTGAAGAAGAGCAAACCCAGTTCCGGATGGCCTGAGGCCCTGAATGCCCCTTTCACATTAAAGGCCAAAGACAGGCAAACCACCGTGAAGAGCAAAAAACAGCTGATCACGCCCGCCCAGTTTCGTTTAATGTTCAAACTATCCTCCTGACTTCTTCTCTATCAAATACACTTTCGTCCAGTGGACGCCCAGTCAGATAAAGCAGTGTGGCAATCCTTGCCGAAGCCCGCACAGGGTAATGCGATAATAGGTAGCCGCCTGTCGTTAATACGATTAAACTAACCCGCGGCTATTGTTTTACGGAATTAATTAAGGGTGTATGGGATTTAGGATTTTTCCCTGACGCCCAAAACAGTAGCCCAAATAGCCTCTTCATTCAACAACTTACTGGTAAACAAGAAGTTAGCCTCCGTGAATATAAACGTCGCAGACTTGTTAAACGGGAATTACATCCTGTTATTATTTGTGGTACTGGCACTGGGCCTTTGCCTGGGTAAATTACGCCTGGGTTCAGTTCAACTTGGTAATTCGATTGGCGTTTTAGTCGTTTCTTTATTATTAGGTCAGCAGCATTTCAGCATTAACACGGACGCGCTCAACTTAGGTTTTATGCTGTTTATTTTTTGTGTTGGCGTGGAAGCAGGCCCGAACTTTTTTTCAATTTTCTTCCGTGACGGTAAGAATTACCTGATGCTGGCCCTGGTGATGGTCGGCAGCGCGCTACTGATAGCGTTAGGTCTGGGTAAACTGTTTGGCTGGGATATCGGCTTAACGGCCGGTATGCTGGCAGGCTCCATGACCTCCACGCCGGTGCTGGTGGGTGCGGGCGATACCCTTCGCCACTCCGGTATGGCGGGCGATTCCCTTTCAACCGCACTCGATCACCTGAGCCTGGGCTATGCCCTGACCTATCTGATTGGCCTGGTGAGCCTGATTGTTGGCGCGCGTTACCTGCCAAAACTCCAGCACCAGGATTTGCAGACCAGCGCGCAGCAAATTGCCCGCGAGCGCGGTCTGGACACCGACAGCAAACGTAAAGTCTATCTCCCGGTTATTCGCGCCTATCGCGTGGGGCCAGAGCTGGTTGCCTGGGCCGACGGTAAAAATCTGCGCGAGCTGGGCATTTACCGCCAGACAGGTTGTTACATCGAACGTATCCGCCGTAACGGCATTCTGGCAAACCCCGACGGCGATGCCGTATTACAGATGGGCGATGATATCGCTCTGGTAGGCTACCCTGATGCCCACGCGCGCCTCGACCCCAGCTTCCGTAACGGTAAAGAGGTGTTCGACCGCGATCTGCTCGACATGCGTATCGTCACCGAAGAGATTGTGGTGAAAAACCATAATGCCGTTGGCCGCCGCCTGGCGCAGCTGAAGCTGACCGATCACGGTTGTTTCTTAAACCGCGTGATCCGCAGCCAGATTGAGATGCCAATCGACGATAACGTGGTACTGAACAAAGGTGATGTGCTGCAAGTGAGCGGTGATGCGCGTCGCGTGAAAACCGTTGCTGACCGCATCGGCTTTATCTCCATTCACAGCCAGGTGACCGACCTGCTGGCATTTTGCGCCTTCTTTATTGTTGGCCTGATGATCGGGATGATCACCTTCCAGTTCAGCAACTTTAGTTTTGGCATCGGTAACGCTGCAGGTCTGCTGTTCGCCGGGATTATGCTTGGCTTCCTGCGAGCTAACCACCCGACCTTCGGTTATATCCCACAGGGTGCGCTGAACATGGTGAAAGAGTTTGGTCTGATGGTGTTTATGGCCGGCGTGGGTTTAAGCGCCGGTAGTGGCATTGGCCACAGCCTGGGCTCTGTCGGCTGGCAAATGTTGGTTTCCGGACTTATCGTCAGCCTGGTGCCGGTGGTGATTTGTTTCCTGTTTGGTGCTTACGTGCTGCGCATGAACCGCGCCCTGCTGTTCGGCGCCATGATGGGTGCGCGTACCTGCGCCCCGGCGATGGAAATCATCAGCGACACCGCGCGCAGCAACATCCCGGCGCTGGGTTACGCGGGCACCTACGCTATCGCCAACGTCCTGCTGACACTCGCCGGTACACTCATCATCATCATCTGGCCAGGACTGGGATAAAGAGAAAATTTGCGCATAGTCGAAAATATTTTAGATATGCGCAGAACTTTTCTTTCAGGGGGTAGTCATAATTAGTGCCACTGCTTTTCTTTGATGTCCCCAATTTGTGGAGCCCATCAACCCCGCCGTTTTGGTTCAAGGTTGATGGGTTTTTTGTTGCCTGAAATTTACCACCCATAAAATCAATCACTTACAACACTAATTATCCATACATGGCGACAAAGTGGCGACAGCGCTTTTGCTATGGCGACAACTTGCAATAAAAAACCCGCCAGCGGCGGGTCAGTATCAGTAAGCTAATTGTTCCTGCATTCCCTTCGGATGAGGCGGTGCGGCGCTGATTTTTTGCGGGCGGCAGACAGATCGAACAAAAGTCTCATGTGTCACGAACGTATGCCCACACTCAATGTTGGTGCACTGGTTGTATCGTTCTTTGGTTTCACTGGAAACCTGAAAGCTACTGCGTGTATGCGCGGCCTGACCACACATCGGACAATTCATCATTTCGTTTAGCCCTCACTCTTAACCAGTTCGCAATAATGATACATCATTGTTCTCAATTTGGAACTAATCATTCAATTTCGAACTCATCTATTTTCACTTCGAGATCCAGACTGGTCGTAAATCCGTTATCCGGGCTGACGGTATGCGTTAGCGTGGTGATGGTCCATTCCGCATCATCAATAGGCTGCTTGAAGCCGCTAACCTTCACCGGCATTTCAGTGTAGAGATCTGCCCGGCCTTCTGCGAGCTGCAGGGAGAATGTTGCAACCCCGCGCTGCAGGCGTTCCCACTGCATCTTTGCCGCTCGCTCTGCATTGCTGCGGTTTGCATAAGTTCTGTTGAGTACCAGCACGTTTTCATCCGTTCCAACCAGGTAATCTCCCTGTTTTGCTTCCGGCTCCTTTGCCGCGGTTGTTTTCTTTCGACGGCGCTTAACCTTTGCTGTCTCTTTTTTCTTTGGCTCACGGGTATGCAGCCAGCTGGCAATTACCCCCGTATAGGCATCGCGATCAGCCAGGGTAAAACGATGACCGTCACCGGCCTGGCGGGTGATGGTGATGACCGGCAGCAGCTTGCCGCTGGCCGTTCTACCCTGTCCCTGGCGGATAAACAGCAGGTTCCCGTCCTTCACGGAGGCAATCGCCCCAAACTGGCGCGCCAGCTTTACCAGGAAACTCGCATCACTTTCGTTGGTCTGGTCCAGATGATCCAGCGTCTTTTCCGTCAAGTCTTTGCCCAGCGCCAGTTTCAGATTATGGCGGGCGGCAATATCCTGCACCACCTGGCCCACAGTTGTCTGGTGCCAGGACTTTTCACGCCGCGTGTTCAGGGTTTCACGGAAATCTGCACTACGCGCGCGAATTGTGAGACGGTCTGGCGCGCCGCTGTGCTCAATCTCATCGACAGTAAAAGCCCCTTTCGGAAAAAGCGGCTGACCTTTCCACCCCAGCGCAAACTGAATAATTGCCCCCCGACGCGGCAGAACGATTTGCCCGTCCGAGTCGTCCAGCTCCAGATCAAGCTGGTCCGCTTCAAAGCCCCGGTTATCCGTCAGCGTCAGACTCATCAGGCGCGCATCCAGCACGGTAGTCACATCTTTACCTTCAATGATGATGCTGAAACCGGGGGTTTTGCTGTTCAGGTTCAGGAGATCAGAGCTGAAATTCACTGCAGTAACCCTCCAACCGTATTTTTCATATTGCCTATCGCAGAAGTGGCGGAGTCCTGCAAATTACTGAGCTGATCGCTGAGGCTGCCGAACATATCAGACAGCGATTCATCCACCCGTTTTAGGCTCAGCGAAAATTCAATGCGTCGGGGCATACCGCTTTCAAAAAATTCTGTTTTTGTCTGGCTCAGACTCTCGATCACAAACATGCCGTAAATCGTCCCGCTCCCCTCAATCAAAGGCCAGGCTTTACCCAGCTCCGCCATCTGCTCCAGCGCCAGCAAAGACAGCCTGCCGCCGGTAATCTCCGGCAGCAGGACGCCGGACAGCGTAAGCGAATCGTTATCCGGCCCAAGAAACTGCGTTGCCGGGCGCCGGTTAACCCGGCTGTTGGCTGCGTGCCGCCAGCTGCGCTGATACTGCAGCTCCTGATAGGGCACGGTGCGCAGCATGAATACGTACAACCCCAGCACCATCATCATTATTCGTATCCCCCCTGGTCACTGAAATTACTGCGTGTTTTTGCCCTGGCCCTGCGCTCACGCTCATCAAGCTGCCGGGCCACCTCGCGGGCGATATCCTGTGCGCTTTGCCCTGGCTGGGCGACGATATGAATTGGCGCGCTTATCTCGTACTGAATTACCTGCGGCTGTCTCTCTGCCTTCGCCGACTGCGCCGGTTGCGTCCTGACAGGTACACTGTACGGATGAAGTGGTGCGGCTTCTGCCGGGGTTGCCGCAAGGCCCATTACGCCAGCGACGACGGAAGCGAACACCTTCTGGCGCATAGCCATCGGGTCAGCCCTGTTATCCGTGGTTTGCGTAATGGCCGGTGCTGGCATGACGGCTGCAGCGATATCTGCCAGCTCCGCAGCACGCTCCCGACCTGGAAGATTTACCGGGGCGTTAACAATCTCAGGTGGCAGAATAATCCCGCGCTCAGGACGTTGTTTAGCGCTGGCCGGTTCCGTCCGGGAAGGATTGAGCGTTGCCGCCACCCTTGCCAGATCAGCAGTCCGTTTCCTGCCGGTGACATTGGCAGGCCCGTTAACAATCTCAGGGCCATTCTCGCCCACGATGCCGAACTGGCCGCGCGGAATGGTACCGCCGCTGTCGTACATGCCAGCAAAACCCATCGTCGGGAATCCGCCAGGGGGCAGCACCACTTTACCGTCTGTGTTTACAGTGGCTGGCTGCTGCCGCGTGACCTTCTCAGGAAGCTTCGCTTTTGCCGCCTCCTTGCTGACAATGCCGAGTTTTTCAAGCAGCCAGGACACGCCCGATTTAAGCGAATCAAGCGGGTGCATGACCATGTTCAGCCCTTCTGCCAGCGCTTCGCCAAACTGCCGCCCCATCGATGCCGCGCTTTGCAGCTCTGCAGATGTGGACTTAACCGGCGTCAGCAGATCAGTAAACCAGCCCCACAACGCCTGGACCTTGTCACCTATCCACTGGAAAACAGGCTGCAGTGGCTCAAAAGCCGCACTGACAGGCGCAGTTGCAGCTTTGAACCCTTCAACCACTCCGCCTAAAAATGCGCTTATCGGCTGCCAGTATTTCCAGACAACCAGCGCCACGCCAGCCAGAGCCGCCACAACCAGCCCTATCGGACTAAGCAGGGCGCCCAGCAATCCAGAAATCCCGTACAGCGCGACGCGAAGGAGGGCCAGCGGGCCGGACGCCAGAAAACGAAGCACGCCACCGGCTGCGGATAACCCCCCGCGCAACGCGGCCAGCGGATTCATTACCATGCCGATAATGTTGCGAATACCAGACATTCCGCTGCGAAGGACAGCAACCGGAGCACCGGCCAGCGCTTTCAGCGCATTGCCAGCCAGCCCGGCAGAACGGCGAAGGGAGTTAAGGGGAGATGCCAGCAATCCGGCGCTACTGCCGGATGCCGCCATGCCACGGCGCAACAGGGAAAGCGGCGCATTTACCAGCCAGGACAGCGCGCCGCCGGTGCGGGTCACTGCAGACATAACGGAGGGGAGTGTTTTTACACCCAGTACGGACAGGCCTAAACGGATCACCGCCAGTGGCCCCAGCACGGCAGCCACGGCCACAGCCAGCGTGCCGAGCACAACGGTGATCGCGGCAGTGGCCGCCGCCACTTTCATCAGCGTGCCCGCCAGCTGCGGGTTAGCCTCAACCCATCGACGCAGTGCCCCGGTCACGTTTTTGACGTACCCCATGATATCCATCAGCGGCTGGCGCAGTGTTTCCCCCAGGCTACTGAAAGCGTTCTGCGCGCCCGTTTTAACAAGCAACCACTGCGCGGAAAGTGAATCCTTATTGATATCGGATTCTTTCTGCATGGAGCCGTTAGCCTCAGTGCCTGAGGTGAGTTTCAGCTGTCGCTGCAGCTCCGGCAGGTTGTTTGCAAGCTTCGCTGCATCATCGCCAAACTCTTTGCCAAATATCATCGTCATGGCGGACAGGCGTTTATCCTGCGGCAGCTTGTTGACCTTCTCCAGCACGCGCTGAATGGTTCCCATTGCGTCCTTTGTCATCTGCTTTTCAATCTCTTCTGGATTGAGTTTAAGCAGATCCATACCTTCCATGAACCGCTTGCTCTGCATGGTCGCAATCGACAGTTCGCGCACCATCGCATTTGATGCGCTGGCGGCGATTTCAGGCGCGGCGCCCAGAGACAGGAAGGTGGAACCCAGCGCGGCAGCCTTTCGGAAATCAAGCCGGTCTGCCACGCCCCCCATGCGCTGCAGCACATTGATGATATCGCCGCCCTTAGACATGGCGTTATCGTCCAGGTAATTCAGGGCATCGCCAAGCTGTTCAATATTGCGGGTCGGCACTTTATACAGCTGCGCGATTTTCCCCAGCCCCTCCGCCAGCTCATCAGCGGGCAGCTCGAATGCCGTTGCGGCCTTTGCTGCAGTGGATGCAAAGGCCAGCAGGTCACGCTTCTGGTCTTCGTAAGAATCGTTCTGGTTTGTCACGCCCATGCGGGCGCCACCTTCAACCAGCGCGGCATAGTCGATGGCGCCATTCTCCATCGGCAGCTGTTCACTGGCGGCCTTGATGGCATCCTGCATGTCGTAAAACTGTTTTGTGCGGTTGCCGTTGTCGTCCCGCAGCCCGTTAACCTGCTTTGCCACGCCTTTCATCGCATCTTCCATGCTGGCATAGCTTTTAACGGCAGCCATCACCGGCGCGCCCATCGCCAGCCCGGCGGCAGTAGTCGTTGCTCCGGCGCCCGCGATACGATCCCGCACCTCAAGGCGCCGCGAATACTGATCGCGGATGGCGTTCATTCGGGCCTGCTGCTCGCCCAGGCGCTTAAGGGATTTCTGCTGTCGGTCCAGCGCCTGCCGGGTTTCGTCGGTATTCTGCCGCAGCTCCCGCTGCGCACTGCTCAGCTTTTTGGTGTCCAGTCCGGCCTCATTGAGCGCAAGACGCTGACGCTGTACCGACTGACGCAGGCCGTTGTATTTGCTCTGCAGCTCGTTAACGCGGTTTTTTGCCTGCTCAAGCAGACGAGCCTGTGCCGCCGTCGGGCGGTTAGTGGCCGAGAACTGCGTGGCAAGCTTCGCCGCTTCTTCGCGTGCGGCTTTAAGACTGTTGCCGGTGACGGCCAGCTGCGCGCTTGCCTTGCGGAAGCCATCAATACGACCCGCCTGGGCGTCCAGTTCTTTTAATCTTGCGCGGCTTTGCTGAATGGCGGTAGCCAGCTCTTTTGAACTGGCCTGCGCTGTTCGGAATGGGCGGGTGAGCTTATCAACCGCATTTAGAATTACCTGCAGGCGCAGGTTGTTATCACTCATCGCTGGCCCCGCTTCTCTGTATCGCTTTGTGCCGCCACTCCAGCACTTCAGTCAGAGGCATAATGTCAGTGACGGACGGCGGCCAGTGAAAAATGGTGGCGATATCAGCCACCAGATCTTCTACCGTCAGGCTGTCGGCAAACCGGCAAGCACCGACTTCTTCAACAAAAAAGTCACCACCTCTACAGACAATGCGGTGAGATCGGCAGGGTCCAGTTCTGCCATCTCCTGAGCGGTCAACGCGGGCGTGGAGATGCGGGGAATAATCGTCATCATCGCGCCGACGTCCATATCCATGATCGCCTGCAGGCGGGTGCCACGCAGCGCGCCGGACTGCGGCTTGCGCAGCACAATTTCGGCAATTTCGGTTTTACCACGCTTGATTGGGGTGTCCAGCTGTACGGTTTTTTCAGTCAGTTGTTCGCTCATTGTCATTTCCTGTTAATAATGGACTGGCGCGGCTGCCCGCGCCTTTAAAGTAGGTCAGAGGCCCAGGGCGTTGCGGTGCTCTTCCATCAGGTCCACGCCATCAACGATTTCAATCATGTTGATTACATCAACCTCATAGAGCACTTCGCCGTTGATGGTCAGCTTCGCGTAGCTGTTGGTGCTGCTGACTTTTGTGGTGTTGCTCTCTCCGGTTTTCCATTCGCCGGAATCGACTTCTTTATGTCGCCCGCGCACAACCAGCTCCACGGCCTGCACTTCGCCGGTATCGTCACGCTGAATGGAGCCGGTGAAACGCAGCTGGATACCATCGACGGTGGCTTTTCCCATCTGCTTGAATAACAGCAGTTCGGTGCCACCGATTGAAAATTCCGTGTCCAGCGCGCCATCATCCAGCCCCAGATCAACATCCGCCGAACCGGGCATACCGCCGCCGCGATACTTTTCAAACTTTCGACCAAATTTAGGCAGGGTCAGAGATTCAATGATCCCCTGCCAGTTGTTCCCGTCATTGAACAGGTTCAGGTGTTTTAACTTGCGTGGTAAAGCCATGCTGCCCCCTTATGCGCTGACCTGGCTGGCGAAATTAATCAGATACTGATCGGTGATACGCTGGCGAAGCAGCAGATTTTCCAGCGGTGGTACTGGCGTGTAGTCGTAATCGATCAGCAGCTTCCCGGCCTTGAGCGTGTCCTTATCATTCACGGACTCATCCAGCCAGCAGTCACCGCCAATGAGGTAACCCTGGCTCACCAGGCTGCGAATTTTGGCGCGAATGCCTTCAATAATGTCGCGGGCCAGTGAAGGGTTGAGCGGCTTATCCACCGCCCACATATGCGCTTCAGCGATGGTGTCAGCCAGCACCTGCGCCGTGCGAGTGTAGTTCTCAAAGGCAAATAGCGGATCGTCACTGAGGCAGCGCGAACCCCAGAAGCGGAAGCCGTCTTTTCGGATCAGCGTGGTGACATCGTTCTGGTTCAGCAGCCCCGCATCGGTTGCCGGGTCCTGCAAATCCCAGAACACATCAGCAGAAATGCCGGTGACGCCGTTCACACCCACGTTGGACAGGGTTTTGTGCCAGCCGGTCTGCTCGTCAATTTTGGCACGCAGGCCAAGCGCACGGGCGGATGCATAGGCAGTCGCGTCTGCGTTAAGCACCGTGTCAAACTTGATGAAGTCAGGCCAGATCAGCATCCCCTCGCGCTGGCTGAAGTTATCGCGGTAGGCAATGGCCTCCTCTACCGTTTTGCAGCCGTAGGCTGACAGATAGGCGAATCCTCGCAGACTCTGCGCCACGCTCAGCAGCTCAGTGGCAACCGCCTGCGTGTCGTGCCCCGGCACGCCAAGAATACGCGGCTTAACGCCGAGCTGGGACTGCGCAGATAACAGTGCTTTCATGCCTGTTTTTTTGCCGTCGGCTGTCACGCCGCCGATAATATTCGCGGTGGTTTCCGCTTCGGTTTCACCCTGGGCAACACGCACAACGACGGTCACGGGTTTAGCCTGGTCGGCAATGGCATCCAGCGAGCGGGCCAGCGTGCCGGACTCGCCTGCTTTACCGCTGGCGGTCAGCACGTCGGTGAGCAGGACCGGTTTATTGAGGGGAAACATGGATGCATCGGCATCATCGCCGGTGCAGACCATGCCGACGATAGCGGTACTAACCGTGGTAATGGACCGGGTGCCATCGTTGATTTCTTCAACGCGCACTCCGTGGTGGTAATCCTGAGCCATAAGGCAGTCTCTCCGGTTTACAGGGGGTATGCCTATGTTCAGGGTGATATGCGCCTGGCGCACGTGCTGCAAGATGTGAGGAAAATGACACAATGGAAAGGTATAAAAATCCCCGCAATTGCGGGGGATTGGTTATTCAGCGGGTTTTTCCGGCCAGTGAATATTCGGCGCTGCTGAGATATCTAAAGCATCCAGTGCATCAAGGTAATCAAGCCAGGTATTAAAGGCCGCCTTTTCATCATCAGATAAACGCTGCAATGAAAGCTTTGAAGGCCACTGCCTGCTATTGATGTAAAAATTCGCCTGCTCTATGCGCTCTTGTTTTTCCTTACTGGCAGCAGCTATAAGCTCTTCTGCCGAAGGCTCAGGATTATCAATCCAGACAGGCATCCCCTGTACGTCCGCACCCAGTTGTTTTCCCGGGGGCTGCGTGAAGATAAATTGTCGCCAGGTGTCATTGTCAATGCTCACTGCATCGTCAGGCCAGGTTCCGGCAGAATCATAAACATCTTTCAAATCCTGCGCGAAAAATCCAGGTGCAGAGGCGCTAAAAAAGTATGCATTCATCGTTAGTATCCTAAAGCCAGCCATAACACAGAGCGGGGAAATGCTACCTGCGATCCGCTCACCGTTTTGGCAACAATGATGTTTAACTGTGTAAGACTAATAGTGTCCACGTTTGCCATCGAGACGGAGGCAACCCCGGCAGTAAATGATGTTAGCGGGGTAGCCAGAGCCAAAGCCACCCTGGTTGGGAACGCTGTCGGGTAGTTTACGGTTGCCTGTGAGTTATCCGTAACTAAACCCCACTGCATAATAAATATCTGTTTCCCGCCATCAATGATTAACGGGATTTTGATATAGCCTGCCGGGCCAAGCAGGCCAGTCCCTACACCTGACTGCACAATATCCGTCAGACCAAGATAGGCGAGAAGTCCGGCAATGTTCTTACCCGCCAGAGCAGTAAGTGTTGAATCCAGAGGCTGCTTTCCCGCCAGCGCATTCATCACAGTGGTGGCAAAGTTCGGATCGTTACCCAGCGCCGCAGCCAGTTCATTCAGCGTATCCAGCGCTGCCGGGGATGATGCTACCAGCGCCGCGATGGCTGATTTAACAAATGCCGTGGTGGCAACCTGGGTGTTGTTCACCGTCTGTGACGCAGTAGGTGCCGTTGGCGTTCCGGTAAGGGCCGGGCTCGCAAGTGGTGCTTTCAGCGCCAGCGCGTTATTAATGGTGGTGCTGAAATTGGGGTCATTGCTGATTGCTGCTGAAATTTCTTTCAGAGTGTCCAGTGTAGCGGGCGCACCACCAACCAGGGCAACCAGCGCCGCCTGCACAAAAGCAGTGTTAGCAAGCTGAGTGGTATTGTTACCTGCCGCCGCTGTCGGTGCTTTCGGCGTGCCGGTGAACGTCGGGCTTGCCTTTGGCGCATACTGCGTATGGGGATCAGCTGCAGCAATATGCGCCGCCATCAGGTCATCCACGTACACCTTAAGCTCAAGCACCTTGTCATCGACATACTTGCGGGTTGCCAGAACTACCGAAGGGTCAATTTTCAGGGTGATATTATCGGTACTGCTGGTAATCAGCACCACGCGCACGGTCTGTGTGCGACCGCTCCCCTCCGCCAGCTGCGGCTTGTAGCTCTCCGGGCAGTTGCCCACAGCAATCAGCGCGCCGGTTTCATCGAACAGACCGACCTCACGAATCCACCAACCGCCCTCGGTTTCGGGGATCACCTGTTCAGCAATAATCTGGCTGCTGTTCTGCGGATCGATATACAGCATGTTGAGGTCAGCGCGGCGCTTTTCGGCAACCAGCTTTGTCTGTTGAGCGTTTGGTGTTGGCAGCACACCGCCACCATCCCCTACAGCCATCTGGGTAATTTTCAGTGGCACACCGAGCGCGGCGGAGCTTGCCAGTTTCGCCGCGCCGATATCCGTCAGCAGGGTATAAAATTTTGCGCTCATGGGTTCACTCTCATTGTGTCAATAACATGGACGGCACCGCCTTCATAAGCGCTGCCGCCAGAAATAATGGTGTCGTTGATATACGGGTAAATCGTGATTTCTTCGCCGGTGTAGATGACTGCGCCGACGAAATACGGCCCGCCGGTCTGCAGGTTGATGGACATGCCGATCAGATGACGGCTGCAGGGCTTGGCGTCACTGATGAGGCGCTCCAACTCCAGATAGGTTTCTTCCGTGATGCCCTGGTCCTGCACGCCGATATCCAGGCGGAACGTGCCTGGCTGTTCACCGGTCTGCCACCATTCGATAATGCGGATCAGGAAGCCGA
This sequence comes from Enterobacter sp. C4G1, assembly GCF_052886895.1. Classification (NCBI taxonomy): domain Bacteria; kingdom Pseudomonadati; phylum Pseudomonadota; class Gammaproteobacteria; order Enterobacterales; family Enterobacteriaceae; genus Enterobacter; species Enterobacter sp. C4G1. The sequence goes on along the minus strand of NZ_JBQVVV010000001.1, from coordinate 2,586,386 downwards.
ACGGCTCCACTACCCGACGCACCGCGCTGGTTGTCCCTTTGTGCTGATGGATATAGAACGCATCCTGCACCACCCGGCGCTTAACGCTTTCCGTCCAGCTCTCGTCCCAGCGGTCCACAGAAAACGCCCACGCCAGATACGGCAGTAAACTGACCGGACAGGTTGCCGGGTTCCACAAATCGCGTAGCGGCACCTGCAGATCGGAAATCCCGCTGCAGGTCTGCGCCAGTCGGCGCTCAAGCGGTGTTGAGCCAGGCGGCAGCAAGCTATTCATCCGTGCCCCCGTTGGTCACATTCCACTGCGTGCAGGATGCAGCCTGCGTTTTGTCCAGCACCACATCATTCATCGGGGATGCCAGCTCCACACGCTGCACACCTTCGACATGTAGCGCAGCATAGATGGCACTGCGGCGGATATCGCGTCCGAGCCGTGTCTGGCTGGCGATGTATTTCTGCAGGCTGGCTTTTGCGGCCGCCATTACCGGCTCAGCCTCCGGTCCAGGATAGAGAAAGATGTTTGCTTCCACGCTGTACGGGATAATTTCGGCGCTACGGACCGTCAGACGATCCGCTACCGGTCGCACGCTCTCGTTGTTCAGCGCCTTTTCGACCACTGCCAGCAGGTCATTTTCTGCCGCACCATCACCCTCGCGGCTCAGTACAGTCAGAACCACTTCCGCCGGGGCCGGGCTGGTTGCACTGGCATCCGCCACGCGCCCGTCCGCACTTCTGGCGTGAAACTCATACGCCGCCGTCGGACCGGCTACCGACAGCCCCTCAAATGCAGCAGGCACACGTAGACGCAGAGCGTCGTCGCTTTCCATCACAGCAGCAACCGGTGGCACCGCGTCGTTATCGGCAGGCGTAACCGTCAGGCGGTTGACGTTGTAATTGGCGGCGAGTTGGTCCAGATCGCCACCGAGGGCATACGCCACCATGACTGCCTGCGCGGCCTCGTTGATACGCTGGCGCAAGAGTACCTCGCGGTACGTGCTTTCCTGCAGCTGTTTAGTGATGGGTTCAGACTCCAGCGCCAGCGTGCGCGTGACGGCAGCCTGCTCATCCGCCGGATACAGCGTCACAAAGGCGGCCTTGCGCTCGGCCAGCAGAGTCTCAAAATCCGGCACGTCCACAATCTGCGGCGCGGGGAGCTGTGAAAGGTCAATGACCGCCATTGTCTGCTCCTGTTGATACGGAAAGGGAAACCGGCGCGCCGTTGTTACGCAGCCCGGTAAGGTCAACCACCATGGAGCCGTCAAAATTGCTGCTGATGGTGATGGAGTCCAGCGTCAGGCGTGGCTCCCAGCGGCTCAGGGCCATATACACCGCCGACATGATCTGTAGGCGCAGCGCCGGGTTCTGCGGCTGGTCAATCAGGACGGACAGCAGGGAACCATACTCCCGGCGGGCAATGCGGCTGCCCTGCGGGGTAACAAGAATATCGCGTACCGACTGGCGAAGATGGTCCGTGTCCGTGATGGTCTTGCCGTTGCGCTGACTCATACCGATATACAGCGTCATACCGGGCCTCCCGACGTGTCGCCGCCTGATTTAACTTTGTTGTGCGCGTGGTCATCCACCACGATCCCGTTGGAACTCATCGGGCCGCCGCCCTGGGTGACTGCACCGTTGATCACAACGTTACTGTTGATGCGCGTGGTGTCGGCTTCTACGACAAACTGAGAGGTTTTGAGGGTGATATGGTCAGCCGCCTCAATCACCATGGATTTGATACCCCTGACGTGCCAGCGCCCGGTGGCGGGTTCATACTCAAACCAGCCCCCGTCCGGGTACTGCGTCACACACCCATCCATAGAATCCGACGGCGGTGCAAACTGGCTGGAGTAAATGGCAGGCAACGCAAACGCAGTTTCGAGATTGCCGCCCATGCTAATGACCACCACCTGCTCATCCGGCGATGGGCACCACCATGTGCGGGCACCACCGGCGCGCAGCGTCAGCCAGTTAATCCAGTTGGTTTCGAGCTCGCCAACCTTTACCCGGCACAGCCAGTTCTCCCGGTCCACTACAGTCACGGTGCCGGTGCGGATCAGGTTGGTGATAAGGCGCATGATTTCTGTGAGTTGTGCATTCATGAATTTATGATGTCAACGCTTCTTATCTGTTGTAAGCTGAATCCATTGTTTACTCACTCACACAAATCATCGAGAAATGGATATCTACTTAATAATCAAAAGTTCTATATCATTGTTCTTGCTGATTTCGATATTCTGTATATTCAATCATCGTTTCAGAGGTGATTTAGCAAATATATTTAGATATGAAGCCAAAGAGAAAAAAGGAGATGAAAGTGAAGAAAATAGTGAGTCTGCTGCTGATAGAATTCAGTTCTTTTGCCAGCGATTAGTTTTCGCCTCACTTACCACACTCCTATTATTAAAAGGTTTAATTGAGTTAGCCGATAGCCTCTCAATTTTAAAAGACACAACCAACCATTTTGTAACGCATTTAAAAGGAATTAAAACATTAAGTTATGTTGCAAATGCCTTAGCAATATCATGTGGATTTCAATTAGCGTTTATGCTTATTACCAAAGGTCCAGATGAAGCAATAGAACCTATAATGCTAGGTATTGCTTCGGTTATTTTACTAATGCTTTCCGCGGTAGAACCTCAAAAGTGGAGTGTTGATAACTCTCTCTCAGTAGCCGTGCTGATAGGATGCATTGGGGCTTTATTTTATCTTTCAAAAAAACTCAACAAATAAAAATATCAAACTCGCCAAAAACAATCCCCGAGGAGACAGTCATGGATAACTTTAGAATAAGTCCAAATTTACAACCTGATACAATGTTATGGCGCTACATGTCCTTAGATAAATTTATAGATTTACTTTCTACTGGAGAACTTTATTTTACCCCTGTAAGTTCATATATAAACTCAGATCCCTTCGAAGGACTTTTGCCTAAAGTTGCTCAAAGTGCAATGGCTGGCATATTCAAAGATAGTGTTGAAGATTTCAATGAAGCGATTAAACCACTAAAGATAATGGTCAACGCCAGTAATGTTAGCCAAGGCCCTAATCAAGAAAATGCACGACGTGATTTAGAAATACTCAATGAAAAAATAAACGCATATCTTCCAATGATGGAGAAAGTTTATTTTGCTATAATGAAATCCGTGACTGTTAACTGCTGGCATAAAAATGAAACCGAATCAGAAGGTATGTGGCGCTTATATTCCGATTTAAATAAAGGCATAGCAATACAAACCAACTTAGCAAAACTCACAGAATCAATTATCTCAGACAATTACATTGTTATAAGCGAAGTCAAATATATAGACTACTTAGATCCAAATCTCACACCTCAAGACTGTATTGTTAATGGCAATTTTGGCCCTTACTTAAAGAGACTGTCTTTTGCACACGAAAATGAAGTTAGAATGACAATATCACCGCCATTTGATCATAAGAACGTTGAAAGCCACAAACCAATTGGAGTTAGAGTAAAGATTGACCCTCTAAAGTTAATAGAAAAAATTTATATTTCACCTTATGTTTCCCAACCATTTCCAAATGCCGTAAACTCTATTGCAGAAAAATTCGGCCTTAATAAAGATATCATTGAAACCTCAAAGTTATTGCAAGTAGATAAATCATTGATGAGCCTTTATTGAAATTACACTATTAAGGTATTAATGAATCCAACAATATATCTTGCATGGCATTATTTAGAGCTTTATTTTTACCTATTAAACGACGTTGCGCATACCGAATTTGAGGTCCTTTGTGACTAACCCGATCGCGCAATCCATAATGATGCACCCGCGCAATGCGCTGCACCTTCCCCACAAACTGCACGCTGGCAGAATCCGCGCTGGCTGCAGTTTTCAGGTATTTCGCCGTGCGTAGTTTGGAGAACATCTGCCGCTTAATGCGTCCCTTTTTAGTCCGGGCAGTGACCTTTCGCGGATCGTATCCGCTGCCGTCAGGGTTGCGCTGCAGGCGGATGTTCTGCTGCTGATTCCGGCGCAGCTCCTGCGCCAGCTCCCGCATCATGCGCTTGCGTGCCGCTGGCTCCAGATTTGCCAGCAGTGCTGCTAACCATTCATCGACCTTGTGCAGATTATCCACGTTTCACCGTCCACATTTCTTCTGGCTCGTAAGGTTCTGGCTCCGCCTCAACCGTCGAGATACCACCCTCGGTGCTGACCAGCACGCGCTCCGTCAGCTGCAAGTTCAGGCTGATATCACACACGTCGTTGCGCAGAATATCTACCTCAAAGGTAAACAGCTTTTCACGCAGCTGCGGATTGTTGATGGCATCCGCCTGATTCGCTTTCAGCCACAGCAGGACCGGGGCCATCAGCAGGTTCTGGTCACCGCTGAAATCCTCGATCACCACGTTCAGGGTGTAACGATATTCCCACGACATCGATAGCGCACCGGTTGCCACCAGTGAGCCGTTATCCACGAACAGGTGCAGCTTGTCCGGATTATCGCGCACATAGGGCACCGCCTTATTCAGGGCGCTGCGTAGGGACTGCGGCTTGTTCACTGTTTCGCTCCTGGCACGCCACTATCGTGTCCACTTTGTCAGCGCAGACCGCCCAGGCGGCCTCGGTTTCATCCAGCATCGCGTTCAGGTCGCCGTTAGTGTCTGGCGCTGACGGGTTCAGACTGCACGGCGTCACTCTGGGACAGCCATTCACGGTAAGATACACCTCCGGTGAGGGCCGGACGTTCCCGCAGCCGGATAATGTCAGCAGGCAAAGGAGTGTCAGCCCAGCGGCGTAAATCTTCGTTCTCACGTTTCAGTTCCTCGATCCGGTGCTGCCGGTGACGCAACAGCGCGGCGGTCTTCTCCGCTGCAGCATAAAGCCGCATCTGCTCCCGGCTGTTGGTTTCGGTCAGAATGGACAGGCCGATCAGCTGGCTGTTTTTCTTCGCCAGTGCCTGGGCGCTGGTCGCCAGCTGTTCGCCCTGTGTATCGATGGTGTGGCGGGCGTTGTTCAGCCGCCACGACTGCCAGGCCAGCGCCGCCAGTACAACCACGAGCATGACCGCCAGCGTGCGCGTCATTCCCCAGCCCCTTTCAGGCACCAGACCATTTCCCGCGCGCGGCGGTTGTCCAGTCCCCGATTAAACACGCCTTTGACGTACACCCAGCGCGGCAGCTGGCGGCAGGCATCCGCCCAGCGCTTTTGATTGAGCAGTTTCACCAGCGTGGAGCTGCAGGCATTATTGCTGCCGACGTTGAAGGCGAACGACACCGCAGCGTCATAGACCTTTTGCGGTACGGATGGCACCACGCACTTCTCCAGCGCCCTCTCAACCTGCAGCACGTTAGTAATAAGTCCCTGCGCAGCCTGCCGTTCGGTGATGGTTTTGCCGGGCGTCACGCCGGACGTGTTGCCGATCCCGTCGGTCCAGACGCCCGCGCTGCACTGGTACGGCTGCAGGCGACAGCCTTCATAATCGGCAATCAGTTTCAGCCCTTCCACTGAGGTGTGGAGAGACTGAAAGCCGGGCAGCGTGGCGGCGATAGCCAGCACCGCTCCGACCAGGCAGCGCTTAATGATTGAAGGATTCATATTCCCCCCGCGAGATTTTGCCGCCGCGCAGCAATTTGAAAGACTGGTGTTTGTAGTACCAGTTGATCGCCAGCATCAGCACACCAATGAGCACGCCGCCGACCGTGGAGGCATCCTTGAGCGACAGGTCACCCAACCAGGCCAGCAGCACGGCGATGCAGTAAGTGATAAAGGCGCTGACTCTCTCAAGCGTCATGATTCAGTCCCATAGCTGGACGGTCTGCGCGGTGGTCGATGCCGGGAGATTCGGCAGTTCCACCTGCAGCCCGTGCGGTAAAAAGGGGCCGTGTTCAGCCAGCCCTGGATTGGCACGTAATACCTGCTCTGTGACACCCTGCGTGCGCCCGTAGTGACGCCAGCACAGGGCATCCACCGTGTCATACTGGTGCGCACGCACTTTCATCAGATAAGCTCCACCGTGCAGTGCGGCGCATCCTGCACCCGGCTGATGGCCCAGCGGGCATCACGCCACAGGTCGCCGCTGGCCTCCGCCAGCTCTTCCCCGCGCTTCACGCCGGACGCCGTGGCGTCATAGTCCTGATAGCGTTCGTTGAGCACGGCGCGCGCCCAGCAATAGACGGCGTTGTGATAGTGCTGGATACGCTCGTTTTTGCCGTCGAGTACGTCCGCCGGTACGTCAGCCAGTGCCTGAAAGCCGAGCATTCGCTGGCGGTTGCGGAAGTCGAACAGCTCGGCGTTCACTTCGGAAATAGCGGTCAGCAGCACCTGCTTTAAGCGCGGCTGCGTCACCGTGCCATCAGTGCGCATCACGCTGCGAAACTCCGACAGATCCGCGTCCGGCCAGAACGGCGTATTTTTGATGACCTCCGCCTGTTCCGGTGCCGGTTCGGGCGCAACAAACTTCATGCGGTGTTCTCCTGAATAAGTGGGCGGTGGACGGGATTTTGATGAGGCCATGCCTGTCGCCATCCCGTGCCGCCCGTGCGCGGGGCACGTTCCGTCAGCGGTCGTTGCGCAGTCTGCGCTCCAGCCGCTCTTTGTCTTTCTTCACACCGCAGCGGGAATCCAGCTGGAGCGCATGAGTGAGGTGATTCAGGGCCGATGCCGGATGACTATCGCTTAGCACCGCGCCGATGGCCTTGTGCAGGCGCGCCCGTGACTGGTCCGGCATATCCTGCCCGGTGGTCAGGTCCAGCGCCTGCAGCAGAAGATCCGCATCAAATGGGGCTGCCGCCAGCATCGCGCTTTGCGCCGCGTCGGCCATTTCCTCGGCCAGCACGGTCTGCACGTTGCGGTTACCGAGCGGCATCACCCAGCCATGGCGCAGAGCATGTCGTCCTATTTCCAGCGCACCGTCATAGTCACCGGCGTCGATACGCCACAACATCACGTACATCAGGACGTCATCCTGCTGCGCGCCTCCGGCCGCCAGCACGCCGTCCGCCCAGGTGGAATATTTCGGCAGCAGCTCCACCTTGATTTGCGCCTTTTTCACCGTGGACTGGATGCCCTTAAGGCGGCGGCGATCTTCTGCCAGCTGCAACAGCATCAGGTCATAGCCCGAGGCATGGCGAACACTGCCGCCCTCGCGGGCGGCCTGTTCAGCCTGAATGCGCAGGCGGTGCTGCCGTGCGGGACTCAGGCTCATGGGTTACTCCCCGGTGTCCGGTGCAGCTGGCGCGCTGAAATCACCGATTTCGATGTTTTCCACCAGAGCCGCGCAGCGGTAATCCTCAACCACATAGGCCTCGTTTACCGATTCGAAGTTTTCGATGCGGTCACGTTTCGGGTTGTCGATAACCGAGCGGCGGCGGGTGTCTTCCTGCCAATAGATGGACAAGTTATCCAGGCGGGTGATCAGCACGGCGTTCGCCGGGAAGTAAGGCGCGCGCACGGCCTGCAGGCCGCCCATGCGTTTCTGGCTGATGATCAGATCGGCGGCGATTTTCTCGCTGTTCTCCTGCTCTTTGTTGACCAGCGGGAAATACTTGTCAGACAGAAGCTCGCGGCCGCAGACCACAACCAGCTCATCATCGTCCTGGAAAATCGGATCGATAAGCTCGTTGACCGCATCCATCACTAGCGCGTCGAGGTTGGCGTAAAGACCACCCTTCCCAACTTTCACCGGTTCAACGGTCACGGTGCCATCGTCTGCGGTTTTAGTGCCCAGCACGTTGTCCGGCGCGTCTTCGCGGATTTTCTGCAGCCAGCCCTTGTTCACGTCCTGCAGCAGCACGTTCTCGCCACGGTTGGAGGTTTTGGCGCGCTTCACGCCGTTGAAGCCGATCATGATGCGGTCCAGCGCCTGGCGCTTCACGATGGCGTTGCGGATACGCACCTGGAAGTCCTGAAACTTAGCCCACAGGTCCAGCTTCGCGTAGGTCAGCACCGTGTCGAAGTTGGTCTGCTCGCATTTGTATTCCACGTCGGCCATCAGCGTCGGATCAGTCGGTTCGCGCTCTTTGGTGGTGGTGTCCGTCGTTCCAGCAATGGTGCTGCCGACGCCCAGGCCAAGCAGTTGGCCGGACTGTTCAGCTACGCCCATTACGTTAACCAGCGTCAGAAACGCGGCGGACTGCTGGATCTCATCTTCCAGCGTCTGGGATACCGACGGCTCGACGGTGAACTTGCTGGCAAGCTCGGTCACGGCCACACCGTTCAGGCGCGCCAGCTGCTGCAGGTAGGCATTAAAGGCAAAGCGGGTTTTCTGTTTCATGTGTTGGTTTGCTCCTCAGCAATTGGTCACGGTGCCTGCCGGTGCGTCACCGCCCGGCGCACGCTGGCGGTAATCCTTGCGGCTGTCTTCGCGGTTGAGCCTTTGCTCCAGTTCGGCAAAGGCGGCCTGCTGCTCCTGCAGGGAAGATTCCAGCGCGGACAGACGTTCGCCATTTTCAGAAAGGGATTTCGCGGTGCGCTCGCTCAGGTTCTGCTGCTCGGTGGCGACCAGTTCCACGGCCTGATGCACGTCAGAGAAACGCACATCGTCGGTCTGCTCTTTTTTGGTAAACAGTGCGGAGACACGGGCAAACAGGGAGGGTTTGTCGTCCTGGATTTCTTCCAGCTCGATCAGCGTTTCTTCAGCGGCAGAAAACAGGTTGTCCGGTTTCTGCTTACGGTTCGCCAGCGGGTTGTGGGCAGCACTGGCGCTGAACGCCAGCATTTCCGTGCCGAGGCTCGCCGGATCGTCGGTTGCGGCCAGACCAACAAGATAGGCTTTGCCGGTGTCGGCAAATTTCGGGCTGACCTCCATGGAGGTGAACAGTTTCTGGCCTTTTTTGACGAGTTCCACCAGGGAGCTGGTCGGCTCCACATCGGCGTACAGCGCCATTTTTCCTGCCAGCGGTCCGTCCTTGATTTCTTCGGCAACCAGCGCCGTCACCTGGCCGTAGCGGTTAAAGGCGCTGTCCGGGGAGTAAGACTTGATGTGCTCAAGGTTAATCAGCGCGGTGTAGACCGTCGGGTTGTAGCTCGCCGCCATCTGTTCCAGCCATTCACGCTGGATTTCGCGTCCGTCGGTGGTGGCACCTTCCACCCCGATGCGGAAACGCTTTGCTTTCACTGTCATGAGCCGTGCTCCGTTAGAAAACTGTCTGGAGCCTTATGGTTGCGGGGATGGGGGGAGTGAGACAACGCGCGGCGCTTGTGCCTTTCGCCATACAAAACGAAGCCGAAGAAAGAGGTCAGTCAAGGCCGTAGGCTTGTGCCATGGATATGACACTGACCCCCGCAGACCTCGATCCCCGTCGGCAGGCCATGCTGCTGTACTTCCAGGGATACCGCGTAGCCCGCATTGCTGAAATGCTGGGCGAGAAAGTTGCAACCGTTCACAGCTGGAAGAAGCGCGACAAATGGGGCGAGTACGGTCCTCTGGATCAGATGCAGCTCACCACCGCCGCGCGCTACTGCCAGCTCATCATGAAGGAGCAGAAAGAAGGGAAAGACTTCAAGGAGATTGACCTGCTGGCGCGCCAGTCAGAGCGCCACGCCCGGATCGGCAAATTCAACGACGGCGGCAACGAAGCCGACCTCAACCCCAACGTTGCTAACCGCAACAAAGGCCCGCGTAAGCCACCGGAAAAGAACCTGTTTACCGACGAGCAGATCGAGAAACTGCAGGAGGTCTTCCACGAGTCGATGTTTGCCTACCAGCGCCACTGGTGGGAGGCAGGCAACCGGCATCGTATCCGCAACCTGCTCAAGTCACGCCAGATTGGGGCGACCTTCTTCTTTGCCCGCGAGGCGCTGATTGACGCCATCACCACCGGGCGAAACCAGATTTTCCTCTCCGCCAGCAAGGCGCAGGCGCACGTCTTCAAGCAGTACATCATCGACTTTGCCAAAGAGGTCGATGTGGAGCTGAAAGGCGACCCGATGACGCTCAGCAACGGCGCGTGTCTGTACTTTCTCGGCACCAACGCCCGCACGGCGCAGAGCTACCACGGCAACCTGTACCTGGATGAATATTTCTGGATACCGAAATTCCAGGAGCTGCGCAAGGTCGCCTCCGGGATGGCCATCCACAAAAAATGGCGACAGACCTACTTCTCCACGCCGTCCAGCCTGACCCACAGCGCGTATCCGTTCTGGTCCGGTGCGCTGTTTAACCGGGGCCGCGCGAAAGCGGACAAGGTGGATATCGACCTGACTCACGGCAGCCTGGCCCCCGGCCTGCTCTGCCCGGACGGGCAATACCGCCAGATTGTCACCGTGGAAGACGCGGTGCGCGGCGGGTGTAACCTGTTCGATATCGACCAGCTGCGCATGGAGTACAGCCCGGACGAGTACCAGAACCTGCTGATGTGTGAGTTTATCGATGATCTGGCGTCCGTGTTTCCGCTCAGCGAGTTGCAGGCGTGCATGGTAGACAGCTGGGAAGTCTGGTCAGATTTTCACGCGCTGGCGTTGCGTCCGTTTGGCTGGCGCGAAGTGTGGATCGGCTACGACCCTGCGAAGGGCACCCAGAACGGTGACAGCGCGGGCTGCGTGGTCATGGCTCCGCCAACGGTGCCGGGAGGCAAGTTCCGCATTCTGGAGCGTCACCAGTGGCGCGGCATGGACTTCCGCGCCCAGGCCGACGCCATCAAAAAGCTGACGCAGCAGTACAACGTGACCTATATCGGCATCGACTCCACCGGCGTCGGCCACGGTGTGTATGAGAATGTGAAGGCGTTCTTCCCTGCCGTTCGCGAGTTCGTTTACAACCCCAACGTCAAAAACGCCCTAGTGCTCAAGGCGTACGACATTATCAGCCACCGCCGCCTGGAGTTCGACGCCGGGCACACCGACATCGCGCAGTCCTTTATGGCAATCCGCCGCACCACCACCGCCAGCGGCAACCGCCCAACCTACGAAGCCAGCCGCAGTGAAGAAGCCAGCCATGCCGATCTGGCGTGGGCGACGATGCACGCGCTGTTTAACGAACCGCTGCAGGGCGAATCCGCCAATACCAGCAATATTGTGGAGATTTTTTGATGGGCAAGAGCAAGAAAAACCGTGCCGCAGCCGCGCAAAGCGTTCAGCACAGCGGCGCGACAAGAGCAGAAGCCTTCAGCTTTGGCGACCCGATCCCAGTACTGGACCGCCGCGAGCTGCTGGATTACGTGGAATGCGTGCAGATGGACCGCTGGTATGAGCCGCCGGTCAGTTTTGACGGACTCGCGCGCACCTACCGCGCCGCCGTACACCACAGCTCGCCGATTGCCGTGAAGCGCAACATTCTGACCAGCACCTTTATCCCGCATCCACTGCTGAGCCAGCAGGCGTTCAGCCGTTTTGTGCAGGACTATCTTGTGTTTGGTAACGCCTATCTGGAGAAACGCACCAACCGGCTCGGCGGCATTCTTTCACTGGAGCCATCGCTGGCGAAATACACCCGTCGCGGTGTGGATCTGGATACTTACTGGTTTGTGCAGTACGGCATGACCACGCAGCCGTATGAATTCACCAGAGGCAGTATCTTTCACCTGATGGAGCCGGATCTTAACCAGGAGATTTACGGCCTGCCGGAATACCTTTCCGCTATCCCTTCCGCCCTGCTGAACGAGTCAGCCACGCTGTTCCGTCGCAAGTATTACATCAACGGCAGCCATGCGGGTTTTATCATGTACATGACCGACGCCGCGCAGAATCAGGAGGACGTGAACAATATCCGTCAGGCCATGAAAAGCGCCAAAGGGCCGGGCAACTTCCGCAACCTATTTATGTATTCTCCCAACGGCAAAAAGGACGGGATTCAAATTATCCCGCTGTCAGAGGTAGCGGCAAAGGATGAGTTTTTGAACATCAAGAACGTGAGCCGGGACGACATGATGGCAGCGCACCGCGTTCCGCCACAGATGATGGGTATCATGCCGAGTAATGTAGGGGGGTTTGGGGACGTTGAGAAGGCAAGTAAGGTTTTTGTAAGGAACGAACTGATGCCATTACAGAAACGGCTGCAGGGGCTGAATGACTGGATTGGGGAGGAGGTACTCCGCTTTGAGCCTTATACCTTGGACATTCAGAGCGAATGATAAAAAACAATCGACATTAAAAAAGAGGGGCATAAGCCCCTTTTACATTAAGCACGCAAAATAATTTGCTGCTGAACCTGGATAGGCTGCAATGTCTGATATTTTTGCCTTATCAGGTTATATAAATCAGGCATTTCCTCAGCTGATAAAGTTACAATAAGAACATAAGGCAATTCATCTAACTCATCCACATCAACAGGCATCCCGCAATCGCGACCATAATAAGCGATGTCAAAGCAAGGATTAGTTAACTCACCTTCTTTAAAGGTATGTTCGCTTCTTAGCGTCGTCTCCCATTTATGGGCATCAATGCGCTGCTCATTTTCATCAGCATAAACATTTTTCAGGTTGAAAAGAGGGAACGTGAGTCCATCACTATCCGATATGCCCTTACGCATAGTCACTTCCAATCCACTTCTGGTGTAGTTTAAAGGATGCTCAGCATCTACTGGACTTGAGAAGCAGAATGTTGCCCTCAAATTCACACGACCTTTCATCAGAATTTCGGGAACAGGAATAAGCGCTCGCATGTGTTGGGATGGCTTCAGTTTTCCCTGATAGATAACTTTTACCTCATCATCCCCGCAGAATATCACTTCACTCAACTCATGAGGGAAACGACCCCAACCTACCTCGTGACGGTTAAGTTTTTTACATTCAGCGTGATGTATAAGGAGTGCCTTAGCAGTCAGAGGCGTGATGTTATATTGCAGCGATGAACTTAACGCTATCGCCTGTCGCAATACCAACGGTGCTGAAAAACTCGTTCCGGCAGTGCTGGCAAGCCCATTCAGCATTGGACTGTATACCTGAAAAGGTTCATCCTCATTCCCACCAAATGCGACCCCATCTGGTTTTACAAAACCGGGGCTTCGTCCTGGCCCAATGCAACTGTAGGAGCACCGCTCCCAGTCTTCAGATAAAGATGTCGCCGCACCGACAGACAACCCATTAACCAAGTCTGCTGGAGGCTGGATTCTGTTTAATTGAGCAGGGAGATGACCATCATTGCCTACTGCAATAGTGCAAAGCGTTTCACCAGTTGCAAGAATTTCCTCTAGCGTAGAAGTCCACACATGAACATCATCATCATCAACTGGTAATCTTGGCCCCAAACTTAAATTCACATAATCATAATGATTTTGTTCTAAAACACTTTTAATTCGAATCAAAACATCAAAGAGATCAACATCCGTATTATTAACATTCGAATCCAAAACACGGTAATGATCTATATTGCAAAAGGGCACCATCAATTTCTCGGTGTCCGCACCCAGAACGCCAAACAGAACTGTGGACGTTACATCCTGCCCGTGAGAAAGCAGCTTAGCACTTGTGGCAGAGTTGCCATTAAAGGTGTACTCAGTAACCCATGGGCTGAAATCATCCACACCTAGACCGCCGTCGAATATAGCTACCTTTAAATGTGGATTCACAGCCCCCTCAGTAGGCAAACTAAGATGCGAAGTTTGTGCCACAGAGCGCGCTATAACTGGTTCGCTTAATCTTAATTCAGGAAGCTCTCTAAGCGTTCTAAGGAAAGAAAACTCAGCCAATTTTAAAGCAACATCTTTACTTGCCTTAATTGGCATAAAGGTTAAGCCTTTAACCTTTATACTTCTTGCTGTATCAATGACAGCACCGTTTTGCAAAGCGAAGGATTCAAAAGTATCAATTACGTTTGAGGTGTTTTCTGGAGTATGAAGCGCCACCTCAATATTCATCATTTCATGATTATTGATTGATTTTACTTTATCAGACACTTCAAGCATTGAAATGCTTTCCAGCGTAATAAAGTCATCCTGCTGTCCTTTCGTTAGCGCATCTTTATTGACAGCATCAAGGAATTGCTGAAAGCTTTCCTGCTTACCAGAAACATAAATACAGGCCGTTGTATATTCATCTTTCCGGCCTTTCTTTTTGATATCCTTTCTAGGCTTAATTTTAATAGCTTTACTACCGATACTACCAAGAGAAAATCTATCCAGCAGTCCTACAGGGAAATAGCTTTTAGCTAGAAATGTTGGATGCAGTACAAATTTTGCCACAGCCTTGCCCTCAGGCATTGCTGAAAGCGGGATTTTATTGATTTCAGCAATTAACTCACTCAACTGCTCGGAAATAACAGGTTTATTTTCAGAGTAGGTATAAGGTTTATTTTTACCACCGCCACCCCGATTCAATTTTATTGAACCAGTAAGAGTTTCCCCATATCCGAGCAACATATTCTTGTCATTCATTTCCTTCGTCCTCTGTCTTCACAAATTTACTGACCTGAGTTCTAGGTATGCCTAGGTCGCGTGAAATTTTCCTTTGCGCAACATTTTCAGCTAACATTGTTCTAATAACATCTTCAATAGACTCCCCTTCTAATAACTCATCAATCAACGATGAACTTAAAGGAGAGTTTTCTATAATAGAATTACGCTTAGCCTGATTGATAGCTCTTTCAATTACAGCATAAGATACCTTATCCAATCTGGCCGAAATATACCCAGCCAAATCATCGCCAATATCTTTAGATATTAAATATTTTTGAATTAGATCTTTTGTTGGATAGTCAAAATCAATCACCCTATCAAATCGTCTCCATGCAGCAGGATCGAGTAATTCTGAATGGTTTGTAGCAGCAATTAGTACAGAGGTATTAGGCCACTCATCAATAGCTTGTAAAAGCACAGTAACTAATCGCTTGAGTTCTCCTACATCCGTTGCATCATCTCTTTTTTTAGCAATTGCATCAAATTCATCAAGTAACAGCACACATGGAAATGACGAAGCATAGTTAAGAACCGCTTTTATGTTATTTCCCGTTTTACCTAAATAGCTGCTCATTACACTCGCAAGATCCAGTGTAAGAAGCGGCATATCAAGCTTACTAGCCAGCCATTTTGCAGCTAACGTCTTTCCAACTCCCGGAGGCCCCCCCATAAGAAGAGACCTGGAAGGGTGAAGCCCCTCCTTATAAAGACGTTCTTTCATTTCCCATTCGATCACAAATCGATTTAATTGCACATCAGTTTTGCTTGGCCAAACAGGTTCTACATCAATAACCACAGGATAAGTTTCAACTAACAACTTTTGCCTACTGTCAGCATCAACTGGAGCTGCTTTAGGTATCAGAGGCTGGGCGCGCTCAACAGCGACAGCACCGCTGGTATGCAGAAGCAGGCTTTCAAGTTTGTTCGCTAACTCAGGAGATTCTTTCTTGAGTTTTTTTGCCATAACTCTCAGTCGCATGAGAAGACTTTCTCTCTTCCCTGCAAGTGCATCACTGACTACATCAATGAGCATTTCATTCGTCACATTAATCATTCAACCACCTTTACGGCAAACACCAACCACAATGAAAACAATCATACACCAATAATGCTAAATAGCAGCCACAACATACCCAAAAAACCGAATAATTGAACCAGTTTGACCAAAAACCGAACCACATCACAGATGCATCGAGAATGGTTTGAAAATTGCCCTCAATTATTACCACCACCGCGCGCTCGTATCCCCGCCACGCCTGCCCGCTTTGTGTAGTGGTTTTCATGCAGGTGCATGACAGGCCGGAAAGCGCACCAGTTCTGGCGGCTCCGACCCGTTGCGATCCTTTTTGGATCATGCGAATCCATGCACCATAGACATGCACTGCGTTCTCAAACCGCAGGATGCCGTATGGGAGGGAGTTTCCCATGGTGCGGAATCACTAATGCGTACTTTCATCTTGCCTCACTCCATACTCATTCAGCCTGGTAACCAGGTCGCTCGTCAGCTCCGAAAGCCACGAAATCGCAACCTCCTTGTCGTCATCGCTACAATCTGAGCTGGCAACCAGCCGGGCCATAAGTTCTATCCGCTGCAGTGCAAGTGACTCCATGAACAAATCGTTCACAACTCCCTCCCAATATTACTGTTTATATATACAGTACATCATATGATTTTAAAGCTGAAATAGTTTTTTACTCAGCTAACTCTTTGATTAATAGATATGCTATTTCTCTGAGCCGTCAGTACCACTGACGCCATTTGTCATCCTCCTGTAGGCGCTGGTTCCGGTAGAACAGGCGCAGCCCGGCTCCAGATGGCAGGCTGCCGCCACGCAGAAGCAGATCCACTTCCGTTTCACTGGCGTCAAAGCCTCTGGACAGCAACTCCACATCGAGCTGTAGCCGTTGGTGTTCCGTAATTTCCTGTTTGTAGCCTTTTCGGCGCTTCGGTTTAACCAGCCGCAGCCTTGCCGTCAGCTCGCGCAGTTCCTTTTTGCTCATGTTTTCGAAGTCCGGCAGCGCTGCAGGTTCTTCGCTGCCCGGTAGTTCGCCCCCTGTCTGGTACGTTTTATCAACAGGGGGACAGTTATTGCCACGAGTCCAAGGGGCGCGAGCGCCCTGGTCGGCTGTCGCCTCCTGAACTTCAACGGCCTTACGAACCATTTTCCACTTCATCGCGTGCGTGCAGATCCGGCCCTCAACAATCGGGGACCAGATACCATAGATGCGGATGCCGTGATCGCCGTAGGTGCCCGGCTCGTCGTTAAGCTCGTATGCGGTTCGGATAAGGTGGTTTTTGCGGGGAACCAGTACGCCGCCCTGCTTCATGATGTAGGTGGCAAAACAGCCCACATCAGCGGCGGCCAGTACCGCATCCAGTCGCGCATTTTCCAGCACCGGCGCACCGGTTTTTTTATCGCCCTGCGCTTTCGCGGCCTGTCCGGCCAGCAAACGGAGCTCGCGATAAGCCTGACGTCCTGGAATACCGAAGAAGCGGAATTGCTGAACGCGGTGCAGGGATGCCCAGGCGCTAACGTGCTCGGCGCTGTCGCGCAGTGATTTGCCGGTTTCTTTGCTAATCTCTTTCGCCAGTCCGCGCCCGTCGATGTTCTTGCTGATGTATTTGGCGATATAGCTGGTCGGCGTGCCTTTACGTGGGTTGATAAGCTCAGATTTGAAGCGCGGGCCGGTGTTGTTGCCCAGCTCGGCGCGGTCTTCACGAATGGCGAATTTACGCAGCAGTGCAGTAAGGGTGCGACGGTCTTTTTTGCGCATGAAGCACAGCATGTGCCAGTGCACGGTGCCGTCGTGATGCGGCTCAGCAACGCGCACGCCATACCAGCGCAGCCCGGCTTTGTGCATGGCTTTGCGGAATGCGGCGAAGGTATCGACCAGATAGTCACTGCTCTGCCGGACCGTTTCGCTTGTCCACTTCGGATTGGGCCTGCCGTTGTTAAGGGTGGCGTGGAAACGTGACGGACAGGTGATGGTATAGAACACGGCGCAGTCGCCGCGCATTTCTGCGATCAGCTCCAGGCCTTTCACGCACGCCATCATTTCATTGCGCCGGTGCGCCGGGTTGCTGCTGCTGGCGTTCACCACGTCTTCCATATCCAGCGTGTCACCGTCGGCATTCACCAGCTCGTGCGACTGGAAAAACTCCAGCGATTTGCGCCGCTGCTCGCGTTTGTGGATCACGGCTTCATAGCTGACATATGGGGACGCTTTCTTGTTGACCAGGCAAACAGCACGCAGCTGTTCCTCCCGCCACTCGCAACGCGTCTGCCACAGCTTGCGATACCACCAGTCGGCACACAGCATTCGCGCCAGCGAACCCGGAATAAGGTCATAGGGCACTGGCTTGCGACGGCGTTTCTTGCGGCGCAGCTGTTCAAAGGCAGGTGGGATCACATCAAGGCGCATTGCTTCATCGGCCACCTTTTCCCATGACTGGTGGATTTGTTCCGGCTTCACATTATCAGTCACAAACAGATCGCTGCAGGCGGCATCGAGACACATGCTCATATGTGCCGCAACCAGTGTAGACAGGCGCTTGACCTGCTCCTGATTCATTTCGGGCAGAATCAGCAGCCCCTCCAGTCCTTCATGGCTCGCCATAAACCGGAAAGAGGCAGACACCTGACTTTCACGCACGCGTTCCAGTCGATCAAGGCACGGCCTGATTGTTTCACGCAGATAGCGGGAATAAGCCTTCGCCCTTCCCAGCCCCTGGAAGAATTTAATTCTTTCCAGCAGTGGTTTGCTGACGTGGGCGGGTTCGGCGCTAACGTTAGCCAGAATGACCAGATCGGGATTAAAGCGCTGCTGCTCACGGGCCATTTTGGCACGGCTGATGAGTTGGTCCTGTTCAAGTTCACGTTGAACAGGATCGCGGGACTCATTGAAGAAATAGCGTTCCCAGACCTCATCACTCAGGGCCTCGCGGCGCAGTTGTTCCTGCTCGCTATCCGCAGCGTAAAGAGTGATCAGGCTTGAAAGCGCAGACACCGGCGCAACATCCGCCGGGTCCAGATAGGGGTTTACTGCTTTTTTCGGGGCGTTCCATGGGAAAGCCCCGGCGGCCTCATTCAGGCCGCCTTTGTCGTTTGTTAATTCAGACATCACTGACAGTCTCCGAAGCTCACAGCGCGCCTCGGGTGTAGTGCTTCCCTTTCAACTCTGCGATTTCCTGGCATGTGACGCAGCACTGCACGCCTGGAATGGCTTGTCTGCGAGCCGCAGGGATTGGCGTATCACAGTCGATACAAAGAACGCGGGCAACGCCCGGCTTTCTATTTCGGGCGTTGTGAATATGGCGCTGCAGATTTTCTTCGACGCGCTGCTGTACGAGATCCATGGAATCAGCCATCAGTGCCAGTCCCCGCGTGATTCAGCTTCATAACGGGTAACTTCACGGCGTAGCAATTCCGCCGCCTCAATTCCGGTCATTTCCTTCTGGAGGATATGGAGCGCCAGTGCCTCCATGCGGATAGAAACGGCAAAGGCACAGCTTTTACGCTCATCCAGACGAGTCTCGTTAAACAGCTGGAATAAACCGGCATCATCTGGACCGGTTTTAGTGGTACGGGTTTCACTATTTCGCATCATCATTTCTCCTGAATTTGGGCAAAAGAATGCCCGGCGGGTTTACGCCATTAATTTCTGTTTTGGGTTAATTCGGCATGGTTAGCCGTTTAGGAAATAAGCTCACCACTGCACGAAAATGATTCATTGCTTTAATCAGCTCCCGCGTTTCGTCAGTGGTCAGCTCATTAATATTGACGCTGTGACGTTCTGCCGGAATTTTTGCCATGAAGAATATGGCGGCCAGTGCCCTCTCATTCTGTTTGTGGTTAATGTCGCGTGGATCGCGCATATCATTAATAAACCGTTCCAGCTCGTGCTCAATATTCAGGCCAAACACTTTTGCTCTCAGCTCCGCAATATGGTTCAGCCCATTCAGGCGCTGACCGGTACTCAGCGGAACAGTCGCAGCAGGACCTTCAATAGCCATGGTTTCCCCTGTTGAATAGTGGACAGGTCGGCCAAAAGTGCATCCTGCGAGCGGCACGGATGCCAGCGCTTACCATCTTTCCCGATGATCCAACCATGGCCGCAGTGCATTGCCGGGCTTTGCTTAACGAGAAGAGACGCAAATGAAGGTTCATTGTTCAGCATAAACACCTCAGCTCAGCCCAAACGAGGAGCCAACGCCCGTTACGGTATCGACGACACTTGCCATTGCGGGGTTAGCCTGTAAACGCGCCTGCAGTGAAATAGCAGTTAAAGCCATCAGACGAGTAACAGAGTTGACGCTTTCGACAACCTGACGGCGGGTGGTCGCATTTAGCTGAACTCCAGAAACCGCACTTGCAGCGACACGGCCGATCTCGGCGGTAGCTTTCAGGACATACTGGGGCACTTTCTCCCGCGCGACTTCATTGGTTGGTACGCATGGCAAGCAATGGATCTGCGCAAGAAAACCATCAACCAGCGTTGAGTCTTCGGTGAGATCAGTGAGTAGCCATATATCTGGCGCTGTGAGCTGGTGTGGTTGTTCAGGGTTAAGCTTGTTACGCAGGGTCTGAACGTTCATACCTGCACGTTCAGCCAGCTTCGCCATATTGTGGCGCAGCGCGAAAGCACGGCAGGCCTCATTGAAATGGGGATGTTTTGATATGCGATAGTCAAACATAGTCAGTTGCTCCGTGAAGTCTCAAAATGGAACTAATTGATAGTCACGTTGCAATCTGAGAGTGCATCAACGGTTAAAGCAACGATATTAATCATTACCTTTTCACGCTTCTTATCTTTGCGCAGGCGGTGACGAGGCAACCGACCATCTGCAAGCATGTCGTTAATGGTGTCAACAGGTAGCCCAGTAAGCTCGCTATAGCGTTCAATTGTGACGTGCGGTGTGTTCAGAGTGATTGAAATATTAGGGGTCATGATGCAACATCTCCTATTGGCTTGTGGTGAGCCGTTTGTAATCGTGACAAGTCCCCAAATGGGAACAGAACTGATACTAGGATCGCATAAGAGATATGTCAACATCAAAGTACCCAAGTGAGACCAGGATAAATCCCAATCAGGGTGGCAAAGCTGCGATTGAACGATTGGTAGAGGCGTATGGTTTTACAACACGACAGGCATTAGCCGATCACCTAGATGTCTCAAAAAGCACTTTGGCTAACCGGTATATGCGGGACACGTTCCCTGCTGACTGGATAATCCAATGCGCCCTCGAAACTGGTGTATCTCTCAATTGGTTAACCACCGGGCAGGGTCTAAAGCAAAGCTCGAAAACAGCGACTACTGAAGAGCTGGCGCGGTTTTCTTTCACTGCTGGCAAAATGGTTGAAGATGGTTCTTGCGTTTTTGACACATCATTTCTTCCCACCAATCTTTCATCTCCCATGGTTGTTCGCGATGGCCGTACCACATATATCTGTGATCAAAACTTCACGGAAGTGTTAGATGGGCACTGGTTGATCAATATTGATGGGACCTATTCCGTTAGACTGATTACAAGGCTGCCGAAAGGCATGATTAAAGTTTCTACTGCAGAAAATAGTTTTGAGTGTGCTTTTTCAGATATAGAAGTTATTGCATGTATAAGAAGCACAACAGTTTCACACTGATTAGGTAAAAGGATTTAGAAATGGATTTGTTTCTTGTTGTAGTTTTGCTGTTGGCCTTACTCGCCCCCATCCTTACTGTTATTTTGCTCAAGAAGAGCAAACAACATAAGACAGAGATCGAGGCACTTAATCATCAAAAGATAGTTCTTTCGAATGAATTAAGTGAAAGCCAAGAACATTTAGCGAACGCTATAAGAGAGCACTCAGAGCTGGAAGGAAGAGCTGCTCCTTTGTGGCAATATGAAGAACTGCATAGTGCCGTTCTGGATGCAGAAAAGACGATAAAAACAGCAGACTCGATTGCTAAAAGCACAGTGAATGAAGCACAACTTTTAGCATCCAACATCGTTTTTGAAGCAAATAACCAAGCCCGACTAACGATAAGTAATGCAAATAACGAAGCAGTTGTAATAACTAAAGATGCTCGCGATGCTCGTTTAAAAGCCAAGGAACGATTGGATAGCGCCAATAGTAGGGCCGATGAGCTAATCTCCAATGCTAATGATAATGCAATGAAAATAGTCGCTGATGCAGAGATTAGAGCAAAAGAAATCGCCGGCTCTGCTTATGAAGCAAAAGAATTTGCAGAAACCTATCAAGCTGTAGCCAAGTCAATGAAAAATAAAATTGAAGGGTACGGTGATGAATGGATTGTTCCAAACCGAAGCGTCCTGGATGAACTTGCAGAGAATTATGAATTTACTGATGCAGGCAGAGAGCTACAAAAAGCCAGAGAGTTAACAAAATCTCTAATCAAAACGAGCAAAGCGGCAAGTTGTGATTATGTCGAACCTAATAGACGTAATACTGCGATAAAATTTGTATTAGATGCGTTCAATGGCAAAGTTGATAGTACACTTTCTAAAATCAAACATAACAATTACGGTAAACTTTCCCAGGAAATTAAAGACGCATTTCAGCTTGTGAATTATAACGGCTCAGCTTTTAGGTCGGCAAAGATTACTGATATATTCTTACAAGCCCGACTCAACGAACTGAAATGGGGCGTTGCAGTTAATGAAATTATGCTCGAAGAAAAAGAAGAACAAAGGCGCATCAAAGAGCAGTTGCGCGAAGAAGAAAAAGCACGTCGAGAATACGAAAGAGCGATAAAAGAAGCCGAGAAAGAAGAGAAAACAATTCAGCAGGCTATAGACAAGGCTACTAAAGAGCTGATGCTTGCAGGTGAAGAGCAACGACTCGCCCTTGAGCAGAAACTGGCTGAATTACAAATTAAATTCGAAGAGGCTGAGGCCAAAAACCAGCGTGCTATTTCAATGGCTCAACAAACACGCTCAGGTCATGTCTATGTAATTAGTAACATAGGCTCGTTCGGCGAAAATGTTTATAAAATTGGCATGACGCGACGCCTCGAACCTCTAGACCGTGTTCGTGAACTTGGTGATGCCAGTGTTCCATTCGCCTTTGATGTACATGCAATGATCTACAGTGATGATGCACCATCATTAGAGAATCACTTGCATAAAGTATTTAATGAAAAACAGGTTAACAAGGTTAATTCTCGGAAAGAATTCTTTAATGTCGGAATTAAAGATATTAAATCAACTGTAGCCAATTTGAATATCGATGCACATTGGACGATGTTTGCAGATGCCAAAGAATATAGAGAGTCTCTCGCAATTGAGAATGAACGCTCAGCCGCGCAGGTTGCAAACGAAGAACTCGTTGTTGCCTGACATAGGTGATTTCACGTAATCATACATTGACCACTGTTTGTATATACAGTTAAATTTAGCCCTCAGACATGAGGGCTTTTTTATGGCAGTACGAAAACTCGACTCAGGAAAATGGATTTGCGAATGCTACCCCGCCGGGCGTAATGGGCGTCGTGTGCGTAAGCAGTTTGCCACCAAAGGCGAAGCTCTGGCTTTTGAGCGTCACACGATGGATGAGGCAGAAGCTAAGCCTTGGCTGGGTGAATCGGTAGACCGTCGAACTCTGAAAGACGTTGTTGAACTCTGGTTCAAACTGCATGGCAAATCCCTTACCGCTGGCGAGCATGTTTACGACAAGCTGGTCCTGATGGTAGCTGCACTCGGAAACCCTCTTGCTACTGATCTCAGCTCGAAATTGTTCGCGCATTATCGTGACAAACGCCTGACGGGTGAAATCTATTTCAGTGAGAAATGGAAGAAAGGTGCCAGCCCGGTAACTATTAACCTTGAGCAAAGCTATCTCAGCGGAGTTTTTAGCGAACTGGCCCGTCTCGGCGAATGGACAGCACCGAACCCGCTAGAGAACATGCGCAAGTTCACCATTGCCGAGAAGGAAATGGCCTGGCTGACGCATAAACAGATCACCGAGCTTTTGTACGACTGCCAACGCCAAAGTGCCCTCCTCGCTCTGGTCGTTAAGATCTGCCTGAGTACCGGCGCGCGCTGGCGTGAAGCGGTGAACCTCACCCGCTCACAGGTTACAAAGTATCGAATCACGTTTGTCAGAACGAAAGGCAAGAAGAACCGCAGTATTCCAATTAGCAAAGAACTGTACGAGGAAATAATTGCCCTGGACGGCTTCAAGTTCTTTACTGACTGCTACTTCCAGTTTCTATCCGTGATGGAGAAAACCTCCATCGTCCTTCCGCGTGGCCAGCTCACCCACGTTCTGCGCCATACGTTCGCAGCACACTTTATGATGTCCGGTGGAAACATCCTTGCCCTGCAGAAAATCCTGGGCCATCACGACATAAAAATGACCATGCGCTATGCTCACCTGGCACCTGACCACCTTGAAACCGCTTTACGCTTCAATCCCTTGGCAACCCTTAAGGCCAGTGATGTGCTAAGCATATGAAAAAACAATTCTTATTGAAATTAATTTTCAATTTAAAAACACACAACTAACTGTTACATTTACGCTATCAATAATAGTGATCAAACAAAGTTTTAAATGGAACTGGACCATCGATTTATGAAAAAAGTTCTTGCCTACTTTTATGAACGTCCCGTGTTCGCTGCATTAAGTACATTCAGTATTTATTTATTGATAGTATTTTTATTAACAGCTTTCTTTCCTTGGTTAAGCATTCATATACTACCAAATACCTTCGCCGGCCTTTATAATAAACAATTCTGGGAAGGGGTTTTAGTCAACCTAAACTCATCAGTAGTTGACTTTTTTGTGTTTGGGGTAATCTTATTCTATTTCCACAAAAAGGGAGAGAGCAATTCGATTATATCCTCGATGCTTAATGAATTAAGTGACATTGCTAAGTACGACGACATCCAGCTAAATTTAAGGAAAGTCGGAATATTAAAAAGGCTGTCATCACTTGGTCATGATATATATACACTACATCGAATCGCAATTGGAGGCGCTGGCGTTGAAATTCGTGATGTTAAGATAAGAAAATCGGATTTTACTGCTTTGAATGCGAAAAAAGTATATATAAACACACTTTCTGTAATTGAAACTTCGTTAAGGTCATCAGACTTTTCAGAAAGCAAAATTAGAAACGCAAGGTTTGACTCTTGTAACTTTAGAAATACTAATTTTGAAAAAACGATATCTGTGGGTAATAAATTCAATAATTGTGATTTTAAAAATGCAAACTTCAAAAACAGTAACTTTAAAAGTTCTATTTTTGCAGGTTCGAGTTTTGAAGGTGTAAATTTTGAAGGTTGCAATTTAAGTCGTACTAACTTAAAAAACGCTACGAATATAGATATTACTGAACTATGTAAGGCGTCCGATCTACATTACATAATTGCGGAACAAAGCATAATTAGTCAAATTAAAACAATGAGGCCAGATGTAAAATTTTCCAAATGATATGAGGAAGTGGGGGAATTGAACCCCGTGGCTGAAGCAAGCTTCAGTTGACCAACATCTCCTCTGTCTTCTATTTGATGATAAAGCTCTCTGGATGTCAATAATGTTTCGATGATTAAGTAACGGATGAGACATACTTAACAGCTTCAAGAGTTAGTGCTTCCCCCCCCATTTGAAAATGGCGACAAAGTGGCGGCAGCGGTTGGCATTGCCCCATAATCGCCACTCCTTATCACCAACCTAACTCATTGATAGTATTGCAAGTCGTTGTTTTCACTAACCCGTTTACATAAATGGGTTTTTTGTTGCCTGAAATTCCCCTTCCCTCGTCAATTTACCGCCCATCGTACATACTTTTGGTTCACCCGGACTGACAAAGGTGGACACATGCAACTCAAACACCAGACCGCGCTCATCTTTGGCGGCAGCGGCGCAATCGGCAGCGCGGTGGCACATGCTCTGGCACGCGAAGGAGCGCACGTATACCTCGGCGCGCGTGACCAGGCCAGACTGGACGCCACAGCAGAAAGCATCCGCGCCGCAGGCGGCACGGCCAGTACATTTATCTTCGATGCTCTCCATGGCTCCGACCCGCTTCCGGCCATCACCAGCATCGACGTGGTGGTTAACGCCACCGGTTTTATGCACGATCAGGGTAAACGCATCGATGAATTAACTCTGTCCGAATTCAGACAGGGATTCGATCCTTTCCTCACCGCGTACTTCAACATCGCAAAAGCCGTTTCACCGAAAATGGGCACCGAGCGTGCAGGCTGTATCATCACTGTCGTCGCACCGGCTGCGAATATGTCCATGCCGGGCCATCTCGGGCATATCGTGGGGTGTGCGGGAATAGAGGCTTTTACACGGGCGCTCGCCGGTGAGTTGGGGCCGAAAAATATCCGGGTGCTGTGCGTACGCTCCCACGCCATTGTCGATGCGGTTCAGGCGGGTTCGTATGTGGGTGAATTGTTTGCCCTAAAGGCAAAGGGAATGGGCATTTCGGTGGATGCGTTTTTAGGTGGTGCGGCACAAGGCACCATGCTAAAACGCCTGCCGACACTGGCACAGGTGGCAAACACCATCGCGTTTCTGGCCTCGGATGAAGCGAATGCGATGACGGGCGCGGTGGTGAATATGACGGCCGGCGCAACCACTTACTAGCGCCTGCCCTCACCCGCAATCCTCCCCACCATCATACGGATCTCTTCCCGTGATAACGGCTGTCGGTCTGTTACAAAGTGCAGCGTCATGCCTTCAATAAACGCATCCAGCGCGCGGGCAGTGACCGGGTCAAACCACTGCTCAAGCGTGTTCTGGCTCATTTTCATCCAGTCCTGCATCACCGTTTTGAGCGCAGGGCTGCGGTTCATAAAGGCATACAGTTGATACATCAGCTCCATATTGTGCGGCGTGGTGACTTCCGAACTGTGGATTAAGGTGGTGATAGATTCACAGGCCATTTCCGGGCCGTTAACGCCTGCAAAGTAGTCGCGATACTGCTGCGACATCTGCTGCGTAAACCACGTGAACGCCTCTTCAAGCAGCGATTCCTTACCGTCAAAATAGTAGGTCATTGATCCCAGCGGCACACCTGCACAACTGGCAATTTTACGGTGCGTAACCGCATGGATCCCGTGTTCTGCAATGGTATCCAGCGTGGCCCGGAGTATCTTCTCCCGGCGGTTGGGATCGTTCGGTGGTCTGCTCATAAAATCCTCATCTCGTTTATGTACAAATGTACACAAACTTGGTAGTGTTGTCGCTATTGTTGTACTTCTGGTGCTTACCTCAATGACAGTGACCTCACCCCGTAAAGCCCTGCGACTGCGCATGTGGGCACTCTTTATGTTCTTCTTTATCCCCGGGCTGCTTATGGCATCCTGGGCGACCCGCACGCCCGCCATCCGCGACATTTTGTCGGTATCAACCGCGGAAATGGGCATTGTGCTGTTTGGCCTGTCGGTAGGCTCAATGAGCGGTATTCTCTGCTCCGCATGGCTGGTGAAGCGTTTTGGTACGCGCGCAGTCATTCGCACCACCATGTGCTGCGCGGTATTCGGGATGATGGTACTGAGCCTGGCGTTGTGGTTCGCCTCCCCGGTACTGTTTGCCCTGGGTCTGACGGTGTTTGGCGGCAGTTTTGGTGCAGCCGAAGTGGCGATAAACGTTGAAGGGGCAGCCGTTGAGCGTGAAATGAACAAAACCGTGCTGCCAATGATGCATGGCTTTTACAGCCTCGGCACGCTGGCAGGCGCTGGCGTCGGGATGGCGCTCACGGCGTTCGGGATCGCCGCCAGTCTGCATATTGTACTGGCTGCGCTGGTCTGCATTGTGCCCATTCTTACCGGGATCAGAGCAATCCCTGGTGGGACGGGCAAAAACACCGCTGACGAGCAAAAATCGGCGGAGAAAGGATTGCCGTTTTACCGCGACATGCAGCTGATGCTGATAGGCGTGGTGGTGCTGGCCATGGCTTTTGCCGAAGGCTCCGCAAATGACTGGCTACCGCTGCTGATGGTAGATGGCCACGGATTTAGTCCAACCTCCGGCTCGCTGATTTACGCCGGGTTTACGCTGGGTATGACCGTTGGTCGCTTTACCGGCGGCTGGTTCATCGACCGCTACAGCCGCGTGACGGTGGTTCGTGCCAGTGCCCTGCTGGGCGGGCTGGGAATTGCGATGATCATCTTTGTGGATGTCGACTGGATTGCCGGCGTCTCGGTGATTTTATGGGGGCTTGGCGCATCGCTGGGCTTCCCGCTGACCATTTCCGCCGCCAGCGACACCGGTCCGGATGCCCCAACGCGCGTCAGCGTGGTTGCCACGACAGGTTACCTCGCCTTCCTGGTGGGCCCGCCACTGCTCGGTTTCCTGGGTGAGCACTACGGGTTGCGTAGCGCCATGCTGGTGGTGTTAGGGTTGGTCATGATTGCGGCGCTGGTGGCGCGCGCGGTGGCAAAACCGGAAGCAGAACACACGACACTGGAGAAGGGATATGAGCGTTAAACTGATTGCAGTCGACATGGATGGCACCTTCCTGAGCGATGCGAAAACCTACAATCGTGAGCGTTTTCTGGCGCAATATGCGCGCATGAAAGAACAAGGCATTCGCTTTGTTGTCGCCAGCGGAAACCAGTATTACCAGTTGATTTCATTCTTCCCGGAAATCGCGCGCGAGATAGCCTTTGTGGCCGAAAACGGCGGCTGGGTGGTGAATGCCGGTGAAGACGTGTTTAACGGTGAACTGTCGAAAGCCGACTTCGCCACCGTGGCAGCCGTGTTAAGCGATGTCCCGGAAGTGGAGATCATCGCCTGCGGGAAAGGCAGCGCCTATACACTGAAATCCTACAATGACGGCTTCAAGGCGATTGCCGCCCAGTACTACCACCGACTTGAAATGGTTGATAACTTCGACAATCTGAACGATATCTTCTTCAAATTTGGGCTTAATGTTTCAGATGACGAAATCCCGCGCATCCAGCCGATGCTGCATGAGAAGCTGGGCGATATCATGGTGCCCGTCACCACGGGCCACGGCAGTATCGACCTGATTATCCCCGGCGTGCATAAAGCCAATGGCCTGCGGATTTTACAGCGGCACTGGGGTATCGAAAACGGTGAGGTAGTGGCCTTTGGCGACAGCGGAAACGACGTGGAAATGCTGCGTCAGTCGGGCTTTAGCTTTGCGATGGCCAATGCAAGACCTCACATTAAAGAGGTCGCCCGGTTTGAAGCGCCGCACAACAACGATGAAGGTGTGCTGGATGTGATTGAGAAAGTGTTGAACGGCGAAGCGCCATTTAATTGAGTTGATGTTCCCTCTCCCAAAGGGTTGAGGGATCACCACAAAAAATACGAGCACGGACGGCTCCCTCTCCTTTTTGGGGAGAGGGCTGGGGTGAGGGGGAACATACGGCTGTGGTGGTTATTCCGTTCACTTTATGTTCCTTGCTACTCTGTCACCACAATACCGGTGAACGTGCCAGGGTAGCTCACCGCCGCTACCCTGGCGACCCGGGCTCCCGGCAAGAAAATCGTCGCTGTGCGATACCCTCAGCTTATTCCTTTCGGCTTTCGGGTCGGGCGCGATGAAGCGTCCATGCAAGTCGCGCCCTCTCGGCGCATCCATGCGCCTCGCCCCGGCCTACAGGAAACGCTTCGGCGATTTTCAGCCGGACCATGGAGCCGCTGTAAGATGTTTAATCTAATGACATCATTTAACCGCTTTATATCGAAAAAATAACTGGGGCTCCTCTTCCTCAGGGAGAGGGAATCAACAAATTACGGCTGCAACGCATTCCCGACACGTTTATCCTTCAGGAACACTACCATCAGGGCAACCCACAGCACGCCGTTGGCGAGGTTAAACAGGCTGAACAACCCATTGCCACCCAACGCGTAAGCGTGCTTGCTCACCTCGATACCGACAGTAAAAATCAGCATCTGTAACATGCCCATTGCGGCAGACACCGTACCTTTACTCATATCACTGGCAAACAGCGTCAGGCGAACCAGCCCGGCGTTCGCCAGCCCAATGCCAAAAGCATAAAGACTCAGCCCGGCGGTCATCCACAGGTAAGCGTGTGATGACGCCACAGTCGCCACAGCTGCTACAATCAGCCCTGCCGCAATCGGCCAGCCGCCCATGATAATCAACGAACGTACGGTACGACGCGAAGTCAGACGCGCCAGCACCAGGTTACCGATAATCAGCGCGCCAAAAATCGGCACCTGTAGCAGGCCATACTCATAGCTGCTGAGCTGCTCGCCGCTGATGATAATGACCGGTGACTGCGCAATCCACGCCAGCAATGGCAGGCTGACAAAACCCGTTGCCAGCGCGCCCGCCACAAAACGGACGTTTTTCAGCACTTCTTTGTAATCGCGTCCCAGCTCTTTAAGGGACAGCTTTTCACCCAACCGGGTGGCGGTTTCCGGCATCGCCCGATGCAGGCCAAAGAAGGAGATAGCCGCAAGCACTGCAAAGAGAATAAACATCCCCTCCCACGGCGCGACATGCACCCATGCAGCCCCCACCAGCGGCCCAAGCAAGGGAGCAATCAGCGCGACGTTCGCCATCAGCGCAGTAATTTTGATGCACACCGCTTCTTCAAAGGATTCCTGAATCGCCGCATAGCCCACCGCACCGATAAAGCACAGGCTCACCCCTTGCAGGAAACGCAGCAGCGTAAATTGCTCAATGTTTTGCGCCAGTAGCGTGGCAAGGCAGGTCACGATAAACCACACCACGCCCGTCAGCATCACCGGGCGACGGCCAATACGATCTGACAGCGGGCCTAACAGCCACTGTAAAAACATGCCGCCAGCCAGATAAGCGGTCATGGAGGTCGGTACCCACTCAATACCTGCGTTGTACTGTTCGACAACAGCCAACATACCCGGCTGGATCATATCGTTGCCGATGTAGGTTGAGAATTCGTAGAGCACCAGACACAGAGGGAAAAGTAACGCCTGACGTCCCAGACGATTACCGGAAGAAGAACGGTTTAACATGCAGTCTCTTTATGATGAAAAAATCGCGGTGAGTGTAATGAAATGCTGCTTCCTGAGATAGTCATTTATCGAGGAGAAACAGAAATAAAGCACCTCTATCCTGAATAATTCAGATTGCATAAAGGCGGCGATGCACAGGCAACCTGGAGTATGGCGAGTATATCGTCGTTGTTTAAGGTTTCCTTAAGTTGACACTAATATGATAGCCACATTTCACGTCACTGACCTTAATTATGGCACAAACCTCCAGCCGTTCAGAATTATCTAAGTTACCGACAAATAAGACAAAACGACTTTACCGTTTGCCGGGCCGCTTTTATGGTTATCAGCTTTTCGTGCTGATAGTCCTTGCCGTTTTGTTTACCTGGCTATCTCGCGATGAAACGCTCGACAGATGGATAACAGGCTTTTGGTATGACGCCGCAGCGCAGCGCTTCCCGTTGCAGCAAAACCCGCTGCTGGATTTATTAAATCATCGGCTGGCGAAGTACATCGCCATTGCCTTAGGCGCGGTGGCATTGTTTTACGGCGCGTACAAGCGTAACACGAGGCTGGTTACCGCCGCGCTGTTGATGGGGCTTGGTGCACTGGTCGTTGGCGTGCTGAAAAGCGTTAGCCATCACAGTTGTCCGTGGGATCTGGTGGAATATGGCGGTAAGGCAGTCTCTTATCCCCTGTTCAGCGCTGCTCCGGCAGACAGTGGCCCGGGTCGCTGCTTCCCGGGTGGACACGCCTCCAGCGGTTTTATGGTCATGGGTCTGTTTTTTGCCTTCTGGCGCGAGCGCCCTCGTCTGGCATGGAGCTTCGTTGTGCTGGGCGTTGTGTTAGGTCTGGCAATGGGTTACGGCCAGGTCATGCGCGGGGCGCATTTCTTCTCTCACAACCTGTGGGCTGGGTGGTGGGTCTGGTTTTCTCAGGTGGTGGTCTACGGACTTGTTTCCACCCGGTTTGCTAAAGAGTAACGACACTATGTTAGAACATCTGAATTACGGGCTGTTTTATCTGATCAACGCCACACCGGCTTCCCCGGAGTGGTCTATCGATATCGCCACCTTTTTTGCAAAGGATCTGATTAGCATTGTTCCACTCCTTGCCGCGATCCTCTGGCTGTGGGGCCCGCGCAGCCAGGTCAACTCCCAGCGTCAACTGGTGATCAAAGTTGCCATGGCGCTTGGGGTGAGCGTGCTGGCAAGCTTTGCGCTTGGGCATATTTTTCCTCACGATCGTCCTTTCGTTGATCATGTGGGTTATACCTTCCTGCACCATGCGCCGGATGACTCCTTCCCAAGCGATCACGGTACTGTGATCTTTACCTTCGCGCTGGCGTTCCTGTTCTGGCACCGCATCTGGTCTGGCGCTGTGCTGATGGTTGTTGCCGTCGCTATCGCCTGGTCGCGCATCTATCTGGGCGTGCACTGGCCGCTGGATATGGTGGGCGGTTTCCTCGTTGGATTGATTGGCTGCGTGAGCGCGGCGATCCTGTGGAGTCTGTTTGGTCAGGCGCTTTATAACGGGCTGTCGCAGCTTTATCGCACGCTTTTTGCCATCCCGATCCGCAAGGGTTGGGTGCGTGACTAACCCCAGTCCAACAGGTTACACTTGAGCCCCCGCATTGCGGGGGCTCACTTTTTTACCCCGAGGAATTATGGAAACACGTCGCGATGACCGCATTGCTCAGCTGCTTCAGGCGCTGAAGCGCAGTGATAAGCTGCATCTTAAAGAAGCCGCAAACCTGCTTGGCGTTTCTGAGATGACCATTCGTCGTGACCTGAACAGCGACAGCGCGCCCGTCGTGCTGCTGGGCGGGTATATTGTTCTTGAGCCCCGCAGCGCCAGCCATTATCTGATAAGCGACCAAAAGACGCGTCTGGTCGAAGAAAAGCGTAAAGCCGCGCGTCAGGCCGCCTCTCTGGTACAGCCTCATCAGACGTTATTCTTTGATTGCGGGACAACAACCCCGTGGATAATCGAAGCCATCGACAGCAGCCTGCCTTTTACCGCCGTTTGCTATTCGCTGAACACCTTCCTTGCCTTGCAGGAAAAACCCGAGTGTCGGGTGATTCTCTGCGGCGGTGAGTTCCACGCCAGCAATGCTATCTTCAAGCCGCTTAATCTCCAGGACACGCTCAGTAACCTGTGCCCGGATATCGCCTTTTATTCCGCGGCCGGGGTCAATGTGCAGCAGGGGGCAACCTGTTTTAACCTGGAAGAGTTACCGGTGAAGCACTGGGCGTTAAACGCAGCGCAGTATCATGTCCTGGTGGTTGATCACAGTAAGTTTGGCAAGGTCCGTTCAGCGCGAATGGCCGAGCTGGCACGCTTTGACGCGATCGCAAGCGATTGTCGCCCGGATGATGAGCTGGTCGCCCACGCGAAGGCACAGCAGATTAGGTTGATGTATTAGCCCTCTCCCACAGCGAAAGGGCGAAGAGTGTAGGCCGGGTAAGGCGAAGCCGCCACCCGGCAAAAAAATCAGAACCAGCTACCAAACCAACCGTGGAATTTCATCATCACGAAGTCCCACATCCGGCTAAAGAACCCGCCCTCTTCTACTGCTTCCATCACAATCAGCGGACGCTGTTCAATCGATTTGCCATTAAGCTGGAAATCAATTGTGCCGACCACCTGGCCTTTTTTCAGCGGCGCAGTGAGTTGGCTGTCGGTCAGGGTATAGCTGGCTTTCAGGTTTTTCAGCTGACCACGCGGAATGGTTACCGATCCACCCTCGCCTGCGCCAAGGTTGACCTCGCTCTTGTCGCCAAACCAGACTCGCTGGCTAATGAAGGTGGCATCAGGTTTGATAGGGGTAACGGTTTCGAAGAAACGGAAGCCCCAGGTCAGCAGTTTTTCCGATTCGTTAAAGCGAATACGGTCGGTTTTAGTACCCAGCACCACTGAAATCAGGCGCATATCGCCCTGAGTTGCAGAAGCGACAAGGTTGTAACCCGCGCCTGCCGTTGTCCCGGTCTTCATGCCATCAACGTTAACGTTGCTGCTCCACAGCAGGCGGTTGCGGTTCGGCTGGCGGATCTTATTGAAGGTAAACTCTTTTTCTTTGTGGATGGCGTATTCGTCCGGCACGTCGTGGATAAGCGCCTTCCCTAACAACGCCATGTCACGCGCGGTACTGAACTGACCCGGCGCATCAAGGCCGTGCACGGTTTTAAAGGTGGTATTGCTCAGCCCGAGCTTCTGGGCATAGCCGTTCATCAGGCCAATGAAGGAGTCCTGGCTGCCCGCGACATAATCAGCCAGGGCGATACAGGCATCGTTACCTGACTGAATAATCACCCCTTTATTTAAATCTGAGACTGAAACCTGATCGCCAGGCTTCAGGAACATCACCGAAGAGCCTCGCAGCGCGGGGTTACCGGTCGCCCAGGCATCTTTCCCGATGGTGACCATATCTTCCAGCTTGATCTTACCGGCTTTTAACGCCTGACCGACCACGTAACTGGTCATTATTTTGGTCAGGCTGGCCGGGTCAAGCTGCTCGTCGGCGTTGCCTTCCGCCAGCACTTTGCCGCTGGCGTAATCCATTAAGATCCAGGCACGCGCATCAACAGGCGGGGCTTCAGGAGCCGCCTGCTCAGCTGCGTAGAGTGTCGGTGCAAAAAGAAAAAGAAGCGCAGAGCCTGCCGCCAGGCTGCGCAGAGAAGAAGTTTTTTGCGTCATAAATGCCACCCGAGTGTCCATTCAAAAAATTACGTCACATCACCGTGTCGCAAGAAGCGATGAGTAATAGCGCACTAAATCTGTTAAAGAAACCTAAACCAGGTAAAGTTTTTAAAGTTTATGCAATAACATCCGGATACGCTTTGATCAGCGTGATTTTTTTGTCTTCTGTTGCGTAATTGTTAGGTTTATCTCACCATGTCGAATTGCTGGCTCTGATTCACATCTCAGGTTGTTTGACTATTTCGGGAGTTAATATGATTACGCTGTGGGGCAGGAACAACTCAACCAACGTTAAGAAAGTCCTCTGGACGCTGGAAGAGCTGGATTTACCGTTTAAGCAGATTATGGCGGGTTTGCAGTATGGGGTGAACAAAGAGGCTGAATACCTGGCCATGAACCCGAACGGCCTGGTGCCACTGCTGCGTGATGATGAAACGAACATTACGCTCTGGGAATCCAACACCATCGTGCGTTACCTTGCCGCCCAGTACGGTCAGAGCCGCCTGTGGGTGGAAAGCCCGGCAAAACGCGCCCAGGGTGAAAAATGGATGGACTGGGCGAACCAGACGCTCTCTCCAACTCACCGGGTTATCCTGATGGGGCTTATCAGAACCCCGGAAGCAGAACGTGATTACCCGGCCATTCACGCCGCGCAGGACGCCTGCGAAACACTGTTTGCGTTAATGGACGATGAACTGGCGAAACATAAATGGTTCTCGGGTGACGCGTTCGGTGTGGGCGATATTGCCGTCGCACCATTTGTCTGGAATCTGACCAACATGGGGCTGAAGTGGACGCCACGTCCTCACCTTGAACGCTGGATCAAACAGCTCAGTGAGCGCCCGGCCTATCAACATGCAGTAATGACGCCCGTCTCCTGATTATCCCCCGGACGGGCTGACTTTCAGCAGTTGCCCGTCCGATTCGTCCGTCAGGACATACAGCGCCCCGTCTGGCCCCACGCGGACATCGCGAATACGCTGCCCTCTGTCCTCCAGCATTCGGCCATCCTCGGTTACGCTGTTGCTTTTAACGCTCAGCACAATCACCGCCTTTTCCTTTAACGCCCCAATAAAGAGTTTGTTCTTCCACTGCGGGTGTACATCGCTGTTATAGAACGCCATTCCGCTCACGGCGGGCGAAACTTTCCAGTAAAACAGCGGTGGCTCAGTACCTTTAACTTGTTCGCCTTGTGATTCCGGGATCTTCAGGCCGCTGTAGTTGATACCGTATGTCGCCAGCGGCCAGCCGTAGTTTTTGCCTTTTTCCGGGATATTGATTTCATCCCCGCCGCGCGGGCCGTGTTCATTGAGCCACAGCGTGTTGCTCCAGGGGTTCATCGCCATGCCCTGCGGGTTACGAATGCCGTAAGACCAGATTTCAGGCCGCGCACCGGGCGTATTCACAAAAGGGTTATCTGGCGGGACTTTTCCGTCCTGCGTCAGACGCACCACTTTCCCCTGTAGCTTGTCCAGCGCCTGCGCGGTCGGTCGCTGGTTGTTTTCGCCAAGGCCGATAAACAGATACCCTTTGTTGTCGAACACCAGCCTTCCGCCGAAGTGATTCCCCGTCGAGAGTTTTGGCATCTGGCGGAATACCACCTGGAACCCTTCAATCCGTGATACATTGTCGCTCAGGCGGCCATACCCCACCGCAGTACCGGCTTTCCCGTCGTGGCCCACTTCGGCATAGCTTAGCCAGACTCGCCGCGATTGTGCGAAATCAGGTGCCAGTACCACATCCAACAAGCCGCCCTGCCCGCTCGCCCACACCTTAGGGACGCCAATAATCGGATCGGAAAGCCCCTTCCCTGCCTGCCAGTGCCTGAGCTGCCCGCCACGTAAGGTCACCAGCAGGCCATTGTTGTTGGGTAAAAATGCCAGCGACCAGGGGTGATCGAGCCTGTTCTGCAACACCTCGACCTTGACCACACCGGGCGCAGCAAACAGAGAAATGGGAAATAACAATGCAGGTAGGAAAATCAGCGAGGATCGATGCATAACGCGCTCCTTTATCAGCAGATGGCATAAAGGTTAGCTACTCAGCCCGCGCGCGTTATCACTTTTACAAAAGCTTAATCAGATGGGGGAGTTGCCTCCCCCAGGGCTTAGTGCTGTTCGAGCTGGGCGTGCTCGTTCAGACACATGATGCAAAGAGAGATCGTAGTCAGGCAGTGTTCGAGCTTCTCCGCGTTGACGGTAATAAACGTTGGGCAGTCGTGGCGTCCGGTCATCAAACATACCCCTGCGATGGAGAGCACCTCGGCGGCACGACGCAGAGCCAACAGCTCACTTTCAGCGTACTCCGCTTTCAGGATGGGTGCTTTTTCACGCATGAAGTTGCAAAGTTCAAAGAAATTATCACGCAGATGTTCGCTTTCGCTGACTGACATATACCCTTTCGCCGTCCTCAGTTGCAGGTAAGCCGCAAGATCGATTCGGGCGTTGATCAGCTTGTTCAGCAGATCGCGTTTCAGTCTGTCAACGGACATGCTATTTCCTCCTCTGTCAGCCTTTGTGCACCTTCAGGATAAGTACAATTTTTGTTCAATTTACTGCCTCAGATCAATAAAACGCAACTGATTAACATCATTTACAATGTTACAACTTCTCCCCCCGTAAGGCGCTTCAATCAGGCCTATGCTATTTTTTTAACAGGATTGTTTTGTCTGTCACCATGCAGACCTTGAGGGGAATATGTCGACAATTCCAGTGTCAGAAAAAATATGTTCATTATCAAAGATTGACCTGAACCTGCTGACCATCTTTTGCTTAATTTATAGCGTGGGAAGTATTTCCAAAGTGGCCGACATGCTGAATATCTCACCATCCGCGGTGAGTCAGTCACTGAGAAAACTGCGTGAAATGATGGGCGATAACCTGTTTGTCCGCAGCGGGAACATACTGCTGCCTACGGTGTTTTCAGATGAACTTTACGACAACACCATCTCTATTATCGACCGTCTCTCGACGCTACTGCCAGGCTCGACACCGACACTCAAAAAGCGCCTGACCCTGTATACCGAATCCTTTATCTCCCCACTGGTAGTGCCTGAACTAACAGAAAAACTGCTGCTGGCCAATTCCGACATCAGCCTGTTACACCGCACCGCCGACCTCAATGAGCAAAAAATAATAGAGTTGCTGAATATGCGCCAGGCAGACGTGGTGTTCTCCACCTTTGCCATTGAAAACAGCAATATTGCCTGTCAAAAAGTGTGCGATATGAAGCTGGTACTGGTCGCGGCGCAGGATAACCCTCGTTATGGCGATACGATCACCGAGGCGTTATTCCGCGATGCCAGTCTGGTGGGGTACAACACGCGCAATGAGAAGATTATTTATTATCGCAGCATCGTGGATAAAAAATTTCGCTCCAGCGAGAGATGTCTGCTGACCACCTCGTTTGCCTCGATTTTAATCATCATTGCCAGAACCGAATGTCTGGGCATTATTCCTGAGCGGGCGTTCGCCACCTATTCGGAAATGTATAAACTCAAACGAATCGAAACGCATTTCCCGCTGCCACAGTTCAGCATTTACTCCTCATACAGAAAGGAGAACAACACGTTGCTCTCCTCTGTACTGGATGGTTTGTTGCAATAACCCCCTTCCTGAAGGTCGGGGGTTACGCGCTTACAGCCGGGTTTTACCGATATGCCAGATGTTGTCGGCATACTCCTGAATGGCGCGGTCAGACGAGAAATACCCCATGTTGGCAATATTATGCATCGCGCTGGATGTCCACTCCGCCGGATGACGGTACAGCTGATCCACTTTATTCTGGCACTCAACGTAGCTACGGTAATCAGCCAGTACCTGGTAGTGATCACCGAAGTTAATCAGCGAATCCAGCAGGTTACGATAACGCTCAGGCTCCTGCGGGCTAAAGTGCCCGGTGCCAATTTGCGTCAGTATCTGACGCAGTTCCTCATCCTGTTCGAAGATTTTGTGCGGGTTATAACCACCGCAACGCAATGCTTCAACCTGCTGCGCCGTATTCCCGAAGATGAAGAAATGCTTCGCGCCAACGTGCTCCCGCATTTCGATATTGGCACCATCCAGCGTCCCTATGGTCAGCGCGCCGTTCAGGGCAAATTTCATATTGCTGGTCCCTGAGGCTTCTGTCCCCGCCAGTGAAATCTGTTCTGAGAGATCGGCCGCCGGAATAATCATCTGCGCAAGGCTGACGCTGTAATCAGGGATAAACACTACCTTGAGCTTGCCGCCAATTTGCGGATCGTTATTCACCACCTGCGCCACATCGTTAATCAGGTGGATGATCTGCTTGGCCATGTAGTACGACGACGCCGCCTTACCCGCGAAAATATTTACCCGTGGAACCCAGTTCGCCTCCGGGTTTGCCTTAATGCGGTTATAGCGTGAGATAATGTGCAGCACATTCATCAACTGACGTTTGTATTCATGAATACGTTTCACTTGCACATCGAACAATGCCCCCGGGTTCACGACAATGTTAAATTGCGTGGCGATGTAATCAGCAAGACGTTTTTTATTCGCCCGCTTCGCCCGGTAAATTGCCGAATTCGCGGACGGGTAATCGATATACCATTTCAGCTCGCTGAGCTGGTTTAAGTCCGTTCGCCATGCCGGGCCAATATTCGTGTCCAGCACTGTGGCAAGCGACGGGTTGGCAAGCGCCAGCCAGCGACGCGCGGTGACACCGTTGGTGACGTTGGTAAAGCGTGTTGGGAAAATTCGCGCAAAATCAGCAAATAACGACTGTGACATTAAATCGGAATGCAGCTCCGACACACCGTTCACCTTATAGCTCATCACAACCGCCAGCCAGGCCATGCGCACGACGCGGCCATGTGATTCATCCACCAGCGACACGCGGCGCAGCAGGTCACCATCATTGCCATGTTGTTCACGCACCTTGTTCAGGAAGCGCTCGTTGATGTCGAAAATAATTTGCAGATGGCGTGGCAGAATGCGGCTCAGCATCGCCACAGGCCAGGTTTCCAGCGCTTCACTCATCAATGTATGGTTGGTGTAGGAGAAGATCTGGCATGTCACGTCCCAGGCTTTATCCCAGCTGAAATTATGGTCATCAATCAATACCCGCATCAGTTCCGGGATTGAGAGCACCGGATGGGTGTCGTTGAGGTGAATAGCAATCTTCTCAGCCAGATTGTCATAGGTTTTGTGCAACATATAATGGCGATTCAGGATGTCCTGAATGGTTGCCGAAGCCAGGAAATAGGCCTGCCGCAGACGCAGTTCGCGCCCGGCTTCCGTTGAATCATCGGGATAGAGCACGCGCGAGATCTTGTCGTAGTGATAGGTGTTTTCTCCCGACTCTGACACCTCTTCCTGCGCCAGGCGTGCAGCATTAATTTCGCTATTCACCTGCACATTCCACAGGCGCAGCGTATTCGTGGTATCGATTTTATAACCGGGAATAATTTGGTCGTGCGCCACCGCCAGGATCTCTTCGGTATCAATCCAGCGCGAAATATTACCTTCCTGCTGGATCCGGCCACCAAAGCGCACTTTATAATGCGTATTATGGCGTTTAAATTCCCACGGATTGCCATATTCCAGCCAATAGTCAGGCGTCTCTTTCTGTCGCCCATCAATAATATTTTGCCTAAACATACCGTAATTATATCGGATACCGTAACCACAGCCCGGCAGACCTTGTGTCGCCAGAGAGTCGAGGAAACAGGCCGCCAGACGACCTAAACCGCCATTCCCCAGACCGGGGTCATTTTCTTCATCAATTAATTCTTCGAGATCCAGTCCCATAGCATCCAGCGCGCTTTTCACTTCGTCGTAAATACCCAGTGATAACATTGCATTAGACAATGTGCGGCCGATTAAAAACTCCATCGAGAGATAATAGACCTGGCGCTCGTCCTGGGAGAACTGCGCCCGGTTGGAGCGATGCCAGCGCTCAACCAGTTGGTCACGCACGGCATAGAGGGTGGCATTAAGCCATTCGCGATTGGTTGCGATAACAGGATCTTTCCCGACGGTATAAAGCAGTTTATCAATAATCGTTTTTTTCAGTGCTTCAATATCACAATGGTGTGATGTGTGTGTGATGATATTTTGCATAAGCGACCCTCTTCAGGTATCTGAATAATTATAGAAATAAACAGGTAAAATGTTATTTAAAATAAAACTAAAATATTACGCCTGATGTTTTTTAATATGATTTTTGACCGCTGTTTTTAATTCAGCCCGAATTCTGCGCTGAGTTAATCCGGTCGCGACAGCGATATAAGGAACGGAGACGCCATGAGAGTGAAGCGTTTTGGCCATTGCTAATTTTGACTGAACATAGATATCTTTCATTGAGAACCTCACAGGTGTAGTTGATGTGGTGAAAGATATCGTCTGGTGACTTTTTAGCCAATTAGCAACGCTTAAAGCCGGGATAAGTAATTCTAAACAGTGTTCAGCAGTAAAGCAGTTAACCTGCGGCAGACAGACAAGGCCACTTCAGCACACAGATCTGTATAAATCCCCCGCGGAACGCTGTAAAATCCCGCCCTGATAACTCCATAATTGATGAATTTTTAACCTATGAGCAATGTTACGCACCAGCCGAAAATCGGCTTCGTCTCCCTGGGCTGCCCGAAAAACCTGGTGGATTCCGAACGTATCCTGACCGAACTTCGCACCGAAGGCTATGACGTGGTGCCAAGCTACGACAACGCCGACATGGTGATCGTAAACACCTGTGGTTTTATCGACAGCGCGGTTCAGGAGTCTCTGGAAGCCATTGGTGAAGCCCTGACTGAAAACGGCAAAGTGATCGTTACCGGCTGCCTGGGTGCCAAAGTGGATCAAATCCGCGAAGTGCACCCAAAAGTACTGGAGATCACCGGCCCGCACAGCTATGAGCAAGTGCTGGAGCACGTGCACCACTATGTGCCAAAACCAAAGCACAACCCGTTCCTGAGCCTGGTGCCAGAACAGGGTGTAAAACTGACTCCGCGCCACTATGCGTACCTGAAAATTTCTGAAGGCTGCAACCATCGCTGCACCTTCTGCATCATCCCGTCTATGCGTGGTGACCTGGTGAGCCGCCCAATTGGCGAAGTGCTGGCGGAAGCCAAACGTCTGGCTGATGCTGGCGTGAAAGAGCTGCTGGTGATCTCTCAGGATACCTCTGCCTACGGCGTTGACGTGAAGCACCGTTCCGGCTTCCACAACGGCGAGCCGGTGAAAACCAGCATGGTTGGCCTGTGCGAGCAGCTTTCTAAACTGGGTATCTGGACGCGTCTGCACTACGTCTACCCTTATCCGCACGTTGATGACGTGATCCCATTGATGGCTGAAGGCAAGATCCTGCCATACCTGGATATCCCGCTTCAGCACGCAAGCCCGCGAATCCTTAAGCTGATGAAACGCCCAGGCTCTGTTGATCGCCAGCTGGCGCGCATCAAACAGTGGCGTGAAATCTGCCCGGACCTGACCCTGCGTTCAACGTTTATCGTTGGCTTCCCGGGTGAGACGGAAGAAGATTTCCAGATGCTTCTCGACTTCCTGAAAGAAGCGCGTCTGGATCGCGTAGGCTGCTTCAAATACAGCCCGGTAGAAGGCGCGACGGCAAACGAACTGGCCGATCAGGTGCCGGAAGAAGTGAAAGAAGAGCGCTGGAACCGCTTTATGCAGCTGCAACAGCAGATCTCTGCTGAACGCTTGCAGGAAAAAGTGGGCCGCGAAGTTCTGGTCATTATCGATGAAGTGGACGAAGAAGGCGCGATTGGCCGTAGCATGGCAGATGCCCCGGAAATCGACGGCGCGGTATACCTGAACGGTGAAACCAACGTGAAGCCGGGTGATATCGTACGTGTGAAAGTCGAAAACGCAGACGAGTATGACCTGTGGGGTAGCCGGGTTTAATCTCCCGACTCCTCTTTTATAGGCCGGGTAAGGCGTATAGCCGCCACCCGGCACATTTCACTGC
Organism: Enterobacter sp. C4G1; assembly: GCF_052886895.1. Taxonomy (NCBI): domain Bacteria; kingdom Pseudomonadati; phylum Pseudomonadota; class Gammaproteobacteria; order Enterobacterales; family Enterobacteriaceae; genus Enterobacter; species Enterobacter sp. C4G1. The sequence continues at coordinate 2,544,525 of NZ_JBQVVV010000001.1, read as the reverse complement.
ACTACCCTTTAATCCGCGGATCCAGCGCATCACGCAACCCATCACCCAGCAGGTTAAACGCCAGCACGGTCAGGAAAATCGCCAGACTCGGAAATATCGCCACGTGCGGCGCTATCACCATATCCGCCCTTGCCTCGTTGAGCATTGCCCCCCACTCCGGTGTTGGCGGCTGCGCCCCTAACCCCAGAAACGACAGACTCGCTGCAGAGATAATCGACACGCCAATACGCATCGTGAAATAGACCACGATGGATGACACCGTACCCGGCAGAATATGGCTGAACAGAATGGTGGTATCGCTGGCCCCCATACTGCGCGCCGACTCGATAAAGGTCTGCTGCTTAAGCACCAGCGTATTTCCGCGAACCAGGCGGGCAAACGCGGGGATGGAAAAGACCGCTACGGCGATAATCACGTTCGCCATCCCGCTACCCATAATGGCCACGACAGCGATGGCCAGCAGGATGCCAGGAAACGCGAATAACACATCGCAAATGCGCATGATGATTCTGTCCCACCAGCCTTCGTAGTACCCCGCCAGCAGGCCGAGCACCGTGCCTATGGCTGCGCCTATCAACACGGCAAATACCCCGGCCGCCAGTGAGATACGGGTCCCCACCAGCACACGGCTAAAAATATCACGCCCGAGCGAATCTACCCCAAACCAGTGCAGCATCGAGGGGCCGTCATTCAGGCGGTCGTAATCAAAGTAGTTTTCCGCATCAAAGGGGGCTATCCACGGGGCGAGGATCGCCACCACAATCAGCAGCAACACAAACAACCCTGCCGTCATGGCGACCGGCTGACGGCGAAACCGCCGCCAGAATTCCAGCCACGGGGTTCTGATATGGTCCGGCTTTAACCCCGGCATGGCGTTCAAAACGGCCTGACGACGCCAGTTCAACAATCGCATCTTACTTATACCTGATAGCCGGGTTAATGGCGGCGTAGAGCACATCCACCACTAAGTTGATAAGAATAAACTCCAGCGAAAACAGCAGCACTTCGGCCTGAATAACCGGGTAATCACGCATGTCGACGGAATCAACCAGCAAGCGCCCTAGCCCTGGCCAGTTGAACACCTTTTCCACCACAATCGAGCCGCCCAGCAAAAAGCCGAACTGAAGCCCCATCATCGTGACGACCGGGATCATCGCATTGCGAAAACCATGCTTGAGGATGACCCACTTCTCGCTTACCCCTTTCGCCCGCGCGGTGCGGATATAGTCTTCGCTCAGCACATCGACAAACGACGCACGCGTAAACCGCGCCATCACCGCCGCCACGGCAGCCCCCAGCGTGAGCGATGGCAGAATGTAGTGTTTCCAGGTATCCGCCCCTACGGTCGGCAGCCAGCCAAGCTCAACGGAGAAAACCTGCATCAGCAGCATCCCAAGCGCAAACGCCGGGAAGGAGATACCGGTCACGGCCAGCGCCATTCCCAGTTTATCCGGCCAGCGGTTACGCCACACGGCCGCGACAATCCCGGCCACCAGGCCAAACAGCACCGCCCAGGTCATGCTGGCGATAGTGAGCCAGAACGTCGGCATAAAGCGGCTGGCAATCTCTTCCGATACCGGGCGGCGCGACACCATCGACATGCCAAAATCGCCCTGCAACACGTTGCCGATATAGTGCAGGAACTGCTTATACAACGGCTGATCGAGCCCCAGCTGCTTGCGGACCAGCTCAATCACTGACGCATCCGCTTCTGGCCCTGCGATTAGCCGCGCGGGATCGCCCGGCAGCATATGGACGAACAAAAACACCAGCACCGCCACAATCAGCAGCGTCGGGATAAGCCCCAGCAGGCGTTTAAATACATAATTCAACATGCCTTTCCCTCTCATCCCACAGGCCGTCGCCTGCGGGAATGAGTCTTTTATTTCAAATCAGCGTCATCAAAACTAAAGCCCGTATCCGGCATGATGTAGAACCCGGTCAGCGCTTTGTTATGCGCCGAAACCAGCTTTTCTACCACCAGCGGTACCCACGGAGACTCTTTCCAGATAACGTCCTGCGCATCTTTATAGAGACGTGCTTTCTCTTCTGGTTTTGTGGTTTTCAGGGCATCCGCCAGGTCTTTGTCCACCTGCGGATTGCTGTAGAACGCGGTGTTAAACAGCGTCGGCGGCCAGTTCTGGGAGGCAAACAGCGGCGATAGCGCCCAGTCTGCTTCGCCGGTCGATGCCGTCCAGCCGGTGTAGAACATTCTCACGCCGCTCTCTTTTTGCCCTTTACCTTCCACCTCTGCGGCGCGCTGCCCGGCATCCATCGCCGTGACCTGCGCTTTGATCCCCACCTGCGCCAGCTGCTGTTGGGTGAACTGCAACACTTTTTGCGCAGTACTGTGATTATGCGACGACCACAGCGTAGTGCTAAAGCCATTCGGGTAACCCGCTTCTTTCAGCAGCTCGCGTGCTTTGGCCGGATCGTACGGCCACGGCTGATAACTTTGCGCATAAGCAATGGCTGGCGGCAACACGCCGGTTGCGGGGGTTGCATAACCGGCAAACGCCACTTTCACCAGCGCCTGGCGGTTAATCGCGTAGTTGATGGCTTCACGCACTTTCGGGTTATCAAACGGTTTTTGCGTGACGTTCATGCTGATGTAGCGTTGCATGATAGACGGGCTGGCCACCAGCTCAAGCTTGCTGTTTTTTACAAGGATTGCCGCCTGCTCGTAGGGAATGGGGAAGGCAAACTGCGCCTCACCCGTTTGCAGCATCGCCGCACGGGTGTTGTTATCAACAACAGGACGCCAGGTAATGGTGTCCAGATTCGGCAATCCTTTCTGCCAGTAACCGTCGAATTTTTTCACCTTCACAAAATCGATCTGATTCCAGGTGACCAGTTCGTAAGGCCCGGTGCCAACAGGATGGAAGCCAATCTCTTTACCGTATTTTTTCAGCGCTGCCGGGGAGATCATCGCCGTTGCCGGGTGCGCCAGAATATTGATAAACGCGGAGAACGGTTCTTTCAGGGTGATTTTCACCGTCGAAGGGTCAACGACCTCTGTGCTGGCGATGGTTTTAAACAGATTATAGCGTTTGAGGCTATTTTCCGGATCGCTGGCACGATCGAGGTTAACTTTGACGGCTTCAGCATTGAAATCGGTGCCATCCTGGAACTTCACGCCGGTTTTGAGCTTTATCGTATACACCAGTCCGTTGTCCGATACGGTGTAGCTTTCGGCCAGCACGTTTTTCAGCTTCATCTCTTTATCGAGGCCAAAAAGGCCCTGATAGAAGGACTTGGCGACCGCCTGCGATAAGGTGTCGTTGGCGTCATACGGATCCAGGGTCGTGAAATTAGAGCCAACCGCAACAACCACATCTTTGGCAGCGAACGCGGGGGCTGCGGCCAGGGCTGCCGTCACGCTCGCGGCTAACAGCCATGTACGAGCAACAAATTTAACCATTGTGTTCTCCTGCCTGTTGTAAGTTATAACCGCGAGAATGCATTGTCCTGACGCGGAGGTGCCACAAAATGACCCGGACTGACTTCGCGAAGCGTCACGCGCTCCACCGATTCCCCAGGTTTACGAATATTGCCCGGCATCTCATCCTGCAACAGCACACGCTGGGCGTGGCGATGGGTAGGATCAGCAACCGGTACAGCCGCTATCAGCTTACGGGTATAGGGATGCTGCGGGTTTTCAAATACTGCCTGACGAGGGCCAATCTCAACAATCTGCCCCTGTAACATCACCGCGACCCGGTGGCTGATGCGCTCAACAACGGCCATATCGTGCGAGATAAATAAAAAAGCGATGCCCATATCCCGCTGTAGATCGAGCAATAAGTTAATGATTTGCGCGCGAATAGAGACATCCAGCGCCGACACCGATTCATCGGCAATCACTACTTTCGGGTTCAGCGCCAGCGCGCGTGCAATACAGATTCGCTGCCGCTGACCACCGGAAAACTCATGCGGATACCGCCAGGCGTGTTCAGGCAGCAAGCCAACACGTTCCAGTAACCAGGCCACCCGCCGCTGGGCCGCATCACCATCGAGCAGGTTATGCACCCGCAGTGGCTCCATTATCGAATAGCCAACGGTATGACGCGGGTCGAGCGAGGCGTAGGGATCCTGAAAAATAAACTGAATATCCCGACGCAGCGGCTGGAGCTTACTGGAAGGCAGGGTATCAATACGTTCCCCGTTAAAGGTGATACTCCCTTCCTGAGACTCCACCAGCCGCAGCAGCGCCCGCCCGGTGGTGGATTTACCGCAGCCCGATTCCCCAACCAGCGCCAGCGTTTCACCCGGCCAGAGATCAAAACTAACGTTCTCTACGGCATGAACTTCACGCTTCACGCGGTTAAACAGCCCACTGCGCAACGGGAAGCGGGTCACAAGATTGCGTACCTGCAAAACAGGTTGACCCGGCACAACCGTGTCCTGCTCTGTTTCAGCCTCCTGACGCCCGGTATCCCCTGGCGAAATCAGCGGAAAACGCCGCGGTAATGCGCTGCCGTTCATTGCGCCCAGACGCGGCACGGCAGCCAGTAACGCTTTGGTATAGGGATGTTCCGGGGCATGGAATATCTGCTCTACACTGCCCATTTCAACGGCAACGCCCTGGTGCATCACCAGCACACGATCGGCGACGTCCGCCACAACGCCCATGTCATGAGTGATAAAAATCACCCCCATGTCCATTTCCTGTTGCAGCACTTTAATCAGTTGCAGGATCTGTGCCTGAATAGTCACATCCAGCGCGGTGGTCGGTTCGTCGGCAATCAGCACCGCAGGGCGACACGACAGCGCCATCGCAATCATCACGCGCTGGCGCATCCCGCCCGAAAGCTGATGCGGATAGCGCGACAAAATAGCCTGAGCCTCCGGAATACGCACCTGCTCCAGCATCCGTTTGGCTTCAGCCAGCGCTTCATCACCGCTTAGGCCCTGATGCAGGCGGATAGACTCTGCAATCTGCTCACCTACCGGGAAAACCGGGTTCAGGGAAGTCATCGGCTCCTGGAAAATCATCGCGATATCCGCGCCGCGTACCCCCTGCATTTGCGATGCGCTGAGTTCAGTTAAATCAATAACCTGTCGATTGCGACGACGCAGCAGCATCGTGTCGCACTCCACCTTCCCGCCCGACTGTTCGAGCAGGCGCATTAATGACAGCGCCGTGACCGACTTACCCGAACCGGACTCGCCTACAATCGCCAGCGTTTCACCACGATTAAGTGAAAACGATAGATTTTTTACTGCGGGGACGAACTGCCGCTCTTCCTGAAACGCAATATTCAGTTGTTGAACCGCCAGAACCTCGCGGCTGTCCAGCTTTTCACTGTGCGGCACGCATAACCCCCTTATTCACGATAAATCCCCGTACTGGGTGCATCTCCGGCATAGCCCCAGGCACGGTACATGCCTTCACTGTTAAAGGGCAACGCCACGTTCCCCTCATGATCCACAGCGATTAACCCACCCACACCGCCCAGCGCCGGGAGTTTTTCCATCACCACACGCTCACAGGCTTCCGCCAGACTCAAGCCGCCGTAATCCATCAACGCAGTAATGTCATACGCTGCCAGTGCGCGAATAAACACCTCACCGGTTCCGGTACAGGAGACTGCCGCCGTGGCGTTATTGGCATAGCATCCCGCACCAGGGAGTGGGCTGTCGCCTACCCGCCCTGGCAGCTTATTGGTCATGCCACCTGTAGAGGTTGCAGCCGCAAGGTTGCCGGCTTTATCCAGCGCAACCGCGCCTACCGTACCCATTTTGGTGTTCTCATCCAGCGGCGCGGTATGGTCAAGCTGTGTAATCCCCTCTGAGCGGGCATCCAGCAGTTGCTGATAGCGTTCCGGGGTCGAAAACAGGTCAGGCGATACCGATTCCATCCCGTGCGAAAAAGCGAATTGTTCAGCTCCTGCGCCTGTCAGCAGGACATGAGGGCTGTTATCCATCACCAGACGCGCCGCCAGAACAGGGTTGCGCAGATGGCTTACCCCGGTAACCGCGCCGGCTTTAAGGGTGATGCCGTCCATCACACAGGCATCAAGCTCGTGCGTTTCGTCGCGGGTAAACACCGAACCAATCCCGGCATTAAACAGCGGACACTCCTCCAGCAGACGAACAGCTTCGGTCACAACATCCAGCGCGCTCTCGCCCGCTTCCAGCATTCGCTGCCCTGTTTCCACAATATTATAAAGCGCGTCAATATAACGCTTTTCCTGCTCGGGACTGAGCTGCGCACGGGTGATTGCCCCTGCGCCGCCATGAATTGCGATTACCGCATTAACCATTTCGCCTCACCCACTCGCCTGACCAGCGGCTTTTTCTATAAATATCATTATCGTTGCTGATTCTTCAGATAATTTTTGAATATAGAAAGACGCCACGGTGATGTAAAGGGTACACCCATCGGGTCATACAGTTAGTGGCACTTTTCTGCCATAATGAGCGCTTTCGTTGTTACTCCGCAGGAGCCACCCATGGATTTTACCGCCGGACTGATGCCGCTCGACACGGCACTGACCCAGATGCTCGACCGCATTTCCCCGCTGCAAGACCACGAAACGCTGCCCTTAGTACGCTGTTTCGGTCGCATTGCGGCGCGCGATATCGTTTCTCCGCTCAATGTGCCGGGATTCGATAACTCCGCGATGGACGGTTACGCGGTACGCCTGGCGGATATCCAGACGGGTCTGGCGCTTCCGGTGGCGGGTAAAGCCTTTGCGGGCCAGCCGTTTAACGGTGAATGGCCTGCCGGGAGCTGCATCCGGATCATGACCGGCGCGCCAGTGCCAGCCAGTTGCGATGCTGTGGTGATGCAGGAAGAGACAGAACAAACCGACGAGGGCGTGCGTTTTACCGCCAGCGTCAAGGCAGGCCAGAACATCCGCCGCACGGGTGAAGATATTACGCTTGGCGCGACCGTTTTCAGCACCGGGCAAAAACTGACGGTAGCGGAGCTGCCCGTGCTGGCGTCACTGGGTATCGCCGACATCGACGTTATCCGTCGCGTGCGCGTTGCAGTCTTTTCCACCGGCGATGAGCTGCAACTGCCAGGTCAGCCGCTGCAGGAGGGGCAGATCTACGACACCAACCGCCTGGCGGTGCACCTGATGCTGGAACAGCTTGGCTGTGAAGTAGTCAACCTGGGCATTATTCCTGACGATCCCGAAAAGCTACGAGCCGCTTTTATTGAAGCGGATAAATGCGCGGATGTGGTGATAAGTTCCGGCGGTGTGTCTGTTGGCGAAGCGGATTACACCAAAACCATTCTTGAAGAGCTGGGCGAAATCGGCTTCTGGAAACTGGCCATCAAACCGGGTAAACCCTTCGCCTTTGGCAAGCTGGAGCGCAGCTGGTTCTGCGGCCTGCCGGGTAACCCGGTATCCGCAGCCCTGACCTTCTATCAGCTGGTGCAGCCGCTGCTGGCAAAACTGTCGGGCAATAACGCCAGCCCGCTTCCGGCACGCCTGCGCGTGCGTGCGGCGACCCGTCTGAAGAAGTCACCGGGTCGTCTTGATTTCCAGCGTGGTATTCTGGCACGTAACGCTGATGGCGAGCTGGAAGTGAGCACCACGGGGCATCAGGGTTCGCATATTTTCAGCTCCTTTAGCCAGGGCAACTGCTTTATCGTGCTCGAGAGCGAACGCGGTCATGTGGAAGCGGGTGAATGGGTCGAGGTGGAAACCTTTAACCACCTGTTCGGGGGCTAATCATGACGATGGAACTGAGCGATCAGGAGATGCTGCGCTACAACCGCCAGATTGTGCTGCGCGGTTTTGATTTCGACGGCCAGGAAGCGCTTAAAGCCGCCAGTGTGCTGGTAGTGGGGCTGGGTGGTCTGGGCTGTGCCGCCGCACAGTATCTTGCCGCAGCAGGTGTCGGCAACATGACGCTGCTGGATTTTGACACCGTATCGCTGTCAAATCTGCAACGCCAGACGCTGCACAGCGATGCCACGCTCGGCGAAGCCAAAGTCGAATCAGCAAAAACGGCACTTACACGCATCAATCCCCACGTTCAGTTCACCCTTATTAACGCCATGCTGGATGAAGACGCGCTGTTCGCGCAAATCGCCCGGCATGACCTGGTGCTGGACTGCACCGATAACGTGACGATCCGTAATCAGCTCAATGCGGGCTGTTTTGCCCATAAAACACCGCTGGTTTCCGGGGCGGCAATCCGTATGGAAGGGCAAATCAGCGTGTTCACTTACGCCGAAGGCGAGCCCTGCTACCGCTGCCTGAGTCGCTTGTTTGGTGAGAATGCACTCACCTGTGTGGAAGCGGGAGTGATGGCACCGTTAGTGGGTGTAATTGGCTCAATGCAGGCGATGGAAGTGATCAAGGTACTGACCCGCTACGGCACGCCTGCGGCAGGCAAAATCGTGATGTATGACGCGATGACCTGCCAGTTCCGCGAGATGAAGCTGATGCGTAATCCGGGGTGTGAGGTTTGCGGAGGTTAAAGCAAACGGCAACCTTCAGGTTGCCGTTTTAATGTTTGCTCCCTCTCCCTGTGGGAGAGGGTTGGGGTGAGGGCATCAGGCCGCACCCGTCAGATAGACGTCCGTCCAAATGCCCCCTGCCAGTCCTGCTCAAACTTCACAATCGCCGCATCTACAGCCGGTGATGCGATAAACTGCTGCGCCACATCCAGCGGCAGCGTAATTGACTCGCAACCCGCCAGCAGGCAGTCCAGCGCCTGACGCGGCGTTTTGAAACTGGCGGCCAGCACTTTGGACTGTGGAGCATGAAGCGACAGCAACTGCTGTAACTCCACAACAGTCTGGATACCGTCCCCGCCCTGCGCATCCACACGGTTAACGTAAGGCGCAACATACTCAGCACCCGCCAGCGCGGACAACATCCCCTGTGCGGCACCGTATACCGCCGTGCCAAGCGTTGGAATACCTTCAGCTTTAAGCATTTTGATTGCCGCCAGCCCTTCTGCCGTCACCGGCACTTTTACCACCAGATCATTAATAATGGCACGCAGTTTACGCGCATCTTCCACCATGCCTTCTGCGGTAGTCGCCATTACCTGTGCAAACAGGCGACCTTTGCCACCCAGCGCGTCGTGCAGCTCGGGCAGTAAAACATCCAGCGGTGTTTTACCTGCCGCGACAATGCTCGGGTTAGTGGTTACGCCAGCCAGCGGGAAGATGCGGGCCAGTTTTTTGACTGCCGCAACGTCGGATGTGTCGAGATAAAGTTCCATGATGTAACCCTCAAAATTAGCCTGCATTTACCCTACCACGGCAAAACCCGCTCAAGAGTTGACCTGCATCAAGATAACTTTCATTCGAAAGTAATTTAATCTTCATATGCAAGATGAGAGGTGAAGCAATGATCTTCAATATACAGCGTTATTCTACCCACGATGGCCCTGGTATTCGTACCGTGGTGTTCCTGAAAGGCTGCTCCCTGGGCTGCCGCTGGTGTCAGAACCCGGAAAGCCGCTCCCGTACCCGGGACGTGCTGTTCGACGCTCGTCTGTGCCTGGACGGCTGCGACCTGTGTCAGCAGGCTGCCCCGGGGTATATTGAGCGGGCATTAAATGGGCTGCTCATTCACCGCGAAAAACTGAACGCAGAAACGCTGGACGCCCTCACCGATTGCTGCCCGACTCAGGCTCTCACCGTCTGCGGTGAAGAACAGCAGGTCGAGGAGATTATGGCGACCGTGCTGCGCGATAAACCCTTTTACGACCGCAGCGGTGGCGGGCTCACTCTCTCTGGCGGCGAACCCTTTATGAGCCCGGAGCTGGCGCACACACTGTTTAAAGCCAGCCACGAACAGGGAATTCATACCGCGGTTGAAACCTGTCTTCACGTGCCCTGGCACTATATCGAGCCATCCTTACCCTATGTCGATCTGTTCCTGGCTGACCTGAAGCACGTGGATGGCGAGGTCTTCAGACAGTGGACGGACGGCTCGGCCAAACGCGTGCTGGATAACCTTAAGCGCCTTGCCGCTGCCGGAAAACAGCTCACCATTCGCGTGCCGCTGATCCAGGGCTTTAACGCCGATGAGGCCTCCATCACCGCCATCACAAATTTCGCCGCCGATGAACTGAACGTCCGCGATATTCATTTTCTGCCGTATCACACGCTGGGCATGAACAAATACACCCTGCTCAGCCAACCCTACTCTGCCCCTGATAAACCGCTGGATAACCCTGCGCTGCTGGATTTCGCGCAACAGTACGCCTGCCGGAAAGGGTTAACCGCGACCTTACGAGGATAAACTTATGACTACCCTGAATCTCAACACCCTCAATGACCGTATTAAGGCACACAAAACCGCACTGGTGCACATTGTTAAGCCGCCGGTCTGTACCGAGCGCGCACAGCACTACACCGAGATATATCAGCAGCACATGGACAAGCCGATCCCGGTACGTCGTGCGCTGGCGCTGGCGCATCACCTGGCGCAACGCACCATCTGGATCAAACACGATGAGCTGATCATCGGTAACCAGGCAAGTGAAGTCCGCGCGGCGCCAATCTTCCCGGAATACACCGTTTCCTGGATTGAAAAAGAGATTGATGACCTGGCGGATCGTCCGGGGGCAGGTTTTGCGGTAAGCGAAGAGAACAAACGCGTGCTGCATGAAATTTGCCCATGGTGGCGTGGGCAGACGGTGCAGGATCGCTGCTACGGCATGTTCACCGACGAGCAAAAAGGCTTGCTGGAAACCGGCATCATCAAGGCAGAAGGCAATATGACATCCGGTGACGCGCACCTGGCCGTGAACTTCCCGCTGGTGCTGGAGAAAGGCCTGGACGGGATGCGTGCCAAAGTTGCCGAACGCCGCACCCGCATTAACCTGACCGTACTGGACGATCTGCATGGCGATCAGTTCCTGAAAGCGATTGATATTGTTCTGGAAGCGGTCAGCCTGCACATTGCACGTTTTGCCGCGCTGGCACGTGAAATGGCGTCAACCGAAACCCGTGAAAGCCGCCGCGACGAACTGCTGGCAATGGCTGAAAACTGCGATGTGATTGCCCACGAACCGCCAAAAACCTTCTGGCAGGCGCTGCAACTGTGCTATTTCATCCAGCTTATCCAGCAAATTGAGTCCAACGGCCACTCCGTGTCGTTCGCCCGTATGGATCAGTATCTGTACCCTTACTATCGTCGCGATGTCGAACTGAACCAGTCTCTCGATCGCGAGCACGCCATTGAGCTGCTGCACAGCTGCTGGCTGAAGCTGCTGGAAGTGAACAAGATCCGCTCTGGCTCGCACTCGAAAGCGTCTGCGGGCAGCCCGCTGTACCAGAACGTCACCATCGGTGGTCAGAAACTGGTGAACGGCGAGCCGATGGATGCGGTGAACCCGCTCTCTTACGCCATTCTCGAATCCTGCGGCCGTCTGCGCTCTACCCAGCCTAACCTGAGCGTGCGTTACCATGCGGGGATGAGCAACGATTTCCTCGACGCCTGCGTGCAGGTGATCCGCTGTGGTTTCGGGATGCCAGCCTTTAACAACGATGAAATCGTGATCCCGGAATTCATCAAACTCGGCGTTGAAAAAGACGATGCCTACGATTATGCAGCGATTGGCTGTATCGAAACCGCCGTCGGTGGCAAATGGGGCTATCGCTGCACCGGGATGAGCTTTATTAACTTTGCGCGCGTGATGCTGGCCGCGCTGGAAGGCGGTCGTGATGCCACCAGCGGTAAAGTATTCCTGCCGCAGGAAAAAGCGCTTTCCGCCGGTAACTTCAACAACTTCGACGAAGTGATGGCCGCCTGGGATACCCAGATTCGTTACTACACCCGTAAATCCATCGAGATTGAGTATGTGGTAGACACCATGCTGGAGGAGAACGTCCACGATATTCTCTGTTCTGCCCTGGTGGATGACTGTATCGAGCGCGCGAAAAGCATTAAGCAAGGCGGTGCGAAGTACGACTGGGTTTCCGGTCTACAGGTGGGTATTGCCAACCTCGGCAACAGCCTGTCAGCCGTTAAAAAGCTGGTCTTCGAGCAGGGTGTCATCGGCCAGCAGCAACTGGCGGCAGCACTTGCAGACGATTACGAAGGGTTAACCCACGAGCAGTTGCGCCAGCGCCTGATCAACGGTGCGCCGAAATACGGTAACGACGATGACAGCGTCGATTTACTGTTAACCCGTGCGTATGAAACCTACATTGCGGAACTTAAGCAGTACCACAACCCGCGCTACGGCCGCGGCCCAATTGGCGGTAACTACTACGCCGGGACATCTTCCATTTCGGCTAACGTACCGTTCGGCGCGGCGACGATGGCAACGCCTGATGGTCGTAAAGCGCATACGCCACTGGCGGAAGGCGCAAGCCCGGCTTCCGGCACTGACCATCTTGGCCCAACGGCGGTGATTGGCTCCGTAGGCAAGCTGCCGACTGAAGCGATTCTGGGCGGGGTACTGTTAAACCAGAAGCTGAACCCGGCAACGCTGGAAAACGATAGCGACCGCCAGAAACTGATGGTCCTGCTGCGTACCTTCTTCGAGGTGCATAAAGGCTGGCATATTCAGTACAACATCGTGTCGCGCGAAACGCTGATGGAAGCGAAGAAACACCCAGATCAGTACCGTGACCTGGTGGTGCGTGTCGCCGGTTACTCGGCGTTCTTTACCGCCCTGTCGCCGGATGCGCAGGACGATATTATTGCGCGTACGGAACATACGCTGTAAAAAAATGCCCGGTGGCGCTGCGCTTACCGGGCCTACATCTTCTCCCCGTAGGCCGGGTAAGGCGAAGCCGCCACCCGGCTTACTGACTTTCATTCGAAATTAAATTTGTGCTCCCCGTCACCTTGTTATTAGAATGTTTCAAACGCAGTGACCCAGGAGCACAGTATGACCGTTAAAGTTATCGTCACCGATATGGACGGAACTTTCCTTGATGATGCCAAGCAGTACGACAGAGACCGCTTTCAGGCACAGTTTGAGCAGCTTAAAGCCCGTAATATTGAATTCGTTGTCGCCAGCGGAAACCAGTATTACCAGCTCATCTCCTTCTTCCCGGAGCTGAAAGAGCAGATCTCCTTCGTGGCGGAAAACGGCGCTCTGGTTTTCGATCATGGCGAACAAATTTTCCACGGCGAGCTCACCCGTCATGAGTCGCAAATCGTCGTCGGCGAGCTGCTGAAAGACAAAGGGCTGAATTTCGTGGCCTGCGGGCTCGAAAGTGCTTACGTCAGCGATCAGGCCCCCGAGGAATTCGTTAAACTGATGTCAAAGCACTATCACCGCTTAAAACGCATCAGCGATTACCGAGAAATCGACGACATTCTGTTTAAGTTCTCCCTGAACCTGCCGGACAGCGATATCCCGAACCTTATCGACAAACTGCATGTCTCGCTGGACGGTATTATGAAACCTGTCACCAGCGGCTTCGGCTTTGTTGATTTGATTATCCCGGGCCTGCACAAAGCCAACGGCATTAGCCGACTGCTGAAACGCTGGAAAATCTCCCCGCAGGAGTGCGTAGCCATCGGCGACAGCGGCAACGATGCAGAAATGCTGAAGCTGGTGAAATTCTCGTTTGCGATGGGCAACGCCGCACAGAGCATTAAAGACATCAGCCGCTATAGCACCGACGATAACAACCATCAGGGCGCGCTGAATGTCATTCAGGCCGTGCTCGACACACATTCCCCGTTCGACCTCTGATTGCCTTCCGCCGGGGTACTTGCCCCGGCACCTCACTCTTTTTCCATCCTGTGCTGCACGTCAAGTTTTTAAACTTGCATTAACTTTTTTTTAACTTAAAGTATCACTTGTAGACACTTTTACTTTCGAATGAAAGATGCGAGGCAGTTATGACGTTGACGTTTACCAGTGAAATTTTGCCTGCGGACCACAAAGCAGCAATCCGTCAGATGAAACGTGAGTTACGTGCGCAGATCGGTGACGTTCAGGCGGTGTTCGATAAGCTCAGTGATAAAATCGCCACCCGTGTGGCAGAGATTAACGCGCTGAAAAATAAGGGCGAGTCCGTCTGGCCGGTGATCCCGTTTGCGGATGTCAAAAACAGTCAGATCACGGATGCACAGCGGGACGCAGTAAAACGCCGTGGCTGTGCGGTGATCAAAGGTCACTTCCCTCGCGAGCAGGCGCTGGCATGGGATAACTCGATGCTCGACTACCTCGATCTCAATCAGTTTGATGATGTCTATAAAGGCCCGGGCGATAACTTCTTCGGCACCTTAACGGCTTCCCGCCCGGAGATTTACCCTATTTACTGGTCCCAGGCGCAGATGCAGGCCCGCCAGAGCGAAGAGATGGCGCAGGTACAATCGTTCCTGAACCGTTTATGGACATTCGAAAGCAACGGTAAACAGTGGTTCAATCCGGATGTGAGCGTCATTTACCCTGACCGTATTCGCCGCCGCCCGCCGGGAACCACCTCCAAAGGCCTGGGCGCGCACACCGATTCCGGTGCGCTTGAGCGCTGGCTGCTGCCGGCTTATCAGCAGGTGTTCGCTCGCGTGTTTGATGGCAATGTGGAAAAATACGATCCGTGGAATGCTGCGCACCGTACGGAAGTGGAAGAGTACACTGTAGATAACACCACGAAGTGTTCTGTGTTCCGCACCTTCCAGGGCTGGACGGCACTGTCGGATATGATCCCGGGCCAGGGCCTGCTGCACGTAGTGCCTATCCCGGAAGCGATGGCTTACATTCTGCTGCGCCCACTGCTGGACGACGTACCGGAAGATGAACTTTGTGGCGTGGCGCCAGGTCGCGTGCTGCCGATCTCTGAAAAATGGCATCCGTTGTTAATCGAAGCGTTAACCAGCATTCCGGCGTTGGAAGCGGGTGATTCTGTCTGGTGGCACTGTGACGTGATCCACTCCGTCGCCCCGGTTGAGGAACAACAAGGCTGGGGTAACGTGATGTATATCCCTGCCGCGCCGATGTGTGAGAAAAACCTCGCCTATGCGAAAAAGGTGAAAGCGGCGCTGGAAACCGGCGCATCTCCGGGTGATTTCCCGCGTGAAGATTATGAAACCACCTGGCAGGATCGCTTTACCGTGAATGACCTGAATATCCACGGTAAGCGTGCGCTGGGCATGGTCTAACTGTCGTATAACCCTTCCCGCTCAACGGCGGTGCGTCGTTTCCCCTGACGTATCCGCCGTACTGATTCCCGAATCGTCAGCGTCCCATTTAACAATAACGTACCAATCGGCGCTGTCGGGCGCATCAGTCGCTGCTGAAGCATATGCACCGCTTCTGTCCCGAGCTCATCGCGTGGAACGTGTATCGCCGTGAGTGGCACATCCTGGATGGCCGCCAGATTAAAACCATCAATACTCATCACCGACACATCCTGCGGAACACGCAGCCCGTGCTTTTGCAAGGCGCTTATGGTTCCCGCAGCCATAAAATCACCGCCAACTAAAAACGCCGTGGGCAGGTCTTTCCCCTCTCGCTGACGGAGCCATTCGCTGACCAACTGTTCGGTCTCTTTCGCGCTAAAGCTTGGTACCACCAACAGGTCACGCTTGTCCGTAAATTTCAGATTATGGTATTGCCACGCTTCACGAATGCCCGCCAGACGTAGCTCCATGGTGTAACGACGCAGGCACAACACAGTCATCACTTCACGGTGCCCCATTTCAAACAGATACTCAGCCGCGCGTTCACCGATGGCCCGGTGGTCAGGGGCAACCGCGGGCAGACGCATCAGACGATCGCGGCAGTTGATCAGCATACAAGGTTTACCCACATCCACCGCGAGATCGTGGATATGCGGGTCGTCTATCCCCAGTAAAATCGCAGCCTGCGTATCGGCTTCATTCATGCGTGCCAGAAACAGCTGGGCGTCACTGTCGTTCTCTTCCAGCGCGCAATAGCGCAGCCGGACTTCATGAGACGCCAGCCCTTTACTCACACTCTGGATAACCCGGTAGTAAAAGATGTCGGACCGCTCATCAAATGCTCGCTGCGGCGCAAAGACCATCAGGCTGTTCAGCAGCAGTCTGCCCGCTGCCATGCCATCCATCACGCCCAGTGCCCGCGCGCACTCCAGCACTTTGCAGCGCGCTTTTTCACTGGTGTTCGCCTTGCCTGCCAGCACCCGCGAAACCGTACTAATGGAAAGCTGAGTGCGGGCAGCAATTTCAGCGATTTTTAGTCTTTTATCCATTTTGTGATCTCGCTCCATTTGCGAAATGAAAAAATTTTCATAACGTGAATATCAGGTAAACAGTGCGTTAAATACAATAATGCCAAATGATTGCGGCCAGTTATGAGAAAGCTTGCACAAAATCCGCTATTGCCTGCCTATTTTCTCCCTTAATGTGAATTTGTCACACAGCTTCCATACTAGTTGTATAGCAACTTTTATCAGCAAAACGGATAACTATCAAAGTCATATAAAAATGTGTGTGACATCCGAAACGTCTGCCCCCTACCGTCCCTCTAGTGGAGAGAGAAATGAGTCAGGATATCAATAACACTGCAACGGCAAGTAAAACCCGCCGGGTCATTAAAAACCTGCGCTGGTACGTACTGGCCCTGTTTTTACTTGGCGTCACCGTCAACTACATCACCCGTAACTCACTGGGAATTCTTGCACCTGAGCTGAAAGAGAGCCTGGGCATCACCACCGAGCAATACTCCTGGATAGTGGGCGCGTTCCAGATTGCCTACACCATTTTCCAGCCGCTGTGTGGCTGGCTGATTGATGTCATCGGCCTGAAGATTGGCTTTATGGTCTGTGCGGGTCTCTGGGCGCTGATGTGTATTTTCCATGCGGGAGCCGGAAGCTGGCTGCATCTTGCGATCCTGCGCTTCTTTATGGGGGCCTCGGAAGCGGCTGCCACCCCGGCGAACGCCAAAACCATCGGTGAATGGTTCCCGAAATCTGAACGCCCTGTGGCCGCCGGTTGGGCGGGTGTCGGCTTTTCGATTGGCGCGATGCTTGCGCCACCGATTATCTACTTTGCCCATGCCTCGTTCGGCTGGCAGGGTGCATTTATGTTCACCGGCGTGCTGGCGCTGCTGTGGGTGATCCTCTGGTGGGCGTTCTACCACAACCCGGAACAACACCCGAATCTTGGCAAAGATGAGCTGGCGTTTATCAAGCAGGATAACGAACCACCCGCGGTGAAACTGCCGTTCCTGACCGCTCTTAAAACCGTCTCTAAAAACAAACGTTTTTACGGTATCGCTATTCCGGCATTTATGGCTGAGCCGGCCTGGGCGGTGCTGAGTTTCTGGGTGCCACTGTACCTTGCCAAAGAGCACGGCATGGACCTGAAGCAGATTGCGATGTTCGCCTGGCTGCCGTTCCTTGCCGCAGATCTCGGCAGCGTGGCCAGTGGTTATCTCACGCGTCTGTATACCCGGCTGTTCGGTTGCTCCCGCGTGAACTCGGTGGTGGCCAGCTCCGTTACCGGCGCGTTCCTGATGATCTCATTAGGTATCGTCGCCATTACCCGCGACCCGTATATCACTATTGTGCTGATCTCCATCGGGGGTTTTGGGCATCAGATTATCTCCTGCATGTTAAGCGCTCTGGTGGTGGAGTCATTTGATAAGGGCCAGATGGCCACCGTCAACGGGATGCGCGGATCGGCGGCGTGGATCGCCAGTTTCCTGTTCTCTCTTTTGATTGGTGTTACCGCCGACAAAATCGGCTTTAACCCGCTATTCATTGCCATGGGTTTCTTTGACCTGATTGGCGCTGTTTTCCTGGTGGCATTTATTGCTGAACGTCGCGCTAAACGCGCCTGATAGTGGATGTATTGCATATGAAAACCCTGAAAAGCTGGACCGTAGATAAGCAGTCGGCAAACCATCTGGAACTGGTGGTGGATAATCAGCACCGCCTGTGTCTGTATGTGCTGGAAGAGAACCTGTTCCGCGTGCTGATTAAACGCAAAGGCGAGCTGGCACTGGACCGCACCTGGAGCATCGCGCCAGAGAAAGATGTGCCGTGGGAAGGCCGTCGCCGCGACGATCTCAGCGGTTTTTCCTGCCCTGCCTGGACGCTGACACAACAGGGCGATACCCTGATGGTCGCCACGGAACAGCTGCGTGTGACAGTGCATCAGCCGCTATGGCTGGAGTGGCATTACCGAAATGAAGCGGGCGAGTGGAAGCCGCTGGTGAATGACCGCCCGACCAGCGCCTATCTGCTGAACGCCCATGGTGATGGCGTCGCGCACTACCTGAGCCGTCGTAAAGACGAGCGTTTCTACGGTCTGGGTGAAAAAGCCGGTGATTTACAGCGTAACGGTAAGCGCTATGAGATGCGTAACCTTGACGCAATGGGCTATAACGCGGTCAGTACCGACCCGCTCTACAAACATATTCCGTTCACTATCGCCCGTCGTGATGACGTGAGTTACGGCCTGTTTTATGACAACCTGAGCAGCTGCTGGCTGGATTTGGGTAACGAAATCGACAACTACCACACCGCCTATCGCCGCTGGCAGGCGGAAGCAGGCGACATCGATTACTACATCTTTACCGGCAAAAAGGTACTGGATATCACCAAAGCCTTCGTGCGCCTGACCGGGAAAACGCTGTTTGGGCCAAAATGGAGCCTGGGTTACAGCGGTTCAACCATGCATTACACCGATGCGCCGGACGCGCAAAACCAGCTGATGAACTTTATCCGCCTGTGCGAAGAGCACGCCATTCCATGCGACTCGTTCCAGCTGTCGTCGGGTTATACCTCCATTAACGGCAAGCGTTACGTCTTTAACTGGAATTACGACAAGGTGCCGCAGCCGAAAGTGATGAGCCAGGCATTCCACGATGCGGGACTGAAGCTTGCCGCGAACATCAAACCGTGCCTGTTGCAGGATCATCCGCGCTATAACGAAGTCGCTGAAAGCGGCCTGTTCATTCGCGATTCAGAAACCGATGCACCAGAACGCTCCAGCTTCTGGGATGACGAAGGATCGCACCTCGACTTTACCAACCCTCAGACGGTGCAGTGGTGGCAGAACGGCGTGACCACACAGCTACTGGAAATGGGGATCGACTCCACCTGGAACGACAATAACGAATATGAAGTGTGGGACGGCGAAGCACGTTGCTTTGGTTTCGGCAAGGAGATCGCCATCAAGCATATTCGCCCGGTGATGCCGCTGCTGATGATGCGCGCCTCGCTGGAAGCGCAGCAGCGTTTTGCCCCGGATAAACGCCCGTATCTGATCTCCCGCTCCGGTTGTGCCGGGATGCAGCGCTACGTGCAGAGCTGGAGTGGCGATAACCGCACCAACTGGGACACGCTACGCTTTAACACTCGTATGGGGCTGGGGATGAGCTTGTCCGGATTGTTTAACGTGGGCCATGATGTCGGCGGTTTCTCCGGGGATAAACCAGACGCTGAGCTGTTTGTCCGCTGGGTACAAAACGGTGTGATGCACCCCCGTTTTACCATTCACTCATGGAATGACGATCATACGGTGAACGAACCGTGGATGTATCCGGGTGTGACGCCTGCAATCCGTAGCGCCATTGAACTGCGTTATCGCCTGCTGCCTTACCTTTATACCCTGCTCTGGCAGGCACATGCGGACGATGAACCGATGTTGCGCCCAACCTTCCTCGATCATGAACATGATGTTCAGACCTTTGAAGAGTGCGATGACTTCTTGCTGGGCCGCGATGTGCTGGTGGCGAGCGTGGTCGAAGCCGGGCAGCGCGAACGTCGCGTCTGGCTGCCGGATAACGAAACCGGCTGGTATGATTTTTACACCCACGAGTGGTTCTCTGGCGGCCAGTGGATCACCCGCGATGCGCCGCTAGAAAAACTGCCGTTGTTGGTACGCGCCGGGGCTGGTCTGCCGCTTAGCGAACGTATTACCCATGTGAGCACCGAAAAAGACGATACCCGCGAACTGAAACTGTTCCCGGTGAAAGGCGTGGGTACGACGACCGGCCTGGTGTTTGAAGATGACGGCGAAAGCTGGGGTTATCAGAAAGGTAATGCACTGTGGGTTGAGTGGGAAATGGTGTGCGATGGCGCAACCATTAACCTGAAGGTCAATGCGCGTGGGGATTATCGTCCGGCATGGAAAGCGCTGAAGGTGTCGTTACCGGCAGGGGAAAAACGCAAACTGCTGGTGAATGGTGTTGAAAGGGGTGAGTGGGAACTCTGAACATTGCCGGGTGGCGGCTTCGCCTTACCCGGCCTACAAACTAACTCGTAGGCCCGGTAAGCGTAGCGCCACCGGGCTTTTTTTTAGCCGTCGATACCTTTACTGCGCAGGTAATCTTCATAGTTACCGGTGAAGTCCACCACGCGCTCAGGCGTAATCTCAATCACGCGGGTTGCCAGCGAGCTCACGAACTCACGGTCGTGGGAAACGAAGATCAGCGTACCCTGATACATTTCCAGCGCCATGTTCAGCGATTCGATAGATTCCATATCCAGGTGGTTGGTCGGTTCATCCATCACCAGAATATTCGGTTTTTCCATCATCAGCTTACCGAACAGCATACGCCCCTTCTCACCACCGGAGAGCACTTTCGCTGGCTTCTTGATATCGTCCTGGCTGAACAGCAAACGCCCCAGAATGCTGCGCACTGCTTGCTCGTCATCGCCTTCTTGCTTCCACTGGCTCATCCAGTCGAAGACCGTCAGATCGTTTTCAAACTCGTATTCGTGATCCTGCGCGTAGTAGCCAATCTGCGCGTTTTCGGACCACTTCACGGTTCCGTTATCCGGCTGCAGCTCGCCGACCAGCGTTTTCAGCATGGTGGATTTACCCACGCCGTTAGCACCCAGAATGGCGATCTTCTCGCCCACTTCCAGCAGCAGGTTGAAGTTTTTAAACAGTGGACCGTTTTCGAAGCCTTTGGTGAGGGCCTCCACTTCCAGCGCGTTACGGAACAGTTTCTTGTCCTGCTCGAAGCGGATGAACGGGTTCTGACGGCTGGAGGCTTTCACTTCATCGAGCTTGATCTTATCAATCTGACGGGCGCGAGAGGTTGCCTGACGCGATTTAGAGGCGTTGGCGCTGAAGCGGCTGACGAAGGATTGCAGGTCAGCAATCTGTGCTTTTTTCTTGGCGTTATCGGCCAGCAGACGCTCACGGGCCTGGGTTGCCGCTGTCATGTATTCGTCGTAGTTGCCCGGGTAAACGCGCAGCTCGCCGTAGTCCAGATCCGCCATATGCGTACAGACCATGTTCAGGAAGTGACGGTCGTGCGAAATGATAATCATGGTGCTGTCGCGATCGTTGAGCGTCTGCTCCAGCCAGCGGATGGTGTCGATGTCCAGGTTGTTCGTTGGTTCGTCGAGCAGCAGAATGTCCGGGTTAGAGAACAGCGCCTGCGCCAGAAGCACACGCAGCTTCCAGCCCGGTGCGACTTCGCTCATCGGGCCGTAATGCTGTTCAACAGGAATACCGACGCCCAGCAGCAGCTCACCCGCGCGTGATTCCGCAGAGTAGCCATCCATTTCACCATACAGCACTTCAAGATCGGCCACTTTGTAGCCATCTTCTTCACTCATTTCAGCCAGCGCGTAGATACGATCGCGCTCCTGCTTCACTTCCCACAGCTCCGCGTGTCCCATGATCACCGTATCAAGCACGGTGAACTCTTCGAAGGCAAACTGATCCTGACGCAGCTTACCGATACGCTCGTTAGGATCGAGCGATACGTTGCCAAGCGTCGGCTCTAAATCGCTGCCGAGGATCTTCATAAAGGTGGATTTTCCGCTACCGTTGGCACCAATCAGGCCGTAACGGTTGCCGCCGCCAAATTTGACGGAAATATTTTCGAACAGCGGCTTACTGCCAAACTGCATAGTGACGTTGCTGGTAACTAACACGGGAGATTCCTGCGAAAAGTGTGATAAACACGGCATTATGCCACAATTCCGAAATGAGATCCCGTGTTGCAGCTTTCCACTAAACTTTAACAAAATCGAAAAAAGTGTGATTTCGTACACATCTGAATTCCCTGCGAGAGGGAATGCACATATAATGCGCTCCCATCACAGATTCAGACTTATCAACTAATCGCCAGAGTGGCTCAGATACCTCGCACAACATGAACATGAAATTAAAAACGCTTTTTGCGGCGGCGTTAGCCGTAGTAGGTTTTTGCAAAACCGCTTCTGCGGTGACTTATCCTCTGCCGACAGACGGTAGCCGTCTGGTGGGTCAAAACCAGGTTGTCACCGTTGAAGAGGGTAACTCCCAGCCACTGGAATATTTTGCTGCACAATACCAGCTCGGCCTGTCAAACATGCTGGAAGCAAACCCGGGTGTTGACCCGTACCTGCCAAAAGCCGGCACCGTACTAAACATCCCGCAGCAGCTGATCCTGCCAGATACCGTGCATGAAGGTATTGTGATCAACAGCGCCGAAATGCGTCTGTACTACTACCCGAAAGGCACCAACACCGTGATCGTGCTGCCTATCGGTATCGGCCAGTTGGGTAAAGACACCCCGCTGAACTGGACCACCAAAGTTGAGCGTAAGAAAGCAGGCCCAACCTGGACCCCAACGGCGAAAATGCACGCGGAATATATTGCCGCAGGCGAGCCGCTGCCAGCCGTTGTACCGGCAGGCCCGGATAACCCAATGGGTCTGTATGCCCTGTACATCGGCCGTCTGTATGCGATTCACGGGACCAACGCCAACTTTGGTATCGGCCTGCGTGTGAGCCACGGTTGTGTACGTCTGCGTAACGACGACATCAAGTTCCTGTTCGAAAACGTACCGGTCGGAACTCGCGTGCAGTTCATCAACGAGCCTGTAAAAGCCACTTCCGAGCCGGACGGCAGCCGTTACATCGAGGTTCACAACCCGCTGTCTACTAGCGAAGACCAGTTCAACAACAACGAAATCGTGCCAATTACGCTGAACAGCGCAGTACAATCTGTGACTTCTCAGGCTGACGTAGAATCCACGGTTGTTGACCAGGCAGTTCAAAACCGTTCCGGGATGCCTGTGCGTTTAAACTAAATACACCCGCTATTTAGATAATCCGAAAAACCCCGCGCTGTCGGGGTTTTTTATTTGCGCGATCCCACATTCCTGCCACGGCTAAAAGACATTAATTGCTATATCCCCCATTGCCGCCATTTTCTGCTAAAGCTTCGGGGTTACTTCTTTTCATCTAAGTGCTATCATGCGCCAACTTATAAAATCAGCTTTTTCTGCATTTTGTAGGGTTGTAAATTCTTTCTGGAGCCCGCTTAGTCACGATGATCAGTATTAACTTAACAACAACAAAATCGCGCCTTTATCTCTGTTCGCAAACAGTGTGGTCACTTGCGAACCAGAGTACCAGGGTCGATCAAATTGTTGTTTGGGTTTCCAGCACAGCATATCTCAGTGACGATGGCATCACTGAAGAGCCAGAGTGGGCGGATAAAATCCGCCAGACAGGCACTAACCTTGTCTTTAAATGGGTAAAGAATACAGGACCTTATCGTAAATTATTCCCGGCACTGCAAGTTGCCACGGATGACGATATTCTGATCTATGCCGATGACGATGCCATTTATAACGAAATTTGGGCGCAAACCCTTCTTGATGACTTTTATCGTCATAATCAAAAATGTGTTGTCGCGGCCCGCGTGCGTAAGACGGTAAAGAAGAAGAAAGATATCCTCGATACCTATCGCAATTTCCCGTTAATTACGGTGCCGAAAGTAATTGAGCAGGACTATATCATCACCGGTCTGGGTGGTGTGGTGCTCAAGAAAAGTATGATCCCGGAGTATTTTCACTACAATGAGGACTTCCTTAAAGTCTGTCCTCGTGCGGATGACATCTGGATCAGTAAGCTTATTCAGTTAACCAAAACGCCTGTCTATGTTTCGGCTCAGAGCATCCGTTTTGTTCATGAAATCATCCATGATTACGGTTTGTCCCGCGCAAATACCAGTAAAATTAAACGTTCACTCTTTCAAAAAATTCGATTTACGTTTAAGCCTGGTCAGATCCACTATTTATGCCAGAACGATCTCTATATTAAAGACACTGACAGTTACTTTGAGTCGTGTGCCTGAAAGCTGAATAGCACATTACCCATTATTTACGATCACGATCCCGCCGTGATCGTAACGATAGTGACAGTGGGCATACTCCAGCGGTGTACCATCTTCCAGATAGATAACCTGCTCAACCTCCAGAACCGGATCGGTTTGTTCACAAACCAAGTGCTGCATATCCAGTGCATTCGGTTTTAGCGCACGCACCACACGGTACGATCCCATGATTTTCAGGCCCAGCGTCTCCTGCACGTATTGAAATACCGAGCTTTCCAGATGTGTTTTATTCAGGCCGGGCACCAGATTGAGCGGCATTACGGTTGAATCCAGCGACATTGGCTCGCCATTAAGCAACCGCAGGCGTACAAAGTCGTACACGGGCGCATCACCGTTAATCATCAGAGAGGCTTGTTCTTTCTCATTGGGAAAACGCAGTTCGAAATGGACAACCTGGCTGCTGACCGTGCCCAGATGCTCCCAGGTTTTTGTCGCGCCAAAGTAGTCGCTTCCTGAAAGATCCCACTGCGAGAGTTGCAGGAAATTCTTGCGGATGAACGTCCCCTGCCCCTGACGGGTATACACCAGTCCTTCAACAATCAACTGCCGCATGGCCTGCTGAATAGTCATACGACTGGTACTGAACTCCGCTGCCAGCGCAAACTGGTCCGGCAGCGGTTCATTGGCGGCATACTGTTGGCTGATAATACGTTTTTTAATTTCACGCGCTATGGTGATGTACTTCGCCGCCATCGTCCTTTCCTTCCGTTAGTTTTCTGTCCCGCTGTTTCTTAACGCCACTCTCTCGGCAATCTTGAGGAAAGGCAGGTAGAAGAATACACCAAATACAATGATTGCCAACTGCACAACCACGGCCCGCCAGTCCCCTGCCGTCGCCAGCCAGGCGCTCAGAATAGGCGGTGTTGTCCAGGGGATCATCACCACACAACGTGACATTAACCCGAGCGTCGTACAGAGCCAGGCAAAGTAAATGCCAATGGCAGGCAACAGGACAAACGGGATCATCAGCGGCAGGTTAAATACAATCGGTAGACCAAAAATCACGGGTTCGTTGATATTGAATAAACCTGGTGCCAAAGACAGGCGTGCAACCTGTTTGGCTGATTTTTGCCGTGAGAAGACAAAAATAGCGATCAGCAGTGAGATGGTGCTGCCGGTACCGCCCACCATGCCAAATGTCGGCACAAAGATATTGTTGATGATATGTGGGATCGGCTGACCGTTGGCGAAGGCCAGCATGTTCTCATTGGTATTAATCAGCAGGAACGGCTCGAGTACCACGCTGTTTACCACCGACTGATGTATACCGAGCGTGAACAAAAAATTACCGAAGCTATAGATAAAAATAGTGCCCGGCAGGCTGGTGTTAATCAGACGCAAAGGCTGCTGAATAAAAGTGGTAATCAGATGGATAAGATCCGTATGCATCACGGTTGCCAGCACCGCGGCCAGTACGGCAAATAACGAAAGCGTGAGGATGGTTGGGATCAGCGCGGTAAAGGATTTACTCACCGCCGGCGGCACATTTTCCCCCAGCGAGATGTGCAGTGCCTTCAGTCGGGAAATGGCGATAAACACTTCCGTCGAGAGTAAACCAATCAGTACGCCGGCAAAAATCCCGGTGGAGCCGATGTTGGCAAACGTCAGCACCTGCGTGACGTTGACCGTGGTCTGGCTTCCGACCGGGGTAAGTTGCAGATGCATTGGCATCATGATGATAAAACTGCTGACCGCGATAACCACTGCCGAAACCGGGTTGTCGAAATCTATGTTGCGTGCCAGCGACCAGGCAATCATCGGTGCAAGCAAAAGTGCGGCGATATTCAGCGTACCGTTGATAATCGCCTCTCCCCACACTTTAAATTGCGTCAGCGTGTCGCCGTGAAATAGCCACGGAAATACCACATTGTTCACCAGCACCGCTAAACCGGCGAGGATAAAAATGGGCATTACCGTGGCGAAGGCATCGCGCAAGGAACGCAGGTGCACCTGATTGGCAAGGCGTGCCGAAAACTCAACAAATCTGTCGACGAAGGACTGCATCGCAGGTGTAATTTTTGTTTCAGACATAGCGGATATTCCCATTCATCAGTCACAAAAACGGCCCGGCAGCGTACAACTTACATCTCGCGCCCGTTGGTATGGATAACCTGTTTTAACCACGCATAGCTCTTTTTCGGCACGCGCTTCATATCCCGCAGGTCATGATTCTCGCGGTTCACATACACCACACCGTACCGTTTACGCATGTCGCCCTGCGAACTCAGAATGTCGATAAGACCCCAACCGAGATAGCCAATAACCTGCGCCCCGTCTTCAAAAATGGCCTCTTTCATTGCCTCGATATGCGCGCGGTGATAATCAACGCGGTAGGTATCGTCAATCGGGTTAACGCCATCCCAGGATTCAATCACCCCAATTCCGTTCTCAATCGGGAATACCGGCAGACGCCAGTCGTTGTAGTAGCGGGTGATAATGGTGCGGAAGCCCAACGGATCAATCTGCCAGTTCCACTCAGTCGCTTTGAGGTACGGATTGTTTTTGTCGCCATGCAGCAGGTAATAGTTTACCGGCGTCCCATACGGGATAGCGTCGCTGTCGAGGGTTTTACTGGCATAATAGCTGAACGCCACGTAGTCGTTTTTGGTACGCGCCAGCAGCGCCAAATCCTCAGGATGGTAGATATCCCCGAAGCCCTGTTGTTCGGCAACAGCCATCACCGCCGGGCTATAGCCCTGGCCTGCAAAGACGCGCAACAGGTTTTGATTAAGGAACTCGTCATACTGTTGGGCACAGAAGATATCGCGCGGTTTGCAGGTGGTCGGATAGATAAGCTGGTGTGCCAGCATCCCGCCCATCAGCTTGCCCGGTTTGGTCTGGTGCAGATATTCTGTCAAAGCCATATGCGCCACCATCGTATGATGCTGGAGCTCATACAGTTCGCGCAGGGTTTTCTCCCCTTTCATGTAACCGGAAATTCTGAAGGCTTCCGGCATATGGAAAATGTTCTGCTCGTTAAACGTCAGCCAGTACTTCACGCGATCGCCATAGCAGTCGATCATCTTTTTGCCATAACGGATAAACGCGTCCATAACGCGGCGATCGTTAAAACCGTTGTACTCCTGCGCCAGCGCCAGCGGCATATCAAAGTGGTAGAGGCAAATCATCGGCTCAATACCGCGGGCAATCAGGTCGTTGATGAAGCGATCGTAAAAGGCGATTCCCTCTTCGTTAAATTCGCCGTCACCCTGCGGACACACTCGGCTCCAGGCTATCTGGAACCGATAGCAGTTCATGCCCAAATCCTGCATTAAATCAAAATCTTCGCGGTAACGATGGTAAGAATCGGTTGCCACTTTCCAGTCAGAGGCGTGCTCACTCGCTTCCCGAATGTCGTACACCGACATCCCTTTTCCGCCCTCATTCCATGCGCCTTCGGTCTGCATACTGGAAACCGAGTTTCCCCATAAAAAGTTGGCTGGCAGTAATTTCTTCATGGACTCCCCCTATATGACTAGTCATTTAAATTTCATGACTAGTCATATAGGTGAAGATGAAAAATCAATCAAAGAGAAGGATCGTTTTTTGTGAGCAGTGCGGGAAAAATAGTGACCCCGGCAGGCGAATGCTGCCGAGGAAAGCGGGGTTATTGCTGCGCTAATTGATTACGACGATACTCGCCCTGACGTTCCAGCATCCAGCCCGGATATTCGCGCGGCAGCTCGCTAACGGCATCCAGCTGTTTTAGCTCATCTTCGCTTAAACGGATGTGGGTAGCCGCGATATTATCATCAAGCTGGTCCACACGTTTGGCACCAATAATGACGCTGCTGACCGCCTTCTGATGCAGCAGCCACGCCAGGGCAATTTGTGCAACGGATACGCCTTTACTCCCGGCAATGGTGCGCATTACGTCCACACAGTCAAACGCGCGATCTTTGTTAACCGGCGGGAAATCAAATTCCAGGCGGCGGCTGCCAGCCTCGCCCTGCCCGTCACGGCCATATTTCCCGCTCAGCAAACCTCCCGCCAGCGGGCTCCAGACCATCAGCCCGACACCTTCGCTTTGCATCATCGGCACCAGCTCACGCTCCAGGTCGCGCCCGGCAATGGTGTAATAGGCCTGCAACGACGCAAAACGCGCCAGCCCAAGCCGCTCGGAAATTCCAAGCGCTTTCATGATTTGCCAGGCTGCCCAGTTGGAAACGCCGATGTACCGCACGTGGCCTTGCTGCACCAGGTTATCGAGCGCATAAAGCGTTTCTTCAACCGGCGTGGCCGGATCGAAGCCGTGTAACTGATAGAGATCGATATGATCAAGCTGAAGGCGGCGCAGGCTCTCTTTCACGCTGCTGATGATATGGTAACGAGAGTTACCCCGGGAATTCACCCCTGCCGTGCCCGTTTCGCCGAACACTTTGGTGGCGACTACCACGTTTTCGCGCGGGACTTTCAGGTTTTTCAGCGCCTGGCCGGTTATCTCTTCCGAACGCCCTTCTGAGTAGACGTTCGCCGTATCGATAAAGTTGATCCCGGCATCCAGTGCGCGCCCTACCAGCTGCTCTGATTCACTCTGGCGCAGCTGGCCAATCTTGCCCCACATACCGCCTTCACCACCGAATGTCATGGTGCCGAGGCACAGTTCAGAAACAAACAGACCGGTATTGCCCAGTTTTTGATAACGCATACAACGCTCCTCGCAATGTTCGTTCAATGGGTACAAGTGAGTTATACCTTTCTGAGCGGAATTGCGAATGTGGCGTTTCTGTCTATTTCTTGCCCATTCCTCTAAAGCAGCAGGAAACCGACCAGTGCGGCCCAAGCCAGCATGGGCAGTGACCATAAATGGAATCGCCACCAGATACGGCGGTCGTTAGCCATCCGCAGGGCAATCAGATTGGCAAGCGAACCAGGCAGAAGACCAAAGCCACCAATGTTTACCGCCCAGGCCAGTAACACGGTCGGAGGCACATAGTTGAGGAGCAAAATAGTTGAAGGAACATTGCTGATAAACTGCGACAAACCGATTGCTGTGAGCCACAAACCTGCCTGCGACAAACCGCTGACGCTGTGCAGGAGATTCTGTAGAACCGGCAGTTGGATAAGCAGATGGACATCAATAAACATGGCCATAAATACCAGCAATAGCGTCCAGTCCACACTGACCAGAACACGTCTGGCGAGAATTAAAAACCCGCAGGCAACCAGCCCTACGCCTGCCAGTTCCTGTTTCATCTCCAGCGCGGTCAGGAAGACGATATACAGTGCCAGGCAGCTCCAGACCAGCCGGGGTTTCCACTCCGGGCCTGTTGTTCCGCTGTGGTACTGCAATCTCTTATCCGGGAATGCAAACCAGCAGACCACCAGCAACGACACCATCATCGCCAGTGCCAGGGGCATCATCTGCCAGGTAAATGCAGCAAACGACAGCCCGGAACGCCCCCACAGCAGAATATTTTGCGGGTTACCGATGGGCGTTAAAAGTGAACCCGCATTAACCGCCAGTGCTTCAAAAATGATTAGCCGGGTGACAGGGATCTCGCAGAGTTTACGTAACGTAAGAGTCAGCGGCACAACGATAAACAGCGCTACATCGTTGGTCAGGAAGGTCGAAAGCACAGCAGCCGACAAGACCATAAACAGCGCCAGCCTGCGCTCGGTGGCAAAGCGGCGCACCATTTTGCGCCCCAGTACGTCAAAATAGCCGCTCAGCTCGACACCTTTGGTGAGCATCATTAAACCGCTAAGCGTGATGATCGTGCGCCAGTCGATAGCCGCAGGCCAGGTGTGCGGTGCAAAAGGGACAAATACGCTTAGCCCAGCCCCGATAATCAATAAGAGATGAAAGAAACGATCGCGCTTCAGCGCCTGCA
This sequence comes from Enterobacter sp. C4G1, assembly GCF_052886895.1. Taxonomy (NCBI): domain Bacteria; kingdom Pseudomonadati; phylum Pseudomonadota; class Gammaproteobacteria; order Enterobacterales; family Enterobacteriaceae; genus Enterobacter; species Enterobacter sp. C4G1. The sequence goes on along the minus strand of NZ_JBQVVV010000001.1, from coordinate 2,514,683 downwards.
ATCCCGGGAACGTCATTCCGCAGATGGTCCGTATTTGACAGTGAATTCGTGGAATTTCACCAGCGTCTCTTCACTGACGTGATGTTCCATGCCTTCGGCATCCCGGCGCGCAATATCCTGGCTCACGCCCAGTACCAGTAAAAAGTTCTCAACGATCTGGTGGCGCTCGCGGCTCGCATGGGCAAGCTTTTCGCCCTCAGGCGTAAGGAATACTCCGCGCCAGGGGATCATTTCAATTAAGCCCACAGAGGCCAGGCGTTTTAACATCTTCGCGACAGTCGGTTGCGAAACACCCAGACGCGCGGCCATATCCACCTGGCGCGCTTCCCCAACCTCACGAATCAAATCCGAGATCAGCTCTACGTAGTCATCAATTAACTCACGACGATGCGCTTCGCGCACCTGACGAAATCCTTCAACATGCTCTTCAACATTAACCAGTTGCGTCGTTTTTTTTATTGTTGGCTTACCTGCGCGACGGTTCATTGTATGTCCTCAATGGGGGTGACGCTTCCAGCGCCGTGTAACGAGAGCGCCATTGTAAACCATAGCTGTACAAGCACAAAAAATTAACGAAATAGCCATAGCTATACAATATAGCCTGTGCTATATCTGTATGTAATGCAGTCACCCTTCACGGATCGAAGGGATCTTAAATCAGGAGGTCTTATGAACGAATTCAAGAGGTGTATGAACGTGTTTACTCACTCTCCCTTTAAAGTACGGTTAATGCTGTTGTCTATGCTGTGCGACATTTTTAACAACAAACCGCAGCAGGGCGATAAACCATCCCACTAAGCGGCGTCGCGGTACGCCGCTTCATTTTTTCGTCACAATCCCCGTGTAAACTGGCTTTTAGCCGCCTAATTCCCGTACTTTTTTGCGGATTTGCAATCCCCCTCGCAAAACATCTGCTTAGCAACTGTTGATCTTATTTACCACTAGCACTATCTTCGTGCAGCCCTGCACTATTTGCGGCTCGCTGAAGCGGACCCACATTCCCTTTCCACGCACTGTCAGGCAGGCTTTGACCCTTGACGCCAGGGTGAGCACATGGCGTTTTCATGATAGTGACCTATGAATTTAACCCTGAAAGATACACTTGTTACCCGCAGCCGGGCCTTAAGCCCGTGGACGGGATTCTACTTTCTGCAATCGCTGCTGATTAACTTTGCGCTTGGCTATCCATTTAGCCTGCTTTATGCCGTAGCTTTTACCTGCATACTCCACGTGTTGTGGCGTACTGCTCCGCGCGCACAGAAAACGTTAGTCGGGATCTGTTCTCTGGTCGCTGCGTTTTATTTCCCGTTTGGCCAGGCCTATGGCTCGCCGAACTTTAATACCCTGCTGGCACTGCACTCCACCAATATGGAAGAGTCGACAGAAATACTGACGATTTTCCCGTGGTATAGCTATGTAGTGGGCCTCTTCATTTTTGCGCTGGGCGTTATTGCCATTCGCCGTAAACCCGAAGAGAAAAAAAACTGGGGTAAAATCGAACACCTGTGTCTGGTCGTTGGCGTGGCGACCTTCTTTGTCGCCCCGGTTCAAAACCTTGCCTGGGGTGGCGTATTTAAGCTCAAAGATACCGGTTACCCGGTTTTCCGCTTCGTGAAAGACGTGGTGGTCAATAACCAGGAAGTTGTTGATGAGCAGGCGCGCATGGCTGAGCTTTCAAATATGAAAGACACCTGGAACGTGCTGGCGGTCAAACCGAAATACCATACCTATGTGGTGGTGATTGGTGAAAGCGCCCGTCGTGATGCGATGGGAGCGTTTGGCGGCCACTGGGATAACACGCCGTTTGCCAGCTCGGTTAATGGCACCTTATTTACCGATTACATCGCCGCCAGCGGCTCGACGCAAAAATCGCTCGGTCTGACATTAAACCGTGTGGTCGATGGTAAACCGCAGTATCAGGATAACTTTGTTACTCTGGCTAACCGAGCCGGTTTCCAGACATGGTGGTTCTCTAATCAGGGGCAGATTGGCGAGTACGATACGGCTATCGCCAGTATTGCAAAGCGTGCTGATGAAGTTCAGTTCCTGAAAAGCGGTGATTTTGAAGCCGATAAAAACACCAAAGATGATGCGCTACTGAAAATGACCGCTCAGGTCTTTGCCAACCCGCGCACACAGCCACAGCTGATTGTCTTGCATCTGATGGGTTCACACCCACAGGCCTGTGACCGCACGCAGGGGAAATACGCGGAATTCGTTCAGTCGAAGGAAACCTCCTGCTACCTCTATACCATGACGCAAACGGACGATCTGCTGAGCAAGCTCTATGATCAGTTGCGTAATACCGGGGAAAGTTTCTCGATGGTCTATTTCTCTGACCATGGATTAGCGTTTAAAGAACGTGGAAAAGAGGTGCAGTACCTGGCGCATGATGACAAGTACCAGCAGAACTTCCAGGTTCCGTTTATGGTGCTGTCGAGCGATGATAAAACGCATCGGATCGTGAAGGCACGCCGCTCGGCGAATGATTTCCTTGAGTTCTTCTCCCAGTGGACCGGGATTTCCGCACAAGAGATAAAAAATGATTACCCGTTTGTTTCGGGTAAGAAGGCTCCCTCAGTGTACATTACCAACTTCAAGTTACAGAAAGTTGACTATACCCATTTGGGAACGGATATCTTCGATATAAAGAGTAAGTGACCTGCGCGGTCTGATGCCCTCTCCCTGTGGGAGAGGTGACAAACACTAAAAACGGCAACCCTGGGTTGCCGTTTTGCTTTTACTTTCCATAAAAAAATCCGCCACATTGGGCGGATTTTTTATTGGCTCACCGGAGTGATTAGAAGCGGTAACCTACGCCCGCGATCCAGGTGCCAACGTCAACGCTGCGAATACGGCTCTGCTCATAGGAGAAGTCCAGAGCAACGTTTTCGATTGGGTTGAACTGTAAGCCCGCGCCGTAGGAGAAACCGTAGTCGCTGGTGCTTGCAGTGCGGTTAGCACCTTCGTTTTCAGTCTGCTGGAATTTACCGTAGCCAACACCCACAACGCCATAGATGCTTGCCCAGTCGTTCAGACGGTAAGCTGGACCAGCGGTGATACCGTAGTACTGGCTCTTGTTGTAAGCGCTGTTGTCGAAACGGTCTTTCTCAGTGTAAGTGAAGGAACCGATCACACCCAGTGGGTTGTTGTCCTGCTCGTAGCGGTATTTCAGGTTGAAACCGTTAGCTTTGTTCATCACGCCCTGCATATCGCTCTGAGCGTAACCACCAGTAACAGTAGAAGTAGAAGTAGCAGCTACAGCGGTACCTGCGGAAACAGCCAGAACAGCTGCCAGTGCTGAAAGACATGCAATTTTTTTCATAACCACCTCAAATGTGCTTCAAGTAAATCCGTAAGTTTTAAATATATCAAAAAATCTTGTGAAACTCTTTCTGATTCGTGATGTCTAAAGATGTCTTTCCTGTAACAGAACGTTTCCATCCTCAGCTATCTCTTTCAAATAACGCAGAATTTTCGCATCAAAAAGCTAATACTGCGCGTCCATGCCGTTGCATTCATCCAGATTATTCTTAATCTGACAGTCGATAAATCCATCAACGCTTAACCATTTTACGGATTTCACGCCTTTTTTTTTCAACGGAGTCTCAACCGTTGCAGCATATTTCCATATACACTGCGGCTTTTACTTCACTTGACATAAAATGACAGGAGAAAGGATGCCAGGGTTATCCCGCAAAACGTCGGTCTGGATGCCGGTTGCAGTCATACTCATCGCCATGCTCTCCATTCAAAGTGGCGCGTCGCTGGCAAAATCGCTTTTTCCGCTGGTTGGTGCGCCTGGCGTAACCGCGCTGCGTATCGTGCTGGGTACGGCGATACTGGTGGTCATTTTCAAACCCTGGCGGTTGCGCTTCAAAAAAGAGCAACGCCTGCCCCTGCTGTTTTACGGGCTGTCGCTGGGCGCCATGAACTATATGTTCTACCTCTCTATTCAGACCATACCGCTTGGGATTGCCGTTGCTCTCGAATTCACCGGCCCGCTGGCCGTGGCGCTTTTCTCCTCCCGCCGTCCGGTAGACTTTATCTGGGTGGTGTTAGCCGTACTGGGTTTGTGGTTCCTGCTGCCGCTTGGCCAGGATGTGTCGCAGATTGATTTAACGGGCGCTGCACTGGCGCTGGGCGCAGGAGCCTGCTGGGCGGTCTATATCCTTACAGGCCAACGTGCGGGTGAAGAGCATGGCCCGGCAACGGTGGCCCTGGGTTCATTAATTGCCGCGATCGTCTTTGTTCCTATTGGCATGGCACAGGCCACAGAATCCATCTGGCAATGGTCTGTCATGCCAATCGGGCTTGCGGTTGCCATTCTTTCTACGGCTCTGCCCTATTCTCTGGAGATGATTGCCCTTACGCGTCTGCCGACAAGGATCTTTGGAACGTTGATGAGTATGGAGCCCGCGCTGGCGGCGATCTCCGGGATGGTGTTCCTCGGAGAGACGTTGACCTTCACCCAGACACTTGCACTCTGCTCTATTATTGCCGCGTCAATGGGCTCCACGCTGACCCTGCGCCGCGAAAGCAAAGTCGAAAAAATCGATATTAACTGATGAACATGATTCTGCATGGCAAAATGGCCATGCAGAATATAAGCCAGTATCCCTTCCTGTATTATTCACTCACAATTTTCGCATTATTCTGAAATATCATTGCACCGCTGTTTCGCTCGATGGAAAATAGTAACATCTTCGCAACCAATACATTATCGCAATGATAATAAAGACATTTACATCTCAAGACACTCTACGCTATTAAACTGATAGGCAGGATCAAAACTGCAATGTACTAAACGGGTGCTATACTCAATTTCGTTAATTACCTGGGACACAAACATCAAGAGGATATGAGATTATGAGTACCGCTAAATTGGTAAAAACGAAATCATCTAATCTGCTTTATACCCGTAACGATGTATCAGATAGTGATAAGAAAGCGACTGTTGAGTTGCTGAATCGCCAGGTGATCCAGTTCATTGATCTGTCGCTGATAACGAAACAGGCTCACTGGAACATGCGCGGCGCAAACTTTATTGCCGTACATGAAATGCTGGATGGATTCCGTACTGCACTGACCGACCACCTGGATACCATGGCCGAACGCGCTGTTCAGTTAGGTGGTGTTGCACTAGGTACAACGCAGGTCATCAACAGCAAAACGCCGCTGAAAAGTTACCCGCTGGATATCCACACCGTTCAGGATCACCTGAAAGAGCTGGCGGACAGGTATGCGATTGTCGCCAATGACGTGCGTAAAGCCATCGGTGAAACCAAAGACGAAGACACTGCCGACATCTTCACCGCAGCTTCCCGCGATCTGGATAAATTCTTGTGGTTTATCGAGTCTAACATCGAGTAATCCATACGATTTTTCTATTAAACCCTCGCTTACGGCGGGGGTTTTGCACTTTTATGGTGCGCATTTTTTTGTTTACACCCTGCAAAAGTGAACGAAATGTAATAATCACCTCACACAACCGTTAATAGAAGATTGTTTTTTCGTCAGAACCCGCGCTAAATATCCCCCTGTCAGTTGACCAAAACGAAGCGCACCAAAAGGGTGCTCCATCTTGGTGCAATAAAACATGATTGCCACGTTTATTGTGCAACGTATGACATCATCCCCTTTGCAAAACAATAAGTTGTAAAGTTGGCACGATTTTTTCATAGTGCCTGTTGTTCTCGCAGGGGATCGCCCCGTGGATATAAAAGGAAATGCTATGAAGTCTGTATTAAAAGTTTCACTGGCTGCACTTACCCTGGCTTTTGCGGTGTCTTCTCAGGCCGCCGACAAACTGGTTGTGGCGACCGACACGGCGTTCGTTCCGTTTGAATTCAAACAGGGTGACAAATACGTTGGTTTCGATGTGGATCTGTGGGCCGCTATCGCAAAAGAACTCAAACTGGATTACACCCTGAAACCTATGGATTTCAGCGGCATCATCCCGGCACTGCAAACCAAAAACGTTGACCTGGCGCTGGCAGGTATCACCATTACTGACGAACGTAAAAAAGCGATCGACTTCTCTGACGGCTACTACAAAAGCGGCCTGCTGGTGATGGTTAAAGCTGACAATAACGACATTAAAAGCGTTAAAGATCTCGACGGTAAAGTGGTTGCTGTAAAAGGCGGTACCGGTTCTGTTGACTACGCAAAAGCAAACATCAAAACCAAAGACCTGCGTCAGTTCCCGAACATCGACAACGCATACATGGAACTGGGTACCAGCCGTGCTGATGCCGTTCTGCATGATACGCCAAACATCCTCTACTTCATCAAAACTGCGGGTAACGGCAAGTTCAAAGCAGTGGGTGAATCTCTGGAAGCACAGCAATACGGTATTGCGTTCCCTAAAGGCAGCGACGACTTGCGCACTAAAGTTAACGGCGCGCTGAAAACCCTGAAAGAGAACGGCACGTACAACGAAATCTACAAAAAATGGTTCGGTACTGAACCTAAATAAATCAACCTGATCCATCAGGTACAGTAAAGCCCGGTGGCGCTTATGCTTACCGGGCCTACAATTTTAGTTATCCCTCTGGCTAACTTTTTGTTTTTACCACGGTAACAGTAACAGGAAATTATCATGCAGTTTGACTGGAGCGCCATCTGGCCTGCCATTCCTCTCTTGCTTGAAGGCGCCAAAATGACCCTGTGGATTTCGGTCCTCGGTCTGGTTGGCGGGTTGATTATCGGCCTTGTCGCCGGTTTCGCCCGCACCTACGGTGGCTGGATTGCTAACCACATCGCACTGGTTTTCATCGAAGTGATCCGCGGTACGCCAATCGTCGTACAGGTCATGTTCATCTACTTCGCCCTGCCTATGGCATTCAACGACCTGCGCATTGATCCGTTCAGCGCGGCCGTTGTCACCATTATGATTAACTCCGGTGCGTACATCGCGGAAATCACCCGTGGTGCAGTACTGTCGATTCATAAAGGTTTCAGCGAAGCGGGCCTGGCTCTGGGGCTTTCACGTCGCGAAACGATCCGCCACGTTATCCTCCCACTGGCGCTGCGCCGTATGCTGCCGCCGCTGGGTAACCAGTGGATCATCAGTATTAAAGACACGTCGCTGTTTATCGTTATCGGTGTTGCTGAACTGACCCGTCAGGGCCAGGAGATCATTGCTGGCAACTTCCGTGCGCTGGAAATCTGGAGTGCGGTAGCCGTTGTCTATCTGATTATCACTCTGGTTCTGAGCTTTGTTCTGCGTCGTCTTGAAAGAAGGATGAAAATCCTGTGATTGAATTTAAAAACGTTTCCAAGCACTTTGGTCCAACCCAGGTGCTGCACAATATCGATTTAAACATTAAACAGGGCGAAGTCGTGGTCATTATCGGGCCATCCGGCTCCGGTAAATCTACCCTGCTGCGCTGCATCAACAAGCTGGAAGAGATAACCAGCGGTGATCTGATTGTCGACGGTCTGAAAGTCAATGACCCGAAAGTGGACGACCGTCTGATCCGTCAGGAAGCAGGAATGGTGTTCCAGCAGTTCTACCTGTTCCCGCACCTGACGGCGCTGGAAAACGTGATGTTTGGCCCACTGCGCGTGCGCGGGGCAAACAAAGCGGCGGCAGAAGCGCTGGCGAAAGATCTGCTGGCGAAAGTTGGCCTGGCAGAGCGTGCGCACCACTACCCTTCTGAGCTGTCCGGCGGCCAGCAGCAGCGTGTGGCGATTGCCCGCGCGCTGGCAGTAAAACCTAAAATGATGCTCTTTGATGAGCCAACCTCTGCACTCGATCCTGAGCTGCGTCACGAGGTGCTGAAAGTCATGCAGGATCTGGCGGAAGAAGGGATGACGATGGTTATCGTTACCCACGAAATCGGCTTTGCCGAGAAAGTGGCGTCTCGCCTGATTTTCATTGATAAAGGCCGTATCGCTGAAGATGGCAACCCGCAAGAGCTTATTGCGAACCCACCAAGCCAGCGTTTGCAGGAGTTCCTGCAACACGTTTCCTGATACACCTTTCAGCCACAAGGCCGGGTAAGCGAAAGCTGCACCCGGCTTTTTTTGCCAGATTGTTCCCAAAAATCCTCCGCCTTCCCCTGCCTTCTATACTTATCATTTCATTCGACATTTTCACCGGAGGAAGCCGTGCCGTGGATACTGTTGCTTGTACTTAGCCTGTTTTGCGCCCCTTCTCTTGCGGTCGCTATCCCGGGCGTCACTACCGGAACACCGTCCACCGCGCAGAATACGCCCCCGCCAGAACCGGATGTCGAGCAGAAAAAAGCGGCCTATAGCGCGCTGGCCGATATCCTTGAGAATGATACCTCACGCCAGGCGCTCATCGGCCAGTTACGTAAAGTTGCCGCTACGCCGTCTCAGGAGCCCGTTCCCGCGATTGCGCCGCCAGAGGCAGCAGAACAAAAAACGGTGCTTGAAAACGTCACCGAGGTGAGCCGACACTACAGTGAAGCCCTCTCGTCACGCTTTGCCCAGCTCTGGCGCAATTTGATTGGCTCTCCGCATAAACCCTTCAATCCTCAGACCTTTACCAGTGCAGTAAGCCATTTCCTGATGCTGGCAGCCATTGTGTTTGCTTTTTACTGGCTGGCACGCCTGTGCGCCTGGCCGCTGTACCGCAAAATGGGTCAGTGGGGGAGAAAAAAGAACCGCGACAAGGGCAGTTGGTTTCCGTTACCGCTGATGATCACTGGCGCATTTGCCATTGATTTACTGTTACTGGCCCTCACCCTGTTTATCGGACAGATATCGAGCGACGCGCTAAATGCAGGCAGTAAAACCATCGCCTTTCAGCAGGCGCTGTTCCTGAACGCATTTGCCCTGATTGAGTTCTTTAAGGCGCTGCTACGACTCATTTTTTGCCCGGGCGTGTCGGAGCTTCGCCCATTCGCCATTCAGGATAAGAGCGCCAGATACTGGGCCATGCGATTGAGTATTCTCAGCGGGTTGATTGGCTACGGGTTGCTGGTTGCCGTGCCGATCATTTCTAATCAGGTAAATGTCCAGTTCGGCGCACTGGCCAATGTGTTGATCATGCTCTGTATTACCGTCTGGGCGTTGTACCTTATCTTTCATAATAAAAAAGGCATCACTGAAAGCCTGCTACAACTGGCCGACCGTTCCCTGTCGTTCTTTAGTCTGTTCATACGCGCCTTCGCGCTGGTGTGGCACTGGCTGGCAAGCGCTTACTTTATTGTGCTCTGTTTCTTCTCGCTCTTTGACCCGGGCAACAGCCTGAAATTTATGATGGGGGCAACGTTCAAAAGTCTGGCCATTATCGGTATAGCCGCCTTCGTTTCGGGCCTGCTGTCACGCTGGATCTCAAAAACTATCACTTTGTCGGCGCAGGTTCAGCGCAACTACCCGGAGCTGCAAAAAAGGGTGAATGGCTGGGCGTCGGTTTCACTTAAGGTGGCGAGAATTCTCACCGTCTGCATTGCCGTGATGCTGCTGCTAAACGCCTGGGGACTTTTTGATTTCTGGAACTGGCTGCACAATGGCACGGGGGAAAAGACCGTCGATATTCTGATTCGCATCGCGCTGATCCTGTTCTTCTCCGCTGTAGGCTGGACGCTGCTGGCGAGCCTGATAGAGAACCGTCTGGTTTCAGATATTCACGGCAGGCCGCTGCCGAGCGCCCGCGCCCGCACGCTGTTAACCCTGTTTCGCAATGCGCTGGCGGTCATTATCAGCACCATTACCATTATGATTGTGCTGTCAGAGATAGGTGTGAATATCGCCCCGCTGCTGGCCGGTGCAGGCGCACTGGGGCTGGCGATTTCCTTCGGGTCACAAACGCTGGTGAAGGATATTATTACCGGAATCTTCATTCAGTTTGAGAACGGGATGAACACCGGGGATCTGGTGACTATCGGGCCATTAACCGGCACGGTCGAGCGGATGTCCATTCGCTCCGTCGGCGTGCGCCAGGACACCGGCGCGTACCACATTATTCCGTGGTCATCGATTACCACCTTCGCTAATTTCGTGCGCGGTATTGGCTCAGTGGTGGCGAATTATGATGTCGATCGTCATGAAGATGCAGATAAAGCAAAACAGGCGCTAAAGGCCGCGGTGGAAGAGTTGCTGGAGATGGACGGCATTCGGGGGCTTATCATTGGCGAGCCCTCGTTTGCAGGTATTGTCGGGCTCACCAATACGGCGTTCACTTTGCGCGTGTCGTTCACCACCCAACCGCTTAAACAGTGGACCGTGCGATTCGCGCTCGACAGCATGGTAAAAAAACACTTTGATCTGGCGGATGTACGAATGCCGGTGCAGACATATCAGGTATTATCATCACCGGCATCAGCGCCACCGCCACAGGAGCCGACGTTGTAGCCTTATTGCCCGGTGGCGCTGCGCTTACCGGGCCTACGGGTTCAGGCCTGCTTTTTGCGTTTGTTATCGTCCATAAACGACCATGCGATAAAGCGGCTCTGCTTCTGGCCTTGCGCCATCTCTTTTTTCACCACTTTAACCGCACCCACTTCCGTTAACGCGCGATACAGCGGCGGCAGATTGTCCCCGCGGGAAACGAGGGTTGTAAACCATTTCACCTGGCGGCCAAATGCTTTACTTTGGGCGATCATTTTGAGAATGAAGGCCACTTCCCCCCCTTCGCACCACAGTTCCTGCTGCTGGCCACCAAAATTCAGCGCACCATCTTCCGCCTGCCCCAGATTACGGCGTTTACGCTCGCTTCCTGCACGGGCAGATGCCGCAGAGTCATGGAATGGCGGGTTGCACAAGGTGGCATCGTACTGCTCATTCTTATGAATAATGCCGTTAAAAATGTCTGCGGCATCTTTCTGCCGACGCAGTCGAATGGCGCGGCTTAGCCCGGCATTGGCGCTGATAATCGCCTGTGCACTGGCGAAGGCACTGGCGTCAATTTCCGTTCCGGTAAAACGCCAGCCGTATTCATGCGCGCCAATCAGCGGATAAATCAGGTTCGCCCCGGTGCCAATATCCAGAATCGTGGCCTGTTTCGGGATAACGCCTGCGTTATCTTCCGCCAGCAGGTCGGCAAGATGATGGACATAATCCGCACGCCCCGGCACGGGTGGGCAGAGAAAGCCTTCGGGAATGTCCCAGTGCGCAACGCCGTAATAGTGGGCAAGCAACGCTTTATTGAGCATTTTGACAGCCTGCGGATCGGCAAAGTTAACCGACGGTTCACCCGCAGGCGTTTGCACAATAAAGTCCTGCAACGGTGGGCAGCTCAGGCATAGTGCCTGCATATCATAACGACTGCGGTGACGGTTACGCGGGTGCAACCCCGGCTTTTGGGAAGTCATGGCATTCTCCTTTAAACAGCGGCGTAAGATACCCTTTGATGCCTCCAGGGTAAATATCTCTGTGCGGGGCACAAAATTGCGAAAAAAATCAGTAGCCTGTATGTCTATGATCTGTCAGCGGTTTGTCAATTTATATCGTTCAAAAAATAAGCAGATCATCATCAAATATTTGCTCCAAATCACACTCTGCAAGCTTCTAAACTTACTGTGGATCACCCGTTGTCATTCAGAGGATGTGATTATGAAAAAATACCTGACACTCATCGTCATTGCAGGCGCACTGGCAGGAGCATCTTTCTCCGCATGGTCTGTTGAAACACTATCGCATGACGATACCGGGCAGTTGCGCCCTTCGGGCACTGTTTCTGTAACAGGTGCAGCCAATCTTGACGACCTGCAAGCGAAACTCGCCGAAAAAGCGCGTGAAGAAGGTGCTAAAGGCATTGTGGTCAATTCTGCCGGCGGTACAAACCGTATGTACGGTACAGCCACTATCTACAAATAAGCTCCCTCCTGATAAAGAACTGCATCTGACTTGCAGATGCAGTTCTCTTTTCCCCACCTTGACTGTACGTTTTTTAACCCCATAGTAATCTTATGAGGTACATCCCCTGTACAGGAGTAGGCAATGGCTTCCGGTTGGGCAAATGACGACGCGGTCAACAAACAGATCAACAGTACAATTGAAGATGCTGTCGCACGCGCTCGCGGTGAGATACCGCAGGGTGAAAGTTTAGAAGTATGTGAAGAGTGCGGCGATCCAATCCCTGAGGCGCGGCGTAAAGCCATTCCCGGCGTAAGGTTATGCATCACATGCCAACAGGATAAAGATTCACAAAAATCATCCTATACAGGATATAATCGCAGAGGATCGAAAGATAGCCAGTTACGTTGACTTTCATTTACATAAGATAACCGCGCAAGCGGTTTCCTTTACTCTCACGAAATTCTGCACCACGCGTAGCAAAATGTGCCCTTCACTATGACTCTGTAAAGCGCAGCGACAAGAAGTGTAAATTGAGCTTTCGAATTTATTAATATTCAATAACTTATTTGTCATTCAATTTTTTTGAGTAACGTCGTCAATTCTCTTCGATTTTATCCTCCGCAAAAAAACGTGATACTTATCACATCGACGGAACATCGTCCCCTTAACAGAATAACCTGCGAGAGATTAACTATGAAAACCATCAAATATGCTGTTGCTGCTGTTGCCCTGTCTGCTCTTTCCTTTGGCGCATTCGCCGCAGAAGCCGTCTCCTCTTCTCAGGCGCAGAGCATGAATAAAATCGGTGTGGTAAGTGCTGAAGGTGCAACCACTCTGGACGGCCTGGAAGCCAAACTGGCTGCAAAAGCAGAAGCAGCGGGTGCAAGCGGCTATACCATTACGTCCGCAAACACCAACAACAAACTTAGCGGTACTGCGGTTATCTACAAATAACCGAACGGAATTATGCTCCACACTCGCTATACCCTCTGGCGAGTTGCTCCACCCTCATTGACCCTGTTGTTGTTACCCTTGCTTGCCCGTCCGCCACTGGACGGGCTTTTTTTTGCCTAAAATGACTGCTCAACGCGCTGGAGCCCGGCTTCCACCGTTTCAACTTCACCCGTTGCAAACAGGCAACAGGCCATTTGCAGCTTAATGGAATGCGGGACGGGTACATTCCCGGCAAGGCATTGTTCAATCCAGTGTGCGGTCGTATGCGGATCTTTCGCTGACGGCAACACCACGTCTACATTCTCTTCACCGCGTTCCAGAACGACACGCGCACCTGCTGAATCAATCAGCATAAGTTGCGGACAACGCTGCGGATTGGCGTAAACCTCGCCTTCGGTTCCGTGCATCAGTAGTGCCCGTCCACCAATATCATCAAAGAAGTTAGCAACGCGCGTGACATACTCGGGATGCGACACACTGGAAAGGCGCAACGCTGCATCTTCAGCAAATGGCGTCGCCAGTTTCGCCAGCGTGTGGGCGCTGTTACGCACCCCCATTCGCCAGCGCATATCCAGCTGCTTTTCCAGCGGCGGGCAGAGCGCTTTTACCGGAATATACACCGGCTGATGTCCGTCCAGTTTTGCCTGCGCCTGGCCTGCGTGCAGCGTCGGTTCGATACCCAGCATCTCAAAAATGGTTTCTGTCAGAACACGGGTTGGATCTTCGCTGACACCGTGAACCACCACCGGAAATCCAAGCTTGTGTAGCAGAATGGCCAGAAGCGGTGTCAGGTTCGCCTGCTTACGCGCGCCGTTATAGCTGGGAATCACAATCGGCATGGGCTTTGCCACGGGTGGTGTCAGGTGGAATGTTTGCGCCTGCATGGCTTCATAAAAACCCCGCATTTCTGCTTCGCCTTCACCTTTAATGCGTAGCGCAATCAGAATGCCACCCAACTCCAGGTCCGGCACGTCACCGTTCAGCATCTGGGTGTACAGCTCACGCGCTGTCTCGAGATCCAGATCCCGGGCATGATTTTTACCCCGGCCTACCTCTTTGATAATTTTGCGATAATCCATGGTACCTCTCCTTATAACGCTTTGCAGATACTATAGCCCTGATAAATAACATACGGGTAATCATTTCCTTTTGCTTTCCCTTCGCTAAACAGACTTTCAGGAGAAAAAGAGTCGCGATATTCATCACAGCCGTTAAGTGACGTGTCAACGCCCCATATTTATTTATTGTTTTATAAGCCTTTTTTTATTTATTTAAATAATTAGCAACACACATTAAATTCATTAAATTTATGATTCAGAGAAGGTTAATTGAACAAGGCATAGTTATCATACATAGTTCCTCGCGAATCAATCACCCAGGTGATGATTAAAGCCAAAATGACTCACTTTCATTCAGAGGATCACAATGAAAAAACTTATTATTGCGGGCATTGTTGCCGGGATGGCATGTGCTTCCGTATCCGCATTTGCTGCAAGCGGTGAAGGACAAATTAATTTCACAGGTGAAATTATTGACTCTGCTTGTACCGTTGTGAATGGATTAAGTAGCCCACTTGATGTTTCATTAGGTAAAGTTGCTAAATCTGCATTTACGGGATCCGGATCGACCACAGCTACTACCCGCTTTAGTATTCAACTTAAAGATTGTCCTGAAACCGTAACCAGTGCTGCTGTGAAATTTGGTGGAACCCCAGATGGCAGTAACAGTGATGTGCTGGCGGTAACAGCAGGTACAGGTACTGCAACCGGTGTTGGTATTCAGTTATTAGATAAAACTGAAAATCCACTGAGTTTATATACGGCTTCTGCCGGATATACACTGACATCAGGAACAACCACCAATGACCTGGAATTTGGTGCCCGTTATATTCAGACCGGCAGCAGCGTTACGGCTGGCCCGGCAAATTCGGTATCCACGTTCACCATCGTTTACAACTAATGAAAAAGATATTAGTCATCTCCGTGGCTAATATCTTTTTTCCCTTTATTACGGTAAATCTATGCGTAAATTCCTTCTGGTTTCGTCCTTATTATTGCTCACCTCCGCCGCTCATGCGGGTATTACCATCGGCGGTACCCGCGTGGTCTATCCGGAAAATAAAAAAGAATCGTCCATTAGTATCACCAACCCGGATGACCTCGACTACCTGGTGCAGTCATGGGTCGAAACGGAAGACAAGACTCGCGAGAAGGCACCGTTCCTGATTACCCCACCCCTGTTCCGTCTTGATGCAGAACAGAGTAACGTTCTGCGTATCATCAGAACCAACGGTAGCCTACCGGCAGATCGTGAATCGCTGTTCTGGCTGAATATTAAATCCATTCCTTCATCCAGTCGCAAGGAAAATGTTAATACGCTGCAAATAGCAATTAAGACACGTATTAAATTGCTGTATCGCCCCTCTGGTATTACAGACAAACCTGAAGATGTTGCCTCACATTTAGTCTGGCATAAACAAGGGAACCAGTTGGTTGTTGATAACCCGACACCATTTTATATGAACTTCCAGGAAATCAAACTGGACGGAAAAAAAATCGATAAGGTGACGTATGCCAGTCCGAAAGGCGAAACTCATTTCGCCATCCCGGGAAATATCTCCGCACATGCAGTAAGCTGGAAAATCATAAATGATTATGGCGGAATCACTCCATCCTGGACTGCACAGATAAAATAAATCATCATTCATTATCGGATACCATTATGGGCTGGGAATATACAACAAAACAACCAAAGCAGCACAGTCGCTCAATGCTTATTGCACTGGGCTGCGCGCTGCTGGGTGTTTGTGTACAAACAGCTCTTGCCGAAGATTATTTCAACCCGGCCTTACTGGACATTGATAATCCGTCCCAGGAAAAAACCGATCTCAGTATTTATGAGATTGGCCCAGGGCAAGCCCCGGGAAAATACCATGTCGACGTCTACGTAAATAATAATAAAGTCGCCAATAAAGAAATTGAATTTACATTGAAGAAAGATGCCGAGGGTAAATCGAGCCTCCAACCGTGCCTGAGCATTGCTCAATTAAAAAGCTTAGGTATTCAAAGCGATAAATTTACCCAGGATGAAAACGCGCAGTGTGTCGACCTGAGCGTAATCCCTTCCGCCAGCGCAACGTTCCACGTTAACCCGCAGCAACTGCTGCTGAGCATTCCTCAGACTGCTATTACGCAAGTGCCACGCGATTACGTCGATCCCCAGGAGTTCGACGAAGGGATTAATGCCTTACTGCTGAACTACAGCTTCACCGCCGGTGATAATCACGGGAAAGGGGAAAACAGCACCGACCAGCGTAGCGCATTTCTCAATCTTCGACCGGGGCTCAACCTCGGCGCGTGGCGTTTTCGCAACTATTCAACCTGGAGTAAAACCAGTGGCAACAGCGATACCGAAAGTGATTTTTCTTCGGTGTATACCTACGCCCAGCGCGATATTGCACCTTTAGGTGGGGAATTGACCTTCGGTCAAAGCTCGTCGCCTTCTGATGTGTTCGACAGTATCTCCTACACCGGCGCGCAGTTTGCGTCGGATGATGACATGCTGCCGGAAAGTATGAAAGGGTTTGCCCCAGTGATTCGCGGCACAGCACACAGCAACGCGCAGGTTCTTGTACGTCAAAATGGGTATGTGATTTATCAGAACTATGTCGCCCCAGGCCCGTTCGAAATTAACGATCTTTACCCTACCGGCGGAAGCGGCGATCTCAACGTCACCGTGAAAGAGACGGACGGCAGCGAGCAGCATTTCGTGGTGCCCTATGCCTCTGTCCCGGTGCTTCAGCGCGAAGGCCGCCTCAAGTATAGCCTGACGGCCGGGCGTTACCGCAGCTACGATAATGACGTCGAAAAAACCCCTTTCATGCAGGGAACGGTCATCTACGGGCTGCCTTATGGCTTAACGACCTACGGCGGCCTTCAGGCCAGCCAGTATTATGATGCGCTGGCATTCGGGATCGGTAAAAACATCGGCGATTTCGGTGCCTTCTCCGTTGACGTCACCGACGCTAAGTCTGCCATGCAGGATCGCGATCCTACGCAAGGGCAATCGTGGCGCGTGCGCTACAGCAAAGATTTTGCCACCACGGGCACCCATTTTGCCATTGCCGGATATCGCTACAGCAGTAAAGGCTTTTACACCCTGCAAGACACCCTGGATTCGCACACCCTTAATGATGACTGGGAAGCGCCCGATACCCGCCGCGACCGCCAGGAGGCCACGGTCGATCAGTCTCTGGGCGGTACGTTTGGGTCCCTGACATTAAGCCTGGTTAAAGAAAGCTACTGGAACGCAAGCCAGGGGATGACCTCAATGAACATTGGCTACAACAACTCATGGCACGGCATCAGCTACGGGCTCAGTTATGGACTGGATAAAAACACGCGTGATGGCGGTGACGATAACAACGAAAAAACGAGCGAACAAAACATCGCCTTCAACGTCTCCGTTCCTCTTGACCACTGGCTCAGCAACACCTGGGTGAACTACAACCTGAACAGCACAAAACACGATACCACCCAAAGCGTGGGTCTGAACGGCACCGCACTTGCAGGCAATAACCTGAGCTGGGGTGTTCAGCAAGGCCACAGTCAGAGCAGCGGCGACAGCACCAGCCTGAATGCAGATTACAAAGGTACTTACGGGGAAGTGAATGCCGGATATTCCCAGGATAACCAGCAGCAACAGCTTAACGTTGGGTTGCAGGGAAGTATGATCGCCCATGCGCACGGCATCACGCTGGGTCAGCCAATGGGCGAGACGGCCGCGCTGGTCGAAGCTCCGGGTGCAGACGACACCAACATCACCAATCAGACCGGCGTGAATACCGATTTCCGCGGCTATGCCATTGTGCCGTACGTGTCGCCGTACCGTCACAACACCCTTGCACTCAACACCGAAACGCTGCCGGGAAATGCGGATGTTGACCAGGCGGCCAAAACCGTGACGCCAACGCGCGGCGCCATCGTGCGCGCACATTATGAAACGCACGTTGGCAGCCGGGTATTAATGACGCTGAAACGCGCTGATGGCAGCGCTATCCCGTTCGGCGCAACGGCATCTCAGGCTCATCAGGATGGCGAGTTTATCGTGGGCGATGGCGGGCAGGTTTATCTGACCGGCATGCAGGAAAAAGGCACGGTTGACGTTAGCTGGGGACAAACTGCCGACAGCCATTGCGCCGCAACCTATCACCTGCCAACGAAAGATGACGGTGCAGTTATTAACATCACGGCGCAGTGCGTATAAAACTATCCGAGGAAAAAATGAACATGTTTAAATATGCCTTTGCGCTGGTTGTCCTCCTCACGAGCGCGTGTCTGATGCCGCATGCTCATGCGGCGACAACCTGTGATTCTCCAGACCTGCCCTATACTATTGCTGCCGGTACGCTTTCTGTCCCTACCACCCTTGATGTTGGCAGCGTCATCCCGGGTTCGGCAAAAACGCACACCGTGACAGGCAGTTGCACCGGAAAGCTAGTGAGTCACACCATTATTTCCTGCTATTACGGAGCGAGTGCGGAAGTTTCAGGCATGCCGGGCGTATACGCCACCAATATTGACGGTATCGGCATTGAACTGTTAAACAGCAGCGGACAGATCGTTCGCGGACAAGGCTACTCATGCGACACAACCGCGACGCCAATGGGAACCGTCAGCAGCGACAGTGGACAAACGTTTTCTTTCAGCTACACCGAACGGTTAATCAAAACCGCGACACATATCGGGAGCGGAACCGTGTCAAGCACAGACGATCGCTTTGGATTCGGTGTTTTTAATACCGTCGGTATTTCTGGCGATCGAAATTCAAGCTACTACTCCGCCACGGTGACCGAAAGAACGGCAACCTGCTCCATCGATCCTCTGAACCTGACGGTGACGTTAGGTGACTTCCCGGTTTCACAATTTACTCACGTGGGCAGCTATACGGCGTGGAAGTATTTCAATATCACCGCCACCTGTACAGAAGTGGTCAATCTCACGGCCTCGGTGACCAGCGCGAATGGCATTAATAGTCAGTTTGATGATGTCCTGAACCTCACTCCGGGGAGCGACAGCGCTACGGGCGTTGGTGTGAGAATGCTGCTTGACGGTGTCGATCTCAGATACGACTACCCTATCCCGGTCGGTGGAAAAACCGAACCTAACGTTCCGGATGTCATCCGCTTCGCCGTACAGTATTACCAGACGGACGCCACCGTTACCGCGGGTAAAGCTAACACGATTGCCACAATCGATCTTGAATACCAGTAATGGAGCGATGATGAGAGCGTTACTATTTTTACTCGCGTTGATGAGCCTCTCCGCGGGCGCGACTGACGTTACGCTGAATATCGAGGGCAACATTTACGACACGACCTGCGAGGTCGACAGTGCCAGCCAGAATATGGTGGTGGATCTGGGGCAGGCCGTGTCCACTGATTTCAAGAATGTCGGCGATACCGGTCCGTGGAAAGATTTTGATTTAAAACTGACAAATTGCCCGCCAACGCTGGCGGTTGCCACTATCTCTGTTGATGGTCAGCGCGATGCCATACATCCCTTTAAGTTCGCCAATAGCGGGACCGCAAAAGGAATGGCATTAGAGTTAGCCGATCGTCTGGATTATATCGTGCTTGCACCCCAGGCCAGATTCAGTGCGGTCATTGATGCCAGCACGCACATGGCCGATTTTCCGATGGCGGCACGCTATTACGCGACCTCAATGCCCGTCACGGCGGGCACCTTCAGCAGCGTTGTGCAAGCCACCTTTACTTACCAGTAGGACCGCGCCCCTTAGCACGGATGCTTTTTTTACGCCCGGCGGCCACTTTTGTCGGGCTTTTTTTCACTTCCGGAACGTCCGGTTGTTCAATCGGAAACACCGGCAGCGCGTTCAGTAAGCGCTGGCCGTAGTTCTTGGTCAGCAGACGTTTGTCATAAATGACAATCTCGCCCCAGCAGCCGTGGCTACGAATCAAACGCCCCACTTGCTGAATCAGGTTAAACGATGCCGCAGGCAGGCTTTGTACTTCAAACGGATAACGATTCAGGCTTTTCAGCCACTCGCCTTCGGTGATCACCACCGGGCTATCGATAGGCGGGAAGGCAATTTTATGAATGTGGACCTGCGTCAGGTAGTCCCCTTTCAGATCCAACCCTTCTGCAAATGACTGCAATCCAACCAGCACGCTGCGTTCACCGTTGTCGATGCGTTTGCGGTGCAGCTCCACCAGCCGATAGCGCGGCTGATCGCCCTGCACCAGCAGCAACAACCGCAGGTCAGTAACATGTTCCAGGAAGCGCTGCATCGCGCGCCCGCTGGCAAACAGCACCAGCATCCCGGAGTGTTTTTTGCTCTCAACCTGCTCGCGGAAGTAGGCGGCCATCTCGGCAATATGCTGCTCTTCGTTGTCGATAAGCGGTTCGTACTTCATGCGCGGGATCACAAGCTTCCCCTGCTCGCAGTGGTTAAACGGCGAGTCCAGCGCCACGAAGCGATCGCCCGCTTTCTCTTTCAGGCCGCTCATCTCCTGCAAACGTGAAAAACTGTTCAGGGAACGCAGCGTGGCCGACGTCACCACCACATGCGGCACGCTACGCCAGATAAGTTTTTCCAGCTGATCGGCCACGCGGATCCCCACGCAGTGGAAAAACAGATGTGCCTGGCCGTCTTTCACTTCACGGGTGGCCCATTTGGTGACAGGCGCGCCAGAGGCCTGCGCCATCGAGGCCAGTCGCCACAGCTTACTTTGCGCTTCAAACATCCCCAGCGCGCGGTTCATCTGGAGCAGGATGCGGTGCAATCGCACCACATCATGCGTACCGGTTTTCTCACTGAGATCGTTTAAAAACATCTCCGCCAGCCCGCGCAGCTTTTCAAGATGCTTTGCCAGCTGCTGACAAATCTCCATGATCTCTTCCGGCAGCTCTCCCATCGCAAAGCGATGTTCTGCTTCCTGGGTCGCCGGAAGATACAGATTCAAAATGTTATTGAGCGAGGAGATGAGGCTATACACCTCTTCACAGTGATCGCTCAGCCGCTCCGGCACCGCCAGCGGCGGCGTGGTTTTTGGGCGGAACTGTTCCATGCAGGTCGCAACCAGCTTGCAGAACAGATCCAGCTGTAGGCGGAACCAGGGGGCGGTGATTTCCGCACTCATTTCCAGCGCATCCCGCGCCACATCGGGCAGGTGGTGTCCTTCATCGAGCACCAGCAGGAGGTGTTTAGGCTCCGGGAGCACCGCTTCGCTCTCCAGTGCCGCCATCACCAGCGCGTGGTTGGCGACAACGACCTCAGCTTCCTGGATCTCGCGCCGCGCGACAAAAAATGGACACTCGCGGTAGTAGTGGCAGTTACGGTTCAGGCAGCTGGCTTTATCGGTGCTCAATCTGCGCCACAAATCATCGCTGACGGCTTTATCGGTATGGTCACGCAGACCATCCCATTTATAGCCATCAAGGTCGACTTTCAGCGTGGCGCAGAGATCCTGCTCGGCTTTGTTATTCGGCGTCAGCTCGTCATCCAGAAATGCGAGCAGATCCTGCTGCGTGGGCTCGCTGCTGGCAAGCGCCGTCAGGTTACGCGGGCAAACATAACGCCCGCGCCCAAATGCCGCCGTAAAGCGCAGATCCGGGATAATTTTGCGCAGCAGCGGTAAATCTTTGCTGTAGATCTGATCCTGCAACGCCACGTTGGCGGTACTGACCACCAGCGTTTTTTGTTCTTCACGGGCGATGGCAATGCCGGGGATCAGGTACGACAGAGTTTTCCCGACCCCCGTGGGAGCTTCAATCGCCAGATGTCGCCCGCCGTCCCCGGCGAGCGTTTTTGCCACGTCAGCAATCATCTGCCGCTGCGGCGCTCGGGGGATAAAGTCGGGGATCTGCTGTTGTAACGCCTTATACCAGGCGCCAATTTGCGCTTTTAGCGCAGCGGTTAAAGCCATCGGAAAACCTGAAACACTGTATAAACAGCCACTATTGTGGCACTTTCTTTTCGTTGTCGCAAAAAGAAAAGCCCGGCTTTACGGCCGGGCTTCCAGATTACTGCGCGCTGGCAGGTTTACGCGGGCGGCGTCGGCGTTGGCCTTCTCCTGCCGGTTTCCCTTCGCCACTGCGCCACGGGTTTTCACCCGCTGGTTTTGCCTCGTTGTTGCGACGCGGCGGTTTGCCTGATGCTTTTGGCGCGCCACCTTCAGCACGACGCGGTTGCTGGCCACGACCGCCACCACCCTGACCACGGCCACCGCCACCCTGACGGCCGTTCTGAATCGGCTCGGCTTTAATGGACGGATCCACTTCGTAGCCCGGGATTTCGATGCGTGGGATCTCTTTTTTCAGCAGACGTTCGATGTCACGCAACAGTTTGTGCTCATCAACGCAGACCAGAGACAGCGCTTCACCGGTTGCCGCGGCACGACCGGTGCGGCCGATACGGTGAACATAGTCTTCCGGCACGTTTGGCAGCTCGTAGTTCACCACGTGTGGCAGCTCTTCAATGTCCAGACCACGCGCGGCGATGTCGGTTGCCACCAGCACGCGAATATCACCAGATTTAAAATCTGCCAGCGCACGGGTACGCGCGCCCTGGCTCTTGTTACCGTGAATAGCGGCGCTGCGAATGCCGTCTTTATTCAGCTGTTCCGCCAGGTGGTTGGCACCATGTTTGGTACGGGTGAACACCAGCACCTGCTGCCAGTTGCCCTGGCCAATCATCTGCGAGAGCAGTTCCCGCTTACGTTTTTTATCAACGAAATGCACATGCTGGGTCACCTGCTCGGAGGCCGTGTTACGGCGCGCCACTTCCACTTCCAGCGGGTTATGCAGCAGTTTCTCAGCAAGGGCTTTGATTTCGTCAGAGAAGGTCGCAGAGAACAGCAGGTTCTGGCGACGTGACGGCAGCTTAGCCAGCACACGACGAATATCATGAATGAAGCCCATGTCCAGCATCCGGTCAGCTTCATCCAGCACCAGGATTTCGATGCTATCGAGCTTCACCGCGTTCTGGTGTTCCAAATCCAGCAGACGACCCGGCGTTGCCACCAGCACGTCTACGCCACCGCGCAGTTTCATCATCTGCGGGTTAATGCTAACCCCGCCAAAGACCACCAGTGAGCGAATGTTGAGATAGCGGCTGTACTCACGCACGTTCTCACCAATCTGTGCTGCCAGTTCACGGGTTGGCGTGAGGATCAGGGCGCGCACCGGGCGACGACTTTTTGCGTGCGGCTGGTTTTTAACCAACAGCTCCAGGAGCGGCAGGGTAAAGCCAGCGGTTTTACCGGTACCGGTCTGGGCGCTGGCCATCAGGTCGCGGCCTTGCAGCACGGCAGGGATTGCCTGCGTCTGAATTGGGGTAGGCTCAACGTAGCCCTGCTCTGCAATCGCGCGCAGAATTTCCGGGTTCAGGCCAAGGGAATCAAAAGACATAAAAACTCCGAACCGCCCCGACCATCACAGGTGTAGTTTTCAGGGAGATATAACGAATATGAGAGGACAAAAACCACAATGTCGCGAAGCAGCGGAGTGTAGCAGCTTTTGTGACGTGGCGCATAAAATATCCCTCTGTGATTCATCGACGAAATATTTCCCGCACAAGAGTGCAACTGGACAAAATTGTGAACCGGGCATAATCTTAATCAATCGATTGATTAATTTTAAGTACTGCTATGAATACAACCCCGACAACAACCAAAGGCGAACAGGCCAAAAGCCAGCTTATCGCCGCCGCCCTGGCGCAGTTTGGCGAGTATGGACTTCATGCCACCACGCGCGATATTGCCGCGCAGGCCGGGCAGAACATAGCGGCCATTACCTACTATTTTGGCTCAAAAGAGGATTTGTACCTCGCCTGCGCACAGTGGATTGCCGATTTTATCGGCACGCATTTTCGCCAGCATGTTGACGAAACCACCGCGCTGTTCAGCCAGCCCTCGCCTGACCGGGCCGCCATCCGTCAGTTATCCTTAACGCCTGCCATAATATGATCCGCCTGCTGACGCACGACGATACGCTGAACCTGAGTAAGTTTATCTCACGCGAGCAACTCTCGCCTTCCGCCGCCTACCAGTTGGTTCACGATCAGGTGATCTCCCCAATGCACACGCACCTGACCCGGCTCATTGCGGCCTATACCGGCCGTGATGCCAGCGATACTGAGACCATTTTGCATACCCACGCCCTGCTGGGCGAAGTACTGGCTTTTCGCCTGGGCCGGGAAACCATTTTGTTACGCACCGGCTGGACACAATTTGATGAGGATAAAGCCGCGCAGATTAGCCAGGTGATCACCTGTCACCTTGATCTGATCCTGCAAGGCTTAACGCTAAGGAGCCTGAAGTCATGAAAAAACCTGTCGCCATCATTCTGGTGGTCGTTATTCTGCTTGCTGCGGGGATCGGTGGCTGGCTGTGGTATCAGAGCCGACAAGACAACGGCCTGACGCTGTACGGCAACGTCGATATTCGAACGGTGAACATGAGTTTCCGCGTTGGCGGCCGCCTGGCTTCGCTTTCTGTTGATGAAGGTGACACGATTAAAACCGGGCAGACGTTAGGCGTGCTGGACACCGCGCCTTACGAGAACGCGCTGATGCAGGCAAAAGCAGGCGTTTCCGTCGCCCAGGCACAGTATGACCTGATGCTGGCAGGCTATCGCGATGAAGAAATTGCCCAGGCCGCGGCGGCAGTTAAACAGGCGCAGGCCGCCTACGACTATGCGCAAAACTTCTACGCTCGTCAGCAGGGGTTGTGGAAAAGCCGAACCATTTCCGCCAACGACCTGGAAAATGCCCGTTCTTCCCGCGACCAGGCGCAAGCAACGCTTAAATCCGCGCAGGATAAATTAAGCCAGTATCACACCGGTAATCGCCCGCAGGATATCGCACAGGCCAAAGCCAGCCTTGAGCAGGCCCAGGCGCAGCTGGCGCAGGCACAACTGGATTTACATGACACCACGCTGATTGCCCCGTCCGACGGAACGCTAATGACCCGCGCCGTAGAGCCCGGCAGCATGTTAAGCGCAGGCAGCACCGTCCTGACCCTTTCGCTGACGCGCCCGGTGTGGGTGCGTGCCTATATCGACGAGCCGAACCTCAGTCAGGTCAGGCCTGGGCGTGAGCTGCTGCTCTATACCGATGGTCGCCCTGACAAGCCTTACCACGGCAAGGTGGGCTTTGTGTCGCCAACCGCCGAGTTCACGCCGAAAACCGTTGAAACGCCAGACCTGCGTACTGACCTGGTCTATCGCCTGCGCATCGTCGTGACTGACGCTGACGACTCCCTGCGTCAGGGGATGCCGGTTACCGTGAAATTCACCGACGGGGAACGACATGAATGACGCGGTTATTCAACTCGACAACCTGGTAAAACGCTTCGCGGGCATGGATAAACCCGCCGTCGCGCCGCTGAACTGTACGCTGCAAAAAGGCTATGTCACGGGGCTGGTTGGCCCCGATGGCGCGGGCAAAACCACGCTGATGCGAATGCTCGCCGGGTTGCTCAAACCTGATGACGGACGTGCAAGCGTGCTGGGGCTTGATCCCGTCCAGGACGACAGCGCCCTTCACGCCATGCTGGGCTACATGCCGCAGAAATTCGGTCTGTACGAAGATTTAACGGTGATGGAAAACCTGAATCTGTACGCCGATTTGCGCAGCGTCACCGGGGAAGCGCGGCAAAAAACCTTCGCCCGCCTGCTGGAATTTACCTCGCTCGGGCCGTTCACGGAGCGCCTCGCGGGTAAGTTATCCGGCGGGATGAAGCAAAAACTCGGGCTGGCCTGCACCCTGGTAGGCGAGCCAAAAGTGCTGCTGCTTGATGAACCCGGCGTGGGTGTGGATCCCATCTCGCGCCGTGAGTTGTGGCAAATGGTGCACGAGCTGGCGGGCGACGGGATGCTTATTCTCTGGAGCACCTCTTACCTCGACGAAGCGGAACAGTGCCGCGATGTCTTGCTGATGAACGAAGGGGAGCTTCTTTATCAGGGCGAACCGACAAAGCTCACGCAAAGCATGGCCGGGCGCAGCTTCTTGTTGCACAGCCCGCAGGAGTCCAACCGCAAGCTGCTCCAGCGAGTGTTGAAACTGCCGCAGGTCAGCGACGGGATGATTCAGGGGCGATCCGTGCGGGTCATTCTCAAAAAAGAGGCCACGGTGGACGACATTCGCCAGGCGCAGGGAATGCCGGATGTGGAGATAGAAGAGACCGCCCCGCGTTTTGAAGACGCGTTTATCGACCTGCTGGGCGGTGCAGGAACGTCAGAATCCCCGCTGGGGGCGATCCTGCATACCGTTGAGGGCACACCAGGCGAAACGGTTATTGAAGCCAAATCCCTGACCAAAAAGTTTGGCGATTTTGCCGCCACCGACAACGTCAATTTCGCGGTGAAACGCGGCGAGATCTTTGGCCTGCTGGGCCCTAACGGCGCGGGGAAATCCACCACCTTTAAAATGATGTGCGGCCTGCTGGTGCCGACCTCTGGTAAGGCGCTGGTGCTGGATATGGACCTGAAAGTGAGTTCCGGAAAGGCGCGGCAACACCTCGGCTACATGGCGCAAAAATTCTCGTTGTACGGCAACCTGACCGTTGAACAGAACTTACGCTTTTTCTCCGGCGTTTACGGCCTGCGCGGGCGGGCGCAAAACGAGAAAATCAGCCGCATGAGCGACGCGTTCAGCCTGACTAACATTGCCTCTCACGCCACTGACGACCTGCCGCTCGGCTTCAAGCAGCGTCTGGCGCTGGCCTGCTCGCTGATGCATGAGCCTGACATCCTGTTTCTTGATGAGCCAACCTCTGGGGTTGACCCCCTCACCCGCCGCGAGTTCTGGCTGCACATCAATAGCATGGTGGAGAAAGGCGTTACCGTCATGGTGACCACTCACTTTATGGATGAAGCGGAATATTGCGACCGCATCGGGCTGGTGTATCGCGGCAAATTGATCGCCCACGGCACGCCGGATGATCTGAAAAGCCAGGCCGCCGACGATAAGCAACCGGACCCCACCATGGAGCAGGCGTTTATCACGCTCATTCACGACTGGGATAAGGAACACGCTAATGAGTCATAACGCGATTTCATGGCGCCGGGTGCGGGCGTTATGCATCAAAGAAACCCGCCAGATCGTACGCGATCCCAGCAGCTGGCTGATTGCGGTAGTGATCCCGCTGCTGCTGCTGTTTATCTTTGGCTACGGGATAAACCTCGACTCCAGCAAGCTGCGGGTGGGGATTTTGCTGGAGCAGCACAGCGAAGAGGCCCTGGATTTCACCCACGCCATGACCGGCTCGCCTTACATTGACGCCACCATCAGCGACGATCGCCAGGCGTTGATCCAGAAAATGCAGGCCGGGAAAATTCGCGGCCTGGTGGTTATCCCGGTCGATTTCGCCGCCAACATGGCGCGCGCAAATACCGACGCGCCGATTCAGGTCATCACCGACGGTAGCGAGCCTAACACCGCCAACTTTGTGCAGGGCTATGTCGAAGGCATCTGGCAGCTCTGGCAGAAACAGCGGGCGGAAGACAGGGGGGAAACCTTCGAACCGCTGATCGACATACAGACCCGCTACTGGTTTAACCCTGCCGCCATCAGCCAGCATTTTATTATTCCGGGTGCGGTGACCATTATCATGACGGTGATCGGGGCTATCCTCACGTCGCTGGTGATCGCCCGCGAGTGGGAGCGCGGTACCATGGAAGCGCTGCTCTCAACCGAGGTCACGCGGGTGGAGCTGCTGCTCTGTAAGCTTATCCCCTACTACTTCCTCGGAATGCTGGCCATGCTGCTCTGTATGCTGGTGTCGGTGTTCATTCTGGGAGTGCCTTATCGCGGTTCGCTGGTGCTGTTGTTCTTTATCACCAGTCTGTTTTTACTGAGCACCCTGGGCATGGGGCTGCTGATTTCAACCATCACCCGTAACCAGTTTAACGCCGCGCAGGTTGCGCTAAACGCCGCCTTTTTGCCGTCTATCATGCTGTCGGGCTTTATCTTCCAGATAGACAGTATGCCAGCCGTCATCCGTGCGGTGACCTATATCATTCCAGCGCGTTATTTCGTCAGTACGCTGCAAAGCCTGTTCCTGGCCGGGAATATTCCGGCGGTGCTGATTGTCAACATCCTGTTTTTGATGGTGTCAGCGGTAATGTTTATTGGGCTGACGTGGGTAAAAACCAAACGGCGACTGGATTAAGGAGCGAGCATGTTTCACCGTTTATGGACATTGATCCGCAAAGAGCTGCAATCGCTGCTGCGCGAGCCGCAAACCCGCGCCATTTTGATCCTGCCCGTGCTGATCCAGGTATTCCTGTTCCCGTTTGCTGCGACGCTTGAGGTGACGAACGCCACCATTGCCATCTACAACGAGGACAGCGGGAAACACTCCGTAGAGCTGACGCAGCGTTTTGCCCGGGCGAAAGCCTTTACCCACATTCTGCTGCTGAAAAGCCCCCAGGAGATCCAGCCCACCATCGACACGCAAAAAGCGCTGCTGCTGGTGCGTTTCCCGGCCGACTTTTCCCGCAACCTGGATACCTGGCAGACTGCACCGATGCAGCTGATTCTGGACGGGCGTAACTCGAACAGCGCGCAAATTGCCGCAAATTACCTGCAACAGGTGGTCAAGGACTATCAGCAGGAGCTGATGGAAGGCAAACCTAAACCCAACAACAGCCAGTTGGTGGTGCGTAACTGGTATAACCCGAACCTGGACTACAAATGGTTTGTGGTGCCGTCGCTTATCGCCATGATCACCACCATTGGCGTGATGATAGTAACCTCGTTGTCGGTCGCCCGTGAACGCGAGCAAGGCACGCTCGATCAGCTGCTGGTTTCCCCGCTGGCCACCTGGCAGATTTTTGTCGGTAAAGCCGTTCCGGCGCTGATTGTTGCCACCTTCCAGGCGACGATTGTGCTGGGCGTGGGGATCTGGGCATATCAAATTCCCTTTGCCGGATCGCTGGCCCTGTTCTACTTCACTATGGTGATTTACGGTCTGTCACTGGTGGGATTTGGTCTGTTGATTTCAGCGCTGTGCTCCACGCAACAGCAGGCGTTTATCGGGGTATTCGTCTTTATGATGCCGGCGATCTTGCTCTCGGGGTATGTTTCCCCCATCGAGAACATGCCGGTGTGGTTGCAGGATCTTACATGGATTAACCCCATCAGGCACTTTACGGATATCACCAAACAAATTTATCTTAAGGATGCAAGTATGGGGATTATCTGGGGAAGTTTGTGGCCGCTTTTGGTTATAGCGGCCACGACAGGCTCAGTGGCGTACGCGATGTTTAGACGAAACATTGCGTAGCTTTTTCTCTTTGGTCAGCAGTGAGACAACCGCAGGCCCTGCAAGAATTGCCAGACCCGCCAGGGCCAGCAGCAGGTTGTTTTGCAGCACACGCGACAACAGCCAAAGCACGATCATTGCCGCACCAAAATACCAGGTGGTGGTGAGCTCTTCGAGCACATCACCCACCTCGCGCCAGCGCGCTTCATGGTGGCGCTGCAAAAACAGCATCGACAGTACGGTAACACCGTAAAGAACACATAACCCTAAGCCAACACGCACCAGCGTACCGCTCATCCAGCCCATCACCAGTACGGCCACGACCAGTAAATGCAACATTATCTGCCAGCAACTCAGTCCAGTTGCGACACGAACACGTTGTTGCCACTTCATGGCTTCTCTCCTGAAGAACATTTCTCTGCTAATTCAGACTACCGCACTTTACGGAAAATTCCGTAACACCGCATCTTTTTGTGACGCCTACTACACTTTATTTTCATCAGGATAGTCACCCTGGAAGGTGCTTATGACGCATAAAACGCAGCATTTATCGCTTAAAGTGCTGACAATTAACATTCACAAAGGCTTCACAGCATTTAATCGCCGCTTCATGTTACCGGAGCTGCGCGACGCTGTACGCACCGTCAGCGCGGACATCGTCTGCCTACAGGAAGTGATGGGTGCCCACGACGTGCACCCAATGCATGTCGAAAACTGGCCCGACACGCCGCACTACGAATTTCTGGCAGATACGATGTGGAGTGATTATGCCTATGGGCGTAACGCGGTTTACCCTGAAGGCCACCACGGCAACGCGGTGCTATCGCGTTTCCCGATCGAATATTACGAAAACCGCGACGTTTCCGTGGGCGAAAGCGAAAAACGCGGGCTGCTTTACTGTCGCATTATCCCACCCGAACTGGAATTTCCCGTTCACGTTGGCTGCGTGCATCTCGGCCTGCGTGAAGCGCACCGTAAGGCGCAGCTAAAGATGCTGGCCGAATGGAGCAATGCCCTACCAGAAGGTGAGCCGGTGGTGGTGGCGGGTGATTTTAACGACTGGCGTCAGCGGGCCAATCACCCACTGAAGGTGGATGCCGGGCTGGAGGAGATTTTTACCCGCGCCAATGGCCGCCCCGCGCGGACGTTCCCGGTGCGCTTTCCCCTGCTGCGACTTGACCGCATCTACGTGAAAAATGCCCATGCCAGCACCCCGACTGCCCTGGCGTTACTCAACTGGCGCCATCTTTCCGACCACGCCCCGCTTAGCGCGGAGATCCACTTATGAGATGCTCATGGCAGGAAGGAAACCGCATCACGCTGCTGGAAAATGGCGATAACTATTATCCTGCGGTGTTCAAGGCCATTGACCATGCGCAGCAGAAAGTGATCCTCGAAACCTTTATCTGGTTCGAGGACGAGGTGGGGAAACAGTTACATAGCGTGCTGCTGCGCGCCGCCCTGCGCGGCATTAAAATCGAAGTGCTGCTCGACGGCTATGGCTCTCCGGATCTGAGCGACGAATTCGTCAATGAACTCACGTCGGCGGGCGTGATATTCCGCTACTACGATCCCGGCTCGCGTCTGTTTGGCATGCGCACCAATCTCTTTCGCCGTATGCACCGCAAAATTGTGGTGGTTGATGAAGCGGTCGCCTTTGTCGGCGGCATTAATTATTCCGCAGAACATATGTCTGACTATGGCCCGGAGGCCAAGCAGGATTACGCGATCCGTATCGAAGGCCCGGTGGTTCAGGACATCTTACTGTTCGAACTGGAAAACCTGCCGGGTAATAATACTGTGCGACGCTGGTGGAAGCGCCGCCATCGTCCGGAAGAGAACCGCAAGCCCGGCGAAGCGCAGGCGCTGTTTGTCTGGCGGGATAACGGCGAGCACCGGGATGATATTGAGCGTCATTATCTGAAGATGCTGGCGAATGCGAAGCGCGAGGTAATTATTGCCAACGCCTACTTCTTCCCCGGCTACCGCTTGTTGCACGCCATGCGCAATGCAGCACGTCGCGGTGTGCGGGTGAAACTGATTGTGCAGGGCGAGCCCGATATGCCGATTGTCAAAGTCGGCGCACGTCTGCTGTATAACTATCTGGTGAAAGGTGGTGTGCAAATTTACGAATACCGCCGCCGACCGCTGCATGGAAAAGTCGCACTGATGGACGATCACTGGGCGACCGTGGGCTCCAGTAATCTCGACCCTCTGAGCCTGTCGCTCAATCTGGAAGCCAATCTGATCGTCCACGATCGCCAGTTCAACCAGACCCTGCGCGATAACCTTCAGGGGCTGATCGTTAACGACTGCGTGCGAGTGGATGACTCTATGGTGCCCAAACGCACCTGGTGGAACCTCGGTATCGGCGTGGTGGTGTTCCACTTCCTGCGCCATTTCCCGGCCATGGTCGGCTGGCTGCCCGCACACACACCTAAGCTTGCGCTGGTCAACCCGCCGGTACAGCCTGAAATGGAAACACAGGATCGCGTTGAAGTGGAAGATGGAGGAAAAACCTGATGTCACACTCCCATCCTCGCTGGCGCCTGGCTAAGAAAATCCTCACCTGGCTTTTCTTTATCGCCGTCGCGGTGCTGCTGGTGGTGTACGCCCGGACAGTCGACTGGGAAGAGGTGTGGAAGGTTATCCGCAACTACAACCGTATGGTACTGCTGGGCGCGTCTGGACTGGTGATTGTAAGTTACCTGATTTACGGCTGTTACGACCTGCTGGGGCGAAAGTACTGCGGCCATAAACTGGCGAAACGGCAGGTGATGCTGGTGTCGTTTATTTGCTATGCCTTCAACCTGACGCTCAGCACCTGGGTGGGCGGCATCGGGATGCGCTACCGCCTCTATTCGCGTCTTGGACTGCCCAGCGGCACCATCACCCGCATTTTCTCACTGAGCATCACGACCAACTGGCTGGGTTACATTCTGCTCGGCGGGGTGATCTTCACCACCGGCGTGGTGCAGTTGCCTGCTCACTGGTATGTCGACGAAACCACACTGCGGATTCTTGGCATGGTGCTGCTGCTGATTATCGCCTTCTATCTGTGGGCCTGCACGTTTGCTAAACGCCGCCATATAACCATCAAAGGGCAAAAACTGGTGCTGCCATCATGGAAGTTCGCGGTATTACAGATGGCGATTTCCAGCGCCAACTGGATGGCAATGGGGGCGATTATAGGGCTGTTGATTGGCGAAGACGTGAATTACTTCTTTGTGCTTGGCGTGCTGCTGGTGAGCAGTATCGCGGGTGTAATTGTCCATATTCCGGCAGGGATTGGCGTGCTGGAAGCGGTGTTTATCGCCCTGCTTGCCGGGGAGCACGTCTCTCAGGGAACGATTATCGCCGCCCTGCTCGCGTATCGAATGCTCTATTACTTCCTGCCGCTGGCGCTGGCGACGGTCTGTTATTTGCTGCTGGAGAGCCGGGCGAAAAAGTTGCGGGAGAAGAATGAGAAGGCACTGGCAAAATAAAAGCAAAACGGCAACAAGGTTGCCGTTTTTAGTGTTTGTTCCCTTTCCCGTGGGAGAGGGTCAGGGTGAGGGCACCAGGCCGCACCAACCTCTAGCGACGGTTGCCCAAAATCCGCAGCAACATCAGGAACAAGTTGATAAAGTCCAGATACAGCGTCAGTGCGCCAAGGATGGAGTATTTGCGCAACGTTGAGCTATCGCGTACATCAATCTGCTCGCCGATATTTTTCAGTTTCTGGGTGTCGTAGGCCGTCAGCCCGACAAAGACAATCACCCCAATGTAGGTCACCGCCCACATCAGCGCTTCACTCTTCAGCCACAGGTTCACCAGCGATGCCAGCACGATCCCAATCAGCGCCATAAACAGCATACTGCCAAAACCGCTCAAATCGCGCTTTGTGGTGTAACCGTACAGGCTCATCGCGCCGAACATCCCGCCGCTCACCACAAATGTACTGGCGATGGAGGAATAGGTGTAAACGATGAAAATACTCGAAAGCGTTAGCCCGGTCAGCGCCGAGTACAGCATAAACAGCGTGGTCGCCATGCCGGCGCTGAGCTTTTGCACCAGGCCTGAGAGGACAAACACCAGCGCCAGTTGGGCGATGATCAACCCAAAGAAGGTGATTTTGCTGGAAAAGATAAACATCATCAGATCAGGTGTATTTGCGGCGTACCACGCAATAAACGCGGTCAGCAGCAGGCCGACTGTCATCCAGCCGTACACCTGGGCCATATACGTTTGCAGCCCGGTTCGGGTCTGCTGCACTATAGAATCGGAACGCGGAAATCGGTCCATGATTCACTCCTGATTAAGATTAAGTAGACACACGTTTTAAGACTAACACATCCACATAAACTGACTACCAACGACCAGCAGCTTGTTCATCGCTGTCACGCGATTCCACCCACCGCTCACCTTCTGGCGTCGCTTCACGCTTCCAGAATGGCGCTTTGGTTTTGAGGTAGTCCATAATAAATTCGCCCGCCGCAAACGCGCTGCTGCGATGCGCACTGGTCACGCCAACAAACACGATCTCTTCGCCCGGCCACATTTCGCCAATGCGGTGGATAACCGTGACGCGCCCGAGCGGCCAACGTCCGCGCGCCTCTTCCACGATCTCCGCCAGCGATTTTTCGGTCATGCCCGGGTAGTGCTCCAGCGTGAGCGCTTTCACGCTGTCGCCAAGATTGTGGTTACGCACTTTGCCGGTGAAGGTGACAACTGCGCCATCTTCGTCGCGCTCTGCCAGCCAGTTGTATTCTGTACCGACACTGAAGCGGTCATGACCTACCAGAATTCGGGTTTCAGCCATTTCAGCCTCCTGTTACCGGCGGGAAGAACGCCACTTCGTCACCGGCCTTCAGCGGATGGTTAAAATCCACCAGAGTCTGATTAACAGCTGCCAGTAATTTGCCTTCGTCCAGCGCCAGCGCCCAGCGGTCGCTTTGTTCTGCCAGATGTGCGCGCAGTGCGGCAACGTTATCGAATGAGGTTTCCAGGGTCAGACTATCGGTGTTGACCAGCTCGCGGACCTGAGCAAAAAAGAGCACTTTAATCATGGCTGTCCACCTTAAAATCACCAGATTTCCCGCCGCTTTTTGCCAGCAGACGAACCGGGCCAATCACCATGTCTTTTTGCACGGCTTTACACATATCGTAGATGGTCAACGCGGCGACAGAGGCCGCCGTCAGCGCTTCCATCTCAACGCCGGTTTTCCCGGTTAAACGGCAAAGTGATTCAATTCGCACGCGGTTGTGTTCCGGCTGCGCCAGCAGGTTTACCTCAACCTTACTGAGCATCAACGGGTGGCACAGTGGGATCAAATCCCAGGTCCGTTTCGCGGCCTGGATACCGGCAATGCGTGCGGTAGCAAACACATCACCCTTGTGGTGGCTGCCATCGATAATCATCGCCAGGGTTTCAGGCAACATGGTAACGAAAGCTTCAGCACGCGCTTCGCGCACCGTCTCGGCTTTGGCAGACACATCCACCATATGCGCTTCGCCTGCGGCGTTAATGTGGGTTAGTTGCGACATAACTTATTTCTTTAAATGGGGATGGAAATTACACGGACGGGTGCGGGCATCGAGCTGCGGCGCGATGATGTTCTCCCACGCGGTACGACACGCTTTGGTGGAGCCTGGCATGGCAAAGATCAGCGTTTTGTTCGCCAGCCCCGCCACCGCGCGGGACTGCAAGGTTGAGGTGCCAATCTCTTCAAATGAGAGCATCCGAAACACTTCGCCAAAGCCTTCCACTTCGCGATCAAACAGAGGAATCAACGCTTCGGGAGCCTGATCCCCTGCGGTAAAACCGGTCCCGCCGGTGATCAGCACCACCTGCACGTCATCGCCGGCGATCCACTGGGAAACCTGGGCGCGGATGGCGTAGCGGTTCTCTTTAACAATCGCTTTATCCACAATATGGTGCCCGGCTTCGTGTGCCGCATCGCGCAGCCAGTGGCCAGAGGTATCATCCTCTTCACCACGGCGTTCAGAAACGGTAAGAATAGCAATGCGTGTCGGGATAAATTCTGCGCTTACCTGACTCATCTTCTGGTTCCTTCTTAAGACTGATTACCCGCCAATGTATGACAGGTTCTGAGTAATTCCGGTGTTGCCCTGATGCAGGAAGTGGGTCTGTTTTTTATGCGTCAGCGCTTCGGAAATGCGCGCTTCAAGCGCGCCCTGTTGAGCATCGTTTTCCAGCAGATCGCGAAGGTCTACGCCGCCATCCCCGAACAGGCATAAGTGCAGCTTGCCCACAGACGAGACGCGCAGGCGATTACAGCTGGCACAGAACTCTTTCTCATAAGGCATGATAAGCCCGATTTCCCCTTCGTAATCAGGGTGGCAAAAGACCTGCGCCGGGCCGTCGCTGCGCTGGCGGATCTGGTGGATCCAGCCGCGTTTCAGCAGTTCGTCGCGCAGCACCATGCCGGAGATGTGATGACGACGGAACAGCTCGCTGCCCTCGCCGGTTTCCATCAGCTCAATAAAACGCAATTGAATGCGGCGTGATTTGATCCACGCCAGGAAGGTGTCCAGTTGATGGTGGTTTACATCGCGCATTAGCACCGTATTGACTTTCACCTTCTCGAAACCGACAGCAAACGCCGCATCAATGCCGTCCATCACCTGCCGAAACTTATCCTGGCCGGTAATTGCATGGAACTGGCGTGCATCAAGGCTATCGACACTGACGTTGATCGCCGTCAGGCCAGCGTCACGCCAGTTCGCCACGTCCCGTGCCATGCGATACCCATTGGTGGTTACCGCAATTTGACGGATACGGTCGTTTTCGCGCACCGCAGCGATAATGTCGGGAAAGTCGCGACGCAGAGAAGGTTCTCCCCCGGTCAGCCGCACTTTTTCGGTGCCGAGTTCAGAGAACGCACGCGTGACGCGGCGCACTTCATCCACGGAGAGAAAGCCATTATTGGTGGTACTGCCAGGTTTGTAACCGTCAGGCAGACAGTAGGTGCAACGGAAATTGCACACATCGGTAATCGACAGACGTAAGTAAAAGAACTTACGCGCGAAAGCATCAGTAAGTTGTGAAGCCATGTACACCTTTCCAGATACGGGAGGCACAGTCATTTCTTTCTGTACCCTGGTGGCAAATCCGCCACGGCCAGAGCGCCATATCTTTCGACACAGGCACAAAGGCTAGAGTGTATGTTTTCAAATTCGAAAACGTGGTTAAGGCGATAGTAGCGCGGAAATCAGCTCTTCGCCATTATCGGTTTTCGCTATATAATTTCATATATAGCGACATGATCGTGCATTTTCGTAACAGAATACGCAAAAACGGTACTTTCGCATTGATATACGTCATTTTGCACCGGGTGAAGCATCGTCTTTTAGGGGTAGTTAGGTTACTGTTACGCTGTTCGAACGTGATAAGGAATAGGTATGCGCAATCGCACTTTTGCGGATCTTGATCGGGTTGTCGCTCTTGGCGGAGGCCACGGTCTGGGGCGGGTGATGTCTTCACTTTCCTCTCTTGGATCCAGGCTTACAGGGATAGTCACTACAACCGATAACGGCGGTTCTACAGGGCGCATTCGTCGTTCGGAAGGCGGTATCGCGTGGGGCGATATGCGTAACTGTTTAAATCAGTTAATTACCGAACCGAGCGTGGCGTCAGCGATGTTTGAGTACCGTTTTGCCGGTAATGGCGAACTTTCTGGCCATAACCTCGGAAACCTGATGTTAAAGGCGCTGGATCACCTGAGCGTGCGTCCTCTTGAAGCCATCAATTTAATACGTAATCTGCTTAAAGTTGATGCGTTCCTGATTCCGATGTCTGAACAACCGGTCGACTTGATGGCAATTGATGTGGAAGGCCATGAAGTTTACGGCGAAGTGAATATTGACCAGCTGACCCTGCCGCCGAAAGAGCTCATGACATATCCGGGCGTTCCCGCTACGCGTGAAGCCGTCGATGCTATCGGCGAAGCGGATTTGATCCTGATTGGGCCGGGAAGTTTTTACACCAGCCTGATGCCCATTCTGCTGGTAAAAGAGCTGGCTCAGGCCCTGCGCAGAACACCAGCTCCGGTGGTCTATATCGGTAATTTAGGGCGTGAACTGAGCCCGGCGGCAGCAAGCCTGACGCTTGCGGACAAGCTCGGTATCATGGAGCAGTACGTCGGGAAAAAAATCATCGACGCGGTTGTGGTTGGGCCGAAAGCTGATGTGTCGGGGATCGGCGCACGCGTCGTGGTGCAGGAGCCACTGGAAGCCAGCGATATTCAGTATCGCCACGATCGTCATCTGCTGCGTGAAGCACTGGAGAAGGCGATTCAGGCGTTGGGTTAAGGTTTTGCTTCAGTGCGGTCTGGTGCCCTCACCCCGCCCCTCTCCCACAGGGTTGAGGGATCCCCACAAAAAATACGAGCACGGACGGCTCCCTCTCCTTTTTGGGGAGAGGGCTGGGGTGAGGGGGAACATACGGCTGTGGTGGTTATTCCGTTCACTTTATGTTCTTTGCTACTCTGTCACCACAATACCCGTGAACGTGCCAGGGTAGCTCACCGCCGCTACCCTGGCAACCCGGGCTCCCGGCAAAGAAAATCACCGCTTCGCGGTACCCTCAGCTTATTCCTTCCGGCTTATCGGGGACGGGCGGAGGTAACGTCCCTGTAAATCCGCCCTCTCGGCGCATCCATGCGCCTCGCCCCGGCCTACAGGAAACGCTTCGGCGATTTTCAGCCGGACTCACGCACCCTCAACCTTCTCTGCGGCCTGAAAATGGCACGGTTGTTGAGTCCCGCAGAAATCGGCGAACCGCAGGCAGACGGTCGGGAGGTGAGCGCAGTGCGAAGCACCGATTTCATTGCGGGCCGCGGGGATTGATAAGGGGGCCGCGGTGGCCCCCTTATCCCGTTCACAGGTTCTGAACGAATTATTTTCTGCTGATATTAAGGTGAACGGAATCATGCACCGTGCTTAACTGACAAGCAGTACAGCTTTTGGCTGCCATTTTGCTTTTGTTACGATGCCGCAATAAACAGATCCCGCAACTGATGCAGCTGGTCACGGATTTGCGCAGCCTCTTCAAACTCCAGATTCTGCGCGTGTTGCATCATCTGCGCTTCCAGCTCATGAATTTTCTGCTGGAGCGCTTTTGGTGTCAGCACGACAGTATCTTCTTCTACCACTGAACGCGCCTTGCCCCGCCCTTTTGCTTTTGTTTTGGCGATGTTCTGACCCAGCGCCAGAATATCCACCACCTTCTTGTTCAGCCCTTGCGGCGTAATACCATTTTCTTCGTTATAACGCTGCTGTTTCTCGCGTCGACGTTCCGTTTCACCAATCGCTTTCGCCATCGATGGGGTTATCTTATCGCCGTAGAGGATCGCCTTACCGTTCACGTTACGCGCGGCACGGCCAATGGTCTGGATCAGGGAACGCTCAGAACGCAGGAAGCCCTCTTTGTCGGCGTCCAGAATCGCGACCAGCGACACTTCAGGCATATCCAGACCTTCTCGCAGCAGGTTGATCCCCACCAGTACGTCGAACTCGCCCAGACGCAGGTCACGGATAATTTCCATACGCTCCACGGTATCGATATCCGAGTGCAGATACCGCACGCGCTCACCGTGTTCTTCAAGATATTCAGTCAGGTCTTCCGCCATGCGCTTGGTCAGGGTCGTCACCAGAACGCGTTCATTGATGGCAGCGCGGATACGAATCTCAGACAGAAGATCGTCAACCTGCGTAGCAACAGGGCGTACTTCGATAATCGGATCCAGCAGACCGGTAGGACGCACCACCTGGTCCACCACCTCGTCGCCCGATTTCTCCAGTTCATAGCTGCCCGGCGTTGCCGACACGTAGATAGTTTGCGGAGCAAGTGCTTCAAACTCTTCAAACTTCATCGGGCGGTTATCCAGCGCTGATGGCAGGCGGAAACCGTACTCTACCAGCGTCTCTTTACGCGCCCTGTCGCCGCGATACATGCCGCCAATCTGCGGAATCGTCACGTGGGATTCATCCACCACCAGCAGGCCGTCCGCCGGAAGGTAGTCAAACAGGGTTGGCGGTGGCTCGCCCGGCCCGCGGCCAGAGAGGAAGCGCGAGTAGTTTTCGATACCGGAGCAGTAACCCAGCTCGTTCATCATCTCCAGATCAAACTGGGTACGCTGGCTTAAACGCTGCTCCTCGAGCAGCTTGTTATTCGCCAGTAGCACCTTACGGCGGTCTGCCAGCTCGTCTTTAATATCTTCCATCGCCTGCACAATACGTTCACGCGGGGTCACGTAGTGCGTTTTAGGGTAAACCGTGAAACGCTGAATGACCGATTCCACATGCCCGGTCAGCGGGTCAAACAACGACAGCCGCTCAACCTCTTCATCGAACAGTTCAACACGCAGTGCAATATCGTCTGACTCTGCCGGGAAGATATCGATAACTTCGCCGCGCACGCGGAACGTACCACGCTGGAAGGCCTGGTCGTTGCGGGTGTATTGCAGCTCTGCCAGGCGGCGCAAAATCGCACGCTGATCGATGATCATCCCCTGGGTAAGGTGCAACATCATCTTCAGGTACAGGTCCGGGTCGCCCAGACCGTAGATAGCTGACACCGAAGCCACCACAATCACATCGCGGCGTTCCAGCAGCGCTTTGGTTGCCGACAAACGCATTTGTTCGATGTGTTCGTTCACCGACGCATCTTTTTCGATAAAGGTATCGGAGCTTGGGACATACGCTTCTGGCTGGTAGTAATCGTAGTAAGAAACGAAGTACTCCACCGCGTTCTCCGGGAAGAACTCTTTCATCTCACCATAAAGCTGAGCCGCCAGGGTTTTATTCGGGGCAAGCACCATAGTGGGGCGCTGGAGATCCGCAATGACGTTGGCAACGGTAAAGGTCTTACCCGAGCCGGTAACGCCCAGAAGCGTCTGATGTGCCAGACCGTCTTCCAGCCCCTCTTCCAGGCGACGGATCGCCTCAGGCTGGTCGCCTGAAGGGCTGAAAACAGAATTCAATTTGAACGGTTTACTCATGGGCGATGACCTGATGACGTAATTAGCGGCAGGTGAGTAATTTTACTCGCAGCTGCCAGGATTGCCAGTAAAAAATACTGGATGAAAAACCAGTGGCGTGTCAGGATATTTAGAGTAGCGTCCGATTGATTAGCGTAATCCAGGTCAAAATTTAGACTGCGACAAAATAAAACACCAGCGAACCCGGGTTATCCCCAGAACTTTTTCTTTTTTAACATTTGTCAAGCCGTGTAATGAAAGTTTTGTGGCAACCAGTGACAGTTTCATTACGCTAATTGCTTTTATATAACAATTTGATTTTTAACCGATATTTTCTAAAGCCGCGTTTCGCACCAATTCAGGTGTAAGCCGCGTGTTCTCTCGCTTATCGCGTGTTTTCTAACTCTAATACACATGGTTATCCACAGGAATAGTGGATAACTGCTTCCAGCCCGTATAGACCGCCACTCAGCTAATTCCCGGTTTTTCCCACCGGTGGGGTGACAAAAAAATTTTATAGCTGTTTTTTGATGATAATCAGTTGCGTCAGACATAACGGATTGGTGAGATCTTAATCACAATTCAGTGATTTTATCGCTGCACCACAACTCAACACCGCCAGCACTGCCACTGTGCAATTCCGTGCCGCATCCCTACTTTGCCCCAGGCTCATTCCTAAAAAAGTCTCTTTTTTAATCAACTTAACGGTTCTGGCAGGAGTTTTGCACAATCCGTACGAGCCATACCCACATCGATTTTTAAGGAGAGAAATATGTTGAGTCTGCGTGCAGTTAATCAGTTTTACGGAAGCCAACATACGCTATGGAATGTTGATTTAGATTTACCGCCAGGCCTGTGTACGGGGGTCGTTGGCCTGCCGGGTATGGGGAAATCCACGCTGATGAACTGCATCGCGGGCAATTTACCCGTTGAGAGCGGAACCATCATCTGGCATGAAGCGGGGGCACCACCGCGCGATCTGCTCAGCCAGCCACCTGAACAGAGAAACCGACCTGGCATTGGCTACGTCTCGCAGGACAGACGGATTTTCTCGCAGTTGACCATTGAAGAGAATCTGCATATCGCGATGCGGGCCACGGGAAAGCCTGATGCCTCCGCCAAAAGCGAGGTTTACGCGCTTTTCCCGCAGCTCTATACGCTGCGCCAGACACGCGCCAACGGGTTATCGCCCGATATTCAGTATCAGCTGGCGATAGCCAACGCCCTGGTGAATCGCCCGCGGGTGTTGATTCTGGATGAACCGATGCACGGCGCAGGGCCGAGCTTTGCCCAGAAGCTTGGGCAACTGTTGATAAGGCTGAACCGTGAGCTGGGTATGACGGTACTGTTAGCGGAGCAGCAGCTGTCGTTTATCCGTCGGGTTGCGGACCGCTTCTGCATGTTGTATCGCGGGCGTAACGTGGCACAGGGCCACGTTAACGAGCTGAATGATGAGCTTATTGCCCACTGGATGACACTGGAGGCAAGACGCTGAGATCCAGATAGTGACCAGTTTCGGCACTGTCGGCCCCCTCAGCAAGCCAGGGGATCTCACCCAGGCATGGCGCGGGCAGCACGCGTTTTAGTGTTGCCAGATATTCCTGATGACGCCTGCCTGGTGCGACCACATCGTTGGCTATCCAGCCCGCCAGGCGCAACCCCGCCTGCTGGATGGCCTGCGCAGTCAGCATAGCGTGGTTGATGCAGCCAAGCTTCACCCCCACCACCAGGATAACCGGGAGCTGTTCGGCCTGTACCCAATCGGCAAAGGTTTGTTGATCCGAAAGTGGTGTAAACCAGCCGCCAGCTCCTTCCACCAGTACCCACTCTGCCTGTTGCTCCAGAGCGCGTAATCCCTTCGACAACACCGCGAAATCAATCGCCCGGCCTTCGTCTGCACTGACGATGTGCGGCGAGGTTGGCTCGGCGAATGTGTAGGGATTCACCTGCGAGTAGCTCAGCGTAAGGCTGCTGTTACGTTGCAACGCCAGCGCATCCGTATTGCGTAATCCCTCTGTTGTCATCTCACTGCCCGAGGCCACAGGTTTGTAGCCCGCGGTGATAAACCCTTGCAGATTCGCCGCTTGCAATAGCGCCGAGCTGGCAACCGTCTTACCGACTTCCGTATCGGTGCCGGTGACAAAATAACGTTCAGTCACGTTCGATAATCCCATGAAAAAGTTGATAAGAGAGCGGAAACTCGCCCTGTTGCTGCGGCCAGGCCATCTCTAAACGGTGCAACTGACCACGGGTAAGCGGTTTTACGTCCCGCCCTGAATGCAAATGCGTCGCCCCAATGCCTTTCAGCGAGCGCATGGCGCTGAGGGCATCGCTAAAACTGAGCGTAATGGTCTGCACCACGCTGCGGTTACGCCAGCCTTTCAGCGCCTGGAGCACCTCATCCAGCGATAAAAACCGGTTAGCGTGCGTCCCGGCATCCACCACGTGCCAGGCCTGATTCAGCTCCGGCAAAGAGCTTTCAAGCAGCGTGGTGAATGCGATTTTTCCGCCGGATCGTGCCACGCGATACAGCTCATGCAACGCCTGAGGCAGGCTGCTGCACCACTGCACTGCAAGGTGGCTCCACACCAGGTCAAACTGCCCGTCTGGCAGGGGAATGGCTTCAATATCCGCGACCAGATAGCGGTCAGCTGCCTGTTGCTGGCGTGCTTCGTCAAGCATTTGCGAAGAGAGATCGATAGCTGTCACACAGCTTCCCGCGGCGCGCCAGTAGCGGCTGTTCGCGCCCGGGCCACATC
Source organism: Enterobacter sp. C4G1 (assembly GCF_052886895.1). Taxonomy (NCBI): domain Bacteria; kingdom Pseudomonadati; phylum Pseudomonadota; class Gammaproteobacteria; order Enterobacterales; family Enterobacteriaceae; genus Enterobacter; species Enterobacter sp. C4G1. Next base: position 2,471,925 of record NZ_JBQVVV010000001.1, on the reverse strand, counting down.
CGGCATCCAGCACCTGCGGGAAATGGCTCTCGCCCAGCGCGCTGAGCAACCCACGCGCGCTCTGACGTTGCAGTGCATCGTGTTGTGAATAGCTCTGCGCCGCGCGGCCAAACGCAGCGGCAATGGCCTCTTTATTGACGGGCGGCATACAGCGCCTCCAGCAGCGTATCGATATCCTGCGTTTCGTGAGCCGCTGTGAGCGTAAGGCGTAACCGCGCCGTGCCAGGAGGTACGGTCGGCGGGCGGATCGCCGTCACCCACATGCCCTTTTCGCGTAGCATTTGCGCCAGCTTCAGTGCCCGGCCGTTATCCCCTACGATCACCGGCTGAATTGCACTCAGTGAGTCAGTGCTCTGGAAAGGCAGCGTACTTAAGCCCTGGCGGAAATGCCGGATGTGTTGCGCTAAGCGCTGCCGACGTGCTTCTCCGTCATCCCCACGTATTACCTGCTTTGACGCAGATAACGCCACGGCCTGCGCAGGCGGCATACTGGTGCTGTAAATCAAGTGTCGTGCGAATTGCAGTAAATAATCGGCAACCGTTTCACTGCACAGCACCGCCGCTCCGCTGACACCAAATCCTTTACCGAACGTCACCACCAGCAATTCGGGTTTCATGCCCTGGTGATACGCGCTTCCGCGCCCTTCATCACCCACCACGCCGATCCCGTGGGCATCATCCACCAGCAGCCAGGCGTTATGCTGCTGCGCAACGTCATGCAGGGCGTTTAGCGGTGCGCTGTCGCCGTCCATGCTAAACACCCCTTCCGTCACCACCAGCTGTTGGCCGTCACAGGGTTTGTCCAGCAAAGCGTGAAGCGGGGTGGCGTCATTATGGGCAAAGCGGCGAAGCTGCGCCGGGCTCAGGTTTGCCGCCTCCAGTAGCGAGGCATGGCTTAAACGGTCGGCCACAATTCTGTCGTCTTTCCCCATCAGGGCGGTAATCACCGCCTGATTGGCCGCAAAACCCGAGATAAACAGCAACGCACGGGGATATCCCAGCCAGTCGGCAAGCTCTTCCTCCAGCGCCTGATGGGCTGTGGTGTAACCGCTGACGTGGCCTGATCCCCCACTGCCCACGCCGTAACGTTCGGCTCCCTGCTGCCAGGCGCGGACAATCTGCGGATGCTGACTTAAGGCCAGATAATCGTTACTGGAGAAGTTGCAAAAACGCTGATTGTCGCGGGTGAGAAAACGGCCTGCACCGTTTTCCACAACCCTGCGTACGCGAAAAGCCTCCGCCGCCCGGCGTTCCTCCAGGGCGGTGTTTATGCGTTGTTGCCAGGTCATACAGCTGCCGCGTTGTAAAACTGGTCAGTATCGGCGTTGAAAATTTGCTGCTCCAGCTGCTGCTGTTGCTCGTTATCGCCCGTCAGCACATCAGTCTGGTGCGGATTCAGCCCTAATTTACGGAACAGCTGGACGTCTTTGTCCTCTTCCGGGTTTGGCGTGGTCAGCAGTTTGCAGCCGTAGAAGATAGAGTTCGCACCAGCCATAAAGCACATCGCCTGCGTCTGTTCGCTCATCTGCTCGCGCCCGGCAGACAGGCGCACAAATGAGGTCGGCATCATGATGCGCGCGACCGCAATGGTGCGGATAAAATCAAACGCATCGACATCGTCGTTATCCGCCAGCGGCGTACCTTTCACCTTCACCAGCATGTTGATTGGCACGCTTTCTGGTGGGGTTGGCAGGTTGGCCAGTTGCAGCAGCAGACCGGCGCGATCTTTCACCGTTTCGCCCAGGCCAACGATACCGCCAGAACACACTTTGATGCCCGCATCACGTACTTTATCCAGGGTGTCCAGGCGCTCCTGGTAGGTACGCGTGGTGATGATGTTGCCGTAAAACTCGGGAGAGGTGTCGAGGTTATGGTTGTAGTAATCCAGACCCGCAGCAGACAGACGTTGCGCCTGATCGTCATTCAGCGTTCCCAGCGTCATACAGGCTTCCAGCCCCATCTCCTTCACGCCTTTCACCATCTGTTCCAGATAGGGCATGTCGCGATCGTGTGGGTTCTTCCACGCAGCACCCATGCAAAAACGGGTCGATCCTGCGTTTTTCGCTTTACGCGCAGAATCCAGAACCTGCTCCACTTCCATGAGGCGTTCGGATTCAAGACCGGTTTTATAGCGAGCGCTTTGCGGGCAATATTTGCAATCTTCCGGGCACGCGCCCGTCTTGATCGACAGCAGCGTACTGACCTGCACATGACGCGGGTCGAAGTGCTGGCGGTGTACCGTTTGCGCTTCAAACAGCAGATCAAGGAAAGGCTTATCAAATAATTCAGTGACTTGCGACATTGTCCAGCGTGCGTGGTGAGCCATCGGGCTTCTCCAAAGGGTTTTGTTAATTTTCGGTTCGGTTTATACTCGTAAACCTAAAACTTTTCAAAATGGTTTACAAGTCGATTATGACCCAGGACGATCTCGCCTTCGATAAGCTGCATATCTGGCACCCTTACACTTCCACGACGAACCCGCTGCCCGTTTACCCGGTGGCCTCTGCCCACGGCTGCGAACTGCATCTTGCCAGCGGAGAGCGGCTTGTTGACGGGATGTCCTCCTGGTGGGCCGCCATTCACGGCTACAACAATCCGCGTCTGAACGCGGCGATGAAAGCGCAGATTGACCAGATGTCGCACGTGATGTTCGGCGGCATCACTCATCAGCCTGCGGTTGACCTTTGCCGCCGTCTGGTAGCGATGACACCTGACTCTCTGGAATGCGTTTTCCTCGCGGACTCGGGTTCAGTCGCCGTTGAAGTGGCGATGAAAATGGCGCTGCAGTACTGGCACGCAAAAGGCGAGGCCCGCCAGCGGTTCCTCACCTTCCGCAACGGTTATCACGGGGATACCTTCGGCGCGATGTCGGTCTGTGATCCGGATAACTCGATGCACAGCCTGTGGAAGGGCTACCTGCCGGAAAACCTGTTTGCCCCGGCGCCACAAAGCCGTTTCGGTGGTGAGTGGAACGAGATGGACATGGTCGGCTTTGCGCGACTGATGGCCGCGCACCGCCATGAGATAGCCGCGGTGATCCTCGAGCCTGTTGTGCAGGGTGCAGGCGGGATGCGCATGTACCATCCCGAGTGGCTGAAACGTATTCGTAAGATGTGCGATCGCGAGGGCATTCTGCTGATTGCCGATGAGATAGCCACCGGCTTTGGCCGCACCGGCAAACTGTTTGCCTGTGAACATGCCGGTATTGCGCCGGATATTCTGTGCCTGGGTAAAGCGCTGACCGGCGGCACGATGACGCTTTCCGCCACGCTCACCACACGCCACGTTGCCGATACCATCAGCGACGGTGAAGCAGGTTGCTTTATGCATGGCCCGACGTTTATGGGAAATCCACTGGCCTGTGCGGTCGCGAGCGAAAGCCTTGCCATCCTTGAGAGCGGCGAATGGCAAACCCAGATGGCTGCAATTGAAGCGCAGCTTCAGCAGGAGCTCAGCGCGGCATCGGGCTCTGAGTTTGTTGCAGATGTGCGCGTGCTTGGCGCTATTGGCGTGATTGAGACAACACATCCAGTGAATATGGCCGCGCTACAACGCTTCTTCGTCGAGCGTGGCGTCTGGGTTCGTCCTTTCGGTAAGCTTATCTATCTGATGCCGCCATATCTCATTACCGGGGATCAGCTGCGCAAGCTGACCGCCGCGGTTGTCGAAGCGGTTAAGGTTCCCGCACATTTTGCGATTTAATCCAGGGCGTTAGCTTCGGTACTCTGTTTATGCATTACACTTTTTGCACGGCTCAGTACGGAGAAAACGAATGAAACTCATCAGTCAGGATCTGCGCGACGGCGAGAAATTGCCTGAGCGCCACGTATTTAACGGAATGGGATATCAGGGGGATAATTTATCCCCGCATCTGGCCTGGGATGACGTTCCTGAGGGAACCAAAAGCTTTGTCGTCACCTGCTACGACCCGGACGCACCAACAGGCTCCGGCTGGTGGCACTGGATTGTCGCCAACCTGCCTGCCAGCACGCGCGTACTGCCACAGGGTTCGGGTTCTGGCGTTGCCGCCCTGCCAGAGGGCGCGCTCCAGACGCGTACCGACTTTGGTAAAGCGGGGTACGGCGGCGCTGCGCCACCAAAAGGGGAAACCCACCGCTATATCTTCACGGTTCATGCACTGGATGTGGATAGGATAGAAGTGGACGAAGGTGCCAGCGGCGCGATGGTGGGCTTTAACGTGCACTTCCAAACGCTTGGAAGTGCGTCGATAACGGCGATGTACTCCTGATAAAAAGCCGGGTGGCGGCTTCGCCTTACCCGGCCGATATTTTGCACCCGTAGGCCCGGTAAGCGCAGCGCCACCGGGCAAACAATTACAGCACCGACGGTAACAATCCCACCAGCCGCCCTTCTTCAAGAAGCTGCATCGCCTTATCAATATCCGGGGCAAAGAAACGGTCGTCATCGTAATGCGTGACATGCTCGCGCAGAACATGGCGTGCCTGCTCCAGTAACGCACTGGATTTCAGCCCTTCACGCAGGTCAACTCCCTGACAGGCTGCCAGCCACTCAACCGCCAGTACTCCACGGGTGTTAGAGGCCATTTCCCACAGACGACGCCCGGCAGCCGGAGCCATAGAAACGTGATCTTCCTGGTTTGCCGATGTCGGCAGGCTGTCCACGCTGTGCGGATGCGACAGTGCTTTGTTCTCACTTGCCAGCGCCGCGGCCGTCACCTGGGCAATCATAAAGCCCGAGTTCACCCCGCCGTTACGCACCAGGAACGGTGGCAGCTGAGACATATGTTTGTCCATCATCAGCGCGATACGGCGTTCAGATAACGCCCCCACTTCGGCAATCGCCAGCGCAATGTTATCTGCTGCCATTGCCACAGGCTCAGCGTGGAAGTTACCACCGGACACCACTTCGTTTTCCTGGGCAAACACCAGCGGGTTATCCGACACCGCGTTGGCTTCCACCAGCAATACCTCTGCCGCCTGACGAAGTTGAGTCAGACACGCCCCCATCACCTGTGGCTGGCAGCGCAGGGAATACGGATCCTGCACCTTGTCACAGTTATGGTGAGACTCGGCAATGTCGCTGGTATCCGTGAGTAAATGACGGTACATCGCAGCGGCATCAATCTGCCCACGCTGACCGCGCACCTCGTGAATACGAGCATCAAACGGACGACGTGAGCCGAGCACAGCTTCGGTGGTCAATGCACCGCACACCACCGCCGAGGCAAACAGATCTTCGGCTTCAAACAGACCGCGCAGGGCAAACGCAGTGGATGCCTGCGTCCCATTGAGCAGCGCCAGGCCCTCTTTCGCCGCCAGCGTAATCGGTGCCAGACCGGCTTTTTTTAGCGCTTCTGTTGCAGGTAACCACTCCCCCTGCCAGCGCGCCTTGCCTTCACCCAGCAGCAGCAAAGACATATGCGCCAGCGGAGCCAGGTCGCCGGAGGCGCCCACAGAGCCTTTCGCCGGGATCCACGGATAAACGCCTGCATTCACCAGCGCCATCAGCGCCTGGATAACGCTCAGTCGGATGCCAGAAAAACCACGCGCCAGGCTGTTGATTTTGAGCACCATCATCAGACGGACAATCTCATCATCCAGCGGCTGACCCACACCCGCCGCATGGGAAAGCACCAGCGAGCGTTGCAGGTTTTCCAGATCGTGAGTCGCAATTCGCGTCTGGGCTAACAGGCCAAATCCGGTGTTGATACCGTAGGCGGTGCGCCCTTCGGCCACAATGGCCTCGACGCAGGCAACGCTGTCGTTAATTGCGCGATGGGCGCTTTCATCCAGCGCCAGTGTCACCGGGTGACGCCAGACGTTACGCAGCTGTTTTAGCGTCAGTGAACCGGGAGTGAGTGTAAGAGCGTTCATTAAAGCTTTCCTTGTGTGGCAGGGATCATCGGCAGGTTTAGCCCCTGCTCTTTGGCACATTCAACCGCTATCTCGTAACCCGCATCCGCGTGACGCATCACGCCGGTTGCCGGGTCGTTATGCAGCACGCGAGCGATACGCGCGGCCGCTTCGTCAGTACCGTCGCAGACAATGACCATCCCAGAATGCTGGGAGAAGCCCATTCCTACGCCGCCGCCGTGGTGCAGCGATACCCAGGTTGCACCGCTGGCAGTGTTCAGTAACGCATTCAGTAATGGCCAGTCGGATACCGCATCCGAACCGTCACGCATGGCTTCGGTTTCACGGTTAGGGCTAGCGACCGAACCGGAATCGAGGTGGTCGCGTCCGATAACAATCGGCGCGGAGACTTCACCGCTGCGCACCATTTCGTTAAACGCCAGGCCCAGCTTCTGACGCCATTCCAGCCCTACCCAGCAGATGCGCGCAGGTAAGCCCTGGAAGTTAATGCGTTCGCGGGCCATATCCAGCCAGTGATGCAGGTGTTCGTCGTCTGCGACAATTTCTTTAACTTTTGCATCCGTTTTGTAGATATCTTCCGGGTCGCCGGACAGGGCCACCCAGCGGAACGGGCCAATACCACGACAGAACAGCGGGCGGATATAAGCCGGTACGAAGCCCGGGAAATCAAAGGCGTTGGCAACGCCCATCTCTTTGGCCATCTGGCGGATGTTGTTGCCGTAATCGAAGGTAGGGATGCCCATTTTGCTGAACGCCAGCATGGCGCTCACGTGCTCTGCCATGGATTGTTTTGCCGCGAGCACTGTGCCTTCAGGGTCGGTTTCGGCTTTTTGCTGATAGGCTTCCCACGTCCAGCCTTTAGGCAGATAGCCGTGGAGCGGGTCATGTGCGCTGGTCTGGTCGGTGACTAAATCCGGGCGAACACCACGAGCCACCAGTTCCGGGACGATATCCGCCGCGTTACCGCACAGGGCAATCGACATAGCTCTGCCTTCAGCGGTATATTTTTTAATGCGTGCCAGCGCGTCATCAAGGTTTTCGGCCTGCTCATCGACATAGCGGGTACGCAGACGGAAATCGATGCGGCTCTGCTGGCATTCAATGTTCAGGGAACAGGCACCGGCAAGCGTTGCGGCCAGCGGCTGTGCGCCGCCCATTCCGCCCAAGCCCGCAGTCAGTACCCAACGGCCTTTCAGCGAGCCGTTATAGTGCTGACGACCGGCCTCAACGAAGGTTTCATAGGTTCCCTGCACAATCCCCTGACTGCCAATATAGATCCAGCTACCTGCGGTCATCTGGCCGTACATCGCCAGCCCTTTCGCGTCCAGCTCGTTGAAGTGTTCCCAGGTCGCCCAGTGTGGCACCAGGTTTGAGTTTGCAATCAGCACGCGCGGCGCGTTTTTGTGGGTTTTGAATACGCCGACCGGTTTGCCGGATTGCACCAGCAGAGTTTCGTCGTTCTCCAGTTGAGTCAGGGCTTCTACAATGGCGTCGTAGCACTCCCAGTTGCGCGCAGCGCGGCCAATGCCGCCGTAGACCACTAACTCATGGGGATTTTCTGCGACCTCAGGATCAAGGTTGTTCATCAACATGCGCAGCGGTGCTTCGGTGAGCCAGCTTTTTGCAGTGAGCGTGGTGCCACGCGCGGCGCGGACATCCTGCTGGCGGTATTTACCTGACGACATTGTGTGCTCCTCATACGGGACAGATGATACAAATAGATATACTTGTATAGACAAGCACACACAAGGATGGTTTTAACAAAAAAGATACAATTTTGTTATATTGAGTTAGCTATCACGCTTTTACTTCTTATGACCCTCAGGACATAAAATGGCCCTGCAACCGGTAACGATCACCCGGGAACAGCAGCCTGGCGTGTGACACTATCTGGGACGATGACCAGGTGCGGCGGCGGATAAGCAGACAGGGATCGTGTTCTTTAATCCGCAGCAGTTCCCACTCCTGCTGTGTAGCGCGCACTGCTTCCACGATATGCTCCCCTTCCGTGAGCGGTGCCACCAGCGACAGATACGCGTGCGGTGTGGTGCGGGTATAATCCTGTTCAAGATATTCGGGCACGCTCAGCGCGTTGACGCAGCGATCTTCAATCTGCACTGGAACGTCATTTTCAAAGTGAACCATTATCGAATGGAACACCCGCGTTCCCTCTTTGACGTTCAGCTCCAGAGCCTGTTCGGCACTGGCCTGGGTCTCTTCAAGCACCAGCACTTCGCAATGGTGCTGATGGTTACGCGCGGCAATCTCATCGGCAATACTGCGGATTTCAAACAGGGCCGATTGTCCTTTTGGTTCAGCCACAAAGGTCCCCACCCCTTGCAGGCGCACCAGCAAGCCTTCATCGGTCAGCTCACGCAGCGCGCGGTTGATGGTCATGCGGCTAAAACCAAACTGCGCCACCAGCTCAGCCTCTGACGGGATACGGTCGTGCGGGCGCCATACACCGCTGGCAATTTTTTCGCTGATCGCCTGCTTCACCTTTTCGTAAAACGGCGCAGGCGGGCTCGGTTGGGTCTGAGGTGAGCGTGAAAACATGGTGACTCCTTAACCTGTGTTATGCCCACCAGTGAGCAATTTGCCAGGCCAGACGGGCGGCGAGTTTCGCCCCCTGACCGTCCCGGTCGTAATGTGGATTAAATTCAACTAAATCTGCCGCCCGCAGTTTTCCGCTGCGGCAGATGCGTTCGATGACCGGCAACAAGTCCAGTGCAGGAATACCTAACGCCGCAGGGGCTGATACGGCGGGCATCTCACCGGCGGGCAACACATCAAGGTCGATGGTCAGATAAACGCTGTCTGCCCGGGCCAGAACCGCCTCAAGCGCGGATAATGCGTCGCGACGGAAATGGAGATCTTCAACCAGCGTCACGTCCAACCGTTCGGCTTCATCCCACAACGCCTGAGTATTTGCCGCCCGGCTTACGCCAAAACAGGCATACTGAAACGCGCGAGACTGTTCAGCACAGTAGTGCGCAAGCTGACGAAACGGCGTGCCGGAGGTGGCACGTTCTGCCTTGCGCAGATCAAGATGGGCATCAAGGTTAATAATGGCCACACGCTCATGCGGGAAGGCATCCAGTACGCCGCGCCCGTGCGCCCAGGCGGTTTCATGTCCGCCGCCAAAAACAAGCGTATGCATCCCGGCACGCTGGCTGGCTGTAACCGCATCGCTTAACGCCCGCTGCGCGGCTTCAAGCGCTTCACCCTCGACATCAATCGTGCCCATATCCACAAGCCGCTCATGCCCCTGATGGCTGGCCATATTTGCCAGCGCTTTGCGCAGGACATCGGGAGCCTGCACGGCACCCGGTCTGCCGTGGTTGCGTTTTACGCCTTCATCACACCCGAAGCCCAGCAGCGCAATACCTGAGGATTCGGGCGCAAACTGCGCCTGCTGCCGGATGGTCTGGAAAATGCGTGTGGCATTGCTGGCCTCTGCGCTGTCATCCCGCCCCTGCCAGACCTGTTCAGAAACGGGCCGCCATAACGTCATATTACCTCCCCACGAAAGATACGTTGATACAGCGGGTTACGCCCAGGTTCATACACCATTTCGACAGGGTGCTTAGCATCCCAGACGATAAAGTCAGCCACAAAACCTGCCTTTAACTGCCCGTGTGTTGCACCACGTCCGAGTGCGCATGCGGCATGTCGCGTCACACCAGCCCAGGCTTCTTCGGGGGTCAGGCCAAACTGGACACAGGCCATATTCATCGCCAGATGCAGGCTGGCAAACGGGCTGGTCCCGGGGTTGTAGTCGGTGGCGACCGCCATAGCAACGCCCTGTTTTCTGAGCTGTTCAACCGGCGGGCGCTGGCGCTCCTGGAGGAAATAGAAAGCGCCGGGTAGCAGTACTGCAACCGTGCCACTTTCTGCCATCGCCTGAACCCCGGCCTCATCAAGATATTCAATATGATCGGCGGAAAGCCCCTGGTAACGGCTGACCAACGCCGCGCCGCCCAGATTAGAAAGCTGCTCGACATGCCCTTTCACCGGAATACCCAGCGCGAGCGCGGCCTGGAATACCCGCTCGGTTTGCGCTGGGGTGAATCCGACGTTTTCACAAAAAACGTCTACCGATTCGAACAACCCTTTTTGCCACAGGGCAGGCATTATCTGCTCGCACACCAGCGTGAGATAGGCATCCGGGTCGTGGCGGTATTCCGCGGGCACCGCATGAGCCGCAAGCAGCGTCGGGCTAATTTCCACCGGATTTTCATGGCCGAGCTGGCGCGCCACCTGCAACATTTTCTCTTCGGCTTCGGCATTCAGACCGTATCCTGACTTGATTTCAAGGGTTGTCACGCCTTCATTCATCAGCCGTTGCAGGCGCTGCTGTGCAAGGGTCAGTAACGCTTCCGGGGTGCTGTTGCGGGTTGCGGTCACGGTGGCGTTAATCCCGCCGCCCTGTGCGCTTATGGTCTGATAAGAGACACCGTTTAACCGCTGCTCCCATTCCGCCGCGCGATCGCCGCCAAATACCAGATGGGTATGGCAGTCGATAAGCCCCGGCGTAACCAGCCTTCCCGCTAAATCCTTGCTGTTAGCGTGCCCGTGAGGGATGTCTGCTTCGGGGATCACGGCCAGGATCGTCCGGCCGCGGACCACCAGCGCAGAGTGTTCAGTCAGTCCATAAGGGGCGGGATGGTCGGGATCCATTGTCGCCAGTCGCGCATTACGCCAGATAACATCGTCGGGATAGAGCTGCTGCATGGGGCTTCCACTTGTCATGGGTTGTATAGACATTTATTTTCATCTGTTTGCCGCTGTCAACCGCCTTTACGGAAAATGTTATTTATTTGTGATTACTTTCCCGCATCCGCTGGGCGAAAAATGCAACTTTTTACCATTTAAACTTCCCGTTTCGCTCAACTTAGTATAAAAAAGCAGGCTATTTCGTCTATCTCGTTAAGACTTGCATACCCAGGAGCTTTACCTTGAACATTTCCAGGATTTCCCGTCTGGCGTTAGCACTTGCCTTTGGCGTGACATTATCCGCATGTAGCTCAACCCCACCGGACCAGCAGCCTTCTGAGCAGGTTGCACCGGGCACCGCATCTCGTCCGGTACTGTCTGCTGATGAAGCGAAAAACTTCAGCCAGGCGCGTTACTTCACGGCAATGGACCCAAATGGGGCACCGTGGAGCCCGTCTTCAATCAACCTGCCTAAGCAGCCTGACTTCGTCGTCGGCCCGGCAGGTACGCAGGGTGTCACGCACACCTCTATTCAGGCAGCGGTTGACGCAGCAATCACCAAACACAGCGCATCCCGCCAGTACATCGCGATCCTGCCAGGCGAATACGAAGGCACCGTGTACGTGCCTGCCGCGCCAGGCAGCATTACCTTGTACGGTACGGGTGAAAAAGCCGTCGACGTGAAAATTGGTCTGGCGATTGACTCCGAAATCGACAGCAACACCTGGCGTCGTCTGGTGAACCCGGCCGGGAAATATATGCCTGGCAAACCTGCATGGTATATGTTCGATAACTGCCAGAGCAAACGTACCGCGACCGTGGGTATGATGTGCTCTGCGGTATTCTGGTCGCAGAACAACGGCCTTCAGTTGCAGAACCTGACCATTCAAAACACCCTGGGTGATAGCGTGGACGCAGGTACTCATCAGGCGGTTGCACTGCGCAGTGATGGCGATCAGGTTCAGATTAATAACGTGAACATTCTGGGTCGTCAGAACACCTTCTTCGTGACCAACAGCGGTGTACAGAACGCGATTGTGAATAACCGTCTGACCCGTACTCTGGTCACCAACAGCTACGTTGAAGGCGATGTAGACCTCGTTTCTGGTCGTGGCGCCGTGGTGTTTAATAACACTGAATTCCGCGTAGTGAACTCCCGTACACAGCAGGAAGGTTATGTGTTCGCGCCGGCAACACAGTCCAGCCTGTTCTACGGCTTCCTGGCGGTGAACAGCCGCTTCACCGCGTCCGGTAATGCCGTTGCGCAGTTGGGTCGCTCTCTGGATGTGGACTCTGCCACCAACGGCCAGGTTGTTATCCGCGACAGCGTGATCAACGAAGGTTTCAACACGGCAAAACCGTGGGCAGACGCCGCAGTGTCTAAACGTCCATTCTCCGGCAACACCGGTGCTGTGGATGATAAAGGCAACGTGCAGCGCAACCTGAACGACGCTAACTTCAACCGCATGTGGGAATACAACAACCGCGGTCTGGGTAGCAAAGTGGTTGCAGAGCCGAAGCAGTAATCTGTTTTGCCGGGTGGCGGCTTCGCCTTACCCGGCCTACGAAACCCATTCACTGGGCATAAAAAAACCTCGCATCGGCGAGGTTTTTTGTTTTACACCGCTTAGTGCGCGTTAACGACAACCCACATTGGCCCCTGGCCTACGGCATAACGCCCCTTCTCTTCCAGCAAGCCCTGCTCACCTTTGATTTCATACAGCGCAATGTGATGGGATTTTTGTCCCGCCGCAATCAGGTATTTCCCGCTGTGGTCGATATTAAAACCGCGTGGCTGGGTTTCCGTTGGCTGGAAGCCTTCAATCGCCAGCACGCTGCCGTCTTCAGAGATGCTGAACACGGTAATCAGGCTTGAGGTGCGGTCACAGGCGTAGAGATGACGGCCATCCGGTGTAATGTGGATATCCGCAGCCCAGCGAGTGTCGGAGAAGTCTGACGGCATCATATCCAGTGTCTGTACGCACTCAATCTCGCCGTTTGGATCTTTCAGCTCCCACACATCCACAGAACTGTTCAGCTCGTTCACCACATAGGCGTACTGTTGATTGGGATGGAACACCATGTGACGTGGGCCTGCGCCCTCAACGGTCGTCACTTCAGCCGGGTTTTGCGTAACCAGGTGACCATCGTCACTCAGGGTAAACAAGCAAATGCGATCCTGCTTCAGCGCAGGAACCCACAGCGTGCGGTTGTCCGGGGTGATATTGGCAGAGTGGCACCCTTCCAGCCCTTCGACCACATCGACAGTTTCAACCGGGATGCCATCTTCCAGACGCGTCACGCTGACGCAGCCGGAGTTATAGGAGCCGCTGAACACGAAGTTGCCTTTGTGATCGGTCGAAATATGGGTTGGGCTACCCGGCAGCGGAGCTTCGGCGGTGAAGGTCAGTGCGCCATCATCCGGGGCGATGCGGTAAGCCAGTACGCGAAATTCAGGGCGCACGCCAACATAGAGAAAACGTTTATCCGGGCTGACGACCATCGGCTGAACTTGTCCGGGAACATCAACAACCTGAACCAGCGTGAGTGAACCTTCTGCATTCAAACGCCAGACATGGATCTGCTGGCTTTCAGGACTGGCGGTATAAACGGTTTGTTTCATGAATACTCCTTTCCTCACTGCGCGTGAAAGTGATTATTTTTAACGGTGAATGCTGAATTTTAGCCAGGAATTTTGCAGCGATCTTCACTCGGTGTACCATCCCCTAAGACCTTAAATTCAATATTAACCCGGAAGAACAAATGACCTCGCGTGTGATTGCACTGGATTTAGACGGTACACTGCTTACCCCTCAAAAAACCCTGCTGCCCTCTTCTCTCGATGCGCTAAAGCGTGCAAAAGAAGCGGGATATCAACTCCTGATCGTAACGGGTCGACATCACGTTGCCATTCATCCTTTTTATCAGGCACTGGCGTTAGATACACCTGCAATTTGTTGTAATGGCACTTATTTGTATGATTATCAGGCAAAAAAGGTTCTGGAGTCTGATCCACTGCCTGTTCCTCAGGCGCTGCAATTGATTGATCTGCTGGATGAACACAACATTCATGGCCTGATGTATGTAGATAACGCGATGGTGTATGAACGCCCAACAGGCCACGTTATCCGTACCAGCAACTGGGCGTTATCGTTGCCTGAAGCACAGCGTCCGGTCTTTACTCAGGTTGCCTCTTTGCGCCAGGCGGCTGCGGATGTTGACGCTATCTGGAAATTCGCCCTGACGGACGAAGACACCACCAAACTGAACGGCTTTGCAAAACACGTCGAGCAGACGCTCGGTCTGGAATGCGAATGGTCATGGCACGATCAGGTGGATATTGCCCGCAAAGGCAACAGCAAAGGCAAACGTCTGACGCAGTATGTGGAGTCTCAGGGCTGGTCAATGCAGAACGTGATTGCCTTTGGTGACAACTATAACGACATCAGTATGCTGGAAGCCGCAGGCACCGGCGTGGCGATGGGCAATGCCGATGATGCCATTAAAGCACGCGCCAACGTGGTAATTGGCGACAATACCACCGACAGCATTGCGCAGTATATCTATACCCACCTGCTGTGATCAGGTGGTGATCGAGACACTCTTGATTTGCGCGTAAAGCCACAGGCCAGGTTTGATCCCCAACTCATCTCTGGCCCACGGGCTGATACGCGCCCACAGCGTTTTGCTGCCAACCTCGAGCTGCACTTCCACCTGGCCGTTATCATCAAAACACTGAGCCACTTTGGCGCGCAGAATATTACGAATGCTGGTTTGCAGAGGTGGTTGCAGCACCAGAGAGACATCCGAGGCCTGAATGCGAATACGCAACGCAGACTGAAGCGGTTTATCAATCCTATTGACCCACAAATGCTGATCGCCGAGCGCCAGCGCGGTCATTGCGTAGTGCGGATGATGCTCCAGCACACTGACCTTCAGGATACTGCTCTGTTGCTCTTTCGGCAGCCACGGATGCATAACGCTACTGCCCCACACCTCTTCCAGATTGCCGAACGCTTTCACGTTGCCGTTTTCCAGCACCAGCACTTTGTCTGCCAGATGCAGAATTTCATCAAGCGAATGGCTGACGTAGAGCATCGGGATATTAATTTCGCGGGCCAGGCGTTGCAGATACGGCAGCAGTTCGCGCTTACGCGGGATATCCAGCGATGCCAGCGGCTCATCCAGCAACAACAGCTCCGGTGCGGTCAGTAATGCACGGCCAATGGCAACACGCTGCTTCTCACCGCCAGAAAGCGAAGACGGAAGGCGGTCGAGCAGTTGTTCAATGCCCAACAACGCAACGAGCTTATCAAACTGCCCGGCCATGCTTTTCGCCATGCCGTAACGCAGATTACCGCGCACGCTGTAGTGCGGGAATAACCTTGCATCCTGGAAAACGTAACCGATGCGCCGTTTATCCGGTGACAGGTAAATTTTGTTCTCCACGTCATTTAAGACGCGCTTATTCAATACGATACGACCTGACTGAGGGCGAGTCAGACCGCTAATGGCGTTAATCAGCGAGGTTTTCCCCGCGCCAGAGACGCCAAAAATAGCCGTAATGCCGCTCGCCGGCAGGGTTTCGTTCAGCGTCAGACAATGGTCGCCAAGCGTCTGGCTGAAATTCAGCTCCAGCATGGTTATTTCCCCATCCGTTCACGGCTGATGCGCGCCAGCCATTCTGAAACCAGCAGTGAAACCAGCGCCAGAACAATAGAGATAATACAAAGCCTTGCCGCCGCGTTTTCACCGCCAGGCGTCTGAATAAGGGTATACATAGCCGATGGAATGGTGCGCGTTTCGCCCGGAATGTTTGACACAAAAGTAATGGTCGCCCCGAACTCGCCCAGTGAACGGGCAAAGGCCAGCACGGTACCGACGATAATGCCCGGCAGCGTGAGCGGTAAGGTAATGGTCAGAAACACGCGCCAGCGCCCTGCGCCTAACGTACGTGCCGCCTGTTCAAGTTTGAGGTCAACACCTTCCAGCGCCAGGCGGATCGCCCGCACCATCAGCGGGAAGGACATCACTGCCGCCGCCAGTACCGCCCCGCGCCAGCTAAACGCAAACGTCAGGCCAAACCAGTCATAGAGCCTTTCACCGATAAAACCGCGCCGCCCCATCGCAATCAGCAACAGGTAACCCACCACAACCGGGGGTAAAACGAGAGGAAGATGAAGAATACTGTCGAGCAGGGCTTTGCCTGGAAACTTACAGCGAACCAGTAACCAGGCAAAGAAGATCCCAAAAGGCAAACTCAGCACAACGGCCAGGGAAGAGACTTTAAGGCTCAGCAGCACGGCCTGCCATTCAGGATCGGTCAATATCATTAGTGAGTCGTAAATCCGTAACGTTTAAAGATTGCAGACGCCTGCGGGCCCTTCAGGTAGTCGTAGAAGGCGCTGACTGTCGCATTTTTATGTCCATCAACCACAGCAACAGGATATTCCACTTTCTTGTGGGAATCTTCCGGGAACGTACCAACCACTTTTACACCTTTGCTGACCACAGCATCAGAGCCGTAAACAATACCCAGCGGTGCTTCGTTGCGTTCAACCAGCGCCAGTGCGCCGCGCACGTCTTCCGCCGGTGCCAGTTTAGGGGATAACGCCTCCCACGCGCCCAGTTTTTGCAGGGCTTCTTTCGCATAAATACCCGCAGGTACGTGCTCAGGATCGCCCACCGCCAGACGGCCACCGTTCAAAAGGTGAGTCCAGTCTGTCTCTTTGTTGATGGCGATTTCAGCCTGCGCGCTGGCCTTTGGTGCCACAACAACCAGGCTGTTACCCAGCAAAGTTGCACGGGTTGCCGTATCGATAGATTTTTTCTCTGCCGCGTAGTCCATCCATTTCTGGTCAGCAGAAATGAACAGATCGGCAGGCGCACCGGCTTCAATCTGGCGCGCCAGCGTAGAAGAGGATGCAAAAGAGGAGACAACCTCAACGTTCTTCTCTTTTTTGTATTCCGCTGCAATATCCTGCATAGCGTTAGTCAGAGACGCCGCTGCAAAGACCGTGATTTTACCGTCTTCAGCCAGTGCGTGACCCGCCAGAGAAAGTGTCAGTGTTGCCCCTGCAAAAAGGCGTAACCATGTACGTGCCATCTGTAGCTCCTGTGAGTTTCGTTATATACACATGAATATAACGACAACTGTAGGGATATCCTAGCGATAAATCGTACCGATTAATGAGTAAACTCAACCGATGTTGTGAATAATATCGGCGTGAAAGGAAGAAACTTGAGAGCAAAACGCCCGGACTGACCGGGCGTTTTGTAGGGAATCAATGCTGCTTTTTAGGCTGGTCTTTATGACCGATGTTCGAAAACACGTTGAACACTTCACCCAGGCCGTAGATAGCACCGAGGATGAGAGCCATCACTACTGGTACCATGATCACGGCGAATACCAGACTTTTCAACAACTCTAACATGGTTTTCTCCAGACATTGTGAACGGCTTATTCTACCCTTTCAAGTGAGAAAAACATCCCCTTTTGTGCGGTGCACTTTGCCCGCAGGGGCATTTGGGTCACAATACACTTTTTGCCAGGACATTGTTATGCAGGCCGAAATTCTCCTCACCCTACGACTTCAGCAGAAGCTTTTCGCCGATCCGCGACGTATCGCCCTGCTTAAACAAATAGAGCAAACTGGCTCAATTAGCCAGGGGGCAAAAAACGCTGGCATCAGCTACAAAAGCGCCTGGGATGCCATCAATGAGATGAACACCCTGAGCGAGCAGGCGCTGGTCGACAGAGCAACCGGCGGTAAGGGCGGTGGCGGAGCGGTACTGACTCGCTACGGTCAGCGTCTGATTCAGCTTTACGATCTGCTGGCGCAGATACAGCAAAAAGCGTTTGATGTCTTAAGCGACGACGACAACGTACCGCTGGACAGCCTGTTGGCCGCCATTTCCCGTTTTTCGCTCCAGACCAGTGCCCGCAACCAGTGGTTTGGTACCGTCACGGCCAGGGACAACTCGCAGGTACAGCAGCATATCGAGATCCTGCTGGCTGACGGCGCTACGCGTCTGAAAGCGGCCATCACCGCGCAAAGCGGAGAGCGTCTCGGGCTGGATGAAGGCAAAGAAGTTCTGGTGTTACTGAAAGCTCCCTGGGTCAGCATCACGCGCGACCCTGACCAGGCAAAACGCGCCGATAACCAACTGCACGGCGCAATCAGCCACATTGAACGCGGCGAGGAGCAGTGTGAGGTGCTCATGACGTTACCGGATGGGCAAATTCTGTGTGCCACGGTGCCGGTCATCGACGCAGATGAGTTAGAAGAAGGTGCTGTCGTCACCGCATATTTCAACGCAGACCGGGTGATTATCGCCACATTATGCTAAGCGCATTGACAAGCGTGCCGACTGTGCGTATCCCTGACGCTTATTGCTGCAAAAAATGGGATAAATCATGTCATCATTGCATATTTCGCAAGGCACGTTTCGTCTTAGCGATACCCGAACGCTGGCGCTTCCTGATTTAACGTTACGCGCAGGTGAAAGCTGGGCCTTTGTCGGCACAAACGGTAGCGGTAAATCCGCCCTGGCGCGCGCGCTGGCAGGCGAGCTAACTCAGCTTAAAGGTGAGCGTCAGTGCGGTTTTACACGCCTGACTCGCCTCTCGTTTGAGCAACTGCAAAAGCTGGTCAGCGATGAGTGGCAACGTAACAACACCGACTTACTCAGCCCTGGTGAAGAAGATACCGGTCGCACCACGGCAGAAATAATCCAGGATGAAATAAAAGACAGCGCACGCTGCCAGCATCTGGCCGAACAATTCGGCATCACCACCCTCCTGGACAGACGCTTTAAATATCTTTCAACCGGCGAGACGCGAAAAACGCTGCTCTGCCAGGCGCTGATGAGTGAACCGGAACTGCTGATCCTGGATGAGCCCTTCGACGGGCTGGATGTGCAATCCCGTGCCCAGCTGGCAGCCCTGCTGGAAAAGCTCAATCAGCAAGGTTACACCCTGGTTCTGGTGCTTAACCGCTTTGATGAAATCCCGGATTTTGTGCAGCATGCCGGGGTCTTAGCCGACTGTAGCCTGACCGAAACCGGTGAAAAAGCCGCATTACTGAAACAGGCCCTGATTGCGCAGCTGGCGCACAGTGAAAAACTGGACGGTATTTCGCTTCCGGAGCCCGACGCCCCTTCTGCCCGCCACGGCTTAGATCCCCACCAGCCGCGCATTGTATTACATAACGGTGTGGTTTCTTATAACGATCGCCCTATCCTTAACCAGCTGAGCTGGACAGTAAACCCAGGCGATCACTGGCAGATTACGGGCCCTAACGGAGCGGGGAAATCGACGCTACTGAGCCTGATAACCGGCGATCATCCGCAGGGTTACAGTAACGATCTCACCCTGTTTGGCCGTCGTCGCGGAAGCGGCGAAACCATCTGGGACATCAAAAAGCATATTGGCTACGTTAGTAGTAGTTTGCATCTGGACTACCGTGTCAGTACTACGGTGCGTAACGTCATTTTGTCGGGGTTCTTCGATTCCATCGGCATTTATCAGGCGGTTTCGGACAAACAGCATAAGCTGGCGCAACAGTGGCTGGATATTCTGGGTATGGATAACAGGGTCGCTGACGCGCCGTTTCATAGCCTGTCGTGGGGGCAGCAGCGGCTGGCGCTTATCGTCCGTGCGCTGGTGAAACACCCAACTTTGTTGATTCTCGACGAACCGCTCCAGGGGCTTGATCCGCTCAATCGCCAGTTGATTAGACGCTTTGTGGATGTTCTGATCGGGGAAGGTGAAACCCAGCTGTTGTTTGTTTCACATCATGCCGAAGATGCCCCTTCCTGCATTACCCACCGCCTGGAATTCATCCCGGATGGTGAGTGCTATCGCTATCTCCTGAGCAAAATCGATTAATCAAAGGGGGCTCTGCCCCCGCTTTTCAGATTACCTGCAACATTACAACGTTATCTCTTTGATCTAGAATGCTACCGTCCATTCAAAATTAAGGTGCGATGATTAGTGTAAACGATTCCACTATTTTATCCCATGTCACACTTTTCGCGTCTCTGTTATGCTATGGTTAATTCATACCATAAGCCCAATGGAGCGAAATATGCGAGTTCTGGTAACAGGTGGTAGCGGTTACATCGGTAGTCATACCTGCGTGCAGCTGCTGCAAAACGGTCATGATGTCATCATCCTCGACAACCTGTGCAATAGTAAGCGCAGTGTGCTGCCTGTGATTGAACGTCTTGGCGGCAAACAACCTACCTTCGTCGAAGGCGATATTCGCAACGAAGCGTTGATGACTGAAATCCTTCACGACCACGCCATTGAAACCGTGATTCACTTCGCGGGTCTGAAAGCAGTTGGCGAATCGGTCGCAAAACCGCTTGAGTATTACGACAACAACGTCAACGGTACGCTGTGCTTAATTTCAGCCATGCGCGCGGCAAACGTTAAAAACTTTATCTTCAGCTCGTCAGCTACCGTATATGGCGATCAGCCCAAAATCCCTTACGCCGAAAGCTTCCCTACCGGCACGCCGCAAAGCCCGTATGGCAAAAGCAAGCTGATGGTGGAACAGATCCTGACCGACCTGCAAAAAGCACAGCCTGACTGGAGCATCGCCCTGCTGCGTTACTTCAACCCGGTTGGCGCGCATCCATCAGGCGATATGGGTGAAGACCCGCAGGGCATTCCAAATAACCTGATGCCGTATATCGCGCAGGTGGCCGTTGGCCGTCGCGATTCACTGGCGATTTTTGGTAACGATTATCCAACCGAAGATGGCACCGGCGTGCGTGACTATATTCATGTCATGGACCTGGCCGATGGTCACGTTGCGGCGATGCAGCAGCTGGCAGACAAACCGGGTGTGCATATTTACAACCTTGGCGCGGGTGTCGGAAGCAGCGTGCTGGATGTGGTTAATGCCTTCAGCAAAGCGTGTGGCAAGCCGGTGAATTATCACTTCGCCCCCCGCCGCGATGGCGACCTTCCGGCTTACTGGGCTGACGCAACCAAAGCCGATAAAGAGCTTAACTGGCGTGTAACGCGCACGCTCGATGAAATGGCACAGGATACCTGGCACTGGCAGTCACGCCATCCGCAGGGCTATCCGAATTAAGGATTTGTCATGACGCAATTCAATCCCGTCGATCACCCACATCGTCGTTTTAACCCGCTCAGCGGGCAATGGATTTTGGTTTCACCGCATCGCGCTAAGCGCCCCTGGCAGGGGGCGCAAGAAACGCCTGCAAAACAGACGCTGCCTCAGCATGATCCAGACTGTTTTCTGTGTCCGGGCAACACACGCGTCACGGGCGATACCAACCCGGAATACAAGGGCACATACGTTTTCACCAACGATTTTGCGGCCCTGATGACCGACACCCCGGATGCCCCGGAAAGCCAGGATCCGCTGATGCGTTGCGAAAGCGCACGTGGCACCAGCCGCGTGATCTGCTTCTCGCCCGATCACAGCAAAACGCTGCCGGAACTGAGCATCGAGGCCCTGAAAGAGGTAGTGAGCACCTGGCAGACACAGACCGCAGAGTTAGGCCAAACCTATCCCTGGGTGCAGGTGTTTGAAAACAAAGGTGCGGCGATGGGCTGCTCTAACCCGCACCCGCACGGCCAGATTTGGGCAAACAGCTTCCTGCCAAATGAAGCCGAACGCGAAGACCGTCTGCAAAGAGCGTATTACGCGCAGAATGGCTCGCCAATGCTGGTGGATTACACCCAACGCGAGCTGGCAGATGGCAGCCGTACCGTAGTCGAAACCGAGCACTGGCTGGCCGTTGTACCCTACTGGGCTGCCTGGCCGTTTGAAACGCTGCTGCTGCCAAAAGCACATGTGCAACGCATTACCGACCTCAGCGATGCGCAGCGCGATGACCTGGCGCTGGCGCTGAAAAAACTGACCAGCCGCTACGACAACCTGTTCCAGTGTTCCTTCCCTTACTCGATGGGCTGGCACGGCGCGCCGTTTAACGGTGAAGAAAACCAACACTGGCAGTTACATGCCCACTTCTACCCGCCGCTGCTGCGTTCCGCGACGGTACGTAAATTTATGGTGGGCTACGAAATGCTGGCAGAAACCCAGCGTGACCTGACGGCAGAACAAGCAGCAGAACGTCTGCGTGCCGTTAGCGACGTCCACTATCGCGAATCAGGAGTCTAAAAAAAATGAGTCTGAAAGATAAAACACAATCCCTGTTTGCTGAAGCATTTGGCTACCCTGCCACCCACGTTATTCAGGCGCCTGGCCGCGTTAACCTGATTGGCGAACACACAGATTATAACGATGGTTTCGTGCTGCCCTGCGCCATTGATTACCAGACGGTGATCAGCTGCGCTAAACGTGATGACCGCAAGGTTCGCGTGGTAGCGGCGGATTATGACAACCAGACCGACGAATTCTCTCTTGATGCCCCGATTATTGCCCACGATACCCAGCAATGGTCGAACTACGTGCGCGGCGTTGTTAAGCATCTGCAAAAGCGCAATAAAAACTTCGGCGGCGCCGATCTGGTGATCAGCGGCAACGTCCCGCAGGGTGCCGGGCTGAGTTCATCGGCTTCGCTGGAAGTGGCGGTAGGTACTGTGTTCCAGCAGCTTTACCATCTGCCGCTGGACGGCGCACAAATCGCGCTGAATGGCCAGGAAGCAGAAAACCAGTTCGTTGGCTGCAACTGCGGCATTATGGACCAGCTGATTTCTGCCCTCGGCAAGAAAGAACACGCGCTGCTGATTGACTGTCGCTCGCTGGGAAGCAAAGCGGTTCCGCTGCCAAAGGGCGCGGCGGTCGTTATCATCAACAGTAACTTCAAGCGTACCCTGGTAGGCAGCGAGTACAACACCCGTCGTGAGCAGTGTGAAACCGGCGCGCGTTTCTTCCAGCAGACTGCCCTGCGCGACGTTTCAATCAATGAATTCAACAAAGTTGCCCATGAGCTTGATCCGGTGGTGGCTAAACGCGTTCGCCACGTTCTGACGGAAAACGCCCGTACGGTTGAAGCCGCTTCAGCGCTGGCAAAAGGCGATTTGAAACGCATGGGTGAGTTGATGGCCGAATCTCATGCCTCTATGCGTGATGATTTCGAAATCACCGTGCCGCAAATCGACACGCTGGTTGAGATTGTTAAAGCCACCATCGGTGACAAAGGCGGCGTGCGCATGACTGGCGGCGGTTTTGGCGGCTGCATCGTGGCACTGGTTCCTGAAGAGCTGGTTCCGGACGTTCAGGATGCAGTAGCAAAACAATACGAAGCCAAAACTGGCATCAAAGAAACCTTCTATGTGTGTAAAGCAACACAAGGAGCGGGACAGTGCTAAACGAAACGCCAACTCTCGCACCGGATGGTCTGCCGTATCGCCTGTTAACCCTGCGCAACAGCGCAGGGATGGTGGTTACGCTGATGGACTGGGGCGCAACATTACTCTCCGCACGTGTGCCAATGCCTGATGGCAGCGTGCGTGAAACCCTGCTCGGCTGCGCATCGCCGGAACAATACATCACTCAGGCGGCCTATCTCGGCGCATCCGTGGGACGTTACGCCAACCGCATCGCCAAAAGCCGTATTGTACTGGATGGCGTGAGCTATCCGCTGCTGTCAAGCCAGGGCGAAAACCAGCTGCACGGCGGGCCGGAAGGATTTGATAAACGCCGCTGGCAGATTGTTCAGCAGAATGATGGCGAAGTGCTGTTCTCGCTGGACTCCCCCGATGGTGATCAGGGCTTCCCGGGTAATCTCGCCGCCACGGCACGTTTTACCCTGACGGAAGATAACCGTATTGCGATTGAGTACCGCGCAACGACCGATAAAGCCTGCCCGGTCAATATGACTAACCACGCGTATTTCAATCTCGACGGTAACCAGTGCGATGTTCGCCAGCATAAGCTTCAGCTGCTGGCGGATGACTATTTGCCGGTCGATGAGATGGGTATCCCGCATCAGGGCCTGAAATCGGTGAGCGGCACCAGCTTTGATTTCCGCGCGACAAAATCTGTCGCCCAGGATTTCCTGAGCGATGACGATCAGCGCAAAGTGAAAGGTTACGATCACGCTTTCCTGTTACAGGCAAAAGGCGACGTGAAGCAGCCTGCGGCCCATGTCTGGTCAGCGGATGAAAAGTTGCAGATGACGGTCTACACCACGGCCCCTGCCCTGCAATTTTATTCGGGCAACTACCTCGACGGCACGCCAGCCCGCACGCATAACGAGTACAGCGACTGGCAGGGTCTGGCGCTGGAAAGCGAGTTCCTCCCGGACAGCCCTAACCATACAGAATGGCCGCAGCCAGACTGCGTGCTGCGCCCGGGTGAAGAGTACGTTAGCGTTACGGAATATCATTTTATCCCTCACGCATAACACCAGGTGTCATCCGGCAGTAAAAGTAGAGCCCTCGCCATGAGGGCTTTTTTTGCCCATCTTGCTGAAAATAGCGCCACTCATAGACAAAATCATAACCCTGGATTCACAAGCAGCTTACACTGAGAGACTATTTTCGCTATGGTTATGGTTAAGCGTTGCCGCTGGCATGGTCACGGCAATATAATGAGAATTGTTATCATTCAAAATGCTTGAGGAGTAAGAGATGGCTATTACTAAGCTGGTTCTGGTGCGCCACGGCGAAAGCCAGTGGAACAACGAAAACCGCTTTACCGGTTGGTACGATGTTGACCTGTCCGAGAAAGGCGTAAGCGAAGCGAAAGCGGCGGGTAAACTGCTGAAGGAAGAAGGCTTCAGCTTTGATTTTGCTTACACCTCTGTGCTGAAACGTGCCATCCACACTCTGTGGAACGTCCTGGACGAGCTGGATCAGGCATGGCTGCCAGTTGAGAAATCCTGGAAACTGAACGAGCGTCACTACGGTGCTCTGCAAGGCCTGAACAAAGCTGAAACCGCTGAGAAATACGGTGACGAGCAAGTTAAACAATGGCGTCGTGGCTTCGCGGTGACTCCGCCAGAGCTGACCAAAGATGACGAGCGTTACCCGGGCCACGATCCGCGCTACGCGAAACTGACCGATGCTGAACTGCCACAGACTGAAAGCCTGGCGCTGACCATCGACCGCGTTGTGCCTTACTGGAACGAAACCATTCTGCCACGCCTGAAAAGCGGTGAGCGCGTTATCATCGCAGCTCACGGTAACTCCCTGCGCGCGCTGGTGAAATTCCTGGATAATATGGGTGAAGACGAGATCCTCGAACTGAACATCCCAACTGGCGTACCGCTGGTGTACGAGTTCGACGAAAACTTCAAACCAATCAAACACTACTATCTGGGTAACGCTGATGAAATCGCTGCAAAAGCGGCGGCAGTAGCGAACCAGGGTAAAGCGAAGTAATTTTCGCCAGACATAAAAAAAGCGTGGAGCAATCCACGCTTTTTTATTGCCAAAATGCGTATCAGCCGCGGCGTGCTTTTACCGCTTCCGCCAGCTGACGCAAAATCGTGTCAGTATCTTCCCAGCCAATGCAGGCATCCGTCACGCTCTTGCCATATACCAGTGGCTCGCTGCCTTCCAGGTTCTGGTTGCCTTCCACCAGGTGGCTTTCGATCATCACACCAATGACTGCGGTTTCGCCGCCCGCAATCTGCTGACAAACGTCCGTGCCCACGTCCATCTGCTTTTTGAATTGCTTGCTAGAGTTAGCGTGGCTGAAGTCGATCATCACCTGTGGTGCCAGTCCTGCTTTCTCAAGACCGGTTTTCACTTCCGCCACATGTTTTGCGCTGTAGTTAGGCTCTTTACCGCCGCGCAGGATGATGTGGCAGTCACCGTTACCGCTGGTGTTCACGATGGCAGAGTGACCCCATTTGGTCACTGACAGGAAGCAATGTGGCGCGCCTGCAGCATTGATCGCGTCAATGGCCACTTTGATGGTGCCGTCAGTCCCATTCTTAAAACCAACCGGGCAAGAAAGGCCGGACGCCAGTTCACGGTGTACCTGAGATTCAGTGGTACGTGCACCGATGGCACCCCAGCTCATGAGGTCGGCGAGATACTGTGGGGTGATCATGTCCAGGAATTCACCGGCAGCTGGCAGACCGCTGTCGTTGATTTCCAGCAGCAGCTTACGCGCGATGCGCAGGCCGTCATTGATCTGGAAACTGTT
This sequence comes from Enterobacter sp. C4G1, assembly GCF_052886895.1. NCBI lineage: Bacteria > Pseudomonadati > Pseudomonadota > Gammaproteobacteria > Enterobacterales > Enterobacteriaceae > Enterobacter > Enterobacter sp. C4G1. The sequence goes on along the minus strand of NZ_JBQVVV010000001.1, from coordinate 2,446,250 downwards.
ATCCATGTGTGGATCGTTAATCAGCCCCTTCCAGCCCACGGTAGTGCGCGGTTTTTCAAAATAAACGCGCATCACGATTTCCAGCTCACCTTTCAGCTCATCACGCAGTTTAATCAAGCGGGAAGCGTACTCTTTGGCCGCCGCAGGATCGTGGATGGAGCATGGACCAATTACCACCAGAAGACGATCGTCATTACCTTTCAGGATCTTATGGATCGCTTTGCGGGCATGGGAAACCGTGTTTGCAGCGTTTTCTGTGGCGGGGAATTTTTCAAGGAGTGCTACTGGAGGTAATAACTCATTGATCTCTTTAATGCGTAAATCGTCATTCTGATAATTCATTTTCTATTCAGCTCTGCCATAACTCTAGTATTGAATGCAATGCTTTCAATCTAACTTGCCCACCGCTTAGTGTAAACCGCCTTTTACACTCTCTCCGGGGTTTGCAGGGACAGGCCAAAAAACACGTTTGTGTAACACATTAAAAAATCTACACTTAACCTAAAAATGAACCAGGAAAATAGATATGGCACACTCCCATTCACACGCTTGGGCCGATGACAACGCCAAACGGCTGGCGCTGGCTTTCGGGGTTACTGCAACCTTTATGGTCATCGAGGTCATCGGTGGGGTGGTTTCAGGCTCTCTGGCGCTGCTGGCAGACGCCGGGCATATGCTTACCGACGCAGCCGCCCTGCTGTTTGCACTGCTGGCGGTACAGTTTGCACGCCGGCGGCCAAATGCCCGTCATACGTTTGGCTGGCTCAGACTCACGACCCTTGCAGCCTTTGTTAACGCCATTGCACTGGTTGTTATTACCATTCTTATCGTCTGGGAGGCGTTCCAGCGTTTCAGACACCCGCAGCCTGTAGCCGGTGCAACCATGATGGTTATTGCCATTGCCGGGCTCCTTGCCAATATCCTGGCATTCTGGATCTTGCATCGCGGTAGCGGCGAAAAGAATATGAACGTGCGGGCTGCAGCCCTTCATGTGCTGGGGGATTTGCTCGGTTCGGTAGGGGCTGTTGTGGCTGCGCTGGTTATCCTCTATACAGGCTGGACGCCTATTGACCCGATTCTGTCGGTGCTGGTTTCGTGCCTTGTTTTGCGCAGTGCCTGGCGGCTTTTGAAGGAGAGCGTCAATGAGTTACTGGAGGGAGCACCCACTTCGCTGGATATCCCGGCTCTCAAGCGCAATCTGTGCCGCTCGATCCCTGAGGTGCGAAACGTGCATCATGTTCATGTCTGGCTGGTCGGTGAAAAACCAATTATGACGCTGCACGTCCAGGTGATACCACCTCACGATCATGATGCGCTACTTGAACGCATTCAGCATTTCCTGGAACACCACTACGAGATTGCTCACGCAACCATTCAGATGGAATATCAGCCCTGTAATGGACCGGACTGCCATCTTAACGAGATGCAGTCCGGTCATTCACATCATCACCAGCATTAACTGGATAGCGCGTGTGAGCCACGTTCACGCGCGCTGTTTATCCACATGCGGCTACCGTTCAGCGCAATGAAGGTCAACAGCAGATATTCCAGCGACATAGCGTAAACACCTTGCAGGGCAAAAATCACCACGCTAATGACGTTAATGATGACCCACAGCAGCCAGTTTTCGACGTACTTGCGGGTCATGAGGATCATTGCCGCAATCGACAGCACCATCATGCAGGAATCCCAGAACGGGAAGGCATCAGGCTGGAGCTCTGGCAGGGTGACATTCAACCCAAGCGCAGACATTATTGACACCGCAATGCGCGTCAGGAAGGCGAACACCGGGTTGATAAACACAGTCATAAAGCCGATGGCGACAACGCAGGCCGCAAACCAGGCGATTGCCTTGGGCAGCGGCAACCAGCGGATTTGGAGTTCTGCTTCCTGCTGGCTGTTCTGACGCGACCAGGCATACCAGCCATAAATATTCGCGGCAAAGAAGAACAGCTGTAATAGCAGGCTGGCATAGAGTTGGATCTGGAAGAAAATAATCGCAAACAACGTGACGTTGATAAGCCCAAACGCGTAGTTGCTGATCTTCTCCAGACTGGCCAGCCAGATGCAAAGCAGGCCAGCCAGAGTGCCTATAGCTTCAATCCATGACAGGTCGTAGCCACCCGCACCAATCGGTATATGAACCAGAATGTTTTGCGTGCTAAAAAAATCCATCTTTTCCCCTGGGCGTTTTGAATTAAGTACGTAGTGTAGCCGCAAAATCCAGCATTCGGTTAAGCGGAATTAACGCGCCTTCACGCAACGCAGCATCAACATGAACTTCATGGGCTGCACCTCCCGTTTCTAACCCTTCCGCAATGGCTTTCAGGCCGTTCATGGCCATCCACGGACAATGGGCACAGCTACGGCATGTTGCGCCCTCTCCTGCGGTCGGTGCTTCCAGCAGCTCTTTTTCCGGCACGGCCTGTTGCATCTTATAGAAGATGCCGCGATCGGTGGCCACAATAAGCTGCTTGTGCGGCAGCGTTTTCGCAGCATTAATCAGCTGACTGGTTGACCCAACGGCATCCGCCATATCAACAATCGACTGTGGTGATTCCGGGTGAACGAGAATAGCCGCCTGTGGGTATAACCCTTTCATGCGTGCCAGCGCTTGCGTTTTGAATTCATCATGCACAATACATGCCCCCTGCCAGCAGAGAACATCGGCACCGGTTTGCTTTTGAACATAGTTCCCAAGATGACGATCGGGTGCCCAGATAATTTTTTCACCCAGGCTATCGAGATGTTCAATCAATTCTACCGCAATGCTGGAGGTCACGACCCAGTCTGCACGTGCTTTGACCGCGGCAGAGGTATTGGCGTAGACCACGACAGTACGGTCAGGATGCGCATCGCAGAACGCGGAGAATTCCTCGATAGGGCAACCGAGATCGAGTGAACATTCGGCGTTCAACGTCGGCATCAGGATAGTTTTTTCCGGGCTTAAGATCTTTGCCGTTTCCCCCATAAAACGCACGCCCGCTACCAGTAACGTGGAAGCCGGATGTTTTGCGCCGAAACGCGCCATCTCCAGGGAATCGGAGATACAACCGCCGGTCTCTTCCGCCAGTTGCTGAATTTCAGGGTCGGTGTAGTAATGCGCCACCATCACAGCATCGCGCTCTTTGAGAAGTCGCTTGATTTTCTCACGGTAAAACTGTTTTTCATCCAGGGTTAGCGGGACGGGTTTTGGCGGGAAAGGATAGATCGCGGCTTCTGGATCGAACATCACACTCATTTTGGCTTCTCGTTTTACTGGCTTAACAATATTGCCTTTCTTTTGCATGACATAGCAAAACAGGTGGCAATTGTGTTTTGTATACTAAACAAGATAGCGAATTTGAGCTTAAAAGTCACCGGAATTAGGTGCGTGCAGCATTTGTCGGGTGGCGGCTTTGCCTTATCCGACATGACAGGGCCTGAGTTTTGTTTTTCGTAGGCCTAATAAGCGCAGCGCCATCAGGCAATGTGCTTTAGGCTCTGGAGTCGCAGATAGCAAAAAAGCGCCTTTAGGGCGCTTTTTTACATTGGTGGGTCGTGCAGGATGACTCGCTTCGCTCGCCCTTCGGGTCGTCGCCGTAAACGGCTCCGCTGCCTCACGTTGTTCGGCCCGAACCTGCGGCAGGTTCGAATCGTTCAAATCGCAGATAGCAAAAAAGCGCCTTTAGGGCGCTTTTTTACATTGGTGGGTCGTGCAGGATTCGAACCTGCGACCAATTGATTAAAAGTCAACTGCTCTACCAACTGAGCTAACGACCCCTTGCGGGATGTACTTCAAATTTATTCAGGCTGGTGGGTCGTGCAGGATTCGAACCTGCGACCAATTGATTAAAAGTCAACTGCTCTACCAACTGAGCTAACGACCCATCTGGGTATTGCCTGAATTATCACTCGGAACCAATAAGAATTGGTGGGTCGTGCAGGATTCGAACCTGCGACCAATTGATTAAAAGTCAACTGCTCTACCAACTGAGCTAACGACCCGAGTGGTGGGTGATGACGGGCTCGAACCGCCGACCCCCTCCGTGTAAAGGAGATGCTCTACCAACTGAGCTAATCACCCACTCTGTATTACCGGTACTGCTTTAATTGGTGGTTCGTGCAGGATGACTCGGCTTTGCCTCGCCCTACGGGCCGTTGCTTACGCAACGTTATCCTTCACGTTTAATTACTACTATCCACCAGATTAGTGGTGGGTCGTGCAGGATTCGAACCTGCGACCAATTGATTAAAAGTCAACTGCTCTACCAACTGAGCTAACGACCCACTTTTGCGCTGCTTTCACGTTGTTTGATATCCCGTGGCAACGGCGGCATATATTACTGATTTAAGAATTCTGCGCAACAAAAATTTCGATGAAGATCACTTAACTGCTTAGTAATCATGCTGCACGACCAGAAATAAGGCGATTTCTGGTCGTGCGGTAATCATCCCATCGAACTCAGACGTTTTTGCGCCTGTTTGGCACCTTCGGTACCAGGGAACTTCGTCACAACCTGTTGGTAGACTGCTTTTGCCTTTGCGGTATCACCTTTGTCCTGCATGATCACGCCGACCTTGAACATCGCATCAGGTGCTTTAGGTGATTTTGGGTAATTTTTCACCACGGAGGCAAAATAAAACGCCGCATCATCCTTCTTACCCTTGTTGTAATTCAGCTGACCAAGCCAGTAATTCGCGTTTGGCTGGTAAGTAGAATCAGGGTACTTCTTGACGAAGTTTTGAAACGCAACGATTGCATCTTCCTGACGAGATTTGTCCTGTACCAGTGCAATGGCCGCGTTGTAATCCGTATTCGCGTCACCGCTCTGTACAGGCGCACCTGTCGAGGCTGAAGCATCTGCTGCCGGAGCCGGTGTTGCCGCAGCACCACCACTCTGATCGCCCGCTGCTGGCTGTGCAGCTGCACCACCGTTGCTAAGGCTATCGATTTGCAACATGATCTGCTTCTGACGATCCATAACCTGATTAAGCTGATACTGACTTTCCTGGATCTGCCCACGCAAAGAATCAATATCGGTTTGGTTATCGGAAAGTTGCTGCTGGAGTTGGGTTAAAAGCTGGCTATGAGCATTAGAAATACGCTCGAGTTGAGTGACACGGTCTTCAACCGAGCCTGAGCCGACACTACTGATTGGTGCCTGAGCAAAAGCGGCCCAGGGGGCCGCTATTCCAACCAGTAACGACAGACTCAACAGATGATGTCTGAAGTTACTGTTCATGCAATTCTCTTAGTAAACCAGTACGGCACGACGGTTTTTGGAGTAAGCCGCTTCGTCATGACCCAGTACTGCTGGTTTTTCTTTACCGTAAGAAACGATGGAGATCTGGTCAGCAGAAACGCCTTTACCTTGCAGGTACATTTTAACAGCGTTAGCACGACGCTCACCCAGGGAGATGTTGTACTCTGGAGTACCACGTTCGTCCGCGTGACCTTCTACGGTGACTTTGTAAGATGGGTTGCTACGCAGGAAGTTAGCGTGAGCATCCAGCATCGCAGCGAAGTCAGAACGGATGTCGTACTTATCCAGATCGAAGTAAACGATGTTGTTCTGCTGCAGCTGCTGCATCTGAAGACGCGCTTGCTCTTCAGAAGACATGTTGCCATTGCCGTTCGCGTCCATACCGGTGCCGGCACCCATCATGCCTTCGCCGCTCTGGTCATTGCTTGCGTTCTTGTTAGAAGAACACGCTGCGATTGCCATTACAGGCAGAGCGATCATCAGCCCCTTCAGCACTTTGTTCAGTTGCATTTCTATGATTCCTTTAGTAATCAATTAATTATTATTTACAGATACGGCGACCAGGCAGGTGATTTTACCTGTCCATCAGTAGCCGGAATACGCGCTTTGAAACGCCCATCTGTAGAAACCAGATTCAGCACAGATCCCATCCCCTGAGAAGAGCTGTAGATTACCATAGTGCCGTTAGGTGCCAGACTTGGCGTTTCATCCAGGAACGTTGACGACAGAACTTGAACGCCACCCGCTACCAGATCTTGTTTGGCAATGTGTTGCTGCCCACCGTTGGAGCTGACCATTACCATAAACTTACCGTCGCTGCTCACGTCTGCGTTCTGGTTTTGTGTACCTTCCCAGGAAATACGCTGCGGAGCACCGCCGTTGACATTCACTTTATAGATTTGTGGACGGCCTGCCTGGTCGGAAGTAAACGCCAGGTTCTGGCTATCCGGGAACCAGGTCGGCTCAGTGTTGTTGCTACGACCATCCGTCACCTGGCGGATCTGACCAGAACCAATGTCCATCACGTACAGGTTCAGGCTACCGGTTTTAGACAGGGCAAATGCCAGTTTAGAACCATCCGGTGAGAATGAAGGCGCACCATTGTGACGCGGGAAGGACGCAACCTGGCGTACAGCACCGTTAGACAGCGTCTGAATAACCAGTGCAGAACGACCGCTTTCAAAGTTAACATAAGCCAGTTTAGAACCGTCTGGTGACCATGCCGGAGACATCAGCGGCTGTGAAGAACGGTGAACAGTGAACTGGTTGTAACCATCGTAATCGGACACGCGAAGCTCATACGGGAACTGACCACCGTTGGTCTGTACCACATAAGCGATACGAGTACGGAAAGCGCCTTTAATCGTGGTCAGCTTTTCGAACACTTCGTCACTCGCCGTGTGGCCAGCATAACGCAGATATTGCTTGTTCACTTTGTAAGAGTTCTGAGCCAGAACGGTACCTGGCGCACCGCCGGTATCCACCAGCTGATAAGCCACGTTATAGCCGCCGTCCGGGCCAGGAGTAACCTGGCCTACAACAACCGCATCAATACCCAGCGCAGACCATGCTGCAGGTTGAACTTCCTGCGCAGTACCCGGCTGCTGAGGCAGACGAGAACGATCTAACGGGTTGAATTTACCGCTGTTACGCAGGTCAGCCGCAACGATGCCACCAATATCTTCTGGTGCAGCGCCAGGACCGGCCCACTGGAACGGAACAACACCAATTGGGCGTGCCGAGTCCACCCCCTGGGTGATCTCGATACGTACTTCTGCGTGCAGCACAGCTGCCCACAGCATTAAGAAACTAAATGCTACACGTAATGCCTGCTTCATCATATCTCCCTTATCTGGGTAACCTTACCCGCGATAATTTAGCAGAATGTTAACAAACTCAAATAGACAAAACTACCAGAACCCTGTGACTAAACCTGGCCTATTTTTCCCCGTTTGCACGGGGAAAATGTAACTTAAGGTTTGAAGTCCAGTGGTGCATTTTTAAACGTTTCATACACAGCCTGAGATGGCGGTTTAGGGAACTTAGTCATTCTGCTGGTCGCAGACAGCATCTGCTGACAGAACGCATCGTCCCCACCTTCCGATTTCACGCTAAGTATCGAGCCGTCTGAACCAATGTTTACACGCAAAGTACAGGTTTTGCCTTTGTAGGTATCCCAGTCATAAAGGTGACCACGAATGGCTGCCTGAACCTGTGATATGTACGAAGCAATCTCTGCCTGAGATGCACCACCCTGCCCCGGCTTACTTCCTTTAGCAGGAGATGAACCACCTGCGCTACCACTGGTTGTGCCTTTCGGCGCATTCTTACCAGAACTCAGGTCGCCCAGCAGGTCATCCACTCCCGAGGCAGCAGCGGCTTTTTCCGTGGCAGCCTTTTTAGCAGCAGCTTTTTCAGCCGCAGCAGCTTTCTTATCAGCAGCAGCTTTTTCAGCGGCAGCAGCTTTATCGGCAGCAGCCTTCTCAGCGGCGGCGGCTTTCTTGGCCGCAGCAGCGGCGGCAGCCTTCTCAGCAGCAGCGGCTTTTTCCGCAGCGGCTTTCTCAGCGGCAGCCGCTTTCTTAGCAGCGTCGGCGGCAGCTTTCTTCTCAGCTTCCTGAGCGGCTTTTTTCGCTGCATCTGCTTCAGCTTTCTTCTGGGCATCTGCTGCGGCTTTTTTCGCAGCTTCTGCTTCAGCTTTCTTCTGAGCATCGGCAGCCGCTTTCTTCGCTGCTTCCTCAGCCTGTTTCTGGGCATCCGCTGCGGCTTTCTTCGCAGCTTCTGCGGCCAGTTTTGCCTGTGCGTCAGCCTGAGCTTTCGCGTCAGCAGCCGCTTTTGCTGCGGCTTCTTCGGCTTGTTTCTGCTGTTCCTGCGCTTTTTTAGCGGCGGCTTCAGCCTGTTTCTGCTGTTCCGCTTGCTCTTTTGCTGCTTCCTGCGCCTGCAAACGTTCTTTCTCGAGCTGCTTCAAACGCTCCTGCTCTGCGGCCTGCTTTTCACGCAGTTCCTCAGCTTGCTGTTGCGCCTGTTTATCACGCTGCTCTTCAGCACGTTTTGCACTCGCCTGCTGTTGTTGCTGGCGATTATAGTTTTGTACTACTGCACCAGGATCCACCATGACGGCATCGATGGAAGACCCCCCACCACCGCCAGCTGATGCATCTATATGCTCGTCGAACGAACTCCAGATCAGTGCCGCAAAAAGAATAACGTGCAGCACTGCGGAGATAATTATCGCTCGCTTAAGCTTATCGTTTTGTTCGGTTGCCTTTGACACTATCGGTTCCCAAAAACTCGTATCCCACTGCTAGCAGGTGATCAAATAGGCTGCGTCATTAAGCCAACAGACTTAACGCCCGCGCTATGGAGCAAGTTCAGCGCTTTTATAATTTCATCGTAAGGCACATCTTTCGCACCACCGATTAAGAAGACCGTCTTCGGATTTGACTCCAGGCGGCGCTGCGCTTCAGCAATCACCTGCTCTGGCGGTAACTGATCCATACGATCTTTTTCTACCACCACGCTGTATTGCCCTACGCCGGAAACCTCAATGATAACCGGAGGATCGTCATTGGTGCTTACCGCCTGTGATTCTGTCGCATCCGGCAGATCCACTTCCACGCTCTGGGTGATTATCGGCGCTGTTGCCATAAAGATAAGCAGCAGCACTAACAGTACGTCCAGCAGCGGAACGATATTGATTTCGGACTTGAGCTCGCGACGACCTCGTCCACGCGATCTGGCCATGGTTTACCCCTTGTTACTCTCGGTGCTGGTAAACGCCTGACGGTGCAGAATCGCGGTGAACTCTTCCATAAAGTTGTCGTAGTTCAGTTCCAGTTTGTTCACACGCTGATTCAGACGGTTATACGCCATAACCGCCGGGATAGCGGCGAACAGACCGATAGCGGTCGCGATCAGTGCTTCTGCAATACCCGGAGCAACCATCTGCAATGTCGCCTGCTTCACCGCACCCAGGGCGATAAAGGCGTGCATAATCCCCCACACCGTACCGAACAGGCCGATATACGGGCTGATGGAACCTACTGTGCCAAGGAAAGGAATATGCGTTTCAAGGGTTTCCAGTTCACGGTTCATGGAAATGCGCATCGCACGCGACGCACCTTCAACAACCGCTTCCGGCGCATGGCTATTAGCACGATGCAAACGGGCAAATTCTTTGAAACCGCTGTAAAAAATTTGTTCGGAGCCTGCGAGGTTATCCCGACGCCCCTGGCTTTCCTGATACAAACGGGAAAGTTCGATACCAGACCAGAACTTGTCTTCAAACGCTTCAGCCTCGCGGCTAGCGGCATTGAGGATACGCGTTCTCTGGATGATGATGGCCCAGGATGCGATTGAAAAACCAATCAAAATCAACATGATAAGTTTAACCAGAAGGCTTGCCTTCAGGAACAAATCAAGGATATTCATGTCAGTCACTGCTTAAACTCCGCGACAATAGACTTAGGAAGCGCACGAGGCTTCATGATGAGTGGATCAACACAGACTTCACTTTACATCCCGGTAATGCAACAAAAGTTAACTCTTTTAAACTTCGCTACTATACGCGCGGGAAAGGTGGTTTGGAATGGGAGAAAGTAAACGGAGAGTAAATTTTTATGGGCTCGGGTAAGCCCATATGATTAACGGACATTTCTTATTCAGAAGAAGAAGAAAATCAGCCCAGCGAGAAGCACCAGATCGGCAATCAGCGGGCAGAAAATACCCTGCCAGTGAATGGCTTTCGGACGAAAGCCAACGCCGTGAATAACACCTGCGCACACGGCCCACATGATGAACAAACCGTGCCAGATCTCGAGCTCGCTGGTCTTCGCTGCAAAACGCGAAGGGTCCCAGAAAATACAACCTGCCAGCAGTAATGCCATCACTAAAGAAAGCGCCCTTAACGGGCGCTTATCCATTACCGCGTAAAGCATCGCGATAATGTTCATTAGTGTTTTTCGTCACCCGCTTTGGACGCTTCAACGTGCTCAAGCGCCAGGGCAGTAATGATGCCAAATGCACAGGCAAGAAGCGTCCCCAAAATCCATGCGAAATACCACATATTCAGCTCCTTACTTAGTACAGGGAATGAGTGTTGCGTTCAATGTCTTCTTTCGTGATACGACCGAACATTTTCCAGTAACACCAGGTGGTGTAGAGCAGGATAATCGGTACGAACACACACGCAACATACGTCATCAGGTTCAGTGTCAGCTGGCTAGACGTTGCATCCCACATGGTCAGACTTGCGTTCATCATGGTGCTGGACGGCATAACGAATGGGAACATCGCGATACCCGCCGTCAGAATGATGCACGCCAGCGTCAGTGAAGAGAACACAAACGCCAGAGCGCCTTTTTCCAGACGGGACGTCAGTACAGTCAGCAACGGCAACAGAACACCCAGAGCCGGGATAACCCACAGCACAGGCATATTGTTGAAGTTAGTCATCCAGGCACCAGCCTGACGCACAACTTCTTTCGTCAGCGGGTTAGACGGCGCAGCATGGTTCATCGCAGAAGTCACCACGTAGCCATCAATACCGTACACCACCCAGACACCGGCCAGTGCGAAGCAAACAAGCGTCACCAGGGCAGCCAACTGAGCGGTTGCACGTGAACGCAGATGCAGTTCACCTACCGTACGCATTTGCAGGTAAGTCGCGCCCTGAGTAATGATCATCGCCACACTCACCACGCCCGCCAGCAGACCAAACGGATTCAGCAGCTGGAAGAAGTTACCGGTGTAGTAAAGACGCATGTACTCATCAATGTGGAACGGAACACCCTGCAACAGGTTACCGAACGCCACACCAATCACCAGCGGTGGAACAAAGCTACCAATGAAGATGCCCCAGTCCCACATGTTGCGCCAGCGGGTGTCTTCAATCTTGGAACGGTAGTCGAAACCCACCGGACGGAAGAATAAAGACGCCAGCACCAAAATCATCGCCACATAGAAGCCGGAGAACGCAGCCGCGTAGACCATCGGCCAGGCGGCGAACAGCGCTCCGCCAGCAGTGATGAGCCACACCTGGTTACCGTCCCAGTGCGGGGCAATGGAGTTGATCATAATTCGACGCTCGGTGTCATTACGACCGAGGAAACGGGTGAGCATCCCCACCCCCATGTCGAAACCGTCGGTGACAGCAAAGCCAATCAGCAAAATACCAACCAGCAGCCACCAGATAAAACGCAATACTTCATAATCGATCATTTGATGACTCCTGTCTTAGCGTGCCGGCTGAGTAGTCGCAGCAGACTGCTCGTAGTGATAGCGACCGGTTTTCAGGCTGCTTGGGCCAAGGCGCGCGAACTTGAACATCAGGAACAGTTCAGCCACCAGGAACAGGGTATACAGACCACAAATCAGCAGCATGGAGAAGATCAGATCGCCCGCTGTCAGGGAGGAGTTCGCTACCGCCGTTGGCAGCACCTCACCTATCGCCCATGGCTGACGGCCATATTCCGCCACAAACCAACCGGATTCGATAGCAATCCACGGCAGTGGGATACCGTACATCGCGGTACGCAGCAGCCATTTTTTCTGACCGACACGGTTACGAATAACAGACCAGAAGGACGCCGCGATGATAAGCAGCATCAGGATGCCGCAGCCCACCATGATACGGAACGCGAAATACAACGGCGCTACGCGTGGAATGGAGTCTTTAGTGGCCTGCTGGATTTGCGCTTCCGTCGCGTCAGAGACGTTCGGGGTATAGCGTTTGAGCAGCAGCCCATAACCCAGGTCTTTCTTCACGCTGTTGAACTGATCGCGTATAGCCTGATCGGTAGAACCGGCACGCAGCTGTTCCAGCAGTGAGTAAGCTTTCATACCATTACGGATACGGCCTTCATGCTGCACCATCAGATCTTTCAGGCCAGTAACCTGTTTGTCGACGGAGCGGGTTGCGATGATGCCCAGCGCGTAAGGGATTTGAATCGAGAAGTGGTTTTGCTGCGCATCCTGATCCGGGATACCGAACAGGGTAAAGGCAGCCGGAGCCGGTTGGGTTTCCCACTCAGCTTCGATGGCAGCCAGTTTGGTTTTCTGCACGTCACCCATTTCGTAACCGGATTCATCACCCAGTACGATAACGGAGAGGATTGCAGCCATACCGAAGCTAGCAGCGATAGCAAAGGAGCGCTTAGCGAAAGCAAAGTCACGGCCGCGCAGCATATAGTAGGAGCTGATACCCAGAACGAACATCGCACCACAAACGTAGCCAGATGCCACGGTGTGAACGAATTTAACCTGGGCTACCGGGTTCAGGACCAGCTCGGCAAAGCTGACCATCTCCATTCGCATGGTTTCGAAGTTGAAATCAGATGCGATTGGGTTTTGCATCCAGCCGTTCGCCACCAGGATCCACAGTGCGGACAGGTTGGAACCCAATGCCACAAGCCAGGTTACCGCCATATGCTGGACTTTGCCCAGACGGTCCCAACCGAAGAAGAACAGACCTACAAAGGTGGATTCGAGGAAGAAGGCCATCAGACCTTCAATGGCCAGCGGCGCACCGAAGATATCCCCAACGTAGTGGGAATAATAAGACCAGTTAGTCCCGAACTGGAACTCCATGGTCAAACCGGTAGCCACGCCCAGTGCGAAGTTGATACCAAACAACTTGCCCCAGAACTTGGTCATATCTTTATAAATCTGTTTGCCGGAGAGGACGTAGACCGTTTCCATGATGGCCAGCAGGAACGCCATACCGAGCGTCAGTGGCACAAACAGGAAGTGGTACATCGCGGTCAAGGCAAACTGTAAGCGCGACAGTTCGACTATATCTAACATCATGACTCCTTGCTCATCGCATGAAGACTCCGAGAGTGAACCCCGTAAGAGAGATCCACACACATGCCCCAATACAAAGTTATCTGCTTCCCTTCTTCAGTCCTTATTCGCTACGAGAGGAAAAAGCAGTGATGAAAAGTTGCAAATACGTTAATAAAAAACCCAAATTGATCCCGCAAATATAATACGCTGCAAAACCCTTACAATAAACAGGTTTTTATTGAATCACATTTACGTTTTACGACGGTGATCAACTTATAGCAAAACTACCACTTTTCAGCCATTTTGATCTGGCACAATTTAGCGCTTTTTGGTGCCTTTTTCCAAATATTAAACATTGATTTAAATCAAAATTAAGGCTTTATGTTAATTGTGTACCGCTACGGTAAACAGAGTAAAAACCATGTTAAATATATGTATACGTAAATACATCTGAAGTTATCGAATGGGATAATTAATATAAACAGAGGTGATTTTGATTAACTATTGTGACGCAGGCATGTGGAGACAGGCAGGACATTAATTTTAGTTGGTCTTACGTATTTTTCCACTCGCTTTCTTTAACGCAAATAAATAACAAATATTTTACCTTTATAAGTCCGTAAATTAACACCAGTTTGTGACTATTTCATGACAGACCGCGCGTAATAAAAAAGGCCGCTTTTCAGCGGCCAACCATGTCGAAACGGACATTTTTATTTCAAAGCTCCCAGTCCTGGGAGCAGAGAGGACTTACTTAATGATGGATTTCAGTGCTTCGCCGATATCGGCCAGGCTGCGCACAGTTCTCACACCAGCAGCTTCCAGTGCAGCGAATTTCTCATCCGCTGTACCTTTACCGCCCGCGATGATTGCGCCTGCGTGGCCCATACGTTTGCCTTTCGGCGCAGTTACGCCCGCGATGTAGCCCACAACAGGCTTGGTCACGTGATCTTTGATGTACGCAGCGGCTTCTTCTTCTGCGCTACCGCCGATTTCACCGATCATCACGATCGCTTCAGTCTGCGGGTCTTCCTGGAACAGCTTCAGAATGTCGATGAAGTTAGAGCCAGGGATCGGGTCACCACCGATGCCCACACAGGTGGACTGGCCGAAACCGTAGTCAGTGGTCTGCTTAACCGCTTCATAGGTCAGGGTACCAGAGCGGGAAACGATACCCACTTTGCCCGGTTTGTGAATGTGGCCTGGCATGATGCCGATTTTGCACTCGCCCGGGGTGATAACACCTGGGCAGTTCGGGCCAATCATACGCACGCCAGCTTCATCCAGCTTCACTTTCACAGTCAGCATATCCAGGGTCGGGATGCCTTCGGTGATAGTGATGATCAGTTTGATGCCTGCGTCGATCGCTTCCAGAATGGAATCTTTGCAGAATGCCGCCGGAACGTAGATAACGGTCGCGGTTGCACCCGTCGCTTCTACTGCTTCGCGTACGGTGTTGAACACTGGCAGACCCAGGTGAGTTGTACCGCCTTTACCTGGCGTTACACCGCCAACCATCTGCGTACCGTAGGCAATCGCCTGCTCGGAGTGGAAAGTCCCCTGGCTACCGGTGAAGCCCTGGCAGATAACCTTGGTATCTTTATTAATTAAAACTGACATTATTTCCCCTCCACTGCGGCAACAACCTGCTGAGCTGCATCCGTCAGACTTTTCGCTGCAATAATATTCAGGCCGCTGTCAGCCAATTTTTTCGCGCCGAGTTCAGCGTTGTTACCTTCCAGACGCACAACAACCGGGACGTTAACGCCCACTTCTGCCACCGCGCCGATGATACCGTCAGCGATCAGGTCGCAACGTACGATACCGCCGAAGATGTTAACCAGAACGGCTTTCACATTGTCGTCAGAGAGAATGATTTTGAACGCTTCGGTTACGCGCTCTTTGGTTGCGCCACCGCCTACGTCGAGGAAGTTCGCTGGCTCACCACCGTGCAGCTTAACGATGTCCATGGTGCCCATTGCCAGGCCCGCACCGTTAACCATGCAGCCGATGTTGCCATCAAGTGCAACGTAGTTCAGTTCCCACTGTGCAGCCTGAGCTTCACGCGGGTCTTCCTGAGACTGGTCGCGCATTTCGCGCAGATCCGGCTGGCGGAACAGTGCGTTGCCGTCAGCGCCCAGTTTACCGTCGAGGCAGATCAGATCGCCCTGCGTGGTGATAACCAGCGGGTTGATTTCGATCAGAGCCAAATCGCGCTCCAGGAAGATAGTCGCCAGCCCCATGAAGATCTTGGTGAACTGTTGAACCAGTTTACCTTCCAGACCCAGTTTGAACGCCAGCTCACGACCCTGGTAAGGCATTGGGCCTGCCAGCGGATCAATGGCCACTTTGTGGATCAGATGAGGGGTTTCTTCTGCCACTTTTTCGATTTCCACGCCGCCTTCAGTAGACGCCATGAACACCACGCGACGGGAGCTACGGTCTACAACTGCGCCGAGGTACAGTTCTTTTGCGATATCGGTCGCCGCTTCTACCAGGATCTGGTTAACAGGCTGGCCGTTCGCATCTGTTTGATAAGTTACCAGGCGCTTGCCGAGCCAATGTTCAGCAAAAGCACGGATCTCTTCTTTGCTCTTAACAACCTTCACACCGCCCGCTTTACCACGGCCACCAGCGTGAACCTGACATTTAACTACCCAAGGGCCGGAACCGATTTTAGATGCGGCTTCTTCTGCTTCACGCGGGGTAGTACAGGCATAACCCACCGGAGCCGGTAAGCCATACCGGGCAAACAGCTGTTTGGCCTGATATTCATGTAAGTTCATGTGTTCTATCCATCCTTCAGGTAATCGTTAGGTATTGCTTTTGTAGGCCCGGCAAGCTCAGCACCGCCGGGCAAGACTGCTAAAACTAGACGTCGAGCAGCAGACGCGTTGGATCTTCCAGCAGCTCTTTAATGGCTACCAGGAAGCCTACGGACTCGCGGCCATCGATCAGACGGTGATCGTAAGAGAGCGCCAGGTACATCATTGGCAGGATCTCAACTTTACCGTCTACCGCCATCGGACGATCTTTGATGGCGTGCATTCCGAGGATCGCACTCTGCGGTGGGTTGATGATTGGCGTGGACATCAGTGACCCGAATACGCCGCCGTTGGTAATAGTGAAGTTACCGCCGGTCAGGTCGTCTACGGTCAGCTTACCGTCGCGGCCTTTCACTGCCAGCTCTTTAATGTTTTTCTCGATGTCAGCCATACCCAGAGTATCCACATCACGCAGAACTGGGGTTACCAGACCACGTGGAGTAGAAACCGCCATGCTGACGTCGAAATAGTTGTGGTAAACCACATCATCGCCATCGATAGATGCGTTCACTTCCGGGTAGCGTTTCAGCGCTTCAACAACCGCTTTCACGTAGAAGGACATAAAGCCCAGACGGATACCGTGACGTTTTTCAAACGCGTCACCGTACTGCTTACGCAGGTCCATGATTGGCTTCATGTTCACTTCGTTGAAGGTGGTCAGCATCGCGGTGGAGTTTTTCGCTTCCAGCAGACGCTCAGCCACACGCTTACGCAGACGGGTCATCGGTACACGTTTTTCGCTGCGCGCGCCCAGAGCAGGCTGTGCCGCTGGTGCTGCCGCAGGGGCTTTAGCTTCTGCTTTGGCAGGTGCTTTCGCCAGGTGTTTCTCAATGTCTTCGCGCGTCAGACGACCACCCACACCGGTGCCTTTAATGGCAGCCGCGTCCAGGTTGTGCTCTGCCAGCAGGCGACGGATCGCCGGGCTGAGCGCGTCGTTGCTCTGCTCTTCCAGGGAGGCCTGCTGGCGCTGCGCTGGGGTAGAGGCTTTCTCTTCAGATTTCGCGCTGGACTCTTTGCCCGTGCTGTTGCCTTCACGCAGGCGTCCCAGAATCTGACGAGAGGTTACGGTCGTGCCTTCATCTTCCAGCACTGCATCCAGAACACCATCCGCCGAAGCCGGTACTTCCAGTACCACTTTGTCAGTTTCGATTTCTACCAGCACTTCATCGCGCTTAACGGCATCGCCCGGTTTTTTGTGCCAGGTGGCGACGGTCGCATCTGCTACAGACTCAGGCAGGTCGGGAACAAGAATATCTACGCTACTCATTATGTATCCTTTAATTAATCGACGTTCAGCGCGTCATTGACCAGATCTTGTTGCTGCTTCTGGTGAACGGACATATACCCTACCGCCGGAGAGGCGGAGGCCGGGCGACCTGCGTAACGCAGGGCAGACCCAAATGGAATCACTTCACGGAAATGATGCTGGCTGCAGTACCATGCGCCCTGGTTAAGCGGCTCTTCCTGGCACCAGACAAAATCATGAACGTGAGCATATTGTTTCAGCACTTCCTGCATCGCCTGATGCGGGAATGGATAAAGCTGTTCGATACGCACGATGGCGACATCTTTCTGATTGTTCTTGCGGCGCTGTTCCAGCAGGTCGTAATAAACCTTACCAGAACACATTACGACGCGCTTCACGGCTTTCGGATCCAGCTCGTCAATCTCGCCGATGGCTGGCATAAAGGTGCCGTTAGCCAGTTCATCCAGGCTGGATACTGCCAGCGGATGACGCAGCAGCGATTTCGGAGACATCACCACCAGCGGACGACGCATCCCGCGCAGCGCCTGACGACGCAGCATGTGGTAAACCTGAGCCGGGGTAGACGGCACGCACACCTGCATGTTCTGTTCAGCACAGAGTTGCAGATAACGCTCCAGACGCGCGGAGGAGTGCTCCGGCCCCTGCCCTTCATAACCGTGCGGCAGCAGCATCACCAGGCCACACATACGGCCCCACTTCTGCTCGCCGGAGGAGATAAACTGGTCGATAACCACCTGCGCACCGTTGGCGAAGTCACCGAACTGCGCTTCCCAGATGGTCAGGGTGCGTGGTTCTGCGGTGGCGTAGCCGTATTCAAATGCCAGCACCGCTTCTTCAGACAGTACCGAGTCCCAGACCTTGAACTGGCCCTGGCCGTTATGTACGTGCTGCAGCGGGGTATAGGTAGAACCGTTGGTCTGGTTATGCACCACGGCATGACGGTGGAAGAAGGTGCCACGGCCCGCATCTTCACCGGACAGACGAACAGGGATACCCTCGTCAACCAGCGTTGCATAAGCCAGGTTTTCAGCACCACCCCAGTCGAACAGCTTCTCACCTGCCGCCATAGACTGACGGTCGGAATAGATTTTCTGCACACGAGACTGCATCTCAATAGCTTCTGGCACAGTGCTGATACGTTTTGCCAGCTCTTGCAGACGCTTCATCTCAACCTTGTTCGGGTAGCTCTCATCCCACTCGTGGTTGAGGTATGGCGACCAGGTAAAGGAGTGCATGTTCATTGGGCGCAGCTCTTTCACTACGCATTCACCCGCATCCAGCGCGTCGCGGTAGAGGTTGACCATTTCGGTCGCATCTTCCAGCGAGGACAATTTTTCCGCTTCCAGCTTGTCAGCATAGATTTTGCGCGGCGTTGGGTGTTTTTTGATTTTCTGGTACATCAACGGCTGGGTTGCACTTGGCTCATCAGCTTCGTTGTGGCCATGACGGCGGTAACAGAACAGGTCGATGAACACATCGCGTTTGAACGTGTTACGGAAGTCCAGCGCCAGGCGGGTCACGAAAGCAACGGCTTCCGGGTCATCTGCGTTAACGTGGAAGATAGGTGCCTGTACCATTTTGCCGATGTCGGTGCAGTACGGGGTAGAACGCGCATCCAGTGGGTTAGACGTGGTGAAGCCCACCTGGTTGTTGATAACGATGCGAACCGTACCGCCCACTTCGTAACCACGCGCTTTGGACATGTTCAGGGTTTCCTGAACCACGCCCTGCCCGGTTACGGCTGCGTCACCGTGAATGGTGATTGGCAGAACTTTGTTGCTGCTTGGCTCGTCCAGACGATCCAGGCGCGCACGCACGGAACCGATAACCACCGGGCTGACGATCTCCAGGTGCGACGGGTTAAACGCCAGCGCCAGGTGAACCAGGCCACCCTGGGTTTCGATATCAGACGAGAAGCCCATGTGGTACTTCACGTCACCGGTACCGAGATGTTCTTTATGTTTGCCCGCGAATTCGTCGAACAGATCCTGCGGCTTTTTACCCAGCACGTTGATCAGTACGTTCAGACGACCACGGTGCGCCATGCCCAGTACCACTTCACGGGTACCGCTGTTACCTGCGTGGCGAATCAGCTCTTTGAGCATTGGCACTAATGCATCGCCGCCTTCCAGCGAGAAGCGTTTTGCGCCCGGGAATTTCGCGCCCAGATAGCGCTCTAGGCCTTCTGCTGCGGTCAGTTCACTCAGGAAGCGTTTTTTCTCTTCAACAGAGAAGGTCGCATGGCCTGCCACAGATTCAATACGCTGCTGGATCCAGCGTTTTTCTTCTGTAGAGGTAATGTGCATGTATTCCGCGCCGATGGAGCCGCAATAGGTTTGCTTGAGCGCATCAATCAGATCGCCCAGCTTCATCGTGTCTTTGCCGATAGCAAAAGAACCTACGTTATAGCTTTCCTGGAAATCAGCCTCGGTCAGATCGTGATAAGCCGGATCAAGATCCGCTACACGGTCTTGCTGCCACAGTCCCAGCGGATCGAGATTCGCGTGCTGGTGACCACGGAAGCGGTAAGCATTGATAAGTTGCAGGACTTTAACCTGCTTCGCATTGGTGTCAGGGTCGGAAATCGCAGAAGAGTAACGTGAGGCATCCTTCGCCAGACGGCGGAAATAATCACGTGTTTTGGAGTGGAATTGATCCGGTTTGACTCCCGTGCCAGGCAACTCCTGGAACATGGAACGCCAGTTTGCGTCCACTGAGTCAGGATCGGTTAAGAAGTCTTCATAGAGCTGTTCGATCCAGCTCTGGTTCGCACCAGAAAGGAAAGAAGAGTCCAGCCAGGCTTTCATTGCGCCGTTCTGCATCGTGATCCCTTAAGCATTTTTATGCTTACTTTCGCCGTAGAAACTACCACGCACACCACGTGTACGTGCCGGGGTTCACCTGCGAGCTCTTTTCATTTGGCCCGCGAAGGAACCTTTAGAAACTGTCTTAAGGGTTTCCCCTCACCCCGCCCCTCTCCCACAGGGAGAGGGGGAAGGTCGTCGGCAGTTTTTAAAGATTTCCTGCAATCTATTCCCTCTCCCTGTGGGAGAGGGTTAGGGTGAGGGGAACAGCGCTCCCCTCTCACTACTTATGCACTGCGCTGCAACAACATCGACTTAATATGGCCGATGGCGCGCGTAGGGTTCAGCCCCTTAGGACAAACACTGACGCAGTTCATGATGCTATGGCAGCGGAATACGCTGAAAGCGTCACTCAGTCCTTCCAGACGGCTATCGGTTTCGGTATCGCGGCTATCGATCAGGAAGCGATAGGCAGCCAGCAGACCCGCCGGGCCGATAAATTTGTCCGGGTTCCACCAGAACGATGGGCAAGACGTCGAACAACATGCACAGAGAATACACTCGTACAACCCATCGAGTTTTTCACGCTGCTCAGGAGACTGTAAGTGCTCACGAGCGGGTGGATTTTGCCCATTATTCAATAAGTAAGGCTTAATCTTCTCATATTGTGCATAGAATTGCCCCATGTCCACCACCAAATCACGCACAACCGGCAGGCCTGGCAGAGGACGGATAACAATTTTCTGACCCGGGCGCTGCAACGCGGAAATTGGTGTGATGCAGGCCAGACCATTTTTGCCGTTCATGTTCACGCCATCAGAGCCACACACCCCTTCACGGCACGAACGACGGAACGACAGTGTCGGATCTTTTTCTTTAAGCTGCATTAAGGCATCCAGCAGCATCATGTCGCGACCTTCTTCCGCTTCCAGGGTGTAATCCTGCATGTGCGGAGCATCGTCTACATCCGGGTTATAACGATAAACTGAGAATTCGAGTTTCATTGTCCTGTCTCCGCATTAATAAGTACGAATCTTCGGCGGGAACGCCGGACGCAGTTTCGGTTCCATATTGACGCTACGACGCGTCATGGACTCCGACTCTGGCAGATACAGGGAATGGCACAGCCAGTTTTCGTCATCACGATCCGGGAAGTCGAAGCGGCTATGTGCCCCACGGCTCTCGGTACGGAAGTTTGCCGACACCGCAGTGGCGTAAGCGGTTTCCATCAGGTTATCCAGCTCCAGACACTCAACGCGCTGGGTGTTGAACTCGCTGGAGGTGTCGTCCAGACGGGCATTTTTCAGACGCTCGCGGATCGCTTTCAGCTGCTCAAGCCCTTTCGCCATCGCATCACCTTCACGGAATACCGAGAAGTTGTGCTGCATACATTCCTGAAGCGCTTTACGGATTTCCACCGGATCTTCACCGTTACGGTTACCGTTCCAGCGGTTCAGACGTTCGAGAGAGGCATCGATTTCAGCGTCGGTCGCGTCAAGCAGGTCGCCCTGTTCAGCAATCGACTCTTGCAGATGCAGACCCACCGCACGGCCAAATACCACCAGGTCGAGCAGTGAGTTACCGCCCAGACGGTTGGCACCGTGTACGGATACGCAGGCAATTTCACCTACCGCGAACAGGCCAGGGATAACCACATCTTCGCCCTGCTCGTTCACGGTCAGTGCCTGACCGGTAACTTTGGTCGGAATACCGCCCATCATGTAGTGACAGGTTGGGATAACCGGAATCGGTTCTTTTACCGGGTCAACGTGGGCGAAGGTACGGGACAGCTCCAGGATGCCAGGCAGACGGGATTCCAGAACCTCTTTACCCAGGTGATCCAGTTTCAGCTTGGCGTGAGGACCCCATGGGCCGTCACAGCCGCGGCCTTCACGGATTTCGATCATGATGGAACGCGCCACCACGTCACGACCCGCCAGGTCTTTCGCATTCGGGGCATAACGCTCCATGAAGCGCTCACCGTGTTTGTTCAGCAGATAACCACCTTCACCACGGCAGCCTTCTGTCACCAGAACGCCCGCACCGGCGATACCGGTTGGGTGGAACTGCCACATTTCCATATCCTGCACCGGTACGCCAGCACGGATAGCCATGCCAACGCCGTCACCGGTGTTGATGTGGGCGTTAGTGGTGGACTGATAAATACGGCCTGCGCCGCCGGTCGCCAGCACGGTTGCGCGGGCTTTGAAGTAAACCACTTCACCGGTTTCGATGCACAGCGCGGTACAACCGACAACTGCGCCATCGGCGTTTTTCACCAGATCCAGCGCGTACCACTCGGAGAAGATAGTGGTGTGGTTTTTCAGGTTCTGCTGATACAGAGTGTGCAGCAGTGCGTGACCGGTACGGTCAGCTGCCGCCGCAGTACGTGCCGCCTGCTCACCGCCGAAGTTTTTCGACTGGCCGCCAAACGGACGCTGATAGATGGTGCCATTTTCCAGACGGGAGAACGGCAGACCCATATGATCCAGTTCCAGAATCGCTTCCGGGCCGGTCTTACACATGTATTCGATGGCATCCTGGTCACCGATGTAATCGGAACCTTTTACCGTATCGTACATGTGCCATTCCCAGTTATCTTCATGGGTATTACCGAGCGCAACGGTGATACCACCCTGCGCAGAAACGGTATGGGAACGGGTCGGGAAGACTTTAGAGAGCAGCGCACAAGTCTGGCCGCTCTGGGAAATTTGCAGCGCTGCGCGCATACCTGCGCCACCAGCACCAATTACTACAGCATCAAATTCTCTGACTGGCAGTTTCATTACACACCCCACACCACAACGAATCCATAAATGACGTAAACCACCAGAGCAACAACGATAGCCAGTTGCAGAGGAAGGCGAATAGCCAGTGGTTTAACGTAATCGGTCAACACCTGCCACATGCCAATCCAGGCATGAATAAGGATGGAGAACAGGGCCAGCAGGGTGAACACTTTGGTGAAGGCAGATCCGAAGAATCCGCTCCAGATTTCCCACGTCAGCGTACCGCTGGTCGCGAAGAAACCAATCATATAGATGATGTAAAGGGTGAGAACGATGGCGGTAGCACGAACCAGAATGAAGTCATGTACGCCGTTGCGTCCTAATGCGGAGGCGTTGCTTACCATACGAGAACTCCTGCGAGAAGTGAAAGCACGACAGTAATCACAAACGAAATGTTAGCGGAGCGTTTCCCGGCTTCGAAGGTTTCTTCCAGATAGCCAAAGTCCATCAGCATATGGCGAACACCCACTACAACGTGGTATGCCAGCGCAGTCAGAATGCCCCACATGATAAATTTCACGAAGAAGCTGTTCATAATGGCAGAGGCCTGAAGGAATCCTTCAGGAGATGAGAGGCTGGTTCCCAGCAACCATAGCAGAATACCGACCGCCACAAACGTAATCACACCAGAAACACGGTGCAAAATGGACGCTATTGCTGTTACAGGGAATCGGATCGTTTTGAGATCCAGATTGACAGGTCTTTGTTTTTTCACATTTCTTATCATGAATAACGCCCACATGCTGTTCTTATTGTTTCCTTCCTCCGGACTGCGATGCGGGTCAAGCAGCGTTCCTTTTCTATAACTGCGCGTCATGCAAAACATTGCTTCCAAATGCTAAAACGACACGTTACAACGCTGGGTGGCTCGGGATTGCAGGGTGTTCCGGAGACCTGGCGGCAGTATAGGCCGTTCACAAAATCATTACAATTAACCTACATACAGTTTGTCGGGTTTTCTCTGGAACAGTGATCAGGGTCACGATAACAACATCTTTTTAAATTTTAATCATCTGATTTGACAAATGTTAAACAATATTGTTACAAACGTCATCAGAAAAGGCATATAATGCGCAAAAGTTATGAGGTCTCTCTTTCACCTGACAAATAGTTATGTAACAGTGTGATGGTATTGACCGAAGTTATCAGGACAGTTATTAGTGATATACAGGTTTGAATAATTCGGACTGCAAAAACGCTGATTTGCTGTGTTTTCACTGATATTTCATCCGTTTACCTGCAAGGCGCCATAGCTCTGTACCCTGGTTTCTCCTCGTGAGCTGAGCGGTAAGCCAAATAACAATCTGGTAACGGTGATTAACAGCTGAATGCAAATCCGGTGAACAGCAGTCTTAAGCATAAGGCGCTAAGGAGACCGTAAATGGCTGATACAAAGGCAAAGCTCACCCTGGGTGGTGACAATGCTATTGAACTGGATGTGCTAAAAGGCACGCTCGGTCAGGATGTTATTGATATCCGTACGCTGGGTTCTAAAGGTGTTTTCACCTTCGATCCTGGATTTACCTCTACCGCATCTTGCGAATCCAAAATCACCTTCATTGACGGTGACGAAGGTATCCTGCTTCACCGCGGTTTCCCCATCGATCAGTTAGCCACCGAATCCAACTATCTGGAAGTGTGCTACATCCTGCTGAACGGCGAAAAACCGACGCAGGCTCAATACGATGAATTCAAAACTACCGTTACCCGCCACACCATGATCCATGAGCAGATCACCCGTCTGTTCCATGCGTTCCGTCGTGACTCTCACCCGATGGCGGTGATGTGCGGTATTACCGGTGCGCTGGCGGCGTTCTACCACGATTCCCTGGACGTGAATAACCCACGTCACCGTGACATCGCGGCGTTCCGTCTGCTGTCCAAAATGCCAACCATGGCAGCGATGTGTTACAAATATTCTATCGGTCAGCCGTTCGTTTACCCGCGCAACGACCTCTCTTATGCCGGTAACTTCCTGCGTATGATGTTCTCCACACCGTGCGAAGAGTACGAAGTGAACCCAGTGCTGGAACGTGCCATGGACCGTATTCTGATCCTACACGCAGACCACGAGCAGAACGCCTCTACTTCAACCGTGCGTACCGCTGGCTCTTCAGGCGCGAATCCGTTCGCCTGTATCGCTGCGGGCATTGCCTCCCTGTGGGGACCGGCACACGGCGGCGCGAACGAAGCGGCACTGAAGATGCTGGAAGAGATCAGCTCCGTTGAACACATTCCTGAATTCGTGCGTCGCGCGAAAGACAAGAATGACTCCTTCCGTCTGATGGGCTTCGGTCACCGTGTTTACAAAAACTATGACCCACGCGCAACCGTGATGCGTGAAACCTGTCACGAAGTGCTGAAAGAGCTGGGCACCAAAGATGATCTGCTGGAAGTGGCGATGGAGCTGGAACACATCGCGCTGAACGACCCGTACTTCATAGAGAAGAAACTCTACCCGAACGTAGACTTCTACTCTGGTATCATCCTGAAAGCGATGGGTATTCCGTCTTCCATGTTCACCGTGATCTTCGCCATGGCACGTACTGTGGGCTGGATTGCGCACTGGAACGAAATGCACAGCGAAGGCATGAAAATCGCCCGTCCTCGCCAGCTGTATACCGGCTACGAGCAGCGTGATTTTAAGTCTGATATTAAGCGCTAATGTTACTCGGGTGCGGCCTGATGCCCTCACCCTAACCCTCTCCCACGGGGAGAGGGAACAAACATTAAAAACGGTAACCCTTGGGTTACCGTTTTGCTTTTACCTTTGGCACACAGGACACCAGTAAAACGGTCTTGAAGAGAGCGTTGTCTTCTCAATCACCCCGCCACACCGCTCGCAGAGTTCACCATCGCGATGAAACACCTTAAAGCGGAACAGCGCCCCGTGGTGCTTGTTGTCATCCACCACGCCACGCGTGTTGTACGACAGGCGCGGGATATCCAGCAGCGCATGGGATAACGCATCGAGTTGTGCATCATTCAACTGCGACGCTTTATGTTGTGCTGCCAACCCTACCGCCCACAGAATTTCTACGCGAAGGTAATTGCCTAAACCTGCCAGAAACGCCTGATCGAGCAACAGCCCCGAAAACTGCCGGTTGCGGAAGGTGGGCGATAACAACCGGGCTTTAACATCGCGCGCCGTCAGCCGCATATCCAGCACATCCGGCCCGACACGCTGCAGGAACGGGTGAGTGAGCAGTTGCTCCGGCGTTAACATTTCGATATCCGAGGCGCTATACAGCAGGATGGTTTTATCGGCCGTTTGTAATTTAACACGCAACACGCGGGTGGTTTGCAATGACTCACCCGTATTAATCACCCGCCAGACACCGTAAAGCTGGTTATGGCTATATAACGTCAGGTTATGGGAAAAGTGCGTCAGCAGTGCTTTGCCCCGCGTTTCGATATGGGTCACCGTTTGCCCCAGCAGATGTGCTTCAAACGGCTTAAGTTGAGGGAAAGCAAACCAGACATTCGTCAGGGGCTTGCCTTTTATCGCCGCCTCCAGGCTATCCGCCGCGCGGCGGATCTCCGGGCCTTCTGGCATCTTTCAGTCCTTATTGTAAAATTCAGGCGCGAACGAGGATCCCCTGTTCAGCAAAAGCCGCCCGCAGCCGACGCGCAAACAGCAGCGCGTGCTCGCCATCACCGTGTAAGCACACCGTTTCAGCTTGTACGTTTGCCTGAGTACCATTAATCGTTCTCACCCGCCCGGTGCGCACCATATCCAGTGTTTGTACCAGCGCCTGCGCGTCATCAGTGATAAGCGCTCCTGGTTGACCGCGTGGAACCAGGCTACCGTCCTGCTGATACCCTCTGTCGGCAAACACTTCCTGACGAGTGACCAGCCCCAGGCGCTGACCGGCGCGAATAAGTTCACTCCCCGCCAGCCCGACCAGGATCAGCTGCGGATTGTGATCCCACACGGCACGGGCAATGGCGTCCGCCAGAGCAGGATCCTGTGCGGCCATGTTGTAAAGCATCCCGTGCGGCTTCACGTGGCGCATTACGCCGTGCTGGGCGCGGACAATCGCGTCCAGCGCTCCGGTCTGGTACAGCGTCTGGGCGTAAACAGTCTCGGGCGGTAAAACCATTGCCGTGCGGCCAAAGTTTTCCCTGTCGGGGAAGCTGGGATGAGCACCTATCGCTACGCCATTTTTAATTGCACTACGCACGCTCACCAGCATGGTTTGCGCATCGCCCGCATGGTAACCGCAGGCGATATTGACCGAAGAGACCAGCGTCATCAGTTCGGCATCTGCGCTGCCGCCCTCGCCCAGATCGGCGTTTAAATCAATCTTTACCATCGAGTCGCCACGCCAGTTGTTCCAGATATCGCTGCTGATCGTGACGCGCTTTCAGCGCCTCCTCCAGCGAGCATTGAACGAAGTGGATCGGCTGCCCAAGCGGTATTTGCGCCAGATGGTAGCGATCGGCATCGATAATACAGGCAATACGCGGGTAACCACCTGTTGTCTGCGCATCATTCATCAGCACAATTGGTTGACCGTTTCCCGGCACCTGGATGACGCCAGGCAACAAACCGTGGGACAGCAATTCACGGTCTGTCGTACGGGTCAGCGGCTGCCCCTGCAAGCGATAACCCATACGGTTACTTTGTGGGCTAAGGTGCCACGGAGAACGCCAGAATGACTCCTGAGAAACCTCGTCAAATTCCTGATATTCTGGTCCTGGCAAGGCGCGAATCAGGTTACCCCAGAGCAGTTGTTTCACCCCCTGGGTTGTGGTGAAGTGGCGAGATGATGGCTTAATGTCAAGACGATCGCCGTCGTGAAGCAGGCGCCCTTCATGCCCGCCGATGCCCGCTTTGGCATCGGTACTGGACGAGCCCATCACTTCCGGCACATCGATACCCCCGGCAACCGCAAGATAGCTGCGTACGCCGTGTAACGGGCGTTTGAGCATCAATCGCTGGCCCGCTTTCGCCCGCAGCCGCCAGCCCGTCCACACCGCTTTGCCATCAAGCGTTGCATCGCAACCTGCACCGGTCAGGGCAAACCAGGTTTCCTGGCTAAATTCCAATACACACTGACCAAGAGTGATTTCCAGCGCCGCCGTATTGCCAGGGTTGCCCACCAGCAGGTTGGCAATTTCAAGTGCCGGCCGGTCGAGCGCGCCACAATAGCTGACGCCCGACTGGCGCAGGCCAAACCGGCCAGCATCCTGAACCGAGGAATAAAGTCCTGCGCGAATAAGCGTTAACATATCCCCTCCTTCTGCGGGACAAAGCGCAGGGTATCCCCAGGGCGAAGGAGTATTGGCGCATCCTTCCCGGGTTCAAATAACGGTGCAGAGGTGTGTCCGATCAGTTGCCAGCCACCGGGTGAGGCAAGCGGGTAGATGCCGGTTTGCTCCCCTCCGATAGCCACGGTCCCCGCCGGGACGCTCAGGCGCGGTTCAGCCCGACGCGGCGTATGCAGCTCGGGTGATAAACCGCCCAGATAGGGGAAGCCAGGCTGGAATCCTAAAAACCAGACCACGTAGTTCACCGAGGCGTGCAGTTCGACAACCTGTTTTTCTGTTAACCCGCAGTGCTGCGCCACAACAGACAAATCCGGGCCACCCTTACCGCCATAAACGACCGGGATCTCAATCGACCGGGATTCTGGCTCCAGCGCATCACTTTCTTCCCACCAGCACTGCAAACGCTCAATGGCGTCCAGCGCCAGAGTATGCGGATTACGTAGCACAACGGTGATGTTGTTCATACCCGGAATGGCTTCCACCACTTCCGGTACATCCGCCAGGCGCTGCGTCAGCCGCCAGATACGCTTTTGCGTGGCAAGTGTCACCGGAGGCTCAAGCTCCAGAACCACTGCCGTTTCACCCAGAAGATAACAACGCGCTCGCTGCACTTAAACACCTCTCATCAGGCAGGATTAGGGATATCCACAAACGTCACATCCAGATCGGTATTTTCCGTCAGCCACTCGCTGAGTGCGCGAATGCCGCCGCGCTCTGTTGCGTGATGCCCGGCCGCGTAAAAATGCAGCCCTTGTTCACGTGCGGAGTGAACGGTTTGTTCAGAGACTTCTCCGGTGATGAATGCATCCACACCGAAACGCGCCGCGCTGTCGATAAAGCCCTGACCGCCGCCCGTGCACCAGGCAATGCGTTTAACCGTATCTGGCCCGGTATCACCGCACCATAGCGGGCGGCGGCCAAGCCGGGCTTCAATCCAGGAAGCCAGCTCCAGCCCTGGGACCGGCATGGCCAGCTCACCCCACGGCACCAGCGGCTCAACTTCACCCATGACGGTAATGCCCAACAGCTGCGCCAGCTGTACGTTGTTACCCAGCTCAGGATGGGCATCCAGCGGCAGGTGATAACCATACAGGTTGATGTCATTGGCCAGCAGCGTTTTCAGCCGGTTGCGCTTCATGCCACGAATAATCGGGGATTCATTTTTCCAGAAATAGCCATGATGAACGATGATTGCATCCGCTTCCTGACGCACGGCCTCATCCAGCAGCGCCTGGCTTGCCGTCACACCGGTGATAATTTTCTGCACCGTTTCGCGCCCTTCAACCTGCAGACCGTTTGGCCCGTAGTCGCTGAAAGAGGCGGTGTTGAGTTTTTCGTTAATCAGGCTTTCCAGTTCGGTGTTTTTCATCATCACTCTCTTAAGTTTTGCGAGCGGCTTCGTACGCCGCCAGCGTGGCGACTCGCGCCTGTTTATGGTCAACGACGGGACGGGGATAATCGAGCCTTATGCCCTGTTTATCCGCCCATGCCCACGGGTCGTGGATCGCTTTAGCGGGAACGTCCTTGAGCGCGGGCAACCAGTGGCGGATAAACTCACCGTCAGCATCAAATTTTTGCCCCTGCGTTGTAGGGTTAAAAATCCTGAAATAGGGAGCCGCATCGGTTCCGGTGGACGCTGCCCACTGCCATCCGCCGTTGTTCGCGGCCAGATCGCCATCAATAAGCTGAGAAATAAAATACCGCTCCCCGGCGCGCCAGTCGATAAGCAGATCTTTCACCAGGAAGCTGGCGGTAATCATCCGCAGACGGTTATGCATCCATCCCGTTTCATTGAGCTGGCGCATGGCAGCATCGACAATCGGGTAACCCGTTGCCCCCTTCTGCCAGGCCTGAAGGTGCTCATCGTTGTGCTGCCATTTGACGTTATCCGTCCAGCGGATGAATGGCCGATGTTTGCATAAAGCAGGATGATACGTCATCAGATGGCGGTAAAACTCGCGCCAGATAAGTTCGTTGAGCCACACTGAACCTGGCCCACCGTCAAGCGTACGCGGCTGTTCCGCCAGCAGGCGATGCAAACACTGACGCGGTGACAGCACGCCCAGGGCTAAACAGGCTGACAGACGGCTGGTGCCTTCAACGGCGGGGAAATCCCGACGCGCTTCGTAATCTGCCGCGCCCTGTTTACAGAAGTGGCGCAGTTGCGCGATAGCCTCTTTTTCCGATGCCGGAAAATGGGCGTCGTTAAACGCTGCCTGCGGGTAGTTAAATGCGAGTTCAGGCAAATCTGTTAAGGCTTCACCTCTGATGGCCGGCGCAGCAACGCACTCGGGCAATCCCTCTTTCAGACGCTTGATAAACGCATTTTTGAACGGCGTAAAGACTTTATACATCTCATGATTGCCGGTCATCACGCTGCCAGGGGGCAGCATCACGCTGTCATCAAATCCCTGGCATACAACCTCTTCTGCGATGTTTTCCAGCTGACGATCCCGCTGCTGCTCGTTGAACTCGTACTGATAGTTGTAAAAAAGGTGCGTAACGTCGTGCTGCTGACAGATTTCCATTACCGCAGCTTGCTGCGCAGCAAAGTCACTCACCTCTTTATAAATCAGCGGAATGCCTTTTTCGGCAAGTGCATGTTGCAGATGATTCAGATGCGAGCGAAGGTATGCCGCTTGTCGGGGTGCCACATCATGCTGTTGCCACTGACCGGGGGTAGCGATAAACAGCGCCAGCACGCGAGCGTGCTTATCGAGGCAGGCCGCCGCGAGGGCGAGATTGTCATGTACGCGTAAATCGGCGCGAAACCAAACCAGATGGGTGGGCATAAAACTCCAGGCAAATATCCATTATGTCCGTAAGGGCACGCCACCAAAGGAAAAAGCGGCGGCCTTTTACGGTACTTTGCCATGAAGTGTAGACGTGATGAAATAAAAAAGGCCGCCCGAGGCGGCCTTAACGCTACTTGTCCTGCGCTATCGTGGTCAATGCAACAAACCCGGTCGGTTCATCACGCTTAACAACGAGTACGCAGGCGACAATGAACGCAATGCATATATAGCGTTTCATTATGCGGTCCCTGCTGCTAACCGCTCCACCGTTCACCACCGGTGATAAGTCGGTGGACACAAGCCCGGGTAGGTGGGCTGCTTTACGGCTGTAAAAACACCTTTCCCTGGACCGATGCCCATGTGCGAGATGGCGGAAAGGGACGCTGCATCATAAATAACATCACCAGCAAAGGTAAATTATTCGAATAAAATTAGGATTTTATAAAGGTTTAGAGGGATTGCCATCTGTTTACAGTAGGGTATGATGAAAATCCCGGGTAGGGGCTGCAAGACCACCCAACGGACCGCGAATCCAGAGGGATAAAAAAACCGCCACATTGCTGTTGGCGGTTTTTTTATTGCTGTGTGTAATCTTAGTATTAGTAGAAATCGCAGGTCGCTTTTTCGGCCTGATCCATCCACACCGGCTTTTCGCTGGTTTTCGCCCAGACGCGGTGCAGATAGCTATAAAAACGTGCGCGGTCTTTCCAGAAAAGCATGACCGGCAGTGCCAGCACGCCAGCCACTACGGCGAAAGCGCGACGCATGAAAACGATATGAGCCGGATACTCTTTATACAGATCCATATTTTCTCCCCTATAGTTGGCCGGAAACATCATCCGGAAAATTCAAAATCTGTGACCTGGCTAAAATAATATCGCTTTGTTTGTAATTTTACTACTCATCCGACCACTTATTTTCATCCATTTAGTGAATATTTACACTCTCGCCGTAACTAAGTTACAAAAAAGTTAACGATTTACTTATCAGCAGTTAAATTGTGGTTTTTTTCATTTTTATACTTTTTTTACATCCCCCTTCCTGATTTTTGCGAAATCTTTGCGCCGTAAATCCTATCTTTAGAACAAATATAAATGTCACCCGGAGGTGGGTTGTGAGTGCAGGTCTGATTGCCGGCATCGTGCTGGTGTTCCTGTTATTGGGTTATCTGGTTTATGCCCTGATTAATGCGGAGGCATTCTGATGGCTGCTCAGGCGTTTTTGCTTATTGCCAGCTTTTTACTGCTGCTGTTCCTGCTTGCAAGACCACTGGGAACCCTGCTTGCGAGGATGATAAACAACGTGGCGCTGCCCGTTGCTGGCAGCGTTGAAAAAGGGCTCTGGCGCGTACTGGGAATACGCGACCAGGAGATGAACTGGTGCCAGTATCTGATGGCTATCCTGCTGCTCAACATTGTCGGCCTGGTTGCGCTGTTCGCGATGTTGATGCTTCAGGGCATTTTACCGCTGAACCCGCAGCAGTTGCCGGGCCTGTCCTGGCATCTGGCGTTGAACACGGCGGTCAGCTTCGTCAGCAATACCAACTGGCAGTCCTATGCCGGTGAAACCACCCTGAGCTACTTCAGCCAGATGGCTGGCTTAACAGTGCAGAACTTCCTCTCTGCAGCCAGCGGCATTGCGGTGATCTTCGCCCTGACGCGAGCATTTGCGCGTCAGAATGTCGGTACGTTGGGTAACGCCTGGGTCGATCTGACACGTATCATCCTGTGGGTGCTGCTTCCAATTTCCCTCATTATTGCCCTGTTCTTTATTCAGCAAGGCACGCTGCAAAACCTGCTTCCCTACACAAGCTATACCTCGCTTGAAGGGGCAAAACAGCTTTTGCCAATGGGGCCGGTTGCCTCGCAAGAGGCCATAAAAATGCTCGGCACCAACGGGGGCGGGTTCTTCAATGCCAACTCGTCTCATCCGTTTGAAAACCCAACGGCGCTGACGAACTGCGTACAAATGCTGGCGATCTTCCTGATCCCTGCCGCACTGTGCTTTGCGTTTGGCGATGTGGTTAACGATCGCCGCCAGGGCCGCACCCTGCTCTGGGCGATGTCCCTTATCTTCGTAATTTGCGCAGCGCTGGTGATGTGGGCCGAATGGAATGGCAACAGCCACTTCATGCAGTTGGGCGCCAGCAGCAACATCAATATGGAAGGGAAAGAGAGCCGCTTTGGCATCCTGGCGAGCAGCCTTTACGCGGTTGTCACTACAGCGGCCTCGTGTGGTGCGGTCAACGCGATGCACGACTCCTTTACGGCACTGGGCGGCATGATCCCACTGTGGTTGATGCAAATCGGTGAAGTGGTGTTTGGCGGCGTAGGCTCCGGGCTGTACGGCATGTTGCTGTTTGTTCTGCTGGCGGTGTTTATCGCCGGGCTGATGATTGGCCGCACCCCGGAATACCTGGGT
Source organism: Enterobacter sp. C4G1 (assembly GCF_052886895.1). Lineage (NCBI taxonomy): Bacteria > Pseudomonadati > Pseudomonadota > Gammaproteobacteria > Enterobacterales > Enterobacteriaceae > Enterobacter > Enterobacter sp. C4G1. The sequence continues at coordinate 2,413,047 of NZ_JBQVVV010000001.1, read as the reverse complement.
AAAAAAATCGACGTGCGTGAAATGAAGCTCACAGCACTGGCTATCCTGGTCACTCCGGCACTTGTGCTGCTGGGCACAGCGCTGGCGTTGATGACCGAAGCGGGACGCAGCGGCATCTTCAACCCGGGCATTCACGGGTTTAGTGAAGTGCTTTATGCCGTCTCGTCTGCCGCCAACAACAACGGCAGCGCCTTTGCAGGCCTGAGCGCCAACTCCCCGTTCTGGAACTGTCTGCTGGCGTTTTGCATGTTTGTCGGCCGTTTTGGCGTCATCGTCCCCGTGCTGGCCATTGCCGGTTCGCTGGTGAGTAAAAAAATCCAACCGACCACCAGCGGTACGTTACCGACCCACGGTGCACTGTTCACTGGACTGCTGATTGGCACCGTGTTGCTGGTCGGTGCCCTGACCTTTATCCCCGCCCTCGCGTTAGGCCCGGTCGCGGAATATCTCTCTTTACGCTGATTTTGCGGAGAATTTGTCATGAGTCGTAAACAACTGGCCCTGCTTGAACCGTCTTTAGTTCGCCAGGCGCTAATGGATGCGGTGAAAAAATTAAGCCCGCGCGTTCAGTGGCATAACCCGGTGATGTTTATCGTCTGGGTTGGCAGCCTGCTCACCACGGCACTGGCAGTGGCGATGGGGACCGGTCATCTGGTGGGAAATGCGCTGTTTACCGGGGCTATCAGCCTCTGGCTGTGGTTCACCGTGTTGTTCGCCAACTTTGCCGAAGCCCTGGCGGAAGGCCGCAGTAAAGCGCAGGCCAACAGCCTGAAAGGGGTAAAAAAGACCGCGTTTGCCCGCAAATTGCGCGAGCCAAAATATGGTGCACAGATGGATCACGTCCCGGCGGATGAGCTGCGTAAAGGGGATGTGGTGCTGGTCGAAGCCGGGGATATCATCCCCTGCGATGGTGAAGTCATTGAAGGCGGGGCATCGGTAGACGAAAGCGCCATTACCGGGGAATCCGCCCCGGTAATCCGTGAATCCGGCGGCGATTTTGCCTCCGTCACAGGCGGCACGCGCATTCTCTCTGACTGGCTGGTTATTCAGTGCAGCGTTAACCCTGGCGAAACTTTCCTGGACCGGATGATCGCCATGGTCGAGGGCGCACAGCGTCGTAAAACGCCAAACGAAATCGCCCTGACCATTCTGCTGGTTGCACTGACCATTGTCTTCCTGCTGGCAACCGCCACCCTGTGGCCGTTTTCAGCTTACGGTGGTACCGCGGTCAGTATTACTGTGCTGGTTGCCCTGCTTGTCTGTCTGATCCCGACCACCATCGGCGGGCTGCTTTCAGCTATTGGTGTGGCCGGTATGAGCCGGATGCTGGGCGCGAACGTTATTGCCACCAGCGGACGTGCCGTTGAAGCCGCGGGTGATGTAGACGTTCTGCTGCTGGATAAAACCGGGACGATCACCCTCGGTAACCGTCAGGCGTCGGATTTCTTACCCGCGCCTGGCGTGGATGAAAAAACGCTGGCTGACGCCGCGCAGCTTTCGTCGCTGGCCGATGAAACACCGGAAGGCCGCAGCATCGTGATTCTGGCTAAGCAGCGTTTTAACCTGCGTCAGCGCGATGTGCAGAGTCTTCATGCCACCTTTGTGCCCTTCACCGCCCAGACCCGTATGAGCGGGATTAACATCCAGGACCGGATGATCCGCAAAGGCTCCGTCGACGCCATTCGTCGCCATATCGAAGCTAACAACGGCCATTTCCCGCCAGAAGTGGACAAACTGGTAGACAGCGTTGCCCGTCAGGGAGCCACTCCACTGGTGGTGTCTGAAGGGTCGCATGTGCTGGGCGTTATTGCGCTGAAAGATATTGTCAAAGGCGGGATCAAAGAGCGTTTTGCCCAGCTACGCAAGATGGGGATCAAAACGGTGATGATCACCGGGGATAACCGTCTTACTGCCGCCGCGATCGCCGCAGAAGCGGGTGTGGATGATTTTCTGTCAGAAGCCACGCCGGAAGCCAAACTGGCGCTGATCCGCCAGTATCAGGCTGAAGGTCGACTGGTGGCGATGACAGGTGATGGCACTAACGATGCGCCAGCGCTGGCGCAGGCCGATGTCGCAGTTGCGATGAACTCCGGGACGCAGGCGGCGAAAGAAGCGGGCAACATGGTGGACCTCGACTCTAACCCGACCAAGCTGATTGAGGTGGTTCACATCGGTAAACAGATGCTGATGACCCGTGGTTCGCTTACCACCTTCAGTATTGCCAACGATGTGGCGAAGTATTTTGCCATTATCCCGGCGGCGTTCGCGGCAACCTATCCTCAACTGAACGCGCTAAACGTCATGCATCTGCACTCCCCGGCGTCGGCCATTCTCAGCGCGGTGATTTTTAACGCCCTGATCATCGTCTTCCTGATCCCGCTGGCGCTGAAAGGCGTGAGCTACAAGCCGCTGACTGCAGCCGCCATGCTGCGCCGTAATCTGTGGATTTACGGGCTGGGTGGGCTGGTCGTTCCTTTCGTTGGCATCAAGGTTATCGACATGCTGTTGACCCTGTTCGGGCTGGTTTAAAAGGTGAATCAAATGACAATGTTACGCCCCGCTATACTTCTGTTTATTCTGTTATCGCTGATTACCGGCGGGCTATACCCGCTGGTGACCACCGCGCTGGGCCAGTGGTGGTTTACCGATCAGGCGAACGGCTCGCTGATTATGCAGGATGGAGAAACCCGTGGTTCACGCCTTATTGGCCAGAACTTTACGGATGCCCGCTACTTCCAGGGTCGCCCTTCCGCCACGGCTGAAAGCCCGTATAATCCGATGGCCTCCGGTGGCAGTAATCTGGCCGGCAGCAACCCGGAGCTGGACCATGCGATTGCAGAACGCGTTGCCGCACTGCGTGCAGCTAATCCGCAGGCCAGCCGCGAGGTGCCTGTCGAGCTGGTGACCGCCTCCGCCAGCGGGCTGGATTACAGCCTGATGCCGGCATCGGTCGCATGGCAAATTCCGCGCGTGGCTGCCGCCCGCCAGCTGACCACCGAACAGGTCAGCCAGCTGGTTGCTGAGCATACGCAAAAACCGCTGGTCAGTTTCATCGGGATGCCAGTCGTGAACATTGTTGAGCTGAATCTGGCGCTGGACGCGCTAAGGAAAAACTAAATGACCGACGAGCCCATTCGCCCGGACCCGGACAGGCTGCTCGAACAGACCGCTGAAGCCCATCGCGGCAAACTGAAAATCTTTTTCGGCGCCTGCGCGGGCGTCGGGAAAACCTTTGCCATGCTCACTGAAGCACAGCGGTTACGGGCGCAAGGGCTCGACATTCTTATCGGCGTCGTTGAAACTCACGGGCGCAAAGAGACAGCGTCGCTGCTGGCCGGGCTTACCGCGCAACCGCCCCGCCGTATCAGCCACCGCGGGCGGCTGGTCACTGAGTTCGATCTGGACGCCGCCCTCGCCCGCCGTCCGGCGCTTATCCTGATGGACGAACTGGCGCACAGCAATGCACCAGGCTCACGCCACCCTAAACGCTGGCAGGACGTCGAAGAGCTTCTGGAAGCGGGCATCGACGTTTTTACGACCGTGAACGTTCAGCATCTGGAGAGCCTGAACGACGTAGTCAGCGGTGTCACCGGTATTCAGGTGTGGGAGACCGTGCCGGATCCGTTCTTCGATTCTGCCGATGAGGTCGTGCTGGTTGACCTTCCCCCCGACGATCTGCGCCAGCGTCTGCACGAAGGTAAAGTGTACATCGCAGGCCAGGCCGAACGCGCCATTGAGCATTTCTTTCGCAAGGGCAACCTGATTGCCCTTCGCGAGCTGGCCCTGCGCCGCACAGCCGACCGCGTTGACGATCAGATGCGCGCCTGGCGTGATCTGCAAGGACAAGAGCGCGTCTGGCACACGCGGGATGCCATTCTGCTGTGCATTGATCACGGCAGTGGCAACGAAAAGCTTATCCGTACTGCCGCCCGGCTGGCGGCAAAATTTGGCAGCGTCTGGCACGCGGTGTATGTCGAAACCCCTCGTCTTCATGCGCTGCCGGAAAACCAGCGCCGGGCGATCCTTGGCTCGCTCCGGCTTGCCCAGGAGCTTGGCGCTGAAACCGCCACTCTCTCCGACCCGGTGGAAGACAAAGCCATTCTGCGCTACGCGCGAGAACACAATCTCGGCAAAATCGTTATTGGTCGCCGTCAGCATCGCCGCTGGTTTAGCCGCGAATCTTTTGCCGATAAGCTGGCCCGACGCGCACCCGATCTGGATCTGGTGATTGTGGCACTCGATGACAAGCCCTCTCCCCTGCCAGGCCGCCTGCCGGATGCCCGGGCATTTAGTGATAAATGGCGTATTCAGATCCGCGGCTGCCTTGTTGCCGTTGTACTTTGCACCCTGATAACCCTCATTGCCAGCCAGTGGCTGATCGCCTTTGACGCCGCTAATCTGGTGATGATTTACCTGTTGGGCGTGGTTGTGGTGGCGCTTTTCTACGGTCGCTGGCCTTCGGTCCTGGCAACAGTTATCAACGTGGTGAGCTTCGATCTGTTCTTTATCGCCCCACGTGGCACGCTGGCAGTGTCGGATGTGCAGTACATCCTGACGTTTGGCGTGATGCTTACCGTGGGGCTGGTTATCGGGAATCTGACCGCGGGTGTTCGCTATCAGGCGCGGATTGCCCGCTATCGCGAACAGCGCACTCGACATCTATACGAGATGTCCAAATCCCTGGCAGTAGGCCGCACGCCTCTGGATATCGTCCAGACCAGCGAGCAGTTTATTCGCTCCACGTTTCACGCCAGTAACCTGATTTTGTTACCAAACGAGCATGGTGTGTTGCGCCCGCTGACGTCAGCCACCGGGATGACGCCCTGGGATGAAGCCATTGCTCGCTGGAGTTTTGATAAAGGTTTGCCCGCCGGCGCCGGGACCGATACGTTGCCAGGCGTGCCTTACCAGATCCTGCCGTTGCGCAGTGCCGACAAAAATCAGGGGCTGGTGATTGTCGAACCTACCAACCTGCGCCAACTGATGATCCCCGAGCAGCAACGCCTGCTGGAGACATTTACCCTGCTGGTTGCCAGTGCGCTTGAACGTCTGGCGCTCACCAGCAGCGAAGAACAGGCAAGGCTTGCCAGCGAGCGCGAGAGCATTCGTAACTCCCTGCTTGCAGCACTTTCACACGACCTGCGTACCCCGCTCACCGTGCTGTTTGGTCAGTCAGAGATCCTGACGCTTGACCTGGCGGCGGAAGGCTCCAGCCACGCCTTGCAGGCCAGCGAAATACGCCAGCATGTACTCAATACCACCCGTCTGGTGAATAATTTGCTGGATATGGCACGTATTCAGTCCGGCGGTTTTAACCTCAAAAAAGAGTGGCTGACGCTCGAGGAAGTGGTTGGCAGCGCCTTAAAAATGCTCGAGCCCGGAATGGGCGGTCGGCATATTGAGCTGAACCTGCCAGAACCGCTGACGCTCATCCACGTTGACGGGCCGCTGTTCGAACGGGTGCTGATCAATCTGCTGGAAAATGCCGCCAAATATGCGGGGCAGAAAGCCCGTATTGGCATTAACGCAACGGTAGAAGCACACACCTTGCAGCTCGAGGTCTGGGATACCGGTCCTGGCATCCCTGCCGGGCAGGAGCACGCCATTTTTGAGAAGTTCGCGCGCGGAAATAAGGAGTCTGCCATTCCGGGGGTCGGGCTTGGGCTGGCTATCTGCCAGGCCATTATCGATGTGCACGGGGGAACCATTTCAGCGGCGAACCGCCCGGAAGGTGGCGCGCATTTCTGTGTTACACTTCCTCTTGATCCCCCGCCAGAACTTGATGAATTGCCAGAGGATTTGTGATTAACGTCCTGATTGTTGAAGATGAACTCGCGATTAGCCGTTTTCTGCGCGCCGCGCTGGAAGGAGACGGCCTGCGCGTTCATGACGCGGGGACGCTCCAGCGCGGCCTGATCGAAGCCGCAACCCGCAAGCCGGACCTGGTCATTCTCGATCTGGGGCTGCCGGATGGCGATGGCATCGATTTCATCCGCGAAGTGCGCCAGTGGAGTCAGATGCCCATTCTGGTGCTCTCGGCCCGTACCGAAGAGACAGATAAAATCGCGGCACTCGATGCCGGTGCTGACGACTATCTGATCAAGCCCTTTGGGATTGGCGAGCTTCAGGCCCGGCTACGCGTGGCGCTGCGCCGACACAGTGCCACAACGCCTTCAGAGCCGGTGTACACCTTTTCCGACATTCAGGTCGATTTAGCTTCGCGGCGCATCCAGCGCGGTGAAGAGGAGATCCACCTCACCCCGATTGAATTTCGTCTGCTCGCCGTTTTGCTCAACAACCATGGTAAGGTCCTCACCCAGCGTCAGCTGTTAAATCAGGTCTGGGGACCAAACGCAGTTGAGCATAGTCACTATTTACGCATATATATGGGACATCTTCGCCAGAAACTCGAAGTCGACCCCGCGCGTCCTCGTCATTTATTAACTGAAACCGGTATCGGTTATCGGTTCATGATTTGAATAGTTATTCATTTTGATTTTAATTAAAATAAATAACACCCTATGTATATATTAGAAAATAGCAAAACCATTATTTACGGCTTATTTTTAGCCAATCAAAACAATATAAAAACAGAGTGTTAACATTAATCATACAAAACAGCATTTTGATCTGCGATATTCAATAAAATAGAATATTTATTTCTGATCTGATCGATTATTGTTGATCTCCTTCACGGTTTGTCGCCCTTTCCTGGATAGAATGACCATGCTTTCAATTACTGAAAGGAAAACACACATGGAAAACAATAATCGTTTAATGCCCCACATACGGCGGACAACTCATATTATGATGTTTGCCCACCGTAACTGCTTCGACTTTCATCTCTTTAATGCCCGGTAGTCCTTCGACTTCTGGCGCATCTGCTTACAGGTCATTCTAAAAAACCTTATTTTACAGGCAACTGCCTGTGAACACGTGCGCTCATTTCTCTTGATCCAGGCTCTTTCGTAGCCGGACGGACTGGATTTAATTCTGTAAAAAGCAATTAACTGATTTTTTATCAGAGGTCAGGCTTTGCTTTTTATTCCGGTAAATTATCGATTTTTTTCTTGTAAAGAATCGAAGGCCTCCCATTGCCTAAAATAAAGAGATAAAGATGAAAAGTTTAAAAATTGCTGCCAGCCGTTCATGCCCTGATTGCTTTACCACCACTCGCGAAATGGTGGATGTGAGTGCTTCTGATTATATTGATGTTGCTGCCGTTGTTTTGGCCATTAACGATATTTCAAGTGGTGCGATAGAAGAAATAGAAGCAACAGGATTTGGTATTCCCGTCTTTATTGCCACACATAAAGAAGAAATTGTTCCGGCAGAATATTTGTCCCGCATTCAGGGGGTTTTTGAATGCTCTGACACCAGCAATGATTTCTATGGCCGCCAGCTTGAAGCTGCCGCGCAGAAGTACGAAACCCAACTGCGCCCGCCGTTCTTCCGCGCCCTCGTAGATTACGTCAAACAGGGCAACAGCGCGTTTGACTGCCCGGGCCATCAGGGGGGGCAGTTCTTCCGCCGTCATCCTGCCGGTAACCAGTTTGTGGATTTCTTTGGCGAAACGCTGTTCCGTTCGGATCTGTGTAACGCGGATGTGGCCATGGGCGATCTGCTGATCCACGAAGGCGCCCCTTGTATTGCCCAGCAACATGCCGCAAAAGTGTTCAATGCCGATAAGACCTATTTTGTGCTGAACGGTACGTCATCATCAAACAAAGTGGTTTTAAACGCCCTGCTGACGCCTGGCGACCTGGTGCTGTTCGATCGAAATAACCATAAATCCAACCACCACGGGGCGCTGTTACAGGCCGGTGCGACGCCGGTTTATCTGGAAACAGCACGAAACCCATACGGTTTTATTGGCGGGATTGACGCGCACTGCTTCGAAGAAAGCTATCTTCGCGAGCTGGTCGCAGAAGTTGCCCCGGGTCGCGCCCGTGACGAACGCCCGTTCCGACTGGCGGTTATCCAGCTTGGTACTTACGATGGCACCATTTATAACGCCCGTCAGGTGGTGGATAACATTGGCCACCTGTGTGATTACATCCTGTTTGATTCTGCATGGGTGGGCTACGAGCAATTTATTCCGATGATGGCCGACTGCTCGCCGCTGCTACTGGAGCTAAACGAGAACGATCCGGGCATTCTGGTGACCCAGTCCGTGCATAAACAGCAGGCTGGTTTCTCGCAAACCTCGCAGATCCACAAGAAAGACAGCCACATCAAAGGCCAGCAGCGCTATGTGCCGCATAAGCGTCTCAACAACGCCTTTATGATGCACGCCTCCACCAGCCCGTTTTATCCGCTGTTTGCGGCGCTCGATATCAACGCCCGGATGCATGAAGGCCAGAGCGGTCGCAACATGTGGATGGATTGCGTGGTCACGGGTATCGAAGCGCGCAAACTTATTCTGCAAAACTGCCAGTTCCTTCGCCCGTTCGTGCCGGAAACCGTAGATGGCCGCCCGTGGGAAAGCTGGGATACGTCAGAAATTGCCACTGACCTGCGCTTCTTCCACTTCGTCCCCGGCGAGAACTGGCACGCCTTTGAAGGTTATGCCGAGCATCAGTACTTTATCGACCCGTGCAAATTGCTGCTGACCACACCGGGCATCAACGCCCGTACCGGTGAGTACGAGGATTTCGGCGTCCCGGCGACCATTCTCGCGAACTTCCTGCGCGAAAACGGTATTGTCCCGGAAAAATGCGACCTGAACTCCATCCTGTTCCTGCTGACCCCGGCAGAGGATATGGGCAAATTGCAGCAGCTTGTGGCTCAGCTGGTACGCTTCGAAAAACTGCTCCAGACCGATGCGCCGTTAAAAGAGGTACTGCCATCGATTTGTAAGCAATACCCGGAACGCTACGCCGACTACTCCCTGCGTCAGATTTGCCAGGAAATGCACGACCTGTATGCGCGTAATAACGTGAAACAGCTGCAAAAAGAGATGTTCCGTAAGTCCCATTTCCCACGCGTGGTGATGTCACCCCAGGACGCCAACTATGCCTACCTGCGCGGTGAGGTGGAGCTGGTGTCTCTGCGCGATGCCGAAGGCCGTATTGCCGCCGAAGGCGCTCTCCCTTACCCACCAGGCGTGCTGTGCGTTGTGCCAGGTGAAGTCTGGGGCGGTTCAGTGCTGCGCTACTTTGCCGCGCTGGAAGAAGGGATCAACCTGTTGCCGGGCTTTGCGCCAGAGCTCCAGGGCGTGTACGTGGAAGAGTGTGACGGCCGCAAACACGTTCGCTGTAACGTCATCAAGCAACCTGCCACTCAGCCGTCGTTGCTGAAAGGAGAAAAATTATGAGTAAGTCTAACAAGATGGGCGTGGTGCAGCTGACCATCCTCACCATGGTAAACATGATGGGGTCGGGAATTATCATGCTGCCTACCAAGCTCGCAGAAGTCGGTACGATCTCGATTATCTCCTGGATGGTGACTGCCGTTGGCTCAATGGCGCTGGCGTGGGCCTTTGCCAAGTGCGGGATGTTCAGCCGTAAATCAGGTGGCATGGGTGGCTATGCGGAGTATGCCTTCGGCAAGTCGGGCAACTTTATGGCCAACTATACCTATGGTGTGTCGTTGCTGATTGCCAACGTGGCGATTGCTATTTCGGCTGTCGGTTACGGTACGGAGCTGTTTGGTGCCACGCTCAGTCCGGTACAAATCGGTATCGCCACCATTTGTGTATTGTGGATCTGTACCATTGCGAACTTCGGTGGCGCGCGCATCACCGGGCAGATCAGCAGTATCACCGTCTGGGGGGTGATCATCCCGGTGGTGGGATTGTGCATCATCGGCTGGTTCTGGTTTAGCCCTACGCTGTATGCCAACTCCTGGAACCCGCACAATGTACCGTTCTTTACTGCGGTGGGGTCATCTATCGCCATGACGCTGTGGGCATTCCTCGGTCTGGAATCCGCCTGTGCAAATGCCGAAGTTGTGGAAAACCCGGAAAAGAACGTCCCGATTGCCGTACTGGGCGGTACGCTGGGCGCTGCCGTAATCTACATCGTTTCAACCAACGTGATTGCCGGGATTGTGCCTAACATGGATCTCGCCAACTCCACCGCGCCGTTCGGGCTGGCCTTTGCGCAGATGTTTACCCCAACCGTCGGGAAAGTGATCATGGGGCTGATGGTAATGTCCTGCTGCGGCTCACTGCTCGGCTGGCAGTTCACCATTGCGCAGGTGTTTAAGTCATCCGCAGACGAAGGTTATTTCCCGAAAATCTTCTCGCGCGTGACGAAAGCAGATGCGCCGGTGCAGGGTATGTTAGCAATTGTTATCTTCCAGAGTGGTTTGTCGCTGATGACCATCAGTCCGTCGCTGAACAGCCAGTTCAACGTGCTGGTAAACCTGGCAGTGGTGACGAATATCATTCCGTACATCCTGTCGATGGCGGCACTGGTGATTATTCAGAAGGTGGCAAAAGTCGATCCGGGCAAAGCCAGAGTGGCCAACATCGTGGCGCTGATTGGGGCAATTTACAGCTTCTATGCGCTCTATTCGTCCGGCCAGGAAGCGATGCTCTACGGCGCGATGGTGACCTTTATGGGCTGGACGCTGTACGGTTTAGTGTCACCGCGATTTGAATTGAAGAACAAACACAGTTAGGTAAAAGCAAAACGGCAACCCGAGGGTTGCCGTTTTTAATATTTTCACCCTCTCCCTGTGGGAGAGGGCATCAGCCCGCACCAGATTAACACTTACGCGTTTTTCAGCACTTCGCTGACAATCTCTACCGCTTCTTTCTCAATCAGCTTACGGTGTTCGTCGCCGAGGAAGCTTTCGCAATAGATTTTGTACGCATCTTCCGTACCGGAAGGACGCGCAGCGAACCAGCCGTTGTCGGTCATCACTTTCAGGCCGCCAATAGACGCACCGTTACCCGGCGCTGCCGTCAGGCGTGCAGTGATAGGATCACCAGCCAGTGTGTTGGCACTCACCATTTCCGGGGACAGTTTAGACAGCGCTGCTTTCTGCGCAGAGGTCGCTGAAGCCTGAATACGGTTGTAGCTTGGCGCGCCAAAACGTGCAGCCAGCTCATTGTAGTGCTCCTGCGGGTTTTTCCCGGTTACGGCAGTAATCTCTGCCGCCAGCAGACACATAATGATGCCGTCTTTATCGGTGGACCATGGCGTACCGTCGAAACGCAGGAAGGATGCACCCGCGCTCTCTTCGCCACCAAAGCCGAAGCTTCCGTCATGCAGACCATCAACAAACCATTTGAAGCCAACCGGCACTTCCACCAGCTTGCGGCCCAGCGCGTCAACCACACGGTCAATCATCGCAGAGGACACCAGCGTTTTACCCACGGCAACATCTTTGCCCCATTTTGGACGGTGCTGGAACAGATAGTTGATGGCCACCGCCAGATAGTGGTTCGGGTTCATCAGCCCTGCCGGGGTGACGATACCGTGACGGTCATAATCCGGGTCGTTAGCAAAGGCCAGGTCGAATTTGTCGCGCAACGCCAGCAAGCCAGCCATCGCACATTCAGAGGAGCAGTCCATACGGATAGCACCGTCTTTATCCAGATGCATAAAGCGGAAGGTCTGATCGACGTGATCGTTAACGATGGTCAGATCCAGCTTGTAATGCTCTGCGATGCGTTTCCAGTATTCGATACCGGAGCCGCCGAGAGGATCTACACCCAGTTTCAGGCCTGCTTTCTGGATAGCCGCCATATCGACGATATCCGCCAGCCCTTCAACAAACGGCTGCACCAGATCCTGCTCTTTCACGCGACCAGATGCCATCGCGGCATCCAGGGAAATACGTTTCACGCCTTTCAGGCCATCTGCCAGCAGGGCGTTAGCACGATCTTCCACCACTTTGGTGACGTTAGTATCTGCCGGGCCGCCGTTAGGTGGATTGTATTTGATACCACCGTCTTCCGGCGGGTTGTGGGATGGTGTGATAACGATACCGTCAGCCAGCGCACCGCCTTTTTTGTTGTGCACCAGAATCGCGTTGGACACCGCCGGCGTTGGGGTAAAGCCGTTGTTTTCCTGCACAATGACGTCTACGCCATTGGCTGCCAGCACTTCCAGTACGGAAATGAATGCAGGCTCAGACAAGGCGTGAGTATCTTTCCCTACATAGCACGGACCGGTGACGCCATTTTTAGCGCGCTCTTCCGCGATGGCCTGGGCAATGGCCAGAATATGCGGTTCGTTAAAGCTGTGGCGCCCCGCACTGCCGCGGTGGCCAGATGTACCAAACTTCACTGCGTGTTCTGCGTTACCTACCACTGGCTTCAGCACGTAGTACTGAGCGGTCAGTTGGGCGACGTTAATCAAATCGCTTTGTTGTGCAGGTTGGCCTGCACGGCTGTGATTTGCCATTGCCTGGTCCTTCTTATGCAAGGGTTAAATTGTACCGCAAACCTTTTCAATCAATTCCGCCGGGAACTGCATGGACTGCATGATGTGTTCGACCATGCTGCACTTGCGCCCCGTGTTGGTATTGGTGATCACCCAATACGGGGTACCAGCCACGTGTTTGGGTTTGGTTTGATTGCCATTTTGCAACAGCGTCTGTTCGTCGCCCGCAAAATAGACGCGAGTACGGCCATGCAGCGACTCAGTCGCTTCAGCAAACGCTTTGTTATCCAGTGAGTAGAGTGTAGACAGCACCAGCATAAAGCGGTTAACCGCTTTTTTCTGTTCTGCATATTCATCAGACAGCAGCAGTTCGCGCATCGCACGAACTTTGTCTTTCGCAGGTGTCATAGCGGGTTTGGCTTGCACCGCAACGCTCGGCTGAGACACGACATCTTTCGCGACAGGAGTGACAGGCTGTGAGGCGGCGGAAATTTTAAGCATACGCCGTAAAATGTCGGACGCGCTCTCCCCGATATGCCGCGTTTGGCTGGCGATATACTGATAGAGTTCGTCATCAACTTCGATTGTTTTCATCTTAATCCAGTGCGATATCTTATCTGAATACAAGTCGTTGGGATTATAAGGTCAAATCCCAACAGCGGATAGCGTCAAGCCAGGTTGGCGGCAAAAGTCAGATTAAACTGGATCCTTGCAGCCGGGCGGCAGAATGGTCAACATGATACCCTAACCTGACATACGTAAAAAAAGAACTTTGCCATGAAATTGAATACCCGAGCGCAATCTGCACAATCGCCGAACAATAATTCTCCCATCGTACTGGTTCACGGTCTTTTTGGCAGCCTGGATAACCTGGGTGTGCTGGCGCGGGATCTGGTTAGCGATCACGATATTTTGCAGGTAGATATGCGTAACCATGGTCTTTCAGGGCGCTCGCCAGAGATGACTTACGCCGCAATGGCGCAGGATCTTCTGGATACGCTTAAGGCGAACAACCTCGAAAAGGTGACGCTGATTGGGCATTCAATGGGAGGCAAAGCCGTTATGGCCCTGACCGCACTTGCGCCGGAGCACATTAACGGCCTGGTCGTAATAGACGTAGCGCCCGTGGATTATGACGTGCGTCGCCACGATGAGATCTTTGCCGCTATTAATGCAGTGACAGACGCCGGTGTTTCCACCCGCCAGCAGGCCGCAGCCATCATGCGCGACCATCTTAATGAAGAAGGTGTGGTGCAGTTTCTGCTGAAATCGTTTGTCGACGGCCAGTGGCGCTTCAACGTGCCGGTGCTGTGGGATCAATACTCAGAAATTGTCGGCTGGGAGCCGGTTGCGGCCTGGCAACACCCTACCCTCTTTGTGCGCGGCGGCAATTCGCCGTATGTCACCGAAGCCTGTCGCGATGAATTGATCAGACAGTTCCCCGAAGCCCGCGCGCATGTTATCGCCGGAGCCGGACACTGGGTTCATGCTGAAAAACCAGAAGCCGTGCTTCGCGCGATCCGCCGCTATCTCTCTGATACTACGAATTGATTAAAAAGACAGCGACTGGAAGCCTGCGGGCTTCCAGTCGTTGGCGTGCCGATGTGGGTGATGTATGATGGCGCGCTTATCGCCCGGGCAATAGCAGGGCGGCTTGTTTTCCCCCGAAGTCTCAAAATCATGGCCAAAGAACAAACGGACCGTACGACAATAGATCTGTTCGCGAATGAGCGTCGCCCGGGACGACCCAAGACAAATCCGCTTTCGCGCGATGAACAGCTGCGTATTAATAAACGCAACCAGCTTAAACGCGATAAAAATCGTGGGCTTAAGCGTGTCGAACTGAAACTCAACGCCGATGCCGTTGATGCACTCAACGAGCTTGCCAGCGCCCGCGACATCAGCCGCAGCGAGCTGATTGAAGAGATGTTGATCGCGCAACTCGAAAAATTGCACAGCAAGGCATAAGTCAGAAAACTCCCTTTCTCACCCTTTTCATGTAGCACAGAGTGCAGTCCTGCGCGATAGCTGTTTCCGCAGGGTTGTCTGTTCTGCTATTATTGCCCTTATCCGTGGACAAATTGCGCCACCATACCATTAAGTTTCAAGAGGTTATTTTACTCATGGCAATCATCGGCATTTTCTTCGGCAGTGATACCGGCAATACCGAAAATATCGCAAAAAACATTCAAAAACAGCTCGGTAAAGATGTTGCCGATGTGCATGACATTGCCAAGAGCAGCAAAGAAGATCTCGAAGGCTATGACATCCTGCTGCTGGGTATTCCAACCTGGTACTACGGCGAAGCGCAGTGCGACTGGGACGATTTCTTCCCGACTCTGGAAGAGGTTGATTTCAACGGTAAGCTGGTTGCGCTGTTCGGTTGTGGCGATCAGGAAGATTACGCAGAATATTTCTGTGACGCGCTGGGCACCATCCGCGACATCATTGAACCACGCGGCGCAGCTATCGTGGGTCACTGGCCGACAGCGGGTTACCACTTCGAAGCCTCTAAAGGCCTGGCCGACGACGATCACTTTGTGGGTCTGGCCATCGATGAAGACCGCCAGCCAGAACTGACTGCAGAACGCGTTGAAAAATGGGTTAAACAGGTCCGCGAAGAACTGAACCTGGACGACATCCTTAACGCCTGATAATGAGCGGCGCAACTTCGGTTGCGCCCGCTTGACCGGGTCAAACCGATTAAATTAATTGCTACAAACTTTTAACTTTTTCGTTCAGACCTGTACAATATCCCCCTGGTAATACGTGGGTGCCATCGAACAAGTTTGTTGGTGATACCACGTTTTTATAAGCATACTTTGCTTGAGACTTGCAGTTTTCATTTAGACATGGCAGTTCTATAATGATACGCATTATCCCAAGTGCATTCTCTGTCACTTCTTCCTTAGAAGTGAATCGTTTAGCAACAGGACAGATTCCGCATGACTGACAACAACACCGCATTAAAGAAGGCTGGCCTGAAAGTTACGCTTCCTCGGTTAAAAATCCTTGAAGTGCTTCAGGGACCAGACAATCACCATGTCAGTGCGGAAGACCTTTATAAGCGTCTTATCGACATGGGTGAAGAAATTGGGCTGGCGACCGTTTATCGCGTGCTGAACCAGTTTGATGACGCGGGCATTGTTACCCGTCATAACTTCGAAGGCGGTAAATCTGTTTTCGAACTGACTCAGCAACACCATCACGATCACCTGATCTGCCTCGACTGTGGCAAGGTCATTGAATTTAGTGATGACTCTATCGAAGCGCGCCAGCGTGAAATCGCGGCCCGTCATGGCATCCGTCTGACCAACCACAGCCTGTACCTGTACGGCCACTGTGCGGAAGGCGATTGCCGCGAAAATGATCACGCGCACGACGCGAAGTAAGTACTCTTTTCATACTCTGAGCCAGCCGAAAGGTTGGCTTTTTTTTGCCAGTTATTTGGCATAAAAAAAGCCCGGTAAGCGTAGCGCCACCGGGCATGATAACAGCGAGTTAATTACTGTTATTACTACGGATCTCTTTCCAGATCTGATCGCAACGCTTCGCCACTTCCTGATCGTTTCCGGTTTTACGCGCCTGGATACAGGCCTGGTAATCCATCACGCGGACGTTTTCCTGAGTTGCGAACTGCTCATGCGCCTTCTCTTTCTTCAGCACATTAAGCACGCTCTGGCAGGCTTCGATTTTCTCTGGCGAGCCTTCAGCTGTATTAATACAGGCGCTGTAAGCCTCTTTCAGACGTGAGTCCTCTTTTGGTGCCTGAGTCTGCGCACAAGCCACCAGCCCCGATGCCAGCATCGCGACGATTATGATTTTTTTCATCATTTTCAGTCTCCATTCCGGCGGAACTTAACCCGCCGGTCTGTTCATCAGAAGATTGTGAACGGGGCAATCACCATGAATTTCACGTCACGTTCATCCTGGAAGATGTTGCCGTAACCGCCCGCGTAACTTGGGATATCGGAGTGGTTGTCGTATTGAGTGAAGTGCAGTTTGAACATCGTGCCTTTCGCGCGACCATCCTGAAGGGTGTAAATCGCATCCAGGCTGTAAGAGGACTCTTTCAGACGATAGTTCGGGTCGTAGTACGCGTCTGGTGTGGCCATATCGCCAGGTTTTGCATCCCATGCGTAAGCGTAGGAAGCCCCCACCGCCCAGCCCGGCAGATTCCAGTTTTTCAGGTCATACATGGCACCGAAGAAGACGGCTTTTTCGCCATCGGCGTTGAAGTCTGAACGGTTATCCCACCAGATATCCAGACGACCATTAGAGGACGCATAGGTTGGGGTCATACGTTGCAGGAAGTAACCCTGCTGGCCTTCAGCCTTCACCCATGTCCCTTCAAGACGTAAATCGACCTGGCCCACTTTGTAGCCGAAGGTTAAAGCCTGCAACCACGCCGTGCCGTCGTATATATCGTTTACCGTACCGCTGCTGGCTTTGTCGCGCGTACCGTAGAACTGATAGCTGGTGCTCAACGGGCTGCCCGCAATATCAAACTTGTAGCTTGCTTTGGCAAAATACTGGTCGATATAGCCTTCAGCCTGACCAAATGCGGCTTCAAGAACCAGGTCGTTTTTGAAATCGTACTTCGCACCCAGCGAGTGAAGATAATCAACTTTGGTTTTTTTATCGTTCTGGTAAAACTTATCCATCTCAATATGCCACGGCGCTTTATACTCGTTGGTCCACATATACGAGAAGCTCAGTGCGCCCGCATCGCCGTAGTCAAAATTCGCGCCAGCTTCTGCACCCTGATAAGTACCTGGCATAAAGCTCCAGTGTGGCGCTAACAGCGTTTGTCCGGTTGGCTGGATATAACCCGCACGTGCCCATACCGGGCCATATTTAAATTTCGCAGCGGCCTTATACAGGCTGACTCCGCTCTTATCTCCTGACCAGTCTTCTTTATACGCTTTGTTGCTGGAAGAGAATGCAATTTCGTTCGGGTGACCACTGTCGCCATTTTCCGCCATTTCTATTGCAGTGAATGCCGCAATATCCAGGCCGAACAAATCGGCGGCGTAACCCGACTGGAAATCCAGGTTGGCGTTCCAGGTGGAGTGAGAAAGGTTGGTTTTGTATTTGTCTTCGGTGACGTCTTTACGGTCACGTTCACGCTGCCAGTAATAGATACCGCCCGTGAGCGTAGAATCATCAATGAAACCTGCCGCTTTAGCTTCTGGAGCGACAACCAGGCCCGACATTGCTGTCACACCGGCAATAGCCAGCGCCAGCGCACTACGTTTGCCACTGAACGTACGCATAGATTATTCCTCTTTGACGAATTAAAACGCCTAAAACGGCGAAAAATATAAAAGACCAAATGGTCAGGGGTAGTTAGAAATACCCTCGAATTAACTACCGTCTTTAGGTTATTTTTCGCGACGCGAATTATCAATGCTTTTTAGCGGGCAAAAGTCAGGATTATGACGAAGTGCACATAATTGGTAGCGATTTGTAACACTTCGCGCGAAGCGAGGTTTTACGGGGGAAAGCGATTAAATTCAGAGGGTAATAACAGAGGTTTGCACTTATTTTCACCTGTTTTGTCTTTCCGTAAATTCACAAACTTTTTTTGAGAAAAATAAGTAGCAGCTCATTGACCTGTATATTTCTCAATATCGCTTTTGCCATGCCGTTAATGGCATGATCATTAAATAAAAAAAACGCCGCAATAAGCGGCGTTTGTTTCTCATTGACCAGGCAAGCGTTATTATTCGCCGACTTTAGCCCAGGTATCACGCAGACCCACAGTACGGTTAAATACCAGTTTTTCTGCGGTGCTGTAACGGCTGTCCAGGCAGAAGTAACCTTCACGCTCAAACTGGTACGCTTTACTGATTTCAGCATCTTTCAGTGAAGGTTCAGCAAAGCCCTGCTTGATAACCAGAGATTCCTGGTTGATGGTAGCCAGGAAGTCATCCGCAGCACCTGGGTTAGGTACGCTGAACAGACGGTCGTACAGGCGGATTTCAACCGGCAGCGCGTGTGCTGCGCTCACCCAGTGGATAACGCCTTTCACTTTACGGCCATCAGCCGGATCTTTGCTCAGGGTTTCTGCATCATAGGTACAGAAGATTGTGGTGATATTGCCTTCTGCGTCTTTCTCTACGCGCTCAGCTTTGATCACGTAGGCGTTACGCAGACGCACCTCTTTACCTAACACCAGACGCTTGTACTGCTTGTTGGCTTCTTCGCGGAAGTCAGCACGGTCAATCCAGATATCCGCACTGAACGGCACGTCACGGCTGCCCATTTCCGGTTTGCTCGGATGGTTAGGCATAGACACCAGCTCGCTTTCACCCTGCGGGTAGTTTTCGATAACCAGTTTAACCGGATCGATAACCGCCATCGCACGTGGTGCGTTTTCGTTCAGATCTTCACGGATGCAGGACTCCAGAGAAGCAATCTCAATGGTGTTATCCTGCTTGGTGACGCCGATACGTTTGCAGAACTCGCGGATTGACGCAGAGGTGTAACCACGACGACGCAGGCCAGAGATGGTCGGCATCCGTGGGTCATCCCAGCCTTCAACGTGCTTGTCGGTGACCAGCAGGTTCAGCTTACGCTTGGACATCACGGTGTATTCCAGATTCAGACGAGAGAACTCGTACTGACGCGGATGCACAGGAATGGTGATGTTATCCAGCACCCAGTCGTACAGACGACGGTTGTCCTGGAATTCCAGCGTACACAGTGAGTGAGTGATCCCTTCCAGCGCATCGCTGATGCAGTGGGTGAAGTCGTACATCGGGTAGATGCACCACTTGTTGCCCGTCTGGTGGTGTTCAGCGAACTTAATGCGGTATAGCACCGGGTCGCGCATCACGATGAACGGTGACGCCATATCGATTTTGGCGCGCAGACAGGCTTTGCCTTCTTCGAAACCACCAGCACGCATTTTTTCAAACAACGCCAGGTTCTCTTCTACGCTGCGGTCGCGGTATGGGCTGTTTTTACCCGGAGCGGTCAGCGAGCCGCGGTATTCACGGATTTCGTCGGCAGAAAGCTCGTCGACATACGCCAGACCTTTGTTGATAAGCTCTACTGCGTAAGCAAACAGCTGATCGAAATAGTCAGAGGAGTAGCAGATATCACCAGACCAGTTGAAGCCCAGCCATTGCACGTCGTTCTTGATGGACTCAACGTATTCGATGTCTTCTTTTACTGGGTTGGTGTCATCGAAACGCAGGTTGCACTGCCCTTTATAGTCTTGCGCAATGCCAAAGTTCAGGCAGATAGATTTCGCATGACCAATATGCAGGTAGCCGTTCGGCTCCGGCGGAAAACGGGTATGAATTGTGGTGTGCTTACCACTGGCCAGATCTTCATCAATGATCTGACGGATAAAGTTACTCGGGCGGGCTTCAGCCTCACTCATCGTAGGTTCCTCAAAGCGTAAACAACGTATAACGGCATATGATCTTATAAGCAGGGCGCAGTGACAACCCTTTAAAACGTCCAGGACGTAAATAATGGGGGCAAATGCTGCAAAAAAAAGCGGCGGAGGATAACCCCCGCCGCTTAAGGCACAGACTCTACTCAGGAGCGATTACTTGCCTTTAATCTCATACAGTGGTGTCTGACCTGCAACCACCTGACCTTTCGCCTGAAGCACCAGGCCGCTGAAGTCGTCGATGTTGCTGCAAACAACCGGGCTTATCATCGAGCGCGCGTTGGCGTTCAGGAAGTCCAGATCCATTTCCAGAATCGGCTGGCCTGCGACCACTTCTGCACCCTCTTCCACCAGGCGGGTAAAGCCTTTACCGTTCAGCGCAACGGTATCGATGCCCATGTGGACGACGATTTCCGCGCCTTTTTCAGTTTCAAGGCAGAATGCATGGTTGGTGTTGAAGATTTTCACAATCGTACCGGCTGCCGGAGATACCACGGTTTTTTCCGTTGGTTTCACCGCCACACCGTCGCCGACAGCTTTGCTGGCGAAGGCTTCGTCAGGAACCTGCTCAATGGCAACCACTTCACCGGTCACTGGGGAAACCAGTGCAGCAATGGTGGTTGCATTTGGTACAGCCTGAGGTTTTGCCGCTGCTGGCGCCGCTGCAGCTGGAGCAGCTGACGCTTCCGCTGCGGCTACCGGACCACGTGCAACGACTTTTTTCATTTCATCGCCGATGGATTCCGCCTTCGCACCCACAATAACCTGGATACTCTGCTTGTTCAGTTTCACCACACCAGATGCGCCCAGGCGTTTACACGCCGCATCATTCACACGAGTAGCATCAATAACAGTCAGACGCAGACGGGTAATACATGCATCAATAGCTTTCAGGTTATCGGAACCGCCTACAGCGGCGATATAACTGGTCGCCAGCTGAGCCAGGCCTTCTTCAGTATTGCTATTCGCTTCTTCAGTCACTACGTCATCGGTTTTATCTTCACGACCCGGCGTCTTCAGGTTAAACATACGAATAACCGCGCTGAACAGCAGGAAGTAAATCATGAAGAAGACCAGCCCCATCACCAACAGCATCCAGACGTTCTTACTGGCTGCCGGCAGGCTGTACATCAACACATAGTCGATAGCGCCTGCGGAGAAGGAGAAGCCCGCATGAATACCCAGCAGCGTAGCAACAAACAGACTGATCCCCGTCAGCAGCGCGTGCAGGAGGTACAGCAGCGGAGCCAAGAACATGAATAGGAATTCCAGCGGCTCAGTAACACCCGTCAGGAATGCAGTCACCGCAACGGAAAGCAGCATACCACCAACCATTGGACGACGTTCTTTCGGCGCAGCGAAATACATCGCCAGTGCCGCACCCGGCAGACCAAACATCATGATTGGGAAGAAGCCTGACATGAACATACCTGCGGTACCGTCACCCGCGTAGAAGCGGTTGATATCACCGTGGAACACAGCACCCGCTGCGTTGGTGAATTCACCGATCTGGAACCAGGCGATGGTGTTCAGAACCTGATGCAGGCCCGTAGGGATCAGCAGACGGTTAATGAAACCAAAGATGCCGGAACCCAGAGCGCCCGCAGAAACGATCCATTCACCGCCCGCATGAATACCATGCTGAACAGGTGGCCAGACGTAACCGAAGACGGCCGCTAATACCAGGCAGAAGAAGCCCGTCGCGATCGGCACAAAACGTTTCCCACCGAAGAAGCTCAAGAAATCCGGAAGTTTGATGTTGGACCAGCGGTTATACACCGCCCCCCCCACCAGACCGGTAATGATACCCGCCAACACACCCATGTTGATTTCAGGATTGATGGTGACCATTGCCTTAGTCAACACAAAGTAACCCACCGCGCCTGCCAGAGCTGCCGCACCTGCACCGTCCTTGGACCAGCTGGATGCGACACCAATGGCGAAAATCAGCGCAAGGTTATCGAAAATAGCCCCACCCGCTTGCGCGATGAAAGGTACGTTTAATAAATCCGGTTGGCCGAATCGCAGCAACAGTGCCGCCACTGGCAACACAGCGATGGGCAACTGCAATGCCCTACCGAGTCGCTGGAAAAAACCTAAAATATTCATCCGATTCCCCCTACGAGGCCCACTGTTTTTAAGGCTCGTTCTAAACTGTTTTTATAGTGTTACAGGCTTATAAGTACCGTTAATGATTCACTGGCATTCTGAGTGTGTGAAAAATTAATTCGTATCGCAAATTAAATGCGTACTTTTTGTGATTTTTGTCACCAAATATCGTTATTAACCCTCCCTTTCACTGGCTAACAGCGAAAACTTATTTTATCATTCAAAAAATCAAGACGGATTGATCCGGCCTGAAAGGTTCCAGGTTACGCTTAGTTCAGGCTCCAGTAATCATCCGCCCACTTTTTTACTTTAACTCTAGAGGTGAACAATGAGACTGATTCCCCTGGCAACAGCTGAACAAGTCGGTAAATGGGCCGCTCGTCATATCGTTAACCGCATTAATGCGTTCAAACCAACCGCCGATCGTCCTTTCGTTCTTGGTCTTCCGACTGGCGGCACGCCGCTGACTGCGTACAAAGCATTAGTTGAAATGCACAAAGCGGGCCAGGTTAGCTTCAAACATGTTGTCACCTTCAACATGGATGAATATGTTGGCCTGCCAAAGGAACATCCTGAGAGCTATCACAGCTTCATGCACCGCAACTTCTTTGATCACGTTGATATCCCTGCTGAAAATATTAACCTGCTGAATGGAAACGCGCCTGATATTGATGCGGAATGCCGTCAGTACGAAGAAAAAATCCGCGCATACGGTAAAATCCACCTGTTCATGGGTGGCGTAGGTAACGATGGGCATATCGCGTTCAACGAACCCGCATCTTCCCTGGCTTCCCGTACGCGTATTAAAACGCTGACCCATGACACTCGCGTGGCAAACTCACGCTTCTTTGACGGCGATGTTAACCAGGTTCCAAAATACGCCCTGACCGTTGGCGTGGGCACCCTGCTGGATGCCGAAGAAGTGATGATTCTGGTGCTGGGCGGCGTGAAAGCGCAGGCGCTCCAGGCGGCCGTTGAAGGCAACGTTAACCACATGTGGACCATCAGTTGCCTCCAACTGCATCCGAAATCAGTTATTGTGTGCGACGAACCATCCACCATGGAACTGAAAGTGAAGACGCTGAAATACTTCAACGAGTTAGAAGCTGAGAACATCAAAGGTCTGTAATTGAATAACCGCCTCTTTGCGAAGAGGCGGTCGCATTTTTAAACCGGGGGTCGTTATGTACGCTTTAACCCACGGTCGGATTTATACCGGCCATGAAATTCTGGATGACCACGCGATTGTTATCGCGAATGGCCTGATTGAACGTATTTGTCCGTTGGCTGAACTGCCGCCGGAGATTGAACAACGCTCACTCAATGGAGCAATTATCTCCCCCGGTTTTATCGATGTTCAGCTTAACGGCTGCGGCGGTGTGCAGTTTAACGACACAGCAGAAGCAGTGACCGTTGAAACGCTGGAAATCATGCAAAAAGCCAATGAGAAATCGGGCTGCACCAGCTATCTGCCAACGCTTATCACCAGCAGCGATGAACTGATGAAAAAAGGTATCCGCGTGATGCGCGAGTACCTGGCAAAATATCCTAATCAGGCACTGGGTCTGCACCTTGAAGGGCCGTGGCTGAATATGGTCAAGAAAGGCACGCATAACCCGGATTATGTGCGCAAACCGGATGCCGAGCTGGTCGATTACATGTGCGCCAACGCCGATGTGATCACCAAAGTGACGCTGGCACCTGAAATGACCGGGCCAGAGGTTATCAGCAAACTGGCTGCGGCCGGGATTGTGGTGTCTGCCGGCCACTCTAATGCCACAGTGAAAGAAGCTAAAATCGGCTTCCGTGCAGGCATTACCTTTGCGACCCATCTTTATAACGCCATGCCATACATTACCGGCCGTGAACCGGGTCTGGTCGGCGCGATTCTGGACGAGCCAGACGTTTACTGCGGTATTATTGCCGATGGGTTACACGTCGATTACACCAACATCCGTAATGCCAAGCGTCTGAAAGGCGATAAGCTGTGTCTGGTAACGGATGCAACTGCACCGGCAGGGGCAAATATTGACCAGTTCATTTTTGCTGGTAAAACAATATACTACCGCAATGGACTGTGTGTGGACGAAAACGGCACGCTGAGTGGCTCTGCGCTGACAATGATCGAAGGGGTGCGTAACCTGGTTGAACATTGCGGTATCGCGCTTGATGAAGTGCTACGCATGGCAACACTTTATCCGGCTCGCGCAATGGGCGTGGATAAACAACTCGGTGGGATTGCGCCAGGTATGATTGCAAACCTGACAGCGTTCACACACGAATATAAAATTATTAAGACCATCGTTAATGGTAACGAGGTCGTCACTGAGTAAGTAAAAGTATGACACCAGGCGGACAAGCTCAAATCGGTAATGTCGATCTCGTTAAACAACTTAACAGCGCGGCAGTTTATCGCCTGATTGACCAGCACGGGCCAATCTCACGTATTCAGATAGCCGAACAAAGCCAGCTTGCTCCTGCCAGTGTGACAAAAATTACACGTCAGCTTATTGAGCGCGGCCTGATAAAAGAAGTCGATCAGCAGGCCTCTACCGGGGGCCGCCGCGCTATCTCCATTGTTACCGAAACCCGCAATTTCCAGGCTATTGGCGTCCGCCTTGGCCGTCATGACACCACGCTTACGCTCTACGATCTGAGCAGTAAAGCCATTGCCGAAGAACATTATCCGCTGCCGGAACGCACCCAGGAAACGCTGGAGCATGCGCTGCTTAATACCATCGCGCAATTTATTGAAGCCTGTCAGCGCAAGATCCGCGAGCTGATTGCTATTTCGGTAATCCTGCCGGGTCTGGTCGATCCCGAAAGTGGTGTGATTCGCTATATGCCACATATTCAGGTAGAGAACTGGGGGCTGGTCAAGGCGCTGGAAAAACGCTTTAAAGTGACCTGCTTCGTCGGCCATGACATTCGTTCTCTGGCGCTGGCAGAGCACTATTTTGGTGCGAGTCAGGACTGCGAAGACTCTATTCTGGTGCGTGTTCACCGTGGTACGGGCGCAGGTATCATCTCTAATGGTCGCATTTTTATTGGCCGCAACGGTAACGTTGGCGAGATTGGCCACATTCAGGTTGAGCCGCTTGGCGAGCGCTGCCACTGCGGTAATTTCGGCTGCCTTGAAACTATCGCCGCCAATGCCGCGATAGAACATCGGGTCCGTCACTTACTTGAACAGGGCTACCAAAGCCGAGTGACCCTCGACGACTGCAAAATTGGCGCAATTTGCAAAGCCGCCAACAAAGGCGACGCGCTGGCCTGCGAAGTTATCGAAAAGGTTGGTCGCCACCTGGGTAAAACCATTGCCATTGCCATCAACCTGTTTAACCCGCAAAAAGTGGTGATCGCGGGCGAAATCGTCGAAGCAGAAAAAGTGTTATTACCGGCTATTGAAGGCTGTATTAACACCCAGGCGCTGAAAGCTTTCCGCCAGAACCTGCCGGTGGTGCGCTCAACGCTGGATCACCGCTCAGCGATTGGTGCTTTCGCGCTGGTAAAACGCGCCATGCTTAACGGGATCCTGCTGCAACATTTGCTGGAATCCTGATCGGATCTTATAGTAACGCCTTCTTTTTTTGATGTCGGATTGTCCATGACCATTAAGAATGTAATTTGTGATATCGACGGCGTGCTGATGCACGACAACGTTGCCGTGCCGGGTGCTGCGGAGTTTTTACACCGCATCATCGACAAAGGAATGCCACTGGTTCTTCTCACGAACTACCCTTCCCAGACAGGTCAGGATTTGGCAAACCGTTTTGCTACAGCGGGTGTCGACGTACCGGACACTGTGTTTTATACCTCAGCAATGGCAACGGCTGATTTTCTGAAACGTCAGGAAGGGAAAAAAGCCTACGTGGTGGGCGAAGGCGCGCTGATCCACGAGTTGTATAAAGCGGGCTTTACCATCACTGATGTGAACCCGGACTTTGTGATTGTGGGTGAAACGCGCTCCTTTAACTGGGAGATGATGCATAAAGCAGCGTACTTTGTCGCCAACGGTGCGCGCTTTATCGCAACCAACCCGGATACCCACGGCCGTGGTTTTTATCCTGCCTGCGGGGCGTTGTGTGCCGGTATCGAAAAAATCTCTGGCCGGAAACCGTTTGTTGTCGGTAAACCGAGCCCGTGGATCATCCGCGCTGCACTGAACAAAATGCAGGCGCATTCCGAGCAGACCGTGATTGTGGGTGATAACCTGCGTACCGACATTCTGGCCGGTTTCCAGGCCGGTCTTGAGACGATCCTCGTACTATCCGGTGTATCCACACTCGACGATATCGACTCCATGCCGTTCCGGCCGAGCTGGATTTACCCCTCTGTCGATGAAATTGACGTCATCTGACTCAAAACCACGCCTCAGGGCGTGGTTTTTCATTTTTGGCCCTGATAAACACAGTACCATCTAACAAAAATCACCATTCATTGCATAATCATCAATAAAAGCGTTCAGGACATACTCTTTTTTCAACATTCGTTAATCGCCATTGCACTATTTCCGTTTTACCCCGTAAAACCCTTGCGCGCCATTCCCCTTTGCGGCATTTTCATAAGCAAGCAACATTACAAAGCAACAGGGTTAACGGAGAAGGTTATGTGTTCAATTTTTGGCGTGCTGGATATTAAAACTGACGCGGGCGAACTGCGTAAAAAGGCTCTTGAACTGTCCCGCCTGATGCGCCATCGCGGCCCGGACTGGTCAGGCGTTTACGCCAGCGATAAAGCTATTCTGGCGCACGAACGTCTGTCTATTGTTGACGTCAACGCGGGCGCACAGCCGCTGTATAACGAGAAAAAAACGCACGCGCTGGCTGTGAACGGTGAAATCTATAACCATCAGGCGCTGCGCGCCGAATACGGCGACCGCTACGCTTTCCAGACCGGTTCTGACTGCGAAGTTATCCTCGCGCTGTATCAGGAGAAAGGGCCAGAGTTTCTGGACGACCTGCAAGGTATGTTCGCCTTCGTGCTGTATGACAGCGAAAAAGACGCTTACCTGATTGGCCGCGATCACATCGGGATTATCCCGCTGTATATGGGCCACGATGAACACGGTAACTTCTACGTGGCTTCTGAAATGAAAGCCCTGGTGCCGGTTTGCCGCACCATTAAAGAGTTCCCGGCGGGTAGCTACCTGTGGAGTAAAGACGGCGAGATCCGCCAGTACTACCAGCGCGACTGGTTCGACTATGATGCAGTGAAAGACAACGTGACCGACAAAGCCGAGCTGCGTCAGGCGCTGGAAGACTCCGTTAAAAGTCACCTGATGTCAGACGTGCCTTACGGCGTGCTGCTTTCCGGTGGTCTGGATTCCTCTGTGATTTCCGCCATCACCAAGAAATTTGCCGCACGTCGTGTGGAAGATCAGGAGCGTTCGGAAGCCTGGTGGCCACAGCTGCACTCCTTTGCCGTTGGCCTGGAAGGCGCACCCGACCTGAAAGCTGCACAGGAAGTGGCAAACCACCTCGGTACCGTGCACCACGAAATTCATTTCACCGTGCAGGAAGGCCTGGATGCGATCCGTGATGTTATCTATCACATCGAAACCTATGATGTGACCACCATCCGCGCCTCTACGCCGATGTACCTGATGTCCCGTAAGATCAAAGCGATGGGCATTAAGATGGTGCTGTCTGGCGAAGGTTCTGATGAAGTATTCGGTGGCTACCTGTACTTCCATAAAGCGCCGAATGCCAAAGAGTTGCATGAAGAGACGGTCCGCAAACTTCAGGCGCTGCATATGTTTGACTGTGCGCGTGCCAACAAAGCGATGTCGGCCTGGGGTGTGGAAGCTCGCGTGCCGTTCCTCGATAAGAAATTCCTCGACGTGGCCATGCGTATTAATCCGCAGGATAAAATGTGCGGCAACGGCAAAATGGAAAAACATATCCTTCGTGAATGTTTTGAGTCCTACCTGCCGGCAAGCGTTGCGTGGCGTCAGAAAGAGCAGTTCTCTGATGGCGTAGGCTACAGCTGGATCGACACCCTGAAAGAGGTGGCGGCAAAACAGGTTTCCGATCAACAACTGGAAACTGCCAGCTTCCGCTTCCCGTACAACACGCCGGGGTCCAAAGAAGCCTATCTGTACCGTGAAATCTTTGAAGAACTGTTCCCGGTACCAAGTGCTGCGGAATGTGTGCCTGGTGGCCCGTCAGTCGCCTGTTCTTCCGCAAAAGCGATTGAATGGGACGAATCGTTTAAATCCATGAACGACCCGTCAGGACGTGCTGTAGGTGTTCACCAGTCGGCATATAAATGATCATCTGTATGACTAACAGGCCCTCCGGGGCCTGTTTTTTTTGCACTGTATTTTGCTGGACAAAAATGATTAATAACCAATAATTGCCGAATATTCGGCCACGCTGTTCGCAACCTAACCAAACAGTCACATTCCGGCTATTTTCGATGAAAAAGGTGTTGACGCTGCAAGGGTCTATACGCATAATGCGCCCCGCAACGCCGATAAGGTAACGCGAAAAAAAGATGGCTACGTAGCTCAGTTGGTTAGAGCACATCACTCATAATGATGGGGTCACAGGTTCGAATCCCGTCGTAGCCACCATCTTTTTTGCGGGAGTGGCGAAATTGGTAGACGCACCAGATTTAGGTTCTGGCGCCGCAAGGTGTGCGAGTTCAAGTCTCGCCTCCCGCACCATTCCCAAGTAAGCGTTGCACGGATGGGGTATCGCCAAGCGGTAAGGCACCGGTTTTTGATACCGGCATTCCCTGGTTCGAATCCAGGTACCCCAGCCATATTTCTTCGATTTTGCGGTTCTCCGCGGTATTGGGGTATCGCCAAGCGGTAAGGCACCGGTTTTTGATACCGGCATTCCCTGGTTCGAATCCAGGTACCCCAGCCATCGAAGAATGCAGTCTGGCTACGTAGCTCAGTTGGTTAGAGCACATCACTCATAATGATGGGGTCACAGGTTCGAATCCCGTCGTAGCCACCAAATTAGTACATTATCGATTATATCGGTAAGCTAGAAAAAATTGTTGGGGTATCGCCAAGCGGTAAGGCTCTGGTTTCTGATACCAGCATTCCGAGGTTCGAATCCTCGTACCCCAGCCAATTTAAAAAGTCGTTAAGCAGATTGTTTAACGCAATTGGGGTGTCGCCAAGCGGTAAGGCTCTGGTTTCTGATACCAGCATTCCGGGGTTCGAATCCCTGCACCCCAGCCACTTAGTAACAAAAAAGCCCGCTCTGCGGGCTTTTTTGTTTTTGTTGTATCGTCCGGCCTGATGCCCTCTCCCTGCAGGAGAGGGAAAAAGTCTTAGAGGCCTAACGCATACTTCAGCGCCTGACGCTTCAGACCACCGGCACGCTCTGCCGCCATCAGCCCAATATTACGCAAAATTCGCACCGGCCCTAAGTCGTTACTAAACCCGGCGTAAAACAGATCCATCCCCGATTGCATAACGACGTTATCCGCCATACGACGCGTCTGATAACGTTTAAGTACCTGCTGGCTCGCCCAGGGTTCAGCGTGCGCACGTGCGCTGGTTAATACATCCAGCAACGCTTCAACGTCACGATATCCAAGATTGACACCCTGCCCTGCCAGTGGGTGAATGGTATGCGCCGCGTCCCCGACCAGCGCCAGCCCTTCCTGAGCGTATTGCAATGCGTGTCGGCGGGTCAGCGGAAATGCTCCTGCAGCAACCGGCGTCACATGCCCCAGATGACCCGGGAAGTGGCGCATAACTTCATGTTGCAGTTGTGCCATCGAAAGCCCCTGCAACTGGCGAATACGCGCCGGTTTGTCGTACCACACCAGGGATGCCCAGTTGTCAAAAAGCGGCAAAAAGGCATGTGGACCGGTCGGCGTGAAATGTTGCCAGGTGCTCTCACCCGGGTCATTTTCACACTGCACGGTGATTAACATACAGGATTGCTGATACTGCCAGGCATGAACGCCTATCCCCGCCATTTGTCTGACCTGCGAGTTCGCGCCATCAGCCCCCACCACCAACTTCACGGCGAGTTCATCATCATTATCCAGCGTCAGGCGATATCCACCTTCATGACGATGCAGCGCCTTGAGCGACGAAGGGACACGCAACGTCACCTTCGGGTGCGCCGCCAGCGCCTGCCATAACGCCTGTTGCAGGACGTTGTTTTCCACCATATAACCCAGCCGCGGTAATTTCAGCTCGGCGGCATCAAACACCACATGGGCATTTTCCCACTCCCATGTCTCGAGTCGACTGTAGGGATGCGCCCGCATCGCAAGCACGGCATCCCATACGCCTAACCCACGGAGAAGATCGACAGAAGCGGCACTGATCGCAGAAATACGGACATCGGGTTTTGCTGTCGCATCAAATGCCACAGGCGCGGCCTGTTCAATGACCGTTACCTCAAATCCCTGCTGCGCCAGTCCCAGCGCCAGTGCGCCGCCGACCATACCGCCGCCGACAACGGCAATTTCGGTTTGTTGGAGTGTCATGGTCAATTTTCCTTATTGCAGAATCCCTTAAGTTTACCGGATTTTTAGGGGCAGGAGGTTGACAACCTTCATACTGGTCACAACCGCACCAAAGCATTACAATACGCGGCTTGCAATCCTGAGCTGAGCAAGTCGATGACTAAAAAACTCCATATAAAAACCTGGGGCTGTCAGATGAACGAATACGATTCATCCAAGATGGCCGATCTGCTGGATACAACCCACGGATACCAGCTGACTGAAAATCCGAAAGAAGCCGATGTGTTGCTGCTGAACACCTGTTCAATTCGTGAAAAAGCGCAGGAGAAAGTCTTTCATGTGTTAGGTCGCTGGAAACTTCTCAAACGAAAAAATCCGGACCTGATCATCGGTGTTGGCGGCTGCGTTGCGTCGCAGGAAGGGAAACTGATCCGCCAGAGAGCCCCCTATGTGGATATCGTCTTTGGCCCTCAGACCCTGCACCGCCTGCCTGAGATGATCAATAAGGTTCGCGGCAATCGTAGCCCGGTTGTTGACGTAAGCTTCCCGGAAATCGAAAAATTCGACCGTCTGCCGGAGCCACGCGCTGATGGCCCGACCGCGTTCGTCTCTATCATGGAAGGCTGCAACAAATACTGTACTTACTGCGTGGTGCCTTACACCCGCGGTGAAGAAGTCAGTCGCCCGGCAGATGACGTTCTGTTTGAAGTTGCGCAGCTTGCCGCACAGGGCGTACGCGAAGTGAACCTGCTGGGCCAGAACGTTAACGCCTGGCGTGGCGAGAACTATGACGGCAGCACCGGTAGCTTTGCTGAGCTACTGCGTCTGGTGGCTGCCATTGACGGTATCGACCGCATTCGCTTCACCACCAGCCACCCGATGGAATTTACCGATGACATCATCGATGTTTATCGCGACACGCCGGAACTGGTGAGCTTCCTGCACCTGCCTATTCAGTGTGGTTCTGACCGCGTGCTGAATCTGATGGGACGCCCACATACGGTCCTGGAATACAAATCCACCATCCGCAAGCTGCTTGACGCACGCCCGGATATCCAGATTAGCTCAGATTTTATCGTCGGCTTCCCTGGCGAAACCACCGATGACTTTGAGCGCACCATGAAGCTGATCGGTGACGTGAATTTCGATGTCAGCTACAGCTTTATCTTCTCTGCACGTCCTGGCACCCCGGCAGCCGATATGGTTGACGATGTACCGGAAGAAGAGAAAAAACAGCGTCTGTATATTCTCCAGGAGCGCATCAACCAGCAGGCCAACGCCTGGAGCCGTCGGATGCTCGGCACTGTCCAGCGCATTCTGGTTGAAGGCACGTCCCGCAAAAGCATTATGGAACTCTCTGGTCGTACCGAAAACAACCGCGTGGTGAACTTCGAAGGCACCCCGGATATGATCGGGAAATTCGTGGACGTCGAGATTGTCGAAGTGCTGACCAACTCGCTGCGCGCGAAGCTTGTGCGTACCGAGGATGAAATGGGCCTGCGCATTGCTGAATCTCCGGAATCCGTTATCTCCCGTACCCGTAAAGAAAACGATTCTGGCGTGGGTATCTATCAGCCTTAATTCGTTCAGGCCTGCCTTTCTGGCAGGCCTTGTATTTCCTCTCTTCGCACCCAATATCGATTGCAATGCTTGCGCCTTTATTCTGTGGCGTGAATACTTTCGGTAATGACAGTTTTATGATGCCAGACCTACAAAACACTCAAAGAGGAACGGTTTGAATATAGACACGCGTGAAATTAGCCTTGAGCCTGCAGACAACGCTCGCCTGCTGAGCCTGTGCGGGCCGTTTGATGACAACATCAAACAACTGGAGCGACGTCTGGGTATCGAAATCAATCGTCGCGATAACCATTTCAAACTCACCGGACGCACTATTTGCGTCAATGCGGCTGCGGACATTCTGCGCAGTCTGTATGTCGATACCGCCCCGATGCGCGGCCAGACTCAGGATATCGAGCCAGAACAGATCCACCTCGCCATTAAAGAGGCACGTGTGCTTGAGCAGAGCGCTGAAAGCGTGCCTGACTATGGCAAGGCGATTAACATCAAGACCAAGCGTGGCGTGATTAAACCGCGTACGCCAAACCAGGCGCAGTACATCGCGAATATCCTCGACCATGACATCACCTTCGGCGTGGGTCCGGCCGGTACAGGGAAAACCTATCTGGCGGTCGCCGCGGCAGTGGATGCGCTGGAGCGTCAGGATATCCGTCGTATTCTGCTGACCCGTCCGGCAGTTGAAGCGGGCGAGAAACTGGGCTTTCTGCCAGGTGACCTGAGCCAGAAAGTCGACCCGTACCTGCGCCCGCTGTACGACGCGCTGTTCGAAATGCTCGGCTTTGAGAAAGTTGAAAAACTGATCGAGCGTAACGTTATCGAAGTGGCTCCCCTCGCTTACATGCGTGGCCGTACCCTCAATGATGCCTTCATCATTCTGGATGAGAGCCAGAACACTACCATCGAACAGATGAAGATGTTCCTGACGCGTATCGGCTTTAATTCAAAAGCCGTTATCACCGGCGACGTGACCCAGATTGACCTGCCGCGCAGCACCAAATCCGGCCTGCGTCACGCCATCGAAGTGCTGGCCGAAGTGGACGAAATCAGTTTCAACTTCTTCCACAGCGAAGACGTGGTACGTCACCCGGTGGTGGCGCGCATCGTCAACGCCTATGAAGCGTGGGAAGAAGCAGAGCAGAAGCGAAAGGCCGAACTGGCCGCAGAACGTAAGCGCGAAGCGCAGGAGCAAGAACAAAAATGAGTCAGGTGATCCTCGATTTACAGCTGGCCTGTGAAGATAATTCTGGAATGCCGGAAGAGGCGCAATTTCAGAAATGGCTGGATGCGGTCATCCCCCAGTTTCAGGAAGAATCAGAAGTCACGATTCGTTTGGTGGATGAAGCGGAAAGCCATGAGCTTAATCTGACCTACCGCGGTAAAGATAAGCCTACCAACGTGCTCTCTTTCCCGTTTGAAGCCCCGCCGGGTATCGAGATGCCGCTACTGGGTGATTTGATCATCTGCCGTCAGGTGGTAGAGCAGGAAGCCAAAGAGCAGCAAAAACCGCTTGAGGCCCACTGGGCACATATGGTCGTACACGGCAGCCTGCATTTGCTGGGCTACGATCATATTGAAGATGACGAAGCGGAAGAGATGGAGTCCCTCGAGACAGAGATAATGCTTGCTCTGGGCTATGAGGATCCGTACATTGCCGAGAAAGAATAGTCAGTCAACAGACCGGCTAACATGCCGCCGCGTAAGGATATCGCGCGGCGGTAAACGTTGAACTTACAAGAGAACCCTTAACAAACGCCATGAGCGACGACAATTCACACAGTAGCGACACGACAACCAGTAAAAAGGGATTTTTCTCCCTCATTCTGAACCAGCTTTTCCACGGCGAACCGAAAAACCGTGATGAGTTGCTGGAGCTGATTCGTGATTCCGGGCAAAACGACCTTATCGACGAAGATACGCGCGAAATGCTCGAAGGGGTCATGGACATCGCCGACCAGCGCGTCCGCGACATCATGATCCCCCGCTCGCAGATGATCACCCTGAAACGCAACCAAACGCTCGACGAGTGCCTCGATGTCATTATCGAGTCTGCCCACTCGCGTTTCCCGGTTATCAGCGAAGATAAAGATCACATCGAAGGGATTTTGATGGCGAAAGATCTGCTGCCGTTTATGCGCAGCGATGCCGAAGCCTTCAGTATGGAAAAAGTGTTACGTCAGGCCGTGGTTGTGCCGGAAAGCAAGCGTGTGGATCGGATGCTGAAAGAATTCCGCTCTCTACGCTACCACATGGCGATTGTTATTGATGAATTCGGCGGCGTGTCAGGTCTGGTCACGATCGAAGATATTCTTGAGCTGATCGTGGGCGAAATCGAAGACGAGTACGACGAAGAAGAAGATATCGACTTCCGTCAGCTCAGCCGCCACACCTGGACCGTGCGCGCGCTGGCCTCGATTGAAGACTTCAACGACGCCTTCGGTACGCACTTCAGCGATGAAGAGGTCGATACCATTGGCGGTCTGGTGATGCAGGCCTTTGGGCACCTTCCGGCACGCGGAGAAACCGTTGACATCGACGGTTACCAATTCAAAGTCGCGATGGCCGACAGCCGACGTATTATTCAGGTTCATGTCAGAACGCCGGATGATTCACCGGTGCCAAAACTGGAAGATTAATCTAAATGGCATTTGCCCCATTACTTGAACGCCAGCGCGTCCGACTGCTGCTGGCGCTGTTACTCGGAGCCAGCGGTACGCTGGCTTTTTCTCCTTACGATATCTGGCCTGCCGCCATACTCTCCCTGATGGGGCTACAGGGGTTAACCCTGAACCGTCGTCCTGTGCAGGCCGCAGCAATTGGCTACTTCTGGGGGTTGGGGCTATTTGGTTCCGGCATTAACTGGGTCTATGTCAGCATCGCGCAGTTTGGCGGGATGCCGGGCCCGGTAAACGTCTTCCTGGTTGTGCTGCTTGCCGCCTATCTCTCACTCTACACCGGTCTGTTCGCAGGCATCCTTTCTCGCCTGTGGCCAAAAACGACCTGGCTTCGCGTCGCTATCGCAGCACCGGTTGTCTGGCAGATCACGGAGTTCCTGCGCGGGTGGGTATTAACCGGCTTCCCGTGGTTGCAGTTCGGATACAGCCAGATTGATGGTCCGTTAAAAGGGCTGGCCCCGGTAATGGGCGTAGAGGCGATTAACTTCCTGTTGATGGTGGTCAGTGGCCTGCTGGTGCTTGCGCTTATGATGCGCAGCTGGAAACCGCTGGTTACGGCACTGGTCCTGTTCGCCCTGCCCTTCCCGCTGCGTTACATCCAGTGGTTTACCCTGGAGCCCGCACGGGCAACGCAGGTATCGATGGTGCAAGGCGATATCCCGCAGGCAATGAAGTGGGACGAAAAGCAGCTTATCAACACGCTGAAAATCTATGCCGGCGCGACCGAGCAGGTGATGGGAAAATCACAGCTGATTATCTGGCCGGAATCCGCCATTCCTGACCTCGAAATCAATCAGCAACCGTTCCTGAGCATGATGGATAATTTGCTGCGTGCGCGTGGCAGTACGCTGATCACCGGGATTGTCGATGCGCGTCTGAATCCGCAGAACCGTTATGACACGTACAATACGATAATCACGCTCGGCAAAGACAGCGAATACAGCTATAACTCCACCGATCGGTATAACAAGAATCACCTGGTCCCCTTCGGCGAATTTGTTCCACTGGAATCGATTCTGCGTCCACTGGCGCCGTTCTTTGATTTGCCGATGTCCTCTTTTAGCCGTGGTCCATACGTTCAACCTCAGCTGCACGCGCACGGTTTTGCGTTGACGGCCGCCATTTGCTACGAAATTATCCTCGGTGAGCAGGTGCGCGATAACTTCCGCCCGGATACCGACTATCTGCTGACCATCTCTAACGATGCGTGGTTTGGGAAATCGATTGGCCCGTGGCAACACTTCCAGATGGCGCGTATGCGCTCCCTGGAGCTGGCGCGTCCGCTGCTGCGTAGCACCAATAACGGCATTACTGCCGTGATTGGCCCGCAGGGCGAAATTCAGGCCATGCTTCCGCAGTTCACCCGCGACGTGTTGACCACCAAGGTCACGCCGACAACCGGGTTGACGCCATATGCCCGTACCGGCAACTGGCCGCTGTGGATCCTGACCGCGCTGTTTGGTTTCGGTGCCGTGCTGATGAGCCTTCGTCAGCGTCGCAGATAATCCTTCCTCCTCCTGCCGGGTGGCGCTGACGTTTACCCGGCCTGTTTTCCCATGTTCGACAATTCCTCCAAACTCCCACTTTGGCACGTCTATTGCTTTGTATATTAACGCAAACGCAA
Source organism: Enterobacter sp. C4G1 (assembly GCF_052886895.1). NCBI lineage: Bacteria > Pseudomonadati > Pseudomonadota > Gammaproteobacteria > Enterobacterales > Enterobacteriaceae > Enterobacter > Enterobacter sp. C4G1. Next base: position 2,376,870 of record NZ_JBQVVV010000001.1, on the reverse strand, counting down.
TTTGGCTTAACGTGCAACCTGGTCGCACCAGCGTAGATCACCGGTAGCACCAAAACGGTGCAACGGGAGATTTTTGCCTCTGAATGGTGCGGCGCGCTTCGCAAAAATAAACAATAACGCAGCAAAATCTTTACATTAAGCCAAACTAAATGTTAACAAGCTTGCATAACACTGCACTCGCATAGCGCGAGATATAACAACATCACAATGGGTATCAATGCGTCACTGGCGCTGATAAAAAAGGAGTTGGGTATGCAATTACGTAAACTGGCCACAGCAATGCTGGTTATGGGGATGTCCGCAAGCGTTGTACACGCTGAAGACGCTCCGGCTGCCGGGAGCACTCTCGACAAGATTGCCAAAAACGGCGTGATCGTGGTCGGCCACCGTGAATCTTCTGTCCCGTTCTCTTACTACGACAACACGCAAAAAGTCGTGGGCTATTCACAGGATTACTCCAACGCCATCGTTGAAGCCGTGAAGAAAAAGCTGAACAAGCCTGATCTACAGGTGAAGTTGATTCCTATCACCTCGCAGAACCGTATTCCTCTGCTGCAAAACGGCACCTTCGATTTTGAGTGCGGCTCAACCACTAACAACCTTGAGCGCCAGAAACAGGCTGCGTTCTCTGACACCATCTTCGTGGTAGGTACCCGCCTGCTGACCAAGAAAGGCGGCGAGATTAAAGATTTTGCTGACCTGAAAGGCAAAGCGGTTGTGGTGACATCCGGTACCACTTCTGAAGTTCTGCTGCACAAGCTGAATGACGAGAAGAAAATGGATATGCGTATCATCAGTGCGAAAGACCACGGCGACTCTTTCCGTACACTGGAAAGCGGCCGTGCTGTGGCATTCATGATGGATGACGCACTGCTGGCAGGTGAGCGTGCTAAAGCGAAGAAACCAGACAACTGGGAAATCGTAGGCACTGCGCAATCCAAAGAAGCTTACGGCTGTATGCTGCGTAAAGACGACGCTGAGTTCAAAAAACTGATCGATGACACCATCGCTCAAACGCAGACTTCCGGCGAAGCGGAAAAATGGTTCGACAAGTGGTTCAAGAATCCAATTCCACCAAAAAATCTCAACATGAACTTTGAACTGTCTGACGACATGAAAGCGCTGTTCAAATCACCAAACGACAAGGCTCTTAACTAATTAGAACAACAGGGGCAGGACCTCCTGCCCTCTCGATTGTCGGGAAGCACGGACAGACTATACGTTGAGTGGTCGTTCCCCACTCAGCGCGAAAATTAGCTTCTCACCAATCTTCGAGGGTAGCGCTGCTACCCTTTTTTTTCTGGAGTTTATTATGTCAATCGACTGGAACTGGGGCATTTTTCTGCAACAAGCCCCGTTCGGCAACACCACCTATCTTGGCTGGTTATGGAGCGGTTTTCAGGTCACTGTGGCTTTATCCATAACGGCATGGATAATCGCGTTTCTTGTCGGCTCGCTGTTCGGTATTTTGCGTACCGTCCCTAACCGCTTTCTTTCAACGCTCGGCACCCTGTATGTGGAACTGTTCCGTAACGTTCCTCTGATAGTGCAATTCTTTACCTGGTATCTGGTTGTTCCTGAACTGCTGCCTGAAAATATTGGCATGTGGTTTAAGTCAGAACTGGATCCGAACATTCAGTTCTTTGTCTCCTCCATGCTATGTCTGGGGCTGTTTACCGCTGCCCGCGTGTGCGAGCAGGTACGTGCTGCCATTCAATCCCTGCCGCGCGGACAAAAAAATGCCGGTCTGGCGATGGGCCTGACACTACCGCAAACCTACCGTTATGTGCTGCTGCCTAACGCATACCGCGTGATCGTTCCGCCGATGACCTCAGAGATGATGAACCTGGTGAAAAACTCGGCCATCGCCTCCACTATCGGTCTGGTGGATATGGCGGCACAGGCGGGCAAACTGCTGGATTACTCCGCCCATGCGTGGGAATCCTTCACCGCGATAACGCTCGCCTATGTTCTGATTAACACTGTCATCATGCTGGTGATGAACCTGGTTGAACGCAAAATTCGCCTGCCGGGCAATCTGGGGGGCAAATAATGTACGAATTTGACTGGAGTTCCATTGTTCCATCCATGCCGTATCTGCTTGATGGCCTGGTGATTACGTTAAAGATCACAGTTATTGCCATCATCATCGGTATCGTCTGGGGCACCCTGCTTGCGGTGATGCGCCTGTCGAGCTTTAAGCCGTTCGCCTGGTTTGCCACCGCCTACGTTAACGTCTTCCGCTCCATTCCATTGGTGATGGTGTTGTTGTGGTTTTATCTGATTGTTCCAGGCTTCTTGCAGAACGTACTGGGGCTGTCACCGAAAACCGACATCCGCCTGATCTCGGCGATGGTGGCATTCTCCATGTTTGAGGCCGCTTATTACTCAGAGATTATCCGTGCGGGTATTCAGAGTATTTCGCGTGGGCAATCCAGTGCCGCACTGGCGCTGGGGATGACTCACTGGCAGTCGATGCAGCTCATCATTCTGCCGCAGGCGTTTCGCGCCATGGTTCCACTCCTGCTGACTCAGGGCATCGTGCTGTTCCAGGATACCTCTCTGGTATACGTACTAAGCCTGGCAGACTTCTTCCGTACCGCTTCCACCATCGGTGAGCGTGATGGTACGCAGGTCGAGATGGTCCTCTTCGCAGGTGGGGTCTATTTTGTGATTAGTTTAAGCGCGTCGCTGTTGGTCAGCTGGCTGAAGAAAAGGACTGTATAATGATTTCCCTGAAAAATGTTTCTAAATGGTATGGGCACTTTCAGGTGCTGACCGACTGCTCCACCGAAGTGAAAAAAGGCGATGTGGTGGTGGTGTGCGGGCCGTCCGGTTCCGGCAAATCCACGCTGATTAAAACCGTCAATGGCCTGGAGCCGGTGCAGCAAGGCGAGATCCTCGTTAACGGCACCAAAGTGAATGACAAGAAAACCAACCTTGCCCAGCTGCGCTCCCACGTCGGGATGGTATTCCAGCATTTTGAGTTGTTCCCGCATCTCTCCATTATCGAAAACCTGACCCTGGCGCAGGTAAAAGTGCTTAAGCGCGATAAAAAACTCGCACGCGAAAAAGGGCTGAAGTTACTGGAACGTGTGGGGCTTTCCGCTCACGCCGATAAATTCCCGGCGCAGCTCTCCGGCGGCCAGCAGCAGCGTGTAGCGATCGCCCGCGCGCTGTGTATGGACCCGGTAGCCATGCTTTTTGACGAACCTACCTCTGCACTCGATCCTGAAATGATCAACGAAGTGCTGGATGTCATGGTTGAACTGGCGCACGAAGGGATGACCATGATGGTGGTAACGCACGAAATGGGCTTCGCCCGTAAAGTGGCCAACCGCGTGATCTTTATGGATGAAGGCAAGATCGTTGAAGACTCCCCAAAAGAAGAGTTCTTCGCGAACCCGAAATCTGAGCGCGCAAAAGACTTCCTCGCCAAAATTCTGCATTAATCTTCTCAGTGCGCAATCTGCGGATTGCGCACTGCTTCACGCTTTACATCTCTTCTTCTCGTCGGCCTCACATTGCAGCGTTACCCTTGTCACAAAATAACGCTAAAAATGGAGAACTCTATGGCACTGCCAATCATTCTCGATTGCGATCCAGGTCATGATGACGCGATCGCCCTCGTCCTTGCTCTTGCCTCCCCTGAACTGGACTTAAAAGCTGTCACCTCGTCGGCCGGAAACCAGACCCCGGATAAAACCCTGTGTAACGTGCTGCGGATGCTCACGCTGTTAAAACGCACGGATATTCCAGTGGCAGGCGGTGCAGTTAAGCCGCTGATGCGCGAGTTGATCATTGCCGACAATGTGCACGGTGAATCAGGGCTTGACGGCCCGGTACTGCCAGAACCAGGATTTGCACCGCAAAACTGCACGGCCGTTGAGCTGATGGCAAAGGTGCTGCGTGAAAGTGCTGAACCCGTCACGCTGGTGGCAACCGGCCCGCAAACCAACGTCGCGCTGCTCTTAAACGGTCACCCGGAACTGCATAAGAAAATCTCCCGCATTGTGATTATGGGAGGTGCGATGGGGCTTGGTAACTGGACGCCTGCGGCGGAGTTCAACATCTTTGTCGACCCGGAAGCAGCGGAGATTGTCTTCCAGTCGGGTTTACCGATTGTGATGGCGGGGCTGGACGTTACCCACCGGGCGCAGATTATGGCTGACGACATTGAGCGCTTCCGTGCGGTGGGTAATCCGGTCGCGATAACCGTGGCCGGGCTGCTTGATTTCTTTATGGAGTATCACAAAGCCGAGAAATGGGGATTCCACGGCGCTCCGTTGCATGACCCCTGCACGATCGCCTGGCTGTTAAAACCGGAGATGTTTACCACGGTGGACAGGTGGGTTGGCGTTGAGACGCAGGGGAAATATACCCAGGGCATGACGGTGGTGGACTACTACTCGCTGACGGGGAATAAACCGAATACAACGGTAATGGTGGATATCGATCGGCAGGCATTTGTGGATTTGCTGGCGGAGAGATTGGCTTACTACTGTGCGACCTGATGCCCTCACCCCAACCCTCTCCCACGGGGAGAGGGAGCAGACACTAAAAACGGCAACATAGTTGCCGTTTTGCTTTTACCTAGGGCTCAAACGGGCGGCGCTGGAACTGATCGTGCCCGCATTTTGGGCAACGCGGCAGCACATCAGGTGTATAAACCGCAATGTGGTGATGGCACTTCTCACACACCAGATTTCCCAGTCCCACCACTTCACCACTGTGATATACACCATGGTGGTTGAGATCCTGAAACACCTCACGCCACTCCAGCTGTGTTTTGTCAGTGATATCGACCAGTTCCTGCCACAGACTCTCTTTAATCACGCGCATAAAAACGCTGTCTGTGATTTCGTCCTGGCTCTCTTCGTAGCTGCGCGCAAACTCTTCCAGATCGCGCCGCACAGCACGTGTTACCTCATCCACTTCCGTTCGTGTTAACTCACCCGTTTGCATCACTCTCACTCGCGCCTGTTCAACCAGCGCATCAATATCTCTTTCACCATTACGCAGGCGTTCCGTGAGTGTGGCAACCAGTTCGCGGTAAAATTGAGCAACCTTGTTCATCATTTTGCCTCCCGGGTAAGTAACTATCTCTAATAGTAGACCTTATTTCATCGCCGCTTTGCCAGGTACAGCACAGACCCGGTAAATTCCTGCAAAGCGCATTTGCGTGAAAGGCTGTTTTGACGCGGGCGTTTGGGCTATGCTATGCGGATCTGAGATACCACATCCATTGGCTACATTTGTAGCTGTATTGAAAACAGGACCACTGGCTGCCATGCAAGAGCAATACCGCCCGGAAGAGATAGAATCTAAAGTCCAGCAACACTGGGACGAGAAGCGCACTTTTGAAGTCACCGAAGACGAGAGCAAAGAGAAGTATTACTGCCTGTCGATGCTTCCCTATCCTTCTGGCCGACTACACATGGGCCACGTGCGTAACTACACCATCGGTGATGTGATTGCGCGTTACCAGCGCATGTTGGGTAAAAACGTTCTGCAACCTATCGGCTGGGATGCATTCGGCCTGCCTGCTGAAGGTGCTGCGGTCAAAAACAACACCGCGCCAGCACCGTGGACCTACGACAACATCGCTTACATGAAAAACCAGCTCAAAATGCTGGGCTTTGGTTACGACTGGAGCCGCGAGCTGGCAACCTGCACCCCGGAGTACTACCGCTGGGAGCAAAAATTCTTCACCGAGCTGTACAAAAAAGGCCTGGTGTACAAGAAGACCTCTGCCGTTAACTGGTGTCCGAACGACCAGACCGTTCTGGCGAACGAACAGGTTATCGATGGCTGCTGCTGGCGTTGTGACACCAAAGTTGAGCGTAAAGAGATCCCGCAGTGGTTTATCAAAATCACCGCCTACGCTGACGAACTGCTGAATGACCTGGATAATCTGGATCACTGGCCAGATACCGTTAAAACCATGCAGCGTAACTGGATCGGTCGTTCTGAAGGCGTGGAAATCACCTTCAACGTTGAAAACTACGATCAGACGCTGACCGTCTACACCACTCGCCCGGATACCTTCATGGGCGCGACCTACCTGGCGGTTGCCGCAGGTCACCCTCTGGCGCAGAAAGCCGCCGAAAACAACCCGGTACTGGCTACCTTCATCGACGAATGCCGCACAACTAAAGTGGCCGAAGCCGACATGGCAACGATGGAGAAAAAAGGCGTCGATACTGGCTTTAAAGCGATTCACCCACTGACTGGCGAAGCTATCCCAGTCTGGGCGGCAAACTTCGTTCTGATGGAATACGGCACAGGTGCAGTGATGGCCGTTCCGGGCCACGATCAGCGCGACTACGAGTTTGCATCCAAATACGGTCTGTCCATCAAGCCTGTCATTCTGGCGGCTGACGGTTCTGAACCTGATCTGTCCGCACAAGCACTGACCGAAAAAGGCACCCTGTTTAACTCTGGCGAATTCAGCGGCCTGAGTTTTGAAGACGGCTTCAACGCTATTGCCGACAAACTGACGGCGAAGGGTGTTGGCGAGCGTAAAGTGAACTTCCGTCTGCGTGACTGGGGCGTTTCCCGTCAGCGTTACTGGGGTGCGCCAATCCCAATGGTCACTCTGGAGGATGGTACCGTGCTGCCAACGCCAGAAGATCAACTGCCGGTTATTCTGCCGGAAGATGTGGTCATGGACGGCATCACCAGCCCGATCAAAGCCGATCCTGAGTGGGCGAAGACCACCGTGAACGGCCAGCCTGCGCTGCGTGAAACCGACACCTTTGACACCTTCATGGAGTCTTCCTGGTATTATGCGCGCTACACCTGCCCGCAGTATCAGGACGGGATGCTGGATTCGAAAGCTGCTAACTACTGGCTGCCGGTTGATATCTACATCGGTGGTATTGAACACGCTATCATGCACCTGCTCTACTTCCGCTTCTTCCATAAGTTGATGCGTGATGCAGGCCTTGTGAACTCTGATGAACCAGCAAAACAGCTGCTGTGTCAGGGCATGGTATTGGCTGATGCCTTCTACTATGTTGGCGTGAACGGCGAGCGCAACTGGGTTTCTCCGGTTGATGCCATCGTTGAGCGCGACGAGAAAGGCCGCATCGTGAAGGCGAAAGACGCCGAAGGTCATGAACTGGTTTATACCGGCATGAGCAAGATGTCCAAGTCCAAAAACAACGGCATCGACCCGCAGGTGATGGTTGAGCGTTACGGCGCAGACACCGTTCGTCTGTTCATGATGTTCGCATCCCCTGCGGATATGACCCTGGAATGGCAGGAATCTGGCGTAGAAGGTGCTAACCGCTTCCTGAAACGTGTCTGGAAACTGGTTTACGAGCACACCTCTCAGGGCGATGCACCTGCGCTGAACGCGGCGGCACTGAGCGACGATCAGCAGGCGCTGCGCCGTGATGTTCATAAAACTATTGCCAAAGTGACCGATGATATTGGTCGTCGTCAGACCTTCAACACCGCAATTGCGGCTATTATGGAACTGATGAACAAGCTGGCGAAAGCGCCACAGGAAGGCGAGCAGGATCGCGCGTTGATGCGTGAAGCGCTGCTGGCCGTCGTGCGGATGCTGAACCCGTTCACACCACACGCAAGCTTCACGCTGTGGCATGAACTGAAAGGCGAAGGCGATATCGACAACGCGCCGTGGCCGGTTGCCGACGAATCAGCCATGGTGGAAAACACTACGCTTGTGGTGGTGCAGGTAAACGGCAAAGTACGCGGTAAAATTACCGTTGCTGTTGATGCGACCGAAGAACAGGTTCGCGAGCGCGCGGGTCAGGAACATCTGGTTGCGAAGTATCTTGAGGGCGTTACCGTACGTAAGGTTATCTACGTACCAGGTAAACTGCTGAATCTGGTCGTTGGCTAAGCGCGGGAGGAAACGTGCGACAACTGGCAACAATACTCTTATCTCTGGCGGTGCTTGTCACCGCTGGTTGTGGCTGGCACCTGCGCAATACCACGGCAGTGCCTGCCCAGATGAAAACCATGATCTTCGATTCATCGGATCCAAACGGTCCGCTTAGCCGGGCAATTCGTAGCCAGCTGCGCCTGAACGGTGTTGAGCTTATCGAGAAAGGAACGCTGCGCCAGGATGTACCGTCTCTTCGTGTTCTGGGTATGACCCTGAGCAAAGACACGGCGTCTATCTTCCAGGACGGCCGTACCGCTGAGTACCAAATGGTGATGTCGGTAAACGCTGCTGTACTGATCCCGGGTAAAGACATTTATCCAATCAGCACGAAGGTCTACCGTTCGTTCTTTGATAACCCACAAACTGCGCTGGCAAAAGACGCCGAGCAGCAAATTATCATTAACGAAATGTACGACAAAGCAGCAGAACAGCTGATCCGTAAACTGCCTAGCATTGAGGCAACTTCTAAAGAAGGTGCTGATATCATCGATAAACCGGATGCCAATGCGCTGCCGGTTTCTACCTCGATGGGTAACTGATGATCAGGTTGTATCCTGAACAACTCCGCGCGCAGCTCAATGAAGGGCTGCGCGCGGCGTATCTGCTGCTCGGAAACGATCCGTTATTGCTTCAGGAAAGTCTTGATGCCGTCAAACAGACTGCGGCGGTGCAGGGCTTTGATGAACACCACACCTTCCAGCTTGATAACAACACAGACTGGAATGCCCTCTTCTCGCTTTGCCAGGCGATGAGCCTGTTCGCATCGCGCCAGACGATTCAGATCCTGCTGCCAGACAATGGTCCTAACGCGGCCATCAATGAACAACTGGCGACGCTGGTGAGTTTGTTACACAACGATCTGCTGCTGATTGTACGCGGCAATAAGCTGACCAAAGCTCAGGAAAACGCGGCATGGTTTACCCAACTCGCGGCGCACTCTGTGCTGATCACCTGTCAGACACCCGAACAGGCACATCTGCCGAAATGGGTTGCCGCGCGGGCAAAACAGCACAATCTCCAGCTGGATGATGCAGCCAATCAGCTGCTTTGCTACTGCTACGAGGGTAACCTGCTGGCACTGGCGCAGGCGCTGGACAGACTTTCCTTGCTGTGGCCAGATGGCAAACTTACGCTGCCGCGCGTTGAGCAGGCGGTGAATGATGCCGCGCACTTTACCCCTTTCCACTGGGTTGATGCTCTGCTGTCGGCAAAGAGTAAACGCGCCCTGCATATTTTGCAGCAGCTGCGTCTTGAAGGCAGTGAGCCGGTTATCCTGCTGCGGACGGTTCAGCGCGAGCTGCTACTGCTGACCAACCTGAAACGTCAATCTGCACATACGCCGCTGCGCTCCCTGTTCGACAAGCATCGCGTGTGGCAAAACCGCCGCGCCATGACCACTGAGGCGGTAAACCGCCTCAGTCATGAACAGCTTCGCCAGGCCGTGCAATTGCTGATGCGTGCCGAATTGACGCTAAAACAGGATTATGGCCAGTCGGTCTGGGCTGAGCTGGAAAGCCTTTCTCTGCTGCTTTGCCACAAGGCGCTGGCAGACGTTTTTATCGATGGATAATATGCATTCTCTTCAGGCACTGTATGGCGGCACCTTCGACCCGGTTCATTACGGGCATCTGAAACCGGTGGAAATACTGGCGAATCAGATAGGCTTGCAACGCGTGATAATCATGCCAAATAACGTTCCGCCACATCGCCCTCAGCCTGAAGCCACAAGCGAACAACGCAAAGAAATGCTGGCGCTGGCAATAGAGGATAAGCCGCTGTTTACGCTTGATGAACGGGAATTGCGCCGCGACACCCCCTCCTGGACATCCGAAACCTTGCAGGAATGGCGCGTCGAAAAAGGGCCGCATCAGCCCCTGGCGTTTATTATTGGACAGGATTCTCTGCTCAATTTCCCCAGCTGGCATAAGTACGAAACCATTCTGGAAAACAGTCATTTGCTGGTTTGCCGCCGTCCGGGTTATCCGCTGACCATGCGGGAAGAACAGCATCAGCAGTGGCTGGAAGCACACCTGACAGACAATGTGGAAGATCTCCATAATCAGCCTGCCGGGAAGATTTATCTGGCAGAAACACCCTGGTTTGATATTTCGGCTACTATCATCCGCGAACGCCTGCAACAAGGGCTTGCCTGTGATGACCTGCTGCCAACGGCTGTACTGGCATATATTCACCAGCATGGGCTGTATCAGAAAAGCACCGAAGAATAAGCATGATGCACGAAAAACCCTGTTATTCGCTATCCTGCCTTGACAGGCCTGACCATGCTGATATTCTCCGCTGCCAGACTTTCCCGCCGATCATTGCTTTACAGAAATTGTTTTACAAAAATGGCGATGCAATCTCAGGCGGAGGGTGGGATGATACCCGCCTTCAAAAGCCCGGCCGGTGACATTTGTCCCGACACAGGCGTCAGTTCAGGTATACTGTCTGGCCACGAATTCATAGTTGCACAATCTCACTCTCCCAGGGGGAAAACTTGCAGGGTAAAGCACTCCAGGATTTTGTTATCGACAAAATTGATGACCTGAAAGGTCAGGACATCATCACTATCGACGTTAAGGGTAAATCCAGCATCACCGACTGCATGATTATCTGCACCGGTACGTCTACTCGTCATGTGGTTTCGATTGCTGATCACGTTGTTCAGGAATCGCGCGCAGCAGGGCTGTTGCCGCTTGGCGTTGAAGGTGAAGCCACCGCTGACTGGGTAGTTGTCGACCTCGGTGATGTTATTGTCCATGTTATGCAGGATGAGAGCCGTCGCCTGTATGAGCTGGAAAAACTCTGGGGTTAATGCGTGAAGTTGCAGCTAGTAGCCGTCGGCACAAAAATGCCAGACTGGGTACAAACGGGTTTTACTGAATATCTGCGTCGTTTCCCGAAAGACATGCCGTTCGAACTGGTGGAGATCCCAGCAGGAAAGCGCGGCAAGAACGCTGATATCAAACGTATTCTCGAGAAAGAGGGCGAACTGATGCTGGCTGCCGCAGGCAAAAACCGCATCGTCACCCTCGATATTCCAGGTAAACCCTGGGATACGCCGCAACTGGCGCACGAGCTGGAGCGCTGGAAGCAGGATGGTCGTGACGTCAGTCTGTTGATTGGCGGGCCAGAAGGGTTATCCCCTGCCTGTAAAGCGGCAGCAGAACAAAGTTGGTCTCTCTCCGCGCTGACGCTTCCCCACCCGCTCGTACGGGTACTGGTGGCAGAAAGCCTGTATCGCGCGTGGAGCATTACTACCAACCACCCATATCACCGCGAGTAGTGACTGACCAGGGTAGATTAAGCAGCGGATGAAACTACAGAATTCTTTTCGCGACTATACGGCTGAGTCCGCGCTGTTTGTGCGCCGGGCGCTGGTCGCCTTTACGGGGATTTTGCTGCTTACCGGCGTGCTGATCGCCAACCTTTATAATCTGCAAATTGTCCGCTTTACCGATTACCAGACGCGTTCCAACGAAAACCGTATCAAACTGGTTCCTATCGCCCCGAGCCGCGGCATTATTTACGATCGTAACGGCACGCCACTTGCACTCAACCGCACCATCTACCAAATCGAGATGATGCCTGAGAAAGTGGACAATGTGCAGAATACGCTGGACGCGCTAAAAAGCGTTGTCGATCTTAACGATGACGATATCGCAACCTTCAAAAAAGAGCGCGCGCGTTCACACCGCTTCACCTCCATTCCGGTAAAAACGAACCTGACGGAAGTCCAGGTTGCCCGTTTTGCGGTCAACCAGTACCGCTTCCCCGGTGTTGAAGTTAAAGGCTATAAACGCCGCTTCTACCCGTACGGCTCGGCGCTGACGCACGTTATTGGCTACGTGTCCAAAATTAACGATAAAGACGTCGACAGGCTCGATAAAGACGGCAAGCTGGCAAACTACGCCGCAACGCACGATATCGGTAAGCTGGGGATTGAGCGCTATTACGAAGACGTCCTGCACGGCCAGACCGGTTATGAAGAAGTTGAAGTCAATAACCGTGGTCGCGTGATCCGCCAGTTGAAAGAAGTGCCTCCGCAGGCGGGACACGACGTTTACCTTACGCTCGATCTGAAACTGCAACAATATATCGAAACCCTGCTGGCAGGCAGCCGTGCCGCAGTTGTCGTGACCGACCCTCGCAGTGGCGGCGTCCTGGCGATGGTTTCTATGCCAAGCTACGATCCGAACCTGTTTGTCGACGGGATCTCCAGCAAGGACTACTCTGGCCTGCTGAACGACCCGAACACCCCGCTGGTAAACCGTGCGACCCAGGGTGTTTACCCTCCGGCATCAACGGTTAAACCGTATGTTGCCGTTTCGGCCCTGAGCGCGGGTGTCATTAACCGTAATACCAGCCTGTTTGACCCCGGCTGGTGGCAGTTGCCAGGTTCCGATAAACGCTACCGTGACTGGAAAAAATGGGGCCACGGTCATCTGAACGTCACTAAATCGCTGGAAGAATCGGCGGATACCTTCTTCTATCAGGTCGCCTATGACATGGGTATTGACCGGCTCTCACTGTGGATGAGTAAGTTCGGCTACGGGCATTACACCGGTGTTGACCTGTCAGAAGAGCGTTCTGGCAACATGCCAACCCGTGAGTGGAAGCTGAAGCGCTTTAAAAAACCGTGGTATCAGGGTGATACCATTCCTGTGGGTATCGGCCAGGGCTACTGGACGGCAACGCCGTTGCAGATGAACAAAGCGATGATGATCCTCATCAACGATGGCGTGGTAAAAGTGCCGCACCTGCTCATGAGCACGGTGGAAGACGGTAAGAAAGTGCCGTGGAACCAGCCACATGAAGCGCCGGTTGGGGATATTCACTCTGGTTTCTGGGAGATCGCAAAAGACGGTATGTACGGCGTAGCCAACCGTCCGAACGGTACGGCCCATAAATACTTCGCCGGTGCGCCGTATAAAGTGGCAGCTAAATCAGGTACCGCGCAGGTATTTGGCCTGAAGGCGAACGAAACCTATAACGCGCACCGTATTGCTGAGCGTCTGCGTGACCACAAGCTCATGACGGCGTTTGCCCCTTATGATAACCCGCAGGTTGCGGTGGCAATGATCCTGGAAAACGGCGGAGCAGGCCCGGCTGTTGGTACGATCATGCGCCAAATCCTCGACCATATTATGCTGGGTGACAACAACACTGAACTGCCGACTGAAAACCCGGCATCCGCAGCGACGGAGGACCAATAATCATGACGGATAATCCAAATAAAAAATCGCTGTGGGATAAAATCCACATCGACCCTGCCATGCTGCTGATCCTTCTGGCTCTGCTGTTCTACAGTGCTCTGGTTATCTGGAGCGCCAGCGGCCAGGATATCGGCATGATGGAGCGTAAAGTCGGCCAGATAGCGATGGGTCTGGTGATTATGGTCGTGATGGCGCAAATCCCGCCGCGCGTCTACGAAGGCTGGGCACCCTATCTGTATATTTTCTGTATTATCCTGCTGGTGGCGGTAGATGCCTTCGGTGCGATATCCAAAGGCGCGCAACGCTGGCTGGACCTGGGCATAGTCCGTTTCCAGCCGTCAGAGATAGCGAAAATCGCCGTCCCTCTGATGGTGGCACGCTTTATCAACCGCGACGTCTGCCCGCCTTCATTGAAGAACACCGCCATCGCACTGGCGTTAATCTTCCTGCCAACCTTGCTGGTTGCCGCACAGCCTGACCTCGGGACATCGATTCTTATCGTGCTTTCCGGTCTGTTTGTGCTGTTCCTGTCGGGTCTGAGCTGGCGCCTGATTGGTATCGCAGTGGTCCTGGTCGCGGCCTTCATCCCGATCCTCTGGTTCTTCCTGATGCATGATTACCAGCGCCAGCGCGTGATGATGCTTCTCGACCCGGAAACCGATCCCCTGGGCGCGGGCTATCATATTATTCAGTCGAAGATTGCAATTGGTTCCGGCGGTCTGCGCGGTAAAGGCTGGCTCCACGGCACGCAATCACAGCTTGAGTTCTTACCAGAACGCCACACCGACTTTATCTTTGCGGTTCTGGCGGAAGAGCTGGGGCTGGTTGGCATCTTAATCCTGCTGGCGCTCTACGTGCTGCTTATTATGCGCGGGCTCTGGATTGCGGCGCGCGCGCAAACCACGTTTGGCCGCGTGATGGCCGGCGGGTTGATGTTGATTTTATTCGTTTATGTCTTCGTAAATATTGGTATGGTGAGTGGTATTCTGCCGGTTGTAGGCGTACCGCTACCGCTGGTTAGTTACGGGGGCTCGGCACTGATCGTGTTGATGGCCGGGTTTGGTATCGTGATGTCGATCCATACCCACAGAAAAATGTTGTCCAAAAGCGTATAAAAATAAGGGGATCGCAATGCGTAAGCAGTGGCTGGGTATCTGCATCGCAGCAAGTTTGCTTGCAGCCTGTTCAAGTGATGATGGTCAGCAGCAGGCGACCGTCGCGCCGCCGCAGCCTGCGGTCTGTAACGGCCCGATTGTTGAAATCAGCGGCGCCGATCCAAGTTATGAGCCGCTGAACGCAACAGCAAATCAGGATTATCAGCGCGATGGTAAGAGCTACAAGATTGTGCAAGACCCGTCACGCTTTAGCCAGGCCGGTTTTGCCGCCATCTACGATGCAGAGCCGGGTAGCAACCTGACGGCCTCTGGCGAAACGTTCGATCCCGCGCAGATCACCGCGGCACACCCGACGCTTCCAATCCCAAGCTATGCCCGTATCACGAACCTGGCAAATGGTCGCATGATTGTCGTGCGCATCAACGATCGTGGTCCTTACGGTAACGACCGTGTGATTTCACTGTCTCGCGCTGCCGCTGACCGTCTGAACACGTCTAACAACACCAAGGTGCGTATCGACCCTATCATCGTGGCGCAGGATGGTACGCTGTCTGGCCCGGGTACTGCCTGTACAACCGTTGCCAAACAGACCTATGCCCTTCCTTCACGCCCGGATTTAAGCGGTGGTATGGGTGGCGCGTCTTCTCCGGCAGAGCCTGCTGCACCGCAGGGTGAAGTCCGTGCAATCAGCAATGATACCTTGCAGAGCGATGACAGCACTGGCGCGCCAGTGAAGAGCAGTGGTTTTCTCGGTGCGCCAACAACCTTAGCGTCAGGTGTACTTGAAGGTAGCGAGCCAACACCCGCACCGGTCGTTGCAGCGCCGGTAACGCAACCCGCTGCGGTGACAGCGCCAGTGGCAACACAAAGCGCGGAAGTTGCTGCGCCAGCTGCTGCAAGCGGTGGTTTTGTCGTTCAGGTGGGTGCGGTAAGTGACCAGGCGCGAGCGAAACAGTATCAACAGCGTTTGAGTCAGCAATTCAGCGTTCCTGGGCGTGTTGAGCAAAATGGCGCAGTCTGGCGTATCCAGATGGGGCCGTTTGCCAGCAAATCACAGGCGTCCGCCCTGCAACAACGCCTGCAAAGCGAAGCGCAATTGCAATCGTTTATCGCTGTTGCAAAATAACTCATCGGCGGTATCCGAATTGTCGATTTGTGTAACTAACATTCACAAACTCGCACTGAAAGTCGGATGCCTGCCTGTATAGCATTTGCTATAGTAAGGCACTTTTTTTAATTCCATCACGGATGTCGTAGTTCTGACCATGAAGACCACTTTTTCTGCTCGTTTTGTGCAGCGCATGGCGCTGACCACGGCCCTTTGCGCAGCTGCACTTTCTGCGGCTCACGCCGATGACCTGAATATCAAGACCATGATCCCTGGCGTTCCGCAAATCGACGCGGAATCCTACATCCTGATCGATTACAACTCTGGCAAAGTTCTGGCAGAACAGAATGCCGACGCCCGTCGCGATCCCGCCAGTCTGACCAAAATGATGACCAGCTACGTTATCGGTCAGGCCATGAAAGCCGGTAAGTTCAAAGAAAGCGATCTGGTGACTATCGGTAACGATGCCTGGGCGACCGGCAACCCGGTGTTTAAAGGTTCATCCCTGATGTTCCTTAAACCTGGAATGCAGGTTCCTGTATCTCAGCTGATTCGTGGTATCAACCTGCAATCCGGTAACGATGCCTGTGTGGCAATGGCCGACTTTGCTGCCGGTAGCCAGGACGCGTTTGTTGGCCTGATGAACAGCTACGTGACCGCTCTGGGTCTGCAAAACAGCCACTTCCAGACCGTTCACGGCCTGGATGCTGATGGCCAGTACAGCTCCGCACGTGATATGGCGCTGATTGGTCAGGCGCTGATTCGCGACGTGCCTAACGAATACTCCATCTATAAAGAAAAAGAGTTTACCTTCAACGGTATCCGCCAGACCAACCGTAACGGTCTGCTGTGGGACAACAGCCTGAACGTAGACGGCATCAAGACTGGTCACACCGATAAAGCGGGTTATAACCTGGTTGCCTCTGCCACTGAAGGCCAGATGCGCCTGATTTCTGCCGTTATGGGTGGTCGCACCTTTAAAGGTCGTGAAACCGAAAGCAAAAAACTGCTGACCTGGGGCTTCCGTTTCTTCGAAACCGTGAACCCACTGAAAGCAGGTAAAGAGTTTGCTTCTGAGCCAGTCTGGTTTGGTGACAACGATCGTGCATCACTGGGCGTGGACAAAGATCTGTATCTGACCATTCCACGCGGCCGCATGAAAGATCTGAAAGCCAGCTACGTGCTGAACAGCACTGAACTCCATGCTCCGCTGCAGAAAAACCAGGTTGTGGGCACCATTAACTTCCAGCTGGATGGCAAAACCATCGATCAGCGCCCACTGGTGGTGTTGCAAGAAATTCCTGAAGGCAATTTCTTCGGCAAAATCATTGATTACATTAAATTGATGTTCCATCACTGGTTTGGATAAAAATTGAACACTTGAAAGTGTGATTTTGATCCCCATATACTAACTATCCTGATAACTCCCACCTGATGTGGGAGTTATTATTTTTTGACGTTACGCCGGAGCTGACATGAAAACCAAACTTAACGAACTGCTTGAATTCCCTACCTCATTTACTTACAAAGTAATGGGGCAGGCGTTGCCTGAGCTGGTTGATCAGGTGGTTGAAGTGGTACAGCGCCATGCGCCGGGCGACTACTCTCCGTCAGTAAAACCAAGCAGCAAGGGCAACTACCACTCGGTTTCTATTACCATCACTGCCACGCATATTGAGCAGGTTGAGACGCTGTACGAAGAGCTCGGCAATATCGAAATTGTTCGTATGGTGCTGTAGTCCCTTTGCGGTTACCCGGTTTGCCGGGTAACCCCTCTCCCCGCTGTGGTATAATCCCCTCATCTTTTCTCCCTGTCTTCGGAGACACAGTTTTGTACCAGGATAAAATTCTTGTCCGCCAACTCGGGCTGCAACCTTACGAGCCTGTCTCCCAGGCCATGCATGACTTCACCGATTCCCGCGATGAAACGACACCTGACGAAATCTGGCTGGTTGAACATCTTCCGGTGTTTACTCAGGGGCAAGCTGGCAAAGCAGAACATCTGCTGACGACCGGTGATATTCCAGTCATTCAGAGCGATCGCGGTGGGCAAGTCACCTATCACGGTCCGGGTCAGCAGGTGATGTATGTTCTTCTGAACCTGAAACGCAGAAAACTTGGCGTTCGTGAACTGGTCACGCTGCTGGAACAAACCGTGGTGAACACACTGGCGGAATACGGTATTGATGCCCATCCCCGGGCCGATGCGCCAGGCGTGTACGTTGGAGAAATGAAGATCTGTTCGCTGGGTCTGCGTATTCGTAAGGGCTGTTCGTTTCACGGGCTGGCGTTAAATATTAATATGGATCTCGCGCCGTTCTTACGTATCAACCCGTGTGGATATGCCGGAATGGAAATGACGCAAATGCGCCAGTGGGTCGAAACAGCCACACCTGATATTATTCGACCGGTGCTGTTGAACAACTTGTTAGCGCTACTTAACAATCCACCCCACGAATATATCCCTGCTTAATATATCATACATGATGGCTTGATTATTTGACGAGCCATCACTTATTTGCCGCTTTTACGCTTTACAATAATCCGCAGATTCTATATTTTCGAAGCGCCTGAACGCACCCGCATATTAGCGCTATAAATTATTTAGCCCACTGCCTGAGCTGATTGAGAGGCTCAAGTAGCTTGCGTGATAATCACACAACTGTTTGTTTTTGATAAACAAGTGACACCTACAAAACACTTTACGAATCTCTACAGGCATAATAAATAATTTCAACTATCATTCATATTGTGAATGAATACGGAGTGAAAGCGTGGAGTATAATAATTTACCAGCCAAACGCCTGAATGAACCCGGTAGTGAAGATAAACCGCAAATTTTTCGGACATTACGTAATATTGATCTCAATTTACTGACTATTTTTGAGGCAGTTTATGTCCACAAGGGTATCGTTAACGCTGCGAAAATTCTTAATCTCACGCCCTCTGCAATTAGCCAGTCAATTCAGAAATTGCGCGCCATATTTCCCGACCCCTTATTTATACGTAAAGGCCAGGGCGTAACGCCCACAGCCTATGCGACTCACCTGCATGAGTACATCAGCCAGGGGCTGGAATCGATTCTGGGCGCGCTGGACCTGACTGGAAGCTATGACAAGCAAAGAACGATTACCATTGGTACATCGCCTTCTGTTGGCGTTCTGGTTATGCCCATCATCTATCAGGCGGTGAAACAACACGCTCCACAACTGCTGCTACGTAATGTTCCCGTCAGTGAGCCTGAAATTCAGCTCGCACAGTTTCAGACTGACCTAATTATCGACAGCAATAATTTTAACGCCAGAGCATTAGGGCAGAATGTTCTCTATGCTGATAGCCTGACGCTGGTATGTCGACAGCATCACCCGGCACTCAGTCAACCACTGACGCTGGAAAACTTACGTGGCTACGAGCATTCATCGTTCATGACCGAAGGGCAAAGCATGAACGTTCTTCGTCAGCGCTTAGACGAGCTTTTCCCGGAACGTCAGGTGAGCTTCAGCAGTTACAATATGTTTACGATGGCATCCCTGATTAGCAGCAGCGACATGCTTTGCGTTATGCCCGCCCGGCTGTACTCTTTACTGTGTAAATGCTGGCCGCTGGAGAGCATCCCCTTACCGCAGCTGAACACTGAATCTGTTGAAATTTCCCTGCATTACAACAAACTCAGCCTGCGCGATCCGGTACTCGAAAACGTCATCAACGTCATCCGCCAGGCCTTCTGACAGGCTCATTCAGAACAAGCCCCTGCCGGGTGCGGGGCAAAAGGCACAAAACAACAACTATTTTACAATTTGGCGACCTGGCAGGCTGCTTTATCGACCGTTTCAATGATATACTGCCTGTCGTTCGTTCAAAAATAGTTGATAAATACAACATTCCCTTGAATTGAAACGCTTTCCTTCGATATTCGCAACTGGAACACGCACGCTATGAGTAAACCCATTGTGATGGAACGCGGTGTTAAATACCGCGATGCCGATAAAATGGCCCTTATCCCGGTTAAAAACGTGGCTACAGAGCGCGAAGCGCTGTTAAGAAAACCGGAATGGATGAAAATCAAACTACCGGCAGACTCTTCGCGTATCCAGGGGATCAAAGCGGCGATGCGTAAAAATGGCCTTCACTCTGTCTGTGAAGAAGCCTCTTGCCCCAACCTTGCTGAATGTTTCAATCACGGCACAGCGACCTTTATGATTCTGGGTGCAATTTGTACCCGCCGCTGTCCGTTCTGCGACGTAGCGCATGGCCGCCCTGTTGCGCCTGACGCTAACGAACCGCAAAAACTGGCTCAGACGATTGCCGACATGGCACTGCGCTATGTGGTGATTACCTCTGTTGACCGTGACGATCTGCGTGATGGCGGCGCTCAGCACTTTGCTGACTGTATCACTGCTATCCGTGAGAAAAGTCCAAACATTAAAATCGAAACGCTGGTACCGGACTTCCGTGGACGCATGGATCGTGCGCTGGATATCCTGACTGCAACACCGCCGGATGTGTTTAACCACAACCTGGAAAACGTACCGCGTATCTACCGTCAGGTTCGCCCTGGTGCAGATTACAACTGGTCCCTGAAGCTGCTGGAGCGTTTTAAAGAAGCGCATCCGCATATCCCGACCAAATCAGGCCTGATGGTTGGCCTCGGTGAAACCAATGCCGAGATCATTGAAGTGATGCGCGATCTGCGTCGTCATGGCGTAACCATGCTGACGCTGGGCCAGTATCTGCAGCCTAGCCGCCATCACCTGCCGGTACAGCGTTATGTTAGCCCGGATGAGTTCGACGAAATGAAAGCTGAAGCAATGGCAATGGGCTTTACCCATGCAGCCTGTGGCCCGTTTGTTCGCTCGTCATACCACGCTGATATGCAGGCGAAAGGCGAAGAAGTTAAATAATATAGAAATATTTATTTACAGTTACGTCATAAAAAAACCGGCCATTGAGCCGGTTTTTTTTCGCAAGCCCTCAGGCATTGCTATTACTCTTTGTGAGAAAGCTTCTCAGCAGGGACGTCATCCTCGGCGCTTTTCTTCGCAGCCGCATCATCGTCATTCATCGCTTTTTTGAAGCCTTTAATTGCTGCACCCAGGTCACCGCCCAGTGTGCGTAACTTCTTGGTACCAAACAGCAGGACGACCAGTGCGGCAACCACCAGCAGTTTGGTAATACTAATCTCACCCATAGATACCTTCTTTACATAAAACAGGCTGCATTCAGCGCCAAAAACCTGATCTTATTAACGGTCATTTGACGCGCGCACACAATAGCAATCTGTAACAAGGTGAATCAAGCATTGTTGAAAAAAACATCAGAATAATTGCGGTGGCGCAAACCGACGATTTTGCAGAACGGGTAACTGCTGGCGCGCAAGAGAAATTCTGGCTGAAAATATCTCGGCCATCAACAACGTCGGTGCTTCCGCAGCTGCAGCGACCGTCACCCCCAGCGGATCAACAACCCGGCTCTGGCCAATATTCTTATTCCCGCACTCCCCGGCAGCCACAATATAACAGGTGGTGTCGAGCGCACGGGCGGCAAGCAGCGTCGCCCAGTGGTGCTCTTTAAGCGGGCCTTTTACCCACGCCGCAGGCAATACCAGCACATCAGCCCCTTTAAGGGCGAGGCTCATCGCCATCTCAGGAAAGCGTACATCGTAGCAGGTCATCAATCCGATGTTCATGCCGTCGATGTTAATCAATGGCGGAATGATGTCTCCAGGGTCAACCAGGCGTGACTCCTGAATGCTGAACGCATCGTAGAGATGTAATTTAGCGTAGCTCGCGATAATCGCACCTTCACGGATCGCCACAAGGGTGTTCACCGCCCTTCCCGGCGAAGACGGAACATGGACCGTCAGAACTGTGGTCAGTTGATTACCCGCACTTTCCTGAAGCAACAGCCGCAAAAAGCCGCCATCCAGCGGCTGAGCTGATTTCACTGACATATCTGGGTCGTTATCATCACGTGCCAGCAGCGCTTCAGGGAGCACCAGCAACAACCCCCCCTTTTGCTGAGCCTGAGCCATCAGGGCCACGCATTTTTGCGCATTCTCTTCCCAGAGTGGCGTTACCGCAAACTGCCCAACCGCAACATACATATTTGTCCCCTACTCATAATCAGCGTTAAACTTGATGCTCTTACACATCAAATAGCAGGTATTTAGCGTGTTACAACTACTTTTAGCCGTTTTTATTGGTGGTGGTACAGGGAGCGTTGCGCGATGGTTCTTAAGTATGCGGTTTAATCCCATGCATCAGGCGATCCCCATGGGTACGCTTACTGCTAACCTGATTGGCGCATTTATCATTGGTATGGGGCTCGCCTGGTTCAACCGAATGACGCATATCGACCCGGTGTGGAAGGTTTTGATCACCACCGGTTTCTGTGGCGGTCTGACAACATTCTCTACTTTCTCTGCCGAGGTGGTGTTCCTGTTCCAGGAAGGCCGATTCACCTGGGCATTGACGAACATTGCAATCAACATGCTGGGTTCGTTTGCGATGACGGCTATCGCATTTTGGTTATTTTCCTCAGCCAGCCCGCAGTAACGTCGGGAGCGTTAATGTTGGCTTAACTTTTCTCTGTCACTCTGGTTGCAATACTGAACGAGGGTGACGGAATGAAAGACAGTTTGATGAGCGCAGGAATGGTGTTGCTGAGCGTGTTGATCATCGCCAGCTTCCTGAAAATCTATTTTCTTGGCTGATTCAAAACGAAAAAAAACCCGCTCAGGGAGCGGGTTTTGAAATTCTTGCTGACGCGTCTGAATTACAGAGCGATTACGTTAGCAGCAGAAGGGCCTTTGGCACCGTTAGTGATTTCAAACTCAACGCGCTGACCTTCAGCCAGGGTTTTGAAACCATTAGTCTGGATTGCAGAGAAGTGTACGAACACGTCTTTGCTGCCATCTTCTGGAGTAATGAAACCGAATCCTTTGGACTCATTAAACCACTTAACGTTACCTTTAATCTTAGACATCAAAATTACCTTTACATTAAAAAACGACACAAATGCTGTGTCGGGTATCAGTACAACAATTGTGGGACGTTTTGTCCAGCGGATCTTTGATAAAAAGTGACAAAAGTCGCGTTAATTTTCACTGAAGGATTTTTATCCTTTACGATTCAAAGACAGTACACTTTTTCACCAGCACGTAAAGTTTTTTCAGTTAAAACTGAAAACGCATCCACGCGAAGTAAACGTTACCGTTGTTATAAGTTCCTGGAATATACGTCATCTGGAACGTTGCAGGACCGTAACCAATGGACGCCAGTGGCAAGATCACCGGAATAGGGATGTAATTCCAGTTATCGCGCGCAGTGACCGCAGCGGTGTAGCCCAGACCCACGTGGAAGTTATCGTCTGCTAATGGTCGCCAGGTTTTCTCCCAACCGTAGCCGCCAATCGGTTCCCACTTGTTAAAGGAATCTTTAAAGGCCATCAGGTAGATGCCGTGCCAGTTCCCTTTTTCGTCCCAGCGCGACTGGCCAAAACCAGCCCCCCACGGACGTTCGTTGTATTTGTCTGTTTTTTCTTTGTCATACGCAAAACGTGCGTGCCACGTTATGGTCGGAATATAAAGATCATAGTGCTCTGGCTCCTTCCAGGTTTGTGCGACGTTATCCGTAAAAGTTGAGAACCAACCTTTATCCGTCGCGCTTTCTTCTGCCATGGCACCAGAAGAAAATGTTAACAACCCAAAAATAAACAATAAAATCAAGGAAAAATTATTTCGTACGATCACAATGCAATTACCATTCTTAGTATTCGGGGCAAAGTTTACCATAGAATAGTTGAATGGTGACTTAACGACATCAGCGTTATTCCTAATTAATGCCACTTATTCTGGGAATATTCCGAAGTTACATTATCCCGTATGCCTGAATAAGCGCATACAGGATGCATATTTAACGTCGATGTAACAACTTATAAAGTGCAGGAATAACCAGCATTGACAGCAACGGCGCAGTTACCATGCCACCTATCATAGGAGCTGCGATGCGTTGCATCACCTCCGAACCGCTGCCGCCTCCCCACATAATGGGTAGCAACCCCGCCATGATAGTGGCAACTGTCATCACTTTCGGGCGGACTCGAAGCACCGCACCTTCATGGATAGCGCGCATCACCATAGCACTCCCGCCGTCAGGCTCCCGCAGACGATACTTATCCAGCGCATGATTTAAATAGAGGACCATTATTACCCCGAATTCCGCCGCGACACCGGAAAGTGCTATAAATCCTACCGCCCCCGCCACTGACAGATTATATTCAAGCAGCCACAGCAACCACACCCCCCCAATAAGTGCAAAAGGTAATGTCCCCATTATTATCAGGACATCTGACACGCGTTTAAAGGTTAGCCAGAGCAGTATAAATATAATCATGAGGGTAACTGGCAGGACTATTTTTAGCTTTGCCGTTGCCCGCTCAAGATATTCGAATTGCCCGGACCAGGAGAGCGACACCCCCTGCGGTAAAACGACCTGCTCCGCCACCCGCTTTTGCATTTCATCTACCGCTGACTTCAGATCACGCCCGCGCAAATCGACATAAATCCAGTTAGACAGTCGCGCATTTTCGCTTTTTAACATTGGCGGTCCTTCCGTCACCACAATATCCGCCAGCTCGCCAAGCGCAATCTGGCTACCGTTCGCGGCAATCACGGGTAAGAGGCGCAATTTATCCACATTATCGCGAAGGTCTCGTGGATAACGCAGGTTAATGGGATAACGTTCACGTCCCTGAATGACTTCTCCAATGTTATCGCCCCCCACTAACGTAGAGACCATACTTTGCAGTTCATCGACGGACACGCCATATCGCGCAGCCTTTTGCCTGTCGATACGAATATCCACATAGCGCCCGCCAGCCAGGCGTTCCGCCAGGGCCGAGGTGACGCCAGGCACCTGCTTCACCACCTGTTCAATCTGCTGGGCGACCCGCTCGATATCCACGATATTATTGCCGTTCACCTTTATGCCTACCGGGCTTTTTATCCCGGTGGCCAGCATATCCAGCCGGTTACGGATAGGCGGCACCCACACGTTAGCAATTCCGGGTACGGACACCGTTTTGTCCAGCTCCTCTACCAGTTTTTGCGTTGTCATTCCGTGGCGCCACTGAGCGCGGGGTTTAAAGTGGATGGTCGTTTCCAGCATGGTGAGCGGTGCCGGATCGGTTGCCGATTCCGCCCTTCCGGCCTTACCAAATACGCTTTCCACTTCCGGCACGCTTTTAATCAACCGGTCTGTTTGCTGCAATAACCGCGATGCTTCCCGGGCGGAAATCCCCGGTAACGTGGATGGCATGTACAGCAAATCCCCTTCATCCAGAGGCGGCATAAACTCACTTCCCAGCCGGCTTAGCGGCCAGAGGGTCGCCACTAAAAGCGCAAACGCCAGCATCAGTGTGGTTTTCGGAAACGAGAGCACCTTATCCAGCAAAGGTTCATACAAGCGAATCAGTACCCGGTTGATGGGGTTGGCTTTTTCGTCAGGGATCTTGCCGCGAATAAAATAGCCCATCAGCACCGGCACCAGGGTAATGCCAAGGCCTGCCGCCACCGCCATTGACCAGGTTTTGGTAAATGCCAACGGGGAAAACATTCGCCCCTCCTGCGCCTCAAGCGAAAACACCGGAATGAACGACAAGGTGATGATAAGCAGACTACAAAACAGCGCCGGACCAACTTCCACGGCGGCACGCTCCGCAAGGTGCCAGTAATCCCCGGACGACGGTGTTTTATCCGGGTTATCATGTCGCCATTGCTCCAGCACTTTATGCATGTTTTCAATCATGACAATCGCGGCATCGACCATCGCCCCGATAGCAATGGCGATCCCGCCAAGCGACATGATGTTCGCGTTGATCCCCTGATAGTGCATCACCACGAATGCCCCCAGGATCCCCAGCGGCAAAGAGACAATAGCCACCAGCGCCGAACGGAAATGGAATAAAAACAGCGCACAAACCACCACCACGACCGCAAACTCTTCAAGCAACTTATGCGTCAGCGTCTTAACCGACTCTTCAATCAGGGTTGAGCGGTCATAGACCGGTACAATTTCCACACCCTCTGGCAACGTTTTCTGCAATTCACTGAGCTTTGCTTTCACCGCGTGAATGGTGTCCAGCGCATTCTGCCCATAGCGCATCACGACCACGCCCCCGGCAACCTCACCCTCACCATTCAGTTCCGCCACACCCCGGCGGATCTCCGGGCCAAATCCAATGGTCGCAACGTCTTTTAACAGGACAGGCACACCGTCCCGGCTGGTGATCACCACGTTGCGAAAATCATCCAGCGACCGCAAATAGCCGGTGGTTCGCACCATATATTCGGCCTCTCCCATTTCCAGCAATGCGCCGCCACCCTCTTTGTTAGCAGCCTGTACCGCGCTGGAGAGCTGGCTGTGCGTAATGTTCAGCGCGCGCATCCTGGCAGGATCGGCGACAATCTGGTACTGGCGCACCATCCCGCCAATGCTGGCGACTTCCGACACGTTCGGCACGGTTTTAAGTTCAAACTTCAGCGTCCAGTCCTGGATAGCTCGCAGGTCTGCCAGACTGTGTTTTCCAGTGCGATCGACAAGAGCGTACTCGTAAATCCAGCCAACCCCGGTGGCGTCTGGCCCCAGCGAGACTTTAACCCCCGCCGGAAATTGCGACTGCACCTGGCTTAAATACTCCAGTACACGGGAGCGAGCCCAGTACAAATCCGTGCCATCTTCAAACAGCACGTAGACATAGGCATCACCAAACATGGAAAAGCCGCGCACCGTTTTAGCCCCAGGCACAGAGAGCATCGAGGTGGTCAGCGGCCAGGTGACCTGATCCTCTATCACCTGCGGCGCTTTGCCGGGATAGCTCGCTTTGACGATAACCTGCACATCAGAGAGATCGGGAAGTGCATCCAGCGGCGCACGCTGCACCGCCCACCAGCCCCACCCGGCCATGATCAGCGCAGCCAGGATCACCAGCAGACGGTTACGTAAGGAGGCACGAATCACCGCAGCAATCATTGGGTCACCTCCGGCATCACGCTGCGCAGATTCGCTTCTGAATCAATCAGGAACTGACCAGAGGTGACAACTTCATCCCCCGCTTTCAGGCCCGATGTGATCTCCGTCCAGCCCTGGGCAGTCAACCCTGTTTTGACATTGACCGGGCGGAAATAACCGTCCCCGGTAGCCAGCAGCAGACGTGTAGATTCCCCGCTGTTGATGACCGCTTCTTCAGGTACGGCAAGGGCTGGCGGACGTTGTGCTGCCTGGGCGCGCGATACGCTGAGATACATTCCGGGTTTTAATTTCTGCCCGGCGTTGTTCAGCACGATGCGTGCTTTCAGGGTGCGCGTGGTGGTTTCCATCTGCGGGAGTAGCTCACTGACCGTGCCGTGGAATTGCTCGCCCGGCCAGCTCTGTGTCGTGGCAACCACTTCAGTGCCCACACTCAGGGATTGCGCCTGCGTTTGCGGGTAGTCAATAACCAGCCACACCGGGTCAAGACTGGCGATTTCGAACAGCGGGGCCGTTGCCGTAATCTGCGCACCCTCGCGCACATCCAGCTTAACGACATATCCTGCTTTCGCCGCCCGAAGTGTCAGCGTGGTTTGCGGTTTGCCGCTTCGTTCCAGCGCCCGGATCACCTCCTCCGGCATAAATTGCAGCGCCAGTCGCTCACGTGCGGCGCGTGTCAACCCGGCGTCACCAAGCTGACGGACGGCCAGATACTCCTGTTGTGCGGTAGTCCATTGTGGGATCCAGAGCTGCGCCAGCGCTTCATTGGCTTTCACCTGCTGCTGTGGGGCGTTGACATACAACTGTTTCACCACGCCGTTGGCGGGCGCCGAAACCACGGTCACCCCCCGTTCATCCGTTGATACCGTGGCAAAAGCGGAGAATGGGACATTCAGCTGATGTAGCTGCGCTTTCGTTGTCTTCATGCCCAGGTTTTGTTGCTGCTGCGCACTGATCCCAACACCGGACGCAGCCTTTTCTTCATCTGCATAGCGCGGCACCAACTGCATATCCATAAAGGGTGATTTCCCGGGCTTATCAAAACGCTGTCCGGGCATCATGGGATCGTACCAGTAAAGCACTTTACGCTCAGTGGGCTGCGACTGCGCCACAGGTTGATGAGACTGCTTTTGCCCCACAAAATACCCGCCCCCGGCCGCCACTAACACCGCAATCGCAACTGCGGATAAGGTCGTTGTTTTCATTTTGCCAGCTCCTGTGGGATCAGCCATTGGATCGCCGCCCAGTTCCGCGCCATCTCGCGCTCCGCCTGATTCGCCGCGAGTTCCGTATCCAGTACGCTTCGGCGCGCCTCCAGTAATGCAGGCAGCTCTGACTGCCCCGAACGATATTGCGCCGTCATCACCTCCAGCCGTTGGCGCTGTAACGGGAGGATCTCCTCGCTCTGGCGCTGCCATAAGGTTTGCGCCGCCTGATACTGCGCCACCAGCGACTGCACCTGCGCGATATGCTCACGTTTAATCAGCGTGAGTTGGTCTACCGCCTGCATCGACCGGGAGACATCAGCGGCATAATCTTTGTCCTGCCTTTTGGACTGGAAGATCGGTAAATCAACGCTGAACATGACCCCTGCCATATCGTCATACCCTTCAGCACGATGGGCGTAGAACACCTCAACATCCACGTCAGGTATGGCGGCGATGGCCGATTGTGCAGAACGGGCTTTCGCGGTGTCGGCCTCCCGTCGGGCGGCTTCCACTTCCGGGTGTTGGACTATCCCCTCTTCCAGCGTTTTTTCATCGGCGGGGAGCCGCTGGTAACGTGGCAAAGGCCCGCTCACATCGGTGATTGATTGCCCCGTCAGCTGAAACAGGCGGCTTTGTGCCAGTTGCACATCGCGCTGAGCAAGCGTCTCTTTATCGCGCATTGCGCTCAGGGTCATTTGCAGCGCCAGTACGCTGTCTGGCGTAGAACTGCCCGCCCCTACGCTTGCCTTTTGCACACCGCGCTGACGCCCGGTTTCGCTGACCAGCGCTTTCGCTTTTTTCAGCGCCTGCTGCGTTAACGCCAGTTCGAGCCAGGCCTGAGCGGTATCACGCTGAAGTACCGCGCGGATAGCCTCCCCTTTTGCCAGCACGCCTCGTGCCTGCGCCTGGAAGGTTTGCGCTTTACGTTCGCGTTTTTCAGAACTGACATAGCTCTGCATGATGCCAATTTTTTGCATGGTCATGCCTTCACGCGTCAGACGCCTGTCGTTGTTCCCCTGTACTGGCACGTTTTCAATACCAAACTTCAGTTTGGGGTCGGGTAGTTGGGTCGCGGAATCCGCCATCGCATCCAGCGCCTGTGCTTCATTACGGCTGGCAGATAGCTCCGCGGAATAGCGTTGCGCTTCGGTCAGGGTTTGGTCGAGCGTCCACGGCTCTGCCTGTACGGCTGAGCTGAGTAACCCGAACATCACCCCACCGAGCCATAGGCCCAGTGTGTGTTGTTTCATGAAGTCCTCGCTTAGCGCTGTGGTGTCAGCGAGACGATCTGAAACCCGTCACCTGAACGTTCAAGGATGAACGTCACCCGATCGCCGGGTTTCGCACCATTGAGCACGGCACCGGATGACAAGGTAAATGGCATCGTCATGGCAGGCCATTTCAGTTCAGGAATGGCGTCATGTTCGAGAGTGACAGACTGGGCGGAAAACGCCTGGACAACGCCATGGCCTTGCCAGCGTTGTGCAGTCGGAGTGGTTACCTCATTCGCCTGGACGGCAAAAGAAGAAAAAGAGACGGACGCGCCAAGCAGCGCGGAAAGAAATAAAGCACGCATGATAAAGCTCCTGTTAAACGTAAATTAAAATAAAATCAACGAATTAACAGGTTTTTATTCTCTGAACCGGCAAAAAAGAATGGTTGCCGGTGGCCCCACAGCGGGAGGGGTGATTGACCACGCAGACGGGCTTACATCCGTACATTCCGGCGTGTTCAGGGTAAGGGTCATAGTGGCAGGTAGCGCCACCAGTTGAGGATGAGCAGGATCTTTTGGTGCCTGATCGGGCACACAGTGTTTTTCACACAGCGGCGAAACATCAGCGGTATGAACAGGGCCAGGTTTAGCCATCATATCCATATGCTGAATTGCCGCGACGTTACCCCGAAGGTCGATAGAACAATCGTGAGAGGCAACAGCAACCTGACTCTGGATCAACAGCCAGCCAAAGGCTATCAAAAACATCAGCAGATGTTTTTTGAAAAAGCGCAGGCGATAAGTCCAGCTGGCGTGCATATCGGCGTCATCAGGTTGAAAAAAGTGCTGAGAGTATATGCAGGGAAAAGAAAGAATAGAAAGTGCTTTTAAAGAGATTTACGTTCTTTATCAATCCCCTGATAAATAGCCCCAAATGCATTAACACTTCAATATCATTTATATGACATATAATAATGATTCATTGAGTCAATAACCCCATGATGCAAATGATAGGGTAATGGCAAAATATCGTTACTCTCTCCTTTAGTAGTATATTTATTGATTTTAATCAGCAATGACAGGCCATTAATTCGGCACATTTCATCCTTCTTTTTTTATTGATTATTTGTGCTCTCGGGCAGCAGGGATACAGGGGAAACCATGCTTACGTTTATTGAGCTCCTTATCGGAGTCGTCGTCATTGTCGGTGTAGCCCGCTACATCATTAAAGGCTACTCAGCCACTGGGGTCTTGTTTGTCGGCGGTCTGACGCTGCTCATTATTAGCGCCTTACTGGGCCATAAAGTCTTACCCGCCAGCGAAACCAGTACGGGCTATACCGCGACCGACATTGTCGAATACATTAAAATTCTGCTCATGAGCCGTGGCGGCGACCTGGGTATGATGATCATGATGCTGTGCGGTTTTGCGGCATTTATGACCCACATCGGCGCGAACGACATGGTCGTTAAGCTGGCATCCCGGCCGTTGAAATTCATCAACTCCCCATACCTGCTGATGATCGCCGCTTATTTCCTGGCCTGCCTGATGTCACTGGCCGTCTCGTCTGCCACAGGTCTTGGCGTGCTATTAATGGCGACACTGTTCCCCATCATGGTCAACGTGGGGATCAGCCGTGGCGCGGCTGCTGCTATTTGCGCCTCTCCGGCGGCCATTATTCTTTCACCAACTTCCGGTGATGTGGTGCTGGCAGCAAAAGCCGCTGAAATGTCGCTGATCGATTTTGCGTTTAAAACCACGCTGCCTATCTCGATTGCCGCCATTATTGCCATGGCGATTGCCCACTTTTTCTGGCAGCGCTATCTCGACAAAAAAGAGAACATCAGCCACGAAATGCTGGATGTGGGTGAGATCACCACTACCGCACCAACCTTTTACGCCATCCTGCCCTTTACACCGATTATTGGCGTGCTGATTTTTGACGGCAAATGGGGTCCACAGCTGCATATCATTACGATCCTGGTTATCTGCATCCTGCTGGCGGCGATGCTGGAATTTGTGCGTGGCTTCAATACTCAGAAGGTGTTTTCCGGGCTGGAAGTGGCCTACCGCGGTATGGCGGATGCCTTTGCAGGTGTAGTAATGCTGCTGGTGGCTGCTGGCGTGTTTGCTCAGGGGCTGAGCACCATCGGCTTTATCCAGAGCCTGATCTCCATTGCCACCTCCTTCGGCTCTGCCAGCATTATCCTGATGCTGGTGCTGGTAATTCTGACCATGCTGGCTGCAATGACCACCGGTTCTGGTAATGCACCGTTCTACGCTTTTGTTGAGATGATCCCTAAACTGGCGCACTCCTCCGGTATCAACCCGGCTTATCTTTCCATTCCGATGTTGCAGGCATCCAACCTGGGCCGCACCATTTCTCCGGTTTCCGGTGTGGTGGTTGCCGTTGCCGGGATGGCAAAAATATCACCGTTTGAAGTGGTGAAACGTACCTCTGTTCCCGTTCTTGTTGGCCTGATCGTGGTCATCATTGCAACCGAAGTGCTGGTGCCTGGCACAGCGGTGGGATAAGTTACTCACCTGCAAAAAGCGCCTGCGGGCGCTTTTTGTGCTTTAATAACTTCCAGAAATAATCCGTTTTCAATCATTCAGGAATTCAAATGTTCAGGAAGGATATTGTTTTTCCGTCTGGCGCTATGGCGCTTGCACTCTGCGTTTTCTCCGCACAGGCAGAACCTCTTAAGGCAACGCAGTACGGGGATTTCGATCGCTACGTTCTGGCGCTCTCCTGGCAAACCGGGTTTTGTCAGAGCATGGTCGAGCGCAACCGTAACGAACCGGACGAGTGTCGCCTGCAAAAAGAGAGCAAGACCAAAACCGATTTCCTGACCGTGCACGGTCTGTGGCCTGGCCTGCCAAAATCCATTGCCTCGCGCGGGGTGGATGAACGCCGCTGGATGCGTTTTGGCTGCGCCACTCGCCCGATCCCCAACATGCCGGAAGTGAAAGCCAGCCGTAAATGTTCAGCCGCCGAAACCGGGTTATCCCTGTCGGGCGCAGCAAAACTCAACAGCGTGATGCCGGGAGCCGGTGGTAACTCTTGTCTTGAGCGCTACGAATATGCCAAACATGGCGTCTGCTTTGGCTTCGACCCCGATGCCTATTTCGGCACCATGGTGCGGATGAATCAGGAAGTGAAAAGCAGCCCGCTGGGGCAATTCCTGGCCAATAACTACGGGAAAACCGTTAAGCGTAGCGATTTTGATGATGCCGTCGGCAAAGGATGGGGGAAAGAGAGTATCAAAGCCATCAAACTGACCTGTAACGGTAATCCGGCCTATCTCACTGAATTGCAGCTCTCGCTGAACGCCGACACCATTAACAATCCGCTTTCAGCGACCTCTTTTGCCGCGCAGCCACATCCCGGTAACTGCGGTAAGCAATTCGTTATCGATAAAGTCGGTTACTGACCTGCCCCCGGGCGCACCATATCAAACCGGTGCTCGTCGCTAATGGCATAATAGGCCGTCGGCCCACCCGCTCGCAGTATTGGACGGGCTTTGGCGGTCTGGTAAATCCCCTCTTCCAGTAGCGATTCCTGAATATGGATCCCGACAACTTCCCCCAACACCAGCCAGGTTTCTATTGGCGACCCATCGGCCCCCGTCAGCTGAATGCACTGTGAAAGGCGGCACTCGAAATTCACCGGGCTTTCTGCCACGCGAGGTGCCTTAACCAGCTTGCTCTCGGCGGTCTTTAACCCGGCAAAGGCAAACTCATTTTCACCTTGCGGCAGCATTGCAGAGGTTTCATTCATTGCATGCGCCAGATCCAGCGTTGCAAGGTTCCAGACAAACTCACCCGTTTCGACAATATTACGCACGCTGTCTTTCCAGCCATTGCTGGAAAACCCAATGATCGGCGGGCGATAGTTAAAGCAGTTGAAGAAACTATAAGGTGCAAGATTTGGCCGCCCCTCTTTGTCACAGGAGGCGATCCAGCCAATCGGGCGCGGGCCAACGATAGCATTCAGCGGGTCATGCGGCAGGCCGTGCCCCTGAGAAGGTTCATAGAAGTACATAGTTATCTCTGGTGGATAGGGCGTACACGAATTACGCTTCGCTCATTGCCCTGTTTCAGGACAATCAGCGTAACGCAATCCGCCAGAAATTAAGACTGAATAAATTTCAGCAAATCGTCGTTAATCTGGTGCTTATGGGTGGTACAGATACCGTGTGAGCCACCCGCATACACCTTGAGTTGCGCATCAGGCAGGAGCTCCGCCGCCACCCGTCCACAGGTATCGATCGGTACGATTTGATCATCATCACCGTGAATGACCAGCGTCGGGATGGCCATCTTTTTCAGATCGCCACGCAGGTCGGTTTCCGAAAAGGCTTTAATACAGTCGTACAGTGCCTTAATAGAACCCTGCAGCCCCTGCTCAACAAAGCTTTCACGTACCGCTTTTGACTCTTTCGCGCCCGGGCGGTTATAACCGTAAAACGCGGCGGTCAGCTCGTAGAAGAATGCCGCACGATCGTTAACCACGCCTTCCCGAATACCATCAAAGACCTCTTTCGGCACCCCATTCGGGTTGAAATCGGTTTTGATCATAATCGGTGTAACAGCGCCAATCAGCACGGCTTTCGCCACGCGCTGTGTGCCATGACGGCCAATATAGCGCGCCACTTCCCCACCGCCTGTTGAATGACCCACATGCACCGCATCTTTCAGATTAAGATGCGCCGTCAGTTCAGCCAAATCGTCAGCGTATTGATCCATATTATGCCCGTCCCAAGGCTGTGCCGAGCGGCCATGACCACGTCGGTCATGCGCAATCACACGAAATCCTTTTGACCCCAGAAACAACATTTGATCTTCAAAGGCATCAGCCGTCAGCGGCCAGCCGTGACTGAACACGATGGGTTGCCCACTTCCCCAGTCTTTAAAATGCAAATAACTGCCGTCTTTCAAGGTAAGTTTGTCGTAATCGCTCATGAGATCTCCTTAACGGAACACTGAATGCGGATAGTCGCCGAATAAGGGCGCTTAAAAAGGATAATGCAAATTTGCGAGTGATCACGTTTTTCGCCAAAAATTCATATGACCGATGAATGTGACCTTCATCACTTCAAACTTGCGTGCTCAGTGAGTATCATCGGGAGAGTTAAACCCTCGCTGCCAGACGGCGAGGGTTTTCTTTTGGATTGGTTTCTGCGTTACACGCAGCATTAACGACATGGAGTAATAAATGTCCAGACCCACTATTATCATTAATGAACTCGACGCAGAACGTATCGACAGGCTTCTTGAAAAGCCAGAATTTGCTGCACTGCCCATTGCAGATGCACTGAATGCTGAGCTGGATCGGGCGCAAATGTGTACGCCAGAGTCGATGCCGCAGAATGTGGTGACGATGAACAGCAAGGTAAAATTCCGCGACCTGACCACCGGTGAAGAGCGTACCCGCACCCTGGTTTACCCAGCACAAATGACCGACAGCAGCACGCAGCTTTCCGTTCTGGCTCCTGTAGGCGCGGCGTTAATTGGTTTGCGTACCGGCGACACCATCCACTGGGAATTGCCCGGCGGTACCGCTACGCATCTTGAAGTGCTCGAACTGCTTTACCAGCCAGAAGCGGCCGGCGATTACCTTCGTTAATCCCTTCTGAACAAGCGACCACCGCTTTGCCCGGAGGATGCCCGCGCATCCTCTTTCCGAAATTCACCCATTCGTCTTATATCGCGCAAAACCTCCTTAATCCACGCTTAATCTGTTTTGGTGCCGCGGGGACGGTCATGCTTGAAGAACTGGCTATCGTACTGGTTTTTCTGTTTTTATTGGCGATTATCGTCACGGCCGTGCTTTATCTTGAACGTCACTGGTAACCCCTCCTTCTGCTTAACCTCTCAAATAGTAAAAAATGTATGACATGAAAAAGTGCCAGACAGCTATCAGAAACCACAATTATTTTGTGCTTTAATAGTTTTAGCGTTTATAAACAAGGAGAAACGGGTATGTATCAGAGAATCATTATGCCAGTTGATGTTTTTGAAATGGAGCTAAGCGATAAGGCTGTACGCCACGCCGAGTTCCTTGCGCAGCAGAACGGAGTTATTCATCTTTTGCATGTTTTACCGGGTTCCGCCAGTCTTAGCCTGCATCGCTTTGCTGCCGACGTACGGCGTTTCGAAGAGCATCTGCAACACGAAGCGGAAACGCGCTTACAAACCATGGTGGGACATTTCAGCATCGATCCGGCCCGCATCAAAACGCATGTCAGATTTGGCAATGTGCGTGATGCCGTGAATGAACTGGCGAACGAACTGAAAGCTGATATGGTCGTCATCGGCTCACGTAACCCATCAATTACCACTCACCTGCTGGGCTCGAATGCTTCCAGCGTGATCCGCCACACCCACATCCCGGTGCTGGTTGTAAGATAAAAAAAAGGCCACCTTTTTCGGTGGCCTTTTAGTATTGCAGGTGTCGTCTTACTTTCTTTTATTATGCTGTCTTCGTACGGATCAGATAATCAAATGCGCTCAGGGAGGCTTTAGCGCCTTCGCCGGTGGCGATGATAATCTGTTTGTACGGTACGGTGGTGCAGTCGCCCGCCGCAAATACGCCCTTCACGCTGGTTTCGCATTTCGCGTCGATGATGATTTCACCCATGCGGTTACGCTCGATTGCCCCTTCCAGCCAGGTGGTGTTTGGCAACAGGCCAATCTGCACAAAGATGCCCGACAGCGCAACGTTGTGCACATCGCCACTTACGCGGTCGCGGTATTCCAGCCCCGTCACTTTGCTGCCATCGCCCTTCACTTCTGTGGTCTGCGCATTCAGCACGATGTCGACATTTTTCAGGCTACGCACTTTATCCTGGAGCACCTGGTCCGCTTTCATCTCTGGCGCAAACTCCAGCAGCGTCACATGCTCAACAATGCCAGCCAGGTCGATTGCCGCTTCCACGCCGGAGTTACCGCCGCCAATCACCGCAACACGTTTCCCCTTAAACAGTGGGCCATCGCAGTGCGGACAGTACGTCACCCCTTTGGTACGATACTGATCTTCACCCGGC
This sequence comes from Enterobacter sp. C4G1, assembly GCF_052886895.1. Lineage (NCBI taxonomy): Bacteria > Pseudomonadati > Pseudomonadota > Gammaproteobacteria > Enterobacterales > Enterobacteriaceae > Enterobacter > Enterobacter sp. C4G1. The sequence goes on along the minus strand of NZ_JBQVVV010000001.1, from coordinate 2,341,016 downwards.
ACATTCATGTTGCGCCATTTTGCGCCGGTGGCAATGATAATACTGCGTGCTTTCAGCACCGCACCGGAGGCAGTTTCAATCTGGTGTAAACCGCCTTCAACCGCCGCCGGAACCAGCTTGCTGGCACTCTGGCTGTCGATCACATCCACTTCGTAATCGCTGACGTGCGCCTTCAGGGCGCCTGCCAGTTTCTGGCCTTCGGTCTTCGGCACGGAGATGTAGTTTTCGATATCCACGGTATCAAGCACCTGGCCGCCAAAACGTTCGCCCATCAGACCAGTGCGAATGCCTTTACGTGCAGAGTATACCGCCGCTGCCGCACCCGCCGGGCCGGAGCCAACAATCAGCACATCGTAAGCATCACGTTTGTTCAGCTCTTCTGCCGCACGTTTTTCTGCGCCGGTATCCACTTTGGCAACGATTTCCGTCAGGGTCATACGGCCCTGGCCGAACTCCTGACCATTCATATATACCGCCGGAACACCCATCACATTGCGATCGGTGATTTCATTCTGGAAGGTACCGCCGTCAATCGCCGTGTGCTTAATACGCGGGTTCAGTACCGACATCAGGTTCAGCGCCTGCACCACGTCCGGGCAGTTGTGGCAGGAGAGCGAGTAATAGGTTTCAAACTCGAAATCACCGTCGATATCGCGGATCTGCTCCAGCAGCGCCTGCGCTTCTTTCGACGGATGGCCACCGGTCCACAGCAGCGCCAGCACCAGTGAGGTAAATTCGTGACCCAGTGGGGAACCGGCAAAGCGCGGCCCCTGGTCAGAGCCTAGGTTAGTTATCAGGAATGACGGTTTACGCACTGCCAGGCTGTTATCTTCTTTGAAGGTCACTTTCGCTGACAGTTCGGCGATCTCCGCCAGCAGTTCCTTGATCTCTGCCGATTTAGCGCTGTCGTCCAGCGTGGCAATCAGCTCAACAGGTTTAGTCAGTTTCTCAAGGTAGGCCTTGAGCTGGGTTTTCATATTAGTGTCGAGCATTGTTCTTCCCTCTCTTAAAACGTCATCATGCAAGCTGCCTTATACAGGCGGCCTGAATGCAACTTGCATCATGGTGCTGGAATGAAATGGGCGCGGGCGCGCCCATGACTGAAATAATTTCCAAAGTATTTCGCGTCAGAGCAAGGCGGCTAGCCTGAGAATCCCCGGGAGCTTACAGAAGTAAGTGACCGGGGTGAGCAGGCGACGCCAACGCAGCTATGGCGTGAAAGACGACGGAAATTTAGATCTTGCCGACCAGATCTAAGGATGGAGCCAGCGTTGCTTCGCCTTCTTTCCATTTTGCCGGGCAGACTTCGCCTGGGTGAGAAGCAACGTACTGAGCCGCTTTCACTTTACGCAGCAGGTCAGATGCATCACGGCCGATACCTTCAGCGGTAACTTCGATAGCCTGGATAATACCCTGCGGGTCAACAACGAAGGTGGCGCGGTCGGCCAGGCCTTCATCTTCACGCATGTTGTCGAAGTTACGGGTCAGGGCGCCAGTCGGGTCGCCGATCATCGCGTATTTGATTTTTGCGATGGTTTCAGAGCTGCTATGCCATGCTTTGTGGGTGAAGTGGGTATCAGTTGATACGGAGTAAACATCCACGCCCAGTTTCTGCAATTCGTCGTAGTGATCTGCAACGTCGCCCAGTTCAGTCGGGCATACGAAGGTGAAGTCAGCCGGATAGAAGAAGAAGACGCTCCAGCGGCCTTCGGTATCTTTTTCGGTCACTTCTACGAACTCACCGTTTTTGAACGCCTGGTTTTTGAAAGGTTTAATCTTAGTGTTAATTAAGGACATCTGTATTTCCTCCGTGTTTTCGTTGAGATGTAAGGTAACCAACTTTCGTTGAGTGGGCTAATGCGTTTGCTTTATCAAATCAATCAGCCATACCTAACAACCCGAACAAGACCACCATGTGAACTGAATGAATAAAAGCCCAAAGTAAAAAGGCCGCCCTGGTGGGCGGCCCTATTACCTGAACTTCCCACAGGAACTTTCAGTGCCAGAAACACTGGCGTTGCGTTGCGCTCTACATACCTTTATATCAAGGCCGTAACAGCGCCCTGATTACACCACCCACAAAGGCACAGAGCAATGCAATGGAGAGGTAGTCATATCTATAGCTGCGATAGGTTTTACCGAACATTGTTGCTATCGGGAATAGTTTCACAACCCTACGAAGAATAAAAATGAATGATAATTAAGTATCAACACATAAATTAAACCACATTCACTAAAGCTCCATTTACCTTTTAAAGATAAAATTATCTTAATATTACGTGAAGCTCTATTTCATTAATCCGCCACCATGATATATTAAGTAAACATTCAAATTGATTTAAGCGAATTAATCACATGGATGGTAAATGGTTAACTTCGTTCTATAGTTATCAGTGATGTGATAACACAATGCAACTCACTCAGGATGAAACATGGCAAATCTTTATGATCTCAAAAAATTCGACCTTAACCTGCTGGTGATTTTCGAGTGTATCTACCAGCACCTGAGCATCAGCAAGGCGGCTGAAACACTCTTTATCACACCTTCGGCAGTCAGTCAGTCGCTCCAGCGGCTGCGTAATCAGCTCAACGACCCTCTGTTTATTCGTTCCGGTAAAGGGATCACACCGACTACTGTGGGGGTCAATCTGCATCATCATCTTGAGCAAAACCTGAACCAGCTTGAGCAGACCATTAACATCATGCATGGTTCAGAGCTGAAGAAGAATTTTATCATCTATTGCCCACAAATCCTGACCACAAATAACCTTCTCAATCCAATGAAACTATTGATGAGAGAGCATAATTACGAAATCGAGCTACATGATATGCTGCTATCAGCAGACTCATCGGAAGACCTGCTCGCTTACCGCAAAGCAGACTTAATTTTCTCAATGGCACCGGTAAACAACCGTTCGATGGTGTGCGTTCCGTATGTTAACTACAACATGATCATGGTCTGCAGTCTGGACCATCCGCGCATACATGATTCCGCCACGATGGAAGAACTCCAGAAAGAGAAATTTTCGTTATTCTTGAGTGATGAACCTGGCGTCAAAACGTATCAGTCCAAAGCCGAGCAAATACATACAAATAAAACCATCGGTTTTCGCTGTGACTCACTCTTCACAATTCTCACCATGATCAGCGCTTCCCACCTCATCGGATATATCCCTGAAGTTCTGTATGAAAAATACAAGGAAGTGTTAAGACTCAAAAAAATCGATGCCCCCTACACACTCCCCGTCATGGAAGTGTTCATGATTTATAACCGCTCTGCACTAAACAGCTCGATTTTCGCTACATTTATTGAGCAGATCACCGAGAAATAAACAAGGATAGCTGTGGTTCTCACAGCTATTACATTTTTGTTAAAATATAGCTCTCATTTATAGTTTATAAAAACAATTCTTTTTTTCATTTACCTGCATTAATTTTTCACTACTATTACTCTCTTCTTGTATTGACACACCCATCCGGTATTCATTTCCAGGAGGAGCTTGCTTTTGTCAATCTACAAATATCCACTTGATAAAAACGTCCTTGAGGCCGCTATAGACCGTATTTCATGGGTCTTTGATAATTTACCCAGAGTCTGCGTTTCGTTTTCTGGCGGGAAGGATTCCACCATCATGCTGCATTTAACGGCTCAACTGGCCCGAAAAAAAGGCAAGAAAATTCATCTGTTATTTATCGACTGGGAAGCTCAGTTCACATGCACCATTCAGCACGTGAATAACATGAAGCAGCAATACGCCGATGTTATTGAGCAATGCTGGTGGGTGGCATTGCCACTCACCACACAAAATGCGCTGTCTCAGTATCAACCCGAATGGCAGTGCTGGGAGTCTGGCGTAACCTGGGTGCGCCAGCCCCCGGAAGAGGCGATTACCGACCCCGGCTATTTTGATTTTTACCAGTCAGGAATGACATTTGAAGCCTTCGTTCGTGAATTTTCCGACTGGTTTGCCCAGAATCGCCCTGCTGCGGTTATGGTCGGCATTCGTGCCGATGAATCCTACAACCGTTTTCTGACTATCGCGAACGCGCATAAACAGCGTTTTGCCGACGATAAACCCTGGACCACCACCGCGCCAGGCGGTCATGCCTGGTATATCTATCCGATCTATGACTGGAAAACCGCTGATATCTGGACATGGCTTGCCAGAACAGGCAACTGCTACAACCCGCTCTACAATCTGATGTTTCAGGCGGGTGTTCCGCTGCGTAATATGCGCATTTGTGAACCTTTTGGCCCCGAGCAGCGCCAGGGGTTGTGGCTCTACCATGTTGTCGAGCCGGAACGCTGGGCGTCCATGTGCGAACGGGTCAGCGGTGTACGTAGCGGTGGTATCTACGCCGGGCACGATAACCACTTTTATGGCCACCGCAAAATCCTCAAGCCTGACCACCTCTGTTGGCGAGATTACGCCATGCTGCTGCTCGAGAGTATGCCGCAAAAAACCGCCGAACATTACCGCAATAAAATCGCCATCTATCTGCACTGGTATCAAAAGCGAGGGATGACTGATATTCCCGACACTCAGGAAGGCGACATCGGCACAAAAGATATCCCCTCCTGGCGACGTGTCTGCAAAGTGCTTCTGAATAACGACTACTGGTGCCGGGCGCTCTCGTTTAGCCCGAACAAACCCAAGCATTATCAGCGCTACAGTGAACGGATGAAATCGAAACGCCAGAAATGGGGGATCTTATGCAACAACGATTGATCAATGAAATGGAAAGCTACCTGCAATCGCTCCCGGAAGAGGAGCGTATCAATGCCATCAATGCATTTCGCCTGGCCATTCATAACAACAGTCCCTTTCGCGAACAGCCCATCGACTGCGTATTGTGGGTCAAGCAAGAGCATATTTCCGCGAATGATTACAACCCCAACAACGTTGCGCCGCCTGAAATGCGCCTGCTCAGCAAATCGCTGGAACTCGACGGTTTCACTCAGCCCATCGTGGTGACGGAAAATGAACCGCAGCATTACGAAATAGTGGACGGTTTCCACCGCCATGAGATCGGTAAAAACAGGGCCGCGATGAAGCGCCAGCTCAAAGGGTATCAGCCGATCGCCTGCCTGCGTAAAGAGCGTCATCAAAAATTTGACCAGATCGCGGCCACTGTCCGCCACAACCGCGCTCGCGGGCGACACCAGATTAACGCCATGTCAGAACTGGTGCGCGAGCTGGCATTACTGGGCTGGGACGATACGAAAATCGGCAAAGAACTGGGAATGGACGATGACGAGGTGTTACGTCTGAGGCAAATTAACGGCCTGCTGGAACTGTTTGCAGACCGTCGTTATTCAGAAGCCTGGACGGTGAAATAATCAGAGTCGGTTCAGGCGCTCTGCCGCCGCCAGCAGCGTCGATTCCTGTTTCGCAAAACAGAGGCGAATCAGTTTATGCGGGAAGGGATCGGCGCAAAATACCGACAACGGGATCGCCGCTACGCCGGCTTCTTTGGTCAGCCACTGACAAAAACTCACGTCGTCCAGGTCGGATATCGCACTGTAATCCACCAGCAGGAAGTAAGTCCCTTCGCTCGGCAAAATCTCCAGACGGCTGGCACTCAGGGCATCCACAAACAGGTCACGACGCGCCCGGTAGAATTCCGGCAGCGCGCGGTAGTGTTCAGGCTCCGCTCTTAACATATCGGCCAGTGCCAGCTGCGCAGGAGTGTTTACGGCAAATGTCAGATACTGATGCACTTTACGTAGCTCTGCGCTTATCGCCGCAGGGGCCACGCAGTAACCCACTTTCCAGCCGGTCATGTGGTAGGTTTTCCCAAACGACGACACCGCAATGGCGCGCTGGCGAAGTTCAGGATGCGCCAGGACGCTGGCGTGGCCTTCTTTGGCAAAACAGATGTGCTCGTAAACTTCATCACTCAGCACGTAGATTTCATGTTCGGCAATCGCCTGCCACAGTGCAGCAAAATCGGCTTTTTGCCAGACCGTTGCTGACGGGTTGTGCGGGGTATTGAGGATCACCAGACGGGTTTTATCACTCAGTAACCCGGCAAACGCCTGCCAGTCCGGGCGGAAATGCGGTGGTTGTAGTGCCACGCGTTTCACCACACCGCCGGATAGCTCAACCGCCGGGGCGTAGCTGTCATAGCTTGGGTCAAAACAGATAACTTCATCGCCCGTACGCACCAGCGCCGTGATGGCGGCATACAGCGCCTCAGTCGCCCCTGCCGTTACCGTGATCTCGCTGCCAGCGTCAGGTTTGTAGCCATATAACTCCGCAGTCTTATCCGCAATAGCTTCGCGCAATGCCGGTGCGCCCGTCATGGGGGCGTACTGGTTCGCGCCCTGCGCAACGTGATACGCCAGCCGCTCCTGCAAATACGCCGGGCCATCAAAATCCGGGAACCCCTGCGACAGGTTAATGGCATTGTGCTGCTGTGCCAGTGCGCTCATCTGGGTAAAGATTGTTGTGCCAAGGTTGGGGAGTTTACTCTGCGGAATCAATGCGTTATTGCTCATTGTGTCGTGCCTGCTTGTAATACTTATGTTGCTGCCACTATAACACGATGTTAGTCTTTGGCAATCAAGACGCTTAGACGTCTATATCATATAATTATTCCTGGCCGACAGAGGGTAAAAGGAACATGACAGACAACCTGCAACTCACACACCTGGTTGACGCCTGCCGCTGGATTGGCGCAAAAGGCTGGGCTCCGGCAACCGGCGGCAACATGTCCGTTCGCCAGGACGACGCTCTGTGCTGGCTCAGTGAATCCGGCAAAGATAAAGGCAGCCTTACCACGGATGATTTCCTGCAAGTGGAGATCGCCACGAACCGTGCGCCATCGGGGCGTAAACCTTCGGCAGAAACCGGGCTGCATACCCTGATCTACCGCCTGTTCCCGCAGGCCAACGCCGTGCTGCATGTCCATACCGTAAACGCCACGGTACTGTCGCGTCTGGTAAAAACGCCAGAGCTGCACATCAGCGGTTTTGAAATGCAAAAATCCCTCTCCGGGCAGACCACGCATCTGGATACGGTTGTGATCCCGGTCTTCGACAACGACCAGGATATTGACACCCTCGCCTCGCGAATCGCCCATTACGCACAAGAACGTACGCTTAATTATGGTTTTCTTCTGCGCGGTCATGGCTTAACCTGCTGGGGGCGTGACGTGGCAGAAGCCCGCCGCCATCTGGAAGGCCTTGAATTCTTATTTGAATGCGAAATGCGTTTACGACAACTGGAGAGAGTATGATTCGCGCGATTGTGACGGATATTGAAGGGACTACCAGCGATATCCGTTTTGTCCATAATGTTTTGTTCCCCTATGCGCGTGAGCGTCTGGCGGCCTTTGTGACCGCTCAGCAGTACGCCGAGCCGGTCAAATCCATTCTGGACAACCTGCGTGATGAAATTAGCAATCCGCACGCCAGCGCCAGCGAACTGACCGAAGCGCTGTTTGCGTTTATGGATGAAGACCGTAAATCGACGGCCCTGAAGGCCCTTCAGGGCATCATCTGGCATGACGGCTACGTGAATGGCGACTTTACCGGCCATCTCTATCCGGATGTGCTGCCTGCGCTGGAAAAATGGAAAGCGCAAGGCATTGATCTCTATGTTTATTCCTCAGGCTCGGTAGCCGCGCAGAAACTGTTATTTGGCTACAGCGACGAAGGTGATATTACTCATCTGTTCAGCGGATATTTTGATACTCACATTGGTGCCAAGCGAGAAGTGCAGTCATATCAGAATATTGCGGCGCAAACGGGCATTGCCCCGTCGCAGATCCTGTTCCTGTCGGATATTCATCAGGAGCTGGACGCCGCCGAACAGGCAGGTTTTCGTACCCTGCAACTGATTCGTGGCGATGATGATGGCGCAAGCCACCACCATCAGGTTCACCAGTTTGACGAGATTAACCCGGAGCAGATCCCTTCATGAGCGCATTAACCATTTATTCTGATAAAGACGCGAGCGAACACCTTTGGCACAGCACCGATGCCGACGGGATCGCCCAACAGCTCAATGCAAAAGGCGTCCGTTTTGAACGCTGGGCCGCCGATCGTGATTTAGGCCGCGATCCTGCGCCGGAAACGGTGATCAACGCCTATCAGCACGCGATCGACAAACTGGTGGCCGAGAAAGGCTATCAGAGCTGGGATGTGATCAGCCTGCGCGCCGATAACCCGCAAAAAGAGGCGCTGCGTGCGAAGTTCCTGAACGAGCACACCCACGGTGAAGACGAAGTGCGTTTCTTTGTGGAAGGTGCCGGGCTGTTTTGCCTGCATATTGGCAACGAGGTGTATCAGGTGCTGTGCGAGAAAAACGATCTGATTTCTGTACCGGCAGGCACGCCGCACTGGTTTGATATGGGTTCAGAGCCGAACTTTACGGCGATCCGTATTTTCGATAACCCGGAAGGCTGGGTGGCACAGTTTACCGGTGATGCGATTGCGGATGGGTATCCGAAACTCGCGTAATGCTTAAGCTCCCTCTCCCGGTGGGTTGAGGGATCCCCACAAAAATACGAGCACGGACGGCTCCCTCTCCTTTTTGGGGAGAGGGCTGGGGTGAGGGGGAACATACGGCTCAGGTGGTCATTCCGTTCACTTTACGTTCCTTGCTACTCTGTCACCACAATACCGGTGAACGTGCCAGGGTAGCTCACCGCCGCTACCCTGGCGACCCGGGCTCCCGGCAAGAAAATCGTCGCTACGCGAATTGTTCGCCCCATCCCTGGGGCTCACCCCTTCGGGGCCAGCGCAAGCGCTGGCCAAAATTGCTCCTGGCAATTTTGTCCTCAGCTTATTCCTTTCGGCTTTCGGGTCGGGCGCGATGAAGCATCCATGCAAGTCGCGCCCTCTCGGCGCATCCCTGCGCCTCGCCCCGGCCTACAGGAAACGCTTCGGCGATTTTCGCCCGGACCATAGCGCCGCGGTAAGTCTTGCATTTCAATGGCGTAATGTCATCGCTGAATAAAGACAAGCATTACTGGGGAACCCTCAGCCCTGTGGAAGAGAGTTGGGGTGAGGGCATCAGACCACAACCTAATTCCCCACCTCCAGATGCAGATCAAATACTGTTAATAATCCTCTGTACATCCGCCCCAACCAATCTCGCCAGATGCACAAACTCCACCACATCTAACCTGCGTTCACCATTTTCCACTTTAGCGATAAACGACTGCGGTTTGCCCAGCGCCTCAGCTAGTTGTGCCTGAGTAATTCCCTTCTCTTTACGAGCTTTCTTCAACGCATTGATAACACGCTGGTATTCATCTGAGTAGACAGACGCCATTGTTCCGATTCCATAAAAATATCCTGAAATCGAATATCCTCTGATTGCGTTTTTATCCCAAAATGGGATAATTAGATACGTAACGAACACCAGTAAAGGAGTACGACATGCACCATCAAAACTGGCATCCTGCCGATATCATTGCTGCACTAAAAAAACATGGGACAAGCCTCGCAGCATTGTCCCGTAAGGCTGGGCTTTCCTCATCCACACTAGCAAATGCACTCTCCCGTCCCTGGCCGAAAGGAGAATTACTTATCACTCAGGCGCTCAACATTCCACCGGATATGATATGGCCGGAAAGGTACTTCGATGAAAAGGGAGAGCCAATATTTCGTCAGATGAGGAATACCAAGAAGAGAAATCTTTCTTCAACATAATCACTGCATTCCCCCCCTCACCCCAGCCCTCTCCCTCAGGGAGAGGGGGTCTAAGAGCACTACAGTTTTAGCCCTTTCACATACGCCACAAGCTGATCCAGCACAATGCCCCACCCTTCGTGGAAGCCCATCTGTTCATGCTGTTCACGGATTTCCGCCGTTGGATGACGCGCAATCGCGGTATAGCGGGTTTTCCCTTCTCCCGCATCTTCCAGCAGCAGGATCGCCGTCATAAAGGGTTTTTCAGCCGGTTTCCAGTCTTCGGTGTAGCCATCGGTAAAGACCAGTTTCCTGCCTGGGTCGATTTCCAGAAAGACGCCCTTGTTGTCCATCCGTTGCCCATCCACCTCAAAAACGGTGTTAAACCGCCCGCCCACACGCAGGTCGAGGTCGCATTCGGTTACTTTATGAGGAACGGGGATGAAGAAGTTTTTGATGTGTTCCGGTGAGGTCCAGCAGAGCCACAGCAGGTCGCGTGGCGCATCCACCACGCGTTCCAGTTTTAGGTCAGTATCAGGATCAAGAGTCACGTTACGGTCCTCTTTAAGGGAAACCCTTAAAGGATAGTCCGGCTCAGGCAAATTTCCCCTTTGCCACGTCCTCTGGCGTCACTACGCCGGTATCCAGCACCCACCCACTGATAAGCGACGCCGGTGTGACGTCAAATGCCGGGTTGTAAACCTGCGCATTTTCAGGCGCCCACTGCACTGCACCAAAGCTGCCCGCCACGCCAGTCACTTCGCTGGCGGCGCGTTGTTCAATTGGGATAGCGTCACCGTTCGGGCAGTCCGGGTCGAGCGTGGTTTGCGGGGCGGCAACGTAGAACGGAATACCATGGAATTTCGCCAGTACCGCCAGCGAGTAAGTGCCAATTTTGTTCGCCACGTCTCCGTTAGCGGCAATGCGGTCTGCACCTACCCATACGGCGTCCACCTGCCCTTTTGCCATAAGGCTGGCGGCCATGGAATCGGTAATCAGCTGATAGGGTACGCCAAGCTCACCCAGCTCCCATGCGGTCAGTCTTCCGCCCTGCAACAGAGGACGTGTTTCGTCTACCCAGACGTTGCTGACATTGCCTTCCTGATGAGCACGGGCAATCACCCCAAGCGCCGTACCCACACCCGCAGTCGCCAGCCCGCCAGTATTGCAGTGCGTCAGCAGGCGGCTACCGGGCTTAACCAGCGCGCTACCGGCTTTCGCAATGGCGTCGCACAACTGCTTATCTTCGTCAATCAGACGCAGCGCTTCTGCCACCAGCGCCGGAACAAAATCTTCCTGCCACAGAGCCAGCTTCATACGGTCGAGGTTATTCATCAGGTTAACCGCCGTCGGGCGGGAGGCGCGCAGCGTTTCCAGCGCCTGCGAAAGCTCGTCACGACTTTTGCCATTTTCAGCCAGCAGGGCCAGCAGCAGGCTTGCAGAAAGCCCAATCAACGGCGCACCACGCACGCGCAGGGCGTGGATATGCCCCACCAGCGCCTCGGTGGTGGAAGCATCCAGCCAGCGTTTCTCCTGCGGAAGCGCCTGCTGATCGAGAATAAATAGCTGATTTTCCGCCACCCGCAGGCTGGTCGTCTGTAATGTCTGCATGTCGTTAATTCTCTGTTGCGTTGATGTATCACATTGTGTCAGGATGAAATCCAGATGTATAGACGTCTAAATGTCTTTATTACCAAAATCAGTGAGGATCAGGCAATGTCGCAATACCGTACCTTTACCGCCCAGGACGCCGTGGAGTATGCAAAGCAGTTTGGCGGCCTTGACGATCCCTCCTCACTGGTACAGGCGCAGGAAGTGGGCGACGGCAACCTCAATCTGGTTTTCAAAATTTACGATACGCAAGGTGTAAGCCGCATCATCGTAAAACAGGCTCTGCCTTACGTCCGCTGTGTTGGCGAGTCCTGGCCGCTAACGCTTGACCGCGCCCGTCTGGAGGCGCAAACCCTGGTTGAACATTACCAGCACAGCCCGCAGCACACCGTTAAAATTCACCACTTCGACCCGGAACTGGCAGTAATGGTGATGGAAGATCTCTCCAGCCATAACATCTGGCGCGGCGAGCTGATTAAAAACACCTTCTACCCACAGGCCGCACGCCAGTTGGGGGAATATCTCGCCCACACGCTGTTCCACACCAGTGACTTTTATCTGCACCCGCACGATAAAAAAGCGCAGGTGGCGAAGTTCATTAACCCGGAGATGTGCGAGATAACCGAAGATCTGTTCTTCAACGATCCGTATCAGATCCACGAGCGTAACAACTACCCTGCCGCACTGGAAAACGACGTGGCCGCCCTGCGTGATGACGCTCAGTTAAAAGTCGCGGTGGCCTCACTCAAGCACCGTTTCTTCTCCCAGGCCGAAGCCTTGCTGCACGGCGATATCCATAGTGGCTCTATCTTCGTGGCTGACGGTAGCCTGAAAGCTATCGATGCGGAATTTGGCTATTACGGCCCGATCGGTTTCGACGTGGGTACGGCTATCGGCAACCTGCTGCTGAACTTCTGCGGCCTGCCAGGACATCTGGGTATTCGTGACGCCGCCGCCGCCCGCGAACAACGCCTGACCGATATCCAGGTGCTGTGGAATACCTTCTCAGAACGCTTCCAGGCGCTGGCACATGAGAAAACGCGCGATGCCGCGCTGAGCGCACCAGGTTATGCCTCTGAGTTCCTGAAAAAAGTGTGGAAAGATGCCATCGGCTTTTGCGGCACCGAACTGATTCGCCGCAGCGTAGGGCTCTCGCACGTGGCCGATATCGACACTATTCAGGACGAGGCCATGCGCCACGAGTGCTTGCGCCACGCGTTAACGCTCGGTAAAGCGCTGATTGTCATTGCCGACCGCATCGACAGCGCGGAAGAGCTGGTGGCGCGAGTGCGTCAGTACAGCTGAGTGCCGGCTTTGTGCCCGGTGGCGCTGCGCTTACCGGGCCTACGATTCGAATGTAGGCCCGGTAAGGCGAAGCCGCCACCCGGCAAAAACTCATCCCAAATACTCAATCACCGATAACCCACTATTATAATCCGTGCTGTAAATAATCCCCTGGGCGTCCACAAACACATCGCACGACTGGATCACCTGCGGGCGATGCGGCCGCGTATCCATCATCTTCGCCGGTGCCGCAGGAACCAGCGCCCCCGTTTCAACCGGGCGAAACGGATTAGAAATGTCATACGCACGTACACCGGCATTCTGATATGTGGCGAAAATCAGCGTTGAACTGACAAAGCTTCCCGGCCGGTTTTCATGCAGGTTATGCGGGCCGAAGTGCGCCCCTTTTGCCACGTAGTCAATCTCATCCGGCTGCGGAAAAGTAGAGATACTCACCGGGTTCGACGGCTCGCGAATATCAAACAGCCAGATCAGCTTCTCGCCATCTTGCTGGTTATCGAGCACCGCTTCGTCCAGCACCACCAGAAGGTCGCGATCCGGCAACGGCAGCGCAGTATGCGTGCCACCACCAAATGGCGGACTCCAGTTACGATGGCTAATCAGCTTCGGCTGGGTTCTGTCTTTCACATCCAGCAATGTCAGCCCACCATCACGCCAGCTGCCGTAGGCAGTGTCCCCGGCGATAATCGCGTGGTGCAGCGCATAGCGTTTACCTTCCGGCCAGTTAGGTTGCTCACCTTCAGCCTGGTGCATCCCCGGCAGCCACCAGCGCCCCGCCACCTCGGGCTTACGCGGATCGGTCAGATCGATGGTCAGGAAGATGTAATCGGTAAAACCGTCGATCAGCGCTGACACGTACGCCCAGCGTCCACCTACATACCAGATACGGTGAATACCGATGCCGTTCAGCGACAAAAAACCGATTTCGCGTGGTTTATCCGGGGTGGAGATATCAAACACCCGCAGCCCCGCGCTCCAGCCTTTATCCTGCACGTCGCTGACGGTTTCCCCCACCTGGCGGGTGTAATACACCTTTTCATCCGCAAATCGAGCATCGGCAAACAGATCCCGGGCGTTAATCACCAGCAGCAGGTCGTCGTGCGCCTGAAGATGCACATTCCAGGTGCCGGGTGGCGCAGGCACGTAGCCCGCCGCTTTTGGATTTTTCGGGTCGCGCACGTCCACAATCGAAAACCCCTGCGACACCATATGGCCAATATACGCAAAACCGCGATGCACCATCAGCTGTACGCCATCCGGGCGACCACCCTGGTCGCTATGGCCAATCAGCCGCATATTGCGGCTGTATTCAGGAGGCGGTAATTGGGTCACTTCTGGCTCCTTTTTGCCGGGTGGCGGCTGCGCCTTACCCGGCCTACAAATCCGTAGGCCCGGTAAGCGCAGCGCCACCGGGCAGGGGTTTATTTATTTTTCGCTTCCAGCGTCGCAAACCACGGCGCGATAAAATCTTCGGTCTGGCCCCAGCCCGGGATGATTTTACCCAGCGACGCCACGTTCACCGCACCTGGCTGCGCGGTCAGCAGCGCCTGCGGGATCGCCGCGGCTTTGAAATCGTAGGTCGCAGGCGTGGTTTCACCGGCAATCTTGTTGGCAACCAGACGCACGTTCGTCGCGCCAATCAGCTTCGGATCGACGGCCACGCTCACTTTCCACGGACTGCCGGATTCGCGCATCAGTTGCAAATCCTGGTTAGAAATATCGATGCTGTAGAGTTTGATTTCAGTGCGGCCATTCTCTTTCAGGGCCTTATACGCGCCCTGGCTGAACGCATCCCAGGTTCCCCAGATAGCGTCGATTTTGCCTTTCGGGTATTTCGCCAGAATCGCACCCACTTTGTTGGCGGTGTCGCCCTGCACGTCAGAAGACACTGCGCCAATGGATTCCAGCTCTTTGATATCCGGATACTGCTTTTGCAGCTCTTTATACGCAGCCTGGCGGCGCTCCATCGGCGGGAAGCCTGCTACCCACAGCTTGACGATGTTCGCCTTGCCGTTGAAATCTTTCGCCAGCTGGCCGAAAGAGAGATTGGTCAGAGAAGCGTCATCCTGCTGGGTAACGGTCACGCCCGGGATCTCGCCGTTAACGGCGGTATCAAACACTGAAACTTTAATCCCGGCATCCACCGCTTTCTTCACCAGCGCGGTCGAATACGGATCGCGGCCCTGGGAGAGGATGATCCCGTCATACTTCTGGCTAATTGCCTGGTTCACGAAATCCTGGAATTTGGCGTCATCACCGTTACTTAAAAAGGTGCTGACCTTAAAGCCGAGCTTTTTCCCTTCCTGAATGGCACCGGCGACAAACTGGGTGGTGTTGTCGTCTGAGCCGAGATTTCGGATCACGGCAATGCGGATCGGGCCGTCGTGGTTTGCAATGGCTGCCGGAACTGGTGCCAGCGTTGCCGCATAGCCTGGCAGTGCAGTCAATAACCCTAATGCCACCAAAGAGAGTGCAATTTTTTTCATTCTGTTATCCCGTTGTGTTGTTATAAGTCGTTAGCGTTTTTGTATGTAAGTAATCGCCAGCGCTACTGCGAGCACCAGCCCTTTTATAATGTCCATTGCGTAGTACGGCACCGACAGCATCACCAGGCCGTTCGACAGCACGCCGAGGATAACCGCCCCGACCAGCGTCCCGAGCGCATTTGGTTTACCGGAGCCTGCCAGCGAGAAACCGATCCACGCGGCGGCCACCGCATCCATCAGATATCCCCCACCTGCATTCACCTGCGATGAGCCAATACGTGAGGCCAGCAAAATGCCGCCGAGTCCGGCCAGCAAAGAGGCAATCACGTAGGCCGCCACCTTGTAACGCGTGGTGCGAATGCCCGACAGACGCGCCGCTTCCGGGTTACCGCCAATGGCATACATGCGGCGTCCGTGGGTAGTCAGCGACAGCCCCAGTTGGGCCAGAATGGTCACCACCAACATGATGATGACAATGATCGGCACCTGCCCTAGCAGGCTGAACGCCGCAGGAATGGTCCCTTCCGCCATGTCGCCGCTCGGCAGAACCATGTTTTCAGTGATCGACCCGCCATAGCTGTAGGTCATCGCCACCCCCTGGATAACAAACAGGCTGGCAAGCGTTGCCAGCATGTCCGGAATACGCAGGATGACAATCAGAAAGGCATTGAACAACCCGACCAGCGTACAGAGCGCAAGCGTGATCAGAATCGACTCCGTGGTGCCGAAGCCGTGCCAGACGAACAGCGAAATGACCAGCGCGTTAGCCAGCGACGCAGTCGATCCTACCGAGAGGTCAAATCCGCCGATGGTCAGCGAAATCGACACCCCGATGGCGATTACCGTCACAATGGCAATTGAGCGCAGAATATTGATGATGTTGTTTGGATCGAGGAAGTTGTCCGACGCCAGGCCAAAGACGGCCACCAGCGCGACGACAGTCAGCAACATGCCCCACTTATAGAGAAAATCAAAAATTTGCTGACGGCCAGACGCCGCCGCAGTCACTGAAAGGGCCTTGCTCACGACGCCGTTCCTCCGGTTGAATAATAAAGTAATGTCTCTTCACGGGCCTCGGACCCGGCGATTTCCGCCACAACGCGGCCATCCCACAGCACGCAGATGCGATCGCACAATCCCACCAGCTCGGCAAATTCGCCGGAGGCATAAATCACCCCTTTGCCCTCACGCGCCAGCCCGTCGATAAGCTGGAACAGATCGGTTTTGGCTTTCACGTCCACGCCTTTGGTGGGTTCATCAAAAATCAGTACGCTGGCATCGTTGCGCAGCCATTTGCCGATGGCGACTTTCTGCTGATTACCGCCGGAAAGCCGACGTAACACCTGGCCGGGCCCACGCGCCCTGACGCCCACGCGGGCAATCACCTCTTCCGCCCAGCGCCACGCCTGGCGGTGGCCAAACAGGCTCCAGCGCGAAAAAGAGTTATCCGCCGTCACCGCCAGATTCATGCTCACCGGTTCATCAATAAAAATGCCCTCTTTGCGCCGCTCTTCCGGCACCAGCGCCAGACCACGCTGTACTGAATCTGCCGGGCTGCGCGGCTGCCAGGGCTGATGATTCAGTTCACCACGCGTCACGCGGCTTTTGCTGGCCCCAAACAGCGCTTTGCAGAGTTCGGTTTTCCCCGCCCCCGCCAGGCCCGCAATGCCAAGAATTTCGCCCTTACGCAAATGCAGGGAGATATCTTTCAGCAGCGCTTCATCGTGCAATCCTTCAACCCGCAGCAGCGTTTCTTCGCTGTGAGGAGGGCGCGCCGGCGGGTAGATATCGCTCAGCTCGTGGCCAAGCATCTTCTCGACAATTTCTTCGCCGCTGAGCGTCGCCATTGGACCAGACTCAATCAGCTTGCCGTCGCGCAGAACCGTTAAGGTGTCGCAGATGGCTTTCAGTTCGTGAATACGGTGGGAGATAAACACCACGCCGATCCCCTGCTGTTGCAGGCGTTTGACCACCGTAAACAGACGCTCACTTTCATGGGCATCCAGCGGGGCGGTGGGTTCGTCGAGGATCAAAAAACGGCAGTGATGCGACAACGCGCGCGCCAGCAAAATTTGCTGTTTTTCGGCAAGGGTACAGCTGTCTATACCGCGGCGCACATCCAGCGCCACATCCAGCTGCGCCAGCGCCTGTCGCGCCTGCTGGCGAATAGCACGCCAGTTGTAGCCATGTCCCGGCTGCGCCAGTTGATCGAGCATAATGTTTTCAGCAATGCTTAAACCCGGGATCAGCGCCACGTCCACTTCCTGCTGCACCAGATGGATACCCAGCTGTTTGGCATCGAGTGGTTCGCGGATTGTTACCGGCTGGTTGTTTATGCAGATCTCGCCTTCATAATGATCGTGAGTCCCGCACAGCACCGCCATCAGCGTCGATTTTCCTGCACCATTAGCACCGGTCAGCGCGTGTACGGTTCCGCCGATCAGCGTGAAATCCACGCGCGACAGCGCCTGAAAGCCAGAAAAGGCCAGGCTGATACCGCGCATCTCAAGGCGACTGGAAACCATCCGCGTTAAATCCTTCATTAATATTTTGATTTATTGAATTTTTCACAGCTCTGGTTGACTGACAACGACGGAAAAGGCATAAGATAAAGCAAAATATTATTAGCCATCTGGATGTCCGGACATAACATCAGGTTAGCGCTTCCTAAAATTAAGGACAACACCATGAGCAATACCGATATCCGCGTCGTTCCCGGCCCTGCAAATTACTTCTCACACCCCGGAAGCCTTGCGCATCTGAATGATTTCTTTACCCCGGAGCAGCTTTCCAGCGCGGTGTGGATTTACGGCGAACGCGCCATTGAGGGTGCCCGTCCTTTCCTGCCCGAGAGCTTTAACGCTGCGGGCGCAAAGCATCTGTTATTTAAAGGCCACTGTAGCGAGCGGGATGTCACCCATCTGGTGAATGACTCTGGTGATGATCGCAGCGTGGTGATTGGCGTCGGTGGCGGCGCATTGCTCGATACCGCCAAAGCCGTGGCGCGCCGCCTGGGTGTGCCGGTGGTGGCGATCCCGACCATTGCCGCTACCTGCGCGGCATGGACGCCGCTTTCCGTCTGGTATAACGATGCAGGCCAGGCGCTGCAGTTCGAAATCTTCGACGATGCCAACTTCCTGGTGCTGGTGGAGCCGAAAATCATCCTGAATGCCCCTGCGGAATACCTGCTGGCGGGCATCGGCGATACGCTCGCGAAATGGTACGAAGCGGTGGTGCTGGCACCACAGCCGGAAAACCTGCCGTTGACCGTGCGTCTGGGGATCAACGGCGCGCTGGCAATCCGTGATGTGCTGCTGGAGCGCAGCGAAGAGGCACTGGCTGACCAGCAGCATGGCGAAGAGACGCAGGCATTCCGCGATGTGGTGGATGCAATTATCGCCGGTGGCGGCATGGTGGGCGGTCTGGGTGAACGCTATACCCGCGTGGCGGCCGCTCATGCGGTACATAACGGGTTAACCGTGTTGCCACAAACCGAAAAATACCTTCATGGTACCAAAGTGGCGTACGGCATCCTGGTGCAAAGCGCCCTGCTAGGCCAGGACGATGTGCTGGCACAACTGGTGGCAGCGTACCAACGCTTTAACCTGCCGACCCGGCTTCGCGAGCTGGACGTCGATATCAACAACCACGATGAGCTGGACAAGATTATTGCCCACACCCTGCGCCCGGTGGAGTCGATTCACTATTTGCCGGTTACGCTCACGCCTGAAATTCTGCGCGCGGCGTTTGAGAAAGTGGAATCCTTCAACCGCTAATCAACCGAAACGTCTATACCTAATGATGATTCTCATCACTCTCGCAACGAGGTCATCATGCAGATCGATTTAACAGGTAAGAAGGCGCTGGTCACCGGTGCCAGCCGTGGATTGGGTCGTGCTATTGCACTGTCGCTGGCACGCGCCGGTGCCGATGTGGTTATTACGTATGAAAAATCCGCTGATAAAGCCCAGGCCGTCGCCAGTGAAATCAAAGCGCTTGGGCGGCACAGCGAGGCGGTTCAGGCCGACAGCGCCAGCGCCGAGGCCATTCAGGAAGCCGTAACTCACGCAGCGCGTACCCTCGGAGGCCTGGATATCCTGGTTAACAACGCCGGGATTGCACGCGGCGGCCCACTGGAAGCCCTGACGATTGTGGATATTGACGCGATGATTAACGTCAACATTCGTGGTGTGGTGCTTACCACTCAGGAAGCGCTGGTACATATGTCTGACGGCGGGCGCATTATCAACATCGGCAGTTGCCTCGCTAACCGCGTGGCGATGCCCGGTATCGCCGTTTACGCTATGACCAAATCTGCCCTCAACTCCTTCACCCGGGGGCTTGCCCGCGATCTGGGGCCGCGCGGTATTACCGTTAATCTTGTGCATCCTGGCCCAACTAATAGCGATATGAACCCGGAAGATGGCGAGCAGGCAGAAGCCCAGCGCCAGATGATTGCCATAGGGCATTATGGCCAACCGGAAGATATTGCCGCTGCCGTCACATTCCTCGCAAGCCCAGCCGCCGGGCAGATCTCCGGGACGGGCCTGGATGTCGATGGCGGTTTGAACGCCTGATCGCACTTTTCATGCACACCTCTGCCGCCCGGCAGAGGTGTTTTCGAGCCACCCCGACGATCCGCGTTTTGCCGCTATTCACCGCCGTTTCTCCGCTCTACAGTCCCCCATAAGAAATTCGGAATTTATCTAATAGTCTTATTATTCCCTTATATTTTGTGTGGGCGTACAGTGGAGGTACGGATGAAGATTGTCTGGTCCAATAGTGCAAAGAAGGCATTTTCGAGAATTGACGAGCGATATCAACGCCGGATTGAGGTAAAGCTTAGCGAGCTGGATGACCGCTCGGCTCCCCGGCCCGATATCAAAAAAATATCGGCGACAGAAAATCATTTTCGGCTACGCGTTGGCGATTACCGCATTCTGATTACACTTCGGGACGATCCCGATAACGATTGTTATGTTTTAGCCGTCAAACGCAGAACATCAACGACATACCTTCACGAGGAGAAAACTCCCTATGGCTGTTCAGCTAATTAAGGACGATAACGGAAAAACGCAGTACGTGGTCATACCCTATGATGAATACTTTCGCATGTGCTTACAGATGGCAGAGATCGACGACGAAACTGATGAGGATCTTGAGGATATCGAAGTCGAACACGATGAGTATGATAATGTCGAACTGCCCGGAGAAGTGTGCAGCATCATGACCTGGCAGGACGTCAGCCTGCAGGCCGCCTGGCGCATTCTGCGCGGCATGTCCCAGCAGGAGGTGGCTGATAAACTTGGCATCAGCCAGTCTGCGGTGTCACAACTTGAAGCACTGGACTCCCGCCCGCAAAAGCGCACCCGCGAAAAACTCGCGGCAATCTACGGCTGTAAGCAGCAACAGATAAGCCTCTATTTACCGAAAGAGGGTTAACAACACTTCGCGCCACCCTTGCCGCCGTAACGGGCATCCTGGCGATCGCGGAAAAATTCTTCGTAGGTCATCGGCGTCTGGTCGGGATGGTTGACGCGCATATGCTCGACGTAGTTATCGTAATCCGGCACACCAATCATCATTTTGGCGGCCTGGCCTAAGTATTTGCCTGCTTTGGAGAGGGTGTCGAACATAGTATGGGTCTCACAGGGAATGTAGGCCGGGTAAGCGCGAGCGCCACCCGGCACAAAAGTTAATGCGCCCCTTTCGCCTGGGTCACAATCTCTTCCAGGTTTTCAGGCATTGGCTCATACGGTGTCTCTTTCGCTGTTGGCTTGTCTTCTTTCAGCGCCGCCAGCGCGGTTTTGAGAGAATACAACGCCAGCACCACGACCACCACCATAAAGAAGATGGTCAGCCCGGCATCCAGACGGTTGTTAAACACCAGTTGCGACAGCTGTGATTCCGTATACTGCACCGGGATCTTACCGCTGTCGATCATTGCCTGGAACTTGTTAGCTATCGCCAGGAAGCCCACTTTGTTATCCGGGCTGAAGGCTTTCTGCCAGCCAGCGGTCAGCGTACAGATCAGCAGCCACGCGGTTGGCAGCAACGCGACCCAGGCGTAACGCTGGCGTTTCATCTTGAACAGCACCACCGCACAGAGCATCAGCGCCATTCCGGCGAGCATCTGGTTGGCAATACCGAACAGCGGCCACAGGGTGTTAATCCCGCCCAGAGGATCCACCACGCCCTGATGCAGGAAGTAACCCCACGCCAGGACACACAGCGCCGTTGCCAGCAGGTTGGCCGGTAACGAATCAGTCCGCTTCAGGTTCGGTGAGATAACGCCCAGCAGATCCTGCAACATAAAGCGCGCCGCACGTGTACCTGCGTCTACCGCCGTCAGGATAAACAGGGCTTCAAACAGAATGGCGAAGTGATACCAGAACGACACATCCATCAGCCCGCCAAGCGCACCGTGCAGAATATACGCCATCCCTACCGCCAGCGTAGGCGCACCACCCGCGCGTGAAATAATCGACTGCTCGCCCACCTCATTAGCAATACTGGTCAGGGTATCCGGCGTAATGGCAAAGCCCCAGCCGCTCACCACCTGCGCGGCAGATGCCACCACGTCTACGGTTCCGGCTGGTGCCAGTACCGCCATCGGGCTGTTCATCGCAAAGTACACACCGGGGTCGATAATACAGGCAGATACCAGCGCCATGATCGCCACGAAGGATTCCATCAGCATCCCGCCATAACCAATCAGGCAGGCCTGATTTTCATTGGCGAGCATTTTCGGTGTGGTACCAGAGGCAATCAGCGCATGGAAGCCAGACACCGCACCACAGGCAATGGTAATAAACAGGAACGGGAACAGGTTGCCGGTCCAGACCGGGCCAGTACCGTCAATAAATTTAGTCAACGCAGGCATGGTCAGCGTTGGGCGCATAATCAGAATGCCGATAGCCAGCCCAACAATGGTGCCGATTTTCAGGAAGGTGGAGAGATAATCACGCGGGGCCAGCAGCAGCCACACCGGCAGAACCGCCGCGACAAAGCCGTAGCCCACCAGCATCCAGGTCAGCTGCACACCGGTAAAGTCGAAGAACGGTGCCCAGGTCGGGCTTTCCGCTACCCAGCCGCCAGAGATAATGGCGAATACCAGGAACACCAGGCCAATCACCGAGACCTCGCCAATACGCCCCGGACGCAGATAGCGGATATAAATACCCATAAACAGCGCCAGCGGAATGGTAAAGGCGACGGTGTACGTCCCCCACGGGCTGTGGGTCAGCGCTTTCACCACGATCATTGCCAGCACCGCCAGAATGATCACCATAATCATAAAGGTCGCCACCAGCGCAATCACACCGGCGGTTGCGCCCATCTCCTCTTTCACCAGTTCACCCAACGAACGCCCGTCGCGGCGGGTAGAGACGAACAGCACCATAAAGTCCTGCACCGCCCCTGCTAGCACAACGCCTGCCAGGATCCAAATCATCCCCGGCAGATACCCCATCTGGGCGGCCAGCACCGGTCCCACCAGCGGCCCTGCCCCGGCAATAGCGGCAAAGTGGTGGCCGAACAACACTTTCTTATCGGTGGGAACATAGTCCAGCCCGTCGTTATGACGAACGGCAGGCGTCATGCGCGTGGCATCAACCGCCAGCACATTTTTAGCGATAAAGCGGCCATAAAAACGATACGCGATCAGATAAATGCAGACGGAGGCGACAACTATCCAGAGCGCATTGATCTGTTCCCCCCGGTTGAGGGCGATATAGCCCAGGGCAAATGCTCCCACAACGGAGAGCACTGCCCATGTAAGGTATTTCCCTGAGTTGTTCATAGTGGTTATCCGTTGTTGTGAAACAGTGAGATGTTACATTTTGTTTCTAGAACAACGCCCAAAATTTAACAACTTTGAAACGCAATAATGTGTGGTCAAACCAGACATTTACATCACATTGTTAAGCCGATCACGACCAGAGGCCGATGACCAAAAAAAATCCCCGCAGAGTGCGAGGATGTTTAGAAGAGAAAGCGTAACGGTTCGTTATTACACTTTTTTATATTCACGATGGGTGAGTATTTTATTTTCATCAAAGGTCAACACCAACGTGATCGTTTCATCATAATTCACTGGAACGAGCACGTAGAGTGCACGACCTTTCGTGTTGGAATGATAAAACCACATATTCTGGTGGTTGTAATCCGCAGGAATATCTGGACGACCCAGCAAAAGTAATACCTCTTTTTTCGTCGTCTTACCCGGAACCAGTTTTTTATCCAGTTCGCTTTCCTGTAATTTACTGACACTCCCCTCATGGGTGCGGTCGATATGGCCGATACACCCACTCAGCAAAGAGATTAAAAGCAGCCCCACCAACACACGACCCTTATTTACTGGTGTAGCCTTCATATTGCTCAACCTTTTCGTCCAGGTAGATCTGGTTTTCACTGTCATATTTTAGATGGGTTGCATACAGCACGCAGTAGCCGCTTTTATCCGATACAGAGAGGCGAAACTCGTAGGTTTCCCCTTTTTGCGGCACAAAGGTATAGCTCACAAAGCTACAGCCGTAGAGGAATCTGAAGCCTACGCGGGTTGGCGTTCCGGCATACACTTTTGCATCGTAATACGTTTCTTTATAGCGGTCAGGATCGTTGCTGGCTTTTGGGAAGCCAAGATCGTGAGTAGGACGAAGAATAACGACGCTTGTGAAATCAACAGCACCATCTTTATTACCGTTCTGACTAATGGTAAATCCTGGCGGATTGCCAATCATTCGTACATTAGCAATGTTTTTCTCTGATTCTGGCGGCGGCGTATAGGGTACTTTATCCCAGTAGGTTGCACACCCTGATAATAAAAACGTAGCGGCGAGCGCTAGCGAAATAAATCCCATTTTCTTCATTATTTTTTCCAGTCAATTAATCCCGCCTGGCATCATATCGGCAATGACTAAACGCTGCCATCATGCTGGTATTAAAAAAGGGGTTTTAAGGAAATAATATGGCTAATTTTAGTGAGGTCGCGCAATATGTTCAGGGCGAGGATCGCCTCGCCCTGTTCTTAACCCAGCACCATGGTACTCAACCGACAGGTACAGCAGCGCCGTCCCTGTTCGTCGAACACCACAATCTCCCAGCTCTGGCTGGAACGCCCCAGATGCAGCGGCTGACACACGCCGCGCACTTTGCCCTGAGACACCGCGCGATGATGCGTGGCATTCAGTTCTGTGCCTACCACGTTCTGTCCGTCGCGGGTCATCAGAAAACCGGCCATTGAGCCAAGCGTTTCGGCCAGTGCGGCAGACGCGCCGCCGTGCAGCAACCCGAACGGCTGATGCGTGCGCACATCCACCGGCATTTCGGCCTCCAGCGTGCCGTCACCGATTTTGGTATAGACAATACCCAGATGCGCCACCATGGTGTTCTGGCTGGTCGCGTTCAGCGCTTCGAGAGATAAATGACGTTTCCAGATCATTACGCCCCCAGCGTGGAGCCGCCGTCCACCACAATATCCTGCAAGGTGATATGGCTGGCGTAGTCGGATGCCAGGAACAGAATGGTGTTGGCAATCTCCTGCGGACGGGCGATTTTACCCAGCGGGATACCAAGCTTAAACTGCTCGCCAAAACCGCGAATACGCTGCTGTTCTGCATCGTCACTTTTCCACAGCGTGCGCTGCATATCGGTATCGGTTGAACCCGGCGACACCAGATTACAGCGCACGCCGCTCCCCGCCAGCTCCAGCCCGACGGTGAGTGCCAGGCTTCTCAGCGCTGCTTTGGACGCACCATACGCGCTCATGCCGATACGCGGTGTGTGCGCCGCGTCAGACGCGACGGTAACAATCACCCCGCCCTGCTGACGGCGGAACTGGCCCATTGTCTGCTGGAACAGGTTAAACGCCCCGCCAACGTTCACGGCGAAGGTCTGCTGCCAGTCCTCCTGCGAAAGCTGGTCCGTTGCGCCCATACGCAAGATCCCGGCGGCATTGACCAGCACATCGAGGCGATCAACAGAGGCGAACACTCGCCCACACACCTCACTCACCTGCGCAGAGTCCGTCACGTTCAGGGTTTCAGTGGCGAAGGGATAATCCCCCAGCGGAAACGCCACATCGAACCCGGTCACCTGCGCACCTGCGCCGGTAAATGCCAGGGCCGTTGCGTAACCAATGCCCTTACCTGCCCCCGTCACCCAGACGGTTTTGCCGGTAAAATCGAATCCTTCCATTACTTCACCTCGCGGGAGAGCAGCGCCCACCAGGCATCGAGGGTTGGATTTTTCGCCAGCATTACAAAGTCGATATCGCCATGCACTTTGCGCCAGCGTGCGGCCAGCGCCATCATGCGCACGGAATCCAGACCGTAGTCGATCAGGTTTTCGTCATCCATTGGCTCGTCGGACTCATCCAGCAGCGGCAGAATAATGGCGCGCAACGCCTCTTTTGAGACCGGAATGGATGGCAGCAGTTCCTCGGTCATCAGCACGCGGCCGGAACGCCCTGCCACGTAGTTCAGCGACATCAGGTGTTCTTCACGGGTGAAATCGGCCAGCGCATCGGCAATAAAGAACGGTTTGATATCACGCATAAATGCATCGGTGGCGGTGGTCATGCAGCCGATATGTGCGTAAACCCCGGTGATCAGCAGCTGATTACGGCCGGTTTCTTTCAGCATCAATTCCAGCGGCGAGCGGTGGAATGCGCTGTAACGCCATTTCACCAGCACGGTGTCGGCTTCATCTGGCGCCAGTTCAGCCACAATACGCTGCTGCTCCGGCGAACGGGTCAGACCCGGCCCCCACATGTCGTTCAGCAGGGCGCGATCTTCATCGCTCTGCTCTTTCGGCTGGGCGGTGTAGTAAACCGGAATGTTGTGTTCTTTGCTGTAAGCGCGAATTTTGGCGATGTTCGCCACAACTTGCACCATCATCGGGCTGTTTTCGCCCCAGAAGTTCAGGAAATACTCCTGCATGTCGTGGATTAACAGCGCAGCACGCTCTGGTTCGAACGCCCAGTTCACTTTGTTGTTCGGCAGGTCTGCGGCAGTGGGCAGTGCGTAAGCGGTTAATTTTGGAATGGCCATGTTCTTGTTCCTCAGCCCTGGGCGCGTTCAGCAAGCCACAGGCGCAACTGTTTCTTATCGACTTTGCCGACGGGCGTTAACGGAAGCGCATCAACGCTCTCCACGCGGTCCGGCAGTTTGAATTCGGCAACGCCCTGTTCGCGCAGAAAGCGACGCACTTCGACCGCGCGCAGCGGCTGTTTCACCACCAGATAAGCGCAGCTTTTCTCACCCAGCAGGCTGTCTTCCATGCTCACCAGTGCCGCGTGGATCACCGACGCGTGGCGCAGCAGCAGGTTTTCGATCTCTTCTGCGGCGATCTTCTCGCCACCACGGTTGATCTGATCTTTCTCGCGCCCCTGCACGGTGATGTAACCCTGTTCATCAATGGCGATCAGATCGCCGGAGCAGTAAAAACCGTTGGCATCAAAGGCGCTGGCGTTGTGCGCCGGGCTGTTGAAATAGCCACGGAAGGTATATGGCCCACGCGTCATCAGCCGCCCCACTTCACCGCGAGGCAGTGGGTTGCCGTGCTCATCGGCTACCCACACTTCGTCATCCGGGCACATCGGGCGGCCCTGAGTGTTCATGATCCGTTCCGGGGAATCGTCGAGTGCGGTGTAGTTCACCAGCCCTTCCGCCATACCAAATACCTGCTGGAGCTGGCAGCCAATCTCTGCCGGAATTCGCGCGGCAAGTGTTGCAGAGAGGCGTGCGCCCCCCACCTGTAACAGCTTCAGCGACCGCAACTGTGCGTTGCCCGCGCCTTCAACAATTGCCTGTAACCACAGGCTGACCGCAGGCGGCACCAGCGAGGTCACGTTAATCTGGTGTTTTTCAATCAACGGGAAACAGAGCGTGGCGCTTGGATCGTTCGCCAGCACCACGCAGCCGCCTGCCGTAAAGATGCCAAGCGATCCCGGCGAGCTCATGGCGTAGTTATGCGCCGCAGGCAGCGCGTTCAGATAACGGGTGTCTGCGGTAATGCCGCAAATCTCGTTACTGCGACGAATGCTGTAGTCGTAATCGTTGTGGGTACGCGGGATCAGTTTCGGCGTGCCGGTACTCCCCCCAGAAAGCTGGAAGAACGCTACTTCGTCGGCAGGGGTCGGGTTGGGGATAAAATTATCCGCCGGACGGGCAATCGCCGCCTCCAGCGCGTGCTCGCCGTTATCGCCACGCAGCAACACCACGCGTACCGAGCGATGTTCATTCACAAATGCCGTGAGGAATTCATCGCCGGCAAACAGCGCGTGGTCACGATCGGCAATCAGCAATGCCGGTTTGATCTGCATCGCGTAGGCATTTAGCTCGCTGCGCTGATGGCTAAATAGCGCGTTAACGGGCGCAACACCCGCCTGCAACAGCGCAAAGAAGGTGATGTAAAACTCAGCCACATTCCCCAGCTGCACCAGCGCGGTATCGCCGCGTTTCAGCCCCCGGGACTGTAACGCGCTGGCAAGGTTATCCACCGCCTCATTCAACTGGCGGTAGCTATAACGGCGCTCACCGTCGATGATGGCCACCGCGTCATTATTGGCGTGGCGTGTCAGAATGCGGGTCAGAGGCAGATCCTGCCAGTAGCCTTTTTCACGATAGCGGCGGGCGAACTCGTCCGGCCAACGGGTAAAGGGGACAGTCATAATTGTTCCTTAGTGCAAACCAAAAACGTTCAGCATGGTGGAGAGCTTCACTCCGGTTTCACGCCATTCGCCCACCGGTGATGAGGCAGGAACAATGCCCGCCCCGGCAAACAGACGAACGGTCTTGTCGTGAATGCGCGCGCAGCGGATGGTTACCACCCACTCACCGTTACCTTCGCTGTCACACCAGCCCACGATGCCGCCAAACAGTTCGCGGTCGAACGGCTCCAGCTCCGCGATCAGCTGTTTTGCCGCCTGATGCGGGAAACCACTTAATGCAGGCGTAGGGTGCAACAGACACGCCAGCGTCAGTGCGTTTTCGTTTTCACGCGCTTCCCCTTCAACCGGCGTGGCCAGGTGCCACAGCGTCGGGGTCGTGATGAGCTGCGGAGATGCCGGCATACTCAGATGGTGGCTGCGTGGGGTCAGAATAGTTTTCATCGCCTGGGTCACCAGGTCGTGCTCGTGGCGATCTTTTTCCGAGGCCAGCAGCTTGTTGCCCGCTTCTCTGTCCAGCACATCATCCGGTTGACGACGCGCCGAGCCTGCCAGCGGCAGCGAGCTAAAGTGCGCGCCTTCTTTACGCAGCAGCAGTTCAGGGCTTGCGCCCAGCAACACGCCGCCATCTTCCAGCGGGACGTGGAAGTTAAAGCTGGCAGGGTTCTGCGCGATCAGCCGTTCCAGCAACGCGCCGCTGTCAATTTTCTCTTCGGTTGAGATATCAATCAGTCGAGACAGCACCACTTTGTTCACCTGTGGCGTGGCGGTCAGCGCAGCCGCGCGCGCAACCATCTGTTCAAAGACCGGCTGCTGTGGAATGTCAGTGCGGGTGTTTACTGTCAGGGCCTGAGCGTCAGAGAAATAACGGGAAGACTGCTGACGCGCCGGGCGAGAGAAGGCCTGCCAGCTTTGCGGAATAAACAGGGACGACGGTTCGCGCGTATCAAACGGGATAGCCCCCACCATGATCGGGTGAGCAATTCCGCTGGTTTTCGCTTTCTGGAAAGCCTGGGCGACTTTTTGCTGGAAGGCACCTGCCGGATCATCACCGCCGACGGCGGATTCAGATATGCGGGTAAAACAGCCTGACGTGGTAAAACTGCGATAAGGCGACATAAAGAAAAAGCTGTCTGATTGCAGCGTGGTCGCGGTGTGCTGGATGTCCTCAGCCAATAACGTATCCATATCATCCTCCTTAAAATGATAAAAGCAGTAATAATGATTATCATTTATATTTCGATGGCTAACCTAATCGTACAACGCCCCGGTGTCAACCGCGGAGCAAACAACTTGTGCGACTATCGCTTGCATCCCTTCGCTGCAATCATGAAAATGAGAAGCATTAACCTCAATAAAAACAGGATGTGACGTTGTGAAACTCCCTGCCGTTTACCGTAATGCCCTTCTTTTAACAGGACTTTTTGTTTTAGGACTTACCTCAGCCACCGCCGCCGACTGGCCACGCCAGGTGACCGACAGCCACGGCATTCACACGCTTGAAAGCAAACCCACCCGCATTGTTTCAACCAGCGTGACCCTGACCGGCTCTCTGCTGGCGATTGATGCGCCGGTCATCGCCAGCGGTGCGACCACGCCAAATAATCGGGTGGCGGATGTCCAGGGTTTTTTGCGTCAGTGGGGGGATATCGCGAAACAGCGTAAGCTCACGCGTTTGTATATTGGCGAGCCAAGCGCCGAAGCCGTTGCCGCTCAGATGCCGGACCTGATCCTGATTAGCGCTACGGGCGGTGATTCTGCCCTCGCCCTCTATGAACAGCTTTCTGCCATCGCGCCAACGCTTGTCATCAACTACGACGACAAAAGCTGGCAGGAACTGCTGACACAACTCGGCACCATTACCGGGCAGGAAAAACAGGCTGCGGCCCGCATTGCGGAATTTGATAAACAGCTCGCCCTGGTGAAACAGCAGATGAAGCTGCCGCCGCAGCCGGTGAATGCCATTGTCTATACCGCCGCCGCGCACAGCGCAAACCTGTGGACGGCTGAATCGGCGCAGGGCAAGTTGCTGCATCAACTGGGCTTTGCCCTTGCACAATTGCCTGCCGGATTGCAGACCTCAAAAAGTCAGGGTAAGCGCCACGACATTATTCAGTTAGGCGGGGAAAATCTGGCGACCGGGCTGAACGGCGAAGGCCTGTTCCTGTTTGCCGGTGACCAGAAAGATGTGGACGCGATTTATGCCAATCCGCTTCTGGCACACCTGCCAGCGGTGCAGAATAAACGCGTCTGGGCATTAGGCACGGAGACGTTCCGTCTGGATTATTACAGCGCGATGTTAGTCTTGCAGCGTTTGAATTCAATTCTCAAATAAGAGGCACGTTCCCGTAGGCCCGGTAAGCGCAGCGCCACCGGGCGTTTTGTCGGGTGGCGGCTACGCCTTACCCGACCTACAGAATCCTTCCCCCTCCTGCCTGAACCGGCGCAATTCTGCTAATCCCATTAACAGGATCCCACCAACAACAGCCAACGCAAAACCGCTGCTGCTCGCCGATGCCATCGGGGTCATCATTGCACCAAGCCCGCCGAGGATCGCCGCGCCAATCGCATCACCCGTGACGTTCTGCGCCGTCCACAGGCCGTTAATCCGCCCCAGCATCCCTTCCGGGGTCTGCGTCTGGATAAGGGTGTACTGCAACAGTGAGCTGATGGCGCTCAACCAGCCAAAGATAACCAGACACATCACGCCCAGCGCCCACACCGGCATCAGGCTGAAGAAGCCAATTGCGATAAACGAAGCCAGTGTTGCCACCAGCATAATCAGCCCCGGGCGCGCGCTCTGCGCCAGGTTACCACTGGTCAGTGCGCCAAACGCCGCACCCAGCGGGATAGCCGCATACAGCACGCCAATCTCGGAGGCACTCATCTGCCACTCGCCTGCCAGCGCCGGGTAGAGCACGCGCACGGCACTCGCCATTGTCAGTAAACCGCCCAGCAGGGCGATGCCGCCAATCAGCGGATTGCTGAACAGAAAACGGATCGCGGCCATCAGCGATTTCAGCGGATGCTCACGCTGCTGTGGCGGAGGCGGCAGAACAGGTAAACGCAGCAGCGTTAAGGTGGTGATAAACGTCCCCGCCGCTGCCAGGCCGTAGTTCCAGGCCACGTTGCCCGTAGCCAGCAGCAGCCCCCCCACCATCGGCGAAATCACCGAGCCCAGACGCACGGTCAGCATGGTGATCGCCCCCGCCTGCATCAGGTTTTCACGCCCGACCAGCGCAGGCGTTGCCGCCAGCAGAGCCGTCACCCCGATGGAGGCAAAAAAGCCGTCCCACAGCCCCAGCGCGTAAATCGCAATCAGCGACGGCTCCGGCAGCATGGCATTCAGACACAACCCGATAAACCCCACTCCACAGGTACCGCGCGCCAGCAGGATCAGCTTTTTACGCTCGTAACGGTCTGCCAGCACTCCACCGACCATCAGGCCAATAAACATCGCCCCGCCGGTTAAGGTGACGGAAAGCCCCACCAGCCAGCTGGAGTGCGTCATCGCCTGGATTTGTACCGGCACGGCCACGCCGAGCAGGCCGAGGGATAAAATAGAGATAAAACGGGCGATAAAGACGGCGCGAAACGCCGGATGTGTTTTGAGCAGGCTGAGGTTGAGCAGCCAGGATTTTTGGGTCATTACAAGGCCTTGTCTGGTTTCTTTTATACCAATTCCATGGCGGCACATGCTAACATAGCCAAATAAGATAGATAACGATAATTACTATCATTATCAAATCATGGACGTTGCTATGTCGTTTTCCTCTTCCGCGGTGCGCGCCATTGCCGTGCCCGTTTTATTGCTGCTGTTGATCCTTGCGATTGCACTCAGTTTGCTGGTTGGCGCGAAATCGCTGCCGGCTTCCGTTATTGCCGATGCGCTCTCTGGCACCTGTCAGAGTGCCGACTGCACCATCGTGCTGGATGCTCGCCTGCCCCGAACTCTTGCCGGATTGCTGGCCGGTGGCGCGCTGGGTCTTGCCGGGGCACTGATGCAAACGCTCACCCGTAATCCACTGGCCGACCCGGGCATTCTGGGCGTTAACTCCGGCGCGAGTTTTGCCATCGTGCTTGGCGCAGCGCTGTTTGGTTTAACGTCGCCCTCTGAACAACTGGTGATGGCTTTTTGCGGCGCACTGGCGGCATCACTGGTGGTGGCGTTTACCGGCAGCCAGGGCGGAGGGCAGCTCAGCCCGGTACGGTTGACGCTGGCGGGCGTTGCCCTTGCGGCGGTGCTGGAAGGGTTAACCAGCGGCATCGCCCTGCTGAACCCGGACGTTTACGATCAGCTGCGTTTCTGGCAGGCCGGTTCGCTGGATATCCGCACGCTTGAGACCCTGAAGGCCGTCATCATCCCGGTGACGCTTGCTGCCGCCGTGGCGCTGTTGTTGAGCCGCTCGCTCAATAGCCTGAGTCTTGGCAGCGACACCGCCACCGCTCTCGGCAACCGGGTAGCACGCACGCAATTAATTGGACTTCTCGCGATCACCGTACTGTGCGGCAGCGCAACGGCAGTGGTTGGCCCGATTGCCTTTATCGGCCTGATGATGCCGCATATGGCACGCTGGCTGGTGGGCGCCGATCACCGCTGGTCGCTACCCGTCACGCTGCTTGCCACCCCTGCCCTGCTGTTATTTGCCGATGTTGTGGGTCGCCTTTTGGTTCCCGGCGAACTGCGCGTGTCGGTGGTGAGCGCGTTTATTGGTGCGCCAGTGCTGATTTTCCTGGTACGGCGTAAACGTGGAGGTGGCGCATGATGGCCCCGTCCCGTCGTTTACTCACCAGCGTGTTCCTGCTGACTCTCGCCAGCGTGTTGCTGGCGGTCTGGAGCCTGCGCAGCGGCGCGGTGACGCTCGATTTTGCCCAGGTCTTTAACGCCCTGACCGGCAGCGCACCGCGTAATATCACCATGGTCGTCACCGAATGGCGGCTGCCACGCGTCGCGATGGCCATTCTGGTGGGGGCGGCGCTGGGCGTCAGCGGGGCCATTTTCCAGTCACTGATGCGCAACCCGCTCGGCAGCCCGGACGTGATGGGCCTCAATACCGGTGCCTGGAGTGGCGTGCTGGTGGCGATGGTACTGTTTGGTCAGCACCTGACGGCCATTACCTTTACCGCGATGGCCGGGGGCATTTTGACGTCGCTGGTTATCTGGGCGCTGGCCTGGCGTAACGGCATCGACACCTTCCGTTTGATCATCATCGGTATTGGCGTGCGCGCCATGCTGATGGCCTTCAACACCTGGCTGTTATTGCAGGCGTCTCTGGAAACGGCGCTTTCCGCAGGGCTGTGGTATGCCGGCTCGCTGAACGGCCTGACATGGGCTAAAACCTGGCCTGCCGCACCGCTGATCCTGCTGATGTTTATCGGCGCGCTGCTACTGGTCCGCCGGATGCGTTTACTGGAGATGGGTGATGACAGCGCGTGCGCGCTGGGGGTCAGCGTCGAGCGTTCACGTCTGATACTGATGCTGGTGGCCGTGCTGCTGACCGCTGCCGCCACCGCCATCGCCGGGCCAATTTCATTTATTGCGCTGGTTGCGCCACATATTGCCCGGCGTCTTTCCGGCACCGCACGCTGGGGGTTAACCCAGGCCGCGCTGTGCGGTTCGCTGCTGTTGCTGGCCGCCGACCTGTGCGCTCAGCAGCTGTTTATGCCTTATCAACTTCCGGTGGGCGTGGTGACTGTCAGCCTGGGCGGTATTTACCTCATCATCTTGTTAGTTCAGGAGTCACGCAAGAAATGACAGAGACAGCAACCCGCTTGCGCGGCGACAACTTAACCCTCGGCTACGGTAAAAAAATCATTGCTAAGGATTTGACCGTGGCGATCCCGGACGGCCATTTTACGGCGATTATCGGGCCGAACGGCTGCGGTAAATCGACCCTGCTGCGAACGCTGAGCCGCCTGATGACGCCGGTTCACGGCAGCGTGTACCTTGATGGCGAGCAGATCCAGCGCTTTGCCAGTAAAGAGGTGGCCAGGCGCATCGGGCTGCTGGCGCAAAATGCCACCACGCCGGGGGATATCACGGTGCAGGAGCTGGTGGCGCGCGGGCGTTATCCCCATCAGCCGCTGTTCACCCGCTGGCGTAAAGAGGATGACGACGCGGTGAATCGCGCAATGCAGGCGACGGGCATTACTGAACTCGCTCAGCAAAGTGTGGATACCCTTTCCGGCGGGCAGCGCCAGCGCGCGTGGATAGCCATGGTGCTGGCTCAGGAAACGTCGATTATGCTGCTGGACGAGCCCACGACCTGGCTTGATATCAGCCACCAGATTGATCTGCTGGAATTGTTAAGCGAACTGAACCGCACGCAGGGTTATACCCTGGCGGCGGTGCTGCATGATTTAAATCAGGCCTGCCGTTACGCCACGCACCTGATTGCACTGCGGGATGGCCAGATTGTGGCGCAGGGCGCGCCGAAAGAGATTGTGACGCCGGAGCTTATCGAGCGGATCTACGGAATGCGCTGCATGATTATTGCAGATCCTGTGGCGGCTACGCCGCTGGTGGTGCCGTTGGGACGGCGGTAAACGCCGGGTGGCGGCTTCGCCTTACCCGGCCTACATTGTGCTCCCAACGGGCATTCGCACTATCCCAGTATATCCTTCAATACCGGCCCAATCTTCTCAAACGCCTGCGGTGAAATGATATCCACGTGGGCGCAATCCTGGCTGTAAACCTCAAGTTCCCCCACCCACGGCGCCCATGCCTGACGCGGGTCCTGGGTTCGCGTGCGCTCGGCGACAAACAGCGTCGCTTTGCCGTCAAAGCGCGAACTGTGTGCCGTGGTCAGCAACCGCACTGCATCAGCGTAGTTGCCTTCAATAGCGGTAAACAGTTCGCTGGAACCCTGCCCCTGCTGCGCCGCGATAAACGCCTGACGCTCGCGCTCAATTTCCGCCAGCACTGCCGGGTCAAGACCGTTGGCCTCTTTCTCCGCCCAGTTTTGCGTTTCCGGCGGCCAGGTATCCAGCAGGCCGAGGAATGCGACCGTTTCACCCTGCTCACGCAGACGCGCGGCAACCCCCTGCGCCAGCGTGCCGCCCAGCGAATAGCCCAGCAAATAGTACGGCCCGTGCGGCTGCTGCGCGCGCAGTGTCGCCAGATGATGCCCGATTACGCCATCCAGATCGGCGCACTGCTGCATCGGCCCGTCCGGACGCGGGGACTGAATGCCTGTTATCGACCAGCGCGGGCTGAGGTAGCGCGCCAGCACGCTAAACTGCCAGGCAAAACCGGATGCCGGATGGAAACAGAACAGCGTCGGGCCGTGGCTTTCACGCAGCGGCAACAGGGTTTCATACCCCAGACGCTGTGCCTGTTCATCGCTCATCTGCGACTCAAGCAAACCGCTAAGCTTGCTGACCGTCGAGGCCACCATAATCTGCCCCGGCGTCACCTTGCGCCCGAACGCGCGGCTAAGCTGTGCCGCCAGGCGCATCGCCAGCAGCGAATGCCCGCCAAGCGCAAAGAAGTCGGCTTCAGTATCATTCACCTCGCAGCCCAGCAAGGTGGAAAACGCCTGCGCCACGGCCACTTCGGTTTTGCTTTCCGGCGTACGGCCAGAGGTTTTGCTGGTCAGCTCCGGTAGCGGCAGTGCCTTGCGGTCAAGCTTACCGTTGGCCGAGAGCGGCAGGGAACTGATTTGCAACAACACCACCGGCACCATATGCGGCGGCAACTGTGCTTTCAGCGCGACCAGAAGCGCCTCCCTGTCGAGCGGTAAACCGGATTCCGAAACGATGTACCCCACCAGCTGACGGGCATCGCCGCCGGTTGCCGCCGCCTGGTTGAACACACAGGCGTGCGCCACGGCCTGCGCCACGTCCGGCAGCGAGAGCATCGCCCGGTCGATTTCACCCAACTCGATACGCTGACCACGAATTTTCAGCTGATCGTCGCTGCGGCCTAAATATTCCACCGCGCCGTTATCCAGCCAGCGGGCAACGTCCCCGGTGCGATACATACGCTCGCCCGGCGCAAACGGGTCGGCAATAAAGCGGCTCGCCGTCAGATCCGGGCGCCCCAGATAGCCCTGCGCCAGCTGAATCCCGGTAAGATACAGATCGCCCGCCACGCCAAACGGCACCGGGCGCATCATCGCATCCAGAATGCGCAGCCCCGTATTCCACACCGGGAAACCAATCGGCACGCTGTTGCCGTCAACCGCCGCCAGTTCAGGACCAAACGCCGGATACCAGCTCACGTCCACAGCCGCTTCCGTTGGGCCATACAGGTTATGCAGCGGTGCGCCGGTAAGCTGTTCCCACTCGCGGCACAGTTCGGCTGGCAGCGCTTCCCCGCTACAGAACACCTGTTTCAGCGTTTTGCAGCAGTCGGCATTTTCCGGCGTCAGCGAGGCCACAAATGCCGCCAGCATCGACGGCACAAAGTGAGTCGTGGTGACGCCGTAATGGGCGAAGAAACTCTGCATAGCCTGCGGATCGCGATGCGCCTCTGGCTCGGCCATCACCAGCTTCGCGCCAGCGATAAACGGCCACCAGAATTCCCACACCGACACGTCAAAGCTACACGGCGTTTTTTGTGCCACCACATCACGCGCGTCCAGCGGATAGTGATCCTGCATCCACATCAGGCGGTTGACGATGGCGGTATGCCCGACCATCACCCCTTTCGGGCGGCCCGTGGAGCCGGAGGTAAAGATGATATACGCCGTCTGCTCCGGCTTCGCCAGGTTGAGCGGTTCGTGGCCCGCAGCAGGCAATAGTGTGTTGTAACTAAATGACGTTATCGGCAGATCGCTAAAGCGCGGAAGCTGTTCGTCGGTGGTGATAAGCAGAGACGGCTTCGCGTCTTCCAGCATCATCCGCAGGCGGTCGTCCGGGTAGCCGGTGTCCAGCGGCAGCCAGGCGGCCCCCGCTTCCACAATGCCGTGCAGCGCCAGAGTCAGGAACACCGAGCGCGGCAAGGCCACTGCCACACTGTCGCCCGGCTTCACGCCATGTTCACGCAGCAGGGTTGCCAGCGCCACCACCTGCTCGCGCATCTGGCGGTAGTTCAGCTCGATATGCGCATCCGCCAGCGCGGGCGCGTCCGGCGTTTTGCTCGCCTGTTCCGCCACCAGTTGGGCAAGCGTGGCAGAGGGTAACGCCAGCCCGGTGTCATTGATGCGCGCGAGCTGCTGATATTCTGCTTCAGAGACGGTTTCTACTTCACCACAGCGCAGGTCCGGGTTGGCGGCAAACTGCGTCAGCATCGCGTTCAGGCGCGCCACGTGGCGTGTGAGCGTTGCCTCGTCGTAGCGCTGTTTATTGGCAAGGATCTCAATGCTCAGCCCACCCTGTTCATCCGGGAATAGCGCCAGCTCCAGATCGTTCACCGGCCCCGTTGCCAGCGTGTGGGTCGTGGCCTCCACGCCGTCGATGTCCAGCTGGTAGTCAAACACTTTGACGTTAAGCACCGGGCCAAACAGGGCGTCATCCCCTGCCGCACGCCCGCTGTCGCGAACAATCTGTTCGGCGTCATAACGCTGATGGCGGCGCATCTTTTTCAGCTGATTTGCAAGACGCAGTGCCAGCTCCGGCAGGCTCTCCTGCGGGGCGATATTGACCGCCATCGGCAAGACGTTAAGTACCGGGCCAGTTGCGGTGAGCGCCGCCGAACCCATGCGGCGCATAAAGATAAACCCGGCGGCGTAGTCCAGCCGCCCGGTCAAGCGCCCAAGCCACAGCGCCACCAGCGCGAGCGCCAGATCGGTACGCTGCACCTGCCCTGCTGCCTGTGCCAGCTGGCTAAAGGCGCGGCTATCGGCAACCACTTTTAACCGCAGAATGTCGGTAGTGGCTGCACGCCCCGGCAACGGCGCGGAAGAAAGCGACACCGGAGAAGGGAGCTGCTTACGCTGCTCTGCCCAGAATGCGCCATCGCGCTGATACGCCTCGCTGTCGCGATAGCGCTGGTACTCATCCACCACCTCAGCAAACGGTGTAAAGGGTGATACTGGCGGGGTTTCGCCCTTTCTCAATGACGTATAAATGGCAGCGATCTGGCGGGTAATGGCCGGGAAACTGAAGCCATCCACCACTAAGTGATGATAACGCTGATACCAGTACCAGTGACGTTCACCGACCTGAATCAGCTGATGAAACGCCAGCGGATGACCGCTGTCCACGCGCAGGTTCTGGTTAAGATCGGCCTCCATCAGCGCCACGGCTGCGGCGTGAGAACCGGCCTTTACGATCGACGGCTCAGGCAGCGACATGGCATCGTCTACCCACTGCCACACCTCGCCATTATCTTCTGTAAAGCGCGTGCGTAATGTGTCGGCCTGCATCATGCCTGCGACTATCGCTTTTGCCAGCAATGGCGCATCAACATCGCCTTTCAGCTCGGTGTAATGCGCCACACTCCAGGCGTTCGGCAACGTGGAAAGTTGCTCTGCCATCCAGATCCCCGGCTGCGCGGCGACGAGGGGAAGATGCTTGCTCATGCGCGTTCTCCCGCAAAATGGGAAGGTGTAAGCGTATGCCAGTGTTCTGCCAGCCACTGCTGGCACGCTTCCTGGGATTGCGGTTCGCACACCACACGCCAGCCAGCAGGCAATGCGCACTGTTGCGGCCACAGGCTGAATTCCACCTGGTCGTTACACAAAATGGCGAACTGTCCCTGCGGATTATCGAAAGGATTACTGAATTCCATACAGACTCCGTTATTGAATAAGCGGCTGCCAGAGCGTCATCAGCCCCTGTGTCAGCCCACCGCGCCAGCAAAGCGCATCATGTCCGCCGTCAACCTGACGCCAGTAAACCTGCTGCTGAGTGTGTTGTAGCTCGGCGTAAATCGCCTGATTTGCGTGGAAGATAAGCGGTTCGTTGCGCCCCGCCTCAAGGACAATGCGCAGCCCGCGTGCGGTTTTTTCACCCGCTTTAAGTTGTTCGATAAGCAGCCCGTCCTGCTGCGCACCACGGTGCGGCCACCAGTAGGAGCCAGACTGGCTGAGCACGCAGCCAAAACGCTGCGGCCAGTTAAGACCAGCATAAAGAGAAGAGAGCCCGCCAAAGCTTTGCCCTGCCACGACCGTGCGGTCGGCGCGGTCACTGAATGGCGCGGTGGTTTTCACCAGCGGGAGAAGTTCTTCCTGCACCGCCAGCCAGAAATCGGGGTTGCAGGGCAGCTCAACGCTGCGGTGAGCGGTGTCGATAACATCGATCAGGAGATAGACCGCCGGCGGCAATTTGCGCTCAGCCGTCAGTGACGCCAGTGCTGGCCATACGGGCAGGCTTTCGGCCCAAAACTGCCCGTCGAGCAACACCGCCAGCGGGCTGTCCGGGCTGGCATCACCAGTGGTGAAAATCCACACGCGGCGACGGTTGCGCAGCCGCTCGCTGTGCCATTCGATACAGACCGGCTGCCGGTAAGGGGTATCAGGGCGGTCCCAGCCAGGCTGAACCGGTGCTTCAGGCATTTCCAGCGCCGATACCGGATGTCCGCGCCCACCTCGCCAGCTCTGCGGATTCAGCGGATCGCACACCGCGTTGGGCAGCAGCTTGCGCCAGCCTTCACGCAGCGCCATGCGGTCAGGCTGCTCACCGTGAAATACCGCATCGGCAAAATCATGTTCGTTCTCAGAAGGGATAAAACAGTAGCTGCCGCGCCACTGCGGGCTGAACTCGCCCTGCCATTGCCAGATGTCGGTTCCGGGAAGGCGTTCGAGAGATTGCGGGCGGGCATTCTGATGGTGATCGGTAACGCCGGTGATATAGAGCCAGACGCGCTTCACCGCCGAAGATGCCTGTGTTCCTGCCGGGTCACGCCACCAGAATGTGACGCGATACCTCCCCTTTTCACACACCCATTCAGGGCCGTTTTTTGACTGCCACCAGGCATCACTTCCCGTTGTTAACGCCGTCACGCTTTTAACCTCATGTTTATCGTGTCTTTTTTTGTTACAAGACAAAATTTATTGATAATATTATTGATAACTATTTGCATTTGCAATAGCGTAGTGCCCGCGCTGTGGGAAGCGCGCTCATAAAATAAACATGCCACGCATTGTGTGCGCTCGAGGACAGGGCTGCTTATGCAAATGCGGGTGACAACATGCCGCCTCCTCTCCCTTTCGGGAACGGAGCCAGGGGATGCGGCGCGAAAAGCAGGACGTACAATGAATAAGAAGATTCACTCCCTGGCCTTGCTGGTCAACTTAGGGATTTACGGCGTCGCACTGCCAGCCCTGGCAGACGACAAAACCACCACCGCGCAGCACGAAGACACGATGGTGATCACCGCCGCTGAGCAGAATCTGCAAGCGCCTGGCGTATCGACCATTACGGCCGATCAAATCCGTAAAAATCCTCCCGCCCGCGACGTTGCCGAAATCATCCGTACTATGCCTGGTGTAAACCTGACCGGTAACTCCACCAGCGGCCAGCGCGGTAATAACCGTCAGATTGATATCCGTGGTATGGGCCCTGAAAACACCCTGATCCTGATCGATGGTAAGCCGGTTACCAGCCGTAACTCCATCCGTCTGGGCTGGCGTGGCGAGCGTGATACCCGTGGCGATACCGGCTGGGTTCCACCGGAAATGATCGAGCGTATCGACGTTATCCGTGGCCCGGCGGCAGCGCGTTACGGTAACGGTGCGGCAGGTGGTGTGGTAAACATCATCACCAAGAATTTCGACAACCAGTGGCATGGTTCCTGGAACACCTACCTGAATGCGCCAGAACATAAGGACGAAGGTTCGACCAAGCGTACCAACTTCAGCCTGAGCGGCCCGCTGGGCGGCGATTTCAGCTTCCGTATGTACGGTAACCTGGATAAAACCCAGGCCGATGCGCGGGATATCAACCAGGGTCATGAATCTGAACGTACCGGTGCTTATGCCGACACGCTGCCAGCAGGCCGTGAAGGGGTAGAAAACAAAGACATCAACGGCGTGGTGCGTTGGGACTTTGCGCCAATGCAGTCCCTGGAGTTTGAAGCGGGCTACAGCCGCCAGAACAACCTCTACGCGGGCGACACGCAGAACACCAACAACGACAACAGCTCCAACGGCCTGGTGAAGAAAAACTACGGTAAAGAGACTAACCGTATTTACCGCCAGAACTTTGCCGTGAGCTGGAACGGCGGCTGGGATAATGGCATCACCACCAGCAACTGGGCGCAGTATGAGCACACCCGTAACTCCCGTCTGGGCGAAGGGCTGGCAGGCGGTCTGGAAGGCTTGTTCAACAGCAATAAGTTCACCGACACCGACCTGTCTGACGTGATGCTGCACAGTGAAATCAACCTGCCGATTGATTTCCTGGTCAACCAGAACCTGACCCTGGGTACTGAGTGGAACCAGCAGCGGATGAAAGATTCCACCTCTAACACCCAGACTCAGCAAGGCGGTACGATCCCGGGCATGAGCAACGATCGTAGCCCATATTCATCGGCTGAGATCTTCTCCCTGTTCGCGGAAAACAACATGGAGTTGACCGACAGCACCATGCTGACCCCGGCGCTGCGTTTCGATCATCACACCATTGTGGGCAACAACTGGAGCCCGTCCCTGAACCTGTCGCAAGGCCTGGGCGATGATTTCACCCTGAAGATGGGTATTGCGCGTGCTTATAAAGCGCCAAGCCTGTACCAGACGAACCCGAACTACCTGTTGTACAGCAAAGGCCAGGGTTGCTATGCAAGCTCTGACGGCGTGGGCTGTTACATGATGGGTAACGACGACCTGAAAGCTGAAACCAGCATCAACAAAGAGATTGGTCTGGAGTGGAAACACAACGGCTGGCAGGCGGGTGTGACCTGGTTCCGCAACGACTACCGCGACAAGATTGAAGCGGGTTATGCGCCAATTGGCCATACCTCTTCCGGTAAAGTTCAGACCGATATCTACCAGTGGGAAAACGTTCCGAAAGCCGTGGTAGAAGGTCTGGAAGGCTCACTGAACGTACCGGTAAGCGATACGATCAACTGGACCAACAACATTACCTATATGCTGCAAAGCAAGAACAAGGAGACGGGCGATCGTCTGTCGATCATCCCAGAGTACACGCTGAACTCTACCCTGAGCTGGCAGGTACAAGAGGATGTGTCGCTGCAATCGACCTTCACCTGGTACGGCAAGCAGCAGCCGAAGAAATACAACTACAAAGGTCAGCCTGTTACCGGCTCTGAGAAAGATGAAGTCAGCCCGTACAGCATTGTTGGCCTGAGTGCGACCTGGGATGTGACCAAAAACGTCAGCCTGACTGGCGGCGTGGATAACGTCTTTGACAAGCGTCAGTGGCGTGCGGGTAATGCCCAGACCACGGGTAACACCACGACGGGTGCATATATGTACGGTGCGGGTGCGTACACGTATAATGAACCTGGCCGTACCTGGTATATGAGTGTGAATACGCACTTCTAAGCAAGGTAAAATCAAAACGGCAACCTCGGTTGCCGTTTTTTGTGTTTGCTCCCTCTCCCTGTGGGAGAGGGTCGGGGTGAGGGCATCAGGCCGCACAAACTCAAAAGGAATAACATGAAATCCACCCACACCACATTCCTTCTCGCCAGCCACACCGTCCATCACGTCACCTTCGATCCCACGACTTTCGCCGATGCCGATCTGCTCTGGCTCCCCCACCACACCCAACTGACCGATGCCGGACGCAAGCGCAAAGCCGACCACCTGGCAGGACGGATCGCCGCTGCACACGCGCTCAGCGCCCTGAATGACCGCACTATCCCGGCCATCGGTGCCAGCGGAGAGCCCATCTGGCCTGCGAATATTTCAGGTAGCATCACCCACAGCGGCACGCAGGCGATGGCGGTCGCCACCCGCAATCAACATGCTCTTATCGGCATCGATTGCGAAGCCATCCTCGCTGAAAGTGAAGCTCATGAAATCAAAGACGGGGTGATTGATACAGAGGAAGAGGCCGTGCTTTCCCGCTCAGGTTATCCTTTCGCCCTTGCCCTGACGCTTGCCTTCAGCGCCAAAGAGAGCCTGTTTAAAGCCCTCTTTCCTCAGGTACAGGAATACATGGGGTTTGACTGCGCGCGCGTGACCCAACTGGATAACAAGACGCTCGTTCTGGCGCTGACAAAAGACGCAGGGCCGTTTAGCAAAGGTAAGCCGTTCACCCTCGCCTGGAAGATGATTAACGCCCATATTTGCACGCTGTTGGTTGAGTAAAGCTCAACTTCCTCACCCTGCCCTCCCCCGATCATGAAGATAACTCATGTTGTATTGAAATTAAGTCGCTTTTCCTCATCCAGTGGCTCTGGCATAAATTATGCCATGTTAACTAATTCATAACATGAAAACGGCAACTGAGTAACTCAGCCCACGCAGGAATAGCCAGATAAGCGAACCGTTTTCATCTCAGAGCCCAGGATACACAGTACGATGAATAATAATTTTACATTTGCGATTAAACGCAGTGCTTTCGATGAAAATTATAACCCCTCTGAAAACACGCGTATTACGACCAACTTCGCTAATCTGGCCAGAGGGAAAAATCGTCAGGAGAATTTGCGCAACACGTTAGTGATGATTAACAATCGTTTTAATACGCTGGCGCACTGGGATAATCCTAAAGGCGATCGCTACTCGGTTGAACTGGATATTATCTCTGTTGAAATG
Source organism: Enterobacter sp. C4G1 (assembly GCF_052886895.1). Taxonomy (NCBI): domain Bacteria; kingdom Pseudomonadati; phylum Pseudomonadota; class Gammaproteobacteria; order Enterobacterales; family Enterobacteriaceae; genus Enterobacter; species Enterobacter sp. C4G1. The sequence continues at coordinate 2,297,690 of NZ_JBQVVV010000001.1, read as the reverse complement.
AATATCGGCAGTGAAGGTAACAGCACGGTATTCCCGGCGATTGAAATATTGAAAACCAGCATTATTGATAAAAAAACCAACGAACGTATTGAAGGTATTGTCGGGAATAACTTCTCCTCTTACGTCCGTGATTATGACTTTAGCGTATTACTGTCCGAATATAATAAAAACCAGGCACAGTTCAGCATTCCTGAAAACTTTGGCGAGTTGCACGGGAATATCTTCAGGCATTTCGTCAACTCCAGTGAATACAAGGCCAACTTCAAAAAGTCACCGGTTATCTGCCTGAGCGTGTCAAGTAAAGACACCTATCATCAGACCGGCGTGCAGCACCCTGTTCTCGGCCTGGAGTACCAGCCAGACGGCACCTCTTTGACTGAACAATACTTCAATAAAATGGGGTTACAGGTTCGCTATTTCATGCCAAAAAATAGCGCAGCGCCTCTGGCATTCTTCTTTGCGGGTGATTTGCTGAGTGATTATTCTAACCTTGAACTGATCAGCACCATCAGCACTATGGAGACATTCCAGAAGATTTACCGACCTGAAATTTACAATGCCAACTCTGCGGCAGGCCAATGCTATCAGCCTGACCTGAATCACCAGGATCATTCATTAACCAAAATTGTTTATGACCGGGAAGAGCGGAGTCAGCTGGCTATTGAACAGGGAAAATATACCGAAGAGAACTTTATCAAACCTTACAAGACAATTCTTGAGCAATGGTCTGCTAATTACTCTCTTTGATTAACGAAATATAAAAGGTCATCCATTATGAAAATTTTACTTCCCACGTCGACGGCGGGCAGCTTACCTAAACCGTCCTGGCTTGCCCAACCAGAAACACTCTGGTCACCGTGGAAATTGCAAAATGAAGAGTTAATTCTGGGGAAACAGGATGCCCTGCGTTTGTCTCTGGATGATCAACTGCGTGCAGGCATCGATATTGTCAGCGACGGCGAACAGACGCGTCAGCATTTTGTCACCACGTTTATTGAACACCTCAGCGGCGTTGATTTTGAAAAACGCGAAACAGTCCGAATTCGTAATCGCTATGACGCGAGTGTTCCGACAGTTGTGGGTGCGGTCGCCCGTCAAAAACCCGTTTTTGTCGACGATGCCAAATACCTGCGCAAGCTCACCAACAAGCCGATTAAATGGGCGCTGCCCGGCCCGATGACGATGATCGATACGCTCTATGACGACCACTACAAGAGCCGCGAAAAGTTAGCCTGGGAATTCGCCAAAATACTCAACCAGGAAGCCAAAGAGCTTGAAGCTGCTGGCGTTGATATTATCCAGTTTGATGAGCCTGCCTTTAACGTGTTCTTTGATGAGGTGAATGACTGGGGCATTGCCGCGTTAGAGCGTGCCGTTGAAGGGCTTAAGTGTGAAACGGCAGTACATATCTGCTACGGATATGGCATCAAAGCCAATACCGACTGGAAAAAAACGCTGGGTTCTGAGTGGCGGCAGTACGAAGAAGCCTTCCCTAAACTGCAAACATCGAATATCGATATCATCTCGCTGGAGTGTCATAACTCCCGCGTGCCAATGGATCTGCTTGAACTGATCCGCGGCAAAAAAGTGATGGTGGGCGCCATCGACGTTGCAACGAATACCGTTGAAACACCAGAAGAGGTGGCCAGTACATTGCGAAAAGCGCTTCAGTTTGTCGATGCCGATAAGCTCTATCCATCCACCAACTGCGGCATGGCGCCGTTATCCCGCCAGGTTGCCCAGGGCAAACTCAATGCCTTAAGCGCCGGCTCAGAGCTGGTGCGTAAAGAGCTTCAGGCCTGATCGCACCGTCAACAATTTGTCCCTCTTTAAGCACCTGTCTCTGAGCAGGTGCTTTCGTTTTTACCTGATCTCCCTCTTTCCCGTCAGGATCGTGATCCTATTCTCCTTTTAAGAAATTAGCTGCCTAAACCGTAGACAGTTCGGAAAGGCGGCTTTATCGTTAAATTGAATAATAAATCATTATTGAATAAATATTCAATGTGGAGAAAAGCATGAAGATGACCTTTGTAAAAACCGCCCTGTTCGCTTCTATGATTGCCGCTTCCGGCTCGTTGTTTGCTGCTGAAAACGGTCTTATCGCGATAATTACCCCTTCTCACGACAACCCGTTCTTCAAGGCAGAAGCCGACGGCGCGGCAGCTAAAGCAAAAGAGCTTGGCTATACCGTGCTGGTGGCATCCCATGATGACGACGTGAACAAGCAAAACCAGCTGATTGAAACCGCCATTGCCCGTAAGGCCAAGGCCATCATCCTTGATAATGCTGGGGCAGATGCCACCGTCGGCCCGCTGGAGAAAGCCAAATCCGCAGGCGTACCAGCATTCCTTATCGATCGCGAAATCAATAAAACCGGTGTCGCCGTCGCCCAGATCGTGTCGAACAACTATCAGGGCGCACAACTGGGTGCCGAGAAGTTCGCGAAGCTGCTGAACGGCAAAGGTAAATACGTTGAGCTGCTGGGTCGCCAGTCCGACACCAACGCCCACGTCCGCTCACAGGGTTACCACGACGTACTGGATGATTACACCGACATGAAAATGGTGGCGCAGCAAACTGCCAACTGGAGCCAGACCGAAGCCTTCACCCGTATGGAAGCCATTTTGCAGACCAACCCCGACATCGTGGGCGTGATCTCCGGTAACGACACCATGGCGCTGGGTGCAGAAGCCGCTCTGAAAGCCGCTGGCAAACATAACGTCATCGTAGTCGGCTTCGACGGCAGCGACTACACCCGCGATTCCATCGTCAAAAACAGCAACATCAAAGCCACCGTGTTGCAGCCTGGCTGGCAACAGGCGCAGATGGCCGTTGAGCAGGCGGATTACTACCTGAAAAACGGCAAAGCGCAGAAGGAAGAGAAACAGCTGATGGATTGCGTGCTGATTGATGACACCAACGCCAGCAAGCTGAGCATGTTCAATCTCAGCAAATAAGCGGAGGCAATATGTCGTTAAAACAATGGGGCGCTGTGCTGATCGGGTGCGCCGCCCTGTTGCTGACGGCCTGCACGGTGGTGGATCTGGATGCGGACGGCAAGCCGATTATGCCTGCCGATCCGAACGCGAAAGCGAGCTTCGACAACCAGACACCCCAGCAGATCGCGCAACAAACCTGGCAGTCACGGGTACTGGATGCCGCGTCACAACACGCGCTGGATGCCAGTGCGCTGAGCACGCAGCTGAAAACGCCCTCTTCCACGCCGAAAAGTGTCTTTGTCCGGCTGACCGGCAAAATTGAGCGCGTGGATAACAGCAACGAACGCGAGCAAAAACTGGTGATGATGGTTAACGGTCAGCCGTTTGAGATCCAGAGCGGCCCGGTGATGCGGGGCAATGCCATTCGCGATGCGGCCGGTTTCCGCTTTGAAGAGTTCACCAATCAGGTGCAGTTTGCTCAGCTCTCTCGCGCCTTTAATCGCGAGGCAGTGACGCATCTGCCGAAAGTGGATGAAAGCTGGAACGGTAAAAACGCCAGCGTGACCTTCGCCACCACGATAACTGCAGGCAAAGCTGATGAAGCCGCCGCGCTGGAACTGAAACAGGAGACGCCGTGATGAGCGACATCCCGACTGACGACATTATCCTGCGCACGCGCGGCATTTCGATGCTCTTTCCTGGCACTGTCGCGCTGGATAACGTCGACTACCGCGTCTGGCGCGGCAAAGTGAACGTCATCATTGGCGAAAACGGTGCCGGAAAATCCACGCTGATGAAAATCCTCGCGGGCGTTCAGCAACCAAGCCTCGGTGAGATGTGGCTTAACGGCAAACAGGTTCATTTTGCCAATACCCGGGATGCCGCAGCACAGGGTATCGGCATGGTGCACCAGGAGTTGAACCTGTTTGAAAACCTGAACGTGGCAGAGAACATTTTCCTTGGCCGCGAGCGGCAAAAAGGGCTGATGCCGATTCAGGAAAGCGAACAGGAAGCGCACGCCGCCACGTTGCTAAAACGGCTCGATCAGCCGATTTCCCCACGCGAGCTGGTCGGCAATCTGAAAGTCGGGCAGCAGCAACTGATCGAGATTGCCAAAGCGCTGGCGGAAGATGCCGACATCCTGATCCTGGATGAGCCCACATCGGCGCTCAGCAAAACCGAAGTCGATATTCTGTTCCGCGTGATCCGCGAGCTGACCCACCAGGGCGTCTCCATCATCTATATCTCGCACCGCCTGGAAGAGCTCATGGCGATTGGGGATGTGATTACCATTCTGCGTGACGGTAAATTCCAGGCCGAAGCGCGGGTGGAAGATATCGACGTGCCCTGGATTGTGCGTGAAATGCTGGGCAGCGATCCGGTGAGCAACTTCCTCTCGCCGGGGCGGACGTTTGGCGCACCGGTGCTGGAAGCCGAGCATATCACCTGCGTTAACGCGGCAGGTAACTCGGTGGTGAACGATGTCAGCTTCCAGGTTCACGCGGGCGAAATCGTCGGGATTTATGGCCTGATGGGCGCAGGGCGCACTGAGCTGTTCGAGTGCATGTTGGGCACCCAGCGGAATTACCTCGGCAAGCTGTGGCTGGACAGCAAACCCGTGCCGCAGCGGCTCTCGACTGCCGACCGCATCCGCATGGGCATGAGCCTGGTACCGGAAGACCGCAAACGCACCGGGATTTTCCCCGGCTCATCGGTCGCCAGCAACCTGACCATTGCCAGCCTGTGGCGACGGCTACAACGCGGGTTAACCATCTCGCAAAAGGACGAGCAGGCGGTGGTGGCCTCCACCATTGGCAACCTGTCGATCAAAGTCTCATCACCTGAAGTCGAAATTCAGGCGCTGAGCGGCGGTAACCAGCAAAAAGTGGTGATAGGCCGCTCGCTGCTGACGGACCCGAAAGTGCTGTTCCTGGACGAACCCACGCGGGGCATCGACGTCGGGGCGAAAGCCGACGTGTTCCGCATGATGGTGGAGCTTTCAAAACGCGGGATTGCGGTGGTCTTTTCCACCTCGGATTTAAAAGAAATTATGGCGGTATCTGACCGCATTCTGGTGATGTCCGGCGGCAAACTCACCGCCGATATCGTTCGCGATCGGGCCGAAGAATCGGCACTGGTAACGGCAAGTGCTCAGGGGTTCTGATATGAAAACTACACAGTCTGTCGCGCTGGCACCGCAAAAAGGGGCTGCGCTTTCCCGGGAAAATGTCCTGCTTCTGCTGCTCAAAATGCGCACCTTTATTGCGCTGTTCCTGATTGTCGGCTTCTTTACCATTACCGTGCCAGGCTTCCTCTCTGCGGGCAGCCTGGTGATCATGATTAAACACATCGCGATCAATGCGTTCCTGGCGCTGGGGATCACCTTTGTGATCATTACCGCCGGGATTGACCTGTCGATTGGTGCCACGCTTGGCCTGTGCGGCATGGTCGCCGGCTGGCTAATCACCAAAGGCATTGTTCTGCCGATGTTTGGCATTGCCATCTTCCCGAGCGTCTGGGTGATTGTCCCCATCGTGCTGCTGATTGGAGCGCTGATTGGGGCGGTGAACGGCTGGATCATCACCCGCTACAACGTGGCGCCGTTCATCTGCACCCTGGGCACCATGTACGTGCTGCGCGGCACGGCGATGCTAACCTCCGACGGGCAAACCTTCCCCGGCCTTGCCGGTAACCCGCAGCTGGGCAATACCGGCTTTGACGAGATTGGCGCGGGCACACTGCTCGGCATTCCGTGGGCCATCTGGATGATGATCGTGCTGGCCGTGGTAATTGCCTATATCGCCCGCCGCCTGCCGTTTGGCCGCCACGTGTACGCCATCGGCGATAACGAGCGTGCAGCGGAGCTTTCCGGCGTGAAGGTGAAACAGGTGAAAGTGCTGGTGTATACCCTCTCCGGCCTGTGCGCGGCCATTGCCGGGATTGTGGTTTCGGCTCAGCTTCTGGCCAGCCACCCGGCGAACGGCACAGCCTTTGAGATGAACGCCATCGCCGCCGTGGTGCTTGGCGGGACGTCGCTGGCGGGCGGACGCGGGACCATTCTCGGCACCCTGATTGGCGCTTTTGTGATTGGCTTCCTGGCTGATGGGCTGGTGATGATGGGCGTGAGTGAGTTCTGGCAAATGGTGATTAAAGGGATTGTGATTATCGTGGCGGTCATTATCGACCAGATGCAAAACCGGATGCAGCAGAAAGCGGCGGTGGTGGCGCAGAAGGCGGTAATGGAAGGGAAATAGCGATTAAATGTGTAGGCCGGGTAAGGCGCAGCCGCCACCCGGCAAAACTTACACTTCCGCTTTCAACAAACTCCTTGCCGTCGGGTAATCGGTGATTAACACATCGATATAGTCCCCTTCCAGCGCCCCGCGAATAGCGTTGCGCTTCTCTGGCCCACCCGCCAGGGCAATCACCTGCGGACAGGCGCGGATCTGGGAAAGCTCCATGCCAATCACCGGATCTTCTTCGTGGCTCAGCACCTGCTTGCCCTGCGCATCATAGTAATGCAGGCAGATATCCCCTACCGCACCGCGCTCAGACAGCAACCTGAGCATATCTTCGTTGTAGTAGTTCCCGGAGTTTTTCAGCAGCTGGGACGGCTCCAGCTCGCCAATCCCCACAATCGCTACATCCACTTCGGCAAATTTACTGACCACTGCCGCCACGTCCGGGCTGCCCACCAGCCGGGCGCGCTCTTCAACGGAGTGCTCAATACTTTGCGACGGTAACAGCCACGCCGGACAGTCCAGATGCGCCGCCAGCTGTTGCGTCAGGATAGTCGCCTGCACGTTACCGTTTGGCCCGACACCGCCCAAAAGCTGGATAACCCCTGCGGCGCTGATATTCTGTGGATGCATCTCATCCACCATGCAACGGATGGTGCTACTCCAGGAGGAAATTCCCACCAGATCGTCAGGGCGCAGGCGCGTTTCAACATAGTGCGCTGCCGCACTGCCAATCGCGTGTTTCACCTGTGCGTTAGTCGGGTTGTCCCCCACATCCACCACAATGGCCTGGCGAATGCCGTACTGCTCTTCCAGCGCCTTCTCCAGCGACACAAAAATATTGGTCGGCTGGACGACGGTGATTTTGACCAGCCCCTCTTTCTGGCAGCGCGTTAAGGCACGTGATACAAAAGACTGTGAGAGGTGCAGCAGCGAGGCAATCTCGGACTGTTTTTTATTTTCGCTGTAGTAAAGCGTGGCAATCTTCACCAGCAACCGTTGTTCATCCTGCTTTGACATGGCGTTCCCCCTGATTTCATACCTGTATTTTTATTCATTGATGAATAGATAACAAGGGAACGCGCCTTTCCTGAAGAGATCCGAATGTGATCGTTTTCGCTTTTTTTGCAAAGAGCCCGTTCGGGGCGTAGACAAACCCTGAATCCGGGCATATCTTATCATCATGAATAATAAATCAGCATTGAATATATATTCAATGACGTAAAAAACCCCGTGTCAGACGGGCTCTTTCTTACCCTGCTGGAATAATTATTCATTACAGATTATAAATTCAGGAGGTGTTTTATGAATCCGTTTTCGCTCTCCGTTGTGGAGCTCGAAAAAAAGGCACGCTCGATTCGTCGGCGGATCATCGTGCTGAATGCTGAAAGCCCCGCTGGTGGTCACACCGGTGCAGATCTCTCTCAGGTTGAGCTGCTCACCGCGCTCTATTTCCGCATTCTCCACTGCTCGCCGCAGCTGAAGGACAGCGACGAACGCGATATCTATATCCAGTCCAAAGGTCATGCGGTGGGCGGTTACTATTGCGTGCTCGCCGAAGCTGGCTTTATCCCACTGGAGTGGCTTGCCACTTATCAGCACGCAGATTCTCACCTGCCGGGTCATCCGGTGAAACACAAAACCCCGGGCATTGAGCTGAATACTGGCGCACTCGGCCATGGCCTGCCGGTTGCGGTGGGCATCGCCCTGGCCGCGAAACGCAATAACAGCAAGCGCCGGGTCTTTGTGGTGACCGGTGACGGCGAGCTGGCGGAAGGCAGTAACTGGGAAGCGGCGCTGGTTGCCGCCCACTATCAGCTGGATAACCTGGTCATCATTAACGACAAAAACAACCTGCAACTCGCGGGCTCAACCAAAGAGATCCTCAACACCGATCCGCTGGATGAGAAGTGGCGCGCGTTTGGCATGGAAGTGACCGAATGCAGCGGCAATAACATGGCTGATGTGGTGGCGACGCTGGAAGGATTACAGCCAAACGGGAAGCCGCACGTGGTGATCGCCCACACAACGAAAGGCGCCGGGATCTCCTTTATTCAGGGCCGCCCGGAGTGGCACCACCGTGTGCCAAAAGGCGAAGAAGTTGAACTGGCGCTGGAGGAACTGAAAGATGAGTAATAGCGAACATCTCGCCACCGTAATGGTAGATGCCTTTATCGATGCGGTCGACAGAGGGCTGGATCTGGTTCCCGTGGTTGCAGATTCCACCTCTACTGCCAAAATTTCGCCGTTTATCAAGCGTTTCCCTGGCAGGCTGGTGAACGTCGGGATCGCCGAGCAGACCCTTGTCGGCACTGCCGCCGGGCTGGCGATTGGCGGCAAGATTGCGGTCACCTGTAATGCCGCACCGTTTTTGATCTCCCGAGCCAACGAGCAAATCAAAGTCGATATTTGCTACAACAACACCAATGTCAAACTGTTTGGCCTGAATGCCGGTGCCAGCTACGGCCCTCTCGCCAGTACCCACCACAGCATTGACGATATCGCCATCATGCGCGGTTTTGGCAATATCGAAATTTATGCTCCGTCAAGCCCGGCAGAGTGTCGTCAGATTATCGACTACGCCCTGGATCACGTCGGCCCGGTCTATATCCGTCTTGACGGCAAAGCACTGCCGGAACTGCACGATGAAAGCTACCGTTTTACACCGGGCAACATCGACGTGGTGCGTGCGGGCCATGACGTAGCGCTGGTTGCAATGGGCTCGACCGTACATGAAATAGTGGAAGCGGCCGCACAACTCGCCGCAGAAGGTATTGACGCCAGTGTTATCAGTGTTCCATCTATTCGTCCTTGTGATACCAAAGCGTTGCTGGCGGCCATCAAACCGTGCAAAGCCGTGGTGACGGTAGAAGAGCACAATGTGAACGGTGGCGTTGGCAGCCTGGTGGCGGAAGTGCTGGCCGAAGCCGGGTGCGCTATCCCGCTGCGCCGTTTAGGTATCCCTGACGGGCAATACGCGATTGCGGCCGACCGCGCCTCGACGCGCGCGCGCCACGAAATAGATGCAGCAGGCGTTATCAGACACGCCCGGGAACTGCACGTAAAACAGGCATCCTGAAAAATAAAAACAACATCTTACTGGAGAGAACGCAATGTCCCGAATTCCTCAACAACTCACCATGGGCGTGATTATCGGTAACCGGGGATTTTTCCCAAGCTACCTGGTCGCAGAAGCGCGTGAACAGGCCATCGCGCTGTTTGGCCGTCTTGGCATCAACACCATTATGCTCGACCCGAGCCAGACGGAGCTTGGCGGGGTTGAAACCCGTCAGGACGCAAAAGTCTGTGCCGATCTGTTCCGCGCCCATCGCGATGCCATTCACGGTGTGGTGGTTCTGCTGCCTAACTTTGGTGACGAAAAAGCGATTGCCGAAACCCTGCGCCTTTCCGGCCTGAACGTGCCGGTACTGGTGCAGGCCGAAGAAGATAATCTCGACAAAATGGGCCTCGCCACCCGCCGCGACAGCTTCTGCGGCAAGATCTCACTGTGCAATAACCTGCGCCAGTACGGCATCCCGTTCACCCTGACGACCCAGCACGTCTGCGCGCTCAGCGGTGAAGTCTTCGAGCAGGATCTCCGTCGTTTTGAGCAAGTCTGCCGCGTGGTGAGCAGTATGCGGGGTGTGCGTGTCGGGGCCATTGGTGCGCGTCCGGCGGGCTTTAACACCGTACGCTACAGCGAGAAGTTGCTGGAACGGCTGGGCATTGCCGTGGAAACGCTCGATCTGTCTGAAGTCTTTACCCGCATTAAACTGCTGCGTGATGACGATATCCGCGTCGATGAAAAACGCCGACTGTTGCTCGATAACGCCGATGCCAGCGGCATTCCGGCAGACAAACTGGTCATGATGGCAAAACTGTTTGTAGTGCTGAGCGAATGGATTGTCGCCAACGACATCGACACCACCGCAATCCAGTGCTGGACGTCATTGCAGGAAAACCTCGGGATTAACGTTTGCTCGATCATGAGCGTAATGTCCGGCCAGCTGATGCCAAGCGCCTGCGAAGTGGACGTGATGGGCGCACTCTCCATGTATGCCCTCGCCAGCAGCAACCTGAACCCGGCCTCCATTGCCGACTGGAACAACAACTTTGGCGACGATCGCGACAAGTGCGTGCTGTTCCACTGCGGTAACTTCGCCGCCGCCAGCCTGGAAACCCCGCACATGGGCACGGCCGACATCATCGGCACCACCGTGGGCAAAGAGAACACCTGCGGCGCGGTACATGGCCGCCTGAAAAGTGGCCCGCTGACCTACTTCCGCCTGAGCACTGACGACCTGACCGGTGAAATCAAAGCCTACGTGGGCGAAGGCTGTTCGGTGGACGATCCGCTGGATACTGTTGGGTGTCGCGCGGTTATCCAGGTTCCGCATCTGGAAAATCTGCTGTCGTGGATCTGCCGCAACGGATTTGAGCATCACGTTGCCATGAACCACTCCTCCAGCGCAGAGATCCTCAACGAAGCGTTCACCCGCTATCTTGGCGTGTCGACCTATCTCCACCAGTAAGGCCGGAGGCCGCTATGTCGGTGAACAAGGATATTATTATTGCCCTTGATGAGGGCACTACAAACGCGAAAGCCGTGGCCTTTGATGGTAGCGGCACTATCGTGGCCCGCTTCTCGCGCACACTGGAGATCCAGACCCCGCGTGAGGGATGGGTGGAGCAATCCGCAGAGTTGCTGCTTGCAGCATCGCTGGATGTCATCTCTCGCGCCATCGGAGCCGTTGGCGCAGAACGCGTGTCGGCGTTAGCCATCAGCAACCAGCGTGAAACCGTGGTGGGCTGGTATCGGGCAACAGGGCGGCCCATTGCCCCGGCCCTGAGCTGGCAGTGTTCCCGCACCTCTGCGTTTTGCCACGCGCTGCGCGAGAATGGTCACGAGCAGCAGATCAAAGCCGTCACCGGCCTGCCGGTGGCACCACTATTTTCTGCCTCCAAAATGCGCTGGCTGCTGGATAACACTGCTGACGGTTTGGCCCTTGCTGAACAGGGGGAGATTTGTCTTGGCACCGTCGACAGCTGGCTGCTGTGGCAGCTCACACAGGGCGAGAGTTTTTACTGCGATCACGCCAACGCGTCGCGCACGCAGCTGATGAACCTGCAAACGGGTGACTGGGATGCGGACATGCTCGCGTTGTTTGGCATCCCGCGCGAAGCCCTGCCTGCCATTAAACCGTCGAGCGGCCTGTTTGGCACGACATCGGGCTGGACATCCATTCCTGACGGCATTCCGGTGCTGGCCATGATTGGCGATTCCCACGCCGCGCTGTTCGCTCATGGATTGGGGGCGGAAGGCTGCGTGAAAGCCACTTACGGAACGGGATCGTCTGTGATGGCTCCGGTGATGTCTGCCGATTGCGACGTGACATCGCTTGCCACCACGGTGGCCTGGCACGACGGGAACACGCTGGTGTACGGTCTTGAGGGAAATATTCCACACACCGGAGATGCGGTGGCGTGGATGGCCGACAGCACGGGGCTGAGCGAACTTCCGCCGCAGGAGCTGGCGCAGGCGCTGAACGACTTGCCCCGCACGGTCGATTCAACCCTGGGGGTGTTTTTCGTTCCGGCGCTGACCGGGCTTGGCGCGCCCTGGTGGGATGAAAACGCGCGCGGGCTGATCCACGGATTAAGTCGCGGCGTGAAACGTGCGCACTTGATCCGCGCCGCGCTGGAGTCGATTACCTACCAGATTGCCGACGTGATAACCGCGATGCGCGCCCATCAGGGTTTTACGCTCAGTGCGCTAATGGTGGACGGCGGGCCAACCAAAAATGACTGGCTGATGCAGTACCAGGCCGACCTGCTTGGCTGCCCGGTGATGCGTAGCGACGTGGCAGAGCTTTCCGCCACCGGCGCGGCACTGCTGGCGCGCAAGGCGTTGATGAATCTGACGACGGCACAGCTTCGCCAGTATCTGCCGGAACACGTGACATTTGCACCGGATATGGCGCGACATGTGCGGTTGCAGCATCGCTGGCAGGCGTGGCAGCACGCCGTGGCGCTGGCGAGAAAGTAAAAACGAAACGGCAACATTGGTTGCCGTTTTTCATTTTTATGATCCTTAAACGATGAAATTATTCTGGTTAAATAAGAGAGTTACAGCGCTGTCGTGTTCCGGCTGAAAATCACCCGCGATACTCGTCCAGCCGTTTCACCTGCCGCCCTTCCTCGTCAAAATTCTCCGGTGCCAGCCACGCGCGCAACTGCGCATCACGCGCTGACCATTCGCTATCAATAATAGAAAGCATGTCGCTATCGCGGTTGCGCCCCTTGCGCACTAGCTTCTGTCGTAGCCGCCCTTCCCAGATAAACCCCAGACGCTCTGCGGCATTGCGCGATGCCACGTTCATCGAATCGCACTTCCATTCCAGGCGGCGATAGCCGCGCTCAAAGGCATTTTTCAGCAGCAGCCACACCGTCTCGGTGCCAATCCGGGAGCCTTTCATCTTTCGCGACCAGGTGACGTGGCCGATTTCTACCGACCCCATCAGCCGTTCAATCGCCATATAGCTCACCAGCCCCACCGCATGGTCGGTGCGTGAGTCGATAACCGCGTAGGGCACCAGCGCATCATCCATTACTTTACCGAGCACCCAGTGCGATGTCTCTTCAACCGTTGCGGGCTGTGTGCTGGCAAGCCACGTCCAGTCGCTGTCATCCCCCAGCGCATAAGCATCAAAGAGATCGGCGGCATGCCGCTCTTGGTCCAACGGTTCAAGACGGCAATAGCGCCCCACCAGCGGTGTACGGGTCAGGACGCTCGCGCCTTTCCAGTCGGGAACGGTATCGTTAACGGTCTGACCATGTTGATTGATTTCCGGCACAGGGATGACTCCTTGAAAGGTAAGGATTTTGTTATAGCAGGTTCAAAAGCGGCGGAAAAGCGTTCGGGCTAATAGCCAATATGAATGCGTTATATCCTGAAGGCATAAGCAAAGCAGAATTTAAACTTTGCGGAAAACGTCAGTCAGCCTAACGTAGCGGTGCATAAAACAATCACAATAATGACTTTCCAGGGATCGCTATGACAAAAAAATTGCTGCCGTTACTGGTACTGGCCGTGCTCTCTGCCACTGCCAACGCCGCCACACCACCTAACACGCTGGTTGTCGCACAAGGTCTTGATGACATTGTGAGTCTCGACCCGGCAGAAGCCAACGAACTTTCCAGCATCCAGACCGTACCAAGCCTGTATCAGCGTCTGGTGCAGCCAGACCGCTCTAACCCGGAAAAAATCACCCCGATTCTGGCCGAAAGCTGGCAGGCCGATGCGGCAGCAAAAACCCTGACCATCAAACTTAAGCCTGATGCGAAATTTGCCTCCGGCAACCCGCTGCGCCCGGAAGATGTGATCTTCTCGTATACCCGTGCCGTAACCCTGAACAAATCCCCGGCGTTTATCCTTAACGTGCTGGGCTGGGACGCGAGCAACATCGAAAGCCAGCTGAAGAAAGTGGATGACCACACGCTCACCCTGCACTGGACGGCGGACGTCAGCCCGTCCGTGGCGCTGAATATCCTCTCCACGCCGATTGCCTCTATCGTTGATCAGAAACTGGTGTCTGCGAATGTGAAGGATAACGACTTCGGCAATGCCTGGCTGAAAATGCACTCTGCGGGCAGCGGCGCGTTTAAAATGCGTGTCTACCAGCCGCATCAGGCCATCGTACTGGAAGCCAACGAAACCGCCCCTGGCAGTGCGCCGAAGCTTAAAAGCATCATCATTAAAAACGTCCCCGACCCGGCTTCCCGCCGCCTGCTGATCCAGCAGGGTGATGCGGATGTCGCCCGCGATCTGGGCGCTGACCAGATCAGCGCGCTGGAAGGCAAATCCGGCGTGAAGGTACTGAGCATTCCGTCTGCCGAGCAAAACTACCTGGTGTTTAACACCGGCAACAGCGCCAACCCGCTGCTGAACAACCCGGCGTTCTGGGAAGCGTCTCGCTGGCTGGTGGATTATGACGGCATCACCAAAGACCTGCTGAAAGGCCAGTATTTTGTTCACCAGAGCTTCCTGCCGGTGGGTCTGCCGGGGGCGCTGGAAGACAATCCATTTAAGTTTGATCCGGCAAAAGCGAAAGAAATTCTTGCTAAAGCGGGCATCAAGGATGCGCACTTCACGCTGGACGTGGAGAACAAGCCGCCATTTATCACCATCGCCCAATCCATGCAGGCCAGTTTTGCCCAGGGCGGCGTGAAGGTAGATCTGCTGCCAGCCGCCGGTAGTCAGGTCTATGCCCGCGTACGTGCTAAACAGCATCAGGCGGCGATCCGTCTGTGGATCCCGGACTATTTCGATGCGCACTCTAACGCCAGTGCATTCGCCTGGAACGATGGTAAATCCAGCACCGTGGCGGGCCTGAACGGTTGGAAAATCCCTGAGCTGAATAAAGCCACGCTGGCCGCGGTTGCCGAGCCTGACCCGGCGAAGCGCCTGGATCTGTACAAGAAGATGCAGGAAGAGTTGCAGCATAACTCGCCGTACGTGTTCGTCGATCAGGGTAAAACCCAGATTGTGGTGCGCGATAACGTGAAGGGTTATCAGCAGGGGCTGAACGCGGATATGGTCTGGTACGACAACGTCACGAAGTAATCTGCCCTTGTTGCCGGGGGGCGGCTTCGCTTACCCGGCCTACGTTCTCGGTTTTTGTAGGCCGGGTAAGGCGACGCCGCCACCCGGCATGAAGAGATTTCCCATGCCACATCTTTCCACCCACGTGACGCGCGTGCTTCAGGGCTTGCTGACCCTGATGCTCACGCTCTTCGGGCTGTTGCTCATCACGTTTGCGCTTTCCGCATTTTCCCCCGTCGATCGCGTCTTGCAGATCGTCGGCGATCACGCCAGCCAGTCCACTTACGATCAGGTTCGCCACCAGCTCGGTCTGGATCAACCGCTGCCCGTGCAGTTCTGGCATTACGTGCAAAACCTTGCTCATGGCGATTTAGGCACCGCCAGCGCCACCGGACAGCCGGTATTGCAGGATTTGTTGCACGCGTTCCCCGCCACGCTGGAGCTGGCAACCCTGGCGCTGATTATCGGTGCCTTACTCGGCGTGATCGCGGGCGTGCTGTGCGCCCGCTACGCCGGTACAGCGCTCGATTTGACGATCCGCACGCTTACCCTGCTCGGCAACTCGGTACCGATTTTCTGGCTCGGCCTGCTGATGCTGGCGCTGTTCTACGCGAAGCTCCAGTGGAGCGCCGGCCCCGGCAGGCTCGATGATGTCTGGCAGTTTACCGTTGAGCCTCGTACCGGGTTTGCGCTTGTCGATACCTGGCTTTCCGGTGACCGGGACGCCTTCAGAAATGCCATCAGCCATCTGGTGCTGCCGGTACTCTTGCTGGCCTATTACTCGCTGGCGAGCATCACCCGCCTGACGCGTTCAGCGTGCCTGAGCGAGATGAACAAAGAGTACATTCTGCTCGCTCGCGCCAAAGGTGCCGGGGAGATGACCATTCTGCTGCGCCACGTCCTGCCGAATATTCGCAGCACCCTGCTGACGGTGATTGCCCTCGCCTACACCAGTATGCTGGAAGGCGCGGTATTAACTGAAACCGTCTTCTCCTGGCCGGGTATCGGGCGCTATCTCACCACCGCACTGTTTGCGGGCGATACCACAGCGGTGATGGGCGGCACGTTGCTCATTGGCGTCTGTTTTGTGCTGATCAATAACCTTACCGACCTGCTTGTGCGGGCAACCGATCCCAGGGTGCGCTAATGCCGTTTTATCTCTTTTTACGCCGCCTGCGCCGCTCTCCTGCGGCGTTTTGCGGGCTTATCGCCATCGCGCTGCTGGTGTCTGTTGCGCTGTTTGCTCCATGGCTTGCACCGCGTGACCCTAACTGGCAGGACGCCGCCGCACGCTTACAGGCCCCCAACGCCCAGCACTGGCTGGGAACTGACAGCTACGGTCGCGACCTGCTTTCACGTCTGATCTACGGTACGCGTCCCGCGCTGGGGCTGGTTGCGCTGGTCACCGTCATCACCCTGCCCGCTGGCCTGCTGGTGGGGATTTTGTCCGGGTTTTACGGCGGCTGGCTGGAGCGGGTGCTGATGCGCTTTACCGATGTGGTGATGTCGATGCCGCGTCTGATCCTCGCCTTCGCGTTTGTCGCCATGCTTGGCCCGGGGCTGGTGAACGGGGCGCTGGCGCTGGCTTTGACCACCTGGCCTGCCTATGCACGTCAGGCACGCAGTGAAATTCAGCGCCTGCGTCACAGCGACTATCTGGCCGCTGCCGGGATGATGGGGATCCGCGGATTCCGGCTGCTGTTCGGCCACATTCTGCCGCTGTGTCTGCCGTCTGCGATTGTGCGTCTGGCACTCGATCTGGCCGGAATTATTCTGGCTGCCGCCGGGCTTGGGTTCCTCGGCCTGGGTGCACGCCCACCCATGGCGGAATGGGGAGCCATGATTGCCGACGGGATGCAGGTCATTTTTGACCAGTGGTGGATTGCCGCCATTCCGGGCGGTGCGATTCTGTTTGCCAGCCTGGCATTTAACCTGCTGGGCGATGGCCTGCGCGATGTACTGGAGCCGCAACATGACTGAACAACGCGTCATCGTCGATGCGCTGAATATCGACTACCCCACCGCGCGCGTGGTTAACAACCTGAGCTTTACGCTTGGCAATGAACGCCTGGCGCTGGTTGGGGAATCGGGTTCAGGAAAATCCATGTCCGCCCGCGCCCTGATGGGGCTGGTGCGCAAGCCGGGCATCGTGAGCGCAAGCCAGCTTAACGTGCTCGGCAACGACCTGCTGACCCTGAATAACAAACGCTGGCAGGCGCTGCGCGGCAACCGTATTGCGATGGTGCTTCAGGATCCGCGCTACGCCCTGAACCCGGTGAAAAACGTGGCCGCCCAGCTTGAAGAGGCCTTAACCCTGCATCAGTCCCTGCCGAGATCGGAGCGTCTGGCGCGCATCCACGACATTATTCGCGCCGTCGGGCTAACCGACAATGTGCTGACGCGCTATCCCGGCGAGCTTTCGGGCGGTATGGGGCAACGCGTGATGATTGCCATCGCGCTGATTAACAACCCGCAGGTACTGATTGCCGATGAACCCACCTCGGCGCTGGACGCCCGCCTGCGTAACCAGATCCTCGAACTTCTGGTGCAGCAGTGTGAAGAGCGTCAGATGGCGATGCTGCTGATTAGCCACGACCTGCCGCTGGTGGCGGAACATTGCGACCGCGTGCTGGTGATGTATCAGGGCGAAAAAGTCGATGAGATGGCGGCAAATCAGTTGCCGCAAGCCACTCACCCGTATACGCGCACGCTCTGGACCTGCCGTCCTGACGCCAGCACGTTCGGCCAGATGCTGCCAACGCTTGACCGCACTCAGCCATGGAAGGAGGCGAACAATGGCACTCGTTGAAGTTAATCAGCTCCAGGTCACCTTCGGGGAAAAAACCGCGGTATCCGCAGCCAGCTTTGCAATCGGGAAAGGCGAAACCTTCAGCCTGATTGGTGAATCCGGTTGCGGGAAATCCACCATTTTGCGGGTTCTGGCGGGGCTCCAACACGACTGGAGCGGCAGCATTGCCGTGCTGGGTGAGCATTTGCAGACAGGCCACCGCTTTGAAGGCGCGCTGCGGCGCAACGTGCAGATGGTATTTCAGGATCCGTGGGCGTCATTGCACCCGAACCACACTATCGCACGCACGCTCTCTGAGCCGTTAAAAATCCACGGTGAAACGCAGATTACCGAAAAAGTAGCAGATGCATTGCAGCAGGTTGGGCTGTCTGCCGATGCGGGTAAACGTTATCCGCATCAGCTCTCCGGCGGGCAGCGGCAACGTGTGGCTATCGCCCGCGCTTTGCTGTTACGCCCGCAGCTGTTGCTGCTGGATGAACCAACTTCCGCGCTGGACATGTCCGTGCAGGCGGAAATTCTCAACCTGCTGAACCGACTTAAACAACAGCACGGGATGACCTATCTGCTGGTGAGCCATGATGCAGATGTAATTGCGCATATGTCTGACCGCGCGGCGTTTATGGCGCACGGGGTGATCCAGCGGGTGTTTGACCGTGAGGCGATGCTAAAAGGCGAGCACCGGATGGGGTAGTACCGTGGGGCGATGGCCTTTCTGGAAGGAGCCTCGCAAACTGAAAAAGTAACCCTGTTTCATCAAGGGATAAGACTGTTATTTGTTTTTTCATGGTCGTAAAGTGCCTGCGTTGCGGTGCATCCGCAACCGGGCGTAGGAACCCGTTTTTCATGACACGACAATGAAATTGTCGCGACAGCGTTCCCCCCTTTAAAGATATGGTGGCGCTGGTGGAGTAGCCGAAAGGCTGACCGTTTGTCGTGTGCGGTATTCCTACCTTCGTCAGCGCTACCACTCACCGGCACAGGAACGTATTGGTTGGCCAGGAGCTTTTTTTTACAAGGAAAATCACATGACAACAAACCCTACCCTGACACACACGCAATCTGAAGAAAACGTTATTCACCAACTTCTCACCCGGCCGCTTCCCGATACTGCGGATCCCATTGTTCTGAGCGAAGCATGCGCTGCATGGGTTAGCGTGTTAGTCGAAACCGACGATCGCGAAACCCATGCTGCACTTTGCGAACGTCTTCTGCATGGGCTTAATCAGTTGCGGGCTCACTGCGAAAATGACCTGCCTTCGTACCTGGTTGAACAGGTCGTTGCGGGCGAAAAACTCAACGCCTGCGTACCCGAATGTTGGCAGGACGCCTCGTTACAGGTGGACTACGCGAAGGCTCTCACTCATGCGATAGCGGGGAAGACGTTGCCAACCGATGTGGCAAAAGAACTCACAAAGCTGCTGCATGATATGGTCTGGCTGCTGGCGGATTTTGTGAAGGAATCAGACATGACAGCGCGTTGAGGCGGGCAAAAAAGGCCGACATTCCGCAGAGTGTCGGCCTTCTGTTATTTCAGCATTTTTACCGTGGCTTCGATATCGATCTCATCTTCTGAGAAGATGTGCGTCGTTTTCTGGAAGGTGGTGATGGCCAGTTTCTTCACCGTGCGCATTTCACCCGGCTTAGCCGTGCTTTTGGGTTTGATGTTGTTCATCAGGATCCCTACCGACAGCACCGCATTTTCTTTATCAATGCTGGTATCGGCCGGTACTTCCTCGCTGAACACCACGAAAGATTTGATGGAGGTGAGTTTCAGCCGCTCGCCCGCAATGTAGATGTACTGGCTTTCCGGGATAACCTTCACCGCGTAGGCAGACAAGCCTTTGTTGTTGGTGGTGGGTTCAAAGGTCACCGCCGCATCTTTCTTGATCAGATCAGGGTTCGCGACCTTAATCACATGAAAATAGCGGTTGTCACCGTTTTCATCTTTGATAAATCCAAAGCCTTTATCTTTAAACCACGTTGTGATTGTACCGTTCATCGCTGTTACCGCCTGTCTGATCGTTCATTAACTCAATTTTTGCAGCGTGGAGTGTAAAACACAATGCGATTTGGGGCGAGGGATTTGGGGTAAATGCCCTGCGCCACTATCGAATAAAGGTCTTTTTAGCCCGGACGGAAGCACGGAAGTACGGTATCCAGATACAGGCGTAAATTACGTGCGTGACTATGGGCATTATCTGGCTAAAGTTCATCGGTATCGCGGGGAACAGCCAGGACGTGACGACCCGGTCAATCAGCATTATCACGATGCCGACCACGATCAAAACACTATACGCAAGAGGAAGTTCTTTCTTCTTACGGAAAAAGAGCGAGGCAGTGTAAATAATATAGAGCAGGAGAATGAAATTCACCGCCACGGCAATAAACAGATAGGCCGACTGGGATGCCTGAATGCGGCCCATCGTCGATAGCCCGGCGTTTAATGTCACTGCCAGAGAAGTGAAATAACCGTAGGCGATCAGTAACAAATTGAGTAATGGCAGGAATAACAATCCCCCAATTTTCCTGTAGCGCTTTTCTTCGCATTCTGCGCAGTATTCCTGATCCTGTGAAATGTCCTTATCACATGAAATGCACGTCCATTTGAAAGGGGTGTCGCTCATTTTTTATCCTTAATTGCCTTTTTGTAGGTAGGGGTATTACCCGATATCGGCAATATCGGGCTCATCCTTGAGCGAAATTGCATTCCAGGTTTTTCAGCCACAAGTTGATCGAGAAGGGCCAATAACGCCGTTGTCTATACTCAACGTATCCCCGACAACGGAGCACCCCATGCCTTTACCCGACTTTCACGCCTCAGAACCTTTCACCCTCGGCATTGAGCTGGAACTCCAGGTGGTTAACCCACCGGGCTACGATCTCAGCCAGGACTCTTCCGCACTGATTACCGCCGTAAAAAATGAGATCAACGCCGGTGAAGTGAAGCACGATATCACCGAGAGTATGCTCGAAATCGCCACAGGCGTGTGTAAGGGCATTAACCAGGCCGCAGCGCAATTTTCTGCCATGCAACAGAGCATCCTGCGCGTGGCGGCAGACCAGCGGATTCAGATTTGTGGTGGAGGGACGCATCCGTTTCAAAAATGGCAGCGCCAGGAGGTGTGCGATGACGAGCGCTACAACATCACGCTGGAGCGGTTTGGTTATCTGATTTTGCAGGCCACGGTGTTTGGCCAGCACGTGCATATCGGATGCCGGACCGGAGATGACGCCATTTACCTGCTGCACGGCCTGTCACGCTTTGTGCCGCACTTTATCGCCCTGGCAGCGGCATCGCCATATATGCAAGGCACCGATACCCGCTTTGCTTCGTCGCGGCTCAATATCTTCTCCGGGTTTCCGGATAACGGCCCGATGCCGTGGGTGAACAACTGGCAGGCGTTCGAGGGGCTGTTTCGCCGCCTGAGCACCACCAGCATCGTCGACAGTATTAAAGATTTACACTGGGATATTCGACCAAGCCCGCACTTTGGCACGGTGGAAGTCCGGGTGATGGATACTCCACTCACGCTTTCACACGCCATTAATATCGCCGGGCTTATTCAGGCCACCGCACACTGGCTGCTGACCACCCGGCCTTACCAGCATCAGGAACGCGATTTTCTGCTGTATCGCTTTAACCGGTTCCAGGCCTGCCGCTATGGGCTGCAAGGAATATTGACCGACGTCCATACCGGGGAACAAAAAACCATTGCGGAGGATATCGCGTGGTTACTGGAGCAGGTTGCATCGTCGGCCGGGAAACTTGGCGCAACCAGCGCCATCACGGAGATTGCCCTGCTGTTAAAACAGGGCAAAAGCGAGGCGCAGCAGATGCGGGATTTCATCAACAATGGCGGTTCGCTGACCTCGCTGGTGCAAAAACATTGCGAACTCTGGGCCACGAGTCCGTAAGCCGGTGCCCCCACTCACGCAGGCGCTGGAACAGCACAAACAGAGCGGGGATAAAAACAATCCCGATGAGGGTCGCAACCAGCATCCCGCTGAATACCGCCGTCATCATGACCGCGCGGAAAGGGCGGTTTGCAGGGTGCTGGCGAGGAGAGCGAACAGGAGCGGGAATTTCATGGGAGTACCTCAGATGTGTTCCCCCCACCCCGGCCCTCTCCCACAGGGCTGAGGGTTCCCCAGTAATTTTTGTCTTTAATTCAGCGATGATATTACGCCATTGAATTAAGAGACTTACAGCGGTGTCATGGTCCGGCTGAAAATCGCCGAAGCGTTTACGGAAGGCCGGGGCGACGCGCATGGATGCGCGGCGAGGGCGGCTTTACAGGGACGTTTCATCCGCCCGTCCCCGATTAGCCTGGAGCAAACGCTGAGGGCATCGCGAAGCGACGATTTTCTTGCCGGGAGCCCGGGTCGCCAGGGTAGCGGCGGTGAGCTACCCTGGCACGTTCACCGGTATTGTGGTGACAGAGTAGCAAGGAACGTAAAGTGAACGGAATGACCACCTGAGCCGTATGTTCCCCCTCACCCCAGCCCTCTCCCCAAAAAGGAGAGGGAGCTGTCCGTGCTCGTATTTTTGTGGGGATCCCTCAACCCTGTGGGAGAGGGCTAGGGTGAGGGCAAAAGTTTATGCAGCCTCGCGGAACCTGCGGGTCAGGCGCTTCTCGATTTCAACGATGAAGAACATCGCGCCTGCAATCACCAGCGTGATAGCCCAGTAGCGCAGCGGCAGGGCTTCAGTGCCAAACAGCATCTGCATAAACGGCAGGTAGATAATCGCCAGTTGCAGCAGTAACAGTACGCCCGTCACCAGCCAGATACCTTTGTTCGCCAGCAGGCCACGGTTGAGGGAGAACCCGTCGCCATTACGGCAGTTAATCATGTACACCCACTGCGTACAGACCAGCATCTGCAACAGCACGGTACGCGTAAACTCTGCGCTGTGGCCGCGTGGTGCCAGCCAGGCTTCCAGTGCAAATGCAGCGATGGCGATCATGGTGCCCACAAAGGCGACACGCCACACGGCAAAGGCATCCATCACGTGCTGCCCGGTCAGACGCGGTGGGCGCTTCATGATGTCGCGCTCAGCGGCTTCAAAAGCCAGACCGAAAGAGAGCGTGGCGGAGGTGGCCATGTTCATCCACAAAATCAGGACCGGCGTCAGTGGAATGATGTTCCCCGCCAGCAGCGCAATCACAATCAACAGCCCCTGCGCCAGGTTGGTTGGCATGATGAACAGAATGGTTTTCTTCAGGTTGTCGTAAACGCGTCGCCCTTCTCTTACCGAGCTGGCAATAGTGGCGAAGTTGTCATCCGTCAGCACCATGTCTGCCGCTTCTTTGGTGACTTCAGTGCCTTTAATTCCCATCGCGATACCGACATCAGCCTGACGCAGGGCTGGTGCATCGTTGACTCCGTCACCGGTCATGCCCACGATTTCACCTTTGTCCTGCAAGGCTTTCACCAGACGCAGCTTATGCTCCGGGCTGGTACGGGCGAAGATGTCATATTCCACCGCCGCATTCGCCAACTCCTGATCGTCCATTTTCTCCAGTTGATAGCCTGTAACCGCCTGCACGCTGTTGGTGATCCCCAACATCTGGCCGATGCTCATGGCTGTTTGCGGGTGATCGCCGGTGATCATCTTCAC
Source organism: Enterobacter sp. C4G1 (assembly GCF_052886895.1). NCBI lineage: Bacteria > Pseudomonadati > Pseudomonadota > Gammaproteobacteria > Enterobacterales > Enterobacteriaceae > Enterobacter > Enterobacter sp. C4G1. The sequence continues at coordinate 2,274,481 of NZ_JBQVVV010000001.1, read as the reverse complement.
GCGGATCCCGGCCTGCTGGCAGGCGTGGATTGCGTCGATGGCTTCCGGGCGTGGCGGATCCATCATCCCGGCGATACCGAGGAAAATCAGCCCGTGGTTCAGGTCGTCATGGGTAAGCCGGGTCTCACCGTTCGCCGGTTTGAACGCAGCAGCAACCATGCGCAACCCCTGGCGCGCGTAGCGCTCCATCTCAGATTCCCAGTACGTGCGGTTAAAAGCTTCCGTACCATTGCGGGTCTGCTGCTGCTCGCACAGGGCGAAAAGCACATCCGGCGCGCCGGTGACCAGGATCTGCTCTTCGCCACCAATCTGGTGGTGCGTGCTCATGTATTTGTACTGAGAGTCAAACGGGATCTTGTTAACCAGCGTGGTCAACACAGGCTCCAGGTTTGCCTTCGCCGCCAGCACTTTCAGTGCGCCTTCGGTTGGCCCGCCGGTGATGCCCCACAAACTGCGCTCATCCTGGATCAGCTGGCTGTCGTTACACAGGTCGATGGTGCGCAGATACTGTTCCAGCACGGTGCCCGGCTGGATCTGCACCGGCTCATCGCTGCCTTCAAGATAGATATTGCCCACTGGCTCATAGCTATTACCGTCCACGCGGTAGCAGGTATCTGCCGTAATAATGGCTTTAACGGTCATTTCGTTCATGGTCAGCGTGCCGGTTTTATCCGAGCAGACCACAGTCATCGCCCCAAGAGTTTCTACCGTTGGCAGCTTACGGATAATGGCTTTTTTGCGTGCCATCGCCTGTACGCCAAGGGATAGGATAATGGAGATAATCGCCGGCAAACCTTCCGGTACCGAAGCCACTGCAAGGCTTATCAGCGAGAGCAGCAATTCCCCCATCGGGATATCGCGCAATACCAGGCTAAAGACAAACAGCGCGGCCATCATCGCCAGAATAATGACGAAAATGGCTTTACCCAGTTTGTCCATCTGCACCAGCAGTGGGGTGCGGTGCTTTTCAATACCAGCCATCATCTGATTGATATGGCCCAGCTCCGTATCCTGCCCGGTTGCAATAACCACCCCCACACCGCCACCTGCACTAACAGTGGTACCGGAAAACACCAGGTTAGTGCGATCGCCCAGCGATAATTCACCGTCGAGTGGCAGAATGTGTTTATCCACAACCGTTGATTCACCCGTTAGAATAGCTTCTTCAACGCGTAAATTATGAGCTTCAATCAGACGCATATCAGCCGGAATACGATCGCCTGCGCGTAATACAATAATATCACCCGGGACTATTTCAGTTGTGGGAATAGTGTCATGATTACCATTCCGAATAACACGCGCATCGCTGGAAAGCATATTGCGAATACTTTGCAGGGATTTTTCAGCGTTACTTTCCTGGATATGACCAATCAGCGCATTAATGACCGCCACGCCCAAAATAACCAGCGTATCGACCCAATGCCCCATGACAGCGGTGAGTACCGCAGCGGCCAGCAGAACATATATCAGCACATCATTAAAATGCGCCAGAAAACGCAGCCACGCAGGCTTACCCTTTTTTTCCGGCAGGGCATTCGGGCCATACTGGTGCAGACGGGCTTTCGCCTCTGCGCGATCAAGGCCGTCTGCATGAGTCTGCTTGTGAGCAAGTACTTGCTCTACCGTTTGCTGGTAGGGCTTCCCCTGCACATTTCCCCCTGCGGGTGGCATATTCTGTACGTTCTTCATTTTGGTCATTACGTCATATCCTGCAATATCCGGTGGACGGAAGCCTGAATTCCTTTCTGGCTTTAATAAATTCATTTTTAAGGCTTGCGGCTTAAATTGATCTACCGCAATATAATTACTGACGGGTTATTCAAAACTGATTAAAACTATTTCGATGAACTGATTTTTACAAAATATTTCTAAACCAAAACTAAACAAGGAGCCACCATGTTTGGCATTTATCGCGGACGCCGCCTGGCGTTATATATTATCGCCGCCATTGTTATTGCAACGTTAATTGGATATAGCACATATACATTTGTAAAATTATTTTCCTGAGGAAGACATTTATTTACATAACCCGATATTAGCTTAATCGTCTTAAGAATATTATTCTGTTTCGGTTATTTATTAGCGAAACACGACCCTGGTTTTATCAAAAAGTGAATATCGGGTTTATATTGCTTTACGCTACAATATGCCCGACAATAACTTTTTTAACTGACGATTAACATTAATATGAAACATCCGTTAGAATCGCTGCTAACAGCCGGGGGCATTCTGCTGATGGCCCTGCTCTCTTGCCTGCTGTTACCGGCGCCCTCGCTCGGGCTGGTGCTGGCGCAGAAAATGATGGCGACCTTCCACCTGGTCGATCTTAACCAGCTCTACACCCTCCTTTTCTGCCTGTGGTTCCTGGTGCTTGGCGCCATCGAATTCTTTATCCTGCGTTTCGTCTGGCGCCGTTGGTTTTCACTGGCGTCGTAAGCCGGTGAAATCGCGCATTCCGTGGATCAGCGCCTCACACCAGGCCACATAATCGTGGCCGCTGGACCACGGATGGAAGCTGACACGGTAGCCTTTATCGCGTAATACCTGCTCAAAATCTTTTGTGGTACGATAGTTCCCGCCACCCGGCCCGCGGGTTTCAAACGTCCCGGCCTGAAGCCAGAACTGCACAGGATACTGTGGTGACTGCTGGTACTGCCGCGTGAGCCAGCCAGAGGCTTCCCCTTTCGGTGCCCACCAGTACGATCCCGACAGGCTAAGTACATTGCCGAACAAGCGCGGATATCGCAGTGCCACCCAGGATGAGGCGATCCCACCATAGCTTGAACCCGCCAGCACCGTTTTTTGCCGTTGCAGGGCAATCCCCTGCCCGCGCAGCCACGGCAGCAGTTCGTGAGCCATAAAATCAGCGAAGTCAGGGTTCGGCGGCAACTCTTTGCCACGACGCGGGTGATCGAGACTATCAATAAAGACGACATTAACCGGGGGGAGATGATGGCGGGAAATCAGGCCGTCCAGCACATTTGCAACGTGGTACTGATCCTGATAAACCTGCCCGTCGAACAGAATAAGCGTCCAGCGCGCAGGCTGTGCCCCACGCGGTTTGTAAATCATCACTTCCCTGCTGTTGCCGAGAATTTTGCTGGCCAACATTTCTCGGGTCAGCGTGCCATTCCTCAGCGGCTGAGCCATGGCCTGAGCGGAGAAATAGCGCGCCGGGCTGAGATCAAGCAATGAAAAACGATTCCAGCGGTCAGCCTTTTGTTCACCGGACGAATGGGGATTGAGCGGATCCGCCTGGGCGCTGACCAGGATCGCCCGGTGCTGATCGCGAGGCTGCCCGTCGATTAACGGCACATCCGGTGCGAGTTTGTACTGCATTACCGTATCCGAAGGAACTACGTAGCTGCGAAACCAGACGTCACTTTTACCAAGACGGAACAGAGGATCGTGCTCGCCCGCAGGCGAACCAAGGAGAAAGACGTTATCCTTCGCACCGCGCCATAAAAAAGTCACCCGTTTGTGATGAGAATCGACCGGTTCAACCATCGGCGTTCCCTGCCGGATTTGCGCCTGCCAGAACGCATCCGTACTTCCCCCCGCTGCAACCGTTTTTGCCAGCGCTTTTAGCGTGGGGCTTTCGGGCTCTGGCATTTGCGTGCGCGACAACGCAGCGGTTTCTTTCATCCGCCACTGAAAACGCCAGGGGGTGCCCTCTTCCCCATGGAGAACCAGCGACGTGCTCTGACGCACCGGCAGGGCAAAAAGAAGCGAGTGTTCACCATCCACCGGGCCGTGTTCAATCAGGGTGCGGATACGCCGGTTTTGCCCGTCCAGCAGGCGGGCATCCGTGACGCCGTTCAGCGTGGCAGAGACATAATTTTCGCCCAGGGCCGGAAGCACAAAGCAGACTTCGCCGCTGGCATCAAATTTCCCCTTAAGCTCCCCCTGAACAGAAGGCGTTTCACAGGTCGCCGCCAGCACCGGCAGCGTCCCAATCCCTAACAGCAAACCACTCCATGCCCTTTTCATTACCGCGTTTTCCCCAGCAAAATGTGCCACTCACGCTAATGCAAATGGGAATTATTTTCAATAAAAAAGAGAGCGTTCTGCAACTGAGGGGAACGGCGGCGTCTGGCGGAAGGGGTTTTGCCCCGGTAAGCGCAATGCTTGCGGGGCAACCAGATTAATGCGCCCGACTGTGGTTGTCTTTGCGGTACGCACCAGGCGGCTGGTGGAACGTGCGGGTGAAGATGCGGGTAAACGTTTGTTGTGAGTCAAATCCGTAGCGCAGGCAGATCTCGTACACGCGCTCGTCCGACTCGCGCAGATCGCGCGCTGCCAGCAGCAGCTTACGTTCCCGGATATAGCGCCCCAGACTCTCGCCTTTGTACTGCATAAACAACCGCTGTAGGTGCCACTTTGAATACCCTGAATGGCGGGCAATCTCTTCAATGCGCAACGGTTGATGTAAGTTATCGTCGATCCACTCGACGATGGTGTCGATGACCTGAGCGGAAATAGTCATGCTGCTCTCCCCCTCTGCTTCCCGATTAAACATTATTCCCACCACTGGCTAAATTGTTGGGTGGTATCACCCACGCGGACGGGTTCGCCCAGTTCCGGCGTCAGCAGCCGATAGTTTTTATCCTTGCTGGCTCTTGCCAGCTGGATCAGCGGATCGTTCCAGGTGTGTTTCGCCAGCACAAAGCGTCCGTTATGCCCCGGTACAACGGCTCTGGCGTTAAGATCTGCCGACGCCTGCGCAGTTTCATCCGGCAGCATGTGGATGTACTTCCAGTCCTGGTCGTACTGGCCGTTTTCCATAATGGCTAAATCCACCTCGCCAAACTGCTGGCCAATGGCTTTGAAGTGCGGCCCGTAACCGGAATCACCGCTGTAGTAAACCTTCTGCTCAGGAGTGACGAACATAAAGCTGCCCCACAGGGTCTGGTCGCGTTTGATGCCGCGTCCGGAGAAGTGACGCGCCGGGAGCACATGAACCGTCAGTTCATCGCTGATGCGCACCAACTGATTCCAGTCGCGCTCGTCGATGATCGCCGGGTTCATGCCCCAGTAGCGCAGATGCGAACCCACACCCAGCGGCGTGACCACGCGCTTCACCTTCGGCAGCAGCGCCTTAATGGTGGCGTAATCCAGATGATCGTAGTGATCGTGAGAGATAATCAGCAGGTCGATGTCCGGCATGGACTCCGCGCGCCACGGGTATTCACCCGCAAAGGCTTTATTCAGGAACGAGAACGGTGCGGCGTAGTTGCCAAGCACCGGATCGATCAGGATGCGTTTGCCCGCAAGCTGCATAAACCAGGAGGAGTGGCCGAGCCACACCAGCGTATCCTGTTCCAGCGGCAGGCTCGCCAGATCGGTATTCACCAGCGGCAGAGGCTCGGCAGGACGCGCGTTTTCAGTTTTTTTGGTCAGAAATTCCCACATCGCCACCAGCATATTTTTGTCGCCGTTATAGCCCGGCGTAGGCAGCGTATTGTGGAAACGCCCGTCGCGATACTGCGCAGACGCTTCAACTTCCGTTAGCTGCTCACCCTGCGGTGGCTGGCCAAATCCAGCATTCAGGACAAAAGGTAAACTTGCAGCTGAAGCAATAATCATGACAAACACCACGCAGATGAATAGAGGCTTTTTCATATCCTGACCCGGCTACGCGCCCCATCCGATGGATTGCGCGGGTAAACTTGATTATGAGTGAGTAAGCACTCATTATAGATATGACGAGAAACTCGTCAAGACGTTTTCGATCTTTGACATTCCGCGTTGCAGCGTGGCAAAGCACGTGTTTCAATCATGGTTTTTACAATTGACAGGAGGGGAAATTTAGTGGCACGTCCTAAGAGTGAAGATAAAAAACAGGCCTTACTGGAAGCAGCAACCGCTGCATTTGCACAGTCAGGTATCGCCGCTTCAACGGCATTAATCGCCCGTAACGCGGGCGTCGCCGAAGGCACGCTGTTCCGCTACTTTGCTACCAAAGACGATCTGCTGAATGCCCTCTATCTACACCTGAAACAGGATCTCTGCCAGACGATGCTGGCAAATCTTGATCGCAGCATTACCCTGCCCAAAGATCATACCCGCAACATCTGGAACAGCTACGTGGACTGGGGTATTCGTAATCCCGTCTCGCACGCAGCCATTCGCCAGCTTGGCGTCAGTGAAAAAATCAACGCTGAGACCGAACAGGCCGTAAAAGACATGTTCCCGGAACTGCATGAACTTTGTCGCCGCTCGGTGCGCCAGGTGTTTATGTCTGATGAATTCAAAACGTTCGGTGATGCGATTTTCTTATCACTGGCTGAAACCACAATGGAATTTGCCACCCGCGATCCTTCACGCGCCGTCGATTTTAAAGCACTCGGTTTTGAAGCCATGTGGCGCGGGCTGGCTCAGGAGGATAGTGATGGACGGTAGTGAATTACAGGAGCACGCCATAAGGGTTGCACGGGAATTCCCCTTCTCAGAACACTGCTGGCCGTTTGGGCCAGAGTATGACGTGTTTAAAGTGGCCGGGAAGGTCTTCATGATTGTGGCGACTGTAAAAGGGCGTCCTCACGTCAGCCTGAAATCCGACCCGGAAAAATCGCTGTTAAATCAGCAGATTTACCGCGGCATTGAGCCGGGTTATCACCTGAATAAAAAGCTCTGGATTTCACTCTACGGCAGCGATGACATGACGCCGGAGCTGGTTGCCGACCTTATCACTGATTCATGGAATCTGGTTGTCGACAAGCTGCCCAAAAAAGATCAGAAGTGGATACGCCCGGTCTGATTGTTCGGTTGAGACGAACAGTATAAGCGCTCGTATCGCACTTATCTTTTCCCGCATTGCCTTGTAATCTGCTTCCCTTTCGCGCCCGCCGACGGGCGAATTTCATCACCAGGAGTTGTTATGGATATTATTTCTGTCGCCCTGAAACGCCACTCCACTAAGGCGTTCGACGCAAGCAAAAAACTGACCGCTGAAGAAGGCGAGAAAATTAAAACCCTGCTGCAATACAGCCCGTCCAGCACCAACTCACAGCCATGGCACTTCATTGTTGCCAGCACTGAAGAAGGTAAAGCACGCGTGGCAAAATCTGCCGCAGAAAGCTATGTGTTCAACGAACGCAAAATGCTGGATGCCTCTCACGTTGTGGTGTTCTGCGCGAAAACCGCAATGGACGACGCATGGCTAGAACGTGTGGTGGACCAGGAAGATGCCGATGGTCGTTTTGCCACGCCAGAAGCAAAAGCCGCCAACAACAAAGGCCGCCACTACTTTGCCGACATGCACCGCGTGGACCTGAAAGATGACCATCAGTGGATGGCAAAACAGGTTTACCTGAACGTAGGCAACTTCCTGCTGGGCGTGGGCGCGATGGGCCTGGATGCAGTGCCAATTGAAGGCTTCGACGCCGCTATCCTCGACGAAGAGTTTGGCCTGGAAGAGAAAGGCTTCACCAGCCTGGTAGTGGTGCCGGTCGGGCATCACAGCGTAGAAGATTTCAACGCCTCTCTGCCGAAGTCTCGCCTGCCGCAGAGCACTGTTGTCACCGAGTGCTAAGGCTACTGGCACCCGGGGTTCCGGCGTGCCAGATTTTAGTACAGCGTAATCTGCGGATGCTTAACACCGCATACCAGCGCATAACGCGTTAAGGTATCCAGGCTTGCCCGGGTAATATTGGCTTCCATGCGGGAAACCGTTGGCGCGCTGACTCCCATTCGTTCCGCAACCTGCGCACGCGTAAGACCAGCATGATTACGCCACTGCGCCAGCATTTCACGCAGGCGTTCTTTGCGTTCCTCTGCATCAAATGCCGCCTGCACGTCTGAGTGACTTAGCAGTTCAGATCTTAACGCATCCCAGTCAATCATCTTCTTGCTCATCCAACATCTCCTGTTGTCGTTTTAATGCCAGACGGATCTCCGCAGAGGGCGTTTTCTGGGTCTTCTTGATAAACACTCGCAGCAGAAAAATCGTCTTCCCCTGCTGATACACATAAATCCCGCGGCTATGAAGCAGCCCAATAGTTCTGATTTCAAACAAACCATAGGGTAAGGGTTTGCTGTCGGGCTCTCGTAGCGCCGTCGGATTACTGCGCAGTTTATCAAGCTGGCGAATCAACTTCGCCTGTACCCCTGCTGGCAATGAGAGGAGCTCTTCTCTGACTGCCTCATGGACAATGAGTCTGAACACAATATGTCATCCCTGATGATATTAGCATATAAGGCAATTTGCATTAAAGGCTAATTTTGCCTTCCGTGAGATACCTTACACGCTTTATCAAGGCCCAGGAAAAACTGCATTCATTCCCTGAAAGCGCCTCGCAAAACCTACTTAACCGAACTCCCGGCGTGCCAGATTTTCTCGGCATAACGCCCTATCACCGCCAGTGATGCCGCGAGGATCAGGAAAAAGACCACTTTGTTCATCCCGTCCCAGAAGTACTCGAAATAGCGGGTGTAGAGGTTGATGGCGAGGAACGTCAGGCCGAAGCCACGCAGCATCCCGTCGTCAGTTTTCAGGCTGATGTAAATACAGAGACCCGCCGCGACGGCAAACAGCAGCGCCCACGGCAGCAGCGAAGCCTGAGTGACGCTGTACCAGTTATCCACATCGTAGTTGCCAAAAATCGACATGATCCACAGCGCAACAAACAGGTACGTCAGCCCCATCGCTTTACTGGTGGTGTACAGATGGCGCGCCTGCAACATCGCGCGCAATACCCAGCACAGCGCCAGTAGCGCGCCGCCAAAGAAGATAAACCGCACCGGATAATTCATCCCCAGCCAGTATGCGCCCCAGCCGGACATATAGCCCGTCTCCGCACCAAACCAGTTGCCAAGCGATAGCAGGAAGAACAGCCACACCAGTCCTGAGCGGCCAAAGAACCCCACCAGCCCGTAAACGGCGCAGCCTGCAAGGAACAGCGGCGCGATGTGACCGCTGCCGTTATCCAGCCTTTCGCCAAGCTGCCAAAGCGCGATGGCGGTAAAGAACACGCCAAGGAACAGGATAGATTCCGTGCTGTAGTGCCACTGGGTTTCCCGCCGCTGTCTGGCAAATCCCCACAGGTAAAACAGCACCGCCACCAGCGCAGGCAACCCGATACGAGCAATGGATGAGAAAGAGAAAAATTCGATGATGCGCGCCATCAGCTCGCTGTCGGCAAACAGGCTGCCGATGGCGATAATGACGCAAGCCAGCGCGGTCCAGAAGGCGTAGCGGCTCAGGCGCTGCCAGTCCATCGCAACGCGTTTCAGGCTACCCGCCAGACGCTGATGTTCCTCAGCCGTTAATGCCCCCTCTTGTTCCCACTCGGTGAGAGCGCGGCGAAGAACTTTTTCTTGCTTACGCGTAACGTTCATATTCGATCCCTGAAAGAGTTGGGCTTAGCTCAGTATAACAGCCTGCTGCGCCAGCCATGTTAGCGCCTGCTCCCCGGTCTCATCCACCGGCAGATAGACCAGCAACCGCGAGCCGTTTCGCGGCGCGGAATACCAGTACATCTGCTGTAAATTAAACTCTCCCAGTTCAGGGTGGCAGAAGACCTTGAGTTGGTTTTCGACGCCGCGCACGTCGTTGCGCTGGTGCCACAGGGTTTTAAACTCCTCCGACACCGCAAAGAAGCGCGCCAGCTTGGCTTCCCACAGCGGATCGCCCCGGTGCTCCGCCATTGCCGCGCGGAAGTAGGAGACGAATATCGCCAGCGCATCGTCGCGTTTGCCCAGACGAGCGCGCCACGCCGGATGGGTGAGGAACAGATAAATACAGTTGCGGTCTTCCGGCGGAATTTCATTGAAATCGACACCCATCAGATGCCCGAAGCCGTCATTCCACGCCACGATGTCAAAATTGGGTTTCTGAATGCTGGCAGGCTTCGGCATCAGGGTGTCGAGCAGGCGGCGCGTGCCTTCGCTAATCCCCTCGCACTGTACCAGCTGCGGTGCTTCGCCCGGAGGCAGCCCCGCCAGTACAAATACATGTCGGGTTTCCGTTGGCGTGCATTGCAGCGCTTTTGCTACCGCCGCCATAACGGCGCTGGACGGGTTTACGTCCCTGCCCTGCTCAAGCCAGGTGTACCAGGTGACGCCCACATCCGCCAGCAATGCCACCTCTTCACGGCGCAGGCCCGGCGTGCGGCGGCGTCCACTGCGTGGTAAACCCAGGCGCTGCGGATCGAGGCTTTCGCGACGCGCGCGCAAAAATGCCCCCAGCTGTTTTCGGGTGTCATCCTGAAGCGAAGTGACAGGTTCAGACATTAGCGCCATATTTCCCCCTGCATGGTAGTGCCAGTACCAGTATAAGTAAGAACTGGTACCCGTTTATCAGATAGTCGATGCTACGACCATCTGTTGAATGACGCAATGGAGTTACCATGAATACGTCAGTTGTTTCACCGGGTCGTGCAGGCCTGATTTTGCTGTTAACCGGCCAGATGTTGCCGTTGATTGATACCTCAATCACCAACGTCGCGCTGGACTCCATTACCCGCTCGTTACATGCCACCGCAACCGAACTGGAGCTGATTGTCGCGCTCTACGGTGTGGCGTTTGCCGTCTGTCTGGCGCTGGGCAGTAAGCTTGGCGATAACCTGGGTCGTCGCCGTCTGTTTATGGCGGGGGTAGCGATTTTTGGGCTGGCGTCGTTGCTGTGCGGTATGGCGGGGAGCATTGAACAGCTTCTGGCTGCGCGTATTGTTCAGGGTGCCGGGGCCGCACTTATCATGCCGCAGATCCTCGCCACGCTACATGTTACGCTAAAAGGAACGGCGCACGCCAAAGCCATCAGCCTGTTTGGCGGTATCGGTGGTATCGCATTTATCGTCGGGCAGATGGGCGGCGGCTGGCTGGTATCAGCCGATATCGCCGGGCTGGGCTGGCGAAATGCCTTTTTCATCAACGTGCCATTCTGCCTGATTGTGCTGGCGTTAAGCCGCCGCCATGTGCCGGAAACCCGCCGTGATACCCCGTCACGCATCGACTGGGCAGGCACTGCCCTGCTGGCGGCAATTCTTTGCTGTCTGCTTTTCCCAATGGCACTCGGCCCGCAGTGGCACTGGTCCTGGCCGCTTAAGGCTGCGCTGATTGCCATTATTCCGCTGGCCTGGTTAATGGCGATAAATGCGCGCAAAAAAGAGCGTGAGAACGACCACCCACTGATCCCGCCGCGTCTTTTGCAGCTCGGCAGCATCCGTTTTGGCGTGTTGATTGCGATGCTCTTTTTCAGCGTCTGGTCCGGGTTTATGTTCTGCATGGCACTGACCATGCAAACGGGTTTGGGCATGGCACCGTGGCAGTCCGGGAACAGCTTTATTGCGCTTGGGGTGACGTACTTTATTTCCGCGTGGTTTGCCCCGCGTCTGATTGCTCGCTACAGCACCAGCACCATTCTGCTCACCGGTCTCGCCATCCAGATAATCGGCCTGCTGGCGCTGATCGCCACCTTCCGTTACTGGGGAATGAGTAACACCGCGCTGACGCTGGCCCCGGCAACCGGGCTGGTGGGCTACGGCCAGGCGCTGATCGTCAACAGTTTCTACCGTATCGGGATGCGCGATATCCAGCCTGACGATGCCGGTGCCGCCAGCGCCATTCTGAGCACCCTGCAACAGGCTGCATTAGGCCTTGGCCCGGCTATCTTCGGGGCCATTTTGCTGCATGCGCTGCACAACCACCACGGGGATTACACCCAGGCGACCAACGCTTTCCTGGTGGTGGAAACCGTCATGATGATTGTCCTGGCACTGGCAACGTTGCGTATGCGCCATCACCTGCGTATGCCCGTGGTGAAAGCCTGCCACGCGATGAAATAAGCCCCCCCTAATTTGCATAATAGATCCGCAGCCGCCATTATGGGGCTGCATCAATACAGGAGACGTTATGCAGGAATTAATTGCCCAGGTTGAAGAGTTAGGCATTGAAATTAATCACACCACATCCCTGGTGATAATCTTTGGTATTATTTTTCTTACTGCCATCGTAGTACATTTTATTCTGCACAAAGGGGTGCTGCGGGCATTTGAAAAACGTGCCCAGGCCAGTAGCCATTTGTGGTTGCAGATAATCACGCAAAATAAATTATTTCACCGTCTGGCGTTTACCCTACAGGGGATTATCGTCAACGTTCAGGCGGTATTATGGTTACAAAAAAGCAGCGACGCGGCTGAAATCCTGACCACCTGCGCAAAGCTATGGGTGATGGTATACGCCCTGCTCTCTTTCTTCTCGCTGCTGGACGTTATGCTTAAGCTGTCGCAAAAAATGGCGACTGCCTCTCAGCTACCACTGAAAGGGATATTCCAGGGGATAAAACTGGTCAGCGCAATCCTGGTGGGGATTTTGATTATCTCCCTGCTGATTGGTCAGTCGCCCGCCATTCTGATTAGCGGTCTGGGGGCGATGGCTGCGGTATTAATGCTGGTCTTTAAAGACCCAATCCTGGGGCTGGTAGCCGGTATTCAGCTTTCCGCCAACGACATGCTCCGGCTTGGCGACTGGCTGGAGATGCCGAAATACGGGGCAAACGGCACGGTAACGGATATCGGCCTGACCACGGTGAAAGTACGCAACTTCGATAATACGATAACCACCATCCCAACCTGGGCGCTGGTGTCTGATGCCTTTATTAACTGGAGCGGGATGTCGGCTTCCGGCGGGCGGCGGATTAAACGCAGCCTGAATATCGATACCACCAGCATCCATTTCCTCAGCGAGCAGGAACAACAGCACCTGATTCAGGCAAAACTGCTCAAACCTTATATGGCCGCACGTCATGAAGAAATCAGCGTGTGGAATGAGGAAAACGGCGAAGGCGAGTCAGTATTGAACCTGCGCAAGATGACCAATATCGGGACATTCCGTGCTTATCTGAATGAATATCTGCGTAACCACCCACGCATTCGTAAAGATATGACCCTAATGGTGCGCCAGTTAGCCCCCGACGCTAACGGTCTACCGGTTGAAATATATGCCTTTACCAATACCGTTATCTGGGCTGAATATGAAAATATTCAGGCAGATATTTTCGATCATATTTTCGCGGTAATAGACGAATTTGGGCTACGTATTCACCAGGCGCCAACCGGGAACGATATTCGCTCGCTGGCCAGCGCACTGGCGAAATAAATCAGGAACTGGCGCGGGAAATAAAGCGCCAGTCCATCATCACCCTTTCCGTAGGCGCATCCGGATTATCGATTTTATTCAGCAGCAAATCGACCGCCTTGCGCCCGATATCCCGCGAAGGTTGTTCGATAGTGGTCAGGGAGATCATGTCTGCAAGCTCCGTGCCGTCAAAACCCACCACTGCGATATCCTGTGGCACGCGCAGCCCCGCCTGCTCAATCGCCCGCAATGCACCAGCCGCCAGCGTGTCGGATACGGCAAAGACCGCATCCGGCGGGTTATCTGCCAGCAGCTTTTGCATCGCGGACATCCCGGCTGCAGAGCTGAGTTCGCGTGCGTATTCCACAACCTGATAATCCAGTTCGCGCAGATGCAGCACACTTTTATAGCCCCGCTCGCGCAGACGGGCATATTTGTAGCTTAAATCGTGGTTAATCAGGGCAATGCGTTTACGACCGCTGTCGGCAAGCTGGCTCACCACATGTTGCGAGGCATCGACATCATTGATCCCCACGCAGGATACCGATCCGGCATCTGCGTATTCGGCACACTGCACCCAGGGAGCGGCCCCGATCAGCGCTGAAAGTTCGGGAAGCTTAGAGAACGCATCCATGGTGATAATGCCATCAACAATTTTACCTGACAGCAGGCTTAAGCCTGAGCGGGAACGTTCGATATCAGAGCCGGAGTTGCACAGCAAAATGCGGTAACCGTTTTTTTCGGCCTCTTCTTCGATACCTTTTACCACTTCCGCGCAAAACGGGTTGGCGATGTTGGACACCATCACCAGGATCATGTTGCTGCGGGCGGTGCGCAGCTGGCGCGCCAGCAAATTAGGCTGGTAGTTGCTCTCTTTGATGGCTGACAGGACGCGCTCGCGGTTTTTTGCCTTTACGGTGTCGCTGTTATTGAGCACGCGCGACACGGTGGCCACGGACACGCCGGCAAGCTGAGCGATTTTCTGAATTGACATAACGACGACACATCCTGCGGTTAGCGTTTTATGCAGGCTATCATAAATTTGTTGCCCGGCGAACCGGGCAACACGTCATCGCTCAATACGCACCCATCGCTGTTGCTGATGGCTTTTTACTATTGCATCAATGATATACATCACATTCGCACCCTCATGAAAGGTGGCGAACAACGGTTGCTCCGGCATCCTCCCCGCCTGAACAGCGCGGTAGAATTGCGCCATCATATTTTTGAACGCGTCCGGCCAGCCTTCGATATGGCCCCCCGGGAAATGGGCGCTTTCCGCCGCATCCGGGCTCATTAAACCCGGATCGTCGCTCAGCAGCTGATTAGCCTGCGCGCGATGGCCAATCCACAGCCGTTGCGGCACTTCCTGATCCCACGCCACGGAGTGTTCACTGCCGTTGATCTCAAAGGTCAGGCGGTTTTTACGCCCGGCACTGACCTGCGAAACGTTAAAACTGCCTTTGCTGCCGTCATCAAAGCGAAACAGCACCGAGCCGAAGTCTTCGGTAGTGACCGGTTTATCCTCATACGCTGCCCGTTCGTCGTGGATGAAGGTTTGATTTCCCGCCACGCTGGCCTTACGCGTTGGCCAGACTATCGAGAGATCGGCCATCACTTCGGTTATCTGCCGCCCGGTAACAAACTGCACGGTATCGCACCAGTGGGAGCCGATATCGGCAACTGCGCGCGACGCCCCACCGAGAGCGGCATCAACCCGCCAGTTGTAGTCAGTTTCCAGTAGCATCCAGTCCTGCAAATAGCTGCCGTGTGCAGCGAACAACCGCCCGATACGGCCTTCGCGCATCATGCTTGCCGCCTGGCGCACCATCGCAAACTGGCGGTAGACAAAGCTGACGCCATGGATCACCCCCGCCTGTTCTGCCAGTGCTACGAGCTCACGCGCCTCTTGCGGTGTCATGCACAGGGGTTTCTCGGAAAAGACATGCTTGCCCGCGCGTAAAATCTGGCGATTTACTTCCGCGTGCAGATGATTGGGTGTGCAGTTATGTACCACGTGCAAATCAGGGTGCGCCAGCAGCTCATCAACGCTGCCGTAGGCGTGGGGCACATTAAGCGCGCGCGCTTTTTCCTGCGCGAGGGCAAGCGAGCCATCGCACAGCGCCACAACCTGCACA
The DNA here is from genome assembly GCF_052886895.1 of Enterobacter sp. C4G1. Classification (NCBI taxonomy): domain Bacteria; kingdom Pseudomonadati; phylum Pseudomonadota; class Gammaproteobacteria; order Enterobacterales; family Enterobacteriaceae; genus Enterobacter; species Enterobacter sp. C4G1. Next base: position 2,259,266 of record NZ_JBQVVV010000001.1, on the reverse strand, counting down.
AACCCCAGGCGGCGAAGCGCTTCAATATGGGCCGGGCCGATAAACCCGCTGCCGATAATACCGACATTAATCATTGCTGCCTCCTGCTGCAAAATCATCAAATGCACGCCCCGACACCGGAATAATGTGGCGGCGGATAAACTCGCTGCCCTCGCTGGCGCCGGTGTCGCCATCCTTCAGGCAACATTCCCACTCCAGCACCGCCCAGCCGTCGTAATCGTACTGCGTCAGCTTGCTGAAAATCCCCTTAAAATCAATCTGACCATCGCCCAGCGAACGAAAGCGCCCCGCCCGATTGATCCACGGCTGGTAGCCGCCGTACACGCCGCTGCGCGCGTTGGCCCTGAATTCGGCATCTTTAACGTGGAATGCCTTGATCCGCGAATGGTAGATATCAATAAAGGTCAGGTAGTCCATCTGTTGCAACAGCATATGACTTGGGTCGTAGAGAATGTTGCAGCGCGGATGGTTGTCCACCAGCGCCAGAAAACGCTCAAAGGTCACGCCGTCGTGCAGATCTTCCCCCGGATGCAGCTCAAAACAGACATTCACCCCGTGTTCATCAAAGGTATCCAGAATCGGCCGCCAGCGACGTGCCAGCTCTTGGAACGCCTCCTGGAAACGCTGTTCATTATGCGGTGGCCACGGGTAGAAATACGGCCAGGCTAGCGAGCCGGAAAACGTTGCATGCGCGTTCAACCCTAACCGGGACGACGCCACGGCCGCTTGTTTTACCTTCTCTGTTGCCCAGGCCTGGCGCGCCGCATCGTTGCCGCGTACCGCTTCAGGTGCAAAATGATCAAACGCCTCGCGATACACCGCGTTTACCGCCACCAGCTGCCCTTCCAGATGGGTCGAGAGTTCACTGATAACCAGCCCATGCTCGGCCAGCTTTCCGCTTATCTCGTCGCAATAGGTCTGACTTTCAGCGGCCTTCTCCACATCAAAGATATGTGGATGATTGCAGGGAATTTGCAGTGCTTTATAACCCTTGCCAGCCGCCCAGCCCGCCAGCCCGTCCAGCGAGTTAAACGGCGGCTGCCCGCTGATAAACTGCGTCAGAAAAATAGCCGGTCCCTTAATGGTTCTCATACCGCCTCCTGAATGTTAAGCCTTGTCATCGTCATACCTGAACGTGAGAAGGAAAATCAGTGCAATCGCCGCGGCCGCTACCGCCGGGATCCACCAGAACGCCACCCACGCCTGCGGCAGGGTTTGCCCGGCCACCAGCCCCTTGTAAAGTGCGCCCGAAATTTGCGAGCCCAGCAGCATTCCAATACCGTAAGTGAACATCACAATCATGCTCTGCGCCTGACCTTTCACTTTCTCCCCCGCCACACGGTCGGTATAAATAAAGCCGACCACGAAGAAGAAGTCGTAGCACACGCCGTGCAGCAAAATTCCCAGATAAAGCAGGAAGCGCCCTTCCTCACTCACCCCCAGCGCGAAGAAGGCGTAACGCACAAACCACGCCAACATGCCGACCAACAGCATGTATTTCACGCCCAGACGGCGGAACAGCAGAGGGATTATCAGCATGAAGACAATTTCCGACATCTGCCCGAACGACATGGCAGTACTGACGTCCGCAATTCCTGCATCGGCCAGGTAAGACGCGGTATAGGCGTAGTACGTCCCGAGCGGCACGGAAATCAGCATTGCGCAGAGCGAGAAGATAAAGAAATGACGCGTTTTGAGCAGCGCAAAGGCGTCTGCGCAGAAGAGGTCGCGCAGCTGTACCGGCAGCCCTTTCGCTGGCGCCGGGGTGTGCGGTAACGTCAGGCTATAGAGCGCCAGCAGCACCGAGCAGGTGGCCGCAATATGGAAAATGGTAACGCTGGACGCCACGCCGGTGACGCCGATAAAGATCCCGGCGACAATCCAGCCAATCGTGCCAAACACGCGCACCACCGGGAAGGTTTTGTCGACATTCGCCAGGCTGTGAAACGCGATGTTGTTGGTGAGCGCAAGCGTGGGCATATAGCAGAGCGTATAACCAAACAGCAGGCCAATCAGCAATGCGCCATTTTCCGCAATCAGCGCCCCAGGCACGAACCACAGGATCGCCGCCCCCGCCAGATGCATTACCGCCATCACCTTTTGCGAGGCAAAGAAGCGATCCACCAACATCCCGAGCACAAACGGCGAGAGAATAGAAGCAATTGGCCCTGCGGAGAACGCATCGCCAATCAGCAAAGACATGTTGTGCTGAGTCATCACCAGACCGAGCGTGACCGACCAGCTACCCCAGATAAAAAACTGCATAAACATCATTAACGACAGCCGTGGCACAAGAAGCCGGTGCTGTACTATCGCCTTTTCACTACTTTCAGTTGTTGACACCATGATGAGCCTCACCCAGAAAAAGTAATCGATTACAAAACAGTTCAAATGGAAAGTAATCGATTACAAAATAAAGATCCTGTGGATCGAAACAGAAATGGGAGGGGGGTCACGATAAAGATCATTTCATCGCCAGCCCAGCTGATTTGATTGGTTTTATAGCCTATTGGCTATAAAATGATATGGCGAGGAAGAAATAAGGAGAAACGATGTGGGACATCGAGACAACGGACAGATTTGATAAATGGTTTTTTAACCAGACACTCGCATTAAAGGAGGACGTACTTGCTGCAATGCATATTCTCGCTGAGTTTGGCCCTCAGCTTGGGCGTCCATATGTCGATACCGTTAAAGCTTCAGCCTATCCGAATATGAAAGAGCTGCGGATCCAGCATTCAGGTGATCCTATTAGAGCCTTTTTTGCTTTTGATCCGAGTCGCACCGCCATTGTGTTGTGTGCCGGAGACAAGACCGGATGTGTTGAGAAGCGATTCTATAATGAGATGATTACGCTAGCTGACGCTGAATTCAGCAAACATCTGGCAAATAAGGAGGCCATATGGCATCGCTAAAAGAACTTATGGCACAACAGAGTGCGGAAAGTCAGGAACGTATTGCGACGAAAGTTGAAAAGATGCGCCGAATTGTTGCACTGAATCAACTGCGGGAAGAACTGTGCGTTTCGCAAACGGAACTCGCTGCGGCAATGGGGGTAAAGCAACCCACAGTGGCAAAAATCGAACAACCGGGTAACGATCCCCGACTCTCAACACTCAAACGCTATGTCAGTGCGCTTGGGGGAGAACTCAGTATTGATGTGACGCTACCGAATGGGAAAAGGATAGCGTTTCAGATTTGATGCCCAGGATTGTAGGCCCGGTAAGCGAAGGGTATGAACCGGAAACATGGGTAACACTTTAGACCGGATACATGGGTAACAGTTATAACTGGCATAGAAGAGGAGACTCGCTATGCCCTGGACTGAGACCCAACCTATGCAACGCCTTGATTTTATCCGTGCCTGCCATGCAGGTACGGCCTCCTTCTCCGCTCTTTGCCGTCTTTTTGGTATCAGCCGTAAAACCGGCTACAAATGGCTTGAACGTTTTGACCCTTCTGACCTGTCATCCCTCTCTGACCAGTCGCGCGCTCCGCATTCCCACTCCCGGACAGTTCCTGATGATATCGTCGGGCATCTGACTGCCCTGCGTCAGAAACACCCTGACTGGGGGCCGAAAAAACTGCGGATGTGGTTGCTCAATCACCATGTCGATTTTGCCGTACCTGCCGCCAGTACTATCGGCGATATCCTCAAGCGTGAAGGGCTGGTTCCGGATAAAAAGAGAAAACGCAGAACACCGGGTAATCGCCAGCCGCTGACCACCATCAGTGAGAACAATCAGGTCTGGAGTGCTGATTTTAAAGGCAAATTCAGGTTGCTGAGCGGGGAGTACTGCCATCCCTTCACTCTGACCGACAATCACAGCCGGTATCTGCTGTGCTGCCGGGGAACACACCGGGAGAGTGAGCCCTTTGTCAGAGCGTGCCTGACTGATGCATTCCTGGAATATGGTCTGCCGGAAGTGCTCAGAACCGATAACGGTCAACCTTTCGCGGGAACAGGCATAGCCGGATTAAGCCGTCTTGCAGTCTGGCTAATCAAGCTGGGCATCAGGCCGGAACGTATCAGAAAGGGACACCCGGAAGAGAATGGCCGCCATGAACGAATGCACCGCTCCCTGAAAAGTGCGGTGAAATATGGCAACACCTTCATGACGATGGAAGAACAACAGCGGTGGTTCAGTGACTACCGGGAAGAGTTTAACCACGAGAGGCCGCATGAAGCCCTGGCAGGTGCAACGCCCGGAACGGTGTGGCAACCCTCGGGCCGACACTGGGATGGCAGAGTGCCTGAATATGTTTATCCGACAGGGGGCATGGTCTACAGGGTGAAATCGAGGGGAACACTGTATATGGGAAAAAAGGGGACCGTGTTCCTGAGTGAAGCACTGACTGGTGAGTACATAATGCTGAAAGAACAAGATGATGGCCTGGAAGCCATCATCTTTAATGGAATAACACTTGCGTACTACGACAGTAAAACCCAGAGTGTGCTCCGGATAGACTAAAAGTGTTACCTATGTTCCCGGTCTGAGCTGTCACCTATGTATCCGGTCATACAGAAGCGCCACCGGGCTTTAAGGCAAGTACGGTCAGGTGCCCTCACCCCGGCCCTCTCCCACAGGGAGAGGGAGAAAAGCAGATCACTTCTTACGTGACAGCTTAAACGCCACAAACAGGAACAACACCCACACTGGCAGCAGCATCGCGGAAAGACGCATGTCGTCGATGGTGCACATCAGCACGAGGATCAGCCCCAGGAAGGCGATACAGATGTAGTTCCCCGCCGGGTAGAACAGCGCCTTGAACTGGGTGTCGCGCCCCTTGCGACGCATTGCCGCGCGAAAACGCAGGTGCGCCAGGCAGATCATTATCCAGTTCAGCAGCAGCGTGGCGACAACCAGAGCCATCAGCAGGCCAAAGGCCTCTTTTGGCAGCAGATAGTTGATCAACACCACCAGCGACGTGATTGCGCCAGAGAGCAGCAGCGAATTCACTGGCACACCACGATGGCTGACGCGGGTTAAGAATTTCGGCGCATTGCCCTGCACAGACAGGCCAAACAGCATTCGGCTGTTGGAATACACTCCGCTGTTATAGACCGAAAGGGATGCCACAAGAATGACGAAGTTCAGCGCTGAAGCCACCACGTTGCTGTTCAGATCGTGGAAAATCATCACAAACGGACTGCTGTCGGATTTGACTTCTACCCACGGATAGAGCGCCAGCAGCACCACCAGAGAACCGATGTAAAACAGCAGGATACGGTACACCACCTGGTTCACGGCTTTGGGGATGCTTTTATGCGGATCCTGCGCTTCAGCCGCGGTAATCCCAATCAACTCCAGCCCGCCGAAGGAGAACATAATCACCGCCAGCGACAGGATAAGCCCCTTCCAGCCCGTTGCCAGAAAACCGCCGTGCTGCCACAGGTTATCGATGGTTGCACGCTCGCCACCGTGGCCAGAGAACAGCAGCCACAGGCCAAAACCAATCATGCCGATAATCGCCAGTACTTTGATCAGCGCAAACCAGAACTCGGTTTCGCCGTACAGGCGCACGTTCACCAGGTTAACGGCGTTAATAATGATGAAGAAGGCCGCAGCCCAGATCCACGTCGGCACGTCCGGCAACCAGTACTGCATATAGATGCCTGCGGCGGTCAGCTCAGCCATACCCACCAGCACGAACATCACCCAGTAGTTCCAGCCGGACAGGAAGCCTGCAAACGGCCCCCAGTATTTATAGGCAAAGTGCGCAAATGAGCCTGATACTGGCTCTTCGACGACCATCTCGCCAAGCTGGCGCATGATCAAAAAGGCGATAACCCCGGCGACACCGTAACCCAGCAGCACTGCCGGGCCAGCCATCTGAATAGCAGGGCCGATGCCGAGAAACAACCCGGTACCGATTGCACCGCCGAGGGCAATTAACTGGATATGTCGATTTTGCAAACCACGTTGCAGCGTCGGATTATGTTCCGACGAGGCTTCGGCGCTCTCACTGCCCGAAGCGGATGACGCGTCTTTCACGTCCTACCCCTGTCTCTTTTTTAGAAGGGGCACGTTTTAACACTTCATGCTGGTGGTAGCAAGGGATTGGGGCATCCTTGCCCCTGATAACGAGGGTGGAACTCAGAACTCGTAGCCAACCGAGACTTTAAAGGTCCGGGGTTCGCCTTGAGTGATATACGTACCGGAATCATCAACAGACGCCCAGTAGTTTTCGTTGGTGACGTTGTCGATGCCCGCACGAAGGGTCATCTGGTTTTGATTCTGGTTAACCGCAAAGCGGTAGCGCATCCCCAGATCCAGGGTGGTGTAGCTGTCCAGCTTTTTGGTGTTGGCCAGGTCTGCATACTGCGTGCCCGAGTGGTTCACGCGCGCGGTTGCCGTCAGCCCGTCAATGGGTTTGATGTCGTACTCAGCACCCAGCACCGCATAGAAATTCGGTACGCCGATGGCATCGTTGCCCTGATTCAGGCCGTTGTTGGTCTTGGTCAGCTCAGCCTGTAGCCAGGTGGCGCTGGCGTTGAGACGCATCCCCAGCATTGGCTCGCCAAAGACATTCAGCTCAACCCCGCGGTTACGCTGCTCGGCATCCAGACCATAGTGTTTGGTCACGCTGTCGAGAATGGCCGATGGCATTTTGATTTCAAACAGCGCCAGCGAGCCGCCCACGCGACCGAAGTCGGCTTTGACCCCCACTTCGTTCTGTTTTGAATGGACGATCCCGGTGCTCTGGCCGTAGTTGGTTGCCGTATCTGGCGCGGTTTTACCCGGCTGCAAGGCCTCGGTGTGGTTAGCGTAAAGCGAGATCTCATTCCACGGCTTATACACCACACCGTAGGTTGGCATCCAGCGGCTGCCGTCGAAGCCATCCGCGTCGTTTTCTGCCCCGGTGATTTTGTTATAACCACGGATCACCACTTTCTGATGGCGCGCGCCAGCGGTGAACAGCAGTTTGTCGTCCAGCACGCCGAGCGTGTCGCTCAACAGCCAGCCCTGAGAGCGGGTGCGACCACTGGTCAGCGGGTCACTGTAATCACCGCCAGAGCCGTTGAAGTTGGTGCTGTCTGGCGCATTCACGCCGGTGTTGTGGTAGATGTTGGTGTACGGGTTATCCGCCGCCTTCGACATCTTCCACGCGATTTTTTCGTTTTTGGTCAGCGCGGAATAGCCGACGTTGACCTTATGCGAGACAAAACCGGTGCTGAAGTTGCCGCGAATGCCTGCCATGCCGCTGACGGAATCGCTGATGCGGTTGGTGTCCAGCCGGCTTACAATCGCCCGGCCACTTTTATCGAGGATCTTCGGTGCGCTGTATAAACCTTCTTCGTGCGCATGTTGCGCGCCGAGGCCGGTATATGCCGTCCAGCTATCGGTGATGTCGTATTCGCTGCGCCACATCCCGAATTCGTTTTCGATATTGCTGTAAGCCCATTTCTGCGAGATGTTGCGGTCATTTTTCGGTGGCTCAGGAATGAAGTCTACTGCCGAAATGTTGACGCTGGTTGGGCTGCCGTGGAAGGTCTTCTTCTGATAACCCACATCCAGCGAGGTGCGGAAGTTATCGCCTTTGTAATCCAGGCCAGTAGAGAGCAAGGTGGTGCGGCGACGATCGTTCGCCACGCCGGTTTCCCCTTCGCGATGGACCAGGTTCACCCGCGCACCAAACTGATCGCTGTCACCGAAACGACGACCGGCATCCAGAGTGGTACCAAACTGCGAATCAGAGGTGTAATCCACGCCAACTTTCGCCTGCGGGGTTGCACCTGCGTGTTTTGGCTCAAGGTTGATCATCCCGCCCACGCCAGAGCTTGCCGCGCCGTTCATCAGGGAGTTTGCCCCTTTGAAGATTTCGATACGATCCACCATCTGCGCATCAACCACCTGGCGCGGCAGCACGCCGGACAGGCCGCCAAAGGTCATGTCATCGCCATCAAACTTCAGGCCACGAATACGGAAGCTTTCCGCACTGTTACCGTAGCCCTGAACGTACTGCACGCCCGCGTCGTTGGCGACCACATCGGCAATGGTTTTCGCCTGCTGATCTTCAACCAGCTTCGCGGTGTAGCTGACAAGGTTAAACGGCACGTCCATGGCGTTCTGCTGGCCGAGCATTCCCATGCGTCCACCGTTTGCCACCTGCCCGTCAAGGAAGGCAGGCACCAACTGTTCGCCGCCCGGTTTGAACGTGTCTGCCGAAGCCGACTGAACGACAATGGTGTCTTCATTTTTGTTGTCCGCCGCAAAGGCGGAGTGCGTAACCGCGCCAATGGCGAGCGCCAGCAGCGTTTTGTGCATTGTGGTGTTGGTCATAATTAACTCATTAAAAGTACGCGCAAAATTGGCCCGTGAACGGGCCTTAGAATTTAGTTAAGCGAAATACGAACGACGCTGTCCGGCCCGTTAGTTGAGTGGTCTTTGTTGAAAGCCTGTTTAACGGTGACGTACAGGGTCTGGCCATCTGCGGACAACAGCAGGCTGTTCGGATTCGGCGGCAGATCCCATGATTGCTTCACGGCATAGGTGGTGGCGTCCAGGCTCAGCAGTTTTCCGCTTTCGCGCTGGGTGATGTACAGCTCACTGCGGTTGGCGTTGAACTTCACCGCCAGCGAGTCGCCGATATCCAGCTGTTTGATAACGTCACCGGTGCGGATATTGAGCACCAGCGTGGTTTTGGCTTTGGAATTATCCGTGACGAACAGGCGCCCGGTGGCCTTGTCTTCGGCCAGATTCAACAGCAGGGCGGGCTTGCTGCCCAGTGGCTTCCAGCGTTTTTCGATTTTGTTGGTGTGCGGATTGATGACAAGGATCTCGCCGCCGCCATTGGCTGCATACAGGCGGTCAGTCTGTTCAGACCACAGCAACCCGGTGACCCACTGGCCGGCATTTTTGATGGTTTTTTTCAGCTTCAGGGTTTCGGCGTCTATCACCCAAATCACACCCGGATCGCCCACGCCCCCCACGAACAGCGTGCCGTCGTGCAGCAGAATTTCACGTGCACCAAACGGGAAGCCCTCTTTGTTGCGCTCGGTGAACATCAGGCGTTGATTGACTTTGCCGTCCGCGGTGCTGATGGCGCTGATACCGCCGTCCAGCGAGTTCGTGACGTAGACCGTTTGCCCGTCAGGTGCGATGGTCATCGCGAAGTTTTTCAGATCCGTATGGCTGCGGCCAAGGGTTTTCAGCGTGGCGGGATCAAGCTTATAGACCACACCGCCCTGCACATCCTTAAAGCCTTCAGAACTGGCAACAAACAGCGCATCGCCTTTCTGGTTGAGCACCATTTCGTACAGACCATCGGCCAGTTCACGTTTGAGCACACCGGTTTTCTCAGGGGCCGTTACGGTCTTCTGGACAGCAGGTGCTGGGGTGGCCGCCTGTTGTGCAGCGCAACCGGAAAGAGAGACAGCAACAAGCAATGCCAGCGCAGACATTTTTGGGGTCATCAGGAACATCCTTTACCGTTCAAGAGAAAGTCAGGCGGGAAATTGCGTCGTATGTCGCTAAGCGATCTGATTGTGTTGACAGGCTGTAAGGCCAGTGCAAAGTCCACCGTAATTACTCAGTGTTCCTTGTGAGTCAGGCACTCACTGCTGATGCGGGGGGCGTCCGTCGTTGCCGCAAACACTAAAGAGAATGAGAACTATACTCATTATCTTTGTGTAATCAAGTGTAAATACAGATGGGGATTCAAAAAATCATTATTAGGTTGAGACCCCGTGTCGGGTTAATGAGTTTGCGGAGAGAAAAATCGACGAGATGCAGGGGTTACTTCAGTGGTTAACCACTGAAGGCGCTGCTCAAGCAACCATACTTATTTCAGGCGGGTTTAAAACGAAACAAAACGGAACGCCCCCCCATCATTCCGGGGCGGCGTTCACTGTATTACTTTTTCTTGTAAATATTGGCCGTGCCATGAATTTTGTTGTTCGTATTGCCGGAAGTCAGCACCAGAACATCAGCACCTTTCTTATCCGCTTTCTCAATCAGCTCTTTTTTCGCATCATCGACCGATACTTCATTCGAAGTGGAGACAGTACCGATTTTTTTATAATGAGACTCGACTTTTTTAAACTCAGCGCGAGTCATCAGTTCAGCAGCAAAGACATTAGTCGTAAACAGAAACGCCGTTCCCATCAAAATAGCAATTGTTTTTTTCATAACCTTTTTTCCTTGAGATTAATAAACAACCACGTAAAACCTCACTTTTCTTGGTGAGGTTTTATCAGCATGGTAGAGAAACTCAGGAAATGCCACATGCCTGGAAAAAATCTTTTATAACAATCCGTTGCCGGAAAATACTAACGAGTATTAAGAATTTCTTTCAGGCCTGCGAAACGCAAAAAACACGGGCCTTACCGGCAATATCGATACGTACAGACGTGCCTGGGTTCCACCCCGGCTGGCTCACTGTTTTCAGGATAAGCGGCGCTTGCTGCCCGGCAAATGCCAGTGTGAGCGTGGATAAGTGGCCGGTGAAATCGACGTCAAGAATGGAGATTTGGCTTTCATGCGGCGCGCATGCTGTCACGCGAAGTTGTTCCGGGCGCAGCATCATACGTCCCAGCCCCGTTGCCTTATCATCATCAGTCAGGACTTCACCCAGAGCGCAAATCGCGCGCCCGGCATTGAGTTGCGCAGGCAGGACCAGCGCATCGCCCAGGAACAGCGCGGTTTCTTCGTCCACCGGTTGGGTGTAAACCTCAAAAGGTGTCCCCACCTGGGTGAAACGCCCTGAGCGCATCACGGCAACCTGGGTCGCGAATGACAGGGCTTCGTTCTGATCGTGGGTCACAAGAATAGACGCCACGCCCGCGTCAGCGAGCAGATCCGCCGTTGCTTTACGCGTCATAGCGCGAAGCCCGGTATCAAGCGCGGAGAAAGGCTCATCCAGCAGCATCAGCGACGGACGCTGTGCCAGAGCACGCGCAAGTGCGACGCGCTGCTGCTGACCGCCGGAAATCTCATGCGGCCAGTGCGTTGCCAGTTGCCTGTCCAGCGACACCATTTCCATAAGCGCCTCAACATGCTGGCGTTTTTCCTGCCGGGTGCCTTCCAGCCCCCAGGCAATGTTGTCTGCCACATTGAGGTGCGGGAACAGCGCCCCTTCCTGCGGAACAAAACCGATCCCACGCTGATGAGCAGGAACAAAATTCGCCTCATCAAACAGCGTTTTCCCCTGCATCACAATGCGCCCGGCATCCGGCGTTTCAAAACCGGCAAGAATACGCAGCAGCGTTGTCTTTCCTGAACCCGACGGCCCGACAATCGCCGTTCTGCTTCCTGGCGCGACGGTCAGGTTCAGGTTATCGAGCACCAGCGCATCGGCAAATGATTTAGAAATCGACGTTAGTTCAAGCATGTCAAAGCCCTGCGATTTTTTTAGACTGCATGTAAAGGATACCGGTCAGCGGCAGTGAGATAAGGATCATCAGCATGGCGTAAGGCGCCGCAGCAACGTAATCAATCTCACTGGTCAGCGCCCAGAAGCCGGTTGAAAGCGTGCGTGTCCCCAGCGGCGAGAGCAGCAGCGTCGCGGTGAGTTCGTTACTGACGCCAAGGAACACCAGCGCAGCACCTGCCGCCGCACCGGGGGCGGCAAGCCGCATGGTGACGCTCCAGAGTGCTTTTGCCGGAGAGCTACCCAGGCTGCGGGCAACGTTTTCCAGCTCTACCGGCGCCTGTGCGATGCCGGCCCGCAGGTTGATCAGCGCACGGGGCATAAACATCAGCAGATAGGCGAGGAACAGCGTGACTTCGGTTTGATAAATCGGCCGCGCGTAATGGATTGTTACCGTCACCAACGCCAGCGCCGTCACGATCCCCGGTAGTGAACTGGTGATGTAAATGCACCCTTCCAGCATCCTGAACACGTGATGCGGATAGCGAATACCGAGCCAGGCAATGGGGATAACGCAGACGGTGGTCAGCAGCGCGCCACCCACGCCGAGTACCAGCGTCTGGCGAAGCGAGAGCCAGAGATCGGCGCTCATCCAGTTTTGGACGCCCCCAAGCCAGATCCAGCGACACAGCACAACGAGCGGTACACCCAGGGCCAGAATAACCAGCGCCACAAACAGCACCTGCCCCATCGCAGCCGCAGCCGGTTTCAGCGGCCAGCGTTTTTGCTCGCGCGCTGCGCCGGATCCGATACGGGCATAGCGGGCTTTACCGCGCGTTGCGCCTTCAAGCAGCAAAATCGCCAGGCAGCACAAGGCCAGCACACCCGCCAGCATATTGGCCGCCGGGCCGCTAAACGTCGACTGGAACTGGTCGTAAATCGCGGTCGTAAAGGTATCGAAGCGGATCATGACGTACAGGCCATATTCCGCCAGCAAATGCAGCGCAACCAGAAGCGCCCCGCCACAAATCGCCAGTTTTAACTGCGGCAACACCACGCGGAAAAACACCCGCCACGGCGGCGTACCGAGCGAAGAGGCAACATCCTCAAGCGTTGGGTCAAGGCGGCGCAGAACCGCAGCAACAGGCATATAGATAAACGGGTAGTAGGCAAGTACGGAGAGAAATACACCCGCAGAGAGACCGTGCATAGAAGGCACGACACTTATCCAGGCATAGCTTTGGACAAATGCAGGGATCGCCAGCGGCGCAACGGCAAGCGCTGACCAGACCCGACTGCCCGCCAGCGTGGTACGCTCAGTCAACCAGGCGATGGAGACACCCAGGACAATACACAAAGGCACCGTTAACGCCGTCAGCCACAACGTGTTGCTGAGTAGCTCAGCAACACGCGGGCGAAACACGAGAGCCTTAATGGTTTCCCAGCCGGTCTCAAAGCCAATGGCAATGATAAAACCTAAAGGCAGAAGCGCCATCAATGAAAACAGTACAGCTAACACAACCATCGGCAACGCCGGCCGCTTGCGGGGCGGCTGGCGAGATGTACTTTTACCGAGGTCGAGACTCAAACCAGACATAAGGCTTTCACTTAACTCTTAGGATCACAGCAGGCCCGCTTGTGTCATCAGCTCAATGACTTTCTTACTGTTGAGTGTAGAAGGCTCAACCTTTGGTGCATCAAGATCTTTCAGCGGAACCAGTTTCGGGTTAGACGCGGCGTTAACGCCTACGGCATATTCGAATGCATTGTTAGTGCGCAGCTGCTCCTGACCTTCTTTACCGGTGATCCACTTAATGAACGCCTGCGCCTGCTCTTTATGCTTACTGGACGCCAGAACACCGCCGCCAGAGAGGCTCACGAACGCGCCCGGATCCTGATGTTTGAAGTAATAGAGTTGAGTATTTTTGCTGTTTTCACCGGTTTTGGACTGATCAACAAAACGGTAGTAATGATAAATCACGCCGCCATCAATCTGACCAGCGTTGACCGCTTTCATCACGGTACTGTTGCCTTTATAGGCAACAAAGTTGGCTTTCATCGCTTTCAGCCAGTCCAGGGTAGCCTGTTCGCCTTTCAGCGCCAGCATCGCACTAACAATCGCCTGGAAATCAGCACCAGACGGGGAAGCAGCCCAGCGGCCTTTCCACTCAGGTTTTGCCAGATCCATCAGCGATTTAGGCAGTTGCTGTTCGCTCAGCTTAGCCGGGTTATAAACAAAGACGGTGCTACGTGCAGCAATACCGATCCAGCGGCCGTGCGCAGGACGATATTCCGCAGGGACTTGTTTTAAAGTGGCCGCATCTAATGGCGCAAACAGTTTTGCATTATCAACCAGTACCATTGATGGGGAGTTTTCGGTCAGGAAGACATCCGCAGGTGATGCATCTCCTTCCTGAACCAGCTGGTTACCCAGCTCGCTGTCATCGCCATTACGCAGTGTGACTTTAATCCCTGTTTCTTTAGTAAAACCATCAACCCACGACTTCACCAGATTTTCATGCTGGGCGTTATAAACAACGATACCTTCGTTGTTTTCAGCCGCAACAGACTGAGTTGAAAGGAAAAGTGATGAAGACAATAATGCAAGCGAGAAGCATGACAATACGCGAGAATTCATGAACATATCCTTAATAGACCAAAGTAATTCACAACGAATGGCTTTGCGGATACGGATTAAAGCATACAAAAACGCTAATGATAATTACTATCAGTCATGTTTTTACGTAAAAGTCTAAAATAGGCTTTTACGCGAATTTAAAATGATAAAAATCTAAGAAAAAAATATGGATATATTAAAGATTAGGAAAACCTTAAGATTCAAAATACATTATTTCATTAGCGTTCTATTTATTTCAGGCAATTGAATTTACACGTTACTGAGGTGAAATACACAGCATTATTCAAAAAATGACGTGCAGGAGCATAAGAGAGTTTTACGGCGGTGAAATGGGTGTTTTGATAAAACGATGACCTGAATGGTACGCCCTGTAGGATTCGAACCTACGACCTACGGCTTAGAAGGCCGTTGCTCTATCCAACTGAGCTAAGGGCGCACGGAGAAGCGTAAACTTCGCAGTGGTGAAACGCGTGGAATTATACGGTCAATGGCAGGTGAGTCAATGCCTTTTGGTATGATTGTCGGTCTTCTGTGCCGATATGCGCTACCCGATTGTAAATACGTCTGTTTTTTCAACATTTACCCCCATTCTGACCTCGCGCTTCCCGCTGCGAAAAGGCTTAGCTGCATTTAAGTAACGCCCGCTGTTTTCTGGCGCCAGGCTCCTTCACTCTATGGCGAAGACTGGCAGACAACAGGAAGACGGCGTGGCAGTGCAATCCCCCCGCTTACAGCACATCTCTCGCGATATCACCGGGATCAAACTTGAACCGATAGTTGCCCTCTCTACTTCGCATACCGTGGGTGCGGAAGTGCTCAGCGTGTTATCTCCCCACCAGCAAAGCGAACGTTTTTTTCAGCGCCAGTCGGCGGTTCAGTCGCTTATGTTGCTTGAAGCACAGCTCTGCACGTTAAAAAACGCCCTCAACTGCAATAACCTTTTTATCAATCTGCCGATAACCGTATTAACGGTAGGCAAAGCGTTTCACCAGCTGATGCAGCTGAAAAGCTCACCACTCAATATTGAGATTGTCGAGCCGGCGTCTTTCTTCAGCCTCTCTTCCGGGCAGCGTGAGTCTGTTACCCACCGCTTGCAGCTGTTAAGCAGGCAGGGTCACCGCATCTGGCTGGACGATGTTGATGAAACCGTTATCCAGCCGTTTTTATCCTGTCGGTTACCATTATGCGGCATCAAAATAGATAAAGTCGCGTTCTGGCGATTACGTGCCACACCTGCGTTATCCAGGCTGGTTAGCCTTTGTTCGCAAATTGCCGGACACGTGCTTATCGAAGGTATCGAAAACGACCAGGATCGTGCGTATGCGTTACAGGCAGGAGCAGGATTAGGCCAGGGTTATCACTGGCCTTGCTGGTATTGGCCGGAGGACTAGCCCGTCATCGCCAGGAGGGAAGCTATGCGAATGACAGTACGCCGCTACAGACGGCGTCGGACAGGAAGTGATTCACCGGGATTTACACACTCGCCCTATCCTCCCCCCTTTTTCGACCGTCTTGAGTTTTTGAGCCAGTCAATTAACCGGAATCAAAAGACACACGCGCCTTTTATTATTCTGGTCACCCAGGATAACTTCCTTCGTACCGGTATTCTGAACGGAAACACCCCGCTCAGTAACTGCTGTGATTGCGAAACGCTGGAAGAGGCGTTCAGCTCGCTCGGCCACTGGCCATCCGCCAGGCTGCTTGTGGATATCGAAAGCCGGGCCATTACCCTTATCGACATGCTGGACAGGCTAAGAAGGCAGAGCCTCTACTCCCCTTTTCTGATACCTCATTTACTGATCAGGGCGGATGATTACGACACCCGGCTTTTTTGTCGGGCCGCCGGGCCGTTTCACGTCCTGGAGCGGCAGCTCACCGCGAAGGCCATGCAACAATCTCTGCTGGACGCCACAGTGCCGGTGAGCATGAAAAAAGAGTGGTTCTGCCGCAATGAATGGCCCGTACTTCAGTATTTGTCCCAGGGTCTATCACTGCGGGAAATAGCCGACTTACAACATCGGCCTTACAGCCGGGTCATTTATCGTCTGAACTGCATCCTGAAGAAACTCGGTTTAAATCATCGTCAGGAACTCCTGCACCTGCTCAATAACCTGTCTGAGTTCACGTTTTAACTTATCCACTAACCCATTAATTCCTAAAGACCTTTAGGAAATCACTTAAGATAATTGTCAATATAGCGTGTTTTTTTAACATAACTGTCGAAATTACAACTATTCCTAATTTATCCACTTCAACAACGCGAAACACCACAAAAACCTGAACCGGCAGTTCTTTCAACCAAGCGTTAAAATAATAGTGATTCCGTTAATAAGATGATAATGATGTAAAAACAAGCAGATTAGAGAGAAAGGCATCAATCTGGCAGCCGAAAGGACAGCATATCCTGCTGTTCAGTCACAATATTTTCCTGAAGAGAGTCGGAGCTTGTTGTTGACGACACTACGGCTTGCATAGGGGATCGCTTCACTGACACCAGAAAAAATGGCGCTGTGTGTTGGATTTATTTTTTAACAACCGATCAACATATAGAGAAATATGTCATTTTTTGTTATTACATAAAGATGTTGCATTGCTGTACAGGAAATATAAGGTGATTTCACCTAAATTTAAATTAATAGCCATTAGCTTCCAGAAGATAATACATCACAACACGGAAAATATAATTTACAGGCTTTTCGGAGAAAGCTTAAACGGTATAATAAGACGTGTTTCAAATATGAATAAGAAAACACCTTTTGCCACCACCAGCCAATTTAACAATCCGCGCTGAGGCAATGAATTTGTCACTACGTTAACAAGGATGCTTTCGCTCTTCCAGGGAATTACCACCGTATAAGGATCTGTATAATTATCCTTCCGGCTTTCCGAGAGTTTTAGCAAAACTCGGCACAACGCTTTTAACAATCTGAGGCATAAAAAATGAAACCGGCATCCGTTATCATTATGGACGAACACCCTATTGTCAGAATGTCGATAGAAGTCCTGCTACAGAAAAATAAAAATATCGTGGTTAAGCTCAAGTCAGGTGACAGCCATGAAGTTCTTGATTGTATACGCAACCATGCGATTGATCTGGTGATCCTGGACATCGAACTACCCGGGACTGATGGATTCGCATTACTCAAAAGAATCAAAAACTTAAACAAGGACATAAAAGTTCTTTTCCTCTCCTCAAAATCAGAGGCGTTTTACGCCGGGCGCGCCATTCGCGCCGGAGCAAATGGTTTTGTCAGTAAGCGGAAAGATTTAGGTGAGATCTATAATGCGGTTGAAATGTTACTGACGGGATATTCATTTTTCCCATCCGAAACATTAAACTTTATAAATCATCTGGGAGCACACAAAGGAATGGATATAGACATGCCGTTATCAAACCGGGAAGTGACGGTACTGAGGTATCTGGCAAATGGGTTATCGAATAAAGAAATCGCCGAGCAACTCTTGCTCAGCAACAAAACAATAAGCGCTCACAAATCCAATATTTATTCTAAGCTAGGCGTACAAAGTATTGTTGAATTAATTGATTACGCGAAGGCCCACGAATTGCTTTAACCTGAATTCACTCCCTGCAACTTATGCGAGTTTCAGGGAGTGCGGTCAGTCTCAATTATAATTAATCATGAAGGTCGCATCGGCATCTGCTCTGCCTGGCTGGGGGTTATCGGCCGTGGCAATATAATTGGCATAAAACGACAGCTGTGCATTTCCCTGGGCATCTACCGCCACCGTCTGACTGGCCTGCTGCAATGCCAGACGTGTTTTATCCCGATCGCGGATTTCCACCGCAACATTGCTGGCTTGGCTTGAATCATTCAGAGCCAGTAAACCACTATCACTCCCGTCCTCTTTTCCTGAAAAGGTAATCGATGCCGCGCCGGGCGGGCATCCGGTCAGTTTCAGCGTAAAGGGTACCGGCTGCGTCCGGCTGCCGGTGGTGCTGAGTTGTTTTGTCGGCCAGGTGCCCAGCTTAACGATTTTGTCGCTATCGCTGCCTTCCGCGACACAGGTGAAATCCACAATATTGCCATACAGCTCAATGTTGATTTCCCCCAGTGCCGTGGCTGCATGGGCGTTTGCGTGAACCAGCGTTACCAGCAGCAGTGCTTTACTCCAGCGTCGCATTGCGCCTCCTTATTCATAATCCACGCGCAAATACCCGCGAGAGGTAAAACGCCCTTCGGCAGGTTTATTGCCCGTAATACTGACCGGCCAGGCTCTGATCCCCACCTGCGCCTGAGCGCTGTCATCCAGACGGAACGGAATTTTGCTGGTCAGGTTGTTGGGCGTCAGCGGGGTGCCACTTTCTGTAGCAACCACAAACCCCAAATCGGGGTTATCGGAAACCAGCGCGTTGCCAGAGGTTTGCTCAGCTTCGATACGCATGGACAGATAAGCATTGGCTTCCACATTGGTGCATTTGATGGCAATTGTTTTTGTCTGTGGCGAAACCTTGTCCGGGCGATTTCCGGCTCCTGCCTGGCTAAACAGCGATGCACCGATTTCGCCAAAATCAAATTCCACCACCTTTCCGGCATTAATTTCGCAGCTTTGCGGCACCTGGATCGTGCCACTGTAGCTGATCGTGTAAACCGGCGTGCTGAGCGGGTCGGCCGACGTGGTGGTGACATAGACCCTGAACATGGTCTGCTGCGGGATCACCACCATATTGATAAACCGACGCGTCACCCTGAGGCGAAAGACCAGCTTAGAATCCGTCACCGGAAACGCTTTGTTGTTCGGCACGTTAGGGTGCTGACCCATCTGAATATATTTCGCTGGTGGATAAAACGTCCCGGCGTAATCATCGTGGATCTGCATCGCGCCATCCAGATAGTCGTTCAGCTTCACATACTTGTAGCTGTCTATCTCGGTGGTGATGGGCAAGTCCGTGACGTAGCTACGCATGGTCGATTTACCGGAAGTCCCCTTCGGGCAGATAGCGCTCACCCCGACCAGCCCGGATTTTTGCGCCAGGGTGACAATCTGCCCTGGCTTGTTGTTGGAGCTGTCAAAGACGTTTGAGAGATCGTAGGAGATGTCCTTCGCGACGCCGTCCGCATTCTGACACACCGTTGCCCACGCAGGCAGCGCGCCGCACAGCAGTACCGCGCCCAATAGCGTGTGGGAAAATTTCATCATTGAGTTCCTGTTATCGATCACAGCTCGCCCCCGCCATGGTAATGGCCTGGTTCTGGCTATCTGCGGGTAAGCGGTAGTGCGCGCGGCACCGGGATTGCATTCCGTCGCCCCACTGGATCAACAGCTCCCCTTCCAGCGGTAATCCGCTGAGGTAAATCTGTCCGTCATCCCCCACCATGCTGGTGACTCCACTTTGGGTTTCACGCACTACGGCACCAAACGGCACAGGTTGATCGCCGCGTCTGACGGTCAGTAACGCGCGAACGCCGATCCGGGCATCAAAGCTGGCACGCACCAGCGCGCCTCTTGTCGGCACCACGCTGCTCACGTTGTTTTCGATATCGGTATTGTTGCTCATGGTGTTGGTATCCAGCGCCACACGGTTGTAACGATAGACCGTGGCATACGGCATTACCGCGTAGCCTCGCCAGTCGGTTTTCACCCCGGTCTGGTTTTCTACGCTCACTCCGGATGCTCCCGGGGCTTTGATCAGGACGTTGGTATCCCCCAGTGGCTGGCTGAAGGTCACGCCATTTTCGTGGCCCACGATGCCGCCAGAAACCTGCCAGTTGAGATCGTGCTGATCGCGCGCGTAGTTATAGCCCACCCCCAGCGTGCCGTAGGTTGCTTGCCAGTTGGCGCTGGCACTTCCGCTGGCACCGTTATTGCTGGTATGCCCCTGGGTCACGCTGTAGTTCAGGTTACGGTCTTCAAGTAACGTGCCGCTGATCCCGGTTTGCCAGCTGCTTTCACCGTCATTGTTCCGGCTGGCTGATGCTGTGGCATAAGCCCGGTCAATGGCGTTATCGCGTCGATAACCGTGGCGAGTGAACAGGCTGAAAGGAACGGAGACGTTAAACGAGGCGATCCGGTCTGTACCGTCGATCCCCACCGCTTTATTCCACGACCAGGAGACGGAATAGCTGACGCCCTGAATGCCACCCGCGTAGCCAAGCTGATACCAGACGTTTGATTCGCTGGTTCCCCAGTAACTTTGCTGGCTGCCGGAGACATACAGCGACCCGTAATCCCCCAGCGACTGAGAGATATTGAGCTGGAAGCGCCCTTTTTTATTCCACGTCAGATTGTGATAGCTCTGCACATCCGGTACGCCGTCGTCATCCTGGCTTTCACCGTATTGATAGCCTTCCATCGAGCGCCAGGCCACATCATCCAGGGTGTAAAACCCTTTTGTGGAGTAGCGATAGCCGAGCAACTGAAAGTTGGTGCCAAATCCGTTCAGGGATTTGGCGTAGAGGAAGCGCAGCGACTGCCCTTCGTGACGGCTGTCATCGGCAAGCTGGCTGCGGGCGTGTGTCAGATCGAGCGATATCGCCCCCCAGTTACCAAGGTTTTTCCCGGCACCGATGGCCAGCGCCGTGTAACGTGATGCCAGCTGCGTGCCGCCGTAGAGCGTGTAGCCGTCGGCAAGACCGGTAATTAACGTCCCCTGGGTAAAGAACGGCGTATCCTGTTCACTGTTTCCGCTGCGGTAGTCTCCCGCCACCAGGTCATACTTCCAGCGACCTTCACGCTGAAGCTGCGGTACGGTGGAATACGGCACCGTGTAGCGCTGCTGGCTACCGTCTTTTTCTTCTACCGTGACCTCCAGGTCACCGCTGGATGAAGTGGGGTTCAGATCGCTTATCGCAAAAGCGCCGGGCTGGACATAACTCTGGTAAATCACATACCCGTTCTGGCGAATGACCACTTTCGCAGGCGTACGGGCAATACCGCGCACGGTTGGCGCGTAGCCCTGAAGGCTGTCCGGGTACATGCTGTCAGAAGAGTAGAGCCGCCCACCGCGAAAACCGATGCTATCAAACACGTCGTTACCGGTATTGCTGTCACCCAGTACCAGCTCGCTTTTGAGGGGAATAATGCTGCGCTGCGCCCAGGTACCAATATTTTCCCAGTTGCTGTGTCGTTCACCGTTGTTTTGCGAATAACGCCACGCGCCGTTGTTGCGCAGACGCCAGGCACCGTAGTTCAGCCCGCTTTGCAGATTCAGATAATAGCTGTCGTCGTCGCTGCCCCGGTTACCGGTAAAACTGTAATTGAGCAGCGCGGCTGGGATCCCGTCATCCCACTGTTCAGGGGGAATGTAGCCGCGCACGCTGTTCTGCATCGCCACCTGCGGCAGGCTGACGTTAAGACGCAAAGAGGCAAAGTTAAAAACGACTTCGCTGCCGGGAAGCGCGGTGGCGAGCGGCGCGCAGGCATCACCCTGCACATCAGCCAGTTCCGGGAAGGCGGCAATATTGACGCCAAACCGGTCAAGCATGGCGCGCGTGACACAAGCCGAAAGCCCGCCCGCCACCGGCGGTGTGCTCCCGGTTGCTTTCTCAAAGCGCACATCCTGAGTGCCGATAAATTCGTCGTTTCGCCAGATATCCACACGATAGACGCCAGGAGCCTGCTGATGCCCTTTCTCAAAACGCGACAAATCCGCCACGCTCGCGCTGTCATCAGACAAAAACGCCGGATTAAAGTAACTTTCGCTAAAGCCGGTTTGCGGCCAGAGTACGGTCATCAGCGCCAGAGCCACCGGACAGACACGCCATTGATAAGTCTTCATCGCCCTGACTCTGCTCACAGCTTAACGCTACGCGCCGGCGTAATGGCGCCGTAATCATTTACGCTCTGCCAGGAAAGGACACCCCCAGCCGCCGCAGGAAGTGCTTGCTGTGCCGCGTTTTTCGGGGTAATCATCAGATTTTCCAGACTCTGCCCGCCGAGGGTTAAATTGACCAGCGTGATGTAATACGGCGAAGCATTACTCACCCTGAGCTGATTGCCGATACGCTCAAAGCGGAGTTGCGAAAGCGCCTCTTCCGGCGGCATCGCCAGATTTTTAGGCCGCACAAACAACTTGATGCGCGATAAGATGGCCAATTGCAGGACGTTATTGCCCTCCAGATGGGATTTATTCACCGACGGGATAGCCTTCACGTTCATATAAAACAGCGATTCGCGGTCAGCGGGCAACGCCGGGCCGGCGTAAATAATCCGCAGCGTGTTTTCGCTGTCTGGCTCGCTGACAAACAGCGGCGGCGTAACGGCGAACGTTTTCTCTTTTTGTCCGCTGGCATTTTCAATCCACGCGTTAATTAAATACCGCTCTTGTTTATTACTGTTGGTTATTGCAAGTGACGTTTGTTTCGCCTCTGCCGGATAAATAACGCGCGTGGCCCCCAGAGCGATACCACCGGAGGCATTTGCAGATGTCGACACCAGCAGCAAAATAAGTGAAATAATCAGTCCTGGTTTAAATAGGGTGTTCATCACAACAATACCTTTCGTTATTTGTTCGCAGGTGCAGGTGCGTCAGGGATAAATCAACGTGAACCAGACATCCGACTGAATACGGCCTGGTACAAGGTGTTCGGAAATTGCCCGATAACGGGCGCTGAAATGAAAAGCCAGCTCGCGAGCATCTATCGCTAAGCGACTGACGGTCGTTTCATTAGGGATAATCTGGCGCTGTTGTTCGTCAAAAAGTGCCAACCCTACACCACTGCTGACGGGCGTCTCTCCAGGCCGGGAAGTTGCCAGAAATACCTGCGGATCTTCAGCGGGCGTTACCCCCTGAAACTGAATGGCCACCACGCGCGAGACATCCACGCGACAGTCCAGCAGCCGCACGGTGAAAGGAATGTTCACCGTTGAAAAACTCCCCACACCGGAAAACGCATTAGTACGGTATTGCCCCATGTCGATGCGCATATTCTGGCTGTCGGGCGCAACGGCGCAGCCACCATTTACCAGCTCACCGTTGAGGTGAACGCGTCCGCCATCCACTACCACGGTATGTGCCGTCACTGATGGCGCAACAGAACAGGCCAGCAGCAACAGTATCCCAGTCCAAGTCATCCTTCGTTCCCGGCTTTAGCGTATGACGGGCCTCATCCGTGAGGCCGTGAACCTCCCTGTTAAACAGACTTATTCGTATTTCATCACGAACGTTGCATCCGCATTTGCCTGACCCGGCTCGGTGACGGCTGCGGTGGCTTTGTAGCGTGCGGTGAAGCTCAGGGTGTTAGTCCCTTCAATCAGGCTCTGCGCCGCAGAGAAGGTCGCCCCATCTGGCGTCAGAGTGGTGGATTTGCTGTCGAGGATCTCGATACCAACGCCTTTGGCAGAGTTGTCGTTGTTACCGGAGGTCACTGCCAGCAGGGTTTTGTCTGTGGCATCCAGTGGCCCAGTGAACGCAACGGCTGCGGTTTTCGCCACCAGCGGATCGCAATCATTCAGAACGATGTTGAAAGGAATATTTGAGGTGGTGTCACCAATTTTAGTGAATTTCGCCGTGCGATATTGGCCAAGATTAACTGTCTGTTCGGAAGAGTCAGTATTCACTGAACAGGCCGCATTCACTAATTCACCTTTAAAATGAACTGTACCGCCATTAACGGAAACAGGTGTTGTGGTATCTTCTGCATGAGCGGCACCGGTAACCAGCGCCAGTGTAGCAATAACGGTAGATGCAATACTGCTGAGTTTCATAGCTATTCCTTTAAATATGTAAAATACCCTTCCCGCGAATATCGGGAATAAAAAAACAATCAATTGGTTAAATTGAATGATTATTTCAGAGGGAACAAAGTAGCTGATGAATGTATTTAAAAATATGTCAAAACGCTGCGATTTAACCAGGTCACATCCTAATCCGCCCTAAGAAATTGACCATGCGTTAATCAGGGCTTTGAGGCCAGTGAAGGAAATCTCGCAAAGGGTGACTGACAGCAGCGCTCGCTTCTGACAAAATATAGGCAATCCCCCTTTCAAACGTTACAGACGGAATCTTCTCTCTGATGGCAGCAAAGATTATTGACGGTAAAACGATTGCGCAGCAGGTGCGCTCTGAGGTTGCGGAAAAAGTGAAGGCGCGTAAAGCGGCCGGACTTCGCGCCCCTGGGCTGGCTGTTGTGCTGGTTGGCAGCAACCCGGCATCGCAGATTTATGTCGGCAGCAAACGCAAAGCGTGTGAAGAAGTAGGCTTCCTCTCCCGCTCTTACGATCTGCCGGAAACCACCAGCGAAGCGGAACTGCTTGAGCTAATTGACACCCTGAACGCCGATAAAGAAATTGACGGTATTCTGGTTCAACTGCCGCTGCCTGCCGGCATCGACAACGTGAAAGTACTGGAGCGTATCGCACCAGACAAAGACGTCGACGGTTTCCATCCGTATAACGTCGGCCGCCTGTGCCAGCGTGCGCCGCGTCTGCGTCCGTGTACGCCTCGCGGTATCGTTACGCTGCTTGAGCGTTACAACATCGACACTTACGGCCTGAATGCCGTGGTGATTGGCGCATCAAACATCGTTGGCCGCCCGATGAGCATGGAATTGCTGCTGGCGGGTTGCACTACCACGGTTACTCACCGCTTCACCAAAAACCTGCGTCATCACGTTGAGAACGCTGACCTGCTGATCGTGGCAGTCGGTAAGCCAGGCTTTATTCCAGGCGAGTGGATTAAAGAAGGCGCAATTGTCGTGGACGTGGGCATTAACCGTCTTGAAAGCGGCAAAGTGGTAGGTGATGTGGTTTACGAAGATGCCGCCGCACGCGCGTCTTACATTACTCCGGTGCCGGGCGGCGTCGGCCCGATGACTGTTGCCACATTGATTCAGAATACATTGCAGGCGTGCGTTGAGTATCACGACGTAGAGGAAGCGTAAAATGGCCACATTTTCATTAGGTAAACACCCGCACGTTGAGCTATGCGATCTGCTGAAGCTGGAAGGCTGGAGCGAAAGTGGCGCACAGGCAAAAATCTCTATTGCCGACGGGCAAGTAAAAGTGGACGGCGCGGTGGAAACCCGCAAGCGCTGCAAGATTGTCGCGGGTCAGACCGTGAGCTTTGAAGGTCAGAGCGTTACCGTTACGGCCTGAGCCATCTGATGCCCTCACCCTAACCCTCTCCCACCGGGAGAGGGGATAAAAAATCCCCCAAACACATCACGGTTAATTATCGATCAACTTCAAAGAATCACTATTTCATCTGTCGAAATGTGAAATTTAAGTTGCACGATTTTCATCCTTTCCTCACGATAAGTAGAACGTTCTACTAAAACGTTCTACTTACAATAACAGCGCCAAAATAGGCGCTACTCGGGGGAAGATCAGCATGAGTCTGATATCAGGGTTTGTTAAATCGCTGTCAAAGTTATCGATGATTGGTCGCGCATTAATGCTGCCAATTTCACTGCTTCCTGCCGCAGGTCTGTTGTTGGCCTTCGGGGATAAATTCCACCTGCCGCTGATGATGAACGCAGGCGGCGTTATTTTTGATAACCTGCCGATGCTGTTTGCCATTGGCTCCGCCGTCGGTCTGGCGTC
Source organism: Enterobacter sp. C4G1 (assembly GCF_052886895.1). Lineage (NCBI taxonomy): Bacteria > Pseudomonadati > Pseudomonadota > Gammaproteobacteria > Enterobacterales > Enterobacteriaceae > Enterobacter > Enterobacter sp. C4G1. The sequence continues at coordinate 2,233,813 of NZ_JBQVVV010000001.1, read as the reverse complement.
GGAATCTGGTATTGCGGCGCTGTCTGCGGCGGTATCGGTGTTTGTCACCAACATCACCATCAGCACGGTACTGAGTATCACGCCGGAAATGGCCTCCCAGGGCGGAAAATACGCCATGGTCGTGGGCATTCCGACGCTGCAAATGGGCGTATTCGGTGGGCTTATCTGCGGTATTCTCGCCGCGTGGTGCTACAACCGTTTCCATACCATGCAGTTGCCGGAGTTCCTCGGTTTCTTCTCCGGTAAACGCTTTGTGGCGATTGCGACGGCATTCCTGTCGTTTTTACTCGGCCTGCTGCTGCCGTATATCTGGCAACATATTCAGTCCGGTATTGATGCGCTTTCTGTTGTTGTTAACGGCGATAATCAGGCGGCCTCGACCTTTATCTTCGGCCTGGTTGAACGCGCGCTGATCCCACTCGGCCTGCACCACATCTGGTATCCGTCTTTCTGGTACTCGTTCGGAGATTACACCAACCAGGCGGGCCAGGTTATCCACGGCGACCAGACCATCTGGTTCAAGATGCTGGAAGAAGGGGTAAAATCCTTCAGCAGCGATACCTACCAGAACGCCGGTAAGTTCATGCAGGGTGAGTTCCCGCTGATGCTGTTTGCACTGCCTGCGGCATGTCTGGCGATGTATCACGAAGCTCACACCAAAAATAAAAAGATTGCTGCCGGTATTCTGTTCTCTGCGGCGCTCACCTGCTTCCTGACAGGGATCACCGAGCCGGTTGAATTCACCTTTATTTTCGTCGCCCCGATTCTGTACGTCTTTAACGCCATCATGGCGGGCCTGGCCTATATGACGATGTACCTGTTACATGCACATATCGCCAAATCTTTCTCTGCCGGCTTTATCGATTACCTGTCGTTTGGGATCCTGCCATCGTTTAACGGCTATAAGACCAACTTCCTGAACGCCATCATCATTGGCATTCCAATGGCGCTGATTTACTACTTCACGTTCCGCTTTGTTATCCGTCGTTTCGACGTGAAAACACCGGGCCGTACCGAAGTGACCGCCAACGCCGATGATAAATCTGATTCCGAACTGGCAACCGAGATCATCAGCCTGCTGGGCGGGGCGCATAACATCGACTCCGTCGGTTCCTGCATTACCCGCCTGCGTCTGGAAGTGTCAAAAAGTGATGACGTGGATAAAGACGGTCTTAACGGACTGGGGGCACGCGGTGTCGTCTTCGTGGGCGACAACGGTATTCAGGTGATTTTCGGTGCCAGAGCACAGTTTATCGCCCAGAGCATGTCCACGATGATCGGCAAATAATAAGATGCCTGCACGACGCGTCTCCTGTAGTCTGGGAGACGCATTGTTGTATCTGGCTGATAATTGGTAAATTTCAGGGAGCGGTTTTGAAGAAAGTCAGCATCATTGATGTCGCAAAACAGGCGGGTGTCTCGGTTTCGACCGTCTCACTGGTATTGCGCCAGAAAGGGAAAATCTCAGAAGCCACCATTGAGAAAGTCCATGCTGCCATCAATACGCTTGGCTATGTGCACAACACGGCCGCGGCCAATCTTCGCGCTAACACCTCCAACCTTATTGGCCTGATCCTGCGCGATTTTAGCGACAGTTTTTCCATCAAAGTGATGGCGAGCATTGTTCAGGAGCTGGAAAAACAAGGATACATGGTTTTTCTTGGCCAGCCGCTCAACGATCATGAACATCTGGAGCGCAGCCTGCTTTCGTTTAAACAACAGGGCGTTGCAGGTGTTATTTATCTGGCGTCGGATACCCGCACGTCGACATTACCCCCTCAGATCCGTGATTGCGCGTTACCGCTGGTTGTGGTGTCCCAGTCGCTGTTGAATGAGCCCTGCAATCTGGTGATGCGCGATAACCGCCAGGCGGCGAACCTCGCCACACGCTATCTTATCGAGCGTGGGCATCGCAATATTGCCTATATTGGCGGACGTGAAGGTTGCCTTATCCGGGAACAGCGTTTGCTGGGATTTCGCAGCGCAATGGCCCAGTACGGCCTGGTGAATCGTGAGGAGTCCACTCCCGCCTGTAGCGACGACACCCAGGCGGCAAGTTTTGTAACCCGCCAGCTTCTTGAGAAGAACAACACTATTACCGCCCTGCTCTGCCACTCGCCAGACGCTATGATCGGCTCGATTTCAGGCATTCATCATGTTGGCCGCACCGTCGGGAAAGATGTGTTTTTAACCCAGCAGGTCGCACTGGTGGGTTTTGAAGATATGCTGCACGTCAATCTCACCTCGCCGTCGTTCACCTACGTGTCGTCAGCCAGCGAGGAAACCGGGCGTCAGGCCGCCGGGTTGATTATCCGCAAGCTCAAAGAGCCGGAACTGCAAACCCAGCGGATCACCCTTTCCGGGCAGCTTATTGCGAGGGAATCGGCGTAAAATCAGAATTCAGGGCAGGTCTCTTTCCGTTAATTCGCTGCTATATTTCCATGATTTGCCATGGATAATTGCAATGCCTACCGTTATCACGCACGCAGCTGTACCCCTTTGCCTGGGCTTAGGCCTGGGAAGCAAAGTCATCCCTCCTCGCCTTCTGTTTGCCGGTATTATTCTCGCCATGCTGCCCGACGCCGACGTTCTTGCGTTCAAGTTCGGCGTCGCCTATGGCAATATTTTCGGCCACCGCGGCTTTACCCATTCACTGCTGTTTGCTTTTGTGGTGCCGATATTCAGCGTGCTGATCGGGAAAAGGTGGTTCACAGCCAGCCTGACGCGCTGCTGGCTGTTTTTAACCGTGTCGCTGCTGTCGCACACTCTGCTGGATTCGATTACCACCGGAGGTAAAGGTGTCGGCTGGTTGTGGCCGTGGTCGGATGAACGTTTCTTTGCACCGTGGCAGGTAATTAGGGTCGCGCCGTTTGCATTGTCGCGCTACACCACACCTTATGGGCACCAGGTGATTATCTCAGAACTGCTGTGGGTATGGCTGCCGGGGGCGGTGCTGACGGGGTTGTTGTGGTGGAAACGAAGGTAAAAGCAAAACGGCAACCAGAGTTGCCGTTTTTAGTTTTTACGCCCTCTCCCTGTGGGAGAGGGTTGGGGTGAGGGCATCAGCGCGCACCAAAACTACTTACGACGCCAGGTCGTGCCCTGCGCGCCATCTTCCAGAATGATACCCATCTCGGTCAGACGGTTACGCGCCGCATCTGCCGCTGCCCAGTCTTTTGCCTGACGCGCTTCCAGACGAGCTTTGATCAAGGCTTCAATCTCTGCCACTTCGCCGTCGTCCGCCTGCGCACCGCTTTGCAGGAACACGTCAGGCTCCTGCTCCAGCAGGCCAAGTACCGAAGAGAGCTTACGCAGATGGGACGCCAGCGCATTGGCCGCGGCCATATCTTCGGATTTCAGGCGGTTCACTTCACGCGCCATATCGAACAGCACGGAGTAGGCTTCCGGGGTGTTGAAGTCGTCGTTCATCACCTCAACGAAGCGCGCTTCGAAGGCTTCACCACCGGCTGCTGCCACCGATTTGTCGGTACCGCGCAGTGCTGTATACAGGCGCTCCAGCGCAGAGCGGGCCTGTTTCAGGTTCTCTTCGCTGTAGTTCAGCTGGCTACGATAGTGACCGGACATCAGGAAGTAGCGCACGGTTTCTGCATCGTAATATTTCAGCACGTCACGCACGGTGAAGAAGTTGCCGAGCGATTTCGACATCTTCTCGCGGTCAACCATCACCATCCCGGAGTGCATCCAGTAGTTAACGTACTCGCCGCCGTGCGCACAGGTAGACTGCGCAATTTCGTTTTCGTGGTGCGGGAACATCAGGTCAGAACCACCGCCGTGGATATCGAAATGGTTGCCCAGCTGTTTGCAGTTCATCGCAGAACACTCGATGTGCCAGCCCGGACGGCCTTCACCCCAAGGAGATGGCCAGCTTGGTTCACCCTCTTTGGACATCTTCCACAGAACGAAGTCCATCGGGTTACGCTTCACGTCAACGACGTCAACGCGCGCCCCGGCCTGCAACTGATCCAGATCCTGACGGGACAATTTGCCGTAAGCCGGATCGGTTGGCACAGAGAACATCACGTCGCCGTTATCCGCCACATAGGCGTGACCACGTTCGATCAGCTTCTCAGTGATGTCGATAATTTCATGAATATGGTGGGTCGCACGCGGCTCGCTGTCCGGGCGCTGAATATTTAATGCATCAAAGTCTTTATGCATTTCAACGATCATGCGATCCACCAGCGCGACAAAGCTCTCGCCATTTTCATTAGCGCGTTTAATGATTTTGTCGTCGATGTCGGTGATGTTACGCACATACTTCAGGTTGTAGCCCAGGAAACGCAGGTAACGAGAAACCACGTCAAAAGCAACAAAGGTGCGGCCATGGCCGATGTGACAGAGATCGTAAACCGTAATACCACACACGTACATGCCGACTTCCCCGGCATGGATAGGTTTAAATTCCTCTTTTTGGCGCGTCATTGTATTAAAGATTTTTAACATCGAAGATTCCATGTAAACACGTGTGTGGACGAAAACCGGGTATTCTACCCGTAATTCAAACCCGAAGCAGCACACAATGCAAGGTGATCGCATCCTGTGGTTATGCTATAACAAGCCCCTATATGTGACCCGAATATGGGTTGACGCACCACAATAACGGAACAGGATGCAAAAATGGTTACTTTCCACACTAATCATGGCGATATCGTAATCAAGACTTTTGATGACAAAGCGCCTGAAACAGTTAAAAACTTCCTGGACTACTGCCGCGAAGGTTTCTACAACAACACCATCTTCCACCGTGTGATCAACGGTTTTATGATCCAGGGCGGCGGTTTCGAACCTGGCATGAACCAGAAAGAAACTAAAGAAGCTATTAAAAACGAAGCAAACAACGGTCTGAAAAACACCCGTGGTACGCTGGCAATGGCCCGTACACAGGCTCCACACTCAGCAACCGCGCAGTTCTTCATCAACGTGGCTGACAACGACTTCCTGAACTTCTCTGGCGAAAGCTTGCAAGGTTGGGGCTACTGCGTATTCGCAGAAGTGGTTGAAGGTATGGACGTTGTTGACAAGATCAAAGGCGTTTCTACTGGCCGCAGCGGTATGCACCAGGACGTTCCTAAAGAAGACGTTGTGATTACAAGCGTGACCGTCAGCGAGTAATTCGTGGCGACACTCTTTATTGCAGATTTACATCTGCAAACAGAAGAACCGGCGATCACCGCCGGTTTTCTGCGTTTTTTACGCGGTGAAGCCAAAAACGCCGATGCGCTTTACATTCTGGGCGACCTGTTTGAAGCCTGGATTGGCGACGACGATCCCAACCCGCTGCACCACGATATTGCCGCCGCCATTAAGGCGCTGGTTGATTCCGGGGTCCCCTGCTACTTCATCCACGGCAATCGTGATTTCCTGCTCGGCAAACGTTACGCCGGTGAAAGCGGCATGATCTTACTGCCGGAAGAACAGGTACTCGACCTGTATGGCCGCAAGGTGTTAATCATGCACGGCGATACGCTCTGCACCGACGATACCGGCTACCAGGCGTTTCGCGCCAAAGTCCACACCCCGTGGATCCAAACGTTGTTCCTGGCTCTGCCGCTGTTTATCCGCAATCGCATCGCCGCGAAAATGCGCGCAGGCAGTAAAGCCGCCAACAGCAGCAAATCAATGACCATCATGGACGTTAACCCACAGGCGGTTATCGATGTGATGGAAAAACACCGCGTGCAATGGCTGATCCACGGTCATACCCATCGCCCGGACGTCCATTCGCTTACCGCCAACAGCGAACCCGCTCATCGCGTCGTGTTGGGTGCCTGGCACAGCGAAGGCTCAATGGTAAAAGTCACGCCCGAAGGCGTGGAACTGATCGCATTTCCTTTCTGATACCCCACCGCACTAAATGATCAAATGCATTCAGTTTTTTTGAATGATATCGGCAAATTGTTTCGATTTTAATCAATCCATGGTCGGTCTATTATTTATCACATCAGGGCAACACGCCCTACTACAGACAAAACACTTAAGGAATACGACCATGAAATCCATCAAAACTTTCGTTGCAGTTGCCGCTCTTTCTCTGATCTCTTTCGGTTCTTTCGCTCAGAGCGTCAGTGCTACCGCCTCTACCATTGACCGTGCAGAAGCCAAAATTGCCGCACAGGCTGCTGAACAGGGGGCGTCATACAAAATCACCAGCGCACAGTTCAACAACCGTGTTCACATGACTGCAGAACTGACTAAATAAGACCCCTGATTGCCGTGCCGCCAGTAAACAGACAAGCGACAGCGACAATACGATGAGTAAGGAACAGAGAATGAAAACAATCAGCATCGTGAGCACCCTGCTGCTGGCCACTGTCCTGTCCACTGGCGCGATGGCGGCGGAGCATCGCTTCTCCACCCCGGAAGCAGGTTCGAATATCGACACCAGCATGGAAAATCATATTGATGTCGGCCATGCATTCGATAAAGAAAACCTGACAGCAGGAAATCTCCTGTAAAAATCGCCAGAGATTTTCGCTAAACAGACCGCCAGATGCGGTCTGTTTTGTTATGCGCGGGTGGCCACAACGGCTCAAGTTTTAGCCGCGCAACCGTTTTCCTTGCCCGTATTACATGCTATTCTCTGTGCCCTCGAAAGCAGTGTGTTTCGCACCACAGGAGTTTTAAGACGCATGTCTTCCCGCAATAATCCGGCGCGTGTCGCCATCGTGATGGGGTCCAAAAGCGACTGGGCTACCATGCAGTTCACCGCCGAAATCTTCGAAATCCTGAATGTTCCGCACCATGTTGAAGTGGTTTCCGCACACCGTACCCCCGATAAACTGTTCAGCTTTGCCGAAAGCGCTGAAGAGAACGGTTACGAGGTGATCATTGCCGGTGCGGGCGGCGCAGCACATCTGCCAGGCATGATTGCCGCAAAAACGCTGGTTCCTGTATTAGGTGTTCCGGTACAAAGCGCTGCATTAAGCGGCGTTGACAGCCTTTACTCAATTGTTCAGATGCCACGCGGTATTCCGGTGGGTACGCTGGCGATTGGCAAAGCCGGTGCGGCAAATGCCGCGCTGCTGGCCGCACAGATTCTGGCGACTCACGATAAAGCGTTACATCAGCGTCTGGCTGACTGGCGTAAAGCCCAAACTGACGAGGTGCTGGATAACCCGGATCCGCGGGGTGCGGCATGAAACAGGTTTGCGTTCTCGGCAACGGTCAGCTAGGCCGAATGCTGCGCCAGGCCGGTGAACCGCTGGGGATTTCCGTCTGGCCCGTCGGGCTGGATGCCGAACCGGAAGCCGTGCCTTTTCATCAGAGCGTAATCACCGCTGAGATCGAACGCTGGCCGGAAACAGCCCTGACCCGTGAGCTGGCGCGTCATAACGCTTTTGTTAACCGTGACGTGTTCCCGATCATTGCCGACCGTCTGACCCAAAAACAGCTGTTCGACAAACTTGGTCTGCCGACCGCGCCGTGGCAATTGCTGTCCGATAAAAGCGAATGGAACGACGTGTTTGCCATGCTCGGCGAACTGGCGATTGTGAAGCGTCGCGTGGGCGGTTACGACGGTCGCGGGCAGTGGCGCTTACGCGCCAGTGAAACCGCCGAACTGCCGGACGATTGCTACGGTGAGTGCATTGTTGAGCAGGGCATCAACTTTAGCGGCGAAGTCTCGCTGGTCGGCGCCCGTGCGCACGATGGCAGCACCGTGTTTTATCCGCTGACGCACAACCTGCATCAGGATGGCATTCTGCGCACCAGCGTCGTCTTCCCGCAGGCAAATGCCGCACAGCAGGCGCAGGCAGAAGATATGCTCTCGGCCATCATGCATGAGCTGGGTTATGTGGGCGTGATGGCGATGGAGTGCTTTGTCACCCCAGCCGGGCTGCTAATTAACGAACTGGCTCCGCGCGTGCACAATAGCGGACACTGGACGCAAAACGGTGCATCCATCAGCCAGTTTGAGCTGCACCTGCGCGCCATTACTGACCTGCCACTGCCGCAACCGGTGGTGAACAGCCCATCAGTGATGGTCAACCTGATCGGTACCGATCTGAACTACGACTGGCTTAAGCTGCCGCTGGTGCATCTGCACTGGTACGACAAAGAAGTGCGTCCTGGACGTAAGGTGGGTCACCTTAATCTGAACGACACTGATGAAGGTCGTCTGAGCGCGACGCTTGAGGCCATTATTCCGCTGCTGCCGCCAGAGTACGCCAGCGGTATTGTCTGGGCACAGTCGAAGCTTAAATAGTTCTCCCTCCGCCGGGGAGTTGACCTCCTCTTTCCCCGGCGTACAATTCCCGCCCATCATTACTGCTTAGTTCTCTTCTGGAATCACCATGAACGATGGAACGGACTATCGCGCGATCCTCGCGTCTGATACCCCTTTAATCGACGTTCGCGCGCCGATCGAATTCGCACAGGGCGCGATGCCCGCCGCAATCAACCTGCCCTTAATGAACGACGACGAACGCGCTGCCGTCGGCACCTGCTATAAACGCCTGGGGCCTGAAGCCGCGCTGGCACTCGGCCATAGTCTGGTGATGGGCGACACGCGCGAGGCGCGCATTCATGCCTGGCGCGAAGCAAGTCTGGCAAACCCCAACGGCTATTTCTGCTGCGCGCGTGGCGGGCAGCGTTCGCATATCGCCCAGGCCTGGCTGAAAGAGGCCGGCGTTGATTATCCGCTGGTCAAGGGCGGCTATAAGGTGCTGCGTCAGACAGCCATTCTGGCCACCGTCGAGCAGGTGCAAAAACCGATGGTGCTGATTGGCGGCTGTACCGGCAGCGGTAAAACCCTGCTGGTGAAGCAGCACGCGCAGGGGGTTGATCTGGAAGGGCTGGCGCATCATCGTGGTTCGTCGTTTGGCCGCACGCTCCAGCCGCAGCTTTCGCAGGCGAGTTTCGAAAACCAGCTGGCGGTTGAGCTGTTAAAAAAAGATGCCGCACGCTGGGTGCTGGAAGACGAAGGCCGCATGATTGGCTCCAACCACCTGCCGGAGTGCCTGCGCGATCGCATGGTGCAGTCTTCAATTGTGGTAGTGGACGACCCGTTCGACATTCGCCTTGAACGCCTGCGCGAAGAGTATTTCGACCATATGTGGGCCGATTTTTCCGCCGCTTATGGTGAAGAGGCTGGCTGGAAGGAGTACAGCGAGTATCTGCACCACGGTCTGTTCGCCATTCGCCGGCGCCTGGGGCTACAGCGCTTTGCTGAATTTACCGCGTTATTAGATAGCGCACTTCTGGAACAGCAGCGTTCCGGCAGCACCGAAGCGCACTTTAGCTGGCTTGCGCCGCTGCTGAATGATTATTACGACCCGATGTACGGCTATCAGCTGGAGAAAAAAGCAGAGAAGATTGTGTATCGCGGGACGTTCGCTGAGGTAGCAGACTGGCTTAATCGCTGAATAAGCCGGGTGGCAAGGTGAAAGCAAAACGGCAACCCAGGTTGCCGTTTTTGGTTTTTATTCCCTCTCCCTGTGGGAGAGGGCCAGGGTGAGGGCATCAGACCGCACCCCATGACTCAAACTTAGAAGTCGTAACGCAGACGCACCAGGTTCATATCGCCCAGATCGTCGGTGCTGGAGGTAAACACGTGTTCGTAGTCAACACGGAAACCGTAATCCAGCTGGAAGCTGATACCCACGCCGTTGTCGATGCGCTGGTAGTTACGGCCATTCACGTACTCAATACGGTCACCCATGAAGTAAGGCTGGATAGTTTTAACCGCATACTGATTGATTGGGAATGTGTAACCTGCGAAGTACTCGATACCCCATGCATCGCCAGCAAAGTAGTTATCAGTAGACACTTTTTTGGTGGTCAGGAAGTTCTGGTACCAGCCGCCGCCAGCGGAGAAGGTCCAGTTGTCAGGTTTCCAGCTCAGCGCCGTACCCAGGATGTTCTGGTTGTACGTTTCGCTGTCGCCATTTTCCGGATTACGCATATCCGCGCGGGTGTAGTTCCACGCCGTACCCCAGGTCAGCTCTTTGGTCAGGTGATAATCCAGACCCAGTGAACCGCCGCCTTTACGTTTGTAACGCAGGCCGTTGCCTGGCAGGTATTCATTATCTTCGAACAGGTAGGATGCATAGATATCAGCATCACCTACAGTTTTCTTATATTTCAGCATCTTGCGTGAACGATAAGAACCGTCATAGTCACCGTTAATACCGTTTCCTGGTGCCTGGCCGATCATGTCGTAGTCCCAGATATCGGTTTTCGCGCCAACCACATCATAGTAAACGCTGTTCTGTTGACCGAAGGTCAGCGTACCCCAGGTGTTGCTCTTCAGGCCGGTGTACAGCATCCGGCGAGAGGTGTTGTTGGAACCTTCTTTGTAGTGGTTGTCCCAGTCGAACAGCGCAGGAATGTTCACACCCAGCTCGTAGTAGCTTACCCAGCTGATGTCATCAAACAGATAGTAATCTGCTGCGAAACGGAAACGAGTGCCGCCGTCGAAGCCATTACGTTTGTAGGAACCTTTGTCGCCGTCGCCAGTCATCATGTTGAACTGAGGACGGATACTGCCGCCAACGGTGAAATTAAGACGGCTCAGCGGATCGCCCGCCTGTGGATCTTGTTTAAGAACAGTGATTTCCGCCTGAGTTGCGAAAGACGTCAATGCCACTGCCGCGCCGATCGTTGCCGCCAGCGCTGTTTTTTTTATAGTCATTATTTTTCCTTGATAGACACGCTGCTAAATATTTAGCAGGTGAATATTAACTGGAAAATATATGGCTGTGTGGGCGGGTTTTTAATGATTTGTGCTACTAAAATAATGGGTATTATCGATTTGTGCTACTAAGTGATTACGTACCGGTATATAAACCGGTACGTAATCATCACAACACTGAACTAACTAACGAACTGGCGGAATAGCGCTTTGCCCTTTAACAACCGAGTGCCAAGCCAGCCGCCGCACAGTGACAACAGCACCGCACCGCAAACAGGCAGCGTGAACCACAATCGCCAGTCCGGCTCCCACGGGAAGTCAAAGACCCTGGTCTGGAGTACCGCCAGCGCCGTTTCAGCACCAATGGCCGCCACCAGACCAGCCACCAGCCCCAGCAGGGCAAACTCACACCACAGGGTAGTGCGCAGCAGACGTTTCCCGGCACCCAGCGTACGGTACACCACCAGCTCCTGATGGCGCTGACGCATCCCGACCTGCACCTGAGCCAGCAACAGCAGCACACCGCAGATAGTCACCAGCACCACCATAACTTCAAGGGCGCGGCTCACCTGCTCCAGCACTTGTCCCACTTGTTTCAGGATCGCGCCAATATCCAGCAGGCTCACGGTCGGGAACTCGCGGTTCAGTTGGGTCAACATACCGTTGCCGTTCTCCCAGCGGAAACTGGTAAGCCAGCTCTGCGGTTGCCCGTCCAGTGCGCCCGCAGGGAAGATAAAGAAGAAATTCGGTCGCAGGCTTTCCCAGTCGACCTTGCGCAGGCTGGTCACCGTAGCGCTGAAATCCTGCGTGTCACCGGTAAAGGTGACCTTATCTCCCAGCCCAATGTTCAGGCGTTTCGCCAGCCCTTCTTCCATCGACACTTCCCCGGTTTTCGGTGGCCAGGTTCCGGCGGTGATCGGGTTATGATCCGGGCGTTTATCCTGCCACGTCAGGTTCAGTTCACGGTTAAGCGCCTCATCCTGATTACCCTCCGTCACCTTTCCATTGATTTGCGTCAGGCGTGCGCGAACAATCGGGTAGAAGGATTCAGGAACGATCTTATGCTCTGAGAGGAACGCCTTCAGCGTTGTGACCTGTTCAGGCGCGATGTTGATCAGGAAATAGTTCGGGCTTTCGGGTGGAAGCTGCCGTTGCCACCTGTCCAGCAGATCACCGCGCAGTACCAGCAACAATGCCAGCAGCATAAACGACAGCGAAAATGCGGAGAGCTGGCTCAGCGTTGACCACGGCTGACGCAGCAGACGGTTTACCGCCAGGCGAACGGGGAGCGATTTTATCGTCAACCCTTTCAGTACGTTAAGCAGCATCCAGCCCAGCACGCCGCACAACAACGCCAGTACCACGGCCCCCGCCAGCACGGCCCAGAGCAAGGTACTGCCCCCCATTAGCCAGGCAAGCAACCCCACCACTACCACCACAATCGCAGGCAGGTAATATTTCAGCGGCCAAACGTTAGCCACCATATCACGCCGCAGCACTCGCAGTGGCTGTGTAGCCAGCAGCAGCCGGTACGGGCGCAGCCCCACCAGCAAGGAAATCACCACCATCGCGCCCACGGCCCAGAGCCACGGCCAGAAGCTTGCGGGTGGAAGGGCAGCAGGCAGCACCGGTTTTAGCAGCACCATCAGCACGTTTTCGAACAGTACCCCCATCACGCCACCAGTGACCGCCGACAGCGCCAGCACCATCAACCACTGGCCGACAATCAGCTTACGCAGTTGCGCCCTGCCCGCCCCAAGGGTTTTGAGAATGGCGACCAGGTCATAGCGACTGCGACAGTAGTGCCCCATCGCCACCGCCACTGCCGCCACGGCCAGCAGCAGTGTGAGCAGCGCAGAGAGCAACAGGAACTGCTGCGAGCGCTCAAGCGATTTCCCAAGCGCCCCTTCGTCCTGCTCAAGCCCGTACCAGCGGTGTTCCGGTTTTAACTGCGGCAAGAGCCATTTTTCGTATGCATCCAGCTGGGCGGGCGTGCCGCCAAACTTGTAGCGCCAGGTGACGCGGCTCCCCGGCTGTACGGCGTTGGTTTTTGCCACATCGGCGGTGTTCATTAATAGCCGTGGGGCAAGCTGGAACGGGTTAAATCCCGAATCAGGCTCCTGCACTACTTCCCCGGCAATTTTCAGGGTGGCATCGCCGACATCGATGCTGTCGCCTGTTTTCAGGTTCAGCAACGCCATCAGCCGCGGGGCTAACAACACCGTGCCGGGCGCAGGTTTTAACCCTGCCGGATTGGTTTGCAGCTCACCGTACATCGGATAAATATCATCAACGGCTTTGACGCTCGCCAGCTGCGGCGTGTCACCCGCAAACGTCATGGTCTGGAAGCTGAGCTGCTCGCTCACTTTCAGCCCCAGCTTGCGGGCTTCTTCAATCCAGGCAGGCGGCACGTCTCGCGAGCTTTGCAATGCCCGATCGCCGGCCATAAATTCGCGACTTTGCTGGCTTAAGCCTTTCTCCATGCGATCGCTGACGCTGCCAAGCGCCAGCACGCAGGCCACCGCCAGGCTTAAGGCCAGCCAGACAATCAGCAGCGATGGCGAGCGCCATTCGCGCCAGAACCAGCGGGATATCATGCTTCCTCCTGAAGTTCACCGTTGACCAGCCGCAACCGGCGGTCGCAACGGGCGGCAAGCTGCGGATCGTGGGTGACCAGAATCAGCGTTGTGCCGTGTTCGCGATTGAGCGAAAACAGCAGATCGGCAATTTTATCCCCGGTCTGGCGGTCGAGGTTACCGGTAGGTTCGTCGGCAAAGAGCACTTCCGGGCGGCCATTAAATGCCCGTGCCAGCGCCACGCGCTGCTGCTCGCCGCCGGATAACTGCGCCGGGAGATGATCAAGACGTTTGCCAAGACCCAGCTGTTCCAGTAACGCTTTGGCATGGTCACGGCTCTCACGGGTATTTTCACCGCGTAACAGACCAGGAAGCTCCACGTTTTCCAGCGCATTCAGGGTTGGAATGAGCATGAAGGACTGAAAGACAAAGCCGACATGTCTGGCACGCAGTGCGGCGCGGGCTTCTTCATCAAGCGCGTGCAGCGGCTGGCCAACCAGGTTAACCTCGCCACTGCTGCCGTCGTCCAGCCCGGCTAAAATGGCCAGTAGCGTCGATTTCCCGGAGCCAGACTCACCGATCAGCGCCAGGGTTTCGGCGCGTTTGACAACAAGTTCAACTCCGGTGAGGATGGACAACTCGTGTTCACCCTGACCGACGGACTTCTTAAGACGATGAACTTCAACAATGTTTTCCGCTGGCATTTGCCCTTCCTGTTTTTGATTCTGATGACCTTCCGCGCGGCAGCGGCAGATACGTTACTGGTACTGGGTGACAGCCTGAGCGCCGGCTATCGCATGGCCGCTAACGCAGCGTGGCCTGCACTGCTTAATGACAAATGGCAGGCAAAAACGCCGGTTATTAATGGCAGCATCAGCGGCGATACTTCACAACAGGGGCTGGCGCGTCTGCCTGCCCTTCTCAAACAACATCAGCCACGTTGGGTGCTGGTGGAGCTTGGCGGTAATGACGGATTGCGCGGCTTCCAGCCACAGCAAACGGAACAAACGCTGCGCACCATTTTGCAGGACATTAAGGCCGCGAATGCAAAACCATTGCTCATGCAAATTCGTCTGCCCGCCAACTACGGTCGTCGGTATAATGAAGCCTTTAGCGCGATCTACCCGAAGCTTGCCAAAGAGTTTGATATTCCGCTGCTGCCATTTTTCATGGAAGAGGTCTATCTAAAACCCCAATGGATGCAAGACGACGGTATCCACCCCAATCGCGATGCTCAACCGTTTATTGCCGACTGGATGGCAACACGGCTGGCTCCTTTAGTTAAACATGACTCGTCACACAGCTGAGATCCTGACAGGTAAAGTTATGCAAAAATCGGTCTTAATAACAGGATGTTCCAGCGGAATTGGTCTTGAAAGTGCTCTCGAATTAAAACGTCAGGGATTTTGGGTTCTGGCCGCCTGCCGTAAACCCGAAGATGTCGAGCGCATGAACGGGATGGGTTTTACCGGCATATTGCTGGATCTGGATTCACCGGAAAGCGTTGAACGCGCGGCCGATGAAGTCATTACCCTTACCAACAACCGCCTGTTCGGCCTTTTCAACAATGCGGGATACGGTGTTTACGGCCCGCTGCACACCATCTCACGCGAACAGCTGGAGCAGCAGTTTTCCGCTAACTTCTTCGGGGTGCATCAGCTCACTATGCGCCTGCTGCCCGCCATGTTGCCACACGGCGAAGGGCGTATCGTGATGACATCCTCCGTGATGGGGCTGATTTCGACCCCCGGGCGCGGCGCGTACGCCGCCAGTAAATATGCGCTGGAAGCCTGGTCTGATGCCTTGCGCATGGAGTTGCGTCACAGCGGGATTAAGGTGAGCCTGATTGAACCCGGCCCGATTCGTACCCGCTTTACCGACAACGTGAACCAGACGCAGTCAGATAAACCGGTCGAAAATCCCGGTATTGCCGCACGTTTTACGCTGGGCCCGGAAGCGGTTGTCGCCAAAGTGCGCCATGCTTTCGAAAGCGATCGTCCCAAAATGCGCTATCCGGTGACGCTTGTCACCCATGCCGTTGGCTGGTTAAAACGCCTGCTTCCTGGCCGGATGATGGACAAAATTTTACACGGTTGAGTTGAAGCAACGCTGCTTGCCCCCCATGTAAGAACAAACTGATAAACAGAGAATGACGTATGTCCGCACAGAATATCGTAAACATTACTGAAGCTAACCTGCATCAGACACTCGAACAGTCGATGACCAAACCGGTGCTGTTCTACTTCTGGTCTGAACGCAGCCAACACTGTCTGCAACTGACGCCGGTACTGGAAAGCCTGACCGCGCAATACAATGGTCAGTTTATTCTGGCGAAGCTGGATTGCGACGCCGAGCCGATGGTGGCTTCTCAGTTTGGCCTGCGCTCAATCCCTACGGTCTATCTGTTCCAGAACGGCCAGCCTGTCGATGGTTTCCAGGGGCCGCAGCCTGAAGAAGTTATTCGTGCGCTGCTGGATAAAGTGCTGCCGCGTGAAGAAGAGCTGAAAGCTCAGGAAGCCGTCGCACTGATGCAGGAAGGTAAATACGACGAAGCCCTGCCACTGTTGAAAGACGCGTGGCAGCTGTCGAATCAGAATAGCCAGATTGGCCTGCTGCTGGCAGAAACACAGATTGCCCTGCACCGCTCAGAAGATGCGGAAGCGGTGCTGAAAACGGTCCCGCTTCAGGATCAGGATACGCGCTATCAGGGTCTGGTCGCACAGATTGAACTGCTGAAACAGGCGGCGGACACCCCTGAAATTCAGCAGCTCCAGCAGCAGGTTGCCAGCAACCCGGCCGATGCTGCGCTGGCAAGCCAGCTGGCGTTGCAGCTGCATCAGGTGGGCCGTAACGAAGAGGCGCTGGAACTGCTGTTCAGCCATCTGCAAAAAGATCTGGCCGCCGCGGATGGCCAGGCGCGTAAGATGTTCCAGGAGATCCTTGCCGCGCTGGGTACGGGTGATGCGCTGGCATCGAAGTATCGCCGCCAGCTGTACGCGCTGTTGTACTGATGCAGAGTGCCCGGTGGCGGCTTCGCCTTACCGGGCCTACAAAAGACGGTTTACTCCTTCTTTTTCAACTGCGTGACCACCAGCTGATGGCGTGAATTGTAAAATTTACGATACGTCAGATAGCAGGCAATAATGGTCGACAGGCTCGCGGTAGACAGCAGCATGAACGTCACCATAATCTGATATTTAATCGCTTTTACCGGGTCGATCCCGGCAAAAATCAGCCCTGACATCATGCCGGGCAAGCTCACCAGTCCGACCGTTTTCGCAGAATCAACCGTTGGGATCAGCGATGAACGAATACTCTCGCGGATTAGCCGTGCCGAGGCCACTTTTGGTGTCGCACCCAGGCTTAGCTTTTCCTGTAACTGCTGCTGTTCGCTGCTAAAGCGCTGCCCAAGGTTGTTGTAGCACAGCCCCACGGCCACCATCGCATTACCGGCGATCATCCCGGAAATGGGGATAACCTGCATCGGTGAAAACGCGATAGATCCTGAAAACACCAGAACCGCGAGCGTTAACGCCGTCCCGGTAGTAATGGCGATAAACGACGAAACAAATGCCTTATCGATGTATTTACTACGCTTCTGCGCATTCCACGCCGCGTTGAAACAGATAAAGAGCACCATCAGCAGCGTCAGCACCGCGTTGTTGACGTTGAAAATGTACTTCAGCACAAATCCAACAGCGATAAGTTGCGAAACGGCGCGACAGATACCAATCAGAATGTCTTTTTCCAGCCCCAGTTTTTCACGGTAACTGACGACAATCGCCACCAGCACCAGTACCAGAGAGAGCGCCAGCGATCCGTTGGTTATATTATGCTCACCCACGGTTTGCCTCCTGCATTTTCCGGCCCTGCGGCTGCAGCCTGATGACATCATCCGCATGGGTAATTTCGTTTGCATCGTGCGTTACCCACAGCACAGCGATGTTCTGCTCGCGGGTATACCGATGGATGATGTCGTTAACATTGCGCTTATTGCTCTCGTCGAGAGCGCTGGTTATCTCATCCAGCAGCAGTACCTTCGGTAAAAACTGCAAATTACGGATCAGGGATACGCGCTGCCTTTCCCCACCAGAAAGCGACGTTATCGATTTTGTCAGTGTCTCTTGCGGCAATCCGAAGCGGGCGAGGTCGGCAATCAGTTTTTCGGGTTCAGGTGATTTCCCACGGATCTGCCACGGAAAGATCAGGTTGTCGTAAACCGTATCGCCAAACAGAGTAGGTGTTTGCACGCTGTATGACACCTGCTGCCGATAGCTTTCGGGCGACAGTGAAGCGATATCCTTCCCTTCAAACAGAATCGTCCCCTCGGTAGGGCTGAGTAAGGACGCAATAATCTTCAGCAGTGTACTTTTTCCACAGCCTGACGGGCCGGTTATCAGTTTGAATTCACCAGGAGAAAGGCAAAAATCGACATGCTGAAGAATGGTGTTCTCTCCGGCACGATACCCAACATCCTTGATATGCAAAATCACGTTTTTGTCGTTCATATTGTTTCCAGTGATTGTATACATTAAGACTTACAAAAGACTTAATGTATACATTCGTTTTATCTGCTCACACAAAACAATCCTTCCGAGAAATGCCCTTGTGTTCCTTTCCTCGCTGTAAATCCCCTAAAAAAGCAGGTTCAAACAATTTTCGATCAAAAAAAACACATATTTCATCTGAAAGCCACAGACTACATACAGATTTAAAAATGATTAAATACTGACTTATTAAACACTGATTAATGATTTAAATCAAAAATACACACTTTTACACACTCTAAAATCAGTCAAACAAAAGACACAACAAAGACACAACAACAACACAAAGACTAATTTAAGACAAAGAAAATCATTTTAATAAGTCATAAAAGACTTTGCTGATTTGAATTAACCCCCCAGTATTACCGTCAGGAAATTAAAGATGAAAACCACCGTTAAATTGTTGGCCTCTGTTGTTGCTCTGTGCATTGTGCCTGCAACATATGCAATAACCCCTGAACAAGCAGCTGCAAACCTTAAGGGTGCGCAACAATTCTCCCATCTTGCGGATAAATCGTATAGCACGGCAATGTATAAAGAGCACATTGCCAATATTGCGATGGGCAATACGATTCTTACGTACGGTCAGAATTCGATCGAAGCCAAAAAAGCGATACAAGCTCATGATGCAGCGCTCAAGCAGGTCGATCAGACACGTCAGGATGCCCGATTAGGCAGGCTTCAGGTGGATGCAGCGAACCGCGCGCTTCGCACACTGGCACCACAAAAGATCCCCGCCCAGCCAACACCTAAGCCAATGAACGTGCCAACCCCGATCGCGCAGTCCGTACCGCAGAAAACCCCGGTGCTGCCAACTCAGCTGACCCCGCAGCCAATGAAAGTGCCAACGCCGATCGCACAGTCTGTGCCGCAGAAAACCCCAGTGCTGCCGACCCAGCTGACCCCGCAGCCAATGAAGGTGCCAACGCCGATCGCACAGTCCGTACCGCAGAAAATCCCGGTGCTGCCGACCCAGCTGACCCCGCAGCCGATGAAGGTGCCGACGCCGATCGCGCAGTCCGTACCGCAGAAAACCCCGGTGCTGCCAACTCAGCTGACCCCGCAGCCAATGAAAGTGCCAACGCCGATCGCACAGTCCGTGCCGCAGAAAATCCCGGTGTTGCCGACCCAGCTGACCCCGCAGCCAATGAAGGTGCCGACGCCGATCGCGCAGTCCGTACCGCAGAAAACCCCGGTGCTGCCAACTCAGCTGACCCCGCAGCCAATGAAAGTGCCAACGCCGATCGCACAGTCCGTGCCGCAGAAAACCCCAGTGCTGCCGACCCAGCTGACCCCGCAGCCAATGAAGGTGCCAACGCCGATTGCACAGTCCGTACCGCAGAAAATCCCGGTGTTGCCGACCCAGCTGACCCCGCAGCCAATGAAGGTGCCAACGCCGATTGCACAGTCCGTACCGCAGAAAATCCCGGTGTTGCCGACCCAGCTGACCCCGCAGCCAATGAAGGTACCAACGCCGATCGCACAGTCTGTGCCAAGTGTTAACCCGACACTTTATCGTCAGATTATCGCCAACAAGCAGGCTGCCCTGATCGCGCCGCCGGTTGTGAACCCGACGACAACCACAACGACGACGCAAACTGTGCCGAGTGTTAACCCAACGCTTTACCGCCAGAATATCGCCAAAAAGCAGGCTGCCCTGATTGCACCACCAGTGGTAAACCCGACCACGACGACACAGACTGTGCCGACCGTGAACCCAACGCTTTACCGCCAGGATATTGCTAAAAAACAGGCTGCCCTGATTGCGCCACCGGTCATTACCCCGACAACAAATGGGACCGTCATTCCGGCAACCAGCCTGAAGCCATCCACCAAAGCCCCGGTTACCCCGACAAGTGGCACAAACACCGTAACAACGGTTCAGCATGTAAACACGTACTACGTTGATCAGGCCACGCGTAGCAAAGTGAGCAGCAACTCGGACGCAATTTCTCAAAACAGTCAGAAAATCGATCGTAACGCGAAAGATATTGAGGACACCCGTGATGAACTGAAACGCGGTCTGAACAACGCGGCGGCCATGTCCAGCCTGCACTATCACTCCGACAACGCATGGGCACTTTCCACCGGTACCGCTAACGGTGACGGAGCAGCACTGGCCGGCGGTATTCAGAAAGGGCTAACCAGCCATGTCGCTGTAAACATGCAGGCGTCAACGTCATTCGACAGCGGCTGGATGGCAGGTGCCGGTATTTCTGGCGATTTCTGATTTCACTCACCATGTCATGTTCAGGTCGTCATAAAAACGACCTGTTAACTTTCTCTTATTAATTAAGGTGTCAGGATGAAATTGAAGATGCTTACCGCGCTGGCATTTGCCGTAGTGAGCCTGAGCGGGTTCGCGCAGCGTAATCAGCCCAAGGGGATGATGGCAGTCCCACCGATGGTGCAAAATACACAGGGGCAGTATTCCGTTCTGCCCGCGCTGCAAAAAGCACAGTCAGCGAAGAAAAGAACGGTGAAAGGTTATGGGATAACCGTAGTAATATCAGGTGATTGGGTAACCGTTGACGGTAAACCCGCCGCACTGGATGAAAACAACGCTTCAGCAAAAAGTTATAGCCAGGGTATGTATAATATTGTTGTTTATAAGAGCGGCAAGGTTGCGCTGCTAAAGCAAGGCGAAGGATTTATTGGTTACCTGAAATAACACGCGTCCCACTCATAAACGTACTGCAATCAAGCCGCCGCTAAGGCGGCTTTTTTGTATCTGATAACAGTCTTAGTTAAGTGTATTTAATGTATTCATCTACTGAGAAGAGAAAAGGACACAATTCTTAAAAAAAGTAGTCTTCAACATGTCAATCCTGTTTGACATGTTGACATTAAAAAGTAACGTATATCTTCCATTTGTGATCTCGCCATAGTTCCCGCACGCAGAGCTAATAGCCTCAGGCATCGAGTGGTGTTACACTTTTTCGTGTACAAATTGGCACCCTTATAACTATAGGAAGTATGCAGCATGACACATATCTTTTATGAGTTTTCTTCTTTGAAGCCTGGTGTTCCTACTGTAGAAACATTAATGGAAGTCATCAATTCTTCGGAACTCACAAGTTTTGTCATCGGTGCAGAAGTTGTCGATTTCGTCAAAAAGGCGCTCATCGTTAACACCACGATTGGCAGCTTCAGAAACTGCAAATTCGCCTTTGATGATGGTGCGCACTTTATTGAGTTTGACGGAAAGGGAAAATCAAAACGTTACGACGAAGTACCGGACTGGTTTGTCTCCCCTGCTGAATTCGCGCGTTCACAGTGGCTCATTAACCACGATCTTGCGGATGTAAAGGCAACCCAGTTTATCGATGTACTGATGTCTTACCCGCTGAAAGAGCGCCGTGCGCACTGTAATCTGCTGTTTGGTCTGGATCTGCACAAGGTCAACGCGGTCCCGGCGACCACGTCAGAAGCTAGCAAGCCTGGTAACAAAAACGGTAAAACCACTAAGCCTCGTGTGACAGATTTGGGTTCATTTGAGCTTTTCTGCCAGTTCTTTAGTCGCATGAAAACAGCCGTATTTGCCGACGAGTTTCCTACTCTGCAAGTGCTGACCGGTATCGAAAACCTGACCAAGGCCCCGCACAGCTTAAAGCAGGGGATCCGAACGTGGTTTAAAGCGATCGCAGACGATCTCCCTCCGAATAACAAACGTGTTGAAGCCGGTAACGCGGTTCTCTTCTGTGCCCCTATTCGCGAGCAAATCCAGCAAATTGAAGCCATTGGGCTGGAAAATTACTATCAGGGCTTATCCAAAGCTATCGCCGACGCGGGCGAGCAGTTTATCGCAGACTTTTCATATACCCATCCGGGTGCTTGATCCCTTTGCCCTGCCCATCTGGCAGGGCTTTTTATTACCTCTGATGCGCTTCCCACCTCTTTACAGGGGCGAATTTCTGGCCGATAGCCGATATACTTACGAACAACAAACACACAATTTTTCTCGTCACAGCATTCAAAACAGGAGGTTTTATGCTCATCGTTGTTCCTGTCCTTATTTTCGTCGCACTGGTTATCGTTGGTGCGGGTGTCAAAATTGTCCCGCAGGGGTATCAGTGGACCGTTGAACGCTTTGGCCGCTATACCAATACATTGCAGCCTGGCTTGAGCCTTATTGTGCCTTTCATGGACCGAATCGGTCGCAAGATCAACATGATGGAACAAGTGCTGGATATCCCCTCTCAGGAAATTATCTCCAAAGACAACGCCAACGTCACCATTGATGCCGTCTGTTTTATTCAGGTGATTGATGCGCCTAAAGCAGCGTATGAAGTCAGCAATCTCGAACTGGCGATTGTTAATCTGACAATGACTAACATCCGTACCGTGCTTGGTTCGATGGAGCTGGACGAAATGCTCTCCCAGCGTGACAGCATTAATACGCGCCTGCTGCACATTGTGGATGAGGCGACCAATCCGTGGGGGATTAAAGTCACCCGTATTGAGATCCGTGACGTGCGCCCACCGGCGGAACTTATCGCATCGATGAATGCTCAGATGAAGGCCGAGCGTACCAAGCGTGCCTATATCCTCGAGGCCGAAGGCATACGCCAGGCAGAAATCCTGAAAGCTGAAGGGGAAAAACAGTCGCAGATCCTGAAAGCGGAAGGCGATCGCCAGTCTGCGTTCCTCCAGGCTGAGGCGCGTGAACGTTCCGCAGAGGCGGAAGCCCGCGCAACCCAGATGGTGTCCGAAGCCATTGCTGCCGGCGATATCCAGGCCGTTAACTACTTCGTGGCGCAAAAATATACCGATGCGCTGAAAGAGATTGGCTCTGCGAATAACAGCAAAGTGGTGATGATGCCGCTGGATGCCAGCAGCCTGATGGGATCTATTGCCGGGATTACCGAACTCATTAAGGATAGCGGAAACGAGCGTAAGAAATGATTGAGCTCATCGTTGCACATCCTCATGCCTTCTGGCTAAGTCTCGGTGGCTTATTGCTGGCAGCCGAGATGCTTGGCGGCAACGGTTACCTGCTCTGGAGCGGTGTCGCTGCCGTGATCACCGGACTGCTGGTCTGGCTGCTTCCGCTGGACTGGGCGTGGCAGGGCGCGCTGTTTGCTGTGCTGACGCTGGTTGCGGCCTGGCTGTGGTGGCGCTGGCTGAGCACGCGGGTGAAAGCGCAGGAACCTGTGGACGCCCATCTTAATCAGCGTGGACAGCAGATTGTCGGCAAGCGATTTACGCTGGACACCACGCTGGTGAATGGCCGCGGACACATGCGCGTGGGTGATAGCTCGTGGCCAGTGGTGGCAGATGATGACCTCAGCGCCGGAACGCGGGTTGAGGTCATTGCGGTGGAAGGTATTACCCTGCGCGTAAAAGCTTGTTAGGCATTGGCCTTGCGATGACAGCAGCCGGTAAGATTATCAATAATCGGACACTCGGCGCTGTCGTCCCCCGGACAAGACGCCGCCAGCCCCAGCAGTTGTTCGCGCATGGCCTGTAGTTCAATGATATGGCGCTCAATTTCAGCGACCTTCTCCAGGGTACGTTTTTTGACATCTGCACTGTGGCGTTTCGGATCGTTGAACAGATTTACCAGTTCGCCGCACTCTTCCAGGTTAAAGCCTACCTGCCTTGCCTGACGCAGTAACGTCAGCTCATCAAGATGCCGTTGCGTATAACTGCGGTAGCCGTTTTCGCTGCGCAGTGGCGGTGTTACCAGCCCTTTCTCTTCATAAAAACGAATTGCTTTGCTGGTCAATCCGGTTTTTTTCGCAACATCACTGATATTCACATTTCCCCCTTGACCTTCCCCTTGATGGAAGGTTTAACCTTCATGACAGTTAGCGAAAAGCATTATGAAGGTCAATAACTGACCAGATAATTATACGGGAGTTTTGTTATGTCTCACACCATTGATCTGACTCTGGACGGCCTCTCCTGCGGCCACTGTGTCAAACGCGTTAAAGAAAGCCTGGAACAGCGTCCTGATGTTGAAAGCGCGGACGTGACTATCGATCATGCTGCCGTCACCGGTAGCGCCAGCGCCGATGCGCTGATCGACACTATCAAACAAGCCGGTTACGGAGCGGAGTTAAGCCACCCAAAGGCTAAACCGCTGGCAGAGTCATCACTCCCGTCGGAAGCACTGACAGCGGCCATTCCTGAGCTTCCGGTAGCTGATGATATTGACGACAGCCAACAGCTGCTGATCAACGGCATGAGCTGCGCCAGCTGCGTTTCCCGGGTACAAAATGCATTGCAGGCCGTACCGGGCGTCGCACAGGCACGGGTTAACCTTGCGGAGCGTACTGCGCTGATTATGGGCAGTGCCTCCGCCGCAGATTTAGTGCAGGCCGTCGAAAAAGCAGGCTACGGCGCAGAGGCCATCGAAGATGATGCCAAACGCCGCGAACGCCAGCAGGAAACGGCGGTAGCCACCATGAAACGCTTCCGCTGGCAGGCGATTGTCGCGCTGCTGGTCGGTATTCCGGTAATGGTGTGGGGCATGATCGGTGACAACATGATGGTCACTGACGACAACCGCACGCTGTGGCTGGTAATTGGTGTGATTACACTCGGCGTCATGATTTTCGCCGGGGGTCACTTCTATTCGAGCGCCTGGAAGAGCCTGAAAAATCGCACCGCAACGATGGATACGCTTGTCGCACTCGGCACGGGCGCGGCCTGGCTCTATTCGATGAGCGTCAACGTCTGGCCACAGTGGTTCCCGATGGAAGCGCGCCATCTTTATTACGAAGCGAGTGCGATGATTATCGGCCTGATTAACGTAGGCCATATGCTCGAAGCCCGCGCACGCCAGCGTTCCTCTAAAGCGCTGGAAAGACTCCTTGATTTAACGCCGCCAACCGCTCGCGTCGTCACAGACGACGGCGAGAAAAATGTCCCGCTGGCCGAGGTTCAGCCGGGTATGACGCTGCGCCTGACCACCGGTGACCGTGTTCCTGTTGACGGCGAGATCACTCAGGGTGATGCCTGGCTTGATGAAGCCATGCTGACCGGGGAACCTATCCCACAGCAAAAATCCCAGGGAGATGCCGTGCACGCCGGTACGGTGGTGCAGGACGGTAGCGTACTGTTTCGTGCAAGCCGCACAGGTAGCCACACCACGCTGTCGCGTATTATCCGCATGGTGCGTCAGGCTCAGAGCAGTAAGCCGGAGATTGGCCAGCTTGCTGATAAAATTTCCGCCATTTTTGTGCCCGTGGTGGTCTGTATTGCCCTGCTGAGCGCCGCTATCTGGTATTTCTTCGGCCCGGCGCCGCAAATTGTCTACACCCTGGTGATTGCCACCACGGTATTAATCATCGCCTGTCCTTGCGCACTTGGCCTGGCGACGCCGATGTCGATTATCTCTGGCGTGGGTCGTGCCGCCGAGTTTGGCGTACTGGTCCGTGACGCCGACGCCCTGCAACGCGCCAGCACGCTCGATACGCTGGTATTTGATAAAACCGGTACGCTTACGGAAGGCAAACCGCAGGTGGTCGCGGTGAACACCGCTGGCATCGCAGAAGCCGATGCACTGCGCCTGGCGGCCGCGCTGGAGCAAGGCTCCAGCCATCCTCTGGCCCGCGCCATTCTCGATAAAGCAGCGGACGCATCCCTGCCGCAGGTAAGCAACTTCCGCACTCTACGTGGGCTGGGCGTCAGCGGTGAAGCAGAAGGACACGCACTGCTGCTGGGTAACCAGGCGCTGCTGAATGAAAAAGGTATCGATACGTCGGCGCTGGACAGTGAACTACAAGCGCAGGCATCTCAGGGCGCGACACCGGTACTGCTGGCTGTAGACGGCAAAGTGGCGGCCCTGATTGCCGTTCGCGATCCGCTGCGCCAGGACAGCGTGGATGCCCTGAAACGTCTGCACCGTGCGGGCTACCGCCTGGTGATGCTGACCGGGGATAACCCGACAACGGCAAATGCCATTGCCCGCGAAGCCGGTATTGATGAGGTGATTGCCGGGGTACTGCCAGAGGGTAAAGCCGATGCCATCAAGACACTGCAAAACCAGGGACGCCAGGTGGCTATGGTCGGGGACGGGATCAACGATGCACCTGCACTGGCTCAGGCCGATGTGGGGATCGCGATGGGCGGTGGCAGCGATGTCGCCATTGAAACGGCAGCAATCACCCTGATGCGCCACAGTCTGATGGGCGTTGCGGATGCGCTGGCCATTTCAAAAGCCACGTTGCGCAATATGAAGCAGAACCTGTTAGGGGCATTTATCTACAACAGTTTCGGCATTCCGATTGCCGCCGGGATTTTGTGGCCACTGACCGGCACGCTGCTCAACCCGGTAGTCGCAGGCGCAGCAATGGCGCTGTCGTCCATAACCGTGGTCAGTAACGCAAACCGGCTGTTGCGCTTTAAACCGAAAGATTGAACCTTCGGCTCCTACGCGCTAGCATGAACCTTTCCGTTCATGGAGCGCGTATGAGTCTGTTTAATCGTATAAAAACATCGTTTCGCGCCCTGTTCCCTCGCCGTTATGCCTGGCCGGGCATGGATATCTCACTTTCTGGCGGACAACATCTGCACCTGGTTGGCAGCATCCATATGGGAACCTCCGGGATGTCACCTCTCCCGCCTCCCCTGCTCAAACTGCTGCGTAATGCGGATGCCCTGGTTGTCGAAGCGGATATCTCCGGCAGTGAATCTCCTTTTGCCGATCTGGATATCCCGCCTCCGCTCAGCGAACGCCTGGATGACACCCAGCTTGCCGAACTGACGCGCGTGGCTGATGAGCTGGGCATATCAATGTCGATGCTGGGAACTCAGCCCCTGTGGCAGATTGCCATGGTGCTTCAGGCGACACAGGCGCAACGTCTGGGATTGCGGGGAGAGTACGGTATTGATTATCAACTCCTTCACGCCGCCCGGGCACGAAATCTGCCGATCATCGAGCTGGAAGGTGCACAAAGCCAGGTTGAGCTGTTACGCCAGCTTCCTGATGATGGCTTACTATTGCTGGATGATACCCTGACCCACTGGCATACCAACGCGCGGTTGCTCCAGGTGATGGTGAGCTGGTGGCTCGAAACGCCGCCCGCAAACGACAAACCAGAATTACCCGCCACGTTCAGCCAGTCGTTGTATGATGTCCTGATGAACGAGCGTAACCGGGCGTGGAAACGCACGCTGAATGCGCTACCAGCCGGGCATTATGTGGTTGCCGTGGGTGCGTTACATTTGTACGGAGAAGGGAATTTGCCGTCACTGCTTAAATAAAAAAATGGCCAATATTTCTATTGGCCCGTCAAAGAGGAATTTCATCGTTTTTATTATGCCGAAGGCGACCTTCGGTTGAGCCGATTGTCGCTCAAAGTGACCATCACTGCCAATACTATTGCGCAAGATGGTGCTATTTTTTAGACAAACGTCAGGCGTATGCTCTAGGCATGAAATGTCTGTCGTAAGAAGGATAGCTATGACTCCCGCCGTTAAATTACTCGAAAAAAACAAAATCTCTTTCAGGATCCACACTTACGATCACGATCCGAATGAAACTAACTTTGGCGATGAAGTGGTGCGTAAGCTGGGGCTGAATGCCGATCAGGTTTACAAAACGCTGCTGGTTGCGGTGAATGGCGATATGAAACACCTTGCGGTGGCGGTAACGCCTGTGGCGGGGCAGCTGGATCTGAAAAAAGTCGCCAAAGCGCTGGGCGCGAAAAAGGTCGATATGGCGGATCCGATGGTTGCGCAACGCACCACCGGTTATCTGGTGGGCGGGATCAGCCCGTTGGGGCAGAAAAAACGTCTACCAACGCTGATTGATGCTCCTTCACAGGAATTCAACACCATCTATATTTCAGGCGGCAAGCGCGGGCTGGATATTGAACTGGCGGCAGGCGATCTGGCAAAAATGCTGGACGCGAAATTTGCGGATATTGCGCGTAGGGATTAAAAGAAAAAGCCGGGTGGCGGCTACGCCTTACCCGGCCTACATGTTGCACCCGTAGGCCCGGTAAGCGCAGCGCCACCGGGCAACACAGCCGCACTACTGCCAGCTCACCTCGCCTTTCGGCTCATACGCATTCACATCTATCGGCGAATTCTGCTGAATAAACTGCTTAAGCACTTCCGCATCAATAAAGCCGGTATTCACATAGCCCGGTTTGTTATCGATATGCGGATAGCCATCCCCGCCCGTAGCGTTAAAGCTCAGTGTTGCCATGCGGTACGTTTTAGCAGGGTCAACCGGCTCGCCTTTGATTTTGAGGTCATTGAGCTTACCGTCTTTCGCCACAAAACTGACGTTGGCAAACTGCGGATACGCCCCCGAATCGGGCTTCATCTGCGCCACGGCGGTCAGATAGTCGATAACCTCTTTACCGCTCATGTCGGCATACACCACCACATTGCCAAACGGCTGAACCTTCAGCACATCTTTATAGGTGATATTCCCGCCCTCAATGGAGTCACGAATACCGCCGCCGCTCATCACGCCGAAGTCTGCGCTGGTACGCGCCATTTGCGCTGCCAGCACCAGATGCCCCATATTGGTCTGCACGAAACGGACTTTGCTGCGGTCACCTTCCAGGCGGCCATTAAGCGTGCCTATCTTCACATCCAATTGCGCTTTGCCTTTATTCTGGAACGGCGTCAGCACAGAGAGCATCTGCTGGTTTTCAGCAATTTCTGGGGTGTAAAGTACGCGCTCACTTTTCCCGTCCGGGTAAGAGACTTTCTTCTTCAGGTTGACCGGGATCAGCTGGTAGTGCACCAGTTTCATCTCGCCATTGCGGAACTCAAAGTCCGCACGACCGACGTATTTACCCCACTCGTGAGCCTGAACAATCCAGATACCGTTCTGACGGTCTGGCGCGCACGGCGTGCCCGGCACGTAATCCACCTGCTTTTTATTCTCAGACGCCATGCATACCGGATCTTGTGAGTGACCACCCACAATCATTGCCAGAGAGCCCGCAGGCAGGCTGCGCGCCATCTCGACATCACCCGGCGCATTGGAGCCATGCTCGCCATTATCGTAGTGCCCCATATGCGTGGTGGCGATAATCACGTCCGGCTTTTCATTCTGCTGGAGTTCCTGAATCACCAGCTTTGCTTCGTCTGCCGGCTTACGGAACTCGATATCGGTGAAGTATTCCGGGTTGCCGATTTTCGCCGTGTCGTCGGTGGTTAAACCAATAACGGCAATTTTCAGATCCTGACGCTTAAACAGCGCCCAGGGTTTAAACAGGCGTTCGCCGGTGCTTTTCTGATAAATATTGGCAGAGAGGAACGGGAATTTGGCCCATTTTTCCTGCTGGCGCAGAACGGTCAGCGGATTATCAAACTCATGGTTACCCACGGCCATCGCATCGTAACCAATTAAATTCATGCCACGGAAATCGGGCTCTGCATCCTGTAAATCAGATTCCGGTACACCGGTATTAATATCCCCGCCCGAAAGCAGCAACACACTGCCCCCTGCTGCAGCTACCTCTTTGCGAATACCATCCACCAGCGTTTTTTGGGCGGAAAGGCCATATTCACCGTATTCGCTACGCCAGAAATGGCCGTGGTGATCGTTGGTATGCAGAATGGTGATTTTGTAGGTTTTGTCTTTTTCATACGCCTGTGCAGGCAGGCTTGTCAGCCCCCATGCGGCGATCAGCGCCAGCGCCACGCCACGCTTCATTAACTTCATCTCTTCTCTCCCTGACCCATAGACAAACGCAAAAATTACAATGAGTAACAAGAATAGACAAATAAGTTTTCAGAATTGCGACTTTCTTCAAATGTCGCAGACGGGTATGTTAGTTGGATAATAATTACACCCTGCATTTCTAATAACAAACGACGTGGTATTCATCTCTATGGCAATCAGTGAATCAACCCAGCCCATCACGGGCTCTCCGGCGTCGCCGCCACAATCGCGCACTTCCTTTAAAGTTTTAGGCGCAATCAGTCTTTCTCATCTGCTCAACGATATGATCCAGTCTCTGATTCTGGCGATCTACCCGTTATTGCAGTCTGAGTTTTCATTAACCTTCGTACAGATCGGGATGATCACCCTGACCTTCCAACTGGCCTCGTCGCTGCTGCAGCCGGTGGTGGGCTACTGGACGGATAAATATCCGATGCCGTGGTCATTGCCGGTTGGCATGTGCTTTACCTTAAGCGGGCTGGTATTGCTGGCGATGGCGGGCAGCTTTGAAGCGGTGCTGATAGCCGCAGCGCTCGTCGGCACGGGTTCGTCCGTATTCCATCCAGAATCTTCCCGCGTGGCGCGCATGGCCTCTGGCGGGCGTCACGGGCTGGCGCAGTCTCTGTTCCAGGTTGGCGGTAACTTTGGCAGCTCGCTCGGCCCACTGCTGGCAGCGGTGATCATTGCCCCTTACGGCAAAGGCAACGTTGCATGGTTTGTCCTGGCCGCCCTGCTGGCGATTATCGTGCTGGCGCAGATCAGCCGCTGGTACGCCGCTCAGCACCGGGTGAACAAAGGCAAACCTAAAGTAAAGGTTACCAATCCCCTGCCTCGCAACAAGGTTATTCTGGCAGTTTGCGTGCTTCTGGTGCTGATTTTCTCGAAATACTTCTATATGGCTAGCATCAGCAGCTATTACACCTTTTATTTGATGCAAAAGTTCGGATTATCGGTACAAAACGCGCAATTCCACCTGTTTGCGTTCCTGTTTGCGGTAGCAGCAGGCACGGTAATTGGCGGGCCTGTTGGCGATAAAATTGGGCGTAAATATGTCATTTGGGGCTCTATCCTCGGTGTAGCTCCCTTTACGCTTATTTTGCCCTACGCAAGCCTTGAATGGACGGGCATTTTGACCGTCATCATTGGTTTTATTCTGGCATCGGCATTTTCCGCCATCCTGGTCTACGCTCAGGAGCTTCTTCCGGGGCGTATCGGTATGGTTTCCGGGCTGTTTTTTGGTTTCGCCTTCGGTATGGGTGGCCTGGGTGCCGCGGTGTTAGGGATGGTTGCCGATCACACCAGTATCTTCCTGGTTTATAAAATCTGTGCTTTCCTGCCACTTTTGGGGATGTTGACCATATTCCTGCCTGACAACCGTCACAA
Organism: Enterobacter sp. C4G1; assembly: GCF_052886895.1. Lineage (NCBI taxonomy): Bacteria > Pseudomonadati > Pseudomonadota > Gammaproteobacteria > Enterobacterales > Enterobacteriaceae > Enterobacter > Enterobacter sp. C4G1. Next base: position 2,203,018 of record NZ_JBQVVV010000001.1, on the reverse strand, counting down.
AGCGTAATTTACCGGCCGTCAAAGTTTTACTTTGGCGGCCAAACTCCCTGATGCTATAAGGCTTTCCTCCTCTTCTCTCCGTTGAATTTGTCAAAATCTGCTTTTTTTCACGCTTATTGCTGTTTTATTCAAACTTCAACAATTATTCATAAACATGTCGGTAAAAATTGTCATAAACTGTAACTCGGTTTTTTGGTTTTTCGCCAAAAATGGAACACCCCACCACGAAAGGAGACGGAATGCATCACGCCACACCGCTAATCACCACCATTGTTGGTGGCCTTGTGCTCGCTTTTATCCTCGGCATGATTGCCAATAAACTGCGTATTTCTCCTCTTGTGGGCTATTTGTTAGCGGGTGTACTGGCGGGTCCGTTTACACCGGGCTTTGTGGCGGATACCAAACTGGCTCCAGAACTGGCGGAATTGGGCGTGATCTTGCTGATGTTCGGTGTCGGTTTGCATTTCTCACTGAAGGATTTGATGGCGGTAAAGTCTATCGCCATACCAGGAGCGATCGCCCAGATAGGGGTGGCGACACTGCTGGGAATGGCGCTTTCGACCTTACTTGGCTGGTCACTGATGACCGGCATCGTGTTTGGGCTGTGTCTTTCTACCGCCAGTACCGTGGTGTTGCTGCGCGCGCTTGAAGAGAGACAGTTAATAGACAGCCAGCGCGGGCAAATCGCGATAGGCTGGCTGATTGTTGAAGACTTGGTGATGGTACTGACGCTGGTTCTGCTGCCAGCCGTTGCCGGGATGATGGAAAAAGATAACGTCGGCTTTGCGTCTCTGGCGCTGGATATGAGTATCACCATCGGTAAAGTTGTGGCGTTTATTGCCATTATGATGCTGGTGGGCCGCCGCCTGGTGCCGTGGATCATGTCCCGCAGCGCCGCGACCGGTTCCCGCGAGCTGTTTACCCTTTCAGTGCTCGCCCTGGCGCTGGGTATCGCCTTTGGCGCCGTGGAGCTGTTTGATGTCTCCTTTGCGCTGGGCGCGTTTTTCGCCGGGATGGTGCTGAACGAATCCGAACTGAGCCACCGTGCCGCGCACGACACCCTGCCGCTGCGCGATGCATTCGCCGTACTGTTCTTCGTCTCCGTCGGGATGTTGTTCGACCCGATGATCCTGCTCCAGCAACCGCTGGCAGTACTGGGCACGCTGGCGATCATCATCTTTGGTAAGTCGGTTGTCGCTTTCTTCCTGGTGCGCATGTTTGGCCACTCGCCGCGTACGGCGCTGACCATCGCCGCCAGCCTGGCGCAGATTGGTGAGTTTGCTTTTATCCTCGCCGGGCTGGGGATGGCGCTGAATCTGCTGCCACAAGCCGGGCAGAACCTGGTGCTGGCAGGGGCTATTCTCTCCATCATGCTGAACCCAGTGTTGTTCGCGCTGCTGGAAAAATACCTCGATAAAACCGAAACGCTCGAAGAGCAGACGCTGGAAGAGGCTATCGAAGAAGAGAAGCAGATCCCGGTGGATATCTGCAACCATGCGCTACTGGTCGGCTTTGGCCGCGTGGGCAGCCTGTTGGGTGAGAAGCTGATGGCGCAAGGTGTGCCACTGGTGGTGATTGAAACCTCGCGAACCCGCGTTGATGAGCTGCGCGAGCGCGGTATTCGTGCAGTGCTGGGCAATGCGGCCAATGAAGAGATTATGAATCTTGCGCATCTGGACTGCGCCCGCTGGCTACTGCTGACCATTCCGAACGGCTACGAAGCCGGTGAGATTGTGGCGTCCGCCCGCGAGAAGTGCCCACATATTGAGATTATCGCCCGCGCCCATTATGACGATGAAGTGGAATACATTACCGAGCGTGGTGCTAATCAGGTGGTGATGGGTGAACGTGAGATTGCGAATACGATGCTGACGCTGCTGGAGAAGCCGCCGGTTGAAGAGGCGGTGACGGGGTAAGTTTTGTGCGGCCTGATGCCCTCTCCCACAGGGAGAGGGAACAAACACTTTTACCTGTCCCAGTACGCCTCTTCGAGGCTATCTTCCCGTTCCGGCAGGCCACGCGTTAAGCGCGGAGAGTGCTGGTTCAGTACCTGATAGCTCACGCGGTTCGCGTACTTACACACCTGCGCCAGCGAGGAATAGGTCAGCCAGCTGAACTTGTGCTTGCTGGAGTTCGGGACATTGGTTTTGTGGTACGCGTTGGCAGTAATGTCGTGCAGCAGCGCGGCCAGAGCCCCATCGCCCGCGCCGTTGGTATTCATTATCTTCTCAGGCCCGCCCATATACGGCGCGATGTGTGAGTAAATACGCTGCGGGTTCTGGCAATCTTTATGACGCATAGCGCGGCTAAATTCGTACTGGTTGAATTCGGCAATGGCACCCGGCAGCAGCGGATGCTGAGTTTTGCGTTTGCTCTCTTCTTCGGTGAAGCCCGCCATATATAACCCAACCGGCCCAGCGGTACAGAGCACCAGATCCACCCAGTCCAGCGCTTTATCCGACGCCAGCAGCGGGTCGCTCTCGCCCGTTAACGCTTCTGCTTCTTCTTCGTTCATCGCCAGAATCGAAACGTGCTCTTTCAGGAACGCCTGCCACCACTCAGGATTGTCGGCAATCACGAATTTGGTGCCAAGTGTCAGAACCACCGGCACGTTGTATTTCTTCGCGTACTCGATCGCTTTCATGGTGGCTTCCGGCATTGGCTCACCCGGCTTGCAGCGAACCAGATAGGAGGTCAGCACCAGCGCAGATGCACCTGCAATCACCTCTTCCGGGATGCTGTCGGCGCGCAGTTTGTTCATGTGGCCCGGGCTGATGGCAAAGGTACGCTCACCGGAATCGCTGATAAGCGTAAAGCAGCGACCGATTGGCCCGTCGACGCCCTGGAGATAGTTCAGATCCGTACGACTGGAAGTGTTGCACAGGTAGCGATAGGCATAGCCGCCAATCTCGATATTGCTGCACATCACGCCCAGCAATACGGAGCGGTCATCGGCCAGCACGGAATAGTTGTGCATGGTGTTACCGATAGTGCCACCGGCAAACTGATGGGTGATCAGGTTTTCACGCACCAGCTCCTGATACAGCGCTTCGGCCACATCATCTTCAATCACCAGTGAATGCCCGGCACTCAAACCGTAACGTTCGACAAACGCGTCATCCACTTTCGCTTCAATATCCACCAGAGTCTGATCGATACCGACCACCCATGCAGCGCTGGTTTCATTTACCGGCTGAATTTGTTGCAGCAGCGGATCGCGGGCATTGACGGGGAAGTAATGTTTGGATTTACGTTTACCGGGAAATTTCATGGTATGAGCTATGCAAAGAATATGGGCCGGGAATGGTAGCACAAACCCGGCCTCAAGCGCGATCAGCGGCTATTTGCCACCAGCGACACCATCATATCGATATGCTCTGAATCGTCGTTAAGTGCAGGAATGTATTCGTATTTCGATCCGCCCGCTTCAAGGAAAAATTCCCGGTTTTGCACCGCTATCTCCTCCAGCGTTTCCAGGCAGTCTGCCGAGAAGCCCGGCGACATCACCTGAACGTGCTTCACGCCCTTCTCGCCCAGCATTTTAAGCGTTTCATCGGTATACGGCGTGAGCCACGGCTCGCGCCCAAAACGCGACTGGAAGGTCATCATCACTTTCTCGGGTGGCAATCCGAGCGCTGAAACCAGCTCTCGCGTGGTATCGCGGCAGCGCTGAGGATAATCATCACCTTCGTCGGCATAACGCTGAGGAATACCGTGATAGGAAAGCAGCAGCACGTCCGGCTCACCGTGTTTTGCAAACGATGCCCGGGCACTGCTTGCCAGCGCTTTAATATAGAGTGCGTTATCAGCGTAATCGCGAATGAATGTGATACCCGGAATACGGCGGCGAGTGGCCAGAATACGCGCCAGTTCATCCCATACCGCGGCAACCGTCGAGCAAGAATATTGCGGGTAAAGCGCCAGCACCACGATATGATCAACGCCCTGTGAAAGCAGTTCATCAACCGCGCTGGCAAGCGAAGGTTTGCCGTAGCTCATCCCCAGTGCCACCGGCATATCCGGCAAACGGGCCGCAAGGGCTTTCTCCTGGCGACGACTGTAGACCATCAGCGGCGAGCCTTCCTCCATCCAGACGGACTGGTAGAGTTTTGCCACACGCGGGGAACGAATCGGCAGAATGGCTCCGCGCAATAGCGGCCACCACAGCAGTCTCGGGGTATCCACAACGCGAGTGTCGCTCAGAAATTGCCGCAGGTAACGTTTTACCGCTTCTGGAGTGGGTGCTTCTGGAGTGCCCAGATTGGCAAGCAGGATGCCGGTTTTCGCCTGACTCATTCACGCCTCTTAACCATTTGAATGGTTGTCAATTGTAGCGGAAATGCGTTTAAACGAAACCCATTGCTGTGATAGATAAAATGAGAATTTTTCTCACCCGGGGATCCGGGTGAGAGAGGTGCGATTAGCCGAGGATTTTTTCCAGCTCTGCACGAACGTCAGCAACGGCCTGGGTGCCGTCTACTTTCGCGTATTTGGTGTTACCCGCCTGCGCTTCTTTAGAGTAGTAGCCGATCAGTGGCGCGGTCATCTGATGGTATTCCACCAGGCGCTTACGCACGGTCTCTTCCTGATCGTCTTTACGGGTGGTCAGCTCTTCGCCGGTCACGTCGTCTTTACCTTCAACCTTAGGCGGGTTGAATTTGATGTGGTAAACACGGCCAGAAGCAGCGTGTACGCGACGGCCAATGATACGGTCAACGATCAGCTCGTCCGGCACGTCGAATTCCAGCACGTAGTCTACGTTGATGCCCGCTTCTTTCATGGCGTCAGCTTGCGGGATGGTGCGTGGGAAGCCGTCCAGCAGGAAACCGTTACGGCAGTCTTCCTGAGCAATGCGCTCTTTCACCAGAGCAATAACCAGTTCGTCAGTAACCAGTTTGCCTGCGTCCATGATGTCTTTCGCTTGTTTACCCAGCTCGGAGCCAGATTTAACAGCGGCGCGCAGCATGTCACCGGTGGAGATTTGCGGAATACCGTATTTCTCCATGATGAACTGAGCCTGAGTTCCTTTACCCGCGCCCGGAGCGCCAAGCAGAATAATACGCATTGCGAAAATCCCCTCAAAAGTTGGTTCAATTTTTCAAAAGCGCTAAACAATACCACCAGAACGGACGTGGCTCAAGGAAGGCGGGACGGCTGAAACGGTTAATGGGGGAGAATATTTGGGTTAGTGCGATTGATTCCCCCTCACCCTAACCCTCTCCCCATAAGGGAGAGGGTACTTGAACACCCTCTCCCTTATGGGGAGAGGGCAGGGTGAGGGGTAGGTGGTCAGTTACGCCAGCAGCAGCGCATTCACACGTTTAATGAAGAGGTTAGGATCTTCCAGCGTGCCGCGTTCGGCCAGCAGAGACTGGTCCAGCAGCAGTTCAACCCACTCGGCAAACAGGCTTTCGTCCTGAGTATCTGCCGCGCGTTTTACCAGCGGGTGATCCGGGTTCAGCTCGAAGATATATTTCACTTCAGGCATAGCCTGGCCCGCTGCAGCGAACAGTTTTGCCATCTGGGTGCCCATTTCGTCGGCATCGGTGGTGACAATCGCCGGAGTGTCGGTCAGACGATGCGTGAAACGCACCTCTTTCACACGGTCGCCCAGCAGAGTTTTCACGCGCTCAACGAACGGCTCCAGCGCTTTTTCAGCTTCTTTCGCGGTTTCATCCACTTCATCTGCCAGCTTGTCGATGGATTCATCGGCTTTGGCAACGGACTGGAAGGTTTTGCCGGCGAACTCGGTGAGGTAGTTCATCATCCATTCGTCGATGCGGTCGGAAAGCAGCAGTACTTCGATGCCTTTCTTACGCAGCAGTTCCAGGTGCGGGCTGCTCTTCGCTGCCGCATAGCTGTCGGCAGTGATGTAGTAAATCTTTTCCTGCCCTTCCTTCATGCGTGATACGTACTCTTCCAGCGACACAGTCTGTGCTGAAGAATCAGTATGCGTGGAGGCAAAGCGCAGCAGTTTAGCAATGGCTTCGATATTACCGGAATCTTCCGCCGGGCCTTCTTTCAGCACCAGGCCGAACTGTTTCCAGAAGGTCTGGTATTTTTCAGCATCGTCTTTCGCCAGTTTTTCCAGCATCTGCAATGTACGTTTGGTCAGCGCGTTACGCAGGTTACGGGTGACGGTGCTGTCCTGCAAGATTTCACGGGAGACGTTCAGCGGCAGATCGTTAGAGTCGATAAGCCCGCGCGTAAAGCGCAGGTAGTTCGGCATGAACTGCTCGGCTTCATCCATGATAAACACGCGCTGGACGTACAGCTTCAGGCCGTGCTTGTGATCGCGGTTCCACATGTCCCACGGAGCCTGCGCCGGGATATACAGCAGGCTGGTGTACTCCTGCTTACCTTCCACACGGTTGTGGCTCCAGGTCAGCGGGTCAGTGAAGTCGTGGGCAATGTGTTTGTAGAATTCGTTGTACTCTTCGTCTTTGATTTCAGACTTGTTGCGCGTCCACAGTGCCTGCGCCTTGTTGATCTTCTCCCAGGAAACTACGGTTTCGCCGTCGTTCTCTTCCTGTTTTTCGATCTCAACCGGCAGCGCGATATGGTCGGAATACTTGCTGATGATCGAACGTACGCGCCAGTCGTTCAGGAAATCGTCTTCGCCTTCACGCAGGTGCAGGGTGATCTCAGTCCCGCGATCCGCTTTGGTGATATCCGCAACGGTGTATTCGCCTTCACCCTGGGATTCCCAGAACACGCCGTTTTCAGCGCTCTCACCCGCAGCACGGGTGCGAACGGTCACTTTGTCCGCCACGATAAATGCAGAGTAGAAGCCCACACCAAACTGACCAATCAGCTGGCTGTCTTTAGCCTGGTCTGAGCCCATGGATTGCAGGAACGCTTTGGTGCCTGATTTAGCGATGGTGCCGAGATGGTCAATGACTTCATCACGGGTCATACCAATGCCGTTATCGGCGATGGTCAGCGTGCGGTTCTCTTGATTAAAAGAGACACGCACACGAAGATCGCCGTCGCCTTCATACAGATCCGGGTTAGACAGCGCGCGGAAACGCAGCTTATCCGCCGCATCGGAGGCGTTGGAAATCAGCTCACGCAGGAAGATTTCTTTATTGGAATAAAGGGAATGGATCATCAGATGCAGAAGCTGTTTTACTTCTGACTGGAAACCACGGGTTTCTTGTCCTTTCATCTAAGTCGACCTCAACAATGCCATTTAATGGGGTTTTAAAACGTTGAGTGAGAGATGGGGATAAAGGAGAGAGTTTTCAAGCGGAGGCCACGAACGCAGCCTCCGTTTGTTCAGAAAGTAATCTTGTGACGCCCGGCCAGAGAGTGCGACAGCGTGGTGCCGTCGACCATTTCCAGCTCGCCACCAACCGGTACGCCGTGGGCGATACGGCTGGCGTCAACGCCTGCCTCTGCGCACAGCTCGGCGATGTAGTTGGCCGTTGCCTCCCCTTCCACCGTTGGGTTGGTGGCGAGGATCACCTCGTTGATCGTTTCGGACTTAAGACGCTGTTCAAGGCGGTCAAGACCGATATCATCCGGGCCAATACCATCCAGCGGAGAGAGATGCCCCATCAGCACGAAATAGCGCCCAGAAAACTGCCCGGTTTGTTCGATAGCGTAGATGTCCGCCGGACTCTCCACCACGCAAATCTGACCGTTTTCCTGACGACGCGGGTTCGAACAGATGTTACAGACGTCCTGCTCGGTAAACGTACGGCAATCCGCACAATGACCAATTTCTGACATGGCGCGGGTCAAAGCCTGCGCCAGGCGCATCCCGCCGCTGCGGTCGCGCTGTAAGAGCGTGAACGCCATGCGCTGCGCCGACTTTGGGCCAACGCCCGGCAGGCAGCGCAGTGCTTCCATTAACTGCGTGAGCAGCGGACTGGTTTGCATCAGAATGGCATCTTGAAGCCCGGCGGCAGTTGCATACCGCTGGATACAGAGGCCATTTTCTCTTTCTGAGTTTCGTCGATACGGCGAGCAGCATCGTTGAACGCCGCAGCAACCAGATCTTCCAGCATATCTTTGTCGTCTTCGAGCAGGCTTGGGTCGATTTCAACGCGGCGGCAGTTGTGCGCACCGTTGATGGTAACTTTAACCAGACCCGCGCCAGATTCGCCCGTGACTTCCAGCTGAGCGATCTCTTCCTGCATCTTCTGCATTTTTTCCTGCATCTGCTGAGCCTGCTTCATCAGACCACCCAGACCGCCTTTACCACCAAACATAGGCTTCTCTCTTCTTTCACGTTTAATGATTACAACCGTAAGTCAGACTCACGATCAAATGGGGCGAATACTTTCTTCATCCAGATCGGCGTCGAAGAACCGACGCAGGGTCTGGATGTTGTTATCCGCAATAATCGACTCACGCGCCTGCGCGAGCTTTTCTTCATAAATAGCCTGTCGCCACTCAAGTGGCGTTCGCACCGCCGGATTATCATCTTCAATGATAGTCAATTCAACCGGCGAACCCTGTAATGTGGCGAGCGCCTCAGCCAGCACTTTTTGCGCACCCGAGGAATTCAGATGCCGCTGCCCTGAACGCAGATGCAGGCGAACCTGATTACCGTCCTGCTCTTTCCAGGCATTAAGCGCCACCTGCTCCACTAGCTTCGGCAGCTGTAATTTACTGACTTCTGCCGCCCAGGCATCGCGCTCAATAGATTCTTCGGCCAGTTTCGCCGCCAGCTCCGGCGTTTTTTCATGTTCCAGCGCCTTTTTCAGCGCCTTCGGGGTCGCGACCTCTTCTTTTACCGTTTCGATAATCGTGGTCGCTTTCCAGCGATAAGCCTCTTCCTTCACCGGGGCTTTTTGCTCAAGCGCGGACGGTGCAGGGCGCGACTGCACGCGCTCCGTTACCGAAGCCAGTCGTTCAAGCGCGGCGTTATTTACCGGCCGCGCTCTGCCTGGCGCTGCCGGTTCACTCTTTTTTGGTTTGGTTGCTCCCTGCGCACGTTGCAACTGGCTTCGTGCGGCAAGCACCGAACTGGTGGCATCCGACAGCGGCACATTTTGCTGTGGCGGCGGTGTCGGTTGCGGTGGCACCTGCTGTGGTGACATTACTGCCGTGGGTGCGACCGGGGCAAAGGACTGTTGCGGGACTTCCGGCTCCGGCAGCGGCATCCGCGGGTGGAACGCCAGCGCGCGCAGCAGGGTCATCTCAACGCCCATACGGCGGTCGGGTGCAAAAGGCAACTCTTTGCGGCCGATCAGCAGTGTCTGGTAGTACAACTGCACATCGGTTGGCGGCACGGTGCGAGCAAGTTCACGCATCCGCTGCTCTATCGCCGCCATATCAGCGCCAATGGCCGATGGAGAGAGTTGCAGCATCGCCACGCGGTGCAGCAGGCTGAGCATTTCAACCAGCAGCCCTTCCCACTCAACGCCGCGCGCAGCCGCCGCGTTGACCAGCGACATCACACGCTCGCCGTTGGCAGCGATCATCGCTTCAATCAGCGACAGCGCCTGGTCATCGTCCAGCGTACCGAGCATGGTGCTGACTGCATCGGTCGAGAGTTTACCATCACCGCTGGCGATGGCCTGATCGGTAAGGCTTAATGCGTCGCGAAGGCTGCCGTCTGCCGCGCGCGCCAGCAGTTGCAGGGCACGAGGCTCATGGACAATCTTCTCTTCATCGAGAATGTGCTCAAGCTGAGCGCGGATCTGTTCAACGTCCAGCGCCTTAAGATGGAATTGCAGGCAGCGTGACAAAATCGTCACCGGCAGCTTTTGCGGATCGGTGGTCGCCAGCAGGAATTTCACATGCGCAGGCGGCTCTTCCAGCGTTTTCAGCAGAGCGTTGAAGCTGTGGCGCGACAACATGTGCACTTCATCGATCAGGTAGACCTTAAAGCGCCCGCGCGCCGGTGCGTACTGGACGTTATCCAGCAGGTCGCGGGTATCTTCGACTTTGGTGCGCGAGGCGGCATCAATCTCAATCAGATCGACAAAACGGCCTTGCTCGATTTCGCGGCAGTTATCACACACGCCACAGGGTGTCGCGGTGATCCCGGTTTCGCAGTTCAGACCTTTTGCCAGCAAACGGGCAATAGAGGTTTTACCGACGCCACGGGTGCCGGAGAATAGATAGGCGTGATGGATGCGACCTAGCGACAAGCCGTTCGCCAGGGCCGTCAGCACATGTTCCTGACCGACAACGTCAGCAAAGGTTTGTGGTCGCCATTTACGGGCTAACACCTGATAACTCATGGGCAGGCTCTGCAACGCTGGAAGGTGAATTTATGGAGGGGAATGCTATCACAACCTCACCCATTGAGCGAGGTTGTGACTATCGGGATCAGTGACCCGGGAATGGCACCAGGCTGTAGCTGGTAATACCTTGTTTTTCCAGGCGCTGCTCGCCGCCCAGATCGAACAGGTTAATGATGAATGCGGCATCAGTCACTTCACCACCCAGACGGCGGATCAATTTCGCTGTCGCTTCAATCGTGCCGCCAGTCGCCAGCAGATCGTCCACCACCAGCACTTTGTCGCCAGGTTCGATCGCATCAACGTGGATTTCCAGCTGATCGGTGCCGTATTCCAGCTCATAGCTTTCTGCAATGGTTTCGCGTGGCAGTTTGCGCGGTTTACGCACCGGCACAAAGCCAACACCCATCGCCAGCGCAACCGGTGCGCCAAACAGGAAGCCACGGGCTTCAGTACCTACTACTTTGGTGATCCCGGCGTTCTTATAACGCTCAACCAGCAGTTCAATGCTGAGCGCGTACGCTTTCGGGTCTTCCAGCAAGCTGGTGACATCACGGAAAAGAATGCCAGGCTTTGGGTAATCCTGGATGCTTTTGATGCTGTTTTTCAGATATTCAAGCTGCTGTGCAGTTGCGGTCATCGGTTTGTGCCTAAATAAAACAGTGTTACTCACAGTGCGCGTAGGAGGTTGGTAAAGGTAACAATTGTTTAACCTTTAACCAGGCGTACCTGTGCTCGAAAACGGTCGAATTTACTGGCTACGCCAGATAATTGCAACAGACATTATAAGGCATCAGTGCTTTTGTTGCTTTTCATCAACCACCGGGATCCGCCACATAAAGATGAGCAGGCAAGTCAGGATCACCAGCAACAGGATCCGCACCCACATCATTTTCACCAGCCATAATGAGATGGCAAAGGTTAACAGAATAACGGCAATCGCCCGTGGCTTTGCACCAGGCGGCATCGCACGATGTTTCTGCCAGTGGCGCAGATACCCCCCAAACCATGAGCGATACAGCAGCCAGTGGTGAAAGCGTGGCGAAGAGCGGGCGAAGCACCAGGCCGCCAGCAGAATAAAAGGCGTGGTTGGCAGGAGCGGTAAAACGACGCCCAGTGTGCCAAGTACTACCGCGAGCCAGCCAATGATGATTAGAATAGTACGCTTCATAATGCGAATCGTTATCAAACTGAACGGCTACTTTACCACTGGAGAGCGCATTGAAAACAGCCTTGCTTCTGGAGACGCTGCAAAATCAGCTCATTGCCCTGCGCGCGCAAGCCACACCGCTAATGGGACACGCTACGCTAAAACCGCGCTTTGACCGGCAGCTTTTCCGCACCCGCAGTACGTTAATTCAGGATTATCTTGCCGAAGTGCAGACCAATCTTGACGAATTGCGTCATGCGGTAGAGAGCGAGCAGCAGGAGCAAGTGGCGTGGCTGGCTGAACATCTCACCGAACAGATAACCGCCCTGCACCGTGAAATTATCGCCTGGCCGTTGCGAGCGTGGGATAGCCCGTCGCCGGGTCTTAGCAAGTGGCAGCGCAAACGGCTGGAGAACCAGGAATTTGAGCGCCGCCTGTTTGAGATGAAGCGCGAGCGTGAAGTACGCCTGAACAACAGCGAAACGCTGGAAGAGCAGCAATTATTGATGCGAGAAATAACCGCCCTGGAAGGCCGCATTGTCCGCTGCCGGCAGGCATTAGAGGAAATTGAACGCGTAATCGAACGCCTGACCCGTTAAAAGGATCCGCGAATGTCACTGGAAAATGCCCCCGATGAGGTCAAACTGGCCGTCGATTTGATTATGCTGCTGGAGAATCACGCGATCCCGGTGGAAACGGTGCTAAAGGCGCTGGAGCTTGTGCGCAGAGATTTTGAGGGAAAGGTGAAGGCCTGTAGCCCTCACCCTGACCCTCTCCCGCCGGGCTGAGGGATCCCCAGTAATTTTTGTCTTTAATTCAGCGATGATATTACGCCATTGAATTAAGAGACTTACAGCGGTGTCATGGTCCGGCTGAAAATCGCCGAAGCGTTTACGGAAGGCCGGGGCGACGCGCATGGATGCGCGGCGAGGGCGGCTTTACAGGGACGTTTCATCCGCCCGTCCCCGGTTAGCCTGGAGCAAACGCTGAGGGCATCGCGAAGCGACGATTTTCTTGCCGGGAGCCCGGGTTGCCAGGGTAGCGGCGGTGAGCTACCCTGGCACGTTCACCGGTATTGTGGTGACAGAGTAGCAAGGAACGTAAAGTGAACGGAATGACCACCTGAGCCGTATGTTCCCCCTCACCCCAGCCCTCTCCCCAAAAAGGAGAGGGAGCCGTCCGTGCTCGTATTTTTGTGGGGATTCCTCAACCCACAGGGAGAGGGAGAATAGATTAAGCCGGAGTAGGATCGTCACCCTTAATCTCGCGCTTCACTTCCGTATGCTCGTCACCTTTTTCATTACGCAGGTGAACCTCAAGCTGGTTGAAGGCGATATTAATGTCGTTTTCACGGCACAGACGATCGATAGAGCGGTTCAGCTCATCCACGGTGTAGCTGCGATCGCGCAGTTCACGCACGTATAAACGCAGTTCGTGATCCAGCGTGCTCGGGCCAAAGGTGGTGAAGAATACCGACGGTGCCGGATCGTGCATCACTTTCGGGTGTTCAGATGCCGCCATCAGCAGAACCTCTCTCACTTTATCCAGATCCGATCCATACGCCACGCCCAGACGGATCACCACGCGGGTGACCGTATCGGAGAGTGACCAGTTGATCAGGCGCTCGGTCACGAAAGCTTTGTTCGGGATGATCACCTCTTTACGATCGAAGTCTGTTATCGTAGTGGCGCGAATTCGGATCTTACTGACCGTCCCGGAGAAGGTCCCGATAGTCACGGTGTCGCCAATGCGCACCGGGCGTTCGAACAGGATAATCAGGCCAGAAACGAAGTTACCGAAGATCTCCTGCAAGCCAAAGCCCAGACCAACCGAGAGCGCCGCGGCCAGCCATTGCAGTTTGTCCCACGAAACACCAAGCGAGCCAAAAACCGTCATCGCGCCGACAATAATGATCACGTAGTTCAGGATTGTGGTAATGGCATACGATGCCCCCTGACGCAGCTTAAGGCGCGACAGCACCAGTACTTCGAGCAGCCCCGGTAGGTTTCGGATCAGTGCCCAGGCGACCATCGACGATACCAGCGCAAAGAGCAGGCTGCCCATTGTGACGCTTTTCATCACCGTGGCCCCGGCTTCAGTACCGTTGTACTGCCAGAGGGTGATGCTGTCGAGATACGCAAATACAGTGATTAAATCAGACCAGATAGCCCAGAACATCACCCCGAACAGCGACACCATGACCAGCATGGTAATACGCAGCGTCTGCTGGTTGACTTGCTCCAGGGCGATGGTTGGCTCTTCCTGTGGTTCCGCGCCTTCAGCCCCCTCTTTCACCTGATGCTGACGACGCGCGATCGCACGACGATAGGCAATACGGCGAGCCGCCACGCTCAGACCACGCAGTACTGTCTGGTACAGCAGGTTCCAGACGATCACCAGATAGACGGTTTCAATCCAGCGCCCGGAAAGGCGCAGCGTGGTATAGAAATAGCCCGTTGCGGTCAACACCATCAGCGCCAGCGGAATAATCGCCAGTACCGTCACGGTGACCAGACGAATATTGTGGGACTCTTTATCGCGCCAGCTGTCACGGCACATCGGCCACATCAGAACGGCAATCAGCAGCAGGTTCAGCAGAATCACCAACTGACCCAGTACATCATCCATCAGATGCAGTGGAGAAAGCTCAGAAACCACCGACCAGAAGTGCAGCGGTAAAAGCGCAAGGCTGATACGCACAATCTGACGACGCCAGTGGCTGGTCAGTTTCTCAGGCATATTGAAGTGGCGCACAGCAACGCCGTCTTTTTCCAGCACTTTCCAGCACACACCAAACACCAGCCAGAACAGTGCCAGTTTTTTACTGAAGGCCCACAGCAAATCGCTGATATTGAGCTGCATGGTAAGGAGAATTAGCCCGGCCGCCAGGATCAGCAGGCAGACCGGCAGGGCGCGGATCAGGTCAATCAGGATCGCTTTTGGCGTGTGGAGCTGACTGTCGTTGCGCAGTTGCCCCACTTCCTGAGCAAGCTTCGCCTGGTATTGCTTCAGCCAGCCAAGACGCCAGCGAATCAGCCCCGCGATCAGCAGTAACGGCAAACCGGCCAGGAAAGCAATCATCACCGCAGGCCAGGCTTTCTCCCAGTTCACGGTGATTTTCATGCTCTTAATCTGCGCCTTCAGCGTTTCAGGGAAGGATTTAATCCAGTCCCAGTCCATCGGCTTGTTGCTGTTTACCCAGAAAATTTGCTGAGTCAGGATTTCCTGAAGATTTTTAGAGACACTCACTAACTGCTGCTGATTGATTTGCAGGTTAATTGCCATCATCAGCTGGTTGCCAAGCTGCTTGTTAAGCTGATCGAGCAGCTCGCGGCGCATATCCACCACCTGCAACAACGCGTCGTGAACCTCAGGGTTCACTTCACTGGAGTGGCCCTCTTCCACTTTGGCAACAAAGGTGTCGCTCTGGAAAAGCGTGTCGCGCTGCTGGTTTACGTCAAATTGCTCCAGACGCAAATCGGCAATGCGGTTGGTCATGTCTTCCAGCTCATCCGCGGACGGTAGCGTCTGCTGTTGCTGGTACAAAATGCGTGATAACAACAGGCTGCCTTTTAGTACGGCAATCTGTTCTTTAATATTACGTTCCGCCTGGAGCGCGCGATCCAGCCAGTTTTTCACTTTAATGTTCTGCTGAACCAGCGAGTTACCGCTTTCGGTCGCCTGAATCAGGCGCTGGCTGAGCTGATGGTTAACGTCCAGCTCCTGTTTAACCAGTGGGTTGGCCTGAATACGGGCCGTCTCGTCTGGCGAAACAGCCTCCTGCGCTGTTTTTTCCGTGAGCGTCAGGCGCTTGCTGTTTACCGCCTCCTGCAACAGCTGGAGCT
This sequence comes from Enterobacter sp. C4G1, assembly GCF_052886895.1. Taxonomy (NCBI): domain Bacteria; kingdom Pseudomonadati; phylum Pseudomonadota; class Gammaproteobacteria; order Enterobacterales; family Enterobacteriaceae; genus Enterobacter; species Enterobacter sp. C4G1. The sequence continues at coordinate 2,187,824 of NZ_JBQVVV010000001.1, read as the reverse complement.
GGTGCTCAAGACGGTTTATGTTTGCGGTGACGTAATCGCGTTGTTTTTGCAGCGTATCCTGCAAGACGGTATTGCCTTCCAGGCTCTTACGTTGCTGTTCGATTTGCGCGTTTAGAAGCGACTGCTGGCACAGCAGCAGCGTCTGCTGCGTGGGACGTAAAGCCCCTTCCCCAACGGTAGTCCCATTCAGGCGGTTACGGATTTGCTGTAGCTGTTGAGATGCCGAATACATCGCGTTTTGCACGCGCTCTGGCTGGGTTTGCAGCGACACCAGTTGGCTATTGTAGGTTGCCAGGTCGGACTGACCGGTTTGCAGGTCGTCCAGCAGCTCCGCTACGCGAGACTCAAGCTGACGCAGCGACAGCGTCGAGAGCGTTTTGCGGGTTTCATCATCGTTGTCGACGTCGCTTAATGCATTCAACGCCTCAGTAGCCTTGCGCATATTGTCCGGCGCCTGGGCAACCTTCTGACGAAGCTGGGTTGTTTCTGCTTTTACGCGCTCAATTTTATCAAGCGTTTCCAGCGTTTCGGTTAAATCCTGCTGGACGAGTTTGTCTTGCGGCGACAGATCTTTTTGCTTGTTCAGGGTATCGAGCTGCGACTGAACATCTGCGCGCGTGGGAATGTCATTGGTGTTATCTGCGCGAGCATAGGAAGCAGGTGTTGCCGCAAAGAAAAACAGCATGACAAAAATAAATGCAAAAACAGAGTGTTGCGAGCGATTGTAATGCAGCATAGTCATGAGTGTGATGTGTGAGAATGACCGAAAATAGTCCGGCGTGCAGGATATCACGCCCGCGTTTTGCAGAATAGCGCGAACCGTAACCTCTGAGAGAATTCCTGGAATGGCTTAAGCCGGCAGGGACGTTGTTTCACCGCGAAGCGTTGGGCTAAGCTGGCACATCTCCAGGAAAATCACGACGTAATCGCGCGCTTCTTTTTTCAAATCAAATGACTGGGGAGAGAAAAGCCAGTTTTCCATCAGGCCCGAAATGTAGGCGCGCATCAGGATAGCTGCCCGGCGGGTCAGCAAATTGGCAGGTAACATTTTTGCCTGAATACATTGATTTAGCGTATATTCTATACGGTCATAGCTTTCCAGACTCAGACTTCGTTGCGCCTGCTGGACAACCGCCATTTCGCCAACGAATTCGCACTTGTGGAAGATAATTTCCATCATTAACCGGCGGCGTTCTTCAACGACTGTTGCTTCAAGGATATATACTAAAATTTCTCTCAATACTGAGAGTGGATCGTCGGGGAATTTTGCCCGATACTCAGTCTCTAGATCACTAATGCTGGATTCTGAAAGCTCCCAGATTTCACTAAACAGATCTGACTTGTCTTTAAAATGCCAGTAAATCGCTCCCCGCGTCACCCCAGCGGCCTGAGCAATCTGAGCCAGTGAGGTTGAAGACACACCTTGCTGAGAGAACAAACGCATAGCCACATCAAGTATGTGTTGACGAGTTTCCAGCGCTTGTTGTTTGGTTTTTCGTGCCATGCGTCAGTGAATTTACAGGAGTCAGATTTACATACATTTATGAATGTATGTACCATAGCATGACGATAATATAAACGCAGCAATGGGTTTTTAGACTTAGGACCCTTGATCAATTTGAAATCGGACACTCGAGGTTTACATATGAACAAAAACAGAGGGTTAACGCCTCTGGCGGTCGTTCTGATGCTCTCAGGCAGCTTAGCGCTAACAGGATGTGACGAGAAACAGGCTCAACAAGGCGCTCATCAGACACCAGAAGTGGGTGTGGTGACGCTCAAGTCCGAACCTCTCCAGATAACAACAGAATTGCCCGGTCGTACCAACGCTTACCGCGTTGCCGAAGTTCGTCCTCAGGTGAGCGGTATCATCCTGAAACGTAACTTCACCGAAGGTGGTGACGTTGAAGCAGGTGTTTCTCTGTATCAGATTGATCCGGCAACCTATCAGGCCGCTTACGAAAGCGCGAAAGGCGATCTGGCGAAAGCCGAAGCCGCAGCGAAAATTTCGCAGCTGACGCTGAATCGTTACAAAAAATTGCTTGGTACTCAGTACATTAGTCAACAGGATTACGATACGGCCCTGGCCGATGCACAACAGACCAATGCAGCCGTCGTCGCGGCTAAAGCTGCCGTTGAAACTGCACGTATCAACCTGGCTTATACCAAAGTGACCTCCCCTATTAGCGGTCGTATTGGTAAGTCTTCCGTTACGGAAGGTGCGCTGGTCCAGAACGGGCAAACCACTGCGCTGGCCACCGTGCAGCAGCTTGACCCTATCTACGTTGACGTTACCCAATCCAGTAACGATTTCCTGCGTCTTAAACAAGAGCTGGCAAACGGCACGCTGAAGCAGGAAAACGGTAAGGCGAAAGTAGAGCTGGTCACCAGTGATGGCGTTAAATTCCCACAGGCGGGTACACTTGAGTTTTCCGACGTAACCGTTGATCAGACCACCGGTTCCATCACCCTGCGTGCCATTTTCCCGAACCCTGACCACACCCTTTTACCGGGTATGTTCGTTCGCGCACGTCTGGAAGAAGGGACTAACCCAACCGCAATTCTGGTTCCTCAGCAGGGTGTGACCCGTACGCCGCGTGGCGATGCGAGCGCGCTGGTTGTGGGTGCAGATGACAAAGTCGAAACGCGCAATATCACTGCAACGCAGGCGATTGGCGACAAATGGCTGGTGACGGAAGGTCTGAAAGATGGCGATCGCGTGATTGTCACTGGTTTGCAAAAAGTACGTCCTGGCGCACAGGTAAAAGCACAGGAAGTCGCTTCTGACACTCAACAAAAAGCCGCAGCCGACGGTCAGTCAGAACAAACCAAGTCTTAACTTAAACAGGAGCCGTTAAGACATGCCTAATTTCTTTATCGATCGCCCCATATTTGCGTGGGTGATTGCCATTATCATCATGCTTGCAGGGGGTCTGGCGATCCTGAAGCTGCCGGTCGCGCAATATCCAACGATTGCGCCACCAGCCGTTTCGATCACCGCAACCTACCCTGGGGCTGATGCAAAAACGGTGCAGGACACCGTTACTCAGGTTATCGAACAGAATATGAACGGTATCGATAACCTGATGTACATGTCCTCAAACAGTGACTCAACCGGTACGGTTCAGATCACCCTGACCTTCCAGTCAGGTACTGATGCTGATATCGCGCAGGTTCAGGTACAGAACAAATTGCAGCTGGCTATGCCGCTGCTGCCACAGGAAGTACAACAGCAGGGCGTGAGCGTCGAGAAATCGTCCAGTAGCTTCCTGATGGTTGTCGGCGTTATCAACACCAACGGCACCATGACCCAGGAGGATATCTCCGACTACGTGGGCGCCAACATGAAGGATGCTATCAGCCGTACTTCTGGTGTGGGTGACGTTCAGCTGTTCGGTTCTCAGTACGCAATGCGTATCTGGATGGACCCGAATAAACTGAATAACTTCCAGTTAACGCCTGTAGACGTTATCAGCGCCATTAAAGCGCAGAACGCCCAGGTTGCAGCCGGTCAGTTAGGTGGTACGCCACCGGTGAAAGGCCAGCAACTTAACGCATCTATCATCGCGCAAACGCGACTGACCTCAGCGGAAGAATTCAGCAAAATTCTGCTGAAAGTGAATCAGGATGGTTCACAGGTTCGCCTGCGTGACGTAGCGAAAGTCGAACTGGGTGGCGAAAACTACGACATCGTGGCGAAGTTTAACGGTAAACCGGCTTCTGGTCTGGGTATTAAACTGGCTACCGGTGCAAACGCCCTGGACACAGCGACAGCTATCCGTGCAGAACTTAAGAAGATGGAGCCGTACTTCCCGTCAGGTCTGAAGATCGTTTACCCGTACGACACCACGCCGTTCGTAAAAATCTCGATTCACGAAGTGGTTAAAACGCTGGTCGAGGCGATCATCCTGGTCTTCCTGGTAATGTACCTGTTCCTGCAAAACTTCCGCGCAACGCTGATCCCAACCATCGCCGTGCCGGTTGTCTTGCTCGGGACCTTTGCGATCCTGTCGATATTTGGCTACTCGATAAACACCCTAACGATGTTCGGGATGGTGCTAGCCATCGGCTTGCTGGTGGATGATGCCATTGTCGTGGTAGAGAACGTCGAGCGTGTAATGGCGGAGGAAGGTCTGCCGCCGAAGGAAGCAACCCGTAAATCAATGGGACAAATCCAGGGCGCGTTGGTTGGTATCGCGATGGTGCTGTCTGCAGTATTTATCCCGATGGCCTTCTTCGGTGGCTCCACCGGTGCTATCTACCGTCAGTTCTCCATCACCATCGTTTCTGCGATGGCGCTGTCAGTACTGGTGGCGTTGATTCTGACGCCAGCCCTCTGTGCCACCATGCTGAAGCCCGTTCAGAAAGGCGGTCATGGCGAGCATAAAGGGTTCTTCGGCTGGTTTAACCGCATGTTTGATAAGAGCACGCACCACTACACCGACAGCGTAGGTAACATTCTGCGCAGTACCGGTCGTTATCTGGTGCTGTATATCATCATCGTGGTGGGCATGGCTTATCTGTTTGTTCGTCTGCCAAGCTCGTTCCTGCCAGATGAAGACCAGGGCGTGTTCCTGACAATGGCGCAGCTTCCGGCGGGTGCATCGCAAGAGCGTACCCAGAAAGTGCTGGATGAAGTGACCGATTACTACCTCACCAAAGAGAAAGACAACGTTGAGTCCGTGTTTGCGGTTAACGGCTTTGGCTTTGCGGGTCGTGGTCAGAACACCGGTATCGCCTTCGTTTCTCTGAAAGACTGGTCAGAACGTCCGGGCAAGGAGAACAAGGTTGAAGCCATCACTGGTCGTGCAATGGGGACATTCTCGCAGATTAAAGATGCGATGGTCTTCGCCTTTAACCTGCCGGCGATTGTTGAACTGGGTACGGCTACCGGCTTTGACTTCCAGTTGATTGACCAGGGTGGTCTGGGTCATGAAAAACTGACGCAGGCACGTAACCAGCTGTTTGGTGAAATTGCTAAACATCCTGATCTGCTGGTCGGTGTGCGTCCTAACGGTCTGGAAGATACACCGCAGTTCAAGGTCGATATCGATCAGGAGAAAGCGCAGGCATTGGGTGTTTCCATTAGTGACATCAATACCACGCTGGGTGCTGCCTGGGGCGGAAGCTACGTCAACGACTTCATCGACCGTGGTCGTGTGAAGAAAGTGTACGTCATGTCTGAAGCGCAATACCGTATGTTGCCGAACGATATCAATAACTGGTACGTACGTGGCACTAACGGCCAGATGGTACCCTTCGCCGCCTTCTCTACGTCACACTGGGAATACGGTTCACCACGTCTGGAGCGTTACAACGGTCTGCCATCGATGGAAATCCTCGGTCAGGCAGCTGAAGGCAAGAGTACCGGTGAAGCGATGGCAATGATGGAGCAACTGGCCAGCAAGCTGCCTTCGGGTATTGGTTATGACTGGACGGGGATGTCCTATCAGGAACGTCTGTCCGGTAACCAGGCCCCTGCCCTGTACGCAATTTCACTGATTGTCGTGTTCTTGTGTCTGGCAGCGCTGTATGAGAGCTGGTCGATTCCGTTCTCCGTTATGTTGGTTGTTCCACTGGGGGTTATCGGCGCACTGCTTGCCGCAACGTTCCGTGGTCTGACAAACGACGTTTACTTCCAGGTGGGCCTGCTGACAACCATTGGCTTGTCGGCGAAGAACGCGATTCTTATCGTGGAATTCGCCAAAGATCTGATGGAGAAAGAAGGCAAAGGCCTGATTGAGGCGACGCTTGACGCGGTTCGTATGCGTCTGCGCCCAATCCTGATGACGTCTCTGGCGTTTATCCTCGGCGTTATGCCGCTGGTTATCAGCTCTGGTGCTGGCTCCGGTGCGCAGAACGCAGTAGGTACCGGTGTAATGGGCGGTATGGTCACCGCGACCGTTCTCGCTATCTTCTTCGTACCGGTGTTCTTCGTGGTGGTTCGTCGCCGCTTCAGCCGTAAGAATGAAGATGTTGAACATAGTCACTCGGTAGAACATCACTGATACCGGTTTCAACCGATAAAAAGGCCGCATTAGCGGCCTTTTTCATTTCACACTAAAAATCATAAATTACGCTTATTGTCGGATTATTTATTTTCTGTCATCTTAATAAGACATATCATATTTAACCGTTAACTTAATCGACGAACTTATGGTTTTTTTAATTTCATTTCGCCTCGTAGATTATTAGGAATAATCCTAGTACAGTACACTAAAGTGCAAAAAGTCTGAATCTGGACTTCATTTGAAGGTAAATGCTAACCCGATGAATCATAAGGATGTGGTAAAAAACAAGCACTGGTAAAGTTAAAAACGCCACACATAAACCTTGCTATTGCGTGCAGGCTCGAAAACCTGATTTTTAATTGTAATTTTTCGTAATAGCGCGGTGAAATCTTGAAAGGAGTGGCTTATAGTTAGAGTTATCAGGAACACAGCACGTTGCGGCTAAGTATGTTGTATCCATCCCGACAATGATGTTCGGTGAGTAAGAAATCACTCAGAAGGGGATGCGCTATGGACGAGTACTCGCCAAAAAGGCATGATATCGCGCAGTTGAAATTTCTCTGCGAATCCTTGTACCATGACTGCCTTGCCAATCTTGATGAAAGTAACCACGGCTGGGTGAATGATCCAACGTCTGCCATCAATTTACAGCTAAATGAGTTGATAGAGCATATAGCGACCTTCGCACTTAATTATAAAATTAAGTACAATGAAGATAATAAACTGATTGAGCAAATTGACGAATACCTGGATGACACCTTTATGTTGTTCAGCAGCTACGGCATTAACGCGCAGGATTTGCAAAAATGGCGTAAATCGGGAAACCGCTTATTCCGCTGCTTCGTCAACGTGAGCAGAGCTAACCCTGTTAGCCTATCCTGTTAAAATTATTACAATGACTAAGGTGAATTTATGTCTGATAAACCATTAACCAAAATCGATTATTTGCTGCGTTTGCGACGTTGTCAGTCAATAGACACGCTCGAACGTGTTATTGAAAAAAATAAATACGAGCTTCCTGATAATGAACTGGCTGTATTTTATTCAGCGGCTGACCACCGTCTTGCAGAACTCACCATGAATAAGTTGTATGACAAAATCCCTTCTTCTGTATGGAAGTTTGTCCGTTAATCACTAAATGTTGACCGTTGAGACTGAACACCACTTTCTAAGCTGAATTCACCTTTCGCATTACTAACCCTGTGAGCCGGACAGGCCCCCTTAACAAATGTGCTCATCCGCAATAATGTTGTGACTGTAATCACACTCCCTTTTCGGGAACGTTCCCATTCTGATTTATGATCATTACCCTGTAGGTGATCGATTTTTCCAGTGAGGCTCCCATGAGTGAAGAAAAGCAAAAGATGATTGCAGGTGAACACTACCGTCCCGGTGACGATACATTACGGGCCGATCGCTTGCGTGCCCGCCAGCTAGTTCATAGTTATAACCACACGTCACCAGACGGCAAAGCCGAACGCCAGTCCATCCTGGCTGAGTTGTTGGGACAAAGCGAAGGGGCCTATATTGAACCAAGTTTCCGCTGTGATTACGGCTACAATATCTACCTCGGCGCGGCGTTTTACGCTAACTTTGATTGCGTGATGCTCGACGTCTGCCCAATCCATATTGGTGATAACTGTATGCTCGCGCCGGGCGTTCACATCTATACGGCAACACATCCACTAGATGCCATCGAGCGCAACAGCGGTGTTGAATACGGTAAACCGGTGACCATCGGTAATAACGTCTGGATCGGCGGGCGTGCGGTGATAAACCCCGGCGTGACGATTGGTGATAATGTGGTGGTGGCCTCTGGGGCCGTTGTCACGAAAGATGTCCCCGCCAACGCGGTCGTCGGTGGTAATCCCGCCAAAATCATCAAAATGCTGTAAGCGTGTGTCGGGTAACTGTTATGATCTTTCCCCGCATAACTGTTACTTTTTTCACCCTATCCGCTCCACTAAAATAGGCAGATCCCCTGTATTTTCAAAATTCATGAAGGCAAAAAATGACAGAGATACAGCGCCTGCTCACCGCCACCATCGACGACCTGAACATTCGCGAAAAGCGTGACAATCGCCCGCGCTTTAGCATTAGCTTTATTCGTAAACACCCGGGTCTGTTTGTTGCGATGTACGCCGCCTGGCTTGCCACGCTGATTGTGATGCTGCGTTCCGAAACCCTGGTGGATTCGGTCTGGCTTTTGGTTGTGTTGTTTGTGGTGTTTAACGCGTTCTTCTTCTTCGACGTTAATCCTCGTTATCGTTACGAAGATATCGACGTTCTCGATTTTCGCGTCTGCTATAACGGCGAATGGTACAACACCCGCTTTGTGCCCTCTGAGCTCATCGACAGCATTCTCCACTCCCCCGACGTAAACGCCGGGGAAAAAGAGAAACTGCAAAAAATGATCTCCACCAAAGGTGAGCTTTCGTTCTACGATGTCTTTACGCTATCCCGCCCTGTTGCAGCGTAATGAGGTTTTGTAAACGCCGGATACCGGATGTGAACTGAGAAGCCGAAGTATTGCCGTACCCTAATACCAGGCCGGTTTGTCCCTGATGGGTATCAAGGTAGTAGCCGCTTAATGCAGCAGGTGCCAGCTGAAAAGCTCTGGCCTGCTGCACAATGGCTTTATCATCAATCCCGTCAATAGCCACCGTCAGATGCATTCCGCCTTCACCGGCCAGCACGCGGTGTTCAACATGAAGCTCCGTGCTTAGTACCTCACGTAACTGTCTGTATCGCTTGCGATAAAGTCGACGCATTGCCGCAAGGTGCCGCGCATAATGCCCCTCTTCAATAAACAACGCCAGGGTGCGCTGTTCTGCGCGATGCCCGCCACGCAATAATGCGCCGATTGCCGGCTGCGCCGCCTTCGCCAGCGCAGGTGGTAACACCATAAAACCAATTCGAAGCGAGGGAAAAAGTGTTTTGCTGAAGGTTCCCAGATAGACCACCGGCGCGTGCTTTATCATTCCTGACATAGCCGGAACCGGTTCACCGCAGTAGCGAAATTCGCTGTCATAGTCATCTTCCACAATCCACGCTTTTTGCGCCTGAGCCAGCTCCAGCAGCGCCAGACGCCGACGGGCGCTGAGCACACTACCATAAGGAAACTGGTGTGAGGGTGAGGTAAAAATGAGTGAAGGTGCGTCTGACTGCTGCTGCTCCCAGCACATACCTTCATCATCAACGGGCATCCCGACCACCGTGAGCCCCGTTTTGGCGAACGCACTTTTTGCCCCTGCATAACCGGGATCTTCAATCCAGGCGATATCCCCGGGTTCGCTCAGAAGCAACGTACAAAGATTAACGCCTTCGAGCGCGCCTTCGGTTATGACAATCTGGCTGGCATCACAGGTGATCCCGCGCGATAACGCAAGGTGCCGGGCAATGGCCTCGCGCAAGGACATCTCCCCTGCGGGATCGCCATAGCCCAACAGGGCACTGCCCTCTTCCCGCAATACCCTGTCGTATAAACGCCGCCATAACGGCAGTGGAAAATAGTTAATCGCGGGTGTGCCCGGGGTAAAGGCCGGAACCGGCGTTCCCCGTGGCGTAGGCGCAGGCAATAATGAAACGCGTTTTGCGAGCGTGACAGCAGGCTCGGGTGATGGATGGGCAATATTACGCTTTGCCAGCAGCGCTACCCGCGTACCCTGCCGGTTTCGCAACAAATAGCCTTCAAGCGTGAGCTGCTCCAGCGCGGCATTCACCGTGTTGCGTGAAAGTCCGAGCTGCCGCGCAATGACACGAGAGCCTGGCAATCGCGATTCCGCCTGCAGCCGTCCGTGCAAAATAGCCTCCCGCAAAGCAAGATAGAGGGCACGTTGCAGCGTTTCTGCCCCACGCTTTTTCAGCGTATCCAGAATCAGGGTATAGAATTCATCGCCGGGTATATTCATTTTTCCTCCGTGGTACCAACAAAACATATCCTGGTGGTTCTTTTTAAGGAACCAGTTATTCCCTAACCTGAATGTCTTTACACCGCCACGGAAATTAACATGAATACATTCAATCAGTTTGGGCAACCCATCGGGGAAGAACTTGTCGACTGGCAGCCACGTCAGCATCCGGCCAGGGTGGAACTTAATGGCCGTTACTGCCGCCTTGAGCCGCTACGTGTGGAGCACGCCTCGGCGCTGTTTGCTGCCTATCAGCAGGCTGAAGACACCCGCAGCTGGACCTGGTTATTACGTGAACCCGATGCAACGGTTGCTGAATATTCTCAGTGGATTGCCAGCGTATGTGCGTTATCCGACCCTATTCATTTCGCCGTTATCGACAATCAAACGCAGTCGTCGGTGGGCACTCTGGCCCTGATGCGCATTGATCCTAAGAATGGTGTGGTGGAAGTCGGGCATGTGCATTTTTCACCGCTTATGAGCCGCACGCCGTTGTCCACAGAAGCGCAATACCTGCTGATGCGTTACGTGTTTGACGAGCTGGGATACCGCCGTTACGAGTGGAAATGCAATAGCCTGAACGAACCTTCACGTCGTGCCGCGCTGCGTCTGGGGTTCCAGTATGAAGGTCGTTTTCGTCAGGCGCTGGTAGTGAAAGGCCATAACCGTGATACCGACTGGTTTTCCATCATTGATAAAGAGTGGCAGGCCCTGGACTGCGCCTTTCAGAACTGGCTTGCCACCGACAATTTTACGGCCGATGGCAAGCAGATAAGATCCCTGGAAAGTTGGCGCGAAACACGTTTTTAACGCTTTTTCTTACGTCCCTGCACCGCTTTAAAACGCGGGTTGGACTTACAAATGACGTACAGGCGCCCTTTGCGTTTGACTATCTGACAATCGGGATGGCGCTGTTTTGCACTGCGTAGTGAGTTAAGTACCTGCATGATTAGCCTCGTTTAGCGCTAAGAAAGCCACCAAAGCGCTGGCGGAAACGTGCCGCACTGCCTTCGGTTGAGAATGACTTCTGCTTACCGGTGTAGTACGGATGCGATTTTGACGATACCTCGATGGTGATATACGGGAATGTTTCACCATCGAGTTCGATTTCGCGATCGGTTTTGATAGTTGAACCGACTTTAAAATATTCATTGGCACTGGTGTCATGGAAAACAACGGTGCGATAGGCTGGGTGGATATCTGGTTTCATCATAGCCCCCTTATGTTTTGTTATAACATAACAAAATACTATCTGAGTCATGCTGCAAAAACAACCCCCCCCGCAATGCTTCATCCTGGCAGTGTTTTTTTCTGATTCACCTTCACTGGACTGAAATCCCACCCCATCACGTGCTATAACTATATCATTTCGCGATAAAATATTTATCCTCTGGCGAGTAGACTCTGTGCCCCGGAAGCGGGCATCTGAGAAAGGAAACAGCAGCATGAGAACCCGACATTTGGTCAGCCTGGTGACCGGTATTCTGATCTTTTCCGTGCTCGTTCCCATTTGTCTCAGCGTCTGGCTGGCCCACCGCCAGGCGGAACATGAATTTATCGACGCGCTGGACAGCTATTCATCACGCGTGCTGGTCCGCACAGAAAGAGTTGTTCAGCAGGCCAAGGACGTGCTGAAGGAGTTAGAGAATTTCGAAGGTGTTCCCTGTAGTCCGCTACAAATGCGGGAAATGCGTCGGGTGGCATTTTCTGCGCGCTACATTCAGGAAGTGATGTATCTCGAAAACCTGAAACCGCTATGCTCTTCCCTTGAACAAGCCAGTAACGCCTCTTCGTTCCCGCCGCCGATGCGAATCACTGCTGATGGCTATAACGCATGGTTGACCCGGCAAAACGACCTCGGATTTAATCGCTACATGGCCGCGCTGGGACACGGGCATTATCTGGTTATGGTCGATCCCGCCTCGCTGGTCGATGTGATTCCTTTTGGCGCACTCCCTGTTGATGCCGCACTCATAGGCCATGCCAGAAACAGTGTTTTTGCCAGCAGCAGCACGCTTGATCCCCATGTCCGTGAACTTCTGGAAAACCGGGGCGTGACGCATTTGCAATATAAAGGCGCGATGTATATCACGAAGCCGGTCCCCGATCTGGGCTTTACCATTGTCGCCTGGGCCACGCTAAAACCACTCGATGAAAGCTGGCATCAGCAGCTTCTGTTCTGGCTTCCTTTTGGCATTCTGGTGAGCCTTATCGCAGCGCTTTTTGTGCTGCGTATTTTGCGCCGGATACAGTCGCCGAGGAATCGCCTGCTTGATGCCATTAACAGCCGTGAGTTTGTCGTTCACTATCAGCCGATAATCGCATTAGGCAGTGGAAAACTGGTTGGCGCCGAGGCGCTGACTCGCTGGCCACAGCCGGACGGAACCCACCTTTCACCCGATATTTTTGTACCGCTGGCCGAACAAACCGGGCTTATTTCGCAATTAACCCAGCTGGTTTTCGAGAAAGTCTTCGAGGATATGGGAAGCTGGTTACAGCAGCATTCCGATCTGCATATCTCAGTAAACCTTGCCCCCGCCGATTTAACGTCCGGTAAACTGCCGCCACTGTTAAGCCAACTGCTAAACCACTGGCAGGTTCACCCGCAGCAAATTGCTCTTGAACTGACCGAGCGCGGCTTTGCCGATCCGAAAATCAGCGCGCCGGCCATTGCGGCATTCCGTCGCGCCGGGCACGCGATCTACATTGACGATTTTGGGACCGGCTATTCCAGTCTCAGCTATCTTCAGGATCTGGATGTCGATACGCTCAAAATTGATAAATCCTTCGTCGATGCGCTGGAATACAAAAACGTGACGCCGCACATCATTGAAATGGCGAAATCTCTTGATCTGGCGATGGTGGCGGAAGGTATTGAAACGCAGGGGCAGCTCACGTGGCTGCGCAGCCACGGCGTTCAGTTCGGGCAGGGGTGGTTTTACAGTAAGGCACTCCCTAAACAGGAATTTATTCTCTGGGCTGAAAACAACCTCGCGAAATCGTGAGAAACACACTATTTGAGATAGGATTTCATCACCTGCAAAACTACGCCAAGATCGGCCTCGCGCTGATCTTCCTCGGGCTCTTTCACCACATGATCGGTTAAGTGCCCTTCGATCACCTGCATCATCATGCCGTTCACCGCACCACGGATCGCCGCCAGCTGCTGAAGCACCTCAGCACACTCATGATCGCTGTTGAGCATTTTTTCCAGCGCGGTACTTTGCCCCTGAATTTTCTTCAGGCGGGTCAATAACATCTTCTTGTGGCGAACCGTATGCGACATCTTACTCTCCCTCATTTTTTGCCACTGAAGCATAACACGCTCTACTCCCCCTGAGTATTTTTCTACTGGGGGGTAGTATTAACCTACTGGGGGGGAGTAGTATCAGAGCACTTTTTCTTCCCCGGTATTCTTAATGAACGATTTCACTTCACTCCTGCAACAAGGCAACGCGTGGCTTTTTGTGCCGAGCGCAATTTTGCTGGGTGCGCTGCATGGCCTGGAACCAGGGCACTCAAAAACGATGATGGCCGCGTTTATTGTGGCGATCCGCGGTACGCTAAAACAGGCGATCCTGCTGGGACTGGCGGCAACGTTTTCCCATACAGCGGTAGTCTGGATCATTGCGATGGCAGGCTTATGGTTTGGCCGAGGCTGGGATGCAAATACCTCTGAACCCTGGTTCCAGCTGATTTCAGGCGTGATGATTATTATGATCGCGTTATGGATGGCATGGCGAACCTGGAAAGAGAGCCAGCCACACGATCACCACCACGAACATCATCATCACGATCACCACCATGACCATGACCATGACCATGACCATGACCACCATCATGATCACCACGATCATACACATCAACTGGTTGATGAGGAGTGGCAAGACGCCCACCAGCGCGCCCATGCCCAGGACATAAACCGCCGCTTTAATGGGCAGACTGTCACGACAGGGCAAATCGCCATGTTCGGGTTGACTGGCGGACTCATCCCCTGCCCGGCCTCCATTACGGTGCTGCTGATCTGCCTGCAACTGAAGCATTTTGCGCTGGGCGCCACGCTAGTGTTTAGTTTCAGTATTGGTCTGGCGTTAACGCTGGTTGCCTCAGGTGCAATTGCCGCCCTGAGCCTTAAACATGCCACCAAACGCTGGCCGGGATTCAGTGAATTTTCACGCAAAGCGCCGTGGATCTCAGCGGCACTGATAACAGTGGTGGGAATGTATATGAGCATCCACGGGTTAACCGGGATCCTCGCCTGAGCCATGCGGCCACAAACCGTGGCCGCATCTTTTGTGTTACTGGGTCTTTTGCTGCCAGCTAAAGGAGTAGCGCAGCTGGCGGTTTTGCAGGATAAATTCTGGCGACACGCTCGGACTCCACGAATCATCGCCCCCCACGCCCATGTGGAAGGCATCCAGATTTAACCAGCAACCCGGCTCTTCCCTCAGCAGATGCTGATGTGTGGTATCACGCAGCTGGCGCTGGCTGTATCGGCTCAGGGAGAAGTGGAAATCTCCGGTGAACTGATGAGCGCCAAATTCAAGCGCGCGGGTATCGCAACGCAGGCCATTCTCCGTCGGGAAAATGTAAGGAGTTTGCAGGGCATCAAGCGGTAATTCCCAGCGCCCCTGTTGCGCCGCCAGTTTTCGGTCCGGGTAGTTTTCGTGCGGCCCAAGCCCCTGCCAGCTAACGATTTCTGGCGTTTGGGCAAGCTGACAATCCAGCCCGATACGCGCAGGCTCAGGAATATCTGATGCAACCTGCACCAGCACGTCACCGTGCAATACCCCGTTGCTATCAACCCGCCAGGTTTTCCGGCTGAGGAACAGCGTTTTCCCCTGGTGTTCCCAGGCATGAAGGGTGCTGACAACAACATCGCCGCTATGCTGTTCACCGTCACACTGCAATAACCGGGCAGACAAATCATACATGCCCGCCGCTTTCCAGCGTTCGACCCAGGCATTAGGATCAATGCGGGTTGCCTCACTCACGCCAATATCATTATCCAGCGGTGCGCGGGTAAAGTTATCCTTTAGCGGGGAGAGCAGGGTTTCAGCCCCTTCATTCCACCACTGCGCCAGATCCCCTGAAACACGGTCAAAGTGCCAGCGCTGCTGCTGATGGGTAATGTCCAGCACCGTCTCTTTCACCGTTAATAACGGCGTCACACCCGGCTGCGGGGCTGGTGCCACATACAATGGTGCGGGAAGTGACCACTGCTCCCAGGCGCAGCGATGATGTGCCGATGACCACGGTGTGCTTTGGGTTTGGAACACCTCTACATTTAACCAGACATCGCCCGGCGCAGCCTGTAGCTCCGGTAGGGCGATCTCTACGCGCTGTGTCCCCTGCGGAGCCATGTTCAGGGTGATGCCGCCCGCTCCCAGTACATTTTCACCCCGGGTAATCGTCCATTTCAGCTGTTCGTTATCGGTGGTGCGGAACAGGTAGTCACTTTTAATCTCAATCACCAGTGGCGAGGTACTGACCAGGCTAAAGGTGAAGAATTGCTGCGCGCGCTGGGCTTCATACAGTGCAGGGTGTGGCGTGCGGTCAGGGAACACCAGTCCGTTAAGGCAAAACTGCCGGTCATTCGGTTTATCACCAAAATCACCGCCATACGCCCAGAACGTATTGCCGTTTTCGTCTTTCTTCGTCAGCGCCTGGTCAACCCAGTCCCAGACGAACCCGCCCTGCAAACGCGGATGGCTGCGAAACGCCTGCCAGTATTTTGCAAAGCCACCGAAACTGTTGCCCATCGCATGAGCGTATTCACACAAGATCAGCGGACGCGTTTCATCCGGCATCCCGATCCATTTCTTGATTGACCATTTTGGTACGGCCGGGAACGGCTGATCCTTATCAACACGCGCATACATCGGGCACACAATGTCGGTTGCGGCGGTATTTGCACCACCACCTTCGTATTGCACCGGACGAGTCGGGTCGGTGGTTTTCAGCCAGCGGTAGAGCGCATCGTGATTAGCACCGTGGCCAGATTCATTCCCGAGTGACCAGATGATAATTGACGGATGATTACGGTCGCGCAGCACCATACGGGTTACGCGTTCGCTCATGGCGGGCAACCAGCGCGGATCGTCAGCCAGACGACTCATCGGCACCATGCCGTGCGTTTCAATGTTGGCTTCATCTACCACGTACAGGCCGTAGCGATCGCAAAGCGTGTACCACAGCGGATGGTTGGGATAATGCGAACAGCGCACCGCGTTAAAATTGTGCTGCTTCAGCAACTCGATGTCGCGGTGCATAGTGGCTTCATCCATCACCTGCCCGTTTTCAGGGTGATGTTCATGACGGTTAGCGCCGCGGATCAATAGCGGTTTGCCATTGAGTTTAAGCAGGCCGTTGCTTATCTCTACACGACGGAAACCCACGTCACAGGCCTCGCACTCGATGACCCGCCCCTGCACATCCCTCAGCGAAATCGTCAGGCGATACAGCGCCGGAATTTCGGCGCTCCATAATTCAGGCGCCACAACAGGTATAGACACCGTTAAGCGCTCGGCCCAGTTACCGCGCTCATCCACAATCTCAGAGCCAGGACGCTGGGTTGCCCTGGCGCACGGCTCATCGTTTCGCCACAGGGTAAGCGCCACCTCACACTCAGCGTATTGGCTCCCCGCCAATGCAACGTCCACCCTGAGCAGCGCCCGGTCTAATTCGGTATTTAATTCGGTGACAACGTGGTAATCCGCAATCTGCGTTTCCGGTTTATGCAGCAACGACACATCGCGGAAGATGCCGCTCATCCGCCACATATCCTGATCTTCAAGATAGCTCCCGTCGCACCAGCGCAGCACCATTACTGCCACGCGGTTCAGGCCCGGGCGAAGCACTGCCGAGAGATCAAATTCAGCGGGCAGACGGCTGTCCTGGGAATAGCCAATCCAGTGGCCGTTACACCACAGATGAAAAGCTGAATTCACCCCATCAAAAATAATGCGGGTTTGCCCGCTCAGCAGCCATGCATCGTCCACCTCAAATGTGAGCGAGTAACAACCGGTAGGGTTTTCTTGCGGGACAAAGGGTGGGTTAACGGCAAAAGGATAAGTGACATTGGTATAGATTGGGGTATCGAAACCCTGCATCTGCCAGTTTGACGGCACAGGCATCGGAACAGAGTCGTCGCAATCTTCTTCTACCCATCCTTGCGGGACACGCTCTGGAAAGGCATAAAAGTTGAAGCGCCACTCCCCGTTAAGAGAACGCTTATTCAGGGGTTGCCGGTCATCTCTGGCGTGTTGTTCATCACGCCAGCTGTGAAACGGCGCATGGGCCGCCAGCCGGTGCCACTGTGTAACACCAGGATTTTCCCAGTCCCGACGAGCCAGAAGTGCGCTGAGTGTCAGCGGCGATGTGTTTGACATATTACCCTCTATGCGAAGCGCTCACAATTCATGTCAACATGCCCTGGCAAAACCCTGCGGTAAAGCGTCCGATCGCGGCGAAGCGAGTCAGATCACAAAAGTCTTATCCGCGTGCTAATTGCTCAGCTAAGAGCGCCAGTGTTTTCAGCTGCCGGGCCAGTTCTTCACGATCCGCCTGCTGTGACGTACGGCGGGCGCTGGAGTGACGGGTAATAAGGGTCACCGGAAGTTGTGCTTGCCAGCATTCGTTTTTGGAAGACGCGGTCAGCAGCCACTCAACGCTGCGCTCGCCCGCCTCACGAAATGCCTGACGAACCGTGGTCAGTGGCGGAGAAAACCAGGCGCTATCGGTTGTGTCATCAAAACCCACAACGGAGATCTGCCCGGGCACAGCAATCCCTTTTTCCGCGCAGGCGCGCATAACCCCTAACGCCATCTGATCGTTCGCCACCAGAATAGCCTCCGGCAGCTCCGGGCCCGATAAAAGCTGATGCCCCTTTTCGTAACCGGAAGCGGCGCTCCAGTCACCGAAAACTACGCCGACAGGTTCAAGCCCGGCTTGTGCCAGAGAAGCCAGCCACCCGGCCCGGCGGGCTCTGGCAGAGACAGAGCTCTCAGGCCCATTCAGCAGGGCAACCCGCTGATGGCCCAACGAGATAAGATGTTCAGCCCCCAATTGTGATCCCTGGGCCGCATCAAAGACCAGGCTATTGACCTGCGCTGAGGGTGAAACATCCAAAAACAGCACCGGCACGGGTGATGCCAGTGCCTTTAGCTGTTCGGCTTCAGCATCTTCCAGCGGCACGTTCACCAGCAGCCCTTCAACACGTTGTGCCAGAAGTTCCTGAACTGCTGCCTGGCAGCGTTGTGGGTGTTCCACCATAGAAATCAGCACACTCGCCCCCTTCTCCACCGCGCGGGTTTTTACCGCAGAAGCAATTTGCGAAGGGGCGTGAAGTGCCAGATCGGTCGTAATCAAACCCAGCGTCCGGGTGCGTTTACCCGCCAGCTGTTGCGCGCCACGGTTGGGAACATAGTTCAGTTCCGCCATGGCTTGCTGCACCTTTTCCCGCGTGCGGGCGGAGACATGCTCCGCATCATTAATCACGCGGGAAACGGTCTGATAAGAAACCCCTGCGAGGAGGGCTACGTCATAGAGAGTGATAGCTTTCATGCATTCTGACATCGCGACAAGAGATGCCGCTATTCTGGCACAGCCACGCCGTTAATACTTGTGAGCGCTTCGCATAATCAAACAACTTGCTCAGGCTGAGGTATCTTTTGCACTTGCGGCTTCTGACGAAACCAGGGCAAGCAGATCTGGATCAGCGGGCCAATGGTTAATGCATACAGCACCGTACCGACACCGAACGACCCGCCAAGCATAATGCCAATCAGCAACACCGCTACCTCGATAGACGTACGCACACTGCGGATAGACCAACCCAATCGGGCATGAATGCCTGTCATCAGGCCATCGCGTGGGCCTGGCCCAAAACCGGCACCAATATACATCCCTGTCGCTATCGCATTAACCACAATGCCCGCCACCAGCAGAGCAATACGCAGGGGCAGTGAGGTCAGCTCAGGGATCAGCGCCATTGTCGCATCGGCAGCCAGACCAATACAAATGACGTTACTTATCGTGCCAAGCCCAGGCCACTGGCGCAGCGGAACCCATAGCAGCAGCACCGCAGCGCCGATTAAAATAATCACCGTGCCAATGCTCATACCCAACTGTATTGCCACCCCAAGATGAAAAACGTCCCACGGATCGACACCCAGATCAGAACGAATAAACATTGCGGTTGAAAGGCCATACAGCCCTAATCCGACATAAAGTTGTACCAGACGACGTAACATTTTTATCTTCTCTGAAGAACCAGACTTTCATCTTCGGCGAAAATGGTCTTATGATTAATGTCCAGTTTTCAAATAGTGGACTGCATATGTCATCTCGTCGTTTTGGTAGTCAGTCACTGGTACGCTTGTTAGGCCACTGGCAGCAAACTACATCCCGTACACCGCTCTGGCGACAGCTGGCAGATGCCTTACGCCTGCTCATTCTTGATGGTCGACTGGCGCTCAACACCCGGTTACCGGGCGAGCGTGAACTGGCCTCTGCGCTGGACGTCAGCCGTACAACCATCAGCAGCGCATTAGCCCGCCTGCGGGACGAAGGCTATCTGGAGAGCCGTCATGGCAGTGGATCACGGGTGATCCTGCCTGATTCCCGGGCTGTACCCACCCTTTCAGCGGCAAGCGTAGCACTGGATCTTTCCACTGCGGCACTCAACGCCGGGCCGGAAATTCACCAGGCCTATACGTACGCGCTATCTGCCATTACGCAGTATCTCTCGCTAACGGGTTACGATCAGTCCGGATTGCTGGCCCTGCGGGAAGCCATTGCCGCACGCTATACCGCACGCGGGCTGGCGACCCGTGCTGACGAAGTAATGGTCGTCAACGGTGCGGTCAGTGCCTTTGCGCTGGTGTTACGCATGATGACAGGCCCCGGCGACCGCGTCGTGGTTGATCATCCAACCTACCCGCTGGCCATCGCCGCTATCCAGGGGGCACTTTGTCGGCCGGTAGGCGTCTCCCTGCCACAAACGGGCTGGGATACCGACGGTTTTGCCGCAACGCTTGCACAAACCGCGCCACGGCTGGCTTACCTGATGCCGGACTTCCATAACCCGACAGGGCGCTGTATGGACATCCCGACCCGCAAAGCGATAACTGACATTGCCGCACAGACCCGCACCACGCTGGTGGTTGATGAAACCATGGTGGATCTCTGGTTTGATTCTCCACCGCCTCCGCCGCTGGCCTCATTTAACCCAGAGGCAACGGTGATCACCCTGGGCTCGGCAGGAAAAAGTTTTTGGGGGGGCCTGCGTCTGGGCTGGATCCGCGCGTCTTCGCGGACCATTGCCACTCTCGCCCAGACACGCGATACCCTGGATTTAGGTTCACCGGTGCTGGAACAACTGGCAACCCTGTGGCTTATCGAAAACAGCGACACGTTTTTGCCGGCCCGGCGGCAAATGCTGGCCGAACGCCGCAAGCGGTGCAGTGAATTGCTGCGCGAGCATTTCCCGGAATGGACTTTCCACGACGCGGAAGGCGGGCTTTCTTACTGGGTGGAGCTACCAGGAATGCAGGCAACACAGCTTGCCGCACGGGCAGAAACACTGGGGATCAATCTGGGTACCGGAACACGCTTTGGCCTGTCGGGGGCGTTTGACCGCTATTTACGAATGCCCTTTACGCTTGACCCGGCAGAGCTTGAGAGTGCGCTGATGAGAATCAAACCGCTGTGGACGGCATTGAATAAAACCGCGGCCCCTGCCATAAAAAGGAGCATTGTTTAATGTGATGAGGATTAAATCTGGGGTTGAAATTTACGCTGGTTACATAATAACCCGTGATTATTATCACAGATAATTTCGCTGAGAAATTAAGAATAAAAACTGCTGACTGAAATGAATGCAGTCAGCAGTTTTCACAGAATGGTACTTAGTGCTGAGGAGGAATAGGGAAACCCTTAAGAGAAATAACGAAGTTTTCTCCTTCTTTCTTTATTTTTGCGCCGGTATCACACCAGTCAGACGCAATTCGAAAGAACTCATCACTACCTACATTCCAGCCAAGACGTACATGCTTCACATAGCCTGAACGCAACAAATCACAGGCCTCTTTGTAGTCATTGGCAGTTGACAGTTGTTGTTTCATTTTCTCTTCTTCAGAAGTTTACGTAGAGCCTTGATTTCTTTAGGAGTAAAAGGAGTTACACTCTCTTCTTCCGTATGCTGATTATCAATATCCTCTTCCGATACTCCCACCTCTTCTACCGCTTCAAATGCCAGCTGTAGCAGTTTCTCTGTGGTCACGCTTAAATTTTCATTATTCACTTCTGCGTAGTGGCGAAGTCTTTCTTTTAGCGCTTCATCAATCTTAACGTTTAATACCGCAGTAGCCATGATTGTTACATCCCTTCGGAATAAGTCCTTTATTTAATACACGAAGTTAACAATGTAATCCAGATTTATATTTTTTACTTATGACAGAAAAAAGTCACCCGAATATAAAATGACAGTCTATTATTACATGTTTATGACAATAATATTTCAGTTGGATGAATGATATATTACATATTGAATTAAATGTCTTTTATTCCTGTGGAATAAATCACTAAGCACAAAAATTGGGGATCGAAAGAGGTTCGGTAAAATCTGGGGAGAGCACAAATGGGTGGGGGCCCTGCCAGCTACATCCCGGCACACACGTCGTCTGCCCTGGCTGCTTCCTTCCGGACCTGACCTGGTGAACAGAGTAGCGTTGCGGGAGAACCAACAGAGCCCCCATTGAGAGCGTTGTTAACCAACGCGCTGGCGCATTATCCCTGTGCTGTCCGGCAATTGCAAGCTGCTGGCATTCGGATGACGGTTTATTGCACAACCGAGGCATAACTTAAGACCTGATAACGGCCTGGACAGCCTGATAAGTACAGATTGCGAGTCTCTTCGCAGTAAATTCACTCACCCATGCCACACTGTTCGAATGCGTTTCATTCGTGCAGGGCACATTCATGATTAACACATTACCCCAGACACTGACGCTCGTTATGCCCGCCATTGATGGCGTAACCCTTCACCACAAAGGGCTGAATTACCTGCGTCCTGAATTGCTGCTGGATTTCGTGACCATCAGTGAACAGCCGATGCTTTTTGTCACGCCTGTTGCCGTGCTCTATTCCACTGTCGGCGTGGTGCGTTGCGTCAATCTGCGCAGAATTCCTGTCGCCGTTTCCGGACGGGTGATTTATCCAATCTGTTCACAGGCCCTGCCCGACCTGCGTGCCAAACTCATCATCAATACCCAGGCAAGAAAACTGAAGTTTCTGGAAAGTCTGGTGGCAATGCGTGAACAGCCCGCTGCCAGCAGTACAAAAGTGATCGGCCTGGCACTGGAATTCACCGTCCAGCAGCCCTCCTGAGCAACGGTCATTGCGCCTTCACAATCTGCCAGGGGTCGCTTATTCTGTGGTTTTTCTTGTCTGGTAAACACAATGGACGCTTTCGATTCGATTCCCGAACCGTTACCTGACTCATTCCCTGTCAGGGTCTGGCAGATTGTCGCCTCAATTCCCGAAGGCTATGTAACGACTTATGGCGATGTCGCCCGGCTGGCAGGCTCACCCCGCGCAGCACGTCAGGTAGGCGGCGTATTAAAACGTTTACCGGAAGGCAGCACTCTGCCCTGGCATCGGGTGGTTAATCGTCACGGGACAATCTCACTAACGGGCCCGGATTTACAGCGCCAGCGACAGGCATTGCTCGCTGAAGGAGTACAGGTGTCGGGGGGCGGGAAAATCGATTTACAGATATATCGCTGGGTGTACTAAAACAACTGCCCTCTTCACCGGGAAGAGGGCATAGGTCATTACTGCTGGATTGAAGCAGGTGGTTCAGCCGCAACAGGTGGCTGTGCTGAAACAGGAACTTCGGTCTGCTGCACCGCAACCAGATTCAGATCGGCTTTTGTCCCACCGTGGTTAATCACTTCCTGAACCGTATCAGTGATAAACATCAGCTTACCGTTAACGGTGACTGCTGCACTCAGCAATATCCGCGCATTAGGCTGGATGTCAGCCGGGTTGTATGGCAACACGAAGCTGAACGGAGCCTGTTTACCGATGGTACGCACCGCTCTTTGCGACAGCACTTTGGCAGGCGCATCAGCCAGGGAGGCATCCGAAAGGGTGACCGTTAACACAGCATCTGGCGGTAAAGCCACTTTCTGACGGATCCATACCGTACCAGAAACGTTAGGCTGCTGAGTAGTCTGCTGCGAAAGCGTGTCAACAGTATTTGGATCCGGCGCTGGCGCCTGGGTACTGGCGTGCTTACCTGCGCAGGCAGTCAGTGCCACCGCTATCGCTAAACCACTTACTATGTGCACGAGTTTCATTGAAGTCTCCTTATCATCAATGCACCAGCGGGATCGATCCCACCCGATGTCGTTAACATTTATATAACGTAACAAGTGTGGCACAAATCACTGATTAATGCCTGATTTCAGGCCGATATTCAGATTATTCTACCCATCGGACCACTTTCAAATCTGCGTTATACTCTGCTTATCTTTCGCCACGGCGTTTTATTGAGGACAACTATGAGTCAAGCACTGAACAATCTGCTGACATTACTGAACCTGGAAAAAATTGAGGAAGGACTCTTTCGTGGACAGAGCGAAGATTTGGGCTTACGCCAGGTCTTCGGCGGACAAGTCGTTGGACAGGCGTTATATGCCGCTAAAGAGACCGTCCCGGCAGACCGTCTGGTGCACTCTTTTCACAGCTATTTCTTACGCCCTGGCGACAGCGCCAAACCGATTGTTTATGACGTTGAAGTGTTGCGTGACGGCAACAGTTTTAGTGCCCGTCGCGTGGCTGCCATTCAGAATGGCAAACCTATCTTTTACATGACAGCCTCTTTCCAGGCGCCTGAACCGGGTTATGAGCATCAAAAAGTGATGCCGCCATCCCCATCGCCGGAAGAGCTTAAATCTGAAACCGATATCGCGCGTGCGCTGGCGCACCTGCTACCACCGCAGGTGAAAGAGAAATTCCTGTGCGATAAGCCACTGGAGATTCGCCCCGTCGAGTTCCATAACCCGATGAAAGGCCACGTAGCTGCACCAAAACGTCAGGTGTGGATCCGCGCCAACGGCACCGTGCCGGAGGATTTCCGCGTCCATCAGTATCTGCTGGGTTACGCTTCCGACTTCAACTTCCTGCCGGTTGCCCTGCAACCACACGGCGTTGGGTTCCTGGAAAAAGGGATGCAGGTTGCGACAATTGACCACTCTATGTGGTTCCACCGCCCGTTCGATATGAATGACTGGTTGCTCTATAGCGTGGAAAGTACGTCGGCGTCCAGCGCTCGCGGGTTTGTACGCGGCGAGTTTTATACTCAGGATGGTGTTCTGGTGGCATCAACGGTGCAGGAAGGGGTAATGCGTAATCGGGGGTAATTTTGTGCGGCCTGATGCCCTCACCCTCTCCCACCGGGTTGAGGAATCCCCACAAAAATACGAGCACGGACGGCTCCCTCTCCTTTTTGGGGAGAGGGCTGGGGTGAGGGGGAACATACGGCTCAGGTGGTCATTCCGTTCACTTTACGTTCCTTGCTACTCTGTCACCACAATACCGGTGAACGTGCCAGGGTAGCTCACCGCCGCTACCCTGGCAACCCGGGCTCCCGGCAAGAAAATCGTCGCTTCGCGATGCCCTCAGCGTTTGCTCCAGGCTAATCGGGGACGGGCGGAGGAAACGTCCCTGTAAAGCCGCCCTCGCCGCGCATCCATGCGCGTCGCCCCGGCCTTCCGTAAACGCTTCGGCGATTTTCAGCCGGACCATGACACCGCTGTAAGTCCCTTAATTCAATGGCGTAATATCATCGCTGAATTAAAGACAAAAATTACTGGGGAACCCTCAGCCCACCGGGAGAGGGTACAAACATTAAAAACGGCAACCTGAGGTTGCCGTTTTGCTGTTTATCAGGCGTTATACGCATTCTCGCCATGGCTGTTGACGTCCAGACCTTCGCGTTCCTGCTCTTCTGGTACACGCAGACCGACGGTCATGTCAGCCAGTTTGTAACCGATAAAAGCCACAACGGCAGACCAGACAACGGTGATGGCAATACTTTCCAGCTGTACCAGCACCTGGTGAACCATGGTGACGCCTTCTGCGTAACCCACTCCACCCAGAGATTTCGCCGCGAAGATACCGGTCATGATACAACCGATGATGCCGCACACGCCGTGCACACCGAACACATCGCAAGGGTCATCAACGCGCAGAACACGTTTCAGCGCAGTCACACCCCACAGGCCAGCCAGACCAGCAACCAGACCAATAAGCAGCGCACCACCTACACCCACATAACCACACGCAGGGGTGATACCAACCAGACCGGCGATCGCACCAGAACATGCACCCAGCAGAGAAGGTTTACCGCGAACGGCCCACTCACCAAATACCCAGGAGAGGATAGCGCCCGCCGTGGCAATAACGGTATTCACGAAGGCCAGCGCAGCGATTTCGTTCGCAGCACTTGCTGAACCGGCGTTGAAACCGAACCAGCCAAAATAGAGGATAGCCGTACCGGTAAACACCATTGGCAGGTTGTGTGGCTTGAAGGCTTCTTTGCCAAAGCCCACACGTTTGCCAATCAGGTATGCACCGACAAGACCTGCAACAGCGGCGTTAATGTGCACAACAGTACCGCCCGCGAAGTCCAGCGCACCATGAGTCGCCAGCAGACCACCGCCCCATACCATATGCGCAATCGGCACGTAGGAGAGCGTCAGCCAGACAACCACGAAAATCAGTACCGCAGAGAAGCGAATACGCTCAGCCAGCGCACCAACAATCAGGCCTACGGTGATACAGGCGAACGAGCCCTGGAAAGCAACATGGATGTACTGATAGAAACTACCCATCAGCGCAGTCAGTTCGATATTTTTCAGCATCACCCAGTTGAGGTTGCCGAAGAAGGCGTTGCCTTCGCCGAAGGCCAGCGAGTAACCGTAGACCACCCACAGCACACACACCAGTGCGAACGTCACAGCAACCTGCGTCAGCATGGAGAGGACGTTTTTACCGCGGATCAGGCCGCCGTAGAACAGCGCAATGCCTGGGATAGTCATGAACAGCACCAGCGCGGTGCAGATCATCATAAAGGCATTATCGGCTTTGTCTGCCACCGCAGGGGCAGCCAGTGCCAGGCCTGGCAGCAGTGCCAGCGAACCCAGACCCGTTTTGATTGTTGCTATCTTCATTTTCTCGATCCCTATCACTGTGTGCCAGGAGTTACTTACAATGCCGCTTCGTCGGATTCGCCCGTACGGATACGAATCACGCGCTGCAACTCGGCAACGAAAATTTTGCCGTCGCCAATCTTGCCGGTGTAGGCCGCTTTGCTAATGACATCAATCACTTCATCAAGCTGATCGTCAGCAATTGCGACATCAATCTTCACTTTAGGCAGGAAGTTAACGCTGTATTCCGCCCCACGATAAAGCTCGGCATGACCTTTCTGACGACCAAAGCCTTTCACTTCGGTGACAGTCAGTCCCTGAATACCCATGGAAGACAATGCTTCACGAACGTCTTCAAGTTTGAATGGTTTGATTACAACTGTAACCAGCTTCATAAATCCCCTCCAGTCAGAATTCGGTAATGGCCGCTGCTAACACGCAGGAGATATTGCAAGGGGTGTGCCAGAATTGAAAAAAGGGGGAAAAAGCGGTGCAATGAGCGCGGCAAGGCATTCGGTGATGAAGTGGCGAAAAAAAACGCACCATAACAGTGCATGATGCGTTTCAGTTTTGCACCAACAGTTGAGAGTGTTAGCGCGTTGCCTGATTTTGGTGCATCAGGCGCTGAGTGATTCCTCTTCGCGCGCGCTGGCAGCCAGCTCTTCTCCCGCCAGTTGCAACTGGTACATCTGCCAGTAACGCCCTTTCGCCTCTAACAGCTGACGATGCGTACCGCGCTCGACGGCCTGGCCGCGATGCAGCACCAGAATAGTATCGGCATCAACAATCGTTGACAGGCGGTGAGCGATGACGACAAGCGTTGTATGATCGCGCACGGCCGCCAGCGCATGCTGGATAGCCTGCTCAGTACCGGAGTCGATACTAGCGGTTGCTTCATCCAGAATAAGCACCTGCGGCGTTTCAATAAGCACCCGCGCCAGCGCCAGCAGCTGTTTTTGCCCAACCGAGAGATTATTTCCCTGCTCGCCCAGCCGGGTGTCGATACCCTCGGGCAGACCGCGTGCCAGCTCTACCAGCTGCACGGTTTCCAGCACCGCCCACACCTGTTCATGCGTATAAGGCCTGCCCAGCGTGACGTTGGCATAGAAAGTATCCGCCAGCACCACCGGGTCTTGCTGCACCATTGCCACCCCTTTACGCAGGACATTGTGGCTCAGGGAAGACAGTGGACGCCCGTCCAGGCGGATCTCCCCTTTCGTGAGCGGGTAATACCCCATCAGCAAGCTGGCGAGCGTACTCTTACCGCTACCGGTGTGCCCCACCAGCGCCACAAAGCCACGCGACGGGACATCAAGGCTAACGTCCTGGAGGACAAGCCGGTCATCACGATAAGCAAACGAGACATTATCAAAGGTAATAGCACCGCTTTGCAGGCTACGGTCATCATCACCGTAGGTCTGACGTGGCCTGTCCATTAGCTCAAAGACGCGCTCTCCCGCAACCACGGCCTGTTGCAGCATGGATTGCTGAGTGGTGAGCTCAATCAGCGGTTCATTCAGACGCCCAAGATAACTAATAAAGGCATACAATACGCCCACTTCAATGGTGCCGCCCGACGTCAGACCAAACAGCATCAGTAAGCCGCAAAGCACCAGCGTAGAGAAAAGACTCAGCAACGGACGCAACAGGAAGCCATCCAGGCGAAGCGTCTGCATTCTCGCCATGTAATGTGAACGACTGGCTTCCCCCATTCGCTCGCCAAATCGTGCCTGCTGGCGGAACTGCTGGATGACGCTCATACCGTTGATCACTTCGTTAAAGCCATCGTTGATATCGGCCAGATAAGCGCGCACGCGGCGAACAATCGGCGTGCTGTAACGTTGATAGATAACCATCACAATCAGGACTGCCGGGAAGATGGTGATCGCCACCAGCGCCATGCGCCAGTCAAGGCTAAACATCGCCACCAGCATCGCACCAATCAACGCCGCACTGCGTAATACCGTTGCCACAACGGTGACATACAGATCCCTGATAACCTCCGTATCGTTGGTCACACGCGAGATAACTTGCCCGACAGGCTGAGTATCAAATTCACTCAGCGGCTGGCGCAGCGCCGCATCCATTACATCCGTGCGCAGCTGCTGCACGACGCCAACGGCTGCCCGGTTAAACAGCAACGACTGCGCATAGTGCAGCCCGGCGGCCGTCAGCTGTAACCCTACGTAGGCAATACCTAACCCCGCCACCAGCCCCAGCGGCAGATAGCGTTTCGCCACCATATTGTCGATGAAATAGCTAATCAGCAGCGGACCACTCACCTCAGCAATCGCCGCAATCCAGAGCAGAAGCACGGCAATCGACAGCGGTTTTCGCCACACAGAGCCATAGGAAAGCAGACGTTTTAAGGTCGGCCACATCGTTCCCAGCTTACGCATTGGCGGTCTCCTCATCCTGCTCTGGAGCATCATCGAGCGCCGCTTCAAGCTGCTGATAACGGTACATATCGCGATACCAGCCGGGTTGTTCTGTAAGCTGGTCATGTTGCCCACGCTGGGCAATGTGCCCGTGCTGCATCACCAGAATTTCACTGGCTTCGGTCAATGCCGACAAGCGGTGCGCACTGATAATCACCGTACGCCCTTCGCCCCACTGGCGCAGGTTGTGCAGGATCTGATATTCAGTGCGGCCATCCACCGCAGAAAGCGCGTCATCCAGGATCAGGATTTCGGCGTTCAGCAGCAGCGCGCGGGCAATCGAAATACGCTGTTTTTGCCCACCAGAAAGCATCACACCACGTTCGCCCACCTCGGTGTCATAGCCCTGCGGCAGACGCAAAATATCGTCATGAACGCTGGCAAGACGCGCGACATGTTCAATCTCTGCCTGCGTCGCCGTTGGGTGGCCAAGAGCAATGTTATTCGCGACGGTGTCTGAGAATAAAAACGGCGTCTGGCTGACCACCGCCAGACGGCTGCGCCAGTCGTCCAGCAGCAAGCGTGTCAGCGGGATATTGTGAAAGCGAATATCGCCCTGAGTAACATCAAAGTGACGCTGGATAAGCGAAAGCAGAGTGCTTTTACCGGAACCCGTCGGGCCGCAAATACCCAGCATCTGGCCCGATTGCAGCGTGAAATTGACGTTTTCAAGCACCGGATGTTCCGTTTGCGGGTAAACAAACGAACCGATATCCGCTTTCATTACCCCACGTCCTTCCGGTACCGTTTCACTGCCGTCGTTAACCACTGGCGCTTCGGCCAGCATGGCGCGAATACGGCTGTAGGCAGCACTGCCGCGCTCAACAATATTAAACATCCAGGCCAGCGCCAGCATTGGCCAAATCATCAGCCCCAGATACATCGCGAAACTGGTTAACTGGCCAAGCGTCATCATGTCGTGTACCACCATCCAGCTACCGCCGCCGATAGCCAGCAGGTTCGCCATACCGATAGCGATATAAATCGTCGGGTCAAAACGCGCATCAATCCGCGCCACCCGCATGTTTTTCGCCCCGGTATCCGCCGCATCGGCAGCAAACAACGCAGATTGTCTGTCCTCCAGACCAAAGGCTTTGATCATGCGGATACTGGTCATGCTCTCCTGAGTGCGGTCGTTGAGTGACGAAAACGCCGCCTGCGCCAGTTTGAAACGTTCATGTAGTTTTTCGCCGTAGCGATTGATCGCCAGCGCCATCAGCGGCATTGGCAGCAGGGCCAGCAGCGTCAGTTGCCAGCTGATTTGGGTCGACATCACAATCAGCACCGCGCACCCCATCACCAGCGAGTCCACCAGCGTTAACACCCCTTCCCCGGCGGCAAACACCACGCGGTCAACGTCGTTGGTAGCACGGGCAATTAAATCACCAGTGCGGTGACGCAGGTAAAACTCGGGATGCTGGCGGCTCAGTTGGCGGTAAAAGTCTTCGCGCAGCTCAACGGCAAGCTGATAAGACGCCCCGAATAACAAGACACGCCAGACGTAGCGCAGCAGGTAGACAATCACCGCAGTCAGCACCAGCGTGCCAATCCACATCAACACCCGTGCGGTGGTGTAATGCTGTTCGGTGACGCCATCCACCACATATCCCACCACCTTTGGCGGGATAAGTTGCAGAATGGCAATGATAATAAGCAGGCAGACTGCGCCGAGATAGCGTTGCCACTCCCGACGAAAGTACCAGCTTAGTTGGGCAAATAATCGCACGCGGTATTTTCCTGAAGGTATTTTTCCGGCCTGGCCGGGAAGTTATTCAATTTATTCAATGGGTAATGCTGTGGTGTGTTTTATTTGTTCCATCGCGAAGCTCGATGTGACGTCCGATAAGCCCGGTACACTGTTGACCAGTCGCTTGTAAAAATCATCATATCGCTTCATATCGGCCACCTGGACGCGCATCAGATAATCATATTCCCCTGCCATACGCCAGAATCCAAGAACCTCTGGCATTTCAGCGACCTGAGTGACAAAGCGGCAATACCATTCGCTACTGTGATGCTGCGTTTTTATCAGGACAAATGCGGTCAGTCCAAGCCCCAATTTTTCGGGGTCTAAAAGTGCAACACGCCCGAGCAAAATGCCGTCATCTTCCAGCTTTTTGAGGCGCTTCCAGCACGGTGTGGTGGTCAGATTAACGGCATCTGCCAGCGCCTGCAAAGAGAGGGTGCAGTCGGTTTGCAACAATGAAAGAAGCTTGCGGTCAATTTTATCTAGCATACCCACCTCGCAGAGAAAATTTTTCTCCCTTCATTCTATTTTAAAGGTCAGATAGCAACAATTTTTTCTGTGCTTTTCGCTATGCTGGGCACAAAATGACAAACGGATACACACGATGAATAGCACCTGGGTTAAACATGCCATCAGCGAAATCAATGCCGA
Source organism: Enterobacter sp. C4G1 (assembly GCF_052886895.1). Taxonomy (NCBI): domain Bacteria; kingdom Pseudomonadati; phylum Pseudomonadota; class Gammaproteobacteria; order Enterobacterales; family Enterobacteriaceae; genus Enterobacter; species Enterobacter sp. C4G1. The sequence continues at coordinate 2,156,846 of NZ_JBQVVV010000001.1, read as the reverse complement.
CTATCAGCGCTCGGCAGATACCCATTTAATCCGCCTCTCTCTGCCAGGATTTGCGGGCATTCAGCTCTACCTGAAAGATGAAAGCACCCATCCTACCGGTAGCCTGAAACATCGCCTGGCCCGCTCGCTATTCTTATACGGTTTGTGTAACGGCTGGATTAAAGAAGGCACCACGATCATTGAATCGTCGTCCGGCTCCACCGCGGTATCCGAAGCCTATTTTGCCCGGCTGTTAGGCCTGCCGTTTATCGCTGTGATGCCCTACTGCACGGCCAAACGCAAAATCGAGCAGATTGAGTTTTACGGCGGGCGCTGCCACTTTGTCGAAAGCGCCTGCGAAATTTACGCCGCCTCTGAAATGCTGGCTCGCGAGTTAAATGGTCATTATATGGATCAGTTCACCTTTGCCGAGCGGGCGACGGACTGGCGCGGGAATAACAACATCGCGGACAGCATCTTCCGCCAGATGACGCACGAACCTCATCCCGTTCCCGCATACGTTGTGATGAGCGCAGGCACGGGCGGGACGTCGGCCACCATTGGTCGTTACATTCGTTGCCAGGGTTACGACACACAACTGATGGTGGTTGACCCGCAGAACTCCGTGTTCCTCGACTACTGGCAAACCCGCGATGTTGCCCTGCGTAGCCCGGTGGGGAGCAAAATTGAAGGCATTGGTCGCCCGCGCGTTGAGCCATCGTTTATTCCTGATGTTGTGGATGAAATGCTGCGCGTACCTGATGCAGCAAGCGTTGCGACAGCACACTGGCTGGAAGCTCAGCTTGGCCGCAAGGTGGGTGCCTCAACGGGCACAAACATGTGGGGCGCGTTGCAGTTAGCCGCGCGGATGCGCGAAGAGGGTCGCACCGGCTCTATCGTTACGCTGCTGTGCGACAGCGGCGAGCGTTATCTTGATACCTATTACAACGCAGAGTGGGTGCAGGCGAATATTGATGATATCGAACCCTGGAAAGCGCAAATCACGCAACTGCTGAAATAAAAAAAGCCAGACCGAAGTCTGGCTTGCTGGAAGGGTCTCACTATTCGGGGGAATATGGGAGGTTGTTTTTGTCCAGCCAATGAGTCAAAAAGTGGGACACGGCTTCGTTACGGCAGTGTCCAATAACGGGCAGATGAGGTAGCTCTGCTTTAAGCTGCGCCATCGCATTCCCCATAATCAGACCGCGACCGACGCTACCCAGCATCTCGCGGTCGTTCATGGCGTCGCCAAACGCTATACAATCCTGCATCGTGAAACCCAGATGGCCGCTCAGCACCGCCAGCGCCGAGCCTTTATTGCAGCCCACTGGCAGCACTTCCAGGCAATCTACCGCCGAGAACGTCAAATGCGCACGTTCGCCTAGCGCCTCATTAAGCTGAATGCGCAGACGGCACAGATCGTCATGATCGCCGCAGAAACAGATTTTCGTCACCGTGTGAGCGGGAATACGGCGCAGATCGATTAACTGATATTTAAATCCGCTATAGACATGTGCGTGCAGCATTTCCGGTATTTCTCGCCCGGTAAACCATCCTTCGTCGTTAAAGACATGCACGCTGGCCTGAGTATCCCAGGTGCTGTGCAGCACAATATCCGCCACTTCCGGACTGAGATCCTGACGATGCAATACATCCCCTTCAACGGAGTGAATTCGCGTCCCGTTACCGGTTATCAGAAACGCATCGAGCGAAAAGGCTCCTAGCAAATGGCGCATTTCCAGCACATGGCGACCTGTCGCAAAGGTCAGGGTAATATCATGCTCATGCAGGCGCTTCAGGGTGTTCAGGGTTTTATCGCCTAAACGGTGATCCGGCATTAACAGCGTGCCGTCCATATCAAATGCAGCGAGCCTGGCCATGATTACTCCCGAAAATGTGATGCGGTTAACTTGTGCATCAGTATTACCTGAGATATACGGAAGTAATAGTGAATAGATGGAAATTATTGTTCCGGGTTTATCATGCGCCAGCTTAATCGCCTCAACCAATATCAACGCCTGTGGCAACCTTCGGCAGGTGCGCCGCAGAAGGTCACCGTAACAGAGCTTGCCAGCCGCTGTTTTTGCAGTGAGAGGCATGTGCGCACACTCCTGCGCCAGGCACAGGAGGCCGGCTGGTTAAGCTGGCACGCCCAGTCAGGGCGGGGTAAACGCGGCTCTCTCACGTTTCATGTCACGCCGGAATCGCTGCGTAATGAGATGATGGAAGAGGCTCTGAAGGGCGGACATCAGCATAACGCGCTGGAACTGGCGCAGCTTGCACCGGAAGATTTGCGCGCTCTGCTTCACCCTTTTCTGGGCGGGCTTTGGCAAAATGACACGCCAACGCTACGGATCCCCTATTACCGCTCGCTGGATCCGCTTCTCCCTGGCTTTTTAGCGGGCCGTGCAGAGCAGCATCTGGCGGGGCAAGTGTTCTCCGGGCTGACGCGTTTTAACGGCACCAGCAGTGAACCCACAGGCGATCTTGCTCACCACTGGGAGGTATCGGCCGATGGGCTGCGCTGGCATTTTTACATCCGTTCCACGCTGCACTGGCACAACGGCGATAAAGTCGAAACGGTGCAGCTACAACAAAGTCTGACTGCACTGTTGGCCTTACCGGCCCTGCGTAAACTGTTCCAGAGTGTCTCGCGCATCGACGTGACGCATCCCCAGTGTTTGACCTTTATTTTACATCAGCCGGATTACTGGCTTGCGCACCGGCTGGCGACATATTGCAGCCGCCTGGCGCATCCTGAGCAGGCCATGACGGGCAGCGGGCCTTTCCGTCTGACCCTGTACGATCCCGATCTGGTTCGTCTGGAGAGCCACGAGCAGTATCACCTGAGCCATCCCCTGTTAAAAGCGATTGAGTTCTGGATAACGCCGCAACTCTTTGACTATGGGCTGGGTACAAGCTGCCGTCATCCCGTGCAAATTGCCATTGGCGAACCCGACGAACTGGCCAGCCTGCGTCTGGTGAGTAACAGCACCAGCCTGGGCTTTTGTTATCTCACCCTGAAACAGAGCCCACGATTAAGCGAAATGCAGGCAAGACGGCTGATCAATATTATCCACCTCACTGAACTCCTGCATACGCTGCCGCTTAACGAGGGGCTGATTACCCCAACGCAGGAAATGCTTCCCGGATGGAGTATCCCGCAGTGGCCAGAGCTCGGGGATGTTCAACTGCCGAAAACGCTGACCCTGATTTACCATCTGCCCGTAGAGCTCCACACCATGGCGAGCCAGTTAAAACAGTACCTTGCGCAGCAAGGTTGTGAGCTTACGTTGATATTCCACGACGCGAAAACGTGGGATGGCTGTCTGAGTCTTGCCGATGCGGACATCATGATGGGTGACAGGTTGATCGGCGAAGCGCCGGAATACACGCTTGAGCAGTGGCTACGCTGTGATGCACTCTGGCCGCATCTGCTGAGTGCCCCTCAGTTTACCCATCTACATGCCATACTGGATGCCGTTCAGAGTCAGGCCGATGAGCAAGCCCGGCATGTCGGTCTTAAGACTTTATTCACCGGATTAATGGAGAGTGCAGTACTGACTCCCCTGTTCAACTACCAGTATCAAATCAGCGCCCCTCCGGGAGTCAACGGCATACAACTGAATGCCCGCGGCTGGTTTGATTTTACGCAGGCCTGGCTGCCGGCACCTAAATTGTGAAGAAGCTGGTCGCCGTCGAGGTCAGGCGGTAACATTACGCTTTTACCGTCACTGTCGAGATAATTTATGAAACGTGCCGTCGTCGTGTTCAGCGGAGGACAAGATTCAACTACCTGCCTGGTTCAGGCTCTTCATCAGTATGATGAAGTTCACTGTGTGACTTTCGATTATGGTCAGCGTCATCGCGCTGAAATCGACGTTGCCCGCGAACTGGCGCTGAAACTGGGCGCGCGTGCGCACAAGGTACTGGATGTTACGCTTCTAAATGAACTGGCCGTCAGTAGCCTAACCCGCGACAGTATTCCTGTGCCTGACTATGAACCTGATGCCAGCGGTATTCCGAATACCTTCGTGCCAGGGCGTAATATCCTGTTCCTGACCCTGACGGCGATTTACGCCTGGCAGGTGAAGGCCGAAGCCGTGATCACCGGCGTCTGTGAAACCGACTTCTCCGGCTATCCGGATTGCCGCGATGAATTTGTTAAAGCACTTAATCACGCGGTAAATCTGGGGATGGCAAAAGATATCCGCTTCGAAACACCGCTGATGTGGCTCGATAAAGCAGAGACCTGGGCGCTGGCCGACTACTGGGGCAAGCTGGATATGGTCCGCAGCGAAACCCTCACCTGCTACAACGGCATTAAGGGCGACGGTTGCGGCCAGTGCGCGGCCTGTAATCTGCGCGCGAATGGGCTGAACCACTATCTGGCTGATAAAGCTGGCGTGATGGCCGCATTGCAGAAAAAGACCGGGCTGAAATAAGTTACTTCGCCGTGCTGTCGAACAGTTTTACGCCGGCAGCACGGGTGACTTTCACCAGCGTTGTCAGCGTTGGGTTGCCATTGCCTGACAGGGTTCGGTAAAGCTGTTGACGAGAAAGTCCCGCTTTTGCAGAGATTTCACCGATGCCACCCTGGGCTTCAATGACACGCCTTAACGCAATTAAATATGCCGGGATCCCCTGGTCTTCATAAATCTCCTCCAAAGCAACCTGAAGGTATAGCTGAGCGTAAGAAGGATTTTCGCGAAGCATCTTAACGACGGCCTCATCATGGCTGACGGAAGCAGGATAGTTTCGTTCACTTTTGTTCATCCGGTTTATCCTTTTGATAATCTTTCCAATAGTCTATTGCCAGTTTTATATCCGATGATTGGCCCTTTTTGTCACCGCCCATCAGCAACAACAGGACCTCCCGATGTTCAACAGCAAAATAGACTCGATAACCGGGACCAAAATCCATTTTCATTTCCCAGACGCCGCTTCTCAGATAACGATAATCCCCGAAATTGCCTTTTTCCGCCCGGTCAATTCGCAGAAGGATCCGAAACGCTAACTCCGGATCCTTCTTCTGCATTTTCGCTACCCATTCCTCAAACGGAATTTTCCCGTCACGGGTCTGGTAACGTACAACGACGTAGTCCCTGTCCATTATTCTATCCCTGACAAAATCTTTTGTCTTTTATAAAAGACAAAAATCTACACGATCATCAACTCCAGCTTTTCACGCAACTCCCCTTCCAGCGGCAGCGCTTTCTGAGTTTTAAGATCAATACAGACAAAGGTGATCAGCGCATCGGCAACCACCTGCCCTTCAGGATCCAGGGTTACCACCTGGCTTAACACACCACTTTTTCCGTTTAGCTGCTGTACCTGGCTGGTGACGGTAAGGACATCTCCCAGCACGGCCGGACGACGGTAGTTGATATTGATGTTGACGACCACGAATGCGATGTTGTGCGCGGTCAGCCACTGAAAGCTTTCGCTGTTTTCCAGCCCGTCCCAGCGAGCCTCTTCAAGAAATTCGAGATAGCGGGCGTTATTCACATGCTGGTACACATCGAGGTGATACCCGCGTACTTTGATTTTTGTCTGCATAGCGCAATAGCCTTTACTGTTGTTATAGGATTAGAGGTCATAACTGGTATGACCTCTTTATCCTGGCAAATTTTTGCCGCCGTGCAAGTTATTGCGTGATTACAACGTCAGGTGTGAGAGATTGCGCTCAACCAGTGAACTGCCCATGCCCGGAACTTGCTTAAGATCGTCGATGGTTTTAAATGGGCCATACTCTTCACGGTAGCTGACAATGGCCTGCGCTTTTTTCAACCCGACACCATTCATCGCGCGGGCGAGATCTTCAGCAGAAGCCGAATTGATACTGACTCGCGTACCATCATCATCCGCGCTTTTCGCGCCAGGCATTGCTTTTGATGGCATAGCCCCTTGCCCATTTACCGATGACTCGGCTTTAGCCTGTACAGCCGGTGTTTTATCGACTGCCGTAGCAGCATTCGCCACTTGTACAATCCCGCCGCTGGCAAGCGCCAGAGTAATGATGAGAGCTTTGATTCCACGTTTCATGCTGTTATCTCCTTGTTTGTTGACAGCCACATCACGATAGCCGCGCCGTAAAACAGGTACAAACAGCAGATTGCAGAAATGGAAAAGGCCGCGAAAGCGGCCTTTGGATATTGCAGTACGTTACGAAAATCTGCGAGCAGATACGTAATTATTGCTGCTGAGTAATGATGTCACCCAGCTTGATTTTGGCTTCTTTACGCAGGTTGCTCATCATTGCTTCGAACGCGATCTGTGCATTGTTTTGCGTAATGCCCTGAACCATCGCTTTCTTCTGCGCTTCTGGCATGGTACCTGCTTTCACTTCATCCAGCGCCAGCAGAACAATGTTACCCTGCATGTCGGAGGTTGTGCCAAAGCTTGGCTTATCTTTCGCAGGCAGGCTAAGACCAAACGCAGCCTGGCTGACAGGATCCTGCCCCGTGCGGCTCAGCGTTTTCGCATCACCGAAGCTCAGACCCGCCGCTTTCAGCGCATCATCTTTACCTGCTTTCAGGTCAACCAGGATCTTCTCAGCATCCAGTTTCGCCTGCTGTTCCGCTTTGTTGTGTTTAACCTGTGCGACAACCTGATCTTTCACTTCTGCAAGCGGTTTTACCGCCTCTGCTTTATGCTCGGCCACACGCAGAACGAATGCTCGGTCGCCGTCCACGGTAATGATGTCAGAGTTGCTACCCGGTGTGCCATTCTCGCCCACCAGACCACCGTTGAAGATGGCATCAGAAACCGGTTTAAAGTTCAGCTCTTCCGGCAGGTTGTCGCGGCCAAACCAGCCCGTCTCAACCGCTTTTGCACCTGCGGCCTGCTCTGCACCCGCCAGTGATTCGTTGTCATTGCTGGCAGCGTCACTCACTTTCTGCTGCAACGCATAGAAGGCATCCAGTGCTTTTTCCTGCTTCACCTTCGAGGCGATATCGTCACGAACGTCAGTCAGCGGCTTGGTTTTTGCCGCTTCGATATCGTCCAGACGTGCAACCAGGAAGCCAACGGAAGATTTGATAACGCCAGACAGCTGACCTTTATCTTTCAGGCCTGCATTTTTCAGTTCATCCGGGGTAGTGGCATCTTCCAGCCAGCCCATATCACCGCCATTTTTTGCAGAGATAATGTCAGTGGATTTTGCTTTGGCTACCGTCGCGAAATCAGCGCCTTTGTTCAACTCATCCAGCACGGCTTTAGCATCAGCTTCAGTTTTGGTCTGAATCACACTGTAGCGGTTACGTTGAGGCTGAGTGAACTGATCCTGATGCTGATCGTAGTAAGACTGAATGTCCGCGTCAGAGGCCGTTTCCTGCAACGCAGCAGCATCCAGTTTGATGTAGCTTACACGGAATTGTTCTGGCGCAACGAAAGTGTTCTTGTTCTGCTCGTAGTAGGCGTTAATTTCGTCATCGCTCACCTGCTGTTTCGCAGCCAGGGCAGCAACATCAATTGTTGCTTCACGGACAACACGCTGCTGAGACACCAGAGCAGCCAGCTCGTCAGTTTCACCTTTGAGCATAAAATCGGTGCCAACCACGGCATTGATCAGTTGCTGGGTCGTCAGCTGATTACGCAGCGCCTGCGCGTACTGGTCGGCAGACATACCCATCTGATTGACGATGCTGTTGTAGCGAGCGTTATCGAATTTACCGTTAGACTGGAATGCCTGAGTAGAGATAATGGCTTTTTTAACCTGCTCGTCGCTGATTCCCAGACCCAGGTTCCTGGCGTACTGGTCAAGCAGCGCTTCGTCAATCAGGCGGTTCAACGTCTGCTGACGCAGGGTTTTCATGTAACCTTCATTTGCTGCCAGCTCTGAGAACTGATCGCCCAGCTGTTGCTGCATACGGTTACGTTCACCCGCGAAAGCGTTCTCGAACTGCCCACGGCTGATTTCCTGGCCATTCACTTTTGCGGCATAGTTGGCGCCAGCGCCGATAAGGTAACTGCTCACGCCGGTCAAAATGAACGACACGATAATGATACCGAAAATAATCTTGAGCACGAGACTGTTAGCAGCCGTGCGTAAGCTGTCCATCATGGTGTAACAACACTCCGCTGTAGGTGACTGGTTACCTGACGCTGACGGAAAATCCTGACCGTCGCGCGTAAAGTCGTATTGTGACAAGAAACCGGGGCAATTGTCAGCCCACAACTCGCATAAACTCGAACAAATCAGGTCTGGACAAACAAAAAAGGCACATCAAATGATGCGCCCTTGTACTTTTCAGCTTCCCTGAAACGAGAAAGCAATCAGTTTACTGCGTCTTTCAGCGCTTTACCGGCACGGAAGCCCGGCACTTTAGCAGCAGCAATGGTGATCTCTTTACCGGTCTGAGGGTTACGGCCAGTACGGGCAGCACGCTCTTTAACCGCGAAAGTACCGAAACCTACCAGTGCAACATCGTCCCCAGCTTGCAGAGATTCAGTAACAGAAGCAATTAAAGCATCTAACGCACGTCCAGCTGCAGCTTTAGAAATATCAGCACCCGCAGCAATTTTGTCAATCAGTTGAGATTTATTCACTGTTCTCTTCCTCTCTTTATAATTTATATCGCACCTGAATCCTTCACAGCGCGACCGCGCAGCAGTTATATCAGGCCTGCCATGACCTTACAACACCCGTTGTTGATGGCTAGCCCAATCAGCAATCTAAATTAGCTATACAAAAAAAGGCTGGCAAGTCCGAAATGACTTACCAGCCTTGTTTTTATTGACGCTCTTTGCGCGAGGTCACTATTTTGCAGTTACAACCTGCATTCCTGAGGGTTCATTCTGCAATGCGAGAGTCAGAACTTCCTCAATACGCTTCACCGGATGGATGTCCAAATCGGCAATAACGTTGTCCGGAATCTCTTCCAGGTCGCGCTTATTTTCATGCGGAATTAATACAGTTTTGATCCCACCACGGTGTGCAGCCAGAAGTTTTTCTTTCAGACCACCAATTGGCAGAACCTGACCACGCAGCGTAATTTCGCCCGTCATCGCCACATCGGCACGAACCGGGTTCCCTGTCAGACAAGAAACCAATGCCGTACACATGGCAATCCCCGCACTTGGGCCATCTTTCGGTGTTGCACCTTCAGGTACGTGGACGTGGATATCGCGTTTTTCGTAGAAATCCGGGTTGATACCCAGTTTTTCCGCGCGCGCGCGCACCACAGTCAGCGCAGCCTGAATGGACTCCTGCATCACTTCACCCAGGGAACCGGTGTATGTCAGCTTACCTTTACCCGGAACACAGGCGGTTTCGATGGTCAGCAGATCGCCACCCACTTCCGTCCATGCCAGACCGGTAACCTGGCCTACACGGTTCTCGCTGTCCGCACGACCGTAGTCGAAACGCTGAACGCCCAGATACTCGTGCAGATTGTCGCCGTTAATCTCGATGTGCTTGAGGGTTTTATCCAGCAGCAGCTGTTTAACCGCTTTACGGCACAGTTTAGAGATTTCACGCTCAAGACTACGGACACCCGCTTCACGCGTGTAATAACGAATAATGCTAATAATGGCACTGTCGTCAACCGTGATCTCGCTATCTTTCAGTGCGTTACGCTCAATCTGCTTAGACAGCAGGTGGCGTTTGGCGATGTTCAGTTTTTCGTCTTCGGTGTAACCCGACAGACGGATCACTTCCATACGATCCAGCAATGGAGCCGGAATGTTCATGGAGTTAGAGGTCGCTACGAACATCACATCGCTCAGATCGTAGTCAACTTCCAGATAGTGATCGCTGAACGCCACGTTCTGCTCTGGATCCAACACTTCAAGCAGTGCTGACGCCGGATCGCCACGCATGTCAGACGACATTTTGTCGATTTCATCGAGCAGGAACAGCGGGTTTTTAACGCCCACTTTCGCCATCTTCTGAATCAGTTTGCCCGGCATTGAACCGATGTAAGTACGACGGTGACCGCGGATTTCAGCTTCATCACGCACGCCGCCAAGCGCCATACGGATGTACTTACGTCCGGTTGCTTTGGCAATAGACTGTCCCAGAGAGGTTTTACCAACCCCTGGAGGCCCTACCAGACACAGGATTGGGCCCTTAAGCTTATTCACACGGCTCTGTACCGCGAGGTACTCAAGGATACGGTCTTTAACGCGCTCAAGGCCGTAGTGGTCGGTATCAAGGATTTCCTGAGCCTGGCGCAGGTCTTTTTTGACCTTGCTGCGGGCATTCCATGGAACCTGAACCATCCACTCAATGTAACCGCGAACAACGGTCGCTTCAGCCGACATTGGAGACATCATTTTCAGCTTTTGCAGTTCTGCTTCGGCTTTTTCTTTCGCCTCTTTCGGCATTTTTGCCGCGTCGATCTTACGCTTCAGCGCTTCGTTTTCGTCCGGTGCGTCGTCCATTTCGCCGAGTTCTTTCTGAATCGCCTTCATTTGCTCGTTCAGATAGTACTCACGCTGGGATTTCTCCATCTGCTTTTTCACACGGTTGCGAATGCGTTTCTCAACCTGGAGCAGATCGATTTCGGATTCCATCATCGCCATCAGATATTCCAGACGTTCATTCACGTCGGACATCTCCAGCACAGACTGTTTGTCTGCCAGCTTCAGCGGCATGTGAGCAGCGATGGTATCCGCCAGACGTGCAGGATCGTCAATGCTGTTCAGCGACGTCAGCACTTCTGGTGGGATTTTCTTGTTCAGCTTGATATAGCCTTCGAACTGGCTAATGGCCGTGCGCACCAGCACTTCCTGCTCACGTTCATCAAGCTGCGGCGAATCGAGGTACTCTGCTTTTGCAGAGAAGTGTTCGCCATTGTCAGACAGAGTGGTAATACGCGCACGCTGCAAACCTTCGACCAGCACTTTGACGGTGCCGTCTGGCAGTTTCAGCATTTGTAAAATAGAGGCCACGGTCCCGACGGTGAAAAGATCGTTTACACCCGGCTCATCCGTTGAAGCTTCTTTCTGCGCAACCAACATGATTTTTTTATCATGATCCATGGCGGCTTCAAGGCAACGGATAGATTTTTCCCGCCCTACAAATAAGGGTATGACCATGTGCGGATAAACCACCACATCGCGCAACGGCAATACGGGGATTTCAATGCGTTCAGAACGCTCAGGATTCATAGAGCTCTCTCTTAGTTTAGTGTCCGCCAGGTAATCAGGTTGTGTAACTGTGCTTCACACAACCATTAACATGTAAGCAGTATATGGGGATGTTTCCCACACATTCAACGCCATGAATACGGAAAAAGTAAAGGGGGGATAAAATCCCCCCTTTTTTAATAACTGCTTGTATGTTTTGGTGAATTATTCGCCAGATGCCTGCTGTGCTTCAGGCTTACCGTAAATCAGCAGCGGCTTCGTTTGACCACCAATGACTGACTCATCAATAACCACTTTTTCGACATCTTCCATCGATGGCAGATCGTACATGGTATCGAGCAGCGCAGCTTCAACGATGGAACGCAGACCACGAGCACCGGTTTTACGCACCATTGCTTTCTTGGCAATGGCATCCAGCGCTTCGTCACGGAACTCCAGCTCAACGCCTTCCAGATTGAACAACGCCTGATACTGTTTAGTCAGTGCATTTTTCGGTTCTTTCAGGATCTGAATCAGAGCGTCTTCGCTCAGTTCGTTCAGCGTTGCGACAACCGGCAGACGGCCGATGAACTCAGGGATCAGACCAAATTTGATCAGATCTTCCGGTTCTACCTGCGACAGCAGTTCGCCTTCGTTCGGTTTTTCAGACGTCGACTTCACCGTCGCGCCAAAACCAATGCCGGAGCCGGTTTCAACACGGTGTGAGATAACTTTGTCCAGACCCGCAAACGCACCACCACAGATAAACAGGATCTTGGAGGTATCCACTTGCAGGAATTCCTGCTGCGGATGTTTACGACCACCCTGCGGTGGAACAGCAGCAACGGTACCTTCGATAAGCTTCAGCAGCGCCTGCTGCACGCCTTCGCCCGACACGTCACGCGTAATGGATGGGTTGTCGGACTTACGGGAGATCTTATCGATCTCATCGATATAAACGATCCCACGCTGCGCTTTCTGCACATCGTAATCGCACTTCTGCAACAATTTCTGGATGATGTTTTCAACATCTTCACCCACGTAACCTGCTTCGGTCAGCGTGGTGGCATCCGCCATCGTGAATGGAACATCCAGCAGGCGTGCCAGCGTTTCAGCCAGCAGCGTTTTACCGGACCCGGTAGGGCCGATCAGCAGAATGTTACTTTTACCCAGTTCTACGCCATTGCTGGTATCGCCGTTACGCAGGCGTTTGTAGTGGTTATAAACCGCCACCGCCAGCACTTTTTTAGCTTGTTCCTGACCGATGACATAGTCGTCAAGGTGATGACGAATCTCATGCGGGGTTGGCAACGCGCTACGCTCACGGTGAGGTGCTACTTCTTTAATCTCTTCGCGAATGATGTCATTACATAAGTCGACACATTCGTCGCAGATATACACGGACGGCCCGGCAATCAGTTTACGCACTTCATGCTGGCTTTTGCCGCAAAAAGAGCAGTACAGCAGTTTGCCCGAACCATCTTTGCGTTTATCTGTCATGAGTCCAAACCTCTTTTTAAGTTCTTTGTGCCGCACATGACGACGCAAATGCCATTCTCAGACGCAAGCTGCATTCAAGCAGCGTGCCGCCCTACCTTAGTATAGCGGCACACTCGCGTCGCGGGCATCAATTACGATGGGTCAATACGGAGTCGACTAAGCCGTACTCAACTGCCTCTGGTGCAGAGAGGAAGCGATCGCGCTCGGTATCGCGCTCGATCTGCTCAAGGGATTGACCCGTATGCTGCGCCATAAGTTCATTCATGCGCGCTTTTACTTTCAGAATTTCGCGTGCGTGGATTTCGATATCCGTCGCCTGGCCCTGATATCCGCCCAGCGGCTGGTGAATCATCACGCGGGAGTTTGGCAGGCAGAAACGCTTACCTTTCGCACCTGCGGTTAACAGGAAGGCGCCCATGGATGCCGCCTGTCCCATACAGATGGTGCTCACATCCGGCTTGATGAATTGCATGGTGTCGTAGATAGACATACCCGCCGTGATCACGCCACCAGGTGAGTTAATATACAGGTAAATGTCTTTTTCCGGGTTTTCCGCTTCCAGAAACAGCATCTGCGCCACGATCAGGTTAGCCATGTGGTCTTCCACCTGGCCGGTCAGAAAGATAACGCGTTCCTTGAGCAGACGGGAATAGATATCAAAAGAACGCTCACCACGTGAGGTCTGTTCAATAACCATTGGCACCAGAGCCATATGGGGTGCAAAGTTATCTCGTTCGCCACTGTATGACATTTCCGTCTCCTGGATCAAAATTGAAAACACCTGCTGTACTGATTGTAACCTTATGGACGGATTATCAGCCAGTCTCATTCATCGTGATTACATACTTATGGGGTTCGCATCGCCCTATTTCAAGCATAACAACCTTTTGTTGTTACGCTAACACTGAAAGGGCGTTTTAGCACTCTTCCTGGGCTATTGGTGCGATAAAAAAAACCCGTCGCCGGAAGGCAACGGGTTTTTTGTTCAAACTTTAAACCGTTGAGACGAAATTACGCCTGCTGGTTCATCAGTTCGTTGAAAGAGGTCGCTTTTTCGGACACTTTAGCTTTCGCCAGTACCGCTTCAACAGCCTGCTCTTCCAGCGCTACATTGCGCATGTTGTCCATCAGTTCTTTGTTGTTACCGTAGAACTCAACAACTTCTGACGGATCTTCGTATGCAGAAGCCATCTCTTCGATCAGGCCTTTCACACGCTCTTCGTCAGCTTTCAGTTCGTGGGTACGAATCACTTCGCCCAGCAGCAGGCCAACAACAACACGGCGTTTAGCTTGCTCTTCGAACAGTTCGCGCGGCAGTTCCATCGCTTGTTGCTGGTTGCCACCGAAACGCTGAGCAGCCTGACGGCGCAGAACGTCGATTTCGTTGTCAATCAGTGCAGCTGGAACGTCGATTTCGTTCGCTTTCACCAGGCCTTCGATTGCCTGAGATTTCACACGGTTACGCACAGCGCCGTTCAGCTCGCGTTCCATGTTTTTACGTACTTCAGCACGCAGACCGGCTACAGAACCATCTTCAACGCCGAAACGTTTGATGAATTCTTCAGTCAGTTCTGGCAGTTCGCGCTCTTCAACTTTCTTCAGGTTGATGACGAACTTCGCTGCTTTACCTTTCAGGTTTTCAGCGTGGTATTCTTCCGGGAAGGTCACGTCGATAGTGAACTCTTCGCCAGCTTTGCGACCTTTGATACCGTCTTCGAAGCCTGGGATCATACGACCCTGGCCCATTGCCAGTACGAAGTCAGACGCTTTACCGCCTTCGAACTCTTCGCCGTCTACAGAACCGGTGAAGTCGATGGTTACACGGTCTTCCGCGTCAACAGCGCCTTCTTTATCTTTCCAGTTCGCCTGCTGCTTGCGCAGGGTGTCCAGCATTCCGTCTACGTCTTCGTCAGTCACGGAAACGATCGGTTTTTCAACTTCGATAGATTCCAGACCTTTCAGCTCAACTTCTGGGTACACTTCGAACTCTACAGAGTAGGTGAAGTCTTCGCCCAGTTTGTATTCGCCTGGAACATAGTTCGGCGCGCCAGCTGGATTGATTTTTTCTTTGATGATCGCATCGATAAAGTTGCGGCTCATCAGGTCACCCAGCACATCCTGACGCACAGAGGCGCCATAACGCTGAGCAACAACATTCATCGGTACTTTACCCTTACGGAAGCCGTCAATACGTACTTTTTTTGATACGTTGACCAGCTCGCTTTTCACAGCAGTTTCGATGCTGTCAGCAGCGATAGTAATCGTTACACGGCGGCCAAGGCCTTGAGTGGTTTCAACTGAAACTTGCATCTTGTTACCTCAAAAAAATCACAGTGCTCGGTCAACTCTGAATCTGTCTCGCAATACCGGGATGCTCTCTATTTAGCAGATTCACATTCCCTGTCGCCAGAATCATCCCGAAGACATTCATTAAGACGCGGCATTATAGCGGCATCACTTAGGTGAGTCGAGAACGGTTAGGGTATGTTGCTGCGGCTTTTTTCACACTTTAAGGCTATTTTTAGCCTTAAAAACGCACCATACGCTCAAAACTCAGACAAAACAAAACGGCCCGGAGGCCGTTTTGACGTAATCTGCTAGCAACATACTGGAAAAACTCCAGCGGTTGCAAATACGATTTTTCAGGCGATGGTGCCTGCGCCACGACAAGGCGGCGATGCAAAAACCGTATCCTGCAAGCCTTCCCATTCTTTGATGGTGTATGTATGAAGCGCCAGTGCATGAACCGTTGCCGAAAGTTCTTCGGTTAACGTGCCGTAGATCATACGGTGTCTATTAAGAAAACGCTCTCCAGCGAAGCGGTCACTTACCAACACCACTTTAAAATGACTTTCAGACCCTGCCGGTACGTTGTGACGATAGCTTTCATCGACGACTTCGAGGAAAACGGGGTTGAACGCTGCCCTTAATTTGTCTTCTATTTGCTCACGTATCATCATGAAATCACTCCTCCGACAACGCTAAGATGTCACCCATCCCTTTAAATGTTAGCCGCTTTTACCGTTTCCATTACAACAACACAACAAATATTTAGCTTTCGTCTGATTTTCTCAGCCAAACGGATGAAGTTCACTGTGAGGCTCATACGTTTTGTCATTCACGGGCGGAGAAAAACGCTAAGCTGGTCAGTTTTCAGACAAGACGATGAATTTACATGCGTTGACCACTTCCCCTGGCCGTTGGCGATGTTATGATGGCGGCAATTTTTCTCTCTATATGCTTACGATTCGTTGAGAACCCGAAAATGTTAAAAAAACTCTTCTTTCCGTTGGTAGCACTTTTTATGCTGGCAGGCTGCGCTACCCCGCCAACAACGATTGATGTCTCACCAAAAATCACCCTGCCTCAGCAGGATCCTAGCCTGATGGGCGTGACCGTCAGCATTAACGGTGCAGACCAGCGTCAGGATCAGGCACTGGCAAAAGTGACGCGCGACAACCAGCAGGTAACGCTGACCGCCTCCCGCGACCTGCGCTTCCTGTTGCAGGAAGTGCTCGAGAAACAAATGACCGCACGCGGTTATATGATTGGCCCAAGCGGTGCTGTTGATTTGCAGATCATCGTGAACAACCTTTACGCAGACGTTTCCCAGGGTAACGTGCGTTACAATATCGCCACCAAAGCGGATATCGCCATCATCGCTACCGCGAAGAACGGCAATAAGATGAACAAAAACTACCGCGCCAGCTACTCCGTTGAAGGTGCTTTCCAGGCTTCCAACAAAAATATTGCTGACGCTGTTAACAGCGTGCTGACCGACACCATCTCCGACATGGCTCAGGACACCAGCATCCACGACTTTATCAAGCAGAACGCTCGTTAATCCTGCTTCCTGACCCGGCGTTTCGCCGGGTCAGCGCTATCTGCTCATGTCCAGTCGCTACTTACGCATTTTCCAGCAACCGAAATCAGCCATTCTGCTGATCCTTGGCTTCGCCTCCGGTTTACCGCTCGCGCTCACCTCAGGCACGCTTCAGGCCTGGATGACCGTAGAAAACATCGATCTTAAAACCATCGGTTTCTTCTCTCTGGTTGGGCAGGCGTACGTCTTCAAATTCTTGTGGTCGCCGGTTATGGATCGCTACACCCCACCGTTCCTGGGGCGTCGTCGCGGTTGGCTGGTGATGACCCAGGTTCTGCTGCTGCTGGCGATCGCCGCCATGGGGTTCCTTGAGCCAGCTACCCAGTTGCGCTGGATGGCAGCACTGGCCGTGGTGATTGCATTCTGTTCGGCCTCTCAGGACATCGTGTTTGATGCCTGGAAAACGGACGTTCTGCCCGCAGAGGAACGCGGTGCTGGCGCGGCTATCAGCGTGCTGGGCTATCGTCTGGGCATGTTGGTTTCCGGCGGGCTGGCGCTGTGGCTTGCCGACCGTTACCTTGGCTGGCAGGGCATGTACTGGCTGATGGCCGCCCTGCTTATCCCGTGCATTATCGCCACCCTTTTCGCACCCGAACCGAGTGATGTGATCCCTGTTCCTCGTTCCCTGGAACAGGCGGTGGCCGAACCCCTGCGTGACTTCTTTGGCCGCAATAATGCCTGGCTAATCCTGCTGCTGATCGTCCTTTATAAGCTTGGCGATGCATTCGCCATGAGCCTGACGACCACCTTCCTGATCCGTGGCGTCGGGTTTGATGCGGGTGAAGTCGGCGTGGTCAACAAAACGCTGGGGCTTTTTGCCACCATCGTCGGCGCACTGTACGGCGGTGTGTTGATGCAGCGACTGACGCTGTTCCGGGCGCTGTTAATCTTCGGTATTTTGCAGGGCATTTCAAACGCCGGTTACTGGATGCTTTCAATTACCGACAAGCACATGATCAGCATGGCCACCGCCGTTTTCTTTGAAAACCTGTGCGGTGGCATGGGGACCGCGGCATTTGTCGCGCTGCTGATGACCTTGTGCAACAAGTCGTTTTCTGCCACCCAGTTTGCCCTGCTCTCGGCGCTTTCTGCCGTAGGGCGTGTATATGTAGGCCCGATAGCTGGCTGGTTTGTTGAAGCACACGGCTGGCCGACGTTCTATCTTTTCTCGGTTGTCGCTGCGGTTCCGGGGATCTTATTGTTACTGGTTTGTCGTCAGACGCTGGAATATACGCAGAAAACCGAACATTTTATGCCGCGTACCGAATATCAACACGCCTATCGATTTGCTTTACGCCTGCTGATGGTGGGTTGCCTGGCGCTCGCATTATGGCTCGTGGTGTTAATTGTTAATGCAACAACCCCTCTTACGCTTCCCTTCGAAGCCCTTCTGCTCAACGCTGGAGCCCTGCTGGCTATCGCCGGGATCCTGACTGGCTGTGCGCTCGATTTCCTGGCATTACGTAAAATGCCCACAACCTGAAGTAAAAAACGAAAGGTTATTTCTCGTTGTAATCACTAAGCGAAATTATAACGGTGAAATAACCGCCAGTCGGTAAAAAAAATATTTGTTGTTTTGTGCGGGATAGAATTTGGAAATTATTGGAGCCCATTCCAGTGAGCTATTTTTCATTAAACGATTCAGCATTTGAAAGATTGAATTTTCGTTTTTTAGTTGTCTTTTTATTGATAATTAATTGTTAATTTTTTGTATATTTTTGATAATGGTTATACCAATTGCCCCTTTTAGGGTATGCTTGGGGGTCCTTTCGTTATAACGCCCGTACCACGCGGCTTTCACCTTAAAAATCGACATAATTTGCAACACTTGTGACATGTGCGGCAGAACCCGGTAACACCTTCCTGACACAGGTCTAATGATGTTTACAGTAATGTAACCTTCCCGTAAAATGCCCCCACACTTTAAACGCCACCAGACTCCCGTGGAATTGAGGTCGTTAAATGAGACTCAGGAAATACAATAAAAGTTTGGGATGGTTGTCATTATTTGCAGGCACTGTATTACTCAGTGGCTGCGATTCTGCACTACTTGACCCCAAAGGACAGATTGGACTGGAACAACGTTCATTGATTCTGACGGCATTTGGCCTGATGATGATTGTGGTTATTCCTGCCGTTTTGATGGCTGTTGGTTTCGCCTGGAAGTATCGTGCGAGCAATAAAGATGCGAAGTATAGCCCTAACTGGTCACACTCCAATAAAGTGGAAGCTGTGGTCTGGACTGTGCCTATTCTGATCATCCTGTTCCTTGCCGTGCTGACATGGAAAACCACTCACGCGCTTGAGCCAAGCAAACCGCTGGTTCACGATGAAAAACCGATTACCATCGAAGTCGTCTCCATGGACTGGAAATGGTTCTTCATCTATCCGGAACAGGGCATTGCTACCGTGAATGAAATCGCCTTCCCGGCGAACACTCCGGTTCAGTTCAAAGTGACCTCCAACTCCGTGATGAACTCCTTCTTCATCCCGCGTCTGGGTAGCCAGATTTACGCGATGGCTGGGATGCAGACTAACCTGCACCTGATCGCGAATGAAGCAGGCACCTACGATGGTATCTCCGCCAGCTATAGCGGCCCGGGCTTCTCAGGTATGAAGTTCAAAGCTATCGCGACGCCGGACCGTGCCGCATTCGACCAGTGGGTTGAAAAAGCGAAACAGTCCCAGAACACCATGTCTGACATGGCGGCGTTCGACAAAGTGGCTGCACCTAGCGAATACAACAAGGTGGAGTACTTCTCTAACGTGAAACCAGATTTGTTCAAAGATGTTGTTGGCAAATTTATGGACCACGGCAAGAGCATGAATATGTCCCAGCCTGAAGGCGAGCATAGCGCGCACGAAGGTATGGAAGGCATGGACATGAGCCACGCGGAAACCGCTCACTAAGGGGCCGAGGAAGAAAATGTTCGGAAAATTGACACTGGATGCAGTGCCCTACCATGAACCCATTATCGTGGTTACGGTGGCTGCAATTATCATCGGTGGTGCGGCCTTACTGGCCTTAATCACTTACTTCGGTAAGTGGAGCTACCTGTGGAACGAGTGGCTGACTTCGGTTGACCACAAAAAACTCGGTATCATGTACTGCGTCGTCGGTATCGTCATGTTAATTCGTGGCTTTGCGGATGCTATCATGATGCGTAGCCAGCAGGTGCTTGCCTCTGCGGGCGAAGCGGGCTTCCTGCCGCCGCACCACTACGATCAGATCTTTACCGCTCACGGCGTTATCATGATCTTCTTCGTGGCGATGCCGCTGGTTATCGGTCTGATGAACGTGGTTGTGCCGCTGCAAATCGGCGCGCGCGACGTTGCGTTCCCGTTCCTGAACAACCTGAGCTTCTGGTTCACGGTTGTCGGTGTAATCCTGGTTAACCTGTCACTGGGTGTGGGCGAATTCGCACAGACCGGCTGGCTGGCGTACCCGCCGCTTTCAGGAATTGAATACAGTCCTGGCGTAGGTGTCGACTACTGGATTTGGGCGCTTCAGCTCTCCGGTATCGGTACAACCCTGACCGGTATTAACTTCTTCGTGACCATTATCAAGATGCGTGCCCCTGGCATGACCATGTTCAAGATGCCAGTGTTTACCTGGGCATCTCTGTGCGCCAACATCCTGATTATTGCTTCATTCCCGATTCTGACTGTTACCATCGCGCTGCTGACCCTGGACCGCTACCTGGGCACCCATTTCTTCACGAATGATATGGGTGGCAACATGATGATGTACATCAACCTGATTTGGGCCTGGGGTCACCCGGAAGTGTACATCCTGGTTCTGCCTGTGTTCGGTGTGTTCTCCGAAATCGCAGCAACCTTCTCGCGTAAGCGCCTGTTTGGTTACACCTCTCTGGTGTGGGCAACTGTGTGTATTACCGTTCTGTCGTTCATCGTTTGGCTGCACCACTTCTTCACCATGGGTGCGGGCGCGAACGTAAACGCCTTCTTCGGTATTACCACCATGATTATCGCAATCCCTACCGGGGTTAAGATCTTCAACTGGCTGTTCACCATGTATCAGGGTCGCATCGTGTTCCACTCAGCAATGCTGTGGACCATCGGCTTCATCGTGACCTTCTCCGTGGGTGGTATGACCGGCGTACTGCTGGCTGTACCGGGTGCTGACTTCGTTCTGCACAACAGTCTGTTCCTGATTGCGCACTTCCATAACGTTATTATCGGTGGTGTGGTCTTCGGATGCTTCGCTGGCGTAACTTACTGGTGGCCAAAAGCGTTCGGCTTCACGCTGAACGAAAAATGGGGTATTCGCGCGTTCTGGTTCTGGATCATCGGCTTCTTCGTTGCGTTTATGCCGCTGTATGTGCTGGGCTTCATGGGTATGACCCGTCGTCTGAGCCAGCAGATTGATCCACAGTTCCACCCAATGCTGGTTGTTGCAGCATGTGGCGCGGTGCTGATTGCCTGCGGTATCGCATGCCAGCTGATTCAGTACTACGTGTCTATTCGCGACCGCGAACAGAACCGTGACCTGACCGGTGACCCATGGGGCGGCCGTACGCTGGAGTGGGCGACCTCTTCTCCACCTCCGTTCTATAACTTCGCCATTGTGCCGCAGATCCATGAACGCGACGCATTCTGGGAAATGAAAGAAAAAGGTGAAGCGTACAAGCAACCTGCTCATTACGAAGAGATCCACATGCCGAAAAACAGCGGCGCGGGCATTGTTATTGCCGCCTTCGCAACGGTATTTGGTTTCGCAATGATCTGGCACATCTGGTGGTTGGCGATTGTTGGCTTTGGCGGCATCGTGATCAGCTGGATTGTGAAGAGCTTTGACGAGGACGTGGACTACTACGTACCAGTCCGTGAAGTCGAAAAACTGGAAAACCAGCATTTCGATGAGATTTCTAAAGCGGGGCTGAAAAATGGCAACTGATACTTTGGCACACTCAACTGCCCACGCGCATGACCATGCGCACCACGATACAGGGCCGACGAAAGTATTCGGTTTCTGGATCTACCTGATGAGCGACTGCATTCTGTTCTGCTGTCTGTTCGCGACGTATGCCGTTCTGGTGAACGGCACTGCTGGCGGCCCGACCGGTAAGGACATTTTTGAACTGCCGTTCGTTCTGGTAGAAACCGCACTGCTGTTATTCAGCTCCATCACCTACGGCATGGCGGCTATCGCCATGTACAAAAACAACAAGAGCCAGGTTGTCTCCTGGCTGGCGTTGACCTGGTTGTTTGGTGCTGGATTTATCGGGATGGAACTCTATGAATTCCATCACCTGATTGCTGAAGGTATGGGCCCGGATCGTAGTGGCTTCCTGTCTGCGTTCTTCGCGCTGGTAGGTACTCACGGTCTGCACGTTACCTCTGGTCTGATCTGGATGGCGGTACTGATGTTCCAGGTATCCCGTCGCGGCCTGACCAGCACTAACCGTACGCGTATCATGTGCCTGAGCCTGTTCTGGCACTTCCTGGACGTTGTGTGGATCTGTGTGTTCTCTGTTGTTTATCTGATGGGGGCGATGTAATGAGTCATTCAACTGATCATGGCGCTTCCCACGGTAGCGTAAAAACCTACATGACAGGGTTTATCCTGTCGATCATCCTGACGGTTATCCCGTTCTGGATGGTGATGAGCGGTACTGCTTCTCACGCGGCGATTCTGGGCATTGTCCTGGTCACTGCAGTGGTGCAGATTCTGGTGCATCTGGTTTGCTTCCTGCACATGAACACCAAGTCCGATGAAGGCTGGAATATGACTGCCTTTGTCTTTACCGTGATTATCATCGCTATCCTGGTAGTCGGTTCCATCTGGATTATGTGGAACCTCAACTACAACATGATGGTTCACTAAGAGCGGCGAGTATGTTTAAGCAATACCTGCAAGTAACGAAACCAGGCATCATCTTTGGCAACCTGATCTCCGTGATCGGAGGGTTCCTGCTGGCCTCTAAAGGCAGCATTGATTACACCCTCTTTATTTCCACGCTGGTCGGTGTGTCACTGGTTGTTGCGTCCGGTTGTGTATTTAACAACTACATCGACATGGATATCGACAAGAAGATGGAAAGGACTAAAAATCGGGTGCTGGTTAAAGGCCTGATAGCCCCTTCCGTCTCGCTGGTGTACGCCACCTTGCTGGGTATTGCTGGCTTTATGCTGCTGTGGTTTGGTGCTAATCCTCTGGCCTGCTGGCTGGGGGTGATGGGGTTCGTGGTTTATGTGGGCGTTTACAGCCTGTATATGAAACGTCACTCCGTCTACGGTACGCTGATTGGTTCTCTCTCCGGCGCTGCGCCGCCGGTGATTGGCTACTGTGCCGTCACGAACGAGTTCGACAGCGGTGCGCTTATCCTGCTGGCTATCTTTAGCCTGTGGCAGATGCCGCACTCCTACGCCATTGCGATTTTCCGCTTCAAGGATTATCAGGCAGCGAACATCCCGGTATTGCCGGTCGTGAAAGGTATCTCGGTTGCTAAAAACCATATCACGTTGTACATCATTGCCTTTGCAGTGGCGACACTGATGCTCTCTCTGGGCGGTTACGCTGGATACAAATATCTGGTGGTGGCAGCCGCAGTAAGCGTCTGGTGGCTCGGTATGGCCCTGCGTGGTTACAAAGTGGAAGATGACAAAGTCTGGGCACGCAAACTGTTTGTGTTCTCAATCGTTGCTATCACCTCGTTGTCCGTAATGATGTCTGTAGACTTTATGGTCCCAGATTCGCACAACCTGCTGACTTACGTCTGGTAAGTCATAACAGGTGAATAAAGGGGTGCTTCGGCACCCTTTTTTATTCACTGAATCTATTAATACCGCATGTAATATTTGTTAAATAACCCTTTATTTACCCCGCCCCTTCCCCGCACTACACTATGGCCTGCTTTTGAACTGAGGTGGTAATGAACGATAATAAAATGACGCCAGGCGAATTGCGCGCGACCTGGGGTTTAGGGACTGTTTTCTCGCTACGGATGCTTGGCATGTTTATGGTCCTGCCTGTTCTGACCACGTACGGTATGGCATTGCAAGGCGCCAGCGAAGCGCTGATTGGTCTGGCGATTGGTATCTATGGTTTAGCGCAGGCGGTATTCCAGATCCCCTTTGGCCTGCTTTCTGACCGCGTAGGCCGTAAGCCGCTGATTGTCGGCGGGCTGCTGGTCTTTGTGCTCGGCAGCGTAATAGCCGCCCTCTCCCACTCTATCTGGGGCATTATTCTTGGCCGCGCGTTGCAAGGTTCCGGGGCGATTGCTGCGGCCGTAATGGCGCTGCTGTCGGATTTAACACGCGAACAAAATCGCACCAAAGCCATGGCGTTTATTGGCGTGAGCTTTGGCGTGACCTTTGCGATTGCGATGGTACTCGGCCCGATCATTACGCATAAACTCGGTCTTCATGCGCTGTTCTGGATGATTGCCATTCTGGCGACCATCGGTATTGCGTTAACGCTGTGGGTCGTGCCGGACAGCAAAAACCACGTGCTGAACCGTGAGTCCGGCATGGTCAAAGGCTGCTTTAGCAAAGTCATTGTCGAGCCGCGCCTGCTGAAGCTGAATTTTGGCATTATGTGCCTGCACATTCTGCTGATGTCGACCTTCGTTGCCCTTCCGGGCCAGCTGGCGGCAGCGGGTTTCCCGGCGCCTGAGCACTGGAAAATTTATCTGGTGACCATGCTGATTTCGTTCGTCTCCGTCGTGCCATTTATCATCTACGCCGAAGTGAAGCGCAAGATGAAACGCGTGTTTCTCGCCTGCGTTGCACTACTGCTGATTGCGGAGATCGTGCTGTGGGGTTCCGGCCCGCACTTCTGGGAACTGGTGGCGGGCGTTCAGCTCTTCTTCCTGGCATTTAACCTGATGGAAGCCCTTCTGCCCTCGCTTATCAGCAAAGAATCACCAGCGGGATATAAAGGCACGGCAATGGGCATTTACTCCACCAGCCAGTTTATCGGCGTCGCTATCGGTGGCTCGCTCGGCGGCTGGGTGGATGGCCTGTTTGATTCGCAAACCGTATTCCTGGCAGGCGCGCTACTGGCAATGATCTGGCTGCTGGTCGCCAGTACCATGAAAGAACCGCGCTATGTCAGTAGCCTGCGCGTAGAAATCCCGGCTGACGTTGAAATTAGTGATGCGCTGAAGCAGCGCCTGGAAGCTACAGACGGCGTGAACGAAGTGATGATTGTGCCGGATGAACGCAGTGCGTATGTCAAAATTGACAGCAAAGTGACCAACCGCTTTGAAGTAGAGCAGGCGCTGAAAGCCTGAAAAAATGCCCGGTTGTGGGGTGCAGTCCATTCAACCGGGCATTTTTGTCTTAATCGCGGAAGTTTTTAAACTGGAACGGTTGTCCCAGATCGCCGCCGCGAACCAGCGCCATAACGGATTGCAGATCGTCACGGGATTTCCCGGTAACACGGATCTCTTCACCCTGAATTTGCGCCTGTACTTTCAGCTTGCTGTCTTTAATGAGCTTAACGAGTTTTTTCTGCACCGCGCTCTCAATGCCCTGCTTCAGTTTGGCTTCAACAAACCAGGTTTTACCGCTATGCACGAACTCTTCTGGCACATCAAGAGACGCGCCTTCAATGCCGCGTTTCAGCAATTTGGCACGCAGAATATCAAGCAGCTGATTGACCTGGAAATCAGACTCGCTCAGAACCTTGATAGTCTTATTTGCATCGTTCAGCTCAAAAGTCGCCTCTACGCCACGAAAATCAAAACGTGACTCAACTTCACGGCTTGCATTATCTACGCCGTTACGAACTTCCTGGATATCAACTTCGGAAACAATATCGAAAGATGGCATCTTTTCTTCTCCCTTCATTTTTGTTGCGTTGCATAATACCCGCAACGAGGCATAACGAGAAGCTTAGCTGACGGCGCTATACTTAGGCCGTAACACCTGGCGCAGTTGCAGGTGAGGAGGAACAATGAAAATTACAGTGCTTGGATGCGGAGCCCTTGGTCAACTATGGCTGACGGCACTATGCAAACACGGACACGAGGTACAAGGTTGGCTGCGTGTGCCCCAGCCCTACTGTAGTGTAAACCTGATAGATGAAGACGGAAGCATCTTTAACGAATCACTCACTGCAAACGATCCTGATTTCCTTGCGCAAAGCGACCTGTTGCTGGTCACGCTCAAAGCGTGGCAGGTATCGGATGCGGTGAAAACCCTCGCGGCTCAACTGCCCCCGACATCGCCCATCCTGCTGCTGCATAACGGCATGGGAACCATTGATGAGCTGAAAAGCATCCCGCAGCCGCTGCTGATGGCGACAACCACCCATGCCGCACGGCGTGATGGCAATATCATTGTGCATGTCGCCAGCGGCGTCACCCATATTGGCCCGGCTCGCGAACAGGATGGTGACTACAGTTATCTGGCTGACGTTCTGCAAAAGGTGCTGCCAGACGTCGCCTGGCACAACAACATTCGTCCTCAACTGTGGCGCAAACTGGCGGTTAATTGCGTCATCAACCCGCTCACGGCGCTGTGGGATTGCCCTAACGGCGAGCTAAAAAACCATCTGCAAGAGGTCACAACCCTGTGTGCTGAAGTTGCCTCTGTTATCGAACGTGAAGGCTTACACACCTCGGCAGACGATTTACGCTATTATGTCGAGCAGGTTATTGATAGTACGGCAGAAAATATCTCTTCGATGTTGCAGGACGTTCGGGCGTTGCGCCACACCGAGATAGACTACATCACCGGCTATCTGTTAAAACGCGCCCGTGCGCACGGTATTGCCGTACCGGAAAACGCCCGCCTGTATGACCTGGTTAAACGTAAGGAGAGTGAGTATGAGCGCGTCGGCACTGGTATGCCTCGCCCCTGGTAGCGAAGAAATGGAAGCCGTCACCACCATCGACCTGATGGTGCGGGGCGGTATTAATGTCACCACCGCGAGCGTTGCCAGCGACGGTAACCTGGCTATCACCTGCTCACGTGGGGTGAAAATCCTCGCAGATGCCCCGCTGGTACAGGTGGCTGATGGTGATTATGACATTATCGTTCTGCCCGGCGGCCTGAAGGGCGCAGAGTGTTTTCGCGACAGCCCACTGCTCGTCGAAACGGTCAGGCAGTTTCACCTCTCTGGCCGTATCGTCGCCACAATTTGCGCCGCGGCCGGAACGGTGCTGGTTCCGCACGATATTTTCCCGATAGGCAATATGACCGGTTTCCCGACGCTGAAAGACCGTATCCCGGAAGACCAGTGGGTCGATAAACGCGTGGTCTGGGATCCGCGCGTCAATCTGCTCACCAGCCAGGGGCCGGGAACCGCGATTGATTTTGCGCTGAAGATTATCGACCTGCTGGTCGGGCGTGAAAAGGCATACGAGGTCGCATCGTCGCTGGTCATGCCGGCGGGAATTTATAATTACTACGAAGCTTAGAGCGTAAAAAAGCCGGGTGGCGGCTACGCCTTACCCGGCCTACACGTGCTCATCTTTTCTCCCTCTCCCACCGGGAGAGGGCCGGGGTGAGGGCATCAGGCCGCACTCCCCGACAAAATGCTACGGACGATACACCTTCACATTAGCAAAGCCCTGCTCGCGCAGATACAGCGCCTGCAAGCGGCTCATCACGCCACGCTCGCACCACAGCAGGTACGTTTTGCCCTTGTCGAGGTCGCCAAATTTCGTGCTCAGCTTGTAGAACGGCAGCGGCATCACCTCAACGCCTTCGACGTTCAACGGTTTAGCATCCTGTTCGTCGATGGAACGGATATCCAGGATCACATCGTTAGCGCCAAAACCGCTGACGGTTTCAACTTCAACCACGTCCTGTTCGGTCTGCTGTGCAATCTCACGGATATCGATGTTGGACGCTTCCGCCACCACCTTCTCCAGAATAGCGAAATCGAAGTTCTCTTCTTCCGCTTCAATCTTCGCTTTCACCGCCTTAACGGTTGGGCTTTTTGAGATAACGCCACAATATTCCGGCATGGTGCGGGCAAAATCTTCGGTGCCGATTTCGCGCGCCAGGTCGATGATGTGTTCTTTATCATGAGAGATAAGCGGACGCAGGATCAGGGTATCAGACACATTGTCGATAAGACGCAGGTTGGTCAGCGTCTGGCTGGACACCTGGCCCAGCGCTTCACCGGTTACCAGCGCCTGCACACCGTAACGCTCCGCCACTTTTGACGCTGCACGCACCATCATACGTTTCAGCACCACGCCCATCTGGCCGTCGTCCACTTTTTCGAGGATTTCGCCAACCACTGGCTCAAAGTTGATCGCCACAAAACGCACGCGGTGCGAGCTGCCGAAGCGGTTCCACAGGTAATGCGCCACCTGACGGACACCGATCTCATGCGCCGCGCCGCCCAGGTTAAAGAAGCAGTAGTGAACGCGACAGCCACGACGCATCAGCATGTAGCTGGAAACACCGGAGTCAAAACCGCCGGAAATCAGGGACAACACATCTTCCTGCGTCCCGATCGGGAAACCACCGATACCTTCATAACGACCTTTCACCAACAACAGGCGATCGTTTTCGATCTCCAGGTTAACGGTCACGTCCGGGTTAGTCAGGCGTACGCGCGCAGTCTCAACGTGCTGGTTCAGACCGCCGCCCACGTAACGTTCCACTTCAATAGAGCTAAATTCGTGTTTGCCACGGCGCTTCACGCGGACACAGAAGGTTTTACCTTCGATCTGGTCGCGATACTGCACCAGCGCTTTTTCGAAGATGTCGTGCATGTCGGTAAACGGGACATCTTCCACTTCAAGAATATGGTGGATCCCCGGAATACGGGTCAGCGCGTCGCGGATATCAAGACGCTTGTTTTCGTCTTTGGCGCGAACTTCAACGTGATCCCAGTGACGAACAACGGCCAGCGTTTCGTCATAATGCTTCAGAACGTTACGGATGTTCCCGGTCAAAATTTTAATAAAGCGCAAACGCACAGATTGGCTTTTGATAGTGATTTCAGGGAACAATTTAATGATAAACTTCATGGCGGCAATGTTTCTTAGGCAAGCTTATTAAGGCTTGTAATGGAAAAGTACAACAGCCCCTATACCGAAGGCTGTATCCAGGCGCGCAAGTATACCACTATCACGCGGCTCCTGTGCACATTGCGCGTTATTTGCTTATCCGCCCGAGTCCGTTACCATGACAGGGCAGAAAATATGAGAGTCAGACATTCACTATGCCGAAGAAAAATGACGCACCGGCCAGTTTCGAAACTGCGCTGAGTGAACTGGAGCAAATTGTAACCCGTCTTGAGAGTGGCGATCTGCCGCTGGAAGACGCACTCAACGAATTTGAACGTGGGGTGCAGCTTGCACGCCAGGGGCAGATTAAATTACAGCAGGCTGAACAACGCGTGCAGATCCTGCTCTCCGAAGCCGAAGACGCCGCGACGACACCTTTCACACCGGACGCCGAGTAAATGGATTTTTCCACACAGCTTCAGGCGTGCGTTGTGCGTGCCAACGATGCGTTGCGCCGTTTTATTGAGCCGCAGCCTTTTCAGAACACTCCACTGGTTGAGGCCATGCACTATGGCGCACTCTTGGGTGGAAAGCGCCTGCGCCCGTTCCTGGTCTACGCCACCGGAAAGATGTTTGGCATCAGTGAAAACACCCTGGATGCACCGGCTGCTGCCGTTGAATGCATCCATGCTTACTCGCTGATCCATGACGATTTGCCGGCCATGGACAACGACGATTTGCGTCGTGGTCAACCAACCTGCCACATCAAGTTTGGCGAAGCGAATGCCATTCTGGCGGGTGATGCCCTGCAAACGCTGGCGTTTTCGATTTTAAGCGATGCACCAATGGCCGAAGTGGCCGACCGCGATCGCCTGGCAATGGTTTCCGAGCTGGCAATGGCCAGTGGCGTTGCAGGGATGTGCGGCGGGCAAGCGCTGGATCTTGAGGCCGAAGGACGTCAGGTTAATCTGGAACAGCTTGAGCGTATTCACCGTCACAAAACGGGTGCCTTAATTCGCGCAGCCGTTCGTCTGGGTGCGCTGAGTGCGGGTGAACAGGGACGCAAAGCCCTGCCGATTCTGGACAGATACGCAGAAAGTATCGGTCTGGCGTTCCAGGTTCAGGATGACATTCTGGATGTGGTGGGCGATACTGCAACATTGGGTAAACGTCAGGGTGCCGATCAGCAGCTTGGCAAAAGCACCTATCCCGCCCTTCTGGGCCTTGAGCAAGCCCAACGTAAAGCCCGGGACCTGATTGATGATGCCCGCCAGTCACTGAATCAACTGGCCGCGCAATCACTGGATACCTCGGCACTGGAAGCGCTAGCGGACTATATAATCCAGCGTGATAAATAAACTGTATATCTCGATGAGCCTTTGATGAGTTTTGATATTGCCAAATACCCGACACTGGCGTTAGTTGACTCCACCCAGGAGTTGCGCCTGTTGCCGAAAGAGAGCCTGCCGAAATTGTGCGACGAACTGCGTCGCTACCTGCTCGACAGCGTTAGCCGCTCCAGCGGCCATTTCGCCTCCGGGCTTGGCACGGTTGAACTGACCGTGGCGCTGCATTACGTCTATAACACGCCGTTTGATCAGTTAATCTGGGACGTGGGTCACCAGGCATATCCGCACAAAATTCTGACTGGCCGTCGCGATAAGATTGGCACTATTCGCCAGAAAGGCGGCTTGCATCCGTTCCCGTGGCGCGGTGAGAGTGAATTCGATGTATTAAGCGTCGGCCACTCTTCTACCTCCATTTCTGCGGGTATCGGTATCGCTGTCGCTGCCGAAAAAGAGAACAAGCAGCGCCGCACTGTCTGCGTGATTGGTGACGGGGCGATCACCGCCGGTATGGCGTTTGAAGCCATGAACCATGCGGGCGATATCAAGCCGGACATGCTGGTTATTCTCAACGACAACGAGATGTCTATCTCGGAGAACGTTGGCGCGCTGAATAACCACCTGGCACAATTGCTCTCTGGCAAGCTCTACTCCACGCTTCGCGAAGGCGGTAAAAAAGTCTTCTCTGGCGTTCCGCCAATTAAAGAGCTGCTCAAGCGTACCGAAGAACATATCAAAGGTATGGTTGTGCCTGGCACGCTGTTTGAAGAACTGGGCTTTAACTATATCGGCCCGGTCGACGGCCACGACGTTCTGGGGCTGGTGTCCACGCTCAAGAACATGCGCGACCTGAAAGGCCCGCAGTTCCTGCACATCATGACCAAGAAAGGGCGTGGTTACGAACCTGCGGAAAAAGACCCGATTACCTTCCACGCGGTACCGAAATTCGACCCAACCAGCGGCTGTCTGCCAAAAAGCAGCGGCGGGATGCCGAGCTATTCAAAAATCTTCGGTGACTGGCTGTGCGAAACGGCGGCCAAAGATAACAAGCTAATGGCCATCACCCCGGCCATGCGCGAAGGTTCTGGCATGGTGGAGTTCTCGAAAAAATACCCTGACCAGTATTTCGACGTCGCCATTGCGGAACAACACGCGGTGACGTTCGCGGCAGGGCTGGCGATCGGCGGCTACAAACCGGTTGTCGCGATTTACTCCACCTTCCTGCAACGCGCCTATGACCAGGTGATCCATGACGTCGCCATCCAGAAACTGCCGGTGCTGTTCGCTATCGACCGTGCAGGGATCGTGGGTGCCGACGGGCAGACGCATCAGGGGGCATTTGACCTCTCCTTCCTGCGCTGCATCCCGGACATGGTTATCATGACCCCAAGCGACGAAAACGAATGTCGCCAGATGCTGTTTACCGGTTACCACTACCAGGACGGTCCGAGCGCGGTTCGCTACCCGCGCGGCAATGCCCTGGGCGTTGCACTTCAGCCGCTGGAAAAACTGGCGATCGGTAAAGGCCTGGTGAAGCGTCGCGGTGAGAAAGTGGCGATCCTGAACTTCGGCACGCTGATGCCGGAAGCGGCAAAAGTGGCCGAAACGCTGAATGCCACGCTGGTGGATATGCGCTTCGTTAAGCCGCTTGATGAATCCCTGATCCTGAGCATGGCTGAAGGCCATGACGTGCTGGTGACGCTCGAAGAGAACGCCATTATGGGCGGTGCAGGTAGCGGCGTGAACGAGGTGCTGATGGCAAACCGTAAGGCCGTGCCGGTTCTGAACCTCGGTTTGCCAGACCACTTTATCCCGCAAGGGACGCAAGACGAAGCCCGTGCAACCATCGGCCTTGATGCCGAAGGTATTGAAGCTAAAATCCGCATCTGGCTGGCCTAAGCCCTCCCCTTTCCGCTCCTGCTATGCTTAAAGGTAACGCTTTACGCAATCAGCAGGAGTGGAACCATGCGATACAATACATTAGGAAAAACAGACCTTAAGGTTTCCCGACTTTGTCTCGGCTGCATGACATTTGGCGAACCTGACCGGGGAAATCACGCCTGGACACTGCCGGAAGAGAGCAGTCGTCTTATCATCAAACACGCCATCGACGGCGGCATTAACTTCTTTGACACCGCCAACAGCTACTCAGACGGCAGCAGCGAAGAGATAGTCGGGCGCGCCCTGCGTGACTTTGCACGCCGCGATGAAGTGGTGGTGGCGACAAAAGTCTTCCATAAGACCGGCGATTTACCAGAAGGGCTTTCACGCGGGCAGATCCTGCGTTCCATTGACGACAGCCTCAGACGCCTGAATATGGATTATGTCGATCTTCTGCAAATCCACCGCTGGGATTACAACACGCCTGCCGAAGTGACGCTGGAAGCGCTTAATGATGTGGTCAAAGCCGGTAAAGCACGTTACATCGGCGCCTCTTCCATGCATGCAGCCCAGTTTGCGGCCGCGTTAAACCTTCAGGCACAGCACGGCTGGGCGCGCTTTGTCACCATGCAGGATCACTACAATCTGATCTATCGTGAAGAAGAACGTGAAATGTTGCCGCTCTGTTATCAGGAGGGGGTGGCAGTTATTCCGTGGAGCCCGCTGGCTCGCGGACGTTTAACCCGCCCGTGGGGCGAAACCACAGCCCGTTCGGTGTCGGATGCATTTGGTAAAACTTTGTATGACGCCACTGAGGCCAGTGATGCCCTGATTGCCGAACGCCTGGCGGGAATAGCCGACGATACCGGAGCGACGCGAGCGCAGGTCGCGCTGGCGTGGTTACTGAGCAAACGTGGAGTTGCAGCACCGATCATTGGCACATCGCGTGAAGAGCAACTGGACGAGTTGCTCAATGCCGTAGATATAACCCTGACGCCGGAGCAGATTGCCGAGCTGGAAACGCCGTACGAGCCGCATCCTGTGGTGGGATTTAAATAAATAAACGCCGGGTGGCGGCTTCGCCTTGCCCGGCAAAAAACTTACGCGAAGTGATCGTATCCTTTCCAGTCGAGCGTGACCGGCGCACCTTCGCGGACAAACTGCATCCCTTCACTTTCAGGAAGGATCTGCCCGATACAGGTATACGGCACACCCAGGTGACCCAGCGCCACATCCAGCGTACCGCGATTCAGTTCCGGAACGGTAAAGCACAGCTCATAATCTTCACCACCGGACAGCGCCCAGCGCAAGGCCTGCTCGGGTTCGACATGGCGACGGATTTGCGCGGAAAGCGGGAACAGATCCAGATCAACACGCGCCCCTGTACCGCTGGCCTTCAGGATATGACCCAGATCGGAGATCAGCCCGTCAGAGAGATCGATAGCCGAGCTGGCGCGCTCGCGCAGGGCCTGGCCGTGAAGAATTCGCGGCGTTGGCCGCAGATGGCGTTTCATCAGATAGGCAGCGTCATCGGCATCGTCAACCGTTAAACGTTCCTGAAGAATAGCCAGCCCTGCGGCGCTATCGCCCGGCGTACCGGTTACGTAGATCCAGTCACCCGGTTTTGCTCCCGAGCGCTTAAGTGCGCGCCCAACAGGCACATAGCCGTGGATAGCCAGCGTCATCGACAGCGGTCCGCCGGTGGTATCACCGCCAATCAGCTGCATATCGTAGTAATTGAGTTGTTCAAACAGCGCATCGCTGAACGTTTCGAGCCAGGCTTCATCAACATTCGGCAGGGTTAATGCCAGCGTTAGCCACGCAGGATCGGCGCCCATTGCCGCCAGATCGCTCACGTTCACCGCCAGCGCTTTATACGCCAGGTCAGCAGGATCGATATCAGGTAAGAAATGACGTCCGCACACTAAGGTGTCGGTGCTGATCGCCAGCGTCTGTTTTTCGGGAATATTGAGAAGTGCGCAGTCGTCGCCGATTCCAGTTTCAACATCAAGACGAGAGGTTCTGACTCGGTCGAAATAACGGGCAATAAGGGAAAATTCGCCACATGCCATGCGTTATGCCTCAGCAGATAAAAGAAAAAACCGGAGCCGCACTGCCGGCAAGGCAATGCGAAACTCCGGTTTGCGGATCACTTTTTGTGGGGACGGATCGCAGGTGCGGCTTTATCCAGCACGCCGTTTACAAATTTGTGGCTGTCTTCAGCACCGAAGGTTTTCGCCAGTTCGATCGCTTCGTTGATGGCCACTTTGTACGGCACATCATCACGTTTTGACAGCTCAAACAGCGCAATACGCAACACTGCTTTTTCAACCTGACCCAGCTCGTCGAGCAGACGAGACAGGTATGGCTTCATCAGACCATCGAGATACGCGCTATTAGTCGCCACTCCCGACAGCAGTTCACGGAAGTACAGAACATCAACGTCTTTCACGTCTTGCTCTGACAGGAACTGGTATTCAACATCAGCGATGTCGTTCTGGGACAACTGCCAGGAGTAAAGTGCCTGGACGGCACATTCACGGGCGCGGCGACGAGCAGCAGGTTTCACGGAATTCCCCTTACAAAAAAATCAGGCCTTGATGGCTTTCAATACATTGATCATCTCAAGCGCGGTCAGTGCAGCTTCTGCACCTTTATTACCGGCTTTGGTGCCAGCGCGTTCGATGGCTTGTTCAATACTTTCAGTGGTCAGCACGCCAAACGCGACAGGAATTTCAGCATCCTGCGCAACGTGTGCCAGACCATTGCTTGCACCACCCGCAACGTATTCGAAGTGCGCAGTGCCGCCACGAATAACAGTACCCAGTGCAATCACCGCGTCGTACTTACCGGTTTTTGCCAGCGCGCCTGCTGCCAGTGGCAGTTCGTAAGCACCTGGAACCCAAACAACGGTAATGTTGTCATCTTTAACCTGGCCGATACGTTTCAGGGCGTCAATCGCACCTTCCAGCAGGCTGTCGTTGATGAAGTTGTTGAAAC
The DNA here is from genome assembly GCF_052886895.1 of Enterobacter sp. C4G1. Classification (NCBI taxonomy): domain Bacteria; kingdom Pseudomonadati; phylum Pseudomonadota; class Gammaproteobacteria; order Enterobacterales; family Enterobacteriaceae; genus Enterobacter; species Enterobacter sp. C4G1. Next base: position 2,122,245 of record NZ_JBQVVV010000001.1, on the reverse strand, counting down.
GCGCAATGGTGATGGCGACGCGAGCGTCCGGGGTAGCTACAGCAGCTTCAATAATGTTCATACTCTTCCTTTACGGGTTCATTTGGCCCCGCAGGGGGGCGGATTTTATCATAATACTTTGCGCACTGCTTCCCTATTTCAGGAGCAATTACGCTGTCGTTAAATGGAGGCAGACATCCGGGCCAACCGGACGAATCTCGCTGAATTTGAGTTGTGGGGCATCGGCCAGTTTTTCAAGGCCTGGCAACACAAACAACCCGCGTGCAGCGTTTCCTAGCAGTTTAGGGGCAACGTAGACTATCAGTTCATCCACAAGCCCTGCCTGGAACAGCGCACCGGCAAGCGTTGGCCCCGCTTCCACCCAGATGCTGTTCACCTGTTGTTTGCCAAGCAGCATCATCAGCACCACTAAATCGAGATGCCCGTTGTGCTCCGGCACCATAATGCTACGAACACCTTCCGGCCAGCTGCGATCGTCTGCTTTGGTCCGGGTAAACCAGGTTTCGCCTGGCTGCTGGACGATGCGGTGCTCCGGCGTCACGCGATTCTGGCTATCAATCACAATACGCAGCGGCTGACGCAAATTTTCCTGCGGATAAAGCGCCTGAGTATCGGCATTCAGTTCATCCCAGCGAACAGTCATCGCCGGGTTGTCAGCCAAAACGGTTTCACTGCTGGTGAGGATAGCATGGCTTTGCGCGCGCAGACGTTGCACATCGCGCCTTGCTTGCGGTGACGTTATCCACTGGCTTTCACCGTTAGCCATCGCCGTACGACCATCAAGCGAAGCGCCCAGCTTCAGCTGGATAAACGGGAACCCCGTGCGCATACGCTTAAGGAAACCCTTATTAATGGCCTCGGCATCGTTCATCATCAGACCATGGCTGACGTCGATACCTTCTTGTTGCAGCCGGTAAAGGCCGCGCCCGGCAACCTGCGGATTGGGATCCTGCATCGCTGCGACCACCCGCGAAACGCCTGCTGCAATCAGGGCTTCGCAGCACGGTGGGGTACGCCCGTGGTGGCTGCAAGGCTCAAGGGTCACGTACGCTGTCGCGCCACGCGCCTTTTCACCCGCCATACGCAGGGCATGAACTTCAGCATGAGGCTCACCGGCGCGATAATGGAAACCCTCACCGACAATCTCGCCATCTTTCACAATGACACAGCCGACATTCGGGTTGGGATGGGTGGTAAAACGCCCGCGCTGCGCCAGTTTCAGCGCTCGCGCCATGTAAATCTCATCCTGCATGAGCTTAATCCTGTAGGCGGGCGATCTCTTCGCCGAACTCTTTGATATCTTCGAAACTGCGGTACACAGAGGCGAAGCGGATGTACGCGACTTTATCGAGCTTTTTAAGCTGCTCCATCACCAGGTTGCCGATCATTTTACTCGGCACCTCGCGCTCCCCTAAACCACGAAGATAGGATTTAATATGATTTAACGCTGTTTCAACGTCATCTGCGCTGACTGGCCGTTTTTCCAGTGCTTTTAGCATCCCGCTGCGCAGTTTTTCTTCGTTGAATGGCTCACGCACGTCGTTGCTTTTCACCACGCGCGGCATCACAAGTTCAGCCACTTCGAAAGTGGTGAAACGTTCATTACACACCAGACATTGCCGACGACGGCGTACAGACGAGCCTTCGCCCACAAGACGAGAGTCGATTACTTTGGTATCCACAGCGGAGCAGAATGGGCAATGCATACGGTGTCCTGACTATCCGGTTAACTTCCCTCTATTTTACCCTGATCTGGGCTGACAACAAAGGAAGAGCTTTTTGAGACAAAGGATCTATACCTGGCGGTAAGATGCTGGCTACCATTACGGTAATCCGTTACTTCAAGGAAATTAACGCAATGACAAGACGTTACATAAGAATTTTCCTGGTGGGAAGTCTCTTCACACTGAGTGCCTGTGCACAGCAAACTGAAGTTCACGAAATGAAACAAAGCGTGAGCACGCTCAATTCAGCCATGGATAAGCTGAATAAGGAGACGGTGAAGATCACTCAGCAAAACGCGCTGAATGTGAAATCCACCAGCGGCGTATATCTGCTGCCAGGGGCAAATACCCCTGCCCGGCTCAATAGCCAGATTGGCACGCTGAAAATGTCGATGGTCAATGTGGCGGCCAATGCAGATGGTACTCGAGTAACATTGCGCATTCACGGTGAGTCCAACGATCCGCTGCCTGCATTTAGCGGCACCGTAGAGTGGGGTCAGATTCAGGGCACCACCGAGAGCTACCAGGAAGTGAACGTGAAGAACCAACTCTTCACGGCTCCCGCCAGTACACTGGCTCCGAGCGATGTTGATATTCCGCTCCAGCTGAGTGGTCTTACCCCGGATCAGTTAGGTTTTATCCGCATTCACGATATCCAGCCCGCCGCGCAATAACCCCCCTTTTCAGCGGAGTGCAATGTCACTCCGCTAACATTTACATTTCGTATGGATTGGCAACATAAATGTTTGCCGTTACAATCCCGGCCGTTTAAAGTACGCAAACGTGAACGCAATCGATTACGCACGTGAGAGATATGTGAAACAACACATATTTTTGTGAGCAAGGATTCCTATAATAGGCTCCGCAGAAACACGAAATATTTTGAAACGCAAATCGCGCATTTTTCACTCCCGGAAGGGAATTTCAATCAGTGGCATGATTATGAAAAAAACATTACTTGCAGCCGGCGCAGCGCTGGCACTTTCCTCTTCTTTCACTGCTAACGCAGCAGAAAACGATAAACCAGAATACGTTTCCGACTGGTGGCATCAGAGCGTAAACGTGGTAGGCAGCTACCACACCCGTTTCGGACCACAGATCCGTAACGATACCTACCTGGAGTACGAAGCATTTGCCAAGAAAGACTGGTTTGATTTCTACGGCTATATGGATGCGCCGGTCTTCTTTGGTGGTAATACCGATGCAAAAGGTATCTGGAACCACGGCTCGCCGCTGTTCATGGAAATTGAACCACGCTTCTCCATCGATAAGCTGACCGGCACCAGCCTGGCGTTCGGTCCATTCAAAGAGTGGTACTTCGCAAACAACTACATCTACGACATGGGCCGCAACAAGTCCGGTCGTCAGAGCACCTGGTATATGGGTCTGGGTACGGACATCGACACTGGCCTGCCGATGAGCCTGTCCATGAACGTCTACGCGAAATACCAGTGGCAGAACTACGGTGCAGCGAACGAGAACGAGTGGGATGGCTACCGTTTCAAAGTGAAATACTTTGTGCCAATTACCCAGCTGTGGGGCGGCAACCTGAGCTACATCGGCTTCACCAACTTTGACTGGGGTTCAGACCTGGGCGACAACGACTTCCGTGATCTGAACGGTAAGAAAGCGCGTACCAACAACTCCATCGCTTCCAGCCACATCCTGGCGCTGAACTACGATCACTGGCACTACTCTGTTGTTGCGCGTTACTGGCACAACGGTGGTCAGTGGAACGACGACGCCAGCCTGAACTTCGGCGACGGCGACTTCAGCGTTCGTTCTACCGGTTGGGGTGGTTACCTGGTAGTAGGTTACAACTTCTAATCACTGCGGGATTGTGCGGGCTGATGCCCTCACCCCTTCCCTCTCACACGGGAGAGGGTGCAAACGCAAAAAACGGCAACGTATGTTGCCGTTTTGCTTTTACCTCGCCACCCGGCTTTTTACTGCTTCACCTTCCTGAGAAAATCCGCCAGAGACCTGTCTGCACTCTCGCTAAAGCGTCTCTCCGTCGATGCAATATTCAAACACCTGTCGAGTCGGAAGCAGCGGTAGTCATCGCGCCTTTCACACCAGGCTGCCAGCAGCCAGCGTTCTCCCCAGAAGAACAGCCCCAGCGGCTGAACCTCTCGCTTTGAGAGCTGCCCGGCTTCATCCCGATAATGCAGTGCCAGAACCCGCTGGGCAGATATCGCCTGATGAATCACATCGAAGTGATTGCGGGAGTGGTTTTGCAGGGCAATATCCGGCGCATAAATGCGTGTCTGCTCTGCCTTGCGACGACTCTCTTCCGGCAGGATCGCCAGCACCTTTTCCTGGGCCGATTCCAGCTCACGCGACAGTGATTCCCCGCCCCAGGTTTTCAGCAGACGGATCGCCACCATCAATGCTTCAGACTCTTTGTTTGTCAGCATCAGCGGGGGTAAGTCGAAACCGGACATCAGACGATAACCACTCCCCGCCTCACCTTCCACCGGCACTCCAGAAAGGGAAAGGTCGCGGATATCGCGATAAACGGTTCTCTCAGAAACCCCGAGTCGCTCTGCCAGATGCGCTGCCGTCGTCAGACGCCTGCCCCGCAGGATCTGCACAATCTGAAATAAACGGTCAGCGCGTCGGGTCATAGTCTCTTTAGCTCTCAGGCGGGTTGATGAAGGCCAACCCGGTTACCTTCGCTGTCGGTAAACAGGGCAATGGTGCCGATACCACGTGGCAGCTCCAGCGGGCCAAACACACATTCTCCGCCCGCAGACGCGATTCTGTCGAGCGTGGCGGCCAGATTGTCAGTATGCAGATAAATAATAGCGCCCTGCTGTGAGGGTGTAATGCCATCAAATTTAGCCAGCGCGCCACCGGTCGCCGGATCGTCATGCGGGAACACCGCCAGCTCTGCACAATCCATTTTTTCGCGACGCAGCGCGACCTGCATTACCGGCTCGTAGAATTTGATGGCGCGATCCATATCCGCGACGGGAATTTCAAACCAGTTAATGACACTTTTCATACTTCCTCCTGCCTGTTGTTTGGGTTCAGAAAGAGTGTATGACAGCCCTCCTGACAGCATACTGTCAGGAGGGTTTGTCAGCAGCAGATAAAAAAAAATCCCGGCCAACAGACCGGGATTTTTTTATGCATAAGACAATGTCTTACGGCAGAATTGACGGTTGGTCCGCCCCTTCTTTTTCGACTTTCTGCTGGAGCAGGTGCTCACGTCTCATGCCGAGTTTCAGTGCCAGAGCGGATGCAACGTAAATAGACGAAGCAGTACCGATAGTCACACCAATCAGCATGGTCAGTGAGAAGCCTTCCAGCACCGGGCCACCGAAGAGATACAGCATCAGGATAACCATCAAGGTTGTACCGGATGTGATCAACGTACGGTGCAGCGTCTGGGTCAACGACACGTTAAAGATTTCGTACGGCGTACCGCGACGGATCTTACGGAAGTTTTCACGAATACGGTCAGATACCACGATACTGTCGTTCAGTGAGTAACCGATAACGGACATCAGGGATGCCACGATAGTCAGGTCAATCTCAATGTGGAACAGCGACAGTACGCCCATGGTGATCACCACGTCGTGCGCCAGCGCGATAACCACGCCTGCCGCCAGGCGCCACTCGAAGCGGAAGCCAACGTAGATCAGGATGGAGATCAGCGCCACCATCAGCGCCATCGCACCGGTCTGCGCCAGGTCTGCACCTACGCTCGGGCCAACGAACTCAATACGCTTCACCGCCGCATTCTGGCTGGTCGATTCGTTAATTACATTAACGACCTTGCTACCCAGCTCCTGGCTGCCGTTGGCGTCGTGTACCGGAGGCATACGTACCATGATGTCGCGGCTGCTACCGAAATTCTGCAGCAACGGCTCTTCAAAGCCCGCCTTCTGCAGTGACAGGCGCATCTGGTCCATATCGACCGGTTTTTCCAGAGAGATTTCAATTACCGTACCGCCGGTAAAATCGAGCCCCCAGTTAAAGCCTTTCACGCCCATAATGGCGATGGAGACAATCAGCAAAAAACCTGAAATGCCGAAGGCCCAGTAGTCCCAGCGCATAAAGTCCCAGACTTTACGGCCGTGGTTCAATTGTTCAACAGTATATTCCTGTGCCACAACGCACTCCTCAGATAGACAGCTTTTTGACGCGCTTGCCGCCGTACAGCAGGTTCACGATGGCACGGGTGCCGACAATAGCGGTAAACATCGACGTTGCAACACCGATACCGGTTGTAATTGCAAAGCCTTTGATTGCGCCAGTACCCACTGCGTACAGGATAAGAACCTTAATCAGTGTTGTTACGTTCGCATCGAAGATGGAGCTGAAAGCACCTTTATAGCCTTCTTCAATCGCCTGCTGCACAGAGCGACCGTTGCTCAACTCTTCTTTGATACGTTCGTTGATCAGTACGTTGGCGTCGACCGCCACCGCAAGGGTCAGAACGATACCCGCAATCCCCGGCATGGTCAGCGTCGCCCCCGGCAGCAGGGACATAATGCCGATGATCATCACCAGGTTCGCCAGCAGCGCGCTTGTCGCAATCAGACCAAACTTCTTATAGAAGAAGATCATGAACAGGATTGAAACAACAAGACCCGCCAGACACGCTTCCAGACCCTGTTTGATGTTCTGCATACCCAGGGTTGGACCAATGGTACGTTCTTCAACAATCTGAATTGGCGCAATCAGCGCACCGGCACGCAGCAGCAGTGACAGCTGGCGGGCTTCATTCGGGTTGTTAATACCGGTGATACGGAAGCTGTTACCCAGACGAGACTGGATATTGGCGATGTTAATCACCTCTTCCTCTTTCACCAGCACTGCACGGCCATTCGCATCTTTCTTACCGCTGTCTTTGTACTCCACGAACAAGGTCGCCATCGGTTTACCGATATTGTCCTTGGTGAAGTTAGACATGATGTTACCACCTGCGCTATCCAGCGAGATGTTAACCTGCGGCTGGTTGTATTCATCCTGGCTTGAAGTGGAGTCGGTGATATGGTCACCGGTCAGGATCACGCGTTTGTACAGCACAACTGGCTGGCCTTCACGTGTCTGTTTCACTTCAGAGTCGCCCGGAATACGGCCCGCAGCAGCAGCGGACTGATCGACGTTAGAGTTAACCAGACGGAACTCAAGCGTTGCAGTCGCACCCAGAATCTCTTTCGCTCGCGCAGTATCCTGGATACCCGGCAGTTCAACCACAATACGGTCAGCACCCTGACGCTGTACCAGTGGTTCAGCCACACCCAGTTGGTTTACACGGTTACGCAGAATGTTGATGTTCTGCTGAACCGCGTATTCACGCGCTTCGCTCAGACGCGCATCCGTCATCACGGCACGCAGCTGGTTGCTGCCCTGAGAGGTAATAACCAGGTCACGGTGACGTTGAGACAGGTAAGTTACAGCCTGGTCGCGTGCCGCGCTGTCGCGGAACGTGATGCTCATGCCGTAGTTATCTTCTTTACGCACGGTGGTGTACGCGATGCCTTTATCACGCAGATCGCTGCGCAGGCTATCGATATTCTGTTCCTGCAATTTGCCCAGTGCGGTGTCCATATCCACTTCCATCAGGAAGTGAACACCACCACGCAGGTCAAGACCGAGCTTCATTGGCTCTGCATTAAGCGCAGCCAGCCAACGCGGAGTTGCAGGAGCAAGGTTAAGCGCCACGACATATTTATCACCCAGCACGCCCATCAGCGCTTCACGAGCGCGGAGCTGCGTGTCGGTGGTGTCGAAGCGAGCAAGAATAGCGCCCTCTTCCAGTGCCACAGACTTAGCGGTAATTTTTTCTTCTTGTAACGTTTTCTGGACCTGGATCAGCGTTTGCTCACTGGCGGCGACACCGCGCGCGCCAGTGATTTGAACGGCCGGATCCTCACCATACAGGTTGGGAAGCGCGTACAGCAGGCCGACGAGAATCACGACGACCAGCATGATGTACTTCCACAAAGGATAACGGTTTAACACGGCAGTTCCCTTTGGGAAAAGTTGGGATTACAGCGCCTTCATGGTGCCTTTCGGCAGAACGGCAGCTACGAAGTCACGTTTGATAACCACTTCAGTGGTGTCGTTCAGGGCGATAGCAATGTAGCCGCTTTCAGCTACTTTGGTCACGCGACCCACCAGGCCACCGTTGGTCAGCACTTCATCGCCTTTCGCGATAGAGTTCATCAGGTTTTTGTGCTCTTTGGTGCGCTTCTGCTGTGGACGCAGGATCATGAAATAGAAGATCAGACCGAACACAACCAGCATCAGAATCAGAGACATTGGGCTGCCCTGAGAAGGCGCGCCAGTTGCTGCTACCGCATCAGAAATAAAAAAGCTCATTCAAATTCCCTCATTATTAAAATTAATCAACGTTCAAAGGTGGAACATCCCGACCCTGACGTTGGTAGAAATCGGTCACGAAGCTCTCTAATTTACCCTCTTCAATAGCCTTACGTAAACCAGCCATTAAGCGCTGATAATAACGAAGATTATGAATGGTATTGAGACGCGCGCCCAAAATCTCATTGCAACGATCGAGATGATGCAAATACGCGCGGGAATAATTGCGACAGGTATAGCAATCGCACTCAGAATCGAGCGGGCTGGTGTCACTCTTATGCTTCGCGTTACGGATTTTCACCACGCCATCGGTAACAAACAGATGACCGTTACGCGCGTTACGGGTTGGCATTACGCAGTCGAACATATCAATGCCGCGGCGCACACCTTCAACCAGATCTTCTGGTTTACCCACACCCATCAGGTAACGTGGTTTATCTGCTGGTATTTGCGGGCAGACATGTTCAAGAATGCGATGCATGTCTTCCTTCGGCTCACCTACAGCCAAACCGCCGACAGCGTAGCCATCAAAACCTATCTCTACCAGACCTTTAACAGAGATATCGCGTAAATCTTCGTAAACACTGCCCTGGATAATGCCGAACAGCGCGTTTTTGTTCTCGAGAGAGTCAAAACGGTCGCGGCTACGCTGCGCCCAACGCAGAGACATCTCCATGGAACGTTTCGCGTAATCCCAGTCCGCCGGATATGGCGTACATTCGTCGAAGATCATCACGATGTCGGAACCGAGATCGTACTGAATCTCCATCGATTTTTCAGGATCGAGGAAAATCGGATCGCCGTTGATTGGGTTACGGAAGTGAACGCCCTGCTCAGTTATTTTGCGGATATCACCCAGGCTGAAGACCTGGAAACCGCCGGAATCGGTGAGGATTGGTCCTTTCCACTGCATGAAGTCATGCAGGTCGCCGTGCAGCTTCATGATCTCCTGACCAGGACGCAGCCACAGGTGGAAGGTATTGCCGAGAATAATCTGTGCGCCAGTGGCTTCAACTTCTTCCGGCGTCATCCCTTTTACGGTGCCGTAGGTGCCCACAGGCATAAACGCGGGGGTTTCCACCACGCCGCGATCAAACACCAGGCGACCGCGACGCGCACGGCCATCGGTGGTATCGAGTTCAAATTTCATTTTTATTCCTCTGTGCCAGAAAAACAGTCCGACACATTATTCTGGTGCCGCGGACTTATTCCCCGACACGCTCATTCAAAGCCTGCGGATTGTACGTGATAAACATCGCGTCCCCGTAGCTAAAAAAGCGATATTTTTGTTCTACCGCAGACTTGTATGCGTTCATCGTATTCTGATACCCCGCAAAGGCGGAAACCAGCATAATCAACGTTGATTCAGGGAGATGGAAGTTGGTCACCAGAGCATCAATCACGTTGTACTGGTAGCCCGGGTAAATAAAGATTTGCGTATCGCCAAAGAACGGCTCAATCAGGTCATTTTTGGCAGCCTGCGCGGCGCTCTCCAGCGAGCGTACGGAGGTTGTACCGACAGCAATCACGCGGCTGCCGCGGGTTTTCGCCGCCAGCACTGCCTCAACAACATCCTGCGGCACTTCAGCATATTCGGAGTGCATGATGTGGTCTTCGATACTGTCGACACGTACCGGCTGGAAAGTCCCCGCGCCCACGTGCAGCGTCACGAACGCCATCTCAACGCCTTTTGCGCGCAGTTTTTCAAGCAATGGGTCGTCAAAGTGCAGGCCAGCCGTCGGTGCGGCTACCGCGCCAGGTTTCTGGCTGTAGACGGTCTGGTAAAGCTCGCGGTCTGCCTCTTCGTCCGGGCGCTCAATATACGGCGGCAGCGGCATGTGGCCGATGGTGTTCAGGATGTCGAGCACCGTGCGTTCGTCATTAAACTCCACTTCAAACAGCGCATCGTGACGCGCGGTCATGGTCGCTTTAATGCTCTCATCGTCACCCAGCAGCAGTTCCGCACCCGGCTTCGGCGCTTTAGAGGCGCGAATATGTGCCAGAATACGTTTATCATCGAGCATACGTTCGACCAGCACTTCAATCTTGCCGCCACTGGCTTTACGGCCAAACAGACGCGCCGGGATCACGCGGGTATTGTTAAAGACCAGCAGGTCGCCAGGGTTGAGCTTGTCGAGCAAATCGGTGAAAGTACCGTGCGTCAGCGCGCCCGTTGGCCCGTCCAGTGACAGCAAGCGACAGCTGCTGCGCTCAGGCATTGGATAGTGAGCAATCAGGGATTCAGGTAGTTCAAAGGAAAAATCGGCGACGCGCATGACGTATACTCGTGACTTAAAAACAGGCGGCATAGTCTAGTGCTCACACTCTTTTGCTGCAACAACTAGCCGCTACCGGACAAATAAAACGCATGAATTTTCTCGCTCACCTGCATCTCGCTCATCTTGCTGACAGCTCTCTTTCCGGCAATTTGCTGGCCGATTTTGTCCGCGGTAACCCTGCCGAGAACTATTCCCCTGAGATAGTCGATGGGATTTTTATGCACCGCCGTATCGACGTGCTGACGGATAATCTGCCCGAAGTGACGGAAGCCAAAACGTGGTTCCGCCCCGAAACGCGCCGCGTTGCGCCAATTACGCTGGATGTGATGTGGGACCATTTTCTGTCGCGCCACTGGGCGCAACTCTCGCCAGAGATGCCATTACCGGAGTTTGTGCGCTATGCCCATCAGCAGGTGTCGATCATTTTGCCCGACTCACCGCCGCGCTTTGTGAACCTGAATAACTACCTGTGGTCTGAACGCTGGCTTGAGCGCTATCGCGAGATGGACTTTATCCAGAATGTATTGAACGGTATGGCGAGCCGTCGCCCGCGCCTGGATGCGCTGCGTGACTCCTGGCATGACCTGGACGAGCATTACGATGCGCTGGAAACGCGTTTCTGGCAGTTTTACCCGCGCATGATGGCTCAAGCCAAAAGTAAGCAACTTTAATTAAAGAATGATTGATAGGCGAAAGCTTGTGGAACGATTGTCACCACCTCTTTGTCTTATTAGCGGACACTCTCTATACTGGCCCGCGTTGCGTTCCAAATAACCTTAGTATCTACAGGAGAATCATATGGTTCTGGTAACTCGTCCGGCTCCGGATTTTACAGCTGCAGCAGTTCTGGGCAACGGTGAAATCGTTGAAAACTTCAACTTCAAACAGCACACCAACGGTAAAGCGACCGTTCTGTTCTTCTGGCCAATGGACTTCACTTTCGTTTGCCCGTCTGAGCTGATCGCGTTCGACAAACGTTACGAAGAATTCCAGAAGCGTGGCGTAGAAGTTGTTGGCGTCTCCTTCGACTCTGAATTTGTACACAACGCATGGCGTAACACCCCTGTCGACAACGGCGGCATCGGTGCGGTGAAATACGCAATGGTTGCGGACATCAAACGCGAAATCCAGCAGGCTTACGGTATCGAACATCCGGACGCTGGCGTTGCACTGCGTGGCTCCTTCCTGATCGATGCGAACGGCATCGTTCGTCACCAGGTGGTGAACGATCTGCCACTGGGTCGTAACATCGACGAAATGCTGCGTATGGTTGACGCGCTGCAATTCCACGAAGAGCACGGCGAAGTGTGCCCGGCTCAGTGGGAAAAAGGGAAAGAAGGTATGGCTGCATCTCCAGAAGGTGTTGCTAAGTACCTGGCAGAGAACGTATCCAGCCTGTAATTGGCACGGTTTACGAAAAAGGCCCGCTTATGCGGGCCTTTTTTTATTCAGAACGCGAAGCAGGAACAGCCCAGCACGCCCCAGAACGCCTGATCGTCCGACACCGGAATATCTGACTGACGGGCTATGTCGTGCGCGTGCCCATGCACACCACAGCTCCCGATACACTGGTGCATCTGCACCACCGCGCCCACCTTGCTGGCAGCAGGCGGAGCTGAGCGATAATGTCCAGGCACCTTAACCACCGGTGACCATTCCGGCACGACCGGGATTGGCGGTGGTGACAGCGGGCTAAAGTGCCCGGCTGCGTACACCACCTTGCCATCCACCACGGTCAGCACCGACTCGATGCCTTTAATCTCTTCTTCCTGCACGCTGAAATAGTCTTTCGAAAGCACCACCAGATCGGCAAGCTGACCTTCAACCAGACGGCCCTTCTTACCTTGCTCGCTGGAAAACCACGCGCTGCCTGCGGTCCACAGTTCCAACGCAACATCGCGCGGCAGGCGGTTGTTGTCGTCATACATCGCCAGCCCGCCCACGGTACGCCCGGACACTAGCCAGTAAAGCGCCGTCCACGGGTTATAGCTCGCCACACGGGTCGCGTCCGTCCCTAACCCTACCGGTACGCCCAGCTCCAGCATCTTCGCCACCGGCGGCGTATGTTTCACCGCCTCTTTACCATAACGATCAACAAAGTATTCCCCCTGGAAGGCCATACGGTGCTGCACCGCAATCCCGCCGCCCAGTGCTTTAACGCGTTCGATATTACGCTCGGTAATGGTTTCAGCGTGGTCAAAGAACCAGTGCAGCCCGTTGAACGGGATCTCGCGGTTTACCTTCTCAAACACATCCAACATCCGGCTGATGGATTCGTCATAGGTCGCGTGCAGACGGAACGGCCAGCGGTTTTCCACCAGATGACGCACCACGCGCTCCAGTTCGTCTTCCATACCCTGAGGCAGATCCGGGCGCGGCTGGAGAAAGTCTTCAAAATCCGCCGCCGAGAAAACCAGCATCTCGCCTGCACCGTTAGCACGGTAGAAATCCGTCCCCTGCCCTGGCTTGAGCATATCGGTCCAGCGTTCAAAGTCTTCCAGTTCTTGCTTTGGACGCTGAGTAAAGAGGTTATAGGCAATACGCACCGTCATCTGCTCTTTGGCGTGCAGTTGCTCAATTATCTCGTAATCCTCAGGGTAGTTCTGGAAACCGCCGCCTGCGTCGATAGCACTGGTCAGCCCCAGGCGGTTCAGCTCGCGCATAAACTGACGCGTAGAGTTCACCTGCAGTTCAAGCGGCAGCTTTGGTCCTTTTGCCAGCGTCGCGTAGAGGATCATCGCATTCGGTTTAGCGATCAGCAGCCCGGTCGGATTGCCGTTGTTATCACGCACAATTTCCCCACCCGGCGGGTTTGGTGTCTCTTTGGTATAGCCAACGGCTTTGAGCGCAGCGCGGTTGAGCAGCGCGCGATCGTAGAGATGCAGTACAAACACCGGGGTATCCGGAGCGGCCTCGTTAAGCTCTTCGATGGTGGGCATCCGGCGTTCGGCAAACTGGAATTCACTCCAGCCGCCCACAACGCGGACCCACTGGGGAGATGGCGTACGGTCGGCCTGATCTTTTAGCATCCGTAACGCGTCTGCCAGGGAAGGGACACCTTCCCAGCGTAATTCGAGGTTGTAGTTCAGCCCGCCGCGAATCAGGTGCAGGTGGGAGTCATTAAGACCGGGGATCACTGTGCTTCCCTGCAAATCAACAATTTGCGTGCCCTGGGTTGCATAACTCATGATGCGATCGTGATTCCCGGTCGCGAGGATCTTGCCGTTAGCGATAGCCACCGCTTCCGTCAGCGGATTTTCGCGATCAAGGGTGTGGATCTTACCTTTCGTTAAGATCAGTGTGGCAGTTTGAGACATAACGTACTCCTTTGAACCGGATCAGGCTTTTTTCAGCCATCCGGCAAACAGACGGGTCACGATGGGCATCCACAGCCAGACCACCAGCGCGACCACACAGGCATCGTTAATCAAATGCAGCAGTAAAGTGCCTTTCAGGCCAGGAAGCAGCGCGCCAGTCACCAGCGGCACCACATTGGTACTGGGGAAGATAACCAGCAGGGTGATGAGAAACTGTTTCCACTGCTTTGGCTTACGCACATTTGTCTCTGGCGGAGTGAACCAGAATGCCGCCTCGGTGCGCACTTCCGTTTTATCGCCTTCCGCCAGCAGTGGCTCAATCTCTTTCACCAGCACATTACGGGTATCGGACTGCGTCCAGGCATAAAGGTGCTCAATGGTGTCGAAGCGGATAATCACCGTCCACAGGCTCTGTCCTTCGGACGGGCGGATGACGTTAGCCCCCAGATGTCCGGGAAATTCAGCCGCGATGGGCATGATTTTGCCAAGCCACTGTTCGTATCGCCCGGCTTGCCCAGGCAGTAACGTATGGGTGATCACCAGCGTCACATGTGATGTTTGCGCCATAAAAGTTCCCTGGTCATTGATGGGCGGGAGAACCCCGCCCTGAAAGGATTACGCTTTGCGCTCTGGCGCACCGTGAACGAGGGTATAGGCATAATCAACGCCCATGCCGTAAGCCCCGCTATGCTCACGCACCAGATCCATCACCGCGTCATAAGTGCCTTTACGTGACCAGTCGCGCTGGTACTCAAGCAACACCTGCTGCCAGGTCACAGGCACTGCGCCTGCCTGCACCATACGGTCGATAGCACGTTCGTGTGCATCAACAGAGGTCCCGCCGGAGGTATCTGTTACTACATACACTTCGAAGCCTTCATCCAGCGCCATCAGCGCCGGGAAGGTCAGGCACACTTCTGTCCACAGGGCAGAAATGATGAGTTTTTTGCGGCCTGTGGCTTTAACTGCCGCAACAAACGCGTCATCTTCCCAGGAGTTCATCGAGGTACGTTCAATGGGTTTTACATCAGGATGGACGGCCAGCAATTCAGGCCAGATATAACCGCTGAAGCTCTTTGTTTCTACAGACGTATAGATAACCGGTACATCAAAAATTTTGCCTGCTTTCGCCAGAGCAACCGTATTATTTTTCAATAACTGACGGTCAATATTTGCCACGCCAAAGGACATCTGCGGCTGGTGATCGATAAAAATCAGTGCGGAATTGGACGGGTCAATCAGTTCACGAATAGACATAAAAGTACCTTTTAATCAATTAGTTAAAAGCAAACGATTTTGTGTGCTAAATGAGAAAGGGCCCTGTCTGATAAAGCAATTTGAGTATAGCGAGAATTGATTTAGACGATATTAAAGAAATTTGTCCGCTCTGTTTAATTTAACAGAACGACTTTGGGGAATATTCTGCAACCGGCGTAATACACCGGTTGCAAAAGGGGATTAATTACCAAACCAAATGCAGGCTGAAATCGCAGGCAGAGACAAAACCCCTTCTTGCAGGTCGCCTTTACCCTCTTTCAGTTGCCATGCCTTCACCCTGAGCAGTGGGGAATCATCCAGCACCACTTCACAGGCTTCACCCCGGTTAATGGCCACCAGCACGCGCTGCTGGTTATAGACCCGGGCAAACACCACGACGTTATCATGCGCGTAGACCACCTGGCAGCCGCCGTAGCGTAAAGCCTGGTTCTGTTTACGCAGTTTCGCCATACGCTGATACAGGCTGAACAGCGACGCGTCCTGTTTTGCCGGATCCCACGGGAAGGTTTTGCGACAGAACGGATCGTTGTTGCCGTCCAGTCCCACTTCATCACCGTAGTAAATACACGGGATCCCAGGCCAGGTGAAGAGCCAGGTCACCGCCAGCGGCAGACGCGCCACGTCTTTGCCCAGCAGCGACTTGAAACGTGCTGTGTCGTGGCTATCCAGCTGGTTGAACATCCGCAGCTGCTGCTGGTGAGACAGACTGGCGCGGTAGTTGTCCATCCACGCCATGCAGGTTTCGGCGTCGATAAGTTGCGGATCGTAAGAAATATCGGTATTGGCAAGGAATCCCCACAGCGGGAAAGTAAAGCCGCGATAGTTCATCGCCGCGTCTTCGGCATCGGCATGAAGCCACTGACGCGCATCACCAAAATGCTCACCAAAGACAAACGCCTCCGGCTGGGCGACTTTTGCTGAACGGGTGATCCCGGCAACGTGCTCAATATTGTTACGTGCCCCACCCGCTTCACCCAGCATATGCACCACGTCCAGACGCCAGCCGTCCATGTTCCACGGAGCCTTTAACCAGTGGCGCACAATGCTGTCATCACCACCGTAGATCTCGTTCACAAGCACTGGCGACTGAAAATCGAGCTTAGGCAGGCTGGCATAGCCCAACCAGTCCAAAGCCCGTCCTTCATCACTAAAGCTGTACCAGTCACGCTGGGGTGAATCCGGGTTATGACACGCACCGCCCATGGACTGATTGTGACGATCAAACCAGGCGTGGGAATCCCCACTGTGGTTGAACACGCCGTCCAGAATCAGGCGCATTCCTTCTTTTTTCGTGTTTTCCCGCAGACGCAGCAGCGCGGCATCACCGCCAAACTGCTCATCAACGTGGCGATAATCTTCGGTATCGTATTTGTGAACGCTTGGCGCTTTAAAGACCGGGTTAAGGTACAGCGCCGTGACGCCCAGTTTTTTCAGATACGGGAGCTTTTCGCTGATCCCGTCCAGATCACCACCGTAAAATGTCGATCCCCCTGCCTGCGCTGTAAGCGGCTCATCCCACTCTTTAAAGATAATGTCGTGACCTGTGGCGTGGTGGTAATAGACCTTATCCTGCTGCGGCGTGCGCTTCTGGCTGCGGGCAAAGCGGTCAGGGAAGATTTGATAAAAGACCTGATCGTTGACCCACTGCGGGCCATGGTCCGGGTAATCGACGGCGAATTGCTCCAGCCGCGCAGGTGGAAAACGGCTAAAGCCTTGCGGGGTAAACCACAGCTGACGGTTATTCCACAGCAGCTTAAAGCTGTAGCGACGTCGCGGCTGCCCGCTGTTGAGATCGATGTTCGCGCGCCATGCCGTCACGCCGGGTTGCGGCTGGCTGCGTTGCTTGTGCATGGTCAATGCGGTTTCTTCGTTATCCACTTCAGCGCGTAGCATCACGCGGTCGGGCTGATTTTCCCCCGCCAGCCAGAGCGTAATCACAAGGTTGTCTTTGTTTTGCTTAACAAATGGGGCAACCGGAAGGTGCCAGGCGTTCAACATCACGAATCCCCTTTGATGAAATTGACGTCACCTTGCCACAGGGTAGTTAAGGTTAGCTCATCATGATGCAGTTTATTGGGGGAGGAGGACGGGGGAGGAGGCATCAGTGCAGCCTGATGCCTTCACCCTCTCCTTTTGGGCTGAGGGTTCCCCAGTCATTTTATCTTTACTCAGCGATGACATTACGCCATTGAAATAAAAGGCTTACAGCGATTCCATGGTCCGGCTGAAAATCGCTGAGGCATTTCCTGTAGGCCGGGGCGAGGCGCATGGATGCGCCGAGAGGGCGCGACTTGCATGGACGCTGCATCGCGCCCGACCCGAAAGCCGAAAGGAATAAGCCGAAGGCACCGCGAAGCGGCGATTTTCTTGCCGGGAGCCCGGGTCGCCAGGGTAGCGGCGGTGAGCTACCCTGGCACGTTCACGGGTATTGTGGTGACAGAGTGGCAAGGAACGTAAAGTGAACGGAATGACCACCTTAGCCGTATGTTCCCCCTCACCCCAACCCTCTCCCCTGTACAGTCCGGGGACATGGTAGACAGGTGTTCGGGGACATGGTGAACACTTTTTAACATCCTTTACCCATGGTGATCGACTTTTTCTTCAGGTCGATCACCCCCACTTTTGTACTGTACCACCACACCTCGTAATACCCTTCTTCCCGTGTCTCTTTCATCCCGACGCTTTCCCCCCTGAAGGCCTTACCTGCTCTCAGACAGATACCTTTGACGCTCAGCTTCCCGCTGCTATCCACCTTCCTGACCATTACCCCTTCATCGTATTCCGGTGGCGCCATGGTGCCGCTGTACTGCCGCGCAGACGGCTGATACCGCGACCCCGGCACCATCATATCCAGGGCCTCGTGTGGCCGTTCCAGGTTATAGACGGTGCGCCAGTGGTCGAAGGCGCGCTGCACTTCACCGCTGTCTGCGAACCACTTACCCTGCAGT
This sequence comes from Enterobacter sp. C4G1, assembly GCF_052886895.1. Lineage (NCBI taxonomy): Bacteria > Pseudomonadati > Pseudomonadota > Gammaproteobacteria > Enterobacterales > Enterobacteriaceae > Enterobacter > Enterobacter sp. C4G1. The sequence goes on along the minus strand of NZ_JBQVVV010000001.1, from coordinate 2,104,360 downwards.
ACTTCCGCCTTCAGGCTGCGGTGAAAACGCTCCAGCTTGCCCTGTGTCTGCGGATGATAAGGCCGTGAGTGACCCACCCGGATACCCAGGCGCATCAGCCACAGCTCCAGCGCCGTCCAGGTGCCAGTGGTGTCACCCCACGGCGAGCCGTTGTCCATTGTCATCCGCTCCGGCAGGCCGTAGCGTTCAAACACGCTGACCAGTTGCTGCTGTACGGTCTCACGCCGTTCATCGGAACAGTGTGTCAGACACAGGGAGAAACGGGAGTGGTCGTCCAGCAGGGTGAGCGGATGACAGCGGCCCCCGCCAAAGGGGAAGTGCCCCTTAAAATCCATCTGCCAGAGCCGGTTGGGTGCAGCATGTTCGAAGCGGCCCGTGGCAAGAATACCCGGTGCTGTGCCCGGCAGCAGGCCGTGACGGGCCATCAGGTTATGGACGGTGCTGAAGGCAGGCATGACGTGCCCCTGGTCTTCGAGCCAGCGCTTAATCTTGCGCGCGCCCCAGCGTTCATGGCGTTCATGCGCCATACGCAGCAGGTCAGCAATATCGTCTGATGAGCGGTTCGGAGAGTGATGAGGTATGCGGGGACGGTCCTGAAGACCGGCAGCACCTTCCTCCGCCCAGCGGTGAAGCCACTTGTAGCCGGTGGCAGGTGAAATGCCGAAATGACGGCAAAGGGAACGGATGTTCGCCCCGTCCTGCGAGGCGAACAATATAAACTCGGTACGTAATGACATGGTATCTCTCGCATCCCAGGGCATAAGCGACTCCATAAACGGGTTCTTATGCCTTAGTTGTAAGTGTCTACCATGTCCCCGAACAAGCGTTCACTATGTCCCCGGACTGTACACCCCAAAAAGGAGAGGGAGCCGTACGTGTCCGTATTTTTTCTGGGGAACCCTCAGCCTTTTGGGAGAGGGTGAAAAAGGATTACTGCGCTTGCGCCAGCTGGCGGTCGCGGCGGCATTTAAACATCCAGCCTGCCAGCAGCAGAACAATCCACGCAAAGCCCACATACAAGGAAATACGGGTATCCGGGTGATAGCCAATCAGTCCGATAATAAAGACCAGGAAAACCAGCCCAACTACGGTAGTAACCACACCACCCGGCACTTTGAATTTTAGTGCTTCCACCTCTTCCGGCGGCAGACGGCGACGGAACGCAATCTGTGACAGCAGGATCATAATCCACACCCACACGGTCGCAAAGGTCGCCAGCGATGCAATCACCAGGAAAATGTTCTCAGGCATGATGTAGTTGAGGTATACCGCAAACAGCAGCGCAATGGTCATGACCATCACCGTCACCCACGGAATACCGCGACGAGAGGTTTTCGCAAAGACTTTTGGTGCACTGCCCTGCTCTGCCATCCCGTGCAGCATACGCCCCACGCCAAACACATCGCTGTTAATGGCAGAAAGCGAGGCCGTCAGCACCACGAAGTTCAGAATACTGGCCGCAAACGTGATCCCCAGGTGCTGGAAGGTCAGAACAAACGGGCTACCATCGGTGCCCACCTGGTTCCACGGGTAAATAGACATGATGACAAACAGCGTACCCACGTAGAACACCAGAATACGCATCGGCACGGAATTGATGGCACGCGGGATGGATTTCTCCGGGTCTTTCGCTTCACCTGCGGTGATGCCGATAATCTCAATACCGCCGTACGCAAACATCACCATTTGCAAAGACATCACCATGCCGAGCCAGCCGTTGCTAAAGAAGCCGCCGTTGCTCCACAGGTTATGAATACCGGTTGGCTGACCGCCATTACCAATACCCCAGATGATGATGCCAAAACCGGCCGCAATCATGATGATAATGGTGGCAACTTTAAAGAAGGAGAACCAGAACTCCAGCTCACCAAACACCTTCACGCTCATCAGGTTAATGGCGCAGATGATCAACACCACGCTTAGTACCCAAATCCAGTGCGGTACAGCCGGGAACCAGACCCCCATGTAAATGCCGAAGGCAGTGACATCGGCAATCGCCACTATCAGGATCTCAAAACAGTATGTCCAGCCGGTGATGTAGCCTGCCAGCGGGCCTAAGTTATCTTGCGCGTAACGAGAAAAGGAACTTGCAGAAGGGTTATGCACGGACATTTCGCCCAGCGCACGCATGATGATATACGCCGCCACACCACCAATGATGTAGGCCAACAGAACGCTTGGACCGGCCATTTTGATGGCATCTGCCGAGCCATAAAAAAGACCCGTACCGATAGCTGAACCCAGCGCCATAAAGCGGATGTGGCGGGTGCTCAGTCCACGTTTGAGTTTGTTAGTGCTTTCCATTTAAATCTTGCCATTCAACACGAAAAAAACAAAAAACCACGGGGCCTTAAGCCCCGTGGTTAAACAGTTTGTTGCCGTTGATTAATGCGCGTTAGATGTAACCTGACGCCCTGCTGCACGGTCCCAGATAACGGCCAGAACCAGCGCTACAACGGTAGGCATCAGCCATGCCAGACCTTGTTCGGACAGCGGCAGACGCTGTGTCCAGGCTGGCAGCATTTCACTGAATGCTGATGCTTTGATTCCGTCAAGGATACCAAAAAGAAGGCTGATAAACATGGCCGGCGCAATAATTCGGGATGAATTATTCCACCACGGGCGAGTAAAGCTCAACACCACCAGCACAATGCACGGCGGATAAATGGCCGTCAGCACCGGAATGGAAACTTGAATCAGGTGGCTCAGCCCCAGATTCGATACCGCCATTGAGAAAATGCCCAGAATAAACACCAGCGAGCGGTAAGAGAGCGGCAGATACTGAGCAAAGAACTCAGCGCACGCGCAGGTCAGGCCAACGGCCGTCACCAGACACGCCAGGAAAATCAGCACCGCAAGCAACATGCTGCCCGCACCACCGAAGGTGTGCTGCACGTAAGCATGAAGGATAGCCGCACCGTTCGCGTTCTGTTCAACCAGCATAGCGCTATCTGAACCCAGGCGGAACAGCGCCAGATACAGCAGCGTCAGGCCCACACCGGCCATCAGGCCAGCCCAGATGGTATAGCGGGTCAGCAGACGCGCTTCGGTCACACCACGGGAACGCGCCGCGTTCACAATAACGATACCAAACACCATCGCGCCCAGCGTATCCATGGTCAGATAACCGTTCACAAAACCGTTGGAGAACGCCGCATTTTTATAGGCATCCATCGCATCGCTGATAGGGCCAGCCGGCCAGATGATAGCCGCAACGGCCAGCACGATCAGCGCCACAATTTTCATTGGCGCCAGGAAGTTCCCCACGGTATCCAGCAGCTTGCCCGGATAAAGAGAAACCAGAATGACAATCGCGAAGTACACCAGGCTGTAGATAAACAGCGGCATCGCACCGTCGCCGGTCAGCGGAGCAATCCCCACTTCAAAAGAGACCGTTGCCGTACGCGGGGTCGCAAACAGTGGGCCAACAGCCAGATAGCAGACCGTCGCCAGCAGAACGCCAGCCACTTTACCGATCGGTGTGCTGAGGCTATCAACGCCGCCGCCGACTTTCGCCAGCGCAACGATGGTCAGTACCGGTAGACCCACGGCAGTAATCAGGAAACCAAACGCAGCAGTCCAGACGTGTTCACCCGCCTGTAAGCCGACCATTGGAGGGAAAATGATGTTGCCTGCGCCAACGAACAGCGCAAATGTCATAAAGCCCAGCGCGATGATGTCACGCGATTTTAAGTGATGGGTCATAAAACCTTACTGCCTGTGGATGTGGTGTTGAAAACGTTGAGATTTTCGCCATCCCTGACGGGACAATACAGCGGAAAATTTGCTCAATTTCAGCGGGATATTCTCCCGTCCTGGCGTGGAGAAGAATAGTTTTTCGATTTACCACGCAAATACAGTCGGTCTGACAGTATCTGGGGGGCAATTTAAACGCTTATAACGTTTAAAGGCAAGGTGGGATCGTAAAACCAGAACAATATGCCATCATGAAAAAACAGACCAGCACAATACGCTATTTATAAGAAAAACCCATGGCTAATCATGCGAACAAAAAAGCATCAGGCGTATAAAATTCACTCAGGCTTTACTTGACCGCAAAGCAAACGGGCCAGCAATGGCTGGCCCGTGGAAAGGAAAAATGACACGCCTGTTGTCAGGCAATTTTTTTGGCAATTAATCGTTCCGGGATAACGAAACTGAAACGGGTTCCTTTCCCCAGCGTGCTCTGAATATCGAGACGGCTTTCATGGTGATTGACCGCATGTTTCACAATCGCCAGCCCCAGACCGCTTCCTCCGGTCTGTCGCGAGCGTGCTTTATCCACACGATAGAAGCGTTCAGTCAGGCGAGGCAGGTGTTCCGGCGAAATCCCCGGCCCGTTGTCCTCAACGCTAAACTCCGCACCTGTCGGGGTATGTTGCCAGCGCACCACAATATGCGTCCCTTCTGGCGTGTGATTTACCGCGTTATAGACCAGGTTAGAAATGGCGCTACGCAGCTCATCCTCGCTGCCCAGTACTTTCAGGCCATTATCAACCTCAAAGGTCAGTAGATGTTTTTTATGGCTCAAGGTCTGCGCTTCGCGTTCTACAACGCGCAGCATCATCGGCACGTCGATAGTGTCATTCAACGCAAGCGTCGGGGCGGCCTCTATTTTCGATAACGTCAGAAGCTGTTTCACCAGCCCTTCCATCCGGTGCGTTTGCTCACGCATGGTATGCAGCGCTTTTTCGCGTGGCGCCCCTTCCAGCGTTTGCTCCTGCATCATCTCCAGATAGCCCTGCAGCACCGTTAACGGCGTGCGCAGCTCGTGGCTGACGTTAGCAAAGAAATTACGTCGCGCCCCTTCCAACTGGTGCATCTGCGTTACGTCACGCGCAACCATTAACCACTGCTGGTCGCTGTAAGGCATCACTCGGATCTCAAGGTGACGACCATTGTTCAGTTTCAGATTATGCGGGCGGGTAAAGTCGCGTTTTTTCAGATACAGCGTAAATTCGGGGTAACGCAGAAGGTTAAGGATATTCTGGCCATTATCATCCGGCCAGCGCAGGCCAAGCAGCTGTTGCGCCAGGCCATTACACCAGAAGATAGTCCCTTCTTCGGTGGTCAGAATCACCGCATCCGGCAGAGACTCCGCGCCACTGCGAAAACGTTTGATCAGGCTACCCAGCTCACGACGGCGCTTTTTATTACGCATCTGCATCTGGTGCAGGCCGTAGAGTAACGGCTCCCAGCTTCCGCTTCCCGGCGGAGGCGTCATACTGCGGTCAACCCACAGCCACCAGGAAAGGCGCAGTAAATTCCAGAAATGCCAGATCAGCAGCCCGGTGACCGCTGCCAGTAAAAACCACGGCAAGTGTCCCACAGATGCCCCCAGAATGAGGGCCGGGATACAACAAAGAATGAGTTCAAAAACGAGCCTTTTCCATGACAGACGTTCCAGCACGCGTCACACTCCTGTCATTGTTCAGAAACGGGTCGAAAAACGATAACCCGTGCCGCGGACCGTCTGCACCATACGATCGTGGCCGCTCAGTTCCAGCGCTTTACGCAAGCGGCGAATATGGACATCAACCGTCCGGTCTTCGACATAGACGTTAGTCCCCCAGACGTTATTCAGCAACTGCTCACGGCTATAGACACGCTCAGGGTGGGTCATAAAGAAATGCAACAACTTGAATTCGGTCGGCCCCATATCGAGTGGGTTTTCGCCGGTCATCACCCGGTGTGACGTTGGATCAAGACTTAAGCCCTGCATCTCAATCACCTCTTCCACCGCCATCGGCGAAATACGGCGCATCACCGCTTTAATACGGGCGACCAGTTCTTTAGGAGAGAATGGTTTAGTGATGTAATCGTCAGCGCCTGTTTCCAGACCGCGCACACGATCTTCTTCTTCACCGCGCGCCGTGAGCATGACAACCGGAATATCGCGGGTCATCGCTTCACGTTTAATGTGTTTGATGAACTGCAATCCCGAGCCGCCAGGCAGCATCCAGTCAAGCAAAATCAAATCAGGCCAGGGTTCGTTAAGTTGATTCACCGCGCTGTCATAATCTTCAGCTTCTACCGGCTGAAAGCCATTTTGTTCGAGCACGAAGCACACCATTTCACGGATCGGAGCTTCATCTTCTACGACCAGAATACGTCTCGCCATACTTTGCCCTGTCTTATCTTATTTAAGTTACAAGTTTGTAATGCGGCGTCATTATGCGTCAGATTTATGACAGATTTATGAAAAACATTACCACTATAAATGGCAAACTGTTGTTTTATTACAGCGGTTATTTTCCGTTCTCTGAAAGTTTATAATCCTATCCTCATTTTTTTGCCACGGAACCGTTATGCGCATACTTCACACCTCGGACTGGCATCTGGGTCAAAATTTTTACAGCAAAAGCCGCGCCGCAGAACATGAAGCCTTCCTGAACTGGCTGCTGGAAACTGCTCAGTCGCATCAGGTTGATGCCATCATCGTTGCCGGGGATATTTTTGATACCGGGCAACCGCCAAGCTATGCACGCGAACTGTATAACCGTTTTGTCGTTAACTTACAGCAAACCGGCTGTCATTTGGTGATTGTTGCGGGTAACCACGACTCCGTGGCAACGCTGAATGAATCCCGCGATATTCTCGCGTTCCTCAACACGACGGTCGTCGCCAGCGCCAGGCACGCACCGCAGATCCTGAAAAAACGCGACGGGACGCCGGGTGCGGTACTGTGTCCGGTGCCTTTTTTACGTCCGAGAGATATCGTTCAGAGCCAGGCCGGGCTTTCCGGCGGTGAAAAGCAGCAGCACCTGTTGCAGAGCATAACCGACTACTACCACCAGCAGTATGAAGCAGCCTGCGCCCTTCGCGGTAAACAGGCGATTCCCGTGATTGCCACCGGGCATCTGACCACCGTTGGCGCCAGTAAAAGTGACGCTGTACGTGACATTTATATCGGCACACTCGATGCTTTCCCGGCGCAAAACTTCCCGCCTGCGGATTACATCGCTCTGGGGCATATTCACCGCGCGCAGATGATTGGCGGCAGCGAACATATTCGCTATTGCGGCTCCCCGATTTCCCTGAGTTTTGACGAGACGGGCAAAGCCAAATCCGTGCATCTGGTGACGTTTACCGCTGGCAAACTTAGCGTCGTCGATACGCTGGAGGTTCCGGTCACCCAACCGCTCGCGGTACTCAAAGGCGACCTGGCGGCCATCACCACTCAGCTTGAGCAGTGGCGCGGCGCGGCGCAAGAACCACCGGTCTGGCTGGATATCGAAATCACCACCGATGAATATCTGCATGATATGCAGCGTAAAATTCAGGCCTTAACGGAAGATTTGCCCGTCGAGGTGCTGCTGGTGCGCCGTAGCCGCGAACAGCGCGAGAAAATTCTGTTGAGCGCTCAGCGCGAAACGCTCAGCGAGCTGAAGGTCGAAGAGGTTTTTGAACGCCGGTTGGCCCAGGAAGAAATGGACGATGCAAAACGCGCCCGGCTGAACGAGCTGTTCGCCCATACGCTGCACTCACTGAATGACGAGGAAGAGAACGCATGAAAATCCTGAGCCTGCGTCTGAAAAACCTCAACTCACTCAAGGGTGAGTGGAAAATCGATTTTACCGCTGAGCCTTTTGCCAGCAACGGGCTGTTTGCTATAACCGGTGCCACCGGAGCGGGTAAAACCACGCTGCTGGATGCCATTTGCCTTGCGCTGTACCACGAAACGCCGCGCCTGCAAAAAGTCTCTCAGGCGCAAAATGACCTGATGACGCGCGATACCGCCGAGTGTCTGGCGGAAGTAGAGTTCGAAGTAAAAGGCACGGCTTACCGCGCGTTCTGGAGCCAGAACCGGGCGCGTAACCAGCCAGACGGCAACTTACAGGCCCCGCGCGTGGAGCTGGCGCGCTGTGAAGACGGTAAAATCCTTGCCGATAAAGTGACGGACAAGCTTGAACAAACCGCTGCCCTGACGGGCCTGGATTACGATCGTTTTACCCGCTCGATGCTGCTCTCTCAGGGGCAATTTGCTGCCTTTCTTAATGCGAAACCCGGCGATCGCGCCGAGCTACTCGAAGAACTCACCGGCACCGAGATCTACGGCCAGATTTCAGCGCGAGTATATGAACAACACAAAGCGGCCCGCAGCGCCCTGGAGATGTGCGAGGCCCAGGCTGCTGGCGTGGTGCTGTTGAGTGAAGAGCAGCAACAGCAGTTGCAGCAAAGTTTGCAGGTACTTACTGACGAAGAGAAAGCCCTGCTGGCGCAACAGCAGAGTCAACAGCAAACCTTTCAGTGGCTTACGCGTCATGACGAGTTGCTGCGCGAACAACAACACGCCACGGCGTTGCAGCAGCAGGCGCAGCAGGCACTGGCTGATGCCGGGCCAGAGCTGGCAAAACTTCAGCTGGCGCAGCCTGCCGCCGCGCTGCGTCCGCTCTGGGAGAGCCAGCGCGAGCAGACCACTCGCCTTGCGCAGACACAGCAGCAAATTGTTGAAGTAAATACTCGCTTACAGGCAAGAAACGCACAGCGGGCGCGAGTGCGCAACGGCGCGTTACGCACTCGCGAACAACTGCAAACTGACCTGACAACGCTCGCCCAGTGGCTTGCCGGGAACGAGCGTTTTCGCCAGTGGGGCCAGGAAATTGCCGGATGGCGTGCCCATTTCACCCAGTTGAGTCGTGATAAACATCAGCTTGTTGCACTCACCGCCCGCCTTGCGGAACTGCGTCAAAAACTGGCCGGTTTGCCGGTGAGCAGCCTGACGCTGACGACCGAAGAGGTTGCGGTGGCGATGGAGCAGCAAGCCCAGTCGCGCACCGCACGCCAGCGCCTGACAACACTCCACGCGCGCTATCAACCACTGCAAAAACGTCTGGCACAATATGGCGAAAGCGTGCAAAAAGCCCAGGCTGACCAGGCGAGACTCAACGACACCCTTGCGCTGCGCAGGCAGCAATACAAAGAAAAAAACCAGCACTATCTGGATGTCGAACAGCTTTGCAGACAAGAAGAGAAAATCAAAAGTCTGGAAGCCGAACGCGCCCAGTTACAGGCCGGGCACCCTTGCCCGCTGTGCGGTTCAACAACGCATCCGGCGGTAACGGAATATCAGGCGCTGGAACTCAGTGCCAACCAGCGTCGCCGCGACGAGCTGGCAAAAGAGGTCGCGGCGCTGAAAGAGGAAGGTTTGTTGGTTCTGGGGCAGGTTAACGCCCTGACCCAACAGATCCAGCGCGAATCCGCTGAGGTGCAAACCTTATCCCAGGAAGAGCAATCACTTACTAACGAATGGCAAGAGGTGTGCGGCACGCTGAATATTCATCTGAATATTCAGGATGATATCACCCCGTGGATGAACGAGCAGGAACACTATGAGCGCCAGCTTTATCAGCTGAGCCAGCGCCTGACGCTGCAAAACCAGCTCAACGAGCAGGAAGAGCAGCAGCGACAGTATCAGCAACAGTGGGCCGCAACCCGTCAGACGCTGGAAAATATGCTGAGCGCGCTGTCGCTGACCGCACCTGAAGAGGGTGCTGAAGCCGTCTGGCTGACCGAGCGCGAAAACGAATTATCGCGCTGGCAGGAGAATCAAACCCGGCACAGCGCTATACAGGAGCGTATTAACGCCCTGACGCCACTGCTCGATACGCTGCCGGAGACGGATACCGCAGAGGCCGAAGCCATTATCCCGGATAACTGGCGCGACATTCACAATGAGTGTGTCTCGCTGCAAAGCCAGCTTGCGACTCTCCAGCAGCAGGAAGGACTGGAAAGTGAGCGTATGCAGCAGTTGCAGGCTCAGTTTGCGGCCGCACTGGCAGCAAGTACTTTTGCCGACCAGGAGGCATTCCTGGCCGCACTTCTGGATAACGACACGCATCTTCGCCTTGAACAACTGAAACAGACGCTGGAAAACCAGAATCAGCAGGCAACAGCACTCTTTGGGCAAGCGAATCAGCAGCTGCAAGGACACCTGCAACTGCGCCCGGAAGGGGCAGACTGCGATGTCCCTGGCTTGCAGGCGCAACTGCAACAGCTGGCGCAGAGGCTGCGCGAGAATACCACTCACCAGGGTGAAATCCGCCAGCAGCTTAAGCAGGACAGCGATAACCGTCTGCATCAGCAGGCATTGATGCAGCAAATCGATGAGGCCGCGCGCCTTGCCGAAGACTGGGGTTATCTCAACGCGCTGATAGGTTCCAGCACCGGCGACAGGTTCCGTAAATTCGCCCAAGGGCTGACGCTGGATAATCTGGTCTGGCTTGCCAACCAGCAGCTTAACCGCCTGCACGGCCGCTATTTGCTCCAGCGTAAAGCGAGCGACGCGCTGGAGCTGGAAGTGGTTGATACCTGGCAGGCTGACGCGGTGCGTGACACCCGCACCCTTTCGGGTGGTGAGAGTTTCCTCGTCAGCCTGGCGCTGGCGCTGGCGCTTTCTGACCTGGTCAGTCATAAAACGCGCATTGACTCTCTGTTCCTGGATGAAGGGTTTGGCACGCTGGATAGTGAAACGCTGGATACCGCGCTGGATGCGCTGGATGCGCTGAACGCGACCGGAAAAACCATCGGTGTGATTAGCCACGTTGAGGCGATGAAAGAACGAATTCCGGTGCAGATTAAGGTGAAAAAGATTAACGGGCTTGGGTATAGCAGGCTGGATAAGGTGTTTGCGGTGGAGTGATGGTGGGGTAATTCTGTGCGGTCTGGTGCCCTCACCCTGGCCCTCTCCCACGGGGAGAGGGAACAAACATTAAAAACAGCAACACACGTTGCTGTTTTGCCTTTATTCTGGCCACAACCACGCAGCACCGCGCACACCGCTGGAATCCCCGTGCACCGCTTTGCGGATCGGGGTTTCACACTCGCCGCCGAACACCCACTGTTTCACCAGACCTGGTACCGTGGCGTACAGACGATCAACATTGCTCATCCCTCCCCCCAGGACAATCACATCGGGGTCGAGAATATTCACAACATGCGCCAGCGACTTCGCCAGCCGCATTTCGTAGCGGCTCAGGGCTAGTTCCGCCACAGGATCGTGCTCCTCAACCAGGCGCATGATCTCGTTGCCCTTCAGCGGCTGCCCACTGAGGCGATGATAGTCCTTCGCAAAACCGGTGCCGGAGATAAACGTCTCTATACACCCTTGTTTGCCACAATAGCACGGCACTTCAGCACGATATTTCAGCTCGTCTTCGTCCATCCATGGCAGAGGGTTATGCCCCCATTCGCCTGCCGTGCCGTTGCCGCCAATGTGGGAACGGCCATTAAAGGCTACCCCTGCGCCACACCCTGTTCCGATAATCACCGCAAACACCGTCTGGGCACCTGCGGCAGCCCCATCGATGGCCTCCGAAACTGCCAGACAGTTGGCATCATTCGCCAGACGCACTTCGCGGCTCAGGCGCGCGCTCAAGTCTTTATCAAAAGGCTGGCCGTTGAGCCAGGTGGAGTTAGCATTTTTCACCACGCCGGTGTACGGCGAAATCGAGCCAGGAATGCCCATTCCCACGGTACCGGTTTGCCCTGTCGCCTGCTCTGCCATCTCGACCAGACGCGCGATCGTCTCAATGGTCTGGTGATAATCATCACGTGGCGTAGGCAGACGGTGGCGGAACAGTTGCTCCCCCTGTTCGCTCAGCGCGATGACTTCGGTTTTGGTGCCGCCCAAATCAATCCCAATACGCACAAGACACTCCTCATTATTTTGATTATCAACAGAGTAGAAGCCGGTTACCCGATTAGCAATGCAAGCACTGCGACAATTCGTTATCATGCCCGCTGATTTAACGACAAGGCCGTGGAAATTATCATGCTGTGGTTCAAAAATTTGATGGTTTACCGTCTTAGCCGCGACGTTTCGCTGCGTGCTGAAGAGATGGAAAAACAGTTAGCCGCTTACACCTTCACCCCTTGCGGTAGCCAGGATATGGCAAAAACCGGTTGGGTTCCTCCGATGGGTTCACAAAGTGATGCGCTGACCCACGCCAGCAGCACGGGTCAAATCATTGTCTGCGCCCGTAAAGAAGAGAAGATCCTGCCCTCACCGGTGGTGAAGCAGGCACTCGAAGCGAAGATCTTCAAGCTGGAAGCCGAACAGGACCGCAAGCTGAAAAAAACCGAAAAAGATTCACTGAAAGACGAAGTGCTGCACTCTCTGCTACCGCGCGCTTTTAGCCGTTTTAGCCAGACGATGATGTGGATCGACACCGTAAACGGGTTGATCATGGTTGACTGCGCCAGCGCCAAAAAAGCGGAAGATACGCTGGCCCTGCTGCGTAAGAGCCTGGGCTCCCTGCCAGTGGTTCCTCTGACCATGGAAAACCCTATCGAGCTGACGCTGACCGAATGGGTGCGCAGCGGCGCGGCGCCTCAGGGGTTCCAGCTGCTTGATGAAGCAGAATTAAAAGCGATCCTCGAAGATGGCGGCGTGATCCGCGCGAAAAAACAGGATCTGGTATGCGATGAAATCGCGGTCCACATCGAAGCGGGTAAACTGGTGACCAAGCTGGCGCTTGACTGGCAGCAGCGCATTCAGTTTGTCATGTGCGATGACGGCTCTGTGAAACGTCTGAAATTCTGCGATGAACTGCGTGACCAGAACGAAGATATCGACCGGGAAGATTACGCTCAGCGTTTTGATGCTGACTTTATCCTGATGACCGGTGAACTGGCAGCGTTAATTCAGAGTCTGGTGGAAGGCCTCGGCGGAGAAGCGCAGAGGTAACAGGCCAAAAACACAGGCCGGGTAAGCGGTAGCGCCACCCGGCTTTTTTTTATTTCAGGTAGCGACACAGATAAGACGTAGGCTCAGCAACCTGCAAATGGAACTCGCTGTGGCCAGGGACGTTGAATACTTGTCCTGCGGCAAACACTTTCCACTCGGTTTCACCTGGCAGTAATACATTCAGCGCGCCGCTGACCACTGTCATCTCTTCGGCTTCAGCCGTGCCAAAGGTGTATTCCCCTTCAGCCATTACGCCCACACTGGCGCGGCCAGTGCTGCTGCTGGTAAAACCAATGGATTTCACTTTACCGGAAAAGTATTCGTTACTCTGAAGCATGAACTGGCCCTTATATTTATCGATAAAAATCCACTATAGGGGCCATGCTCATAGCCTGTCACGCAAAATCATTACGCCAGAAGCTCTGATGCCAGACGCGCCATCAGAACGTTGGATAACAGAACCGGTACATCAAGCGCTTTTTGCAAAAGATCCCGGTGATGCTGATGAAAACCGAGACAGTCCAGGATCAGCACATCCGCCCCTTCGTCGAGCAACGCCTGCCCGGATGCAATCAGTTTTGCCTCGCTATCCGTAATGGGGTTTGCCAGAGCATACAAAGGCGTTTGCGCAAGCGCGCTCCATTTCGCCTCCTGGTTTTCCAGCAGCTCCTCAATAGGGACAATCACCCCCACCTGATGACCGTCAACAATCGAGGCCACCAGCGGCGGAATAATCCGCATCGGTTCCAGCAATATGGCGTTACGCGCGACAAGCCCCTTTATCGGGGCCGTACTCATCAGTAAAATAACGTCATAACCCTGATTATCGAGCACCTCAATGACCCCTTGAAGTGAGCGCTCAATTTTCTGACGTGACACATTCGCCAGTTTACCGTCACTTAATAACGTCGGCAGGAGATCCTCTCCTTCTTCAACAGCGTAGTCTTCCATGACCTCTTCCCGACTCATCTTACCCAACAGGCTAAGATGGGTGATTTGTTGTTCAGAGACATGCTCAGTTAAGAGCGGTAATACTTCGCTTACAGGCACCACACCAATGGTGAGGATCGCCAACGTCGCCTTCATTTTGTTCGCCTTCCATTACTGCCGCAACTGCCACACAGGTACAGACTCACTTCGCTGCACAGCTCATTTTTTCAACAAAACAGCACCAAGCGTAGCAGCAGATCCTTACGCTGAAATGTAAAGATCTACTGGCCTATCTGAATCCGTCTGTAATAACTTAACTTTAACCTCTGCTTAACATTTCCATTGAGTGAAAAGTGTGATTCGGGCACGGTAATGCGCGGTTTGAGAATTTATTCAGGATTTTTCGGGATCTTCGTAGCGCTGCTTTGCATCCAGCGCTTCTTGCTCCGTCTCGTGTTCACTGATTAACGAATCTGCATAGGGATAATCGGCACGCAGTTGAAACCAGGTCACGGTATGCCCCGGATGACCTTTTTCGACGATAACAATGCGTGCGAGACGAGGATAAGGAGGTCGGTTTGGCATAGTTCATCCGTAAGTCAGGGGAGTGAACTATAAGTATAGTCGCCCGCTAACTGGCGCACGCCAGACGCAGCGCTGTCACGATAGAATGGACAACTTGCTCAGGAGATAAAGAGGCATCGACAACATGATGTGCCGCCTCGCGGTATAACGCGTCGCGTTCCGCCAGCACTTCACTCACCTCTTCGCTTATCGGTTTGCCGGTCAGGGTAGGACGCTGCCCCTCTTCCGGGAACGCCTCCAGACGCCCGACCAGGGTAGAAACCGGTGCGCAAAGATAAATCACGATCCCTTTTTCGCGCATAAACTGACGATTACATTCCGCCAGGATAATGCCGCCTCCCGTTGCAATGACCGTCGAAGGTGCCGTCACGGCTTCAAGGGTCGCGGTTTCGCGCGCGCGGAAGCTGGCCCAGCCTTCCTGCTCAACGATCTCTGCGATACTTCGTCCAGCATGAGTCTGTAACCAGTGGTCGGTATCGACAAACTGACTGTGGCATACGCGCGACAGCTCAAGACCAACGGTGGATTTCCCACAGCCACGGGGGCCAACTAAAAAGATGGGTTGGGTCATAAAAAGGTGTTCCCCTTGATGCCGGATGGCTGAAGGCTGTAAAGAAATGATTGCAGCGGATGTTGCGTTAACTTTACTGCAAAGCGGTACGTGATGACAACCCTGTGGATGCCACACTGTACCACAAATTGACAATGGTTATCATTACGCAGAGCGGCGCTTCACTTCCAGTAACCATTTATCCAGCTCAGCAGCAAACTGCTGACGGTCGCGCTGGGACAAACTGTCCGGTCCGCCGGTCTGCACGCCACTGGCTCGCAGGGTATCCATAAAATCGCGCATCGTCAGCTTTTCCCGAATGGTTGCCGGCGAGTAGCGCTCACCACGCGGATTGAGCGCCGCTGCGCCTTTTTCCAGCACTTCAGCAGCCAGCGGGATATCGGCGGTGATCACCAGGTCGCCAGCGCTGCACAGACGCACGATCTCATTATCAGCCACATCAAACCCGGCAGGCACGCGCATGGCGCGAATGAACCGGGATGGCGGCACACGAATATTCTGGTTTGCCACCAGCGTTAACGACATCTGCACGCGATCGGCGGCACGGAATAAGATCTCTTTGATCACATTCGGACAGGCGTCCGCATCAACCCAAATCGCCATATTGTCTCCTCATAATGACATTGCCGACTATTGTCCCCTGCTTTTCGTTGTTAAGCTATAACGCAACGCTATCGATCATAAACAACAACGCATAAGAACGGAGAGGCATGATGGAGAAGAAAATCGGTTTTATCGGCTGCGGCAACATGGGCAAAGCGATCCTGGGCGGTCTGATCGCCAGCGGTCAGGTGTTGCCAGGGCAGATCTGGGTCTATACCCCATCACCGGATAAAGTCGCCGCCCTGCGTGATGAGTACGGCATCAATGCCGCTGAAAGCGCGCAGGAAGTCGCCCAGGTGGCTGATATCGTCTTTGGCGCCGTTAAGCCGAACATCATGATCAAAGTCCTGAGCGAGATTACCTCCAGCCTGAATAAAGATACCCTGGTGGTGTCGATTGCCGCGGGCGTCACTCTGGACCAGCTGGCTCGTGCCCTGGGGCACGACCGCAAAATTGTCCGTGCCATGCCGAACACCCCATCGCTGGTTAACGCCGGTATGACATCTGTCACCCCGAACGCCCTGGTCACCACGGAAGATACCGCTGATGTGCTGAATATTTTCCGCTGCTTCGGTGAAGCAGAAGTGATTGCCGAGTCGATGATCCACCCGGTTGTGGGGGTAAGTGGTTCTGCGCCTGCGTATGTCTTTATGTTTATCGAAGCAATGGCAGATGCAGCCGTGCTGGGCGGGATGCCGCGCGCGCAGGCTTACAAATTTGCCGCTCAGGCAGTCATGGGCTCAGCCAAAATGGTACTCGAAACAGGGAAACATCCGGGTGAACTGAAAGATATGGTGTGCTCGCCTGGCGGCACAACGATTGAAGCTGTGCGTGTGCTCGAAGAGCGCGGGTTCCGTGCTGCCGTCATCGAAGCGATGGCAAAATGCATGGAAAAATCAGAAAAACTCAGTAAGTCCTGATATAACTTGTCGGGCGTCAGGCCGCCACTTCGGTGCGACCGCGTCCGGCATTTTTCGCTTTATACAAAGCGACATCTGCCGCTTTCAGCCATTCACGATAGTGCCCAAACTGCGGTCCCCAGGGTGCGACCCCGACGCTAATTCGCAGCCGCTCGGCAGGTGCGCCCCGTAATGATAATTTGGTCAGACGCTCATGCACCCGGGACATGGCCGCAATGGCGCTCTCAGACGTCGTACCCGACATAATCACCGCAAACTCATCACCGCCAAAACGCCCAATGTAATCACCTGCACGCAGCGTCAGTTGCAGCTGACGCGTGATAGCGATAATCGCCTCATCACCCACATCATGCCCCCAGGTGTCATTAATGTTCTTAAAGTGATCGATATCGATGAGCAGTATTGTCGCGGTGCGCTGGCTTCGACGGCAATTTTCGTATTCGTTACGCAGCAGCGTTTCCCAGTAGCGACGGTTAAACACGCCGGTCATGCCATCACGGGTACTCATCAGCTCCAGTCGTCTCTTATGTTCGGCAAGTCGGATTGCCGTGCGATGGCTTACCCAGGCAAAAAGCATGGGGTAAAGCACCAAAATGGGGAGCGTCAGCCACCACTCCAGCGGCTGAGGGGAAAAGGTGATAACAAGGCCGGTGAGTTGCAGTGTGGCAAGCGCCGTCAACACGGTCATTGCCACGCCAGCAAGGAACAAACGGCAGCCACCAGAGCCCATCATATTCATGCCTATCATCATGACCAGCGCCGCCGTGGGCAGTGCGTTCACCCCCATCAGCCCAATCCATATCCCTGCGATGATGGCATCGACCTTCAGGTTATACATTTCACGGTTGAACGGGTCAGGGGAACGGCAGGCCAGCTGCCAGGCAAGATGCGGCCAGAGAAACGCCCAGCCAACCAGCAGTAGCCACCAGCCGCCGGGAAGAGAATGCGTTACCAGAACGCCCGATATGGGGAAAAACATCGCCCCCAGACCAACCATACGCGCCAGTCTTACCCGCCGGGCAAACTGGGTGCCGGAACGGTGGGGGTCATCCTGAGAAAGGTTATGATGCCACTCTTCCCGAATGCTTTCGCTATTGTAAAAATTTTCGTCATTCATCATTTTTTGGGAATATTCTGAAACATTTTCCCAAATTATAGAGAGGGGTACTTCGGGGAAAGTATGAATTTTCGGGTGAGCCGTCACGACAACTCACCCGTTAGAACTAGGCTTTTTTCTTCAGACAACCGCTCATGAATTTATTACGATCGTCGCCCTTAAGCGATTGCTCGGTCGCCTGGACGTTGCACTCGCGCATTTTCTGCTGCTGTGGCGTCAGACTTTTTTCCTCTGGCTTTGATGCACCATTTTTGAGGCAATCGCTCATATACGTCTTACGCGCATCTCCTTTGAGGGTCTGCGCCGTGGCCTGTTGGTTACAGGTCGTCATGCGCTGCTGTTGAGGGGTTAAGGTTTTTTCTGCCGCGTTTGCTGAAGCCATCAGAAACACGCCAGAGAGCAGGGTAACCAGAAATGTTATTTTCATTGCACCATCCTTTTGTGAACATTCACTCTAAGTCTGGTTCGTGGTGGGGAAAAAACCACCCGGCAGAGGCGATTTCTGCCGGGTGTGTCTGTTACTTCAGACCAAGTGCCGCTTTCATGGTGTAGAACAGATCGGTTTGATCCGTCAGCCCTACCACGTTTGCCGCATGTGGACCGTAGGCAGCAATACGCAGCTGCGTGCCAGTATGTTCCATCGACTCTTCTTCAGAGTTGCCATAGCTCATCACCATCACCGCGCCGTCTTTGGTAGTCAGCGCCTGGGTCAGGCCTGGTGCTTTGGTTTCTGGCGGGATGATCTGGCTGGAGTGCGCATGGTCAGCAGTCACCACCACCAGGGTATTTCCGTCTTTCTTCGCAAATTCCAGCGCCTTCTGTACCGCTTCGTCCAGGTCAACCGTTTCACCAATCTGACCACACGGATTCGCCGCATGATCTTGCTTATCGATTGACGCGCCTTCGACCTGCAAGAAGAAGCCTTTTTCACTTTTACTCAGCAGGGAAATGGCTTTATCCGTCATGGCTGCAAGCGTCGGGATGCTGTCGTCACGTTTAGGATTCGGCGTACAGGTCACCGCAGGTTTGTCGATGTTGCCGTGGTAAGAGGCTTTCGGGCCTTCCCAACGCAACGGCATGTTGCCATCAGAGAACAGACCCAGCAGCGGTTTATCCTGATTCGCCTGGGTGATCGCCGCCAGAGAGGCAGTATCGCTTACCAGCTGGTAGCCACGCGCTTGCGCTTGTTCGCGCAGCGTTTTTCCCTGCCAGTCGCCAGCGGTTGCCGTTTCAGCAAAGGTTTTTGCGCCACCACCCAGCGTCACATCCGCACGGGCGTTCAGAAGCTGTTCGGTAATCGAACCTTTCCCCCCTTTTTCCAGCGCGTTGGTCGGGCATTTTTCGCTGGTCACAGACGGGCCGTAGCATTTACGCGAGGTAACATGCGACACCAGCGCTGCCGGGGTGGCATCCTGGAGTTCAGCGGTAGAGACGTTACCGGTTGCCAGCCCCGCCGCTTTCGCCATTTCCAGAATGGTTTGATGATCTTTTTCGTGGATGTCCACACCCAGTGCGCCATTGTAGGTTTTCACGCCGGTTGACCATGCCGTTGCCGAGGCGGCTGAGTCTGTGACGTAATCCGGTTTACCGGTTTTTTTATTCAGTGCGTAATGGGTGTATTGCCCGGTCAAGGGTAATGCATCAATACCCTTAAAGGAGCCACCCGCGCCTTCGGCATAATTTCGCGCAGCGGTAATTTCAGAATCACCCATACCGTCGCCAATCAGCAGAATAATATTTTTGGCCGGCTTCTCATTCAGTGAAGCACGAATGGCAGCGGTCTGGTCTTCTGACAGACGACGAGCGCCACCAGGCTGGGTGATATCACCCTGAGCGGCGCGATTATCCAGTACGCTGGTACTTGTGGTTTCAGCATGAATAACAGGGGTAAATAACAGGGGTATTAATGCAATGAAAAGTGCGCTCTGTTTCAATTTATTTTCTCCATGTACAAATACATAAAAAATAAAACAGAGCGACTATAGGCATCCTGCATGACATTTCTATGACACGCCGTCAGGTTTGATGACGGTTTAACTGCGTGGATGCCTTAATAGCTTCTTTACGTATTGCTGAAGCAATTGCGCATCCTCTACCGGAACCAGTGAGTCTGGTCGGGCGCTCTCCAGCGCCACTTCAACGCTGTTAATCAAGGTTTGCTGATCGTTTTTCGCCATCTGCCTTAGCAGCGCAGTGACCACAATTTCCAGCGCTTCAACCTGAGCGACCAATTCTTTGGACTCCTCTTCCTTTTGTGCAAGCTTGACCAGCAACTCAGCAATGAGATTTTTCACTGTGCTATTTCCTTATGTCATTTTTTCTGAACTTAACATTCCGAACCAATAATGCAAAGCGGTGTTGAGTATTATCTTATGCAAAATTGATTTTATAGCCAAAATAAATGACATAACTTATCAGCGAAACGTTTTTCTATTATTAAAACCCATCAAGGCGAAGCGGGAATATCACGCAAAGGCAGGTCGCATTTCGTTATATAAAAATGCGACCACCATAAGAATATATAATGTATATCGTGGCGTATTAGCGCGACGATTTTGCCTGCGCTATTTGCTGACGACGACGAAGCGCAAAAGCCAGCTGGATGATATTCACCAGGATAACCACGGCCGTGGCGGCAAATACCCAACGGAACCCTGCCATTGCCGAAACAGATGCCCCCATCAGCGGGCCTGCGACATTCCCCAAATACATAAACGACTGGTTATATCCAAAGATACGTCCCGTAACCTGATCGCTGGAATATTTCACCAGCAGCGTTTGCACCGCAGGCAACATGGCACCATCGGCAAAGCCCAGCAGGAAGCGTAATACCCCGAGCTGTAGCGGCGACGTGACAAATGACATGGCAAAGAACAGCACAACGGCAAAAATCAGCGTGCCCATTAATATGCGCGCCGTACCAATCCGGTCACCCAATTTCCCCAAACGCGGTGCAGACATCAGCGCCGAGACGCCCGGTACAGCGGCAATCATCCCGCTGAGAAACGCAATGTTGTTGCTGTCTGGCTCCATCGATTTAATAAACAGCGCGAGGATCGGGCCGACCGAGCCATTACAAAGCTGAATCACCATCGTAGTGACGAAGAGGCTAATCATCAGGCCCGGATAGGGTAACGTGGCAAACACGGCTTTCCCGCTCAGGCGTTCTGACTTGCTTACAACCGGTCGCCCACCCTCTTTGATCAAAAACAGGGTGACCAGGAAGCTTATCACCAGAAGTGCTGCCGTAATAAAGAATACAGCCCGCAATCCCACGTTGTCGGCCAGGAAGCCCCCCATCAGCGGGCCGCCAATCACGCCGCTTATCTGGGCTGTTGAAAGGGTGCTAAGCGCCCAGCCGCTACGCTCACGTGGCACTTGCGATGCCACCAGCGCCATGGCATTAGGAATATACCCGGATGTCAGTCCCATCAGGGCGCGCAGTACAAACAGCTGCCAGACGTTTGTGGCAAAAGCCTGGAGCAGTATTGCCACCGCCATCCCAAGCGATGCGCGCAGCAGCATCAGCTTGCGCCCTTTTCTGTCTGCCAGACTGCCCCACATAGGCGAGACAATGGCAGAAACCAGAAACGTGACGCTGAACACCAGACCCGACCACATCGAAAGCGCTTCATGGGATGAAACACCCAGCTGCGAAACGTACAGTGGTAAGAACGGTAAAATCTGGCTAATGGCAAGTCCGGTAAAAAAACAGCCAAACCAGACCGATATAAGGTTAACTTTCCAGGATTCCATAACAGGCGCAATCTTCATTTTTTAGGCGAATTCGCCTACAGATTAGCAAGTTACGTGCATTCACGTAGCGCCAGAGATGCGGACATGGATGACTTTGGTGTTTTATCTTCCCAGTCATCATATTTGTGAAATATGTCACAAATTATCCGTTAGCAGGTGGTGATTTATGCTTTAAAAACCACACCCAAACATTATGGCAGAAGGCCGGGAAACCCGCAGGGCATCGTGGTATGTTATAGGCTTTTCGTCAGACTGGAAGAGAGTGAAATGGCTAAGCAGCGGGTGGGTATTGTCTTTGGGGGAAAATCAGCAGAACACGAGGTGTCGTTGCAATCGGCAAAGAATATTGTCGATGCGATTGATAAAAACCGCTTCGAGGTTGTACTGCTGGGCATTGATAAACAGGGTCAGTGGCATGTCAATGATGCCGGCCAATATCTGTTAAATTCTGACGATCCGGCACATATCGCGCTTAATCCATCTGAAATCAGCGTTGCCACTATCCCGGGCAAAGTTCAGGGGCAGTTTATCGACGCAGGTAATGCGCAGGCACTGGCGCAAATCGAGGTTATTTTCCCGATTGTTCACGGCACCCTGGGTGAAGATGGTTCCTTGCAGGGGATGCTGCGTATGGCAAACCTGCCGTTTGTCGGCTCTGATGTGCTGGGCTCCGCCGCCTGCATGGATAAAGACGTTACGAAACGCCTGTTGCGCGATGCCGGGCTGAACATTGCGCCATTTATCACCCTCACCCGCGCCAACCGCGACAAACACAGCTTCGCCAGCATCAGCGCCCAACTGGGCCTGCCGTTGTTCGTTAAGCCTGCCAATCAGGGCTCCTCTGTTGGGGTCAGCAAAGTGAACAGCGAAGCGCAGTTCAATGAAGCCGTTCGCCTGGCTTTCGGGTTCGATCATAAAGTGGTGGTTGAGCAGGGCATCAAAGGCCGCGAAATTGAATGTGCGGTACTGGGCAACGATTTCCCGCAGGCGAGCACCTGTGGCGAAGTGGTGTTAAACAGCGATTTCTACTCTTACGACACCAAGTACATCGATGACAAAGGCGCGCAGGTAGTGGTGCCAGCGGCTATCGATCCAGCCATTAACGACAAGATCCGCGCGATCGCCGTTGAAGCGTATCAGGCACTGGGCTGTGCCGGCATGGCACGTGTCGACGTGTTCCTGACGCCAGAAAACGAAGTGGTGATTAACGAGATCAACACGCTGCCGGGCTTTACCAATATCAGCATGTATCCAAAACTGTGGCAGGCGAGCGGTATCAGCTACCCAGAGTTGATCACCCGCCTGATCGAACTGGCGCTGGAGCGTCACGCTGCCGACAGCGCCCTCAAAAGCTCCGTAAACGGCTAATCGACTTTATTTGCCGTATCCGTTGTATCCGCTGTCGCCTCTTCAGGCCGACGGCGGATAATTAATCCCGCCAGCCAGAAACTGATCACCCACGTCACCATGCCGACGGCATAGGTTTGCCAGCCTTTTGCGTCAAATCCCAGCAGCCCCACAACCCCGTTGAGAATGAAAATAAGGCCGATAGCAAAGGCGTAATAATGCCAGTCACGGCGTAGTTTGGAAGTGAGCTTCATGGGGACTCCGGCAGAAAAAAAGACATCCTCTCACAGTTTCGCGACCAGGTCTGTGGCGGGATGCGGGAATTCTTAAACGTGTCGCAATTTCACTTAAGTCATAAAACTGTGATCCGATGCAGAAATCGACAATCCAGGAGAATTCCTTAGGGCAAATTACCACGATTCTGATATTGACAAATGCTATGACCTGTCAGACTCCACCTGTACGACGCATTTTTGAGCAGAGTGATATTACGGGAGGTCTTTATGGCTGATTTTACATTGTCGAAACCGATTTTTGGCGGCAAACAACCAAAAACCTCTACGGCAGGCAATATCGCCTATGCCCTGTTTGTGCTGTTCTGCTTCTGGGCAGGCTCACAGCTTCTTAATATGCTGGTCCATGCGCCAGGCGTCTATGAACACCTGATGCAGGTTCAGGATACGGGCCGCCCTCAGGTAGAAATAGGCTTCGGTGTCGGCACGGTCTTCGGGTTAATTCCCTTCCTCGCAGGCTGCATGATCCTGGGCGTCGTGGCCCTTGTGCTGCGCTGGCGTCGCCACCATCGTTAAAGCGCCATACAGCGAGCCCGACGTTCATCCACGCGTTTTGCAAACCAGGCGGTAGTGAGACTACGCGTAATCTTCGGGCTCTCAAGCTGGATCCCCGGCAGAATGGCTTTTGGTAGCGCCTTGCCGCTCTTCTGCTCTGCGAGCTTAAATACCTGCTGATACAGATCCGTTTTCTCAAACGCCAGACTGTCTCCTTTCTCCAGCTGACGGCGGATCTCGCTGTTGCTCATCCCCAGTTTCGCAGACAATTTACGCACAGCCAGCTCAGTGGTGCCCGCTTCGCTGCTGCCATAAGCAATGAGATCGCCATCCAGCGCCAGTTTCACTCCGCTGGCGCGGCTCACAGCGCTCTGGAATGCAGCATTGCGGCTGGCGTACCAGCCTGCGTTAAAGTCAGCAAAGCGGTACAGCGGCTCGCTGTAGTTGGCCGGATAGTTCAGCAGATGATAAGTGCCAAACCAGAGTCCCCCCCGCAGGGAGAACACTTCCTGGCGCACCGTGCCTTCGATTTTCCACGGATAGCCATCGGTGTGTTTTTCTGCAAACGCGATGCTGACCTGCATCGGCCCGCCGGTATGGACCGGGTTAAGCGAGCCAAACAGCTTCTGCCCCATCGGCACCATACTGATGAAATCATCAAAAATGGCGCTCAGCTGTTTCTCGGTTTTCACCGTGTCCAGCCGTTCGCTGTAGCTTTTGCCATTTGGCGAGGTGATTTTGAGTGCGGTATGCACCAGGAATACCGGGATATGCATTGACTCAGCGCGGCGGTCTATCTCTTTCCAGGCAATCTTGTTCAGCCCTGGCACCGCCGGGTCGGACTGGTACATCGACTCCTGCTGAGCGACGGCCAGCACCGAGCAGATATTCTCCTCGGTGGGGGCAATCTTCTGGCTTTCAAAGGTTTTGGCTAATGCATCCGCCCACGCATTGCGATCCTTCACGCTGGCGGGCATTTTTTGCCGCACGACGCTTGCCACATCCAGTGGTTTTTCACCCTCTTTAAGCGGGGCGGCCCCTTTTTCGGCGCAGCCCGCCAGAACGAAGGCGGCCAGCAAGGACAACGGTAACGCGCGTGGTACGGCAAATGGCATAGCAACTCCCTGTATTAGCTAAATGTATTGGTCACTTCCTGAAGATCACGATCGTCAAGCTCACGCTCGAAGCTGCGTAAACGCTTGTAGATAGACATCAGTTCAACCAGCGTGGTCCAGGAGCTGATCAGATACTGGAACGAACCACGAACCTGACCAAAGACGTTGGTGATTTGCGTCATCAGACCGAGCGTAATCGTACCCGCAACAATAGACGGGAATAGCAGGAACAAACCGAAAACGTTATCGACCTGCAAATACAGAATACGGGCAATGTTGAAATACATGTAATGGAAATAGAGGCGGAAATAGTTACGGCGCACCGCGCCAAACAGCTCGCGTACGGTCGGTGGCGAGGCGCGGTTCACATCATCTTCGCCATAGACCAGCTCTTTACGGTAGGCCGCTTCCACGCGCTGGTTTTTAAACTCAAGCCCGGGCAGTTTGATCCCAACCACCGCCAGCAAGCCCGTCCCCATCAGCGACCAGACAATCGCAGCGATCACCAGGCCATATGGCAGATGCCCGACAATCGGCAGATCGGGAACATGCGCCGAAAGGGTGACAAGCACCGGCAGGAAGGCAATCAGCGTCATAATGGCATTGATAAAACTCACGCCCATATCTTCAAGCGTGGAGGCAAAACGCATGGTGTCTTCCTGCACACGCTGTGCAGCACCTTCGATATGACGCAGATGTTGCCAGTGCGCCATATAGTGTTCGTTCATCGCGGTACGCCAGCGGAAAACGTAGTGGCTGACAAAGAAGTTGTTCATCACCCCAATCACAACCGCAATCAGTGCAATGCCGAGGAAGATCCCGACCTCATGGTAGAACTGGTTAATCGTCACCTTATGCGGCGCGCTCAGCGCGGTCTGGATCAGATCGTAGAATGGTGCGTACCAGGCGTTTACCGCCACACCCACTTCCACCAGGAACCAGGTGACGAAGATGATGAGCGAGGTCCCCAGAATCGACCAGTTTTGCCAGCGATGCGGAGAGTAGACAAACCAGAACAGCGCAAACAGGCCAACGCACACGGCATAGTAAGCGTAAAACAGCAGATAGCTCAGCGACCAGAAGCGAGCCGCGCTAATGGGCACCTCGCCCGTTGCACCCACGATGCGTGTTAACCACGTGCCGCCGCCCGCCTGCCAGAAAATGACAGCGATCAGTGCCCAAATAAATGCCGACAGGAAAAAAGTCCCCGGCTTTGGGAAAAAAGACTTAAACATAATGCTTCCTTCTTGTTGTTATGGCTGTTGCTGTGTTCAACATATCACCAAACGAAAACGCTGCTACGGGCCAGCGCGCTGGCCCGGGCAAAAAGGTCAGACCCGATGGATTATTATTAGTTCGCTTCCCAGTTTTCGAGAATTGTTTCGGTGAATTTCACCTTCGGTGGGTTCAGGGGGGCAATAAAGTTACGCCAGACATCGTTATGGTGGTTAATCAGGATTTGCGCCTGCGCCGCCGGGCGGTCTGCGGTGGTATGGGCATCTTCCGCTACCGTAATGTGATAGCCACGGCTCACGCCATTTTTGATGGTGGCATCGACACAGTAATCGGTGGCACAGCCGCAAATGACAAACGCTTGAATATCCTGCTCACGCAGCAGTGCTTCCAGCCCGGTGTTATAGAATGAATCACAGGCGGTCTTGGTGACATAAAATGCCCCCGCAGGCTGTTCTACTTCAGGCAGCAGCGCAAACCCTTCACTCCCCTCTTCAAGCCCGCCGGCCTCGGTATGTTGAATAAAAATGACCGTGTCGGCAGCCTTCGTGAGCTGATTGATGCGGGAAACACACTGTTCGCGCTGATGACGCGGCGTTTCAAACACGCCTTGCTGCATATCGACAACCATAACCACACGCTTCTCAGACATAGCCCTCTCCGAAAGATTGAGTGAGATAAACGACTATCATAAGCCCGATGTCACAAAATGGGAGACTGCGATCCAGGAAATTGTTCTTATTTACCCGCGGTTACGTTTTTCTCGCTATCGTTATGCAATTCGACCCATTGCACCGCGCCGATTAGTAGTATAAATACGCATTAATTTCTTCATTCACTTCATGGATGCATTTCGTTGAAACGTTGTCTGTTATCTTTCGCCGCGCTGTGTGCGGTGAGCCTGTCTACCGCCCAGGCAGCCCAGCCGCTGACAGCCCCTGCTTTTGCCTCAGATATTGCCGACCGCTACGCTAACCTTATCTATTACGGCAGCGGTGCAACCGGTATGGCGCTGGTGGTTATCGACGGTAACCAGCGTGTGTTCCGTAGCTTTGGGGAAACGCGTCCAGGAAATAATATCCACCCGCAGCTGGATTCGGTTATCCGTATCGCCTCATTAACCAAGTTAATGACCAGCGAAATGCTGGTGAAAATGCTCGATCAGGGCGTGGTTAAACTCAACGATCCGCTCAGTAAATATGCCCCGCCAGGCGCACATGTTCCCACCTATCAGGGTGCTCCGATCACGCTGGTGAATCTGGCGACTCACACCAGTGCCCTGCCGCGTGAACAACCCGGCGGCGCGGCACACCGTGCGGTCTTCGTCTGGCCAACGCGGGAACAACGCTGGAGCTACCTGAACACGGCGACGCTGAAATCCGAGCCGGGTTCGCAGGCTTCCTATTCCAACCTGGCGTTTGATCTGCTTGCCGATGCGTTATCAACGGCATCCGGCAAGCCGTATCCGCAGCTGTTTGAAGAACAAATCACGCGTCCGCTGGGCATGAAAGACACCACCTTTACCCCTTCCCCCGACCAGTGTGGGCGCCTGATGGTGGCGGAAAAAGGGGCGAGTCCGTGTAATAACACCCTGGCAGCTATCGGCAGTGGCGGCGTTTACTCCACGCCGGGCGACATGATGCGCTGGATGCAACAATTCCTCTCTTCTGATTTCTACGCTCGCAGCAACCAGGCCGATCGAATGCAAACGCTGATTTACCAGCGTAATCAGCTGCACCGTGTGATTGGCATGGACGTGCCGGGCAAAGCGGATGCACTCGGTATGGGCTGGGTCTATCTGGCACCGAAAAATGGTCGCCCGGGGATCATTCAGAAAACCGGTGGTGGCGGTGGCTTTATCACCTATATGGCGATGATCCCGCAGGCAAACGTGGGCGCATTTGTGGTTGTGACCCGCTCGCCGAATACCCGTTTCGTCAATATGAGTGACGGTATTAATAATTTAGTTGCCGAGCTGAGCGCCAATAAAGAGAAGGTCGTTCCGGCTTCGTAAAGTGACTAATATTCCGCGGGCAAACGGTTGATACTGACCAGTTTGCCCCGGCTCATATTGATGTAATTCCCCTGCCGTAACGCGGCCAGTACCTCCGCGACGACCGAACGCGAGATGCGTGTGCGTCGCTGAATGTAGTTCATGACGCCGACCCGCGAGCGCAGCGTTTCGTCCCAACCCGCCATTACCAGCAGCGTCGAGCGGATCTGGCTGTAGGAGTTATTCCCCACCAGTTGCCCGTCACGGGATTCCATCATTTTGTGGTTCCACGAAAGCCAGCAGAAGGCATCGCGCCACAGATGCGCTTGCTGTATATAGCTGCGAGTGGCATCAGCCGGAAGATAGAAGCCGGAGCACGGTGTTTGTGCAATCAGCGTATATTGTGACCCGCAGCCTGCCATGCCGGCATTCAGGCCCAGGATAAACGGCGCGGTAATAATCTCGACCAGCAGATCGTCCTGCTGGCGGTTAATGGTTAACGTGCCGCTTTGCAGAAACAGGGTGTAGTGGTCATCGTCGTAACAGTCGCCAAAAAGGGTTTGTTCACCGGAAAGATGAAAAGGCGTGCTGTAAGGGGCCAGGCATTTTTCAAGCCGGGTAAATTCGGGAAGTGGTTTTGCGTAATGGTCCATGCCAACCTCAAGTCGTCCTTGCCTGATGGCGCTCTATCGCTGTCTTTTCGTGATTAACAATACGGGGAGGCGAACCTCCCCGGACAAAACATATTACCAGGTGTACTTCACGCCCACATTGGCACCCCAGTTCTGCTCGACGTCGCCGCCGCCCAGGTAGGTTGCATCTGAATAAGCACTGAAGTTTTTGGTGAAGCTGAACTGTGTCCCCAGACCTACACGCACCGCAGAGCCTTTCACACCGTTATCAATGCTGTCACCGTTAACATCGGCGCTGTTGTCAGCGTCGTCATACACGTATGCCAGTTTGAAGTACGGGGTCAGCGCCTGATCGGAGCCGTAGCTGAAGGTATAGCCGGTATCAACACCCACTTCGTAACGCAGGCTATCGTAGGATTGATCGCCCACCTTCATATCGTTGCTCAGTTGGTAGTTGTCGCCAGACTGGAACAGCCCGGACATCGCCGCGTATGGTGTCACATAGCCAGACTCGTTAACCTTCCAGTCGTAACCCAGTTTCATGCCGAAGCCCCAGGCATCTGTAGTGGTGTTACCATCCACATACTGACCGTTGCTCATGGTGGCGGAGAGATCGTTATTGAAACGTGAGTAGCTCAGAGAAGCATCAATAAAGACATCGCTGGCAAACTTCGCAGAGGAGTAAACCATTGCTGTCTGGCTGTCCTGATCAACCTGACCGCTACGATCGCTCAGATCGCCTTTTGCGAAGCCCGCAGCACCACCGATCAGCCATTTCGCGTCATTGCCGTCGATGTGTGTATCCACACCGACCATAATGCCGCTGGCGTCCTGGTCGTAGCTGATGATCCCGTTGTCACCATCAAGATTCCCACCGAAGAAGCTCACCCAGGCACCACCGTTATCCGTCAGACCATGGCGGCTGTTGGTGATACGTGTGCTCAGCGTATCCTGCTGGAGGTTCCAGATGTTGGCATTTGCAGAAGGGATGCTCAGCGCCATATTCGCGTAGTCGGTCAGCTCCTGCTGGTGCAGAACGACGGTATCGCCTTGTTGCAGCGCTTTATAGGTATACGCACCTAAATCCGCTTTGTTTGCCGCAGTAAAGGTGGCTTTGGTGTTGGCGTTATTATCGTAAACGCGAATAACTTCATTATTTTTATAATCAGCAACAGAGCCTGCGCCGGTGGCATTATCAATGCGCACCCTGTAGTTGCCGGCAATTTCACCGTTCACGGCCAGGTGGCCATCGGCATTAAGCGCAACCACACCGTAGTCGTAATCCGTCGCATGACGATCGTTGGTGATATAGCGGGCGTTGTTCAGATCGCTGTTCAGCACGTAGTCGCGGCTGGCGACATTCAGCACACCGCCGTCGGTCAACACCATGTTGTGGGTGTCAACCTGGCCCAGGCCAAGCGCCAGCTCAGCACCGTTATCCACGGTGATGGTATTGGCGTACAGCCCGGCGGTTTCTTCCGTCAACGTTGCAAGGCTACCGCTGTCCAGATAGAGGCTGTCGGTCGCAACACCACCACTGTCTCCGATATTCAGGGAAGACGCGCCGGTCAGAGTAATGCTATCTGCCAGCAGACCCGAATCTTCAACATTCACCTGCGAGCCGCTGTTCACGGTCAGGGTATCGATATTAGATGTCTTACGGGTATCCCATTCGGATCCGCCGTTCAGAGTCACATTAAACAGACCGCTCTGATACACCGCCTCGCCCGCCACGTGGCCGGTGCTGTCGAAGGTTGAGGTTGGCCAGATGCTGTTCGCCGTCAGGGCGGTCCAGTCCACGCTGCTGTAACCCAGACCGTACATCTGCGATTCACCAATGGCCTCAACGCTGGACTGAGCTGCGCCGACCCATTTGCTGCCATTATTCAGCGTCACATCCAGCTTGTCGGTGCCATCCCAACCGTTGGTAGTAGGGTTGTATACCCCATCATCCGTGGTATCGGTGGCAGGATCGCCGTTCACATAGAAGTTGTTATCGAAGGTGCTGGAGAAAAGAATGTCGCCCGTGATGGTGGAGTTGTCGAACGTAGCGGTGGTTTGCATCGCATTATCCGCTGCGCTGGCTGCGACAATCAGGGCGGCATCATCAGCGGAGGTCGCGTTAGTTTCAGCGTAATCACTCGGCTTCGCCGTCTGGCCGTAGAAACCAGAGGTGCCCAGATCGCTGTATGCGCCAGAGGTCAGCACGGAGTCTTTCACGACCAGAGTATTGGTAAAGACGTTACTGCTGTTCGCAACACCCTCAACACTGTCATACGGCGTATTATCCAGCTCCTGCTCCCCTTGCGTCAGGGTAATGCCCGCGATGCGTGAGTTATTCTGAATAACAATATCGGATTCCACATCCAGCGTAATCGCGTTACCCAGACCATAGGTGTCCAGATACTGCGTGGTGCTGGTATCACCATCCGTCACGTTATAAGCGTAATGCTCATAAATGTCGTTAATGGTCGAGTTATCGACCGTCAGGCTAAAACGATCGTACTGCGCGTGGGTTGTCCCGTCAGTATCTACCCCGTCTGCACATGTCGTTGTCATACACCCGGAGGTGATCATGCCATTGATTGTGCTGTTGGTGATGGACAGGGAATTCGCGCGGCCATTCGCACCGTCATCAAGATAATAGGTCGAGATAACGCCATTCACCGTGGACTTGTTGATGACCGGGTAGATATCGTCGTCGCTCGACGTGTCTGAATAGTCCCAGTCGGCATAGCCATAATACCAGGGTGACGTAACCGTACTGTCGTAACCAAAAGTATTATAGGTTGTCCCCGAGATATCTTTAGCATTTACCTGAGAAGCGATAGCCAGTGTACAGGCTAATGCAATTTGAGATACAACCAGTTTCTTTTTCCATGTTTGCATTGAGTCATCCCTCCTCAGGGACGTAAGCAAGTTTGTCCGTCAAATAACCATTACAATGATATATTGCGAAAAGGATTATGCCGTCTCAAAGGAAAAAGGTTCAATGAGTCTTTCCATTAAGTCCGAATACAGACAATTAGCATGGGTAATTAAATATTAAAATTAAAAACACAATAAAAACAATGCATTAAAACGCGACGATAAAATCAAAAAGGAAGGCCAGATTATTAAATGATCATCTGTGGTTATATTTAGATGACAATCTAAAAGTCAGGTAAATACCATTAAGAACACATCCAAAATAAAGAACAAAAAAAGAAGGTAAACTTATTCATACAAAACCTGTTCAGCCTGCGATGAATAATCAACATCAATTAAAAGTAAGAATATCCACTATTTATAATATGTATTATTTCGCATTGATTTACGTGCCTGTTCAAATATTAAATAACAGCGTCTGCCTGTCATTGCCTAAACGACCACTTTAGTAAAACAGACAGGCTTCATTTCGGGTACACTGTGCCTCATTGTTCCTCAACGTCAGGCATATCATGACCGATTTAATTGCTCGTCCCCGTCGCCTGCGCAAGTCACCGGCACTGCGCGCTATGTTTGAAGAGACAACACTGACCTTAAACGATCTGGTGTTGCCGATTTTTGTTGAAGAAGAGATCGATGATTACAAAGCCATCGATGCTATGCCGGGCGTCATGCGCATCCCGGAAAAGCATCTGGCACGTGAGATCGAACGCATTGCGAATGCGGGTATCCGCTCGGTTATGACCTTTGGCATTTCCCATCATACCGATGCCACCGGCAGCGATGCGTGGAAAGAAGACGGCCTGGTCGCGCGCATGTCGCGCATCTGCAAAGAGACCGTGCCTGAAATGATCGTCATGTCTGACACCTGCTTCTGCGAATACACCTCTCACGGCCATTGCGGTGTGCTGTGCGATCACGGTGTGGATAACGACGCTACCCTGATGAACCTGGGCAAGCAGGCCGTTGTTGCCGCTGCTGCCGGTGCCGATTTCATCGCCCCTTCTGCGGCGATGGATGGCCAGGTCCAGGCGATCCGTCAGGCGCTGGATGCCGCCGGTTTCACCGACACGGCTATCATGTCCTATTCCACTAAATTCGCCTCCTCTTTCTACGGCCCGTTCCGTGAAGCCGCTGGCACGGCGCTGAAAGGCGATCGTAAAACCTACCAGATGAACCCACTAAACCGCCGCGAAGCGATCCGCGAATCCCTGCTCGATGAAGCCCAGGGTGCAGATTGCCTGATGGTGAAACCGGCTGGCGCGTATCTGGATATCCTGCGCGACATCCGCGAACGTACCGAACTGCCGCTGGGTGCATACCAGGTGAGCGGTGAATACGCGATGATCAAATTCGCCGCGCAGGCGGGTGCGATTGATGAAGAGAAAGTGATCCTCGAAAGCCTGGGCGCTATCAAACGCGCGGGCGCGGATCTGATCTTCAGCTATTTCGCACTGGATCTGGCCGAGAAGAAAATTCTGCGTTAATCCGCATGGCCTCTCTCCCCCAGGGAGAGAGGCGTCTGGTGCAATAACTTCACCAAACTGCAATACAAACGACATCTCCCCCTTCTACTGTCTGGGCAAGACGGCAGGAGGAGTTACCATGTTTAGTCTCGACAGCGTTCTCGATGACCTTTGGCCTCAGGCGAGGCCCGCACCCTGGCAAAAAAGTCTGTTAAAAAGACTGTTCTACGAAGAAGAATTCCAGCAGTTTGCAGCAAACCACCGCCACCTGAAAGGGCTGGACATGGTGGAGCAAGTCCTGGAGCATCTCGATATTCTCTGCACCGTTTCCGCCCGCGATCTCGAACAAATCCCCGAACATGGCCCCCTGGTCATTATCGCTAACCACCCTACCGGCACCCTTGACGGGCTGGCACTGATGTATGCCGTTTCCCGCGTGCGCCGCGATGTGAAAGTGGTAACCAACCGGATGCTGACGCACCTGGAGCCGCTCAGCTCGCTGTTTATTCCGGTGGACAACATGGGTGGCAAGACGGCGAAAACATCTCTGGTGCAGATGGAACAACATCTGCAAAACGCCGGGGTACTGATTTTCTTCCCGGCAGGTGAAGTATCCCGCCCGACGCGCAAAGGTATTCGCGATAAAAAATGGCACTCTGGCTTTATCAAGCTGGCCAGCAAACTGCGCGCGCCGCTGCTGCCGGTGCATATTCAGGCGCATAACAGCCTGCTCTTTTACGCCAGCACGCTGGTCTCGCCGACGCTCTCCATGCTGCTGTTAATGCAGCAGATGTTCCGTCGCCGTCACAGCCAGCTGCCGATTAAAGTAGGCCAACAAATTAGCTGGGATAACTGGTTTAGCACCACACTTTCACCACGTGAGATGGCCGAACAGTGCCGTCAGCACGTGATGCGTCTTGGCAAGGGACTGCCTGGCGTATTCAAAACCCAGTGCGCCATTGCGCGCCCGGAAGACCGGGCTACGTTAAAACGCGAGCTGGCGCAGGCCGAGTGTCTGGGGAAAACCAGCGACGGTAAAACTATCTATCTGTGGCAACGCAACGCGCAGGAAGATGCCCCACTTCTGCGTGAACTGGGGCGTCTGCGCGAAATTGCGTTTCGCGCCGTGGGGGAAGGCAGCGGCAAACGCCGTGACACCGACAGCTACGACGACGACTATTTGCACCTGATCCTGTGGGATGACGAGGATCTGGAAATTGTCGGCGCATATCGCTTTATGCCAACGGCAATGCAGGTCGACAGGCGTGGTCTGGACGGGCTGTACAGCTATAGCCTTTTCCACTACGACGACAAAATGCAGGATGTGCTGGAACACGGTATTGAACTGGGGCGCAGCTTTATTCAGCCTCGCTACTGGGGACGCCGTGGGCTGGATTATCTGTGGTCAGGGATTGGCGCCTATCTGGCGCGTTATCCGCACTATCGCTATCTGTTTGGCCCGGTTTCCATTTCCGGTGGATTACCGCCTGCGGCACGGGATCTGCTGGTAGCGTTTTACCGCCTGTGGTTCCCGGCAAGCCATCCGTTAGCAGCCTCACGTCGGCCTTATCCGGCATCGCTGCCGGACGTGCTGGCCCAGTTTGGCGGCGTCGATTATGTGGATGACCTGACGAAGCTGAAATCTCTGCTCGGAAATCTGGGTTGTGGTATTCCACCGCTCTACAAACAGTATTCTGAGCTGTGCCAGCCTGGTGGGGTGCAGTTTATCGATTTTGGCAGCGATCCGGCATTCAACAACTGCATCGATGGACTGGTGCTGGTGGACTTAACCTGTCTCAAGGCGAATCGCTATCAGCGGTATATTGAGGCGCATTTAATACCCTCACCCCTGCCCTCTCCATGAGAGGGAAAGTGTGAAAAACGCACCGACCAGTCCCCTCGCCCCTTTGGGGAGAGGGTTAGGGTGAGGGGCTCAAACCGCACGATAAAACGGCTTATCCCCTAAAATTGTCGCACGCTGCATGATCCGGCGCTGCGGCAGGTAATCCGCATTGGCGTAATGCTGTGTGACGCGGTTATCCCAGATGGCGAGGTCATTCTCCTGCCAGCGCCAGCGCACCTGAAACTCTGGTTTGGTGATATGGGCGAACAGGAAGCGTAACAGCGCTTCGCTCTCTTTTTCTGTGACATCCACAATCCGCGTGGTAAAGCCTTCATTCACGAACAACGCTTGTTTTCCCGTCACCGGATGCGTGCGCACCACCGGGTGCAACAGCGGTGGATGCTTCGCGACGGCCTCCAGCCAGCGCTGATGCTCCTCTTCGCTTTTACGGTATTTGTACTCCTGGAACGATTTTTTAAAGTCATGCTCTGCCCGCAGCCCGCTCAGCAGCGCCCGGAACGGTGCTGATAGCGCCTCAAACGCCGCTATTCCGCTTGTCCACAGCGTATCGCCGCCCGTCTCCGGCAAAAGCTTCGCCGCCAGGATCGCCCCGGCTGGCGGGGTTTCAATAAAGGTCACATCCGTATGCCAGTTGTCATTATCCGGCGGGTTATCGTTGTGGGTATCCAGAACAATAATTTCCTCAACACCTTCGGCATGAGGATAGACCGGATGGATATGCAGGTCGCCGAAGCGCAGTGCCAGCGCACGCTGCTGGTGCGCCGTGATCGCCTGCTCACGCAGGAACACCACCTGATGACGCAGCACCGCGTGGTACAGCTGTTCAAACTGGTTATCGCTCAGCGGGCGGGTCACATCCAGGCCCGACACCTGCGCACCGATATACGGCCCCAGCGGGGTAATGGTCAGACGTTCACTCATTGTATTTCTCCATGCCAGGGTGTCAGGCGGCGCTGTAGCGCACGCAGCCCCAGTTCTAATCCGAAGGCAATCACGGCGATCACCGCAATCCCTGCCAGCACCACGTCAGTCGCCAGAAACTCGCCCGCCGACTGCACCATAAAACCCAGGCCACGGGTTGCGGCAATCAGTTCCGCCGCCACCAGCGTTGACCAGCCCACCCCAAGCCCGATCCTCAGCCCGGTTAAAATCTCCGGCAGTGCGCCGGGTAAAATCACGAACAACAGCACCTGCGTACGGCTGGCACCAAGAGACTGCGCGGCACGAATGCGCACCTGCTGGGCACTCTTTACACCCGCCAGCGCGGACATCGCCACAGGTGCGAAAATCGCCAGATAAATCAGCAGGATTTTTGACGTTTCACCGATGCCAAACCAGATAACCATCAGCGGCAGATAGGCCAGCGGCGGCACTGGACGATAAAGCTCAATTAGCGGGTCAAGAATGCCGCGCACCGTGGGGCTCAGCCCCATCGCGATCCCCACCGGTATCCCGATAATCACCGCCGCCAGCAGCGCCACCAGAATACGGGCCAGGCTCGCCGCCAGATGCTGCCACAGCGTGGCATCCATAAACCCCTGCGGCCCGGCAATGGTTAGCAGTTTTGCCAGCACCAGTCCCGGCGGCGGCAGAAACAGCGGGCTAATCCACTGCTGGGCAGCAACCGCCCACCACACCGCCAGTAACACCAGCAGCGTACTGACGCTCAGCGTGACCTGTCGCGAGAATGGCCAGCGTAAACTCAGGCGGGGACGGCGTGTTTTTTCACTGAAGACAATGCTCATGAGAACGCCTCCCGTTGTTCAAATACGCGGCTCAGCACGTATTCGCGTTGTTCGATAAACAGCGGGTCGGACTTAATGCTCCGCACCGGTTCCCCCGCCACATAGCGACGGGCGAAATCGAGCGGCAGGCGCTCCAGCACGCGCCCCGGCCCTGGCGATAACAGCACCAGTTCGGTCGCCATAAACACCGCTTCTTCGATGTCATGGGTGATAAGCAGCACCTGCTTACCGGTTTCGTGCCACAGGCGCAGCAGCAGGGTTTGCATCTGCTCGCGGGTAAAGGCATCCAGCGCGCCGAACGGCTCATCCAGCAATAACAGCTGCGGATTAGCTGCCAGCGCCCGGGCAATCCCAACCCGCTGACGCTGGCCGCCTGAAAGCTGCCAGATAAAGCGTTTTTCCGCCCCTTCCAGCCCCACTTTTTTCAGCATCTGCCGAGCGATATTCAGCCGCTGTTCGCGCCCTACGCCCGCCAGTTGCAGGCCAAACGCGACGTTTTCCTGCACATTACGCCACGGCAGAAGCCCTTCATTCTGAAAGACCACCCCGCGCTCAGCGCCGGGGCCGTCTACCCGTTTTCCTTCCAGTTGAATAGAGCCGTGCTGATAAGGGACAAACCCGGCAATCAGGTTCAGCAGCGTGGTTTTGCCGCAGCCGGATGGCCCCAGCACCACCAGCAGCTCACCGCTGTCCAGCTTCAGGTTGATATCTTCCAGGGCCGGTTTTCCGCCATAGCTGGCGTGCAGGTTTGTAATATTCAGCATGGCTGCCTCCTTATTTCACGAAGCGGTCGGTCACGTACTGGCTATAGTCCGCCGCCACCGCAGGCACTTTGCCCTGCTCTTTGAGGAAAGTTGCGGTGTCCACAATCGCTTTGTTCACCGGCCCCGTCAGTTGCTGAACCTGCTGTGCGGGCGTGAGGTAGGTATTCCCTTTCACCAGCCCCGGTACGTCTGCTTCCGGTACGCCGCTCAGACGCGAGAGTTTTTCCAGGTTAGCGGGTTGTTTGAGCCATTCATCGGGGTTGCTGATATAGGGTTGCTGCGCGTCGATGGCGCTTTTCGCGAAAGCTTTCACTACATCAGGATGTTTTTCCGCGAAGTCTTTACGCACGACCCACACGTCGAGTGTCGGTGCGCCCCACTGGCCCACTTTTTCGGAGTCGGTCAGTACGGTGCCCTCTTTTTCCAGCTCGTTCACTGCAGGTGCCCAGACGTATGCGCCATCAATATCGCCACGCTGCCAGGCCGCAATAATCGCCGGGGGTTGCAGGTTAATGATTTGCACCTGGCCCGGCTTAATCCCCCAGTGTTTCAGGGCGGCGAGCAGGCTGTAATGAGTGGTAGAAATAAACGGCACGGCAATGCGCTTGCCAATCAGATCTTCTGGCTTAGTGATGTTTTTCTTCACCACCAGTGCTTCAGAGTTACCCAGCTGAGACGCCAGCAGGAAGACTTCAATGGGCACCTGCTGGCTGGCCGCTACCGCCAGCGGGCTTGAGCCGAGGTTGCCAATCTGCACATCGCCAGAGGCCAGCGCACGCACAATGGCCGCCCCGCTGTCGAATTTGCGCCAGTCCACTTTCGCGCCGCTCTCTTTAGCGAAGGTGTTATCCGCCTGCGCAACTTTTGCTGGTTCCGCAGAGGTTTGATACGCGACGGTGACATCCACCGCCTGCGCCTGAAATGCCCACAGCGCCAGTGCGCCGAGTAAAGTAATACGCGATGAAATTGCCATACTGTCTGCTCCCCTTGTCGTTATGGGGGCAGTATTTCCGGCAGGCGAATTTTGATAAAGGAATAAAAAAGAATCGTTAATAGCGATTCGTTTTTAGATAAAAAGCGGGAAAGAAAAGTGAATTTTGTGCGGTGCTTTTTTGCCGGGTAAGCACAGCCGCCACCCGGCGAAGGCCTCAGCGCTGAGCCGTCAGCTCAGCAATATCTTTCGGCGTAGTGCGACAGCATCCACCAATTAATTTTGCGCCTGCCGCCAGCCACTGCGGTAAATAGCCTGCCAGTGTTTCGCAAGCTTCACCATGGTGGTGCCAGGTTTTCGTCACCGCATCATAGTGCTCACCAGAATTGGGATAAACCACCAGCGGCAGCGAGGTCAGGCTTTGCAGATAGCGCAGCGCCGCCGTGGTGTTCTCCAGCGCGATGCAGTTAATGCCCAGCGCCACAATCTGCGGGTAGTGCGCCAGCTCTGCAATCACTTCACGCAGCGGTGTGCCATCGCTTAAATGCTCGCTGTCACGCAGGGTAAACGAGAACCACGCGCGGGCGCGCGGATACTCGCTCAGCAGCGCGGCAAGGGCTTTGCTTTCGGCAAAAGAGGGTAGCGTTTCACAGGCCAGCAGATCGGCCCCGGCATCCAGCAGCGCTTCAACGCGTGGACGGTGGAACGCGGTAAACTCTTCTGCGCTACGCACATAGTCACCACGGTATTCGGAGCCATCGGCCAGATACGCTCCGTATGGCCCTACGGAGCCTGCCACCAGCAGCGTACCCGCGTGCGGGTTTTCAGCCAGGTATGCTTCGCGCGCCTTACGCGCCAGCTCCACGCTTTTACCGATCAGCGTGCGGGATTGCGCGTCATCCAGGCCACGTGCCGCAAAACCTGCGGGTGTTGCCTGGTAACTGGCGGTAATCGCCACCTGCGCCCCGGCGCGGAAATAGTCGAGGTGCACTTCACGGATAAGTTCCGGGTTTTCTACCAGCACTTTGGCCGACCACAGGCTATCGGCAAGGTTACAACCGCGCGCTTCCAGCTCCGTTGCCATCGCCCCGTCGAGAACGACAAAGGGTTGTGTTTCAAGGATGGCGCTCAGCGGATTATTCTGCGACATGTTCAGGCTCCTGCGTTGTCAGATGTCGGGTCAGGTAGTACGCACCATAACACAGCGCCACAAAAGGTATCCCGCAGTAAAGAGCAATTCTCTGGCTTGGGTCAAACGCCAGGCCTACGCAAGCCACCACGCACAACACAAACCCGAGCACCGGCACCAGCGGATACCACGGCGCGCGATACTGCAACGCAGACAGCGGCTGGCCGGACTGCACATGGCGACGGCGGAAAACAAAGTGCGATGCACAAATGCTTATCCACACTGCCACTACCGCAAAGCCGGAAATTGCCGACAGCGCCACAAACACGGTGTCTGGCGCCACCACGCTTGAGAACAGCGCCAGCACGCCGCCAAGCATGGATACGGAGAGCGCCGTCAGCGGTACGCCGTTTTTATTAACGCGGGCAAAGCAGCGCGGCAGCGTTTTCTCGTTCGAGAGCGACCACAGCATCCGGCCCGAGGCATACAGCCCGGAGTTGGCCGCAGAGAGGATCGCCGTCAAAATCACAAAGTTAAAAATGTCTGCGGCATAAGGAATGCCGACCTTTTCAAACACCAGCACAAACGGGCTCTTTTCCACACCTGCCTGCTGCATCGGGATAAGCGCCGCCAGCACAAACACGGTGCCGATAAAGAAGATAATCAGGCGGGCGATGGTGGTGCGGATCGCCACCGGGATCACCATGTGCGGGTTTTCCGTCTCTCCGGCCGCAATGCCGATAAGCTCGGTGCCGGAGAACGCAAAGTTCACCGCCACCATGGTCATCAGGATCGGCAGACCGCCGTGCGGGAACCAGCCTTCAGCCGTGATATTCGTTAAGCCCGGCGCAGGTGAACCGTCCTGCATCGGGATAAAACCAAAGATCGCCGCGCCGCCAAGAATAATAAAGGCGATGATGGTGATCACTTTGATCAACGAGAACCAGAATTCCCCCTCGGCGAAGAAGCGCGTGGAGATAACGTTCAGACCAAAAATCACCGCGCAGAACACCACGCACCACGCCCAGACGGGCACCTGCGGGAACCAGTACTGCATACAGAATCCGGCGGCGGTAAAGCTCGAACCGAGCGCCACCGTCCAGGTAAGCCAGTAAAGCCACGCCACGGTGTAGCCGGTGGCCGGGCCGAGATAGCGGGCAGCGTAAACGTGAAACGCGCCGGTTTCTGGCATCGCGACGGAGAGTTCGCCCAGACACTGCATCACCAGCCAGACCACCAGCGCGCCAATCAGGTACGCCAGCAGCGTTCCTGCAGCCCCGGTTGTCGAAATAATGTATCCGGTATTGAAAAATAACCCTGTGCCAATCACGCCACCCAGCGAAAGCATAATCAGGTGGCGTGTTTTCATGGTGCGCTTAAGCTGCCCATTTTCTTGTTGTGTTTGCATATTACCTTCTATACGTATGGACATCTAAACATCCAAAGAAGGTGTGTTATACCGCGATTGTTAACAAAAAGCTAGCCGTGGACCAGGCGCAGCCGGGCACGCCGCGCGCTAAGACGGGGATGAGTTGTCAGGATCACATAGAGAATGGGTCGCCAGGCCATAAGCACCTCCGCAAGCAGATACTTAGAGCATGGCGCGGGAGAGTGAAATCCTCGGTCAGTCGAAAGTGGGATCTGCTGGCTACCAGCTAAACCGTCGACAGGCCTCGCGCAGGCGAACCAAAAACTGGCGAGCATTGGTGGTCATCGCCGATTTTTGCGACCACACCGCGCAATACTGGGCCGAGGGCAGCTGGGTTATCGGCAGCGCCACCAGCCTGTCGTCAAGCTGCAACGGCTGGCACATTGCCCTGGCGACCACGGTCAGGTAATCAGCGTTGAGCACCATATTCAGCCCGGTGATCACGGAATCCGTACGTAGCGGAGTGACCTCTACCTGGCGGTAAAAATGGCTCAGTTCATTTTGCAGTTGCTGGTAATAACCCATTGAGGACTCGGGCAGCAGCCATTTGGCCTGCCGTAGCGCCAGAAGATTGTCGGCGTTCGCCAGCGGGTGTCCTTTGCGGGCAATAATACAAAACGGCGAGGTGAACAGCGGCTCGATCATCACCCCTTCCGGCGGCGCCATGGGATCAACAGAGCCAATGGCGATATCGATTTCGCCGTTACGCACGCCCGGCAGCAGCGAAGAGAGCTGCCCCTCTTTGGCCGTCAGCAGCACCTGCGGCAAGGTCTGTTTAAAGGCATCGGCCACATCGGGAAACACAGTCAGGGCAATCAATGATGAAAACCCCACCGTTAACCGACCATGGGTATAGTGGTTAATCTGTTCCACCTCTTCGGCGGCGCGTTTTAGCTCTTCAAGCACCCACTCCGCCCGTTGCGAAAAGGCGATCCCCGCTTCTGTCAGGGCAATGCCCTCTTTACTGCGTAATAAAAGTTGTGTGCCTAAAGTTTGCTCAAGCTCACGCAAGGTACGGCTCAAACCGGGCTGCGAAACGCCCAGTTCACGCGACGCCGAACGAATACTGCCGCTACGCGCGACCTGACGAAAGGCCTGAAGATGGCCAATTTTTGGCAAATATCTCATCACTCACCCTATAACAAAAAAGCATCACCTATAGAAAAATTATATCTTCCCGCCTTTTCGGTAAACCCCTAGATTCAGAGGGCACACAACCTCTCTCATCGCACTCTGACGCCAGGCGGAAAACATAATGAAAAGCCAGTCACAGATGATTTTTTTACTCTTTATCGGCTATGTCGTGGTGTACATCGATAAAACCGTGATGGGGTTTGCCCTGCTGCCCATCGAAAAAGAGTTCGGGCTGAGCACCGCCCAGCTTGGGTACATTACCGGGATCTTCTTTCTTGCCTATTCGCTGTTTCAGGTGCCCGCAGGCTGGCTGAATGACAGAATCGGCTACAAACCCATGCTGATCATGTCCCTGTGCGCACTGGGGATCTTCGCCCTGTGCTTTGGCGCGCTGGGGATGAGTTTTGGTCTGCTGCTGGTGTTCCGCTTTCTCTCGGGCGTGGGGCACTCCGGCTACCCCTGCTCATGCGCCAAAGCGGTAGTCAGCAACTTCACGCTGGAAAAACGCACCTTTGCCCAGTCGGTGCTGCTCTCTTCCGCGGGGCTGGCGATGACAGTCGGGCCGATTGTGGCTGTCTCAGCGCTGGAACACTTAGGCTGGCATGTCTCCTTTGTTTCGTTAGGGATCGTTGCCTGCGCCATCGCCTTGCTGATCGCCCTGCGCGTGCCGTATCACAAGCCCGAGCCACGGCCGCAATCGCAGGAACGCAGCGCCGCATTGTGGCGTAACCCCACGGTACTGCTGCTATTTATCTCGGTGTTTTGCGTCAACATTCCAAGCTATGGCCTGATGGCCTGGCTGCCAAAATTCTTCGTGCAGAGCATGGGGATGCCGCTTGAGGTATCGGGCTACATTGTGGCCGCTGGCGGCGCGGGGATTTGGCTCTCTTCGCTCTGTACCGGCTGGCTGGTAGGCAAGTATTTCCACAACCGCGAGCCGCAGGTAATTTTGGTCTGCGCGCTGATCAGCGCCGCCGCCATTCTCGGGATTTTCCATACCTCGACCGCGCTATCCGCCAGCGCCCTGCTGTTTGTGGGGGAGATCTTCCTGATGGCGACCTTTGTGACTGCGTTTACGCTGCCGATGAAGCGCCTGCCGGAAAGCACCATGGGCTCGGCGATTGGCCTTATTAATACCGGCGGCACGCTGGGCGGTTTCGTTTCCCCGGTGGTGATTGGCTATCTGGTCGGGCAAAGCCACAGCTATGAAAGCGCATTTATTTTCCTGTCACTGGCGATGGTGTGCGCTGGCGTGGCGATCACGCCGTTAATCAAAAAAACCGCCACTTCGCAACCCGTGACTGACTGAAGGAGACTGTGATGAAAAGTACGATTGAAAACCTTATCCGCGACGTCAATGAAGATGTGATCCGCTGGCGCAGACATATTCATGCCAACCCGGACCTCTCTTTTCAGGAGAAACCGACGGCTGATTATATCGCCCGCGAGCTGGCAGCCCTGCCGGAGCTGGAGCTGAGCCGCCCGGTAGAGAACAGCGTCATTGCCGTCCTGCACGGTGATAAATCCGGCCCAATGTGGGCGCTGCGTGCAGATATCGACGCCCTGCCGTTGCTGGAAGAGAGCGGCGAGACGTTCAGCTCAACCAGACCTGGCGTGATGCACGCCTGCGGCCACGATGCGCACACTGCGATGCTTATGGGTGCAGCGAAGGTCCTTTGCCATCTGCGCAGCCAGCTGCACGGCAGCATCAAGTTTATCTTCCAGCCAGCCGAAGAAGTGCCGCCGGGCGGCGCGCGTGAGCTGGTAGAAAAAGGCGTCGTCGACGATGTGGAGAAGATCTTTGGCCTGCACGTCTTCCCGACCAGCCCGACCGGCAAAATCACGCTGAAAGAAGGGGTGTATGTCGCCTCCAGCGACAACTTCGATATCACCATTTATGGCAAGGGCGGACACGGCTCGATGCCACAGTTTTGTATTGATCCGGTGGTTATCGGTGCTGAAGTGGTCAGCGCCCTGCAAAACGTGGTGGCGCGTAATCTCGACCCCATCAACGCCCCGGTGCTGACCATTGCCACCTTCCAGGCGGGTGATAGCTATAACGTTATCCCGGACAGCGCCCGTCTGGCGGGAACCGTGCGTACCCATAACCAGCAGGTGCGCGAGCAGGTACCGCAGCTGATGCAGCGCATTATTGACGGCGTGGTAAGTGCCCACGGCGCACGCGCTGAGATCCGCTGGCAGCAAGGTTATGCCGTTGGCAACAATCATGCCGACACCAATGCCATCGCCAGAGCGGCGATTGCCGAACACTTTG
Source organism: Enterobacter sp. C4G1 (assembly GCF_052886895.1). NCBI lineage: Bacteria > Pseudomonadati > Pseudomonadota > Gammaproteobacteria > Enterobacterales > Enterobacteriaceae > Enterobacter > Enterobacter sp. C4G1. The sequence continues at coordinate 2,060,417 of NZ_JBQVVV010000001.1, read as the reverse complement.
GCGGCGATACCCTGCAACTTGCCGACCTCGCCCTGTTTGGCAGCGAGGACTTCTCCTCTTATCAGGAGAAAATCCCCGGCTCGTTCCTGTTTATCGGCTGCGGTAATCAGGAGAAAGGCGCGGTGTGGAACGTACACAACCCGCACTTCCGTATTGATGAGGCCGCACTGGCAGTGGGTGTGAAGGCGCATATTGCGCTTGTCAGCTCGCTGTTTGAGGATATCTGACTATTTTTTCTGCGCCAACAGCATGGCGATAGCGGCAAACAACGCGATGATCCACGCCATTGTCCACGGCGTGCCATCGCTCAGTGTCGCCAGCAGCAAAGACGAAACAATGCCGCTGCCGTATTGCAGGGAGCCAATCAGCGCCGACGCCGACCCCGCATTGCCTGGCACAGCATCCAGTGCGGCGGCTGTGGAGCTGGCAGCGATGATGCCGTTCATCGAGAAGAAGATAAAAATCAGCACCACAATCAGCGCAATGCCACCCACATGGAACCAGACGCAGGCAGCCATCGCCACGGCGGCAAGCGCCGCGACGCTTGAGGCATATTTCAGCAGTATCTCAAGCGAATAGTGATTCACCAGCCTGCGGTTCACAAAACTCATGCCCATCACGCCCACGATGTTAACGGCAAACAGCCAGCCGTAATATTGCGGAGCAACGCCAAAGAAGCGGATATAGACAAACGGCGAACCGGTAATAAAGGCGTAGGCCGCCACGTAGTAGCTGGTCAGGCTGAGGGTGAACTGCATAAATTTACGGTTACGCAGCAGCGCGACATAGTTTTTGAACGCGCCTTTCACCGATGCCTTAACGCGTTTCTCTTCCGCCAGGGTTTCTGGCAGCCACCATAACGAAGCAAACATCAGCACGCCAATCACCGCTAACAACCAGAAGATGCTGTGCCAGGTAGTGAATTTGATCATCTGCCCACCAATCAGCGGCCCGGCAATCGGGGCGATGGCCATGATAATCACCAGCGTCGACAGCATTTGCGCCGCGCGGGTACGGCTGAACAGGTCGCGGATCATTGCTCGCGCCAGCATCGGCCCGGTGCAGGCACCTAACGCCTGAAACACACGCCAGAAAACGATATGGGTTATGTCGGTCGCCAGCGCGCAACCCGCAGAGCCAATCACGAACAGCGCCATGCCGATAAACAGCGGAATGCGGCGACCCAGGTGGTCGCTGATTGGGCCCCAGATTAACTGAGCGATGGCAAAACCGATCAAGAACCCGGTGATGGTCAGTTCGGCATTGCCATGAAGATCGGCCGTCATCACCGGCATGGCGGGCAGATAGATGTCGGTGGAAAGCGAGGTGAACGCCATTAAGGCGCTCAGGATCAGCACAAAGGGTAAACCTGTGGTTTTGGGGGAGGTCATAGCATTCCGGGTATTATTGCGTTGAGTGATAATAATAATCGCAATGAAGTGTTGAATAATCAGGGGTAAACGGGATGTGGTTATGAGTGGTATTCATAATTTGTTTGTCACGCTCAGGTATTGCTGGCCCTTAAGCCGGTTTACGAAACCGTGCAATCAGCCAGTCAATAAACACCTGCAACCGCGCATTCTGATGACGATTTGGCGGATAGAGCACATGCACCGGTAACGCCGGGCGTTGCCACTCCTGAAGGACCGCCACCAAACGCCCCTCTTTTAAATCATCTTCGACATAGCATTTCAGCGGCTGCCCGATCCCAAGCCCGGCGCGCATCATGGCAATGATCCCACTGCCCCCATTGGCAGAAAACGCGCAGCGATCGTAAAAATAGCGATGTTCACCTTTGATAAACGTCAACCCTTCAGCGCGACCGCTTCCGGCTGAAAAGTACCCCACCAGCTCATGCCCCACGCTTAAATCCTGGGGCGTATGCGGAATGCCGTTGGCGGCAAGATAAACCGGCGTCGCACAGGTGACATATTCCATATCAAATAGCTTGCGCCCAACCATCGACATATCGAGCAGCTCACCGATGCGAATAACGCAGTCAACAGCTTCGCTCACCAGATTGATAGTCCGGTCGTTCACCCCTAGCGAGATGGCAACATCAGGAAACTGACGATGGAAATCTGGAAGCGCGGGGATCAGTAAAGACTCCGCAAACACGGCAGGAACATCAATGCGGAGCATTCCCCCGGGACTGGCCTTATTACGGCGAACGAGGGTGTCGGCCAGATCCAGATCTGCAATCAGCCGCACGGCATATTGATAGTACTCTTTTCCTTCCGGGGTGACGGCAAGCGAGCGGGTTGTCCGGTGCAGCAACGTGGTCCCCAGGTGGCGCTCAAGATCGGTGACCAGTTTGCTCACCGTCGAACGGGGCATCCCGAGCTGATCGGCTGCCCGGCTGAACGAATCCGTGTCTACCACCCTAACAAACGCGCGCATTGCCAGAAGCTGATTCATTTTCATCATCCAATTATCCATAACTGTGAACAATGATGTCAGGTTTTGCGTCTTGTTACGACATGACGTTGCTTTATTCTGATCCGTTATTCCACGCTTCTCGCGCACGGAAAAAATAAGGAGATACCATGAGCAACGACCTACGACTGATCTTCCCGCTCTGGCTGGGTGGCAACCTTCGTGAATACCATTTTGGCGCACAGATGCTAGCATGGCTGGCACCCGAAACCGCCTCCCCTGTTGAACATGTTCCCGTGACACCGCTGGATGAACAGCCGGGTATTGAAGAAGGCATTCTTGGGCGCAGCAAACTGATGCAGGATCTGGACAATGCCTCTGCCATCATTCGAAAACACCAGCCAGAGCGCATTACCGTTCTCGGGGGCGATTGCCTAATCGACCTTGAGCCTTTCGCCTGGCTCAGCGAGCGCTATGGTGATGGGTTGGGTATTTTGTGGATAGATACCCACCCGGATGTGATGACCCCCGCGCAATACGCGAATGCCCATGCGCATGTTCTCGGCGCGTTGATGGGTAACGGCGACAGCGACCTCACTCGCCGCGTCCCGCGTCCGGTTCCGGCCTGCCGGGTGATGATTGCCGGTCTTCATTCACCGAATGCCTGTGAAGCCGATTTTATTCGCACCAGAGGGATCCGGACCGTCTCGCCCGAAGCCATCCGCGCAGGCAGCCAGGACATTGCCGACTGGATCGCCAAAGAGAAGATCACACACCTGGCTATCCACTTTGATCTTGATGTCCTTGATTTTCATCAGTTCCGCGCAGTGATGTTTGCACGCCCGGACGACGCGCCGGAGAAATGGGATGGCGTAGCCAAAGGCAAACTCACGCTTGCCGAAGCGGCTGCGGTAATTGCGCAGGCAGACAGTGCTGCTGACGTGGTCGGTTTAGGGATTGCGGAACATTTACCCTGGGATGCCATCAACCTGAAAAACCTGCTGGCAACGTTACCGCTGCTTCGGAAGGCGTAAAAAAGCGGCGGGTCATCGCCGCTTTTATGTCAGAGTTGAACCACAATCGACCCGATGGCCTGGCGGGAGGTTAAACGCTGATAACCGCATTCAAAATCAGCCATCGCCACGCGGGTGTCGATAACGGGTTTCAGTTTACCCTCTTTCACCAGGACCATCATGTCCTGCAATGCAGCGTAAATGTCATCATCTTTTTCTGCGTGCAGGGCATAGCCCACCAGCGTTTTTTCTCCGGCAATAATGTCGAAAGCATCGACGGCCAGCGACTTACCGGCGGTAAAACCAAGCGATACCACGCTACCGCCTGCACGCACACTCTGAAGAAGCTTACCGGTTAACGCACCGCCAACCGGATCAAAGGCATAATCGGCCCCTTTCCCGTTCGTCATCTGGTGCACTTCTGCCGCCAGATCCTGGTTTTCCCCAACGATGATAACTTTCTCTGCTCCCGCCTTATGGGCTGATTCAGCTTTTGCCTGGGTAGAAACCAGAACAATGGGAACGGCGCCACGCGCCAGCGCAATCTGTACCAGCGCATGACCCACCGACCCCGTAGCCCCGGAAATCAGCACATACTGACCTTTTTCAACCTGCACCGATTTTGTCATCGCCCGGAACGCGGTCAGGTAGTTGACGCTCAGGGTGGCTGCCTCATCAAAATCCAGAACATCCGGTACGGCAAACAGCCGCCGGTCCTCCACTAACACCCACTCGCTGAACAACCCATCCTGCACAATCCCCAGCGTATTGCCGCCGTAGATCCCCACTTTGGTGCCGGGCGCGAAAAGGGCACTCTCTTCAATTGTCCCGGCCCCCTCGTTACCCAATATCAGGGGCGCTTTTGTGCCGCCGATGCCCTCCTGGCGAATGAAATTTGAAAGTTGGTTGATGGTGGCGGCGCGCATTTTCACGACGCTATGGCCGGGTTTTACCGCCGGTTTTTCACGTTCTTCGATTCCCATCTCAGGGGGCAGGCCGAATACCCGGGTGACAATTGCTTTCATCATATTCTCCACGTCTTCACTCTTCAGTGCGCAAATCATGCCGCTGAAAATCAGGGCTGAGAAGAACGCCGGGATGTCATGACTATCCATATTGATGGACAATCCAGACAGACGGCATTGGTAAATCCCGTAAACGGTTCTATAGTCGACACTGTTTCTTAGTTACAGGATCAACTGATGCGATTTAACGGACTGACCAAAGGTTTCTTTCTTTTCATTCTCGCCCTTGTCACCTGGGCCTTCTTCGATGTGTTGTCGCCTTACTTTTCTGCGATCCTCTGGGCCGCGATCCTGACCATCATCTTTAACCCGGTAAAAAACAAGCTGCGCGCCGCGCTGGGCGATCGTAACGGGCTGGCGTCGCTGCTGACCATTGGCCTGATTTGCCTGATCGTCTTTATTCCACTGATGGTGATCCTCTCGTCGCTCGCCATTGAGCTGAACGTGGTGTACACCAAGCTTCAGCAAAACAACACGCAGTTCCCGGAAGTGGTTGCCAGCCTGTTTGCCCACCTGCCGGGCTGGGCCAGCGGCTTTCTCGCCGATCATAATCTGGATAACACAGCGCAAATTCAGAAAAAACTCTCTGATGTGGCATTGCAGGGCGGGCAGTATCTGGCGGGGAGCGCATTCCTGATCGGCAAAGGTACATTCGGCTTTGCTATCAGCTTCGGCATTATGTTGTATCTGCTGTTTTTCCTGCTCAAAGACGGGCCGTATCTGGTACGGCAGATCCTGGATTCCCTGCCACTGACGGATTTTGCCAAACAACATCTGTTCGCCAAATTCGTCGGCGTGTCGCGCGCCACGGTGAAAGGCACAGCGGTTGTGGCGGTGGTTCAGGGGCTGCTTGGCGGCATTGCGTTCGCAGTTGTGGGTATCGATGGCAGCGTGCTGTGGGGCGCGCTGATGGCATTCCTTTCCCTTGTGCCTGCAGTGGGATCGGCCATTGTCTGGGTGCCCGCCGCTATCTTCCTGTTTGCCACCCACCAGCTGTGGCAGGGGCTGTTTATTGTCGGTTTCTTCGTGATTATCGTCGGGCTGGTGGATAACATTCTGCGCCCGTTGCTGGTCGGCAAAGACACCAAAATGCCGGACTATTTGATCCTTATCTCGACACTTGGCGGTATGGAGCTTTACGGCATCAACGGTTTTGTCATTGGCCCACTGATTGCCGCCCTGTTTCTCGCCTGCTGGAATCTCTTCTCCGGCCGCGACCATGAAGGTAACGCCGAGGAGCTGGATCCTGACTTTATTGAAGAAGGGAAAAGCCCTCCAGATTTATAGTGTATTGACGATAACGATCACACCAGACGGCTTTGCGCCGTCTTTTTTTTCGCGAGAAATCAGCCGTTTTCTATAATTTTTAAAGATGCTATCCCACTTAAGTCGTAAAAGGATCTAACCGGTGAGAATTGCCACGATCACTAACTGGGCATACGGTGCAACGGTATGCCTGACCATCGCCTCTGGCATCGTCATGCTGATGGCTTCAAACGCAGACACTGTCGAGCGTCAGGCCGTCCTGCAACGACAGGTTTTTGATCAACTCACTGAAGATGTTGAAACCGATGCCTGGGCGTTATCCGACTTAGCCCGGCTGTATGTCGTCAAAAAAGAGCCGCAAATACTCAGTGAGTATCGCCAGAAAGAGGGGTCGTTACAGTCCATCGATACCCGGCTGTCCCGGCTGAAAGACAATGGGGCGACAGGGGAGGAGCTGGCGATATTGCATGAAGGGTTAAAGATAATTGATGAACTACAGGACGAGCAGCAATCAGCGATAGCCAGCGTGGCGCGCGATGAAACCCCGCAGGCCGTTGCGCTGTTGTACGGCGGGCAATATGAGCAGGAGCTGGATCGCGTTCAAAACCAGATTGACCATTTCCGCTTGCTGCTGGACAAACGTGCCCGCACCGCCGTCGAGGATGCCACCAAAACATCCAAAACCCTGCGCACGCTGTCTGAAATCATGGTAGGCACCACCGCCCTGCTGTTTTTGTTTGTGCTCGGGTTCATCTTAAAGCGCCGCGTGCTGCGCCCGGTTGTGCGTCTGAGCGATGTGGTGCATCGCCTGGCGTCTCAGGATTACGCCGTCGAAACGCCCAACTTTAACCAGATTGATGAGATTGGCGATATGGCGCAGGCCATTCGCATATTCCGTGAAAACGGCCTGGCCCGACAACGGCTGGAAAAAGAGCGTGATGCTGACTGGGCCATCCGTGAACTGCTGGCGCGCATGACGCAGCGGCTACAAGGCTGTGAAAATTTCGCCGATGTGATTAACGTCGCGGAGTTGTTCGCGCCCAATATTGCGCCGGGCATCGCCGGGCGGTTATACATCCTCGATCGCGATCCATGGCAGATGCGCTGCGTGGCCGAATGGCTGTCACCTGAGGGCAAAAATACGCCGTTCCACCCGGATGAATGCTGGGCCGTGCGTCGCGGCCAGAGTCACCCGCCGGTAAACGGCGAGCCGGATATCTCCTGCTATCATTTGCCGGAGTCCAGCCTGAATAACACGCTGTGCGTGCCGCTTATCGCCCAGGGCGAGGCCATTGGCTTACTCTCTTTCCAGAACATCACCCCGGAAACCGCCCCTTCCCGGGCGTATCTTGAGCTGATGGCTGAAGCGCTTGGGCTGGCGCTGGCAAACCAGCGACTGCGCGATGCGCTGCTTGAAAAAGCGTTGTTCGACCCCCTCACGGGCTTACGCAACCGTCATCATCTGGAAGACACGCTGCGCACGCAGGTGGCGCAGGCCATGCGCAACCACGAGCCGGTAAGTTGTCTGATGATCGATATTGACCACTTCAAGAGCATTAATGACCGCTTTGGCCATGAGGCGGGAGATCAGGTGATAAAAAGCGTGGCTTCAATTGTTCAACGCGCCGTGCATGACGGTGGGATGGCCTTCCGCTATGGCGGGGAAGAGTTTCTGGCGATCTTGTCCGGGGCGAATGAAGAAGTGGCCCAGGCCTGCGCAACGGACATTTTCAATTCCGTGCATGAGCTGTCGCTGCGTTACGGGCTTTCTGAAATTGGCCCGGTGGATGTCTCTATCGGCATCGCCAGTTATCCGCAACATGCCCAAAGCGACAGCCTGCTGCGTGCAGCAGACGTGGCGCTGTACCGCGCGAAAGAGCTTGGCCGTGCCCGCATTGTCAGTTTTGGGATGCTGGAGACGGGCTGAGCGTCTTCAGGAGAACCCTGCATGAACCGTCGCCACTTTTTGATGGGATTAGCGGCCGCCGTTGCCCTCCCCCACCGGGCTTTTGCCGCTATCGCACCACAACAATTTACGGAAATCCCACTCTGGAACGGCACACCGCCGGGCGGCGGCGGGCCTACAGGGCAGCAGATTGCATCGCCTTCTGGCGCAATACGACACATTGCGGTACCGAGCCTTAGCGTACTGGCGCCACCCGCGCCCAACGGGCATGGCGTGCTGATTGCCGCAGGCGGCGGCTATAAACAAATCCAGACCGGTAAAGAAGCCCTGCCCGCCGCGCACTGGCTGGTCGCTCGTGGCTATACGGCGTATATCCTCACCTATCGCCTGCCCGCTGAGGGTTGGCACGACGGGGATCGGGTGGCCTTACAGGATGCCCAGCGGGCGCTGCGCATTATCCGCCAGCGGGAGAAACAGGTCAGCGTGCTCGGGTTCTCCGCAGGCGGGCATCTGATGGGTATGGTGGCTACGCGGCCAGACTTTCGCACTTATACCGCCCGGGACGAGATTGATGAGCAAACGGCCAGGCCCGATCGTGCCGCGCTAATTTACCCGGTTATTACGCTCGAAAAACCGTACACCCATACTTCAACCCACAAAATTCTGGTTGGGCCACACGCCAGCGCCGCAGAAGAAGCTGCGTGGTCGGTACAGAACTTTGTCTCACCCGATACGCCGCCCTGTTTTATTGTGCAGGCGAAAGACGACCCACTTTCCGATCCGCACAACTCACTGATCATGTATGACGCCTGTGTCGCAAACCATATCCCGGCAGAGCTGCATCGCTACCCAACGGGCGGGCATGGCTTTGGCATGGGCCGACAGGGAACAGAAACGGTTGCGTGGCCGGGTGAGTATGCGCGCTGGTTGAATACGAAGCCTGCGTAAAAAACGCTCTTTTCTCTCGCTTTCTCAGCGAAATATTGAGCTTGCCATTATCAGGGGCATTAAAAGCAACATATTGACCACTCTCGATAATTTTCCTTAAGAAATACATCCGCGTTGCCGATACCTGATCTCCAGGCGGCAATTAACTCCGCCAGGTTCTTTCTGACATGACCTGTCAGGAAGCGACTGTAACCTTAAGGAAAAATTGTCAGGGGAGCACGCATGAGCGGACACGAGGTCATGGTTCAACGGATAACCGTCATTATTTCGACGCTATATCAGTACGGTTATGTCTCACGCCAGAAATTGCTGGATGAATTCAATATCAGCGAGCGTACGCTGTATCGTGACCTTAATCGCCTGGGCGACCGAATCATTCATGATGGTAACGGTATTTACAGACTGTCCCCCGCGTATGCCAGGCCCCAGACCCTCAAAGAGTTGCAGAACCTTATCAGCCTGCTGGGCATGGAGGAGCTAATTCCTGCCAATAAGCTCATTCTCAAGCCTGATTTAACCTCACTCAGCATCCGTACTCTGCCCGGCGATCCCGACGCTAAACGTGCACTGGAAAATAACTTCAGTCTGTTTGATAAAGCTATTCGCCAGAACAGCATTTGCGAATTCCACTATAAAAATACGCTGCGCACCGTTGCCCCTTATCAGCTGATTAATATCAAAGGCGTGTGGTATCTCGGTGCGGTCGAGAACGGCAACGTGAAGGGATATCAGCTCAGTAAAATCCGCTGGCTGAATCTGCGATCTGAGCATTTCACCCCAGAGCCGCACATCGCGAAATATTTCGCCGAAGAAGATGACGTGTGGTTTTCCCTGGATAAGCAGACGGTGCACATCAAAATTGCGGCAGAAGTCAGTTATTACTTCCAGCGCCGTAGCGTGCTGCCCGCGCAAAAAATCCTACGACAAGAGCCGAACGGCGATGTGATTGTGCAGACCGAGATGGCGCATGAAAACCAGCTATTTCCGTTACTTCGATACTGGTTCCCGAATCTCACCATTATTTCTCCGGTTAGCCTGCAACACCATTTTATCCAGAAGCTGACTCAGCAGATGGCGGAAATGGGATCACAGGGTAACGGGACACAATTAGACCACACAGAGCAGGAATAAATCATGTTACGCGGAACAGAAAAAAAAGAAGCATTAGAAAGCCTTTCCCGAGCCAGAACGCGTTATGAATCACAGGCAACGGATACCCAGACTGCCATCACCGACCTGTTTTTACTGCGCCAGAAGTGCAGCAAAGACCTCATTGCGCGTGGCGAGCACTTCATCAACCGTCTGGCGAACACGCCAAAAGAGTTCGATAAATCCTGGAGCGAGCTGAAAGCGGAAATCGCTGAGTTCGACGATGTGGTCGAAAAGCTGGAAGAAGAGTATCGCGCCTCCCACGTGGGTAAAGGCACCGCCGCAGCGGGTGTTGCCGTGGGTGCTGGCGTAGCGGCGTTTGCCCCTACTGCGGCACTTGCGATTGCTACCACCTTCGGCACGGCCTCTACCGGCACGGCCATCGCCACCCTGAGCGGCGCTGCGGCAACCAATGCCGCCCTGGCCTGGCTGGGTGGCGGTGCGCTGGCAGCAGGCGGTGGCGGGATGTCCGCGGGAAGTGCGCTGCTGGCGCTCGCAGGGCCGGTCGGCTGGGGGATCGGTGCGGTGGGTATCGCGGGCGGTACCTTACTGGCTCGCCGGAAAAACGGCAAAATCATCGACCAGGCTCAGACCGAAGAGCGCGAAGTGCGTTCGCAAACCTCAAAACTGCGCATCGTGGAACGCAGCGCTGAAGAGCTGAAAACGCTGACCTCTGAACATTATCAGGGCACTGAAGGCATCGTGGATGTACTGGAAAAAACTGCCCCGCGCGATTTCAGCCAGTTTAATGCGAATCAGAGAGAGCAGCTGGGTGCATTGATTAACCATATCAATGCCTTGTCAAAACTGATCAACAAGAAAATCCAGTGATGGACGGGATGAAAAGTCATACTCCGGTGGGCGATCAGCTCATCGGCAGTGCGGTAAATGCCCTCAACCAGGCGCGTATTGACGATGAGATTTTAACGCTCTCTCAGCAGGATATTGCGTTTGAGCTGGCTCGTGAACAGATGCAGAAGGTGCGTGATTTTGTCGCCTCGCCGGGCAATATTCTCGGCAGCATGAGCACCAAACATGGCGAAATCGCCGAGCAGGTTGAGGTGGCCGTGCGCAATTCTGAGCAGGCTATTGAAGAGAGACTACAGGATGCCTCGACCTTTCGCGCCACGTTTGAGGGAGTGGGCCGCACCGCATCGCAAGATTATCTGATTGATGGCCTGGACGTTCAGTCCAAATTCATTAACGGCACCAACAATAACCTGGTGCATGTCCTGAAGCACATGGAAGCCTACCCCAATTTCGGCAAGGATGGGGCGTTCTACCATATTCCGAAAGATACCTGGCAGGAGATTCAGGACGTTCTCGACGGCAAACCCGTTGAAGGACTTAAATCGAGCACAATTGAGGCCATTAAAGCAAAAGTCGCTGAAATTGAAAGGCAAACGCAACGTCCTTTTGCCGACGTCGTGCGTCCGGGGGTCTCTGACTACAAGGATGTGCAGCTGGGTAAAATCGACGAGACGCTCGACAAGCACGATCAGGAGCTTGCCAGACAGAACGACACGAAACGCGCTGAGATCATCGATGATCATCAGCCTTCGCTGGCCGAAGGAATGCGCGCAACGGCGATGGGGGCCGCGGTGGGTGGCGCCTTTGCGCTAGGTACCGGGATATACCGCAAATACCGAGACGGCAAAAATATCTTCAGTGGCGACTTTGATGCCCAGGACTGGCAGGACGTTGGGCTGGATTCGTTGAAAGGTGCAGCTGTCGGTGGCGTATCCGCTGGGGCTATCTATACCCTGACCAACTACGCGTCGATGGGAGCGCCCTTTGCCAGCGCGCTGGTCACCGCGACCAAAGGTGTGGCAAGCCTTGCTCTCTCTTATCAGCGCGGGGAGATCGATCTTAATGAGTTCACCGACCTTGGGCTTATCGTCTGCGCGGAGTCGGCCATCGTCGGCGCCATGACCGTCGCGGGACAGGCGTTGATCCCCGTGCCGGTACTGGGGGCGCTCATTGGTTCGATTTCCGGGAAGTTTATGGTCACCGTGGCCAAAAGCCTGGACGGTAAAACGCGTCAGGTGTTGCAGGCTCGCATGGATGAGTTTGCCCGCCGGTTAAATGCTCTGGAACTACAGGTGCTCAACCGTATCTTGTCCGAATTTGCCGCCCTGGGTGAACTGACGGCGGCTGCCTTTAATGTCGAAAATAACCGTCAGTTGCTGGAAGCAAGCATCACGCTTGCACAGGCACATGGCGTTGAAGACGATAAAATCATTAAAAATGTGGATGATCTGGATGCGTTTATGACGGCGTGATGCCGGGATAAAGGTGTTAAATCAGAATACTAAAAATTAAAGCAGCTCCATTTGCAATGAATGGGGCTGTTTTATCTATAAATTAAAGGTACGCAGTCATCTTTATCGCCATAAATTGTCAATCACCTGAAAGTGTTATTTTCAAACGTAGATATTTTTTATAACAGTAGGCTTATATGCAGACAGTCTTAATTAAGGGGCAAAAAAAGTATGATAAGCAGGTTAGGCACTAATACATTTTCATTATGAACCCTCACCCCTACCAAATTAGATATATTTTTACATTGCATCATTACAAAAAAGATCCCGCTTCTTTGCGTATACTGTTGTGTAAGCCTGCTGTTATTGGTATGTTGATTATTATTTATACACTGGAAGCATAGCCGTTTGAACAGACGGATACTGATGATTACATCGATGTTGTATACCTGTTCAATGAATATATAGAAATCAAATGGATTTTTTTCGAACCATTTATCGTGAATGTTCATTGATAATATAACTTTACATTGAGATTTTCGATATCGCACTTTTGCCATTACTTGTATTTATGTGGTTGAAATAATTCAGAATCGGTCGTTGTCGTACAGCTTACAGAGCGTATGACTTAGCTGTACTTTCTGGGGCGACGTGTTAAAAGGGTGATATATCCTGTACACGATCCGCTGAGTCCACAAAACAATAAAATTGTTTACGAACAATCAAGGCAAGCGCAATGAAAATTTTATTAGTGAATAAGTTCTTTTTTATCAAAGGCGGCGCGGAAACCGTTTATTTTCAGGAGCGCACCATGCTGAAACAGGCTGGTGTCCAGGTGATTGATTTTTCCATGCAGCATGAAAAAAATATCCGCTCTGATTATGCGGATTATTTCATCAACAATGTCGATTACCATCAGGAGGGTAATCTGATCGGGGGGCTCAAAACGGCGGTGAATTTTATTCACAACAGCCGGGCCTGTAAAAAAATGCAGGCGCTTCTGGAAAAAGAGCGCCCGGACATCGTCCACTTCCACAACATTTATCACCAGATGACACCGTCGCTTATCAAAGTGGCGCGCAATTTTGGCTGCAAGACGGTCCTGACCGCGCACGACTATAAGATTGTGTGCCCTGCGTACTCCATGCTGCGCGAAGGGAAGGTGTGTGATGCCTGTATCACCGGGTCAGTATTCAACGCTTTTAAGTATAAATGCCAGGGTGGTTCGGCCTCAAAGAGCTTACTGCTCTCGTTAGAGGCGACATGGCAATATATTGCCCAAAATTACCAGGCTCTGGATGTGATTGTTTCTCCAAGCGCCTTCTTACGCGACGTGTTACTGCGTACGTTGCCTCATTCGCGTATTGATGTGATCGTGAATGGCGTGGATGACAGCCATCCCGTTGAAGAGGTGAACGATGACGGCTATATGCTGTACTTTGGGCGCCTGAGTCATGAAAAAGGCGTGGCAACACTGCTGGCAGCGCATCAGAAAATGAAGAATAAGACCCCGCTGAAAATCGTGGGCAATGGCCCGTTGTATGACGAACTGGTTGCCCAGTACCCGGAGGCTGAGTTTTTAGGGTATGTCCAACAAGGTGATGCGCTCAATTCGCTTATCCAGCGGGCCCGGGCAGTTATCCTCCCATCGGAATGCAATGAAAACTGCTCGATGGCGGTGCTAGAAGCGATGTCTTTGGGTAAGCCGGTGATTGGGTCGCGTATCGGCGGGATCCCGGAGCAAATTCGCGACGGAATTGAAGGGATCTTATTTGAACCTAGCAATGCGCAAGATCTGGCGAATGCGATGGATACGCTGGCTGATTGCCAGGAGAAAGCGCGGATTATGGGCTTACAGGGACGCACGCGTTTGAGTGAGGTGTACTCACTGAACAAGCACATGGATTCCTTAATGACGTTGTATACAGAACTTCTGAGCAGTCCGCAGCCTGATTTTAGACCTGGCAGACTGGTACTCGCGAACAACTCTGAAAGACCACTGGCATGAGCAGACCTGTGGTGGGCGTTGCGGCAGACAGTAGCAGCAAGGAACCTGAAAACCAGACTCCTTGCTGCTAAGCATTACACTTTATAGCCATCAGGATTATTTTTTTGCCAGTTCCACGTATCACGCATCATCTCATCAAGATTGTGGGTCGCCACCCAACCCAGCTCTTTACGTGCCAGAGACGGGTCAGACCAACACTCAGCAATATCCCCAGGCCTTCTTCCGACAATCTTATAGCTGATCTTCTTTTGTGACGCTTTTTCAAAGGCTTCAATAAGATTAATAACGGAATAACCGATACCGGTACCGAGATTAATGATCTTATATGCCGCACCTTTATCCACGGAATCCAGCGCCGCTAAATGGCCGGTTGCCAGATCCATCACATGAATGTAATCACGCACGCCTGTACCGTCGGGGGTTGGATAGTCATTGCCGTACACCGACACGCTCCCCAGCTTCCCAATCGCCACCTGGGAAATATAAGGGACCAGGTTGTTAGGAATACCACCAGGATCTTCGCCAATTCTGCCTGATGGATGCGCGCCAACAGGGTTAAAATAACGCAAACAGGTGATGCGGAGCTGCGGCTGTGCGCGTGAGAAATCCGCCAGAATCTTTTCAACCATCAATTTTGACGTGCCGTACGGATTGGTGCAGCCGCCTGTCCGGGATTGCTCGCTTAACGGAATTTTTTCCGGGTTACCGTACACCGTAGCGGAGGAACTGAAGATAAAGTGCTTCACCCCGGACGCTAACATTTCATTGAGTAAAATCTGGGTACCCGTGACATTATTTTCATAATAGGCAAGTGGTTCTTTGATTGACTCGGCAACCGATTTTAATCCAGCAAAATGAATAACATCGGTGATGTTATGGCTGGAGAATATGGTTTTCAGAACATCTCTGTTCAGTATGTTATCAATGTAAACCACAGGCTTTTTCCCGGTAAGCTCTGCGACCCGGTCCAGCGATTTTTGTGAAGAATTCGAGAGGTTATCGATAACAACGACGTCATCACCTCTCTCCAGGAGAGTTAAAACGGTATGTGAACCAATGTAGCCAGCTCCACCAGTAACAAGAATTGCCATACAATCTCCAAATATATTTGGTGTAAACAACTATTGATTTACCAATGCTACTGTCATTAACAGATTGTAATTAATGCCCCCCTGCAAGCGCGTTTTTTCTGTATTTAACCATCAATTTATAATTCACTTTTTTTAGCGCCGAAAACAGACTGAATTTATTAACCTTACTATCATAAACAATATAGTTATCCGTGAAGTTCAACGTATGAACGCCATCGCTTTGATTGATGCCAGAATGTATCTGCTCAATGAGTTCTTCAACAAAGCGGGTAGCATCAAGAGTAATTAACTCTTTTATATAAATGGACTTACCATAGCTTTCCGGCGTGCACTCCTGAGTAAAGAAGTACGTTTTACCATTTACCCTGCAAGGTGCGCCTGCCCCACGATGATACGGATTAGAAATGTGTAGCTCTGGGGTTATTTTCTGCCACGGTCCCATAATATCATTGGCTGTATGGATAACCAGCTCATCATTCATCGTGGTGGATGCCAGATACAAAACCCCATTCAATTCAAAAAGAATGTTATCCGTTAAGGCGATATCAGAGATTAGGACTTTGACCTGACGCCAGCGCACAGGGAAATCCGTGGACTCGAATAAAATAACGTCTTTTCTTTCTGATGATTCAGGGATCATAAAAAGCTTATCATCACTCTGATATAAAAAAGGAAATGATAAATGGCACTTAATGTTATCGAAACCTTCAAGTTTTACATCTTCAAGCTCATCCAGTTCGGCATTCAGTATCCGGCAGCGTAATGTTCCCTGCGAATCCCGAAAGTTCATTGCTTCATAAAAAACGTAAACTTTATCGTCTTTTTCTATAATGAAAGGATCGGCCTGAAACGTATATTTCCTTTTAAGCTGTTTAGTCTGGGTATGACCTAGAATGTCCAGAGTATTAGCAGGGAATGCGTGGGAACGGTTATTTTTGGCAATCAAAATATCCCAGGTTTCATGGAAAAAAAGGGATTTAATCAATCGTTTTGTTTTAGCTCGCATTCGCGCCTGCACCTTTTATCCGTTTAGCAATAGGTGGTTCTTATACGCCAACATTAACAGCCAGTTTAAAACGTAGCCGTTAGTTCATTTTTTGTCCAATAGTAAAAATGGATGTCGGGATGTAAGATACAAGCGATTAGACCATACCACCGCGATCGTTGACCTTAATCAGCCCGGTGGCGATGTGCGAAGACTAGCCCTGACATTGTAATGTGCTCATCAGTGAGGAGGGGGTGACAGGGAGTCATTCCCTCAAGTCACCACATCTGATACCGACGACCTGACTACGAGCCGGCCGGTTAACGTGCGCCCTTCTGGTGCAAAAACAGAATGTCCATCAATGAGCGATTTAATACGTTTAACGCACTCTTCAAGCAACTGCTCTACGGGGTAGGCAATACAGGTCAACGGTGGATAAAGCAAGGATGCCATCGGTGAATCCTCAAGACTCACAAGTGATACTTCCTGAGGTATGGCAATATTAAAATCACGTAGCAAACGCATTGCTTCAGCGGCATATCTGTCACGTTTGGCAATGATTGCCGTGTACTTCGTAAAGCTATTAATCAACGTAAGCAGTGCCTGCTCAATATTGTTGTTCGCCATCACGAGTAACTGGCGATTAAACGGCAGAGAGTAATTCTGTAAAACGCTACGATACCCCTCCAGCATCTGCTTGCTGGCAACATCATCTTCAGTTTCCATCAGCAGAGCAATATTACGATGCCCTTTTCCCAGCATGTATCGACAGGCACTTTCTGTGGCAAACGCATAGTTGTAGCCCTGGTTAACGCTGCCTGTTGTGGAAAAGTCATCAAACGAGATCACATTGCTGGCAACTTCACTGCCGCATTTGCCCAGGGTTACGACAGCTACACATTGATGCTGAAGACTTTCAATGGCAGCCTTTTGCTCAGACGCATCGTTAACATATTGAATGATAAGAGACTTATTGAGTGATTTAACTGCAATCGACAACCGCGGCAACAGGGTTGCGCTAAAATCGGCTTCATGTGCGGGAAGTACCATACCGACCTGATTTGACGTATTGCTCGCCAGATTTTGCGCAGCAAAACTGGGACGGTAGTTGAGTTCTTCTACCGCCCGTAAAACTGCCTCGCGGCTTTCTTCACGAACGCCACGTGTCCCGGTCAACACACGGGAAACGGTAGCCCGGGAAACATTGGCTAATTTTGAAACGTCGTCAATGGTTGTCATGGTGTCGTCTGTATAGCTATTTTCTCCCTATAGTAACATAAATACGGGCAGGAATTAGTCAGCTGGATGAGTTACCTGTGGCCCGAAGAGGCAACCACGCCGCACCGCGAACTCCGCTGGCATCGCCAAATTTGGCTTTAACGATGGCAGTTCGACAACTCGTCGAAAAAATGTACTTTCCAACGGCTTCGGGAAGATCCCGGTATATGCTGTCCACGTTCGATAACCCACCACCAAGTACGATGACATGAGGGTCGAGTGTGTTGATTACACCAGCAATACTACGGGCAAACGCATCAATAAAGTGATGATAATGCGCCACCGCGCAGGGCTCACCATCTTGTGCCGCAACCATTATGGCCTCAGTACTCAATGCGGTCCCCTTACGGGCGTTGTAACGACGACTGAAGCCGGTTCCTGAAATAAAGCTTTCTATGCAGTTTTCTTGCTGGCAGTAGCAGGATTCCACTGGGCCATCCTGCTCTGCGCGCCAGCCGGGAAGAGGATTGTGCCCCCATTCACCGGCAATAGCATTGGGTCCATTCAGGAGTTGTCCGTTCACGACAACCCCGCCGCCACACCCCGTGCCGACAATGACGCCAAACACCGTACAGTATCCTTTTCCTGCACCATCGACGGCCTCAGATAAGGTAAAACAATCAGCATCATTGGCCATAAAAACAGGTTGATTAAGCCGTTCCGCCAGGTCGCGTTTTAAATTTTCGCCGTTGAGCACCAGGCAGTTACAGTTTTTGATTAATTCGCTCAGCGGATCGAGCGCTCCCGGTAAACCCAGGCCAACGGTAAAGTCGCGCTGCGTCGCGGCACGAATATCGTTGATTAACTCCGTCAGGTTATTGAGAAATCCCTGATAACTGGCTTTATACGTTGGACGGCGATCGCGCAACACAATGGTACCGTTAGCATCAAGCAGGACGGCCTCCATTTTTGTACCACCAATATCCAGACCAAGATGAAACATAGTGCTTCTCCGGAAAAAAGAAGAGAGGCAATGCCTCTCTTAAGTCACACAACACTCAATGACGGGTTCTGTAGATATCAATAAGCTCAGTCACCAGTTCTTTGGCGAGGATGGAGGTCATCAGGTGATCCTGGGCATGTACCATCACCAGCGTCATTTTGGTTTTGCCTTCGCCCTCATCAGCCTCTATAAGCTGGGTTTGCACCAGGTGCGCTTCACGCGCGAAGTGCTGTGCCTGCTTCATCTTTTCATCGGCATCCGCAAAGTCTCCGGCTTTAGCACTGTGTAGCGCTTCGAAACACAGACTACGAGACTGTCCGGCATTGATGATGATGCCCATGATTTGTTCTTCTAATTCCATAACATCCTCTGACTCTTAATGATTTATGCAGTTTCAGATTGGCCAACACGCCCGGTTTCTGATTTTTCCTCAGACTCCTTTGTAAGCAACTGTTTTTCATATGCTTTAAGGAATGGATAATACATAACCACCGCCGTTACCATGCAGATAAGACACATCACGACGGGACTAAATGCCCAGTTGGCTGCCCACGATGCGCCAATGGGAGCTGGAGTTGTCCACGGTGTCATTGAGACCACGCGCGCCACCAGGCCAAAGTCCAGAGCAAACCAGGCAAGCGTTGCATTGACCATAGGGACCAGTACGAATGGGATGAAGAACAGCGGGTTCATAATCACAGGCGCACCGAACAAAATCGGTTCGTTGATATTAAACAGGCCGGGAACAACCCCCATGCGGCCGATGGTGCGCAGATGCACGGCTTTGCTGCGCATAAGTAAAAGTGCCAGAGGCAGAGTGGAGCCAACACCACCAATCAGCAGATAGTGATCCCAGAATCCCTGAACATAGATGTGTGGAATCGCTGTTCCTGCGGCCATCGCGGCCTGGTTCACGGAGAGGTTTGCCATCCAGAATGGATTCATGATGCCTGTGACTATCAGCGCACCATGGATGCCTGCAAACCATAATATCTGGCACACCAGAACGGAAAGCAGAATGGCAGGCAATGTATCGGACGCCGCAACCAGCGGTTTGACCAGCGACATAATTGCTTCGGGGATAATCATCCCAAGTTGTGCTTCTATAAACAGATTAAGCGGGTGCAATGTCAGGACCACCGCCAGCACCGGAATTAAAATCTCAAAGGAACGTGCGACACCGGTCGGCACTTCGGGTGGCAGGCGGATGGTAATATTATTGCGACGCAGGAAGGCATACAGTTCGGTCGTATAAATCGATACCAGCAGTGCAGTGAAAATGCCCTGCCCTGAAAAA
The DNA here is from genome assembly GCF_052886895.1 of Enterobacter sp. C4G1. Classification (NCBI taxonomy): domain Bacteria; kingdom Pseudomonadati; phylum Pseudomonadota; class Gammaproteobacteria; order Enterobacterales; family Enterobacteriaceae; genus Enterobacter; species Enterobacter sp. C4G1. The sequence continues at coordinate 2,040,871 of NZ_JBQVVV010000001.1, read as the reverse complement.
TAAGCTGTCGATACCATGCCATCTTTTAAGGGCGCAGCGACCAGTAAAAAGCCCATGAGGGACAGCATTCCCGAGGTCAACGGGTCCAGCCCGTGGTGACGCGCCAGGCTTGCAGCCACACCCACCGAGATGAAAATTGTCATGATCCCCATGCTGAAGTTAAACGGCAGCATCAGGTTTTCACGATGATCTAATGAAAACTGCAACCAGGCGCGGGCGAAGCCCCAGTTGGTATCAGGTGAGAAGGGTGGGAAAATAAACACCAGCATAAACGAGCCGACAATCATAAACGGCAGAGCAAGAATAAACCCATCACGAATAGACGTGACATACTTTTGCTGGCCGACTGCACCAGCCATAGGCGTGATTTTGCTCTCTATCACGCTGATTAATTTAGAGTACAGAGCGCTCATGTTGATGTCCTTTAGTTATTATTTTCAATCAGGGACAGGGCATAATCCAGTACTGCCCCTCCCTTCTGCATGCCGTAATCCATCATGTTGATGGGCTCGACCTTGATCCCATAAGGGTTGGCTTTGTTCTGAAGATCTTTTTGCATGTACTTCACCTGTGGCCCCAACAGCACCACCTGGTAATTCCCCACCTGCTGTTCAAACTCCGCGACGCCAAAGGCTTTAATATCAACGGCCAGACCGCGCTTATCCGCCTCTTCCAGCATCTTTTTGACCAGAAGGCTGGTAGACATTCCGGCGGAACAGCAAAGCATAATTTTCTTCATAAAAACTCCAGACTGGGTAACAACGTTGAGCGGACTATAATCTTTACGGATTCAAAACGGAAAGCGCTTTCCGTACATGGATACATTAAATGTGAGCGCGATCACTAGATGCAGGCTTTTACTTTGTTGGGATGTGAGCGATGATCCCGAAACTTTCCTGTCCTCTATAGGCCCTGCCATGAACATTCAGTTTATGAATGTTGCTGTGACACTGATTGAGCAACGCGTTACGCCATTTGCTAACCTACTCACCCGCAGCCAGCACATCACAGCGATGCGGGACAGCTTTGCGCTGGCCATGCCGTTTGTGATAGTGGGTAGTCTGATGGTTCCCCTGATTTTTCCGCCGTTTGCTGTGAACGCTGATGCCTGGTATGGCGCGGCTTATCAGGCCATTCGGCCGATGTTATTGCCAACGTTTGAACTGACCATTGGACTTGTGGCATTGATTATCGCTTTCGGTGCCAGTGCCAGTCTGGGCAAACAGTATCACCTGCCGGAACGACTCTGCGGTCTGACGGGATGCCTGGCTTTCCTGGTGTTTATCGGTTTTAAAGAAACGGATACCAGCAATATTTTCCTTGGTGGGATTGGGATATTTAGCGCTTTAATATCAAGCTTCTACAGCATTGAAGTGATGCGACTCTTTTACCGACGTGGCTGGTGTATTCGTTTGCCGGAAGAGGTGCCAGTGATGACACGCAATGGCTTCCAGCTTCTGATGCCTCTGCTCGCCATCATGCTTTCAATCACTCTGCTCAACGCGATACTAAAGCAAAACACCGGCATGATTTTGCCGGATATGATCAGTGAAGCTTTTCGGCCGCTAATCATCGCCTCTGATACGCTAACCGCACTGATTATTACGATTGTTATTTGCAATTTACTGTGGTTTATCGGAATTCACGGTGCGCTGATTGTCACCGGTATCATGAATCCTTTCTGGATGACCTATCTATTTGAAAATCAACAGACTTTAGCAAACAACATAACGCCACTACCCCATATCTATCTTCAGGGATTTTGGGATTTTTACCTGCTAATCGGCGGGATTGGTTCGACGCTGCCCCTGATCGTTATGGCCCTGCGTAGCCGTTCTCGACAGCTAAAAAGCGTCAGCAAGATTGGGTTGATTCCATCGCTGTTTAATATCAATGAACCGGTACTTTTCGGCTTCCCGATTATTCTCAACCCTCTGTTTTTAATTCCATTTATTTTTGTCCCGGTGATCAATGCATGTATCGCATGGTATCTCACTCACCTCGGCGTGCTTGACCGCGCGGTGGCTATGCTACCCTGGTCGATGCCTGCGCCGCTCGGCGCAGCCTGGTCAGCAAACGGCAGTTGGAAAAACCTGTTTATGTGCTTGTTTGCTTTCTTCAATGCATGGATGATTTACCGTCCGTTTTTCAACGTCTATGAACGGCAACTTGTGGAGTCAGAAAGCAAATAATCCTCCGTTTGCCCATTTTATTTCCAGCCAGCGCGTGTAAACCGCTGGCTTTTTATTTTCCTGCAGAATTAAGAGTGATCCCCATCACGTTTTACTTTCCATTATTTTTGATTATGTGATTTAAACCTGCAATTATGGAAAGCGCTTTCCGTAATTGGATGTACTTTTCCTTTTTTGATCCGTAGATTTCCGATCGCGCCATAAGACGCTCTTTCACTCAGAAAAAGAAAAAGGAAATCTATGAACAGGTTGAACCGATTAATACCTCTGGCCCTTCTCATCAATGCCGCTGCGTGCGGGATCGCACAAGCAGAACAGTACGACTTCAAACTGCACGGCTATATGCGTTCAGGCATTTTGGCTAACTCCGATGGTAACCGTGCAGACTCCGTTGGGTTAATGCCGGACGGCAAATGGCGTCTTGGTAACGAAGAAGATACCAAGATCGAGTTGATCCCGCAGGTGACACTGAAATCAGACTCCGGCCCGGTTGCCAAAATTCAGGCCAACATTACCCACCAGAGCAAATGCACCTCCGACTGGAACTGCCAGGACGATGACGGCAAAGAAGTACAGTTCCGTGAAGGGTATGTGGAGTTAAGCAATCTGGATTTTGCGCCGGATGTCACTTTCTGGGGCGGCAAACGATACAGCAGCTCGAACACCTCCAGCCACCAGTTCGACTGGGAATACATTCAGTACAACGGTACCGGCGGTGGATTTGACAATCTTGATCTTGGCTTCGCTCGCTTTGATGCCGGCGTTTACGCTTTCTCACCCACCGATGAAACAAAAGCGTATCCGGTGGATAAAGGGGAGCAGGGTTACCCGGATGATTATTCACTCAACTTGTGGCTGAAGAAAATTGGTGGCACAGGCTTTGATCTGGAGCTGATTGGTCACCACATGAACCGCAATGAGAACCACCCAACCTCTGCCGAAAAAGGCTATGGCGTTACAGGGGTCTACAACTTTGACGGTTTCTGGGGCCTGACAGGCGGCTATTCCAAACTGGTCATGCAGTATGGCCGGGGTCTGGCAGCAGGTGATTCGCTGGGCAAAAACGGCTGGGGCTGGGCAAACCTGGATGATACCCAATCCTGGCGTGTGATCCTCGACAGCATGGCTTCTCTGGGAAATGTCGATGTATCGACGTTTGCATACTACCAGAAAGACAAAAACTACCGTTGGTGGACCAGCGATGCCGATGGCTGGGGACGCACCAGTTGGGTTGCCGGTATTCGCCCGTACCATCAAATTACCAAAAACTTCGCGATGCAGTATGAACTTGGTTATGAGTACCTCGACGATGAAAACTACAAAGGCGTCAACGGGAAAGGAAAAGGTGGCCTGACCAAAGTGACCATTGCACCGACGCTGACCTTTGATTCGGGCTACTGGAATCGTCCGCAACTTCGCTTCTTCGCGACTTACGCGAAGTGGGATAAAGGCGTCTCAGATGCGCTCGACGGTAACTATAACTGGGATACCAACACTATTTCTGCGGGTGGTTATAGCCGCAGCGGTGAAACAGACACAGTCAATTTCGGCGTTCAGGCTGAAGTGTGGTTCTAAGGAGAGAGCAAAATGATTCAACCTATCCGAAAAATTCTTCTGGCTTCCCTGCTGTCCGCGCTGGGTTGCGCGGGGGCGATGGCGGCTGAACAATCACATTTTGAGCACTTCATTACGCGTGATGGCGCGCAGTTGATGGACGGGAAGACGACATTCCGTTTCGCAGGTATACACGCGCCAGAGATGCATCGCATCGAAGATGATGCCCGTGGTGTATGTAAAGCCGATCCCCGAGGCTGGGGGCAATATTTCAAATGGCCAACCCCCGAGGAACAGGCAAACTGGATCAAAGCCATGGTGGCAACAGGGGCGAAAGCGCAGCGTGTTTATGTGCTCTCCGTACAACAGGAAAACGATGCTGCCTGCGAACGCGAAACGCACATCCTGGCCCCACAAACACCCGGTGGGATGCCCCAGCTTAACGAAAAAGCGATGAAGGTTTATGACAACATGATCGCCGAAGCGGACAAGCAAGGGTTACGCCTGATTTTACCGTTTATTGATCACTGGTGGTGGTGGGGTGGGCGCGAGCAACTTGCGGCCTTCTACAATGAAAAACCGGAAGATTTTTACCGTACCGACAGCAAAACCTATAAAGCCTACCTGGATGTTATCCGCCAGGTCATCACCCGTACGAATACCGTGACGGGACGCGCTTACTCTGATGAGAAGGCGATCATGGCCTGGGAAACAGGTAACGAACTGGAGGACACCAATGCTGCGTTTTTGAAAGAGACGGCGGCATGGATCCGTAAATGGGCACCAAATCAGCTGATAGTTGATGGGACCTACAAGAAGATTAACGATTTTGCGTTAACCGATCCTAACGTTGATATCGTCAGTAACCACTACTATACCAACGCCGATAACAATCATCCCGATCAGGTGCGTAAAGACCTGACCGCGATTGGTGGCAAGAAAGCCTATCTGGTTGGGGAATTTGGCCTGCTCGACCACACGCAGCTTAATGACATCATGCAGTCGATTGTCCACACCGACGTAAACGGTGCTCAAGCTGTGGGAGGCTTCATCTGGGGTTTCCGTGGCCATCGCCATGATGGCGGATTCTATTGGCACAAAGAGTATACCGGTCACTACAGTTACCACTTGCCAGGTTTCCCGGTCGATGGGAAAGCCAACCAGGAAAAGGAAGTCGTGGATCTGGTGAGAAAGGCATCTGCACAGATGTCTGGCCTGAGCCAGACCCCGCCGTTACCGATCCCTGATGCCCCAATCCTGCGAGCGACTGACTCTCCTTTTGCCATCAACTGGATGGGGGCTGCCGTTGGACGCAGCTATGACGTTGAACGTGCCATCGCGAAGAACGGCCCATGGACCCGTGTCGGGGAGAATATCTCCGATGGGATGAATGAGTGGAACCCGGCAACAATGAATCTGTTCCACGATGATTACCGCAGTTTGCAGCTGGGTACGACTTACTATTACCGCGTGATTGCCAAAAACGAAAGTGGAGCCTCTGAGCCCTCTAACGTGATCGGCGTGAAACACACGCAACAGAACCAGGCACCTACCGTCGCCCTGGGGAATGCGTTGGCAACCTCTCAGGATAAAGGTGTGTTGTTGCAGGCAAACTGGACGGACGACAACCTGCCGAGCCGCGAGGTAAAGGTTAGCTGGGCTAACAGTGATGATGCAAATGTGCATTTCTGTGACGCCACGAAAGCACAAACACGCGCATGGTTCTCGGCGCCTGGCGAATATGCCCTGACCTTTACCGCGGACGATGGCCTGCTGAAAAACAGCAAAACGGTCAACGTCACGGTTAAAAAGGCAGAGGGTCAAATACCTGCGGATTACTGCAACTTTGCCGGAGGTGTGCTGGATGTACACAAAGGGAAGTTGCACGCAGTGAAGAGTAAGGAAAACGTACTCGCCATTGGTGATGATGGTTTCCTGGGCCCTTTTGCCAACGAAGGAGATAAGGTGAGCTGGCAGGTGAACGCGCCGTGGGATGGGAAGTATATCTTGCGCGTCACCTTTAACGCTAAATGGGGCGGTAAAAAGAACTCTTTCGTGGTGAACGACGGTACACCACTGGCTATCGAGTTCCCTCAGACTGACGCAAAAGACCATCAGGTGATGATCCCGGTGACACTAAAAGCCGGTAAAAATGATATTCACTTTGGCCGCTTTGCGGGTGACTGGGGCTACATGTTTATCAAATCCATCGAAGTAAATGCAGAGTAGTGATTTTGACCGCGTCCATTGGGCGCGGTTTTTTTTATTAACGGAGGCGTTATGACCCGGTATACATTCCCAGACGGTTTTTTATGGGGTGCAGCAGCATCTGGTCCACAAACAGAGGGCACCACAAGTAAACCACACTGTTCCATCTGGGACAGCTGGTTTTCCGAACAACCACAGCGTTTTTATCAACAAACCGGCCCGCAACGCGTTTGCGAGACCTATACAAAGTTTAAAGAAGATGTCGCCCTGATGAAGCAGACAGGGTTTAACTCGTTCAGGACCTCAATTCAGTGGTCACGCCTGATTGAAGATTTTGAAACTGGCGAGCCGAATGCGGATGCCATTCGTTTTTATAACGACTATCTCGACGAAATGATCGCCAACGGTATCGAGCCGATGATCAATCTTTACCACTTTGATATGCCAGAAGTTTTACAGAAAAAGTATGGCGGTTTTGAATCGGCGCATGTCTCAGAGCTGTATGCCCGCTTCGCACGCACTGCTTTTACATTGTTCGGCCACAAAGTGAAATACTGGATCACCTTCAACGAACCGATTGTTCCGGTAGAGGGGGGTTATTTGTATGACTTCCACTACCCGTGCAAAAAAGACGGTAAGCTGGCGGCGCAGGTAGCCTTTAACATCATGCTGGCCCACGCCAAAGCGGTCCAGGTGTTTCGTGAATTAACGGTAAATGGCGAAATTGGCGTGGTGATCAATCTGACACCAACCTACACGCGCAGTGATTCAGCAGAAGATAAAAAAGCAGCCTGGTATGCCGACCTGCTGTTTAACCGCAGCTTCCTTGATCCGCTTGTTAAACATCAATTCCCCAAAGAACTTTGCGAACTTCTGGCATTTCATCATTGCCTGCCGGACGCTTCCCCGGAAGACGTTCGCCTGATTACTGATTCAAGAATTGATTTCCTCGGCGTGAATTACTACGTACCGCGACGCGTCCAGGCGCGCGAGTCGGCTTATACTCTCGATTACTTCTCACCAGAGTATTACTTCGAAAACTATATTGACCCGAATGGTCGTTTTAATCCTTACCGCGATAATAATGAAATCCTTCCCGTCGCTATCTATGATATCGCCCGTAATATTCGTGACAATTACGGCAATATTAAATGGTACCTCGCCGAGATTGGTATCGCGATGGATTTGGAATCGGAAGGCCCGGTTCAGGCCGATGGTGTAATTGATGACAGTTTCCGCATCGAATTAATGAAGGAACATCTGGAGCAACTCCACCTGGCCATTAATGATGGAGCAAACTGTTTTGGTGTTCACCAGTGGACGTTTATCGATAACTGGTCATGGATTAATGCGTTTAAACGTCGCTACGGATTTTATCGTCTGGATCTGGAAACGGGGGAACGCATTATTAAGCGTAATGCCCTTTGGTTCAGGGAGCTGGCGTTAAATAATCACTTCACCAGTGGGGAAAATCCATCATGAGTCAGACCTGTTTTTATCCCCTTACCAATACAGTAAAGAACTACCCCTGGGGAAGCCGGCACGAGCTTAATAAGCGTTTCAATATTCTTAACCCGGACGATCAGCCGCAAGCCGAATTATGGATGGGGGTTCATCCGGCAGGGGTTTCATATGTGAATAGCTCGCAGGGACGGGTAGCGTTGACTGACATGCTGGCCTCAGCACCCGCGGAGATGCTTGGTGAGGCAACATATGCGCGCTTTAAAGGTTTGCCTTTTTTGCTCAAAATCCTGGCCGCAGAAAGCGCACTGTCCATTCAGGTTCACCCCACTAAGGCCGATGCTGAAAGTGGGTATGAGCGCAGGCAGCAGGCGAACGATGACGCAACACCAGACTATAACGATGCGAACCACAAACCGGAGCTGGTCTTCGCCATTACGCCGTTTGTGGCGATGAACGGCTTTCGTGATACGAAAACGATCTCAAAGAATCTGAGTGCTCTGGATATTTCTGAACTGAATTCCCTCGCGGCCGTTTTGCTGGCAACAGAAGATGGCGACGCGTTAAGCACGTTTTTCATCGCGATGATGCAGCTCGACCCTGTCACCAAAAAACAGGCCATCTCGCAAGTCATTACGCGGGGTGATGCACTCTATGGTAAGGAGATGGGGACGATTTTCAGGCGGCTACAACAAGATTACCCAGATGATACCGGAGTGCTGGCCCCCCTGTTTTTAAACTGCATTACACTGCAACCTGGTGAAGCAATGTTTCTTTATCCGGGGACGCTACATGCTTATATTCACGGTACTGCGATTGAGGTGATGGCCAGCTCGGACAATGTGCTACGCGCGGGTCTTACATCGAAGAAGATCAATCTGAACGAACTGATCCATTGCACCAACTTCACCCCAACAGCGACCACTTCGCTGCTTATGAAACCGGAGCAGCACGTTGCGGAATCATGCTATCCGATTCCGGTTGAGGATTTCCGCTTCAGTATTTTCACTGCGGTGGATAATCAACTGATAATGACGGCCAGCGCCGAGATAATATTGGTGATTGAAGGCTCTGCAACACTGAGCCATGTCGCTGGCGAAAGCATTGAACTTCTCACCGGACAGTCGGTGTTTATTCCGGCCTCCACCAGGAAATGGTGGTTATCAACGACAGGAAAAGTATGTCGCGTTTCATGTTAATGTGAAATCAAAGAGGGCCTCGCCCTCTTTCTTCTGTTTGCTTAATAATACTTAGCGGTCGACATGATTTAAAATATATAGCGACACGTTGTGGTGATAAGGACCTCAGCCTCATATTTTTTCTATTTATGGTGAAGTATTCAACTGTAAGCAAGTTTCAGAATGGTTAGGAGCAATCCCCAATAAATATAAATTATAAGCTAAAGAAACTGTCACTTAGTGCGTGTACGGTCAGAATCTCCGCTCAGGAAACTATAGTACCTGGGAGACGTGAGGATGGTGCGATAATAGGAACAACACCTAAACATCAATCACTATGATTTAAAATGGTTTTTATTTTTTCGATCTTCACACATACCCCCAAAAATACCCCCACATTGCTTTTCGCTATGACTAACCGTTCTTTTTTCGTTCTCGATTAATGGCCCCACTAATTGAAAATTTAACAAGTCACCAGAAGTCCATAATCGGGGGGCACCATATGACAAAAGTGATCAATGGCATATAAAATAAAAAGTTAGCCATACTAGCTAATGTTTAGCTGAATCAGCTACGGTTTGTTAGCGCTTCAGCCCAAAATTCATCTTCCATCCAATTAGATGGAATTCCCATATGGGCTAGGGATACTTGAGAAAATCTCGACAGTAAATCTTTCAACCTCAGAGCCCATGTTGATGAAGGGCTAATCGTATACAGTAAGCATTGTAACGCAGCCAGTATAGGATAGAGCCTTTTCTCATATCGAATCTGCCGATCGGAAAGTTGGGGTGTGTTCTTTAACCAGCGGACTCTATCAGAGTTTGGAATTTTAATGCTAAGCCCAAACTCTCTGTTCCAAAGCCGACTATGGTGGGCACAGTGATTTCTAATTGTATTGAATGACTTCAACCACGACACGAGCAATTCAGCATTACAGCCCAAGCTTGTCGCTATGGCCTTCTGGTCTGATACGCGGCTCAAGCCTGCATAAAGGTGCGACAAGCTCCCCCACGTTAGCATTTCAACCACCATCCAGCATGGAGGAAGCCGTGGACTGTCGTATTTACAAATGTAATGCCTCAGAAAGGTTTCCTTTTGAAGATTATCCATTATGGATTTCTTCTGCTCTTCTGACAGACCTTTCCTTTTTTCCAGATGCCTCACATCATTTTCATATCGCTTTCGCTCGTCATCTAGCTGCTTTTCCAAATCAGATAAAAGCCGCTTGTGACTATACTCTCTTTTGAAATGTGCTTCATCCAAGTACCAGAATGGATTGTTCCCGTACGTGACCGCCATGTGATTACATAGGTTAGCCCGGACAGCCACCTCGACACGTTCGATCGCATCCATAATTAAAAGACGTAACTCCCTATCAAACACATAAAGCGTCAGGATATCATCGAAACTGCTATTTGGTTTAAATGTATGCTTTTCATCACCTGGAATACAAAATGGAATAGCGTAAGCTGACAGGCGATAATAGCTGATGAACGATAGGTACCTTACTGCCCGGTCCTCATCAGGAACATTCAATCCACGAGCTTTCCACTGCTCCAGATGTTCTTGCGGAGACATAGCGGGCTTACTAAAGGCTCCCATCCCAACCCTCAAATTCAAGACAAAAAAAACCCGCCAATTTGGGCATCGTTGAGAGGCCTAGCGGGTGTGTTAGGTTAAATGTATCTTCAAACGGAAAATTGTCAATAGTGTACTATAGTTGTTCGGCTACAAAACGGCAGCATTCAGAGTAACATCACACCACATAATGTTGTTTTTATTTTATAAAACACAACCTGCTGGGGTGATTGTTTATACCTATTGATAAAATCAACCACAAGCGAGTAAACGTTCAGTTCGCGCCCCTAAACAGGCCAAACCATGCGATCCGCAGCAATATGCCTCACCCTAGCGGGTGGTTCCCGGTCATTGTATTAGCAGTTCGGCGAATTACTACCGCACGCGCTCGGTGATCTTATCTACAACCGGACTGAACGCCCGCCAGTATGCAGCTTCGTACATTATAAGCCTGCCTAACTTCCGCTCGAACGTCTCCCATCGCATACCCTTTGGCTTAGGAAAAGTGTTCGGGTGGTTAAACAGGTTACGAAACTGCTCACCGTCTCCCCAAATGGCGAACCGCTGGCGGCGTATGCTCATACGCATCCGATCTAACTTATCCCCGCTTTGGCTTTTGTAGTGGAGTTTCCAGCATTCCCGGCAGCCTATATCCTTCGAACCGATATACAGCTTCGCTACCCGTTTCACGCAATGGGGGCAAACGTACCATTGCCGAACGCCGTAGCCAGCCTGTGTGGTCGTGGTTCTGATTGTCCGTGTAACACCGTTGATTATCATAGCGTAGCCGTCTGCCTGTCGGAAGATATACAGGGTTCCGCACTCTGTCTGGCAGGAAAGCTGTGTACCGGGTACTGCGTCCACCAAGTTGCTGCGGATGTGAGCGAGGAATTTCAGACCAATGCGGGGTAAGTCCGTTGTATAGCTACGCGTTCTGTCTCTCACTGGCTGGCCTCCTGCGAATTACTGCGCATCAAACTGCGAATGCGCAAAAATGAATACGAAATAATATGCATATTTTACTGTAAATTGCGCACCAATTTTGCAGCTTCGCATCAATAAAGCCAGTAACTGCGCGGTTTTGAGGATGATTTGCGCATTGATATCCGTTTCGTTTTGCGCAGATTTTTTGTGAGCTGCGCAATTCGCAATTTACTGAGCAATATTTGGGTTTCGTATTTGGAGGATTTTCCACTTTGTGTACTGCGTACGGCTGTAGAAACCCAGCGATGATGCGCCTTACAGGCTGGTACGCAACTGCGAATCGGTTTCGTATCGCGCAATTAAAACTTAGTAAATCTTAGGAATCCTTATCAAAACTTATCACCTCCGTGGCGCTACCAACTGCGAATGGATAACACCAAAGCCAGCAATACCAGGCCTCTCCGCTATTTTGCGAATACGCAATTCGCCCGGCGTAACTTACTGCGAATTCGCAGTGCGCAATTTCTGTTTGCAATGCCGTAGTTAGAATTCGTCAGGTGGTACGCTCGTTGAATGCGCCGTTTTGCTGCGTACCTGACTGCGTACTGCGAACCAATGGCGCAAACCAGAATATTCTGGACAACCTAAATCATGATCAGACGTAAAGCCCGCGACTGGCGCGGGTTTAGCGCTACGAGGGTTTAAAATCCGTCAAGAACAGTCCAAAATTTACAGCCGTTTTGGTGCGAACTTTACTGCGAATCATCACCTCCCGCTGGTGGCCTGCCATTGTCTCTTACCACCATTGAACCGGAAGGCGTTACCGTTCGTTGTGGTGTAGGTCTGGGGATCTGCCACAAGCCGCCCGTATGCAGAAATCTGTGCTGTCACGTTTAGCCCTCTTGCTAAAACATCTCGGTCTCGGTGTTTTTTACTTAATAAGCGTTCTAATTATTTGAGTAATTGAATAAATAACCAAAAGCTCAGCAGATACCAGAACATATGCAACATAACCTCGCCTTGCCCAACTGGAATGAAAGAAATCTCTGGCATGATGCTGAATGCGGCTCACGATCCAAGTTCCAACACCACATAGTGCCGGAGCTATAAACAACGTGAGGAGCCATATGCCTATATCCAGACCATTCCTGACGATGTAAGCCAGCGGAACAGCAAAAAGAAAAGTTAATGCCGTATTTCCTAACAGTATGTCTTTAAGCGTGTTTTCTACTAATTTCTGTACATTTTCGTTCATTACATCCCCTGGTCGTCAATTTGGTATACATAACAGAAATATTGTTGGTTCAGTTGGTTCAGTTGGTTCACTGCCCGCCAGCCCGCACCAGCACTGGTTTTTGCTGAACCAACATTGGTGATTTGGTGTTGGTTCAGCGGAGCTTTCTGTTGGTTCACTGCCTGCCAGAGTGAATGCCCTTATCAAAACATGTTGGTTCAAAACGGGCATTTGTTGGTTCAGCGTTGGTTCAAAATGAAAATAAAAGCCCTTATAAAACAAAAATATTTACATATTGAACCAACTGAACTGACTGAACCAACACCATTTTTACACATGTGAGAAATGCTATTCCTCTGGCTCGTCGTAATCCTCAGGTCGGAAGGTCAGGACATAAACGTTAATCTGTCGCCCGTCGATACGCGGTGATTTACGCTGATAACCACGTCCGCTGGCTGGCGGTTTCAGCATCCCGGCATTTTTCAGAACTTCGGCGAACTGTGTCGGGTTAAAGTTCTGCGCGATCTCCTTTTCGAATGCGCCGCGAAAGGTGTAGAAGATTACAGGGTCACTGTCGTGGTTCCCCTTCTGACGATACCCCGCCAGATCCTTAACGGGCATGTCGGCAGAGCTGTAGGGGAACGGCGCGAAACGGCTGAACCCATACGCATTAAGAAACGCCTCCGTCTGCTCAATGATCTGCTGGTGCTCTTTGTTCCCCGTTCCGAACTCACGCAACCATGCATTGTAGCTGTGTTGAATGGCATCACGGCACGTCTGAGCATCCCATCCGGTGACAACGCCGCCCAGCAGTAACGCTGCCTCCAGAATGGCAAAACGTGCGGCCACGCGGTGAACCTGCTCGCCATAGTCGGCAGGAATAAGACTGCGCCAGCGGGCTTCACACTCACGAACAGTATCAATTGCCTGCTGTTGGTGGTCTGCCAGCCACTTGATCCACTCCCGCCCGGCAGCGCCGTGATTGTGCTGGTAAGCGTCTTTTAGCGCGTCGGCGTGCTGTTTGCCGTTCTGGTGGTCATGGAAGCGTACCGCCTTACTCAGCGGGATATTCAGCAGGCGCACCAGTTGCCCGGCTTTGGTCTTGCGTCCGGCGGTGGCAATGAAGGTTTCCAGGTCCATTTCCCCGGTACTGATCGCCACGGTGCGCCAGCGTTTTAAATCCCGGTTGCCGCCTTCCTTCGTCCCCTGCAATTTCCCCACGCCGTTAAACAGCGCATAGGCAGACTGTGACACGCTTACCGGGTCTGCTCCCTGTCCGACCTCATCCAGGGGCATCAGCCCGTCATTGTGTGCTGCGGCTTCGTTTGCCAGCCCCAGCGCCGTGCCGTACCACGTCAGGCGCAATAAGTCCGGGTTGCCGTACAGACTGCTGGCGACGTTCGCTGTGGTGGTCTTACCCGCGCTCGACTGTTCATAGAAGTGAATCCCGAACCCATCAGCACCCGCCAGCCCGATTAACGGGGCTGCCAGTGCGGCGGCAATGCCTGCCATCATCGCGTAGTTACCGTATGCCAGCCGCGCAACACTGTTACGCCAGCTCTCTGAGGTTCCCGCCACGGTGTACCCGGCAGCGGCAGAACTGCGGCCACTGAATAAAACGGGTTGCGCAGGTGCGCCGATTATCTCCCCGTCCGGCATGATGTATGCCCCGCACTGCCAGCCAGTAGCGTGAGCAACACGCCACAATTCACGGGAGCCGCTACGCTGTAGCCAGTCGGCCAGAATCGCCCGTAAGCTGCTTTTCGTGGTGACATTAACCCCGCCCGCTTTCAGGGTGCGCCAGCCTTCGCGCTCCCCGATATCAGCCAGGGGGATAGCCGCTGTTGTCGGTATGCCTGCGCCAAAGGCCAGCCAGCGCAATATCAGATACTGATCCTTGTCGTCCCGCCCGGTGCCGATAACGTCCATCGGTGAGGCCAGCCAGCTTTCATTGTTGATAATCTCGCCGCTTTCCTTGTCCACTTTAGGTGTGATCCAGTAAACGCCATCTTTGCGGCTCTCAATGCGGGGTTTTAGCGGGTCTTTCTCTGGCTGGCCTGTTTTACCGCCCTCAATGGCCTGTAATTGTGGTTTCACGGCATCCCCCTGAATCTGGCACATCGAATCACTAAATGCGGCTGTAGCAGCTTCCAGTCCGTTTTGCTGGCGGTAGTCATCCCAGTCGGCTTTATGGTCTGTCGGCGGCAGCGCCACCCAGCCAGCCACGGATAAGGCGGCTTTCTCCGCGGCTTCTTTGCCTGTGTTGGCCTGTCCCTCGTGGTGGTCGTTATCTGCGGCAATGACAATCTGCGCATCTGGATATATCCGGCGCATGACTTCGGCGACGGGCATCAGGTTGCCAGCGTCGATTGCTGCCACTGTCAGTGCGTCAGGACGCATCAGGTGAACCGATAGGGCAGTTGCCAGCCCCTCAGCAATCATCACGCTCTGCGGCTGTTCTGGTGCGTTTACGGCGTGATACGCCCCGCGCTTCGCTGAACCTGTCAGAAGTCGCTTATCTCCCTGCGGTGTAATGGTCTGTGCTGCTGCCACTGCGCCGGATTCGTCCACCAGCTCCAGCAATAACGAACCATCGGGCAGAATGGGGAATGTTAAGCCAGTTAGCCCCTTATTCGTCAGGTAATCAGATTCGCCCTGCGTGACGTTCTTGCGCATTCCGGCATACAGACGGGCAAACGTAGCCCGTCGCTGCTCTGCGTCCTCTGCTGCCTGTTGCTGGCGGTCTGCTTCCAGTTGCTCCCTTCTCTGGCTCGCTGCCGCTGGGTCGGTTTGCGCTGCCCGATAATCAATACCCAGCACATCAGCGGCAAGCTGTGCCGCCTCCGTGGTGTCGCAGTTGTTCACTTTCTTAATCAGGTCTAAGCCATCGCCCGCGCCGCATTGGTTACAGATAAAGCTACCGCGACCGTTGTCGTCGAACCGGAAGCGATCCGTGCCGCCGCACGCGGGGCAGGCGGTATGTTTTCTTGGCGAATCAGGAACGTTGATATGCACGCCAGCCAGTACAAAAGGCCATTGTCCGGCAGCGGCGTGGGTGACTTCGCGGATAAGGTCGATATTACGCATGATTGCCCCCAGCCACAGTCGCACCCATATCATTAACCATGCTTTGCCATATCTCGCGCCCAGTATCAGTCAGGCCACCAGCATTAACGCATTTCTCCAGCATGGTGATCCCGATGCTTTCCCACTGAGGGTATGTCTCTTTGAGTGCTTCGAGCGCGTAACCATCAATAAGCTGGCGCGTGCCACTGACGCCGCCCACCAGTTCCACACGGATTTGCTGGCCTGCCGCGTCAACCATGAAGTAATTGCCACCATTGATAGCCGTGATGTGGTTGTAAAGTGCTGCCGCGTACTGGTTCGCCAGCGCATTCAGCCGGAAGTTTTTGGTAATCATGTCGCCCCCTCTCAGTGCGCCGCTGGCATTTCAGGCCAGCCGTTTTCATCCAGATCAGCAATGAAGTGATCGTGTAGCTCTGCCAGCGTTTCACGTCCGAACGGGGTCAGCTCACCGAACTGCGTATCCAGCATGGCCTGATAGAACACAATGGCGTTCTTCGCCCCCTGTTCAGCGCCGTAGCGCTCAATCAGTGCGCCCTCGATGTTGTTTGCCATCGCCAGCCGTTCAGCAAACGGGTAAATCACCATGCCCGCATTACCATTGGAGTAAATCGCTACCTGCGATGATGTGCCGTCAGGTTCAGTGACGGAGATGGTGCCGTTCTCGCGCTTCATCTCAGAAACGAACGTCGCAGCGATCAGCCAGCGCCACATAGTGACATTATGCTGCGCGGTGAAGTCGAACCAGCCACGCGCTCCGCCGTCAGCCACTGCAAAATGCAGGGTAAATCCTTCATCGGGGATTTCGTCATACCTGCCGCTATCGAGATGAGTTACCGCGTCTGAATAGGGAACAAGGCAAACATGCTCATACATTCCGGCATCATTGCGGGTCATGATATTGACGCCGTGCGGTGTGGCTTCGGCGTGGAATAAGTCGGGATTTCCCGATTTAAAGGTCAGTACGTTGCTCATGCTTTATCCCGCGCTTTTAAGTCCATGCCAGCCAATTCATCCTCTGCTGAATCCATCAATTCGGGGATACCATCCAGAAGGGAAATGATTGCGCCAATTAAGTTAGCCGTGCCGCTATCGTTTTTATTTGTCGCTTCAAGCCAGAGAGACAGGACTCCCTGCGCCTGTTGGATACGGCAGGTTGAATCGGCCAGGGATACTTTGCTCATGCTGCCACCTCCAGACGGATGCGGCCTGCAAAGAAACAGACGTGATCCCGCGCCAGAGCGCGGCGGGCTTCGCGCTCAGTTTCAGCAGCAATGTGATGGATTTTGGCGGTAATTGTCGGCATATCGCGGCGAACGGCTGCGATTAGCCAGATGAATTGCGGATTTTGGGTAGGGGTAGTAGCCATGATGGCAGCCTCCTTTGTGTATGAGGAGTCACCACCTGAGTTTCCACGCTCTAAAGGGGTGGTGACGTTAACGGGGGTGGAAATACCGGACACAAAGGAAACCGGCCTGCCTTTCGGCAGCCCCGCCAACGCCACCATAGATAAATTGCGGGCATTGCCGCTGAATTGGTGTGCGCTATGGCACGACACAAAAAAAGACGCTATTGGCGTCTGTGTCGCCTTTATGTTCAACGGGTTTCCACGCCCGGCACCAGATTTTGCTGGTGCGCTATAACGATAAACCGGGTTGGCGATAGTCGGCAAGCCCTTTTTTATGGACTCCAGAAACTCACCTTCACGCGTGCGCGTACTGGTCTCGAAACTCTCCTCGTCACCGCGACGAGAAAATGAGGAGCTGGCATAAGCTGGCACTGTTATGCCAGCTTTACCCTCATGCGTATGCGCGATCCCGCGCAAGGCATACATCAGGCCTGCCAGGGGAAAGGCTCTTTTCTGGACGGCGGGCATTAGTGAACCTCCGGCAATTGAGGCTGATATTTGCGCCATAACTCAGCTTCTTCGGCGATTAGGCGGGATTTCTCACCTTTGCAGGCTTGCAGGTCTTTACCGCGCTTGCTGGCCTTCTTGTCGTAAGCTGCTTTGCGTTTGCTGTGGTCGTTCAGGAAGGCGAACGGCACACCATAGGAGCCAGTTTTACGAATAGACGGGATAACCTCGCGAAATACCCAGTTAGTGAAACGATGTGCGAACGTTCCGGCGGTGCTGGCCTTCCGGCTGCGGGCGATCAATTTGTAAAAGCCCGATTCGCAGACGGTACGCATAACCTGCCATCCACCGGGGGTGGGTGTTAAACACTCCCCCTTTTCATCGGCATCTAATCGCCGTAATGCGACTTTGTGATCGGCTATTTCTAGTGCCTCACAAACGTCTTTGGCAATAAACCACGGATCGCCGTCCATATTGACGATGCGAACTTTGATGCCCTCAAACCGAATAACGGAAATATCTCCCTCGACTGCATGAGGAATAATTTTCTGGGTAACGCAGGATTGTGGGGCGGCCTCCGAATTGAATCGGCTTTTTTCGATAGTCATATTTTCGGCTCCGTTATGCGGCGTTAAACGCGTCCGGGTAGAGGTTCAGAATGTCGGTAATATCCTGCTGAGATAGCCCGTGATGTTCATTAATGGCGGCATTATGGTTCACAAGTTGGATCACCTTGAGAACGTCGCCACGGCAGGAAAAGCGGTAGCGCAGGTGTGCGCCGATACCATCCGGGTTTTTCTCGTCGATACGCTCTAGTTGAATATCAAGCTGGCGCTCCAGTTCAGACGCATAATTACGCCCGGATGAAAGACGGCAGTAGCGCAGGATGTCATTTTCTGTCCATCCCTCTACGCCAGTGCGCAGCATATAGACGCGGGCGCGGTGTTTCTTTGGGGTACGCTTAGGTACTTGTACCGGGCTGGTGGTCGGCGTAATATCAGAAGTGCGAATATCTGAGTTAGCCGCCTGCTGTACTGGGCGGTTTTTCTTTTTCATTACGCCACCTCGCCACGTGACTCAGCGATGCGCTGATTAATCCACTCATCAATTTCACTTTCAATAAAAGCGATGGATCGGGAACCAATTTTAATTGCTGCGGGAAAACGTTTCTCGCTCATAAGACGGTATAACCACGCCTTACTATAGCCAGTGCGCTTTTGTACCTCGGCAAATCTAATTAATGACTGAGACATATTTACCTCGTAACGTCCATTGCGGTTTACGAGGTAAATAATGGCACGAAAAAACGTAGAAAAATCAAACCCTCAGGCATGAGGGCTTTTGGTTGGAAAGAACCCCTGAGGGCTTAGGGTATTTGGCAAACCTATTTGTGATTTTACCCTGAGGGTTAGTTCGGTATTAACCCTCAGGGTACACATAAAAATTAATTTTTACCCTTAGGGTAAGCTCGGTGTAGGTCAGCCCTAAGGGTTATAAGTACTCAACGCTTAATAGGGCAAGCCACCATTTCAATTGATTTCGCTTGGACATTAGAGAAACCCTTATCCTCCAATTCTTTCACGATTGCCGTTTGGTTTCCTCTGGTTTGCCTGTCGTTATCGGGGTCATAGTTTTTCCATTCTTGATTACGAATTTTAATCGCAAGGTAGAGAGGGTCATCTTCCCGGAACTTATTGATTAAAATAGGTCGTTCACTTTCTAATTTTCTAACTTGTTTTTTAAGTGTGTCAATTTCCATTTTCAGGATTTCAACGTCTGCTTCACTAAGTGGCTTACTCTCAACATCGCTCAGTTGTGTCGGCTTAACGTCCTCAAGAGGAATTGAGAGATCTAATCCAAGCTTATCTGCAAATTGTTTTAACTCAGAGCGCCTAAAGCCGTAAGAGTCAAAATGTGGTGCAGACCAATGATCTTTTACCGGTTGTCCCCATCCAGCCATACAATTTATCTCCTCACTTAGAAAGGAATGTCGTCGAAATCCATTGGTGGTTCGGGTGGTGGTGTGACTTCCGGCATGAATTTCTCTTCATGAATTACCTTGAGAAGCGTTTCAAGCTGAGTATCTTCATACCCACCATCAGTAGGCTCTATAGTAGATGCGATGCCCTGTTTAACCCATTCAGGTAGATTTCTGTTAGCATTTTCAATGTAGAGAAAGTTAGCTATATCACTTTCACTGACATGTGGCTGCTGTAACCTGATCCTCGTTATCAATTCCCTTAAACTAATGAACTCACTCTTACGAGCCTTGAGAACCTCAGCAATATCAAGCATAAACGTCACCTCACGCCCCTAATATAGCGGCTATGCCAGCCCGCAGAGGTGTACGGGTTTTCGGAGATCAGCCTAGACATAGCCTATTCTTTGTTCGTCTACAGAAGTCTACCCACATCTACTATTACTGTCTATTCATCCAGTCATAAGGATTGACCAAAATGCCCGTGAACCACGTTTTCACCATGCTCCAACACGTCCATATAGTCGGCATACCATTGAAGCATTTCCCGGCGGCCATCCAGATACTGAGCGTGGTTGTACGTACCGCGAATAGAGTTTTTATCGACGTGGGCGAGTTGAGCCTCAATCCAGGCGGTGTTATAGCCCTGTTCGTGGAGAATGGTGCTCATGGTGTGGCGGAAACCATGGCCTGTTACCTTACCGGTATATCCAATCCGCTTAAACACTTGGTTAATGCTGGCCTCACTCATAGTCTTCCATGGATCGTTACGCCCCGGAAACATAAGAGGATATTTACCAGTGATTGCACGAATGCGCGCAATGATGGATAGCGCCTGCTGGGATAAAGGGACTATATGTGGACGGCGCATCTTCATGCGTTCAGCGGGGATTTCCCATACTGCGACCTGATCATCGATTTCTTGCCAGGTTGCCCCGCGCAATTCTCCCGTTCTGAGGCCGGTAATGATGAGCAAACGCGCAGCCAATACCACCAGCTCACTACCTGAGTAGCGTGATAGCGCCTCAAAAAATGCGGGAAGCTCTGGCGTATTCAGGAAAGGATAGTGGTTGGATTCATGCCCCTGCATGGCACTAGTGAGATCTGGAGCGGGGTTATATTCAGCCCTGCCAGTAACGATGGCATAACGGAAAACCTCACCGCAACGCTGCCGCACTTTTTTGGCTTTTTCCGTAGCCCCTCTCCCCTCCATTCGACGAAGCACATTCAGCAGTTCAAGCGGCTTAATCTCTGCAATTGGCTTTTTACCAATGTAGGGGAACACGTCTTTTTTGAATGCTTCCATAATGTCGGAGGCATATCCGGGAGACCACTTCTTTAACTTACTCGAATGCCACTCTGTAGCGATGTCATGGAATGTGTTGTTTACCTGAGCTTCGCGTGTGGCCTTTTCTTCCCGCTTTGCTTCGTTAGGATCGATACCCCCAGCGATACCCCTTTTTGCCTCATCACGTTTAGAACGCGCGTCGGCCAGGGTAACGTCTGGATACACACCTAGAGCGAGAAGCTTCTCTTTCCCGGCCACCCGATACTTGAGTCTCCAGTATTTTGCGCCATTGGGATTAACGAGAAGATAAAGCCCACCACCGTCAGCAAGTTTATAGGGTTTATCCTTGGGCTTGGCAGTATCGACCTGGCGGGCGTTGAGCTTCATTTGGGGGTATCTCCATAAGACCAAACAGTATATACCCCCGAATGTACCCCCAATCATGTATAGATTTTGGGATATGCCAGTAGACAGCAAAATACTAAAGAGGGCTGTGTAACTAGAGTATACGGGGTTTTAGTAGGCTTGAGTAGACGTTAGAAGATGTTTGAATGGTGCCGATAATAGGAGTCGAACCTACGACCTTCGCATTACGAATGCGCTGCTCTACCAACTGAGCTATATCGGCCCTGAGAGGCCGGTTACGAGCGTAACCACGGGGCAAAAGAGTAGATCTAACAGGGTGGTGCGTCAATGGCCTTGCGAATCAAACGGCTATTTTTGCACCACCCATGCTTATTTACGCACGAATCGTATCATCACCGAAACCGATCCACTTGTAGGTGGTCAGCGCTTCGAGCCCCATCGGGCCGCGCGCGTGCAGCTTCTGGGTACTGACGGCAACTTCTGCCCCCAGGCCGAACTGGCCGCCATCGGTGAAACGGGTTGAAGCATTCACGTATACCGCAGATGAATCCACTTCGTTCACAAAACGATCGGCATTGCGCAGCGTGCGGGTCAGGATCGCGTCAGAGTGCTGCGTACCGTGTTCACGGATATGCGCAATGGCGTCATCAAGATCGGCCACCACCTTCACGTTCAGATCCAGCGACAGGAACTCATCGTCATACTGCTCTGCTTTTACCGGAACCACCGTCGCGGGGCCCTCTTTCAGCAACGCCAGAGCGTTAGCTTCGGCGTGCAGCGTTACGCCACTTTCAGCCATCTGCTTGCTTAGTGCAGGCAGGAAGGCATCCGCGATCCCCTGATGAACCAGCAGCGTTTCGACCGTGTTGCAGGTGCTTGGACGCTGCGTTTTCGCATTCACGATGATTTTCAGCGCCGGTTCAATTTCGGCGCTGTCATCCACAACGATATGACACACACCGATACCGCCGGTGATAACCGGGATCGTCGACTGCTCACGGCACAGTTTGTGCAGGCCCGCGCCACCGCGAGGGATCAGCATGTCGATGTATTTGTCCATACGCAGCATTTCATTCACCAGCGCGCGATCCGGGCTTTCGATGGCCTGAACAGCGCCTGCGGGTAAACCGCACTCTTCCAGCGCCTGCTGGATGACTTTTACCGTTGCCGCGTTGGTGCGCCAGGTCTCTTTTCCGCCACGCAGGATGGCCGCATTGCCGGTTTTCAGGCACAGAGAAGCCACATCAACGGTCACGTTCGGACGCGCTTCATAGATAACCCCGATAACGCCGAGCGGCACGCGGCGACGCTCAAGGCGTAAACCGCTGTCGAGCAGCCCGCCATCAATCACCTGCCCTACCGGGTCAGCCAGATTGCACACCTGACGTACATCGTCAGCGATGCCTTTCAGGCGTGCCGGCGTCAGCGCCAGGCGGTCAAGCATAGCTTCGCTCAGGCCGTTTTCACGGGCTTCAGCTAAATCTTGTTCGTTGGCACGCAGAATGTCAGCAGACTGCGATTCCAGATAATCAGCGATTTTTTCCAGCACGCGGTTTTTCTCGCGGCTGGAAAGGAGCGCCAGTTTGTAAGAGGCGGCTTTGGCGGCTGCGCCCATTTGTTCCAGCATGTTCAGGCTCCTTAACGAATAATCATGTCATCGCGATGCACGGCAACCGGGCCATATTCATAGCCCAGGATCGCATCGATCTGCTGGGAATGGTGCCCGGCGATACGGCGCAGCGCATCGCTGTTATAGCGACTGACACCGTGCGCGATGTCGCGACCTGCAAGGTTGCGGATACGAATCACTTCACCACGGGAGAAGTTACCTGTCACGCTTTTAATTCCTTTTGGAAGTAATGAACTCCCTCTTTCCAGAATTGCGGAGGTCGCCCCTTCATCCACGGTAATTTCACCTGCCGGAGGCGCGCCAAAAATCCAGCGCTTGCGGTTTTCCAGTGGCGATTCCTGCGCGTGGAAGCGCGTCCCTACGGAGAGGCCTTCCATCACATCGCCAATCACGCCAGGACGGCTGCCGGCCGCGATAACGGTGTCGATGCCCGCACGACATGCGACGTCCGCCGCTTGCAGTTTAGTCCCCATACCACCGGTACCAAGGCCAGACACGCTATCCCCGGCGATGGCACGCAGCGCATCATCAATACCGTGAACATCGGTTATCAGCTCAGCGTCTGGATTGTTGCGCGGGTCGGCGGTAAACAGCCCTTGCTGATCGGTCAGCAGCAGCAATTTATCCGCCCCAGCCAGAATGGCGGCCAGCGCAGAAAGGTTGTCGTTATCGCCCACTTTAATTTCAGCGGTCGCGACGGCGTCGTTTTCGTTAATGACGGGAACGATATTGTTGTCGAGTAACGCACGCAACGTATCGCGGGCGTTCAGGAAGCGTTCTCTGTCTTCCATATCCGCACGCGTCAGCAACATCTGGCCGACGTGAATACCATAAATAGAGAACAGTTGTTCCCAGAGTTGAATGAGTCGGCTTTGCCCCACGGCGGCCAGCAACTGCTTGGATGCTATCGTCGCGGGGAGTTCGGGGTAGCCCAGGTGTTCACGCCCGGCAGCAATTGCCCCGGAGGTCACAATCACAATTCGATGCCCTGCGGCATGTAACTGAGCGCACTGACGTACAAGCTCAACAATGTGGGCGCGATTTAGGCGGCGCGATCCGCCTGTTAAAACACTGGTACCGAGTTTTACCACCAGCGTCTGGCTGTCACTCATGATTCTCTGCCGTTCAACGATAAGGGAAAATGATGTCAAACGAACGTTGTAGCAGGACTCAGCCCCGTTGCCAACTGCCTTCGCACAATGCGGAACACTTTGTTGCGCGGGATCAGCAAGCGTAGCGGCAGATTTTGACATTTTTATTACTGAAATAATAAATCACAATTTTTTAAATTAATTCTCAAATTGTCATAAAACTTTAATTCCAGAACGTTAAAACCCTTTCTGTTTTTCACGGGGCAAGAACAGGCGTTCATTGCTCAGCGAATTTTAGCGCGTTTATAAAACTCAGGATTGAAAATGAAAAAGAGTATTCTGGCATTAGTGGTAATGGGCGTTGTGGCTTCCGCATCTGTACACGCAGCCGAAGTTTATAATAAAGATGGCAATAAACTGGACGTGTACGGCAAAGTCAAAGCCATGCACTATATCAGTGATGATGCCTCTAAAGA
Source organism: Enterobacter sp. C4G1 (assembly GCF_052886895.1). Taxonomy (NCBI): domain Bacteria; kingdom Pseudomonadati; phylum Pseudomonadota; class Gammaproteobacteria; order Enterobacterales; family Enterobacteriaceae; genus Enterobacter; species Enterobacter sp. C4G1. The sequence continues at coordinate 2,016,774 of NZ_JBQVVV010000001.1, read as the reverse complement.
TGGTGACCAGACTTACGTACGTTTCGGCTTCAAAGGTGAAACTCAGATTAACGATCAGCTGACCGGTTACGGTCGTTGGGAAGCTGAGTTTTCGGGTAACAAAGCAGAGAGCGATTCTTCACAGAAAACCCGTCTGGCATTTGCTGGTCTGAAACTGAAAAACTTCGGTTCCTTCGACTACGGTCGTAACCTGGGCGCACTGTACGACGTTGAAGCCTGGACCGATATGTTCCCTGAATTCGGCGGCGACTCTTCTGCTCAGACTGATAACTTCATGACCAAGCGTTCCAGCGGCCTGGCAACCTACCGCAACACCGACTTCTTCGGTGCGGTTGATGGCCTGGATGTGACCCTGCAATACCAGGGCAAAAACGAAAACCGTGACGCCAAAAAGCAGAACGGCGACGGTTTCGGTACTTCTGTGACGTATGACTTCGGTGGCAGCGACTTCGCCATCAGCGGCGCGTACACCAACTCTGACCGTACCAATGACCAGAACCTGCTGGCTCGTGGCCAGGGTGACAAAGCGGAAGCCTGGGCAACCGGACTGAAATATGACGCGAACAATATTTACCTGGCAACCATGTACTCCGAAACCCGCAACATGACTCCAATTTCCGGTGGTTTTGCGAATAAAGCGCAGAACTTCGAAGTGGTTGCGCAATACCAGTTTGATTTTGGTCTGCGTCCGTCCCTGGGCTATGTACAGTCTAAAGGCAAAGATATCGAAGGTATCGGCGACGAAGATCTCGTGAAATATATCGATTTGGGCGCGACCTATTATTTCAACAAAAATATGTCAGCGTTTGTTGATTATAAAATCAACCAACTCGATGACAATAACAAACTGGGTCTGAGCAACGACGACATCGTTGCACTGGGTATGACTTACCAGTTCTAATAATGTAGATATAAAAAAACCGGCTTATAGCCGGTTTTTTTATTGCCCTCACCTCACCCCGCAGGAAGAGGGAGAAGAACGGTTACGCTGTCAATTTTACCGCTTCGCTGGAAAAGTCATCCGCGGGTTCAAGCTTCAGATCCAGCGTCGCCAGCAACGCCCTTGCTTTACCGAGGTACTCTTTCAGGGTGTATTCCAGGCGATCGATCACTTCCTGATCTTTGATTGGCGCAGCTTGCCAGTTACCGTCTTTATTAAACAGACCAAACTGATAGCTGTAAGTGAAACGTTTTTCCTCAGCTTCCATTTCCATCCACCAGCCCCAGAACTCACGTTTTTCGGGTGCAGGCTTCACATTGACGCATACAGCCAGGCAATCGAAAAAAAAGCGATTCTCTTCACACTGCTCTTCTCGAATATACGGGCCAAGAGCCATGAACTTCTTAATCAGTCTACTTTTCGGGTGTCCACTCGGTAACGTCATTGCGATCTCCTTTTGTGAAGCCACTGTTTTACCAAACCATCAAAATTTAGCAATCTCTTAACACAATCTCTGCGTGATCCAGCGCGTAATCTCTTTTAGCGCTTTGTCAAAATTCTGATACACCGGGCTGAACGGTACCTCAAGCAGCTTGCCATCCGCAGATGACGAAGTGATTAAGCGCGACTCTTCTTCCGGGCTGAACGGATCGTTTTTCCAGTAACCGGACAGCATCGGCGTCGGACAACGTCGTCCCAACAAGCCCTGCATTTTTAATGAGTAACGATTCAGTTCAACACGCAGTGCATCATCAGATGCATCATGCATACCAAGTCGGCTTGCCAGTACGTCCAGATACATTTCCGGTACGCTTCCCTGGCGAGCAGGCTCACTTAAAAGCGCATGAACAACCGGGCCAAGACAGGCAACAGCTTTAAGACGAGAAGATTCAAGATAAGCCAGACGCACCGCGACGTTCGCGCCAAAGCGGAAACCAAAAGCGGCTACTCTGGTGTGGTCAACCCACGGGATATTTTCCAGCGCCTTTAACGCGTGCTGGTGCAACAGGCTCGAATCCTGGGTCAGTTTCCATTTAGAGGAAAAGCCAATAGACGGCATATCGAGCGTTAACATCGCGATCCCTTTTGGTGCAAAGTAGCGCTCAAAAAGGCTGTAGTTGTCAGTCTGAAGAGAATCCAGACCACCACACATTAATATGACCGGGAACGGACCTTCGCCATCAGGCATATGCAGGAATCCGGTCACGGGGGCGCCTCCCGGGATAGTGAACTCCAGTTCACGCATCCGGCCTGGCAAACGCTGGGCCGCTTCTTCATAAGCACGGTTTGCCAGCGCCTGCGCTTGTTCGGCCAGTTCGTCGCCTTTCAGATGAGGATAAGCAGCAATGCTGTAGAGATTAGCAGCATGGAGCCAGTGCTGGCCGCTCAGAGTGGCATCCTCTTCCTGGCTGGCCTTCTGTTGCCAGAGCATCGCCTGTTTGGCCCATTCGTAAATCCAGTTTCCGCCACGATAACCGACCACGGTATCATAGAGTTCGCTGTCAGTACGTTCGGCGTCACTCATCACGATACGCGCCTGCACGTCGAGGATTTCACGGGGATCGATTCCGCGCCAGATCCACATCAGGCGGTTAATCATGCGATACCAGTGAGGCACATTTTTGCCGTCTAACGCAGACTGTACTGACGGCATAGTCCCCTGGTTAAAACGGCGCACCAGCGTCGACGTTTCAGGGTGTTTAAAGCGGGGTTTGAATAGCGTTTCGCTAAGATTTGCCTGCGTCATTGCATTGCCTCCGTGAATACATCGTATAGAGACTATTGTAACTCGCCACAAGCTAAAAAAAACAACGCCCGGTATCACCGGGCGTTAAAATAATTTCGCGCAGGTATTAACGACCAGAGATAGGTGGAACGAAGACCACGCCCATATCCCACGGTTGCTCAATCCAGGTATCCTGAGGGATGTCAATCACGTAATCGTCAACCAGCGGACGGCCAGCAGGTTTCGCGAAGATAGTGACGAAGTGTGCTTTAGGGTACATTTCGCGGATCGCAACCGCAGTACCGCCGGTATCGACCAGATCGTCAATAACGATGAAGCCTTCACCGTCGCCTTCGGCGCGTTTCAGCACAGTCAGTTCACGCTGGTTGTCGTGATCATAGCTGGAGATACATACGGTATCGACATGACGAATACCCAGCTCACGTGCCAGCAATGCGCCCGGTACCAGACCACCACGGCTAACGGCAATAATGCCTTTCCACTGCTCGGAAGGCATCAGACGCGCAGCCAGTTTGCGTGCGTGAATCTGCAACATGTCCCAGGTGACGACGTATTTTTCGCTCATGTGAAGTGTCCCAGCCTGTTTGTATACGGCTTAAAAAGTGTTCAAGGGGGAAATAGGTTGCGCGAGATTATAGAGATCTGACGCGCTAAAAACCAGTGTTTAGCGCCCTGAGCCCGAGTTTTTACATGCTTTATGCTACCAGCAACCAGAGAAAGTGGTATTCTCAGTTGCATCTCGCAAGCCAGACTTGTGGTAACTATTAACCTGCTAACCCTGTGACCTGCATCAATGTTTGCAGAGCATCGACAAGGAGACTTATCGTGTCTGAACTGTCTCAATTATCTCCACAGCCGCTGTGGGATATTTTTGCCAAAATCTGTTCCATTCCGCACCCGTCCTATCATGAAGAACAGCTTGCCGAACATATTATTGGCTGGGCGAAGGAAAAAGGTCTGCACACTGAGCGCGATCAGGTTGGCAACATTCTGATCCGCAAAGCCGCAACCGCAGGCATGGAAAACCGTAAACCGGTTGTACTGCAAGCGCACCTGGACATGGTTCCACAGAAAAACAACGATACCGTTCACGATTTCACTAAAGATCCTATTCAGCCGTATATCGACGGCGACTGGGTAAAAGCGCGCGGCACCACGCTTGGCGCGGATAACGGTATTGGCATGGCATCAGCCCTGGCGGTACTGGCAGACAACAGCGTTGAGCACGGCCCACTGGAAGTACTGCTGACCATGACCGAAGAAGCCGGTATGGACGGGGCTTTCGGCCTGCAAGCAAACTGGCTGCAAGCGGATATCCTGATCAACACCGACTCAGAAGAAGAAGGCGAGATCTACATGGGTTGCGCAGGCGGGATCGATTTCATCACTACGCTGCCACTGTCCCGTGAAGCGATCCCTGCTGGTTTCCAGACCTTCAAGCTGACGCTGAAAGGCCTGAAAGGGGGTCACTCTGGTGGCGATATTCACTTAGGCCTGGGTAACGCCAACAAACTGCTGGCGCGCTTCCTGGCAGGCCACGCGGCTGAACTGGACCTGCGTCTGGTTGATTTCAACGGCGGTACGCTGCGTAACGCAATCCCGCGTGAAGCATTTACCACTGTTGCAGTGCCAGCGGCAAAAGCAAACGAGCTGAAAAAACTCTCCAGCGTTTATCTGGATATCCTGAAAAATGAACTGTCTGCAAAAGAAAAAAACCTGACTGTGGTTCTGGAATCGGTATCGACAGATAAAGCCGCTCTGACTGCACAGTCTCGCGACAACTTTATCCAGTTGCTAAATGCCTCGCCAAACGGTGTTATTCGCAACTCTGACGTCGCAAAAGGCGTTGTGGAAACTTCTCTGAACGTTGGCGTCGTGACCATGAGCGACGACAGCGCAGAAATCATCTGCCTGATCCGTTCACTTATCGACAGCGGTAAAGAGTACGTTGTCAGTATGCTGGAATCTCTGGGCAAACTGGCTGGCGCGTCAACGTCCGCTAAAGGTAGCTACCCAGGCTGGCAGCCGGATGCAAGCTCACCGGTAATGGCTCTGGTGCGTGAAACTTACCAGCGTCTGTTCAACAGCACCCCGAACATTCAGGTGATCCACGCGGGTCTGGAATGTGGCCTGTTCAAAAAGCCGTATCCGGATATGGATATGGTGTCCATCGGGCCAACCATCACCGGGCCACACTCCCCGGATGAGCAGGTTCATATCGAAAGCGTGGGCCACTACTGGACCCTGCTGACTGAACTGCTGAAAGCGATTCCTGCGAAGTAAAACCCCCACCCCAGCCCTCTCCCGCAGGGAGAGGGTGAAAAACACAGGCCCGGTAAGCGGTAGCGCCACCGGGCTTTTTTACAATCCCAATACCAGCTGTCGCTCAAGCTGCGGATCCAGCAGCGTGACGTGTAATCCCACCAGCCGAACCCCTCTTCCACCCCGTCGTTCTTCCCAGGCCTTTTTTGCCGTCGCGATAAGATCGTCTTTATTCAGGCGCGGCCAGACGTGCTCCTGGGTGGTTTGCTGAAAATCATTGAACTTGAGTTTGATCCCCTGGCGGGCAATCAGAAGGTCTGGTTTCACCCTGGCAAGGCGTCTTTCCAGCTCCGGGTAAAGTTGCCCGGTAATAATGGCCTCGCATTCAGCCCAGTCATGAATATCTTCAATCAGCGTACGCTCTACGCCAACGGATTTACGCAGCCGCTCGTTATTCACGCTCCGCTCGTCAATGCCCTGGCTGCGCTCCCACAGAACACGGCCAAACTTCCCGAAACGCTTGAGCAGCATCACGAGATCGCTGCGCTGCACATCTTCGCAGGTACGCAGCCCCATACTTTCAAGCTTCGCGGCTGAGACTTTCCCGACACCGGGTATTTTTCCAAGCGGTAACGTTTTTAAAAAAGCCGGAACGTCATCCGGGGTGATGACGTACTGGCCATTCGGTTTATTCAAATCTGAAGCGATTTTTGCAAGGAACTTCACCGGCGCAACGCCTGCCGATGCTGTTAGGTTCAGCTCACGGGCAATAGTCTGGCGGATCTCCTGTGCCATCAGCGTGGCAGAGCCGTGGCAATGGACGCTGTCAGTGACATCCAGATAGGCCTCATCAAGCGAAAGCGGTTCAATCAGCGACGTGTAACGGGAGAAAATGTCCCGGATATGAACGGAGGCTTCTTTGTAGGCTTCAAACCGGCCCGGCAGAAGGGTGAGGTGCGGGCAGAGTTTCAACGCCATCGCCGTCGGCATGGCGCTGCGCACGCCAAATTTGCGCGCTGGGTAATTGGCAGTGCTGATCACTCCACGCTGGACGCGGCTACCGCCAATGGCGATAGGGATATCCCGCAGCGCCGGGTTGTCACGCATCTCCACTGCGGCAAAAAAACAGTCCATATCCACATGGATTATTTTGCGCATAGTAAGCCCTCACTTATCACTGGATAAGTATACAGTAAATTTATGAGGATTGAGAAGTGGATGTGGAAAACGCCGGGTGGCGACTTCGCCATACCCGGCCTACAAAACCTTAAATAATGCGTTGCTGTTCGCGGGCCATTCTTTTTTTCCGCGCGTCGCACGGCTCCGGGCAATCGCAGACTTTTTCCATCCCCAAAGAAGAGATACCGCCGCAACTGCCCTGTATGCTTTTACGCCTGATGATCCAGCCTAACGACATGCCGAATACCACCAGCAAAAAGACCAAAAAGGTTGCCAGAAACGTCAACATCATCAGCCTCCAAAGTCATCCAGCATGATGTTCTCATCTTCCACACCCAGATCTTTGAGCATCTTAATGACGGCCGCATTCATCATTGGCGGGCCACACATGTAGAATTCACAATCTTCCGGTGCTGCGTGCTGCTTCAGGTAGTGCTCATAGAGAACGTTGTGGATGAAGCCCGTATAACCTGTCCAGTTATCTTCCGGCTGCGGGTCAGACAGCGCCACATGGAAGGTAAAGTTAGGATTTTCACGCGCCAGTTGTTCGAATTCATCGTCATAGAACATTTCGCGCAGCGAGCGGGCCCCGTACCAGAAGCTTATTTTTCGTTGACTGCCGAGCCGTTTAAGCTGGTCGAAAATATGCGAACGCATCGGCGCCATCCCTGCTCCGCCGCCGATAAACACCATTTCAGCATCCGTCTCTTTAGCGAAGAATTCGCCAAACGGGCCCGAGATCGTGACTTTATCACCTGCTTTCAGTGACCAGATATAAGACGACATCACGCCCGGTGGTGCATCCGGCACAGCCGGTGGTGGCGTGGCGATACGCACGTTAAGCATAATGATGCCCTTCTCTTCCGGGTAGTTAGCCATAGAGTAGGCACGTAACGTTGGCTCATTGACCTCTGACGCAAAGCGGAAGAGATTAAATTTATCCCAGTCGGCGCGGTATTCGTCCGGCACGTCAAAATCGGCGTAAGCAACGGTGTGCTCCGGGCACTCAATCTGGATATATCCGCCTGCGCGGAAGGGCACATCTTCCCCATCAGGCACGCACAGTTTCAGCTCTTTAATAAAAGTGGCTTTGTTATCGTTAGAGATAACCTCGCACTCCCATTTTTTGATGCCGAAGATCTCTTCCGGCAGCTCAATTTTCATGTTCTGGCGCACCGCAACCTGGCAGGCCAGGCGGCAACCGTCTTTCGCCTCACGTTTCGTGATGTGCGCCAGTTCAGTTGGCAAAATGTCGCCACCGCCCTCTTTCACCGTCACACGACATTGCCCACAGGAACCCCCGCCGCCACAGGCCGAGGAGACAAATATCCCGTTACCCGAAAGCGTGTTAAGCAGTTTGTCGCCCGCCGGAGTGCGGATCTGGTTCTGCGGCTCACCATTAATATCAATAATGACGTCCCCGGCGTTCACAAGCTTAGAACGCGCAGCCAGTATCAGCCCAGACAGTACCAGTACAATGAGCGTGAACATCGCCACGCCAAGAATAATTTCCATATCTAAGCCCTCAGAGCTGCACGCCGGAGAAGGACATAAAGCCCAGCGCCATTAGCCCGGTGGTGATAAAGGTGATCCCTAAGCCTCGCAACCCTGCGGGCACGTTGGCATATTTCATTTTTTCCCGGATCCCCGCCATAGTGACAATCGCCAGCATCCAGCCAATACCGGAGCCAAAGCCGTAAACGATGGATTCACTGAAGTTGTAATCACGCTGGACCATAAACGACACGCCGCCGAAGATGGCGCAGTTCACCGCGATCAGCGGCAGGAAGATCCCCAGCGCGTTATAAAGCGACGGGAAATATTTATCGAGGATCATCTCAAGTATTTGTACCAGCGCCGCAATCACACCGATAAAGGTGATGAAGTTAAGGAAACTCAGATCGACTCCCTCAACCAGCGCGCCATCACGCAGGACAAAGTTGTACACCAGATTATTAATCGGTACAGATAATCCGAGCACCACGGTGACCGCCACACCCAGACCAAATGCCGTTGATACCTTTTTGGACACTGCGAGGAACGTACACATGCCCAGGAAAAACGCGAGCGCCATGTTTTCAACAAACACCGCGCGCACAAACAAACTCAGGTAATGAGACATTGTCGGTTACTCCTTTTCCTGCTGTTCTGGTTTCAGGGTACGAATCAGCCAGATCAGCAAACCGATAATGAAAAATGCACTTGGGGCCAGCAGGAACAGCCCGTTAGGCAGATACCAGCCGCCATGTTGCACCGTGTCCAGCACAGTGATACCGAACAGCTTACCGCTGCCGATTAACTCACGCAGGAAACCCACCGTCAGGAGAATGACCCCATATCCCAGGCCGTTGCCGATACCGTCCATAAAGCTCGCCAGCGGCGGCATCTTCATGGCGTAGGCTTCTGCGCGCCCCATCACAATACAGTTGGTGATGATCAAACCAACAAATACCGAGAGCTGTTTTGAGGTTTCATAGGCAAAAGCGCGCAACAGCTGATCGACGACGATCACCAGTGACGCGATAATCGCCATCTGCACGATGATCCTCACGCTGTTCGGAATGTGGTGGCGGATCATGGAGATAAACATGCTGGAAAATGCAGTCACCAGCGTCACCGCGACGGTCATCACCAGCGCAGTTTCCAGCTTGGTAGTCACCGCCAGTGCAGAACAGACGCCAAGCACCTGCAACGTAATCGGGTTATTGGCTAAAAGCGGGCCAACGAGTACCTTTTTAACTTCTTTCAATTCACCCGCATCAGCCATTGTTCAGCGCTCCTTCACGTACATTTTTCAGGAAGGGGCCAAAACCCAGCTCCCCCATCCAGAAGTCAAAACTGTGCTGCACGCCGTTGGACGTGAGTGTTGCCCCGGAAAGCCCGTCCACAGCGAACTCATCACCTGGACGCGCCGCCCCTTTCATCACTCTCAGCGCGGGTAATCCGTCATCGTCGAGCACTTTTTTACCGATAAACTGCGCCCGCCAGTTAGGGTTCTCGATTTCACCGCCGAGCCCCGGCGTTTCACCCTGGTCATAGTAGGTAATGCCTTTCACCGTGCGACCGTCTGTATCTAACGCAACAAAGGCATACATCATTGACCACAGGCCGTTGCCGTAGATCGGCAGCACCATCTCCTGCACGCGTTTTTTCTCGTCGCGTACCAGATAGATCTCCGCAAGATTGCTGCGTCGCTTAATGCCGGCCGGATCTTGAGATGCTTCCAGCACAATGCTCATCTGCGGATCTTTCAGTGCCTGAGCCTGATTATATTTCGCTGGGTCGCGGTCCAGCAGCTCACCTGTTTTGAGATCCACCAGCCGGGACGAAATGCGTTCGGCAAAGATTTTTGCCACATCATCCGCGCTCATCCCGTCCTGCATAAGCCCGGCAACCGCCAGAATGTTGCGCTGTTTGTCCAGTGCGCGCTGCTCCTGCTGAAGAGGTTTTAAACCCACGGCAGAGCCCGCCACCACAATGGAACACACCAGGCAGAGCACCAGCACCACCAGCAGCGTTTTGCCGGTGCTGTCGTTATTTTTGATATCAGCCACGCGCCTTCCTCCGCTTAATGTTGGCGCGTACCACCAGATAATCGAATAGCGGCGCAAACAAGTTGGCAAACAAAATGGCCAACATCATCCCTTCCGGATACGCCGGGTTGACCACGCGAATCAATACACACATCACGCCGATAAGCGCGCCGTAGCACCATTTCCCTTTGTCGGTGAATGAGGCCGAAACAGGGTCAGTTGCCATAAACATCATGCCAAAAGCAAAGCCCCCCAGAACCAGATGCCAGTACCAGGGCATAGAGAACATGGGGTTGGTGGCAGAGCCGATAACATTAAACAGCGTGGCGGTGAGCACCATACCCAGCATCACACCCGCGACAATGCGCCAGGAGGCCACTCGCCCGAACAGAATGATGGCCCCGCCAAGCAAAATCATCAGCGTAGAGACTTCACCAATCGACCCGGGGAGATTGCCGATAAAGGCATCAAACCAGGTGACGGGTTGCCCCGTGGCGTTATTCACCAGCGTTTCACCGCCGTGAGCCGCCCACTGCGAAAGCGGGGTCGCGCCGGAAAAGCCATCTGCCGCCGTCCAGACCAGGTCGCCAGAGATTTGAGCCGGATAGGCAAAAAACAGGAATGCACGCCCTGCCAGTGCCGGGTTGAGGAAGTTTCGCCCGGTTCCGCCGAAGATCTCTTTTGCAATCACCACCCCGAAGCTGATGCCAAGCGCAGCCTGCCACAGAGGTAAGGTTGGCGGCACAATCAGGGCAAACAGAATAGAGGTGACAAAGAAACCTTCGTTGATTTCATGTTTGCGAATAATGGCGAACAGGACTTCCCAGAACCCGCCAACGATAAAGACCGTGAGGTAAATCGGCAGGAAGAAAACCGCCCCCAGCGTCATCATGCTTATCCAGCTGGCATCAGCGGCAAAGCTCACGCCAAGCAGTTGAGCCAGACGATAATGCCAGTCTGACTGAATTATCTGTGCCAACTGCGGCGCATCATACAGATGGTGCAGCGCCGGGATGGTTTGCAGGCCGACGTTGTACATGCCCCAGAACATGGCTGGAAAAACGGCGAGCCAGACCAGGATCATCATCCTTTTAAGATCAATGGCATCACGAACGTGCGTGGCGCCTTTCGTGACTAGCCCTGGCGTGTAGAAAACGGTCGCGGTTGCTTCAAACAGCGGGTAGTACTTTTCCAGTTTGCCGCCCTGTAAGAAGTGCGGCTCCATTTTTTCGAAGAGGTGTTTTAAGCCCATCAGTTATCCTTCCTGCTCAATGCGGGTTAACACCTCGCGCAATACGGGTCCGTATTCGTATTTCCCTGGGCAAACATAGGTGCAAAGCGCCAGGTCTTCTTCATCCAGCTCCAGGCAGCCGAGCGCCTGCGCGCCATCGCTGTCACCGGCCAGCAGATCGCGTAGCAACAGGGTTGGCAGGATATCGAGCGGCATCACACGCTCGTAGTTGCCAATTGGCACCATTGCGCGCTCACCGCCGTGAGTGCTGGTTGAGAAGTTAAAAAGCTTGTGGCGCAGGAAGTGTCCAAGCGTGGTGCGGGTAACAGAGAATTTATCCGCACCGGGTAGCACCCAGCCAAACAGTTCTTTCTCGCGCCCTTCCTGCACAATGCTGACCTGTAAGTGAAAACGCCCCAGATATGCCTGCGCACCAGCAGCCTGCCTGCCGCTGAGCACCGAACCGGAGATCAGACGGTTTTCACCCTCTTTTGTTTCACCCGACATCAGTTCAGAGATATCCGCCCCCAGCAACGTGCGCACCAGACGCGGGTTCACAGCCTGCGGCCCACCGATGGCGATCACCCGTTCAGAACACAATTCGCCCTCAGTAAAGAGCTTACCGATAGCAATCACATCCTGATAATTAAGATGCCAGACCTGCTTCGTCAGGCTGACGGGTTCAAGAAAATGAATGTGCGTTCCGGCAAGGCCTGCCGGATGCGGGCCAGCAAATTCATTAAAGGTAACCTGACCTTGCGGATGGCCACCAAGCTTGCCGCCACTGCCCTGGCAGATGTGGACTTTCCCGGCCGTCAGCCGTGTCAGCAGGGCAAGCCCGGCATCAAACGCTTTACGCTGTGCAAAGATAAGAGGCTGCGGGTCTGCGCTGAGCGGGTTGGTATCAATAGCCGTGACGAAGATGGCGGCCGGTACTGAGCCGGGCACCGGGGATTTGCTGAACGGCCGCGTGCGAAATGCAGTCCACAGGCCGGATTCCAGCAGTTGCGTCTGCACAACTTCGCGCTTCAGGGTGGGGAAATCGGCGACGTCAAAACGTGCAAACTCGCGCTGTTCGTTACCTTCAATACGGATAACAACCGACTGCAATACGCGGCGTTCGCCACGGTTGATTGCCACAACGGTGCCACTGGCAGGTGCAGTGAACTTCACGCCCGGATTTTTTTTATCTTCGAAGAGCGCCTGTCCTTTGATGACCCGTTCCCCTTCCTGCACCAGCATCGAGGGGCGCATTCCGACATAATCTGCGCCCAACACGGCGACATGGTGAATATTAGGGGCTTGTGATACGTGCTGTTCTGGCACGCCAGCGATCGGGAGATCAAGTCCTTTTCTGATTCTAAACATGTGGTTAGCAAGTATCCATGAACAACAATCCAGAGGGGCTGAAGTGTACCATTTTCACCCTTTCAGGGGCAGCGGAACTGCCGAAGCGCGCGCCAAAATGCGAGCTATTACGCAAAGTTCCTAACGCCAGCGCGGGCAGGATGGGTTATAAGGTAAAACTATTTTGTAAACTCGCTCGTTCACGCTTGCGAAAAACTACAGCGGTGCTAATGTGAGCGCTCCTAACCAGAATAATCTGATTTCGGGTATCTTTTGCCGTCCTGGCAATTTGGTCTTAGTTTTATCAAGGAACTAGTAGTATGCGTAAAATCGCATTGTTCATTGCGATGCTTCTGATTCCGTGCGTGTCATTTGCCGGGCTGCTCAGCAGCAACAGCTCCACCACGCCGATCAGCAAAGAATATAAACAGCAGTTAATGGGATCACCGGTTTATATTCAAATCTTCAAGGAAGAACGCACACTCGACCTGTTTGTGAAAATGGGTGAGACATACCAGCTGCTCGACAGTTACAAGATTTGTAATTACTCCGGTGGTCTGGGGCCAAAACAGCGTCAGGGCGATTTTAAAAGCCCGGAAGGGTTTTATAACGTTCAGCGTAGCCAGTTAAAACCTGACAGCCGCTTCTATAAAGCCATTAATATCGGCTTCCCGAATGCCTATGACCGTGCTCACGGTTACGAAGGTAAATACCTGATGATCCACGGTGCCTGCGTGTCTATCGGCTGTTATGCGATGACCGATACCAGCATTGATGAGATTTTCCAGTTTGTCACCGGCGCGTTAGTCTTCGGTCAGTCAAGCGTACAGATAAGCATTTATCCGTTCCGCATGACCGATGCCAACATGAAGCGTCACCAGTACTCCTACTACTCGGATTTCTGGAAACAGCTGAAACCAGGCTTTGACTACTTCGAGCAGACGCATAAGCCGCCTGTCATTTCGGTTGTGGATGGCCGCTATGTGGTCAGTAAACCTCTGAGCCACGAAGTCGTCCAGCCACAACTGGCATCAAACTACTCGGTCCCCGAGGCAAAATAGTACCCACTCGCCTGGCATAATCTTTTGCCAGGTTTCGTTGCCCGTCAGCGGTTGCGTGGCAATGACAGTGACCACATCGTTCGGTGTGGTCTCCTTCTGAAAGTCTATCTCCACATCCTGATCGAGTAGCGTCGCAACGCCAAACGGTGCGCGGCGGGTGATCCAGAACAGATTCGTCGAGCAGAACGCCATCACGTAGCGCCCGTCAGAGAGCAGCATATTGAACACGCCTTTTTCACGTAGTTCAGAGGCCAGCGTCGCGATGTATTTAAACACAGCAGTCATGTTGCCTGGGGTACGCGGGTAGCGCTCCGTCAGCTTGTGCAGCAGCCAGCAGAAGGCTTTTTCACTGTCGGTTTCCCCTACCGGGCGGAAGTTACCGGTTTCCAGCGATTTATAGCCAGAAAGCTGCCCGTTGTGCGCGTAAGTCCAGTTACGGCCCCACAGTTCACGGGTGAAGGGATGGGTATTTTCCAGCGCCACTTCACCGCGATTCGCCTGGCGGATATGCGCGATAACCGAGCAAGACTTTATCGGATAGTCCTGCACCAGTTTGGCAATTGGTGAATTAAAGCTGGGTTGCGGATCTTTGAACGTGCGACAGCCTTTGCCTTCGTAGAAGGTAATGCCCCAGCCGTCTTTATGCGGCCCGGTTCCCCCACCGCGCTGAACCAGCCCGGTGAAACTAAAGCAGATATCGGTTGGCACATTGGCGCTCATCCCGAGCAGTTCGCACATACATCACCTCCACAACAGCGGGGGCATTCATGCCCCCAGCGAAGTCTTACTTGATCATTTCTTTTTCGATCAACTGAATCAGGATATGAATCACTTTGATGTGAATTTCCTGAATGCGATCGGCATAACCGAAGTGCGGAACACGGATTTCGATATCCGCAGTACCCGCCATCTTACCGCCATCTTTACCGGTCAGGGTGATGACTTTCATGCCTTTTTCACGCGCAGCAGCAATCGCTTTGATCACGTTACCAGAGTTACCGGAAGTGGAAATGCCCAGCAGAACATCACCTTCACGGCCTACCGCTTCGACGTAACGCGAGAAGACATAGTCGTAACCAAAATCGTTACTCACGCAGGAAATGTGGCTAACGTCAGAAATCGCAATCGCCGGATACCCTGGGCGGTTTTCACGATAACGTCCGGTCAGCTCTTCCGCGAAGTGCATTGCGTCGCAGTGAGAGCCACCATTACCGCAGGAGAGCACTTTACCACCGGCTTTGAAGCTGTCGGCCAGCAGGACCGCCGCGCGCTGAATAGCGTGAATATTGGCATCATCTTTCAGAAAGTTGGCCAGCGTTTCCGCCGCTTCGTTCAGTTCGTTACGAATAAGATCCTGGTACATGAGGATAATCCTTCAGTATTGATGAAATAACACAGTGGAGTGTACCGGATAGCGATAAAAGCGAGAAGCTAAAGCCTTGCGATTCGTCCGGCGTTTTGATTTTTCGTGCCTGCCAAAACATGAACAATGTGAACCAGGTTGTAATTATTTTGTGAACGTATTGCTAAAAGAAATAACATCCACTACAACCATATCATCACAAGTGGTCAGACCTCCTACAAGCAAGGGAGCTTTTCTTTATGATGATTTTGAGCATTATCGCAACTGTTGTTCTGCTCGGTGTGCTGTTCTATCACCGTGTAAGTTTATTCCTGAGCAGCCTGATTTTACTGGCCTGGACGGCTGCGTTTGGCGTCGCAGGTCTCTGGAATATCTGGCTTTTGGTTCCTCTGGCAATCATCCTGTTGCCGTTTAACTTTACGCCTATGCGTAAGTCGATGATCTCCGCACCGGTGTTCAAGGGCTTTCGTAAAGTGATGCCGCCGATGTCGCGTACTGAGAAAGAGGCGATTGATGCGGGCACCACCTGGTGGGAAGGCGACCTGTTCCAGGGCAACCCGGACTGGAAAAAGCTGCATAACTATCCGCAGCCACGACTGACCGCTGAAGAACAGGCCTTCATCGACGGTCCGGTGGAAGAAGCGTGCCGCATGGCGAACGATTTTGCGATTACTCACGAAATGGCCGACCTGCCGCCAGAACTGTGGGCGTATCTGAAAGAGCATCGCTTCTTCGCCATGATCATCAAGAAAGAGTACGGTGGCCTGGAATTCTCTGCCTACGCTCAGGCTCGCGTACTGCAAAAACTGTCTGGCGTTTCCGGTATCCTGGCGATCACCGTCGGCGTACCGAACTCTTTAGGCCCGGGCGAGCTGCTGCAACATTACGGTACCGAAGAACAGAAAGATCACTACCTGCCGCGTCTGGCTCGTGGCCTTGAAATTCCATGCTTCGCGCTGACCAGCCCTGAAGCGGGTTCAGATGCAGGCGCTATCCCGGATACCGGTGTGGTTTGCATGGGTGAATGGCAGGGTGAGCAGGTGCTCGGGATGCGCCTGACCTGGAACAAGCGCTACATCACGCTGGCACCTATCGCCACCGTGCTGGGCCTGGCCTTTAAACTTTCCGACCCGGAAAAACTGCTGGGTGGTGAAGAAGATCTGGGCATTACCTGTGCGCTGATCCCAACCTCTACTCCAGGCGTTGAAATCGGTCGTCGTCACTTCCCGCTGAACGTGCCGTTCCAGAACGGCCCGACCCGCGGTCAGGATATCTTTGTACCGATTGATTACATCATCGGCGGCCCGAAAATGGCCGGTCAGGGCTGGCGTATGCTGGTGGAATGTCTGTCGGTGGGTCGCGGCATTACGCTGCCGTCGAACTCAACCGGTGGTCTGAAGTCTGTGGCGATGGGGATTGGTGCTTACGCGCATATCCGCCGCCAGTTCAAAATTTCCATCGGCAAAATGGAAGGTATCGAAGAGCCGCTGGCGCGCATCGCGGGTAATGCCTACGTAATGGATGCCGCAGCATCGTTAATTACCTACGGCATTATGCTGGGCGAAAAACCGGCCGTGCTGTCTGCAATTGTGAAGTACCACTGTACCCACCGTGCCCAGCAGTCGATCATCGATGCAATGGATATCGCGGGTGGTAAAGGCATTATGCTCGGCGAAGGCAACTTCCTCGCCCGTGGTTATCAGGGTGCGCCAATCGCGATCACCGTTGAAGGGGCGAATATCCTGACCCGCAGCATGATGATCTTCGGCCAGGGTGCTATTCGCTGCCATCCGTACGTGCTGGAAGAGATGGCCGCCGCTCAGAATAACGATGTTGATGCCTTCGATAAGCTGCTGTTCAAACATATCGGTCACGTGGGCAGCAACAAAATGCGCAGTTTCTGGCTGGGTCTGACCAACGGTCGCACCAGCTCGACACCAACCGGTGATGCAACTAAGCGCTATTACCAACAGCTGAACCGTCTGAGTGCCAACCTGGCTCTGCTGTCTGACGTTTCCATGGCGGTACTGGGCGGTAGCCTGAAGCGTCGTGAACGTATCTCTGCTCGTCTGGGTGATGTGCTGAGTCAGGTATTCCTGGCCTCCGCGGTGCTGAAACGTTATGACGACGAAGGCCGTCAGGAAGCGGATCTGCCGCTGGTGCACTGGGGTGTACAGGATGCTATGCATCAGGCTGAGCAGGCTATCGACGATTTGCTGGCAAACTTCCCGAACCGCTTTGTGGCTGGAGCCCTGCGCGTGGTGATCTTCCCGACCGGACGTCATCACCTGGCACCATCTGACAAGCTGGATCATAAGGTGGCGAAGATCCTGCAAGTACCGAGCGCAACCCGCTCCCGTATCGGCCGTGGTCAGTACCTGGCGCCAACCGAGCATAACCCGGTGGGTCTGCTGGAAGAGGCGCTGCTGGATGTGATGGCCGCCGATCCGATTCACCAGAAAATCTGTAAACAGCTGGGCAAAAACCTGCCGTTTACCCGTCTGGATGAACTGGCTAAACAAGCGCTGGCGGGCGGTATCATCGATAAAGATGAAGCGGCAATTCTGGTGAAAGCGGAAGAAAGCCGTCTGCGCAGTATCAACGTGGATGATTTCGAACCGGAAGAGCTGGCGACACAGCCCGTAAAGATGCCGGAGAAGCACCGTAAACCTGAGGCGGCATAACCCGTTTCGTGCTGACAAACCCCGCCGCGTGCGGGGTTTTTTATTGCCACATTTTCTCGTGGTGTCGTGCTACAGTGTCAAAAAGCAGTCGTTTGAGGAGTCTGAATTGTGCCTGGTCTGAAGATTTCGATTTTGCAGCAACCTTTAGTGTGGATGGATGGCCCTGCCAACCTGCGTCACTTTGATCGTCAACTGGAAGGTATTACCGGGCGCGATGTCATTGTCCTGCCAGAGATGTTCACCACCGGCTTCGCGATGGAAGCGGCAAAACAGTCAATGCCACAAGACGACGTGGTTGCCTGGATGCACGCCAAAGCGCAACAAACCAACGCCCTGATTGCCGGCAGTGCCGCACTGCAAACCGATCGCGGGCCGGTGAACCGCTTCCTGCTGGTCGAGCCGGAAGGCAACGTGCATTTTTACGATAAACGTCACCTGTTCCGCATGGCGGATGAACATCATCACTACGAAGCGGGTAATGAGCGCGTGGTGTTTGAGTGGCGCGGCTGGCGCATTCTGCCGCTGGTTTGCTACGACCTGCGTTTCCCGGTCTGGTCGCGTAACCGTAATGATTATGACGTGGCGCTGTATGTTGCCAACTGGCCTGCACCGCGCTCCCTGCACTGGCAGTCGCTGCTGGTGGCGCGCGCGATTGAAAATCAGGCTTATGTCGTTGGCTGTAACCGTGTGGGCACCGACGGCAACGGGCATCACTACCGGGGCGACAGCCGGGTCATTAATCCACAGGGTGAGATTATTGCCACCGCCGAGCCGCATCAGGCAACGCGTATTGATGCTGAGATTTCGATGACGGCGCTGAAAGAGTATCGGGAGAAGTTTCCGGCGTGGCAGGATGCGGATCCGTTTAGCATTGGGTGAATGCTTCCCCTCACCCCAGCCCTCTCCCAAAGGGAGAGGGTGGAAAATCATTAGCTGACCAACGCCTGCCCGTCTTTGCGGCTTTCCGTCGCGGCTACGTAGTGCCCTTCCGGCAGACGGTAAATCACCTGCGCGCCACCAAAGTTGTAATCCTGAAGTGGGTCTTCCACAACAATCTGATGCCCGCGCTCGCGCAGCGCCGCAATGGTATTGCGGTCAAACGTCGACTCAACAATAACCTCTCTGCCCTGTACCACGCGCCAGCGCGGCGCGTCGATTGCCGCCTGCGGGTTTTGCCCGTGCAGCATAATACGCAGCGCCATTTGCATGTGCCCCTGCGCCTGCATTGGCCCGCCCATCACGCCGAATGACATTAGCGGCTTGCCGTTCCCGTCCATCGCAAAGCCCGGAATGATGGTGTGGAACGGGCGTTTGTTGCCTGCCAGCGCGTTCGGGTGATTTGGATCCAGCACAAAACCGCAGCCACGGTTTTGCAGGCTGATCCCGGTATCGGGAACCACCACGCCGGAGCCAAAGCCCATAAAGTTTGACTGAATAAAGGAGATCATCATGCCGCTGGAATCCGCTGCGGTGAGATAAACCGTCCCGCTTTGGGTTGGGGAACCGTAGGTAAAGTCAGAGGCTTTATCCTGGTCAATCAGCGCAGCGCGCGATTTCAGGTAGGCATCGCTCAATAACTCTTTGGCGGCAAACTCCATATGCTCTTCATCCGCCACGTAGCGGTCGAGATCGGCCAGCGCCAGTTTCATTGCTTCAATGGACAAGTGCAGCGCCTGCACGGAATCCGGGTGATGTTTTTCGATACCGCACTGCTCCAGGATGCCGAGCGCAATCAGCGTGGCGATCCCCTGCCCGTTTGGCGGCAACTCCTGCACCGAGCCGCCCGCAAAATCGCGCGACAACAGCTCAACCCAGTCTACGCGATGGTTTGCCAGATCCTCGGCCGAAAGATGTGCGCCATGTTCTTTGGCGAAGGCGGCAATTTTCTGCGCCAGCTCACCACGATAAAACGCTTCACCGTTGGTTTTGGCAATCAGCTCCAGCGAGTTTGCTTGCGCCGGGTTACGGAAGATTTCGCCAATACGCGGAGCACGTCCTTCCGGGGCGAAACACGCACTAAAGCCCGGCTGGTCTTTCAGCTTGTTGTAGCCGCGCTGCCACAGATGACCAATCAGCGGCGACACCGGGAAACCGTTACGCGCATACTCAATTGCGGGCTGAGCCAGCGTTGTGAGCGGCAATGTGCCAAAACGTTCCGCCAGTGCGACCCAACCCGATACCGCGCCCGGAACGGTCACGGCCTCCCAGCCAATTTCCGGCACTGCCGTTTTACCGGCAAACATATCCGCGTGCCAGCTGGCAGGTGAGCGACCAGATGCATTAAGACCGTGAAGTTTTTCCCCGTCCCAGACGATGGCAAACGCATCGCTGCCAATACCATTCCCGGTGGGTTCGACCACCGTCAGCGCCATCGCAGTGGCAATCGCGGCATCAACGGCGTTACCGCCCAGTTGCAGCATCCGCATCCCCGCCTGCGCCGCCAGCGGCTGCGAAGTTGCCACGGCGTTGTGGCCCATCATCGGGGGGCGTCGTGAATCGTAACCGGAAGTAAAATCAAGCGCTTTGGTCATCATGACTCCTTAGTCGTGGCGCGGATCGAGCGCATCGCGCAGCCCGTCACCGAGTAAATTAAAGCCCTGTACCGCAAGGAAAATCGCGATACCGGGGAAAACAGACATCCACGGGGCCTGCTCAAGGAACCCCTTCGCGGTATTAAGCATGGAGCCCCAGGACGGATTCGGCGGCTGCTGGCCGAGCCCTAAAAATGAGAGACTGGCTTCTGCGATAATCGCCGAGGCTATCGCCAGCGTGGCCTGCACCAGAATCGGTGACATCACGTTAGGCAGGACGTATTTCACAATGATCCAGCGATCCGGCAGGCCAATCGCCCGCGCACCGTCGATGTACTCTTCATTGCGAATGGCAATCACCTGGCCACGCGTCAGACGAGCGAAGATAGGCATCGCGGAAAGACCGATGGCGATCATGGCGTTGGTCAGGCTTGGTCCTAAAAACGCCCCCAGCGCGATCGCCATAATCAGGAATGGGCAGGCCAGCAGTGCTTCAATAAAGCGCGAGATCACGCCATCCCACATTTTCTGGAAGTAGCCCGCCACCAGCCCCAGCGGCACGCCGATGACAACGGCAATCACTACCGACATACATCCGGCCATCAGTGAGGTTCGCGCCCCCCAGACAATGCGCGACAGAATATCGCGCCCCAGTTCGTCAGTGCCAAACCAGTACATGGCCGAAGGGGCTTTACGCACCGCCAGAAAGTTAGCTTTGACCGGGTCAAATGGGGCTATCCAGGGCGCGAGCAGCGCCAGCAAAACGAAGAAGCCCACAATCACCGCGCCAATCACCGCACTTTTGTTGGCGAGGAATTTTTTCAGTACCCGGTTCTGCGCGCGCGGAAGTGCAGGCGCAACGGTTTGAGTCGTCAGTTCCGCCATCATTTAACCTCGCATTTTCGGGTTGATAAGGACATACAGCACGTCAGCCAGCAGGTTCAGCAGCAGGAAACCAATCGCCACGATCAGCACCACGCCCTGCACCACGGCATAGTCACGGTTAAAGACAGAATCGACGATCATCTTGCCAAAGCCCGGAATGGTGAAGACCTGCTCGGTCAGCACCGCGCCGCCCAGCAGCTCGCCAAACAGCAGCGTGGTGAGGGTGATAACCGGGACCAGCGCATTGCGAAATGCGTGCTTTAAAATCACCGCTTTTGGCAGCAACCCTTTTGCCCGGGCGGTACGGATGTAATCCGCTTTCAGCACGGCAATCATCGACGCTCGGGTATGGCGCATCAGCGTGGCCGCCAGCCCCGTCCCCAGAACCGATGCCGGCAACAGCAGCGTGCGCAGGTTCTGGAGCGGATCTTCACTGAACGGCACAAACCCGGAGGCAGGCAGCCATTGCAGATTGACTGAAAACACCAGGATCAGCAGGATCCCAAGCCAGAAGTGCGGTATCGAGATCCCCGAGATCGCCACAAAGTTCGCGCCATGATCCACCCAGCTGTTTTTATTGACCGCCGCCAGGATCCCCATCCCGATGCCGAACACCAGCGCAATAATCATCGCCAGCAGCGACAGCTCCAGCGTCACCGGCAGTTTGCTGGCAATCAGCTGCGTGACCGGTTCGTGAGTACGTAAGGAGACACCAAGATCGCCCTGTAGCGCGCGCGTCAGCCAGTGGAAGTACTGCACAGGAATCGGCGCATCGAGGTTTAATTCAGCGCGCAGCTGCGCAATCACCGCCGGATCGCGCTCCTCCCCGGCCATCGCGATCAGCGGGTCGCCAGGCAGCAGCTTTTGCAGCCCGAACACCATCATGCTCACCAGGAGCAGAGTCGGGATGGCCAGCAGCAGACGTTTGCAAATCAGTTCAAGCATGGTTTCTCCTCGGGGCTTATTATTTCGCCAGCGTCAGACCGGCAAGACGCACAATGCCGTCCGGGTAAGGTTTAAAGCCCTGCACGCTTTTGTTCAGGCCAAAAATACGCGGCTCAAAGTAGAGGTAAGCGATAGGCATGTCGGTTTGCAGTTGCTTCACCACTTTGTCGTACAGCGGCTGGCGTGCGGCCTGATCGGTATTCAGACGCGCCTGAGTCAACCATTCATCCACCTGCGCATTGCTGTAACGGCCGTCGTTTAAGGTGCCTTTGCTGTTAATGAAGCCAAAGATGCTGCCATCCGGATCGGGGCGACCAGACCAGCCAGAGAAGCTCAGCTGATAATCACCGCTTTGCTGGCGATCGAGCAGCGTGGCGAACTCGGTCATTTGCAGATTGAGGTTAAAGCCAGCCTCCGCCACCATCGCCTGAAGCACCTGCCCTACCTGCTGAGAGGTTGGGTTGTTTGGCACCAGCAGGTTTACGGTCAGGGGGGTTGTTACGCCCGCTTCTTTCAGCAGCGCTTTCGCTTTGTCGACGTCGCGCGGTGGCACCGGCAGGTTGACGTGATATGGGCTAACCGGTGAAAACGCCTGGTTTGCAGGCGTGTACAGCCCTTCAAACACCACCTGATTGATGGCATCACGGTCGATAGCCTGTGAGAACGCCTCGCGCACGCGGGCATCCTTGAACGGATCGTTGGCCGGGACTTTGCCGTTATTAATGTTAAAAGTAATGCCCTGATAACCCAGGCCGGTGACCTTCGCCAGCGCCAGCTTGCTGTCGGCCTCCACGGTTTTCACATCGCTTGCTGCAATTCCTTCGGTCAGATCAAGATCGCCCGCACGCAGGTTGGCCAGGCGTACAGAGGCATCCGGGATCGGCAGATAAATTATCTTGTCGAAGTGGTAAGCGTCTTTATTCCAGTAGTTATCAAAACGCGTCAACACGATGCGGTCCTGCGACACGCGGCTCTCGAACTTATACGGGCCGGAACAGACCGGGTGAGCCGCAAAATCAGGTTTTTTCGCCGCTTCTGGCGCCATCATCGCGCCGGCACGGTCAGTGAGCTGCATTAACAGCGCGGCATCAGGGGTTTTCAGATGCAGGGCGATTTGCATTGGGCCGGTAACGTCAACCGACTCAACAGAAGAGATCTCGCTTTTACGCAGGGAGCCTTTTAAGGTCAGGGCGCGCTCGAGGTTGTATTTCGCCGCAGCGGCATCGAATTTTTCACCATCGTGGAAGGTCACCCCTTCACGCAGATTCATGGTCAGGGTTTTGCCGTCGTCACTCCAGGACCAGTCCTTCGCCAGGCCCGGCACCACTTTCAGGTGCTCGTCAACGTCCACCAGCCTGTCGCACAATGAGGCGAAAACAAAACGGCCATAGTAGGTGCGCGCCAGATGCGGGTCGAGCATGTCCGGGTCTGCCCCCAGACCAATTCGCAGCACACTTTCTGAATGCGCGGGCAGCGCCGCGCCAAGCAACATTACACTTCCCAGTACGGTCAAAAGAGAATTACGCATTGTCATTATCATGAGTTCCTTGAAGGAAGGGAGGAGTGAGATGCCGCGTGTTCAAACAGCGCACGGCGGCGCAGAAATGCTGCGGATGGCGGTGCTATCTGAATAACACTGCGATCGCGATTAATGTCCTGCCAGCGATGACAGGCAACCTGACGCCCGCCTTCAAGCACCTGGTTAATCGGCTCAACCTGGCGGCATTCATCGGTGACATACGGGCAACGGGTATGGAAACGACACCCGGAAGGCGGGTTTGACGGGTTCGGCAAATCCCCTTGTAACAGCGGCGTATCGCGCTGGGCGCCCGGCTGCATTTGCGGGGCAGAGGCAATCAGCGCCTGGGTATAGGGGTGCAGCGGCGCGTCAAAGATTTCATCGACGGTGGCAAGCTCCACAATTTGCCCGAGATACATCACCGCCACGCGGTCGCTCATATGACGGATCACCGCCAGACCATGAGCGACAATCACCATCGTCAGCCCCAACTGGTGCTTAAGACTTTCCAGCAGGTTGACCACCTGGGCCTGTACGGAGACATCCAGCGCGGAGACGGGCTCATCCCCCAGCAGCAGTTTCGGCCCTGATGCCAGCGCTCGCGCAATGCCAATTCGCTGACGCTGGCCGCCGGAAAATTCATGCGGATAACGCCCGGCCCAGGCCGCCGGTAGCCCAACGGTTTTAAGCAACTCGGCAACGCGGTACTGGCGGTCTGCTTTTTTCATGTTCTGATGCAGCCACAACGGTTCGCCCACGATCTGCTCGACCGTCATACGTGGGTTCAGTGAGGCAAAAGGATCCTGGAAAATAATTTGCAGTTCGCGCCGGAGCTGATTAAGGCGCGCGCCAGACGCGTGCGTTATCTCCTCGCCCTGATAAAATACGCGCCCTTCGCTAGCGGCCAGCAGACGCAGCAGCAAACGGCCCAGCGTGGATTTCCCGGAGCCGGATTCGCCCACGATGGCCAGTGTTTCCCCCGGCATAACGGAAAGGGAAACACGATCAACGGCGGTGACAAAACGCGCCGGAGTAAACAGTTTTTTAGGGCCGGGGAACAGCTTGCTGAGGTCACGGGCTTCAAGAATTGGCGTCGTCATGCAGTCTCTCCCAGTGCAATATGTTGTTCCAGCGGTACGCGGAAACAGGCCACCTGATGCCCTGCACCCAACGTGTTAAGTTGTGGTTTTTCATCGTGACAACGGGTCTGCGCAAAAGGACAACGGGTGGCAAAACGGCAGCCTTTCGGCATGGATTCGGGTAGCGGCACGGCACCCGGAATGGTAGAAAGCTGGCCTTTACGCGCCCCAAGCGAGGGAATAGATCCCATCAGTCCGATGGTGTACGGGTGCTGCGGGTCAGCAAAAATCGCCTCTACGCTCCCCTGCTCCACCACTTGTCCGGCGTACATCACCGCCACCTGCTGCGCCACTTCCGCTACCACGCCCAAATCGTGAGTGATCATCAGCACCGCCGTGCCCGTTTCTTCTTTTAATGTGTTGAGCAATGCAAGGATTTGCGCCTGAATGGTCACATCCAGCGCGGTGGTCGGTTCGTCGGCAATCAGTAAACGCGGGTGATTAATCAGCGCCATCGCAATCATCACACGCTGACGCATCCCGCCAGAAAGCTGGTGCGGATAAGCCTTAAGGCGCATCTCTGCCGCCGGGATCTGAACCTTTTCCAGAATGCTCAGCGCTGCGTCCATTGCTTGCGCACGCGTCATTTTCTGATGGCGCATAACCGCTTCGCTCAGCTGGTCACCCAGGGTAAAAGCGGGGTTCAGCGAGGTCATGGGTTCCTGAAAAATCATCGCCAGCTCGCGGCCACGGAGATCGGCATATTCGCGCGGGGAGAGCTTTCGCAGATCATGGCGACGAAACTGCATCTCGCCGCTGACGATTTGTGCGCTGGCGGGTAATAACCCCATCAGCGCCAACGAGGTGATACTTTTCCCACACCCGGATTCCCCTACCAGCGCCAGCGTTTCACCCGCTTTTACGGTCAACGAGATGCCATCAAGTACGCTGACGGGCGACCCCGCAAATTTAACGTTGAGGTTTTGCAGCCGCAGAACAGGAGATGCTTCCTTAAACGGGATCGTTGTCATAGCGTGAAATCGTCCTCAAGGTGAATTGCCTGAATCAGGGCCGTTTGCAGGCTGAGCAGGTGTTCGCGCATCGCGGCAGCGGCTTCGTTAGGCTGGCGATGGATAATCGCTGACATGATTTTGTGATGATGGTCGTTGTAGTTATCAACGCGTTCAGGGGTGCGGGCTAATTCGCGCAGATGTTGCCAGCCGGGTTCGCGCCTGACGGCATCAATTGCATCGAATAACCCCAGCATCAGGCGGTTACCTGCAGCTTCTGCTATTGCGCGATGGAATGCGCTATCCCACAGTTCATTAAGATCGCGGTCATCCGGGCTGACCTTATTAATGCGTTCCAGCATACGCTGCATCAGCGCGAGGTTTTCCCTGGTGGCACGCAGCGCCGCAAGACGGGCCAGGCCGGGTTCAAGTTGCAGACGAGCTTCCATCACTTCCAGCAAATTGGTCTGTTGTACCAGCCCCTGAAGCGCCAAAGGCTCTACAGGAGCTGCCGGGCCAATAAACGTGCCTTTGCCCTGTTTACGCCAGATCCGCCCTTCTTCTTCCAGCACGTCCAGCGCACGGCGCACTTCACGTCGCCCTACGCCGAGTGTTTCCGAAAGCTCACGTTCAGTGGGCAATGGAATGCCTGGTGTTGACTCATGCTGGTTAATAAGCCCGCGCAATTGCTCGAGTGCGGTACTGGAATTTGCCAGAAACCGTGACGGTTTTTCCATATTGGTTCGCTCGCTGTCATCATTTCTTTATTTTTATTAACAATAAGTTATGGATATGATCGATAACTTACCGTCCTAATGATTAAGCAAATAATGAACCAATAAACCATTGGTTCAGGAACTTTCTGGAAAATGCAGGTTAACTGAATGATTTAAAGCGATTTATTTTTACAAAATTGTTACAGATGGAAATGACTGCGAATGAGTAAAGCACAGTAATTGCACAAATCCAGTGCAAACAATGCACTATAACCATGCGATTGTTAATTAATTGCACCACTCATATTGAATATTTGTTAATTAACAAAAGGTATTAGATAAGCTTTTTGCGGGATAGAAACGACGAAGGCCTGAATCATTTCTGATTCAGGCCTTCTGAATAGTGGCGGAACGGACGGGACTCGAACCCGCGACCCCCTGCGTGACAGGCAGGTATTCTAACCGACTGAACTACCGCTCCACTGTTCCCGTTTGGGGAACGAAGCGGATATTACGGATTGCCTCTGAGCTCGTCAACGCTTTTTCTTAAGTTTTGAATCGTTTGCTGCAAAAATCGCCCAGACGGTGATTTTACAGGCATTCAGGCACTGTTTATGCACGCCACATGCAACTTCCGCCTTTCTTCTGCACTAAATCGAGACGGGATTCGTGGTTAAGCAACTCTTCATCACTGGCTAAAACCACGCGTAAACGACTCGCCTGACGCACAACCCGCTGAATACCCGATTCACCCAGAGTTTGTTGGCCTTCATTTTCCATACTGAATGCCATCGACGTCTGCCCACCGGTCATGGTCAGATAGACATCCGCCAGGATCTGGGCATCGAGCAATGCGCCGTGGAGCGTACGCTTGGTGTTGTCTATCTCGTAACGTGAACAGAGTGCATCAAGGCTGTTTCGCTTGCCGGGAAACATCTTCCTTGCCAGCGCCAGGCTATCGGTCACCTTACAGAAGGTATTGGTCTTCGGAATATCGCGATTGAGCTTGCTGAACTCATAGTCCATAAAGCCGATATCGAACGATGCGTTGTGAATGACCAGCTCTGCGCCTCTGATGTATTCCAGAAATTCGTCTGCAACATCTGCAAAGGTCGGCTTATCCAGCAAGAACTCATCGGCAATACCGTGAACGCCGAACGCTTCCGGGTCCACCAGCCGGTCCGGCTTGAGATAAACGTGGAAGTTGTTCCCCGTAAGGCGACGGTTCACTACCTCTACAGCACCGATCTCAATAATCTTGTGCCCTTCGTAGTGTGCGCCGATTTGGTTCATACCGGTGGTTTCGGTATCGAGAACAATCTGGCGAGTAATTGCAGTGCTCATGTCGGTCATTTATGTCAGACTTATCGTTTAACTGAACGTTTCAAATACAGGAAGTCTACCAGAGATGCGTAAACAGGTAGAAATTTTCACCGATGGATCTTGTCTCGGTAACCCAGGACCTGGCGGTTACGGCGCCATTATGCGCTATCGTCAGCATGAAAAAACCTTTAGTGAAGGCTATCGCCTGACCACCAACAACCGCATGGAGCTGATGGCGGCCATCGTGGCGCTGGAAGCGTTAAAAGAGCACTGCGATGTGGTACTGAGCACCGACAGCCAGTACGTGCGCCAGGGCATTACCCAGTGGATCTTCAACTGGAAAAAACGCGGCTGGAAAACGGCAGATAAAAAACCGGTCAAAAATGTCGATCTCTGGAAGCGCCTGGACGCCGCGTTAGGGCAGCATGAAATCAAATGGGAATGGGTAAAAGGCCATGCCGGACACCCGGAAAACGAACGCTGTGACGAGCTGGCTCGTACAGCCGCGTCAAACCCAACTCAGGAAGATGTCGGGTATCAGCCTGAATCCTGATCAGGGTTTGCGATACTGCCGCGTTGCGCCAACGGTCTGACGGATCTGGGTTTTCGATTTACTTTGTTTCATCGGGTTAAGCGTGAGGGGAATCGTCCGCTTACGCGCCACGATAAACTGCATACAGCCCAGCGCCGGCAGATGTGTGCTCAGTAACACTCCGCCTTGTCGGGACCAGGGTAACACCTGAAAACCACCGTAGCAGAGGACTTCAAAGTTCAGCAGTGAAAGCCAGTCCAGCTGGCGCATCAGCGTAAACATTCGGCTGTTATAAGGTGGCGTGCGGCGCAGCACTGGCACCAGTTTACGTAGCCCCATCAGACTCAGTGGATTGAAGCCGCTGAGGATCAGCCAGCCGTCATCGATCAGCACCCGGTCGGCTTCACGCAGCAAACGATGCGGATCACTGCACCAGGGCAAGGTATGTGCCAGCAGACAAGCATCGACGGATTTTTCCGCAAAAGGCAAATGCAACGGATCGGCTTTAACCTGAACGGGCGATCCCCCAAGAGAGACGTTAACCTGATGTGAGATAGCACAACTTTCAGTGTTGATTTCTGCACTGAGATTGCCAATTTTAAGCAGGTGAAAACCATACATTTTCGCAAGCCAGGGTTTAAGCTGTTGTTCTAACGCCTCGCGATAGTATTCACCCCAGGGCAATTCCGCCCAACGTTCCGGTGCTGCGACAGTCTGAGGTATCCTTGCCGGTTTCATCAAAACGCCCGCCACGTTAAAAGAGGTAATTAATGAATCTTATCAGTATTCCAGCCTTCCAGGACAATTACATCTGGGTTTTAGTTGACGACGATCGTCGTTGCGTCATTGTCGATCCCGGAGAATCCGCGCCGATTTTAACTGCAATTGCCGAAAACGGCTGGCAACCGGAAGCTATTCTCCTGACGCATCATCATAACGATCACGTTGGCGGTGTCCCTGCATTGCGGGCAAAATTTCCGCATCTTGTGGTATACGGACCGGCAGAAACACAAGATAAGGGAACCACTCATGTAGTCAAAGAAGGCGAAAAAGTCCTCATTCTCGGGTGGGATTTTTCCGTTTTTGCCACACCGGGTCACACTTCAGGACATATTTGTTTCTACAGCAAACCTTATCTATTTTGCGGCGACACACTCTTTTCAGGCGGCTGCGGAAGGTTGTTTGAAGGTACGCCAGCGCAGATGTATCAATCTTTACAGAAGATTGCCGCGCTCCCGGACGACACGCTCATTTGTTGCGCACATGAATATACATTAGGGAATATGAAGTTTGCTGTAAGCATCTTACCCGACGATCGCGCTATTCAGGATTATTACCAGAAAGTGAAGGAGTTACGTGCAAAAAACCAAAAAACACTCCCCGTAATTCTGAAAAATGAGCGTGAAATAAATTTATTTTTAAGAACACATGATATTGATTTAATTAATAAAATTAACCAAGAAACAAATTTGCAACAACCAGAAGATTGTTTTGCATGGTTAAGGTCCAAGAAAGATAACTTCCGATAATTCTGGGTTGCCTTTTGAAAATTTCGCCGTTATCATCGCTCGTCTTTTAAGCAACTATTGACACACACATGAAGGCAAAAGCGATATTACTCGCCTCTGTCCTGCTTGTAGGTTGCCAGTCGCAAAACGGCAGCAACGTACAACAGCACGCACAGAGCCTTTCTGCAGCTGGTCAAGGGGAAGCAGGGAAGTTTACAAGTCAGGCGCGATGGATGGACGATGGGACATCATTCGCGCAGGATCAGGACTTGTGGGCCTCTATTGGCGACGAGCTAAAGATGGGAATTCCGGAAAACACCCGGATTCGCGAACAGAAACAGAAGTATTTGAGAAATAAGAGCTATCTCCACGATGTAACTTTACGGGCAGAGCCGTATATGTACTGGATAGCCGGGCAAGTTAAGAAACGTAACATGCCGATGGAGCTGGTACTCCTACCCATAGTGGAGAGCGCTTTTGACCCACACGCGACGTCTGGCGCCAATGCCGCAGGCATTTGGCAGATCATACCGAGCACAGGGCGCAATTATGGTTTAAAACAGACCCGCAGCTACGATGCGCGTCGTGATGTAGTCGCTTCCACGACTGCCGCTCTCGACATGATGCAACGTCTGAACAAGATGTTCGACGGTGACTGGTTGTTAACAGTCGCAGCGTACAACAGTGGTGAAGGTCGTGTACTGAAGGCAATGAAAGCGAATAAAGCGCGTGGAAAATCCACCGACTTCTGGTCGCTCTCACTGCCACAGGAAACCAAGGTTTACGTACCGAAAATGCTGGCATTGAGCGATATTCTCAAGAATAGCAAGCGTTACGGTGTACAACTGCCAACACCAGACGAAAGTCGTGCACTGGCGCGTGTTCGCCTCAGCAGCCCGGTTGATATTCAACAGGTTGCCGATATGACGGGTATGTCGGTAAGTAAACTGAAAACCTTTAATGCAGGCGTTAAAGGCTCAACGCTGGGTGCCAGTGGCCCTCAGTATGTGATGGTTCCGCAAAAACACGCGGAGCAGTTACGCGAGTCTTTAGCTTCTGGTGAGATTGCAGCGGTTCAGTCTACGCTTGTTGCAGATACTTCATCAGTAAGCAGCCGCAGCTATAAGGTTCGTTCAGGTGATACGCTTTCAGGTATTGCTTCACGTCTTGGCGTGAGCGCAAAAGACCTACAGCAGTGGAACAATCTGCGTAGCTCTGGTCTGAAAGTGGGTCAGAATCTGACGGTTGGCGCAGGTAGCAGTGCGCAGCGTCTTGCCAACAACAGCGATAGCATTACTTATCGCGTGCGTAAGGGTGATTCGCTGTCCAGTATTGCAAAACGTCACGGCGTGAACATCCAGGATGTTATGCGCTGGAATAACGATACTGACAATCTGCAACCTGGCGATCAGTTGACGCTGTTTGTGAAAAATAGCGCAACGCCAGACTCGTGATCAGACAGTCTGAACATAAAAAAGGCACCGATTCCCCCGGTGCCTTTTTTTATTTATCCCGCTTTTTGTACTTCAGCCATAATGGTATCGCTGGTAAACGATCCATCCTCCTGCAGCTCAAAGTACGCCTTCACGTCCGCAGACGCGCTATCCTGATAAAGACGAATAGCCTGGCTTAATGCTTCTGGCGTCCGCATCCGCGCAATCCAGGAGCTGAATTCAAGCGGCAATCGGTCTGTTATCAATGAGCGTGAAATCAACCCAGCCTCTGCGGTCATCTGCAACCACTCCCCACTGGAATAATTGCGAACATGCGATGTGTCGCGCAGTGCTTCAACCGTCTGCAACCAGACATCCCGTACCGGATGGCCAGGCGACATGATATCCATGATGATAAAAATCCCACCCGGCTTCAGCACACGTTTAACTTCCCGCAATGCTTGCCCGACATCGTGCCAGTGGTGCGCGGAGTAACGACTGATGACAATCTCAAAAGTATCATCGGCAAACGGTAATGATTCCGCGTACCCCTGACGGGTAACGAGGTTTTTCAGCCCTTTAGCTTTGGCGGCCTCCGTTACAACGTCGAGCATCTGGCTGGACAAATCGTATGCTGTTACCTGAGCGACCTGCTGCGCAGCGGCAAAACTAGCGTGCCCTGCCCCACAACCCAAATCCAGCACGTGCGCCTGCGGGAATGCCGCCAGCCGCTCGCTGAGGCGAGTCAGATCTCGACCAGACGCATGGACGGCGCTGCTCAGATAAGCACTTGCCTGGGAGCCAAACTGTTTTTCTACGTTGTCATGATGGGAGTGTGTTGTCATCTTACTGTCCTTTGGTTGATAAAAAAATAAAGGGCAGCACCTGCACATAGGTCTGCCCCACGGCAGACCTGACACACCATTATTTATCAGGTTTGCCGGGACTGAATTCAACTAGTAGAGGATTGTGATCGGATGCGCGTGTCACCAGCACAGAGGCATCGTGAACGCTCAAACCGCGATAAAAGACAAAATCGAGAGGACGACCAAAGGCTTTCTTACGCTGGTCATCGTTAAAACGAACTTCGCGCAGCGACATCTCGCGCGCAAAGCGATACAAGGCGTTCATCCGTGGGCGGCTCCAGGCATTAAAATCCCCTGCCATAATGATAGGCCCGCTGTGATGGGCAATCTGATCGCCAATCGGAAGTAACTGCTTACTGTAGACATCGACGCCCAGGCTGAAATTAACAGCGTGAATATTTACGACCATCAGCAAACGGCTATCCGGTAACGGGTAGACGGTAACCAGCGCCGATTTTGCCAGCCGCAGAATGGGTTCTCGCTCACGAAGGGGACAACAATAAACAGGATGCGCCGCTGAAAGCGTCATGACACCAGAAGGGTGCTGCGGCAGCACAAACGCAGGCACCTGATCGGCCGCGAGATAGTTAGTGGTCGCAAACCTTACCAGCTCAGGCGTCGTTTGCGCTTCTTGCAGGAGAACGAGATGAGCGTCCTTACCAAAATTTTTGAGGACGGATAACCACTCAGCACGCTGTTGCTTAAAGATATTCCACACCAGCACACGAATTTTTTCATCGCTGCTTAATGGCGTACCGGCGGGTAATGCCTGGCTGATGCTCGCGAACGATCCCGGAGGCAGTATTCTCTCCGCGGGTAATCCGGCAACATAACGCATGGCATAGGTATTTTTTCGCACTTTCGGAAATGACCTCTATAACATGAACCAGCCCGGAAAACGGACTGGTTCTAATGTTATAGGGATTTTAGGTCACAGTTTCAACGCAATTACTGAGAAACCTTTCCGAGTTTTGTAAGCAAGCACTTACTGTTATTTAGCCAAGAGCCACCCGGGCAGGTTTATCAAGGCGACCGCTCAGGCCAATCAGCAGGAATGCGATAAGCACGATCGCTGCGCCAATCCACGGTGTCTGATTCAGGCCAAAGTGCTCAACAGTCTGCCCACCGATAATGGAACCGAGTGCGATACCAATATTGAATGCAGCAATGTTCAGACCAGATGCAACATCGACGGCATTGGGTGTATAAAGCTCTGCCTTCTGAACGACATAGACCTGAAGACCCGGCACGTTACCAAATGCAAAGATCCCCATCACCAGTACCGTGGCCAGCGCCGCATATTGCACAGAAGCGGTGAACTGGAAGATCAGCAGCAGTACAACCAGCGCAGCGAAAATAAATTTCAGGGCCGGTACTGCACCGTGTTTATCGGCAAGCTTGCCACCCCAGATATTGCCTATTGCCACCGACACGCCATAACCCAACAAGATCCAACTAACTGCGCTCGGTGAGAAGCCCGCCAGATCCTGCATCATCGGTGCAAGGAATGTAAAAGCGGTAAAGACACCGCCATACCCCAAAGCCGTGATCGCATAGATGATCAGAAGGCGAGGATGGGTCAGTACTTTAAGTTGATCGCTCAGGCTGGCACTCGCACGGCCAGGGATATTTGAAGGGACGAGAAGCAGACTGGCCACCAGGGCTATCACTCCCAGTACTGAGACGGCCAGGAATGTTTCGCGCCAGCCAAAATGTTGGCCGATAAACGTCCCCAGAGGCACGCCGGTGACCAGCGCGACAGTTAACCCGCCAAACATAATCGCAATGGCAGATGCCGCTTTCTCTTTTGGCACCAGGCTGGTTGCAATGGTTGAGCCAATCGAGAAAAAAACACCATGGGCAAGGCCCGTCAGCAAGCGGGCAATGACCAGCGTGGTGTAGTCAGGTGCTTGCCAGGCCAGAATATTCCCGGCGGTGAACAGAACCATCAGCGCCATCAATAACTGCTTGCGCGGAAAACGTCCGGTCAACGCCGTAAGCACAGGGGCACCAACGGCCACACCTAATGCGTAGATAGAAACCAGCAGCCCGGCAGAAGGCAGAGAGATGGCAAGTTGGTTCGCAATCGTAGGAACCAGACCCACGATAACAAATTCGGTCGTGCCAATTGCGAAGGCACTGATCGTCAGGGCAAGTAGCGCCAGTGGCATAAAATACTCCGTATCATCAGGATTAAGATGACAAGAAGTATGCGCCAGTGCTTAAATAACAAAAATGGTCAAAATCTCAATAGAATTTTGCAGGTGGTGCAATAATGAAGGCGACATCAGAAGAGCTGGCGATATTTGTCGCCGTGGTAGAAAGCGGCAGTTTTAGCCGTGCTGCGGAGCAACTCGGACAGGCAAATTCCGCCATTAGCCGCTCGGTGAAAAAGCTGGAGATGAAGCTCGGTGTCAGCCTGCTCAACCGGACCACAAGGCAGTTAAGTCTGACAGAAGAAGGCGAGCGCTATTTCCGCCGCGTGCAGTCCGTCTTGCAGGAAATGGCTGCAGCAGAGACAGAAATCATGGAGTCGCGCAGCACGCCTCGCGGGCTGCTGCGTATTGATGCGGCAACACCTGTGGTCCTTCATTACCTGATGCCACTCATTAAACCTTTCCGTGAACGCTACCCGGAAATGACATTGTCGCTGGTGTCATCTGAGACATTCATTAATCTGATAGAGCGAAAGGTAGATGTTGCGATTCGCGTTGGCACACTTACCGATTCCAGCTTGCGGGCCCGCCCTTTGTTCAGGAGCTACCGAAAAATTATTGCATCGCCGGAATACCTTGCGCAGTTTGGTCAGCCTGAAACGGTCGAGGATTTGAAACAGCATCTGTGCCTGGGTTTTACAGAGCCCGTATCGCTAAATACCTGGCCTGTCGCCTGTAGTGACGGACAGCTTCATGAGATAGATTGCGGCTTATCGTCAAACAGTGGGGAAACACTGAAGCAACTTTGTCTTGAAGGAAACGGGATTGCCTGTTTATCCGATTACATGATCAATAAAGAGATTGCCCGTGGGGAGCTTGTAGAGTTAATGGCTGATAAACGCCTGCCGGTAGAGATGCCTTTTAGTGCAGTGTATTACAGTGACAGAGCGGTGAGTACGCGCATCCGCGCATTTATCGACTTCCTGAGCGAACATGCAAAAACAGCTCCCGAAGGAGCTGTGTGAGGGTTTAGGGCACAGAGGTTGGGTCAATATTAATCCCAGTCTGGTGCTAAACCTTCCGGGCTTACCAGGCGATCGTTGCAATCCAGAGCAGCGATCGCTTTTTTGTCTTCATCATCCAGCTGGAGATCCAGTGCTAACAGGTTGCTCGCCAGGTTTTCACGTTTGGTTGAAGATGGGATAACGGCATAACCTTCACCCATTGCCCAGGCCAGAATCACCTGTGCAGCCGTGGCATTGTGTTTCTGTGCAATGCGAATAATCACTTCATCTTTCAGTGCGTTACCGTAAGCCAGCGTCATGTAAGAGGTGATATGGATACCGTGCTGTTTTGCCCAGTCAACCACTTTACGGTTTTGCAGATAAGGGGACAGTTCAACCTGGTTGGTTGCAATATTCTCTGCACCAACAGCCGCAATGGCTTTTTCCATCAACGGGATAGTGAAGTTAGAGATACCAATTTCACGGGTTAAGCCCTGCTCTTTTGCTTCAAGCAGCGCCTGCATGAACTCTTCCACGGAAACCGAATCGTTCGGTGACGGCCAGTGGATCAGCGTCAGATCTACGTAGTCGGTACGCAGTTTCTTCAGACTCTCTTTCAGGCTTGGGATCAGCTTTTCTTTGCTGAGGTTCTCAATCCAGATTTTAGTGGTGATGAAAAGTTCATTACGGGCTACACCACTCTCTTCAATCGCCTGGCCAACGGCAGCTTCATTTTCATAAATCTGCGCCGTATCAACAGTACGATAGCCAAGTTCAAGAGCAGTTTTTACAGATGCGATAACAACATCGTCTTTCAGGCGGAAAGTGCCCAGACCAAATGCAGGGATAGTCATGTAATTCCTCGTTAATCATAATGTTCGTTAACTGAGGAAGATTATCGCTGCTGCTGTTATTCAGAAAAAGAGCGTAAAACGCAGAGGATTTTTGCTAATTTAGCAATAATTATACGGCAGATAAGAAAAAAGCCCTGAGTAAATACTCAGGGCTTTCAATAAGTGGCGGAACGGACGGGACTCGAACCCGCGACCCCCTGCGTGACAGGCAGGTATTCTAACCGACTGAACTACCGCTCCACCGAAGACTTTGTAACCACCGGATTAATGCACCGGCTTACTACTTAATTTGATGCCTGGCAGTTCCCTACTCTCACATGGGGAGACCCCACACTACCATCGGCGCTACGGCGTTTCACTTCTGAGTTCGGCATGGGGTCAGGTGGGACCACCGCGCTAAAGCCGCCAGGCAAATTCTGTTAATCTGTATCAAAGCTGAAAATATTCTGTCTCTCAACCGCCGAAACAGCTTCGGCGTTGTAAGGTTAAGCCTCACGGTTCATTAGTATCGGTTAGCTCAACGTATCGCTACGCTTACACACCCGACCTATCAACGTCGTAGTCTTCAACGTTCCTTCAGGACTCTCAGGGAGTCAGGGAGAACTCATCTCGGGGCAAGTTTCGTGCTTAGATGCTTTCAGCACTTATCTTTTCCGCATTTAGCTACCGGGCAATGCCATTGGCATGACAACCCGAACACCAGTGATGCGTCCACTCCGGTCCTCTCGTACTAGGAGCAGCCCCCCTCAATTCTCCAGCGCCCACGGCAGATAGGGACCGAACTGTCTCACGACGTTCTAAACCCAGCTCGCGTACCACTTTAAACGGCGAACAGCCGTACCCTTGGGACCTACTTCAGCCCCAGGATGTGATGAGCCGACATCGAGGTGCCAAACACCGCCGTCGATATGAACTCTTGGGCGGTATCAGCCTGTTATCCCCGGAGTACCTTTTATCCGTTGAGCGATGGCCCTTCCATTCAGAACCACCGGATCACTATGACCTGCTTTCGCACCTGCTCGAGCCGTCACTCTCGCAGTCAAGCTAGCTTATGCCATTGCACTAACCTCCTGATGTCCGACCAGGATTAGCTAACCTTCGTGCTCCTCCGTTACTCTTTGGGAGGAGACCGCCCCAGTCAAACTACCCACCAGACACTGTCCGCAACCCGGATTACGGGTCTACGTTAGAACACCAGCCATTAAAGGGTGGTATTTCAAGGTCGGCTCCACGCAGACTGGCGTCCACGCTTCAAAGCCTCCCACCTATCCTACACATCAAGGACCAGTGTTCAGTGTCAAGCTATAGTAAAGGTTCACGGGGTCTTTCCGTCTTGCCGCGGGTACACTGCATCTTCACAGCGAGTTCAATTTCACTGAGTCTCGGGTGGAGACAGCCTGGCCATCATTACGCCATTCGTGCAGGTCGGAACTTACCCGACAAGGAATTTCGCTACCTTAGGACCGTTATAGTTACGGCCGCCGTTTACCGGGGCTTCGATCAAGAGCTTCGCGTTGCCGCTAACCCCATCAATTAACCTTCCGGCACCGGGCAGGCGTCACACCGTATACGTCCACTTTCGTGTTTGCACAGTGCTGTGTTTTTAATAAACAGTTGCAGCCAGCTGGTATCTTCGACTGATTTCAGCTCCACCCGCAGGGGCTTCACCTACACATCAGCGTGCCTTCTCCCGAAGTTACGGCACCATTTTGCCTAGTTCCTTCACCCGAGTTCTCTCAAGCGCCTTGGTATTCTCTACCTGACCACCTGTGTCGGTTTGGGGTACGATTTGATGTTACCTGATGCTTAGAGGCTTTTCCTGGAAGCAGGGCATTTGTTACTTCAGTACCGTAGTACCTCGTCATCACACCTCAGCGTTAAAAAGAGTCCGGATTTACCTAAACTCTCCGCCTACATGCTTAAACCGGGACAACCGTCGCCCGGCTAACATAGCCTTCTCCGTCCCCCCTTCGCAGTAACACCAAGTACAGGAATATTAACCTGTTTCCCATCGACTACGCCTTTCGGCCTCGCCTTAGGGGTCGACTCACCCTGCCCCGATTAACGTTGGACAGGAACCCTTGGTCTTCCGGCGTGCGGGCTTTTCACCCGCATTATCGTTACTTATGTCAGCATTCGCACTTCTGATACCTCCAGCACCCCTCACAGGACACCTTCAACGGCTTACAGAACGCTCCCCTACCCAACAACGCATAAGCGTCGCTGCCGCAGCTTCGGTGCATGGTTTAGCCCCGTTACATCTTCCGCGCAGGCCGACTCGACCAGTGAGCTATTACGCTTTCTTTAAATGATGGCTGCTTCTAAGCCAACATCCTGGCTGTCTGTGCCTTCCCACATCGTTTCCCACTTAACCATGACTTTGGGACCTTAGCTGGCGGTCTGGGTTGTTTCCCTCTTCACGACGGACGTTAGCACCCGCCGTGTGTCTCCCGTGATAACATTCTTCGGTATTCGTAGTTTGCATCGGGTTGGTAAGCCGGGATGGCCCCCTAGCCGAAACAGTGCTCTACCCCCGAAGATGAATTCACGAGGCGCTACCTAAATAGCTTTCGGGGAGAACCAGCTATCTCCCGGTTTGATTGGCCTTTCACCCCCAGCCACAAGTCATCCGCTAATTTTTCAACATTAGTCGGTTCGGTCCTCCAGTTAGTGTTACCCAACCTTCAACCTGCCCATGGCTAGATCACCGGGTTTCGGGTCTATACCCTGCAACTTAACGCCCAGTTAAGACTCGGTTTCCCTTCGGCTCCCCTATACGGTTAACCTTGCTACAGAATATAAGTCGCTGACCCATTATACAAAAGGTACGCAGTCACACCACGAAGGTGCTCCCACTGCTTGTACGTACACGGTTTCAGGTTCTTTTTCACTCCCCTCGCCGGGGTTCTTTTCGCCTTTCCCTCACGGTACTGGTTCACTATCGGTCAGTCAGGAGTATTTAGCCTTGGAGGATGGTCCCCCCATATTCAGACAGGATACCACGTGTCCCGCCCTACTCTTCGAGTTCACAACCTGTGTGCTTTCGTGTACGGGGCTATCACCCTGTATCGCCGGACTTTCCAGACCGTTCCACTAACACACAAGCTGATTCAGACTCTGGGCTGCTCCCCGTTCGCTCGCCGCTACTGGGGGAATCTCGGTTGATTTCTTTTCCTCGGGGTACTTAGATGTTTCAGTTCCCCCGGTTCGCTTCGTTAAGCTATGTATTCACTTAACGATAGTGTGTCGGAACACACTGGGTTTCCCCATTCGGAAATCGCCGGGTCAAAGGTTCATATCACCTCGCCGGCGCTTATCGCAGATTAGCACGTCCTTCATCGCCTCTGACTGCCAGGGCATCCACCGTGTACGCTTAGTCGCTTAACCTCACAACCCGAAGATGTTTCTTTCGATTCATCATCAAATTGCGAAAATTTGAGAGACTCGAACACACCCGTTAAGGTGTGTCGTTTCAATTTTCAGCTTGATCCAGATTTTTAAAGAGCAAAACTTCGCAGTGAACCTTTTCAGGTACACTCTGAAGTTTTCTTGTTTTCGCAGTAAAGATGGTGGAGCTATGCGGG
The DNA here is from genome assembly GCF_052886895.1 of Enterobacter sp. C4G1. NCBI lineage: Bacteria > Pseudomonadati > Pseudomonadota > Gammaproteobacteria > Enterobacterales > Enterobacteriaceae > Enterobacter > Enterobacter sp. C4G1. Next base: position 1,977,482 of record NZ_JBQVVV010000001.1, on the reverse strand, counting down.
ATCGAACCGCAGACCTCCTGCGTGCAAGGCAGGCGCTCTCCCAGCTGAGCTATAACCCCATCGTATACACTAATCTCTGTACCGCTCATCCTTTAACATAAGGATTTTGGTAGGCCTGAGTGGACTTGAACCACCGACCTCACCCTTATCAGGGGTGCGCTCTAACCACCTGAGCTACAAGCCTGCAGAGATTTTTACTGCTATTTTTCATCAGACAATCTGTGTGAGCACTACAAAGGCAGGTTCTTTAAGGTAAGGAGGTGATCCAACCGCAGGTTCCCCTACGGTTACCTTGTTACGACTTCACCCCAGTCATGAATCACAAAGTGGTAAGCGCCCTCCCGAAGGTTAAGCTACCTACTTCTTTTGCAACCCACTCCCATGGTGTGACGGGCGGTGTGTACAAGGCCCGGGAACGTATTCACCGTAGCATTCTGATCTACGATTACTAGCGATTCCGACTTCATGGAGTCGAGTTGCAGACTCCAATCCGGACTACGACATACTTTATGAGGTCCGCTTGCTCTCGCGAGGTCGCTTCTCTTTGTATATGCCATTGTAGCACGTGTGTAGCCCTACTCGTAAGGGCCATGATGACTTGACGTCATCCCCACCTTCCTCCAGTTTATCACTGGCAGTCTCCTTTGAGTTCCCGGCCGAACCGCTGGCAACAAAGGATAAGGGTTGCGCTCGTTGCGGGACTTAACCCAACATTTCACAACACGAGCTGACGACAGCCATGCAGCACCTGTCTCAGAGTTCCCGAAGGCACCAATCCATCTCTGGAAAGTTCTCTGGATGTCAAGAGTAGGTAAGGTTCTTCGCGTTGCATCGAATTAAACCACATGCTCCACCGCTTGTGCGGGCCCCCGTCAATTCATTTGAGTTTTAACCTTGCGGCCGTACTCCCCAGGCGGTCGACTTAACGCGTTAGCTCCGGAAGCCACTCCTCAAGGGAACAACCTCCAAGTCGACATCGTTTACGGCGTGGACTACCAGGGTATCTAATCCTGTTTGCTCCCCACGCTTTCGCACCTGAGCGTCAGTCTTTGTCCAGGGGGCCGCCTTCGCCACCGGTATTCCTCCAGATCTCTACGCATTTCACCGCTACACCTGGAATTCTACCCCCCTCTACAAGACTCTAGCCTGCCAGTTTCGAATGCAGTTCCCAGGTTGAGCCCGGGGATTTCACATCCGACTTGACAGACCGCCTGCGTGCGCTTTACGCCCAGTAATTCCGATTAACGCTTGCACCCTCCGTATTACCGCGGCTGCTGGCACGGAGTTAGCCGGTGCTTCTTCTGCGAGTAACGTCAATCACCAAGGTTATTAACCTTAATGCCTTCCTCCTCGCTGAAAGTACTTTACAACCCGAAGGCCTTCTTCATACACGCGGCATGGCTGCATCAGGCTTGCGCCCATTGTGCAATATTCCCCACTGCTGCCTCCCGTAGGAGTCTGGACCGTGTCTCAGTTCCAGTGTGGCTGGTCATCCTCTCAGACCAGCTAGGGATCGTCGCCTAGGTGAGCCGTTACCCCACCTACTAGCTAATCCCATCTGGGCACATCTGATGGCAAGAGGCCCGAAGGTCCCCCTCTTTGGTCTTGCGACGTTATGCGGTATTAGCTACCGTTTCCAGTAGTTATCCCCCTCCATCAGGCAGTTTCCCAGACATTACTCACCCGTCCGCCGCTCGTCACCCAGGAGCAAGCTCCCTGTGTTACCGCTCGACTTGCATGTGTTAGGCCTGCCGCCAGCGTTCAATCTGAGCCATGATCAAACTCTTCAATTTAAGTTTGATGCTCGTGAATTAAACTTCGTAATGAATTACGTATGTTCACTCAGAGACTTGGTATTCATTTTTCGTCTTGCGACGTTAAGAATCCATGTCACTTTGAGTGCCCACACAGATTGTCTGATAAATTGTTAAAGAGCAGTGCAACGTGGCTTTCAGCTCACCGTTGCGAGGTGGCGTATATTACGCTTTCCTCTTTCAGAGTCAACCCGTTATTTCAGGATTTTTTCTCTTCAACCGACCGGGTTGTTTGTGAAGTGATTCACATCCGCCGTGTCGATGGAGGCGCATTATAGGGAGCTTCCGAGGAATGACAAGCGGAAAAATACAATTTTATTTCAACCGCTCACCTTTTAGCCAAAACGCCTATTTTTGGTGCTTTTTAATCTCTTTTGGCAGCTCTGCCAGGCTATTAATCACCCAATCCGCTGCATTCTCTGCTTCTGGCGTCACTGGCTTGCCGGTGCGAACTAATATTTTGGTGCCTACGCCGGCTGCGGTTGCGGCCTGCATATCTTCCAGTTTATCGCCCACCATATAAGAAGCAGCCATATCAATGTGCAGAAATTCCTGCGCAGAGATAAACATACCCGGATGCGGCTTACGACAGTCGCAGGTCTGACGATACTCTTCTACTGTTCCCTGTGGGTGGTGCGGGCAATAATAGATACCGTCGAGATCGACACCACGATCGGCTAACGACCAGTCCATCCATTCCGTTAGCGTTTCAAACTGCGCCTCGGTGAATTTACCGCGAGCAATACCAGACTGGTTGGTGACAACCACCAGCGCATAGCCCATCTCTTTTAACTGGCGCATTGCATCTATTACGCCTTCGATAAACTCGAACGCGTCAATCTCATGGACATAACCGTGATCCACATTAATGGTGCCATCACGATCGAGAAAAATTGCGGGTACTGATTTTGCCACCGGTTTGCTCCTGAAAAAGGCGTGTCCGGTTAGTATCTCATGAATCACAGCGCAATAAAGTGCTCATCGCACAGAGTTGGATTGATTTAGACGTCTGGATGCCTTAACATCCATTTTGTTTACGGTCATCACCCGTATCCGGCAGAATAAAATGCCACGGCTAACTTACATACGATAAAAATAATCTAATGATTAAACTTTCCAATATCACCAAAGTGTTCCAGCAGGGGAACCGAACCATTCAGGCGCTGAACAACGTCAGCCTGCATGTTCCTGCTGGTCAAATTTATGGCGTCATTGGCGCATCGGGTGCGGGTAAAAGTACGCTGATCCGTTGTGTTAACCTGCTTGAGCGCCCAAGCCAGGGCAGCGTAGAAGTTGGCGGACAAGAACTTACCGCACTCTCAGAGAAAGAATTAACAAAAGCGCGTCGCCAGATTGGCATGATCTTCCAGCACTTCAACCTGCTGGCATCCCGCACCGTGTTCGGCAACGTCGCTTTGCCGCTGGAGCTGGACAACACGCCTAAAGAAGAAGTTAAGCGTCGCGTCACCGAACTGCTGGACCTGGTTGGTCTGGCAGATAAACACGACAGCTATCCGGCAAACCTGTCCGGTGGCCAAAAACAGCGTGTGGCAATCGCCCGTGCGCTGGCCAGTAATCCTAAAGTGCTGCTGTGCGATGAAGCCACCAGCGCATTAGACCCGGCAACCACACGTTCTATTCTGGAACTGCTGAAAGACATTAACCGTCGTCTGGGCCTGACCATCCTTCTTATTACTCATGAGATGGACGTGGTTAAACGCATCTGTGACTGCGTAGCCGTGATCAGCAATGGTGAACTGATTGAGCAAGACACCGTAAGTGAAGTGTTCTCACATCCGAAAACGCCGCTCGCGCAACAGTTTATTCAATCCACGCTGCATCTGGATATTCCAGAAGATTATCTGGCGCGTTTAAAAGCAGAGCCAGCTGCCGACAGCGTGCCAATGTTGCGTATGGAGTTCACCGGTCAGTCCGTGGATGCGCCACTGCTTTCCGAAACCGCGCGTCGCTTTAACGTGAACAACAACATTATTAGCGCGCAGATGGATTACGCCGGCGGCGTGAAGTTCGGCATCATGCTGACGGAAATGCACGGCACACAAGAAGAAACGCAAGGCGCAATCGCCTGGCTGCAAGAACACCATGTAAAAGTAGAGGTATTGGGTTATGTCTGAACCGATGATGTGGCTGCTGGTTCGCGGCGTTTGGGAAACGCTGGCAATGACCTTTGTATCGGGCTTTTTTGGTTTCGTCATTGGTCTGCCGGTCGGCGTACTGCTGTATGTAACTCGCCCGGGTCAAATTATTGAAAACGCGAAGCTCTATCGTACTCTTTCTGCTCTGGTGAACATCTTCCGTTCCATTCCGTTCATTATTCTTCTGGTATGGATGATTCCTTTCACCCGTGTGATCGTGGGAACCTCCATCGGCTTGCAGGCCGCAATCGTCCCATTGACCGTCGGTGCTGCACCGTTTATCGCCCGTATGGTTGAGAACGCATTGCTGGAGATCCCGACAGGTTTGATTGAAGCATCACGCGCCATGGGTGCGACCCCGATGCAGATCGTTCGCAAAGTCTTGCTGCCTGAAGCGCTGCCGGGTCTGGTGAACGCCGCAACGATCACCCTCATTACGCTGGTCGGTTATTCCGCGATGGGCGGTGCTGTCGGCGCCGGTGGTTTGGGGCAGATTGGCTATCAGTACGGTTATATTGGCTATAACGCTACCGTAATGAATACTGTTCTGGTATTGCTGGTTGTTCTGGTTTACTTAATCCAATTCTCTGGCGATCGCATCGTCCGGGCTGTTACTCACAAATAACGTTACACACAACACAAACTCGACGAGTTAAGGATATAACATGGCGTTTAAATTAAAGACCCTTGCAGCGGTAGGCGCGCTGATTGGCTCTCTGGCACTGGTGGGTTGCGGTCAGGACGAAAAAGATCCAAACCATATTAAAGTGGGCGTGATTGTGGGTGCAGAGCAGCAGGTTGCTGAAGTCGCTCAGAAAGTGGCTAAAGAAAAATACGGTCTGGACGTTGAGCTGGTTACCTTCAACGACTACGTTCTGCCGAACGAAGCGCTGAGCAAAGGTGATATCGACGCTAACGCCTTCCAGCATAAACCATACCTGGATCAGCAGATCAAAGACCGTGGTTACAAGCTGGTTGCGGCAGGTAACACTTTCGTTTACCCAATTGCCGGTTACTCCAAGAAAATTAAAACCCTGGACGAACTGCAGCCAGGCTCCCAGGTCGCGGTGCCTAACGACCCGACTAACCTCGGTCGTTCCCTGCTGCTGTTGCAGAAAGTGGGCCTGATCAAACTGAAAGACGGTGTTGGCCTGCTGCCGACCGTTCTGGACGTGACTGAGAACCCGAAAAATCTGAAAATTGTTGAGCTGGAAGCGCCGCAACTGCCACGTTCTCTGGACGACGCACAGATTGCCCTGGCTGTCATCAACACCACCTACGCAAGCCAGATTGGCCTGACGCCGGCAAAAGACGGTATCTTCGTTGAAGATAAAGACTCTCCATACGTAAACCTGATCGTGACTCGCGAAGACAACAAAGACGCGGAAAACGTGAAGAAATTCGTTCAGGCTTATCAGTCTGACGAAGTTTACCAGGAAGCCAACAAGGTGTTTAACGGCGGCGCTGTTAAAGGCTGGTAATCTCACATCAGTGTAATATCATCAGGACGGGCGAAAGCCCGTCTTGTCATTTATGCAGGCAACTGATTCAATATCTGACGATTTGATTATCCATTGAGGAACTATTATGCGTGCTTTACCGATCTGTCTTTTAGCACTGATGCTGAGCGGCTGTTCTATGCTAAGCAGATCTCCTGTTGAGCCTGTTCAAAGCACTGCAACCCCGCCAAAGGCAGAGCCAGCAAAACCGAAAGCGCCACGTCCTGCGCCGGTGCGCATTATTACTAAAGCCGACGATCTCGTGGGCAAGCCTTTCCGTGAACTGGGCGATGTGAGCGGTGAATCCTGCCAGGCAACTAATCAAGACTCTCCACCAAACATCCCAACTGCTCGTAAACGCCTGCAGATTAACGCCGCAAAAATGAAAGCCAACGCGGTACTGCTGCACAGCTGTGAAGTGACCAGCGGTACACCAGGCTGCTACCGTCAGGCGGTTTGTCTTGGTACTGCGCTTACCATTTCGGCGAAATGAGTTCATTTCAGTTCGAGCAGATAGGCATTATCCGCTCACCTTATAAAGAGAAGTTCGCCGTGCCGCGCCAGCCTGGTCTGGTCAAAAGCCGCGGTGGCGAACTTCACTTCATCGCGCCTTATAATCAGGCCGATGCGGTACGCGGGCTCGAGGCATTCAGCCACTTATGGGTTGTATTTGTCTTTCACCAGACGATGGAAGGTGGCTGGCGTCCAACCGTTCGCCCTCCGCGTCTGGGTGGAAATGCCAGAATGGGCGTGTTCGCGACCCGCTCCACCTTCCGCCCGAACCCCATTGGCATGTCTCTGGTCGAGCTGAAAGGCATTCGGACGCAGAAAGATCAGGTCATACTGGAATTAGGAAGCCTTGATCTTGTGGATGGCACCCCAGTTATAGACATCAAGCCTTACCTGCCCTTTGCTGAAGCCCTGCCGGATGCGCGCGCAAGCTATGCCCAGGAAGCACCGCAGGCAGATATGCCCGTTCACTTCACACCAGAGTTAACCGCCCAGATAACGCTGCTGGAAAAGCGCTATCCTCGCCTGCGCGATTTTATCGTTGACGTTCTGGCTCAGGATCCACGTCCGGCTTACCGTAAGGGAGAGGAAACCGGGAAAACCTATGCCGTGTGGCTGCTGGATTTTAACGTTCGCTGGCGCGTGACTGAGGCGGGATTTGAAGTCTTTGCCCTGGAACCCAGGTAATTTTATTTTCCTCTCTTTTGGCATCTTTGCCACACTGGTAAACTAAACCACTTTTTTTGTGTCAGGTTGAGCATTCAGTCTGTCCTACTCGTCGAAACGGAACCGTAACAACATGCGTACTAGCCAATATCTGCTCTCCACTCTGAAGGAGACACCTGCCGACGCCGAGGTGATCAGCCACCAGCTGATGCTGCGCGCCGGGATGATCCGCAAGCTGGCCTCCGGGTTATACACCTGGCTGCCGACCGGCGTGCGCGTCCTGAAAAAAGTCGAAAACATCGTGCGTGAAGAGATGAACAACGCCGGTGCTATCGAGGTGTTAATGCCGGTAGTTCAGCCCTCTGAGCTGTGGCAGGAGAGCGGTCGCTGGGAACAGTACGGTCCTGAACTGCTGCGTATTGCCGATCGCGGCGATCGTCCGTTTGTCCTCGGCCCAACGCATGAAGAAGTCATTACCGATCTTATCCGTAATGAGCTGAGCTCTTATAAACAGCTGCCGCTGAATTTTTTCCAGATCCAGACCAAATTCCGTGACGAAGTGCGCCCGCGCTTTGGCGTAATGCGCTCCCGCGAATTCCTGATGAAAGATGCGTACTCTTTCCACACGTCTCAGGAATCTCTGCAAGAGACTTACGACAAGATGTACGAAGCGTACAGCAAAATCTTCTCCCGCATGGGTCTGGATTTCCGTGCGGTACAGGCTGACACCGGCTCTATCGGTGGTAGCGCATCGCATGAATTCCAGGTACTGGCTCAGAGCGGTGAAGACGATGTTATCTTCTCTGACTCCTCTGATTACGCCGCTAACATCGAGTTTGCTGAAGCCCTGGCACCAAAAGCACCACGCGCCGCAGCTACTGAAGAGATGAAACTGGTTGATACGCCAAACGCGAAAACCATTGCCGAACTGGTGGAACAATTCAATCTGCCGATCGAGAAAACGGTTAAAACCCTGCTGGTGAAAGCGGTTGAAGGCAGCAAGAGCCCGCTGGTCGCCCTGCTGGTTCGCGGCGATCACGAACTGAACGAAGTAAAAGCCGAGAAACTGTCGCAGGTTGCCAGCCCGCTGACTTTCGCAACAGAAGCGGAAATCCGCGCGGTTGTAAACGCAGGCCCAGGTTCCCTGGGTCCAGTGAATATGCCAATCCCGGTGGTTGTTGACCGTACAGTTGCGGCAATGAGCGACTTCTCCGCTGGCGCAAACATCGATGGTAAGCACTACTTCGGCATCAACTGGGATCGCGATGTTGCGACGCCAGAAGTGGCAGATATTCGTAATGTGGTTGCCGGTGACCCAAGCCCGGATGGTCAGGGTACTCTGATGATCAAACGTGGCATCGAAGTGGGCCACATCTTCCAGCTGGGTGATAAATACTCCCGCGCGATGAATGCAGCCGTTCAGGGTGAAGATGGTCGTAACCAGGTTCTGACCATGGGTTGCTACGGTATCGGGGTGACGCGTGTGGTCGCGGCGGCGATTGAGCAGAACTACGACGAGCGTGGCATCGTCTGGCCAGATAACATCGCACCATTCCAGGTAGCGATTCTGCCAATGAACATGCACAAGTCTTACCGTGTGCAGGAGCTGGCCGAAAAACTGTACGGCGAGCTGCGCGCGCAGGGTATTGAAGTGCTGATGGACGACCGTAAAGAGCGTCCTGGCGTGATGTTTGCTGACATGGAGCTGATCGGTATTCCACATACTGTGGTTATCGGCGACCGTAACCTCGACAGCGATGATATTGAATACAAATACCGTCGCAACGGCGAGAAGCAGATGATCAAGACCGGTGAAATCCTTGATTACCTGGTAAAAGCCATCAAAGGTTAAGAAACAAAAAACCCCGCACATGCGGGGTTTTTTAATGGATTAACTCAGCTTATTTGCTGCTGCAATTTTTGCCCGCCAGGAATTTCGCGTCTTTATCCGCCACCAGCGTTTTCACCATCTCCCCGCTATCCGGGTTTGGCTCCATCGTAAAATGACCATCAACCGTCAGTAATACCGGTTTACTGTCATTGCCACGCGCTACTGCAAAATCACGCTCCAGCTGGGCATTGTTCGCCACGCTGACTTTCTTACCTGTCGCACAGTCGGTAAATATCGCCGCATCAGCCATGTAGAAATACATCCCCCGCATCGCCATCGGCGTGGCCGGGAGTGCCGCTTTTACAGGGGCCAGCGTGTAGTTGAACTGCGACTCAATCGGATTGCCTTCACGATCGAGCATCTCCATCCCTTCACCTTTAGGGCGGAACCAGGTTTTCTCGCCTGTCGTATCCGTCAGGACCAGTTTCTCAGCGGTACGTGCCCATGTGCCATAGGTGGCGAAGGAAGAAGGACCTTTCGCGCCCTGATAGTGCTGGTTCATGACCCAGGTACCGTCTTTTTCCAGGAATAGCGAGGTTTCGATACCTTCACAATCAGCGCACGGCAGTACACCGCGCCAGCTCTGCTGCATCGGTTTTAATTCTTCAGACTGCGTTGGCTGTAATGCCTGCGTTTCCGCACGGTTGTTACACCCGAAAAGTGCAAAGAGCGTACTCACTGCCAATGCTGACAATAGTGCTTTTTTCACAATGACATCCTTATGAAAAATAATGTTCCTTTTCGTCACTCTGTGGGGCGACGAACTTTACCGCGTAGTGCCTTCACTGTGGATTTTTGCGCCTTCGACGACAACCGGCGCTCTTTTGATGCGCGGGTTGGTCGCGTAGCCCGGCGGCTTTTCTGTACTGCGGTTAACTCTTTAATGACTGCTACCAGCCTGGAGATCGCCGCTTCCCGGTTTAACTCCTGGCTGCGGTACTCCTGCGCTTTAATCACAATCACGCCATCGCTGGTAATCAGATGATGGCTGGCGGCAAGCAGACTTTCTTTATAATACTCTGGCAGGCTGGAGGCCCGGATGTCAAAGCGCAAATGGATGGCCGTTGAAGCCTTATTGACATGTTGCCCACCGGCACCCTGAGCACGGATCGCAGTGATCTCCAGCTCGTTATCAGGAATACTGACATTCCGGGATAAGACAATCATGCGGAGGGTTGCCACGCCGCGAGATGAATTTCCAGATTATTCTGAGAATCAGAAAGCCAGATTGCGCCGTCCTGAATCGTCGCCTGCAATACCATCGTACGGCTGGCAAACTCGCTCAGTTGGGCCAGTTGCTCATCATCCAGATACCAGACAGTGAGATTTTTAAACTGTCCGCACTTATTCTTGCTTTGCTGCCACCAGATCTCCGCAGCTCGCTGATTATACGCGAACAACGCCACTTCAGCGGACTGGGTACAGGCCTTTTTCACACGACGCTCATCCGGCAGGCCGAGTTCAATCCACAAATCGATACCCAGGTGATCGTTGCGCAGCCAGGCTTCTGGCTCGTCCTCCGCGCTCAAGCCACGCGTAAATTGCAGACGCTCATCGGCATACTTAATCCATGCCAGCAGGCGCAGCATCATGCGTTCCTGAGTTTCAGAAGGGTGACGCGCCAGCGTCAATGACGCATCGAGAAACTGGTTGCGGTCAAGATCCGCCACATTGACCACAGCTTTATAAATTGTCGCTTTCAGCGCCATGAGAGAACTCCTTTCGAATCAGGCGCACATTGTAGCGAAAATAGCGCGAAAAGGCTGTTACCAGGTGATGAATGCATCACTATCAAGGCGCTGATATTGCTTGAATGAGTATGGTATAGTCACCTTGCTAAACCGAGTTTATCTTCGTAGGCTTAATGATATCTCACAGTAAGTCAGTGCGCTGGCGGGAGGGGATGTGAATAATTATTGTGAGTTAATTCGCAAAAGGTATGCGGAAATCGCCAGCGGGGATCTGGGATACATCCCGGACGCGTTGGGCTGTGTATTGAAAGTGCTTAATGAAGTGGCCTCTGATGAGAGCCTTTCAGAATCGGTCAGGGAAAAAGCAGCATATGCTGCGGCGAATTTACTGGTGAGCGATTATGTCGATGAATGATACTTATCAACCCATCAATTGTGATGACTATGACAACCTCGAACTCGCCTGCCAGCATCATTTAATACTGACGCTGGAGCTAAAAGATGGCGAAGTATTGAAGGCGAAAGCCAGCGACCTGGTTTCACGAAAAAATGTGGAATATCTGATAGTTGAAGATGCCGGAGCAACGCGTGAGCTTCGCCTGGACAAAATTGCCAGCTTCAGCCACCCGGAAATCGGCACTGTCGTGGTGAGCGAGTCCTGATTACCCTTAACGGGCAGCCTGGCTGCCCGTTACGCGTGCCATTCAAAACACACCCCCTCTTCTGCCCAGCCCTCTTCGGTAATAAAGACACCCGCAGCCGCAATCAGCGTTTCACCGTAGAAAAGCAAAGGCGTGGCATCACGGTGCCAGGGTGGAACATTGCACTCCTGCCATATCTTTTTCAGCTTACGCCCGCCGTTTCTCCCAACAATATGCAGCATCCCACGGGCTTTAAAGCGTACGGTAACAGGTTCATCGTCTTTCGGTAGACGCACATGGCCCACATTCGCCAGGGAAACTTTTCCCGCGCCATAGGGCAACACCAGCACTTCGCCAGAACGTGGCCAGTCGAGCACCACATCAGACAGTGAAGGGGTTGATTTAATCCACCAGAGCTGCCCTTTATAGCGTCTTACCTCAAACCCATTCAGATGCAGACAAGGTGTGGCATCGTCACGCGCCTGAGCAACCTCGTCCCAGAGACGGTTCAGCATTGCCCGCGATGGCATTGGGGCGTTATGCGATGCCAGCCAGCGTCTCAGCAGGGCTGCACGGCGTACCGCACTCAGTGTTTCCATCGGTGCGATAGACAGCGCGCCATCAGCAGAGATCAGCTCAGCCAACTCTTCACTCAGCAACTCGTCCAGCAGACTTTCCTGTTCAGCGCACAGCATGGCGCTACGTGCCGTGGCTTCGGCAAAATGCCCCCAACGCTCAGTCAGCTGCGGCAAAACACGAAGACGCAGGAAGTTACGGTCATAGCTGTCGTCCTGATTGCTTTCATCTTCAATCCAGCGCAGGTCATTCTTCCGGGCCCAGGATTCCAGCGAGGCTCGCGTCTCACCCAGTAATGGGCGAATTAACACGGTGTCAGCAAAATCCGCCTGCTCAGGCATGGCGGACAATCCCGCCGGGCCACTTCCACGCTTAAGCGCGAGCAAAAAGGTTTCGCATTGATCGTCCAGATGCTGCGCTGTTACCAGCACTTCACCCGGTTGAATTGCACTGGCAAAAGCAGCGTAACGGGCTTTACGCGCCTGCGCCTCGATGCCCAGCCCTTCATCCTTGAGTATCACCCGCTCCACGCTCAGCGGAATCGCCCATGCAGCGCACAGCGCCTCGCAATGCGCCACCCAGGCATCCGCATGGGGGCTCAACCCATGATGAATATGTATCGCCCTGATCTGGACGTCAGGCTCTTGATCGCGCCAGCATTTAAGGCGATGAAGCAGAACGGTTGAATCCAGCCCACCGCTAAACCCCACCAGCAGCTGGCGGTACGGTGAAACAGCATGAGCGATTGCAGGTAAGGTCATAAAAGGTTTGCGCAAAAAAATGCCCGAACAAGACGGGCATTATCACACATGACGGATATTACTGCTGGTAAAGCTCCAGCGGCAGACCATCCGGGTCGTTGAAGAAGGTAAATCGCTTATCCGTAAAAGGATCGATGCGAATCGCCTCGCATTTCACACCGTGGGTTTCAAGGTGCTTCACCGCATTATCGATATCACCTACGCTAAAGGCGAGATGCCGAAGACCACAGGCCTCTGGGCGCGAGGGGCGTTCTGGCGGGAAAGGAAAAGAAAACAGCTCAATCACATACTGCCCATTTAACGCAAGATCACCTTTCCAGGAGTCACGCTCCTCGCGATAGGCTTCGCTCAACAGCGTAAAGCCCAGAATATCGCAGTAAAAAGACTTACTTTTCTCGTAATCGGTCGCAATGATCGCTATATGATGAACCTGTTTTAAACCCAGCATAGCTTCTCCTTTTTATGAAGCCAGAACGTTACAACCGAAAACCCGGACCACGCAAGTAGTCCCACTTATTTTAGGACTCTGACCCAGTAAACGCCCTGTTCATCACGTTTCGCACCGTGGATGTCCGTTTCAAAGCCCGGATAGTGCCGGCCTACAGAACACAGCATCAGCAGAAAATCGAGTACCGCCCGGCTCTCTTCGGTAATCATCTCACCCGGCATCAGAAGTGGAACACCCGGCGGATAAGGCAGGATCATATTGGCCGATACTCGCCCGACCAGGTTTTCCAGTTCGACGGTTTGCACCTCGCCTTTAACCTGACGCTGCCAGGCTTTATGCGGCGTCAGCTTCATTTCCGGCAGAACGTCAAAAGCCTGCAACATCAGACGCGGCAGATCGTGCTGGCGGATCAGTTTGTGGATCCCCTGGGCCAGATCCTGAATACGCATATTGCGGTAGAAATCAGGATCTTCCGCGTAGAGATCCGGCAGCATGTTTTTGACCCGCAGGTTCAGATCGTAAGCGCGTTTAAACTCCATCAGCCCCCGCAGTAGCCCCATCGCGCGGGTTTTATCGATCCCTATACTGAACAGGAATAGCAGGTTATACGGCCCGGTTTTCTCTACCACCACTCCGCGCTCATCAAGGAATTTCGCCACCAGCGCAGCGGGGATCCCTTCATCGCTCATATTGCCTTGTTCATCCATACCCGGGGTCAGGATCGTCACTTTTACCGGGTCGAGGAACATGTGGTCAGCATCCGCATCGCGGAATCCGTGCCAGTTTTCGCCAGGGGAAACCGGCCAGCACTCTGCCTCCTCAATCTCCTCCGGCTGCCAGATGTCAAAGAACCAGCCGTCGGCCTCCTCTTTCAGACGCTGAACTTCTTTGCGGAAATGTAGCGCCCGTTCCACCGAACGATTGATCAAACGCTTGCCCGGATTGCCACGCAGCATTGCCGCCGCCGTTTCAATAGAGGCCACCAGTGGATAGCTTGGCGACGTGGTGGTGTGCATCATAAAGGCTTCGTTGAATGTCTCTTCGTCATACTCGCCCTTGATGTGGATAAGCGAAGCCTGAGAAAACGCAGCCAACATTTTGTGGGTCGACTGCGTTTCGAAGAACACTTTCCCCGGCACACGCTCACCGCTCATTCCGCTTTTTCCCGCATAGATCGGGTGGAAGTTGGTGTAAGGCACCCAGGCGGAATCAAAGTGTATCGAGGGAACATCCAGCGTTTGCTTGATCCAGTTGGTGTTGTACAGCAGGCCGTCGTAAGTCGAGTTGGTTATCACTGCGTGAACGGGCCAGCTTGCACCGGAAACTGAGGCCACCTTGTTTTCAATGGCCGTATGACTAAATTCACGGCGCGGGATCCCACCCAAAATACCGAGCGCATTACGCGTGGGCGATAGCCAGAGCGGGACGACATCGCTCATCATCAATAAATGGGCCAGGGATTTATGGCAGTTACGGTCAATCAGCAGCGTACTTCCGGCGGGTGCGGCATACATACCGACGATTTTATTCGACGTCGAGGTGCCGTTGGTCACCATGTAGCTCTGTTCAGCCCCAAAAGTGCGCGCAATATACTCTTCGGCCTCAAGATGCGGGCCAGTGTGGTCAAGCAGAGATCCCAGTTCAGTGACCGAAATCGACACATCCGCCTTAAGGGTATTTCCACCAAAGAAATCATAGAACAGACAGCCTACCGGGCTTTTCTGATACGCCGTTCCCGCCATGTGGCCTGGCGTACAGAATGTGTATTTACCTTCTTTCACATATGTGAACAGCGCCCGGGTGAACGGCGGCGTAATGTTGTCGAGGTACTCACGGGTGTATTGCTGAATGCGGGTCGCAATATCTTCCGCAACGCCGAGTGAATACTCAAAGAACCACAAAGCCATACGCATATCATGTGCGCTGACGTCCATCGTGGAATGGGTATTGATAAAGGCATACAGCGGAAGATATTCGTTAAGCTTGTTAATTTCGCTGCACAACTCCAGGTCGTACTCATCCCAGTCAAAGATAACACCGCAGATACGCGGGTTGTGCTCAATGAACTTCAGCAGATCTGCGCTGTTATGCGGCCAGATAAGCTGGTATCCGCGAGACTGTAGTGTCTGCTCCAGCTCCTTGATGGGCTCGTCTTTATAAAAGACGCCATGTGGCCCCATGATGGCAATAATGTTCATGGTTTACCTCCTTGAAAAACATTAGCTAAGCATAGCCAGGGTAAACCGCAGGTATAAAAAAAGCCGCAACATTGTGCGGCTTTTCAGATAATTGTGAAGATTATGCGTAACCGTAGGTCATCAGACGCTGATAACGGCGGTTCAGCAGGTCTTCTTTGCTGAGCACATCGAGGTCTGCCAGGTCTGCCAGCAGCTGTGCTTTCAGGGAAGCAGCCATCACTTCCGGCTTACGGTGCGCGCCACCCAGAGGCTCTGGGATAACGGAGTCGATAAGCTTCAGCTCTTTCAGACGCGGAGCAATGATGCCCATCGCTTCGGCAGCCAGAGGCGCTTTGTCCGCACTCTTCCACAGAATAGATGCACAGCCTTCCGGGGAGATAACAGAATAGGTGCTGTATTGCAGCATATTCACTTTATCGCCCACGCCAATTGCCAGCGCGCCGCCGGAACCACCTTCACCGATAACGGTACAGATGACCGGAACGCTCAGACGAGACATTTCACGCAGGTTGCGTGCAATGGCTTCAGACTGACCGCGCTCTTCAGCGCCCACGCCAGGGTAAGCACCCGGGGTGTCGATGAAGGTGATGATTGGCATGTTAAAACGCTCAGCCATCTCCATCAGACGCAGGGCTTTACGGTAGCCTTCTGGTGCAGGCATCCCGAAGTTACGGCGAATTTTTTCTTTGGTTTCACGACCTTTCTGATGACCAATGATCATCACCGGGCGTCCGTCCAGACGGGCGATTCCACCAACGATAGCTTTGTCGTCGGCATAAGCGCGATCGCCTGCCAGTTCGTCAAACTCATCAAACGCCAGGCGGACATAATCCAGGGTGTACGGACGCTGTGGGTGACGCGCCAGCTGGGCAATCTGCCATGCGCCGAGATCGGCAAAGATTTTGCGCGTCAGTTCTACGCTTTTTTCGCGCAGACGATGCACTTCTTCGTCGATGTTAATATCCAGTTTTTCATCCTGACGGCTAACCGCGGTCAGAGAATCGATTTTCGCTTCCAGCTCTGCAATCGGCTGTTCGAAATCAAGGAAATTCAGACTCATAGTATTCCTGTATTAGTCAAACTCCAGTTCCACCTGCTCCGAACCAATGAGGCCACGGAGATCGTTAAGTAAACGATCGCTCGGAGAGACACGCCACGTTGCACCAAAGCGCAACCGCGCACGTGCATCCGCCCTCTGATAGTAGAGATGTACTGGAATGGTCCCCGAGCGGTGGGGTTCCAGAGACTGACGGAGTCGGTTTAAAAGCTGGTCATCAATTTGCCTGTCCGTCAGCGAGATAGCAAGCCCGCGAGCATATTTTTCCCGGGCTTCGTCAATGTCCATCACTTCGCGGGCGGTCATTTTAAGCCCCCCGCTGAAGTCATCAAAGCTGACCTGTCCGCTGACGATAAGTATGCGGTCTTTTTCCAGCAAATGCTGGTATTTATCCAGCGCGTCGGTGAACAACATCACCTCCAGACGCCCGGAACGGTCATCCAGCGTACAGATGCCGATTCGATTGCCGCGCTTGGTGACCATAACCCTTGCAGCAATCACGAGCCCCGCAGCCGTGGTGATTTTACCACGATCTGTCGGATGCATGTCTTTTAGCCTGTTGCCTCCGACATAGCGCTCAATTTCTTTGATGTACTGGTTGATTGGGTGACCCGTCAGGTACAAACCTAAGGTTTCACGCTCCCCATCCAGTACGACCTGTTCTGGCCACGGCTGGCAGTTGGAATACGACTGCTCAACCTGCTCTGGCTCTTCTGCCAGTACGCCAAACATATCTGCCTGGCCAATGGCTTCCGCTTTTGCGTGCTGATCGGCTGCTTTCAGCGCATCGCCGAGCGAGTTCATCAGCGCCGCGCGGTGCGGCCCGAGTCTGTCGAACGCGCCAGACATGATCAGTTTTTCAAGCACGCGGCGGTTCAGTTTTTTGGTGTCGGTACGGGCGCAAAGATCGAACAACTCACGGAAATAACCGCCGTTGTTACGCGCTTCGATGATCGCCTCAATCGGGCCTTCACCCACACCTTTGATCGCGCCGATCCCGTATACAATTTCCCCGTGTTCGTTAACGTGGAAATGGTACAGACCAGAGTTGATATCCGGCGGCAGGATCTTAAGCCCCATGCGCCAGCATTCGTCTACCAGGCCAACCACCTTCTCGGTGTTGTCCATATCGGCAGTCATTACCGCCGCCATAAATTCAGCCGGATAGTGCGCTTTCAGCCACAGCGTCTGGTACGAAACCAAAGCATAGGCGGCAGAGTGAGATTTGTTAAATCCGTACCCGGCGAATTTTTCCACCAGGTCGAAGATTTTCATCGCCAGTTCACCGTCAACACCGCGGCTTTTTGCCCCTTCTTCAAAGGTGCCGCGCTGCTTGGCCATCTCCTCCGGCTTTTTCTTACCCATCGCACGACGCAGCATATCTGCGCCGCCAAGGGTGTAGCCGGAAAGCTCCTGGGCAATCTGCATAACCTGTTCCTGATACAGGATAATGCCATACGTCGGCTCCAGTACCGGCTTCAGACACTCGTGCTGCCACTGCACGTCAGGATAGGAAATCTCTTCGCGCCCGTGCTTACGGTCGATAAAGTTATCTACCATCCCTGATTGCAGTGGGCCCGGACGGAACAGGGCTACCAGTGCGATCATATCTTCAAAGCAGTCAGGTTGCAGACGCTTGATCAGGTCTTTCATACCGCGGGATTCAAGCTGGAAAACCGCCGTGGTTTCCGAGCGCTGCAGCATATCGAAACTTTTCTTGTCATCCAGTGGGATGGCGGCAATGTCTATTGGCTCAAGACCTTGCTTTTCGCGGCGCGGGTTGATCATCTTCAGCGCCCAGTCGATGATCGTCAACGTACGCAGGCCGAGGAAGTCGAACTTCACCAGCCCCGCGTATTCCACGTCGTTTTTGTCAAACTGGGTAACCGGGTGCTGGCCCGCTTCGTCACAATAGAGCGGTGCAAAGTCGGTAATTTTGGTGGGCGCGATAACCACACCACCTGCATGTTTACCGGCGTTACGCGTGACGCCCTCCAGCTTGCGCGCCATATCGATCAGCGCTTTGACCTCTTCGTCAGCTTCGTAGATTTCCGGCAGCTGCGGTTCGGCTTCAAACGCTTTCGCCAGCGTCATGCCCGGATCGGGCGGGACCAGTTTCGAGATACGATCAACGAAGCCATACGGATGGCCCAGTACACGGCCCACGTCGCGGATAACCGCTTTCGCCGCCATGGTACCGAAGGTAATAATCTGCGATACCGCATCACGGCCATACATGTCCGCCACGTGTTCGATAACCTGGTCGCGTTTCTCCATACAGAAGTCAACGTCGAAGTCAGGCATGGAGACACGTTCCGGGTTAAGGAAACGTTCGAACAGCAGGTCAAATTCCAGCGGATCGAGGTCGGTAATTTTGAGCGCGTAAGCAACCAGTGAGCCCGCACCGGAACCACGTCCCGGACCTACCGGCACGCCGTTATCTTTCGACCACTGGATAAACTCCATAACGATCAGGAAGTAACCCGGGAAGCCCATCTGGTTGATCACCTGGAGTTCAATATCCAGACGCTCATCATAAGACGGACGTTTCTCTTTGCGGACGGCTTCATCCGGGAACAGGAATTCCAGACGCTCTTCCAGGCCTTCTTTCGATTTCACAACCAGGAAATCTTCCGTGGTCATGTCGCCTGTCGGGAACTGCGGCAGGAAATATTCACCCAGACGCACGGTAACATTACAGCGTTTGGCAATCTCCACGCTGTTTTCCAGCGCTTCCGGGATATCAGAGAAGAGCTCGCACATCTCGTCTTCGTCGCGCATGTACTGCTGCGACGAGTAGTTACGCGGACGTTTTGGGTCGTCGAGGGTAAAACCATCGTGGATAGCGACGCGAATTTCGTGGGCGTCAAAGTCACCCGGCTCAAGAAAACGCACATCGTTAGTGGCCACAACGGGCAAACCACGCTCTTCGGCAAGTGCAACCGCCGCATGAAGATAGTTCTCTTCGTCCGCACGCCCGGTACGGATCAGCTCCAGATAGTAGCGATCCGGGAAATACTCTTCATAGAATGCAACGCACTGATCAACCAGTGCAGTATTGCCACGCAGAAGGCTCTGTCCAACATCACCCATGCGGCCGCCTGAAATCAGCAGCAAACCTTCGTTCAGCTCAGCCAGCCAGTCGCGGTCAATCCATGGCCCCAACGCGCCATAACCGCGCTGATACGCTTTTGAGATAAGCAAAGTGAGGTTCTGATAACCCGTGTTGTTCATAGCCAGCACGGTTATCTGTGTCATTTCATCGCCAAGCAGTTCGCTCTGCACATGAAAATCCGCCCCGACGATAGGTTTTAGCCCTGCGCCATGCGCCGTTCCGTAGAACTTCACCAGGCCACACAGGTTGGTAAAATCGGTGATCGCCAGCGCAGGCATACCCAGAGCGGCCGCCTTTTTCACCAGCGGCCCGGTCTTTGCCAGCCCATCGATCATGGAGTAGTCGCTATGCACCCGCAGGTGTACGAAACGTGGTTCAGCCATCTTCAGATTCCGCGTTACTTAATTGCTTGCGTCTTGATTCAGGACACCAGTCCCAGCGCACGTTTCACCGGGCCAAAACTGCGCCGATGATGTTCAGTTGCGCCATGTTCAGCCAGCTTTTCCAGATGGAAAGCGGTTGGATATCCCTTGTGCTGGGCAAAACCATACTGGGGATAAGTGAGGTCCAGCGCGGCCATTTCGGCATCGCGTGTCACTTTGGCAATGATAGATGCCGCACTGATTTCTGCTACCCGGCTATCACCTTTGACGACCGCCATGGATGGCACAGGCAATGCTGGGCAGCGGTTACCGTCGATCAAAACGTATTCGGGAGCAATTTTCAGGCCTGCCACCGCACGCTGCATCGCCAGCATGGTGGCGTGCAGGATGTTCAGTTCATCGATTTCATGCGGCTCTGCGCGCCCCAGACTCCAGGCCAGCGCATGTTCTTTAATCTCGTCAAACAACGCCAATCGGCGCTTTTCAGACAGTTTTTTTGAGTCGTTCAGGCCAATAATCGGACGCGCAGGATCGAGGATCACCGCTGCGGTGACCACTGCGCCAACCAACGGACCGCGTCCGACTTCATCCACACCGGCAACGAGATGCG
This sequence comes from Enterobacter sp. C4G1, assembly GCF_052886895.1. NCBI lineage: Bacteria > Pseudomonadati > Pseudomonadota > Gammaproteobacteria > Enterobacterales > Enterobacteriaceae > Enterobacter > Enterobacter sp. C4G1. The sequence goes on along the minus strand of NZ_JBQVVV010000001.1, from coordinate 1,957,466 downwards.
TGTGCGGGTAAATAAATTCCATCATTCTGCTAGCTCCAGCACCGCGTCAGCCGCTTGCTCATCGGCATTACAGCGGATCTTCTGATGCAATTCCCGGAATGTATCATGCATCTGGTGGCTGGTTTTACCGTCTGCAAGAAGCGGCAATAGCGCATCGGCCAACGCCTGTGGCTGGCACTCATCCTGCAATAGCTCTTTCACCAGCTCGCGCCCGGCAAGCAGGTTTGGTAATGAAACGTAGTCGGTTTTCACCAGACGTTTTGCCAGCCAGAAGGTGAATGGCTTCATGCGATAGCCCACCACCATCGGGCATTTCGCCAGCATACACTCCAGCGCAGCCGTGCCAGATGCCAGCAGTGCGGCATCGCTGGCGACCATCGCTTCACGCCCCTTCCCGTCCAGCATGTGAACACGGAGATCGGGCGCAACGTCGGCTTTAATGCGCTCAAACTGTTCACGGCGCTTAGCATTAACCAGTGGCACAACCACTTCAAGGTCGGGGTATGTCTGGCGAAGAATCTGCGCCGTTTTCAGGAAATCGGCACTGAGCATTTCCACTTCAGCGCCCCGGCTTCCTGGCAATAACGCCAGACAGTGCACATCATGCGCAATGCCCAGAACGTCGCGCGCCGCATTTTTATCTGGCTCAAGCGGCATAGCATCCGCCATGGTATGACCGATAAAACGACACGGGACATTAAATTTGTCATAAAACGCTTTTTCGAAAGGCAGAAAAGCCAGCACCAGATTGGTGGATCTACCAATTTTGAAAACACGTTTCTGTCGCCACGCCCAGACGGACGGACTGACATAGTGAATGGTTTTGATGCCCTGTTTTTTCAGGTTCCCTTCAAGGGTAATGTTGAAATCAGGCGCATCGATACCGACAAACACATCAGGTTTGAGGTCGGTAAAACGGCGGGTGAGATCGGCACGAATATGCAGAAGACGGCGTAAACGACCGAGCACTTCAACAATGCCCATCACCGCCAGTTCTTCCATTTCATACCAGGCTTCACAGCCTTCAGCCTGCATCAGCGGGCCTGCTACGCCAACAAAGCGAGCATTGGGTACACGCGCCTTGAGTGCGCGGATAAGACCTGCACCAAGAATATCGCCGGAGGTTTCTCCGGCGACCAGGGCTATCGTAAGCGGACGACTGTCGATCATTAACGAATCAGACCACGCGTTGAACGCTCAAAGAATTCCATGAACTCGTTCACTTCAGGGTACTTATTCGCCAGCTCGGCAATTTCCGGCTTCGCCTCTTCCAGCGTTTTACCGCTACGGTACAGCAGTTTGTACGCGTTACGGATGGCTGTAATGGCTTCGCGGCTGAAACCACGACGCTTGAGGCCTTCGATGTTAACGCCAAACGGCGTTGCATGGTTGCCCTGCGCAATTACATACGGCGGGACGTCTTGCGCCACGCCGGAGCAACCGCCGACCATCACGTGTGCACCAATGATGCAGAACTGATGAACTGCGGTCATGCCGCCAATAATTGCGAAATCATCAACCGATACGTGTCCTGCCAGCGTTGCATTGTTGGCAAGAATACAGCGGTCACCCACAGTACAGTCATGCGCGATGTGTGCATTAACCATAAACAGGTTGTCGCTGCCCACCTTCGTCAATCCACCACCCTGTACTGTTCCACGATGAATGGTGACGCTTTCGCGAATACGGTTACGATCGCCGATTTCCAGACGGGTCGATTCACCAGCATATTTCAGATCCTGGTTAACTTCGCCGATGGAGGCGAACTGATAGATCTCGTTATTGCAGCCAATAGTCGTATGACCATTCACCACAACATGAGATTTCAGTACTGTACCCTCACCAATTTCGACATGGGGTCCAACAATACAAAACGGGCCAATGTGAGCGTTAGCACCAATAATGGCACCGACTTCCACAATAGCGGTAGGATGAATAAAGGCGGATTTATCAATCACGTATCAGGCCTCCCGGCTACGCGCGCACATCATTGTCGCTTCGCAAACAACTTTACCGTCAACCAGAGCTACACCTTTGAAGCGAGTCAGGCCGCGGCGTGTTTTTTCAAAAGTGACTTCCATGATCATCTGATCACCAGGCACGACTGGACGCTTAAAGCGTGCTTCATCGATACCCGCGAAGTAATACAGCTCACCAGGCTCCAGCTTACCAACGCTTTTAAACGCCAGAATACCAGTAGCCTGTGCCATCGCTTCCAGGATCAACACACCCGGGAAGATAGGTTTACCAGGGAAGTGCCCCTGGAAGAATGGCTCATTAACGGAGACATTTTTCACTGCGCGCAGAAAACGACCTTCTTCAAAATCCAGCACACGGTCTACCAGCAAGAACGGGTAGCGGTGCGGCAGAAGTTCTAAAATCTCTTCAATATGCAGAGTATGAGTGTCAGTAGTCAAAATACTCTTCCTGTCAAAATGTACTGAATAGCAATAATAACACGGCCTGCCGGTTTATAAGAAAGCCGACAGGCCGGGAAATTTAGCGTTTATTGGATGAACGCTTAGTCTTGTTGATCGATCTTGCGCTCAAGAGCCTTGAGTCGCTTGCTCATATCATCAATATTCATCACCAGAGCTGCGGTTTTGCGCCACACCTTATTAGGCTGTAGCGGGATACCAGAGGAATAGACGCCTGGCTCAGTGATAGGACGCATCACCATGCCCATTCCGGTCACCGTGACTTTGTCGCATATTTCCATATGCCCGTTAATCACGCTGGCACCACCAATCATACAGTAGCGACCAATTTTAAGGCTGCCCGCCATGATGACGCCACCAGCAACGGCAGTATTGTCGCCAATCACAACGTTATGTGCAATCTGACACTGGTTATCGATGATAACACCGTTACCAATAATGGTGTCGTCAAGCGCGCCACGGTCAATGGTGGTACAGGCACCGATCTCAACACGATCGCCGATAATCACGCGACCAAGCTGCGGGATCTTAACCCAGTTACCACGATCGTTGGCATAACCGAATCCGTCAGAACCGATCACGGTACTGGACTGAACGAGGCAATTTTCGCCGATCTCGACTTCGTGGTAAACGGACACATTGGCCCATAAACGGGAACCCGCACCAATTTTCGTATTTTTCCCAACGAAACAACCCGGGCCAATCACCACGTTATCGCCGAGCACAACCCCGGATTCGATAACGGCGTTTGCGCCAATTGAAACGTTGTTACCCAGCTGCGCCGTTGAATCAATTGCTGCACTGGCAGCAATGTTCTGTGCCGGCTGCGGCGTGGTATCAAGAATTTGAGCCATGCGTGCATACGTCAGGTAGGGATTTTTCACTACCAGCGCAGCGCCTGTGGCAAACGGAAGATCGTCCTGCGTCAGAACAACGGCAGACGCCTGGCATTGAGCCAGATGTTCACGGTACTTAGGGCTTACCATGAAGGTAATGTTGCCAGTTTTAGCAGATTGCATGGACGCAACAGCGGTGATGACGAGATCGCCATCACCGTGTAATTCTGCATCCAACTGCTGAGCTAAATCAGCCAGTCGAATAGAAGGCATTACTTATTTAACCTGTTTCAGAACATCAGCGGTGATGTCTTTAACATCGTTGCTGTTGTAAGCAACGGCATTCGCATCCACAACCAGATCGATACCCTGATCGGCAGCAACGGCTTTAACAGCGGTCTGAATGCGAGTCACCAGTTTGCCGCGTTCTTCGTTAGAACGACGCTGACGATCCTGCTCGAAAGCTTGTGCTTTCTGGGAGAAAGTCTGGCGCTGAGCCATTACGTCTTTTTCCATTTTGCTGCGATCGGCTGCTTTCATGGTAGAACCATCACGCTGCAAACGCTGCATCTTGGACTGAAGATCGTTTTCCATACCTTGCAGTTCGCTTGCACGGCCTTTGAACTCGTTTTCCAGAGTTGCGGAAACGCCTGTTTTCTGCGCAACCTGCTGGAACAAGCTACCCATATTGACGATTGCAACTTTGTCTGCTGCCTGAGCAGAAGTTACCATCGCTAAACCGAGACCTGCAGCTAATAACCACTTTTTCACAATAAACTCCTTACCATCCCATTGGTACCTCAAGGTACCGTTCTTTGCGTGGCAAGGCGACCGTTTACCGATCGCCGGTTGTCAGCGCTACACTGCCAGTGCATTCCATTGCTGCGGATTATTACCAGGTTTTACCAATGTTAAACTGGAACTGTTCCGACTTATCTCCATCATATTTCTTAAACGGCTGGGCGTATGAGAAGACCAACGGCCCCAGCGGTGACATCCATTGTAATGCGATACCCGCAGACATGCGAATATTGCTCGGATCGCTGTAGTCCGGAATGCCTTCTGCACGCATCTGAGCGGTATTTTCCCAGTTAGTATCCCACACTGTACCCGCATCCCAGAATACGGATGTACGTACGGAGTTTGCATACTTGTCACTGATAAACGGCGTTGGAGTAATGAACTCCAGGCTGGCAACCGCCATAGCGTTACCGCCCACCGCATCATTGGAGCTACAGACTTCCGTTGACGAGGATTTATTACAGTTATCCGATTTGTTCCCACCGTAATAGACCGCTTTCGGACCAATGTTGTTGGACTGGAAGCCACGTACGGTGCTGGAACCACCCGCATAGAAGTTTTCATAGAATGGCAGTTCTTTGCCACCTAAACCATCGCCATAACCCCAACGGGTACGACCCAGAATAACCCACTTATGGTCATCATCGATTGGGAAGTAAGACGCGGTATCCAGCGTTACTTTGTAGAACTCGTTATCGGAACCCGGCACGGTAACTTTACCGTTCAGGTTGACGCGAGAACCTTCCGTCGGGAAGTAACCACGGTCAAGACGGTTATATGTCCAGCCATAGTTAAAGGTGAAGTCATCTGCCGCAAAACCGTTGTTGTCACCGGTCTTGCTGGTTGACTGCCCGATGGAGTCCAGATAACGCCACATTGCCACCTGCGGCTGCATGTTAGACAGGTCGTTATGCACGTAGCCTAAACCTGTACGCAGGGTGTTGTATTCGTTGATCGGGAAGCCGAGCGTACCATCTACACCGTAACTCTTGTTGGTATAGGAGGACAGGTCTGCATTATCTGCTTTAAAGTCGTTATAGAAGATACGACCACCCAGGCTTACACCGTCAACGGTGAAGTATGGGTTAGTAACAGAGAATTCAGAATAGGTCTGGTAGTCGTTTTTGGTGCCGTTGATACCAACGGAGTAACCTGTACCCAGCCAGTTATCCTGCTGGACACCTACCTGGAAGCTCACGCCGCTTTCAGTACCGTAACCCACACCGAAGTTAAAGCTACCGGTGTTACGTTCTTTGACTTTATAGACAACATCAACCTGATCAGGGCTGCCCGGTACGCGTTGAGTATCGGTATCAACCGTTTCAAAGTAACCCAGACGGTTCAGACGCTCTTTACCCTGGTCTACCAGGTCGCTACCCAGCCATGCACCTTCCATCTGACGCATTTCGCGGCGCAGTACGGAATCTTTGGAGGTATCGTTGCCTTCGAAACGGATCTTACGCACGTAGAAACGGTTACCCGCATCCACATTTACGCGCAGTTTAACGGTCTTATCCGTGTCGTTGATTTCAGGCTGAGTTTGTACACGCGGGTACGCATAACCATAACGGCCGAGCAGCTTCTTAATGCTGTCTTCCATTTTGGTCACTTTAGCACCGCTATACAGCTCGCCCGGCTGAATTTTAGTCAGAGACTCAATCTCAGCAGAGTGCCCCGCCAGGTTCCCACTCACTTCAACACCAGAAAGCTTGTACTGCTCGCCTTCAGTGATGTTAATCGTAATGTAGATACCTTTCTTGTCCGGAGTCAGACTGACCTGAGTAGAGTCAATGTTGAAACGGGCATAACCGCGATCCAGGTAGTAGCTGCGCAGGGTTTCAAGGTCACCCGCCAGTTTCTGTTTCTGGTATTTACGATCGCCAACAACGTTCCACCACGGCACTTCGTCGCGCAGCTGGAAGGTTGAGATCAGTTCGTCGGTACTGAAAGCATGGTTCCCTACGATGTTGATCTGTTGGATCTTCGCAGAAACACCTTCCTGGAATACCAGCTTCAGGTCTACACGGTTACGTGGCAGCGGAGTCACGACCGCTTTCACGCTGGCACTGTATTTACCGACGCTGTAGTAGAAATCTTCCAGGCCTTTCTCAATATCGGAAAGGGTGGTGCGGTCCAGAGATTCACCAACACGGACACCAGATGCTTCAAGGTTTTGCTTGAGCATGTCATCTTTAACCGATTTGTTACCGGAGAAAGTGATACTGGCGATCGTTGGGCGTTCTTTTACCTGAACCAGCAGCGTATCACCATCGCGCAGAACGCGAACGTCCTCAAAGTTGCCAGTGGCAAACAGAGCACGGATGGTGTTACTGATATCATCATCATTAACCGTATCGCCGGGGCGTACAGGCATACTGAGGAGGGCCGCACCAACGGCGACACGCTGGAGGCCTTCGAAATGAATATCTTTCACTACGAACCCGTCAGCACCGTATACGGTGGCGCTGCTAAACAGCAGCGACGCTATGAGCAACTTTTTCATCGCCATCGTTATTATGCGTTCTTCCTAACACTCTCTTACAACCGAGAGAAATCATTGAAAAGTGCAAGCCCCATTAACAGCACCAGCAAAATCGAGCCAATGCGATAACTAAAGTCTTGAACTCGCTCGGATACCGGTCCGCCTTTTAGCTTTTCAATCGCTAAAAACAGCAGATGACCCCCGTCTAATACGGGAAGCGGGAACAGGTTGATTATCCCAAGGTTCACGCTAATGAGCGCGAGGAACATGAGATAGTAAATCACCCCGAATTCCGCTGACATCCCAGCCCCCTGAGCAATAGATATTGGCCCACTGAGGTTGTTCAGTTTCACATCACCGGTTATCAATTTCCCCAACATGTTGACCGTTAGCTTCATCAGTTGCCATGTTTTATCCGTGGCTTCAAGGATGGCGCTGAACGGCCCATACTGGCGTATTGTCTTGTACTCATCTGGCAGTGGGATGACTTTCGGCACAACGCCTGCAAACCCTTCTGCCTTTTTGCCGCCCGATTTGGTATCCGGGATAAGCGTCAGTGAAAGAGGACTCCCCTGCCTTTCTACTTCCAGTGCGAGTGAAGTGCCTGGATTATCGCGCACCAGATTAACAAAGGTCATCCACTGTGTTAATGGCTGACCATCGACTTTAACGATCCTGTCGCCCGCTTGCAAACCCGCTTTGCTCGCAGCCGAATTCGCCTGTACTTCGGCTAATACCGGTTCGATCTGCGCGCCGCGCGGTCGAATCCCCAGTGCAGAGACCGGGTCCTCTTTGTCAGGCTCAAAACTCCAGTGACGTAAATCCAGCACTTTGTCCTGCCGCTGGTCAGAACCAAATGGCGACACGCTGACGGTGGTCTGCGCATCACCGATTTTGGCTACCAGTTGCAGTCGCACGGCATCCCAATCAGGGGTTTCGATGCCATCAATCGCTTTAAGTTCCATCCCTGGTGTAATTTGCGCACTCGCCGCGATAGAGTCGGCAGCAATTTCACCCACAACCGGACGAACGCCAGGGACTCCGATGATAAACACCAGCCAGTAGGCGAAAATAGCAAAGATGAAATTGGCTACCGGCCCGGCAGCAATGATGGCGGCGCGTTGTCCAACCGTTTTGTTGTTAAACGCGCTGTGTCGAAGTTCAGGGGCGACAGGCTCGACACGTTCGTCGAGCATTTTGACATAACCGCCCAAGGGAATAAGTGCGAGGACAAACTCGGTGCCTTGCTTGTCGGTGCGCTTCCAGAGCGATTTACCAAAACCAATGGAAAATCGCTCGACCCGCACACCGCAACGACGAGCAACCCAGAAATGGCCAAATTCATGCACGGTAATCAGTACACCCAGTGCAACAATGAACGCCGCCAGATTCCAGAGAATGCTCAGCATAAAACCTTCCGTTAAATCGTCCCAAATACCAGTAAAAGCAGGCAAGCAAACACTGGAACAGCCGCTGTCAGGCTGTCAATGCGATCCAGTATACCGCCATGTCCTGGGATAAGGTGACCACTATCTTTGATCCCTGCTTCGCGCTTAAACATGCTTTCGGTTAAATCACCCAAAACAGAGGCCAGCGCAGCGAAAATAGAGCATACCAGCAAGGTTGACGGTGCAACCTCAAGATTCGCCCAGACGCCGTAGCCCCAGGAGATAATCGCTGCCGTAAACAAGCCGCCGATGAATCCTTGCCAGGTTTTCCCCGGAGAGACTTTCGGTGCGAGTTTATGTTTGCCAAACAGTTTACCAAACATATAAGCACCTGAGTCAGCCCCCCAGACGAGAATCATCACGTAGAGCAGCCATAGCGCGCCGCTGTAGTGGTTGTCGTCATAGTGCCATGCGCGCAGCGCGAGCATACCCCAGAAAAAAGGAACAATTGTGAGCAGGCCAAAAATAAGGCGTAAAACTTTAGAGTTACGCCATAGCGCCGCGGATTCTGGATAAAAAAGCACCAGTAACAGCGCGGCGACCCACCAGCCCAGCGACACCCAAAGCGCGCCAGCAACAAGCGGTTGATGAATATCATGATGATATTCAGGCAACGTAAACAGCATCAGGGCCAGAATAAAGCCACAGATCACCGCCAGCCATACCCGCTGAGTGCGCGAAGTAAAGCCGCTAAACTGTCCCCATTCCCACGCTGCGAGCATACACACCACCAGCGTAACAATCGCGAATCCCACTGGGGGCAGTAAAAACAGCGCCGCAATGACAATGGGTATTAATACAAAAGCGGAAATCAGGCGATACTTCAGCAAAAGCTACCCCCATCAGGCGTTGTCGCCACCAGGCTCGGTGCCACCGAAACGACGCTCTCGATTGGCAAAGGCATGCAGCGCACCTTCAAAGTCTTGTTCATCAAAATCGGGCCAGAGAACATCCGTAAAGTAAAGTTCGGCATAGGCTATTTGCCAAAGCAAAAAGTTACTTATGCGATGCTCCCCCCCTGTCCTAATTACCAAATCCACGGGAGCCAGTTCATTCATGCAAATTTGCTGACCCAGCGCCTCTTCATCAATTTGGTCGGGTCTCAACAGCCCTTCCTGAACCTGTTCGGCCAAATGCCGAACACCCTGGATAATATCCCAGCGTCCGCCGTAATTCGCCGCGATATTGAGCGTCAGACCGGTATTATTTTCAGTCAACGCTTCTGCTTTACGAATTCGTTCCTGCAAACGTGAGTTAAAACGACTGGTTTCGCCAATAATACGCAGGCGGACGTTGTGGCGATGCAGGCTTTTTACTTCGCTGTCGAGCGCCCACACAAACAATTCCATCAACGCACTAACTTCCTGCGCAGGTCGATTCCAGTTTTCACTGCTAAAAGCATAGAGCGTTAACGCATCAATGCCGTTATTGGCGGCAAAAGAAACGGCGCGGCGAACAGATTTCGCCCCGGCTTTATGCCCAAAGGCTCTTATCTTCCCTTGTCTTTTCGCCCAGCGGCCATTGCCATCCATGATGATTGCTACATGACGGCAGCCATGAGCTGGCAAGTTTTCGCTTATTGGTTGATTCGCAGACAACATAACGCGTTTTTAGTCCCTGAAAAGGATTTAACGGTACTCAGGAATACTGAAGCCTATACATAAAAAAGCCGTGTCAAACCACGGCTTACCTGACCACATAAAGTCAAATTCCTGCGATCAGGTGGCGCAGACTATATCACTGAAGCCCTACGCTAACAAATAGCACGACCACTAGTGGTTGCTTTATCACCAGCTTGCGAGATGTGTCACCTGTTTACGCGCAATAATACGAGCCTGTTCATCCACCGCCAGTACCTCTTCCACACTCTGTGGTTCACGCAAATCCATCATCTCAAGCACCGACAAATTCAGTGCCGCGATATCGGTAAAGCGGATTTGCTGATTCAGAAATGCCTCAACGGTAATTTCATTGGCTGCATTGAGTGCTGTCGTCGCCGCTTGCCCCTGGTCAAACGCATTCATGGCAAGTTTCAGACACGGGTAGCGGTCATAGTCGGGCTCGCTGAAGGTCAGTGAGCTTAACTTGCAAAAATCGAGGGGTTTTACGCCCGATTTCACACGATTTGGCCACGCCATTGAGTGCGCGATAGGTGTACGCATATCCGGCTCGCCCAACTGTGCCAGTACGCTCCCATCCTGATAACGCACCATCGAGTGAATCACCGATTGCGGGTGGATCAGCACTTCCATCTGTTTCGCCGATGCGTTAAACAGCCAGCGAGCTTCAATGTATTCCAGACCTTTGTTCATCATGGTGGCAGAATCAACGGAGATCTTACGCCCCATCGACCAGTTCGGATGACGACACGCCTGATCCGGCGTCATTGCGCGCAGTTCAGACAGTGGTGTTTCCCGGAACGGGCCACCAGACCCGGTAAGCAGAATAGACACAACGCCATTTTGCTCCAGGTCAGCGTACCCCAGGTTCTGTTGAAAAGGTTGAGGTAAACTCTGAAAAATCGCGTTGTGCTCGCTGTCTACCGGCAAAAGACGCGCTCCGCGCTGTTTTACAGCATCCATGAACAGACGCCCGCAGGTCACCAATGACTCTTTATTTGCCAGCAATACCGTTTTACCGGCATCAATAGCGGCAAGCGTCGGCAGAAGCCCTGCCGCGCCGACGATTGCCGCCATCACCTGATCAACTTCATCCAGCGCAGCCATTTCGCAAGCCGCCTGCTGCCCGCTCAACACTTCGGTACGACTGCCCTTCTCTTCCAGCAAGGCTTTCACCTGGCGAGCACTGCCCTCGTCATCCATTACCGCATAGCGAGGCGCAAACTCCAGACACTGCTCAACCATACGCTGCACGTTCTTTCCGGCCACGAGGGCAGTCACGGTGTAGATGTCAGGATTATGGCGAACAACGTCGAGAGTGCTGCAACCAATAGAGCCGGTTGAGCCGAGGAGAGTTAAATGCTTCATGAGATGCCCGGAAAAATGTTAGACCAGATAAAAGCAAAACGCCGCCAGCAAGCCACTTAGGCTCTCTGAACGGCGTTTGTCAGTGTACGACAGAAATCAGAACTGCATCAGTTCCGCTTCTTTATCTGCCAGCGCCGCATCAATTTTCTTGATGGCTGCGTCAGTCAGTTTCTGTACGTCGTCCTGGGAACGACGATCGTCATCTTCACTGATTTCTTTGTCTTTCAGCAATGCTTTAACTTTATCGTTCGCGTCGCGACGCACGTTACGCACGGAAACACGACCCTGCTCAGCTTCGCCACGAACAACTTTGATCAGGTCTTTACGACGCTCTTCCGTCAGTGGAGGCAGTGGAACACGGATATCAGTGCCCGCAGAGCTTGGGTTCAGACCCAGATCGGAAGCCATAATCGCTTTTTCTACTGCCGGGCCCATAGAACGGTCGAATACGTTTATTTTCAGCGTACGGGTGTCTTCAACAGTGACGTTAGCCAGCTGACGCAGTGGGGTTGGCGTGCCGTAGTATTCCACCACGATGCCATCCAGCAGGCTTGGGGAAGCGCGGCCAGTACGAATTTTGCTGATTTGGTTTTTGAACGCTTCTACGCATTTGTCCATGCGTACTTCAGCATCTTTTCTGATGTCGTTAATCACGTTACGAATCCTTGAAAACTTGTCTCAGGCAGACTATCCGCCAGCACAGCTGCTACAGGTGTGCTAAGTATAGTCGCGTTTAATTCATGACAACGCCAAAGGCGCGCCCAGGTAAGATACCACTACAAATTAAAGCGGAATCTTACCTGTATTTATCGCCAACGGAAATTATTCCGTGATCAAAGTGCCTTCTTTTTCGCCCATTACCACGCGACGCAGCGCGCCAGGCTTGTTCATATTGAAGACACGAATTGGCAGTTTATGGTCGCGAGCCAGCGTGAAGGCGGCAAGATCCATTACTTTCAGCTCTTTATCCAGTACTTCGCTGTAGCTCAGCTGATCGTACATGGTAGCAGACGGATCTTTTGCCGGATCGGCAGTAAACACGCCATCGACTTTGGTCGCTTTCAGCACCACGTCGGCTTCGATTTCGATACCGCGCAGGCAGGCTGCGGAATCGGTAGTAAAGAACGGGTTACCCGTACCGGCAGAGAGGATCACCACGCGGTTGTTACGCAGCAGGCTAATCGCTTCCGCCCAGCTGTAATTATCGCACACGCCATTCAGGGGAATAGCGGACATCAGGCGGGCATTCACGTAGGCACGATGCAGCGCATCACGCATTGCCAGGCCATTCATCACGGTTGCCAGCATCCCCATGTGGTCGCCCACAACGCGGTTCATACCTGCTTTCGCCAGACCAGCGCCACGGAAAAGATTACCACCACCAATGACCACACCGACCTGGATGCCCAGTTCAACCAGCTCTTTGATTTCCTGCGCCATGCGGTCAAGGATGCTTGCGTCAATACCGAAGCCTTCCGTTCCCTGCAGCGCTTCGCCACTCAGCTTAAGCAGAATGCGTTTGTACACGGGTTTTGCATTGGTAGCCATGTTTCTTTCCTGAGACTGTCAACGATTAAGATGGGGTTAATTCTGGCGACATGTTATGTCGCAAACCAGCGCAGGGATACAGTAACCTGTCTGATTTTGTATGACGGGTGACAAAAAGAAGCCGCCCTCAGGCGGCTCCTTTTCAATCATTAAGACTGCTTGGACATTGCAGCAACTTCTGCTGCGAAGTCAGTCTCAACTTTCTCGATGCCTTCGCCCACTTCGAAGCGGATGAAGCCAGTTACGTCAGCGTTGTGCTCTTTCAGCAGCTGAGCAACAGACTTGCTTGGATCCATTACGAAAGGCTGGCCAGTCAGAGAAACTTCGCCGGTGAATTTCTTCATGCGGCCTTCAACCATTTTCTCTGCGATTTCTTTTGGCTTACCAGACTGCATCGCGATATCCAGCTGAACCTGGTATTCTTTTTCTACCACTTCAGCAGACACGTCTTCTGGTTTAACGAATTCTGGCTTGCTTGCAGCGATGTGCATTGCCAGCTGTTTAACCAGCTCTTCGTCAGCGCCTTTAGCAGCAACCAGAACACCGATGCGAGCACCGTGCTGGTATGAACCCAGAACGTCACCTTCCAGAGAAGAAACGCGACGAATGTTGATGTTCTCACCGATCTTAGCAACCAGAGCAACACGTTCTTCTTCGAACTGTGCTTTCAGAACTTCAACGTCTGTGATTTTACCAGCAACAGCTGCGTCCAGTACTTTGTTCGCAAATGCCTGGAAACCGCCATCTTTAGCAACGAAGTCAGTCTGGCAGTTAACTTCCAGAATGATGCCGTAGGTGCCGTCGATCTTAGTGATGATCACGCCGTCAGCAGCAACGTTGCCTGCTTTTTTAGCTGCTTTGATCGCACCGGATTTACGCATGTTTTCGATTGCCAGCTCGATGTCGCCGTTCGCTTCAGTCAGCGCTTTTTTGCAATCCATCATGCCTGCGCCAGTACGCTCGCGCAGCTCTTTTACCAGGGATGCGGTAATTTCAGCCATTCTTAAATCCTCGGGAGATGTGAACTGCCCGGCCAGAAGCCAAACAGTATAAATTGAAAAAAGGGGCCGATAATTGGCCCCTATTCATACACGGTACTAATAAGGGGTGAAACCTTATTATTCAGCTTCTACGAAGCTTTCTTCCGCCTGAGAAGCCAGATCCTGCGAACGGCCTTCACGAACGGTAGCAGCTACAGCGCTCAGGTACAGGCTAACAGCACGGATTGCATCGTCGTTACCCGGGATAACGAAGTCAACACCGTCCGGATCGGAGTTGGTATCAACGATAGCGAATACTGGGATACCCAGGTTGTTAGCTTCTTTGATTGCGATGTGCTCGTGGTCTGCATCGATTACGAACAGCGCGTCTGGCAGGCCGCCCATATCTTTGATACCGCCCAGGCTGTTTTCCAGCTTGTCCAGTTCACGAGTACGCATCAGCGCTTCTTTCTTAGTCAGCTTGTCGAAAGTACCGTCCTGAGACTGGGTTTCCAGATCTTTCAGGCGTTTGATTGACTGACGAACGGTTTTCCAGTTGGTCAGCATGCCGCCCAACCAGCGATGGTTCACGAAGAACTGATCGCAGCTGTTAGCAGCATCTTTCACAGCTTCGCTTGCAGCGCGCTTAGTACCAACGAACAGAATCTTACCTTTACGGGAAGAGATCTTGTTCAGCTCAGCCAGGGCTTCGTTGAACATTGGTACAGTTTTCTCAAGGTTGATGATGTGAACTTTGTTACGTGCGCCGAAGATGAAAGGCTTCATTTTCGGGTTCCAGTAACGGGTCTGGTGACCAAAGTGAACACCAGCCTTGAGCATGTCGCGCATGGAAACAGTTGCCATGTTTAAAACCTCTATATTAAAAGTTGGGGTTATGCCTCCACGTATCCCATGTTACCGACCCCAAAGGGCACCCCGGAACATGTGCCGATACGTGTGTGTTATTACACAAAGTGAGATTTGTCGCTTCCGTCCAGCCTGTGTATCTGAAATGGATCGGAAGTCCGGCGCGCTTTATACCACAAAACACGGCCAGACACCAACAGTTGTTGGCTGAGTGTGCTGTTAATGATTCTCAATTTGGCACGGGGTGCGCCTGACTGATACCATTGACGACACTTGAACTAGTATTGTCGAAAAAATCGACACCGATGGACAGATTACATGGCTATCTCTATTAAGACACCTGAAGAAATTGAAAAGATGCGCGTCGCCGGTCGTCTGGCCGCTGAAGTGCTTGAAATGATCGAGCCGTTCGTGAAACCGGGCGTCAGCACCGGCGAGCTGGATCGCATTTGTAATGACTATATCGTTAACGAGCAGCAGGCAGTCTCCGCCTGCCTCGGCTATCACGGTTTCCCGAAATCCGTCTGCATCTCTATTAATGAAGTGGTTTGCCACGGTATTCCGGATGACGAAAAGCTGCTAAAAGATGGCGACATCGTCAACATCGACGTCACCGTTATTAAAGACGAGTATCACGGTGACACATCAAAGATGTTCATCGTCGGCAAACCAACTATTCTGGGTGAGCGCCTGTGCAAAGTAACGCAGGAAAGCCTCTACCTGGCGCTGAAAATGGTTAAGCCGGGCATCCGTCTGCGCACCATTGGCGCGGCTATTCAGAAATTCGTTGAAGCCGAAGGCTTCTCTGTGGTTCGCGAATATTGCGGTCACGGCATTGGCCGCGTCTTCCACGAAGAACCGCAGGTTCTGCACTATGATGCCGATGACGGTGGCGTGGTGCTGCAAAAAGGGATGACCTTCACCATTGAACCGATGGTCAACTCTGGCGACTACCGCATCCGTACCATGAAAGATGGCTGGACGGTGAAAACCAAAGACAGAAGCTTGTCTGCGCAGTACGAGCATACTATTGTGGTGACAGACAACGGCTGCGAAATTATGACGTTGCGCAAGGATGACACCATCCCGGCGATACTGACGCACAACGAATGATAAAAAGCCGGCAAATGCCGGCTTTTTTAATGGTGATAGCTTTTTCTTATGGGTGGCGCGCGATGAGTAATCTTTTACCCGAACAGTATGCTAACACAGCACTTCCCACCCTCCCCGATCAGCCCGATAACCCCGGCGTCTGGCCGCAGCGTGAGCTGACCTGTGCCGACATCAAAGCGCATATGGATGTCTTCCAGCGCTGGCTGGGCAGTGCTTTCGACGCGGGTATCTCTGCCGAACAGTTGATAGAAGCGCGAACCGAATTTATCGACCAGCTGCTGCAACGTTTATGGATCGATTACGGTTTCGGGCAGATTAGCGATGTCGCACTGGTTGCCGTCGGGGGCTATGGTCGGGGTGAACTTCATCCGCTTTCCGATATCGACCTGCTGATCTTAAGCCGCAAGAAGCTGCCGGACGACCAGGCGCAAAAAATTGGCGAGCTGTTGACGCTGCTCTGGGATGTGAAGCTGGAAGTCGGTCATAGCGTGCGCACACTTGAAGAGTGCCTGCTCGAAGGGTTATCTGACCTTACCGTTGCCACTAATCTGATTGAAACCCGCCTGTTGATTGGCGATGTTGCGCTATTCCTGGAACTACAGAAACACATTTTCAGCGACGGCTTCTGGCCATCTGAAAAGTTCTTTGCCGCGAAGGTCGAAGAGCAAAACCAGCGCCATCAGCGCTACCACGGCACCAGCTATAACCTCGAGCCCGATATTAAAAGCAGCCCTGGCGGCCTGCGCGACATACACACGTTGCAGTGGGTGGCCCGGCGCCATTTCGGCGCGACCTCACTGGATGAAATGGTAGGGTTCGGCTTTTTGACCGAAGCCGAACGTAATGAACTGAATGAATGTCTGCACTTGCTCTGGCGTATCCGCTTTGCCCTGCATCTGGAACTGAATCGCTATGACAACCGCCTGCTGTTTGATCGCCAGCTCAGCGTTGCCCAGCGTCTGAACTACAGCGGCGAAGGCAACGAGCCGGTCGAGCATATGATGAAGGATTTCTTCCGTGTGACTCGCCGCGTCACCGAGCTGAACCAGATGCTGTTGCAGCTGTTCGATGAGGCGATCCTGGCGCTGACGGCAGACGAAAAACCGCGCCCGATTGATGACGAATTCCAGCTGCGCGGCACACTTATCGATCTGCGCGACGAAACGCTGTTCATTCGTGAGCCAGAAGCGATCCTGCGCATGTTCTACACCATGGTTCGTAACAGCGCGATCACCGGGATCTACTCCACAACCCTGCGTCATCTGCGCCATGCCCGTCGTCATCTGACACAGCCCCTGTGCTATATCCCGGAAGCGCGTTCACTGTTCCTCAGTATGCTCCGTCATCCGGGTGCAGTGAGCCGTGGCCTGCTGCCAATGCACCGTCACAGTGTATTGTGGGCCTACATGCCCCAGTGGTCACATATCGTCGGCCAGATGCAGTTCGATCTTTTCCATGCCTACACGGTGGATGAACACACGATACGCGTCATGCTCAAGCTGGAAAGCTTTGCTCAGGAAGAGACCCGTTCTCGTCATCCACTGTGCGTTGAGCTGTGGCCACGCCTGTCGCACCCGGAACTTATCCTGATTGCCGCCCTGTTCCACGACATTGCTAAAGGCCGTGGTGGCGACCACTCGGTACTCGGGGCGCAGGATGTCCTGAAATTTGCCGAACTGCATGGACTCAATTCACGAGAAACGCAGCTTGTGGCCTGGCTGGTACGCCACCACCTGCTGATGTCGGTCACCGCCCAGCGCCGTGATATCCAGGATCCTGAAGTGATTAAGCAGTTCGCCGAAGAGGTGCAGACGGAAAACCGCCTGCGCTATCTGGTCTGCCTGACGGTGGCAGATATCTGTGCCACCAACGAAACGCTGTGGAACAGCTGGAAGCAAAGCCTGCTGCGCGAACTCTACTTCGCCACCGAGAAACAGCTGCGCCGCGGAATGCAAAATACCCCGGATATGCGCGAGCGGGTGCGCCATCACCAGCTACAGGCGCTGGCGTTGCTGCGGATGGATAACATTGATGAAGAGGCGTTGCATCAGATATGGGCGCGCTGTCGTGCCAACTACTTTGTCCGCCACAGCCCAAACCAGTTGGCGTGGCACGCACGGCATCTGCTAAAGCACGACTTGTCGAAGCCGATGATCCTGCTTAGCCCGCAGGCCACGCGCGGCGGTACGGAGATCTTTATCTGGAGCCCGGACCGAGCCTATCTGTTTGCCGCCGTCTGCGCCGAGCTAGACAGGCGAAACCTGAGCGTTCACGACGCGCAGATTTTTACCACCCGCGACGGCATGGCGATGGACACCTTTATTGTGCTGGAGCCGGATGGCAGCCCGTTGTCGCCGGACAGGCACGAAGGGATACGCTTTGGCCTGGAGCAGGCGATTACCCAGCACAGCTGGCAGCCGCCGCAGCCGCGACGTCAGCCCGCGAAATTACGGCACTTTACCGTCGATACCGAGGTCAATTTCCTGCCGACCCATACCGATCGTAAATCGTTCCTGGAGCTGATCGCGCTCGACCAGCCAGGGCTACTCGCCCGCGTGGGCCAGGTTTTTGCCGATCTGGGAATTTCGCTTCACGGGGCCAGAATTACAACCATTGGCGAGCGAGTAGAAGATTTATTTATAATCGCGACCGCCGACCGGCGTGCCCTTAATAATGACCTGCAACTTGAAGTGCAACAACGGTTGACAGCAGCCCTCAATCCAAACGATAAAGGGTGACGTGTTTTTTAGTGAAATGGAAAGAGTAAACAATGCAGCAGTTACAGAACGTTATTGAGTCCGCTTTTGAGCGTCGCGCCGAGATTACCCCGGCAAATGTGGATACCGTTACCCGTGAAGCCGTTAACCAGGTGATTTCCCTGCTGGATTCCGGTGCACTGCGTGTAGCAGAAAAGATCAACGGTCAGTGGGTAACTCATCAGTGGCTGAAAAAAGCCGTGCTGCTCTCTTTCCGTATCAACGATAACCAGGTTATCGACGGAGCAGAAAGCCGCTACTTCGATAAAGTCCCGATGAAATTCGCTGACTACGACGAAGCGCGCTTCCAGAAAGAAGGTTTCCGCGTGGTTCCACCAGCGGCAGTTCGTCAGGGCGCATTCATCGCACGCAACACCGTGCTGATGCCATCCTACGTGAACATCGGTGCTTACGTTGACGAAGGCACTATGGTGGATACCTGGGCAACAGTGGGTTCTTGCGCGCAGATCGGTAAAAACGTCCACCTGTCCGGCGGCGTGGGCATCGGTGGCGTTCTGGAGCCTCTCCAGGCGAACCCAACCATCATCGAAGACAACTGCTTCATCGGCGCACGCTCTGAAGTGGTTGAAGGCGTGATCGTGGAAGAAGGCTCTGTTATCTCCATGGGCGTTTACATCGGCCAGAGCACCCGCATTTATGACCGTGAAACCGGCGAAGTGCATTACGGACGCGTCCCTGCGGGCTCCGTAGTTGTTTCCGGTAACCTGCCGTCAAAAGATGGCAAATACAGCCTCTACTGCGCGGTTATAGTGAAGAAAGTCGATGCGAAAACGCGCGGCAAAGTGGGTATCAACGAACTGCTGCGCACCATCGATTAATCGGGTATAACAAAAAGCGGGGGCAACCCCGCTTTTTTTGTATCTGAGGGTGGCGAAAATAGATTTTTTCGTTAATTATTCAAAGGTTATGTTGAGATCAAGGGTACCGCTATGTACGATAATCTGAAAAGTCTGGGCATTACCAATCCTGATGAAATTGATCGTTACAGCCTCCGTCAGGAAGCCAATAACGATATTTTGAAAATCTATTTTCACAAGGACAAAGGAGAGTTTTTCGCCAAGAGCGTGAAGTTTAAATACCCACGCCAGCGTAAGACCGTCGTTGCCGATGGCATCGGTCAGGGATACAAAGAGGTTCAGGAAATTAGCCCGAACCTGCGCTATGTGATCGATGAACTCGATCAGATCTGCCAGCGCGATCGCACCGAAGTCGATCTCAAACGTAAGATCCTTGATGACCTGCGTCATCTGGAAAGCGTTGTTACCAACAAGATCAGCGAAATTGAAGCGGATCTTGAGAAATTAACTCGCAATAAATAAGTTGGGTGCGGCCTGATGCCCTCACCCCGGCCCTCTCCCACTGTACAGTCCGGGGACATGGTAGACAGGTGTTCGGGGACATGGTGAACACTTTTTAACATCCTTTACCCATGGTGATCGACTTTTTCTTCAGGTCGATCACCCCCACTTTTGTACTGTACCACCACACCTCGTAATACCCTTCTTCCCGTGTCTCTTTCATCCCGACGCTTTCCCCCCTGAAGGCCTTACCTGCTCTCAGACAGATACCTTTGACGCTCAGCTTCCCGCTGCTATCCACCTTCCTGACCATTACCCCTTCATCGTATTCCGGTGGCGCCATGGTGCCGCTGTACTGCCGCGCAGACGGCTGATACCGCGACCCCGGCACCATCATATCCAGGGCCTCGTGTGGCCGTTCCAGGTTATAGACGGTGCGCCAGTGGTCGAAGGCGCGCTGCACTTCACCGCTGTCTGCGAACCACTTACCCTGCAGTACTTCCGCCTTCAGGCTGCGGTGAAAACGCTCCAGCTTGCCCTGTGTCTGCGGATGATAAGGCCGTGAGTGACCCACCCGGATACCCAGGCGCATCAGCCACAGCTCCAGCGCCGTCCAGGTGCCAGTGGTGTCACCCCACGGCGAGCCGTTGTCCATTGTCATCCGCTCCGGCAGGCCGTAGCGTTCAAACACGCTGACCAGTTGCTGCTGTACGGTCTCACGCCGTTCATCGGAACAGTGTGTCAGACACAGGGAGAAACGGGAGTGGTCGTCCAGCAGGGTGAGCGGATGACAGCGGCCCCCGCCAAAGGGGAAGTGCCCCTTAAAATCCATCTGCCAGAGCCGGTTGGGTGCAGCATGTTCGAAGCGGCCCGTGGCAAGAATACCCGGTGCTGTGCCCGGCAGCAGGCCGTGACGGGCCATCAGGTTATGGACGGTGCTGAAGGCAGGCATGACGTGCCCCTGGTCTTCGAGCCAGCGCTTAATCTTGCGCGCGCCCCAGCGTTCATGGCGTTCATGCGCCATACGCAGCAGGTCAGCAATATCGTCTGATGAGCGGTTCGGAGAGTGATGAGGTATGCGGGGACGGTCCTGAAGACCGGCAGCACCTTCCTCCGCCCAGCGGTGAAGCCACTTGTAGCCGGTGGCAGGTGAAATGCCGAAATGACGGCAAAGGGAACGGATGTTCGCCCCGTCCTGCGAGGCGAACAATATAAACTCGGTACGTAATGACATGGTATCTCTCGCATCCCAGGGCATAAGCGACTCCATAAACGGGTTCTTATGCCTTAGTTGTAAGTGTCTACCATGTCCCCGAACAAGCGTTCACTATGTCCCCGGACTGTACACCCACAGGGAGAGGGTGAAACCCTCATCTCTGCTCATCTAACTGTAACGCCACATACAGCAGCAGCCTGTCGTCAAAATTCCCCAGATCCAGCCCCGTCAGTTCCGAGATCCGGTTAAGCCGGTATTCCAGCGTATTACGATGGATAAACAGCGCTTTCGATGTTGCCAGTGGCTGCACGTTATGGCGAAACCATGCCTGCAATGTACGGCGCAGCAAGCCGTTGTTATCCATTGCTTTCAGTCGCACTAACGGGCGCGCCAGTTCATTGGCCTGCCAGCCGCCGCGCAGGCTGTCGAGCAAGACTGGCAGCATCAGATCCTGATAGAAGTAGCTACGGCTCTCGGGCATCCGTTGCTTGCCCACCATCATAGTAGTGCGTGCGGTTCGCCACGAACGGGCAATGCTGCCCGGCCCGGTAAAGTAGTTCCCCAGCGCCACGCGAAAACGAAGCTGGCCGTTCTCTTTCATCCGGGCGATAAGCTGATCCACCCGGCGACGGTGATCTTCTGCATCCCAGCGGCCAAACTGATTGAGCGCCGGTTTAAGCACGACCATCTCGGTCAGGGAAACAATCGCCACCAGGTTGTTGCGCTCTGGTGTTGCCAGCGCATTTTGCAACTGCTGTAGCTCCGCCATGGCGCTGTCCACGCCAAGCTGGCCGCTGTCCACCTCAATCACCGCCACTACGCGCGGCTGATTAAGATCGATGCCCAGACGCTGCGCCCACTCGCTGAGTGCAGGGGTGTGCTCCTCCGCCTGAATAAGATTCATGACCAGCTCTTCGCGCAACCGACTGTCCTGCGCCAGCAGGTGCATGAGGCGCGACTGCTCAAGCATCATTTCTGCCGTCATGCAGACCAGTTCGCCATATTTACGCAGCGATTCCGGTTCCCCGGTCAGGCCAATCACCCCGACAATTTCGCCTTCAAGTCGCAGCGGTAAGTTAATGCCCTGGCGAACGCCATGGAGGTGTTTCGCCACCGCATCGTCGATATCCACCACGCGCCCCTGAGAGAGCACCAGCAGCGCACCTTCGTGCAATTCCCCAATGCGTTCACGATCGCCACTGCCGATAATGCGCCCACGGGCATCCATTACGTTGATATTGGTATCAATGATGCGCATGGTGCGCGCCACGATATCCTGCGCCATTTTGGTATCAAGATGCCAGCCAGCCATGTAACCCTCCTGTGAGCAGAGCTCAAGCATAGGGGAGTTCAATCACTGCCGCATTGTGCGAATGCACAAAGTCAGAGGAATAAGTATGGACTTGTGGAAAGGGTCACAGAAACGAGAAAACCCCTGCTCAGCAACGAGCAGGGGCTTAGGGGGATTACTGCATCAGCAGATAAAGTGAGGAGTCGCCACGCTGAATATTCAACGCCAGCACTGAAGGTTTGCTGTCGAGAATTTTGCGCAATTCAGCGATGTTTTTCACGGGTTGCTGGTTCGCACCCATGATCACATCGCCTTTTTTCAGGCCGATACGGGCAGCCGGTGAATTCGCTTTCACGTTGTTCACCACCACACCTTTATCCTCGCCCTTGTTGCTCATTTCAGCGCCTTCAATGCCGCTGAAAATGGTGCTGGAGTCAACCTGGTTCTGGCTGCTCTGCTGCAACTCAAGGCTTACGTTTACAGGTTTGCCATCACGCAGCAGGCCGAGGGTAATTTTGCTGCCCACCGGCATTGAACCCACTTCTGCACGCAGTGCGGCGAAGCTACTGATAGGTTTTCCGTTCAGGGAGGTAATGACATCACCCGCCTTGATACCCGCTTTCGCAGCGGACGAGTTCGGCATCACCTGGCTTACGAATGCGCCGCGCTGGGCATCAACTTTCATCGCTTTTGCCAGCTCAGAGTTCAGCTCAGTCCCGAGGATACCCAGTTCACCGCGTTTCACCTGACCATACTGCACCATCTGCGCGGTCAGGTTTTTCACCATGTTACTCGGGATAGCAAAGCCGATACCGATGTTACCGCCGTCTGGTGCCAGAATCGCGGTGTTGATACCAATCAGTTCACCGTTGAGGTTAACCAGCGCGCCACCGGAGTTACCGCGGTTAATCGCCGCATCCGTCTGGATAAAGTTCTCGTAGTTTTCCGCATTCAGGCCGCTACGACCGAGCGCTGAGACAATACCCGAGGTCACGGTTTCACCCAGACCGAATGGGTTACCGATAGCCACGGTGTAATCACCAACGCGCAGTGCATCGGAGTCGGCAATTTTAATCGCCGTCAGGTTTTTCGGATCCTGAATCTGGATCAGCGCGATATCAGAACGCGGATCTTTACCCACGACTTTCGCATCAAACTTACGCCCATCGCTCAACTGAACTTTGATGCTACTGGCGTTATCAACAACGTGGTTGTTGGTGACGACATAGCCTTTTGCTGCGTCAATGATGACACCCGATCCAAGCGCCATAAATTTCTGTTGCTGGGCGCCACCGTTACCGCCCTGGCTGTCATCGCCCGCGCCACCGCCCTGACAGAACGGGGAGCTCTGGAATGGCGAACCGTCCTGGCAGAACGGCGAGTTATCGCCAAAGAACTGCTGGAAGTTACGCGGCATCCGCGGCGTGTTGACGGTCGTGCTGCCCTCAACGTTAATACTCACCACCGATGGCATCACTTTTTCGAGCATCGGTGCCAGGCTTGGCATCTGCTGCGCGGTTGCTGCCGAAGACGCGGTCTCGGCTGCAAAAGCAGACAGAGGAGACAGCGCTAAACCTAAACTCAGAGCCAGTGCACTCATTGCTAATGTGGTTTTTTTCATGTTTCTCAATCTCGATTTACAGATAACGCAAAATTGCTGTGTAACTCAGATTCGTTTTATACCGCTTAGTTCCGGGATGAAGTTTATGGAAAAAGTAAAAATTTATTGGCCGTCTTTACAAAACTCCGAAATTATTCAACCGCCATCAGCTTGCGGTATTCATCCCAGGCATACAAATCCGTCATCCCGCTGATATAGTCCTGAATAAGGCGGCAGCGATAATAATATTCCAGCACTGGCCACTGAACAGAATGGCGGTCTATCTTGCTAACCGCTTCGACGTAAGCAAGACGATGCCGGGTCGAAAGTTTATGGTACAAGCGGGATTCAATCGGTAAACGACGCACGCGTTCTTTTTCCACCAGCTCGCTAAATTCGTCGACCGATAATTGCAGCAACGGCCGATAAATTTCCAGCAAACCGCTTATCACCCGATATCCCTGTAACTCGAGCTGTTCAACATCGGGATGGCTGAACACATGGCGCATGGCAACATTCTTATACAGTTCAAGAAGTTGACTGAAATCGCTATCGTCCTCCAGCAGCGCATGATTGAATTCCCCGCTAAAAATCAACGGCAGATTATCAATAAAGCGTGAGGCCGCGTAGGGAACCAACTTATTTAGCGTGTTGACCCGCAAATACATAAAGAATTGGTCTTCTGTGCTGCGACTCAGTGAATTTGAGCGTGATTTTTCCCATGCATTTTCGACAACCTGAGCAAACAAAGAACCTTTTTCATGTTTTCCCCAGGCTTCATGAAGATGCTGATAAAGTTCCTCAACGCTGAATATTCTTTTCTCAACGGCGTCTTCAAGGTCGGCAACACAATAGGAAATATCGTCTGCGGCTTCCATTATCCAGGTTAAGGGGAAGCGGCCATTCGGCGTCAGTAAAAGTTCTTTACGCAGCCGTTCAATATAAACTTCTTCGGATAAATAATAGCCCGGCTTTTTCATCAAATAACTGTGTGAGGCCGGGGGGTCACCCATCCACCACGCCGGGCGCGTATATTTAAGGATGCACCCTACCTGCGCCCAGGTCAGGTTCATGCGCATCAGGGTATGCACCAGCCGGATGCCCTGCGCGTTCCCTTCAAAATGGCACAGATCCTGGCGAACCTTACGTCGCAGTTCGTTAAGCGTTTCTTCGCCTTCCCGCAAGCGCAGATCACGGACAACACAGCGGTCATCGCTTAGCGGCTGGCTGATGGCATCCGAGGGGAAAAGCCGCTGTTTGAACCAGTCATTAATGGCGGCCTCACCGAAATGGCCGAAGGGCGGGTTCCCGATATCGTGCATCAGGCAGGCCATCTCAACGATGCTTTCAAACGGGCCAGTCAACTCATCAAGGCCATACGTTTCCAGCAATCTCTGCTCTTTGAGACGGCTTAAAATCTCTTTGGCAATGTAGCGCCCCACCTGCTGCACTTCCATCGAGTGCGTCAGCCGGGTGCGCACTGCCGCGTTACGTTCGAGCGGGAACACCTGGGTTTTTTGTTGTAGGCGACGTATCGCGGGCGAGTTAATGATACGCCCACGATCGCTTTCAAAAATGCGCAGGATCTCGTGTTCACTCTTGTCTCCTTGCGGAGAACGGAAACGGCGATGCCAGTTAATCTTGGTGCGAAAATCGATCTGCGCCATGTGCTCCCCCGCGTGAGAAATGCGCTTCCACTAAAGCCCATGATAGACTATGCATCTTAACAAGGCACATCGCGAGTAAATCTATGAAAATCGGCATTATTGGTGCAATGGAAGAAGAAGTTACGCTGCTGCGTGACAAAATTGAGAACCGTCAGACCCTCTCTCTTGGTGGTTGTGAGATCTATACCGGCCAGCTGAATGGTGTTGAGGTTGCTCTGCTGAAATCAGGCATCGGTAAAGTTGCTGCTGCGCTTGGCGCGACACTGTTGCTGGAACGCTGCAAGCCAGATGTCATCATTAACACCGGTTCTGCGGGTGGCCTGGCACCAACGCTGAAAGTGGGTGATATCGTGGTCTCCGATGAAGCGCGTTACCACGATGCCGACGTTACCGCGTTTGGTTACGAATATGGCCAGCTTCCGGGTTGCCCGGCAGGTTTTAAAGCGGATGACAAACTGGTTGCTGCAGCAGAAAGCTGCATTGCCGAACTGAACCTCAACGCCGTGCGCGGTCTGATTGTCAGCGGTGATGCGTTCATCAACGGTTCCGTGGGCCTGGCGAAAATTCGTCACAACTTCCCTCAGGCGGTTGCCGTTGAGATGGAAGCCACTGCCATTGCGCACGTTTGCCATAACTTCAGCGTACCGTTCGTGGTGGTTCGTGCCATCTCCGACGTTGCCGATCAGCAGTCTCACCTGAGCTTTGATGAGTTCCTGGCCGTTGCGGCAAAACAATCTACCGTGATGGTAGAAACCCTGGTGCAGAAACTGGCACGTGGGTAAGAACACCCTTAGGGCGCTGGGCGCCCTGCTTCTGCTCGCACCGGCATGGCTTTACGCTGCGCCGCGTGTGATTACGCTCTCCCCCGCCAATACTGAACTGGCCTTTGCGGCCGGGATCACGCCCGTTGGCGTAAGCAGTTTTTCGGATTATCCCCCACAGGCCGCAGGCATCGAGCAAGTCTCGACATGGCAAGGTATGAACCTTGAACGCATTGTGGCGCTTAAGCCAGACGTGGTATTAGCCTGGCGCGGGGGTAATGCAGAGCGGCAAGTCAACCAGCTGAGCTCGCTGGGAATTAAGGTGATGTGGATTGATGCGGTCAGCATTGAGCAAGTTGCTCAGGCGCTGCGCAACCTGGCACCTTTCAGCCCTGCGCCGCAAAAAGCTGAGCTTGCCGCTCAAAATATGCTTCGCGACTATGCTGCATTAAAAGCGAAATACGATACAACCACGAAAAAACGCGTCTTCCTGCAATTTGGTAGCCAGCCGCTGTTTACCACCGGGCAAGGTTCTATCCAGAATCAGGTGCTGGAGGTCTGTGGCGGTGAAAATATTTTTGCTGCGAGCCGGGTGCCCTGGCCGCAGGTCAGCCGGGAACAGGTTCTGGCGCGACAGCCGCAGGCGATTGTGGTGGTCGGGAGTGCAAGCGAAATTCCTAAAGTTGAACAATTCTGGCAGGGCCAGTTAAAAATACCGGTGATACCACTAAACAGTGACTGGTTTGAACGCGCCAGCCCGCGTATTATCCTCGCCGCAAAACAGCTCTGCGCCGCACTGGCACAGAGTCATTAACGTAGATGTAGACCTGATCATTTCGAGGATTTAACGATGCTCGTGTATTGGCTGGATATTCTTGGCACAGCCGTTTTTGCTATCTCCGGCGTTCTGCTGGCCGGGAAATTACGCATGGATCCGTTTGGGGTGCTGGTATTGGGCGTGGTGACGGCTGTCGGTGGAGGAACAATCCGCGATATGGCACTGGCTAATGGCCCGGTGTTTTGGGTAAAAGACCCTACCGATCTGGTGGTGGCGATGGTCACTTGCCTGCTCACGATTGCGCTGGTGCGCCAGCCGCGCAGGCTGCCTAAATGGATACTGCCGGTACTGGATGCCGTAGGTCTTGCGGTGTTTGTCGGGATTGGCGTCAATAAAGCCTTCAATGCGGGCACGGGGCCAATGGTCGCTATCTGCATGGGCGTTTTAACGGGCGTCGGTGGCGGGATCATCCGCGACATTCTGGCACGTGAAGTCCCGATGATCCTGCGAACAGAAATCTACGCAACAGCCTGCATTGCTGGCGGAATTGTGCACGCCACGGCCTACTACACCTTTGCTTTACCGCTGGAAATCTCAGCCATGCTGGGGATGGTGGTGACGCTGGGGATACGTTTAGCGGCGATACGCTGGCACCTTAAATTGCCAACATTTGCGCTGGATGATAACGGAAGGTAAAAGCAAAACGGTAACCCAGGGGTTACCGTTTTTCGTGTTAGATACTGAAAGAAGAACCACACCCACAGGTGCTTGTCGCGTTCGGGTTGGTGACCACAAAGCGCGAACCTTCCAGACCTTCGCTGTAATCAACCGCACCGCCCACCAGATATTGCAGGCTCATCGGGTCAACCACCAGCGCAACGCCCTGTTTCTCGATAGTCATATCACCATCGTTAACCTGGTCGTCAAAGGTAAAACCATACTGGAAGCCGCTACAGCCGCCACCGGTAATATATACACGCAGTTTCAGATCCGGATTGTCTTCGTCGGCAATCAGGGTTTTCACTTTGTTGGCTGCGGCTTCGGTAAATTCCAGCGGCACAGCGACTACGTCATCACTCATCTTATGCTCCCATGAATACTGCTTACTGCGATTGGGCAAAAATCACCCAATTCTTTTTTTCATTATCTAATACCCTGGTAATTCATTCAAGTATTCTGCGTCGAGGCCTGTTCTGCCTCTTGTTTTGCCAGGGTACGAGCAAGAATGGTGGAGTATAGCGGTTTTCCACCCAGGAATTGGGCTAATAGTGTCGCCCCGAGACAGGTAATGATCATTGGCAAAATGAGCTGGTAATTGTCTGTCATTTCCAGGACCAGCACGATCCCGGTCAACGGCGCGCGCAGGGAAGCGGCCAGCAACGCCCCCATTCCGGCAACCGCGAATGTTCCCGCATCAAGGTGATACTCCGGGAATCCCGCGGCAGCGGCTGTGCCAAAAGCTGTCCCAAGCAAGGTGCCGAGCGCCAGCATTGGCGCAAAAATGCCTCCAGGCGCACCGGAGGAGAAGCAAAGAACCGTAGTGATCACGCGTGAGATAAACATAAATAGCAGCAGTCCAACGCTGAAATTACCCGCCGCCGCAATAGGGATAAGGCCAAAACCACCGCCAGCGGCGTTCGGTTCAATCACGCCGATGATGCCGCACATCCCGCCGAGCAGACCGCCCACCAGAACCCATTTGGTGGTATTCCCGCCGTGAATGCGCTGGAACATATCCTGAGCACGTAAGATAAGGGTGTTAAACAGAGGTCCGACAACACCAAAAACCATGCCGAGCACCAGATAGAGCCACAGGGTATTCACCGGCGCATTGGTGAGTTTACCCACCTCAATCACCGCACCTTCACCGTTAAAAATGCGAAAGACAATGCTCGACATAATGACGCCAGTAAACACCGCTTTAATTGAGATCAGGTTATAGCGAAACTGGGCGCGCATCTCTTCAATAATAAACAGGATCCCCGCCAACGGCGCATTGAACGCCGCAGAAAGCCCGGCCGCAGCCCCGGTTGCCAGCAACGTATGGCGCGCTTCGGCGCTGCGCATCCGGAACATGTCACCCACCATGCGCCCGATGTTCCCGCCGAGCTGTACCGTTGGCCCCTCTCGTCCGAGCACCATTCCTGCCCCCAGGGTGCCCATACCGCCGATAAATTTAACCGGGATCACCCGCCACCAGCGCACCGGGCGCAGCTCTTCAAGCGCCCCTTCAATCTCAGGAATACCCGAACCACCGGCCTCTGGTGCAAATTTACGTACCAGAAAATAGCCTGCCATGGCAAAAAGGGCAGACAAACCAAACGCCGACACCCAGACCAACCATCCGTTATCCGCATACCCTGCCACCGTGCCGATGCGCCAGTTGAGCACGGCATTCACCGCTTTCTCAAAGGCCACGCCAGCCAGCCCGGCAAGCGTACCCACCACGGCGGCGGCCAGCAAAATAGCCAGCGGTGTTTTGTCGCGATTGAGCAGCCGCCTGATGCTGATGCGGTGCCGTGCGCGCGCAAACTGTTGTTCTTCAAATGAGGGGATGTCTGCTTTCATTGCCTGTTCTTTTTAATCATACAAATCGCCGCACGGATTTTACCAGACACAGCTTCCGCGTCCCCTGAAAAATCCTTAACAATTGTTTATGCATTAATGGGGCAAAAATTTCATAACCTTCCGGGAATCACTTAGAATAGCCGCCTTAACTTATTTCTACGAACCAGGAATGACGCAATGAGCAAGTCTGAAAACCTCTACAGTGCAGCCCGCGAGCTTATCCCGGGGGGTGTGAACTCGCCTGTGCGCGCTTTTACCGGTGTAGGCGGCACGCCGCTGTTTATCGAACGTGCTGACGGCGCGTATCTGTATGATGTCGATGGCAAAGCCTATATTGATTACGTTGGCTCCTGGGGCCCGATGGTGCTGGGGCACAACCATCCGTCTATCCGCAATGCGGTCATTGAAGCGGCTCAGCGCGGCCTGAGCTTCGGCGCGCCAACCGAGATGGAAGTCAAAATGGCGGAGCTGGTGACCGAACTGGTGCCGACCATGGATATGGTGCGTATGGTGAACTCCGGTACGGAAGCCACCATGAGCGCTATCCGCCTGGCGCGTGGTTTTACCGGCCGCGACAAAATTATCAAATTTGAAGGCTGCTACCACGGTCATGCAGACTGTCTGCTGGTGAAAGCCGGTTCTGGCGCCCTGACGCTGGGCCAGCCGAACTCCCCGGGCGTACCTGCCGACTTCGCCAAACACACCCTGACCTGCACCTATAACGATCTTAGCTCCGTTCGCGCAGCTTTCGAGCAATATCCGCAAGAGATTGCCTGCATCATCGTTGAACCGGTTGCAGGCAACATGAACTGCATCCCACCTCAGCCTGAGTTCCTGCCTGGCCTGCGCGCACTGTGCGACGAATTCGGCGCGCTGCTGATCATCGATGAAGTGATGACCGGTTTCCGCGTAGCACTGGCGGGTGCCCAGTCTTATTACGACGTTGAACCAGACCTGACCTGCCTTGGCAAAATCATCGGCGGCGGGATGCCGGTCGGCGCGTTTGGTGGTCGTAAGGACGTGATGGAAGCGCTGGCGCCAACCGGGCCGGTTTACCAGGCGGGTACGCTCTCTGGTAACCCTATCGCGATGGCCGCGGGCTTCGCCTGTCTAAACGAAGTGGCGCAACCGGGTATCCACAAAACCTTGACCGACCTGACCACGCAGCTGGCAAACGGCCTGCTGAA
This sequence comes from Enterobacter sp. C4G1, assembly GCF_052886895.1. Classification (NCBI taxonomy): domain Bacteria; kingdom Pseudomonadati; phylum Pseudomonadota; class Gammaproteobacteria; order Enterobacterales; family Enterobacteriaceae; genus Enterobacter; species Enterobacter sp. C4G1. The sequence continues at coordinate 1,926,823 of NZ_JBQVVV010000001.1, read as the reverse complement.
CGCCGCAGAAGAGACAGGTATTCCATTGGTAGTGAACCACGTGGGCGGGATGTTCGGGATCTTCTTCACCGATGCAAAAACCGTGACCTCTTATCAGGACGTGGTGAAGTGCGATGTTGAACGCTTTAAGCGTTTCTTCCACCTGATGCTGGAAGAAGGTGTGTATCTGGCGCCGTCTGCCTTTGAAGCGGGCTTTATGTCTGTGGCGCACAGCAAAGAAGATATCAACAACACCATCGACGCAGCGCGTAAGGTGTTTGCGAAGTTGTAATTATGTGCCGCCTGATACCCTCTCCCACAGGGAGAGGGTGAAACACATCCTACCGACTCTGCTTTCTCAGCAGATAAATAAAGTACGGCGCACCGATAAAGGTGGAAAGCAGTCCTGCCGGGATCTGATACGGAAACAGCACCATCCTGCCGCACCAGTCCGCAAAGACCAGCATCACCCCACCAGTGAGAGCAGACATCACAATATGCGGCATTGTCCTGCGAAACCCCATCATTCTGGCGATATGCGGCGCCATTAATCCCACGAAACTCAATGGACCAATGGTCATGGTGGCCGTTGCCGTCAGACATGCTGCCAGCAGCAGCAGAGCCACGCGCGCAGGCGTCAGCGCCATCCCCACCGCACGGGCGGCTTCACCGCCCAGTGGCAGAATGGTCATCCAGCGGCGACACAGCGGTACAATTGCCAGCAGCACAATCATGACCAGACCGGTGTGAACCACCTGGCTGCCAGTAGCGCTATAGGTTGAACCGGAAATCCAGGTCAGGATCTGCGCCATACGCGGATCGCCGCTCGCCTGTAGCATCATCAGCAGCATCGTAAACGCGGTGCTGAGCGCCATCCCGGCAAGCAACATGCGGTGAGGAGAAAATCCTCCACGCCCGGAAGCGACCAGAATGACCAGCAGCGTGGCCGCCGCGCCAATACTCCCCGCAGGCATTAACCAGCCGAAGGCATTCCCCGGCACCAGGAACAGCATCAACACCACGCCAAACGCCGCGCCTGAGCTAATACCCAGCACTTCCGGGCTTGCCATCGGGTTACCCGTCAGACGCTGGATAATGCACCCCGCGACAGCCAGCATCACCCCCGCGATAAGCGCCGCGAAGATACGCGGCCAGCGCCATTGCAGCAATTCATTGAGCAAATCACCGGTAGCCCAGTGCCAACCGGTTGCATCGCGCCCCAAAGAGAGCGCCGCAAAGGAAGCCAGCAGCAGTACGGCCAGGCCCACCAGGCTAAACCACAGCACCGACTGACGCTCAGCATACACTTTATCGCCCGCATCCATTGCCGGGGCGCTGATGCTGCGCAGACGCGGCAGCAGCCACAGCAACAGCGGCGCGCCGATAAGCGCCGTCACCGAACCGGTGGACACTTCCATCCAGACGCGCGCCAGCCAGAGAATAATCTGATCGGAAAGCCAGAGGATCAGCGCACCAATCAGCGGAGCCAGCATCAGACGCGCCAGCAGACGCCGCGCGCCGAGCATTTTCGCCAGCAGCGGCGCAAATAGCCCGATAAAACCGATAATCCCTACCGCATTGACCAGCAACGCGCTGAGCACAATCGCCAGCGTCAGTGCCGCCAGACGCGCCAGCGATAACGCCAGGCCCAGGTTGCGCGCCACGCCGTCATCCAGTCCCATCAGCGTTAACGGACGCAGCAGCAGCAGAGTCAGCAGCACACCACCAATCAGCTGCGGCCACAGGCGCTCAACAACGCTCCAGTCAGTCTGGGTAAGGGTGCCGGTACTCCACAAGAACATGCTTTGCAGCTGGTCGTGATGGAACAGTACCAGCATCTGATTAATCGCCCCACAGTAAAGGCTGACCACCAGCCCGGCCAGGATCAACGTAACCGGTGAAAGACGTTTCCCCCAGGCCACGCCAAAGACCAGCGCACCCACCACACATGCACCTGCCAGTGCTGCAAACTGCGAGGTTAACGCACCGGGCAACGCCCACAGTGTCGTAATGGTGATCCCAAGCTGGGCACCAGTCGCCACGCCAAGCGTGGTTGGCTCTGCCAGTGGGTTACGCAAGACCTGCTGGAATAAGACGCCCACCAGCCCCAGCCCTGCCCCCACCAACAGCGAAATGGCCAGACGCGACAACAGGCTGTAGTGGAAGAGCATTTGCTGAATATTGTCGATGTCTGGCGCAGTCAGCGCAGCGCCCCACTGCCCTCGCGGGAGTGCCGTTGACAGGTTGAAGGCGGTTAATGCCAGCGCGACAAGGAAAATGACCGTCAGCAATAGCGCCGGAAAACGCGCGATACGCGAACTCATGCTTTGCCCCCCAGCGCGCCATCCAGTACACGGGCAAAATGCATGGCCGAAAGCGTTGCACCGTAGAACCACACTGCCGGAACCCGCTGGAATCGCTGCTCGCGTACAAACGGCATGGCCTGCCAGAGCGGGGTAGACATCAGTTTTTGCATTTCTCGTTCGTTGCCGTGATCAAAGCACAGCACATCCACATCGCGAAACGCCGCCAGGCGGTCGATCCCAACGGTCGTACTGCCCCAGAAGGTCATTTCCCCGTCCCAGGCGTTGCGAATACCAAAGCTATCAAGCACTTCCTGGAACAGGCAGTTTTGCCCAAACACCAGCATATGACGGGCATCCAGCAGGGTTACCATCAGAAGCGGGCGTTCACCGCGGCGAGCAAACCGCGGTTTCAGGCTGTCGTTCAGGGCGTCGAATTCGTCGAGATGCTGTTTCGCTGCCGCCTCGCGGTTCAGGAAGTGCGCCATCTCGTTGACGGAATTTCTCGCCATCGTCAGCGGCTTTTTACCATCGCTGAAGGAAAAACCACGCCCGGGTGCAATGCGCGCCATTGTCGCTTCCGACGGGCCATAACCCGCAGACCAGAACAGGAAAGAGGGTTTCATCTGCGTGAGCAACTCGAGGTTTGGCTCCGTTCGCAGGCCAATATCAATAACCGACGCAGGCAGTTTTGGTTCGTTCACCCACAGGTTGTAGTTGGGGATATCGGCAACGCCATACGGCGTAACACCCAGCGCCAGCATCAGCTCAACCGGCAGCCATTCCAGTGCCACAATACGATGGGGGTCGATAGCGGCAGCCCGCGCCGTGTTCATTTTTAACAGCAGCGGTGAGAGCGCTATCGCCGTCAGTAAGCGACGGCGACTAATCATTGGATCCAGCATCAGTACACGAAGCTCACCGGTGCAGCCCCGGCAGGGTGAGGCAAAATACCCATTGGAATACCGTAAATGTGCTCTAACGTTTCGCTGCGCATCAGTTCAGATGGCGTGCCCTGGGCGATCATCTCGCCACCACGCAGGGCGACAAGATAGTCACAGTAACGTGCCGCCATGTTGATATCGTGCAATACGGCAATCACCGTCAGACCACGCTGCTGGCTTAAGCGATGCACCAGCGCCAGCACGTCGACCTGGTGGGCAATATCCAGCGCAGAGGTCGGTTCATCAAGCAGCAGGCAGCGGCTGTCCTGGGCGACCAGCATCGCAATCCACGCGCGCTGACGTTCACCACCGGAAAGGCTGTCCACCAGGCGGTGCGCCAGCGGTTTTAACCCGACCAGTGAGATGGCCTCTTCGACTTTCTCTCTGTCGGCCATGCCAAAACGCCCGAGCGCGCCGTGCCACGGATAACGCCCAATCGCCACCAGTTCACGCACCGTCATCCCTTCCGCCTGCGGCAACTGCTGCGGCAGATAGGCCACCTTGCGGGCAAAGGCTTTGCTGTTCCAGCTATCAAGCGGTTGTCCGTCCAGCAGAATGTCACCCTCTGAAGGAGGCTGATGGCGTCCGAGCATCTTGAGTAACGTTGATTTACCGGAACCATTGTGACCAATGAGCCCAGTGACTTTACCTGCGGGGAACGTCAGAGAGAGCGGATGCAGCAAGGTGCGCCCGGGTACGCGAAAGGAGAGATTATTGAGCGTAAAGGTGGTGTCGGATTGCGTCTTAATATCCTGCATGTCAGCCAACTTAAATAAACAGGGCACGGTAAACCGTGCCCATAGAGAGATTAGAAGCGGAAGGTCGCGGTAGCCACAACCTGACGTCCTGCGCCCCAGTAGCAAGCGTACTCGCTATAGCAGCTGGAGACATACTCACGGTCAAAGATGTTATTCACGTTGACGCCAACGGAAGAGCCAGGCAGGCCAAAGCGCGCCAGATCGTATTTCACCGTTGCATCCGCCAGGGCATAGCCTGCGACATTAAATGACTGGTAAGCTTTTGAAGATGCGGCTGAATAGTAGGATACCGTGTTACCAATGTAACGGGTACCCGCACCAACGGTCAGGCCGCTCAGTGCCGTCTCGTGGAAGGTATAATCCGCCCACAGGGAGGCCATGTTACGTGGTACTTCCGCCGGACGACGGCCTTCATACCAGGTATCGTGGGTATATTCAGCATCGGTGTAGCTATAAGACGCCGTGACATCGATGTTGGCATTGACGGCTGCCTTAGCTTCAAGTTCGAAACCACGTGAACGAATTTCACCGCCCTGCACGCTAAAGCCGCTGGTCGGGTTCGCCGGGTCGGCAGTCAGGTTGTTGTTTTTGGTCAGCTGGTACACCGCCGCCGTCACGACAACCGGAAGATCTTTCGGTACATATTTCACACCCACTTCGTACTGCTTGCCGCGCGCCGGATCGAACGGTTTACCGCCCTGCGTGGTTCCTGAAATCGGCTCGAAGGATTCGCTGTAGCTGAAGTACGGCGTGATACCGTTGTCGAACAGGTAGTTAATACCGCCACGCCAGGTAAATGCCTGATCGTTAATTTCTGCGGTGGTTCCGGTGGTACGGGTCAGCGCAGAGGTTTTAGCGAAGTCGTAGCGGCCACCCATGGTCAGCACCCACTTATCCCATTCAGCCTGGTCCTGAGCATACAGGCCAGTTTGTTCCTGACGGTTAAGCACTTTGTACAGGTAGTACACGTCAACATTTGGGTTGCCATACGCAGGCTTGGTCATGCTGATCGGGTCAGCTGTGCCATAGTCAGCATCAATGTCATTACGCATACGAAGGTAATCGACACCGGTTAACAGGGTATGATCAACGGCGCCGGTCGCAAATTTGGACTGAAGCTGAGTATCAACGGTGAAGGAGTTAAGATCTTCATCGGAACGGACGTATGCGCGGCTGATTTGCGCTGGTGCAATATAGCCGCTGCCGTAGACAGAACGATAAAGCGTGTTGATTTTGGTGTAACGCAGGTTTTGACGCACGGTAAAGGTGTCGTCAAACTGATGCGAGAAGCTGTAGCCCACCATTTTCTGACGACGGGAGATTTTGTTGTCTTCCTCGCCTTCGTTAAAATCGGTCGGCAGCTTGTGCGCTTTGCCGTTGGCATCATAGTAAGGCACAACGGTACCTTCCCGCGGCAACCAGCCGTAATAACCCGCATCCGGATCGCTCTGGAAGTTGCTCAGGAAAGTGAAGTCTGTTTTATCATCCGGGCGCCAGCTGAAGGAAGGCGCAATGGCATAGCGGGTGGATTTCACCATCTCCTGCTGCGCATTTTCACTGCGTCCCAGGCCGGTCAGGCGGTAGGACCACACGCCGTAGTCATCAATGGCATCGCTGAAATCGAACCCGGTTTGCCACAGGTTATCGGTGCCCATTTTGAACTGGATTTCTTTCAGTGGCTCGGTTGTTGGTCGCTTACTGACCATGCTCACCACGCCACCCGGGTGGCTTTTGCCGTACAGCACGGAGGTCGGGCCACGCAGCAGTTCAACGCGTTCCAGGAAATACGGATCCATGGACGCTTCAGAATAGTTATCGCCCTGTAGTTTCATCCCATCCAGATATTGGTTGGTATTGACGGTGCTGGAAGTGGTGAAACCACGGATAGAAACCACGTCATAAGTGGTAGATGAACCGCGAGTCGCAAAAACGCTTGGCGTATAGGCCAGTGCCTGCTTCACCGTACCCGGCTGTTTCATGTCCATCTCTTCACGTGTCACCACGGAAATAGACTGCGGGGTTTTCTCAATAGGTGTATCGGTTTTGGTCGCCGTTGCGGTACGTTTTGCCGCAATCGTTGGAGCTGGACCCCATGCACTTTCCTGCGCAGCCGGAGCGGCGGTCACAGTGATGGTATCTTCCTTTTTCGGGGTATCGGCGGCCTGCGCATAAGCAGACATGCCGGCAACCGCTGTGGCTACGACAACTGCGATTTTACGCAGCGACGTGTTGATTGGCTGAGCAGTATTGGAAAGCGCCATGTTGAATCTCTGATGTAAAAGTGAATGATAACGTAAACGAGAATTATTATTATGACCGCAGCATAATAGGTGAAACGCTGGCGGTATAGCAAGCAGTATGCGGCCCTACAAGAATTAAGGGTTTAAGAATTAATCAAGAGAAAACGAAGGGTTAATCAGAGTTAAAACTGGGGTTAACAAAATGAAGGATACAGGTGAAAAAAATACCCCCTTCCGTGGAAGGGGGTATTGAAGGCGTTAGTTACTGCCGAACATGTCTTTGATCCAGCCTGCGACACCGTCGCTGTCTTTCTTCTCATTCTGCTGCTGCGGCGGCTGTTGTTGCTGCTGCTGCTGCGGTTGCTGCTGCTGAGAATTCGAATCAAATGGATTACCAGGCTGCTGAGGCTGGCTCTGCTGGCACAGTGAATCCGGGTTCGTTGTCCAGACAGGCAATGAACGCATCCCGCCGCCACAAACAAAGTTACCGGAATCATCCACACCCATATCAACGACATCTTCCGGTGCAACCAGATTCAGCGGTACCGGGGACTGATTTGCCAGATAACGCTGGTAAATCGACATTGCCCCGCTCGCGCCGTACAGCTTGGTTGGCTGGTTGTTATCGCGCCCTACCCAGGTGATCACCACTTCACGGCCATCAATACCGGCAAACCAGGTATCGACGTTGTTGTTGGTGGTCCCGGTTTTACCCGCAAGATGCAGGCCAGGGTACTTAGCACCCAACTGACGCCCCGTACCACGCTGTACAACCTGCTGCATGGTCCAGAGTGTCATGTAGGCTGCCTGCGCCGGAACCACGCGCTCCGCCTGCGGGAAGCTCTGATACAGCACGGAACCATCTTCAGCAATGACTGAACGCAGGGCGGAAAGTTGCGCCCGGTTACCGCCACTGGCGATGGTCTGGAACGCCTGCGCCACTTCGATTGGCGTCAGGTTCAGCGCACCGAGGATCATCGCCGGAACCGGGTTCAGCTGCTCTTTAGGCACACCAAGCTTCTGCCAGGTATCCGTAATTGCCGGCAGGCCCAGCGCCATACCCAGGTTCACCGTTGGCACGTTCATGGAACGCGTCAGGGCATCCACCAGCATAACCTGGCCACTGAACTGTTTGTCATCGTTCTGCGGCGACCACACCTGGCCATTAGGCTGGCGCAGGGAGATTGGCGCATCGGCAATCCAGGTGTTCAGACGGTACTGATTTGGCTGGCTGAGCGCGGTGAGATAGGTCGCCGGTTTTGCCAGAGAACCAATCGAACGACGCGCCTGCATTGCACGGTTATAGCCCGCAAACTGCGGCTCTGCCCCGCCCACCATCGCGCGAACTTCGCCGGTGTTACGGTCAACCACCACCATTGCAGTTTCAAGGTCACTCAGCTTGCGCTGTTTTTTCAGCGCCGGAATGCCGTCAACTGCTGCTTTCTCCGCCGCATCCTGAGCCACTGAATCGAAGGTGGTAAAGATCTTCACGCCGGAAAGATCTTTCACTTTATCGCCGAGCTTGCTCTGCAATTCCTGGCGAACCAGCTGCATAAAGGCAGGTTGAGGAGAGATAACACCACCGCGCGGCTGCACACCCAGAGGGCGAGCGCTCAGCATGTCGTACAGCTCCTGATCGATAACCTGCTGTTGTTGCAGCAGACGCAGCACCAGGTTACGACGCTCCAGCGCCAGCTTCGGATTACGCCACGGGTTATAGATGGACGCACCTTTAACCATGCCCACCAGCAGTGCCTGCTGGTCGAGGCTCAGCTCTTCAACCGGGCGGCCAAAGTAATACAGGCTCGCCAGCGGGAAGCCGCGGATTTCGTTATCACCGCTCTGACCGAGGTACACCTCGTTCATATACAGCTCAAGAATACGATCCTTGCTGTAGCGCGCATCCATCAACACAGCCATGTACGCTTCGTTGGCTTTACGCCAGTAGGAGCGCTCGCTGGAGAGGAACAGGTTCTTCACCAGCTGCTGGGTCAAAGTACTCGCCCCCTGCACCGTACGTCCGGCTGTCAGGTTGGCCAGCACCGCACGACCGATGGAGTAAAGGCTGATACCGTCATGCTCGTAGAAGTGACGGTCTTCGGTTGCCAGCAGGGTATCCACCAGCAGATCCGGGAAGCCGTTACGTGCCACGAACAGGCGCTGTTCGCCATTCGCAGAAGAGAGCATGGTGATAAGACGCGGATCGAGTCGGAAGAAACCGAACTGGCGGTTGCTATCCATGTTCTCGATGGTGTCCAGACGATCGCCATCAAAGGTCAGACGCGCGCGCACCTGGCCTTCTTTACTGTCCGGGAAATCGAACGGACGGCGGATCATTTCGATGCTTTTCGCCTGCACGGTAAATTCGCCAGGACGGGTCATCTTCGACACCTGGCGATACTGTGTGGCTTCAAGCAGTTTTACCATCTCGTTCTTGCTGATCGACATATCTGGCTCAAGGTTCACCATGCGACCATATACTGCCGCAGGCAACTGCCAGACTTTACCGTCGATACGGCTACGGATCTTCTGATCCAGATACACGCCGTAGATAGCCATCAGAACAACAAAAACAATGAACAGCTTCACCAACAGCCAGAACCAGCCGCGTTTTCCACGAGGCTTACGCCCTTTGCCTTTTCCTTTACGCGGCATCGGATCTTCATCCTCATAATCGTCTTCATAGTCATCATCGTAATCTTCATCTTTACGACGACGGCTCACCTTTTCTTTCGCCGGGCGCGCAGGTTTCCCTTTACGTCCTATTGGCTCGCGGTCATTCCCCGCCATGCTTTTTCTCCGCAACATTCAGGCGCAAAGGCCAGATTCTCTTTTCTTCCACATCACCGTGAAAGAAGAAATCTCTCAAAATTGTTTTCTCCCTCTCCCAGTGGGAGAGGGCTGGGGTGAGGGCATCAGGCCGCACTCATCATCCCCTTTCACGAATATTTCTTTGTCCGCCTTGTCGGCGCCGTATTCGCCGGGTCATCCGGCCATACGTGTTTGGGGTAACGCCCCTTCATCTCTTTTTGCACTTCACGGTAACTCCCCGCCCAGAACGCGCTCAGGTCGCGGGTTATCTGCAAAGGTCGGTGCGCAGGAGACAACAGCTCCAGCACCAGTGACACACGCCCTTTTGCAATGGACGGTGTGTTCGCCTCGCCAAACATCTCCTGCATCCTGACAGCCAGCGCAGGGGGATTATCCTCGTGATAACGAATGGCAATCCGGCTTCCGGTCGGCACAGTGTAATGCCCAGGCAGTTCACTATCCAGACGTTGACGTAATGACCAGTCCAGTAAATTCTGTAACGCGTCCTTAACATCCAGAGCTTTTAGTGCCTTCAGCGAGTGTACACCGCTCATTTGCGGCAGTAGCCAGCGCTCCAGAGAAGCCAGAAGCGTCTCATCATCAACAGCGGGCCAGTCATCTTCCGGCAGCCACTGCGCCGCACAGTGCAGGCGAATGCGATACTGCTCAGCCTCTGGCGTCCAGTTCAGCACGCTCAGCCCCTTTTCCCGAATGCCGTTAAGCATTGCCTGATGCAGTTCGTCTTCGGACGGTTTGGCCAGCGGTTTTGTGCCGAGGGTGAGCTTGCCTATCTGGCTGCGACGAAACGCCTTCAGCGTCCCCTGCACATCATCCCATTCAACCGTATCGGATTGCTGAAGCAACTGCGGACACGCCCGCGTCAGGGCATCAATATCGACCGCAATGGCCTGTAGGATCCGCGCATCCGGGGACTGGCTGCCCTGCAATAATAGGGGGGCAATAAGCCATTCGTGCCGGGTGAGGGCATCATCGCTGTCCAGCATCGCTCCCATGCCGTTTGCCAGCTGGTAACGCCCGTCCAGACCACGACGCCGGGCGACTCTGTCCGGGAACGCCTGCGCCAGCGCGCTGGCAATACGACTGCTGTCCGGTGTTCCGCCACGGCTGTTGAGCCGCCGGCAAAGCTGCTGCGCCCGCTGCTGCCAGTTTGGCTGATTGCGTGAAAACGCCATCGCCAGGTCGCTATTTCCGCCGCGCGGTGGCTCCTCCAGAATCGCCGCCAGCTTTGCCGCCGTGGCAATGTCATCATCATCCTTTGCCGCCACCAGCATGGCAGCCAGACGAGGATCATTGCCCAACGCGGCCATTTTCTGCCCCAGCGTGGTTAAGCGGCTGCCATCCAGCGCCCCCAGCCGGGTCAGCAAGGTACGGGCAGCCGCCAGGTTCACCGCAGGTGGCGGGTTCAGCCAGGTCAACTGAGCCGGATCCGGGCAGCCCCACTGCAACAGATCCATGACCAGGCCGGAAAGATCGCTTTGTAAAATTTCAGGGGTACTTTGCTGCACCGCGCGCTCGGCCTGCTCTGCGCTGGTGAGATGCACACAGATCCCGGGCTCCAGTCGCCCTGCGCGGCCTGCGCGTTGGATCATCGAGGCCTGGCTTATCCGCTGCGTGAGCAGCTTTGTCAGCCCGGTACGCGGATCAAAACTGGCGACGCGCTCCTGGGCGCAATCCACCACCAGGCGAATGCCTTCAATGGTTAAACTGGTTTCGGCAATATTGGTTGCCAGCACCACTTTACGCTGCCCGGCAGGGGCCGGAAGAATGGCCTTACGCTGTTCATTTAACGACAACGCCCCGTACAGCGGGCAGAGCACCACATCGCTCCCCACGCGGGTTGCCAGTTGTTCCTGCACGCGCTGGATTTCCCCCACGCCGGGTAAAAACAGCAGCAGCGAGCCCGACTCCTGTCGCAGTAGCTCTGCGGTAGCAATCGCGACAACTTCATCAAAGCGCTGATGCGTGGTCAGCGGCTGATATCGACGTTCAACCGGGAAAGCACGCCCCGCGGAGACGATAACCGGCGCATCAGGTAAGGCTTGCTGTAATCGCTCGTTATCCAGCGTGGCCGACATAATCAGCAGTTTGAGATCGTCACGCAGCCCCTGCTGCACGTCCAGCAGCAGCGCCAGGGCCAAATCGGCCTGTAGGCTACGTTCATGGAATTCATCCAGAATGACCAGACTGATGCCGGTGAGTTCAGGATCGTTTTGCAGCATCCGGGTGAGGATCCCCTCGGTGACCACTTCCAGCCGCGTGGCCGGGCCAACGCAGGTTTCGGCACGCATTCGATAGCCTACCGTTTCACCCGGTTTCTCGTTCAGCAGCTCTGCCAGACGTTGTGCCACATTGCGCGCAGCCAGTCTTCGCGGCTCCAGCAGGATGATTTTCCCGTGCAGATTTGCGTCTTTGAGGATCTGTAGCGGTAGCCAGGTTGATTTCCCCGCCCCCGTGGGCGCGTTAAGCAACACCTGCGGGGCATGTTGTAAAGCAGCAAGCAGCTCAGGAATTACGACGGCGACTGGCAATGAGGACACTAACAGCTCCAGAGGGTTAACATTAGTCGGCGTACATTGTAGCATCGCCACATATCATTACCGAGTCCCCTGTATGTCTGAGTCGAAACGACTGTTTTTCGCCATTGAACTGCCCCCCACTATTCAACGCCAGATTGTTCGCTGGCGTGCAAGCCATTTCCCGCAGGAAGCAGGCCGACCTGTTGTCGCGGCAAACCTGCACCTGACGCTGGCCTTTCTGGGCGATGTAAGCGCTGAAAAGCAGCGCGCCTTAGCGTCGATGGCAGGACGTATTAGCCAGCCCGGGTTTACACTGCACCTGGATGATGCTGGCCAGTGGCTGCGCTCCCGGGTGGTATGGCTCGGGACTCGCCAGCCGCCGCGCGGTTTGTTGCAGCTGGCCAACATGCTACGGGCACAGGCCGCGCGCAGCGGTTGCTATCAAAGCCCGCAGCCTTTTCATCCCCATATTACCCTGCTGCGCGACGCCAGCCATGCAGTGGCCATTCCGCCGCCGGGTTTCCACTGGTCTTTTCCGGTGGATACGTTCGCGCTTTATGAATCTGTCTTTGCAAAAGGACGCACCCGATACACGCCTGTACAGCGCTGGACGCTGGGCGACACCGTAAGGAATTCCGATGAAGTTTAGCCCCGCGCTTCAACACGCCACGCTCATTCAACGCTACAAACGCTTTCTCGCGGACGTTGTGACGCCTGAAGGAGAACAGCTGACGCTGCACTGCCCCAATACCGGTGCCATGACCGGTTGCGCAACCCCGGGTGACACTATCTGGTATTCGACATCAGAAAATACTAAACGCAAATATCCCCATACCTGGGAGATGACGCAGACGCAACAAGGGGCATTTATTTGTGTCAACACATTGCGAGCGAACCAATTAGTTAAGGAAGCCCTGATCGAAGGAAATATTCCTGAACTAGTGGGTTACAGCGTTCACAAAAGCGAAGTGAAATATGGCGAAGAAGGCAGCAGAATTGACTTTATGTTACAGGCGGAAGATCGGCCTGAGTGCTATATTGAAGTAAAATCAGTGACGTTAGCGGAACAAGAAAACGGCTACTTCCCGGATGCAGTAACGCTACGTGGACAAAAGCATCTGCGGGAGTTGATGAGTGTAGCGGCGGCGGGCAAGCGCGCCGTATTGCTGTTTGCAGTATTGCACTCGGCAATTGAACAATTTTCTCCTGCCCGCCATATCGATCCCAAGTACGCGCAATTGTTGAATGAGGCACAAAAGCAGGGGGTGGAGGTTTTCGCTTATAAAGCGGAACTTTCTGCCGATAATATGACTCTGAGATCCTCTCTCCCCGTGGTCTTATAAAGGGAGTAGTCGATTGATTATTATGTGTTCTGGTCGCGTGCGCAAATACGCTTTTCCTCACAGGCTTGTCAAGTGTTACGTATAGATAATTGCCATTCGGAATAGCATCTGCTATTTATAGCGACCTGATTTTTCCCCCAAAACGGGGATCGATAGTGCGTGTTAAGGAGAAGCAACATGCAAGAAGGGCAAAACCGTAAAACATCGTCCCTGAGTATTCTCGCCATCGCTGGGGTGGAGCCGTATCAAGAGAAACCGGGCGAAGAGTATATGAACGAAGCCCAGCTGTCGCACTTCAAGCGTATTCTTGAAGCATGGCGTAATCAACTCAGGGATGAAGTCGATCGCACCGTTACACATATGCAGGATGAAGCTGCAAACTTCCCGGACCCGGTAGACCGTGCCGCTCAGGAAGAAGAGTTCAGCCTCGAACTGCGTAACCGTGACCGCGAACGCAAACTGATCAAAAAGATCGAGAAAACGTTGAAAAAGGTCGAGGACGAAGATTTCGGATACTGCGAATCCTGCGGTGTTGAAATTGGTATTCGCCGTCTGGAAGCGCGTCCAACCGCCGATCTGTGCATCGACTGTAAAACGCTGGCTGAAATCCGCGAAAAACAGATGGCCGGTTAATCCCAGCCCTGTATTCACTGTAAAGGCGGGAGTCTCTCCCGCCTTGTTACTGTTGATATGTCTGAATCACACTATATTGGGCGCTTTGCGCCATCTCCTTCCGGTGAATTACACTTCGGCTCTTTAATAGCCGCCCTTGGCAGCTACCTGCAAGCTCGTGCAAACCAGGGTATCTGGCGTGTACGCATCGAAGATATTGATCCTCCGCGTGAAGTTCCCGGTGCGGCAGAAACTATCCTGCGTCAGCTGGAACATTACGGCCTTCACTGGGACGGTGAGGCTCTCTGGCAGTCAAAGCGGCACGACGCTTATCGCGAACGTCTGGCGTGGCTCTATGAGCAAGGGCTTTCGTACTATTGCACCTGTACCCGTGCGCGTATTCAGAGCGTGGGGGGCGTCTATGACGGCCATTGCCGTACGCTCGGTCATGGCCCGGAAAACGCAGCCGTCCGCCTGGTCCAGCATTTCCCTGTGACCCGTTTCCACGATCAATTATCGGGCGACATTCAGGCTGATGAGCGCCTGGCGCGCGAGGATTTCATCATCCACCGTCGCGATGGTTTATTTGCTTATAATTTAGCCGTTGTCGTGGACGACCATTTTCAGGGCGTGACGGAAATAGTGCGTGGTGCTGATTTAATTGAGCCAACGGTGCGGCAAATATCGCTGTATCAGCAATTTGGCTGGGCTGCCCCGAAATATATTCATTTGCCGCTGGCGCTGAATGCGCAGGGAAATAAGCTGTCGAAGCAAAACCACGCCCCTGCTCTGCCAGATGGCGATCCACGGCCCGTTTTGATCGACGCGCTGCGATTTCTCAACCAGAATATAACAAGCGAATGGCAGGACCTGAGTATTGATGAATTGCTGAAATTAGCCGTTGCTAACTGGACACTCGAAACAGTGCCAAAAATCCAGCATTCTCAAATGCGTTATGCTGAGCTATGATTAGCCGCTTTTTTCATAACAAAACACACTACGAGGTGTACTATTTTTACCCGAGTCGCTAATTTTTGCCGTAAGGTGCTAAGCCGGGAAGAGAGCATGGCTGAAGAGGCTATTGCACAAACCCATATGTCGGTTATTCCGCGTGAGCAGCACAATATTTCTCGCAAAGATATCAGTGAAAATGCCCTCAAGGTGCTCTATCGTTTGAATAAAGCAGGCTACGAGGCCTATCTCGTTGGCGGTGGGGTTCGCGATTTACTGCTGGGCAAAAAACCAAAAGATTTTGACGTGACGACCAGTGCCACGCCAGAGCAGGTGCGTAAATTATTCCGCAACTGCCGGCTGGTTGGCCGCCGCTTCCGTCTTGCTCACGTTATGTTTGGGCCTGAAATTATTGAAGTTGCCACCTTCCGTGGCCACCACGAAGGCAACCCCGCAGACCGAACCACGTCTCAGCGCGGCCAGAACGGGATGCTGCTGCGCGACAACATCTTTGGCTCTATTGAAGAAGATGCCCAGCGTCGCGATTTCACCATTAACAGCCTTTATTACAGCGTGGCGGATTTCACTGTCCGTGATTACGTGGGTGGAATGCAGGATCTGAAAGCAGGTCTGATTCGCCTGATAGGTACACCAGAAACGCGCTACCGCGAAGATCCGGTGCGAATGCTGCGTGCCGTACGTTTTGCTGCCAAGCTGAATATGCGTATCAGCCCGGAAACCGGTGAGCCCATCCCGCGCCTGGCAACGCTGATTAACGATGTCCCGCCTGCACGCCTGTTTGAAGAAGCGCTGAAACTGCTGCAAGCTGGTTACGGGTTTGAAACCTACAACCTGCTGCGCGAATACAGCCTGTTCCAGCCGCTGTTCCCGACCATTACCCGTTACTTCACGGAAAACGGCGACAGCTCGATGGAGCGCATCATTGCGCAGGTGCTGAAGAATACTGACACCCGTATTCACAATGATATGCGCGTGAACCCTGCGTTCCTGTTTGCTGCAATGTTCTGGTATCCGTTACTGGAAACTGCGCAGAAAATTGCCCAGGAAAGCGGTCTGGCCTATTACGATGCATTTGCGCTGGCCGCAAATGACGTGCTGGACGAAGGCTGCCGGACGCTGGCCATTCCAAAACGCATTACCACGCTGGTGCGTGATATCTGGCAGCTTCAGTTGCGTATGTCACGTCGTCAGGGTAAACGTGCCTGGAAGCTGATGGAGCATCCTAAATTCCGCGCCGCGTTCGACCTTTTATCCCTGCGCGCTGAAGTTGAGAAGAATCAGGAATTGCAACGCCTGGCACAGTGGTGGGGAGAATTCCAGGTCTCTGCGCCACCAGAGCAAAAAGGGATGCTGACCAGTCTGGATGAAGAGCCAGAACCACGTCGTCGCCACCGTCGCCCGCGTAAGCGCGCGCCACGTCGCGAAGGCACGGCATGACCCTTGCGTATATCGCTATCGGCAGCAATCTCGCGTCTCCACTGGAGCAGGTGAATGCTGCCGTTCAGGCGCTGGGCGAGATCCCTGAAAGCCGCATCATCGCGGTATCCTCTTTCTACCGCACGCCACCGCTGGGGCCGCAGGATCAACCCGATTACCTGAATGCCGCCGTGGTGCTGGAAACCGCCCTTGCCGCCGAAACGCTGCTGGACAACACCCAGCGTATCGAATTGCAGCAGGGTCGCGTGCGCAAAGCCGAACGCTGGGGGCCGCGGACACTGGATCTCGATATCATGCTGTTCGGCCATGACGTTATTACCACTGAACGTCTGACAGTTCCGCATTACGATATGAAAAATCGCGGGTTTATGCTCTGGCCGCTGTTTGAAGTTGCCCCAGACCTGACCTTCCCTGATGGCATTTCCCTGAAAGCCATTCTGGAAAGCCTTAACGCGGAAAAACCCTCCCGCTGGTAACCCCGTTTTTTTATCGATTAACCACTAAACAATTGTGGTTAATCGATTACCTAAAATCATTGTTCCCTCGAATGTTACTGATAGAATGCGCAAAGATTCGCTTTGGCTATCAGGAAACCGTATGAAACCAACCACCATCTCCTTGCTGCAAAAATGCAAACAGGAAAAGAGACGCTTCGCCACCATCACCGCATATGACTACAGCTTCGCCAAACTGTTTGCCGAAGAAGGGATCAACGTCATGTTGGTCGGAGACTCGTTAGGGATGACGGTACAGGGACATGATTCCACCCTGCCTGTAACGGTAGAGGATATTGCTTACCACACCCGTGCTGTGCGTCGTGGCGCACCCGCATGTCTGCTTCTTTCCGACCTGCCGTTTATGGCCTATGCCACACCTGAGCAGGCGTTTGAAAATTCAGCGGCAGTGATGCGTGCTGGCGCCAACATGGTCAAGATTGAAGGCGGTGCCTGGCTTGTGGACACAGTGAAAATGCTGACCGAACGCGCCGTCCCCGTGTGCGGGCACCTGGGCCTGACGCCACAGTCGGTGAACATCTTTGGCGGCTACAAAGTACAAGGCCGTGGCGATGCCGCACAGACGCTGTTTGATGATGCCGTGGCGCTGGAAGCCGCCGGTGCGCAGTTATTGGTGCTGGAGTGCGTTCCTGTCGAGCTGGCAAAACGCATCACCGAGGCGCTCACCATTCCGGTTATCGGGATTGGCGCGGGCAACGTCACCGATGGTCAGATCCTGGTCATGCACGACGCGTTTGGCATTACGGGTGGACATATCCCTAAATTTGCCAAAAATTTCCTGACCGATGCGAGCGACATGCGCGCGGCGGTCAGGCAGTATATTGCCGACGTTGAATCCGGTGTGTATCCGGGTGAAGAACACAGTTTCCATTAAGGAGTCTCGTTGTGCTAATCATTGAAACCCTGCCGCTGCTGCGCCAGCATATCCGCAGAGCACGTCAGGAAGGTAAACGTATCGCACTGGTCCCAACCATGGGCAACCTGCATGACGGCCACATGAAGCTGGTCGATGAGGCGGGAGCCCGTGCAGACATCGTGGTGGTCAGTATTTTCGTTAACCCAATGCAGTTTGACCGCGCTGACGACCTGGCGCGCTACCCGCGCACCCTGCAAGAAGATTGCGAAAAACTGAAGAAACGCCATACGGACATCGTTTTCTCTCCGGCACCTGCCGATGTGTACCCACAGGGTACAGAAGAAGCGACTTACGTCGATGTCCCGGGGATTTCGACCATGCTGGAAGGCGCAAGCCGTCCGGGTCATTTCCGTGGCGTCTCAACCATCGTCAGCAAGCTTTTCAACCTGGTACAGCCAGATATTGCCTGTTTTGGTGAGAAAGACTTCCAGCAACTGGCACTGATCCGCAAAATGGTTGCGGATATGGGTTACGACATTGAAATCGTTGGCGTGCCGATTGTGCGCGCGAAAGATGGCCTGGCGCTGAGCTCCCGCAACGGTTACTTAACCGCAGACCAGCGTAAAATCGCGCCGGGTGTGAGTAAGGTCATGAATACCATGGCGGAACAACTGCTGGCGAAAGAGCTGACCGCAGAAGAGATTATCGCCCTTGCCGAACAGGCGCTTAACGAGAAAGGTTTCCGTTCTGACGATGTGCAGATCCGCGACGCCGATACCCTGCTGGAGCTGACTGAGTCCAGCAAACGAGCGGTTCTCCTGGTGGCTGCGTGGTTGGGTCAGGCGCGCCTTATCGACAATAAAGTGGTTGAGCTGGCGTAGTAGACACCGACTAAAAATCGGGCAATACTGCGCGCGTATTTGCTGGGAATAAATCCCCTCACCTGCCCTCTCTTCGCATATGAGAGGGTAAAGCATGATGATTAAAGGTAGACGTAATGATTCGCAAAATGCTGCAAGGTAAGCTTCACCGTGTGAAAGTCACTCAGGCCGACCTGCACTATGAAGGCTCCTGCGCGATCGATCAGGATTTCCTCGACGCGGCGGGTATTCTTGAAAACGAAGCTATTGATATCTGGAACGTGAACAACGGCAAACGCTTCTCTACTTACGCCATCGCGGCTGAACGCGGTTCCAAAATCATCTCCGTCAACGGCGCTGCCGCGCACTGCGCTGACGTGGGTGATATCGTGATTATCGCAAGCTTCGTCATGATGTCTGACGAAGAAGCGCGCCGCTGGCAGCCAAAAGTCGCCTACTTCGAAGGCGACAATGACATGAAACGTACCGCGAAAGCGATCCCGGTTCAGGTTGCCTGATAGCTGCTACCCCTGCGGCTGATTGCTGATCAGCCGCGACATTGTCTCCAGTGAATCCGTTCTTAAGATGTACAGACGCTTGAGTAAGAACGGATTATCTCCCGGTTTTACCTTTCCTTTCACGGTCGTGACCGCCAGATGAAAACCGGCGTCATTTGCCGCTTTCACCGCGTTATCGTTGTATCCGCCAAACGGATAGGAAAGATAAAGCACATGCGGGTTGAACTGTGCCAAATCACGCCGGGAGCGTTTAAAATCGAACAAAATAATGTGGTAGCTGCGGCTGAGTAAAATCGGCTGATGGTTGCCATCTACGCGGTGTAAAAAATGGGTATGAGACTGAATATCAAATACATCCTGGATCTGCTCCAGCTCTGACACGCTCATGAACTGCAGAGACTTGGGGGCCCACTTCTGCGGATGGCGTTTGATTCGGGATGAGATAATAAACGCCGTTGCCTTAAACCCGTACTCTTTCAAAATGGGATAAGCATAGCGGCTAACGGATTTCAGGCCGTCATCAAAGGTGATCACCACCGACTTAGCAGGCAGGTTTATTTTGTTACGTACGTACCCCTCGAGCTGATACATGGTCAGCGTGGTATAGCCCTGGTCGCGCAGCCAGGTCATCTGGTTGCTAAAGGCACGCACGCTGGTCGTTGTGGAGGTATGACGAAAACGGGTGTTCTCCTCATCACGCAGGATATGGTGGTAGGTAATCACCGGAATACCGTTATCTTCCTGCGCATCCAGACTGCTTACCCACGCCAGGCGGTTGCCAATGCGGATCTGAAACCAGGTTTGGTTCAGACGGTCTTTAAGCTTGTTCAGGATCGGGTAGCGGAGATTGGCGCTTAAGGTCCCGAAAGGAGCGCTGCTGTTGTCAGCGGCGTTATAAACCGGCGTGTCTTTCCAGGTGACCAGATTTTGATTACTGAGCGGTTTATTCAGATCGCCCAGGCCATCTTCAACGCGCTTCTTGCCCTGCACAGGCTCCAGATGCCCCTTGTCGATAAAACCCGTGCCGAAACCGAAGCGGAACTCATAGTAATCTGCCGCCGCAGGCACCACGGCCAGGATCTGCCCGGCACGCACGTTGCCAACGTTGACCACGTCATTACCCACCTGCCCCCAGATCGCCGCATCTTCGGTGGTTTGCATGTATTGTGCAGGCAGTCTTTGCTGACTTAATAAACTGGCAGAACTGATGCCGGAAACGAACAACAACAGCAGGAATAGTAGACGCGTTAGCATTGGATCGTTATCGATACGAAAAAACTGATGTCATTGTAGCAAAAGAGACATCAATACCAATGTTTAATTCTTATACAGGTTGTGAAGCAGGACGAAAGGAGGATTTTTCTGTTGCTGATGCCACAAGCTGCTGACGCCCGGCGTACCTTGCGCCACGATAGCCTCGCGAAACCCGGCGCTGCCGAGTGTTTCTCGCTGCGGGTACATTAGTTCCAGCAACGGCAGGCTAATTCCTGAAATCACTTCGCAACAATCGTGCTTATGGCTCATCAATGCCGCCGTACGATAGGGGGCAGCGCCGGATTTATCGGTAAGAAAGATAACGCCGTCGCCGGTGTCGGTTTCATGCAGGGCGTCGCACATCATGCGGCTGAGCATATTGGTGCTTAAGCCACGCCAGTAATTGACCGCCCGACATTGCGCCAGCGGACCAAATTTAGCGTCAAGCTTGTCCAGCATATCCTGCGCCTGTTCATCGTGGCAGGTGATGACCCATCCCAGCATAACTCCCTCCTTAGCAGGCGAGTAGTTTAGCCCAGTGAAGGTTAGCTTACGGTGATAACTGTCAAAGAAAAGCGCCCGGCAACGGATTGTCGCCGGGCCGAAGGTTAGCTACGCAGACCGCGCCCACGTTGGATCAGATACCAGCACAGCAGGTAGAAGGCGAGGATAAACACCACCAGCACCGCAACGGTAGTAAACAGCGGCACGTCGGTAATGCCGAGGAAACCAAAGCGGAAGCCGCTTATCATGTACACGATCGGGTTCAGGTGCGACAGCGCCTGCCAGAACGGCGGCAGCAGCGTCAGGGAGTAGAACACCCCGCCCAGATAGGTCAGTGGCGTCAGCACGAAGGTCGGGATCAGGCTGATGTCGTCGAACGTCTTGGCGAATACGGCGTTCAGCAGACCGGCCAGCGAGAACAGGATCGCCGTCAGCAGCAATGTTAGCGCCACAAACAGCCATGAATGCACCTGGAACGGGACAAAGAACAGCGAAATCGCCGTGACCAGGATACCCACGCACAGACCACGCGCCACGCCACCCCCCACGTAACCGGCAATGATCACATGCGTAGGCACAGGTGCGACCAGCAGTTCTTCAATGTTGCGCTGGAACTTGGCGCTAAAGAATGATGACGCAACGTTGGCATAGGCGTTGGTAATCACCGCCATCATGATCAGGCCAGGAACGATAAACTGCATATAGGTGAAGCCGTGCATTTCACCAATTCGCGAACCAATCAGGTTACCGAAAATGATGAAGTACAGTGTCATGGTGATGACCGGCGGCACCAGGGTTTGCACCCAGATGCGCATAAAACGATTAATCTCTTTCGCCCAGATGCTTTTCAGCGCGACCCAGTAAAGATGCGTCATGCCTTGTCTCCTTGTTTCTCATGAACCAGAGAGACAAACAGCTCTTCCAGTCGGTTGGCTTTGTTACGCATACTTAATACCTGCACGCCTTGCGCACTCAGCTGGGCGAACACGCTGTTGATCCCCTGCTCTCTCAACACTTCCACTTCCAGCGTCGAGGTATCGACCAGACGATATTGATAGCCTTCCAGCTTTGGCAGCGGGCTTTTCGGTGCCAGGTCGAGGATAAAGGTTTCTGATTTCAGCTTAGAAAGCAGATCTTTCATCGAGGTGTTTTCCACCAGCTCCCCGTTCTGGATGATACCGATATTGCGGCAGAGCATTTCAGCTTCTTCGAGATAGTGGGTCGTCAGAATAATGGTGGTGCCTTTATCGTTAAGATCTTTCAGGAACCCCCACATTGAGCGACGAAGCTCGATGTCCACACCGGCGGTTGGTTCATCGAGGATCAACAGTTTTGGTTCATGCATCAGCGCACGCGCAATCATCAGACGGCGCTTCATCCCGCCGGATAACATCCGCGCACGTTCGTTGCGTTTTTCCCAGAGATCGAGCTGTTTGAGGTACTTTTCGCTACGCTCAAGCGCGTCTTTGCGCTCCACGCCGTAGTAACCCGCCTGGTTCACTACGATCTGTTGTACGGTTTCGAAGGGGTTAAAGTTGAACTCCTGCGGCACCAGCCCGAGCTGGCGCTTGGCGTTAACGACATCTTTTTGCAGGTCGTAACCAAACACGCTCACCCTGCCGGATGACTTGTTCACCAGAGAACTGATAATCCCGATGGTGGTGGATTTCCCTGCGCCATTTGGCCCCAGAAGCGCATAGAAATCACCCGCCTCTACTTTGAGATCTATTCCGCGCAGCGCCTGAACGCCGCCCGGATAGGTTTTTTTAAGCTGTTCAAGCTCCAGTGCAATCGCCATGAATTAGACTTACCTATAGTTCTGACACACGTTGTGTGGTTTCATTAAAAGTCGGGTTACCCTATAGTAGCGCAACGCAATCACTCGGTTACAGGTCGTTAACCTCCATGAATGACATAGATACACTCATCAGCAACAATGCACTATGGTCAAAGATGCTGGTGGAAGAGGACCCCGGTTTTTTCGGGAAACTGGCGCAAGCGCAGAACCCGCGCTTTCTATGGATTGGATGTTCCGATAGCCGCGTTCCGGCAGAGCGTCTGACCGGCCTCGAACCGGGCGAATTATTCGTTCACCGCAACGTAGCCAACCTGGTCATTCACACGGATCTTAACTGTCTCTCGGTTGTTCAGTATGCCGTCGATGTACTGGAAGTCGAGCACATCATCATTTGCGGCCACTACGGATGTGGTGGCGTCCAGGCTGCGATAGAAAACACTGAGCTGGGCTTAATCGATAACTGGCTGCTGCACATCCGCGATATCTGGTTCAAACATAGCTCACTGCTAGGCGAAATGCCGCAAGAGCGTCGGCTTGATACCCTGTGTGAGCTAAACGTCATGGAGCAGGTCTATAACCTGGGCCACTCCACGATTATGCAATCTGCCTGGAAACGCGGGCAGAAGGTATCTATTCACGGCTGGGCGTACGGTATTCATGACGGGTTACTGCGTAATCTGGAAGTGACCGCTACCAACCGCGAAACGCTGGAACAGCGCTATCGCTCGGGCATTGCCAACCTCAAACTCAAGCACGTAAACCATAAATAAAGCCTGAGGTTTTCTCCCTCTCCCGGTGGGAGAGGGCTGGGGTGAGGGCATCAGCCCGCACCCAATCAACATTACTCGTCCAGCAGCACAACTTTCCCGACATACGGCAGATGGCGATAACGCTGGGCGTAGTCGATACCGTAACCCACCACGAATTCGTCAGGGATAGAGAAACCGACAAACTCAACCGGCACCTGCACTTCACGACGGGTTGGTTTATCCAGCAGGGTGCAGATCGCCAGGGATTTTGGTTCGCGCAGGCTCAGGATCTCGCGCACTTTAGAGAGCGTGTTGCCGGAGTCGATGATGTCCTCAACGATCAACACATCTTTGCCACGAATATCTTCATCCAGGTCTTTAAGGATTTTCACATCACGGGTTGTGGACATGCCGCTGCCGTAGCTGGAGGCGGTCATAAAATCGACCTCATGTGACACCTGCACTTCACGGCACAAGTCTGCCATGAACATAAAAGAGCCACGCAACAAACCAACCAGCACCATTTCGCTGCCGCTGTCTTTGTAATGTTCGGTGATTTGACGGCCCAGTTCGGCGATACGCGCTTTGATCTCCGCTTCCGGGATCATCACTTCAACAGTATGTTTCATATTACTAACCATATGATTTTAATAAAAATCGCTCAATGCGGATGAATCTGCGTCCGGCATCGATTCACAAGCCACCCATTATAACAGCAAATGGATAGCCCTGGCGCATGAGTTATAAAAAGCAAATTTTGTGATTCCGATCACACTTGTTAATACCTATAATTAATTGCTAGCAAATAATTAACAAAACTGACGAGTACTTTTCTATGGCTGAAACAAAAACTCAACAGTCGCGTCTACTGGTGACATTAACAGCAGCGTTCGCAGCCTTCTGCGCGCTGTATCTGTTAATCGGTGGCGTCTGGCTGGTCGCTTTAGGCGGTTCCTGGTACTACCCGATTGCAGGTCTGGTTATGGTTGCCGTAACCGTCCTGCTGTTGCGTAGAAAACAATCAGCACTGTGGCTTTATGCCGCATTACTTCTCGCAACCATGATCTGGGGCGTCTGGGAAGTCGGCTTCGACTTCTGGGCACTGACGCCACGCAGTGACATCCTCGTGTTCTTTGGTATCTGGCTGATCCTGCCGTTTGTCTGGCGTCGCCTGATTGTTCCTTCCAGTGGCGCCGTCGCCGCACTGGTGATTGCCCTGCTTATCAGCGGTGGCATCCTCACCTGGGCTGGCTTCAATGACCCACAGGAGATCAAAGGCACGCTGAACACGGAATCCACGCCTGCCGCGGCTATCTCTCAGGTTGCCGATAGCGACTGGCCTGCGTATGGTCGTAATCAGGAAGGTCAGCGTTACTCTCCACTGAAGCAGATCAACGCCGACAACGTGAAGGACCTGAAAGAAGCCTGGGTCTTCCGTACCGGCGATGTGAAGATGCCTAACGATCCAGGTGAACTGACCAACGAAGTGACGCCAATTAAAGTTGGCAACATGCTTTATCTGTGTACCGCGCACCAGCGTCTGTTCGCGCTTGATGCGGCTACCGGTAAAGAGAAATGGCACTTCGATCCACAGCTCAACTCTAACCCTTCATTCCAGCATGTGACCTGCCGTGGTGTTTCTTACCATGAAGCGCGTGCCGATAATGCCAGCCCGGATGTGGTCGCTGACTGCCCTCGCCGCATCATGCTGCCGGTGAACGATGGACGACTGTTTGCAGTTAACGCCGAAACGGGCAAGCTGTGCGAGACCTTTGCCAACAAAGGTGTCCTGAATCTGCAAACCAACATGCCGGATACCACGCCGGGTCTGTATGAACCGACCTCGCCGCCGATCATCACCGATAAAACTATCGTGATTGCCGGTTCGGTAACGGATAACTTCTCTACCCGCGAAACCTCTGGCGTTATCCGTGGTTTTGACGTGAACACCGGTAAACTGCTGTGGGCCTTCGATCCGGGCGCGAAAGATCCAAACGCGATCCCATCGGACGAACACACCTTTACCTTTAACTCACCGAACTCCTGGGCACCAGCAGCGTATGACGCGAAGCTGGACCTGGTCTACCTGCCAATGGGTGTGACCACGCCGGATATCTGGGGCGGCTATCGCACACCAGAGCAGGAGCGTTACGCGAGCGCTATCGTGGCGCTGAACGCGACCACCGGTAAACTGGCATGGAGCTACCAGACCGTTCACCACGATCTGTGGGATATGGACATGCCATCCCAGCCGACGCTTGCCGACATTACCGTTAACGGCAAAACCGTTCCGGTAATTTATGCACCAGCGAAAACGGGTAACATCTTCGTACTGGATCGCAGCAACGGTAAGCTGGTTGTTCCTGCACCGGAAAAACCGGTTCCTCAGGGGGCAGCAAAAGGCGATTACGTCAGTAAAACGCAGCCGTTCTCTGACCTGAGCTTCCGTCCGAAGAAAGACCTGAGCGGTGCAGACATGTGGGGTGCCACCATGTTTGACCAGCTGGTCTGCCGCGTGATGTTCCATCAGCTGCGCTACGAAGGTATCTTCACACCACCTTCTGAGCAGGGCACGCTGGTCTTCCCGGGTAACCTGGGGATGTTCGAATGGGGCGGGATCTCCGTTGACCCGAACCGTCAGGTAGCGATTGCCAACCCGATGGCGCTGCCGTTTGTCTCTAAACTGATCCCACGCGGCCCGGGTAACCCAATCGAACCGCCGAAAGACGCGAAAGGTACCGGGACCGAATCCGGTATTCAGCCGCAGTATGGCGTGCCGTTTGGCGTAACCCTGAACCCGTTCCTGTCACCGTTCGGCCTGCCGTGTAAACAGCCTGCATGGGGTTATATCTCCGCGCTGGATCTGAAAACCAACCACGTCGTGTGGAAGAAACGTATTGGTACGCCTCAGGACAGTATGCCGTTCCCGATGCCGGTTCCTGTGCCGTTCAATATGGGGATGCCAATGCTGGGTGGCCCAATATCCACCGCTGGCAACGTACTGTTCATCGCGGCAACCGCTGATAACTATCTGCGCGCGTACAACATGACCAACGGTGAGAAACTGTGGCAAGGCCGTCTGCCAGCAGGCGGACAGGCAACACCGATGACCTATGAAGCGAATGGCAAGCAGTACGTAGTCATCTCTGCGGGTGGTCATGGTTCGTTTGGCACGAAGATGGGCGACTATATTGTCGCGTATGCCTTGCCTGACGCAAAATAAAAGCAAAACGGCAACGAAAGTTGCCGTTTTTAGTATTTGTTCCCTCTCCCTGTGGGAGAGGGCCAGGGTGAGGGCATCAGGCCGCACCTTTATTGCCGGGTAAGGCGCAGTCGCCACCCGGCTTTTTTATACGGTAAAACCGAGCATCATCCCCGTATCTTCATGCTCCAGCAGATGGCAATGCGCCATATAGGCGAACTCCTTCGGCGCGTCGTGCGCGAACTTCACCAGCACCTCGCTCACACCACCTTCAACCCGCACCGTGTCTTTCCAGACGGAACGATGTGCCTCTGGCGCTTTACCATTCTCTGAAAGAATGCGGAACTGCGTGCCGTGAATATGGAACGGATGCAGCATCATGTCACCTTCACCAGAAATCACCCAACGTTCAAACTGCCCTTTCGTGGCAGCAAACATCGGCGTATTCATATCGAACGCTTTGCCGTTGATCATGTTGGCGTTATGGAAGTCAAAACCCTGTCCCCCGTGGTTCATTTTCCCCATTCCGCCCATGCTGCCGTGATCCATATTCATATGGCCCATCATCTGCCCATGTTGCATCCCGGCCATCGCCTGATTGCCATATTTCGTCATCAGGGCCTGCATCCCCATCATATCGAGCATCGGATCCATCGAGAGCTGGAGTTTGCGCTGAGTTAACCCCTCAAGTGCAGGTAACGCAGGCACCTTCGCCAGAGTATCCGGCAATATGCCCGACGCCGTGACCTGAAGCGGCTGAATGCGCAGCACCGGGTGCGGCTGATCAAATGGCGCAACGGCCATGCCCATCTGGCTCACCGGCAGGGTCACAAGGTCAAACGCCTTGCCATCGCTGATATCCACCAGCACTTCAAAACGCTCGCCCATCAGCATCGGTAATTCGTTGACCTTAACCGGCTCAGGCAACAGGCCGCCATCGCTCGCCACCACATACAGCGGGCGTTTATCACTGGTGGCAAAATTCAGCGAACGCGCGTTACATCCATTAAGCAGACGTAAACGCAGCCAGCCCTTCGGCGCGGCGTGCTGCGGGTAAATCGCGCCGTTGGTCAGCAACGTATCGCCGAACCAGCCCACCGCTGCGCTCATCACGTCCAGTTGGTAATCAATCTGCCCGTCTGAGGTGAACTTTTTGTCCTGCACAATCACCGGCACATCGTCGATGCCCCACTGTTTTGGCAGGCGCAGCAGGCGGCTTTCATCATCTTCAATGAGTACCAGCCCTGCCAGCCCCATCGCAACCTGCCGTCCGGTTTTGCCATGCTGATGCGGGTGGAACCAGCAGGTCGCTGCAGGCTGGTCAGGGGTAAAGGTGACACTGCGCTTACCGCCCGCTTTAATCACCCCCTGCGGACCCCCGTCCACTTCACCCGGGACTTCCAGGCCGTGCCAGTGCAGCGTTGTCTCTTCCGCCAGCGTATTGTGGATGTCCACAGTGACGGCTTTTCCTCTGCGTAACTGAATAGCAGGGCCGAGCAGATTGCCGTTATACCCCCAGGTTGTCGCAGAATGCTCACCAAAGGTCGTTTTACCCGACTGAACAATAAGCTGGATGCGGCTGCGGGCATCCGCGGTAAGCAGATCAGGGATGGGTAAGGCGGGTCTGTCGGCCGCAAAAACTGCGCGACTCCACAGCGGTAATGCGCTGGCAACCCCCAGCGCAACGGAATATTTTAAAAAATCACGACGTTGCATGTTCATTTCCTTATTTCCAGCAGGCGATATTTTGAGCATAAACCCTCCCCTTACCGGAAGGTCAAGCAAAGCGGCAATAATAAAGATCGTCGCCCTGGCATCAAGTATGCTAACGTTAATTTTCCGTGACGCAGTGGTAGAAGCAATGAAGACGTTTTTCAGGACAATTTTGTTCGGCAGCCTGATGGCTATGTGTGCAAACAGTTATGCGCTGAGTGAAAATGAAGCAGAAGATATGGCCGATTTAACGGCGGTTTTTGTATTCCTGAAAAATGATTGTGGTTACCAGAATTTACCCAACGGGCAGATTCGTCGCGCACTGGTCTTTTTTGCCCAGCAGAACCAGTGGGATCTCAGCAACTACGACAGCTTTGACATGAAGGCACTCGGTGAGGACAGCTACCGCGATTTAAGCGGTATCGGCATTCCCACAGCAAAGAAATGCAAAGCTCTGGCTCGCGACTCCCTTAGCCTGCTCGCCTACGTAAAATAACCTCCCCGACGCTCCTTGTTGACCCTATAGCCGTGCAAGCACGGTTATAGTTAGCTATCATGTTTCGCTCATTTTTCGTGGGAAAACGGATGTTAACAAAGGAGGCGTCAGCTTATGGCCGACAACGCGTTGTGGCATGAAACACTGCATGATCAGTTTGGTCAGTACTTTGCCGTTGATAACGTGCTTTATCATGAGAAAACCGATCATCAGGATCTGATCATTTTCGAAAACGCTGCTTTTGGGCGCGTGATGGCGCTGGACGGCGTGGTGCAAACCACCGAGCGTGACGAGTTTATCTATCACGAGATGATGACCCACGTACCGCTGCTGGCACACGGACAGGCCAAACACGTTTTGATTATCGGCGGGGGTGATGGCGCCATGCTGCGTGAAGTCTCCCGCCATAAATCAGTCGAATCCATCATCATGGTGGAAATCGACGCAGGCGTTGTCTCTTTCTGCCGCCAGTACTTACCCAATCATAATGCCGGCAGCTATGACGACCCGCGCTTCAGTCTGGTGATTGACGATGGGGTCAACTTTGTTAACCAGACCACACAAACCTTTGATGTGATCATCTCTGACTGCACCGACCCAATCGGCCCGGGCGCATCGTTGTTTACCTCATCCTTTTACGAAGGTTGCAAACGTTGCCTTAAGCCCGGTGGGATCTTCGTGGCACAGAACGGCGTCTGCTTCCTGCAACAGGATGAAGCCATCGACAGCCACCGCAAGTTAAGCACCTATTTTGGCGATGTCAGTTTCTATCAGGCCGCTATTCCGACTTACTACGGCGGGATCATGACCTTTGCCTGGGCAACGGATAACGAGGTGCTACGCCATCTCTCCGCCGAAATCATTCAGGCCCGTTTCCACCAGGCCGGTCTTCATTGCCGATACTACAATCCGGCTGTCCACACCGCCGCGTTTGCCTTGCCTCAGTATTTGCAAGACGCGTTGTGCTCTCAGGGGGTGAACTAATTGAAAAAGCTTAAACTGCATGGCTTTAACAACCTGACAAAAAGCCTGAGTTTTTGTATTTACGATATCTGCTATGCCAAAACAGCAGAAGAACGCGATGGGTATATCGCCTATATCGATGAACTCTACAACGCCAATCGTCTGACTGAAATCCTGTCAGAAACCTGCTCGATTATTGGCGCGAATATCCTCAATATCGCGCGCCAGGATTACGACCCTCAGGGTGCAAGCGTGACCATCCTGGTCAGCGAAGAGCCAGTCGACCCGCAGCTTATCGACAAAACCGAGCACCCCGGTCCGCTGCCAGAAGTGGTGGTGGCTCACCTGGATAAAAGCCATATCTGTGTGCACACCTATCCGGAAAGCCATCCTGAAGGCGGGCTGTGTACGTTCCGCGCCGATATCGAAGTATCGACCTGCGGTGTGATTTCACCGCTGAATGCGCTGAACTACTTAATCCACCAGCTGGAATCCGATATCGTAACCATTGACTATCGCGTCCGCGGCTTTACTCGTGATATCAATGGCATGAAGCACTTTATTGACCACGAGATCAATTCCATTCAGAACTTTATGTCCGAGGACATGAAAGCGCTGTATGACATGGTGGACGTGAATGTATACCAGGAAAACATCTTCCATACCAAGATGTTGCTTAAGGAGTTTGACCTTAAGCACTACATGTTCCACACCAAACCGGAAGACCTGAGCGACGAAGAGCGTAAGGCCATCACTGACCTTCTCTGGAAAGAGATGCGCGAAATCTACTATGGCCGCAATATTCCGGCCATGTAAGAGACACAAGGAGCAAGGACGCTCCGGTATGCTATTTCTGTTTCATGAACTCGCGGTACGCCGCCACCACCTTCAGGAAGTCTTCGACGCCGCACAGCGACAGACTCTCTTCATCGTAGTAGCTCATCCCCTCTTCCATCTCGTCACCCGGGAATTCAAGCTGGTTGGCACGCACCATAACCTCTTCGCCGTCCATCCACAGCGTGTATTCGTGCCCGGCACGTTGCCAGGAGCGCTCACTGCCTTTCACCGTATTCGCTGCCTGTTCAACTTCATCAAGAAGCGCGAGATTCTCTTTCACCTCTTCGTTAAACCAGTGTCCTACGGCTTCGTGGCCCATCGACATACGCACTTTCACCACTCCGGTGATGTCGCGCAGAAATTCGTAATCCATAGTATTTTCCTCTGCAAAGCCATTAAGGTAATTATCGCAGCAGCGAGGAAGAAAAAAAGCGTAAGAGGTGGGAGGAATGAAAATAAAAACCCACCGCAGTTGCGATGGGTTTTGTAGGCCCGGTTAGCGTAGCGCCACCGGGCAATGGGTCAGGTGCGGTCTGGTGCTCTCACCCCCAGCCCCTCTCCCACGGGAGAGGGTAGCATTTATACTGCCGTCTGGAAGATAACGCCGTCAGCCTTCTCGGTGTACTGAGAGAGCTGGTCGAAGTTCAGATAACGATAGGTATCCACCGCCGTCTTATCAACCTGAGCAATATAAGTCTGGTACTCTTCCGGCGTTGGCAGTTTGCCAATCAGCGCGGCAACCGCCGCCAGCTCCGCAGAGGCCAGATAAACGTTAGCGCCAGTACCCAGACGGTTCGGGAAGTTACGGGTAGAGGTAGAGACTACCGTCGCACCGTCTGCTACGCGCGCCTGGTTACCCATACACAGGGAACAGCCAGGGATTTCGATACGCGCACCGCTCTTACCGAACACGCTGTAGTAACCTTCTTCAGTCAGCTGAGCGGCGTCCATGCGGGTTGGCGGAGCCACCCACAGACGCGTTGGCAGCTGGCCTTTATGGGTATCCAGCAGCTTACCGGCAGCACGGAAGTGACCGATGTTGGTCATACAGGAACCGATGAACACTTCGTCGATCTTATCGCCCTGAACGTCAGAGAGCAGACGAGCATCGTCTGGATCGTTTGGTGCACACAGGATTGGCTCTTTGATATCCGCCAGATCGATGTCGATCACTGCCGCATATTCTGCGTCAGCATCGGCTTCCAGCAACTGCGGATCCGCCAGCCATTTTTCCATCCCCTGAACACGACGTTCCAGCGTACGACGATCGCCGTAACCTTCTGCGATCATCCACTTCAGCAGCACGATGTTAGAGGTCAGATACTCTTCGATCGGCGCCTGGTTCAGCTTGATGGTACAGCCCGCAGCGGAACGCTCAGCGGAGGCATCGGTCAGTTCGAACGCCTGCTCTACTTTCAGATCCGGCAGACCTTCAATTTCCAGGATGCGGCCAGAGAAGATGTTTTTCTTACCTTTCTTCTCAACGGTCAGCAGGCCCTGCTTGATGGCATACAGCGGGATGGCGTGAACCAGGTCACGCAGGGTGATACCCGGCTGCATTTTGCCTTTGAAGCGCACCAGAACGGATTCTGGCATATCCAGCGGCATCACGCCGGTCGCAGCAGCAAACGCCACCAGACCAGAGCCCGCCGGGAAGGAGATACCAATCGGGAAACGGGTATGAGAGTCGCCACCGGTACCCACGGTATCTGGCAGCAGCATACGGTTCAGCCAGGAGTGAATAACGCCATCACCCGGACGCAGGGACACACCGCCACGGTTCATGATGAAGTCTGGCAGCGTGTGGTGTGTGGTCACATCAACCGGCTTCGGATAGGCCGCAGTGTGACAGAAGGACTGCATCACCAGGTCAGAAGAGAAGCCCAGGCACGCCAGGTCTTTCAGTTCGTCACGGGTCATTGGGCCAGTGGTATCCTGAGAGCCCACAGAAGTCATCTTCGGCTCGCAGTACGCACCCGGGCGAATACCAGTTACGCCGCACGCGCGGCCAACCATTTTCTGCGCCAGGGAGTAACCACGGTTACTTTCCGCCACATCTTTCGCCTGACGGAAAACGTCTGAGTGCGGCAGACCCAGCGCTTCACGCGCTTTGGTGGTCAGGCCACGACCGATGATCAGCGGAATACGGCCACCGGCACGCACTTCGTCGACCAGAACGTCGGTTTTCAGCTCAAAGCTTGCCAGCAGTTCGTTGGTTTCGTGGTGACGCACTTCACCTTTGAACGGGTAAACGTCAATCACGTCGCCCATGTTCAGGTTGTTCACGTCCACTTCAATTGGCAGTGCGCCAGCATCTTCCATGGTGTTGAAGAAGATTGGTGCAATTTTGCCGCCCAGGCACAGGCCGCCGCCGCGTTTGTTCGGCACATGCGGGATATCATCGCCCATGAACCACAGCACGGAGTTGGTTGCAGATTTACGGGAAGAGCCGGTACCCACAACATCGCCCACGTAGGCCAGCGGGAAACCTTTCTCCTGCAGGGCTTCGATCTGCTTGATCGGGCCAACGCTGCCTGGCTGATCCGGCTCGATACCTTCACGGGCGTTTTTCAGCATCGCCAGCGCGTGCAGAGGGATATCAGGACGGGACCACGCATCCGGAGCCGGGGAGAGGTCATCGGTGTTAGTTTCACCGGTCACCTTGAAAACGGTCACGGTGATTTTTTCAGCCAGTGCAGGACGGTTCAGGAACCATTCGGCATCAGCCCAGGACTGCATAACCTGCTTCGCGTATTTGTTGCCCGCTTTGGCTTTTTCTTCCACATCGTAGAAGTTATCGAACATCAGCAGCGTTGAAGAGAGCGCTTTGGCCGCAATTGGAGCCAGCTTTTCGTTATCCAGCGCGTCAATCAGCGGATGAATGTTGTAGCCACCCTGCATGGTGCCGAGCAGTTCAATCGCTTTTTCAGGAGTCACCAGTGGGGAGGTTGCTTCGCCTTTGGCAATGGCAGCAAGGAAACCGGCTTTTACGTAGGCAGCTTCATCTACGCCAGGCGGTACGCGGTTGATCAACAGATCTAACAGGAATTCTTCTTCGCCCTTGGGCGGATTCTTCAGCAGCTCGACGAGCGCGGCCATTTGGGTTGCATCTAAAGGTTTGGGTACAATTCCCTCGGCGGCACGTTCTGCTACGTGCTTACGGTATTCTTCTAGCACGACGGTTCTCCTCGCTCTCATTGTCATATTGCGGCATACACAGCGTGTATGTGGGCGAATCTCTTCACGCTCCTGTGAGACAGCAGTTTGTAGGGTAAATGCCCGATACCGCGTCGGGCAGCATAGCAGGATTTCTGCACAGTGTTAATCCGTTTACAAAAAAGCAACATTAAAAAATTTGCTGAATCGTTAAGGATGGTATAGCGGGGAGATGATTCGAATTTTGGGCACAAAAAAACCGCCTTAAAGCGGTTAATTTGTTGCCTTGCGGTGGTAGCACACCGGGCTGGCAGATTTGCGGCAAAACCCCAACGGATTAAATTTTGCCCCAGAGTTCGTTTCCTTGCAAGCCGAAGGTGAAATACTGCGTAGCGCTTTCCTGTTTCGTATGAAAATAAATGTAACTTCACTTCTCATCTTCTGCATCCCCTTTGAATCCACTACTCTTCTTCTCGGGCTGCTTCGCTGGTGTAGCAACCAGTCACCGGGTCCGGGAGCAGTTCCGTAACCTACGTGGCAAAACCCCAACTTGCCTGGTTCTGCCTTTCCCGCTGGAGAATGAACCCGCGTAGCCATTATGAGAACGCACGCAATGGAGATGCGAATCACTGCGCTGATCGTTGTGACCGGTTTACTGCTTACTGCACTGCACGGTGGCTGGAACATATCTGACATCACGGTGCTGTTTGTCGTTAACCTCGGCAACTAGCTGCTGGCCGCTCGCAAGAGCGGCCTTCTGAATATCCCAGCGGCTTTTCAACCTTCAGATATAATTGTGTAATAAATGCTCACACTCTTTATCCGGACACTCCGGGTGGTTTCCCAAGAAAAGTCAAAACTGTAAGACACGGGTGAATAATACTCGCGGCAACAGGAACGCCTCACGGCACAGCGCTTGTCTCGTTGGAGTCACTTTATGAAGTTGCCATTTAAGCCACACTTGCTTGTCCTTTTATGCAGTGCCGGGCTGTTTGCCGCCTCTGGCGTTATGTTTGTCAAAAGCCGCGCAACAGAAACCCCCGTCACTCCTGCTCCCGTTGCTCAACAACCTGTAACACCGGCCCCGGCTGCCACACCGGCACCCACAGAGCAAACCGCGCCTGCCACACCGCCAACCTACAGTGCCGCGCAAATCGATCAGTGGGTAGCGCCTATTGCGCTTTATCCTGATGCCCTGTTGTCGCAAATATTGATGGCATCCACCTATCCGGCTAACGTTATCCAGGCTGCGCAATGGTCGAAGGACAACCCTAAAATGCAGGGTGATGCCGCCATTCAGGCCGTGGCCAGCCAACCCTGGGATCCCAGCGTGAAATCGCTGGTGGCGTTTCCTCAGCTCATGTCGCTGATGGGCGAAAACCCGCCGTGGGTGCAAAGTCTGGGCGATGCCTTTCTCGCGCAGCCAAAAGACGTGATGGACTCCGTACAACGTCTGCGTTTGCTGGCTCAGCAAACGGGCGCATTAAAATCTACACCACAGCAGACGGTTACCACCGAGACAAAACCTGCCCCGGCGAAAACCGTGACCACCGAGCCGACAACCACGACTACCACCACAAGCCCAACAGTCATCAAGATTGAATCCGCCGATCCGCAGGTGGTTTATGTCCCCACCTATAACCCCAATACGGTTTACGGGACCTGGCCAAACACCGCCTATCCGCCAACCTATCTCCCACCGACCACCGGCGAGCAGTTTGGCAACAGTTTCGTGAACGGTTTAGGCTTCAGCCTGGGCGTGGCGACCACCTACGCCATCTTCAGCAGCATTGACTGGGACGACGACGATTGGGATCACCATGATCACGATTACGACCATAATGGCGGTTACAACCGTAATGGTGATAACAACATCAATATCAACGTTGATAACTTCAATAAAATCAGTGGTCAGCGTCTGACTGACGCTAACCGTACCTGGCAGCATAACCCGGCTTATCGTGAAGGGGTGCCGTACCCAAATAGCCAGCTTAATAACCGCTTCCACTCCACCAACGCAGCAACGGGGCTGAGCGCAACCCAGCAAAAACCGGTTAATCGTGATAACCAGCGCCAGGCTGCAATGGCGCAGATGGAAAAATCAACCGGGAAAACTTTCCCGCAAACGGCGCGCACCGGCACAAAAGATGCTCAGCGTCAGATGTCGAATCAGCAACTGAAGCAGATTTCTCAGCGTAATAACTATCGGGGTTACGACACCAACAAGACACAGACCGGGAAAAAGGCCAACTCTCAGCAGAGAGAGAATCGTAAAGCGACGGCACAAAGACAGGAGCCACGGGTTTCGCAAACGGCACAGCAGCGCAATGTGCAACAACGAAATACTCAGCAACGCACAAGCCAGCCGCGTGCCAACGCCCTGAGTGGAAACGATAGCCGCTCCGGGAACTGGCAAGCTCAGCAGCAGCGTGGCGCGCAGAGCCGTCAGGTT
Organism: Enterobacter sp. C4G1; assembly: GCF_052886895.1. Taxonomy (NCBI): domain Bacteria; kingdom Pseudomonadati; phylum Pseudomonadota; class Gammaproteobacteria; order Enterobacterales; family Enterobacteriaceae; genus Enterobacter; species Enterobacter sp. C4G1. Next base: position 1,891,014 of record NZ_JBQVVV010000001.1, on the reverse strand, counting down.
GCCTCGCGCAATCAGCCGCAACGACAAGCCTCTGGCGCACGGTCTGAACGCCGTGAAGTCCGTCATCGTTAAGGGAGCCGACATGAACATTAAATTACTCAGCGGAGTGGTGTTGCTCATGGTTTCAGCCATCGCGCAAGCACAACAACACTTCGACACTCCGGACAAGGCGACAGACGCACTGGTAAATGCAATCAGCGAGCAAAATGAAGCCGCAATGGGCGAACTGCTCGGGGAAAACTGGCGCGATTTCCTGCCGCCTGAAGGGGTCGATCCTGATGCCGTCGACCGCTTCCTGCGCGACTGGAAAGTCCGGCATAACACAGTAACTAACGGCGATGTCGCACATCTGGTGGTGGGCGATAGCGACTGGCAGCTCCCGATACCGGTCATTAAGACCGCAAACGGCTGGCAATTTGATATCAAGGAAGCTTCCGAAGAGATCCTGACACGTGAAATTGGTCGTAATGAACTCGCCGCTATAGAAGCGCTCCACGCTTACGTGGACGCGCAGCAAAGTTATTACGAGATGAACCAGACGTACGCGCAGAAAATTGTCAGCTCAAAAGGGAAAAAAGATGGTCTGTACTGGCCCATTACGCCCGGGGAAGCGCCCAGCCCGCTTGGCCCGGCATTCAGCCCGTCAGAGCCTGGGGCCGGCTATCACGGATATCGCTTCCGTATATTGCCCGATAAAAACAACGGCTTTGCGATGGTTGCCTGGCCTGTCAGCTACGGGCAAACGGGAGTGATGAGCTTTGTGATCAATCAGGATGATACCGTTTACCAGCGCGATCTGGGTAAGGATTCAGAGCAAAAAGCCCAGGCTCTGGCCGCATATAACCCAGACAAGGCCTGGCAGGCTGTGACTCCTTAAATGTCAGACATAAAAAAAGCGGCCCGAAGGCCGCTTTTTTATGTCTGAAGAAACTTATTTCTTCTTCGCTTTCGCGTTTGGCAGGTCGGTGATGCTACCTTCGAACACTTCTGCCGCCAGGCCCACAGACTCATGCAGAGTTGGGTGAGCGTGGATGGTCAGCGCGATGTCTTCAGCGTCACAACCCATTTCGATAGCCAGACCGATTTCACCCAGCAGCTCGCCGCCGTTGGTGCCGACAATCGCACCACCGATCACACGGTGAGTCTCTTTGTCGAAGATCAGTTTGGTCATACCGTCTGCGCAGTCGGAAGCGATAGCACGGCCAGAAGCAGCCCACGGGAAGGTGGCGGTTTCGTAGCTGATGCCTTTCTCTTTCGCTTCTTTCTCAGTCAGACCAACCCAGGCAACTTCTGGCTCGGTGTAAGCGATAGATGGGATCACTTTCGGATCGAAGTAGTGTTTCATGCCGGCGATAACTTCAGCGGCAACGTGACCTTCGTGAACACCTTTGTGTGCCAGCATTGGCTGACCGACGATATCGCCGATTGCAAAGATGTGCGGCACGTTGGTGCGCAGCTGTTTGTCAACGCGGATGAAGCCACGGTCGTCAACTTCCACGCCAGCTTTGCCCGCGTCGAGGTTTTTACCGTTCGGCACACGGCCAATAGCAACCAGCACGGCGTCGTAACGCTGTGGTTCCGCAGGGGCTTTTTTGCCTTCCATGGAAACGTAAATACCGTCTTCTTTCGCTTCAACGGCAGTGACTTTAGTTTCCAGCATCAGGTTGAATTTCTTGCTGATGCGTTTGGTGAAGACTTTAACGATGTCTTTGTCAGCAGCCGGGATAACCTGGTCGAACATTTCAACCACGTCAATATCTGAACCCAGCGCATGGTACACAGTACCCATTTCCAGACCGATGATACCGCCACCCATAACCAGCAGGCGTTTTGGAACGGTTTTCAGTTCCAGCGCATCGGTGGAATCCCACACGCGTGGATCTTCATGTGGAATGAATGGCAGTTCGATTGGACGAGAGCCCGCCGCGATGATCGCGTTGTCGAAGTTGATCACGGTTTTGCCGTTTTCGCCTTCCACTTCCAGGGTGTTCGCGCCGGTGAATTTACCCAGACCGTTTACCACTTTCACTTTACGGCCTTTGGCCATACCCGCCAGACCGCCGGTAAGCTGAGTGATAACTTTCTCTTTCCAGGTACGAATTTTGTCGATATCAGTTTTCGGCTCGCCGAAGACGATACCGTGTTCAGCCAGAGCTTTGGCTTCTTCGATAACTTTGGCTACGTGCAGCAGCGCTTTAGAAGGGATACAGCCGACGTTCAGACAAACACCACCGAGGGTGCTGTAACGTTCTACGATGACGGTTTCCAGACCTAAATCCGCGGCGCGGAATGCTGCGGAGTAACCTGCCGGGCCTGCCCCAAGTACTACGACCTGAGTTTTGATTTCTGTGCTCATCATGACCTCTTAATTTATACCCGTCGTCCACCGGGTCGTTCTATCCGCCCGCAGTTTACAAAATTGTTAACAATTTTGAAACAACAAACGGCTCACGAATTTTCGCTTTCGCCAATAACCTCACAAACCCCATGAGGTTATCAGAAAAAAGCCGGCCGATTGGCCGGCTTTTCGATTACATCACCAGGCGGCGAATGTCGCTCAGGGTGTTATTGATGATGGTAATGAAACGCGCACCATCAGCACCGTCGATCACGCGGTGGTCGAAGGACAGAGAGATTGGCATCATCAGACGCGGCATGAACTCTTTGCCATTCCACACAGGCTCCATCGCGGACTTGGACACACCAAGGATTGCCACTTCCGGCGCGTTAACAATCGGTGCGAAGTGGGTAGTACCCAGGCCACCGATGCTGGAGATGGTGAAGCAACCGCCCTGCATTTCGCCAGCAGTCAGCTTGCCATCACGCGCTTTTTTGGAGATCACGGTCAGTTCACGGGACAGCTCAGTGATGCTCTTCTTGTTCACGTCTTTGAAGACCGGAACAACCAGACCATTTGGCGTATCAACCGCAACACCGATGTTGATGTATTTCTTCAGCGTCAGCTTCTGGCCATCTTCGGACAGGGAGCTGTTGAAGCGTGGCATCTGTTCCAGAGCCGCAGCAACCGCTTTCATGATGAAGACCACTGGGGTGAATTTCACGTCCAGTTTACGTTTCTCAGCTTCGGCGTTCTGCTGTTTACGGAACGCTTCCAGATCGGTGATATCGGTTTTATCGAAGTGCGTAACATGCGGGATCATTACCCAGTTACGGCTCAGGTTAGCACCAGAGATTTTCTGGATACGACCCAGTTCAACTTCTTCGATTTCGCCAAACTTGCTGAAGTCCACTTTCGGCCATGGCAGCATTCCCGGGATACCGCCACCGGTGGCAGCAGCTGGAGCCGCTTCAGCGCGTTTAACCGCGTCTTTCACGTAAGTCTGCACGTCTTCGCGCAGGATACGACCTTTACGGCCAGTACCTTTAACTTTCGCCAGGTTCACACCGAATTCGCGCGCCAGGCGACGAATCAGTGGAGTCGCGTGGACGTAAGCATCGTTTTCAGCGAACTCAGATTTGCCTTCTGCTTTTGCAGCTGGTGCCGCAGCAGGTTTAGCAGCCTGAGTCGGTGCAGCAGCAGGTGCTGGAGCAGCCGCGGCCGCCGGAGCAGCAGCAGGCGCAGCGCCTTCAACTTCGAAGACCATGATCAGAGAGCCGGTAGACACTTTGTCGCCAGTGCTGATTTTGATCTCTTTAACGGTACCCGCGAATGGCGCAGGAACTTCCATGGAAGCCTTGTCGCCTTCAACGGTGATCAGTGACTGTTCAGCGGCAACTTTATCGCCCACTTTCACCATCACTTCGGTCACTTCAACTTCGTCACCGCCGATGTCTGGTACGTTAACGTCTTTCGCGCCGCCAGCAACAGCTGGAGCCGCGGCTGCCGGAGCAGCTACCTGTGCAGGTGCAGCACCCGCCACTTCGAAGACCATGATCAGGGAACCTGTAGACACTTTGTCACCGGTGTTGATCTTGATCTCTTTAACGGTACCCGCGAATGGAGCCGGAACTTCCATAGAGGCTTTGTCGCCTTCTACGGTGATCAGAGACTGCTCAGCCGCAACGGTATCGCCCACTTTCACCAGGATTTCAGTGACTTCAACTTCGTCACCGCCGATGTCAGGCACGTTAACTTCTTTCGCGGCCGCGGCAGCTGCTGGAGCAGCAGCCGGAGCAGCTTTCTTCTCTTCCTGCGCAGGTGCAGCTGCTGCTGCACCGTCGGCGGAATCGAAAATCATGATCAGTTTGCCAGTCTCGGTTTTATCGCCAACAGAGACTTTGATCTCTTTAACGATGCCAGCCTGAGGAGACGGGACTTCCATAGAGGCTTTGTCGCCTTCTACGGTGATCAGCGACTGTTCAACTTCAACTTTGTCGCCTACTTTGACCAGGATCTCGGTGATTTCAACTTCATCAGCCCCGATGTCCGGTACATTGATTTCGATAGCCATTATTCTTTTACCTCTTACGCCAGACGCGGGTTAACTTTTTCTGCATCGATGTTGAATTTGGTAATTGCATCCGCAACCACTTTCTTATCGATTTCGCCACGTTTAGCCAGTTCGCCCAGTGCTGCTACAACCACGTAAGAAGCATCAACTTCGAAGTGATGACGCAGGTTTTCGCGGCTGTCAGAACGACCAAAGCCGTCAGTACCCAGTACGCGATAATCATCAGCTGGTACGTAAGTACGAACCTGCTCAGCGAACAGTTTCATATAGTCAGTAGACGCTACCGCTGGTGCATCGTTCATCACCTGAGCGATGTACGGAACGCGCGGAGTTTCCATTGGGTGCAGCATGTTCCAGCGCTCACAATCCTGGCCATCACGCGCCAGTTCAGTGAAGGAAGTTACGCTGTACACATCAGAACCTACACCGTAGTCGTTCGCCAGGATCTGTGCCGCTTCACGTACGTGACGCAGGATAGAACCGGAGCCCAGCAGCTGAACTTTGCCTTTGCTACCTGCAACAGTTTCGAGTTTATAGATACCTTTACGGATACCTTCCTCGGCACCTGCTGGCATTGCCGGCATGTGGTAGTTTTCGTTCAGCGTGGTGATGTAGTAGTAAATGTTCTCTTGTGCTTCACCGTACATACGGGTCAAACCGTCGTGCATGATGACAGCCACTTCGTACGCGTAAGACGGGTCGTAAGAGATACAGTTAGGGATAGTCAGAGACTGAATGTGGCTGTGACCATCTTCGTGCTGCAAACCTTCGCCGTTCAGGGTCGTACGACCGGAAGTACCGCCTACCAGGAAGCCGCGAGCCTGTTGGTCGCCTGCCTGCCAGCACAGGTCACCGATACGCTGGAAACCGAACATGGAGTAGTAAATATAGAACGGGATCATTGGCAGGTTGTTGGTGCTGTAAGAGGTCGCAGCAGCCAGCCAGGATGCGCCAGCACCCAGTTCGTTGATACCTTCCTGAAGGATCTGACCTTTTTCGTCTTCTTTGTAGTATGCAACCTGCTCACGGTCCTGCGGAGTGTACTGCTGGCCGTTCGGGCTGTAGATACCGATCTGACGGAACAGACCTTCCATACCGAAAGTACGCGCTTCGTCAGCGATGATTGGAACCAGACGATCTTTGATCGACTTGTTCTTCAGCATCACGTTCAGGGCACGAACGAAAGCGATAGTGGTAGAGATTTCTTTGTTCTGCTCTTCCAGCAACTGAGAGAAGTCTTCCAGCGCTGGCAGTTCCAGTTTCTCGGTGAAGTTAGGCTGACGAGCTGGCAGGTAGCCTTTCAGCGCCTGACGACGTTCGTGCAGGTACTTGTGCTCTTCAGAACCTTCCGGGAAGGTGATGTAAGACAGGTTTTCTACCTGCTCATCGGTCACTGGAACGTTGAAACGGTCGCGGATATAACGCACGCCGTCCATGTTCATTTTCTTCACCTGGTGAGCGATGTTTTTACCTTCTGCGGTATCACCCATGCCGTAACCTTTGATGGTGTGGGCCAGGATTACAGTCGCTTTACCTTTGGTGTCCTGCGCTTTTTTCAGTGCAGCGTAGACTTTCTTCGGATCGTGACCACCACGGTTCAGGGCCCAGATCTGCTCATCAGTCCAGTCTGCAACCAGTGCTGCGGTTTCAGGATATTTGCCGAAGAAGTGCTCGCGAACGTAGGCACCGTCTTTGGATTTGAAGGTCTGATAGTCACCGTCAACAGTTTCGTTCATCAGCTGGATCAGTTTACCGCTGGTATCTTTACGCAGCAGCTCATCCCAACGACCGCCCCACATGACTTTAATCACGTTCCAGCCAGCACCGCTGAAGATGCCTTCCAGTTCGTTGATGATCTTGCCGTTGCCGGTTACCGGACCATCCAGACGTTGCAGGTTACAGTTGATGATGAAGCACAGGTTGTCCAGCTTCTCACGGGTTGCGATGGTGATCGCACCTTTAGATTCTGGCTCATCCATTTCACCGTCGCCCAGGAAGGCGTATACGGTTTGCTCAGAAGTATCTTTCAGGCCACGGTGTTCCAGATATTTCAGGAATTTAGCCTGGTAGATCGCACCGATTGGACCCAGACCCATAGAAACGGTCGGGAACTGCCAGAATTCTGGCATCAGTTTAGGGTGCGGGTAAGAAGACAGACCTTTACCGTGAACTTCCTGACGGAAGTTGTTCATCTGCTCTTCAGTCAGACGACCTTCCAGGAATGCACGTGCATAGATGCCCGGAGAGATGTGGCCCTGGAAGTACACCAGATCGCCGCCGTCTTTCTCGTTAGCTGCACGGAAGAAGTGGTTGAAGCACACTTCGTAAACGGTTGCAGAAGACTGGAAGGAAGCCATGTGGCCGCCCAGTTCCAGGTCTTTCTTGGATGCGCGCAGAACGGTCATGATGGCGTTCCAGCGAATTGCAGAACGGATACGACGTTCCAGATCCAGATTGCCCGGGTATTCCGGTTCGTCTTCGACGGCAATCGTGTTTACGTAGTTGTTAGCCCCTGCACCTGAAGCTACTTTCACACCGCCTTTACGGGCTCCAGAAAGCAGCTGATCAATCAGATACTGAGCACGCTCAACACCTTCTTCACGGATGACCGATTCGATCGCCTGTAGCCAGTCGCGAGTTTCGATCGGATCCACGTCATTTTGGAGACGTTCTGACATGGGGGTATTCCTTATCTATCTAATACGTTGATTTGTCTGGAACCTGTCCCATTGTATTTTCGCCAGAAAACACAATAAGACAGGTTCTGCGTTTAGTTGCCGCGCTCTAAAAAAACCTGGCGCTTAATCCTTTCGTTGCTGTATGCGGCGTAATGAACGTTCGCGACGCGATTGTTCACGGCTGCGGTCCAGCAAGATTTCCTCAATGAAAGCCAGATGTCGGTGCGACGCTTCGCGCGCCTGCTCCGGTTCCCCGGCCATTATCGCCTCGAATACTCGGGTGCGATGGTTGCTGACCAGCGGAAGCATTTCCCGACGGGCATACAACAATTCAAAATTCTGACGAACGTTCTGGGCCAGCATCGGCTCCATGCAGCGAAGCAAGTGCAGTAAAACCACATTATGTGCTGCCTCGGTGACGGCGATTTGATACTGGACGACGGCATCGGACTCGGCGTCTAAGTCGCCGGACTGCTGTGCCCGTTCAATGGCCTGATGCAGTTCGCGGATACGCACGCGATCTTCATCAGTGCTGCGAAGGGCGGCGTAATAGGCCGCAATACCTTCAAGCGCGTGACGGGTCTCAAGCAGGTCAAACTGGGATTCTGGGTGGTCAGAGAGAAGTTCTACCAGCGGATCGCTGAAGCTCTGCCACAGGCTGTTTTGCACAAAGGTTCCGCCGCCCTGGCGACGAAGCAGCAAGCCCTTTGCTTCGAGGCGTTGGATTGCCTCACGCAGCGAGGGACGGGAAACGTCGAACTGTTTTGCCAGCTCGCGTTCAGGCGGGAGTTTTTCACCAGGGCGCAGTGTCCCTTCGAGGATTAAAAACTCCAGCTGCTGCTCAATCACATCGGATAGTTTTGGTTGGCGAATTTTGCTGTAGGCCATATTCCCTGTCTTACGCCTTTTTGCCCGGAGTCAATTGGTCTTACCAATTTCAAGTTCGTATCGCTAAAGTAACAAAGTATTCACCTTCTGTCCATATTGGTTTTGATTGAAATCAGTAAACCCTGCACATTTTAACAACCTTACAGAAATAACGTTTCAGAAATGTAACTTTGCACAAATGAGTTGGTTACCCACAAAGAGGCAGTTTTAACCTTAATGAAACGAGGTGTTTTGCAATCTGAAGCGATTCAACAACGCAAATAATGAAAATTCGCCCACTTACGGAGCATTTTTATTCTATAGGTTGGGGTAGGAAGGATTTACAGGCCAACTTACAAATGCTTTCTTTTTATTCAACTCGTCATCAGCCCTTCATAAAGCAGGTGCATTCACGGGCACTTACCACTATTCTGGCGCTTACGGAAGTCATCTCCGCTTTTTTCGGTCTCATTAACCGTAAAGAATTAAATACAGAAAACGGATATTCATAATTACACACGCACAGCGTGAACATAACAACCACACACGAGGTTTCAAATGGAAGCTCAACAGCACGGCGATCAGCTAAAGCGCGGGCTTAAAAACCGCCACATTCAGCTCATCGCATTGGGTGGTGCTATCGGTACCGGCCTGTTTCTGGGAAGCGCATCCGTTATCCAGTCTGCCGGCCCTGGCATTATTTTAGGTTACGCAATCGCGGGTTTTATTGCCTTTCTGATCATGCGCCAGTTAGGTGAAATGGTGGTCGAAGAGCCTGTAGCCGGTTCATTCAGCCACTTTGCTTATAAATACTGGGGGAGCTTCGCAGGCTTCGCTTCCGGCTGGAACTACTGGGTACTGTACGTTCTGGTTGCCATGGCTGAGCTGACCGCCGTGGGTAAGTACATTCAGTTCTGGTACCCGGAGATCCCAACCTGGGCCTCTGCTGCGGCCTTCTTCGTCATCATTAACGCCATCAACCTGACCAACGTGAAAGTGTTCGGTGAGATGGAGTTCTGGTTTGCCATCATCAAAGTTATCGCCGTTGTGGCCATGATCATCTTCGGTGGCTGGCTGCTGTTCAGCGGTAACGGTGGCCCACAGGCCACGGTACGTAACCTGTGGGAACAGGGCGGATTCCTGCCGCACGGTATGAGTGGGCTGGTGATGATGATGGCGATCATCATGTTCTCCTTCGGGGGGCTGGAGCTGGTCGGTATCACCGCCGCTGAAGCCGACAACCCGGAGCAGAGCATCCCGAAAGCCACTAACCAGGTTATCTACCGTATTCTGATCTTCTATGTGGGCTCACTGGCCGTGTTGCTCTCTCTGCTGCCGTGGACGCGTGTTACCGCAGATACCAGCCCGTTTGTACTGATCTTCCACGAGCTGGGCGATACCTTCGTGGCAAACGCCCTGAATATCGTGGTGCTGACCGCTGCGCTGTCCGTTTACAACAGCTGCGTATATTGCAACAGCCGTATGCTGTTTGGTCTGGCTCAGCAGGGTAACGCCCCGAAAGCACTGCTCAACGTCGACAAGCGCGGCGTGCCGGTAAACACCATTATCGTCTCGGCTGTTGTGACGGCGTTGTGCGTGCTGATTAACTACCTGGCCCCGGAATCGGCTTTCGGCCTGCTGATGGCACTGGTGGTTTCAGCTCTGGTTATCAACTGGGCAATGATCAGCCTGGCGCACATCAAGTTCCGTCGCGCCAAGCAACAGCAAGGTGTGGCGACTCGCTTCCCGGCCCTGCTTTACCCACTGGGTAACTGGGTGTGCCTGCTGTTCATGGCGGCGGTGCTGGTTATCATGTTGATAACCCCAGGCATGGCAATTTCTGTGTACCTGATCCCAGTATGGGTTGCGATCCTCGGCGTGGGCTATCTGGTTAAACAGAAAAATGGCAACGCAGTGAAAGCACACTAATCAGCCCTTCCACTCTGCACGCCTTTTCGGGTGTGCAGAGTGTTGTTACCTTCCTCACAAATTCCCGCCTACAGCAATTTTATCCATATCACCGACCTTATACTGCAACGCAAAAATTCCTTTGCCAGCAAATAATTCTCTCCATACCGAAACCTGGAGAGCAGTCAATGGATAACAACAAACTGTCAGTAAAAGAAAAGATCGGCTATGGGATGGGAGACGCGGGATGTAATATCATCTTCGGCGCCATCATGTTGTTTGTTAACTATTTTTATACGGATATTTTTGGCCTGGCACCTGCACTGGTCGGCGTATTGCTGCTGTCCGTTCGCGTCATTGATGCCGTAACAGACCCTATCATGGGGGCCATCGCTGACCGAACCCGCAGTAAATATGGTCGGTTTCGTCCATGGCTGTTGTGGATAGCTTTCCCCTATGCACTGTTCAGTATCCTGATGTTCACCACGCCAGAGTGGAGCTATAACAGCAAAGTTATCTATGCTTTTGTCACTTATTTCCTGCTGTCTCTGACCTACACCGCCATCAATATTCCTTACTGCTCGCTGGGTGGCGTGATTACTAACGATCCTAAAGAGCGCGTTGCCTGTCAGTCTTATCGCTTTGTGATGGTCGGTATCGCGACGCTACTGCTGTCACTCACGTTGTTGCCGATGGCCGACTGGTTCGGTGGGGATAACAAAGCCAAAGGCTACCAGATGGCCATGACCGTGCTGGCGCTGATTGGCACCTGCATGTTCCTGTTCAGCTTCTCGACCGTACGCGAGCGCATCCGCCCGGCGGTACAGACCAATGACGAGCTGAAGAACGATCTTAAAGACGTGTGGAAGAACGACCAGTGGGTACGCATTCTGCTGCTCACGCTCTGCAACGTCTGCCCGGGCTTTATCCGCATGGCCGCCACCATGTATTACGTGACCTGGGTGATGGGCCAAAGTACCCACTTCGCCACCCTATTTATCAGCCTGGGTGTGGTCGGCATGATGTTTGGCAGTATGCTGGCGAAAGTGTTAACTGACCGCTGGTGTAAGCTAAAGGTGTTCTTCTGGACCAATATCGTGCTGGCGATTTTCTCCTGCGCGTTTTACTTCTTCGACCCGAAAGCGACAACCACCATCATGGTGCTCTACTTCCTGCTGAATATCCTGCACCAGATCCCTTCCCCGCTGCACTGGTCACTGATGGCCGATGTGGACGATTACGGCGAGTGGAAAACCGGTAAACGCATCACCGGGATCAGCTTCTCCGGCAATATCTTCTTCCTCAAACTGGGGCTGGCGATTGCCGGTGCAATGGTCGGTTTCCTGCTCTCCTGGTACGGTTATAACGCCGGGGCAAAAGCGCAAAGCGCAGACGCCATCAACGGTATTGTGCTGCTGTTCACGGTGATTCCGGGCGTCGGGTATCTGATTACCGCCGGCGTGGTGCGTTTGCTGAAGGTTGACCGTGAAACCATGAAGCAGATCCAGGAGGATTTGGAAAAACGCCGCACTAACTATCGCAAGCTGAACGACTATACCCTAAATAATTCGAGTTGCAGGAAGGCGGCAAGTGAGTGAATCCCCGGGAGCGTACATAAGTACGTGACTGGGGTGAACGAGTGCAGCCAACGCACATGCAACTTGAAGTATGAAGGGTATATCAGGAACTCAAAGCCGCTGAGACTAAATAAGGAAAGCTGAATGCAAACCTGGCCAAATCCGTTTATCGAACAACGGGCCGACCCGTACATTTTGTATCACGAGGAGCAATACTATTTCATTGCCTCTGTGCCGCAGTACGACAGACTGGAGATCCGCCGCGCAGACTCGCTGGAAGGACTGCGCAGCGCCGATGAAGTGGTTGTCTGGCGTAAACCCGACACCGGCCCTATGAGTGAGCTTATCTGGGCACCTGAGCTGCATCACATTGACGGCAAGTGGTACATCTATTTTGCCGCCACCCATACCCAGGCGCTCGATAAGCTCGGGATGTTCCAGCATCGCATGTTCGCACTGGAGTGCGCCGACCCGGATCCACTTACCGGAAAATGGCAAGAAAAGGGGCAGATTAAAAGCCAGTTCGACACCTTTGCACTGGATGCAACCACGTTTGTGCATCAGGGAAAACGCTGGTATCTGTGGGCGCAAAAAGCCCCGTATATCTCCGGTAACTCCAACCTTTATCTGTGTGAAATGGAGAATCCCTGGACGCTCAAAGGCCAGCCGGTAATGCTCAGCAAGCCGGAATATGACTGGGAGTGCCGCGGATTTTGGGTTAACGAAGGTCCGGCAGTGCTGGTGCACAATGACAGGCTATTTATCAGCTACTCCGCCAGCGCAACCGACGAGAACTACTGCATGGGGCTATTGTGGATTGATATGAACGCCGATCCGCAAAACCCGGCGAACTGGCAGAAATCGCCGCGCCCGGTATTCACAACCAGCTACGAAAATCGCCAGTATGGGCCGGGGCACAACAGCTTTACGCAAACGCCGGATGGAGAAGATGTGCTGGTGTATCACGCACGTAACTACACCGAAATTGAAGGCGATCCGCTTTACGATCCTAATCGCCATACCCGCCTGAAGCTTGTCCGCTGGGATAAAAACGGGATGCCTGATTTTGGCATCCCGCCTGCTGATACGCTTTAACCGAAGTGACGGCGTGCTGGGCTACACCAGCGTGCCGTAAATGGTCAGCAGCGCCACGACCACCACGACTACAAAGGATGTTTTCTTCGCCATCGACACAGCCGCTTTTGGCGTCTCTATCTTGTCAGTGTGTGGTTCACGCGCCAGAGAGAACTGCGCCAGACGCGTTAACACCTGGTACTGCGCAGTATGGCGGTCACCCAGAGAGGCAAACCACGCTGGCAGCGCTTTTTCGCCGTGGCCAATCAACGCATACACCACTCCCACGAACCGCACTGGGATCCAGTCCAGCACATGCAAAATAGCATCTATCCCGGATTGCAGTCGCTCATGCGGAGTGAGGTATCGGGCAAGCCAGGTCTGCCAGGCGCGTAAAAATGCATAACCCATCAGCAAGACTGGCCCCCACGGGCCGCCCACCACAAACCAGAACAACGGGGCCAGATAAAAGCGGAAGTTAATCCACAGCAGGGCATTTTGCAGCTCGCGAAGAAAATCACGCTCGTCACAATCAGGCGGAACGCCGTGGATCATGGTGAGTTCGCTCGCCATTGCACTTCGCGCATGGGCATCATCCCGTGATGCTGCCTTCAGATAAGCGTGATAATGCAAACGGACTTTACCCGCGCCGATACACAAAACGCCGAGCAGGATCCACACCACCAGCAACGGCACATTGAAAAAGAGGCCGTGCAGCGAGCGCAACAGCAGGAAAGTTATCAGCATCACGCCTGCGGTCATCAGTAGCGTGCGAAGCAGGGAAAAGTGTTTGATACGACGGAAGAGGACTTCCAGCCGGTGATCCAGTTGCCAGTGTTCACCGAGCTTGAACAGACGTTCCGCAACGATAACCAACAGCATGGTAAACAGCGTCATGTTATCTCCTTATCTGACGATGCGGTAAGCATGGTGTGAAACCGCGACCAGTCGAATGCCGGGCCGGGGTCAGTTTTCCTTACCGGAGCAATATCACTGTGCCCCGTTATATTATCGACTATCGCAGGATACAAACCGATAAGGGTCTGCGTCACAGCAACCAGTTGCTGATACTGCGCATCGGTATACGGCGTGGTATCAGTACCTTCCAGCTCGATCCCGACTGAAAAATCATTGCAGCGTTCGCGCCCCTGATAAACCGACACCCCCGCGTGCCAGGCGCGCTTATCAAAAGGAACATACTGGACAATCTCCCCATCACGACGGATCAGACAATGCGCCGATACGCGCAAATGGGCAATTTCTGCAAAAAAGGGATGAACATTGGGATCAATCGTTCCCGTGAATAACGCATCGATCCACGGACCGCCAAACTCACCCGGCGGAAGACTAATGTTATGAACCACCAGCAGTGAGGGCTGTTCATCCTCCGGGCGGCAATCGTGGTGCGGCGAGGGCACATGCCGCGCATCCACCAGCCATCCGTTCTCTAACAACATGCTGGAACTCCTTCTGTATGGTGCTATTACTCGGTTCAGAGTAGCATGTTTCAATATTATGATTCGTTACCATTTTGGAGTTTTATCATGCCGCCTCGCCGCTACAACCCCGACCACCGACGTGACGCACTTCTGGAACGTATTAACATGGATATTCCGGCAAGCGTTGCCCATTCTTTGAAAGAAGACCTGGGCGGCGACGTCAATGCCGACAACGATATTACCGCACAATTATTGCCAAAAGAGACACACTCGCACGCCGTCATCATTACCCGTGAAGACGGCGTATTTTGCGGAAAACGCTGGGTTGAAGAGGTCTTTACTCAGCTTGCGGGTGACGATGTTCAGGTCACCTGGCATGTTGAAGATGGCGACGTCATTACCGCAAACCAGCCGCTGTTTGAGCTTGATGGCCCTTCCCGTGTGTTGCTGACCGGTGAACGTACCGCGCTGAATTTTGTACAGACGTTGTCAGGCGTAGCCAGCGAAGTGCGCCGCTACACCGACCTGCTGGCAGGCACGCATACCCAGTTGCTGGATACCCGTAAAACGCTGCCAGGCCTGCGCACAGCCCTGAAATATGCGGTGTTATGTGGCGGTGGCTCGAACCATCGTCTGGGTTTGTCCGACGCCTTCCTGATTAAAGAGAACCACATTATTGCTTCTGGCTCCGTGCGTCAGGCGGTGGAAAAAGCCTTCTGGTTACACCCGGACGTGCCGGTTGAGGTGGAAGTGGAGAACCTGGAAGAGCTGGATGAAGCCATCAAGGCCGGGGCAGATATCATCATGCTGGATAACTTCGAAACCGACCAGATGCGCGAAGCGGTAAAACGCACGGACGGCAAGGCGCAGCTTGAGGTATCCGGCAACGTGACGTTTGAAACAATCCGCGAATTCGCTGAAACGGGTGTCGATTTCATCTCCGTTGGCGCACTAACTAAACACATCCGCGCACTCGATCTCTCAATGCGCTTTAAGTAATACCGCCTTTCCCCTCTCTGCCCGGAGAGGGGAAATACGAAGCCGCTCGCAACTCTGTTGTCCCGCACTGCAACCCCGCATTAATTCGCTGAAAGCGCCTTCACACTTCCTTTTTTGCCACTCGTCTGTGCTCCTCCTCGCTGCCACAGTAGCGCCACTTTTTCTAAGGAGCAGATATGAACAGACAACATGGATTCACGCTGATTGAGTTAATGGTGGTCATCGGCATTATTGCCATATTAAGTGCGATCGGCGTACCCGCTTACCAGAACTACCTTCGAAAAGCCGCGCTAACCGACATGCTGCAAACCTTTATCCCGTACCGCACCGCCGTTGAGCTTTGCGCCCTGGAGCACGGCGGCGTAGAGAGTTGCGATGGGGGAAGTAATGGCATCCCCTCGCCCGTTACCTCTCGCTATGTTTCCGGCATGAGCGTGACAAAAGGCACGATTACACTCACAGGACAAGAAAGCCTGAACGGCCTTGACGTCAGCATGACGCCAGTTTGGGACAACAGCAACGGTATGACCGGCTGGACACGGACATGCAGCATCGCGAACGACAGCGCGCTTAAGCAAGCCTGCGAAGACGTCTTCCGCTTCAACAGCAATTAACAGGAGCGGCTGATGAATACGGAACAACTGATGGCGCTCTGTCAGCGCTACCATGCGCAGCTGCTCACAAGCGATGCCACTATGGTCAACATAGCAGTGGTGGGTACGCCTGCCGCAGAGCTGATGGAAGCCTTACGTTTCGCGACGCAAAAGCGCATTGATATTGAATGCTGGACGAGCGAACGCATGGAAAAACACCGGCAGCTGGCATCGCAATCACATCTGCCTGTGGCATCAACGGCCCACTCCGCGGTGGATATTCTCAACCGCACGCTGTTGCAGGCCATGCGTCAGAGGGCATCAGATATTCATATTGAGCCGTCGGAACACGACTGCCACATTCGCCTGCGCATCGATGGCGTACTCAACCCACACACAACCCTCAACGCCGGGTTGGCAACCTCGCTCACAGCGCGGCTAAAAGTGCTGGGCAACCTGGATATTGCGGAACGGCGTCTGCCCCAGGATGGTCAGTTTACGGTCGAACTGGCAAACGAACCGGTCTCTTTTCGTATCGCCACCCTGCCCTGTAGCGGCGGCGAGAAAATCGTTCTGCGCCTGCTACAGCAGGAACAACAGGCTCTGGATATTGCACAACTGGGCATGAGTGCAGAACAGCAGGCTCAATTTACCGAAATGCTCCGCCAGCCACAGGGGTTGATCCTGGTTACCGGGCCAACGGGGAGCGGTAAAACCGTCACCCTCTACAGCGCCCTGCAAGCGCGTAACACGCCGGATGTGAACATTTGCAGCGTCGAAGATCCTATCGAGATCCCGCTTGCAGGCCTCAATCAGACCCAAATAAACCCGCGATCCGGGCTCACCTTTCAAAGCGTATTACGCGCCCTGTTACGCCAGGATCCCGACATTATTATGGTGGGTGAAATTCGTGATGGTGAAACGGCAGAAATTGCTATTAATGCCGCACAGACCGGGCACCTGGTGCTCTCCACGCTTCATACAATTTCGACGACAGAGACGCTGATCCGCTTGCAGCAAATGGGTGTCGCTCGCTGGATGATCTCATCTGCACTCTCTCTGGTGATAGCACAGCGACTGGTTCGCCGGTTGTGCCCCCATTGCCGACAGGAGGGGCAGACCAAAGCCGTATTGCCTCTCACACTTTGGCCGCGAGAGCTACCGCAGTGGCGACCAACCGGGTGCGATCGTTGCTATCACGGCTTTTATGGCCGCATTGCTCTGTTTGAGGTTCTGACCATCGACAACGACCTGCGCCAGGCCATTTCCAGTGGTGCCGCAATTGAGGTTATCGAAGCAAGCGCCCGGCAGACCGGGATGACAACCCTGTTTGAACATGGCTGTATGGCGGTCGAGCAAGGGCTAACCACCGTGGAAGAGCTGGTACGCGTGCTGGGAATGTCCAATGGGGGCTAATCAGCTCTGGCGCTGGCGGGCGCTTACAGAAGAGGGCGAGTTACAAAACGGAGTGATGTGGGCCATCAATCGTGAAGCCGCATTTACGGCATTAATGCGAAAAGCGCTACATCCTTTGACGCTGATACGCTGTTCGCAGCGTCGTCGGTGGCAGTCTCAACACTGCTATGACGTTTTTCGGCAGCTCGCGACGCTTCTCAAGGCAGGTCTTACGCTGTCTCACAGTCTTGAGATGCTGGCGCAGCAACACCCTGTCACGCAGTGGCAGGCGCTGTTGCAAAGTCTGGCTGACGATCTTAGCGAGGGATGTGCCTTGTCTGCAGCGTTAAAAAAATGGCCAGAGGTATTCAGCCCGCTCTACGTTTCAATGGTGAAAACAGGCGAGCTCACGGGCAAGCTGGAAGAGTGTTGCCGCCAGCTCGCACAACAACAAAAATCGCAGCAGCTGCTTAATACGAAGGTGAAAAAAGCGCTGCGCTACCCGGTAATAATCCTGACGCTGGCCGTTGCCGTTGTACTGGCGATGGTCACGCTGGTCTTGCCAGAATTCGCGGCCATCTACAGAACATTTAATACCCCTCTGCCGCTGTTAACGCAGATGGTAATGGGACTGGCAGTGTTCATTCAGGAATGGGCAATTATTCTGGCCGTATTAGTGCTCGTTCCGCCCGTCGTTATTTACCGTCTTCGGCGGTATCCGCGATGGCAGCGCGTGAATCAGCGAATAGTCCTGTATTTACCCATTATGGGCGCACTGGCCAGGGGGCAAAAACTGGGGCAGATATTTACCGTGTTATCACTCACACAGCAGGCAGGTATTGCTTTTTTACAAGGTCTGGAAAGTGCGGAAGAAACCGTTGATAACCTATTCTGGCGGGATGTTATTCAGGGGATGCGGGAGAAAATCGAACAGGGAACGCCCGTCTGGTCAGCATTTCAACATGCTGCGGTGTTTACACCACTCTGCATTCAGTTGATACGTACCGGGGAAGTATCCGGGGCTCTTGATATCATGCTGGAGAATCTTGCACATCACCACACGGAGCAAACGCTCCAGCAAGCAGACAACCTGGCGGCACTGCTGGAGCCAATACTGTTGATTGTGACGGGAGTCATAATCGGCACGCTGGTGGTCGCGATGTACTTACCGATTTTCCATCTGGGGGATGCGATGAGTGCGGGTTAGTGCTGGCGCGAGGTTATGCGCCAGCAAGAGCCATCAGAGGCTATTGAATACGCGGTTTTCCTGCTCCTGAACGCGGATAAACGTGGTGCGTTTAGTCAGCTCTTTCAGGCGTGAAGCCCCAACGTAGGTACAGGCTGAGCGCAGGCCACCGAGAACATCGCGCGCCGTATTTTCGACAGGGCCGCGCAGTGGCAGCTTCACGGTTTTACCTTCTGCTGCACGATATTTTGCCACGCCACCCACATGACGGGTCATCGCGGATTCAGAGCTCATACCGTAGAACAGCATAAATTTCTCGCCGTTCTCTTCAACCACCGTGCCGCCACTCTCTTCGTGACCTGCCAGCATTCCGCCAAGCATCACGAAATCGGCACCGCCACCAAAGGCTTTAGCCACATCACCCGGCATGGTGCAACCACCGTCGCTGATAATCTGGCCACCAAGACCGTGGGCTGCATCGGCACACTCAATCACCGCAGAAAGCTGCGGGTAACCCACGCCGGTTTTTACACGCGTAGTACACACGGATCCCGGGCCAATACCCACTTTCACGATATCCGCACCGGAGAGGATCAGCTCTTCACACATTTCGCCGGTCACAACGTTACCCGCGATAATGGTTTTAGTCGGCCAGGCCGCACGCGCTTTGCTGACGAACTGCACGAAGTGCTCGGAATAACCATTCGCGACATCAATACAAACAAAATTCAGCGCCGGGTTAGCCGCCAGGATCTGTTTGGTCTTTTCAAAATCCGCATCAGATGTACCGGTAGAAACCATGACATGCTTAACAACATCGTCAGACGCTGACGCCACAAAGGCATTCCACTCTTCAGTGCTGTAGTGCTTATGCACGGCGGTGAGGACATCGAATTTTGCCAGCGCCGTTGCCATTGCGAAGGTACCCACAGTGTCCATGTTGGCCGCAATGATTGGCACACCAGACCAGGTCTGACCGGAATGTTTAAAGGTGAATTGACGTTCGAGTTCAACGTCTGAGCGACTTTTCAGTGTAGAGCGTTTAGGGCGGATGAGAACGTCTTTGAAACCTAACTTCAGATCTTCTTCGATACGCATGTGCGGATTCCTGGGGTTAGAGGCAAATATGTTAAAAGCACAACTCCAGTGACGCTATCATACGCACTAATACCTGCTCCGCAAGACTGCGAAATTCTCTTTTTTTACGCTACAATCCTATAAATTTACCTGGTAGAAAGCAGGTAAAGAGAGTTAACCATTCGCTGCTCTAAGTTTAAATTTTAAGTAACTGATTTTAATAATGAATAATTCCCAGGATTTGATTTAATGGGGTACATCGTCGCGTTAACCGGCGGCATCGGTAGTGGCAAAAGCACCGTTGCAGACGCTTTTTCTCGTCTGGGCATCCCGATTATTGATGCCGATATTATTGCCCGTCAGGTGGTAGAACCCAATACACCCGCATTAAAGGCCATCGAAGCGCATTTCGGGCGTGAAGTCATCAATGCAGATGGCACACTCAATCGTCGTCAGCTTCGCGAGTGCATTTTTTCTGATTCTTCGGAAAAAGCCTGGCTTAATGCTCTGCTCCACCCCATTATCCACCAGGAAACTCAGCGTCAGATTACTGAAGCCCGTTCACCCTACGTACTGTGGGTTGTACCCCTATTGGTGGAAAATCAGCTTCAGAAAAAAGCCGACCGGATTCTGGTTATCGATGTTTCCCCCGAAACGCAGATCGAGCGAACAATGACGCGCGACCATGTCTCGCGTGAACATGCTGAACAAATTCTTGCTGCTCAGGTCACGCGTGAAGCGCGCCTTGCTGTTGCGGATGATGTTATTGATAATAACGGCGCACCAGATGCTCTTGCATCGGATGTTGCCCGTCTGCACGCGCAGTATCTGACGTTCGCCGCGCAGGCCGTTGCACAGGAAAAACCATAATGTCTACTAATATCCTTTTTGAGCACCCGCTTAACGAAAAAATGCGTACCTGGCTGCGTATCGAGTTTTTAGTTCAGCAGCTTTCACAACATCTGCCTGTTAACGATCACGCCACTGCGCTGCATTTTTTCCGCAATGTTGGCGATCTACTGGATGTCATTGAACGCGGTGATGTTCGCACCGAGTTATTAAAAGAGCTTGAGCGCCAGCAGCGTAAATTACAGGCCTGGACTGAAGTGCCGGGCGTCGATCAAAGCCGTATCGACTCGCTTCGCCAGCAGCTGAAAACCAGCAGCAGTGTGCTGATGGCCGCTCCTCGCGTGGGGCAATTCTTGCGTGAAGACCGGCTTATCGGCCTGGTTCGTCAGCGCCTGAGCATTCCTGGCGGCTGCTGCAGCTTTGACCTGCCGACACTCCATATGTGGTTGCACATGCCGCAAACCCAGCGTGATGCGCAGGTGAATAGCTGGCTGGCAAGCCTTGAGCCAATGAACCAGACGCTGTCACTCATTCTCGACCTGGTTCGCAATTCAGCGCCCTTCCGCAAGCAAACCAGCCTGAACGGTTTTTATCAGGATAACGGTGATGATGCCGATCTGCTGCGCCTGAACTTATCTCTGAGCGATCAGCTTTACCCGCAAATCTCCGGCCATAAAAGCCGTTTTGCGATTAGATTTATGCCTCTGGACAGCGAAAATGGCCTCGTGCCTGAACGCCTCGATTTTGAGCTGGCCTGCTGTTAAGGAGTATTGATGTCTGACGTAACAACCGTAAGCTGCCCTACCTGTGGGAAAACCGTAGTCTGGGGCGAAGTGAGTCCGTTTCGCCCATTCTGCTGTAAGCGTTGCCAGTTAATTGACCTGGGCGAATGGGCTGCGGAAGAGAAACGCATTCCAAGCGAAGGCGATCTCTCTGACAGCGATGACTGGAGCGAAAACCAGCAGTAATCTGTAAAGCCTGCTGGCGCTTCGCTTAGCAGGCTTACGGTTGTGCGACTAATCTCAGGATCACAGGCTCATTTGCCGGTGGGAATTTATCGGCATCGCTTGCCTGAAGCGCCACCCAGTCACCCGGCTGCCCCTCTTTTCCCCAGGGTTCCCCTTCCCAGTTTTCAACAAGCCAGAACCACAACGTGATGTGGCGGTCAGGGAACTGGTACTCAAGCTTATCGAAAAGCGTTGCCCCAACGGGGGTGATCCCGACCTCTTCCTGAAGCTCGCGAATCAGCGCCTGCTCCGGCGTTTCACCTGACTCAATCTTTCCACCCGGAAATTCCCACTTATTCGCCATATGAGCATCTGCTGCCCGCTGGGTAATGAAGATTTTGTTTTGTGGGTTGCGAATGATCCCGACGGCAATTTGCAGTGTTTTCATAGTGTGACTTCCATAAAAAAGGCGCAGATTTCTGCGCCTTTTAGATTATGTTACGTTCTTAGCTCAGGCGGCCGTGGCACGCCTTGTATTTTTTACCTGAACCACATGGGCACGGATCGTTACGCCCGACTTTACGGTCACCAGTTTGCGCCGCGATAGCCGCAGCCGCTTCGCTGTCATCTGTCTGGTGGCTCAGCTGTTGCATCTGCGCCAGGCGCTCAGCTTCTTCACGACGCTGCTGCTCCATCGCTTCTACTTCTTCCGGCATCCGCACCTGAACCTTGCTCAGGGTGCTAATCACTTCATATTTCAGTGACTCCAGCATGGAAGCAAACATGGCAAAGGATTCACGTTTGTATTCCTGTTTCGGATCCTTCTGCGCATAACCACGCAGGTGGATACCCTGGCGCAGATAATCCATCGCCGCCAGGTGCTCTTTCCACAGGGAGTCCAGCGTTTGCAGCATTACGCCTTTCTCAAAGTGACGCATCATCTCAGCGCCAACCACTTCTTCTTTACGCTTGTAAACATCCAGCGCGGTTCCGAAGATACGCTCGCGCAGGGTTTCTTCATGCAGTTCCGGCTCTTTGTCCAGCCACTCTTTGATTGGCAGTTCAAGGTCGAAGTCGTTTTTCAGACGTTCCTGCAAGCCTTCGATATCCCACATTTCTTCCAGAGACTGTGGAGGAATGTGGCCATCGATGGTCGCTTTGAACACATCTTCACGAATGCTGTTGATGGTTTCACTCACGTCGGACACGTCCAGCAGTTCGTTACGCTGGGTGTAAATAGCACGACGCTGATCGTTAGCCACGTCATCATATTCAAGCAACTGCTTACGAATATCAAAGTTACGGCTTTCAACTTTGCGCTGAGCGTTAGCAATCGCTTTAGTGACCCACGGGTGTTCAATCGCTTCGCCTGGTTTCATGCCCAGTTTACGCATCATGCCAGATACACGGTCAGAGGCGAAGATACGCATCAGCGCATCTTCCATAGACAGGTAGAAGCGGGAAGAACCGGCATCACCCTGACGACCCGCACGACCACGCAGCTGGTTATCGATACGACGAGATTCGTGACGTTCGGTACCAATGATGTGTAAACCACCGGAAGTCAGAACCGCGTCGTGACGCACCTGCCAGTCTGCCTTGATCTGAGCAATCTGTTCTGGCGTTGGGTTTTCCAGCTCAGCAACTTCTGCCTGCCAGCTACCACCGAGCATAATATCGGTACCACGACCCGCCATGTTGGTGGCGATGGTCACCGCCGCCGGGTAACCCGCCTGCGCAACGATATCTGCTTCTTTGGCGTGGAACTTGGCGTTCAGTACGTTGTGTTTAATACCCGCTTTGGTCAGCTCATTGGATACCACTTCGGATTTTTCGATGGAAATGGTACCCACCAGAACCGGTTGGCCGGCTGCGGTACGGTCACGAATATCTTCAATGATCGCCTGGATTTTTTCAGCTTCAGTCATGTAAACCAGGTCCGGCATATCCTTACGGATCATTGGGCGGTTGGTTGGGACGACTACAGTATCCAGTTTGTAGATAGAGCTGAATTCAAACGCTTCGGTATCTGCGGTACCGGTCATCCCTGCCAGCTTCTCGTACAGACGGAAGTAGTTCTGGAAGGTGATGGATGCCAGCGTCTGGTTTTCATTTTGAATATCCACACCTTCTTTGGCTTCAACAGCCTGGTGCAGACCATCGGACCAGCGACGTCCCTGCATGGTACGACCGGTATGTTCGTCAACGATGATAACTTCACCGTCTTTTACGATGTAATCCACGTCACGGGTAAACAGCGCATGAGCGCGCAGTGCCGCAGTTACGTGGTGCATCAGCATAATATTGCTCGGGGAGTACAGTGACTCGCCCTCGTCCATGATGCCCTGAGCAACCAGCAGCTCTTCAATTTTCACCAGGCCGCGTTCAGTCAGGTTAACCTGACGCGCTTTTTCATCCACGGAGAAGTGGCCTTCGCCCTGGAAAGTATCGGAGTCTTCTTTTTCCTGACGCAGCAGGTGTGGAATGATTTTGTCGACTTTACGGTACATCTCGGAGCTGTCTTCGGCCGGACCAGAGATGATAAGCGGGGTACGCGCTTCGTCGATCAGAATGGAGTCAACCTCATCCACCAGCGCATAGTGCAGTTTACGCTGTACACGCTCTTCAGGGCTGAACGCCATGTTGTCGCGCAGGTAGTCAAAGCCGTATTCGTTGTTGGTACCGTAGGTGATGTCCGCGTTATACGCATCACGCTTAGCCGGTGCTGGCAGGCCGGACATGTTGATACCCACGGTCATACCGAGGAATTCAAACAGTGGACGGTTGTTTTCGGCGTCACGCTGCGCCAGATAGTCGTTGACGGTAACAACGTGAACGCCTTTGCCTGACAACGCGTTCAGGTAAGCAGGCAAGGTTGCGGTCAGGGTTTTACCTTCACCGGTACGCATTTCTGCGATGCAACGTTCGTTCAGAACCATACCACCCAGCAGCTGAACGTCGAAGTGGCGCATGCCAAACACACGCTTACTTGCTTCACGGACGACGGCAAAGGCTTCCGGGATCAGGCTTTCTAAGGATTCACCCTTTTCCAGACGCGCACGGAATTCGCCGGTTTTGGCTTTCAGCTCGTCATCGGAGAGCTTTTCCATCGCTGGTTCCATACCATTGATTACAGTGACAGCTTTGCGCATACGGCGCAGGGTACGATCGTTACGGCTACCGAAAACTTTGGTTAATAATTTGATTAGCATAATAAATTCTCAAACGCCCCATCGTGGGCAGATAAATTAAGGTATTGAAAAAGCGTTAATTTAGCTGAGGCGATGAGGCCCGGCACGGATACCCTGAACCTGGCTAATCCATGTTGAGACGATAAACGTCGCGGGAGGAACAAAACGGTTTTTTGCCTGCTGGCGAACGATAACTGGCGGCTGGCTGTCTTGCGTCAGCAGCGCATTGAGCGTGTTCAGCAGTGCGAGATGTTGGGCCTGAACCGGCAGTGTTTCTTCTGCAACAGGCATTGCCTGTGGTGCCATTGCAAACGAAAGATGACGGATAACCGTACGAATGGCGTGCTGATGCCAGTAATCAACCGAGAAATTTGGGCGGCGATTGGCTTCCAGCAACGCGAGGTTAGTAAAATTAACCCGCGTGGAGAGATCATGTTTTGTGGTGGTGGTCTTAGTCGGAGTCGCCGCTTCAGCACTGTTGCTGAGCGCAGGCAAGCCGAGACTCGCCGCGACCATCCCTAATAAGAGATGCGGCCAGAAGTAGCGTCTGCCAAATTGTCGCCAGCGCGTCAGTATTCCGCTCACTTGCTCCACCACATAAGCCAGCCGTACAGGCTGAGTTCAGTTATTCTTTTTAGCGCCCAGATATTACCACTAAAGCCAAAGCACATCAGCAGGAATGACGTATTGCCGCGGGGAAAAACGGTCAAGAATGCAGCTAACGCACAGATTTTCAACGTATGGCAAAGGATTAAGGGGCTGGGGGCGAAATGAAGAAGGGTAAAAATAAAAACGACTGGCCTCCCTGGTCGGAGAGAGTACCAGGTTAACCAGTCGATTTTTTACGAAACGGCTTGAACCGTTACGCCAGAACCATGCTTGGTGCTTTGAACGCCAGAGGCAGTTCTGCGTCGTCTTTGAAGGTCACATATTCCCAAGCTTCCTGTTTTGCCAGGACTGCCTGCAACAGTTTGTTGTTCAGTGCATGACCGGATTTAAACGCGGTAAACGCACCAATGATGTTGTGACCACACATGAACAGGTCGCCAATTGCATCCAGCATTTTGTGACGAACGAATTCATCTTCAAAACGCAGACCGTCTTCGTTCAGTACGCGATAATCGTCAACAACGATGGCACAATCGAAGCTGCCGCCCAGGCACAGGCCGCGGGACTGCAAATATTCGATATCACGCATGAAGCCAAATGTGCGAGCACGACTGATCTGACGCATAAACGCATCAGCAGAGAAGTTCATCGCATAACGCTGAGTGCTTGCATCAATCGCCGGATGGTTAAAGTCGATGGTAAAGTCCAGCGAGAAACCATTGAACGGCTTGAATTCAGCCCATTTGTCGCCATCCTCGACACGAACGGTGTCTTTGATGCGAACAAATTTCTTCGCGCAGTTCAGTTCTTCGATGCCGGCATCCAGCAGCAAATAAACGAACGGAGCAGCACTACCATCCATGATCGGGATTTCTGGCGCATCGACTTCAACAATGATGTTGTCGATACCCAGACCAGCCAGGGCGGCATTCAGGTGCTCTACGGTAGAAATCCGCACGTCATGCTCGTTCACCAGGCAAGTACAGAGCATAGTATCACGCACAGATTTGGCATCAGCCGGAAAATCTACCGGTGGATTCAAGTCGGTGCGACGATAGATGACCCCGGTATTGGCCGGCGCAGGGCGCAACGTCAGTGTGACTTTTTTGCCGGTATGTAAACCGACGCCAGTCGCCTGAACGATACGTTTAAGTGTCCTTTGTTTGATCATCGTATAATCTCGCCAAATTAACTATCCAACCGAGAGTGTATATCACTAACGGTGGGCCAGTTTAGCACAAAGAGCGAAAATCCCCAAATTCCAGCCAATTCCTAGTCAGCTTGCTTACGCAGGAACGCTGGGATATCCAGATAATCTGGTTCTTTCGCCGTTTGCGGAGTCGTGTCGTTTACCACTTTCGCGGCCGGTTTCTGCTCTTGAGTCAGTGGAGCCATACCGTGCTGCTGGTAGCGGTCCATCACTGGCTGCTGAGTCTGCTTGTTGGTTACCAGGGTAATCTCAGGACGCTTGTCCATACCGATACCGGTGGCAACAACAGTTACGCGCAGTTCATCGTTCATTTCTGGGTCAAGGGAAGTACCGATTACCACAGTCGCGTTGTCAGAGGCGAACGCACGAATGGTATTACCCACCGTTTCGAACTCATCCAGACGCAGGTCAAAGCCAGCGGTAATGTTGACCAGCACGCCGCGCGCACCAGACAGGTCGATATCTTCCAGCAGTGGAGAAGAGATAGCCATTTCAGCCGCTTCTTCCGCACGGTCTTCACCACTCGCCACGCCAGAGCCCATCATCGCGTAGCCCATTTCGGACATCACGGTGCGAACGTCTGCAAAGTCAACGTTCATCAGACCAGGACGGGTAATCAGTTCAGCGATACCCTGAACCGCGCCTTTCAGCACGTCGTTTGCCGCGCCAAAAGCGTCCAGCAGGGAGATGCCGCGACCCAGAACTTTCAACAGCTTGTCGTTCGGGATAGTGATCAGAGAGTCCACATGTTTGGACAGTTCAGTGATACCCTGCTCCGCGAATGCCATACGCTTCTTGCCTTCAAAATTAAAAGGCTTCGTCACGACAGCAACGGTCAGGATACCTAAATCTTTTGCCACTTCGGCAACAACAGGCGCCGCGCCGGTACCAGTACCACCGCCCATACCTGCTGCGATAAACACCATGTCTGCACCGTCAAGCGCAGCACGCAGTGCTTCACGATCTTCTTCAGCCGCGTTGCGACCAACTTCCGGGTTAGCCCCCGCACCCAGACCTTTGGTGATGCCACCACCGATCTGAATCGTCTGGCCTACAGCCGTCTTACGCAGTGCCTGTGCATCGGTGTTAACCGCAAAAAATTCAACGCCTTCGATACGCTCACGCACCATATGCTCTACAGCGTTACCGCCGCCACCACCGACGCCGATGACTTTAATCACCGCGTCGTTGGTCAGTTCCATAGGTTCAAACATAATTTCTCTCTCCGTTGTGCCTGTCGCCCGAGACCGCTAATTCTCTCCGGTCTCTTAAAAAAATTAAAACTCTTTTCGCAACCAGGTGTTGAGTCGTTTGACCCACGACCCCACTGATACGCGTTTTTCCACTTCCGCTTCACCACTCAAATGGGACTCTTTCCCGTAGTGCAGCAGGCCCACAGCCGTTGAATAGTACGGCTCCTGAGCGTAATCCGTTAAACCGGTGATATTCAGCGGTGCGCCAATACGTACCTGGGTATGGAACACTCGCTGAGCGCAGGCCGCAAGACCTTCAATTTGCGCTGCTCCGCCGGTTAATACAATCCCCGCTGCAAGATGATGTTTAACACCCTGCTGGCGAAGCTGTTCCTGTAACTGCAAAATCTCTTCGTTGACCAGGTTGAGCAGCTCGGTATAACGCGGCTCAATGACCTCTGCCAACGTCTGGCGTTGCAGACTACGCGGTGGACGACCACCTACGCTTGGCACTTCAACGCTCTCATCTTTGCCAACGATGGATCCCAGTGCACAGCCATGGCGCACTTTGATCGCCTCTGCATCGCTCGGTGGCGTACCAAAGGCATAAGCAATATCGCTGGTCACAACGTTCCCTGCGTAAGGGATCACTTTGGTGTGGCGCAGCGCACCGCCGGTATAAACGGCCATGTCCATAGTACCACCACCAATATCGACCACACAGACGCCCAGTTCACGTTCGTCTTCGGTCAGCACGGAATAGCTTGCTGCCAGACCGGCGAAAATAAGTTGGTCAACTTTCAGGCCACAACGTTCAACGGCTTTAACGATGTTCTTCGCCATATCGTTGTGACATGTGATCAAGTGCACTTTTGCCTGCATTCGCACGCCGGAAAGACCGACGGGATTCTTGATCCCTTCCTGGTAGTCAATCGCATATTCCTGCGGGATGACGTGCAGCACGCGATGTTCATCGCGAACACGGACGGATTTCGCCGTATGCACGACGTTTTCAACGTCTTCCTGCGTCACTTCTTCTTCTGAGATAGGCACCATACCTATCTCGTTCTGGCAGCTGATGTGCTTACCAGAGAGGGCCAGATAGACAGATGAAATCTGGCAATCAGCCATCAATTCCGCCTGATCGATGGCGCGCTGTACGCACTTCACCACCGACTCAAGATCGTTTACCCCACCTTTATCCATACCACGGGACGGGCAGCTGCCCACGCCAATGATATTGACCATACCGTCGGGCAGAACTTCCCCTACTAAAGCGGCAACCTTCGCGGTGCCAATCTCCAGTCCAACTACCAGTTTTCTGTCCGTCGCCTTGATCATTGTTGTTCTGCCTGTACCTGTGCCTGATTCTGTTGCTGATTAGGTTCCTCGACCGGAGCCGGTACCCAACCGACTGCTGCGCCTGAGTCATAGCGCAAATCAACGTAGCTTATCCGTTTGCCGTCAGTCTGTGCCTGCTGCTGTAAAACCGGGTAAAGTTCTACAAAACGCGCCAGACGTTTCATCGTGTCGCCGCGGCCAAGGTTGAGCTTGATGCCGTTCGTTAACGTCAGTTGCCATGAACGGCGCGCCGTCATTGCTGCATCTTTTAACGTAAACCGGTCCTTAGCCAGCACCTGCCCCATATCGCGAAAACCTTGCAAGACTTCGTTTTCACTGCCTTCCGGGCCATACAACATCGGTAAATTTTGCTTGTTGACACGATCGCCTGGGACGCTGAAGGAATTTCCATCTACGTCGACCATGTGCTGATCATTCCAACGCGCAATGGGCACATATTCAACCAGATGAATCTTCAATTCATCAGGCCATTGCTTTCTTACACTCGCCTGTTTTATCCACGGCAGACGTTCAATCTGGCTCTGGATAATATTGACGTCCTGAGTCATAAAGGTCCCAGGTGGGCCCAGTGCCAGAATCGACTGGCGAATATCGTCGTTACGCGTGTAGTGACGCTCACCCGTTACCGCCAGTTTCGACAGCGGTAAACGCTGCGCATCTTCCATCCAGCCCAGCACCATCCAGCCGCTGATAAACACGGTACACAGCACACCGAGCAGGAATATAATCCCTGCAAGACGCGTTCCATTACTCCGCCGGGAAGAAGAATATTCTTCTTCGTCATCGCGGTTGCGCGTGTTCAATGCAGCCTGAGACATATCAGCCCGCCTGGTCCAGAATACGTACGACTAATTGCGAGAAACTCATTCCCGCCTGACGCGCGGCCATCGGCACAAGGCTATGGCTGGTCATGCCAGGGGAGGTGTTTGCTTCCAGCAAGTAAAATTGCCCGTCGCTGTCGAGCATCACATCAATGCGTCCCCATCCCCGGCAGCCTAAAACATTCCAGGCTTTAAGCACCAGGGACTGTAAATCTGCTTCACGTTCAGCTTCAAGACCACTTGGGCAGAAATATTGCGTCTCATCAGAGAGATACTTCGCCTCATAATCATAGAAGGTTCCAGCAGGTTGGATACGAATTGACGGTAAAATTTCTTCACCAAGCATCGCAACGGTAAATTCCGGCCCGCTGAGCCATTTTTCTATCAGAACTTCTTCATCATGTTGAAATGCCAGCGCTAAAGCGGAAGATAAATCCTGCGCTTTGTCGACTTTCGACATCCCGACACTCGACCCTTCGCGGCTCGGCTTTACAATAACCGGTAACCCTAGTTCGGCAATGCGGGTATTAACGCTGTCTGACAGGCCCATTTCAAAATCACGACGCGTCAGCGCAACCCATGCTGCCACAGGAAGACCAGCTCCCTGCCACAGCAGTTTGCTGCGCAGTTTATCCATAGAAATCGCGGATGCCATCACGCCGCTGCCGGTATACGGCATCCCGATTAAATCCAGAAGCCCTTGCAGGGTGCCGTCTTCGCCACCACGGCCATGCAACGCGATAAAGACTTTATCAAAGCCCATCGCTTTCAGTTGCGTCACATCCGTCTCTTTCGGATCGACCGGATGGGCATTGACGCCACCCTCGCGCAGGCCCGCCAGTACGGCAGCGCCTGAATTCAGGGAGACTTCGCGCTCGGCGGAAGTGCCGCCAAACAGGACAGCAATCTTATCAGCCATGACGCTCGTCCTCCTGAGTTTGCGGCTTCAGTTTGATTTCGGCTAAGGTACGAGCGATTTTGCCGATATTTCCCGCGCCCTGAATCAGAATCAGATCATTACCCGTCAGAACCGGAGCCAAAATCTCCGCAGCCTGGGCAGGATCAGACACCAGAATAGGGTCAACTTTTCCGCGACCACGAATAGTGCGACACAATGAACGGCTGTCCGCACCCGGGATAGGCGTTTCGCCCGCGGAGTAAACATCCAGCATCAGCAGCGTATCCACCTGCGACAGCACGCTAGCGAAATCGTCATACAGATCGCGGGTACGCGTGAAGCGGTGCGGCTGGAAGATCATTACCAGATTCTTATCCGGCCAGCCCGCACGTGCTGCTTTGATGGTCGCGTCCACTTCCGTCGGATGATGCCCGTAATCGTCCACCAGCATTGCAGAGCCTGTTTTACCGTTCACCTCTTCCAGCGGGAATTCACCCAGGAAGTCGAAACGGCGCCCGGTACCCTGGAAGCTCTCCAGCGCACGCAGGATTGCGTTGTCATCAATGCCTTCTTCAGTGGCTACCGCTACCGCTGCCGCCGCGTTCAGGGCGTTGTGGCGTCCTGGGGCATTGAGCGTAACATGCAGCAGCTCTTTATCCTGACGCGCCAGAGTGAAATGCCCCTGGGCACCAATTTGCTTGTAATCTTCCACGCGAACATCAGCGTCTTCGCTGAAGCCATACGTGGTAATTTGACGACCCACACGCGGCAGCAACTCGCGAATAACCGGATCGTCAACACACATCACCGCACGGCCATAGAACGGCAGGTTGTGCAGGAAGTTGATAAAAGTCTGTTTTAAATTTTCGAAGTCGCCCTGGTAGGTATCCATGTGGTCAGCTTCGATGTTGGTGACAATCGCCACCATCGGCTGCAGGTGCAGGAACGATGCATCGCTTTCGTCTGCTTCAGCAATCAGGTAACGGCTGTGCCCCAGACGCGCATGTACACCGGCCGCTTTCACCAGACCACCGTTAACGAAGGTCGGATCAAGACCCGCTTCAGCATAAATACTGGAAACCATCGCCGTGGTGGTGGTTTTACCGTGTGTCCCGGCAATCGCAATACCGTGGCGGAAGCGCATTAACTCAGCCAGCATTTCCGCACGGCGGATCACCGGGATACGCGCTTCATGCGCGGCAACAATTTCCGGGTTATCCGCGGAGATTGCGCTGGACACCACAACAACGCTCGCATCGCGCACGTTTTCCGGGCGATGGTTGAAATAGATAGTCGCCCCAAGCGACGCCAACTGCTGCGTAACAGGGTTTGGAGCCAGGTCGGAACCACTGATCTGGTAACCTTCGTTAGCTAACACTTCGGCAATACCGCCCATGCCAGCACCACCGATGCCAACGAAGTGAATGTGCCGGACGCGACGCATCTCGGGCACGATTGAACGCAGTTTCGCCAGTTGTTGTGTATTCATTCTCTAAACGCCATCGACTACTTCAAAAAAATCGTGCAGCGCAACACGCGCTGCGAGGGTTAAGCCTGAGCTGCCAGGCTCACTTCATTTGCCACCCGCTCCGTCGCATCGGGGATAGCTGTCGCACGTGCGCGTTGTGCCATCTCCAGCAATGCGTCTCTGTTCCAGCCCGCCAGGGTGGTGGCGACCGCATCGGCGGTAAATTGTGGCTGCTCGAAAATTTTCGCGGCACCGGCTTTCTCAAGCGGTAACGCATTCCAGTACTGCTGCCTGTCTTTGTGCTGGAACGGCACAAACAGCGCTGGCAAACCCGCAGCGGCGATTTCACTCACGGTCAGCGCGCCAGAGCGGCAGACAACGACATCAGCCCAGGCATAGGCTGCGGCCATGTCATCGATAAATTCGGTAACTTTATGCTGTGGCTGACCTGCGCCAACGTAATCCTGCTCTACGGCCTGCTGAGCGCCTTTTCCGCTCTGATGCCAGATAGTAACGGCATCACCCAGTTTTGCGGCAACCTGCGGCATCGTCTGGTTAAGAATGCGCGCGCCCTGGGAGCCGCCCACCACCAGCACACGTACCGGGCCTTCACGCCCAGTCAGGCGCGCATCGGGCAGCGGCAGAGCCAGCACATCGACGCGCACCGGGTTACCCACTACGTCAGCTTTCGGAAACGCGCCCGGAAATGCCTGCATCACTTTGGTGGCAATTTTTGCCAGCCATTTGTTGGTGAGCCCGGCAATCCCATTTTGTTCATGCAACACAACCGGGATACCCAGCGACCACGCAGCCAGCCCACCAGGACCAGAGACATAGCCGCCCATCCCCAGCACCACATCCGGCTTAAAGCGCTTCATAATGGTGCGGGCCTGACGCCAGGCGTTAAAAATCCGCACCGGCGCAAGAAGCTGAGCCTTAATGCCCTTGCCACGCAATCCTGAAATGCGGATGAAGTCGATCTCAATCCCGTGCTTCGGCACAAGGTCGGCTTCCATGCGGTCTGCGGTTCCAAGCCAGCGTACCTGCCAGCCCTGATCCATTAAATGGTGCGCAACCGCAAGCCCCGGGAACACATGTCCGCCGGTACCGCCTGCCATCACCATTAACCGCTTCGGTTGATTCATCGTGAACCTCGTGTAAACGCCTGGGCTTTTTCCAGACGCGTTTCATAATCTATGCGTAACAAAAACATGATGGCCGTCGACATGATTAACAGACTGGAACCACCATAACTGATTAACGGCAACGTCAGGCCCTTGGTCGGCAGCATACCCGCTGCGGCCCCTACGTTTACCAGTGCCTGGAAGCTAAACCAAATACCAATTGAGCAGGCTAAGAAACCTGAGAAGCGGTGATCGATTTCCAGCGCTTTTCGGCCAATAGACATGGCACGGAAAGCGACGAAGAATACCATTAAAAGCGCGACTACCACACCGATATAACCCAGTTCTTCCGCAATAATGGAGAAGATGAAGTCAGTATGCGCTTCGGGTAAATACTCCAGCTTTTGAACGGAATTACCCAGGCCTTGACCCCAAACTTCACCACGGCCAAACGCCATCAGCGACTGGGTCAGCTGATAACCACTGCCGAACGGGTCTTCCCACGGGTTCCAGAATGAGGTTACGCGGCGGATACGATAAGGCTCGGCGAGGATCAGCAGGACAACCGCAGAAATCCCCATGCCGATGATGGCGATGAACTGCCACAGCTTCGCTCCTGCCAGGAACAGCATCGCCAGCGTGGTGACAAACAGTACCACCACCGTACCGAGGTCTGGCTGTGCCAGCAGTAAAACCGCCAGAACCAGGATAACGCCCATTGGTTTTAAGAAGCCGCGCAGGTTATTACGTACTTCATCCACTTTACGGACCAGGTAGTTAGCCAGATAGCAGAACAGTGAAAGCTTAGTAAATTCAGCAGGCTGAATACGCAACGGGCCAAACGCAATCCAGCGCGATGCCCCGTTTACGGAGCTACCCACGACCAGTACGATCAGCAGCATAATGATCGAGGCGATCAACATTGCCGTGCTGTGGCGTTGCCAGAACTCCATCGGCAGACGTAAGGTCACCAGCGCCAGGCAGAACGCCAGAATGATGTACAGGCCATCACGCTTGGCAAACAGGAACGGATCGTTCGCCAGTCGCTGCCCCACGGGCATTGATGCTGACGTCACCATAATAAAACCGACCGCCGCCAGCCCCATGGTTAACCAGAAGAGCGTGCGATCGTACATGATCAGGCTGTCGTTATCCTTCTGACGAGAGCCCATCACCCAGCCTTTAAGCGCCGCAAACAGCCACGCCAGGATCCCAAATCCTGGCAAGCGCGGCATTTTCAGGCGAGGGAGAGATAAACGCATCAGCCTAACTCCTTCGCCAGGCGGGTAAAGACATCACCACGCTGTTCGAAATTCTTAAACTGATCGAGGCTGGCACAGGCCGGAGAAAGCAGCACCATATCGCCCGGTTTCACGCGCGGAGCAATGAGACGCATTGCCTGTTCCATTGTCTCGGTCTGTT
Organism: Enterobacter sp. C4G1; assembly: GCF_052886895.1. NCBI lineage: Bacteria > Pseudomonadati > Pseudomonadota > Gammaproteobacteria > Enterobacterales > Enterobacteriaceae > Enterobacter > Enterobacter sp. C4G1. The sequence goes on along the minus strand of NZ_JBQVVV010000001.1, from coordinate 1,856,715 downwards.
CAGCAATGTCCGGACGCAGTTCAGCCAGTTCGCTACCGTCCCGGCCGAAGCAGTAAAGGCGAATGCTATCACCTGAAAGATAACGCTTCAGCGAAGAGAAATCGGCCGATTTACCGTCTCCGCCAAGCAGCAGATGCAGCGTGCCATCAACGTGCAAACCGTTCAACGCAGCTTCTGTGCTCCCAACGTTAGTGGCTTTGGAGTCGTTAATCCAGCGCACGCCATTATGCTCAAGCGCCAACTGGAAACGGTGCGCCAGGCCAGTGAAGGTGGTTAGCGCTTTCAGGCTGGAAGAGCGCGGTAAACCAACGGCGTCCGCCAGCGCCAGTGCTGCCAGCGCATTGGTGTAGTTGTGCTGACCGGAAAGTTTCATCTCTTTCACGTTCAACACTTTCTCACCTTTCACGCGCAGCCAGGTTTCGCCCAGCTGACGGTTCAGATGATAATCACCCATGGTGATACCAAAACTGATGCAGCGCTCATCTGCACCCCGCACCGGCATCGTCAGTGCATCATCAGCATTGACGACGCACACTTTGGCATTTTCATAAATGCGTAACTTAGCGGCGCGGTACTGTTGCAGACCAAACGGATAGCGGTCCATATGGTCTTCGGTCACGTTCAGGATGGTCGCAGCAGCAGCCTGGAGGCTCGAGGTGGTTTCCAGCTGGAAGCTGGAAAGTTCCAGAACATACAGCTCGCAGCCTTTATCCAGAAGCATCAGCGCAGGCAGGCCAATATTCCCGCCGACGCCCACGTTCATGCCCGCCGCTTTCGCCATCTCGCCCACCAGCGTGGTCACGGTGCTTTTACCGTTAGAGCCGGTGATGGCAATAACAGGAGCCTGTGCCTCGCGGCAAAACAGTTCGATATCACCAACAATCTCAACACCCGCGTCGGCTGCAGCGCTCAGTGACGGATGCGCCAGCGCCATACCGGGGCTTGCAACAATCAGATCGGCTGCCAGCAGCCAGTCATCATTCAGACCACCAAGGTGGCGTTCAACCTGTTCCGGCAGTTTGTCCAGACCCGGCGGAGAGACACGCGTATCCATCACGCGCGGCGTTACGCCGCGTGCGAGGAAAAAGTCCACGCAGGAAAGGCCGGTGAGGCCCAACCCGATGATAACGACTTTTTTGCCCTGGTAATCTGCCATGATTAACGTACCTTCAGCGTTGCCAGGCCAATCAGCACCAGCATCAGCGAAATAATCCAGAAGCGCACAATGACGCGCGGCTCTGGCCAGCCTTTCAGTTCATAGTGGTGGTGGATCGGCGCCATACGGAAGATGCGTTGACCACGCAGCTTGAACGAACCGACCTGCAAAATCACCGACAGGGTTTCAACCACAAAAACACCGCCCATGATCACCAGCAAGAACTCCTGACGCAGCAGCACGGCAATAATGCCCAGAGCACCGCCAAGCGCCAGAGAACCGACATCACCCATAAAGACCTGAGCCGGGTAGGTGTTAAACCACAAGAAGCCCAGACCCGCTCCGACAATCGCCGTACAGACGATCACCAGCTCACCCGCATGACGCAGATAAGGAATGTGCAGGTAGTTAGCAAAATTCATGTTACCGGTCGCCCACGCCACCAGCGCGAAACCGGCAGCCACGAAGACGGTTGGCATAATGGCCAGGCCGTCCAGGCCATCGGTCAGGTTAACGGCGTTACCGGTGCCAACAATCACGAAATACGCCAGCAGGATGTAGAACAGGCCCAGTTGCGGCATCACGTCTTTAAAGAACGGAACAACCAGCTCAGTGGCTGGCGTGTCTTTTCCTGCAAGGTACAGGGCAAAGGCTACGCCCAGCGCAATCACTGACATCCAGAAGTACTTCCAGCGGGCGATCAGGCCTTTAGTGTCTTTACGCACCACTTTGCGGTAGTCATCAACAAAGCCGATGATCCCGTACCCTACCAGCACGGTCAGAACACACCACACATACGGGTTAGACGGGTACGCCCACAGCAACACCGAAACCACAATGGCGGTCAGGATCATAATCCCGCCCATGGTTGGGGTGCCACGCTTGCTAAAGTGCGACTCCGGACCATCGTTACGTACGACCTGGCCGAAAGAGAGTTTTTGTAAACGGGCAATCATGCGCGGGCCCATCCACAATGAGATGAACAGCGCGGTCAGCAGGCTGACAATGGCGCGAAACGTCAGATAGGAAAAGACGTTAAAGCCTGAGTAATATTTGACCAAATGTTCGGCCAGCCAAACTAACATGTTCCGTTCTCCTGTAATGCGTGCACAACCTCTTCCATGGCGGCACTACGTGAACCTTTCACAAGCACTGTCACAATTTGTTTTTCTGCAATCAACGATTTAAGACGTTCAATCAGCGGCGTTTTATCGGCAAAATGTTCGCCCACGCCGCTGGCATGGCTAATCGCCTGGCTGAGTTTTCCTGCGCTCAACACGCAGTCAATGCCTGCCGCTTTCGCCGCTTCACCCACCTGAATGTGGCAGGCTTCACTTTCATCACCCAGCTCAGCCATATCACCAACAACCAGCACGCGATAGCCCGGCATCTCTGACAACACCTGGACCGCTGCGGTCATCGAACCCACGTTCGCGTTGTACGAGTCGTCCAGCAGCAGTTTGTTCTCAGCCAACTGGACAGGGAACAGACGCCCCGGCACGGCTTTCAGATTCGCCAGCCCGGTTTTAATCGCTTCGTGAGTCGCACCCACCGCCGTAGACAACGCGGCAGCGGCAAGCGCATTAGCGATGTTATGGCGACCTGGCAGCGGCAGCAGCACATCAATGCCGCCCGTAGGAGTATTGAGTGTGAACTCCGTTCCATGCGAGGTCACATGGATATTGGTTGCGGTAAAATCACTGTTGGCCGCATTCGGTGAGAAGCGCCAGGTTTTACGTGAACCAATAATGCTTTGCCAGTTCAGCCAGTCATTGTTGTCGGCATTCAAAATGGCAACGCCGTCAGCCGGCAGACCGGTGTAGATCTCGCCTTTCGCTTTCGCGACACCTTCCAGAGAGCCAAAGCCTTCCAGGTGCGCAGCCGCCAGGTTATTGACCAGCGCCGCTTCCGGGCGAGTCAAACTCACGGTCCAGGCGATTTCCCCCTGGTGGTTTGCCCCTAACTCGATAACGGCAAATTCATGCTCTTTGGTCAGGCGAAGTAATGTCATCGGCACGCCAATGTCATTATTTAGATTGCCTGCCGTATAAAGTGTGTTGCCGCACTGGCTCAGGATGGCAGCCGTCATCTCTTTTACTGACGTTTTGCCAGATGATCCCGTCAGCGCCACGATGCGGGCCGGGACCTGCTGACGAACCCATGCCGCCAGCTCGCCAAATGCCAGACGCGTATCAGCCACCACAATCTGCGGCAGATCGGTATCCAGTTTGCGGCTCACCAGCAGCGCGCCTGCCCCACTCTCTTTTGCCTGTTCGGCAAAGTCGTGCGCGTCAAAACGTTCGCCCTTCAGCGCGACGAACAGGCAGCCGGAAGTTACCTTGCGGGTATCCGTTGTTACGGCGTTAATGGTCAGATCCTGACCATGCAGCGTCCCTTGTAAGACCTGAGCGGCCTGGCTTAGCGTTATGCTAATCATGCCACCACTCCCAGTAGACGTGCTGCGGTCACACGGTCTGAATAATCCAGACGACGAGCCCCGACAATCTGATAATCTTCATGGCCTTTACCGGCCAGCAGGACTACGTCGTTCTCGTGGGCCTGCATAATCGTATTCGTCACCGCTTCGGCACGACCTTCAACAACACGTGCACGACCTGCGTCCAGCATTCCGGCCAGAATGTCATTGATGATGGCGCGCGGCTCTTCAGTACGCGGGTTGTCATCGGTCACAACCGGAATATCCGCGAACTGTTCAGCAATGGCACCCATCAGCGGGCGTTTGCCTTTGTCACGATCGCCGCCACAGCCAAAGACGCACCAGAGTTTACCGGCACAGTGCAGACGGGCCGCTTCCAGCGCTTTTTCCAGCGCATCCGGCGTATGAGCATAATCCACGACCACGGTCGGTTTACCTGGCGCACTGAACACTTCCATGCGGCCGCAAACCGGTTGCAGACGTTCAGCAGTGTTCACCAGCTCTGCCAGCGGATAGCCCAGCGCCAGTAACGTTGCCAGTGCCAGCAACAAATTGCTGACGTTAAATGCCCCCATCAGGCGGCTTTCAATCTCACCGTCACCCCATGAAGAGGTAAAGCGAATGGTGGCCCCGCTGTCGTGATAGTTCACCTCAACCGCCTTCAGCCAGCGGCCGTGACAGTTAGGGTTGATATGATCTTCCATGGATACCGCAACCGCATCCGGCAGCTTAGCCAGCCAGCGGCGGCCCACTTCGTCATCGGCGTTGATGATCGCCTGCCCACAGTGATGCGTGGAGTAAAGCAGCCATTTTGCCGCTTCGTAATGCTCCATATCCCCGTGATAGTCGAGGTGATCGCGGCTCAGATTGGTAAACACGGAAGCGGCAAATTTCAGTGCCGCCACGCGGTGCTGTACCAGCCCGTGTGAGGAGACTTCCATTGCGGCAAACGTTGCACCCTGCCCTGCCAGACCCGCCAGCACATGCTGCACGTCTACTGCAGAACCGGTGGTATTTTCCGTTGGGTTCACTTTGCCCAGCAGGCCATTACCCACGGTACCCATCACCGCACCGGTTTCACCCAGCAGTTGCGCCCACTGCGCCATTAACTGCGTGGTCGTGGTTTTACCGTTAGTACCGGTCACGCCAATCAGGCGTAACTGGTCAGAAGGTTCATGATAGAAACGCCCTGCCAGTGCGGAAAGGCGTTCGCTTAACTGGCTGAGATAGATGACCGGCACACCATGCATTTCACGGATTTCACCGTCGGTTGCTTCATCTTTTGCCTCAGCAATAATGGCAGCTACACCTTGCGCAATCGCCTGCGGGATATATCGACGCCCGTCCGCCTGATGACCGACCACCGCTACAAAAAGATCGCCAGAAGCAGCCATACGGCTGTCCAGTACCATCTCCCGCAGTGCTCGCTCCGGTGCATTTGGCACCCACGGAGCGAGAAGGTCGCGCAAATTACGATCTGCCACCTGTACCCTCGCCTTGATTAATTACAAATTCACTTTTTTCGCCCGTCGCCAGCGCATCCGGTTCAATGTTCATGGTACGTAACACGCCGCCCATGATAGCCCCGAACACAGGCGCGGAGACGGCGCCGCCGTAGTATTTACCCGCCTGTGGATCGTTAATGACGACCACCAGCGCAAAACGCGGATTGCTTGCAGGCGCTACGCCTGCGGTATAGGCAATGTATTTGTTGATATAACGGCCGTCTGGCCCGACTTTTTTCGCCGTACCGGTTTTAATGGCGATGCGATAGCCTTTGATCGCCGCCTTCACGCCACCGCCACCAGGCAGTGCCACGCTTTCCATCATGTGAACAACGGTACGAACGATAGGTTCCGGGAAGATACGCTCACCCGGAACCGGTGGATCAACTTTGGTAATCGACAGCGGACGATAAACGCCATAGCTGCCAATCGTTGCGTAGACTCGCGCTAACTGTAACGGGGTTACCATTAGCCCGTAGCCGAAAGAGAAGGTGGCCCTCTCTATGTCAGACCACCGTTGTTTTTGAGGATATAAGCCACTGCGTTCTCCGACCAACCCCAAATTGGTCGCCTTTCCTAGCCCAAAACGTGAGTAAGTCTCTACTAACGCTGAGGACGGCATCGCTAACGCCAGTTTTGAAACACCGACGTTACTCGACTTCTGCAAAACCCCGGTCAGGGTCAATTCGCTGTAACGCGCCACGTCTTTGATTTCGTGACCGTTAATTCGGTAAGGGATCGTATTCAGAACCGTACTTTCATTCACGATGCCGCGCTGGAGCGCAGTCATCACTACCATGGGTTTGACTGTTGAACCTGGCTCGAACACGTCAGTGATAGCCCGGTTACGCATCGCATCTTTCGCGGTGCCAGTAAAGTTGTTCGGGTTATAGGACGGGCTATTCGCCATCGCCAGGACTTCGCCCGTGCTCACATCCACCAGCACGGCGCTTCCTGACTCTGCTTTGTTAAAGGCCACGGCGTTATTCAGTTCGCGATAAACCAGCGCCTGCAAACGCTCATCAATACTCAGCGCAAGGTTGTGCGCCGCCTGGCTGTCGGTTGAAGAGATGTCTTCAATAACGCGGCCGTAGCGGTCTTTACGCACAATACGCTCGCCTGGCTGACCAGTGAGCCATTTATCAAAGCTTTTTTCTACGCCCTCGATCCCCTGGCTATCGACGTTGGTGAAGCCGATGAGGTGAGCGGTTACTTCGCCGGAAGGATAATAACGACGTGATTCTTCACGCAGATGTATCCCCGGAAGCTTCAGTTTTCTGATGTAGTCGGCCATATCAGGGTTCACCTGACGCGCCAGATAGATAAAGCGTCCTTTCGGGTTTGCGTTAACACGTGACGCTAGCTGGTCCAGCGGCATTTTCAGCGCATCTGAAAGCGCTTTCCACCGGTTATCGAGCGTGATTCCGCCCGCGTCATGAAGCTCTTTAGGATCCGCCCAGATTGCCTTAACCGGCACGCTCACCGCCAGCGGACGGCCGGAGCGATCGGTAATCATCCCGCGAGAAGTCGAGACTTCCTGTACGCGCAGGGAACGCATATCCCCCTGGCGCACCAGCATGTCAGGCGCGACGATTTGTAGCCATGCTACACGCCCCAGCAGGAAAGTCAGCGCCAGTAAAATGCAGCCGCACAGCAACGCAAAACGCCAACTGATAAAGTTGGCCTGCTCTTCCTGACGTTTTGGTTTTTGCGTTTTTGCCGCTACTCTCATGCGTCGCGTTTTCCCTTATTTTTGTACTACGATATTTTCCTGAGAAGGATCAACATGCTGCAATTGCAGCTTTTCCGTTGCGATCCGTTCAACCCGGCTGTGATCGCCGAGCGCGTTTTCTTCAAGGATCAGATTTCGCCATTCAATATCCAGCGCATCGCGTTCCAGTACCATCTGCTCGCGTTGCGCCGTTAATAAACGGGTATGGTGGGCCGTTGTAACCACCGTTACAGCCGTCACAATGATGCAAATGAACAAGCAGAGTGGCAGCTTCCCAAACCGCAAAAGATCGTCGCCGATCACGCCAGGCAAGGCATGGCGCTCGTTGCTTCCTAACGATCCCTTAACTTTGCTTAGGGTCTCTGCCACTCTGCTGATCATGCGTTCGTCCTTTCTGCAACACGCAGCACTGAACTACGGGCACGTGGATTCTCTGCCACCTCTTCTTCGCCCGGCATCAACTTGCCTAATGCTCGCAACTGACGGCCACCCAGTTTCCTGAGTTGCTCTTCCGTCATCGGCAGGCCCGCAGGAACTTGCGGACCGCGGCTTTGCTCACGCATAAAGCGCTTCACAATGCGGTCTTCCAGCGAATGGAAGCTGATGATGGATAACCGCCCACCCGGGGCCAGCACGTCGAGCGAGCTTTTTAGCGCCAGCTCTATTTCCTCCAGTTCACTGTTTACCCAGATACGAACCGCCTGGAAGGTACGGGTCGCGGGATGTTTGTGTTTGTCCTTCACCGGAGTGGCTGCGGCGATGACTTCAGCCAGCTCTTTGGTGCGGGTCATAGGTTCAATACGGTTACGCTCAACAATGGCGCGCGCAATACGCTTGCCAAAACGCTCTTCGCCGAAGGTTTTTATCACCCAGGCGATATCCGCTTCGTCAGCAGTTTGTAGCCATTCAGCTGCAGATTGACCGCGAGTCGGGTCCATGCGCATGTCCAGCGGGCCATCACGCATAAAGGAGAAGCCACGCTCTGCGTCGTCAAGTTGAGGTGATGAAACGCCAAGATCGAGAAGAATTCCGTCGATCTTGCCCGTCAGTCCGCGCTCGACCACGTAATCAGCGAGCGCAGAGAAAGGTCCATGCACGATGGAAAAGCGCGGGTCATCTATGGTCTGCGCAACGGCAATCGCCTGTGGATCGCGATCGATTGCCAGCAGGCGTCCTTCCGCTCCAAGTTGGGAGAGGATCAAACGCGAGTGACCACCGCGACCAAAAGTGCCATCAATGTAGATGCCGTCCGGACGAATGTTCAGGCCATTAACGGCCTCATCCAGCAACACCGTTGTATGTTTATAATTTTCCATCATATTTATAGAGACAAGTCCTGCAATCGTTCCGACAATGTTGCGGAATCAGATTGCTCAGCGTCGATATCTTCCTTGACCTGTTGATACCAGGTCGTTTCATCCCACAGTTCAAACTTGTTGAACTGGCCGACCAGCATCACTTCTTTTGTCAGACCGGCATGTTGCCGCAACACAGGCGCAATCAGTAATCGCCCCGCGTTATCCATCTGACACTCACTGGCATGTCCCAATAACAGCCGCTGCACGCGGCGTTCCTGCGGGTTCATGCTCGACAGTCGCGACAGCTTTTGCTCAATAATTTCCCATTCAGGCAAGGGGTAAAGCAGCAGGCAGGGGTGGTTGATGTCAATGGTGCAAACCATTTGACCTGAAGCGTTCTCAATCAGCTGGTCGCGGTATCGTGTTGGAACCGATAAACGCCCTTTGCTGTCGAGATTGACTAACGTTGCTCCACGGAACATGCCAGCCTCACCCCTCCTCACCACTTTAACCCACAAATTCCCACCTAAAGGAGTTTACGGAGCGAGGGAAAAGCTTGTCAAGCCAGGACTATCGCTATATTGGCCCGAAAGCCCTCGATTTGCAGATATATCCCGACCTGATTAATAACTGAACAACTGGCGAGGCAAAATTAACGTTATGAATATTTGTAAGAAAAAAACCGAATATGCACACTAGCGTTAAAAATCACTCAATATCATCGCAGGGAAATATAAAGTGTCAGTTTGCGACGCGGGCAGCATTTTAAGACATATTCTCAGGGGATAACAGCGCCAGATTCAACAAGGTGTCATGCGGGCGCGCAGGCAGGCTTACGGGCTGGTGTGCAGGCTGGAAAAACGTCCGATAATTCATCGCCCGAATGACCTTTGTAACAAAATAATACAAAGTCAGCATTTAAAAAGCCTGGAAATGTTCTTTTAAAGGCAATTTAAAAGCCAAAATGAATTAAGAAAAATAGCAGGCTATGATTCCTAAGGAATTATCCTAAATTTTATCCGGGAATTATTCTTCTCATTAATTTGTCAAAAACGGGGCCGTTTTCACGGCCCGGCTAATTCATTAGTGACGACTCAGAATTCCACGACGATAGAGATTACGTTTGATTCGGGACAGACCTGGTTTCGGCTTACGTGGCTCATCAAGGCTTGCCAGGACTATCTCAAGTACGCGCTCTGCCACATCACGGTGGCGCTGAGCCACAGCAAGAACAGGACACTGAAGGAAGTCGAGAAGCTCGTTGTCACCAAAAGTCGCAATGGCCAGATCAGAAGGCAGCTTTCCGTCACGACGCAAGGTCACGTCCATCACACCCTGCAACAGTGCAAACGAGGTGGTGAACAGCGCTTGTGGCATCGGGTGCGTTTCGAGCCATTTTTCGAATAACTGGGCTGCTGCTTCGCGCTCATAACTGTTGGCATAGAGGTAATGCACCTCGCGAGGGTCATCTTTCCAGGCTGTGCGGAACCCCTGCTCACGCAGGAAGCTCACTGAAAGCTCAGGTAAGGCACCCAGGTACAGCACAGTGTCAGCCGGAAAGGTGCGTAGCTCAGCAGCCAGCATTTCAGCATCATCCTGATCAGCACCCACCACGCTGGTGAAGTGTTCCCGGTCAAGCGCACGGTCAAGCGCGACAATGGGGAACGGGTCATTTGCCCAGCGCTGATAGAACGGATGCTCTGGCGGTAAAGAAGTTGAGACGATGATTGCATCTACCTGCCGTTGCAGCAGGTGTTCAATGCAACGCATCTCGTTATCTGGCTGATCTTCCGAGCAGGCGATCAGCAACTGATAACCACGCTGACGCGCCTGGCGTTCAAGGTAGTTGGCGATACGGGTATAGCTGGTGTTTTCCAGGTCTGGGATCACCAGGCCAATGGAGCGGGTGCGCCCGGCGCGTAAGCCGGCTGCGACAGCATTCGGATGGTAGTTATGTTCACGAACCACCGCCATAACTTTTTCAACGGTCTTATCGCTGACACGGTACTGCTTTGCTTTACCGTTAATCACATAGCTCGCCGTAGTTCGTGACACGCCGGCGAGCCGGGCGATTTCATCCAGTTTCACAATTGCCCCTTAAAAAAAGAAAAGAGTCCATGGCCCTGTCAAGGTTATGGTTAAATCTTTTAACATCTAAACGCAGAATAGCCCTCGCGGCAACCGCTTTTATCTGCGTTGGCGGTCGATTACGCAAAAAAAAGCCCGGCTTTGGTGACCGGGCAGAAAGAGGCGAACCTTTTTGACAACTAACGCATGATTTTGTCGCCGCGGGAAAGCCCCACGACGCCTGAGCGCGCTACCTCAACAATTTTTGCTACATCGCGAACGGACGCCAGGAAAGCATCCAGTTTATCGCTCGTTCCTGCAAGCTGAACCGTATATATAGAAGGCGTTACATCAATAATTTGCCCACGGAAAATGTCTGTATTGCGTTTGACCTCTTCGCGGCCGTAACCGCTAGCCTGAATTTTCACCAGCATAACTTCACGTTCAACATAGGCCCCTTGCCCCAACTCACTCACTCGCAGCACATCAACCAGCTTATGCAGCTGCTTTTCGATCTGCTCCAGGACTTTGGCATCGCCAACGGTCTGGATAGTCATGCGTGAAAGCGTTGGATCGTCGGTTGGCGCAACGGTGAGACTTTCAATGTTATAGCCGCGCTGCGCAAACAGCCCAATGACGCGAGACAATGCGCCCGACTCGTTTTCCAATAATACAGATAATATCCGGCGCATATCAGGTTCTCTCCGTTTTGCTTAACCACATTTCATCCATACCGCCACCGCGAATGTGCATCGGGTAAACGTGCTCTGCACCGTCCACAACGACATCCACAAAAACAAGGCGGTTGTTTTTCACGTGCTCAAGCGCTTCGCCGAGTTTCGTTTCCAGCTCAACCGGATCGGACACACGCATTCCAACATGGCCGTAAGCCTCAGCCAGGCGAACAAAGTCTGGCAGCGAGGTCATGTACGACTGAGAGTGACGGCCGGAATAGATCATATCCTGCCACTGTTTCACCATGCCGAGATAACCATTATTAAGATTCAGCACCAGGACAGGAAGCTCATATTGCAGGGCGGTGGAGAGCTCCTGAATGTTCATCTGGATACTGCCATCGCCCGTCACGCAAATGACGGTTTCATTTGGCAGCGCCAGTTTCACCCCCAGCGCGGCGGGCAGGCCAAAGCCCATCGTCCCCAAACCGCCTGAGTTTATCCAGTGACGCGGTTTGTCGAACGGGTAATAAAGCGCAGCAAACATCTGGTGTTGACCGACATCGGAGGTGACATACGCCTCGCCTTTCGTCAGTCGCCAAATCGTTTCGATAACCGCCTGCGGCTTAATGTTCTCACTGCTTGTGTCGTACTTCAGGCACTGACGCGCACGCCACTGTTCAATTTGCTGCCACCAGTCGCGGATGTCATCCAGGGGTTGCGTAGCCGTTTCTTGTGCCAGCAGTTCCAGCATTTGTTCCAGAACCTGACGCGCATCACCCACAATCGGCACATCTGCCGGAACCGTTTTAGAGATAGATGTTGGGTCAATGTCGATGTGCAGCACGGTCGCATTGGGGCAATATTTTGCCAGGTTATTCGTCGTACGGTCGTCAAATCGCACGCCAACGGCGAAGATGACATCGGAATTATGCATTGTCATGTTGGCTTCATATGTACCATGCATACCCAACATGCCGAGCGCCTGACGGTGCGTAGCAGGAAATGCCCCCAGCCCCATCAATGAAGAGGCCACCGGGAGATTTAATTTTTCAATCAACGCGCGGAGCTGCTCTTCACAGGCAGAGTTGACCGCACCGCCACCCACATAGACAACCGGCTTTTTCGCGGCAAGCAGCGTCTGTAAGGCACGCTTAATCTGGCCTTTGTGCCCCTGAGTGGTGGGATTGTAGGAACGCATACTGACGGAATCAGGCCAGACATAAGGCAGCTTGTTTGCCGGGTTCAGGATATCTTTTGGCAGGTCAACAACAACCGGGCCTGGACGCCCGCTGGATGCCAACCAGAACGCTTTTTTCAGCACCCCGGGGATGTCTTCAGTCTGTTTAACCAGGAAACTGTGCTTAACGACAGGACGGGAGATCCCCACCATGTCGCACTCCTGAAAGGCATCATAACCAATCAGCGAGGTAGCAACCTGCCCGGAGAGGATAACCAGCGGGATAGAATCCATATACGCGGTGGCAATACCGGTGATGGCGTTGGTCGCCCCAGGGCCAGACGTCACCAGCACGACGCCCACTTCACCGGTTGCGCGTGCCAGTCCATCAGCCATGTGCACGGCGGCCTGTTCATGACGTACCAGCACATGGTCAATGCCACCCACCGTATGCAGCGCATCATAAATATCGAGGACAGCGCCCCCAGGATAGCCGAATACTTGCTTCACGCCCTGATCGATAAGCGATCGGACAACCATTTCCGCGCCAGACAACATCTCCATGCTTTGCCTCCAGGCTTTGTTATAGACAGACCGCAGAATTCATTTCCGCGCCGTCTTCTGACTGGGCTAGCCCAATCTTATATTTTGCAGAGTGTCATTTACCTTAACCGCTCGCTATGAGGCAGGCAATTACCAAACCGAGAGCCTCAAATGGAGATTAAAGCAGAAAAAACAGGCATTACGAGAGGATATGGTGAATTCATCTGGAATAAGTGAACACAATGCTTATTCATCGTTTAAAAATGAACAGAATCAGGAATTCATCTATTTTTGAGAGCGTAACGGCATGTATGAAAAAATCGAACAGAACAAAACTCTATATAAACAAAATAAATCGGGATAAATCACATGCAAAATGATGATTTATCCCGATGAGCTTATCGGCGGCAAACGCTGATAAGCAACTCTTCCATCCACTGATGACCTTTATCCCGACCAGCAGCTTCATGCCATGAAAGGTAGCAAGTCCGGCTATTTAGTTTCAGCGGCAATGGCAGAATCTGAAGTTCAAGCTGCTCTGCAAATTCTTCCGCTAACCAGCGAGGCGCAATAGCAACCAGCTGTGTCTGAGAGACGATATTTAAAACGCTTACCATTGCCATTCCCTGATAGGCAACACATGCTTGCTTATCAACGGTGTCATACCACGGCTGGCTAAAAGAGGCATATCTGTCGAGGGAAACAACCGCGTGTTGTTCACTATAAACATCGGCTTCACGTAGTGGTGAATTCATTCGCGGGTGTTTTTTACATGCGACTAACACCATTTCATCTTTAAACAGAGGAACACAGGAAAATTCAGGACGCCGAAACTCTTCATAACCCAGAACAAACTCAGTTTCCTGATAACGCAGCTGATGCTCGGTGTTTTGATTCAGTGATGATTTAAATGCCAGATGAATATTGGGTGCGATCTCTTCAACCTTATTGTATATCACCGATGTCAAATAATTATCTAACGGGCTACAGACACACAGGTTAAAAACGCGCTCACTGCTCAGGGGTTCAAACCCCGAACCTGGCAACTCATTCTGAACTAACTGGAGTGCCTGGCGAATAGAGCCAAACAGCTGATATGCTCGCGCAGTGGGCTGGATCCCTCTGCCGTAGCGAACAAAAAGTTCGTCGTTAAACATTACCTTAAGTCTGGCAACGGCATTACTTACCGCAGGCTGAGACATACCCAGAGAGCTAGCAGCCCGAGTGATATTCTGCTCCTGCATCACCGCATCAAATACGGTTAACAGATTGAGATCTACTGTGCGTAACTGAGGTTTCATCCCATCATGAACTTGAGATTGTTTAATATTATTTTTTGACACTTTTAACTCCACTGTCACGCTAATATCCCTTAATCAAAATGTTGCAAGAACATCGAAAAATATGATTTACCATGCATATAGAACCAGCGAAAGAGAAATATTTCAAAATCAGAATAAATAAAGAATTCGCCATCACAAATGATTGTATTGGGTTCCCAATCCTGATGAGATAAAAATCAGTTCAATTGATACGAATAACATTAGGATTGAGATGAAACCATAAACCATACCAATAAACAATCTCCTCTCTGGTTAATGATGACTTAAGTATTATTAAACTATTAATCACCCCCACTAAAAAATGATTAACAACCTATCATCATCGCGTAAAACATCCTCATTGAATAATTATTTAACCCAATGAAACAAAAAGAATTTACGCTTAAGGTTTGATAAAACAAATTATATGTTTAATTGCTACGAATTATGATTAAACCATTCGTCAAGTGAATACTCGGTCCAAAATAAGACAATTAACCTGGTCAAAAAAGATAAAACCAGCACAATAAGCTAAAGTAAATATTCTCTTTCACGCCCGGATTACTACCCTTTTTACCTGTCAGGGGTTGACATGAATCGTCGTATCCAGTACCACTAAAGGCATATCGCTTTTATCTGGAGCACGATTCATGATTCGCACCATTCGTTTCACCGGTCTACTACTACTAAACGCATCCACTGTGCGCGGTAGACTGGCGGGCGAAATTCAGCGTTGAATCGTCACCAGTAATACAAGAAACCCGCGCCACTGCGCGGGTTTTTTTATGCTCGTAGCAAGGCGCCCTAAGACAGACAAGGACCTAACCCATGAGCCAGCAAGTCATTATTTTCGATACAACGTTGCGTGACGGTGAACAGGCATTACAGGCAAGCCTGAGTGTAAAAGAAAAACTCCAGATTGCGCTGGCCCTCGAACGTATGGGTGTTGACGTCATGGAGGTCGGTTTCCCTGTCTCTTCTCCGGGTGATTTCGAATCTGTACAAACCATCGCGCGCACCATCAAAAACAGCCGTGTGTGTGGCCTGGCGCGCTGCGTTGAGAAAGATATCGATGTAGCTGCCGAATCGCTGAAAGTGGCGGAAGCCTTCCGTATTCATACCTTTATTGCCACCTCGCCAATGCACATTGCCACCAAGTTGCGCAGCACGCTGGACGAGGTTATCGAACGCGCCGTGTACATGGTTAAACGTGCACGCAACTATACGGACGATGTGGAATTCTCCTGTGAAGATGCTGGCCGTACGCCAATTGAAGATTTGGCGCGTGTGGTTGAAGCGGCGATCAATGCCGGTGCCAGAACCATCAATATCCCCGACACCGTCGGCTACACCATGCCGTTTGAGTTCTCCAATATCATCACTGGCCTGTATGACCGCGTGCCAAACATTGATAAAGCGATTATCTCTGTCCATACACACGACGATTTAGGTCTGGCCGTCGGTAATGCCATTGCGGCCGTCCACGCCGGTGCGCGTCAGGTAGAAGGTGCGATGAACGGTATTGGCGAGCGTGCGGGTAACTGTTCACTGGAAGAAGTGATCATGGCGATTAAAGTGCGCAAAGACATTATGAACGTGAACACGCGCATTAATCACAATGAAATCTGGCGCACCAGCCAGACCGTCAGCCAGATTTGCAACATGCCAATCCCGGCAAATAAAGCGATTGTGGGCACGGGCGCGTTCGCACACTCCTCCGGTATTCACCAGGATGGGGTCATCAAGAACCGCGAAAACTACGAAATCATGACCCCGGAATCCATCGGTCTGAACCAGGTACAGCTGAACCTGACTTCCCGCTCTGGCCGTGCGGCAGTGAAACACCGCATGGAAGAGATGGGTTACAAAGACAACGATTACAACATGGACCAGCTGTACGACGCATTCCTGAAGCTGGCAGACAAAAAAGGCCAGGTCTTCGATTACGATCTGGAAGCTCTGGCTTTCATCAACAAACAGCAGGAAGAGCCAGAGCATTTCCGCCTGGATTACTTCAGCGTGCAGTCCGGCTCCAGCGACATTGCAACGGCCTCCGTCAAACTGGCCTGCGGGGATGAAATCAAAGCCGAAGCCGCTAACGGCAACGGACCGGTTGATGCTATTTACCAGGCTATCAATCGCGTCACTGAATATGACGTCGAGTTGGTTAAATATGACCTGACGGCCAAAGGTCAGGGTAAAAATGCACTGGGTCAGGTGGATATCGTTGTCACTTATAACGGACGTCGTTTCCACGGCGTAGGTCTGGCGACCGATATCGTTGAATCCTCCGCAAAAGCAATGGTTCACGTCCTGAACAACATCTGGCGTGCCGCTGAAGTCGAAAAAGAATTGCAACGCAAAGCTCAGAATAAAGAGAACAATAAGGAAACCGTGTAATGTCGAAGAATTACCATATTGCTGTGTTACCGGGTGATGGAATTGGCCCGGAAGTGATGGCACAGGCGCTGAAAGTACTGGAAGCCGTTCGTTCGCGTTTTGCGATGAAAATTTCCACTAGCCACTACGATGTAGGCGGTATTGCTATCGATAACCACGGCACGCCATTGCCAAAAGCAACCGTTGAAGGCTGCGAAAATGCAGATGCAGTGCTGTTCGGCTCCGTTGGCGGCCCGAAATGGGAACACCTGCCACCGGCAGAGCAACCGGAGCGTGGCGCACTGCTGCCGCTGCGTAAGCATTTTAAGCTGTTCAGCAACCTGCGTCCGGCGAAGCTGTATCAGGGGCTGGAAGAGTTCTGCCCGCTGCGTGCTGACATCGCCGCTAATGGCTTCGATATTCTGTGCGTGCGTGAACTGACCGGTGGGATCTATTTTGGTCAGCCGAAGGGCCGTGAAGGCAGCGGTCAGCATGAGAAAGCCTTTGATACCGAGGTGTATCACCGTTTTGAAATTGAACGTATCGCCCACATCGCTTTTGAGTCTGCGCGCAAACGCCGTCATAAAGTGACCTCTATTGATAAAGCGAACGTGTTGCAGTCTTCTATTTTGTGGCGTGAAATCGTCAGCGAAATCGCAAAAGAGTACCCGGACGTTGAGCTGTCGCACATGTACATCGACAACGCCACTATGCAGTTGATCAAAGATCCTTCCCAGTTTGATGTGCTGCTGTGCTCCAACCTGTTCGGCGACATCCTGTCGGATGAGTGCGCGATGATCACCGGCTCTATGGGGATGTTACCTTCCGCAAGCCTCAATGAAGAAGGCTTTGGTCTGTACGAACCAGCTGGCGGCTCTGCACCGGATATCGCAGGCAAAAACATCGCCAACCCTATTGCGCAGATCCTGTCTCTGGCATTACTGCTGCGTTACAGCCTGGATGCGGGCGATGCCGCAACAGCAATTGAAAACGCCATTAACCGTGCGTTGGAAGAAGGCGTCCGTACCGGTGATTTAGCACGTGGCACGGCGGCAGTCAGTACCGATGAAATGGGCGACATCATTGCCCGCTATGTCGCTGAAGGGGTGTAATCATGGCGAAGACGTTATACGAAAAGTTGTTTGATGCCCACGTGGTTTATGAGGCACCCAACGAAACACCACTGTTGTACATCGACCGTCATCTGGTGCACGAAGTGACTTCTCCGCAGGCCTTTGACGGCCTGCGCGCGCACAAGCGCCCGGTACGCCAGCCAGGTAAAACCTTCGCTACCATGGATCACAACGTTTCCACTCAGACCAAAGACATCAATGCGTCGGGTGAGATGGCGCGTATCCAGATGCAGGAGCTGATTAAGAACTGCAACGAATTTGGTGTTGAGCTGTATGACCTGAATCACCCGTATCAGGGCATTGTGCACGTTATGGGGCCGGAACAGGGCATCACCCTGCCGGGGATGACCATTGTCTGTGGCGACTCCCATACCGCGACACACGGCGCATTTGGTGCACTGGCCTTCGGTATTGGTACGTCTGAAGTCGAACACGTGCTGGCCACGCAGACCCTGAAACAGGGCCGTGCCAAAACCATGAAGATTGAAGTGAAGGGTAAAGCCGCGCCAGGCATTACCGCTAAAGACATCGTGCTGGCCATTATCGGTAAAACCGGTAGCGCGGGCGGCACGGGCCACGTTGTCGAGTTCTGCGGCGACGCTATCCAGGCGTTAAGCATGGAAGGCCGTATGACCCTGTGCAATATGGCCATTGAGATGGGTGCCAAAGCCGGTCTGGTCGCGCCAGACGAAACCACCTTCAACTATGTGAAGGGTCGTTTGCACGCACCAAAAGATCAGGATTTTGCCAGTGCCGTTGAATACTGGAAAACCCTGAGCACCGACGACGGCGCAACCTTTGATACGGTTGTCACTCTCCAGGCAGAAGACATTGCTCCGCAGGTCACCTGGGGGACGAACCCAGGCCAGGTGATTTCCGTCAATGACACTATTCCTGACCCGGCATCGTTCGCCGACCCGGTTGAGCGCGCCAGTGCAGAAAAAGCACTGGCCTACATGGGGTTGAAACCCGGCGTCCCTCTGACAGACGTTGCAATCGACAAAGTGTTTATTGGCTCTTGCACCAACTCCCGTATTGAAGACTTGCGTGCAGCCGCTGAAATCGCCAAAGGCCGTAAAGTCGCGCCAGGCGTTCAGGCGCTGGTCGTGCCTGGTTCTGGCCCGGTTAAAGCCCAGGCAGAAGCAGAAGGCCTGGACAAAATCTTTATCGAAGCCGGTTTTGAGTGGCGCTTGCCGGGCTGCTCTATGTGCCTGGCGATGAACAACGACCGTCTGAATCCAGGCGAGCGCTGTGCTTCTACCAGTAACCGTAACTTTGAAGGCCGTCAGGGCCGTGGTGGGCGCACCCACCTGGTCAGCCCGGCTATGGCCGCCGCTGCGGCAGTTACCGGCCATTTCGCCGACATTCGCAGCCTGAAATAAGGAGACAATCATGGCAGAGAAATTTACCCAACATACGGGCCTGGTTGTCCCACTGGACGCGGCCAACGTCGATACTGACGCCATCATTCCTAAGCAGTTTTTACAGAAAGTGACTCGCACTGGTTTTGGCGCTCACCTGTTTAATGACTGGCGTTTTCTGGACGATAAAGGCGAAGTCCCTAACCCGGAATTCGTGCTGAACTTCCCGGAATATAAGGGTGCATCGATTCTTCTGGCCCGGGAAAACTTTGGCTGCGGTTCATCGCGTGAACACGCCCCCTGGGCGCTTACGGACTACGGCTTTAAGGTCGTTATCGCACCGAGCTTTGCCGATATCTTCTACGGCAACAGTTTTAACAACCAGTTGCTGCCTGTAACGCTCAGCGATGAACAGGTTGATGAGTTGTTCAACCTGGTTCAGGCGAACCCAGGCATTTCATTTGAAGTGGATCTGGAAGCCGAAGTGGTTAAAGCTGGTGATAAAACCTACAGCTTTAGTATTGATACATTCCGTCGCCATTGTATGTTGAACGGCCTGGACAGTATTGGTCTGACGTTACAGCATGAAGACGCAATTTCCGCTTACGAGAAAAAACAGCCTGCGTTTATGCGTTAAAGGCAATGGCCCGCAGCGCGCGGGCCATTGATAAGGGTGCGTTGAGGCTCAACCACTCTGGAGAGGCGGGGAAGCATCCCCGCCAATACCGCTAACGCCTTGCTTCGTAAGCCAACACTGCCGCCAGCTCTGTTTTCTCCTGTCTGAAATGCAGCTCACATAGCGAATCGCGCACCATCCAGGTGAAGATCAACAACGTCGTACAGATCAGAAATAAGCTTAACAGCAGAGTACGTTTTGGCATTCCAGCCTCCTTATTGCTTTTCGGCAATGAAGAGACTAACCTCGCAATGTGGGTTGTGAAGTTAGCCTCCCCATCAGTTTTATTGATGTGGGACTCTCCACTGTTTGCCTCTTGCGAAAGCCTGAGGCAAACAGCCTCAAGCACCCGCCACGCACTCTATGCGCCTTCTTAGCACCTGTCAGAAAGTCGTTTCATTTCATTAAGCCGCCTTCCAGAATCAGACATCTTTTACCCGGCAGGTCAGCACCAGCGTAACCACCGAAATTGCCGCGATCGTCCAGTACACGGACGCATGTCCGTAGCTTTGCGAAAGCGTCCCCTGGATCACCCCTGCCAAAATGACACCTGTCGAGATACTGTTAGTGAAAAGCGTGGTCGCCGATCCCGCTCGCCCAGGCATTAAATCCTGGAACCAGAGCATCCCTATCCCGGCAACAATCCCGATGAACACGGCATTGAACAACTGCAACGCCAGCAGCGCCTCGCGCGAATGAAAGAAGATAAGCCCCAGATAGAACAACACCCCTGCCGCTACGGCAACAATCATCATCGGGCGTTTTCCGAAGCGCTTAACGTAGTAACCCGCCAGAATCATCGCCGGGATCTCAAGCCCTGCGGCCGTCCCCATCAGGATGCCCGCAAGTTTGTCCGGTAAACCCAGCTCACTACTGATCCACAAAGGCATATCGATGATGTACATGGTGTTGCAGGTCCACATCAGCGTGGAGGCGATAAACAGCATCCGGACATTTTTATCTTTCCAGCCGCTGACCTGAGCAACCAGTTTGTCTGGCGTTTGCTCAACCCTTGCAACCGAAGGCAGTGCAAAGGCAATCAGTACAAGGCTGATGGCAAAAATCCCTGCTGCAATCGAAAACATGACCGTAAAGCCATAACTCAGCGCCAGCATGAATGCCAGCGGCGGGCCAATAACCCACGCGAGAGAGAGCTGCGCACGCATTACCGAGCTGAACATCACCACTTCGCGGGCAGAACTGTCCGCATACTCACGGGCCAGCGCAAACAGCTGCGGCATGGCGGTATTGGCCAGCGCCGCCAGCAGCACGCCGCAGGTGAGCAGCGTCATATAGTGACGATTAAAGGCAAACAGCAAGGCATTACCGATGGCCATAGCGCAACAAAACAGAATCAATTTTCGGCGATCGCCCCGGCTGTCGGAACGCTTAGCAAGCCACAGGCTGACCATGATCCCGGCGATGGCGTTGACGGTGTAAAACAGGCCAACCCAGAATGGCTGCGCCCCGACTTCGCGGCTGAGAAACAGGCTCAGCGTTGGCGCCTGGAGCGCCCCGGCCACACCCATCATAAAAGCCACCAGCATAAATGCGGCATACACGCCATTCAGGCGTCGCCCCATCGTCATCAACCAGAGCATACGCAAATCCTTGTGAAAGCAGTTTGAAATTGGGTGAAATAGTAAACGAAAAAAGCCAGCAAAAACATTTTGCTGGCGGGTGATTAGCACCAATACTCAGTCACACATGATCGAGGCGAGTTAGCGAGAAGAGGTCGATTTTGTAACATCCCACTGCATCAATTCTTCCAAAATTTTCAGCCGTTGCTCTGCACACTGGCGGGCCAGCCAGGACACTCCCTTTGTCGCTGAAAAGTACTGCTGATAAAACTGACGTGCGGTAGACCTCTTCATAATTTACCTCCTCGCTTCATCGGGAAGAATTATTGGCTTAATATAGGGATAAATAAATTGCTGATTTTTTGTCAGGAGTTCCCCTTTTATGCCTTCTGGTCGTCTGCAACAACAATTTATCCGCCTCTGGCAATGCTGCGAGGGGCAATCCCAGGACACCACGCTAAATGAGCTGGCCGATCTACTGAACTGCTCTCGCCGTCATATGCGTACCCTGCTCAACACCATGCAGCAACAGGGCTGGCTGAACTGGGAAGCAGAGGCCGGACGTGGCAAACGTTCACGCCTGAGCTTCCTCTACACTGGCCTTGCGCTGCAACAGCAGCGCGCAGAAGACCTGCTGGAGCAGGACCGGATCGATCAGCTGGTGCAACTGGTGGGCGATAAGGCTGCCGTACGTCAGATGCTGGTGTCACATCTCGGGCGGAGCTTTCGCCAGGGGCGGCATATTCTGCGGGTGCTCTACTATCGTCCAATGAAAAATCTGTTACCCGGCACGGCGTTACGGCGTTCAGAAACCCATATGGCGCGACAAATCTTCAGCGGCCTGACGCGCATAAATGAGGAAAACGGGGAACTGGAAGCTGATATCGCTCACCACTGGCAGCAACTTTCCACTCTCCACTGGCGATTTTTTTTACGCCCCGGTATTCATTTCCACCACGGACGTGAGCTGGAAATGGCCGATGTCATCGCGTCGCTGGAACGCGCCCGTAAGCTTCCGCTCTACTCACACATCATCCACATCCATTCGCCGACCGCCTGGACGCTGGATATTGAGCTGTCGCAGCCAGACAAATGGCTCCCCTGGCTTCTGGGCTATGTGCCGTCGATGATCTTGCCCGGCGAATGGAGTTCCCTGAATAATTTTGCCAGCCAGCCGGTTGGCACCGGGCCTTACGCCGTTTCACGCAATAATAATAATCAGCTTAAGATCCGCGCTTTTGATGACTATTTTGGCTACCGGGCGCTGATCGACGAAGTGAACGTCTGGGTATTGCCGGATATCAGCGAAGAGCTGAGCGTTGGCCTGACGCTCGAAGGCCCCACCACAGGTGAGAAAGCGGTCGAAAGCCGTCTTGAAGAGGGCTGCTACTATCTGCTGTTTGACAGCCGCACCCATCGCGGCGCAAATCAGGAGGTCCGTAAGTGGATAAGTCATGTACTCGCCCCATCTAACCTGATTTACCACGCGGAAGAACAGTATCAGACCTACTGGTTCCCGGCGTATGGGCTGCTGCCACGCTGGCATCACGCGCGTCCGGTGCCATGCGAAAAACCCGCTGGGCTAGAGTCCATCACCCTGACCTTCTACCGCGAACACGTAGAGCACCGCTTTATTGCCAGAATCATGGCGAAACTGCTGGCAGCCGTTGGGGTGACGCTGGAGATCCAGGAAGTTGATTATGACGAGTGGCACCGCGGCGATGTGGTGAGTGACATCTGGCTGAACAGTGCTAACTTCACCCTGCCGCTCGATTTCTCGCTCTTTTCACACCTGTACGAGGTGCCATTGATCCAGCACTGTATCGACCGGGACTGGCAGCAAGACGCCGCCCAGTGGCGCGCAGGCGAGATGAATCTGGCTTCGTGGTGCCAGCAATTACTGGCTCAGCAGGCCATTGTGCCGTTGATCCACCACTGGCTGATGATTCAGGGGCAACGCAGTATGCGCGGCTTACGCATGAACACACTGGGCTGGTTTGACTTTAAATCGGCCTGGTTTGCGCCGCCTGAGCCATAACACTTTCGCAATATTCACCAAATCATTACAATACCGCCGTTCTCAACGGGGTGCTGCATCACTGATGTGCGCTGAGATAATACCCGTCGAACCTGATCCGGATAACGCCGGCGAAGGGATTTGAGGCTGTCGCTCAAAATCCTTTGCCACTCAACTATGAGGTGCAAAGTGTTAAAAAAAGTTCTTCCTCTGCTGGTGCTGATTGCACTGCCTGCTGCTGCTAAGCCTGTTCTGACGGTCTACACCTACGACTCTTTCTCGGCCGACTGGGGCCCGGGCCCGGTGGTAAAAAAAGCCTTTGAAGCCGACTGTAACTGCGAGCTGAAATTTGTCGCGCTGGAAGATGGCGTTTCGCTGCTTAACCGTCTGCGCATGGAAGGGAAAAACAGCAAAGCCGACGTGGTGCTTGGCCTTGATAACAACCTGCTGGACGCTGCCACACAAACTAAGCTGTTTGCCAAAAGCGGCGTGTCAACCGATGCCGTCAGCGTGCCTGGCGGCTGGAAAAACGACATCTTCGTTCCCTTTGATTACGGCTACTTTGCCTTTGTTTATGACAAAAACAAGCTGAAGAACCCGCCCAAAAGCCTGAAAGAGCTGGTTGAAAGCGATCAGAAATGGCGCGTGATTTACGAAGACCCGCGTACCAGTACCCCGGGTCTTGGCCTGCTGCTGTGGATGCAAAAAGTCTATGGCGATAAAGCGCCGGAAGCCTGGCAGAAGCTGGCTGCGAAAACCGTCACTGTCACGAAGGGCTGGAGTGAAGCCTATGGTCTGTTCCTGAAAGGGGAAAGCGACCTGGTGCTGAGCTACACCACTTCTCCGGCTTACCACATTATTGCCGAGAAGAAAGACAACTACGCGGCTGCAAACTTTGCAGAAGGCCACTACTTGCAGGTTGAAGTGGCTGCACGTACCGCCGCCAGCAAGCAGCCGGAGCTGGCAGAGAAGTTCCTGAAATTTATGGTTTCTCCTGCGTTCCAGAATGCTATCCCGACGGGCAACTGGATGTATCCGGTCACCAGCGTTGCGCTGCCGGCAGGCTTTGATCAGCTTTCTAAACCGCAAACCTCACTGGAGTTTACGCCGCAGCAGGTTGCTGCACAGCGCACAGCATGGGTAAGCGAATGGCAAAGCGCCGTCAGCCGTTAATTGCAGGCTGGTTACTCCCCGGACTGCTCGCCGCCATCCTGATGGTTGCGGTAAGTCTGGGGGCATTTCTTGCGTTATGGTTAAACGCGCCAGAGAGCGATCTGCTCTCTCTCTGGCACGATAGCTATCTCTGGCACGTCATTCGTTTCTCTTTCTGGCAGGCGTTTCTCTCGGCGCTGCTGTCGGTTATTCCTGCCATTTTTCTGGCGCGAGCACTTTACCGAAGACGATTTCCTGGCAGACAGGCATTGTTGCGCCTGTGCGCCATGACGCTGATCCTGCCCGTGCTGGTTGCCGTTTTCGGTATTCTCAGCGTCTATGGCCGTCAGGGCTGGCTGGCCTCGCTCTTTACCCTGCTTGGCCTGGAGTGGACCTTCTCCCCTTATGGATTGAAAGGCATTCTGCTGGCGCACATTTTTTTCAACATGCCGATGGCCACGCGGCTCTTTTTACAGGCGCTGGAGAACATCCCCGGCGAACAGCGTCAACTTGCTGCCCAGCTGGATATGCGCGGATGGTCGTTCTTCCGTTTCGTCGAATGGCCCTGGCTGCGTCGGCAAATTCCACCGGTCGCCGCCCTGATCTTTATGCTCTGCTTTGCCAGCTTCGCAACCGTGCTCTCGCTTGGCGGTGGCCCGCAGGCCACAACGATTGAGCTGGCTATCTATCAGGCCCTGAGCTACGACTACGATCCGGGGCGCGCGGCGCTACTGGCGATCGTACAGATGCTCTGCTGCCTGGTGCTGGTATTACTGAGCCAGCGTCTGAGCAAAGCCATCCCGCCTGGGGCGAATCAGATTTCAGGCTGGCGCGACCCGCAGGATAGCCTGCACAGCCGCCTCACCGATTTCGCACTCATTGCGCTGGCGCTCTTACTTCTGCTGCCGCCGCTTCTGGCGGTGGTGGTGGATGGCCTGAACCTGAATATCCTGTCCGTATTACGACAGCCCGTGCTCTGGCAGGTGACCTTTACCTCATTACGAATAGCGCTGGCGGCAGGGCTGCTGTGCGTTATCCTGACCATGATGTTGCTCTGGAGTAGCCGCGAGCTTTATGCCCGCCAGGCCCGTAAAACCGGACAAGCCCTGGAACTGACCGGTATGCTGATTCTGGCGATGCCCGGTATTGTGCTGGCTACAGGTTTCTTTTTACTCTTCAACACCACCGTTGGCCTGCCCGCAAGCGCAGACGGCATTGTCATTTTCACCAACGCGCTGATGGCTATTCCCTACGCACTCAAAGTGCTGGAAAACCCCATGCGCGATATCAACAGTCGCTACAGTTTGTTGTGTCAGTCGCTGGGAATGCAGGGCTGGCAGCGTCTGAAGGTTGTAGAACTCCGCGCACTGAAGCGTCCGCTGGCGCAGGCATTAGCCTTCGCCAGCGTATTGTCGATTGGTGATTTTGGCGTTGTGGCGTTATTTGGTAATGATGATTTCCGCACGCTACCGTTCTGGCTGTATCAGCAAATTGGCTCATATCGCAGTCAGGATGGCGCCGTGACGGCACTGTTACTTCTGCTGCTGTGCTTTGCCTTATTTACCGTTATCGAAAAACTCCCGGGGCGAGATGTTAAAACTGATTGATGTCACCTGGCTTTACCAGCATCTGCCAATGCGCTTCACCCTTTCCGCGCGTCAGGGTGAGATGATTGCCGTTCTTGGCCCAAGCGGAGCCGGAAAGAGCACGTTGCTTAATCTGGTTGCCGGTTTTCTGCAACCGGCAAGCGGGTCGATTCTCATTGAAGGTCAGGATCATACCTACACGCCGCCGGCACGACGCCCGGTGTCGATGCTGTTTCAGGAAAACAACCTGTTTACCCATCTGACGGTGTGGCAAAACATCGCGCTGGGGATGAACCCGGGGCTGAAACTCAACGCCGCACAGCGGCAGAAACTGGACACCATCGCCGTGCAGATGGGGTTAACGGCGTTTATCGACAGACTGCCGGGTGAGCTGTCTGGCGGCCAGCGCCAGCGCGTCGCCCTGGCCCGCTGTCTGGTACGCGAACAGCCGGTGTTGCTGCTTGATGAACCGTTTTCGGCACTCGACCCGGCGCTGCGTCAGGAGATGCTCACCCTGGTGCAGGACGTCTGCAAACACCAGCAGCTAACCATGCTGATGGTTTCTCACAGCATCGAAGATGCCGCGCGCATTGCGCCGCGATCGGTGGTGATCGCGGAGGGACGTATTATGTGGGATGGCGAAACAGAAGCCCTGATAAACGGAAAAGTCACCGCTTCTGAACTACTGGGAATAAAACCGTAGGCCGGGCAAACGAAGTGCCGCCAGGCAGTTAGCGGCTCACCACTTTCAGTAATATCTCCGCATAGACCGGCATCAGCGGATGGCGGATAAGCGCAACCAGCGCCACAACCGCAACGCCCAGCGTCAAGGGTGCCAGCCAGAGAAGGCGATTGCGTGGGAGATAACGCGTTAGGCGATCGACACTCGCTTTTGCGCTGCGCCACAGCCGCCAGCACAGCCATGCCGCCAGCCACAACAGCACCGCCGTGCCCAACAGCAGCCACTTAAACTCACCGCTATTCATGCCGTCAGGAATATCAATCGCCGCGCCGGCCAGGATCCCCGGCAGGAAGTAAAACGGTGGCCAGAACACGCAGCCGATAATATTCGGCACCACGAATTTGGTCACGGGCAGATCCAGCATCCCGGCCACCATAGGCACTATCGGACGGGTTGGCCCGACAAAACGCCCGACCAGGATGGTGAACATACTGTGCTGATGCAGCGCGTGCTCGGTCTTATCCAGCAGCGCTTTATTCTTTTTCATGAATGACCAGCGATGCAGCGGCTTCTTAAAGCGCCAGCCCAGCCAGAAAGAGATCCAGTCCCCGAGCAAACACCCCACAATCCCGGCCAGCCATGCCTGCCAGAAGTTGACCTCACCGCTACCGATTAGCGCGCCAAGCCCCGCCATCATCACGGTGCCAGGTAAAATCAGCCCGACAAGCGCCAGCGATTCCAGGAACGCCACCAGCGCAACGGCGATGAGCGAATACATAACGGACTGGGTAATAAAATGTTCCAGCAATGCCTGCATAACTATTCCGGTCAGAAAACGAAGCAGGGATTCTGCAAAGAGCCCCTCACCACGTCAAGACAACAATTGTCTGAATAGTTTACTGGCAGTCATCAAACTTCACCTGAACGTTTATCTTATTTTACGTTTCATTCACATCCGGCACGGAATTCACTCGGGCTTGCCCCGGTGCATTTTTTAAAGACGCGCGAGAAATAGAGCTGATCTTCAAAGCCCACATTGCGC
The DNA here is from genome assembly GCF_052886895.1 of Enterobacter sp. C4G1. Lineage (NCBI taxonomy): Bacteria > Pseudomonadati > Pseudomonadota > Gammaproteobacteria > Enterobacterales > Enterobacteriaceae > Enterobacter > Enterobacter sp. C4G1. The sequence continues at coordinate 1,829,193 of NZ_JBQVVV010000001.1, read as the reverse complement.
CCTACGGTGGCAATAGGCATCCGGGTTGTACTGAGCAACAGTTTAGCCTGACTGATACGTTGATCCTCGCGCCAGCTCAGCACGCTCACCCCCAGTTGCTGGCGGAACAGATGTGATAATCGGGACGGCGACAGGCACACGTGTTGAGCAACGCTGGCAATATCAAACTGGCTGTCTGCAAGGTGGTCACTGATGTACTGACAGGCATCGCGCACGCGATTATCAAGTGGCGGGTTAAGCGATTCATTAATCGCTTCCATGCGTCGTAACAGCACCTGTTCCAGCAGGTTAATGGCCAGGTGTTCGGCGTAGCGCCCGCCTGCCTGCCCCGCTTCAATAATCTGCGCAAACAGTTCCCGGAATAAGGACTGATGGACATCATCCGGTCGGTAGAAACCGGTATGGGCAAAAATGGCAGGCCATGAGAGCCACTCCTGCCAGTAGGCGCGCGGGCGGAAGTAAACCCACTGGTGATACCACTCTTTCGCATCGGGGTGACGCCCGTAGTGGTGAATCTCTCCCGGCGGGAATAACAGCATATCGCCAGGGCGGCAGACAAACTGCTGATCGTTATTTTTAATCACCCCTTCCCCCCGCACGGTGAGGTTCAAAATAAATCCTTTCATCCCCAGCGGTCGGTCAACGTAAAAATCGAGATAACCCTCGGCCTCGATAGGGGTCAGTCCCGCTACCAGATGGGCGTTAAACGAGTAGCCCGGCAGTAAGGGATCGCTTTGCGTTTCGGCCATAGATTCAGTACTCCCAACGGTCTTTAAGGAAACCAATTGTCCATATCGATAAAAGCAGTATAAAAACGGCCCGTGAAAAGATCCAAAAAGCATCACGCTTCTTTTACGTCCGCCCAATTTCGGCTTCCCCCCTGATTTCTCCGTCGGCACGCGCGGATAAGCAGTAACAAAAGTGTCTATAAGTGCGGCAGAAATGTCCACATTGAATATTTGCACGGCGTCACACTTTCAATCGCAACAGCAATTTAGTCCATAAGATTAGCGGATCCTGCCTGACGATTTTCCCCCTCAATCTCTAATGTTCTTTCATACCTGTTTTTTGATGGAGCAACACCATGGCAATTGCGATTGGCCTCGATTTTGGCAGCGACTCGGTTCGCGCACTGGCAGTGGACTGTACGACCGGCCAGGAAATAGCAACCAGCGTTGAGTGGTACCCGCGCTGGCAAGAGGGGCGCTACTGCGATGCGCCAAACAACCAGTTCCGTCACCATCCACGTGACTACATCGAATCAATGGAAGCGGCGATCAAAACCGTGCTGGCCGAGCTGAGCGGTGCTCAGCGCGCGCAAATTGTCGGTATTGGCGTCGACAGCACTGGCTCAACGCCAGCCCCGGTGGATGCTGAAGGCCGCGTACTGGCGCTGCGTCCTGAATTTGCCGACAACCCGAACGCCATGTTTGTGCTGTGGAAAGACCATACCGCCGTCGAAGAAGCTGAAGCCATCACCCGCCTGTGCCATCAGTCAGGTAAAACCGACTACTCGCGCTATATCGGCGGAATTTATTCGAGCGAATGGTTCTGGGCGAAGATTTTGCACGTGACGCGTGCTGACCGTGCTGTCGCACAGGCTGCAGTGTCATGGATTGAGCTGTGTGATTGGGTTCCTGCCCTTCTGTCTGGCACAACACGTCCGCAGGATATTCGCCGTGGCCGCTGTAGCGCCGGGCATAAATCACTGTGGCACGAAAGCTGGGGTGGCCTGCCGCCAGCGGCGTTCTTTGATGAACTCGATCCGGTCATCAACCAGAACCTGAAATACCCGTTGTTTACCGACACCTATACCGCCGATATCCCGGTGGGCACCCTTTGTGAAGAGTGGGCGAAGCGCCTGGGTCTGCCGCAAAACGTGGCGATTTCCGGCGGCGCATTTGACTGCCACATGGGCGCCGTGGGCGCAGGTGCGCAGCCGAACACGCTGGTGAAAGTTATCGGTACATCGACCTGCGACATCCTGACGGCGGATAAAGCCAGCGTTGGCGAGCGCGCAGTGAAAGGCATCTGCGGCCAGGTTGACGGCAGCGTAGTGCCTGATTTCATCGGCCTGGAGGCCGGTCAGTCTGCATTTGGGGATATCTACGCCTGGTTTGGTCGCGTGCTCGGCTGGCCGCTGGATCAACTGGCTGCCGCGCACCCAGAACTGAAAGCGCAGATTGCCGAAAGCAAAAAGCAACTGCTGCCACAACTCACCGACGCCTGGGCGAAAAATCCGTCCCTTGATCACCTTCCGGTGGTGCTCGACTGGTTTAACGGCCGCCGTACCCCGTTTGCCAACCAGCGTCTGAAAGGGGTGATTACCGACCTTAACCTGGCAACCGATGCCCCTGCTCTGTTTGGCGGCCTGATTGCGGCAACCGCTTTCGGTGCGCGCGCCATTATGGAGTGTTTCACCGAGCAAGGTATCGACGTTAACAACGTGATGGCGCTGGGCGGTATTGCCCGTAAAAACCCGGTGATCATGCAGGCCTGCTGTGATGTCTTAAACCGTCCGCTGCAAATTGTGGCATCCGATCAGTGCTGTGCCCTCGGCGCTGCGATTTTCGCCGCCGTGGCCGCAAGGGTTCACGCCGATATCCCGACTGCCCAGCAGCATATGGCCAGTGCCGTCGAAAACACGCTTCAGCCGCGCACCCAGCAGGCTCAACGCTTTGAACAACTTTATCAGCGCTACCAGCAATGGGCGAAAAGCGCCGAACTCCACTATCTCCCTGTCGCCGCCCCGGCCAAACACACCGCGGACACTACGGCAACCCTGACACATTAAGGACACGATAATGACCATTTTTAATAATTATGAAGTGTGGTTTGTCATTGGCAGCCAGCATCTTTATGGGCCGGAAGCGCTGCAACAGGTAACGAAACACGCAGAACACGTGGTTAACGCGATGAACGCAGAGGCCAAACTGCCCTGTAAACTGGTGCTGAAACCACTGGGCACCACGCCAGATGAAATTACCAACATCTGCCGCGATGCAAACTACGACGACAAATGTGCCGGGATGGTGGTGTGGCTGCATACCTTCTCGCCAGCCAAAATGTGGATCAACGGCCTGGCTATCCTCAACAAACCACTGTTGCAGTTCCATACCCAGTACAACGCTTCCCTGCCGTGGGACAGCATTGATATGGACTTTATGAACCTGAACCAGACCGCACACGGCGGCCGCGAGTTCGGCTTCATTGGCGCGCGTATGCGCCAGCAACACGCGGTGGTAACCGGTCACTGGCAGGATCAGCACGCGCAAAAACGTATCGGCTCCTGGATGCGCCAGGCAGTCTCTAAACAAGATACCCGTCACCTGAAAGTGGTGCGTTTTGGCGACAACATGCGTGAAGTGGCCGTCACTGATGGTGATAAAGTCGCCGCACAGATCAAGTTTGGCTTCTCGGTGAATACCTGGGCGGTGGGTGACCTGGTGCAGGTTGTCAACGGAATCAGCGATGGCGACGTGAGCGCGCTGGTTGATGAATACGAAAGCAGCTATCGCCTGACGGCGGCAGCGCAAATCCACGGCGACAAACGCCAGAACGTGCTGGATGCAGCGCGCATTGAACTGGGGATGAAACGCTTCCTGGAACAAGGCGGCTTCCATGCCTTCACCACCACATTTGAAGATCTTCACGGCCTGAAACAACTGCCAGGTCTGGCTGTACAACGCCTGATGCAGCAGGGCTACGGCTTTGCTGGCGAAGGCGACTGGAAAACCGCCGCCCTGCTTCGCATCATGAAAGTGATGTCAACCGGTCTGCAGGGCGGCACCTCCTTTATGGAGGACTACACCTACCACTTCGAGAACGGCAACGATCTGGTGCTCGGCTCTCACATGCTGGAAGTGTGTCCTTCAATCGCCGTTGATGAGAAACCGATCCTGGACGTTCAGCACCTCGGCATCGGTGGCAAAGCCGATCCAGCACGCCTGATCTTCAACACCCGCACCGGCCCGGCCATTAACGCCAGCCTGATCGACCTGGGCGATCGTTTCCGTCTGCTGGTGAACTGCGTGGATGCCGTCGAAACACCACACTCGCTGCCAAAACTCCCGGTCGCCAACGCACTGTGGAAAGCACAGCCGGATCTGCCAACGGCGTCAGAGGCCTGGATCGTTGCCGGTGGTGCGCACCATACCGTGTTCAGCCATGCGCTGGATCTGAATGACATGCGCCAGTTCGCTGAACTGCACGACATCGAACTGACCGTTATCGATAACGACACCCGCCTGCCAGCTTTCAAAGACGCGCTGCGCTGGAACGAAGTGTATTACGGTTCAAAACGTTAACAGGGGAACCTTTGGCCTGCCTCAGGGCAGGCCTCTTTTCCTGGAGGATTGCATGTTAGAAGAACTCAAACGTCAGGTACTTGAAGCCAACCTGGCGCTGCCGAAACATAATCTTGTCACCCTGACCTGGGGTAACGTCAGCGCCGTTGACCGTGATAAAGGCGTGTTTGTTATCAAACCTTCCGGCGTTGATTACAGCGTGATGACGGCAGAGGATATGGTGGTGGTCAGTATTGCCACCGGTGAAGTGGTTGAAGGGAAGAAAAAGCCCTCTTCCGACACGCCAACCCACCGCCTGTTGTACCAGTCATTCCCGACTATTGGCGGCATTGTGCACACCCATTCGCGCCACGCCACTATCTGGGCACAGGCGGGTCAGTCCATCCCGGCAACCGGCACAACGCACGCAGATTACTTTTACGGTGCCATTCCCTGCACCCGGTTAATGACCGATGCAGAAATTAATGGTGAGTATGAGTGGGAAACCGGCAACGTTATCGTTGAAACCTTCGAAAAACAGGGAATCGATGCGGCACAGATGCCCGGCGTGCTAGTGCACTCCCACGGCCCGTTTGCCTGGGGCAAAAACGCCGAAGACGCGGTACATAACGCTATCGTTCTGGAAGAAGTCGCCTACATGGGGATCTTCTGTCGCCAGCTGGCACCGCAGTTGCCGGATATGCAGAAAACCCTGCTGGATAAACATTACCTGCGTAAGCACGGCGCGAAAGCCTATTACGGCCAATAAACTGTATATATACCCAGCACAAAACACGCAACCAGGCTATACTCACGCCTGGTTTTGTTTTATGGGATATCGGCGTGGCGCAGGCGCAAGAAGGCTTTTTACTGACCCGACACTGGCGGGATACACCTCAGGGGACGGAAGTTGAGTTCTGGCTGGCGACGGATAACGGCCCGCTGAACGTCACGCTGCCACCGCAAGAGTCCGTAGCCTTTATCCCCGAACCCCACGTTGAAAAAGCCAGGCAACTGCTGCGAGGCGAAAACGGCTGGCGTCTCACCCCACTTGAACTCAAAGATTTCCACCGTCAGCCGGTTTACGGCCTTTATTGCCGCGCCCATCGTCAGCTGATGCGCTATGAAAAATTGCTGCGCGAGGCCGGTGTTACGCTATATGAAGCTGACGTTCGCCCGCCCGAACGCTTTCTGATGGAACGCTTTATTACCGCGCCGGTCTGGGTCGATGGCGCCCTGCAAGGCGACAGGCTGGTAAACGCCCGCCTGAAACCCAACCCGCACTATCGCCCGCCGCTCAAATGGGTGTCGCTGGATATCGAAACCACTCGTCATGGCGAACTGTACTGCATCGGCCTTGAAGGCTGCGGGCAGCGGGTTGTCTATATGCTCGGGCCGCCAAATGGCGATGCATCCGCGCTGGATTTTCAGCTTGAGTACGTTAACAGCCGCCCTCAGCTGCTGGAAAAACTGAATCAGTGGTTTGCCGAGCACGACCCCGATGTGCTGATCGGCTGGAACGTGGTGCAGTTTGACCTGCGGGTGTTGCAAAAACACGCCGAACGCTACCGAATTCCGCTGATGCTGGGGCGTGGCAACACTGAAATCGAATGGCGCGAACATGGTTTTAAAAACGGCGTATTCTTCGCCCAGGCCAACGGACGCCTGATTATCGACGGCATCGAAGCCCTGAAATCCGCCTTCTGGAATTTCTCCTCTTTCTCGCTGGAATCGGTGGCGCAGGAGCTACTCGGTGAAGGTAAATCCATCGATAACCCGTGGGACAGGATGGACGAGATTGACCGGCGCTTTAACGAAAACAAACCGGCGCTCGCCACCTATAACCTGAAAGATTGTGAGCTGGTCACGCAGATTTTCCACAAAACGGAGATCATGCCTTTCCTGCTGGAGCGCGCCACGGTGAACGGTCTGGCCGTCGACCGGCACGGCGGTTCGGTTGCGGCGTTTGGTCACCTCTATTTTCCCCGGATGCACCGGGCGGGCTATGTTGCGCCAAACCTCGGCGAGATCCCCCCACAGGCAAGCCCTGGCGGCTATGTGATGGATTCCCGACCGGGACTATACGACTCGGTGCTGGTGCTGGACTATAAAAGCCTGTACCCGTCCATTATCCGCACGTTTCTTATCGATCCTGTGGGGCTGGTCGAGGGCATGGCGCAACCGGATGAAGTGCACAGTACCGAAGGCTTTCTCGGAGCGCATTTCTCACGCGAGAAACACTGTCTGCCGGACATTGTGGGGCAAATCTGGCACGGGCGCGACGAGGCCAAACGCCATGGCAACAAACCCCTTTCCCAGGCGTTAAAAATCATCATGAATGCTTTTTATGGCGTACTGGGCACCAGCGCCTGCCGCTTCTTTGATCCCCGCCTGGCGTCGTCTATCACCATGCGCGGGCACGAAATTATGCGTCAGACCAAAGCGCTGATTGAATCCCGGGGGTATGACGTCATCTATGGCGATACTGACTCCACCTTCGTGTGGTTAAAAGGGGCACACTCAGAGGACGATGCCTTGCAGATTGGCAACGCGCTGGTCGCTTTCGTAAACGACTGGTGGCAAACCCATTTGCAAAAAGAGCGGTTAACCAGCGCGCTAGAGCTGGAATTTGAAACCCATTTCAGCCGTTTTTTGATGCCGACCATTCGCGGTACCGACCAGGGCAGCAAGAAGCGTTATGCGGGGTTGATCCAGGAAGGTGAAAAACAGCGCATGGTGTTTAAAGGGCTGGAGACAGTACGCACCGACTGGACGCCACTGGCGCAGCAGTTCCAGCAAACGCTCTATCTGCGGGTGTTTCGCAATGAGCCCTATCAGGACTATGTGCGAGAAACGATAGCCCGTCTGATGGCCGGCGAGCTGGATGACCAGTTGGTGTATCGCAAGCGCCTGCGCCGCCCGCTGGCGGAGTATCAGCGTAACGTGCCGCCACATGTTCGTGCGGCGCGTCTGGCCGACGAAGAAAACGTCCGCCGCGGGCGTGCTCAGCAATATCAAAATCGGGGAACCATTAAATATGTCTGGACCACCAGCGGCCCTGAACCCGTGGATTATCAGCAATCGCCTCTTGACTACGACCATTACCTGACTCGTCAGCTTCAACCCGTTGCGGAAGGAATTTTGCCCTTTATCGACGACGATTTTGCTACACTAGTGACAGGGCAACTTGGCCTATTTTGACGCGTGACGAAATCGCTGCCATCCAGTACCATAGCGCCCTTTCCATTCCCGGACCCATTTTTCGATGACTGTCTTTTTGACGGTGGTCGAACTATTGCCTGCAATTAAAGATTAGAGCCGAACACATATGCCTTTTACACTTGGTCAACGCTGGATAAGCGATACAGAAAGCGAACTTGGATTGGGAACCGTGGTTGCAATAGATCCGCGCATGGTCACCCTCCTCTTCCCTGCAACTGGTGAAAACCGCCTGTACGCTCGCAATGACTCCCCTGTTACCCGCGTGATGTTTAATCCGGGCGACACCGTTACCAGCCACGATGGCTGGCAGCTGAAGGTTGAAGACGTAAAAGAAGAGAATGGACTGCTCGCCTACATTGGCACCCGTCTGGACACTGACGAAGCCAATGTCATCCTGCGCGAAGTGCTGCTCGACAGCAAACTGGTCTTCAGTAAGCCACAAGACCGCCTGTTCGCCGGGCAAATCGACCGCATGGATCGCTTTTCACTGCGCTATCGCGCCCGTAAGTTCCAGAGTGAACAATACCGGATGCCGTGGAGCGGCCTGCGTGGCCAGCGCACCAGTCTTATCCCGCACCAGCTGAATATCGCCCATGACGTGGGTCGTCGTCATGCGCCGCGCGTACTGCTGGCAGATGAGGTCGGTCTGGGTAAAACCATTGAAGCCGGGATGATCCTGCATCAACAGCTGCTCTCTGGCGCAGCCGAGCGCGTGCTGATCGTCGTTCCTGAAACGCTGCAACATCAGTGGCTGGTTGAGATGCTGCGTCGCTTTAACCTGCGTTTCTCGCTGTTCGACGACGAGCGCTATGCTGAAGCCCAGCATGATGCTGATAACCCGTTTGAAACTGAGCAGCTGGTGATTTGCTCGCTGGACTTCGTGCGCCGCAGCAAGCAACGCCTTGAGCACCTGTGTGATGCCGAATGGGATCTGATGGTGGTCGATGAAGCGCACCACCTGGTCTGGAGCGAAGATGCACCAAGCCGTGAATATATGGCGATTGAACAGCTCGCCGAGCGCGTGCCTGGCGTGCTGCTGCTGACCGCAACGCCGGAACAGCTGGGCCTTGAAAGCCACTTTGCCCGTCTGCGTCTGCTCGATCCAAACCGTTTCCACGATTTCGAGCAGTTCGTTGAAGAACAGAAAAACTATCGCCCGGTCGCCGATGCCGTTGCGTTGCTGCTGGCTGGTAAACACCTTTCTAACGACGAGCTGAACACGCTGAGCGACCTGATTGGCGAGCAGGATATCGAACCACTGTTACAGGCCGCGAATAGCGACAGCGACAATGCCGGGTCGGCGCGTCAGGAATTGATCGACATGCTGATGGACCGCCACGGCACCAGCCGCGTGCTGTTCCGTAACACCCGTAACGGTGTGAAAGGCTTCCCGAAACGCGAACTGCATACCATCAAGCTGCCGCTGCCAACCCAGTACCAGACGGCTATCAAAGTGTCCGGGATTATGGGCGCGCGTAAAACTGCGGAAGAGCGCGCACGCGACATGCTCTATCCAGAGCAGATCTACCAGGAATTTGAAGGCGATACCGGCACATGGTGGAACTTCGACCCGCGCGTTGAGTGGCTGATGGGGTATCTGACTGCACACCGTTCGCAAAAGGTTCTGGTTATTTGCGCCAAAGCGGCAACCGCGCTCCAGCTGGAGCAAGTGCTGCGCGAGCGCGAAGGGATCCGGGCTGCGGTATTCCACGAAGGCATGTCCATCGTTGAGCGTGACCGTGCGGCAGCCTGGTTTGGCGAAGAGGACAGCGGCGCGCAGGTTCTGCTGTGTTCCGAAATCGGTTCTGAAGGCCGTAACTTCCAGTTTGCCAGCAGCCTGGTGATGTTCGATCTGCCGTTCAACCCGGATCTGCTGGAGCAGCGTATTGGCCGTCTGGATCGTATCGGCCAGGCGCACGATATTCAGATCCACGTCCCTTATCTGGAAAAAACCGCGCAGTCCGTACTGGTGCAGTGGTTCCACGAAGGTCTGGATGCCTTCGAGCATACCTGCCCGACGGGTCGTACCATTTACGATCAGGTTCATGCCGATTTGATCGGTTATCTGGCCGCACCAGAAGTGACGGAAGGTTTTGACGATCTGATCAAATCCTGCCGTGAAAAACATGACGCCCTGAAAGCCCAGCTGGAACAAGGCCGCGACCGTCTGCTGGAGATCCACTCCAACGGCGGCGAGAAAGCGCAGGCTCTCGCTGAGAGCATCGAAGAGCAGGATGACGACACCAGCCTGATCAGCTTCTCCATGAACCTGTTCGACATCGTTGGGATCAACCAGGACGATCGCGGTGAGAACATGATCGTCCTGACGCCGTCCGATCACATGCTGGTCCCTGATTTCCCGGGTCTGCCGGAAGATGGCTGCACCATCACCTTTGAGCGTGATGTTGCCCTGTCCCGTGAAGATGCACAGTTCATTACCTGGGAACACCCGCTTATCCGCAATGGTCTGGATCTGATCCTCTCTGGCGATACCGGCAGCAGCACTATTTCCTTGTTGAAAAACAAGGCGCTGCCGGTAGGTACGCTGCTGGTAGAGCTTATCTACGTTGTTGAAGCGCAGGCGCCAAAACAGCTTCAGCTCACCCGCTTCCTGCCACCAACGCCTGTGCGTCTGCTGCTGGACAAAAATGGCACCAACCTGGCCGCACAGGTCGAGTTCGAGAGCTTTAACCGCCAGTTGAGTGCAGTGAATCGCCACACCGGCAGCAAGCTGGTTAATGCGGTGCAACAGGACGTGCATAGCATTCTGCAACTGGGTGAAAGCCAGATAGAGAAAGCGGCCAGAACGCTGATTGATGCTGCGCGCAGCGAAGCTGACGAAAAGCTGTCTGCTGAACTTTCCCGTCTGGAAGCACTGAAAGCGGTGAACCCAAACATCCGTGACGATGAACTTGCGGCGATTGAAAGCAACCGCCAGCAGGTCATGGAAAGCCTGGATCAGGCAAGCTGGCGTCTGGATGCCCTGCGTCTCATCGTTGTGACGCATCAGTAAACGGAGCGCAAAATGGTAATGGAGCCCTACAATCCACCAACGGAGCCCTGGCTGGTCATTCTGTATCAGGATGAGCACATCATGGTGGTCAACAAGCCAAGCGGCTTGTTGTCCGTGCCGGGCCGTCTTGATGAGCACAAAGACAGCGTAATGACGCGTATCCAGCGTGATTATCCGCAGGCTGAGTCCGTACATCGTCTGGACATGGCCACCAGCGGCGTGATTGTGGTGGCGCTTAACAAGGAAGCGGAGCGCGAGTTAAAACGGCAGTTCCGCGAGCGCGAGCCGAAAAAGCAGTACGTGGCGCGCGTCTGGGGTCACCCGGCGCAGGAAGAAGGACTGGTTGATTTACCGCTGATTTGCGACTGGCCGAACCGGCCAAAACAGAAAGTGTGTTATGAAACCGGCAAAGCCGCGCAAACCGAGTATGAAGTGCTGGAGTACGCGCCGGATAATACCGCGCGCGTCTTGTTAAAGCCGATTACCGGGCGCTCTCACCAGCTGCGCGTGCATATGCTCGCCATGGGACATCCGATTCTGGGTGACCGATTCTACGCGCCGCCAGAAGCGCTGGCGATGGCTCCACGTCTGCAACTCAATGCCCAGACGCTGACCATTACCCATCCGGTTTTCGGCAATGCCATGACGTTTAAAGCTCCGGTAGACTTCTAAAAAAATGGCCCGACACTGTCGGGCCATTTTTTATTTAAATCCTTTCTGCTCTTTAATGAGCTCGTACGCCTTCTGGATTTCCTGTGCTTTTTGCTTTGCCATCTCCATCATCTCTGGCGGCAGGCCTTTGGCGACCAGTTTATCCGGGTGGTGCTCACTCATCAGCTTGCGATACGCGCGTTTAATGGTCGTCGCGTCGTCCGTAGATTTCACGCCTAGCACGTTGCAGGCATCTTCAAGCGTTGGGCCGCGCTGCGCCTGTTGCCAGCCACCACCACCCGCGGACTGTTGCTGCTGATACCCCCCGCCAAACTGCGCACCCCCCTGCATCATGCGCAGGAACTGGTCGAACTGAACGCGGGAAATCCCCAACTCTTCCGCAATGACATAAAGAACATCACGCTCATTAGGATGCAGGGAGCCGTCAGCGAACGCCGCCTGGATCTGGATCTCCAGAAACATCCGAATTAAATCAAAACGCCCGAAACAGATACTGCGGAACTGACGCATTTTTTCGCGTAACGGATAGTTGTCCGCCTTACCGACGCGAAACGCGTTTTGCGCCGCCAGGCGAGACTCACCGTGCAGACTCATGCGGTCCATAAACACGCTGGCAATCTGGATATCCGCTTCCGTCACACGCCCTTTTGATTTGGTTAAGTGACCCATAACCTCAAACGTGGTGGAGAAAAAGAGTGACTGGCGCTCGCGCTGGTTAGCAAACCAGGCCATTTTGCGGCTGCGCGCCTTATCAAACATATGGCCAATAATGAGGCCGAGAACGATACCCCAGAACCCTGCGCCCATCATTATTGCGAACGCAACGCCGATTATTTTACCCCAATACTGCATATACTCCCCGAATAGTCATGTTCCTGGTTTGACGTAACTCCATCATTACAGTGGTCGAGCCACGGTCAATTGAGGGACATCGCCTATAATTTGCATTATCATACTCGTCATTCGATAGCGAGCCTAACACTCTGGCGCGCAAACGGGCAGGATTAACGCTGGTACTGCGCTGATGAGTAAGATAGTCTCTGAGCGTTTGTAAGCCGTAGCCACTGATGACGGAACAATAAATACAACGTATGAAAAAACGTATCCCCACCCTCCTGGCCACAATGATTGGCACCGCCCTGTATAGCCACCAGGGGCTGGCCGCCGATCTCGCCTCGCAGTGTATGCTTGGCGTCCCAAGTTATAATCGCCCACTGGTGAAGGGCGATACGAATAGCTTGCCGGTAACCATTACTGCCGACAGCTCAAAAGGTACTTACCCCGACAATGCCACGTTTACGGGCAATGTGGATATTAACCAGGGTAACAGCCGTTTGCAGGCAGATGAAGTGCAATTGCATCAGAAGCAGCCAGAAGGTGCGGCCGAGCCCGTACGTACGGTGGATGCACTGGGTAATGTGCACTACGACGACAATCAGGTCATCCTGAAAGGTCCGAAAGCCTGGTCAAACCTGAATACCAAAGATACTAACGTCTGGGAAGGTGACTACCAGATGGTAGGACGTCAGGGGCGTGGTGACGCAGACCTGATGAAACAGCGCGGTGAAAACCGCTACACCATTCTGGAAAACGGGACATTTACCTCGTGTCTGCCAGGTTCAAACACCTGGAGCGTTGTGGGCAGTGAAGTTATCCACGACCGCGAAGAGCAGGTTGCAGAGATCTGGAACGCACGTTTCAAACTCGGCCCGGTTCCTGTTTTCTATAGCCCATATCTGCAATTACCGGTTGGCGACAAACGCCGTTCAGGCTTCCTGATCCCGAATGCCAAATACAGCACCACGAACTACTTTGAGTTCTACCTGCCGTATTACTGGAACATTGCGCCAAACATGGACGCCACGATCACTCCGCACTATATCCACAAGCGCGGTAACATTCAGTGGCAGAACGAATTCCGTTATCTGACCCAGGCAGGCACAGGCCTGATGGAGTTTGATTACCTGCCGTCGGATAATGTCTACAAAGACGACAGTGTCAAAAACCCGTCGGGTGACGATCGCCACCGCTGGTTGTTCTACTGGCGTCATGCCGGGGTGATGGATCAGGTCTGGCGTTTCAACGTTGATTATACCAAGGTCAGCGACTCTTATTATTTCAACGACTTCGATTCCAAGTACGGTTCAAGTACCGATGGCTACGCAACGCAGAAATTCAGTGCGGGTTATGCCATTGAGAACTTCAACGCCACCGTATCGACCAAACAGTTCCAGGTATTCTCGAACCAGACAAACAGCACCTACGGCGCGGAGCCGCAGCTTGACGTTAACTGGTACCAGAACGACGTTGGGCCTTTCGATACCCACGTTTACGCCCAGGCTGTGCATTTCGTGAATACCAGTTCCAATATGCCGGAAGCCACGCGTGTTCACTTAGAGCCGACAGTCAGCCTTCCGTGGTCTAACGACTGGGCAAGCCTGAACACCGAAGCCAAGCTGATGGCGACCCACTATCAGCAGAAAAATATTGATGATTACAACACGAGCAATGACGCTCATCTTGAAGAGTCAGTAAACCGTACGCTGCCGCAATTCAAGATGGACGGTAAGCTCATCTTCGAACGCGATATGAACCTGACGGAGGGTTACACCCAGACTCTCGAGCCGCGCATGCAGTACCTGTACGTGCCATATCGTGACCAAAGTAACATCAACAACTATGACTCCTCGCTGCTGCAATCTGACTACAGCGGCCTGTTCCGTGACCGTACCTATGGTGGTCTTGACCGTATCGCTTCGGCTAACCAGCTCACCACGGGTGTGACAACGCGTGTATATGATGACGCAGCAGTTGAACGTTTTAACGTTTCTGTTGGTCAAATCTACTATTTCACCGAGTCACGTACAGGAGATGCGCAAAATATTCAGTGGGAGAATAATGACAAAACAGGTTCTGTCGTCTGGGCTGGTGATACTTACTGGCGTATGACTGACCGCTGGGGCCTGCGCGGTGGTGTGCAGTATGATACCCGTCTGGATAATATCGCCAACAGTACTGCCACTATCGAGTACCGTCGTGATGAAGACCGACTGATTCAGCTGAACTATCGTTATGCCAGTCCTGAGTACATTCAGGCGACACTGCCGAAAAACAGCAGTGATACGACCTGGACTAAACCTCAGTATAAAGACGGTATTTCGCAGGTGGGTGCAGTCGCAAGCTGGCCTATCGCCGACCGCTGGTCTATTGTCGGGGCGTACTACTTCGATACCAATGCGAATAAAGCAGCAGACCAGATGTTAGGGCTGCAATACAACTCCTGCTGTTACGCGCTGCGTGTCGGTTACGAACGCAAACTTAACGGTTGGGATACCAAAAATAATCAAAGCGAATACGATAACGTGTTTGGCTTCAATATCGAGTTGCGCGGCCTGAGCTCTAACTATGGCCTGGGCACACAGCAGATGCTGCGCTCGAACATTCTGCCGTACCGTACTTCTTTGTAATGTGCTTGATTTACCACGTAATCCGCTATGCGGTTAATTGAAATGGAAAAAGTATGAAGAACTGGAAAACGCTGCTGCTCGGTATCGCTATGGTTGCGAATACCAGCTTCGCAGCCCCCCAGGTTGTCGATAAAGTCGCTGCTGTGGTGAACAACGGCGTCGTGCTTGAAAGTGACGTTGACGGTTTAATGAAATCTGTGAAGCTCAACTCGGGTGAAGCAGGTCAGCAGCTTCCTGATGACGCCACGCTGCGCCACCAGATCCTGGAACGTCTGATCATGGATCAGATTATCGTACAGATGGGTCAGAAAATGGGCGTGAAGATCACTGACGAGCAGCTCGATCAGGCGATTGCGAACATTGCTAAGCAGAACAACATGTCCATGGATCAGATGCGTAGTCGTCTGGCCTACGATGGCATTAACTACCCAACTTACCGTAACCAGATCCGCAAAGAGATGCTGATTTCGGAAGTGCGTAACAACGAAGTTCGCCGCCGCGTCACCATCCTGCCTCAGGAAGTGGATGCCCTGGCGAAGCAGGTTGGCAATCAGAACGATGCCAGCACCGAGTTGAACCTGAGCCACATCCTGATCCCACTGCCGGAAAACCCAACTTCCGATCAGGCAGCTGAAGCGGAAAGCCAGGCGCGTTCTATCGTTGAACAGGCACGTAACGGCGGTGACTTCGGTAAACTGGCGATCACTTATTCTGCCGACCAGCAGGCGCTGAAAGGCGGCCAGATGGGTTGGGGGCGTATTCAGGAACTGCCATCTATCTTTGCTCAGGCGCTGAGCACGGCGAAGAAAGGCGATATCATCGGTCCAATCCGTTCAGGTGTGGGTTTCCACATTCTGAAAGTTAACGATCTGCGTGGCCAGAGCCAGAGCCTTTCCGTAACGGAAGTGCACGCGCGCCATATTCTCCTGAAACCGTCACCGATCATGACTGACGATCAGGCTCGCGCAAAACTGGAACAAATCGCAGCAGATATTAAGAGCGGTAAAACCTCGTTTGCTAACGCGGCGAAAGAATTCTCCCAGGATCCTGGCTCTGCTAACCAGGGCGGCGATCTTGGCTGGGCGGCTGCGGATATCTACGATCCTGCGTTCCGCGATGCGCTGATGAAGCTCAGCAAAGGCCAGATGAGCACCCCTGTGCATTCATCCTTTGGCTGGCACCTGATCGAACTGCTGGATACCCGCAACGTGGATAAAACCGATGCAGCGCAGAAAGACAAAGCTTACCGTATGCTGTTTAACCGCAAATTCTCTGAAGAAGCGGCAACCTGGATGCAGGAACAACGCGCCAGCGCTTACGTGAAAATACTGAGCAACTAATGAAACAACATCGTGTTGTTATCACTCCCGGCGAACCCGCCGGGATTGGTCCCGACCTCGTCGTCCAACTGGCTCAACGCAGTTGGCCGGTTGAACTGGTCGTCTGTGCTGATGCAACACTGTTACAAGACCGGGCAAAATTGCTCGGTCTGCCTTTAACTCTGCTCCCCTACGTTGAAGGCCAACAGCCAGCACCGCAACAAGCCGGTACCTTAACCCTTCTTTCTGTTCCCCTTCGTACACCCGTTACCCCAGGCCAGCTCAGCACTGAAAACGGCCACTATGTTGTCGAGACGCTGGCACGTGCCTGTGATGGCTGCATGAAGGGTGAATTTGCCGCATTAATCACCGGCCCCGTGCACAAGGGTGTTATCAACGAAGCAGGTATTCCTTTTACCGGGCATACCGAGTTCTTCGAAGAACGCTCGCACAGTTCAAAAGTGGTTATGATGCTGGCAACCGAAGAGATGCGGGTTGCGCTGGTGACAACGCATCTGCCCATCAAGGCTATCCCTGACGCCATTACCCCTGAACTCTTACGCGAGATCATCGGGATTTTGCATCATGACCTGCAAACGAAATTTGGGATCAAACAGCCACACGTCCTGGTTTGCGGGCTAAATCCACATGCCGGAGAAGGTGGGCATATGGGCACGGAAGAGATAGACACTATCATTCCGGTGCTCGAAGAAATGCGTGCAAAAGGGATGAATCTTAGCGGGCCGTTGCCTGCGGATACCCTTTTCCAGCCAAAATACCTGGATAATGCCGATGCCGTGCTCGCGATGTACCACGATCAGGGCTTGCCCGTGCTAAAATACCAGGGCTTTGGCCGTGGCGTGAATATCACCCTCGGTTTACCCTTTATTCGAACGTCCGTTGACCACGGTACTGCGCTGGATCTGGCAGGCCAGGGAAAAGCGGATGTCGGCAGTTTTATTACGGCGCTTAATCTCGCCATCAAAATGATTGTTAATACTCAATGACTAATCGAGTCCATCAGGGCCACTTAGCCCGTAAACGCTTCGGGCAAAACTTTCTCAACGATCAGTTTGTGATCGAAAGTATCGTTTCTGCCATTAATCCGCAGAAAGGCCAGGCTATGGTCGAAATCGGCCCGGGCCTTGCCGCACTGACCGAACCAGTAGGCGAGCGTCTTGACGAACTGACCGTTATCGAACTTGACCGCGACCTGGCGGCACGTCTGCAAACGCACCCGTTCCTGGGGCCAAAGCTGACCATTTATCAGCAAGATGCCATGACCATGAACTTTGGCGAGCTGTCAGAAAAAATGGGGCAGCCGCTGCGCGTGTTTGGTAACCTGCCGTACAACATCTCTACGCCGTTGATGTTCCACCTGTTTAGCTATACTGATGCCATTGCCGACATGCACTTCATGTTGCAAAAAGAGGTTGTTAATCGTCTGGTTGCAGGGCCGAACAGTAAAGCGTATGGTCGTTTAAGCGTAATGGCACAATATTTCTGCAACGTGATCCCGGTGCTCGAAGTACCGCCATCCGCCTTTACGCCACCGCCAAAAGTGGATTCAGCAGTTGTACGCCTTGTCCCGCATAAAGTGAAACCGTATCCGGTCAAAGAGTTGCGCGTGCTGAGCCGTATTACCACTGAAGCTTTTAACCAGCGCCGTAAAACGATCCGTAACAGCCTGAGCAACTCGTTTAGCGTTGAGGTGTTAGCTGAGTTAGGGATCGACCCGGCAATGCGTGCGGAGAACATCTCCGTAGAGCAGTATTGCAAGCTGGCTAATTACATCAGCGAAAATGCCCCGCCGAAGGAGAGTTAAGCCATGATTGATTCGCCCCGCGTCTGTGTTCATGTACAAAGCGTCTACATCGAGTCCCAGTCCACACCGGATGAAGAGCGTTTTGTCTTTGCCTACACGGTAACCATTCGCAATCTGGGGCGGATGCCTGTGCAACTGCTTGGGCGCTACTGGCTTATCACGAACGGCAATGGCCGCGAAATCGAAGTCCAGGGCGAAGGTGTGGTGGGTGAACAACCGCACATCGATCCTGGCGAAGAGTATCAGTACACCAGCGGTGCGGTTATTGAAACACCGCTGGGTACCATGGAAGGCCATTACGAAATGGTCGACGCCGACGGTAATGCCTTCCGCATTGCTATTCCCGTGTTCCGTCTTGCCGTTACAACACTCATTCACTAATCCAATGTCTACATATCTGATTGGCGACGTTCACGGTTGCTACGATGAACTGATCGCATTGTTAAAACAGGTCGACTTTACGCCTGGTCAGGACACACTCTGGCTAACGGGTGACTTAGTGGCACGCGGTCCTGGCTCCCTTGACGTTCTGCGCTTTGTAAAATCTCTGGGCGACAATGTACGGATGGTGCTGGGCAACCATGACCTGCATCTTCTGGCGGTATATGCCGGGATCAGCCGTAATAAGCCGAAAGACAGGATTTCCCCTCTGCTCGAGGCACCAGACGCCGATGACCTGATCAACTGGCTTCGTCGTCAGCCGCTGCTGCAAATCGATGAAGACAAAAAACTGCTCATGGCGCACGCCGGGATAACCCCGCAATGGGATCTCGAAACGGCTAAAGCCTGTGCGCGCGACGTTGAAGCAGTGCTGGCAAGCGACTCGTATCCGTTCTTCCTTGATGCCATGTACGGCGATATGCCGAACCACTGGAGTGAAGATCTCAGCGGGCTGGCACGTTTGCGTTTTATTACTAATGCCTTCACGCGTATGCGCTTCTGCTTCCCGAACGGGCAGCTGGATATGTACTCCAAAGAGACACCGGAGAGTGCGCCTGCGCCGCTCAAACCCTGGTTTGCCATTCCTGGGCCGGTAACCAACGAGTACAGCGTGGTGTTCGGGCATTGGGCTTCACTTGAGGGTAAAGGCACGCCTGAAGGCGTCTACGGTCTGGATACGGGATGTTGCTGGGGCGGGGTGTTGACCTGTTTACGCTGGGAAGATAAAGCTTACTTTGTGCAGCCATCTAACCGACAGCGTGACTTAGGGGAAGACGAGGCCGTCGCCTACTGAGGATAATTCCCTCTCCCGGTGGGAGAGGGAAAAACACTTAACGACGTTCCAGAATTTCGAAGCAGTAGCTGTGTGAGTTCTGCGCATCAGCGTCGTGGAATTCGCTGAACACGGATTCCCACTCGTCAGGATCGTAATCCGGGAAATGCGTATCCCCTTCCACTTCCGCATCAATATGCGTCAGATACAGCTTCTGCGCTTTTGGCAGGAACTGTTCGTACACACGACCGCCACCGATAACCATGATCTCTTCGGCGTTACCGCAGGCTGCAATGGCCTCGTCTACGGATTTCACCCATTCAACACGATCATCAGTGCCCGGCTGGCTACTGATAACGATATTCTTACGGCCAGGTAATGGACGACCAATCGACTCCCAGGTCAGGCGGCCCATCACTACCGGCTTGTTTAACGTAGTACGCTTAAACCATGCGAGATCGGCAGGCAGGTTCCACGGCATGGCGTTTTCCATACCGATAACGCGGTCTACCGCCAGCGCTGCAATCAGACTGATCATTGAAAATTTCCCGGATGCAAAAAATTGCCGCCACTATACGGAAAGCTTAATCTTTCGTCGACTGGCGGCAGAGTAAAGAAACAGAAATTTTTTAATATTGCTGGCAACACCACTTCACGCTGAAGGTTTACTCTCAGGTTCGTCTTCCGGGTTACCGGTATGTTTACCCTCTTCCGTTCCTTGCCAGCCGTGACGCTGCACCAGCGACAGATGATTACGGTCTTCATTAATGATTTCCGTCAGCATCGCACTGGTGCGTTTAAAGACCGCCGCCCGCTCGGATGCCGTGCTGCCCGCCATTGCCACCATCTCTTCCACCATGTCGGTGTTGAAACGACGGAACAGGTCTGCACGCTCGCGGGCCTCATACGCCCCCAGTCCCAGGCTTTCCAGCGCCATTCGGCCAGATTTAAGTGCCCCTTCGAATGTTTCACGTTCCGGCGCTTCAACCCCTGCCTGGCGCAGCTGGATATAATGATCCACATCGCGTGCACGCGAGATGATCGTCAAATTCGGGAAATGTTCTTTAACCAGCTCGACCATCTCCATGCTGGCCTGCGGATCGTCAATGGCGTTAATCAGCACTTCGGCCTTTGCCGCACCTGCGGACTCCAGCAGATCGACACGGGTCGCATCGCCGTAGAAGACTTTCATGTCGAATTTACGCAGAGTATCCACGTGGTCAGGATCGTGGTCGAGGATCACCATTTTCACCCCACTGGAAAGCAACAAACGACCGGTTATCTGCCCGAAACGCCCGAATCCGGCGATGATAACGCGCGGTTGTTCTTCATCTATTTCATCGGCTTCGCGCTCTTGCTCACTGCCTGATTTTTCCAGACGCGTCAGCACGACCAGCAGAACCGGCGTCGCCGCCATCGACAGTGCCACCGCAAGGGTTAACGCTTTCGCCCACTCCGGGTCGAGCACATTTGCCATTTGCGCGGTGCCAAAGACCACAAAGGCGAATTCACTTCCCTGCCCCAGCAGCACCGCAAACCAGCGACGCTGTTTATTCGGCACCTTCAGCGGGCGGGCAATCAGCCACAGCATCCCCATTTTGATAACCAGGAAGCCCACCAGCAGAAGGATTATCCGCAGCGGGTGCGTGGCCAGCGTGCCAAAGTCGATAGACATCCCCACGCCGATGAAAAAGAGCCCCAGTAACAGTCCTTTAAATGGCTCGATATCGCTTTCCAGTGCATGACGGTATTCAGAGCTTGCCAGCAGTACACCCGCCAGGAATGCCCCCATCGCCATCGAGAGTCCGGCCTCTTCCAGCAGTAAACCGAAGCCAAATACCAGGAACAACGCCACGGCACTGAAGACTTCACGCAGGCCTGAACGGGCGACAAACCGCAGCAATGGACGCGTAACATAACGTCCTAACAAAATAACCAGCGCCAGCGCACCCACCACTTTTAACGCCGACAGCGCAAAGGCGCCGAGCGTCGTTGAAGAGCCGCTTGCCGCCAGTAGCGGGATCATCGCAACCAGCGGAATGGCGGCAATATCCTGGAACAGCAGCACCGAGAACGCACTGCGCCCCATCTGAGAGACGGTCAGGTTACGTTCGTTCATCGCCTGCATGGCAATGGCGGTAGAAGAAAGCGCCAGCGTCATGCCGATAAGCTCGGCTACTTTCCAGTCCATACCCAGCAAAATGCAGAAGCCGCCCAACAGCACACCGCAGGCCACCATTTGTAACGCACCGCCGCCAAAGACCGAGGCGCGAAGCTTCCATAGCCGCTGGGGATCAAGCTCAAGGCCAATCACAAAGAGCATCAGCACAACGCCAATCTCAGCGAAATGGAGAATCGCCTCGGCATCCGTGACCAGACGCAGGCCCCACGGCCCGATGACACACCCGGCAATCAGATAGCCGAGCACAGAACCCAGCCCCAGACGCACCGCAACCGGCACAATCAGTGCCGCCGCGCCAAGGTAAATCAGCGCCTGTATGAGCGTATGACTATCCATTGTGCGTCTCCTGCCACTCAATTAAGCGTTGTTTATAGTGACGCGCCTGCGCCTGTAACGTTTCATCGTCACACACAAAGGTGCAGTGCATCGCAAATGGAGGCACCCAGTTGAGCCCGCAATAGAGCGCGGTTGCTTGTAAAGGCTGGGCCAGCACGTCAAATCCCGGGAAGGAGCCGATATCAAAGTGGCTTTCACCGCCGCCGGTGGTCACGGCCCACATCAGGCTTTTACCCTTCAAGGCCTTGCCGTTGTGACCATAGGCCCAGCCGTGAGAAAAGACCTTGTCGATCCACAGTTTAAGTAGCGGAGGGGTGCTGTACCACTGCATCGGGTGCTGCCAGATAATCAGATCAGCACGAGAGAGCGCCGCCTGTTCGGCGGCGATGTCGATATTAAAGTCGGGGTAGAGTTGATAAAGAGAGCGGATTTCCACTCCGTCGAGCGTCCCTGCCTGTTCAAGCATCCGTTTATTCGCATGAGAGTGCTGCGGATAAGGATGCGCATAAATTATCAGAATCATTTATTTGCCTGTCTTTACGCATATTGCCTTTCAGCAAGAGTGTAGACAGTTAATCGAACCGGTTACAATGATAACTGTTATTTATGTATCCAGCGCTCAGGCACTGCGCGGCTCTTTGTTGACGGCTTCATCCGCCACCTGTGTGGCAAGGTCGCATTTTTTCGGCAGCAGGAAGGTCATGGTTCCGGCTATCAACAGCGATCCTGCCAGCGCGCACACGGCAACATTTTGACCATATAGATACATCATCACCCCAACCAGATACGGACCACAGAATCCCCCGAGATTCCCCAGGCCGTTGATGACCCCACGGGCGCTACCGGCCACTTCAGGTGCGGCAATCCGCCCCGGCATGGACCAGAACGGGCTGGTCGCCGCTTTCAGGAAGAACCCGCAGATAACCAGCGCGATATAGGCGGCTACCACATGCTCACGCAGCACTACAGACGCAATCAGCGCAGCAGCGAAACAGTACAGTGAGAAGCGTACCCACAGGCGGCGTTTTCCGCTGCGATCGCTGAAGAGTGAAATCACATAAATCCCGGCGAGCGTTGCCACGAACGGCAGAACCGCCAGGAACCCCACGCTCGCCATATTGCCGCCCGTCAGCCCTTTAAGGATGGTCGGTAGCCAGAGGGTATAACCGTAATCACCGGTCTGGTAGAAGAAGTTAAGAATAACCAGCTTCATCAGACCCGGGTTACGGAAGACATCCTTCACTGGAGCCTTGCTCACAGGTGCTTCGGCCAGTTTTGCCGCCCGCTCCGCCGCGAGGGTTTTCACCAGATACTCCCGTTCAGCCTGCGGCAACCAGCGCGCTTCTTCCGGGCGATCGCTAATCATAAACCACCACACTGCCAGTACTACCAGCGACAGCAGGCCTTCGATGATAAACAGCCAGCGCCAGTCGAGTGCGGCAATGATGGCACCCGAAACGGGGGCGGTCAGCATCCCGCCCAGTGGTGCAAACATCATCACAAACGCATTGGCGCGCCCGAGCTCTTTCTCAGGGAACCAGTTACTGACCATCGTCAGCACTACAGGCAGCATCCCACCTTCAGACACACCCAAAATAAAGCGCAGTACCAGCAGCTGATATTCATGGGTGACAAAACCCGTCGCGACCGACACTATCGCCCATGCCACCAGCGACCAGGCAATAAAGCGCTTACCGCTGCCATTTACGGCAATCCGTCCCCCCGGTATTTGCAGGAATAGATAACCAATAAAAAATATACCGCTGGCAACACCCGCCATCTGGCTGGTAATACCTAAATCAGCTTCCATTCCTCCGGGCAGGGCGAAACTAATATTAACCCGATCCATAAACGAAATAATGCAGGCAATTAATACCGGCGTAATAATACGCAACCAACGGGTGCTGGGAATGTTATCGTTCATATTTCGCACTCTCTATGCAGAGGTTATTGTTGTCATTACATGAGAACCAGGTACAGAGATAAAACGTGAAGTATTAATTAATCGCGTTAGGTAATTTTGTACCCGCAAAATAAGCCGCCACGTTGGCAAATACCACGTCACTCATTTTTTGGCGGGTTTCATGGGTGGCACTGGCGACGTGCGGTTGCAAAACTACATTCTCTAGTGCGATCAGTTCAGCCGGAACATGCGGCTCATCTTCAAAAACATCCAGAGCAGCCCCGGCGATAACACCGTTTTGTAACGCCTTAATCAGCGCCTGCTCATCCACCAGCGAGCCACGAGCGATGTTGATCAACCATGCGTGTGTCGGCATCACATTCAGTACCGAGGCATCGATGATCCCCCGGTTAGCCTCGCCACCGGATGCGGCAATCACCAGGAAGTCGCTCTGATGCGCCAGGGTATGCAGGTCCGCGCACCACTGATACCCAAGCCCCTCGACAGGTTTACGGTCGTGGTACAGCACCTGCATATCAAAACCCGCGGCACGGCGGGCAATGGCCTGGCCGATATTCCCCATCCCCAGCAGGCCAATACGCTTGCCACTCACCTGGGTTGCCAGCGGCAGACCACCGTTAAGCCAGCGCCCTTCCCGGACAAAACGATCGCCCTGACACAGCTGGCGTGCGCCACTGAGCAACAGCCCCATTGCCAGATCGGCGACATCATTGGTTAACACGCCAGACGTTATCGAGACGGCAATCTGGCGGGAGCGCACATAGTCCAGATCCACCGCATCGGTCCCCACGCCAAAGATAGCCACCAGCCCCACGTGCGGCAGCAGCTCCAGAACGCTGTTTTGCACCCCCACATCGCCCCGCGTAACCACGGCGGCAATGTTCTCCCCCTGTTCACGCAGAAACGCGATGGGATCATCTTGTTCATACAGGCGAAACAGCGGGAACTCAGCGGCAAGCTGGGCTTGCAGGGTATCAATAACGGGAGCCACCAGAAGGACGGCGCGAGAAAGAGTATTCATGGGATCACCTGTTTGAAGTTCATAACGACAGTGGTCACTATCAAACGGGTTTTTTGTAGGGTTTTTTGCGATCTTCGTCACGCTGAATCGTGTTAAAAAGCGCTGTTACAGGCTCCGTGATCGGTAAGACAAATTAGATGGTTTCGCCCATCGACAGGCGGTAGTGCAGATCGACCTTCTCAATAGTCGGTAGCCCTTTGATTTTCTTGATCAGGATTTCAGTGGCGACTTTGCCCATTTCAGCGCGCGGCGTCAGTACGCTTGCCAGACGCGGGGAGACAACCTGGCCAATCTCCAGCCCGTGAAAACCGGCGATCGCCAGCGTCTGCGGGACGCGAATACCCGATGCCAGGCACTCCTGTAACACGCCAACGGCGAGGTCGTCGTTGGTACACAGAATTCCGTCCATATCGGCGTACATCTGGCGCGCCAGCGTCATCATGCCCGTCCCGATAGAGACAGACGAAACCTTGTTGGGCGCAATACGCCCTACCGTCAGGCCTGCCGCTTCCATCGCCTGGCAATACCCTGCGTAACGCTGCTCATCACGGACGTCCGACATCGATCCAAAATAGACGATGTGCCGCTTTCCGCTTGCCAGCAGCATGTTGGTCATATCCAGGCCCGCTTTGAAATTGTCAAAACCCACGTTAATGCGCCCGGGGTTATCCGACAACCCCATCACTTCCGCAACAGGGATTTTCGCGGCGTTGAGGTACTTTTCTGCCCGCAGGGTATGCACTGACTCGGTCAATAACAGGCCTTTGACATTAAACGCCAGCACTGCCGCAATCTGCTCTTCTTCACGCTGGCGGTCGTAGTCGTAGTTCACCACCAGCGTTTGATAGCCGTGCGCCGCCGTAACCGACTCAATACCGGCTAACAGATCGGCAAATATTTGATTATGGAAAGAAGGTATGAGTACGCCAATGCGCGGCACCACGGTACTGCTCATGGCAGGATTATCCGGATCAGGCTCGTAACCAATTTCCGCAATTACGCTGGCAATACGCTCGGCGGTTTCGGGTTTCACTTTATCCGGCGTGCGTAAATAGCGGCTAACGGTCATCTTCGTTACGCCAGCCAGCTCAGCGATATCATTAAGCGTAATACGTTGTGCCTTCATCAGTTAACCCGTCAATAACCGCTACCACATCAGGCCATTATGCCTGCCAGCGCAGGAAAAGAGAATCACGTGAGGCCGCTATCACCCTCTCCTGGCGCGGGATTTACCGCCCCGCCTCACGTTTAACGTAACCCCTTTTCGTAACACGATTTGAAGTGATCCTCATCACAGTTTCATCTGCCGAAAATCCGTGAGATAGAACCCACAACGTTTTCCGTTTTCAGCCGTTAATCAGGATATCAAGATGAAAGATCTTTTCAGCTTACAAGGTAAACGCATTTTAATTACAGGCGCAGGTCAGGGAATTGGCTTTGTGATGGCTCAGGGTCTGGCGCAATATGGCGCGGAAATTATCATTAATGATATTTCTGAAACCCGGGCTAACGATGCGGTCATGAAATTACGCGATGAAGGCGCGACGGCATATCCTGCCGTATTTAATGTCACGGATGCGGACTGCGTAGAAAATGCTATTAGCCAGATTGAAAAAGAAATAGGCGCCATCGACGTATTATTTAATAACGCCGGTATTCAACGCCGCCATCCTTTTACTGAATTCCCGGTTCAGGAATGGAATGACGTTATTTCCGTGAATCAGACGGCGGTATTTTTAGTGTCGCAGGCCGTTGCTAAACGGATGATCGCCCGCCAGCAGGGTAAAATCGTCAACATCTGCTCCATGCAAAGTGAGCTGGGCCGTGACACCATCACCCCTTATGCCGCCGCGAAAGGGGCGGTCAAAATGCTGACGCGCGGTATGTGCGTTGAGCTGGCGCGCCATAACATTCAGGTTAACGGTATCGCGCCGGGCTACTTCAAAACGGCGATGACGCAGACGCTGGTCGATGATAAAGCGTTTACTGACTGGCTGTGCAAACGCACTCCGGCGGCGCGCTGGGGCAATCCGCAGGAGCTGGTTGGCGCAGCGGTTTTTCTCTCTTCCAGCGCGTCTAACTTCGTCAACGGCCATCTGTTGTTCGTGGATGGCGGCATGTTGGTGGCAGTGTGAATCCGGAGGCACTATGACAGGGCAATGCATCATCCTGATGGGCGTATCTGGCACCGGGAAAACAACGGTAGGACACGCTATCGCGCAGCAGATGGGGGCTAAATTCATCGATGGTGATGACCTTCACCCACGGCAGAATATTGTCAAAATGGCGGCCAGTCAGCCGCTTGATGATAACGATCGTCAGCCGTGGCTGGAGCGTATCGCCGACGTCATTTTTAGCCTTGAGCAGAAGAATGAATCCGGCGTGCTGGTCTGTTCCGCGCTAAAAAAGCGCTATCGCGACCAGCTGCGTAAAGGAAGCAACAAAGTTCGCTTCCTCTGGCTAACGGGCGATTACGACTGCATTCTGGCCCGCATGCAGCAACGTAAAGGCCATTTTATGCCAGAAGCATTACTGCGCAGCCAGTTTGCCGCGCTGGAAGCCCCGGACAGCAGCGAAACCGATATTGTCGCCATTGATATCGCCCCGACGGTGGCGCAGATCGTGGCGAACGCCTTAACGTTACTCGACCAAGCGCACTCCAGGGAGATGCTGGCATGATTATCGATACCTTAGCCACAGCGGCTAAAAATGCACTCTATCCGCCGGTTATCCGTACCGCGTTACAGGCGGTTATCGCTCAGGATCCGCTCAGCCTGCCTGCGGGTAAATATACCGTTGATGGCGATAATATCTTTTTTACCGTCGTCGAAGGCGAAACGCGCCCGCTGGCCGAACAACGCCCGGAGTACCATCATCAGTACATTGATATTCATATCGTCCTGACGGGGGAAGAGATTATTGGCGCAGGTAATAAGGGACTGACCATTACACCCGATGGTCCGTTTAATGCGGCTCACGACCTTGGTTTTTGCGAACACATCAGCAGTGAATCGCTGATCCATCTCCATCCTTTTGAGCTGGCTATCCTGTTCCCTGGGGAATTACACCGTCCGATGAGTGCCCTTGATGCTGGCGCACCGCTGCACAAGATTGTTGTCAAAATCAATAACGACCTGCTCTAAAGCACAACGCTGGCCCTCACGGGCCAGCGCCATCAATCAGTTATCCAGTTCATCCATCGACTTCACCTGGTCACGATTAATCTGCTCCGTTTTACCGGTTTCAGCATTTTTGTAAGACACCATACCGGTATCTTCATCGACCTGCGGTTTCCCGTCAGTGACGATGGTTTTGCCATCGGTGGTTTTTAATGCCTGATTAGAGGAACAGCCCGCGACGGTGAACAGCGCTGCAGCAGCAAAGACAGAAGTGATAAGTAATTTATTTTGCATGGTGTTTTCCCCTGCATTCAGTTGGATTTCGTTATCGACCTAACCATTTTAGGCTAACTGACTGAAAGAGGATGGAAAACCAGAAGGTTCTGAAGGTGGGGATAATGCCCGGCCGCGGAATGCCGCCGGGCATTTTTACTTACTTGTTAATCTGCGCGTGCATTTCCTGCACCGAAATCACCTTCTCGGTCGCATCCGCGTTCAGCGCCATAGCTGTTGCGAAACCGCCGTTCAGGGTGGTGTCGTAGTGCACCTTGTATTGCAGCGCGCTGCGGCGAATCAGCTTAGAGTCTTCAATCGCCTGGCGGCCCGCCGTGGTGTTGATGATGTAGGTGTATTCGCCATTCTTGATACGGTCCTGAATGTGCGGACGACCTTCATGCACCTTGTTCACCAGACGTGGATTGATACCCGCTTCACCAAGCACAATCGCCGTGCCGTGGGTTGCATCCAGCTCGAAGCCCTGTTTCAGCAGCTTGGCGGCCAGGTCAACCACGCGCTCTTTATCACCTTCGCGCACAGAGAGCAGCGCACGGCCTGATTTTCTCATCGTAGAGCTACTGCCCAGCTGCGCTTTCGCGAACGCTTCTGCGAAGGTGCGGCCCACGCCCATCACTTCCCCGGTAGAGCGCATTTCTGGCCCTAACAGTGGGTCAACGCCCGGGAATTTGTTGAACGGCAGTACCACTTCTTTCACCGAGTAGTACGGTGGGATGATTTCTTTCGTCACGCCCTGCTGAGCCAGCGTCTGGCCTGCCATCACGCGCGCCGCCACTTTCGCCAGCGGAACGCCGGTCGCTTTGGAGACGAACGGTACGGTACGTGCCGCACGCGGGTTCACTTCAATCAGGTACACTTCGTTGTTTTTTACAGCGAACTGGACGTTCATCAGACCACGAACCTGCAACTCGAAGGCCAGTTTCTGCACCTGCTGGCGCATCACGTCCTGAATTTCCTGGCTCAGCGTATACGCTGGCAGAGAACATGCAGAGTCACCGGAGTGCACGCCCGCCTGTTCGATGTGCTCCATGATGCCGCCAATCAGCACCATTTCGCCGTCGCAGATGGCGTCCACGTCCACTTCTACAGCATCGTCCAGGAAGCGGTCGAGCAGCACTGGCGCATCGTTAGAGACGCTTACCGCAGTCTGGAAGTAGCGACGCAGGTCGGCTTCGTCGTAGACGATTTCCATTGCGCGGCCACCGAGCACGTAGGAAGGACGCACCACCAGCGGATAACCGATATCTTTTGCCTTCTCAACGGCCATCTCAATCGCGGTGACGGTGGCGTTTGCCGGTTGTTTCAGCTTCAGACGGTCAACCGCCTGCTGGAAACGCTCACGGTCTTCGGCACGGTCAATCGCATCCGGGCTTGTACCGATAACCGGTACACCGGCTGCTTCCAGCGCACGCGCCAGTTTCAGCGGGGTCTGGCCGCCGTACTGCACGATGACGCCTTTCGGCTTCTCGATACGTACGATTTCCAGCACGTCTTCTAGCGTTACCGGCTCAAAGTACAGACGGTCAGAAGTGTCGTAGTCAGTCGATACGGTTTCTGGGTTACAGTTAACCATGATGGTTTCGTAACCGTCTTCACGCAGCGCCAGAGAGGCGTGTACGC
This sequence comes from Enterobacter sp. C4G1, assembly GCF_052886895.1. Taxonomy (NCBI): domain Bacteria; kingdom Pseudomonadati; phylum Pseudomonadota; class Gammaproteobacteria; order Enterobacterales; family Enterobacteriaceae; genus Enterobacter; species Enterobacter sp. C4G1. The sequence goes on along the minus strand of NZ_JBQVVV010000001.1, from coordinate 1,799,680 downwards.
AGCAGTAATCGAATTCGATGCCCTGGCCGATACGGTTTGGCCCGCCGCCCAGTACCATAATCTTGTCGCGGTCGACAGACGGGTTCGCTTCGCACTCATCTTCATACGTGGAGTACATGTACGCGGTGTCGGTCGCAAACTCTGCCGCACAGGTATCTACACGTTTGTAAACCGGGTGCAGGTTGTACTGGTCACGCAGCTTGCGGATTTCCGCTTCGCGTACGCCCGCCAGTTTTGCCAGACGCGCATCGGCAAAGCCTTTACGCTTCAGCACGCGCAGGAAATCAGCGTCAAGGCCAGTGATGCCCAGCTCCGCCACTTGCTCTTCCAGACGAACCAGCTCTTCAATCTGCACCAGGAACCAGCGGTCGATGTTGGTCAGGTTGAACACGCCATCTACGGACAGACCAGCACGGAAGGCATCGGCGATGTACCAGATACGCTCTGCGCCTGCATCTTTCAGCTCGCGGCGAATTTTGGTCAGCGCTTCTGGGTCATCCAGGCTCACTTTCGGGTCAAAACCGGTCGCGCCCACTTCCAGGCCACGCAGCGCTTTCTGCATGGATTCCTGCTGGGTGCGGCCAATTGCCATCACTTCGCCCACGGATTTCATCTGGGTTGTCAGACGGTCGTTTGCGCCAGCAAATTTCTCGAAGTTGAAGCGAGGGATTTTCGTCACAACGTAGTCGATAGACGGTTCGAAGGACGCAGGGGTGCGGCCGCCGGTGATGTCGTTCATCAGCTCGTCGAGGGTGTAACCCACCGCCAGTTTCGCGGCGATTTTGGCAATCGGGAAGCCGGTTGCTTTTGAAGCCAGCGCTGAGGAACGGGATACACGCGGGTTCATTTCGATAACAATCAGGCGGCCGGTTTTCGGGTTCACCGAGAACTGAACGTTAGAACCACCGGTTTCAACGCCGATTTCACGCAGTACCGCCATCGAGGCGTTACGCATGATTTGGTACTCTTTGTCGGTCAGCGTCTGGGCTGGCGCTACGGTGATAGAGTCACCGGTGTGAATACCCATCGCATCGAAGTTTTCGATGGAGCAGACGATGATGCAGTTGTCGTTTTTATCACGCACCACTTCCATCTCGTACTCTTTCCAGCCAATCAGCGATTCATCAATCAGCAGCTCTTTGGTTGGGGAGAGGTCCAGACCACGTTCGCAAATCTCTTCGAACTCTTCACGGTTGTAAGCGATACCGCCGCCGGTGCCGCCCATGGTGAAGGAAGGACGGATGATGCACGGATAACCTACGTCGGCCGCAACAGCCAGCGCTTCTTCCATATTGTGCGCAATACCGGAACGCGCGGTGTCGAGGCCGATTTTTTTCATCGCCACGTCGAAGCGACGACGGTCTTCTGCTTTATCAATCGCATCGGCGGTGGCACCAATCATGGTCACACCAAACTCTGCCAGCACGCCCTGACGCTCAAGCTCCAGCGCACAGTTCAGTGCAGTCTGGCCGCCCATCGTTGGCAGCACCGCATCCGGGCGCTCTTTTTCGATGATTTTGCGAACCACTTCCCAGTGAATCGGCTCTATGTAAGTTGCATCAGCCATTTCCGGGTCGGTCATGATGGTTGCCGGGTTAGAGTTCACCAGAATGACGCGGTAGCCCTCTTCACGCAGCGCTTTACACGCCTGCGCACCGGAGTAGTCAAATTCACAGGCCTGGCCGATAACGATCGGGCCAGCGCCAAGGATCAGGATGCTTTTTATGTCTGTACGTTTTGGCATTGTCTTCTCGGCTCCTGATTATTTAGCGGTCTTACGGTAAAGCTCAATAAGTTCGATGAAGTGATCGAACAGCGGCGCAGCATCGTGCGGGCCAGGGCTGGCTTCCGGGTGACCCTGGAAGCTAAACGCAGGCTTATCGGTACGGTGGATACCTTGCAGGGTGCCATCGAACAGCGATTTGTGCGTTACGCGAAGGCTGGCAGGCATGGAAGCCTCATCCACCGCGAAGCCATGGTTCTGCGCCGTAATCATTACGGTATTGTTGTCGATATCTTTCACCGGGTGGTTACCACCGTGGTGACCGAACTTCATCTTAACGGTGTTCGCACCGCTCGCCAGCGCCAGCAGCTGATGGCCGAGGCAGATGCCGAAGACCGGGATATCGGTTTCCAGGAAGGATTTAATCGCGTCGATAGCGTAATCGCACGGCGCCGGATCACCAGGGCCGTTTGAGAGGAAAATGCCGTCCGGGTTCATCTTCAGCACGTCTTCAGCCGAGGTTTTCGCCGGAACCACGGTCAGGCGGCAGCCACGGTCAACCAACATGCGCAGGATATTGCGCTTGGCACCGAAATCATAAGCAACAACGTGGAACGGCAGCTCGCTTTCTGGTTTCGCTTCCGGCAATTCGCCTTCCAGCGTCCAGCTACCCTGTGTCCAGCTGTAGGCTTCTGCGGTGGTCACTTCTTTCGCCAGATCCATGCCGTTCAGACCCGGGAAGGCTTTCGCTTTTTCAAGCGCCAGTGCCGCATCCAGGTTATCACCTGCGATGATGCAGCCGTTCTGTGCACCCTTCTCGCGCAGCAGACGCGTTAACTTACGGGTATCGATATCGGCAATCGCCACGATGTTATGGCGTTTCAGGTAAGAAGAGAGATCCTCAGTATTGCGGTAGTTGCTGGCAATCAGCGGCAGGTCACGAATGACCAGGCCTTGCGCATGTACCTGAGAGGATTCTTCGTCAGCAGCATTGGTGCCGACATTGCCGATATGAGGATAAGTAAGAGTAACGATTTGGCGAGAATAGGAAGGATCAGTGAGGATTTCTTGATAACCGGTCATTGAAGTATTGAAAACGACTTCCCCAACCGCCGAACCCGTTGCCCCTATGGCCCGACCGATAAACTGGGTTCCGTCTTCCAGAACCAATAGCGCTGACTTAATCAAAACACCCTCCAGAGAATATTCACTCACTTTATTTGCATATTAATTCATAACCACGTCATGAAGCAATGCAAATGTGTTGCCAGCGGATTTTTGGCAAACGGCGGCATTCTGGGTATTCAGAGGGTAAAAGTCAACTTAAAACGGATATTTTGTTTATTCTTTTGCAGGCCTGGTGGCGGGAATGTGCTTTAAGCGACAAAAAGATCAAGTAAATCACATCGGAAAACGCTTGCGTGGCAAGTTTAATGGAAATCTGCGTCCTGGCACAATAAAAAGTAGACCAGATGGTCAAAACTTACATTACCGCAACACAAAATCAGATGAAGATTGCAATATTTCAGCACTTTGATAGTAAAAAAATGAAAGACAGATAAAATAAAAGGGCAATAAATTATTGCCCTATGCAATCAATGCCTTACGACTGCAATAACCACATCACGATGGGTAATAAATCTTACAAATTGTTTAGATCGAGCACATCTCTCATATCAAAAAGACCATTATCCTTGCCTTTTAACCACAAAGCAGAACGCACGGCACCATTTGCAAAGGTCATACGGCTGGAGGCTTTATGCGTAATCTCCACACGTTCGCCAATATCGGCGAACATCGCTGTATGTTCGCCGACGATGTCGCCTGCACGGACGGTTGCAAAACCAATCGTGCCCGGAACACGTTCGCCGGTGTGTCCTTCGCGGGTATACACCGCGCAGTCTTTCAAATCTTTATCCAGTGCATGAGCAATCGCTTCGCCCATCGCCAGCGCCGTGCCCGATGGCGCATCGACTTTATGGCGGTGGTGAGCTTCGACAATCTCAATGTCGGTGTAGTCACCCATCACTTTCGCGGCCTTCTCCAGCAGCTTCAGCATGACGTTTACGCCCACGCTGAAGTTAGCGGCGAAGACAATCGCAATCTCGTTTGACGCATCCTGGATGGCCTGTTTACCGGCATCATCAAAACCGGTGGTACCAATCACCATGCCTTTACCGTGCTGGCGGCAAAACGCCAGGTGGTTCAGCGTCCCTTCCGGGCGCGTGAAATCGATGAACACATCAAAGTCATCTTTTACGGCATCCAGGCTGCTCTGTACGCTAACGCCCGTCTTGCCTGCGCCTGCCAGCTCACCGGCATCGGTTCCCAGAAGCGATGAACCTTCACGCTCCAGCGCCGCGCCAAGTGCCACGCCATCCATCTGTAGTGCCGCCTGAATCAGCTGGCGACCCATACGTCCACCCGCGCCCGCAATAGCGACACGGATCTGTGCATCATGCATAGTTATTCTCTTACGTTAAAATGATGTAAACCGTTTTCAGATTAACCAGCCTGAGTGAAGGCTGCCAACTGAAAACACCGATAATTAGAATTTAACGTGAAACCGACTTAAATATCAGTAAAAGACATGATTAAGTCATCACGATAAAAGATTGGCAAAAAAAAAGGCCAGCACAGGAGGTGCTGGCCTTTTATCTGAAAAGGGATTATTCCACTTCGCGTGCATCGATACGCAGTTCTTTCGGGACTTCGAAAACGATGTTCTCTTCGCGTCCTTCCAGCGGTATCGCTTCGCCACCACCCAGCTCCTGCAAGCGGGCAATCACGTTCTGAACCAGAATATCCGGTGCAGATGCCCCGGCAGTGACGCCGACGCAGGCGGCGCTTTTAACCCACGCTTCCTGAATGTCCGTTGCATCATCAATCAGGAATGCCGCTTTCCCCATACGCTGCGCAAGCTCAGCCAGACGGTTGGAGTTAGAAGAGTTCTTCGAGCCAACAACCAGCACTACATCAGCCTGTTCAGCCAGGGCGCGTACGGCTTCCTGACGGTTAGTGGTGGCGTAGCAGATATCATCTTTACGCGGCCCAACGATTTTCGGGAAACGCTGACGAAGCGCATCAATCACATCAGAGGTGTCATCCACAGAGAGCGTAGTCTGAGTCATAAACGACAGACGGGCTTCGTTTTTCACGTCCAGGGTAAACACATCTTCCGGTGATTCGACCAGGTACATGCCCCCTTCCGGGTTGCTGTACTGCCCCATGGTGCCTTCGACTTCCGGATGGCCCGCATGGCCAATCAGGATCGACTCTTCACCGCGACGGCTGGCGCGTGCCACTTCCATATGCACTTTCGTCACTAACGGACAAGTGGCATCGAAGACGGTTAAATCACGGCTTTTCGCTTCGTTACGTACCGCCTGAGACACCCCATGCGCAGAGAAAATCAGGATCGCGCCGTCCGGCACCTCACTGATCTGCTCAATAAAGATAGCGCCACGCTCGCGCAGGCTATCCACCACGTAACGGTTGTGCACCACTTCATGACGCACATAAATTGGCGCGCCGTAGATTTCCAGCGCGTTTTCAACAATGCTGATAGCGCGGTCTACACCGGCGCAAAAGCCGCGCGGGTTAGCCAACAGGATCTGCATTTCAGGCCTCCAGTGCCGGATCAATCTCCAGCACTTCAATATCAAAATGGACGGTACGCCCGGCAAGCGGATGGTTGAAATCTACGGTGATGGAGTCGCCGTTAATTTCGCGGATCACGCCAGGCATTTCGCTGCCATCCATAGCGGTAAAGAGCATAATCGCCCCGATCTCAGGCTCACCCGCATCCATGAACTCACGACGCGAGAAATACTGAATCAGGTCCGGGCTTGGCACACCAAACGCCGCATCCGGCTCCAGCGCAAACGCCTTTTTCTCGCCCTCTTTCAGACCCAGAAGCTGTTGTTCAAGACCTTCGGAGAGTGTGGTATCACCCAGACGGAACAGGGCGGGTTTACCATTGTTGCGGGTGGATTCAGCCGTGGAGCCATCATCCAGTTTCAGCGTGAAGTGAACGAGGACTGCGCTGTTGCTCTGTACGGATTTAGACATGCAAATTGCTCGCTTGTTTTTGGTGCCTGTTGCCCGGTGGCGCTGCGCTTACCGGGCCTACATTACCGTAGGCCGGTGCAAGCGAAGCGCCGCCCGGCGGGGTTTAAGCCTGCTTCTTCGCGGCTGCGTTTGGCAAGAAGCCTTCCAGCACGATTAACGCCGCACCGATACAAATTGCGCTATCGGCCAGGTTAAAGGTTGCGAAGTGCCAGTCGCCGACGTAGAAGTCGATCATATCGACCACAAAGCCGTGCCACAGGCGATCAAACAGGTTACCTAACGCGCCACCAATGATCAGCGCGTAGGCGATGTTATTCAGTTTTTGCGTTGCCTTCGAACGGAACATCAGCACCGCCAGAATCACGCAGATACCGATAGCGATACCCGCGAAGAACCAGCGCTGCCAGCCACCGCTGTCAGCAAGGAAACTAAACGCCGCGCCGTAGTTACGCGCGTAATGCAGATTAAGGGACGGGAACAGCGACACCGTATCCCCCAGAGCAAAGTTCTGGAGGATCAGGAACTTGCTGCCCAGATCAATAATCAGCACTACCACAACCAGCCACAGCCAGCGCAGTCCTGTTGAACAGAGAGATTTACTCATCAGGCAAACTTACGTTTCTCGCCGTCACCGGCGACGTTGCTTACACAGCGTCCGCAGATCTCTGCGTGTTCCGCCACCTGGCCGACATCAGTGGTGTAATGCCAGCAACGCGGGCATTTATCACCTTCGGCTTTGCTCAGTGCGACTTTCAGCCCTTTGAGCAGTTCGCTCTGCTGGGCATCAGCAGAAGCGTCGGCATAATCCGCAACTTTCGCACCCGAGGTCAACAGGACAAATCGCAATTCATCGCCCAGCGCCGTCAGTTTCGCCGCCAGCTCAGGTTCTGCGTACAGGGTCACTGCTGCTTCCAGAGAGCCACCGACTTTCTTGTCAGCACGCGCCTGCTCGATAACCTTGTTCACTTCGCCACGCACTTTCAGCAGCTCGTCCCAGAAGGCATCGTTCATTGCTTCAGTAGCGGAGAGATCGAACAGACCTTCGTACCACTCGCCGGTGAAGACATACTTCTCACGGTCGCCTGGCAGATAGCCCCAGATTTCATCTGCGGTGAAGGACATGATCGGCGCCATCCAGCGCACCAGCGCTTCTGCGATGTGATACAGCGCAGTCTGGCAGCTACGACGCGCCACGCTGTCTGCTTTCGCGGTGTACTGACGGTCTTTGATGATGTCGAGGTAGAACGAGCCCATTTCGATGGAGCAGAAACGCATCAGGCGCTGCACCACTTCGTGGAAGTCGTAAGACTCATAGGCTTTCAGGATATCGTCCTGTGCCGCTTTCGCGCAGCCTACCGCCCAGCGATCCAGAACGACCATCTCTTCCGGTTTCACCATGTCTTTCACTGGATCAAAACCATTCAGGTTCGCCAGCAGGAAGCGCGCGGTGTTACGGATACGACGATAGCTGTCGGCTGCGCGTTTGAGGATCTCGTCAGACACCGCCATTTCGCCGGTGTAATCGGTAGATGCCACCCACAGACGCAGAATGTCCGCACCCAGTTTGTTCATCACATCCTGAGGAGAAACGGTGTTACCGATAGATTTGGACATCTTGCGTCCCTGACCATCCACGGTGAAGCCGTGGGTCAGTACCTGACGGTATGGCGCTTTGCCTTTCATGGCGGTGGAGATCATCAGAGATGACATGAACCAGCCACGGTGCTGGTCAGAACCTTCCAGATACATGTCGGCAGCGTGACCGGTAAATTCCGGGCGCACGTCAACGACGGAAGAGTGGGTAGAACCGGAGTCGAACCACACGTCCAGGGTATCTGGCACTTTCTCGTAGTTGTCAGCGTCTGCGCCCAGGATGTCGCGGGAGTCGAGATCCCACCACGCCTGAATGCCGTCAGCTTCAACACGCTTCGCCACTTCTTCCATCAGTTCCAGAGTGTTCGGGTGCAGCTCTTGCGTCTCTTTATGCACGAACAGAGACATCGGCACGCCCCAGGTACGCTGACGGGAGATACACCAGTCAGGACGGTTAGCCACCATGGATTCGATACGCGCCTGACCCCAGTCCGGGATCCACTGCACGCCTTTGATCTCTTGCAGGGACTGCGCACGCAGGCCTTTCTGATCCATGCTGACGAACCACTGCGGGGTCGCACGGAAGATGATCGGTGATTTGTGACGCCAGCAGCATGGGTAGCTGTGCTGCATTTTTTCAACGTGCAGCAACGCGCCGCGGTCACGCAGCATATCGACGATGATGTCGTTCGCTTTAAAGACGTTGATACCGTCCAGCGACGGGTAAGTGCCAGGCAGGTATGAGCCGTCCGGGCCAACCGGGTTAGCGATTTCAAGACCGTATTTCAGGCTGATATTGTAATCGTCCGGGCCGTGGCCACCGGCGGTATGCACCGCACCGGTACCCGCTTCCAGCGTGACATGGTCGCCCAGGATAGCCGGAACGTCGAAGTCGAGGAACGGATGTTTGAAGCGCATCAGTTCCAGCGCGTCGCCTTTCACAGTGCCCAGCACGGTGTAGTCGGTGATGTGCGCGCGTTTCAGCACGCTTTCAACCAGATCTTTCGCCAGGATAACCGCCTGACCTTCAACCTGCACCAGCGCATATTCGAACTCGCCAGACAGGGAGATCGCACGGTTGGCTGGCAGGGTCCACGGGGTGGTAGTCCAGATAACCAGCGATACTGGGCCGTTTACAGAAGTCACGCCAAATTTGGCTTTCACCGCTTCCTGATCGACGGCATGGAACTCCACGTCGATAGACGGAGAGGTTTTGTCGTAATACTCAACTTCCGCTTCTGCCAGCGCAGAACGGCAGTCAACGCACCAGTGCACCGGCTTCGCGCCTTTGTGCAGGTGGCCGTTGCCGATGATTTTGCCCAGCGCGCGGATGATGTTGGCTTCGGTTTTGAAGTCCATGGTCAGATACGGGTGCGACCAGTCGCCCAGCACGCCCAGACGGATGAAGTCAGCACGCTGGCCGTCAACCTGAGTGGCAGCGTATTCGCGGCATTTCGCGCGGAATTCTGCGGCGGTGAACTTCTCGCCCGGCTTACCGAATTCCTGCTCCACTTTCAGCTCGATTGGCAGACCGTGGCAATCCCAGCCCGGAACGTAAGGCGAGTCAAAACCCGTGAGGCCTTTGGACTTCACGATAATGTCTTTCAGAATCTTGTTTACAGAGTGACCAATATGAATGCTGCCATTCGCATATGGAGGGCCATCATGCAGAATGAAGGTTTTTTTGCCTTTTTTGGCTGCACGAATGATGCCGTACAGGTCATCATCGGTCCAACGCGCCAGCATTCCCGGTTCACGCTTGGCGAGATCGCCGCGCATCGGGAACCCTGTTTCCGGCAAATTCAGGGTTGATTTATAGTCACTCATCAGATTCTCGGTTCCGTATTTATCACGTAGGCATTTAAGCCGGGTTCAAAGCCCAAAAAACTCGCGGGCCGTTAATTCATCTCGCGCTATTTGCGCCTTAAGTTCGTCCAGCGAAGCAAATCGCTGCTCATTGCGTATTTTTTTACGCAGTATTACATCTATATGGCGACCGTAGAGGTCCATTACAACGTCCAGCAGGTGCACTTCAAGCTGCTGTCGCACGCCGGCAACCGTTGGACGCGTGCCAATGTTGGCCACACCGAAATACGGCTTTTCGCCCAGTCCGGCCACTTCCACCGCGTAGACCCCTTTTACCGGGGAAACCTGACGACGCAGCGGGATATTCGCCGTCGGGAAACCAATAGTGCGGCCCAGGGCATCGCCATGTACCACGCGCCCGGAAATGATGAAGGGGTGTCCAAGCAGGTTTTCTGCCGTGTCCAGATCATCATCCGCAAGTGCCTGGCGCACCGCCGTGCTGCTGACCCGAACGCCACCCTCGCAGAAGGTCATGGCGCTGGTGACGTCAAAACCGTACTCCAGGCCAGCCTTCTGTAATAACAAGAAATCGCCCTGACGACCAGCGCCAAAGCGGAAATCATCACCTACTGCGAGAAACTGTACGCCAAGACGCTTAACTAACAGCTCACCGACAAAATTTTGTGCTGTCAGCGCTGCAAAGCGACGATCGAATCGTACACACAGCACGTAGTCCACACCGCACTCGGCAAGGTAGCGCAATTTCTCGCGTAGCCGGGTAAGCCGCGCAGGTGACTTCTCGCCCGCAAACAGCTCCAGCGGCTGTGGCTCAAAAATCATGACCACAACGGGCAGGCCACGCGCCTCCCCCTCTTTACGCAATCCTTGTAACAGCGCCTGATGCCCACGATGCACGCCGTCGAAATTACCAATGGTCAGAACGCACCCGTGCGGGGCTTTACTGAGATTATGTATGCCGCGTATCAGCTTCATGACTGGCTCAAAACAGTGAAAATCGCCAAAGTATACCTTGTACAGCGGTTAAGGTTAACCGACGATTGTTCACGCAAAACAGAAAGCCGTAATGATTTCATCATGCTGACCTTTCGGAGTGAAAAAATCTGCCCGCGAACTGCGATTTTTGTGCCGAAAAGCTGTATTCACGACAGACAAGCTGGTAGAATCCTGCGCCATCACTACGTAACGTAGCGTCGCTCATAAACGGCGCTTATTTGCACAAATCCATTGACAAAAGAAGGCAAAGAGGGCATATTCCTCGGCCTTTGAATTGTCCACATAGATCATATTTGGGAGTTGGACTTGGCTAATATCAAATCAGCTAAGAAACGTGCTGTACAGTCTGAAAAGGCTCGTAAGCACAACGCAAGCCGTCGCTCTATGATGCGTACTTTCATCAAGAAAGTATACGCAGCTATCGAAGCTGGCGACAAAGCTGCAGCGCAGAACGCATTTAACGAAATGCAACCAATCGTGGATCGTCAGGCTGCTAAAGGTCTGATCCACAAAAACAAAGCAGCGCGTCATAAAGCAAACCTGACCGCGCAGATCAACAAACTGGCTTAATCGCCGCTTGTTGTTGCTTGTTTAAAGAACCCGCTTAACGCGGGTTTTTTTATGTCTTCAGTTTGCCGGTGGCATGAACAATGCCGAGTAGTCCCGATTACAAATGCGCTGCACCGCCGGATGCTGGATCATCCTTTCGGCAAAGATCGCGTGATACTCTTCCATCACGTTATCCACTCGACCAATCTCCGTAATCTTGTTATCCGAGTAGAGATCGTGCGCATAAAGCGTTGGCGCAACAAAGATAGCGTTATGCGCTTCGCCAAAGGCTTTCATCAGTGCGGCATCATCAAACTCACCGAGGATCTCCACGTTCAGCCCCTGGGAGTTAAACCAGTTTTGCAGCTTACGTCCGAGCATGGAACGTCTGCCTGGTACCAGCAAACGACGCTCTTCCAGACAGGCCGGGAACGGTTTTTCCGGCGGTGGGTTGATGCACCAGAAGCTCACACCACACTCGCCAATCTTCACCGAGAACAACCCTTCCTGCTGCGTTGAATCAATCGGGCAGTCCGAAATAATCATATCCAGCTTATGCTGGCTCAGCTGCTCCAGCAGCATTTCGTGGGTGGATTCAAAGCAGCGCAGGTGGATCTGTTCATCTTCTACCACCGCAGCATCCAGCACACCACTCACCAGCCGTTTTGACAGGGCATCCGCCACTCCCACATCAAAGAGCAAGTTCGACTCTTTGCGGTAGTTGACGATATCCAGCATCTCCTGGCTTAAGGTAAACATCTTGTCGGCGTAGCGGAAAACCAGCTCGCCCAGTTCACTTGGCTCGATACCGCGACCTTTACGCTTAAACAGCTTGCCCTGTAAACGCTCTTCCAGTGCTTTAATCTGTCCGGTAATGGTTTGTGGCGTCAGATACAGCGCCTCTGCCGCGCCTACCACCGAGCCCTCTTTGTAGACGTGCCAGAAATAGTAAAGATGGTTGTAATTGATATGAGACATCGCGTCTTCTCTCCCTGATTGTGTATCGGGAGAAGGCTGCCCTTCTCCCGGTTTCCTGTTATGCCTGAACAACCTGTCCGGGCAATTTCACCTTCAACAAGGTATAACCAATAACCGCAGCCAGTAATGACCCAATCAGGATGCCCAGTTTTGCCCAGATGATAAGCTCAGGCGCATGTGTGCCAAAGGCCAGCGTCGAGATAAAGATAGACATCGTAAAGCCAATTCCGCACAGCACACCCACCGCCATGATCTGCTTAAATGTCGTACCTTGTGGCAATGATGCCAGCTTCAGTTTCAGTGCCAGCCAACAGAACAGGCTGATCCCCAGTGGCTTACCGACAAACAGCCCGGCAATTACCCCGAGTGGCAGCATAGAGGTCAATCCATCCATCGTGACCCCTTCCAGAGAAACGCCAGCGTTAGCAAAGGCAAACAGCGGCAGGATCATAAAGGCGACCCACGGGTGAAGCACATGCTCCAGCTGTTTTGCCGGTGATTTGCCATCCTGGGGCTTCAGTGGCACCAGGAAGCCGACGATCACCCCTGCCAGTGTGGCGTGCACGCCGGATTTTAGCACCGCCGTCCAGAGCACTATCCCCACCAGCACATAGATGCCGATACGGCGCACGTTGCAGATATTCAGCAACGCCAGTACCGCAATGGCCCCTGCGGCCACACTCAGCGACAGAATTGACAGTTCGCTGGTGTAGAACAGCGCGATAATCACGATGGCACCCAGGTCATCAATAATCGCCAGCGCCATCAGGAATATTTTCAGTGCTACGGGAACGCGGCTACCCAGCAGCGCCAGCACCCCAAGCGCAAAGGCGATATCCGTTGCGGCCGGAATAGCCCATCCGTGGCGCGCCATCGGATCTTGCCAGGTAAATGCCAGGAAGAGCAGCGCCGGAACAACCATGCCACCAAGCGCGGCAATCACCGGAAACGCCGCGCGCTGACGACTGGCAAGCGAGCCGAGCACCATCTCACGTTTAACCTCTAACCCTACCAGCAGGAAAAACACCGCCATCAGCGCATCATTGATCCACAGCAGCATGTTTTTATTAATTTCCAGCACGCCGACCCGTAACTCGACCGGTGTTTCCAGAAATGCATGATAGAGCTCGCGTGTTGCCCCCAGGTTGGCCAACACCATGGCCGCCAGAGCGGCAATAATCAAAATGATGCCGCCAGACGCCTCATTGCTAAAGAAACGGTGTAGTAATTTCACTTAAGTTCTCTCTTTTACGACAATACCTCGATAAAACCATAATACCAAGCCTAACAACTCGGCAAAAACAGATTAATGTTGAGTGTTAGTTCGTTTTTTCCGAAATATACCCACAAATAGAAAAAGCCCGGAATCGCTTCCGGGCTTTTTAGAATGTCGTGTTACTGTCGAGTGTCAGCGGGTCAAATCATCGAAGAATTTTTTGACGCCATCGAAGAAGCTTTTGGAGCGTGGGCTGTTTTTCTCGCCCGTTGGGCCGCCAAAGCTTTCCTGCAACTCTTTCAGCAACTGTTTCTGCTTGTCGTTCAGCCCGACCGGTGTTTCTACCACCACGCGGCACAGCAGGTCGCCCTGAGCACCACCGCGAACCGATTTAACGCCCTTACCGCGCATCCGGAACAGTTTGCCGGTCTGCGTCTCACCAGGCACTTTCAGGTTTACACGACCATCCAGCGTAGGCACTTCGATTTCACCACCGAGTGCTGCCATCGCAAAGTTGATCGGCACTTCACAGTACAGGTTGTTCCCTTCACGCTCAAAGATAGCGTGCTGTTTCACCTGAACCTGAACGTACAGATCGCCAGCTGGTGCACCGTGCTCGCCCGCTTCGCCTTCACCGGTCAGACGAATACGGTCGCCTGTATCAACACCGGCCGGGATTTTAACGGACAGGGTTTTGGTTTTCTCTACGCGACCGTGGCCATGACATTTGTTGCACGGATCTTTAATCAGCGTACCGCGACCATGACAGTGTGGACAGGCCTGCTGTACCGCGAAGAAGCCCTGACGCATCTGTACCTGGCCGGAGCCGTGACAGGTTGGACAGGTCTGTGGCTGAGTTCCCGCCTTCGCGCCGCTGCCGTGGCAAATGTCACACTCTTCCAGCGTCGGGATACGGATCTCTTTGGTCACACCGCGAACGGCTTCTTCCAGCGTCAGATCCATGTTGTAGCGCAGATCTGCACCGCGGGCCGCGCGTTGACGACCACGGCCACCGCCAAAGATGTCGCCGAATACGTCGCCGAAGATATCGCTGAAATCAGCGCCGCCGCCAAAGCCGCCGCCACCGAATCCACCGCCGCCCATGCCGCCCTGCTCAAAGGCTGCGTGACCGTACTGATCGTAGGCCGCACGTTTTTGTGCATCGGTCAGGATTTCGTAGGCTTCTTTGATCTCTTTAAATTTGGCTTCAGCCTCTTTATCACCCTGATTGCGATCCGGGTGATATTTCATGGCCAGACGCTTATACGCCTTTTTGATTTCACGCTCTTCCGCTGTTTTGGAAACGCCTAAAATCTCGTAATAGTCTTGCTTTGCCATCTTTATTTATCTGCCCCTAACATGCGTGCACGGGCGGAGAGGAAACCTCTTCGCCCGTGCCAGTAATTACCCGTTCAAAGGGCGATTATTTTTTGTCTTTCACTTCTTCGAACTCAGCATCGACAACGTCGTCGTCTTTCGCGTTGTTCGCAGAGGCATCGCTACCCGCCTGCTGTTGCGCGTGCTGCTGCTGTGCGATTTCCATCAGCTTCTGAGAAGCCTGTGCCAGCTCTTGCATCTTCGCTTCGATGTCCGCTTTGTCTTCGCCTTTCAGAGAAGTTTCCAGCGCACTCAGTGCAGCTTCGATAGCCGTTTTGTCTTCAGCTGGCAGTTTATCGCCTGCTTCTTCAACCTGCTTACGGGTGCTGTGCAGCAGATGGTCACCCTGGTTACGGGTCTGAACCAGCTCTTCGAATTTACGGTCGGATTCAGCATTAGCTTCAGCATCGCGAACCATTTTTTCGATTTCTGCTTCGTTCAGGCCAGAAGATGCCTTGATGGTGATCTTCTGCTCTTTACCGCTGTTTTTGTCTTTTGCAGACACGTGCAGTATACCGTCGGCATCGATATCAAAGGTAACTTCGATCTGCGGCATTCCACGTGGTGCCGGGCTGATACCGTCCAGATTGAACTGACCCAGAGACTTGTTATCAGACGCACGCTTACGCTCACCCTGAATCACATGGATGGTTACCGCAGACTGGTTGTCTTCAGCGGTAGAGAACACCTGGCTGTGTTTCGTTGGGATGGTGGTGTTTTTGTTGATGAGCGCAGTCATCACACCGCCCATGGTTTCGATACCCAGAGACAGCGGGGTAACGTCCAGCAGCAGTACATCTTTAACTTCACCGGTCAGCACGCCGCCCTGAACCGCTGCACCGATAGCAACAGCTTCGTCCGGGTTAACGTCTTTACGTGGCTCTTTACCAAAGAACTCAGCCACTTTCTTCTGAACCATTGGCATACGCGTCTGACCACCTACCAGGATAACGTCCTGGATGTCGGACACAGACAGGCCAGCATCTTGCAGTGCAACTTTCAGTGGCTCGATAGAACGGTTCACCAGGTCTTCTACCAGGCTTTCCAGTTTCGCACGGGTCACTTTGATGTTCATGTGTTTTGGACCTGACGCATCTGCAGTGATGTACGGCAGGTTTACGTCGGTCTGCTGAGCGGAAGAGAGTTCAATCTTCGCTTTCTCAGCGGCTTCTTTCAGGCGCTGCATTGCCAGCGGATCGTTACGCAGGTCAATACCCTGATCTTTCTTAAACTCGTCAACGAGGTAGTTGATCATACGGCTATCGAAGTCTTCACCACCCAGGTGGGTATCACCATTGGTTGCCAGAACTTCAAAGGTTTTTTCGCCGTCAACTTCGTCGATTTCGATAATAGAGATATCGAAGGTACCACCACCCAGGTCGTAAACCGCGATAGTACGGTTGCCAACTTCTTTATCCAGACCGTAGGCCAGTGCCGCTGCGGTTGGTTCGTTGATGATACGTTTGACTTCCAGACCCGCGATACGGCCAGCATCTTTGGTTGCCTGACGCTGAGCATCGTTGAAGTATGCAGGAACGGTGATAACAGCTTCAGTTACCGGCTCACCCAGGTAATCTTCCGCGGTTTTCTTCATTTTTTTCAGCACTTCAGCAGAGATCTGCGGTGGTGCCATTTTCTGACCTTTAACATCAATCCATGCATCACCGTTGTCAGCACCGATGATTTTGTACGGCATGATGGCTTCATCACGCTGTACTTCTTCGTCCTGGAAGCGGCGGCCAATCAGGCGTTTAATCGCAAACAGGGTGTTTTGCGGGTTTGTCACTGCCTGACGTTTAGCCGGCTGACCAACCAGAGTTTCACCATCCTGGGTATAAGCAATAATAGAAGGCGTGGTGCGATCGCCCTCGGCGTTCTCCAGCACGCGTGCAGTAGTGCCATCCATAATCGCTACACAAGAGTTGGTAGTACCCAGGTCGATACCAATAATTTTACCCATCTAAACGTCTCCACTAAAAATTCAGTCAACATGTGGTTGTGTACCTGTAATAAGGGCAGAACGTGCTTTTTCAACTGCCCAGATTTGATTTTTTTCAGGTCCACACACTGCGGTTGCTTACAAGATGGGGTCGCAACGGCATCCATCAAGGGGGAAGGATAAAAAAATTTTTAATTTCACCCTGATTAGATCATAGACGGCATCGATTGCGCCCATTATGATGCCGCGCCCCGTCAGGGAGAATTGACGCGGGTTTAACCATTTCACCATATTAATGATGATTTTTTTGAGGACTTATGGGCAACACTAAGTTGGCTAATCCGGCTCCGCTGGGCCTGATGGGTTTTGGCATGACCACCATCCTGCTGAACCTGCACAACATCGGGATGTTCCCGATGGATGGCATTATCCTGGCGATGGGCATTTTCTACGGCGGCATCGCACAAATCTTCGCGGGCCTGCTGGAATATAAAAAAGGCAATACCTTCGGTTTAACCGCCTTTACCTCTTACGGTTCTTTCTGGCTGACCCTGGTCGCCATTCTGCTGATGCCTAAAATGGGCCTGGCAGATGCCGCTAACGCACACTTCCTGGGCGTCTATCTGGGCCTGTGGGGCGTCTTCACCCTGTTCATGTTCTTCGGCACCCTGAAGGCTAACCGCGCACTTCAGTTCGTCTTCCTGAGCCTGACCGTGCTGTTCGCCCTGCTGGCGATTGGTCACCTGGTGGACAACGAAGGCATCGTTCACGTTGCTGGCTGGATTGGCCTGGTGTGTGGCGCAAGCGCTATTTACCTGGCAATGGGCGAAGTACTGAACGAACAGTTTGGTCGTACCGTTCTGCCGATTGGTGAAAAACACTGATCCCCCTTTCGTGCCCGCTCGCGGGCACGAAATCCCCGCTCCGATTGATTTTCCGTTAAAGTACGTTGTGAAATGATGGGCTTACCGCCTTTCATAAAGACAACGCATCATGACAATCCTTCCAACCCGAACTTACTGGCTGCAACGCTGGGCTGCCCTTCTTCTTACTGGAGTCCTGGCAGGTCTTGGCGGGATGCTGCTCGCTCTGCTGCTTCACGAAATTCAACACCTGGCCTACGGCTACAGCCGCGACAGCCTGACTGGCCCACAGACCTTTTTACAGGGCGTGACCGATGCCAGCGCCCGGCGCCGGTTTTTTGTGATTCTGAGCGCGGGTATCGTTGCCGGGTGCGGGTGGTGGTTGCTTGGTCGCTATGGTAAAAAACGCGTGAGCATCAGTGCCGCGGTAAAAGATTCCGGCAAACCCATGCCTGGCATCACCACCTTAATTCACGCCCTGCTGCAAATCATCACCGTGGCGATGGGCTCCCCGCTCGGACGTGAAGTTGCGCCACGCGAAGTGGGGTCACTCTTTGCGGGCGGCGTGGCACGTTATCTGCGACTTACCCCTACCGATATTCAACTGATGATTGCCTGCGGTGCCGGAGCCGGGCTTGCAGCAGTGTACAATGTCCCGCTGGCGGGCGCCGTATTTACCCTTGAAGTCCTGCTGGTCAGCTTTAGCTGGGACACCGCGATCGCGGCATTAGTCACATCAGCCCTGGCGGCCTGGATTGCCACCCTTGGGCTTGGCGATGAACATCAGTATCGCTTCACCACTGAACTTGCCGCGACCTCGCTGGTTTTCTGGGGCGCACTGTCCGGCCCGGTCATGGGGGCTGCGGCCTTTCTTTTCCGCCGCCTCACACAGCGGGCGCGCAGCAAAGTGCGCAGTAACTGGCAAATGCCCGTTTTCAGCCTGGTCGCCTTTGCTGCACTGGGCGCATTATCAATCTGGTTCCCGCAGTTGCCCGGCAACGGAAAAGGCCCGACACAGTTAACCCTCGATGGCAGCGTTACGCTGCAGCTGGCGCTGGCGATTGTGTGCATCAAAATATTTGTTATCTGGGCGGTATTACGTGGCGGTGCCGAAGGGGGGTTACTGACGCCTGGCCTGACGATTGGCGCCCTACTCGGTTCGCTGCTGTTTATTGTGTTGGGCAGGCTGTTTCCGGGTAGTGATATGGCCGGTTTTGCGCTGACCGGCGCGGCAGGGTTCCTGTCTGCCTCCATGCAAATGCCCGTAACGGCCATTACGCTTATGATGGAGTTTACCCGGATGGATCATAGTTTTTTAGTCCCGCTCGCGCTCGGTGTAACAGGAGCATACATGACCAGCAGGCAACTTGAGCGCTGGCAAAAAAGTTGATTTTTTAATCACAAAAGAAACGATTATTAAACGGAATTCGAATAATCACTTTATTTAATTGATAAGCATTATCATTGCGATTAGTGTTGCCTGGCAGATCCCGGATATTGGATATCAGGCAGCACCCGTAAAGGAACGTTAGAGGGATAAAACGATTCTGTTGTGTTGCATAAGGTTATCTGATGAATTCCAGCCTTGCCGCCAGCAATCAGTCTGGCGAAACTACTGTCGCGTTACATTACCGTAAAATTCTCGTCAGACGCTTCGCGCTGGCAGGCGTTCTGTTCGCCCTCATTGTTTGCTCACTGCTCCTTGATTTCACCATCGGGCCGTCTGGCATCTCCGTTTCTACGCTCTGGCACACGCTGGTCAATTCCGCCGCCGCCGATGCCGGCACTCGCGTCATCGTCTGGGACATTCGTCTGCCGTTTGCCCTGATGGCTATCGCGGTGGGCATGGCGCTTGGGCTTGCGGGGGCGGAAATGCAAACTATCCTGAATAACCCGCTCGCCAGCCCGTTTACGCTTGGCGTCTCTTCTGCCGCGTCATTTGGTGCCGCACTGGCAATCGTGCTGGGTCTGGGTATTCCGGGTATTGCCGATAAGTGGTTTATTCCCGCCAATGCCTTTGTCTTTGCGCTGCTTGCCTGTTTTATTCTCGATGGCATCAGCCGCTGGACGCGGGTGGCAACCTCCGGCGTGGTGTTGTTTGGCATCGCTCTGGTGTTTACGTTTAACGCCCTGATTTCGATCCTGCAATTTGTGGCCAGCGAAGATACCCTGCAAGGGCTGGTCTTCTGGACGATGGGCAGCCTGGCCCGCGCCTCCTGGGATAAGCTCACAATTCTCGGCGTGGCGCTGGTGATTATTGTGCCGTTGTCGCTGAAAAATGCCTGGAAACTTACCGCCCTGCGTCTGGGTGAAGATCGCGCTGTCAGCTTCGGTATCAACGTGAAAAAGTTGCGCATGGCAACGTTGTTACGCATCAGCATTATCTCTGCCTTAACGGTAGCCTTCGTGGGGCCTGTCGGTTTTATCGGCCTGGTTGCACCGCATATCTCGCGCATGATGTTTGGTGAAGATCACCGGTTTTACCTGCCCGGCAGTATGCTGATTGGCGCGCTGGTGCTCTCTCTGGCGTCAGTATTTTCCAAGAACATCGTTCCCGGCGTCATCATCCCCGTAGGCATTGTGACCTCACTGGTCGGCGTGCCGTTCTTCCTTAGCATCATTATCCGTAACCGAGGGAACGTATGACCGACGGCCTTCGCGTACTCGACCTGCACACGGGTTATCGCAAGAAAAAGATCATTGAGGGGTTAACGACTCCGCTACTGCCTCGCGGAAAAATCACCGCCCTGCTGGGGCCAAACGGCTCAGGAAAGTCAACGCTGCTGCGCGCACTGGCAGACTTAAACCCCGCCCAGGGGAAACTGCTGCTCAACGGCGAAGATTTGATGACGCTGCCATCGGCAAAGCGGGCGCAAAAGGTGGTTTACCTACCGCAGTCTTTACCTCAGGGCGTGCATCTTCATGCCCTGGAATCGGTGATTGTGGCGAAACGGGCAAGCGGTAATAGCGCGGGCCATAACGTTGAGCAGGAAGCCTATTCCATTCTCGACAAGCTGGGTGTCGCACATCTGGCAATGAGCTTTCTTGACCAGCTTTCCGGCGGACAGAAACAGCTGATAGGCCTGGCTCAGTCGCTGATCCGCGAGCCGGATTTACTGTTGCTGGATGAACCCTTAAGCGCGCTGGATCTTAACTACCAGTTTCATGTGATGGATATCGTTGCCCGGGAAACGCGGCAACGCAATATCGTCACCGTAGTGGTTATCCACGACATCAATATTGCGTTGCGCCACGCCGAATACGCCCTGATGCTCAAAAGCGGCGAGCTGATTGCCAGTGGCGTGCCTGGCGACGTGGTCACGCCTGCCAGCCTGGCACGTGTGTATGGCGTGGATGGCCGGGTTGAATACTGTTCCCGTGGGCTACCGCATGTAGTGGTCGACGGATTAACACCATAAGAAAAAAGAAGACGGGGAAAACATGACGCTAAAAAAAATTATCGCTGCCGCAGGCGGTTTGGCACTTTTGCTTTCGCCACTGCTCGCCCAGGCGCAGAACTGGCCGGTGAAGGTAAAGGATCTTGATAACCGCTCAGTGACCATTGAGCACGAGCCGCAGCGCATCATTTTGCAGGATGGCCGCGATATCTTCACCCTTGCCCTACTGGAGCGCGACAACCCGTTCGCCAAAGTGGTGGCGTGGAACAACCTGCCGAAAAAACAGGACACCGAAAGCTGGAACGTGCTGAAGCGTAAATGGCCGGAAGCAGAAAAGATCCTCGACATGAAGTTTTCCGACCAGGGAAACGTGGATCTGGAAACGGTGATCTCCCGTCAGCCTGACCTGATGATCGCCCAGCTTCGTGCTAAACCGTCGCTGGTGCAGACCGGCGTTCTGGCGAAGCTTGAGGCGCTGCATATCCCGGTGGTCTTCGTCGACTATGAACTGCATCCGGTGCAGAACACCCTGCCGAGCATTGCCTTACTGGGCAAGGTCATGGGCCAGACTGACCGCGCGCAGGCGTATATCGATTTCTATCAGCAGCGTCTGGATACGATCCACCAGCGTCTGGCGAACGTCAGCAAAAAGCCGCTGGTCTTTATCGAGCCGATTGCCGGTGTTGGTGGCCTGGATAACGACTGCTGCTTCACCCACGCGCGTAACGGCTGGGGTGGCCTGGTTGAAGCCGCAGGTGGCACGAACATTGGCTCGCAGCTGCTGCCAGGGGCTACAGGTAATATCTCCGTAGAAAAAATTATCTCCCTGAACCCGAATTACTACCTGATGACCGGCTCTAAACGCCCGGGTAAAGGCACAGCGATTATCCCGTTTGGCTATAACGTACCGGCAGGCGACGTAGCAACGGCGTTTAATGCCTTAGTGGCACGCCAGGGTGTTGCCAGCATTCCGGCGGTAGCTGCCGGCCACACCGGGGCGCTGTACCATCACTTCTATAACAACCCGTACAACATCGTGGCGATTGAAACGCTGAGCAAAATCTTCTATCCAACGCTGTTTAAGGACGTTGACCCGCTGGCGGATTACCATGCGATCATCACAAGCTTCACCCACATCCCGGATGACAACATCGTCCTGAGCTATACCCCTTCGCACTAACAAAAAGCCGGGCATCCGCCCGGCTTTTTGCGTTTCATCAACCTAATCTCAACAACGCCCTTTCAGGCATTGTCATCCCTGCCGCTTTCCAGGACACTCGTTATGCAAAATAATATATAACGAGATAATTTTATGGCTAATAGAAAAATGAAGTACGCCCTGGCAGCGGTTGCGCTGCTGCAAATTTCGTCCGTGGCGCTGGCGAAAGACATCCGCGTGACCTACGCCGGCTCAATGGGCAAGGTTATGGATCAGGGCTTAGGCCCGGCCTTCGCCAAAGCAGACAACGGTGAATACCAGGGCCAGGGCCAGGGCGCTTACGGGATGGCACGCCTGCTGGCAAGCCACAAAATCGAGGCCGATGTGTTTGTCTCTATCACCCCAGGGCCAATGCAGATCCTCAAAGACGCCGGGCTGATTGACGATGCCGTACCGGTCGCCAGCACCAGCATGGTGGTTGCCTACAGCCCTAAGGGCAAACACGCGGCGCAGTTTGAACAAGCCAGCCAGAAAAAAGATGGCTCCTGGCTGAATCTGTTGGCGCAAAAAGATGTCTCTTTTGGCCGCACCGATCCGTATGTTGATCCGAAGGGCCAGAATATTGTCTTCACCCTGATGCTGGCCGAGAAGTACTACAACATGCCAGGCATCGCCGATAAGGTCCTGGGCTCACTGCAAAACCCAGAGCAAACCCATCAGGAAGGTGGTCTGTTAGCGCGTCTTGAAAGCGGCCAGGTGGATGCAGCGGCAGGCTATGAAAGCGAAGTCCGCTCTGCACATCTACCGTATGTCGCCCTGCCGGACGAAATTAACCTGAGCAACCCGGCAATGGCAAAACAGTGGTATGACACCGTCAGCTTCACCATTAAGGACAGTAAAGGCCAGGATCAACTCCTGCACACCCAGCCAATGGTCTTCTACGCGGCGGTGCTGAAAAACGCGCCAAACGGTGTGGAACAGGGGCAGAAGTTCGTCACCTTTATGCAGAGCGCAGAAGGCCAGAAAGTCTTTAAAACGTTCGGTTACGCTGCACCGAAAGGAGATAGTGTATACGCCCGCTAAGACGTCCGGGCTGGGTTGCGGGCTGGCTTTCGCTGCCCGCGATGCTGTTGCTCAGCATTCCCTTCATTACGCTTGTGAGCGTTACGCCGTGGCGGCATTTACAGCTGGCCTGGCGGGACGACAATGCCATTGTGGTATCGATGGGGCTTGGCATTCTGGCGCTGGCGATAATCATCATTATTGGCATCCCGGTGGCATGGTGGCTGTCACAGGCCACCGGGCGCAGGAGGATTATTGGCGAGCTGCTGGTAATGATCCCGCTGCTCACTCCGCCGCTGGCGATGGGGATTTTGCTGGTATCGGCGTTCGGGCCCTACGGGGTGTTTGGCCGGTGGCTGTCGCTGCTTGGCGCCACGCTGGTAAACAATCCCGCCGCGTTTGTGCTGGCGCAGGTTTACGGCGCATTGCCTTACTTTATCGTGGTGGCGCGATCGGCATTTGCAACGGTGCCTAAAAATATTCTCGAAGCGGGGCAAACGCTGGGGGCGTCGGGCTGGAATCGCTTTCGCTATTTGACGTTACCGCTGGCCCTGCCCGGCCTTGCGTCGGCAACCACGCTTGCCTGGGTACGTGCAGTGGGCGAGTTTGGCATCGTGATGATTTTTGCGTACTTCCCGCAGGGAATACCGGTGAAGCTCTACACCAACCTGCAAAATGACGGTGTGGACGCCGTGTATACTCTTCTGTGGATGCTGCTTATCGTGACGCTTCCCCTGCCGATGGTCTGCTTTGTGCTGGGCAAACGGGCGGCAAGGGAGCGAAAGCAGGTTTAGCGGGCAAGCACCGGCGCTTCAACCGGTTTCTGACGCAGCCAGAAACCTAACACCAGCCCCATCACCGAGAGCGCCAGCACATACCATGCGGGAGCCATCGGCGAGACACCCATCAGCACCGTCACGGCAATGGGTGTCAACCCGCCGAAGATGGCATAAGAAACGTTATACGAGAATGAAATGCCGGTGAAGCGCACTTCCGGTGGGAAGGCGCGCACCATCACATAGGGCACCGCACCCACAACCCCAACACATAAGCCCACCACGCCGTACAGCAGGAACAGCTGCTCAGGATGGCTTCCCGCAAGATGGTAGAACGCCCAGCTTGACGCGGCCAGCAGAAAGCTGCCAACGATAAAGGTCAGGCTGGCACCCATACGGTCAACCGCAAGCCCGGCAGCGAGACAGCCGAAACAGAGCATAATGGTGGCGATACTGTTCGCCTGAAGCGTTACCGCAGGCGCAAAGCCGTACTGTTTTTGCAGCCAGACCGGAGACATCAAAATCA
Organism: Enterobacter sp. C4G1; assembly: GCF_052886895.1. Classification (NCBI taxonomy): domain Bacteria; kingdom Pseudomonadati; phylum Pseudomonadota; class Gammaproteobacteria; order Enterobacterales; family Enterobacteriaceae; genus Enterobacter; species Enterobacter sp. C4G1. The sequence continues at coordinate 1,775,630 of NZ_JBQVVV010000001.1, read as the reverse complement.
CCACCACAATGCCCGCCGACAGCAGCCAGGTCAGCAGCATCGACACCACAACCGCTTTCTTATGACGCACCACCACCGCTTTCACCGGCAGCTCCTGCGCCAGCGTTTTACGCTGCTGCATTTCGAGGAAGATAGGAGTTTCCTGCAACCAGCGGCGCAGATACATCGCCACCAGACCAAAGGCCCCGCCCAGCAGGAACGGAATACGCCAGCCCCAGTCGTGAACAGACTGCTGCGTCATGCTGGTGTTGATAATCGTCGCGACGACCGAACCCAGCAGTATCCCTACGGTCAACCCTGCGGTTAACGTCCCGCAGGCAATACCGATACGACGCGCCGGAACATGCTCTGCCACAAACACCCACGCGCCAGGCACTTCACCGCCAATTGCGGCACCCTGAAGAATACGCATCAGCAACAGCAGCAGAGGGGCAACGAGGCCCATAGAGGCATAAGTTGGCAGCAGGCCGATGGCAAGCGTAGGTACGGCCATCAGCAGAATGCTGAGCGTAAACATCTTCTTACGTCCGACCAGATCGCCAAAGTGTGCCATCACAATGCCACCCAGGGGGCGCGCAAGATACCCGGCCGCAAAAATGCCAAAGGTTTGCACCTGGCGCAGCCATTCAGGAATATCTGCCGGGAAGAACAGCTCCCCCACCACAGCAGCGAAGAAGACAAAGATGATGAAATCATAAAACTCCAGCGCCCCGCCAAGTGCAGCAAGGGTGAGCGTTTTATAATCCTGTCGATTCAGAGGTCGGGTGTAATGTGACATAGCGCGCCATGTATTCAGAGTAGTGGATTTATATTTACGGCGATCGTAAAGAAAAAATTACTATACCGTAAATCAATCTGCACGCTATCCTGGCTGTAGCTAATGTCACATATTTGTTAATTTCAGGAGATTGTTTCGCGACGTGCGCTTTTAGGGCGAAATGCTGCTACAACTTTGGCATCCGTTTCCACATAAGGGCCATCCAGTAGCTGTATACAATACGGTACACTTGCAAAGATCCCATGCACGACCACGCTGCCATCTTCTGCTTTTACCCCTTCCAGCGTCTCTTTGATCGACTTCGGCTGGCCCGGCAGATTCAGGATCAACGCCTGTTTGCGGATCACCCCCACCTGGCGCGAAAGGATCGCCGTTGGCACAAAGTGCAGGCTTATCTGGCGCATTTGCTCACCGAAGCCCGGCATTTCACGGTCGGCAATCGCCAGAGTGGCATCCGGGGTAACGTCACGGCGCGCAGGGCCTGTACCGCCTGTGGTCAGAACCAGGTGGCAGCTCATCTCATCCACCAGCTCGCACAGCGTCTGCTCAATGATCGCCTGTTCGTCAGGGATCAAACGGGTCTGGATTTCAAACGGGGTAGTCAGCGCACTGCCCAGCCACTCTTCCAGAGCGGGGATGCCTTTGTCCTGATAAACACCGCTGGAGGCGCGGTCAGAAATCGACACTAAGCCGATGCGTAAGGTATTCATAGCCATTCCATTCAAAAAGTACTGATTAAAGGGAATGATACACGCAGAGGGGAATTTCAGACAGCGTACGAAAGAATTAGCGTGACCGGGAGCCCGGCCACGCAGAATGATTACAGCAGGTCGCCGATCATTTTTTCCAGTTTACCCTGGTCAACAGCAAACTTACGGATACCGTCCGCCAGTTTGTCTACCGCCATTGGATCCTGGTTGTGCTGCCACAGGAACTCAGATTCAGTGATGCGCTCTGGGCGTGCTTTCACTTCACCGGTGTAGGACAGTTTACGTTCCAGTGCGCCTTCGCTCTCTGCCAGCTCTTTCAGCAGCGCAGGTGCGATAGTCAGGCGGTCACAGCCAGCCAGCTCAATGATTTCACCGACGTTACGGAAGCTTGCGCCCATAACAACAGTCTCATAGCCGTGCTGTTTGTAGTATTCGTAGATTTCAGTCACGGAAACCACGCCTGGATCTTCAGCTGGTGCGTACTCTTTCTTGTCGGTGTTGGCTTTGTACCAGTCCAGAATACGGCCCACGAACGGAGAAATCAGGTACACGCCCGCTTCAGCACATGCACGAGCCTGCGCGAAGGAGAACAGCAGCGTCAGGTTACAGTTGATGCCTTCTTTTTCCAGCTGCTCAGCAGCGCGGATGCCCTGCCAGGTTGAAGCCAGTTTGATCAGGATACGGTCGTTGCTGATGCCAGCATCGTTGTACATTTTGATCAGGCGTTTTGCTTTTGCGATTGACGCTTCGGTGTCGTAGGACAGACGCGCATCAACTTCAGTAGAGATACGACCCGGAACCAGTTTCAGAATTTCCAGACCGATGTTTACAGCCAGTTTGTCAGTTGCATCCACAACCTGCTGCGCGCGATCGTTGCTCTGGCCTTTCGCCCAGGTCACAGCGTCGTCGATCAGTTTGCGATACTCAGGGATCTGCGCGGCGTTAAGGATCAGAGAAGGGTTGGTTGTGGCATCCTGCGGCTGGTACAACTTCATTGCCGCGATATCTCCGGTGTCAGCTACGACAGTAGTGAACTGACGAAGGGAGGTCAATTTATCCGTCATGATAGTGTTTCTCTTTTAACGTGCCCTGGATAATTCACACTACCGACAGCTTGCCAGCAGCGGAAAAATGACAGGTTTACTTGTTAGGGGGATGTAACCGGTCTGCCTCTGATGATAACACGGTGGAAAGGTAGCGCAACCGCAGACAGTGCGCTTAGCCATAGTATGATAAACTCTGAATATTAACAGCGTGCTAAGTAACAGCATGGTCAATCAGTGGTAGCGCTTACATATTCACATTGGCATCAACAAGAGGGACGTTAATGCCTGATTTCCTGTCATTTATCAACGAAGTCCTCTGGGGTTCAATAATGATATATCTGCTTCTGGGAGCAGGTATATGGTTCACTCTGCGCAGCGGTTTTATCCAGTTTCGCTATATTCGCAAATTTGGCAAAAGTCTGAAAAACAGTATTACCCCGCAACCGGGGGGATTAACGTCGTTCCAGGCGCTGTGTACGAGCCTTGCGGCTCGGGTTGGCAGCGGCAACCTGGCGGGCGTGGCGCTGGCGATTAGCGCAGGTGGCCCCGGCGCGGTGTTCTGGATGTGGGTCACGGCGATTATCGGAATGGCGACCTCTTTTGCCGAATGCTCCCTCGCCCAACTCTACAAAGAAAAGGACAAAAGCGGCCAGTTTCGTGGCGGCCCGGCGTGGTATATGGCCCGTGGACTGGGAATGCGCTGGATGGGCGTGCTGTTTTCTGTCTTTTTACTCATCGCCTACGGGCTGATTTTCAACACCGTGCAGGCCAACTCTGTGGCCCATGCGCTGCGTTACGCCTTCCAGTGCCCGGAATGGCTAACCGGCGCGACACTGGCGATTTTCATTTTGCTGGCCATCGTCACCGGCCTGAAGGGCGTTGCGCGTCTGATGCAATGGCTGGTGCCGATAATGGCGCTTCTGTGGGTCGCGGCAAGCCTGTTCGTGACGGCCACGCACATCAGCATGGTGCCAAAAGTGATTACGACTATTTTCCAGAGTGCCTTCGGCTGGCGGGAAGCGGCCTCTGGTGCTCTGGGCTATACCATCAGCCAGGCACTGACGGCAGGCTTTCAGCGAGGGATGTTCTCGAACGAAGCCGGTATGGGGTCAACGCCGAATGCCGCCGCAACCGCCGCGTCCTGGCCCCCTCACCCCGCTGCGCAAGGTATCGTGCAGATGATTGGCGTGCTCACGGATACCATCATTATTTGCTCTGCCAGCGCCATGATTGTACTGCTGGCAGGCCCAATGCCGCACACTCCCGGAACGGCGGGCATTCAGTTGGTGCAGCAGGCGCTGGTGAATCTATCTGGCAGCTGGGGAGCGGGTTTTGTCTCGGTTATCGTTATCCTGTTCGCCTTCAGCTCGATAGTCGTCAATTACCTCTATGCAGAGAACAACCTCATATTCCTCGGGCATGACTCGCGGCGCACCCTGTGGTTGCTGCGTATCAGTGTGGTGCTGATGGTGATGGCGGGCTCTTTGCTCAGCCTGCCGCTGGTCTGGCAACTGGCCGATGTCATTATGGCACTGATGGCTATCACTAACCTGACGGCTATTTTGCTGCTCTCTCCGGTGGTTACCCTTATCGCCCGCGATTACCTTCGCCAGCGCAAACTTGGCATTCAGCCGGTGTTTGATGCCTCGCGCTATCCCGAAATTGAAGCGCAAATCGCCCCCGGCAGCTGGGATGATTTGCCCCGGCAATAACAGCTATCGATCAATTCAGGGCGATTTTTTGCTAAAGTCGCTCTAAATTTCCTGCAAGGACTGGATATGCTGATTCTGATTTCACCTGCAAAAACGCTCGATTACCAGAGCCCTCTTGCCACCGAGCGTTATACCCAGCCCGAACTGCTGGACTATTCGCAACAGCTGATTCATGAGGCGCGTAAACTCTCTGCGCCACAAATTGCCACGCTGATGAGCATCAGCGACAAACTCGCCGATCTGAACGCCACGCGTTTTCACGAATGGCACCCGGATTTCACCCCGACAAACGCGCGCCAGGCGCTTCTGGCCTTCAAAGGTGATGTCTATACCGGTTTACAGGCGGAAGAGTTTAGCGAAGCCGATTTCGATTTTGCCCAGCAGCACCTGCGTATGCTCTCTGGCCTGTATGGCGTACTGCGCCCGCTGGATCTGATGCAGCCGTATCGCCTGGAGATGGGTATCCGCCTGGAAAATGCCAAAGGTAAAGACCTGTACCATTTCTGGGGCGATATCATTACCGACAAACTGAATGTGGCGTTACACGCACAGGGCGATAACATCGTTATCAACCTGGCCTCCGATGAGTACTACAAATCGGTGAAACCGAAAAAGCTGGATGCCCAAATCATCAAGCCTGTCTTCCTGGATGAGAAAAACGGTAAGTTTAAAGTGATCAGCTTCTACGCCAAGAAAGCGCGCGGGTTGATGAGCCGCTTTATCATTCAAAACCGCCTGACAAAACCTGAACAACTCACCGGGTTTAACAGCGAAGGTTATTTCTTTGACGAAGAGGCGTCGGGGAAAGGCGAGATAGTGTTTAAACGCCACGAGCAGTGAAGCAAAACCCCCGCCAGATGGCGGGGGTTTTAATTAGTGGTGCTTCCACTCTGGCCCTGGGCCGCGGTCGTCGTGGCGGTCGTCATGACGATCGTCGTGACGGTCGCGGTGATCATCATGACTGCGATGCTCATCATGCGGACGCCAGTGGTTATCACGCCAGTCGTAGTGCGCTCTCCACCAGTCATGGTCGCGCCAATGGCCGCCATCCCAGTATTGTCCGTTGTTATCCTGATCGCCAATTTGCAGTTTTACCGCAGGCACGAGTGTGATTTCAGCTGCCTGTACTGCCATGGGAGCAACCAGCATCAGTGAAAGCGCGATGAGTGCAGGTTTCAGTTTAGACATAGGTGACTCCTTATTATTCTTGCCCAACGTGGGCCGATGTAAGGAGATTACGTGAGGGGAACCGGGGTTGTTATTCTCTGCAATCCTAATCTCTGAGCGACCGCATTTAGTGGGAATTCCTGCATTATTACTGCTTATTTTCTCCTTAATTTCTCCATAAAAAAGCCGGGTGGAGGCTTAGTTCACCCGGCCTCGGTTCAGTGCTGCTGTTGCCGGGTGGCGCTGCGCTTACCCGGCCTACGTTCAGAGCCGTTGTAGGCCCGGTAAGGCGTAGCCGCCACCGGGCAACACAATCATGCGCGGGTCATCATCAACTTACGCAGCGCAGCAAAATCTGCCGGCAGCTCGTGAGACAGCAGCGGCAGGTCGGCGCGATCTGCCAGCTCTTTTGGCAGCGGCAGTGTTTCACCCAGAATCGCTTCCACGCTCTCTTTAAACTTCGCCGGATGCGCCGTGCCCAGGAACAGACCATATTCGCCTGGGTTCAGCTGGTCGCGCAGCGCACGGTAAGCGATGGCAGCGTGCGGCTCAGAGATATACCCCACCGCTTTCAGCTCACGCATGGTGTCTTTGGTGGTTTCATCAGTCACCGCTGCATAGCCGAGATCGCCAAGACGCCACACTTTACGGCGGAACAGCTCTTCAACACGCGGCCAGTTGTTTGGCTGGCTAACGTCCATGGCGTTAGAAAGCGTAGCCTGGGTCGCGTTTGGTGCCCATTTCCCGTCTTTCAGGAAGCGCGGTACGGTGTCGTTCGCGTTGGTCGCAGCGATAAAACGCTTCACCGGCAGGCCCAGAGATTTCGCCAGCAGGCCAGCCGTCAGGTCACCAAAGTTACCGCTTGGGACAGAGATAACCAGCTGGTTACGGGCTTCCTGCGGCAGTTGCGCGACGGCTTCGAAGTAGTAACAAATCTGCGCCAGCAGGCGGCTGATGTTGATGGAGTTCGCCGAGTTCAGACCCAGCGCCACTTTCAGCTCTTCATCATCGAATGCTTGTTTAACCAGCGCCTGACAGGCATCAAAATCGCCGTCAATCGCTACCGTTTCGATGTTACCGCCCAGGGTACAGAACAGTTTTTCCTGAAGCGGGCTGATTTTGCCCTTCGGATACAGGATAACGACGCGGACATTTTTCAGGCCATAAAACGCATGGGCCACGGCAGCGCCCGTATCGCCAGAGGTCGCGGTCAGAATGGTCACCGGTTTGTCGCCGCTGATGTGGGTCAGCATCTGCGCCATAAAGCGGCCACCGAAGTCTTTAAAGGCCAGGGTCGGGCCGTGGAACAGCTCAAGGCAGCCCACGTCAGGCTCAACGTGATTGACCGGTGCCGGGAAGGCGAACGCCGCACGCACGCGCTCTTCCAGCAATTCTTGTGGGATTTCGTCGCCGATAAACGCAGACAGAATTTTGGCGCTGCGGGTGACAAAATCTTGTTTCAGCAGTTCATCGATATCAGTCAAAGGAAATTCAGGCAGGTCGTGGGGGAAAAACAGCCCCTGGTTTTTGCCCAGCCCCTGCGTTACCGCCTGCGCGAAGCTGACCTGCTCGTTATGATCTTTAAGGTTGTAGAGTTTCATTATTTATCCCAGTACTCGTGCGCCAGCCGTGTCCAGACGGCAAATATGAACAAAGCCTTCCTGATTTTGCAGGTAGTGTTTAGAGAGCCAGTCCGCCACGCGCTGCGCGGTGTCTGGGTTATCGCATAATGCGAACAGCGTCGGGCCAGAGCCGGAAATACCGCACGCCTGCGCGCCGATATCCAGCGATGCCTGGCGCGCTTCGTTAAAGCCAGGCAGCAGTTTGGTGCGATACGGTTCGGCGATCACATCTTTCATCAATTTTGCCGCAAGCTGTGGCTGACGGGTGTAGCAGGCATGAATAAAGCCCGCCAGATGACGTCCGTGAGCGATACAGTCCTGACGACGATACTGTGCCGGCAGGATCGCGCGTGCTTCTGCGGTCGAGACTTTAATCCCCGGGTAAGCCAGTACCCACAGCCATTCATCAAACCCTGGCACCTGCTGACTGATGATGCCATTTTCTTCAATCATCAGCTGCATTCCACCAAGGAAACACGGCGCGACGTTATCATAATGGATGCTGCCGGAAATACGCCCTTCCAGCTCGCCCATTAACCCCAGCAGGCGGTTATTGTTCAGCGGTTTGCCGCAGTGTTCATTCATGGCCACCAGCGCTGCCACCACCGAGCACGCGCTCGAGCCCAGCCCGGAGCCAATCGGCATACTCTTTTCCAGCGTCATGGCGACCGGCACGTTTTTGCCGATCTCCTGACAGAATCTTTCCCAGCACTGATAAACGATGTTTTCGCGCGGGTCGGCCGGAAGCTTGCTGGCAAAGCGGCCCACGTTATTCAGGCTAAAACTGTCAGCCGTCTCAACCGTCACCGTATCGCCCAGCAGCGAGCCATCAACCGGCGTTACCGCCGCACCCAGCACATCAAATCCGACGCTCATATTGGCGCTGGAAGCCGGGGCATAAACTTTCACCATGTTAAACTCCTAACTTCCATGACAGGGTACGAAGCAGGTCGGCAAACACGCCCGCAGCTGTAACATCGTTCCCCGCGCCATAACCGCGAAGCACCAACGGTAATGGCTGATAATAGTGGCTGTAAAACGCCAGGGCGTTCTCGCCGTTTTTGACTTTGAACAGTGGATCGTTGCCATCCACTTCAGCAATCTTCACGCGGCAAACGCCGTCATCTTCAATGTTGCCAACATAGCGCAATACCTTACCTTCATCACGGGCTTTCGCAATACGCGCAGCAAATGCGTCATCAAGCTGCGGCAGACGGGCCATAAAGGTGCTGACATCGCCGCTGTCATCAAACTCTGCCGGCAACACCGGTTCAATCACGATATCCGAAAGTTCCAGCTCGCGTCCGGTTTCACGCGCCAGGATCAGCAGCTTACGCGCCACATCCATCCCGGAAAGATCATCGCGTGGATCCGGCTCGGTGTAGCCCAGCTCACGTGCCGCACGCGTCGCTTCAGACAAGCTCATCCCTTCATCCAGCTTACCGAAGATAAACGACAACGAGCCAGAAAGAATGCCAGAGAAACGTTGCAGTTCATCACCGGCGTTCAGCAGGTTTTGCAGGTTCTCGATAACCGGCAGCCCTGCGCCAACGTTGGTGTCGTAAAGGAACTTGCGGCGTGATTTGCTCGCCGCCAGACGCAGCTGATGGTAATAATTCATTGACGAGGTGTTGGCCTTTTTGTTCGGCGTTACCACGTGGAACCCTTCTCGCAGGAAGTCAGCGTATTGATCCGCTACGGCCTGGTTAGAGGTACAGTCAACAATCACCGGGTTTAACAGGTGATACTCTTTCACCAGACGGATAAGCCGCCCCAGGTTGAAAGGCTCTTTCGCATCACTCATCTCCCCCTGCCAGTTTTCCAGATTCAGGCCGTGGACGTTGGTCAGCAGCGCTTTCGAGTTCGCGATACCACACACGCGCAAATCAATATGTTTCTTCTTTAGCCATGCCTGCTGACGCTTTACCTGCTCCAGCAGCGCACCGCCAACACCGCCCACGCCAATCAGGAACAGCTCAATCACCTGGTCGGTGTTGAACAGCATCTGGTGGACAACGCGAACGCCGGTGGTGGCATCATCATTATCAACCACCACGGAGATGGAACGCTCGGACGAGCCCTGGGCAATCGCCACAATGTTGATATTAGCGCGCGCCAGCGCCGCAAAGAATTTGGCAGAAATACCGCGCAGGGTGCGCATCCCGTCACCCACCACGGAGATAATCGCCAGACGCTCCTGAATGGACAGCGGCTCCAGCAACTCTTCTTTCAGCTCCAGATAGAATTCGTCTTCCAGCGCACGACGAGCGCGCAGGCAGTCGCCCTGAGGCACGCAGAAGCTGATGCTGTACTCGGAAGAGGATTGGGTGATCAGCACAACGGAAATGCCATTGCGGGACATTGCCGCGAACACACGGGCCGCCATGCCAACCATGCCTTTCATGCCCGGGCCAGACACGCTAAACATCGCCATGTTATTCAGATTAGAAATGCCTTTCACCGGCAGGCCGTCTTCATCATTGCTGGCGCCAATCAGTGTGCCTGGCGCTTGCGGATTACCGGTATTTTTAATCAGGCAAGGGATCTGGAACTGGGCAATCGGAGAGATGGTACGTGGGTGAAGCACTTTAGCGCCGAAGTAAGACAGCTCCATGGCTTCCTGATACGACATCGATTTCAACAACCTGGCATCAGGGACCTGGCGCGGGTCGCAGGTATACACGCCGTCGACGTCAGTCCAGATTTCGCAACAGTCGGCGCGTAAACAGGCTGCCAGCACGGCAGCAGAGTAGTCCGAGCCGTTACGCCCCAGAACCACCAGCTCGCCCTTCTCGTTCCCGGCGGTGAAGCCGGCCATCAGGATCATGTGGTCAGACGGAATTTTGCTCGCGGCAATACGGCGGGTAGATTCGGCAATATCAACAGTCGATTCGAGATAATGACCTACTGCCAGCAGTTTTTCGACCGGGTCGATAACGGTGACGTTATGACCGCGCGCTTCCAGCAGGCCCGCCATGATGGCGATGGAGAGCTTCTCACCGCGGCAGATCAACGCCGCATTGATGCCATCCGGGCACTGACCCAGCAGGCTGATACCGTGCAGGACGTGTTTGATCTGGGCAAATTCATGTTCGACAAAGGCTTTCAGCTGCGCGAGCGGGAAGCCAGGCTGCGCATCTGCCAGCCCCTGAAGCAGCTCGGCGAAGATCCGCTCTGCGTCACTTATGTTCGGGAGTGCATCCTGGCCACCGATGGTTTTTTCAATCATCGCCACCAGGTGATTCGTGATTTTCGCCGGGGCAGAGAGCACGGTTGCTACCTGCCCCTGCCTGGCGTTGCTTTCCAGGATATCGGCAACACGCAGAAAACGTTCTGCATTTGCCACTGATGTACCGCCGAACTTCAACACTCGCATGGAATTACCTCATGATCTTTAGCCGAAAAAAAAGCCCGCACTGTTTAGGTGCGGGCTTTTTTCTGTTTTTCCTGTACGCGTCAGCCCGCATCGTTACCTGTGGTAATGATGATGGTTGTGGTAATAGTAGTGATGCTGATGCGTTTCATGGATGTTGTGTACTCTGTAATTATTATCTGTCTGTGCTGTATTCTTTTAGGGTTAAAGGATCGGGCACCTTAAGTCAATGAATTTTTAATTTGATCACAATTCGGGACACTCTCATCTCCCGCTGCTTGCAGATTTATTTTCATCCGAATCACCCAAACACAACCCATGACATTAGTCAATTTCGCCATATTAAAAACTTATGGCAGTATTTTACTCGGTCAATTTTTTTTCAATGTCGTGCAGTAATCGGTGCAACATTGCCGTGTCTCGCTGCTCAAGACGCCCAAGGCGCTGATGCAACCAGTCAGCCATTTTTTGATCGTCAGCCACGTCCAGCGCCGTTAACAAATTCTGCAAACGGGCGCGTAACGCCACCAGCTGATTTTCATCTGTGCCCGTTATCTGAGCAGGAGTGGTTTGCATTAAGGATGCTAATTGATAGCAGTAGACCATCACCGCCTGCCCTAAATTCAACGATGGATAATCGGCAACCATAGGAACACCGGTCAGGACATCTGCCAGCTCCAGCTCTTCGTTGGTTAAACCCGAATCTTCACGGCCAAATACCAGCGCCGCTTTCGTCAGCCATTCGCTTTTTTCGGCCAGTAATGGCACCAGTTCGGCAGGTGTCGCGTAGTAATGGAACTTCGCCCGGCTGCGCGCGGTGGTCGCAACGGTAAAGGAAATATCGTGCAGCGCATCCGCCAGCGTGTCGTAAGTTGTTATATTATCGATGATATCGCCTGAACCATGTGCGACCCAGCGCGTTGCGGGTTCCAGGTGCGCCGTGCTGTCCACGATACGCAAATCGGTAAAACCCATGGTCTTCATGGCACGCGCCGCAGCGCCTATATTTTCTGCTCTTGCTGGAGCTACCAGCACAATCGAAAGATGCATTTATGCTCTCTTTTTAATCAGTTAGCGGGTAAAAATGTGATGCACTTCAACATATTACGCAGCACGAATTTACAAATTTGCAACACAAATCACCGAAATAGCGTTTCTTAACAAATTAAAATCGCTAAACTATTTTGTGGCTGAACAATCAGTTAGAATGTTAACAGAACCCTCTTATCCTTATGTTTTGTAATGATAATGGTCGTGTGAATACCCTTTAATGATTGGATTCGTGTTGTTTATCAATCAATGTCCGCAACTAGTTGGTTTATTGAAAAATTGTGACAAAGGCTAGCATTCAGATACGATGATTTCATCAAACTGTTAACGTGCTACAATTGAACTTGATATATGTCAACGAAGCGTAGTTTTATTGGGTGTCCGGTGTCACTTAGCCTGTTATGTTGCTGTTAAAATGGTTAGGATGACAGCCGTTTTTGACACTGTCGGGTCCAAAGGGAAAGTACCCACGACCAAGCTAATGATGTTGTTGACGTTGATGGAAAGTGCATCAAGAACGCAATTACGTACTTTAGTCACGTTAGGCCGGTCATGTTAATTTGCGACATGCATCAGGCAGGTCAGGGACTTTTGTACTTCCTGTTTCGATTTAGTTGGCAATTTAGGTAGCAAACATGCAGACCCCGCACATTCTTATCGTTGAAGACGAGTTGGTAACACGCAACACGTTAAAGAGCATTTTCGAAGCAGAAGGCTACGATGTCTTTGAAGCGACCGATGGCGCAGAGATGCATCAGATCCTTTCTGAAAATGATATCAATCTGGTCATTATGGATATCAACCTGCCGGGCAAAAACGGCCTTCTTCTGGCGCGCGAACTGCGTGAACAGGCGAACGTTGCGTTGATGTTCCTGACAGGCCGTGACAACGAAGTTGATAAAATTCTTGGCCTGGAAATCGGTGCGGATGACTATATCACCAAACCGTTTAATCCTCGCGAGTTAACCATTCGTGCACGCAACCTGCTGTCCCGCACCATGAACCTGGGTACGGTCAGTGAAGAGCGTCGTAGCGTAGACAGCTACAAATTTAATGGCTGGGAACTCGATATCAACAGCCGTTCACTGATTAGCCCGAACGGTGAGCAGTACAAGCTGCCGCGCAGTGAATTCCGCGCCATGCTGCACTTCTGCGAAAACCCAGGCAAGATCCAGTCCCGTGCTGAGCTGCTGAAGAAAATGACTGGTCGCGAGCTGAAGCCTCATGACCGTACCGTCGATGTGACTATCCGTCGTATTCGTAAACACTTCGAATCAACGCCAGATACACCGGAAATCATCGCCACCATCCATGGCGAAGGCTATCGCTTCTGCGGTGACTTGCAGGAGTGATCCTGTACATAACGCATTAAAAAACGGCGCTTAACGCGCCGTTTTTTTTATTTCCAGATTCGCATTTCTTCATCATCCGGCTCTACGGGCGACTTTGGACGCTTAGGCTGAGAGAGCGAGTACCAGTCGAAGTGGCGCGTCAGGTACATCACTGCAAACAGCGCGAGCGCTAGAACCGCAGACCCCAGCAGCAGCGCGCTGTCCTCTGAACGCAGCAGGAACCACATCACCATATCCAGCCCCAGCAATGCCAGGACAAACATGCCACTTCTCTGCCAGCTTTTCAGTACCGCCTGCAAATACATCCCGTTCATCGCCGCACCAACCAGGCTTGCAATAATCCATGCGGGGGCAAACCCAACATGCTCAGTCAACGCCAGCAGGACCAGATAGAACAGCACCAGTGAGAGCCCCACCAGCAGGTACTGCATCGGATGCAGACGCAGACCGGTTAAGGTTTCGAAGACAAAGAAGGCCATAAACGTCAGCACAATCAGTAAAATAGCGTACTTCACGGCGCGGTCGGTCAATTGGTATTGATCCGCAGGCGTGGCAACCGTGACGCTGAAGGCCGGAATGTCGCGCCATTCTGGTGACGGTTGTCCGCTAAACCAGCTCTCCATATTGTTTGCAAACCAACTGCTCTGCCAGTTCGCCTGGAAACCCGTTTCGCTAATCTTGTGCTTAACCGGCAGGTAATCACCCATAAATCCCGGATGCGGCCAGTTGCTGTTGAGCGTCAATTCACTGTTACGACCTACCGGTACCACTGCAAAACTGCCGGTGCCTGCCAGATTCAGCGACATCTCCAGCGTAAAGGTTTTCGCTTCCAGCGCTTTATCCGTCAGTGGTATATGGATACCGGAAAGTGCCCCGTAAGCGCCAGAACCCGGCTCGACGTTCAGCGTCTCACCGTTAATTTTTGACACACTCACCGTACCAATTCCGCGAGAATCGCCAACCCCGACCACGATAAATGGCTGTCCGAGAGTCATGGTTTCCCCTTTCAGCTGCGCCATTTTTTCTGTTGAGAATTGCGCTTTGATTTTCAGATCCGTATTCCAGATCTGCCCGTCATAAATGCCAATGCTCCGGGACTCAACGTGCTGATTGCCGTCAACAAGCAGGGACTCCGGCAAAATGAAATGCTGATAACTTTTCTTGTATTCAACCCGCTTCTCATCTTCTATCTTGTAAAAAACCTCCGTTACCGGAATGGCAATCAGCGGGCCAACCAGTTTTTGTGGTCCGCTGGTGCTTTGGCGAAGGGTATTTTCAACGTCATTGCGGTAGCTCTCGCGCTCCGAAATCAGGTTGCTGACCATAAACAGCGGAACTAACAGCAGCAGGATGCACCCCAGCAGGGTGCTTACTTTCCAGAACAGGGGGGATTTCATCATTACGTCTCCTTTGTGATGAAGAGAGCGTAACGAGGTTATGTGGGGCCAGTTTGAAGCTATGTGAAGTGAGGGTGAAGTGTCAGCGTTGCGATAGCGCCTCCCTCTTCCCGATTGTGCAACGTTATCTCTCCCTGATGCAGACGAGCCACCTCCTGAACAAATGCCAGCCCCAGCCCGCTACTCTTCAGCCCGTTGTCACGCGGCAGTGAATAGAAGCGTTCAAAAACGCGCGCCAGCGCATAGTCCGGGATCCCGTTTCCGCTATCGGTCACGATGAGCTGCACCTGCTTTTGTGCTTCGCGCGCAATAAGACTAATGACGCCACCCGGTGGTGTAAAATCGATAGCGTTATCCAGTAAATTGCCCAACGCCTGTTCGAGCAGGTCCGGATCGCCCGCGACACTGAGGGAAGTGTTGTCACAGATAAGCGTAATATTTTTCGCCGCCAGCAGTGCAGTGCGCGTGTCAGTCAGGCGTATAAACAGCGTATCGACACTGACACTCACCGGCACAATCTCCACCCGGTTTTCAAGCCGCGCCTGCGTGAGCAGCTTTTCAACCAGCGACTGCATATGCGCGTTTTGCACCAGGATATTGTCAATAAACCGCGCGGCCACCTGTGGCGGCGGTTGCTCTGCGAGAATTTCTGCCGCCCCACGAATGGCGGCAATCGGGCTTTTCAGCTCGTGAGTAAGCGCATGGACATAGTGTTCAATGTAGTTTTTCCCCTCCAGACGAATGCGCATATTTTCCAGCGCCTGCGCCAGCTTGCGCAGTTCACTGCTGCCCGGATTGGGTAACGGCAGCGGCGCATCGGTGGTCACCGAGTCAGCATAGCGTGACAAGGTGCCGATCGAACGGTTAATCCACCATGCCACCGCCAGACCAATCAGCAACGCAATGCCGAGCAGCGCACCACCTGCCCACAGTATCCGCCGTTCACTACGGTGGATCACGGGAGCCATTGCCATATTCGGTTTCCCGACCGAGAGCACGCCGATAATTTTGCCCTGATCCCTGACCGGTGCGGCAACGTACATCACCGTACTCTCCGGGTCGTCTGGGTGACTCAGGGTACTGCGCGCACCGTATTCACCACGAAGTGTCAGCCAGACGTCGTTCCAGCGGGAATAATCTTGCCCTACGGCCAGACCGGCGGAATCAAACACCACCCTGCCCTGCGCGTCGGTCATGTAGACATGATATTCGTTGCGGACTTTGTGAATGCCGCCAATGTTGGCGCGAAAAGGCCGCTGATGCAGCTGTGAAAACGCCTGCGCCAGTTTGCCCTGCTGCGCATCACCCGAGAGCAAATCATCCCGCCCAACTTCGGCCAGCAGCGTCGCGGTATCGATCAGCGTGCCTTCCGTTGCCCTGCGCACGCCGGGCTTCACTTCCTGGACGAAGATCGACAGCACAAACCATGCGGCGATGGCGACGATCAGGAAATACCCAAGCAGCAGTCGCATTCCAATACGCATCAATAAAGCCCCAGACTGTAGCCCATTCCGCGATGGGTGCTGATGGGCGAAAGCACGTCATTCACCGCCCGCAGCTTGGCACGCAGGGTTTTGATGTGGGTGTCTACGGTACGATCAAAACTGTCGCCGTCATCACCCCAGACTTTATCCATGAGCTGTTGGCGCGAAAACACGCGTCCCGGTGCCTGCAACAGCGTTTTGAGCAGCAGGAATTCATAGCGGGTCAGCAGCAAAGGCTCTCCGCACCAGGTGATTTGGGCCGCAGGCTCGTTCAGCTCGAACTGCCCGATTCGGACGATTTCAGAGGGCACGGCGGATTTTTGCATCCGTCGCAGGATAGTCCTTACCCGGGCGCAGACTTCACGCGGCGAGAACGGTTTAGCAACGTAGTCATCCGCGCCCATTTCCAGGCCGAGCAGTTTGTCCACTTCATCACTGCGTGCCGTCAGAAACAGCACCGGCAGAGACGGATGCAGCGCCAGTAGCTGGCGACACAGTTCAAAGCCGCTGATATCCGGCAGACCGACGTCCAGAATAGCCAGCGCGGGAACCTGCCGCCGCGCCTCTTCCAGCACCGGTAAACCGCGCTCAAACGCTTTCACCGCAAATCCTTCCTGCTGGAGCATGTAGATAAGCGTATCGGCGATGCTGATTTCGTCTTCAACCAGCCAGACTACAGGTTGTTGCATGATTCATCCCTGAATTAGTGCCACGGCATAATCGGCACTGCGCTCAGCGCATTTTTCGGCGACCCTTCCACCACTTTGTCGGAATATGCCAGGTACGCCAGCGTGTTGCGTTTGGCATCATAAAAACGCACGACTTGCAGCTTTTTGAACACCAGAGACGTGCGTTTCTGGAACACCACATCCCCCTGCGCTTTGCCGTTTTTGATTTTATCACTCAGCTCGACCGGGCCAACCTGCTGACACGAAATAGCCGCATCAGAAGTATCTTCAGCCAGCCCCAGGCCACCTTTGATACCGCCCGTTTTCGCCCGACTGATATAGCAGGTGACGTTTTTCACGTCAGGATCATCGAAGGCTTCAACCACGATTTTGTGGTCAGGACCGAACATTTTGAACACCGTATCGACAGAACCAATCTGTTCTGCCTGAGCGACTCGGCCCACCATCAGCAAGGCGGCGGTTAAGATCAATGTCTTGTATTTCATATTGTTACCATTCTTTAAAATTACGCTGAGCGATTATTCAACAGGTTAGATAAAAATGCAGCAAGATCACAGGATTAGAATATATTCGCCCATAATGTGCGGCAAAAAGCATTAATGAGCAAAAAAAACACTGAATGCTAAAACATCAAAAAATGCTATTATCCGCTAACCTGTTATCAGGCACCTGCTGTTTTAAGGATGAGGATAGTATATGGATCAGGCTGGAATTATTCGCGATCTGCTTACCTGGCTGGAAGGTCATCTGGACCAGCCTTTGTCACTGGATAATGTGGCGGCAAAAGCAGGCTATTCCAAGTGGCATCTGCAAAGGATGTTCAAGGATGTCACCGGTCATGCTATCGGTGCTTATATTCGCGCACGTCGTCTGTCAAAGTCTGCTGTCGCACTGCGTCTAACCGCGCGTCCGATTCTGGATATTGCACTGCAATATCGCTTTGATTCACAGCAAACCTTCACCCGCGCCTTTAAAAAGCAGTTCTCGTTGACGCCAGCGCTCTATCGCCGCTCGCCTGACTGGAGCTCTTTTGGTATGCGTCCGCCGCTGCGTCTGGGCGAGTTCGCCATGCCTAAATATGAAATCATTACACTACCGGAAACCCATCTGATTGGGACAACGCAAAGCTACTCCTGTTCGCTGGAGCAGATTTCCGAGTTCCGTCACCAGATGCGTGTACAGTTCTGGCGCGATTTCCTGAGCCATGCGCCCGCCATTCCTCCACTGCTGTATGGTCTGAACGAAACGCATCCAAGCCTGGAAAAAGACGACGAGCAGGAAGTGTTCTACACCACAGCGTTAACACCAGATATGGCCAATGGCTACATCCAGGGCTCTAAACCCGTGGTGCTGGAAGGTGGCGAGTACGTCATGTTCACGTATGAAGGTCTGGGGACGGGCGTTCAGGAATTTATCCTGACCGTATACGGGACCTGTATGCCAATGCTGAATCTGAATCGTCGTAAAGGTCAGGATATTGAGCGTTACTACCCGGCAAGTGATGTGAAACCGGAAGAACGCCCAATCAATCTGCGGATGGAATTCTTAATCCCGATAAGGCATTAACGCTGTAATTCATCCAGCGCAGGGGCATCGAGATGCGAAATATCCCCTGCCATCTCCACAATCCAGCCAGACGCCAGCCACTGACTTTCCTGATAATCGATACGGGAAATAGAGCAGTTACGCAGGCGCAAACGGCGCTCTGCGTAAGCAGGCAAGCCCAGAATCGTACTCACCAGGCAGCCCAGCGCGATACCGTGGCTCACCAGCAACGGGCGGCTTCCGGCAGGGAGCTTCAGACACTCAGCCAGCGCGGCATGAATACGCACGCTCAGCTCCTGCATCGATTCACCATCAGGAATTCGACCGTCTTCAGTACCGTTAACAAGCGTACGACGCCAGCCTTCCTCTTTTTCACTCAGAGAATCGATATGGCGCTTTTCCAGCACGCCCATATTCAGCTCACGCAGGCGCGGCTCGAGGGCAACGTCGCAGCCGCAGGCATCAGCGATAATACGCGCGGTCTGTTGTGTGCGACCTAAGTCGCTTGCGATAACGTGAGTAATGCCCAGCGTTTTGGCGCGTTCCGCTACCTGCCACGCTTGTTGCACACCCTTTTCGGTGAGAGGACTGTCTGACTGGCCTTGAATACGTCGCTCGGCGTTCCACTGCGTTTCACCGTGGCGAACAAGGTATACCTGTAACATGCTTTTTTTCCGTTATACTGCGATGAGTTTTTTTGAATCGAGCTTAATTATGCACCATGTTGTCTCTGCTACCACTAATCCTGCCAAAATTCAGGCAATTCTAAGGGCATTTGAAGAGATCTTCGGCGAAGGATCCTGCCATATTGACGCCGTATCCGTCGAGAGTGGTGTACCTGAACAACCGTTTGGAAGCGAGGAAACGCGCGCTGGCGCACGAAATCGTGTTGCCAATGCAAAGGCAGCTTGCCCTGAGGCCGACTTTTGGGTCGCGATTGAAGCGGGCATCGACGAAGGCGCAACATTCAGCTGGGTTGTTATCGAAAACCGGGAATTGAGTGGCGAAGCGCGCTCGGCCACGCTGCCATTACCGGCCATTATTCTGGAAAAAGTGCGCGCGGGTGAAGCGCTCGGGCCGGTGATGTCACAGTACACCGGCATCGATGAGATTGGTCGTAAGGAAGGGGCAATTGGCGTCTTTACCGCTGGCACCCTGACGCGTTCAAGCGTGTACCATCAGGCAGTGATCCTGGCGTTAAGCCCGTTTCATAACGCGATATATCGTTGAATTTGTAGGCCGGATGGCGAAGCCATCATCCGGCGTTTTTCAACAATACTGCTTCAAGCCACTGACGCAGTTCAACCGGCGCAGACTTCAGGCTGTTTGAGCCGCGAGTGATCGTCGCGATACCTGCGCCCAGCTCGTTTTTCAGTTCGCGCTGGCTCATTTCGCCCCGCAGTAACTCTTCAATAATGCGTACGCGCGTGCCCAGAGCTTCACGCTCGTCGGGCGTCAGCATCAGCTGTAACAACGGTAAGTGCAGATCCTCTACATAAGACTGACGGAGCAACTCCACAAAACGAAGCCACTCCTGGTTGCGTTGTTCGGCCATCGCCGATGAATAAGGGGAATGCTGGGTCATGTTATACCGCCTGTTGTACTCATTAACGAGTACAGCATAACACAACCCATGCCGATCAGTAACGTCTCTGCCACTCAGCGTCGCTCATCAAGGTATCTTTCTGTCCCATGAAGTAGCGATAGTAGGCATCATAAGCCAGGACGTTCTTCACATATCCGCGGGTTTCAGAGAACGGAATACTCTCGACAAACGCCACGGCATCAATACGACCAGCGCTGTTACCAAGCCAGGTACGTACACGCCCAGGCCCGGCGTTATACGCCGCTGAAGAGAAGATACGGTTGTTACCAAACTGCTGATAAACATACTGCAAATAGCTGGTACCGATATTGATGTTGGTATCCGGGTCAAGCAGTTGTGCAGGATTGCTGTAGCCCGGAATATTGAACATCTTCACGGTGTGCGTGGCCGTGCCCGGCATAATTTGCATCAGCCCGCTTGCCCCAACCGGGGAGCGCACTTTCGGGTTCCAGGCGCTCTCCTGACGTGCAATCGCCATGGCGTAGCTTTGCGGGATATCTTTGCCACTGGTATAGCGATCGAACAGATCTTTATAAGCCAGCGGGAAACGCTCTTCGAGATGATCCCACAGTTTACCGGCGATCGTCGCCTGCACGCTCAGATCCCACCAGTGATTATCAAAGGCATAGCGGGCCAGTTGCGCTTTCTCGTCCGTCGTGCGGCTGGTGACCAGGTTCGCCCACTCGCTGCGCGCGGTGTTATCCATATTCCAGTACATCAGCTCACGTACGCGTGCCATTTCTGGCCCCTGAATCAGCGTCGCACTGGGATTACCTGGCGCTTTGTCGATACGGAAGGTGTACTCTTCGCCCAGACGCTGTGCCGCAGCCATCGGGTAGAAGCCGCGCTGCTGCATCAGAGAATGGAGGATCTCTTTTGCTTCATCATCACGCCCACGCTCCAGCAGCAGGTCAGCTTGCCAGTAGCGCCATTCATCTTTCTCTTTTGCGTCCATTGGCAGACGGGCAAGCCAGGTATTTAGCCCGCGGCGATCGCCGCTACCCAACGCCATCCGCACGCGGCGCTCCACCAGCGAGGTTGAGTTCGAGCGCATCACCGCGTCATCACGCCAACGCGCCTGATCGTCAGTGACATCCGTCCCCATCAATCGCCACGCCACGATATCGCGCAGCGCCTGGGTTTGCTCTTCATTAAGCTGCTGCGCCTGCACCAGCTGTGGGATCATCAGCCGCGCGTTTTCCACATCGTCACGCGCCACGCTGGTAAAGGCCTCTTCCGCCATCTCGCGGGTAAAATTGGTAGCACCGGTGGTACGGGCAAAGGTCATTACCGAATCAGGATTGTTCGCAAGACCGATAACCGCAGAAGAGATGGTCTGGTAGTCCGACGGCATTTGCCCGGCAAGCGTCGTGACCAGACGCGTGTTACCGGCCTTCATCGCCAGACGAATACGTTCAAGATAGGCCAGCGGATCTTGTTTGCCGGATGCGCGCCAGGCGCCAAAGAGGGAATCACAGGCATTAGGCTGGTTTTTCCCGGTCAGCCACAGATCTTTTGCCCCTGCCCAGGCTTCATCCTGCTGCCCTGTGGCCCATTTTGCGTAGTAGAAGTTACACTGCGCTTCTGTGGTATTCGGTTTTTCCGGGCTGAATGCTAACAACCCGCGCCAGTCTTCACGGCGCGCGAGTTCGTTCACAAAACGAGACTGCAAGGTGCGCGCCGGCGGCAATGTTGGGTTCGCCTGAATAAAGTTATTCACGGCAACCGTCGGTTGATTCATGAGATCGTCCGTAATCTGGCGATACTCCAGATACGGATACAGCGGATAATCTTTGAGTGTTGGCATCAGGGCCTGCACAGTATCCATCTGCTTGTTGTCCCACGCCTGCTTGATTTGCGCGTAGCGGTTACGTTGTTCATCCAGTGAATCGGCATGTACCGCCTGGCTTACCGCCATCACGCATACGCTGGCAGCCAGCAGACGCCAGACCACCTGTTTGGCTTTTTCCACAAGCTCTTCCTCATTGTTTTTTCGTCAATTGCAGCGTCTTGCCACGTCAAAGTCTAATCAACTTATGCTAACCAGGCATCCGGCAACGCGCCACGTCATGGACACTTTTTTACCTTTCTTGCGCGTTTTAACACTCCTGACGTTCCTGGCTGTGATTAGACCGGGAAAAAGGCTACACTTCGCAGCTGAAACCTATTTTCATTACGATAAAAGAGGCGAAGTCCAACGTGGCTCAATTCGTTTATACCATGCATCGTGTCGGCAAAGTTGTCCCGCCGAAACGTCATATTCTTAAAAATATCTCGCTGAGCTTCTTCCCGGGCGCAAAAATCGGTGTTCTGGGTCTCAACGGTGCCGGTAAGTCCACCCTGCTGCGCATCATGGCCGGCATCGATACAGACATCGAAGGTGAAGCCCGTCCGCAGCCTGGCATCAAAATCGGCTACCTGCCGCAGGAACCTCAGTTGAACACGGAACATACTGTCCGTGAATCCGTTGAAGAAGCGGTATCCGAAGTGGTTAACGCACTGAAAGGTCTGGACGAGGTGTACGCTAAATACGCCGAACCGGACGCAGATTTCGATAAGCTGGCCGCACAGCAAGGTAAGTTTGAAGAGATTATCCAGGCGCACGACGGCCACAACCTGAACGTGCAGCTGGAACGTGCTGCGGATGCACTGCGTCTGCCAGACTGGGATGCGAAAATCGCGAACCTGTCCGGTGGTGAACGCCGCCGCGTGGCGCTGTGCCGCCTGCTGCTGGAAAAACCAGACATGCTGCTGCTCGACGAACCCACCAACCACCTGGATGCAGAATCCGTGGCATGGCTGGAACGCTTCCTGCACGACTTCGAAGGCACCGTTGTGGCGATTACCCACGACCGTTACTTCCTCGATAACGTAGCAGGCTGGATCCTGGAGCTGGACCGTGGTGAAGGTATTCCGTGGGAAGGTAACTACTCCTCCTGGCTGGAGCAGAAAGATCAGCGTCTGGCGCAGGAAGCTTCGGCTGAAGCAGCGCGTCGCAAGTCTATCGAGAAAGAGCTGGAGTGGGTTCGTCAGGGTGCAAAGGGCCGTCAGTCTAAGGGCAAAGCCCGTCTGGCACGCTTCGAAGAGCTGAACAACACCGAATACCAGAAACGTAACGAAACCAATGAACTGTTTATTCCACCTGGAGCACGTCTGGGGGATAAAGTGGTTGAAGTCAGCAACCTGCGTAAGTCTTACGGCGACCGCCTGCTGATTGATGACCTGACATTCTCCGTACCGAAAGGCGCTATCGTGGGCATCATCGGTCCGAACGGCGCGGGTAAATCCACCCTGTTCCGCATGATGTCGGGCCAGGAACAGCCTGACAGCGGTTCTATCACCCTGGGTGATACCGTGAAGCTGGCCTCCGTTGACCAGTTCCGTGACGCGATGGATAACAGCAAAACCGTGTGGGAAGAAGTGTCCGGCGGTCTGGATATCATGCGTATCGGCAACACCGAGATGCCAAGCCGCGCCTATGTTGGCCGCTTTAACTTCAAAGGCACCGACCAGGGTAAACGCGTAGGTGAGCTGTCCGGTGGTGAACGTGGTCGTCTGCATCTGGCAAAACTGTTGCAGGTTGGCGGTAACGTTCTGCTGCTCGATGAACCAACCAACGACCTGGACATCGAAACCCTGCGCGCGCTGGAAAACGCCCTGCTGGAGTTCCCGGGTTGTGCCATGGTTATCTCGCACGACCGTTGGTTCCTTGACCGTATTGCGACCCACATTCTGGATTACCAGGATGAAGGTAAAGTGGAGTTCTTTGAAGGTAACTTCACCGAATACGAAGAGTACAAGAAACGCACGCTGGGCGCAGACGCGCTGGAGCCGAAGCGTATTAAGTACAAGCGTATTGCAAAATAAAAGCAAAACGGCAACCTCGGTTGCCGTTTTTTATGTTTGTTCCCTCTCCCCGTGGGAGAGGGTCAGGGTGAGGGCATCAGGCCGCACAGTTTCACCGCCCCACGTAAAACCGCTTCACCTCATCAAACTGCATCGCAAAGTCGATATAGCTCATCAGTGCCGGCGAATTCAGCTTGCGGCTCGGATAGGCCAGCCACAGGTCATTCCCTTCGACATTCCACTCTGGCAGCACGTTGACCAACGCCCCCTTTTCCACCTTATCTTCCAGCAGAAAAGCAGGCAGCAGCGTAATGCCGGCGCCTGCGATGGCACATTCGCGGGCGTACACCAGGTTATCCGTCATATGGGCGTTATCCGGCAGATAGCGGTAATCCTCGCTCTCACTTTGTAACAGCCATTCTGACCACGACTTATGGGTAATACAGCGATGTTCCACCAACTGACGGGGATGGCTAAGCGGCTCCCTCTGTGCCAGGTAGCCCGGCGAGGCCAGCATATAACGCGGGCAGTGCCCAATCATGCGGCCAATCAGCGATGAATCCTGCGGCTTACCGGTACGCAGCGCCACGTCGAACCCGGACGCCACCAGGTCCAGTACATCGTCAGAGATAGAGACATCCAGCGAGACATCCGGGTAGCGCAGTTGAAAATCGGCATTCATATGCGCCAGCAGCGTCGCGCCAATCCCTGCCGGACAGGTGATCCGCAGTCGCCCGCTGGGGTTTTCCCGCAGCCGCTGAATGGCGTACTCGGCACGCTCGCTGGCCGCCAGCATCTCCCGACAATGCACCAGATAATGCTCGCCCGCAAAGGTCAGGTTGAGCTTACGCGTAGTGCGGTTCAGCAGCCTGATCCCCACCTGTTGTTCAAGCTGGCTGATCCGCTGGCTCACGCTGGATTTTGGCAGCCCGGCCTTTTGCGCTGCCGCAGTAAAACTGCTCATTTCTGCCACCAGCGCGAACAGCGCCATATCCTGAAGCTGCTTAAACATGATTGTTCATCCTGTGCGAACACTTCGTTCTCGATTGTCCATCTTATCACGCAACTGACCACTTAATAGACTAGCCTCAACAAAACGCATTCCATTGAGGAGCTCACCATGTCAGTCAAAGCTATTGCCGTTAACCCAGAAAATCCTGCTGCTTTTATTGAAATTTCCCAACCGATGCCACAGCCCGGTGAACACGACCTGCTGGTCGAGGTGAAAGCCGTTTCCATTAATCCGGTCGATACCAAAGTTCACGCAGGTATTGCCAAAAATGGCCTGAAAGACCCACGAATTCTTGGCTGGGATGCCAGCGGCATCGTTAAAGCCGTTGGGGCAAGCGTGACCGGATTCAAACCGGGCGATGAAGTGTGGTACGCAGGTGACATCACCCGCCCGGGTAGCAACACCACGCATCAGCTGATTGATGCCCGTATCGTCGGGCGCAAGCCTGCAAGCCTGGGCTGGGCCGCTGCGGCTGCATTGCCACTGACCGCCCTGACGGCGTGGGAAGGGCTGTTTGAGCGGCTGAACATTCAGGATGCCGGGCAGGATAAAACACTGCTGATCATTGGTGGTGCGGGCGGTGTGGGATCGCTTGCGATCCCGTTTGCGAAGCACAACAGCAAGGTAAAAGTGATCGCCACCGCCTCGCGGGAAGATTCAGCTAAGTGGTGTCGGGATCGCGGTGCAGACATGGTAGTGAACTACCGCGATCTGAAAGGCGAACTGGCAAAACAGGGACTCAACTTTGTGGATTATATTTTCATCCTCAATGATACCGACGGCCACTGGGATACCGTGAGCGACCTGATCGCACCTCAGGGGCATATTTGTACAATCGTCGAGAACGAACATCCGCTGGATCAGAACAAACTTAAATCCAAATCCGCCGCACTGCACTGGGAGTTTATGTACACCCGCAGCATGTACCAGACCGCAGATATGGCACGCCAGGGCGAGATCTTAAACGAGGTGGCGAAGCTGGTAGATAATGGCGTGGTGGAAAGCTCACTCAGTGAAACACTGCACGGATTGAGCGTGGAAAGCATCAGTGAGGCACACCGTAAAGTGCTGGACGGACATATGCGGGGGAAAGTCGTGGTTGAGTACTGAGTGGGTTGTTCCCCCTCACCCTGCCCTCTCCCCTGTACAGTTGTACAGTCCGGGGAGAGGGTTAGGGTGAGGGGTAAGTGTTTTACCCCTGCTCGCCCATCATTTCCTTCACCAGCTCCACACAGCGCAGGAAGCGGTTGTCGTAGTCTGATTCTTCAACATGCACAAACTCCACGTTGTTCTCGTGCAGCATATCCACCAGCATGGTCTGGAACTCTTTTCTGTCTACTGAGCTGCCAAGGCTGCGCATCCCATCAGCAACCCACGGCGTGTTGTTTTCCAGCAGGATCACCAGGTCGAAGCGGTATTCGTCAATCAGCACCTGGACGAACGGGTGTTCGCGGCCTTCGTACTTTTTACAGAACGCCTGCGTGGTGACGAAATCCGTATCGATAAACGCCACCTTGTTGGCGTACTTCACTGCAAAATCAATGTACTGCGCGTGTCCAAGCGCAATCTTATCGTAGTCAGAATACTGGAGCGCCATCTCATCGCCGCCCAGATGGGAGAAGACATAATCACGCCCGTACTCCCAGGCACTGGTGGTGTTAAAGATGTTCGCCAGCTTGTTGACCAGCGTCGACTTACCGCTCGACTCACCGCCCAGAATGGCTACCGTACGCACAAAGAACGGTTTCACTTCAGTCGGAATGTAATCCCAGTAGCGGAACGGGTTTTCACGGATCTGCGCCCCGCTGATGCTCATAAAGGTGCGTTTTGGGTCGATAAGCACCGTTTCCGTACCCAGATGCTCGCGGAACTGCGGGGCATCTAGCTCTTCAGAGGTGTAGATCCAGTTAGGCGCGATCCCCTTCTCTTCCATAAAGGCTTTCACGCCATTGCTCCACACGTCCCAGCCGTGCGGATACGGCTCCATGCCCTCTTCATTGAACGCATGAATACGAATATTTTTCTGATACTTAAAGGTCTGGAGCAGCCAGCGCAGGCGATCCGGCACCGTCGGCTGTTGCGACATGGCGCTGTCTTCGAACAATTCTCGGTCACGTTTTTCGTCGTAGCCCATGATGATGTGCAACTCATCAACCTGGCTACAGGCGCGCTGGATCAGATAGATATGCCCGGTATGCAGCGGGTAAAACTTGCCAAAAACCACACCGATGTTCTTTTGCATACGCGGAAATTCTAGCCCCAGGAAGCGATGCAATGCTTCCAGCTTTTGCGCACTGGGGCTTTTGATTTTGGCATTCAGCAGTTGGCTCAGATAGCCTTTGGTCATACCGCTGGCATCCGCCACCTGCTGCAAGGTGCAGCCTTTCTGGCGAATTGCGGTCTTGAGATAGTCAAATGATGACATTAATTACGGTGCCTCCTGCAACATCGAATACACATACCCTAAATAATTCGAGTTGCAAGAAGGCGGCAAGTAAGCGCATCCCCGGAGCTTACTAAAGGTAAGTGACCGGGGTAAGCGAACGCAGCCAACGCACATGCAACTTGAAGTATGACGGGTATAATTATAAGTCGTCAAAGACACTTAATGCATCTGCGAGTTTCTTCACGCCGAAAACCTGCATCCCTTCAGGGATTTTTTTCGGCACGTTCGCCGCTGGCACAATGGCCCTACGGAACCCGTGTTTGGCAGCCTCAGAAATACGCTCCTGGCCGCTCGGCACCGGGCGAATTTCCCCGGCAAGACCTACTTCGCCAAAGACCACCAGATCCTGCGGTAGCGGCCTGTCGCGCAGGCTGGACACCATCGCCAGCAGCAATGCGAGGTCAGCACTGGTTTCGGTGACTTTAACGCCGCCCACCACGTTAACAAAGACGTCCTGATCCGCCATTTGCAGGCCGCCGTGACGGTGCAACACGGCCAGCAGGATAGCTAACCGGTTCTGCTCCAGGCCAACCGCCACACGCCGCGGGTTGCCCATCATCGAGACATCCACCAGCGCCTGGATTTCCACCAGCAGCGGGCGCGTACCTTCCCAGAGCACCATCACCGAACTGCCGGAGGTGACTTCATCACCACGGCTGAGGAAGATGGCTGACGGATTACTGACTTCACGCAGCCCCTGTTCGGTCATGGCAAAGACGCCCAGCTCATTCACCGCGCCAAAGCGGTTTTTATGGCTGCGCAGCGTACGGAAACGGGAGTCCGCATCGCCGTCGAGCATCACCGAGCAGTCGATACAGTGTTCGAGCACTTTCGGCCCGGCAAGCGAGCCATCTTTGGTTACGTGGCCAACCATCACAATCGCCACGCCGCGCGTTTTGGCAAAGCGTGTCAGATAGGCTGCGGTTTCGCGCACCTGAGCCACACTGCCTGGCGAAGACTGGATATCCGCCATGTGCATCACCTGGATGGAATCGATAACCATCAGCTTCGGCTGCTCTTCTTCAGCAATCATGCAAATCTGTTCGATGCTGGTTTCCGAGAGCATGTTCAGGTTGCTGGTCGGCAGACCAAGACGGTGCGCACGCATCGCCACCTGCTGCAATGACTCTTCCCCGGTGACATACAGGGTTTTCATCTGCTCGGCGAGTTTGCACAGGGTTTGCAGCAGCAGCGTCGATTTACCGGCCCCCGGGTTACCGCCGATAAGAATGGCGCTACCCGGCACCACCCCACCGCCAAGCACACGGTCGAACTCTTTGAATCCGGTAGAGAAACGTGGCAACTCTTCCAGGCTGATGTCCGAGAGCTTCTGGACTTTCGCCACACCGGCATTCCCCGCATAGCCGCTCAGGCGCTCATTGCGGGCCACGCTCGGCGAAGCCGCCACACCACGCACTTCGGTAATGGTGTTCCAGGCATGACAGGCACTGCATTGCCCCTGCCAGCGCGGATAATCCGCGCCACATTCATTACAGACAAATGCGCGTTTTGGAGCTTTCGCCACGGTTTACCTCGTTATTTCTGATTAATGCTGCCAGAGAGAATGCAGAACACCCCCATCAGGTCAGCATGACGGATGGTCACTTCCGTCTTTTCATTCACTTTTGGCTTGGCATGGTAAGCAATGCCAAGACCCGCTGCTTTGATCATCGGCAGATCGTTGGCGCCATCGCCAATCGCCACGGTCTGCACGACCGGAATTTCATATTTCTCTGCCAGGCGGTTCAGCGTATTGGCTTTGTACTGCGCGTCCACGATATCGCCAATCACCTGACCGGTGAGTTTACCGTCCATGATCTCCAGCTCGTTCGCCACCACGGTGGTCAGGCGCAGCTTGTCACGCAGGTAATCGGCGAAGAAAGTGAAACCACCAGAAGCAATTGCCACTTTCCAGCCCAGCGTTTCCATCTTCAGCACTAATTGCGTCAGCCCAGGCATCAGCGGCAGCTCATCACGCACCTGACGTAGAATATTGGCATCGGCCCCTTTCAGGGTTGCCACGCGTTGTCTGAGGCTTGCGGTAAAGTCCAGCTCGCCACGCATCGCGCGTTCCGTCACTTCTGCCACCATCTCACCGCTGCCGGCCAGTTTGGCTATTTCGTCGATGCACTCGATCTGGATGGCGGTAGAGTCCATATCCATGACCAGTAAACCTGGCGTTTTCAGATGCGGGATTTTGCCCAGCGGGGCCACGTCCAGCCCGGCATCGTGTGCCAGGCGCGTGGCGCGCTGCGTCAGGGAACCGGCCAGGCGAATAACCTGGTAATCCTCCACGCACCAGGCTGCAACGATCACCATCGCGGCACCCAGTTTGGTTTGATATTGCGTCAGGCGCTGCTTATCAAGGCCGCGTCCGTACAGCAGCCAGCCGCTACGACCGGCGTGGTAATCCAGAGGCATCACCTCATCACCACTTAAAGAGAGCGGCAATCCTGGCCATAAAGAGACATCCGTTGGCAGGTCGCACCAGGTAATGTTCGGCATTGAAGCTCCTGTAATTTCGTTCGCGCCGGAAGGTTCCAGAGGGAAAATAACGCATGAGGCTACCCTGTAACCATCACTTCTGGCAACATTAAGCCGTAAATTTTCAGCAGGTGGAATATGGCTCGCGCAAAACTGAAATTCCGGCTTCATCGTGCCGTGATTGTCCTTATCTGTCTGGCGCTCCTGGTGGCGCTGATGCAAGGGGCATCATGGTTTAGCCAGAATCATCAACGGCAACGCAATCCGCAACTTGAAGAACTGGCCCGCACCCTGGCGCGTCAGGTGACCCTTAACGTTGCGCCATCTATGCGTACTGAAACGCCGGATGACAAGCGAATAAGCCAGGTATTACGCCAGCTTACGGAGAACAGCCGTATTCTGGATGCCGGAGTCTATGACGAACAGGGCGACCTGATCGCCCGTGCGGGTGAGCACGTCGACGTGCGCGACAGGCTGGCGCTGGACGGTAAAAAAGCCGGGGGCTACTTCAACCAGCAAATCGTCGAACCTATTCAGGGGAAAAATGGTCCGCTGGGATATTTGCGCCTGACGCTCGACACCCACACTCTGCCTACCGAAGCCAAACAGGTGGATAACACCACCAATATTCTGCGCCTGATGTTGCTGCTTTCGCTGGCCATTGGCGTGGTGCTGGCGCGTACCCTGTTGCAGGGAAAACGCACACGCTGGCAGCAGTCCCCCTTCCTGCTGACCGCCAGCAAGTCTATTCCTGAAGACGAAGAGAGCGAGAAGAAAGATTAGTGATAAAGTGGGCGGATGATTCGGAAAAGGAACTTTGCCATGACGACATTACGCCTGCTTATCTCTGACTCTTACGATCCCTGGTTTAACCTCGCGGTGGAAGAGTGCATCTTCCGCCAGATGCCCGCCACCCAACGCGTACTCTTCCTGTGGCGTAACGCCGATACCGTGGTCATTGGCCGGGCGCAAAACCCATGGAAAGAGTGCAACACTCGGCGTATGGAAGAGGATAACGTCCGTCTGGCACGCCGGAGCAGCGGGGGCGGCGCGGTGTTTCACGATCTGGGCAACACCTGCTTTACCTTTATGGCGGGTAAACCGGAGTACGATAAAACCATCTCCACGGCCATCGTGCTCAATGCCCTGAACGCGCTTGGCGTTCAGGCTGAAGCGTCCGGGCGCAATGATCTGGTGGTCAGTACAGAGGAAGGCGATCGCAAGGTTTCCGGCTCGGCGTATCGCGAAACCAAAGATCGCGGTTTCCATCACGGCACACTGCTGCTCAACGCCGATCTCAGCCGTCTGGCCAACTACCTTAACCCGGACAAGAAAAAGCTCCAGGCTAAAGGCATCACTTCCGTACGCGGCCGCGTCGCGAATCTGGTTGAGCTGCTGCCTGGCGTCACACACGAACAGATTTGCGAGGCTATCCGCGAGGCGTTCTTTGCCCATTACGGTGAAGGCGTCGAAGCAGAAGTGATTTCACCCGACAAGACACCCGATCTGCCGAACTTCGCGGAAACCTTCGCCCGCCAGAGCAGTTGGGAGTGGAACTTTGGGCAGGCACCGGCGTTCTCTCACCTGCTGGATGAGCGCTTTACCTGGGGCGGCGTAGAGCTGCATTTTGACGTTGATAAAGGTCATATCACCCGGACACAGGTCTTTACCGATAGCCTTAATCCGGCCCCGTTAGAAGCGCTGGCGGCACGTTTGCAGGGCTGTCTTTATCATCCGGACGTGCTTCAACAGGAGTGCGGTGCGTTGTTGGTGGATTTCCCGGAACAGGAAAAAGAACTACGTGAATTGTCGGCGTGGATTGCGCGGGCTGTGCGCTAAAAAAAGCCCGCTGGCGCTACGCTTAGCGGGCCTACAACACAGTAGGCCGGGTCAGGCGAAGCCGCCACCCGGCACAACAGGTCTTACTCTTTATCGCCCAGCAGAACGGATTCCAGCGCGATTTTGATCATGTCGTTGAAGGTGGTCTGACGCTCAGCAGCAGTCGTCTGCTCGTGCGTACGGATGTGGTCAGACACGGTGCAGATGGTCAGCGCTTTTGCACCAAACTCAGCCGCTACGCCGTAGATACCTGCCGCTTCCATTTCCACGCCCAGGATGCCGTATTTTTCCATCACGTCGAACATTTCACCGCCGTCTGGTGCATAGAACAGATCAGCAGAGAAGATGTTGCCCACGCGAGCGTCAACGCCCAGCGCTTTTGCCGCGTCAACCGCGTCACGTACCATGCCGAAGTCTGCAATCGCAGCAAAGTCATGATCTTTGAAACGCATACGGTTCACTTTGGAATCGGTGCATGCACCCATGCCGATAACGATATCACGCAGTTTCACGTCCATACGAACCGCGCCGCAGGAGCCTACACGAATGATTTTCTTCACGCCGAAATCGGTGATCAGCTCTTTGGTGTAGATCGAGCAGGATGGGATACCCATACCGTGTCCCATGACAGAGATCTTGCGGCCTTTGTAAGTCCCGGTGAAGCCCAACATGCCACGCACGTTGTTCACTTCACGCACATCTTCCAGGAAGGTTTCAGCGATGTGCTTCGCACGCAGCGGGTCGCCTGGCATCAGAACAACGTCAGCGAAATCGCCCATTTCTGCGTTAATGTGTGGAGTTGCCATCTTCAGTTCCTTTTCATTTTAAATTCTCCCTCTCCCTGTGGGAGAGGGTTGGGGTGAGGGCATCAGGCCGCACCCAATGTGCCTCAGAACATGGCTTTGCCATATTCCATGTCGGACGTACCAAAGTATTTTGCAATTGTCTGGCCAATATCCGCGAAGGTTTCACGGTGGCCCAGAGAACCAGGTTTCACTTTTGGACCATACACCAGCACCGGAATGTGCTCACGGGTGTGGTCAGTACCGGTCCAGCTTGGGTCACAGCCGTGGTCAGCGGTCAGGATCAGAATGTCATCTTCACCCACCAGCTCCATCAGCTCTGGCAGACGGCGGTCGAACAGCTCCAGACCGGCAGCATAACCGGCGATATCGCGACGGTGTCCCCAGGAGGAGTCGAAGTCCACGAAGTTGGTGAAGACAATAGTCTTGTCGCCTGCTTCTTTCATCTCTTTGATGGTGGCATCGAACAGCGCATCCAGACCAGTAGCTTTCACTTTTTTGGTGATACCGCAGTTGGCATAGATATCCGCGATTTTACCCACGGAAACCACGTGGCCGTCTTTCTCTTCAACCAGTTTTTGCAGCACAGTCGGTGCTGGCGGCTCAACAGCCAGGTCATGACGGTTACCGGTACGCTGGAAGTTACCCGCTTTGTCGCCGATAAACGGACGCGCGATAACACGGCCAATGTTGTAGCCGCCTTCGGTCAGCTCTTCACGGGCGATTTCGCACAGCTCGTACAGCTTATCCAGGCCGTAGGTCTCTTCGTGGCAGGCAATCTGGAACACGGAGTCAGCAGAGGTATAGAAAATCGGTTTGCCGGTTTTCATATGCTCTTCACCGAGCTCATCCAGAATAACGGTACCGGAGGAGTGGCAGTTACCGAGGTAACCCGGCAGGTTTGCACGCTTCACCAGTCTATCCAGCAGTTCCTGCGGGAAGCTGTTCTGGTGATCGGAGAAATAGCCCCATTCGAACAGAACCGGAACACCGGCGATTTCCCAGTGGCCAGACGGGGTATCTTTACCGGAAGAGAGCTCGTGCGCCCAGGCGTATGCGCCCACCACTTCTGCGTTACCGTCCATACCGGCTGCGATTTTGCCGGTGGAACCTTCATGCGCTTTCACCAGGCCGAGGCTGGTCAGGTTTGGCAGAGTCAGAGGGCCTTTACGACCGTTGTCCGCTTCACCTTTGGCGCAGGCTTCAGCGATGTGACCCATGGTATCGGAACCCACGTCACCAAAACGTTCTGCATCTTCGGTTGCGCCGATGCCGAATGAGTCCAGCACCATAATAAATGCACGTTTCATAATTGTTCTCCGTACTTAGTGCTTCAAAAAATAGCGATCAGATCAGTATACAGTTATTCAGTGATACGGCGATAGACAGTCGGTGTGCTTTCTGGTGCTTTATCATCAAGCGTGATTGCCGCTTTCACCGCTCTCGCCGCATCCTGCCAGCTGGCTTCGTCTTTCGCGTGGATAACCGCCAGCGGACGTTGGCCGTCGACGCTGTCGCCCAGACGAACCATGTCGGTAAAGCCAACGCTGTAATCAATCGTGTCAGATGCCTGACGACGACCGCCACCCATCGACACCACCGCCATACCGAGCTCACGGGTATCCATTGCGGAAATAAAGCCTTCGGTATCGGCATAGACCGCTTTGCTGAGCGTCGCCGTTGGCAGGTATTTCGCGTAGTTTTCCACGAAATCGGTTGGGCCTTTCTGCGCGGCCACCATACGACCGAAGATCTCTGCCGCTTTGCCGTTATCCAGCACAGCCTGCAATTTCGCCCGAGCTTCGGCATCATCTTTGGCAAGCTTGCCGGAGATAAGCATCTCAACGCACAGCGCCATGGTGACGTCGAACAGACGTGGGTTACGGTATTCACCCGTCAGGAACTGCACAGCTTCGCGCACTTCAACGGCGTTACCTGCGCTGGATGCCAGCACCTGATTCATGTCCGTCAGCAGCGCGGTGGTGCGCACGCCAGCACCGTTGGAAACGCCAACGATCGCTTCAGCAAGCTGGGCGGAAAGCTCATAGGTTGGCATAAACGCGCCGCTGCCCACTTTCACGTCCATCACCAGCGCATCCAGGCCTTCCGCCAGTTTTTTGGCGAGGATCGAAGCGGTGATCAGCGGGATGGAGTCAACAGTCGCGGTAATGTCGCGGGTGGCGTAGAAACGCTTGTCCGCCGGTGCAAGAGAGCTGGTCTGGCCGATAATTGCCACACCAACGTCTTTAATAATATCGCGGAAGCGATTGTCATCCGGGAAGATGTCGAAGCCCGGAATGGCTTCCAGTTTATCCAGCGTGCCGCCGGTGTGACCCAGGCCACGCCCGGAGATCATCGGAATATAACCACCGCAGGCCGCAACCATTGGGCCAAGCATCAGTGAGGTAACATCACCCACACCGCCGGTAGAGTGTTTGTCGACAATAGGGCCATTAAGGTTGAGGCTTTTCCAGTCCAGAACGGTCCCTGAATCTCGCATCGCCATGGTCAACGAGACACGTTCAGGCATCGACATATCGTGGAAAAAGATGGTCATCGCCAGAGCAGCAATTTGCCCTTCAGAGACGGTGTTATCGCGAATGCCGTTGATAAAGAAGCGGATCTCTTCGTCGCTTAATGCGCGACCATCACGTTTTTTACGAATAATTTCTTGTGCGAGAAACACGGTAACCTCCCGAAGTAGGCCGGGAGCGCTATGCGCCACCCGGTCATTCAAAAATTAGTAGCTGCTTGCGCTCTTACCGTCGCCGTGACCCAGCGCTTTGAGCAGGCTTGCCAGCAGGCTGGATGCGCCGAAGCGGTAGTGACGGGAATCCGCCCAGTCAGCGCCGAACAGCTCGTCTGCAATCGCCAGGAACTGCTGCGCGTCTTCCGCGGTACGCACGCCGCCCGCAGGTTTGAAACCAACGGTTTTGGACACGCCCATATCGCGAATGACTTCCATCATGATGCGCGCGCTTTCCGGGGTCGCGTTGACCGGCACTTTACCGGTAGAGGTTTTGATGAAATCTGCACCGGCTTTGATAGCGATCTCAGATGCTTTACGGATAAGGCGCTCTTCTTTCAGCTCACCGGTTTCGATGATCACTTTAAGCAGCACGTTTGCCGCCGCACAGGCGTCTTTACAGGCTTTCACCAGGTCAAAACCAACCTGTTCGTTGCCCGCGATCAGCGCGCGGTATGGGAACACCACGTCTACTTCATCAGCGCCGTAAGCAATCGCCGCGCGGGTTTCTGCCAGCGCAATACCGATATCGTCGTTGCCGTGCGGGAAGTTAGTCACGGTTGCAATACGCACATCCGGGGTGCCCTGCTCGTTCAGAGTCTTACGTGCAATTGGGATAAAGCGCGGGTAGATACAGATGGCTGCGGTGTTACCGACAGGCGTTTTTGCCTGATGGCACAGAGCGATGACTTTCTCATTGGTGTCGTCATCGTTCAGGGTGGTCAGGTCCATTAGTTTCAACGCACGCAGGCTGCTTGCAGTTAAATCGGTCATAACATTCTCCAACGGCATCGCCGTATAAAATTTCACCTTGCGGCTCTGTTAGTATTCTAACATCCACTCGCATACACACTTCGACATTCATCACAGTTAATGAAAACTTCGTACAAATTTGCATTGCTGTAATGAGATCAACTTCAAATTTTCTTGCTCAAACTGCTGACTAAAGCAGCGATTACCCCTGTCGGATCAAAAGCCTCCGTGGGGTGACTTCCTACAATCCGCTCATCAATCGCAGAACAATAAAGGAAGTGAATATGTCCCACTTCAGCCCTGACGCCCTGCAACAACGTTGCCAGCACATTGTGACAAGCCCGGTACTCACACCTGAGCAAAAACGTCATTTTCTGGCGCTGGAGGCGGAAAACGCCCTTCCCTATCCTGCGTTACCACAGGCCGCCAGAGCGGCGCTGGACGCGGGTTTTATCTGCGACATGTTCGAAGGCCATGCGCCTTTCAAACCCCGTTACGTTCTGCCGGATTACGCAAAATTCCTGGCTAACGGTTCAGCATGGCTGGAGCTGGAAGGTGCGAAAGACCTTGATGATGCTCTCTCACTGTTAACCATCCTTTACCACCATGTTCCATCAGTCACATCCATGCCCGTGTATCTGGGCCAGCTTGATGCGCTACTGCAACCGTATGTTAGAATTCTAACACAAGAAGAAATCGATAGCCGCATAAAACGTTTCTGGCGCTATCTCGACAGGACACTGCCAGATGCTTTTATGCACGCAAACATCGGCCCGGCGGATACACCTGTTACGCGGGCAATTTTACGGGCTGATGCAGAGCTGAAGCAGGTCTCACCGAATTTAACCTTCATTTATGATCCCGAAATTACACCAGATGATTTGCTGCTTGAGGTGGCGAAAAATATTTGTGAGTGCAGCAAACCTCATATTTCTAACGGCCCGATAAATGATAAAATTTTCACAAAAGGCCGTTATGGTGTGGTCAGTTGTTACAATTCTCTGCCGCTGGCGGGTGGTGGTAGCACGCTGGTACGCCTCAACCTGAAAGCTATTGCTGAACAGAGCGATTCGCCTGATGATTTCTTCACCCGCACGCTTCCGCACTACTGCCAGCAGCAAATCGCCATCATCAACGCGCGCTGCGACTTCCTGTATGAAAAATCGGGCTTCTTTGAGAATAGCTTCCTGGTGAAAGAGGGGCTGATAGATGCCGATCGTTTTGTACCGATGTTTGGCATGTATGGCCTTGCTGAGGCGGTTAACACCCTGTGTGAAAAAGCCGGGATGGACGGGCGTTACGGTAAAGATGAACAGGCCAACGCGCTGGGTTATCGCATCAGCGCGCAGCTCGCCGCTTTTGTCGAAAACACGCCGGTGAAGCATGGCTGGAATCACCATGCCCTGCTGCACGCGCAGTCCGGGATAAGCTCGGACATCGGGACAACGCCAGGCGCACGCCTGCCGTACGGCGATGAACCCGATCCGATTAGCCATCTGCTCGCGGTTGCTCCACATCACCAGCATTACCCTTCAGGTATCAGCGATATTCTGACCCTGGAAGAGACGGTAAAACGTAATCCGCAGGCAGTAGTGCAGCTGTGTCTGGGGGCCTTTAAAGCCGGGATGCGCGAGTTTACGGCCAACGTGGCGGGTAACGATTTGGTCCGCGTGACCGGATACATGGTGCGATTATCAGACCTGCAAAAATACCGCGAGGAAGGGTCGCGCACCCAAACCACCTGGCTTGGAGAAGAAGCCGCGCGCAATACACGTATCCTGGATCGCCAGCCACGGGTGGTAAGCCATGAACAACAGATGCGCTTTAGTTAGTCAGATTATCCCCTTCTCCTGCGTGGACGGTCCAGGCAGCCGCCTGACGCTGTTCCTCCAGGGCTGTAATCTGCGCTGTAAATCCTGCCACAACCCGTGGACCATCGGCCGCTGCAACGACTGCGGCGACTGCGTTCCCCATTGTCCGCACGACGCGCTGAATATTCAGGCCGGGCGGGTCTGGTGGCAGGAAAGCGACTGCAAACAGTGTGACACCTGCCTGCACCTTTGCCAGCAGCAGGCCACACCGATGGCGCAACGCTTTAGCGTAAACGATATCCTCGCGCACATTCGCAAAGTCGCGCCGTTTATCGATGGCATCACCGTGAGTGGCGGTGAGGCCACAACGCAACTGCCGTTTCTGGTGGCACTGTTCACAGCGATGAAAACAGAGCCAACCCTTCATCATTTGACCCGTCTGGTCGACAGTAACGGTCTGCTCGGGGAAACCGGCTGGCAGAAGTTATTGCCGGCTCTCGATGGTGCCATGCTGGATCTCAAAGCCTGGGGAAACGAACATCACCGCTACCTGACCGGACGTGAAAACCCGCAGATAAAGCAGAGCATCCGCTTGCTGGCGCAGCATAACCGGCTGACCGAGCTGCGGTTACTGGTTATCCCTGAGAAGTGCGATTATCTGGAGCATATCAAAGCGCTAATCGTGTTTATTCGCTCGCTGGGCAATATCCCGGTGAGGATCAACGCGTTTCATGCACAAGGGGTTTACGGTGAGGCGGCCAGCTGGCGTAGCGCAACGCCTGCCGATATTGAGCCACTGGCACTGGCGCTGGAAAAAGAGAAGATCGCCGTGATCCGCCCGGCGCTCTATCTATAGCGCAATGCCAAACAGCGAGCAGGTGTTGCTCAGCAAGGCATCCGCAATCACATCCGCAGGCTCTCTGCGCAGTTCACATAGCGTGTCGAATACGCGCGCCGCCTGTTCCGGGCGATTAGGTTGCCCCTGAAAACCGTTTAGCGGCATGTCGGGTGCGTCGGTTTCCAGCAATAACGCCGTCAGCGGTAGCTGTGCCATCACATCCCGGGTCTTGCTGGCTCGCGGGTAGGTAATCGTCCCGCCAACACCAATGCGATAGCCCAGCCCGATAAAGCGTTCAGCCTGCTGCAAACTGCCGGAAAATCCGTGCACCACGCCGGTACGGGGTAAATTTATGCGTTTCAGGTGCAGAGCCAGTTTGTCGTGAGTGCGGCGCGAGTGGAGGATCACCGGCAGATCGTGCTGCTTTGCCAGCCGGAGCTGCGCGTCGAGGAGAGTCTGCTGACGTTCAAAATGCGGATCCTCGCGATAGAGATCCAGGCCAATCTCACCAATAGCCACCCGCTTCTTCTCGGGCGTGCGTAATATTTCGTCCAGCCTGTCGATATGCTCGTCCAGATGGCGCTCAATAACGATCGGATGCAGGCCGAGTGCGGCATACAGTGCATCATGTCGCCGGGCGAGATCCTGCACACGGTCGAAGTGAGCGGCTTCAATGGCAGGCACGATGATCGCCTGAACGCCCGCCTGCGCGGCGCGATCAATGCTTTGTTCTTCATTACCGGTAAAGGGCGGAAAATCAAAGTGGCAATGGGTGTCGACAAAGCGGTACGTCACGCCAAATCCTCATTATCAAATGTTGTATCATTCGCCTGCGCAATGTCGACTCGCGGCATCGCCAGTGCGTCATTGGCCACAATGGCAGGCGGCGTTATGATCCGTTTATGTCGATGGAAAGGCGGGTGCTCGGCCAGCAGTTTACCTACCGTTGCCAGGAAGTAGCGCCCGCAAAGCCGCCCCGTTTTATAGTCATCACGCAGTGCAGGTAAACGGCTGCCCAGCGCCATGCTCAGCAAGGGTTTCGGCGGATAGATCTCAAAGATCCGCAACTTACCCGGCGGTTTTTCGATAAAGCGCTGCATTGCGCCGTAACTCGCTTCATGTCGCTGGGCGATATTCACCAGCGGCTGCAGGCTGCTATCACCCAGCCAGCGCTCCATGCGCTTGAACCATTGTGGGGTGTAGTACATTTGCGAAGGCACAGTGCGGATCACCACAATGGTTTTTGCCCCTCTGCGCGCGGCTTCCTGTACCGGCACCGCATCGCTGATACCGCCGTCAAGGTAGCTCACCCCGTCAAGCATTGCGCCAGTGCGATAGAACCCCGGAATGGCGCTGGAGGCACGAATGATATCGAGCCAGTTCTCTTTCTGCGGTGAAAAATACCCCGGCGTGTAGTCATCGCCCCGGCTGGCGCACATCCAGAATTCTTTTCCGGTATCGAACAGCCGCGATGCCGTGTCCATCGCCAGCGGCATCTGGCTGGCGGTGGAATCTAACAACCAGTCGAGATCGATTAAATTCCCCCCGCGAACAAAGCGCACCGGGTTAAAAAAATCCCGCGAGGTGGTGTAACGCATGATCACTTTCCGAGCATAGCCCGGCTGGTTACACACATAGGCGGAGAGGTTTTGCGCCCCCGCCGAGGTGCCTAAAAATAGGTCGAATGGGTTGAATTGTGCACGCATAAACTCATCCAGCACGCCAGACGTGAAGATACCGCGCTGCCCGCCGCCCTCGCACACCAGTGCAAGCTGGCCCGGACGAAACGGCTTAAGCGCCAGCGGCGTAATATTGCCGAGCGTAACGGGAATTCGTTGCCCCACCTCTGCTTTCCTGCGTTATTTGTTTTGTGAATACACAGTAACCTACACCTTACGCCAGGCTCAAACCAGAAAAAGCCAGTCGAGAGACTGGCTTTGATGTTGCTGTCAGAGTGTGTGTCGCTACGGACGGCGTCGTCCGGTAAACAGGCTGACCAGGAACAGAATAATACCGACAACGAAGACAATTTTCGCTGCCCCTGCCGCTGTACCCGCCAGACCACCAAAGCCCAGCGCGGCGGCAATTAACGCGATAACCAGAAAAATAATGCCCCATCGAAACATAAGACTCTCCTTTACCATAGTTAATGTCGACCGCAAGTCGCGAGCGTTCACAGCTGATGATTCCAGGTGTAATTCTTATTCCGTCTTCCGGCCTCAGTCAGAAGAACGAATTGCGATGTGTTACTTCGATTTCAGGTCATTTTTGACGCTTTTGACGCCATCAACCGCTTTCGCAATGGCTTCGGCGCGTTCAATTTGCGCCTGAGAATCGACGGTACCGGACAACTGAACCACACCATCGGTAGTTTCTACTTTCACTTTTCGTGACGGTACGACGTCATCAGCCAGAAGCTTGGCTTTGATTTCGCTGGTGGTTGCAGCATCACCGGCATAGCCCTGCATAGAGCCATTTTTACTGTCGCGGACATGCAATTTGTCGCTGACGGAGGTCACACCTTCTACCCCCTTAGCAACCGCAACAGCCTGTTCAGCCTGGGTCTGGCTCTCCACAAAGCCGCTCAGCGTAACAACGCTGCCCTCTGTTTTGACGGAGATGTCGGTGCTCTTGATGTTTTTATCGTCCACCAGCGCGGTTTTCACTTTAGCGGTGATAGCGCTGTCATCCATGAAGTTACCGACTTTATTCATCGAGCTATCGATTTTTTCCCCCGTGCTTGTCGCCACGGACTGGGCTTTATCCATCGTGGTGTTTTCTGCAAAAGCAGAACCGCTTGTCACGATGCACCCCAGGGCTACGGCCAGCAGAGATTTTGAAATCTTAGGTCTTGTCATATTCATCGATGTGTTCCTGTAGTTTGCTCGCTATTTGAGCGGCTAACGTTCCTTTTCGTTAGTTGTAAATGCTGTGAATAAACCAACAGTCAGTAAGGGAAATCATTTTCAGGTAATAAAACAGTCAATTCACCCACCGACGAGGTTAAACACTGAGTTAAATATAGAACAGTCTCGCGGTGCCGCATTCAGAATCGGTCAAAAAACAGGCAAACCAACACCGAACGGGATGATTTAAGAACATTCCGCAAGGGTCTAATAAGGCAGGGAATTAAGAAGAGCACGGCGAAAACCGTGCTCTGAGAGGGGATTAGTGTTCGCGCGTTTTGCGGAACTGAACGTCAGGATAGCGTTCCTGCGTCAGGTTCAGGTTAACCATGGTTGGGGCGATGTACGTCAGGTTATCGCCGCCATCGAGCGCCAGCTGGATCTCATTCTTGCGCTTAAATTCTTCGAATTTCTTCACGTCAGAACACTCAACCCAGCGCGCAGTCGCCACGTTTACGGATTCGTAAATCGCTTCAACGTTGTATTCGCTCTTAAGACGCGCAACTACCACGTCAAACTGCAACACACCGACCGCACCAACGATCAGATCGTTGTTCGCAATTGGGCGGAATACCTGTACCGCACCCTCTTCGGAAAGCTGTACCAGGCCTTTCAGCAGCTGCTTTTGCTTCAGCGGATCGCGCAGACGAATACGACGGAACAGCTCCGGCGCAAAGTTCGGGATGCCGGTGAACTTCATCATCTCGCCCTGGGTGAAGGTATCACCGATCTGGATCGTGCCGTGGTTATGCAGGCCGATGATGTCACCCGGATACGCTTCTTCAACGTGAGAACGGTCGCCCGCCATAAAGGTCAGCGCGTCGGAGATCACCACGTCTTTACCAATACGCACCTGGCGAAGCTTCATGCCCT
This sequence comes from Enterobacter sp. C4G1, assembly GCF_052886895.1. Classification (NCBI taxonomy): domain Bacteria; kingdom Pseudomonadati; phylum Pseudomonadota; class Gammaproteobacteria; order Enterobacterales; family Enterobacteriaceae; genus Enterobacter; species Enterobacter sp. C4G1. The sequence goes on along the minus strand of NZ_JBQVVV010000001.1, from coordinate 1,733,742 downwards.
TTTCATATTTACCGGACACCACACGCATAAAGGCCACGCGGTCGCGGTGTTTTGGGTCCATATTGGCCTGAATTTTAAAGACGAAGCCGGTGAACTTCTCTTCTTTTGCTTCGACTTCACGGGTGTCGGTTTTACGCGGCATCGGACGCGGCGCCCACTCCACCAGACCGTCGAGCATATGATCAACACCGAAGTTACCCAGCGCGGTACCGAAGAAGACCGGGGTAATTTCGCCTGCCAGGAACAGCTCTTTATCGAACTCGTGGGAGGCGCCTTTCACCAGCTCCAGCTCGTCGCGCAACTGCGCGGCCAGCTCTTCACCTACCGCTACGTCCAGCTCTGGGTTGTCCAGGCCTTTCACAACGCGCACTTCCTGAATGGTGTGACCCTTACCGGTCTGATACAGGTAAGTCTCATCTTTATAGAGATGGTAAACACCTTTAAACAGCTTACCGCAGCCGATTGGCCAGGTAATTGGTGCACAGGCGATCTTCAGCTCACTTTCCACTTCATCCATCACTTCCATCGGATCGCGGATGTCACGGTCGAGTTTGTTCATAAAGGTGAGGATCGGCGTATCGCGCAGACGGGTAACTTCCATCAGCTTACGGGTACGGTCTTCTACACCTTTTGCGGCATCGATAACCATCAGACAGCAGTCAACCGCCGTCAGCGTACGGTAGGTATCTTCGGAGAAGTCTTCGTGGCCCGGGGTGTCCAGCAGGTTCACCAGGCAATCGTGATACGGGAACTGCATCACGGAGGTGGTAATCGAAATACCACGCTGCTTTTCCATCTCCATCCAGTCAGATTTTGCATGCTGGCTGGAGCCACGGCCTTTAACCGTACCGGCAGTCTGAATAGCCTGTCCGAACAGCAGCACTTTTTCGGTGATGGTCGTTTTACCGGCATCCGGGTGAGAGATAATGGCAAAAGTGCGGCGCTTGGCCACCTCTTGCAGATAAGGAGACAACGTCATAATCAAATCTTCTTTTATAAGCGCGGCAGCACACCACGCATCATGGAATACAAAATTGCGGCTATTTTACCCATCAATAGGGGGCAGGCAATCATTGTTTACACAGGAGTTGCTCCAGTTCGTTCAATGACGAGACGGTCCAGGTCGGTTGGATACCTTCAGGCTGCACGCGACCGTGCGCATTCAGCCAGACGGTCGACAAGCCCGAGTTCATGCCACCCAGAATATCCGACTCGGCGGTGTCCCCTACCATCAGCACGCGTTCGCGCTCAGGATTGCCTGCCTGCGCCAGCGCGTAATCGAAAATACGCGGATCGGGTTTTGGTACGCCCACTTCTTCGGAAATCACCAGCGCATCGAAATGATCGCGCAGGCCGGTACGTTCAAGACGGATCTGCTGTAAGGCGGTAAATCCGTTGGTAATAATACCCAGCTTCGCCTTACCTTTCAGGGAGTCCAGCAGAGAAACCGCACCCGGCAGCGGCGCACAGATATCGGCCATCGCATTCAGGAAGGCATCATTCAGCGAGCCAGGACTCACCTTCAGGCGCTCTGCCCACACATCAAAACGCTGATGTTGCAGCTGTAACGCGGTGATAGTACCGTTCTGGTAATCCACCCACAGCGGTTTATTAACCGCCTGATAGTCCTGAAAATCTTCGGCGGTGAAGGTAACGCTATAATCCAGAAACATCCGCTGTAGGCCACCGAACGAGTCAAACGTAAACAGCGTTTCGTCGGCATCAAAGAAAATCCAGTCCCATTTCATCGTTACAACCTTATTTTCGTTATCCAAGCGGCAGAGCCATGATGATGGCGTCTTCACGTCCCTCTGCGGTGGGGTAGTAGTTACGGCGGATTGTCGCCTCGTTAAAGCCTAAGCTTTCGTAGAGTGCGATAGCGGCGACATTTGATGCGCGAACTTCCAGCCACAGGGTGAAAACGTCACGGGTTTCAAGCTCGCGAATTAAATACTCCAGCAGCTCCCTTCCCAGGCCGCGGCGCTGAAACGCCGGGTCGACCGCGATGTTAAACAGCGTTGCTTCATCCAGCACGACCTGAGTGATGGCGAATGCCGCCATCGTGCCATCGACATCCAGGCGGTAGTTCAGATAGCGGTCGCCCTGATTGCTGGCGAATGTTTTTTCGCTCCACGGAAACGCGTGGGCGCGTGTTTCAATCGCGAACGCTGTCGTCAGATCAGGCGTCGTGAGGGAAGAAATCGTGTTCATATTTGCAGATTTGTTGCCACAGCGCGCTGCGCGCTTTTGGGTTTGCTTTTAGCTCTTCCAGCACGGGAGAGCTTATCTGGCTTCCCTCAAGGGCGAGTTCGTTCACCTCTCCCATCCGCCAGCTGTTGCAGCGGCTTTCAGGAGGCAGCATCGCGACCCGTTCTGGCGTCAACTGTAATACCTGATCGGGCGTGAGCTTCAGGCTAAGAAGGACATCGCCAATAAGGGCTTCATTCAGGGCAGGCAGCGCCTCCGCCACCATCACCAGGCGAACATGCGCAGGAATGGCAATGGCAATTTCACCCTGCAACGCCGTCGGGCGACGCAAGGCCCACTGGGTAATACCCAGCTGCTGCAACTGCCAGTCTCGTCGGGATGTCATAGGGAAAGCTCCTGTCTCTCAGGCGCGCAAATATAGCAAATGTGTCGAAAGTGCGCCATCTACCTACTATAATCCCCGCCTGAGTTTATTGAGGAACAATTCATGTCTGCATTTACCCCGGCAAGTGAAGTCTTGCTGCGTCACAGTGATGATTTCGAAGAAAGCCGTATTCTTTTTGCCGGAGATATGCAGGATGACCTGCCTGCGCGTTTCGACTGTGCTGAAAGCCGTGCCCACACCCAGTATTACCACCACTGGCAGGTGCTGAGCCGCCAGATGGGCGAGCGTGCGCGCTTTAGCCTGGTGGCAGAGCAAAGCGACGTTGCCGATTGCGACACGCTGATTTACTACTGGCCGAAGAACAAACCTGAAGCGCAATTCCAGCTGATGAACCTGCTCTCCCTGCTACCGGTGGGATGCGATATCTTCGTGGTGGGTGAAAACCGTAGCGGCGTGCGCAGTGCCGAACAGATGCTGGAAGAGTACGCGCCGCTGAACAAAATCGACAGCGCCCGTCGCTGTGGCCTGTACCACGGTCGCCTGGAAAAACAGCCATCGTTTGATGCAGATAAATTCTGGGGCGAATATCAGCTTGACGATTTGACCATCAAAACCCTGCCGGGCGTTTTCAGCCGTGACTATCTGGACGTAGGCAGCAAACTGCTGCTCTCCACCCTGACACCGCATACCAAAGGCAAAGTGCTCGATGTGGGCTGTGGCGCAGGCGTGCTGGCAACGGTGCTTGCCAGTCATTCACCAAAAGTACGCCTAACCTTATGTGATGTCAGCGCGCCAGCGGTTGAAGCCAGCCGCGCAACGCTTGCCGCAAACGGTTTTGAAGGTGAAGTGATCGCCAGCAACGTCTTCTCTGACGTGACCGGTCGCTTTGACATGATTATCTCTAACCCGCCGTTCCACGACGGGATGGAAACCAGCCTTGAAGCGGCGCAAACCCTGATCCGCGGTGCAGTACGTCACCTTAACAGCGGCGGTGAACTGCGTATCGTCGCCAACGCCTTCCTGGCGTACCCGAAAGTGCTGGATGAAACCTTTGGCTTCCACGAAGTGATTGCCCAGACCGGACGCTTTAAGGTGTACCGCACCGTGATGACGCGTCAGGCCAAAAAGTAATCCCCGAATCTGTTTGCCGGATAAGCATCAGCGCCTTTCGGCAAACAGACGTCTCTGTTCCGACCATTTTTACATCAATCAAGGTATAGCGCGCACTTTTCTGTTGACGAAAAGCTGAAAACATCTAGAATGCGCCTCCGTGGTTACGATACTTTTACAGTATCGATGGTATGCGAAGGTGGCGGAATTGGTAGACGCGCTAGCTTCAGGTGTTAGTGTCCTTAGGATGTGGGGGTTCGAGTCCCCCCCTCGCACCATAAATCACGTTGATATTGCTCGCACTGGGCGAAGGTGGCGGAATTGGTAGACGCGCTAGCTTCAGGTGTTAGTGTCCTTAGGATGTGGGGGTTCGAGTCCCCCCCTCGCACCAACGAGGCGATATCAAAAAAAAGTAAGATGACTGTGCGAAGGTGGCGGAATTGGTAGACGCGCTAGCTTCAGGTGTTAGTGTCCTTAGGATGTGGGGGTTCGAGTCCCCCCCTCGCACCAATTATCTTATTATCCCTCTGATGTTCCTTCCTTTTTTTTATTTCAAACTCATCAGTATCACCAATATTCCGCTGACCAGTGCAACGCACGATGGCAACAACACAAAGTGCCGCAATTGCTTATGCCAGATCATCGCCGATGTCATCAGTAACCCTGACACAATAATCAGTTTCCAGATGTCGACAGAGAGATCGGCAAACACCAGACCGCCAATGATCACCCCAGGCAACAATACACCCCAGGCACTTCCCAGCGCTTTACTCAACATGGTTAGCTCTCTCGCACCAATAATGATAACCAATATCATATGATAACAATTATCATTTGTCAGCACACGGAATAAGAATTCATCGACCTTTACCTTTCCCATAATGACAGGAAATGTCTAAGGTGATAAATTGCTCACCTGTTAACTGTCTTTACCGTTTTCTGATAATTACAATTCGAAATTTTTGCATTCACAATTCCAAACCAACACCTATTCGTTTGTTTTAATTAAATAATATTAATAAACGCACTAATATGACATCACAATCCTGGCGTTCTTTGGTCAACAAGAAATATCAATTATCTTTACGTTTGTTTTTATCTTTGAATGCTGCATCTGCACTGTTCTCGGTAACAAACCCGCTCTATTCCGTGCGTCTGTTATCCATCCCCTTGATCGCTATTTTTACGTTAAGCGTCGGTTTGCTCGGCTGGCACTGGAAAAATAAAAAACGAAAAATAAATATTCCTGTTGTTTCAGCGATCTTTGGTCTTTTATGGGCCTGGCAAATCACCGCTAAATTTTCGTTGCTTACGCACGATCAAGCCACCTATCTGGTCATGGCGTTATTAACGGTGCTTTTTATTGGTTCGCTGGCATTTGTCAGTAATATCAAAGCATTTACGTTGCACTCGTTGCCAACTTTTGTCGTCTGCCTGTGGTTAAGCAATCATGACAGCTGGCTGCGTATGGCCTACTCCTTTGCCCTGCCGATGGTGGCGATTGGTATTCATCACGTTTTACAAAGACGTAATGACAATTTCGCCCAGGAGTTGCTTACCCGCTTACTGGAAGAGCGAGAAACCCTTACCGATCTCACCATGGTAGACCCGCTCACCGGCCTGTATAACCGGCGTGGCCTGCAAACCAGGCTGGATAACCTGCCAACGGTGGAAAACGGTGAACATTTTGTTCTGCTGCTGGATATCGACCACTTCAAGGCTTACAACGACCACTACGGTCATATGATGGGCGATCAGGCGCTGATCCGCGTCTCTGCGGCGATCCGTGATGCGGTGCGCTCGCGCGACATCGTTGCGCGCTTTGGAGGCGAAGAGTTTATGGTGCTGCTGACCAACATCTCACTTGAAAATGCTCGCCTGACAGCTGAGCGGATCCGCCAGAAAGTGTACGATTTAAAAATCCCGCATATGTTCAATGAAAGCGTGGCAACCAATGTCACCATCAGTATTGGTATTGCCATTTTTGAAGGTGAAGACGTCGAAGGGGCGCTGGGAAAAGCGGATAAAGCGCTATATGAAGCCAAGCATATGGGACGCAACAACATCCTTTACAGCGAAGAGCTGCAAACGACTTAACCGCCCTGTCGCACATCCCGGACAAAAGTCTTGCGATTGGTATTATCTATAGTTAGGATTGGCAATCATTATCATTTAGATTTCCATCCAAAACTATGGCCACTCGTACCGCACAAGCCGTTGAACCTATACTCTGGCGAGCCAGTCTCTCCACGGGGAGTGTTACGCTTGCGGATGCCATTCGGGAGAAAATCGCCGAAACGCGCGCGCATCTGCTGGATTTCATTAAGCTGGATGAACCGCATCCACATCACGCCATGACGCTGGCTCAGTGGCGTAATCCGGTAGAGTGGCAATCCTTGTTTGCCGCTTATTCAGACCATATCTATCGTAACCAGCCCACCATGGCGCGGGAAAACAAACCACTGCTCTCCCTCTGGGCGCAGTGGTATATCGGGTTGATGGTTCCCCCTGCGATGCTGGCCCTGTTAACCCAGGACGTCATGCTGGATCTCTCCCCGGAATTCTTCCACGTAGAATTCCACGAAACCGGGAGAGCGGCCTGCTTCTGGATTGATTTCCATGAAGATAAGCACGCGGGGTATCTTTCTGCTCAGGAGCGAATGGAGAGCCTTGTCACTCGCGCGTTGATCCCGGTTATCGATGCACTGGAAGAGACGGGTGAAATTAACGGGAAGCTTATCTGGAGTAATACCGGTTATTTAATTCACTGGTATTTGACGGAGATGAAACCGCTGCTCGGCGATGAGAAAGTCGATGCCCTACGCCAGTCGTGTTTCTTTGCCAAACAACTTTCTGATGGGCGCGATAACCCGCTGTTCCGCACCGTTGTGCCACGTGACGGACTTCTGGTTCGCCGTACCTGCTGTCAGCGCTATCGCTTGCCGGATGTTCAGCAATGTGGGGATTGTACGCTGAAGTAATGGTGTGATTTGCCGGGTGGCGCTAACGCTTACCCGGCCTACACTACGGTGCGACCAGGGTGAGGATACAAACATCAAAAACGGCAACCGAGATTGCCGTTTTGCTTTTACCTAGGCAACCTGCTGGTTGTCCTCATCAGCATTACGCTGTGCTTCTTCTGCTTCCTGCTCCAGCAGTTGCTTCTCGTACACTTTGAAGAACGGGAAGTAAATGATGGCAGAAACCAGCGCCAGCAGAATCACCAGCACCGCAGCACGGAAGTCCCAGCCAAGTGCCCAGGCCGCGCCGACAGGTGCAGGCGCCGTCCATGGGACCACTGAAATCACACGTCCAATCAGGTCCAGCTTCATTGCCGCCCACGCCAGCACGGCGTTAACCATCGGTGCTAACAGGAAAGGAATAAAGAACACCGGATTCATCACAATTGGCGTACCGAAAATAACGGGTTCGTTGATGTTAAAGAAACTTGGCACCACGCTCAGACGACCAATCGAACGCAGGTGTGCGGAGCGGCTACGCAGGTAGCAGATAACCAACCCCATCGTGGCACCCGACCCCCCGATAACGATAAAGAATGTCCAGAACGCTTCCATAAAGATATGTGGCAGCGGCTGGCTGGCTGCCAGTGCAGTCTGGTTTGCTCCGAGGTTGGTCAGCCAGAACATTTGCAGCATCCCTGAGACAATCGCCGCCCCGTGGATACCCGCAAACCACAGCAGGTGGCCAATCAACACGGCAAGCAGGATCGCCGGTAAGGAGTCCGCCGCAGAAACCAGCGGTTTAAAGACAGACATAATGGCCTGTGGGATCAGCATCCCAAACTGGGACTGGATCAGCAGGCTCAGAGGATAAAGCGTCAACACTACCACCAGGACCGGGATCAGCAGATCGAACGAGTTTTTAATCATCGGCGGCACCTGATCCGGCAGGCGGATACCGATGTTGTGCGCTTTCAGGAAACGCATCAATTCCACGCAGTAAACAGCGACCAGAATGGCGGTAAAGATCCCCGTTCCACCCAGGCTTTCTACCGGCAACGTGCCTTTGGTTTTCGGCGCAGCAACCAGCAGAAATGCCATCAGTGACAGCATGGCACACATGAACGGATCAAGCTGATGCGACTTAACGTAATGTTTGCCCAGGTTATAGGCAATGGCCGCACAGATATAAATGGACATAATGCCCATCGTCATATCAAACGGCGTCAGGATCTGGCCTTCAAATTGCTTCGCCATATCCAGCCAGGCGCGGGCAAAGCCCCAGGTGGTATCCGGCGAGAAAGGTGGGTAAGCAAACACTAATAAGAATGAGCCCACGATCATGAATGGCATGGCGGAGATAAACCCGTCACGGATAGCCATCACATGACGCTGGGAGGAGATCCGCCCGGCAATTGGGCTGACATAATTCTCAACGAAACGGAATATCAGATTAAACGCAGCATGGTTGGCAGACATAGCAGATCTCCTGTCAGACGTTCGTATCGGGCGCATTCACGCCACACGTTGTTCCATACATCAGCTTCACAACCTTGCTGGGTCGTTTACCAGCAGCACAGCTCAAACGGAATGGTTTCATAATTTGCTCTTATTATTGGATACAGGGGACGTTACGTAATCAGTATTAATCTCTCATTCACGCTCTGCAACCGGTTACTGTAACCGGTTTCCGTGAATGTGAAGGCGATCCAGAAATCAGCCATATGGGATATTTGTTACTTAAGAGATATTTACAGAGCATAATTTCTTATGACAGATTACGCAGGATATTTGTCAGGAGGAAACAATGAGTTTGCAGTCTGTACAGCAGTTTTTTGCCGACAACGCACCCGAGATAGAAGTCATTGAGCTTAGCCAAAGCACTGCGACCGTTGCGCTGGCTGCTGCCGCTCATCACGTTGAACCAGGGCAAATTGCCAAAACGCTATCGTTAAAAGTGAAAAACGAGGTGATCCTGGTTGTTGCGAAAGGAGATGCGCGCCTGGATAACAAAAAACTGAAGGACACATTTGGCGCAAAAGCGCGGATGCTCAGCAGTGATGAAGTGGTTACCGTCACTGGCCATCCTGTAGGTGGCGTCTGCCCATTTGGGCTGGAAAATCCCCTCTCGGTCTATTGCGATATCTCTTTAAAACAATACCCGGAAGTGCTACCTGCTGCGGGAGCCATTCACAGCGCAGTGCGAATTTCACCGGAAAGAATGGCTGAGCTTACCTCGGCAAAATGGGTAGATGTTTGCATTTAATCGCCGCGCCAGAGCGCATCTGGCACGGGATAACACATTACGAGAACGCCGGAATGGTTAATGCGGTTCGGCGACCTTCCCCAGCGGGAAGATGTGTAAGAAGATCGGCTGCATCCAACAACCCTACATCAGAATTTACCCCCAGCTTCACCATGGCATTAAACTTATGCGCCCGAATCGTTTTAATATTGCGTTCAAGCTGGGTCGCGATTTCTGGGATGGAGTACCCAAAAGACATATAACGCAAAATCGCCCGCTCAGTCGGACTCAACATCCGGTTATGGCTCACGTACCAGTGATTGAGCATATTGTCATTCACACGCCCGGTTTCTTTGAGTAATGCCGAAAGTTCATCCAGCAGCTCAATCAGCGGAACCGCTTTGTTGATAATGCCGTGAAGACGGGATGGAAAAAGGTGGCTTACCAGCTTCGCCTCCATCTCACCAGATGCCAATACAATTCGCTGTATATCGTTGTGATTCAGTGCAAGCTCGCGCATACAGGAAAGACAATTCCGGCGTTCTTCGCGCGCATCTGAGAGTGAATAGATCACCGAGAAAAAGGAAGTCCTGGATAATGCGACTTTTAAACTGTCGGCACGTGTAAACAGATGCAGCTTATAATCACTGAGCGGTGGCATAGCGAAGAGATGCGTCAGCCCAATCGCACTCATTGTGCAATTTTCGATGAGGGCGATATGTCTTGTTGCAGTGGTCTTTTCCATTCCTCAAACTCCCCATAGGCTGACATTAGACTCAGCTCTCTCATTCCCTGTACACTGCTGATCCATGCGTACATATCTGCATTACTGCGCAATGACAACCGCCGCATGGCACTGTTTTTTTGAGCACTGATCGTTTTATTGCTCTTCTTGAGCAATGTAGCAATTTGATTAATTCCCCAACCTTTACCCAGCAGGCGCAGCACCTTACGTTCTGAGTGAGTTAGCGCGATAAGCGATTCACTCTTTTCACCGAACTCCTGGGAATCCGGCGTGAGTAACGTCTGGCTTATTCGCTCGGCACGTTCTCTACCGGCACGAATCGCACTAATCACGCCATCTATCGGTTCCATATCGGACAATAACGTTGTTTCAGGGCGCATGAGCAACTCAACCGCGCTTGCATAAAGAGGGCGAGAAACCAGGAATATCCAGTGAATCCCCCGGTATTGATTTAACAACCCATAATATTGCTCAAGGGTTCCGCGCGGGTTTCTGTAATCGCCAGAAATATCAGCAATAATAACGTCAGCCCTGCGTAACTGAAGCAACGTGAGTTCTTGTAACGAGCAGCAATAGTTCAGTTCATAGTCGGGAAAATGACGTGCCATTACCCCGCCCAGACCAGACTGCATTACGGGTATCTTGCTGATTACTACTCCGTGTTTACCATTCAATGGCAACATAGCTCCTCCGAATCCTTTCTTTTACTAAATAATGTTAAATGCATTCAGATAAATGTTGATTCATTCCTGAATGAAGGACGAGTTTTACTGACAAAAATTAAGATAAAGCTTGATGGTATAAGAATTACCCCAAACAAGTTTAATATCTCACAAATAGAAATTAATTTTAATTACACAACCGTTATAATATTGAAAATATAAAATTAGCAAAACTAAATATATATTTTTTATATTTCTGAATTAAACATTCAAACCACGAATGATCATTCACCAACGTCCCGGCGCATGACCTCTGCAACTCTTTGCACAAATCTTGATCTGACCCAGAGCAAGCGATCCCGCACTTTGTGCTAAAAGTAAACATTCCGGGCCATCAGGCAAGCAATCCTTCTTTTCTTCAGGGTAAACATGCAGGCAGATCAGTCAACGCAACGTGCCGTAACGCGGCTATGTATTCAGTGTGGGCTTTTTCTATTACAACACGGGGCGGAAAGTGCCCTGGTGGAAGAACTCTCTACTCGTCTTGGGCTGGCGTTAGGGATGGACAGCGTTGAAAGCTCCATCTCATCAAACGCCATTGTGCTGACCACCATTAAAAATGGTCAATGCTTAACCTCAACCCGCAAAAACCACGATCGCGGCATTAATATGCACGTCGTCACCGAGGTGCAGCACATTGTCATACTCGCAGAGCACAAGCTGCTGGATTTGAACGAGATAGAAAAACGATTCAACCAAATCAAACCGTTACGTTACCCTCGTTGGGTGGTTGTGCTGATGGTTGGCCTCTCCTGCGCCTGTTTTTGTAAACTCAACAATGGCGGCTGGGATGGTGCGGTCATAACCTTTTTCGCCAGCAGCATTGCCATGTATGTCAGACAGCTTCTGACACACCGGCAGTTGCACCCGCAAATTAACTTCTGCATCACGGCCTTTGTCGCGACAACCGTGTCAGGTTTGCTGCTGCGCCTGCCCACGTTCGCCAGCACGCCCACCATTGCGATGGCAGCCAGTGTATTGCTGCTGGTTCCGGGATTCCCGTTGATTAACGCTGTTGCCGATATGTTTAAAGGGCACATCAATACCGGCCTCGCGCGATGGGCGATCGCCAGTCTGCTGACCCTGGCAACCTGTATCGGCGTAGTGATGGCAATGACATTGTGGGGGTTACGGGGATGGGCGTGATTGATTTTCTGTTAGCACTGGTCCAGGACATGGTTCTGGCAGCTATTCCTGCCGTTGGTTTTGCCATGGTATTCAACGTGCCGCGCCGCGCGCTGCGCTGGTGCGCACTGCTGGGTGCTATCGGCCACGGTTCGCGTATGGTCATGATGACGTCAGGCTTTAACATCGAATGGTCGACCTTTATGGCCTCGATGTTAGTCGGCTGCATTGGCATTCAGTGGTCGCGCTGGTATCTGGCGCATCCAAAGGTCTTCACCGTGGCGGCAGTTATTCCCATGTTCCCCGGCATTTCAGCCTATACGGCGATGATTTCGGCGGTGAAAATCAGCCACTTCGGCTATAGCGAGCCGCAAATGATCCTGCTGCTCAGTAATTTCCTTAAAGCTTCTTCCATTGTTGGCGCGCTCTCCATCGGGCTGTCTATCCCCGGATTATGGCTGTATCGCAAGCGCCCACGCGTTTGATTTGTGTTCTCGCGCTGCCGTGGTGATAATCCCAACATTCCGTTTGGTGACGATAAGGAAATGAAGTGGCTAACCCTGGCAGCGAATTCCCCGACCACAATGAAGGCAGCCTGAAGGATAAAATTTTTCACAGCGCTATCGAGCTTTTTGCCGAGTATGGGCTGAACGGCGCCCGCATGGAGCAAATTGCGGAAAAGGCAGGCACCACAAAACGCATGGTGGTGTACCACTTCAAAAACAAAGAAAACCTCTATCTTCTGGCGCTGGAGCACGTTTATACGCAAATCCGCGCCAGTGAAAAACAGCTGAGCCTGGCCGGAATGCCGCCTGTTGAAGCGCTGGTGCATCTGGTTGAGTCCACCTTTGATTATCATGCCGACCACCCGGACTACATCCGTATTATCTGCATGGAAAACATGCAGCGCGGCCGCTTTATGCAGCAGTCGAGCTACCTGCGTCAGGTAAACCGCAGCGCGCTGGAACTTCTCGCCGGGATCCTGCAACGGGGAAAAGAAAAGCAGCTGTTCAATCAGACAGTCGACGCGCGCGATCTTCACCGTCTTATCAGCAGTTTTAGCTTCCACTACGTTGCCAACAGCTACACCTTTACGCTGCTGTTTGAAGATGGCGCAGACGAGCAGGCGCAACGCCAGCACTATCGTAAAATGGCGGTTCAGGTGGCGCTTCGCTATACTTGCCCATAAAATAGCTTGCAATTATATCGTACACTATCTATATTCAACTCATGAACGCGAAAATGAACGACGCCACCCCCGCGCTGCTGCTGGATAACCAGCTCTGTTTTGCCCTCTACTCGGCAAACCTGGCGCTTAATAAGCTGTACCGGCAACTACTGGCACCGCTTAACCTGACCTACCCGCAATACCTGGTGATGCTGGTGCTGTGGGAGCAGGATGACATTACGGTGTCGGAGATTGGCGAGCGTCTGTTTCTTGACTCAGCCACACTAACGCCTTTGCTGAAACGTCTGGAAAGCGCCGGGCTAATCAACCGCCATCGCTCCCGTAAAGATGAGCGTCAGGTTGTGGTCACCCTGAGCGACGCGGGAAGCAGCCTGCAACAGCAAGCTGTGGGTATTCCGCAGGCGGTAGGTTGTGCGGTGCAATGTGATACCGCCACCCTGGCAGGGCTTAAGCAACAGCTTGAACTTTTCCGCCAACAGCTACAGCGCGCGTAAGGCTATACTTTACGCGTATTTATTTACACATATATATCGCACGCTATTTAATAGTACATATAAATGCAAGATGAGGAACCTGCCATGTCTTTAGAAAAAGTTGTCTACACTGCCAAAGCAAAAGCAACCGGAGGCCGCGATGGCCGTGCAACCTCCTCCGACGGCGTACTGGATGTAAAACTGGGCGTGCCAAAAGAGATGGGCGGCATGGGTGGCGAAGTCACCAACCCGGAACAACTTTTCGCAGCCGGCTATTCTGCCTGCTTCCTGGGTGCGATGAAGTTCGTTGCTGCCCGCGATAAATTCTCCCTGCCGAAAGACGCGTTTATCGAAGGCGAAGTAGGTATTGGCCCGCTGCCAACCGGTTTTGGTATCGAAGCGAAACTCAACATTCACGTTGAAGGTATGGATGCAGCCGAAGCGAAAAAACTGGTCGATGCTGCACACATTGTTTGCCCGTACTCTAACGCCACTCGCGGCAATATCGACGTGACGTTGAATATCATCGCGTAATCCCGACCGATTCCCTCTCCCTGCCGGGAGAGGGTGACCTATACTTTCCCCCTCCATCCCCTCTTCCTCTCTGTGCTACCATAAGCCCATATCACGCCCGTAGTAATCAGTAGAGAAAGTGTTATGTCTTCCAGAATCCTGACCACCAGCATTGCGGGTATCGATGCATTTATGCACGATCCCCGTGGTGTACTGACCAACGCCGAAAACGGCACGCTCGCGGTATTCGCTGATAACGCACCGGCGTTTTATGCGATCACGCCTGAACGTCTGGCACAGTTGTTGGATCTCGAAGCTCGCCTGTCGCGCCCGGTGAGCGATGTGACGCTGGATACTCAGTTCTTTGAAGAGCCAGGAAGCGCCCCGGTCGCCGTGCCGATGGGGAAATTTGCCATGTACGGCGGATGGCAACCTGACGCCGACTTCCAGCGTCAGGCCGCGTTATGGGGGATTGCGCTCGCGCAAACAGTCACCCCCGAAGAGCTGGCGGCTTTCACCGCCTACTGGCAGGCAGAAGGCAAAGTGTTCCACCATGTTCAGTGGCAGCAAAAACTTGCGCGCAGCATTCAGATGAACCGCGCCAGTAACGGCGGTCAGCCAAAGCGCGATATCAACGCCTTTTCAGAACCAGACAAACAGATCCCCAATGGATTCCGAGGTGCTAAATGAAAAACGTCGGCGACCTGATGAAACGTCTGCAAAAAATGATGCCTGCCAACGTCAAACCCGCGTTTACGACAGGTGAAGAACTGCTGGCATGGCAGAAAGAGCAAGGAGAGATCCGCGCCGCCGCCCTCGCCCGCGAAAACCGGGCCATGAAAATGCAGCGCACGTTCAACCGCTCCGGCATCCGCCCGCTGCACCAGAACTGCTCGTTTGATAACTACAAAGTGGAGTCGCAGGGGCAGATGAGCGCCCTGGCCGCCGCACGCCAGTATGTAGACGAATTCGACGGTAACATCGCCAGCTTTATTTTTAGCGGTAAGCCCGGCACCGGGAAAAATCATCTTGCCGCTGCCATCTGTAACGAGCTACTGCTGCGCGGTAAATCGGTGCTGATTATCACCGTGGCCGATATCATGTCCGCCATGAAAGACACCTTCAGCAATCGCGAAACCAGCGAAGAACAGCTGCTTAACGACCTGAGTAACGTCGATTTACTGGTCATTGATGAGATTGGCGTTCAGACCGAATCCCGCTATGAAAAGGTGATCATCAACCAGATTGTCGACCGCCGTTCCTCATCAAAACGCCCAACCGGAATGCTGACTAACCACAATATCGACGAAATGACCCGTCTGCTGGGTGAACGCGTCATGGATCGTATGAAGCTCGGTAACAGCCTGTATGTCATCTTTGACTGGGATAGTTATCGCAGCCGCGTTACCGGCAAAGAGTATTAGGAAATTTCCAGGAAATACCGGCGCGACAAGAGGTATATACTGGCTCCACTTTCGGCCCAAAACGGGCTTTGTTCGAGTAAGCAATTATGAAAAAACACGTTCTTCTCAGCACAGTATTAGGCGCGCTGATGGTATCCGGCGTTGCTCAGGCCGCATCATGGCAAGATTCACTCTCCAGCGCCGCGAACGAGCTGACCAAAGAGAGCAGCAGCTCTCAGGGTGGCCTGTCCGCCTCTTCCCTCACCAGCCTGTTAGGTAGCAGCACTCAGAGCCTGAGCGCGGGCACCATGAACAACGCGGCAGGTATTCTGGAATATTGTGCAAAGCAAAAGCTGGCTTCCATGACCGACACCCAGAACATTAAAAACCAGGTACTTGGCAAACTGGGTCTGGATACGCAAGAACAGAAACAAGATACCAACTACATGGACGGTATTCAGGGCCTGCTGAATGCGCAAAACGGCCAACAGCTTAACCTGAGCACCCTCGGCAACTCTTCGCTGGCGAAAGAAGTGAAAACCAAAGCCTGCGATCTGGTGCTGAAGCAGGGTATGAATTTCATCTCCTGATCGACCCCATTTTCTGCCACAACACGCCGCGTTTAATACGTTAGTCTTATAACGCGGCGTCAAATGAGCGTTTTCACCACCTGCCACAGTCTCAGCGTCCGCCAGTCAGGATGCGACCGCCTTCAAAAAAATGGTTTTCTAAACCAAATCCTAACAACAGCACATTTTAGTGACACTAAAATTGCAGCTAAGCGACATCGCAATTACATTGTAATACCAAAAAATAACCAGTTAGCCAGCTAAGCGTCTGGCGTCATGAGGATATGCTGTTGTCAGAGTTAATGTCCCTAACCCTTTTTCTTGCCTCCGTGGGCGTTTACGCCTGGAAAGCCGGTCGCAACACCTGGTGGTTTATCGCCACGCTGGTGGTGCTTGGCATTTTTATTGTTCTCAACATTACCTTGTATGCGAGCGATTACTTTACAGGCGACGGCATTAATGACGCGGTGCTTTATACTCTGACGAACAGCCTGACCGGCGCAGGTGTTGGTAAGTACATACTTCCAGGCCTGGGCATCGTGGTATCGCTGGTTGCTATTTTCAGCGCGCTCGCCTGGGTACTGCGTCGTCGTCGGCATCTTCCCCACCATTTTGGCTACAGCCTGCTGGCGCTATTTCTGGCACTGGCCTCAGTGGATGCCAGCCCGGCCTTCCACCAAATCACCGAGCTGGTCAAATCCCAGTCGCGCGATGGTGATCCTGATTTTGCTGCGTACTACAAAGAGCCGTCGAAGAAAATCGCCAGCCCGAAGCTCAATCTGGTCTACATCTACGGTGAAAGCCTGGAGCGTACCTACTTTGATAATGACGCGTTCCCGAACCTGACTCCCGATCTTGGCCCGCTGAAAGACGAAGGCCTTGATTTCAGCCACACCATGCAGTTACCCGGCACCGATTACACCATCGCCGGTATGGTCGCTTCCCAGTGTGGTATTCCGCTATTTGCCCCGTTTGAAGGCAACGCGTCGGCGTCCATGTCGAGCTTCTTCCCGCAGAATATCTGTCTTGGCGATATCCTGAAAAACTCCGGCTACGAAAACTATTTTGTGCAGGGAGCTAACCTGCGCTTTGCCGGGAAAGACGTGTTCCTGAAATCACACGGTTTTGATCATCTTTACGGCGCAGAAGAGTTAAAAACCACGGTAGCCGACCCTGCCTATCGTAACGACTGGGGCTTCTACGACGACACCGTACTGGATGAAACCTGGAAGAAATTCGAAGAACTGTCCCGCTCAGGCCAGCGCTTCTCGCTGTTCGCCCTGACGGTGGACACACACCATCCTGACGGATTTGTGTCCCGCACCTGTCAGCGCAAAAGCTACAATATCAACGGTAAAAACAATAAGTCCTTTAGCGCCGTGACGTGCAGCCAGGAACATATCGCCGCGCTGGTCGAAAAAATTAAAGCCTCACCCTATTTTAAAAACACGGTGATTGTTGTCTCTTCTGACCATCTGGCGATGAAAAACAGCGCATGGGATGAGCTCAACAAACAGGACCGCAGCAATCTGTTCTTCATTCTGCGTGGCGACCAGCCGCAGCAGGATGTAATTGCCACCAAGCGTAACTCGATGGATAACGGCGCCACCGTGCTGGATATCCTGGGCGGTGATAACTTTATTGGTCTGGGTCGTAGCACCCTGTCAGGACAGTCGCTGTCGGAAGTGTTCCTCAACATGAAGGAAAAAATCCTCGCGTGGAAGCCTGATATCATTCGCCTGTGGAACTTCCCGAAAGAGATGAAAGACTTCACCATCGATCAGCAGAAAGGCATGATTGCCTTCTCGGGCAGCCATTTCCGCCTGCCGTTGCTGCTTCGCGTGTCGGATAACCGTGTAGAGCCGCTGCCGGAAAGTGAATACTCAGCGCCACTGCGTTACCAGCTGGCCGATTTCGCCCCGCGCGATAACTTCGTCTGGGTAGATCAATGCTACAAAATGGGTCAGCTCTGGTCGCAGCCGCTGTCGCTCTCAACCGACTGGTGCGTCTCCCAGGGGCAGCTTGGCGGGGAACAGATCGTTCAGCACGTCGATAAAGCCCAGTGGAAAGGTAAAACCGCCTTTAAAGATACGGTCATCGACACAACCCGCTACCAGCGCAACGTCGATATGCTGAAAATCGTCGATAACGATATTCGTTACAAAGCCGACAGCTTTATCTTTAACGTGGCCGGTGCGCCGGAAGAGGTGAAGCAGTTCAGCGGGATCTCGCGCCCTGAGTCCTGGGGCCGCTGGTCCAATGCCCAGCTGGGTGATGAAGTGAAAATCGAATACGCCCATCCGCTACCGGAAAAATTCGATCTGGTGATCACCGCGAAGGCATTTGGCCCTAACGCCAATCACCCGATCCCGGTGCGGGTAGGTGATGCCGTTCAGGCGCTGACGCTCAGCAATGATGTCACCACCACCACGCTGCATTTCGACAACCCGTCGCGCAGCAATACCCTGGTGATTGCGCCGCCAGACCCGCAGTCCACCAACGAAGGCAATATCCTTGGCCACTCGCCGCGTAAGCTGGGAATCGGGATGGTAGAAATTAAAATTGTAAGCAACGAAGGCTAATCACACTCCGCGCCCGGCATCCTGTCGGGCGCACAAACGACCATTCAAAATCCTATAAAATATTTATAAATTAGATTAAAGCTCTTTATATAAGGCAAATCTATTTATAAATATCCTGAAAGACCCCCTCTCCCTACACTGCGTAACTCATCAATTCACGACGAGAACTCACGCAACCCTATCATGTTAACTGGCTACAAATTCGAATCCATCCGGACATTACATACTGAACATGTCATTGCCTGGGAAATGTTGTCCACGGCAAAACCGCACGTCAATCTTGAGCACTACTTCAGAACGATGTCCTTTGCACAGCGTAAACAGCATTTTTTTGCGCAGCTTCGCCACGCCATGAGTTGCAACGCGCGGAGGAAATATTATCTGAACGCCACCTCCGAACTGCTGCTGGAAGAGGAGTTCTACACCCGCCTGATTCTGGAAACTCCGCGCCCGGAAAAACTGGCCATCGAAGTGACCGATCTTGAACAGATTGTGCAACTCAACCCGAAGGACACCCACACCCTGCGCCAGCGGATAGCATCCCTGCGGCAGTGGGGTGTTGAGGTGTGGGCGGACGACGTCTTTGAGGCCATTTTGCCGCAGCTGCTGACCTGCCAGTTTTTATTCTACGGCGTAAAAATCGACAAATTGGATTTCTGGTCCGGCAGGACGGAAACAGAACACTTCCTGCACCTGACGCAACGCTGTAAATCGCTGGCCAGCAAAGTGCTGATTGAAGGCATTGAAACCTTTGCCGACTTCGCGCTTGCCCGCGCCAGCGCGGCGGATTACGGCCAGGGTTACCTGTGGAATAAGTAAATGAACCTGTCTCACACCACACGCGCCGATTATCAAATCATCATTCTGAGCGACAACTATTTCCTGTGGCTCGGCCTTAAAGCACTCATTTCGACAATGATGGCTCCCCGACCAGATATTTTCTGGAGCAATGGCGTAAGCCCGGAAAGTATTCTGCGAATGCGCGAACAGGCCATGAAAAGTTCGCCCCATAAACACTGTCTGGTCTTTACCGAAGCGTCCCGCGTCAATGACATCCAAATCTACTTGCCTTCTGATCGGGTGAAAGTGATGCCGACCAACCTGTCCGTTTCGCAGCTGATCCTGCGCTTAAGCACTGAAAATTTCACCAACGCAAGCGTGCCCAATGCCACCCTGACCCGTTCTGAGCTGCGGGTTTGCACGCTGATCAGCAAAGGGATTAGCCTGGTGCGTATCGCGCAACTGCTGAATAAATCACCCAAAACCATCTACACCCATAAGCGTAATGCGATGACGAAATTCCACTGCCACACCCTGGCGGAGTTTCACCGCAAAATCTGCCTGCTGGAACAGCAGTCACTCTATTTTTAACGGATAAAGACCATGAAACTTGCCCCCGCACTGTTCTGCTGCGCCACGCTTTTGCTTCGGCCAGGGTGATGTCTGCAGATACCACCGCAACGGCGACCATGCACGTCACGCTCGAAGTCGTGAAATCCTGCACCATTAACGCCAGCGACCTGAATTTTTCGCGTCACCGTTCTGATGAAACCGCTGAAATTCAGGCCAGTACGCAACTCAACGTCACCTGCACCAACGGCACGCTGCCCGGCGGGAACAGCCTTTTCGCCTGGACTGAGCACTGGCGCCCACGCCAGTGGCAACCAGCGCCAGGTCTGTAACAACGCAGGACAGTGCCTGCGCTACGGGGTGGTCCCCGCGCAACCTCTGACCGGCACAGGGGAGTTCAGTGATGACGTGGTGGTAACGCTCACTTATTAATCTGAACAAAAACCAGCGTGGATCAATGTTATCGGTAACAAGTCAGTTAAAATAACAACCTGACCTGATGAACTGTGCGTTCAACACTCACCGTTTGTATTCCGTTCCCTCTGCCTGTTTTGCCATTATCTATGAAATACCTGCTTGCTGATGTCCTCGTCTATAACGACGAAGACGGATCGTTTTCTCTTATCGGTGCGCCAGAAGAAGAGCCTCAGATGCTCACCGGCACGGCGAACGCCATCATGAAACTGCTGGTTGCCCACCACGGTAATGTCATTGAGCGCGAAGGTTTTTTGCGCGATGTCTGGGACGAACGCGGTCTTCAGGGCTCGAATAATTCGCTCAACCAGTACATCAGCATTCTGCGCAAAATACTGGCAAGCTTTGTCCCCGATACCGGGTTTATCGTCACCGTGCCCAAAATGGGTTTTATGCTGAGTGCGGAAATTCCGGTCACCCCGCTACGCCGTGCCGAAACGCAGAGCCTGCCAGTTAAAACACCGCTTCGCTGGCGATACGAACTGCTGTTTTGCAGCGCGCTGACGCTCTGCGTACTGGCGCTGTGCATCTGGTCATTCGTGATAAAGCAAAATCAGGATCACGCGAAAATGCACCTGCTGACTCACATCGGGGAATGCCCGGTCTACACCTTTTCCCCGCTGGCAGATGTGTTTCAGAGCAAAGCCATTACGCTTGCAGAGCAGATCCAACGCGATGGCAATCTTCCCTGTCTGAAGAACTCCCTCTTTTACCTGCACATCCAAAATACGCTTTTCTATGGTCACGAAGGGCGGTTAGTACTTTCCCAATGCTCCCTGACGCAGGGTAAAGCCAGCGCCTGCCGCACGCTTTATTCTTACGAGGGGTAACCATGACGCGCAAAAAAATGGCGCTGATTATCGCCTTCAACCTGATCCTGGCCGTTGTGGCGCTACTCTGGTATCGCCACACCCCTCCGTTTTCCCTGGTCTGCCAGGGGAATCTGACCTTTTCCGACCTGCGCGTTACCAGCCTGTTCCGCTTTGAAGGCGGCGTTACCCTGCGTTTTCATCCCGACGGCACCGGGTATTTCACCCTCAACGGAGACGTCATCAATGACCAGCATCAGTGGCAGGTTTCCCGCCAGGAAACATTTAGCTGGCAGCAAATGCAAAACTCGGTCTACGAAATCACCATGCTGAAGATTGACAAGTTTGGTCATGACGAACTGCCGGCGGGCATTTTTGAGAAGTACATTGCAGGTTTAACGCTGGGCAAGAAACGGCTGATAACGCTGGAGCGCACGCCAGAAGATGCGATGGTGATCAGTAACTTCTACTCGCCACTGCTGATCTGCGCAGACTAAGCCGCGCAGAGCGGCAAAAAGAAAAAAACAGCGCCCAACCTACCCCCGGGCGCTGCATGGCAACTAGAAGGTAATCACCCCTTTTATAAGCTCGCGATTGTTAATCACATCGTTCTCATAATGTTCAGCAAGGGTGGCAAACGGATAACGGTGGGTCAGCATCATCTCGGCGGTCAGTTTGCCTTCAGCCATCAGCCGCCCCACTTTGGCAAAATCTTCCGGCGTGGCGTTACGGCTGCCCATCATGGTGGTTTCTTTCTTGTGGAACTCAGGGTCAGAAAACTGTAAGTCGCCTTTAAACAGGCCGACAAAAACAATGCTTCCACCGTGGCGGATCAGGTTCACGGTATTATTCATCGCGCGAGCGTTGCCCGTGGCATCAATGACTTTTTGCGCCAGCGAACCGCCAAACTGCGCACGCAGCACGGCATCAAAATCATCGGCGGACGGGTCAATAACCGGCACGCCCAGCCGGGCAATAACATGTTCCCGCCTTGCCGGGCTGGTATCTGCCACCACCACCTGGGCGCCATCGGCTTTGGCAATTGCCGCCGCGCCTAGGCCAATCGGCCCGGCACCGACCACCAGAACCTGCTCACCTGCGGCAATAGCGGCCCGACGCACCGCATGAGCACTGATGGCGTAAGGTTCAATCAGCGCCGCAGCCTGGGGATCAATACCTTCCGCAACCAGTAAATTATCAACCGGCACAGACAGGTACTCACTGAAGCCGCCATCCTGGTGGACGCCAATCACTGAAATCTTCTCGCAGCAGTTGGTACGCCCGCTGAGGCAGGCCGGACACTGCTGACAGGCAACGTAGGGAATAACCGCAACCTGCTGCCCGGGTTTAATTTTTTTAATATTTCCACCCAGTGCAATAACCTCACCACATATTTCATGACCCAGCACCCGAGGGTAGCTGAAAAAAGGTTGATTACCGCCCCAGGCATGTATATCCGTGCCACAAATGCCTACTGTTTTTATTTTAATTAATGCCTCGCCGTTGCCGGGCGCTGGAATTTCTCTTTCTTTCCAGATTAATTTTTTTGGCTCATGACAAATCAGCACATTCATTGTGGACATGGTTTTTCTCTCCCGTTTTTCTGTTGACTCAGATATCGATGAAAAATAAATGGCAGGAGAAACCGAAAACATAAATTGTGAAAAGCCACTCATAAAAATGTTTTAAATCGGGTTTTAATACCGAAAAAACGGAGGCCAGCATGAGTCGTTCACAAAATTTACGCCACAATGTGATTAACCAGGTGATTGACGATATGGCCCGCGGCCATATCCCCTCGCCGTTGCCATCCCAGAGCGCGCTGGCAGAAATGTACAACATCAGCCGCACCACGGTGCGCCACATCCTCAGCCATCTGCATGAATGCGGCGTGCTGACTCAGGTGGGCAGCGACTATGTCATTACCCGCAAACCCGATCATGACGATGGCTTTGCCTGCACCAGCCAGTCACTCAGCGAACAGACCCGGCTGTTTGAGCAAGCTTTTTTCACCATGATCAATCAGCGTCAGCTGCGGGCAGGCGAGACATTCTCGGAGTTACAACTGGCCAGAGCCGCAGGCGTCAGCCCGGTGGTAGTGAGAGAGTATCTTTTAAAATTCGGACGTTACAATCTCATCCAGAGTGAAAAACGCGGTCAGTGGAGCATGAAGCAGTTTGATCAGGCCTATGCAGAACAGCTGTTTGAGCTGCGGGAAATGCTCGAAACCCATGCCTTGCAGCACTTTCTCAATTTGCCCGATGATGACCCACGCTGGCTCGAAGCCAAAACCCTGCTGGAACGCCACCGGATGCTGCGCGACAGCATCGGCAGCAGTTTTCGCATGTTTTCCCAGCTCGACCGCGACTTTCACGCCCTGTTGCTTTCCGCTGCCGGTAATATCTTTTTCAATCAGTCGCTTGAGATAATTTCGGTGATCTTCCATTTCCACTATCAGTGGGACGAAAGCGATCTCAAACAGCGCAACATCATCGCGATAGATGAGCACATGACCATTCTCAGTGCCCTGATCTGCCGCAGCGACCTCGATGCCACCCTGGCGCTGTGTAACCATTTGAATTCAGCCAAACAATCGATGATTCGGTCGATCAACCAGAGCAGTGCCAGTGCGCATTAAGAACAGATTAAAAACAGCAAATGTCTATCAACCGCACGGTTTCATCAAATTTAAAACGCCGGGTAAATATCCATTACCTATGCTCACGAACAGTCGACTGAATTTAAAAACATTTCGTGAGCGGTGGTGAGGGTTATTTCACTACTGATTTTAAAAATCCATTTCGGGCAACAACAGATTGCCCGGACAATAAAAATATAACATTCAGGAGTCCGGCGTGGAAAAAAACAATATTACCCTGGATCCACGGTCGTCGTTTGATGCGGCCTCACCAAGCGATATTCCCGTCCCGCCAGAGGGAATGGTTCAGCGCAGTAGCAGAATAAAACGCATTCAGACAACCGCCATGTTCCTGTTATTTTTTGCGGCGGTCATAAATTATCTCGATCGCAGTTCGCTGTCGGTGGCGAATTTAACCATTCGTGATGAACTCGGGCTCAGCGCAACACAAATCGGCGTGCTGCTATCCGTTTTCTCGCTGGCCTATGGGATAGCCCAGTTGCCCTGCGGCCCTCTGCTGGATCGCAAAGGCCCGCGGATTATGCTCGGCCTCGGGATGTTCTTCTGGTCGCTGTTCCAGGCCTGTTCCGGCATGGTGCACAGCTTTACGCAGTTTGTGCTGGTGCGTATCGGGATGGGCATCGGTGAAGCGCCGATGAACCCGTGCGGCGTCAAGGTGATCAACGACTGGTTTAACATCAAAGAGCGTGGTCGCCCGATGGGCCTGTTCAATGCGGCATCCACTATTGGCGTGGCAATCAGCCCGCCTATCCTGGCGGCGATGATGCTGGTGATGGGCTGGCGTGGCATGTTTATCACCATCGGTGTGCTGGGCATCTTTCTCGCAATTGGCTGGTACATGCTCTACCGTAACCGTGAGCAAATCGATCTGACTGGCGTTGAGCAGGCTTACCTTAATGCCGGTAGTGTGAATACCCGCCGCGATCCGCTGAGTTTTGCCGAATGGCGCAGCCTGTTTCGCAATCGCACCATGTGGGGGATGATGCTGGGCTTCAGCGGCATCAACTACACCGCATGGCTGTATCTGGCCTGGCTGCCGGGCTACCTGCAAACCGCCTATAACCTGGATTTAAAAAGCACCGGCATTATGGCAGCCATCCCGTTCCTGTTTGGCGCAGCCGGAATGTTGATAAACGGTTTTGTCACCGACTGGCTGGTAAAAGGCGGTATGGCCCCCGTCAGGAGCCGTAAAATCTGTATCATCACCGGAATGCTGTGTTCGGCTGCTTTTACCTTTGTCGTGCCAAATGCCACAACCTCTATGGGAGCGGTACTGCTGATTGGTATGGCGCTGTTTTGTATCCACTTTGCCGGGACTTCCTGCTGGGGCCTTATCCACGTTGCCGTTGCGTCGCGCATGACGGCGTCCGTCGGAAGTATTCAGAACTTCGCGAGTTTTATCTGCGCGTCGTTCGCCCCTGTCGTGACCGGTTTTATCGTGGATACCACGCATTCATTCCGCCTTGCGCTGATCATCTGCGGATGCGTCACGGCCATCGGTGCGCTTGCTTACATCTTCCTTGTGCGCCAGCCCATTAGCGACCCGGGAAAAAGTTAAGCGCTGGCAAATCCCGCTATACTTGCCGCCATGAAAATGACATTCCGCCCTACCACAAAGAATGACGTTGCCTGCCTGCCCGCCATCGAGCGCGCGGCGGGCCAGCGTTTTCGTGATTACCCTGAACTCGCCTGGCTTGCCGACAGTGACGGTATTTCCGTTGAGCAGCATCTCGGTTTTGCCGAACGCGGCCTGAGCCTGCTGGCGCTGGCAGACGAGCAGCCTGTTGGCTTTCTCCTTGCACAAGAACATCCCTTGTCGCTGTTTATTGTGGAACTGTCGGTGCATCTGGCGTGGCAGGGAAAGGGAGTGGGTCGGCAGCTCATTGCCTGTGCAGGAGAACATGCCCGCACGCTGGGGCTGACGTCTCTGACATTGACGACATTTCGTGACGTGCCGTGGAATGCCCCGTTTTATGCACAGCTGGGGTTTGAAAGGGTGGATGCGTTAACGCCTGAACTGCGGCAGAAAAGAGAGGAAGAGGCCGCGCACGGTTTCGCGTATGACTCTCGCTGCGCGATGCGGCTGCCTCTTAGTTAATTATAACGAATCCCCGAACCGTAGGCCGGGTAAGGCGCAGCCGCCACCCGGCAAAAAAACACGGAGTTAGAACGTTTCCCAGTTATCGCCCGCATCGGCGGTCGCGGCTTTACGCGCCATCACCGGGGTCGCAACGGTTTTTGCCGAGCCGAACTCGCGCGCTTTCATCTGCTCTTGCTGAATGCGGAACACCGCAACAGCCTGAGTCAGACGGCTCGCCTGCTCTTCCAGCGCCGCAGCGGCCGCAGCAGACTCTTCCACCAGCGAGGCGTTCTGCTGGGTTACGCGATCCATCTCTGCCACCGCCAGGCCAACCTGGTCGATACCACGGCTCTGCTCGTCAGACGCAGAGGCAATTTCACCCATGATGTCGGTGACGCGAGTGACCGCATTAACGATCTCGCCCATGGTTTCACCGGCGCTTTCTACCAGGGTAGAACCCACTTCCACACGGCCAACAGAGTCTTCAATCAGGCTCTTAATTTCACGAGCGGCCTGGGCGCTACGCTGTGCCAGGTTACGTACTTCACCCGCAACAACCGCAAACCCACGGCCCTGTTCGCCCGCACGCGCGGCTTCTACTGCGGCGTTCAGTGCCAGGATGTTGGTCTGGAACGCAATACCGTCGATCACGCTGATGATGTCAGCAATTTTCTGCGAACTGCCCGCGATGTCACGCATGGTTTGCACCACGTTATCCACCACTTTACCGCCTTTCTGCGCGGTTTCAGACGCGCTCAGCGCCAGGTTGCTCGCCTGACGGGCGTTCTCGGCGTTCTGCTTAACGGTTGCGGTCAGCTGTTCCATGCTGGCAGCCGTTTCTTCCAGGGAAGCCGCCTGCTGCTCAGTACGGGAAGAGAGATCGTTGTTGCCCATTGAGATCTCGCTCGCGCCGCTGTAAATGGCATTAGCGCCGTTACGCACATCGCCCACGGTACGCACCAGCTCACCCTGCATATGGCGCAGAGAATCAGCCAGCTCGCCCATCTCGTTAGAGCCTTCCACGTCAATGCGCTTCACCAGGTCGCCGCTGGCGATATGGCGAATGCTGTCGATCAGACGGTTCAGTGGGGAGATCAGCGCCTGCTTGATACCCAGCCAGACGGCAACAATCACCACCAGCACGGCGATCAGCACGCTAATCAGCACCCAGATAGCCTGCGTGTAAGAGCTGTTGCTGTCCTCAACGGCAGTCTTGTACAGCTGGTCGTTCTGTTGCAGGTAGTTTACGTACTGCTTCTCAAAACCGTCCTGGAAGCTCTGGGTCGGTTGGTCGAAGAAGGCGTTGATTTTACCTGCGCCCAGCAGCTGGATCAGCTCAGCCAGCGCACCGTGATAAATATCGTAATTACGTTTGATTTCCATCGCCGCCGCATCGCTTTGACGCGGGTCGCGCGGCAGGGCTTCGTAATCCGCCCAGTTTTTTTCCGCCTGTTTCAGAGACGCAGAGGCAATCTGCATTAAATCAGAAACGGTCGCGCCGCTGCCGATATTGCTCTGATCCATCATGTAGCGGATGCCCGCGCGGTTCAGGGTGTTACGGGTTTGCAGCAACGCCACCCAGCTGCCGTTCAGCGTGGATTGTTGCTGGCGAATAGTTTGCAGGACGGTGAAGTTCTCTTTGTCATGCTTCAGGGCATTGAAGAAAAGACCACCGGAGGTGAGTTGTAAGAGGCCAAAAATAGCTAAGACCAGCAATAAACTGGTGACAATCTTGATACGGTTTAACATGTTTTCTCTTTCCATCAGTCAGATAACAGAATTTTCGGCCTGGAAAAGGAAAACTTTACGAAAAACGTACTAACAAGAGGGACAAAATCCCCCTTGTTATGTTGATGAACCCGATGATTATTTCAGCAGCGCAGATATATCCCTGAAAAGTGAATGGGTTATCTCCACGCCGTCGCGATTTGCACGCTCGCGGGAATGGTAGCGACGCTCTCCCGGCAATCGCGCACCCTGCTGCTGCATTCCGCTAAAGAGCGTTTCGGCACGGGCCAGATGGGTTGCGGCGTCATCCCCCAGAAAACGCGCCGGGTCGAGTGCCAGGATCAGCTCACCGCCGTAAGGCAGGCCGCCTGCCCCGTTATCCCACGCCAGCGATTCCGTACTGGTCATATCGCCGATCAGCGGCCCGGCAAGCAGTTCCACCATCGCCGCCAGCGCCGAGCCTTTATGCCCGCCGAAGGTCAGCATCGCGCCGTCGAGAATAGCCTTAGCATCGGTGGTCGGGTTGCCCTGGGCATCGATCCCCCACCCTTCCGGCACAGCCTTACCCGCACGCTGATGCAGCTGGATCTCACCACGCGCCGCCGCACTGGTGGCCATATCAAAAATAAACGGCGGTTTGTCGCCGCGCGGCCAGCCAAAGGCAATCGGGTTGGTGCCAAACAGCGGCTGCGTGCCGCCCGCAGGAGCCACCCACGCATGGCTCGGGGTGGTCGCCAACGCCACCAGACCTGCCTCCGTCAGCGGTTCGACGTCCGCAAACAGGGCGGAAAAGTGCACGCAGCGGTTTATTGCCAGCGCGGCAATCCCGCTGTGCCGCGCCTTTTCCATCAGCAGCGGCAGCGCACGTTCGAACGCCAGCAGGGAAAATGCCCCGCCAGCGTCCGCTTTCACAATGGCGGGCGCGGTGTCGGTGATAACCGGCTCCACGTCTGGCGATACCTTCCCTTTGCGCAGCGTTTCAACAATGCCCAGCAACCGCCACAAACCGTGCGAAGCGCAGCCATCGCGCTCGCCGTGGGTGACGTTTTTCGCCACCGCGGCGGCGTGCGCCTCGCTGAATCCGTTCCCGCGCAGCACCTTATGTGCCAGCGCATAAGCCTCTGTTAATGAAAGGTTTACCATCTCCATGACCGACTCCTCTACTCTTCTTCGTCTCCGGTAAAGTTAGCCTGTGGCAGGCAGGTTCGCTCACCCCAGTAGTAAATTCCCAGCGACATCACCGCCACCAGCACCGTATCCCATGGATGACCAATCACCCCTGTGCCGCCAAAACTGCCAAGCCAGGAGAAAAGCATAATCAACGCGTAGAAGGCGATTAACCACAGGGATGATTTCACCTGCTGCGCCAGACTCACGGTGTGGACAGGCACTTTTGATTTGCACAGCACGTAGACCACAAACATCACAATCTGTAATCCCAGCAACCATGACAGCGTACCCCAGCCAGACCAGAAGACAATCAGCGCTGAAATCACAAACGACACCGGGCCGATAATCCCGAAAGCACGCACGCGGAACGGACGTGGCAGATCCGGCGCATTACGGCGCAGCCCCGCCGCCGTGACCGGCGCAATGGCATAGCTCAGCACCAGCGCGGCCGACACCACGCTAATCAGCTGCTCCCAGGACGGGAACGGCAGCGTCCAGAAGATAGACAGGGCGAAGGTCAGCCACAGCGCCGGACGCGGAATACCCGACTCTTTATCAATGTGGGTGAACGCCTTAAAGAAGGTCCCAGCTTTCGCCCAGCCATAAATCACACGCGGGGTGGCGTTCATATAGATATTGCCGGTGCCGCTTGGGGAGACAATCGCGTCACACACCACCATAAATGCCAGCCAGCCCATACCGAGCGTAATGGCGATATCGCGGTACGGCAGCGAGAACTGTTTGCTGATTTCCGCCCAGCCGCTGCCAAGCATTTCTGTTGGGATACTGCCAAGAAACGCCAGTTGCAGCAGCACGTAGATAATCGTCGACAGCACCACCGATAAAATCAGCGCCACCGGGATTGTCCGCTGTGGGTTTTGCACTTCGCTCGCCACCGAGATAATCGGCGTCAGCCCCAGGTAGGCAAAAATAATCCCCCCGGCGCTGATCGCCGCCTCAACGCCGGACATACCAAACGGTGCAACTCCCTGCACGTGCAGATTTTCAGGCTTGAAAAAGGTAAACAGAGTGACGACAACCGCCAGCGGCACCAGAAACTTCAGAATACTGATGATGTTGTTGGAGCGGGCGAACGTTTTGACGCTGTAGTAGTTCAGGCCGAAGAAGAAACAGAGCAGTAAAAACTGTACCACCCAGCCCAGCAGCGTCGGCGCGCTTGAGTCGGGTTGCGTCAGCATCGGGAACCAGGCTGCCGCATACTGGCGCGCGGCAACAATCTCAATAGAGATCAGGCTTGAGAACGCAATCAGCGTAATAAAGCCCAGCAGATACCCCATCAGCTCACCGTGGGAAAACACCGGATAGCGGATAATTCCCCCGGCGCGCGGCAGCGCCGCCCCCAGTTCGCAATAGACAATCCCCAGCAGCAGTACGGCAATCCCGCCGATAACCCACGAGGCGATCCCTGCGGGTCCGGCAATAGAGGCCACATGGCTTGCGGCAAACAGCCAGCCGGAGCCGAAGATCGCCCCAAGACCAATAAACGTCAGGTCGGTTAACGTCAGCTGCTTTTTAAATTTCCCTGACTCAACAACGCGGGACGATGTTTGATGCGTAGAGTGAATCGTCATGGTCATGCCCTTCAGTCAACAGAGGGGGAAATGGCTTCCCGGGTCCACTGCCCGTTAATCAGGCGCAGCAGGTTCAGAGGGTTAGCATCCTGGACAGCAGGCGGCAGCAGTGCGGCGGGTACATTTTGCAGGCACACCGGACGCAAAAAACGTTCGATGGATTTACTTCCAACGGAGGTCCCGCGTGAATCGGTGGTGGCAGGCCACGGGCCGCCATGCACCATCGCATCGCACACTTCCACGCCGGTCGGGTAACCGTTAAACAGCACGCGTCCGGCTTTTTCGCTCAGGGCAGGCAGCAGGCGTTGTGCCAGCGGGCCGTCGTCAGATTCCGCGTGAACCGTTGCGGTCAGTTGGCCCTGAATGGCGCGCAGAACTGCCTGCATTTCAGCCTCGTCGGCCACCTCTACCAGCACCGCCAGCGGGCCAAACACCTCGTGCTGCAACAGAGGTTCCTGCGTCAGCAGCAGCGAGACCGGGGCCTGATACAGGCGCGCCTGTGCCTGCCCGCGAACCGCCTCATCGTTGCCCGCCAGCCGTTGCATGTCGGGATGTGCCTCAAACGCGCTGACGCCATCTTGATAATGGGCAAGCGTCGGGGCATTGAGCATGGTCTGCGCCGGAGCCTGATCCACCTCCTCTTTCAGCGTATGCGTGAAGCGGCTCATACCTTCACCCCGCAAGACGAGGATCAGCCCGGGCTTGGTACAAAACTGGCCGCAGCCGAGAGTAAAAGAGGCCACCAGCGCCTTCGCCAGCCCCTCTGCCCGGCTGGCTAACGCCTGCGGCAGAATAATCAGTGGGTTAATGGCCGACATTTCCGCAAAGACCGGGATCGGCTGCGGACGCTGCTGCGCAAGCTGCCAGAGCGCCTTACCCCCGCGCAGCGAGCCGGTAAACCCGACCGCCTGGATCGCCGGATGACGCACCAGCTCCGCGCCAATGTCGGTGCCGAAAATCATGTTAAATACGCCCGCAGGCAGTGCTGCTTTCTCCACCGCACGCACAATGGCCTGGGCGGTGAGCTCCGCCGTCGCCATATGCCCCGGATGGGCTTTCACCACCACCGGACAGCCCGCCGCCAGCGCGGAGGCGGTATCGCCCCCCGCGGTGGAAAACGCCAGCGGGAAATTGCTGGCACCGAAGACCGCCACCGGGCCCAGCGCCGTCAGGTACTGGCGCAGATCCGGGCGCGGCAGCGGCTGGCGCGCAGGCAGAGCGGTATCGATACGCACGCCGAAGGCATCCCCGCGGCGCAGGACGCCGGCGAACAGGCGTAGCTGATTACTGGTCCGGGCGCGCTCTCCCTGCAAGCGCGCCAGCGGCAGCGCCGTCTCCTGGTGCGCGATGGTAAAAAAGTCCTCGCCGAGTAAATCCAGCTCGTCGGCGAGGGTATCGAAAAAGCGGGCGCGTACCTCAGGCGAGGTCTGAGAATAAACAGGGAACGCCTGTTCGGCCGCCAGTGCCGCAGCGGCGGCCTCCTCGCGGGAGGCCGGGTAAAAGCGGTATCCGGTGGGTTCACCGTCAGCGGCACGCAGGCCCGGCAGCGTCGCTTCACCGCTTGCCACGCGGCGTCCGGCGATAAACTGCTGGCCTGTTACAGAGAGAGGTAAAGTCATCGTCACTCCTTTCCTTAAAGGCCGACGTCTGGCAGCTGTGGGCGAGTCGCCAGCGCCTTCTCGACAATCGCTACCACTTCCGCACGGGTGTCCCCTTCCAGCGCCAGGCGCGGCGGACGGGTAATCTCGCTACCACGGCCCAGCAGCTCCTCGCAGAGTTTGATGCACTGCACCAGATCCGGGCGCGCATCCAGATGCAGCAGCGGCATAAACCAGCGGTAAAGCGCCATCGCTTCTTCATAGCGCTGCTGTTTTGCCAGGCGGAATAGCGTTTCCCCTTCGCGCGGGAACGCGTTCGACATCCCGGAGATCCAGCCTTCCGCCCCCACGGCGATGCTCTCAACCACCACGTCATCCAGCCCGGCGAACAGCACAAAGCGGTCGCCAACGGAATTACGCAGGTCGATAAAACGGCTGGTATCACCGGAAGAGTCTTTAAAGCAGACGATGTTGTCGCAGTCGGTGAGTGTCGCCAGGATATCCGGCGTCACGTCGTTTTTGTAGATTGGCGGGTTGTTGTAGACCATGATTGGCAGGTCAGTGGCGGTTGCCACGCTGCGGAAGTGGGCCGCAGTTTCATGCGGTTTTGAAGAGTAAACCAGTGCGGGCATCACCATAATGCCGTCCACACCCACACGCTCGGCCTCTTTCGCCATCTTCTGCGCAAAGGCGGTGGTAAATTCGGCGACACCGGCAATAACCGGGATCTGACCGCCCGCCGCGTCTTTCGCTACTTCGATAATTTGCAGCTTTTCCTGCGTGGTCAGAGAGGTGTTCTCGCCCACGCTGCCGCACACCACCAGGCCGGAAACACCATCCTTGACCAGGTTTTTCATCACCGCATGGGTGGCATCCAGATCGACAGAGTAGTCGTGACGAAACTGGGTACTGACTGCCGGGAATACACCGCTCCAGTGAATGGCTTTCTTGCTCATGTTCGGTTCCTTGTCGTCAATTTGTTAAATCAAAGTGAATGAATGGTGAATATTCACTGACAGATTGACGTTTCAGGCGGCCGACGGCTTGGTGGTTTTCCTCCCCTTTGATGACGAAATTAGCACAGTGCGTTTCTCTTACCCGGCCAGCGTGACGCGAAAATCACGCGGTGTGGAGCCGGTCATGGCCTTGAACTGGCGGCTAAAAGCGCTGTGATCGGTATAGCCACATTGCAGGGCAATATCGGTAATCGGCGTATCGCCCGCCAGCAATTCGGTCGCTTTTTCCAGCCGGATTTTGTGGATCATCTGACGCGGGGTGAGGTGAAAAATACGCTTACAGTAGCGTTCGATTTGCGCCACCGACATGCCGCTCAGCGCGGTGAGCTCCTCCATCGCGATCGGCCGGTGATAATGATTGCGGATATGATCGTCGACGATCGCCAGCCGCTGCCACGCCGGATGACGCGCCTGCGCTTCCTGTAAGTCGTGCGAAATGCCCGCCATACCGATCACGTTGCCCTGCGCATCCCGCAGCGCCAGCTTCTGGGTCAAACACCAGCCGCGCTCGCGGCCGTTATAGAGATGCATCTCCAGCTGGTCGCGCAACGTCACCCCTTCGCGCAACACCCGCATATCCTGCTCGGTATAGCCCTGCCCCAGCGCGGAAGGGAAAACATCGGCAGAGGTTTTCCCCAGCAGAGAAACCACCGTCTTAAACCCACAGCGACGCGCCAGGGTCATATTGACCATCAGATAACGCGCCTGCACGTCTTTGACAAAAAACACCACATTAGGAATGGCATTCAGCAGCGGCGCAATCAACGCCATTGCATGAAGCAACGTCTGGATATTGTCCGGACGCTGGCGCGCCAGCCCTTCACAAATCTGACTCAGTTCAGCCACTTCCAGCGCCGGCGACGGTGCCAGCACATCATCAATAACACAGGACATAACGCTTCCTCCCGATTAGTGAGCTGGATCTTTATTAACTTTTCGTTAACTCATCAAGCGCCCTTACCGCGTTTTGCGATCCTGCCACAGGTTTATGATTTACCCTGTTTCATCCACTGGCGCTGTTGCCTTTTTTGGTTTACCACACCATCAACAGAATGATTAATAAGAAATAAATATGAATTTCACTTAAGAATGAAACCGGTCACTGTGCTGATTTCGTCATTTCTGATGGCGAAAGCGATCAAGCAGGAATGCCAGCCTTACGCCAGCATTTAGCAACAAGGTGTTAACTTTCCGGAGATCCCATGACAGCGCAGCACAGCGAACTGAGAGTAATTGACTCCCACACCGGCGGCGAACCGACCCGCCTGGTCATCGACGGTTTTCCGGATCTGGGCACAGGAAACATGGCCGAACGCCGGGATCGCTTCGCCCGCGACTATGACGACTGGCGCAAAGCCATCATTCTTGAGCCACGCGGCAACGACGTTCTGGTCGGCGCCCTGCTCTGTGAGCCGGTTTCACCAAAGGCCACGGCGGGGGTGATCTTCTTCAACAACAGCGGTTTTCTGAACATGTGCGGCCACGGCACGATCGGCCTTATCGCCTCGCTGGCCTGGCTTGGGCGCATTCAGCCGGGTAAACATCTGATTGAAACCCCGGTGGGTGATGTGACCGCCACGCTGCACGAAGACGGCAGCGTTTCGGTAGAAAACGTCCCGGCGTATCGCTGGCGCAAACAGGTGCAGGTTGAAACCGCACACGGCACGGTAACGGGCGATATCGCCTGGGGCGGGAACTGGTTCTTCCTCGTCAACGATCATCCGTTCGCCGTGATACCGGACCAGATCCCGCAGTTAACGGAGTATGCCTGGGCAATCCGGGAAGGGTTAGAACGTGCGGGCATTCGTGGCGAACATGACGGCATTATCGACCATATTGAACTCTTCGCAGAAGATGACCGGGCAGACAGCCGCAGCTTTGTGCTCTGCCCGGGTAAAGCCTGGGATCGCTCTCCTTGCGGCACCGGCACCAGCGCCAAGCTGGCCTGTCTGGCCGGGGACGGCAAACTCAGGCCCGGGGAAAGCTGGCGGCAGGCGAGCATTATCGGCAGCGAATTTACCGCCCATTTCGTGCCGCAGGGCAGCAAGGTAATCCCGACGATCCGCGGAGAGGCGTGGGTCTGCGGCGATAACCGGTTGATCCTCAATCCTGACGATCCGTTCCGCTGGGGGATCACGTTGTGACCGAAAGTGACGTCATTGTCATCGGTGCCGGGATCATCGGCACCGCCTGCGCCTGGCAACTGGCAAAGCGCGGGCAGCGGGTCACGCTGGTAGACGACGGCAACGCGGGTGCAACGGCGGCAGGAATGGGTCATCTGGTGTGTATGGATGACGATCCCGCCGAACTGACCCTCTCAGCCTGGTCACTGGCGCGCTGGCGGGAACTGACGCCCCACATGCCGGAAAGCTGCGCCTGGCGCGGGTGCGGCACGCTGTGGCTGGCGGAAACGCCGCAGGAGCTTGAGCTGGCAGAGGAAAAGCAACAGCGGATGGCGCAATACCAGGTTGCCAGCGACATGCAGACCCGCGACCAGCTTGCCACACGTGAACCCCTGCTCACCTCCCGGCTCAGCGGCGGGCTGTGGGTACCCGGAGACGGAATTGTTTACGCGCCGAACGTCACCCGCTGGTTTATTGAGGATGCTGATATCACGCATCTTCGTGACCGCGCCCGTGCAGTCGATGCCCCTTACGTCACCCTGCATAGCGGCAAACGCCTGCGGGCGGGCACCATCGTCATTGCCTGCGGGCTGGGTGCCAACAGGCTGCTGGATGAAAACTGGCTGCGGGCGAAAAAAGGCCAGCTGGCGATCACCGATCGCTACGGCCCGTTGCTCAGCCATCAGCTGGTCGAGTTGGGGTACGGTGCCAGCGCTCATTCGGGTGGCACGTCGGTGGCGTTTAATATCCAGCCGCGCCCGACCGGGCAACTGCTGATTGGCTCTTCCCGCCAGTTCGACAACACCGACCGCGAGATAGATCTGCCCCTTCTGGCAACCATGCTGGCGCGCGCGCGTCATTTTTTACCCTCGCTGGAGAGTCTGAATATCATCCGCTGCTGGAGCGGTTTTCGGGCCGCATCGGCAGACGGTAACCCGCTCATCGGCCCGCATCCCACGCGCCCGGGAGTCTGGCTGGCGCTGGGGCACGAAGGGCTGGGCGTCACCACCGCCCCCGCAACCGCCGAACTGCTCTGCGCACAGATCCTCGGCGAACGTCCGGCCGTTTGCCCGGATGCCTGGCTCCCTGCGCGGCTGCACAAACAGGAGGCAATCGCATGACAACCCTGAACCTGATTATCGAAGGTGAACCCTGTGACGTTCCTGCGGGCATCAGCGTCGCGGCGGCGCTGGCACTGACGGGCGATGGCGTGACGCGCCGTTCGGTCAGCGGTGAGCCGCGCGCCCCTTTCTGCGGCATGGGCGTTTGCCAGGAATGTCGCGTTACGGTGAATGGACGGCGGGTACTGGCCTGCCAGACGGAATGCCTGCCCGACATGGTGATAGAAAGGAGCCAACATGCGCACGTTTGACTGTGAGATCCTTGTCCTCGGCTCAGGGCCAGCCGGGCTGTCGGCGGCACTGGCCGCCGCACGCTGCGGAAAATCAGTTATCGTCCTGGACGACAACCCGCGTCCTGGCGGGCAAATCTGGCGCGATGGCCCGCAGGTTTCGCTGCCTCCTCGCGCCTTACGCCTGCGTCAGGCGGTGGCGGAACAGCCAGCCATTACGCTGCTTAACGGCACCCGGCTGATTGCCCGCCCTGAACCGCATTCCGTGGTGTTTGAAACCGCAGACAGCTGCGGCGCGATCCGCTGGCAGCGGCTGATTTTATGCTGCGGCGCGCGGGAACTCTCCCTGCCGTTTCCGGGCTGGACGCTTCCCGGCGTAACGGGGGCCGGTGGGTTACAGGCGCAGATTAAACACGGCCTGCCGCTCAACGGCGAGCGGGTGGTCATCGCCGGAAGCGGGCCGCTGCTGCTGGCAGTTGCCAGTACGGTGAAACGCGCAGGCGGGAATATTGTTGCCATCATCGAACAGGCGCCGGTGAGCGCGCTGGCCCGGTTCGCGGCTGGGCTCTGGCGCTGGCCGGAAAAACTGCTCCAGCTCGGCGAGCTTTTTCCGGCTCACTATCGCCCGGCAAGCCAGGTCATCCATGCCCGGGGAGAGGCACATCTCCAGTCCGTGACCGTACGCCACGGCGGGAAAAATCAGGAGATAGCCTGCGACAGGCTGGCGATCGGCTACGGACTGGCGCCCAATCTCGAGCCGGGTCTTATCTTCGGCTGCGCAACCGAAAATCAGGCTATCCGGGTCGATGCGTCTCAACGCACCAGCGTGGAGGATATCTATGCTGCGGGAGAATGCACCGGCTTTGGCGGCAGCGAGCTGGCGCTGGCCGAAGGGGAAATTGCGGGCTATATCGCGGCGGATAACCCCGGAAAGGCAGAAAAAGCTATCGCCGCCCGTACCCGCTGGCAGCGTTTTGCCCGGGCGCTCCATGCCACCTTCGCCTTACCGGAATCGCTAAAAGACGTTGCCACTGCCGACACTCTGCTCTGTCGCTGCGAAGATGTGCGCTGTGGCGATGTGCAACATGCCGAAAGCTGGCAGGCGGCGAAGCTCGCCTCGCGCTGTGGCATGGGTGCCTGTCAGGGGAAAACCTGCGCCACCAGCGCACGCTGGCTGTACGGCTGGCCGCTGCCGCAGCCGCGCGAGCCGCTTTCCCCGGCGCGTATCGACACGCTTATCCATCTGGCAAAGCCGGAGGGTTGAGTTACTCGTCTTCCCCGCGTTCGGCGATATGGCGGTTGCCGAGCGCGATAAACTCTTCCAGCAGCGCCGTCAGCTGCTGCATTTTCTCCAGCGTGTATTCCGCCTCAATCTGCTGATAAGCCTCTTCCACCTGCGCCTGGGCGTGTTCATAAAGCGCGTTGCCCTCTTTGGTCAGCGACACGTACAGCTTGCGCTGGTCGTTCACCGGCTTTAAGCGCAGCACCAGTCCGTCGCGCTCCATGCGCGTGAGAATGCCCGTCAGGCTCGGGCGCAGAATGCAGGTCCGAAACGCCAGATCGTGAAAATCCATCGACGGATGTTCAGCCAGCACGCGCACAATCCGCCACTGCTGCTCGGTCAGGTTATGCCGCTTCACAATCGGGCGGAAGTAAGACATCGCCGCTTCCCGCGCCTGTAATAACGCGATGGTTAATGAGTCATGCATAGCCACTCCCGGAAATCATTAACAAGTAAACAATTCAAAAAAGCTGTTTTTATAAACAACACGTTTTCTGGCAAAAAGTCTAACAGAAACAACGAATTTCTATTAAAACACTGATAAACATATTATTTTAATTATATATGTAAATTTATTGTTATTCCTATCACAAAATTTTCACTTCTGATTGCGAAACAAACAGCAAAAGCATAAAACCAGATCATTAACATATTAATGAAATCGCAATCCGGACCTCCGGCCTGAGGAGTAGTCAATGAAAGGTACTGTTTTTGCCGTCGCGCTGAATCATCAAAGCCAGCGTGAAACCTGGCGTGAAGCGTTTGAAAAAGCCCCCTATAACACCCCGCCAAAAACCGCCGTCTGGTTTATTAAACCGGGCAACACCGTTATCCGTGCCGGCGACCCCATCCCGTTCCCGCAAGGTGAAACGGTGTTAAGCGGGGCCACGGTCGCGCTGGTGGTGGGGAAAACCGCCCGCAAGGTGCAGGCTGAAGACGCGGCGGAGTACATCGCCGGATACGCACTCGCCAACGAAGTGAGCCTGCCGGAAGAGAGCTTCTACCGCCCGGCTATCAAAGCCAAATGCCGTGACGGCTTCTGCCCTCTGGGTGAGCTTGTCGCGGTTGATAACGTCGATAACCTGACCATCATTACCGAAATCAATGGCCGCGAAGCAGACCACTGGAACACCGCAGATTTACAGCGCAACGCCGCCGAACTGCTCAGCGCCCTGAGCGAATTTGCCACCCTGAATCCTGGCGATGCCATTTTGCTCGGCACACCGCAGGCCCGCGTGGCGCTGCGTCCGGGCGATCGGGTGCGCATTCTGGCCGAAGGTTTCCCGGCACTGGAAAACCCGGTCGTCAACGAACGCGATATCGCCCCTGCGCAAGGCCCACATTCACACCCCACGCTGTTTGCCCTGGGGCTGAACTACGCCGATCACGCCAGCGAGCTGGACTTCAAACCACCCACCGAGCCGCTGGTGTTTATCAAAGCCCCGAACACCTTTAACGGTGATAACCAGACGTCGGTACGCCCGGACAACGTTGAATACATGCACTACGAAGCGGAGCTGGTGGTGGTCATCGGCAAAACCGCGCACAAGGTGAGCGAAGCCGACGCGATGGACTATGTCGCGGGCTATACGGTCTGTAACGACTACGCCATCCGCGACTACCTCGAAAACTACTATCGCCCGAATCTGCGGGTGAAAAGCCGTGACGGGCTGACGCCGATTTCCCCCAACATCGTGCCAAAAGCGGCCATTCCCGACCCGCACAACCTGGCCCTGCGCACCTTCGTTAACGGCGAATTACGCCAGCAAGGCACCACGGCAGACCTGATCTTCAGCATCCCGTTCCTGATTGCGTACCTGAGCGAATTTATGACCCTGCAACCGGGGGACATGATTGCCACCGGCACGCCGAAAGGGCTTTCCGACGTGGAGCCTGGCGACGAAGTGGTGGTGGAAGTGGAAGGCGTGGGCCGCCTGGTGAACCGAATTGTCAGTGAGGAGACGACAAAATGAAAAAGATAAACCATTGGATCAACGGCAAAAACGTGGCGGGAAGTGACTACTTCCACACCACTAATCCAGCCTCTGGCGAAGTGCTGGCAGAAGTGGCCTCCGGCGGTGAAGCCGAGGTAAATCAGGCCGTTGCCGCCGCCAAAGAGGCGTTCCCGAAATGGGCCAACCTGCCGATGAAAGAGCGCGCGCGCCTGATGCGCCGCCTGGGCGATCTGATTGACCAGAACGTGCCTGAGATCGCTGCGATGGAAACCGCCGACACCGGTCTGCCCATCCACCAGACCAAAAACGTGCTGATCCCGCGCGCCTCGCACAACTTCGAGTTCTTCGCCGAAGTGTGCCAGCAGATGAACGGCAAAACCTACCCGGTCGATGACACGATGCTGAACTACACCCTGGTGCAGCCGGTGGGCGTGTGTGCGCTGGTATCGCCGTGGAACGTGCCGTTTATGACCGCCACCTGGAAAGTCGCGCCGTGTCTGGCGCTGGGCAATACCGCGGTACTGAAGATGTCTGAGCTTTCCCCGCTGACTGCCGACCGTCTGGGCGAGCTGGCGCTGGAAGCCGGTATTCCGGCGGGCGTGCTGAACGTGGTGCAGGGCTATGGCGCGACAGCGGGTGATGCGCTGGTGCGTCACCACGACGTGCGCGCCGTGTCATTCACCGGTGGTACCGCCACTGGTCGCAACATCATGAAAAATGCCGGGCTGAAAAAGTACTCGATGGAGCTCGGCGGCAAATCACCGGTACTGATTTTTGAAGATGCCGATATCGAGCGCGCGCTGGATGCCGCCCTGTTCACCATCTTCTCTATCAACGGCGAGCGTTGCACCGCGGGCTCGCGCATTTTCATTCAGCAGAGCATCTACCCGGAATTCGTCAAACGTTTCGCCGAGCGCGCCAACCGCCTGCGCGTGGGCGACCCAACCGATCCGAACACGCAGGTCGGTGCGCTGATTAGCCAGCAACACTGGGAAAAAGTCTCGGGTTATATCCGCCTCGGTATTGAAGAGGGTGCCACCCTGCTGGCAGGCGGGCCGGACAAACCCACTGACCTGCCTGCGCACCTGAAAGGCGGTAACTTCCTGCGCCCGACCGTGCTGGCCGATGTGAACAACCGGATGCGCGTGGCCCAGGAAGAGATCTTCGGGCCGGTGGCGTGCCTGCTGCCGTTTAAAGACGAAGCGGAAGGTCTTCGCCTGGCCAACGACGTGGAGTACGGTCTGGCATCCTATATCTGGACCCAGGATGTGAGCAAAGTGCTGCGTCTGGCACGCAATATCGAAGCCGGCATGGTGTTTGTGAACACCCAGAACGTGCGCGACCTGCGCCAGCCGTTTGGCGGCGTGAAGGCCTCCGGCACCGGGCGCGAAGGTGGCGAGTACAGCTTTGAAGTGTTCGCCGAAATGAAAAACGTCTGTATCTCTATGGGCAACCATCCGATTCCAAAATGGGGGGTCTGATATGGGTACGTTAGCGTTAGCGGCAAAAATCACCCACGTCCCGTCGATGTATCTTTCTGAGCTGCCGGGGAAAAACCACGGCTGCCGTCAGTCGGCCATCGACGGACACAAAGAGATCAGCAAGCGCTGCCGAGAGCTGGGCGTCGATACCATTATCGTTTTCGACACCCACTGGCTGGTGAACAGCGCGTATCACATTAACTGTGCGGATCATTTTTCTGGCATCTACACCAGCAACGAGCTGCCACACTTTATCCGTGACATGACCTATGACTACGACGGCAATCCAGAACTCGGCCAGTTGATTGCCGACGAAGCGGTGAAGCTCGGCGTGCGGGCCAAAGCGCATAACATCCCGAGCCTGAAGCTGGAGTACGGCACGCTGGTGCCGATGCGCTACATGAACAGCGACAAGCACTTCAAAGTGATCTCGATTTCGGCGTTCTGCACCGTGCACGACTTCGCCGACAGCCGCAGACTCGGTGAAGCTATCGTCAGCGCGATTGCGCAATACGACGGCACGGTCGCCGTGCTGGCCAGCGGTTCCCTGTCGCACCGTTTTATCGACGACCAGCGTGCGGAAGAAGGGATGAACAGCTACACCCGCGAGTTCGACCGCCAGATGGACGAGCGCGTGGTAAAGCTGTGGCGCGAAGGCCAGTTCAAGGCGTTTTGCGACATGTTGCCGGAGTACGCCGACTACTGCTACGGCGAGGGCAATATGCACGACACGGTAATGCTGCTGGGGATGCTCGGATGGGACAAATACGACGGCAAGGTGGAGTTTCTCACCGAGCTGTTCGCCAGCTCCGGCACCGGCCAGGTTAACGCTGTTTTCCCGCTGCCCGCGTAAGGAGCCACCATGCCGCATTTTATTGCTGAATGTACCGACAATATCCGCGAGCAGGCCGACCTACCGGGTCTGTTTGCCAAAGTGAACGAGGCGCTCGCCGCCACGGGCATTTTCCCGCTCGGCGGTATCCGTAGCCGCGCACACTGGCTGGATACCTGGCAGATGGCCGACGGTAAGCACGATTACGCGTTTGTGCATATGACGCTGAAAATAGGCACCGGGCGCAGCCTGGAAAGCCGCGAGGCGGTGGGAGAGA
The DNA here is from genome assembly GCF_052886895.1 of Enterobacter sp. C4G1. Lineage (NCBI taxonomy): Bacteria > Pseudomonadati > Pseudomonadota > Gammaproteobacteria > Enterobacterales > Enterobacteriaceae > Enterobacter > Enterobacter sp. C4G1. The sequence continues at coordinate 1,691,736 of NZ_JBQVVV010000001.1, read as the reverse complement.
TGCTGTTTGGGCTTATCAAAACGCATTTTGCAGAGCTGATGGAAAGCCGCTATCTGGCGCTGTCGTTTGAGCTCGACGAACTGCACCCGACGCTCAATTACAAACAAAACAATGTGCACGCACTGTTTCGCTGAGGTCTTTTATGCTCGATAAACACACCCATACCCTGATCGCACATCGTCTGCACCAGGCGGAGCAATCTCGCGAGCAGATCCGCCAGATCTCGCTGGATTACCCGACGATCACCATCGACGACGCCTACGCCGTACAGCGCGAATGGGTAAGCCTGAAAATCGCCGAAGGCCGCGTGCTGAAAGGCCATAAAATCGGCCTCACCTCCAAAGCCATGCAGGCCAGCTCGCAGATAAGCGAACCGGACTACGGCGCGCTGCTGGACGACATGTTCTTCCACGACGGCAGCGACATTCCCGTCGATCGGTTTATCGTCCCGCGTATTGAAGTGGAGCTGGCGTTCGTGCTGGCCAAACCGCTGCGCGGCCCTAACTGCACGATCTTCGATGTCTACAACGCCACAGACTATGTGATCCCGGCGCTGGAGCTGATCGACGCCCGCTGCCACAACATCGATCCCGACACCCAGCGCCCGCGCAAAGTGTTCGACACCATTTCCGATAACGCCGCCAACGCCGGTGTGATCCTCGGCGGACGGCCGATTAAACCCGACGAGCTGGATCTGCGCTGGATCTCCGCCCTGCTCTATCGCAACGGCGTGATCGAAGAAACCGGCGTCGCCGCAGGCGTACTCAACCACCCGGCGAACGGCGTGGCGTGGCTGGCAAACAAACTGGCGCCGTACGACGTGCAGCTTGAACCGGGGCAAATCATCCTCGGCGGTTCGTTTACCCGCCCGGTGGCCGCCAGCAAGGGCGACACCTTCCACGTGGACTACGGCAACATGGGCTCGATTAGCTGCCGCTTTGTGTAGGAGTTCACCATGCAAAACGCATTTAAAACCGCGCTGAAAGCCGGAAAGCCACAAATCGGCCTGTGGCTGGGGCTGACCAGCAGCTACAGCGCAGAGCTGCTGGCAGGCGCGGGTTTCGACTGGCTGCTGATCGACGGCGAACACGCGCCAAACAACGTGCAAACCGTCTTAACACAGTTACAGGCGATTGCGCCTTACGCCAGCCAGCCGGTGGTGCGCCCGTCCTGGAACGATCCGGTGCAGATCAAACAGCTGCTGGATGTGGGCGCGCAAACCCTGCTGGTGCCAATGGTACAAAATGCCGACGAAGCCCGTCTGGCGGTGAGCGCCACCCGTTATCCCCCTGCGGGGATCCGCGGCGTTGGCAGTGCGCTGGCCCGCGCGTCGCGCTGGAACCGTATTCCTGATTACCTGCAGCAGGCGAACGATGCCATGTGCGTGCTGGTGCAGATAGAAACCCGCGAGGCACTGAAAAACCTGCCGCAGATCCTGGATGTGGAAGGGGTCGACGGGGTGTTTATTGGCCCGGCGGATCTCAGCGCCGACATGGGCTTTGCCGGTAATCCGCAGCACCCGGATGTGCAGGCCGCCATCGAACAGGCCATCGGGCAGATCCTGAGCGCAGGTAAAGCGCCCGGTATCCTGATGGCTAACGAAACGCTGGCAAAACGCTATCTCGAACTCGGTGCGCTGTTTGTCGCCGTGGGTGTGGATACCACCCTGCTGGCCCGTAGCGCCGAAGCGCTGGCAGCCCGTTTTATCGAAAAACCGGTTACATCAGTCAATAACAATAAATCCGTCTACTGAACGGACGATGTGGAGCGCACCATGACGACCTCTGCCCTGCAAGATAATAAAGCTGTAGAACATCGCGTGATTAACAAGCTGTTCCGTCGTTTGATCGTGTTTCTCTTTATCCTGTTTGTCTTCTCGTTTCTTGACCGCATTAACATTGGCTTTGCCGGGCTGACGATGGGCAAAGATCTGGGCCTGACCTCCACCATGTTTGGCCTGGCGGCAACGCTGTTTTACGTTACCTACGTGCTATGCGGCATCCCGAGCAACATCATGCTGGCGAAGATCGGCGCGCGGCGCTGGATCGCCGGGATCATGGTGGTGTGGGGCGTTGCCTCAACCTGTACGATGTTCGCCACCAGCCCGCAGACGCTCTACGTTCTGCGGATGCTGGTGGGGATTGCCGAAGCCGGTTTTCTGCCGGGGATTTTGGTTTATCTCACCTGGTGGTTCCCGGCGTATCACCGCGCCCGCGCTAACGCGCTGTTTATGATCGCCATGCCAGTGACCATGATGCTCGGCTCGATCCTCTCCGGGTATATTCTGGCGCTGGACGGGGTGTGGAACCTGAAAGGCTGGCAGTGGCTGTTCCTGCTGGAAGGGCTGCCGTCAGTGGTGCTCGGCGTCGTGACCTGGTTTTTCCTTAACGACACGCCAGATCAGGCCACCTGGCTTGATGATGAAGAAAAACAGACGCTGAAATCGATGATTGCCCGCGAGCAGGAGCACGCGATTGCAAACGCCACCACCCCGCGCTCGACGCTGCGTGAAGTGTTGACCCCGGCGGTACTGCTCTACACGCTGGCCTATTTCTGCCTGACCAACACACTGAGTGCGATCAACATCTGGACGCCGCAGATCCTGCAAAGCTTTAACAGCCACAGCAGCAATATCGTGATTGGCCTGCTGGCGGCGATCCCGCAGTTTTGTACCATCCTTGGGATGATCTGGTGGAGCCGCCGCTCCGACAGGCTGAAAGAGCGAAAAAAGCATACCATCCTGCCGTATCTGTTCGCGGCGGCGGGATGGATGCTGGCCTCGGCGACCGAGCACAGCCTGATCCAGCTGCTTGGCATCATCATGGCCTCAACCGGATCCTTTACCGCTATGGCGATATTCTGGACCACACCGGATCAGGTTATTAGCCTACAATCCCGCGCGGTGGCGCTGGCGGTGATCAACGCCATCGGGAATGTGGGTTCGGCCGTCAGCCCGCTGTTAATCGGCATCTTGCGCGATACAACCGGCAGCTTTAGCTCAGGGCTGTGGTTTGTGGCCGGGCTGCTGGTGGTGGGCGCGCTGGTGCTGACGCGTATCCCGATGACCCAGCGGGAAAGCCGTGAAAATGTGCCAGGCATGGCGGCGCAGAAGATCCACTAAGGAGCGGTTATGTGCCAAAGCCCGATAGCGAATATCGATATCAGCAAAGAGTACGACGAAAGTCTGGGCACCGACGATGTGCACTATCAGTCGTTTGCCCGCATGGCGGCCTTTTTTGGCCGCGATATGCAGGCGCATCGCCACGACCAGTTCTTTCAGATGCACTTTCTGGATACCGGGCAGATTGAGCTTCAGCTCGACGATCATCGCTATTCGGTGCAGGCACCGCTGTTTGTGCTCACGCCACCGTCGGTGCCGCACGCGTTTATCACTGAATCCGACAGCGACGGGCATGTGCTGACGGTACGCGAAGATCTGGTCTGGCCCCTGCTTGAAGTGCTCTACCCCGGCACGCGAGAAGCGTTCGGCCTGCCGGGGATCTGCCTGTCCCTGGCCGACAAACCGGACGAGCTGGCGGCGCTAAAACACTACTGGCGGCTGATCGAACGCGAATCCACGGAACAACTGCCCGGACGCGAACATACGCTGGTACTTTTAGCCCAGGCGGTGTTCACTCTGCTGCTGCGCAACGCGAAGCTCGACGACCACGCGGCCAGCGGGATGCGCGGCGAGCTGAAGCTGTTCCAGCGTTTTAACCAGATGATCGACACCCACTACCACCAGCACTGGACGGTGCCGGACTACGCCTGCGAACTGCATCTCACCGAATCCCGCCTGACCGATATCTGCCGCCGCTTCGCCAACCGCCCGCCGAAACGGCTGATCTTCGACCGGCAACTGCGCGAAGCCAAACGGCTGCTGCTTTTTTCCGATAACGCGGTGAACGAGATTGCCTGGCAGCTGGGGTTTAAAGATCCGGCCTATTTCGCCCGATTTTTTAATCGCTTAGTGGGATGCTCACCCAGCACGTACCGGGCGCAGAAAGTACCGGTGTCGTAATGGGGCTACGCTCCGTAGGGCGGGTAAGCGCAGCGCCACCCGCCGAAAAGCAGCACAGATCACAAAACCCACACCCACCCGAAAAGTACCCGTTGTTGTCCCAATCGTCCCTTCACGTCGCCCCTCTCTCACGCTTCAATTAAACAACAAAAACAAAACATAAATTTAACAACCCCTATTCCGATACGAGGTCCCTATGAAGCCTGAAGATTTCCGCGCTGATGCCAAACGTCCATTAACCGGCGAAGAGTATTTAAAAAGCCTCCAGGACGGCCGTGAGATTTATATCTACGGCGAACGCGTCAAAGACGTCACCACCCATCCGGCGTTTCGTAATGCGGCGGCATCCATCGCGCAGATGTACGACGCCCTGCACAAACCGGACATGCAGGATACCCTTTGCTGGGGCACCGACACCGGCAGCGGCGGCTATACCCATAAGTTCTTCCGCGTGGCGAAAAGCGCCGACGACCTGCGCCAGCAACGCGATGCCATCGCCGAGTGGTCACGCCTGAGCTACGGCTGGATGGGCCGCACGCCGGACTACAAAGCCGCGTTCGGCTGCGCGCTCGGTGCTAACCCGGCCTTCTACGGCCAGTTCGAGCAGAACGCCCGCAACTGGTACACCCGCATTCAGGAAACAGGCCTGTACTTCAACCATGCGATTGTTAACCCGCCGATCGACCGTCACAAACCGGCGGACGAGGTGAAAGACGTCTACATCAAGCTGGAAAAAGAGACCGACGCCGGGATCATCGTCAGCGGTGCGAAAGTGGTGGCAACCAACTCGGCGCTGACCCACTACAACATGATCGGCTTTGGCTCCGCGCAGGTGATGGGCGAAAACCCGGACTTCGCGCTGATGTTCGTCGCTCCGATGGATGCCGAAGGCGTGAAGCTTATCTCGCGCGCTTCTTACGAGATGGTGGCCGGGGCCACCGGCTCCCCTTACGATTACCCGCTCTCCAGCCGTTTCGACGAGAACGACGCCATTCTGGTGATGGACAATGTGCTGATCCCGTGGGAAAACGTGCTCATCTATCGCGATTTCGACCGTTGCCGTCGCTGGACCATGGAAGGCGGTTTTGCCCGTATGTATCCGCTGCAAGCCTGCGTGCGTCTGGCGGTGAAACTCGACTTTATCACTGCTCTGCTGAAGAAATCGCTGGAGTGCACCGGGACGCTGGAGTTCCGCGGCGTGCAGGCAGACCTGGGTGAAGTAGTGGCCTGGCGTAATATGTTCTGGGCGCTGAGCGACTCCATGTGTTCAGAAGCGACTCCGTGGGTGAACGGCGCGTATCTGCCGGATCATGCCGCGCTGCAAACCTATCGCGTCATGGCGCCAATGGCCTATGCGAAGATCAAAAACATCATCGAGCGTAACGTTACCAGCGGGCTTATCTATCTGCCCTCCAGCGCCCGCGACCTGAACAACCCACAAATCGACAAGTATCTGGCGAAGTACGTGCGTGGCTCCAACGGTATGGATCACGTTGAACGCATCAAGATTTTAAAACTGATGTGGGATGCCATCGGCAGCGAGTTTGGCGGCCGTCATGAGCTGTATGAGATCAACTACTCCGGCAGCCAGGATGAAATTCGCCTGCAATGCCTGCGTCAGGCACAAAGCTCCGGCAACATGGACAAAATGATGGCGATGGTCGACCGCTGCATGTCTGAGTATGACCAGCGCGGCTGGACGGTACCGCACCTGCACAACAACACCGATATCAACATGCTGGACAAGCTGCTGAAATAACGCAGCGGGAGGTTTCAATGCAATCAGATGAACAACGCCTGCGTTTTCGCGACGCAATGGCCAGCCTGTCGGCCGCGGTCAATATTGTCACCACCGAAGGTGATGCCGGTCGCTGCGGCATTACCGCTACCGCGGTCTGCTCGGTGACGGATACACCGCCCTCGTTGATGGTGTGCATCAACGCCAACAGCGCCATGAATCCGGTTTTTCAGGGCAACGGCAGACTGTGCGTTAACGTGCTTAACCACGAGCAGGAGATCATGGCTCGCCACTTCGCCGGAATGACCGGCATGGAGATGGAAGAGCGTTTTACCCTTTCCTGCTGGCAAAAAGGCCCGCTGGCACAGCCGGTGCTTAAAGGTGCGCTGGCAAGCCTTGAAGGAGAGATAAGCCAGGTGCAGACCATCGGTACACATCTGGTCTATCTGGTTGAAATCAAAAATATCATTCTGAGCCAGGAGGGCCACGGCCTGATCTATTTTAAACGCCGTTTCCACCCGGTAATGATGGAGATGGACGCTGTCATCTGACCCCTCTACGCGCTGGCTATCCCCCGGCCAGCGCGGCTTCCCGCAAAAAATATTAAGGTTTCCGCTAAATCACGCCGTTATATAACCATAAGAGAAATTTACTGCGCCTGAATACTGACATCCCGTGTCAGTGCTGCCCGCATAATTCAGCGTAGATCCATTAAATTAACAGGAATACCTTATGGCTAATGCGACGCGGAGCCGCTCGGCTGAACGTCTGGTCGATATTCTGGTAGAGCTACATTTAAACGGTGTGGTAAACCGAAGTGCACTGATGGAAAAATTTAAAATTACTGAGCGCACCGTGTATCGTGATTTGAATGCACTTTCACCCATTGTTGAGCACACCGGTAATGGGCAATATCGCCTGATCCACTCCCCGCAAGCGCCCTCCGGGCAGGGGCTGCACCACACCATTGCTAACTTCCTGAATGCTGATAATTTTTTTCCTGAGCGAAATACCGACTTTTGGCAACAGCTCGAAACTCGCGTGGATGACAATCATATTCTCATTCTGGGCAACAATGCAGAACATACCGTGAAAACGGATATTCGCCGTCATTTACCTAATATTGAGAAATCGATTAAAAACTGTAATGTTTGCCAGATCGTTTATAAAGGCAAAACACGTCAAATTAACCCCTACAAACTCATTAACAAAAAGAATATATGGTATTTACAAGCCACCGAAAATAGGCGGCTGAAATCCTTTTCACTAAGCCAGATAAGCTGGTTTGATATTCAGAGCACCACATTTATCCCTGAAGAAGGCACCCTTGCGCTGCTGGAAAAAAGCCCAGGCCCCTGGGTATCGGAAGATACTTTCGAGGTGAAAATATTCATAAACAATAATATTTCACACTACTTCAGACGCCGGAATTTACTGCCAGAGCAGGAGCTGATTGCCGAACAACACAGCGGCACAACGCTTCGTTGCCAGGCTGCACACGAAAATCAGATCCTGCCGCTGATTTTCTACTGGCTGCCCGACATTCAGGTTCTGGAGCCGCAATGGCTGAAAGATAAGCTTCTGGATACGCTGGAAGGCTACCTGACCCAGGAGCCAGAGACGCTAACGTAGTGATCTGAATCACATAATTTTTACCGCCTGCGGCGAGTCTGAACCACTCGCCCGCATCTTTGACCGCTTACCCACGACTTACAACCACTCGCCCATTTACCTTCCTTTACATGTGTAACGATCTGGCACGATCCCACCAGCATTAATCAATACCTCCACACAACGAACCCTGACCCTTTTTTCTTTACATAAAAAACCAGGTCTATTATGGATACTAAAAAACTACTGAAGCACGTGCCCTGGGCCTTACTCGGGATCCTCGGCGCTTTCTGTCTGGCGGTTGTCGCATTACGCCGGGGCGAACACGTAAGCGCCCTGTGGATCGTGGTCGCGTCTGTTTCCGTCTACCTTGTGGCTTATCGCTACTACAGTCTTTATATCGCGCAAAAGGTCATGAAGCTTGACCCGACGCGTTCCACGCCGGCGGTCATCAACAATGACGGCCTGAACTACGTGCCAACCAACCGCTACGTGCTGTTTGGCCACCACTTTGCCGCGATTGCGGGTGCAGGTCCGCTGGTCGGCCCGGTACTGGCGGCACAGATGGGTTACCTGCCAGGTACCCTGTGGCTGCTCGCAGGCGTGGTGTTGGCGGGTGCGGTGCAGGACTTTATGGTGCTGTTTATCTCTTCTCGCCGTAACGGCGCCTCTCTGGGTGAGATGGTCAAAGAAGAGATGGGCCGCGTGCCGGGGACTATCGCCCTGTTCGGCTGCTTCCTGATTATGATCATCATCCTTGCGGTGCTGGCGTTAATCGTGGTGAAAGCACTGGCCGAAAGCCCGTGGGGTGTCTTCACCGTCTGCTCTACCGTGCCGATTGCGCTGTTCATGGGTATCTACATGCGCTTCCTGCGCCCAGGACGTGTGGGCGAAGTGTCGGTGATTGGTATTGTGCTGTTGGTGGCGTCCATCTATTTCGGCGGCGTGATTGCACACGACCCGTACTGGGGCCCGGCGCTGACCTTCAAGGACACCACCATCACCTTCGCGCTGATCGGTTACGCGTTCATCTCTGCCCTGCTGCCGGTCTGGTTGATTCTGGCACCGCGTGACTACCTGGCGACCTTCCTGAAAATCGGCGTTATCGTCGGTCTGGCGATCGGTATCCTGGTGATTAACCCGGATCTGAAAATGCCAGCAGTGACGCAGTACATCGACGGTACTGGCCCACTGTGGAAAGGCGCACTGTTCCCGTTCCTGTTCATCACCATCGCCTGTGGCGCGGTATCTGGCTTCCACGCGCTGATTGCCTCCGGTACCACACCGAAGCTGCTGGCGAACGAGAAAGACGCGCGTCTGATCGGCTACGGTGCCATGTTGATGGAATCCTTCGTGGCGATCATGGCTCTGGTGGCAGCGTCCATTATCGAGCCAGGTCTGTACTTCGCGATGAACACCCCTCCAGCCGGTCTGGGCATCACCATGCCAAACCTGCACGAGATGGGCGGTGACAACGCGGCGCTGATCATGGCGCAGCTGAAAGATGCGAGCGCACACGCTGCGGCAACCGTCAGCTCCTGGGGCTTTGTGATTTCACCTGAGCAGATCATGCAGACGGCGAAGGACATCGGCGAACCGTCAGTTCTGAACCGTGCGGGTGGCGCACCGACGCTGGCTGTGGGTATCGCCCACGTGTTCCACAAAGTGCTGCCGTGGGCGGACATGGGCTTCTGGTACCACTTCGGTATTCTGTTTGAAGCGCTGTTCATCCTGACTGCACTGGATGCGGGCACCCGTGCTGGCCGCTTTATGCTGCAAGACTTGCTCGGCAACTTCGTGCCGTTCCTGAAGAAAACCGACTCTCTGGTGGCAGGCGTGCTGGGTACTGCGGGCTGTGTTGGTCTGTGGGGTTACCTGCTGTATCAGGGCGTTGTCGACCCGCTGGGCGGCGTGAAGAGCCTGTGGCCGCTGTTCGGTATCTCTAACCAGATGCTGGCGGCTGTTGCCCTGGTGCTGGGTACCGTTGTACTGGTGAAAATGAAACGCACCAAATACATCTGGGTGACCGTGGTACCTGCGCTGTGGCTGCTGCTCTGCACCACCTGGGCGCTTGGCCTGAAACTGTTCAGCGCCAACCCGCAGCTGGAAGGCTTCTTCTTCATGGCTAACCAGTACAAAGCGAAGATTGCCGCAGGCGGCGCGGATCTGACCGCGCAGCAGATTGCCAACATGAACCATATCGTGGTGAATAACTACACCAACGCAGGCCTGAGTATTCTGTTCCTGGTGGTGGTGTACAGCATCATCTTCTACGGCATCAAAACCTGGATGAATGTGCGTAACGCGAGTGGTCGTACGGATAAAGAAACCCCGTATGTACCGGTTCCTGAAGGTGGCGTGAAGACTTCTTCACACCATTAATCCGCAATCCTCCCCCTCTCCCTTTGGGAGAGGGTTGGGGTGAGGGGAAACAACGCCCGGCGGCCCCCTCGTCGGGCTTTTTCTATCTGGAAACCACAATGTTTGGTAACTTAGGCGAAGCGAAAAAATACCTTGGTCAGGCGGCGAAAATGCTGATTGGCATCCCGGACTATGACAACTACGTTGAGCATATGAAGACCAATCACCCGGATAAGCCGTACATGACCTACACCGAATTCTTCCGCGAGCGTCAGGAAGCACGCTACGGCGGAAGTGGAGAAGGCGGCGTACGCTGCTGCTAAAGGAGAGACCATGACCCCGATTGCCGTCACCCTGCTGACCGGTTTTCTCGGCGCAGGTAAAACCACCCTGCTGCGCCATATTCTGAACGAACAGCACGGCTTCAAAATCGCCGTTATCGAAAACGAATTCGGCGAAGTCTCGGTAGACGACCAGCTGATTGGCGATCGCGCCACGCAGATCAAAACCCTGACCAACGGCTGCATCTGCTGTACCCGCTCTAATGAATTAGAAGACGCTCTTCTCGATTTGCTCGACAGCCGAGATCGCGGGGAGATCGACTTCGACCGCCTGGTGATTGAATGCACCGGCATGGCCGATCCCGGCCCGATTATTCAGACCTTTTTCTCTCATGAAATCCTCTGCCAGCGCTACCTGCTGGACGGCGTGATTGCGCTGGTTGATGCGGTACACGCCGACGAACAGATGAACCAGTTTACTATCGCTCAGTCCCAGGTGGGCTACGCCGACCGCATCCTGCTGACCAAAACCGATGTGGCGGGCTACAGCGAAAAGCTGCGCGAACGCCTGGCACGCATTAACTCACGCGCACCGGTTTATACCGTGACCTTTGGCGATATCGACCTGTCTCAGCTGTTCAACACCAACGGATTTATGCTGGAAGAGAACGTCACCTCGAAGCCGCGCTTTCACTTTATGGCCGACAAGCAAAACGATGTGTCGTCGATTGTGGTCGAGCTGGATTACCCGGTGGATATCAGCGACGTGTCCCGCGTAATGGAAAACCTGCTGTTGTCGTTCGCCGACAAGCTGCTGCGCTACAAAGGGATGTTGTGGATAGACGGCGAGCCAAACCGCCTGTTGTTCCAGGGCGTGCAGCGCCTGTACAGCGCCGACTGGGACAGACCCTGGGGTGATGAAGCACCACGGAGCGTGATGGTGTTTATTGGCCTGGCGCTGCCGGAAGATGAGATCCGGGCGGCGTTTGCGGGGTTACGTAAGTAGTTGGCGTTCTGCCCCCTCTCCCTCTGGAGAGGGTTATGAAATCAGGCAGTGCATCGATCATTCCACGTATCACGATAGATAATATTTCCTTCCGTATACTTCCAGGTTATCGACTCATAACGCAATTCAAGCGTTTCCAGATGCGTGCTGCTTAGGCCATTAGGAGAGAGGTACGGTGAAACCGTCGTGAGCTTTACGTTCTCAAGAATGATATTGAAATATTCAGCCTCGATACCGGAATCAAGAATGCGGTACATCCTGATGATGGCTTTCTTTAAGGTTCGCCCCTCACACACCGCGCGATAAAGAATGGGGGTAGTCTGGTCAAATTCTTTGACGATGGTAATAGGACTGTGAACGCGTGTACCGGTGAGTTTTCCCCAGTTGGGATCAACGGGAATAGTTACACCGTGGGCAAATGATTTCAATTCGATGGAACCTAAACGCAGAGGCATTAAACAGCCGCCGACGATGGGAGATCCATTTTCATCTTCGAGCCAGAGGTGTGCGGGGGTAGACATATAATTTCCTTATCAAGATATATAGAAGGTTAATGACTAAATTTCACCACTTCACGTAACGTGCAAATATATAAATTATGAATATTGCAAACAGGCCAATAGGCCATAGAGGGCCATTTCTGAAAAAATGAATATATGACACTGCAAAAATCATCATGCATATTTGTGGTGCATAGGATACAAATAACTGACGAACTAGCCAAAGTAACATTCTCTTTATGTATATCATTGCACCTACCTAATCATTCTTGTAATAATGTCTACAACATCTTCATCTGAAGCCCATTGTGCTTTTATTGCACCGGCACGCTCAAATATGGGTTCGATCAGGAAATACATCATCTCTAACTCCTGCATATATAATGCCGCATAGTAAGAGGGATTAGTGAAGCGGAGCCTATAGGCTGAATCTGCTGCCTTCTGCACTACACCATATAAGCTGGCGCCCATTGAAGCTATACCCGCCACGCGACCAGTAAAGACACTAAGTTCAAGTTTAAGTCCCATGCCCACAGCAACAGAAGAGGCCGTCGCTAATGTGAAGCCTACTCTGGAAAGAGAGCTAGCAGCAATGTGGATATTCACTGCCATTAGCATCTTTTTGATATGTTCCAATTGACTCGATGTTTTGTTTTTAAATATTTCATCAAAATATACTTTGAGCATTTCATAAACAACATCTCTATGTTGCAAAAGATGAACAACGCCGTATAAAAACCTCTGATCTTCAGTTTTTTGTCTTTTACAGACATCCTGATATTCATCCGTAAAACATGACGTGTAATAAAGTGCTCGCTTTGCGCCTGCCCCGATTGTTTCAATTTGGTCAACTACTGCGTCCCTTACGCCCGCGACGGCATGGTCCAGTTTCGTTGCAAGAATTTTATTGGACTGCAAATAACTGATGACATCATTCCTGTAATACATATTCGTTCCTTGCCATGAATTACGTCCTGTTAAAAGTGTAAGTCCTTTTCTGAATTCGCGTAAATGGTGAGGAAGCCTACTCTTTGAGATCGGGATCTGAGTTTACGTAGATAAAAGTCCAGCTTAATCAACATACACATGACAAACGCAGAACACAGGAAATGTCCTTGCCCAAAATCATTTAATGAAATGATGTCAAATGCATTGATGCCATCAATATGCATTTGTTTGGTACAGTTGCGTATATTTTAAGCATAGAAATGTAAATTTACGTTTTCAACGATGACATTTGAAACATTTTTGGAAATTATTAGAAACGTAATTAATCCACGCCGAATCAATATCCCCTCCCTGTTCAACGTCTGTTTAGATAGAAAATTAAACTTTTTCTAAACTCCAAAACAATACGTATTGACGCGGCGGTAAACCAACCTTTAACCAACACTAAAAGATAAATCCATTAACAAAATCAGCATAAAATTGCGAACCACATCACATTTGCAGTCATAAACATCGCTTGTTAAGGTGTCCTCAGATTAATTTGATGACGAGGAAACACTCATGAAAAAGCTTAACGTTCTTATCCTTTCTGCTCTGACTGTTGTGTCGGGTTCCGCACTGGCAATGGGCGGGAGTATTGAGCAGGGTAAAAACTTCACTAACCTGAATGTTGAAATGGGCAAATCGACCTCTGGTTTATACACCGAAGGTAGCTGGCTGAAAAATACCGATGACGGCACCACGACCGGTGGCGTTGGCGCAGGTTACAATTTCGAAGTTGGCCCGGTGATGCTGAACGCTGGTGCGAAAGCTCTCTACGTTGGCCCGAAAAAAGGCGATAACGGCGTGGCCTTCCCAATCGGTGGCGGCGTGAGCGTTGCCGTGACCGACAGCATTAACGTGTTTGGTGAAGGCTATGTGGCACCAGACGGCCTGAACAACAGCGTGAAAAACTACGTGGAAGCCAACGGCGGCGTAAGCTGGACCCCAATCAAACCCGTGACCCTGAAAGTGGGTTACCGCCACGTGAGCGTTGATGGCAAAGACGGTCGTCCAAACCACACCCTGATCGACGGTGCCTATGTTGGCGGCGGCGTGAGCTTCTAAGCCTTATTGAGTTCAAAAAAACCTGCCAGATGGCAGGTTTTTTTATTAACGCTCGGCCAGCCAATTATTGATACGATTAATGTTAAATGTGACATAAAACAAATCGCTTTCTCGCCATCCTGATCTCCGACTCTGCATTCAGCTGTGCTATAAAAAATAAAACGAAGTCAGGACAGACCAATGACAACACCGCGCCATATTCACCAGACCTTTTCCCGGCAACCGGGTGTAGAGCTGCGCAGCACATGGCACAGTACGCAGGCATATAAACGCCACAGCCATGTTCAGCTTTCTGTCGGTGCCATTGTGGAAGGGAAGACGCGCTGCGTATGTAACGGGCAAGAGTACCTTCTGGAGGCTGGCGACATCGTGGTGATCCCGGCATACGTACCACACAGCTGTAACCCAGTGGCAGATCAACCGCGCAGCTACCATATGCTCTATATCGACACCGATTTGCCTCTCGCGCAGCAGGTTATCCGCGATGAATCACTGTTTGCGCATTATCTTGAAGTTGTTGAAAACATGACCCCCTCTGCGCTTAATGCGCTGCTTTCTGCTCTCCCCCAGCGCGACGAAGACAAACACGTACTGCGACCCACCAGCCAGTTACTCCAGCAGGCGTTGTTGTCTGACCTTGCCACCCCGCCCTCGCTGGACGTACTGGCGCAGCAATTTTCCTTGCGTAAAGAGACGTTGATCCGCTCTTTTAAGCAAGATACTGGCTTAACGCCGGGCAGTTTTCTCAACATCTCACGCGTGGAGTACGCCAAAGCGAGGCTGCGTGCCGGAGATGATATTGCGGACGTTGGCTACCAGAGCGGTTTTGCCGATCAGAGCCATTTCCACAAAACCTTCGTGAGCTATACGGCGGCCACACCTCGCCAGTACGCAACGGGCCGATCAATATCAGACAATAAATAGGTTCTGGGTAGCCGTAACCTGACCTCTGTTTTTATGATGAGGTCACTATGGAACTGTTCTTCCCCTCCGCATTTCTCGCCCTGGCGCTGGCACATTTTGTCGCCCTGTTAAGCCCGGGGCCGGATTTTTTCCTGTTGGTAGGCTACGCCGCACGCTACCGCCTGCGCGGCAGCGCCGGGCTGTGCATAGGGATTGCTGCAGGCAACGGGGTGTACATCCTGCTGGTGATTATCGGCTGGAGCGCGCTGCGCCAGTTTACGTGGCTGTTTACGCTTATCGAGCTTTGCGGAGCGCTGTATCTGCTGTGGATCGGTTCGCAACTGGTGCGCAGCACACCGCAGCCGCTTTCGCTAACAGAAACAAACCCGCACATCCCCACATGGCGCAAACAGATCCTACTCGGGCTTGGCTCCGCCTTGCTGAACCCGAAAAATGCCCTGTTTTACCTGGCCTTAATGACGGCGTTGCTGGGGCCGGACGTAACTTTGCTACAGCAATCGGTGAGCGGCATCTGGATGGTGATGGTTGTGCTGGTGTGGGACTTAGCCGTGGTGTCACTGATCGGGCTGCCCGCCGTGCAGAAGAGGTTAAGCCACTCAGTCTGGATTATCGAGCGTACGGCAGGTGGAGTGCTGATGGTATTTGGCGGGTGGGTGCTGTGGAGATTACTGGGAAGCACCTTCTGAGCGAATGGGCAGCCATTGGTGCTGCCCGTTAAGCGCTATTTTTTGTTCTGATCGCGCAGCATCGCCTCGCGTAAAATAGCGTTGAGTCGCGTCTGATACCCTTTTCCCGGGCGTTTAAGCCATTCCATAACATCTGCATCGATACGCACAGACGCCTGGGTTTTTAACGGTCGATAGAACTTGCCGCGCACCGCGTCGTTCCACAGCGCCCCATCCGTTGCCGGAATATCGCTATAGTCAATTTCCGTGTCGGGTTTTTCCGCTAACGCGTGAAGTTCGGCCTCGCGATGAACGCTAACTTCAGCAGCACTACCGCGTTTATGTTTAACAATGCTCATAACGGCTCCTTTCTTTACGGTCTGCCTTACGTGCGCTGATGATACGAATGATTTCATTCCCGCTTTCAAAACGGATCGTGTGCGCAACCAGAATAACAATGATGCCATGCACAAGTCCGATTGTTTGCCAGCGAAACTCGCCGTTCTCATAACGCTCCTGCACAGACAAATGGCAGGGATCGTCAAAAACCAAAACCGCCTCTTCAAAACGGATCCCGTGCTTTTGCAGGTTGCTTTTCGCCTTGCTGCTATTCCATTCAAACTCCGTAGGCATAGTGTACCCTTCCCTGATTGTATATACAAAAAAGAATATACAAAACGATGGAAAATTAAACGAAATTTCCCTCGGTACACTCGCGTTCCTGAAGCCGTATTCCAGAATCGCAAATAAGATGATGTTTCACCCACTTTGCATCTTCCCCCCGCTTCCCTCTATCCTTACCCCATGGAAAAACAGACTGAACTCAAGCGCGCCAAGCTGCTGGCGCTGTCGCTGCTGCTGATTGCCGGCGCAGCATTTATCGCGACGCTCTTCCTGCCTCAGACCTTCTGGGTGCGGGGTGTGAAGGCCATTGCCGAGGCGGCAATGGTTGGCGCGCTGGCGGACTGGTTTGCGGTGGTCGCCCTGTTTCGCCGCGTACCGGTCCCGTTTATCTCGCGCCATACGGCGATTATCCCGCGTAATAAAGACCGGATCGGCGACAATCTCGGCCTGTTCGTACAGGAGAAATTTCTCGATACGCAGTCCCTGGTGGCGCTGATCCGCCGCTATGAACCGGCAAAAATGATTGGCGGCTGGTTCAGCCAGCCCGACAACGCCCGGCGCGTGGGGCAGCATCTGATTCAGGTGATGAGCGGGTTCCTCGAACTCACCGACGACGGACGCATCCAGCGCCTGCTAAAGCGCGCCGTACATAAGGCTATCGATAAGGTGGATTTCACCGAAACCAGCGCCGTCATCCTCGAGAGCATGACCAGAAACAATCGCCATCAGGTGCTGCTGGACGCCATCATCAATCGACTGATTACGCTGATTCAGCGTGAAAGTTCACGGGAATTTATCGCCACACAGGTTGTTCACTGGCTTGAGACGGAACACCCGCGCAAAGCGATGGTGTTGCCAACCGAGTGGCTCGGCGAGCAAAGCGCAGAGATGATCTCTAATGCGGTGAATACCCTGCTGGACGATATCAGCCACGATCGTACCCACCAGATCCGCCAGGCGTTCGACAGGGCCACGCTAAAGCTTATCGACAACCTGAAAAACGACCCGGAGATGGCTGCCAGAGCCGGTAACATCAAGCATTACCTGAAAAATGACGAGGCGTTTAACCGTTATCTTGGGGAAATGTGGGCCGACCTGCGCCAGTGGCTGAAGACAGATATGCAAAGCGAAGACTCACGCGTGAAGCAACGCATCGCCAACGCCGGGCTGTGGTTTGGCGAAACGCTGATGGCGGATGCCAGTCTGCAGGCTTCGCTTAACGAGCATCTGGAACAGGCGGCACACCGTGTTGCGCCGGACTTTGCCGCGTTTCTCACCCGCCACATCAGCGACACGGTAAAAAGTTGGGACGCCGAAGATATGTCACGTCAGATAGAGCTGAATATCGGCAAAGATTTGCAGTTCATCCGCGTCAACGGCACGCTGGTAGGCGGGACCATTGGTTTGATTCTGTTTTTGCTCTCGCAAATCCCGACGGTACTGCATCTGTAAAAGCGGGGCATTACGCCCCGGTTTTCTCTTCCAGCCAGCCGCCCTGCTCCATCTCCAGCAACAGCAGCATCGTGAGCGCCTGCGCGTAAGGCACCGGCGTCATCGCGATATCGCAGTAGTACTGAATATCCCAGCCGAGCATCGTACCGCGTGAGGCTTCAAGCACCAGTCCGCCGTCGTCGATCCGCGCGATCACCGCCTCAAACGCCCGCAGGGCAGAACCGCTAACGGACTCATCGAGGATCCCCATGCGCACCGCGCGCAGCATCCCGTAGGCGATCCCCGCAGTCGCGGAGGATTCCTGCGGAGAGAGAGGATCGTCCAGCACCGTGTGCCACATGCCGTTATCTGCCTGCAACGCGCAAAGCGTCCGTACCTGCCGCGCCACTACCTGCGACAAATACCGGCGCACGCTGGCATCGAGATGCTCGTCCATCAGGGCAATAAATTCCGGGATGGCAACGGTTATCCACGCGTTGCCACGTGCCCAGAACGCGCCCGCGAAGTGGTGTTTATCCACAAACGTCCAGCCGTGATACCAGAGCCCTGTCACCGGATCGCTGAGATATCGCGTGTGCAGCAAAAACTGGTATCCCGCTTCGTCGATCAAATCGCGTCTTTTGAGCACAATACCCGCCACGCCGAGAAACAGGCAGGTCATAAACAGCGTGTCGTCCCACAGCTGCCCGGTGTTGGGTTGTTCCTTCACTACATGCTGAAAACCACCCTCTTCGGTCCTGGGCAGGTCGCGCAGCAGGGCATCCGCCCAGTCATTGACCGTTGCCAGCAGATCCTGGCGCTGATGATGCCCGGCCACCAGTGCCAGGGCGATCATCGGTGCCGTGGTATTGATCTGCATCTCCGGCAGGCCTTTGCCGATTTGGGTTTCATACCATTCGAGGATCGACTGTTGCAGGGCGGCATCGTTCTGGAAATCGGCAAAGCGCCAGAAACCGTACAGCCCCACGCCGACTTCCCACTCCCACTCTTCAAAATGGATTGCAAAGCCGTCACTCACGCCCACTTCATCAAGATTTTTCAGGCGACAAAAACCACGCACCACGCGCTCCAGGGTGCTCATTAGCTGTTCTTTATTCATGCGTTGACTCCTTTCAGGCGCATTTCACCCAGCCGCTGCTGTTGATGGCCAAAGCGTGAAGAGGCAATAAAGCGTTCGTCAGGGAAAAGCGCCCCGGCCTGCATCTGGGCCGTGTGAAACGCAGGGGCGTCATCTTCACCCCAGAAATCCATCGCATCGCAACCGCGCTCATCATGCCAGTAGCGATAACCCAGAATGGTTGATTTCACCCTTCGCCACAGCGGCTCCGGGAAATCCCCCTGCCGCTTGTTTTCCCACAGCTGTAATAGTGTGAGCAGGGAAAACACCGACCCTTCTTCCCGCGCGCTCACCTGTTTTAGCAGACGATACAGCAGCGCATCGGCTTCGGGGCCGTACTCGCGTTGCGCTATCAGTGCAAGCAGGCGATTGCCGTCAGGCGCAGGCAGTACGGGGTTTGCCGGCAGCGGGTTTCCCGTCACCGGCACGATGCCGAGCGCAGGCTCGTCAAGATAGACCATGTGCAACGAAAAATCGGTGTCACGCTCAAACAGCTCATCAAGATGGATAAGCAGGCTGTTTTTGCCCTCACGCAGCGCCAGCCGAACGAGCACGTACTGCATCTGATTGCGGGTAAACGGCGTAAAACAGGCAAGCTGTTCGCGCGAACGCCACACCCGCACACCGCCGCAGGTGCCAAGCCGAAAGGCATATTCACCATCACGCGGCGCGACAATATCGACGCCCAGCCAGCACTGCACGTGAAAAGGCAGGGCGCGAAAACCAGAGAAAGAGACAATACCGCTGTCGCCGCTTTCAGCGATGTGATTGAGAGGCATTGCCTGTGAGGGATCCACACCGCGCCGGGCGTGGGTCTGGCAGAAAATCTGCCGACAAAACGACTCTCCAGGCTGCCCACTGGCATCATGCAAACGCCCGTCAGCCCCTTCTCCCGTATAAAACTCAGCAAAACGCTCTTCTCTGGCGATGCTGACACGAAAATGCGTTATTGCATCACCCTGAGCCAACCACCCTTCACCCTGAGACATAGCTTCCTCATATCACGCAGAATCAATACATTACGCCGGTATCATCAGCGAGTTTGATAAGTGTCGCGAGAGGCCATTCGCGCAGATTGTCGGGATCTGCCTGGTCACTCACAAAGCGGGAAGAGGTCAGGAATGTCGAGTGACATGCGTCACGCTATTCGCGGGCAGGGAAAGGGGTGATGCGATAAGCGTCACACAAAAATATCCGGTCGGGATTTTTATGTGACGCGCGTCAAACTACTTCAGCCCTTTAAGCTCATCGCCAAGGCTGTCGGCCAGGGCGCGCACCCGGGAGGCATCGAAAAGCACATGCAACCCCGGGGAAGCTTCCGCGTGTTTCGCGCAGTAATCTTCCATTTCCGAGGCACAGCGATACAGCTCCTGAATATTGATCTGGCAAATCTCTCTCATGCTCCAGCTGTTCTCCACCTCACGGGCAAAGCGCAGGGTGAAGAAAGCCTTCTGGGCGTGTAAAAACAGGTGGCAGTAAAGCGCCAGCCCTTGCCACTCTTCCAGCCAGCGCTGTTTAAGCGACCACGGGAACGCGGCGGTTTCAGCAAAGCGCAGCGCCTCCTCACGCAGAGCGGCAGACGCCGCCCCCGCATCGTCTTTCTCTTTCGCAATACGTGAAAGAGAGGCCGCAGAGGCCTCAACATCGCTGGCGCTAAAGAAGACATCGCGCTCAGAGCCGGGCAGCCAGTGGTTGCGGTTTAGCTGCCCAAACAGGCTCCACACCGCCTGGCCGTAGCTTTCAGGTACCTGACTGTGGCGATGAAAAACGTGGTCACGCACATAGATGGCCTGATAAAGCACCTGACCGGCCTGCTCAAGTAAGGACTGGAAAGTACCGAGAGTCTGCTCGTCTGGCCGCCATCCGTAGCATTCGTCCAGCCAGTGCGTCAGCAGCTGCGCCTGGGTCTGGTGAGCGCCGTCACTCATCAGCATCTGACTACAGGCCACCAGGTTGCACTCGCTGAGGGTGCCGATAATCCAGTGGTTATCGACCCCTTCCCAGCTGGTTTTGCATACTGCGCCGCGGATAGCCGGGTTACTGCGACACCAAAGCAACCGCCCCTGGAGTTCGTCAATACGCGGGAACGGGAAGATGCCCCAGCCAACCTCTTCACCCACCAGATCGATTTCCGCCCAGACTTCGCGTTCGCGCACTGCCAGCAGTGCCGGGTTATTGGGGAATGACGGCCAGAACCGTTCCGGGGTCAGCTTGATGGACACGCTCACGCTTTCCGGCAGCGGACGGATGGCCTCCAGCACGTTACCGAGATCGTGATTCCCGGCCGGGAACACGCGCAGCACCAGATGTTTATTCTCGTTTTGCATCGCCCGGGATAGCGCATTGAAACAGCGGCTGTAGAGCGAACAGCTGCGCTCATCGTCGCGTTTCGCACGGTTTTCATCATCCTGCGCCGACAGTTCCCAGTTTGGGCGTGAAATCGGCAACAGCCCGTCGGTATTGGAGATTGCCACCAGCAGGCCGTTCAGCGAGGGAATGCGCTGGCAAATCAGGGAGACTTTTTCAGAAAGATAAGCGCACCAGAAATCGACATCAAAGCGCACGCCCTGGCCCGCCTCGAACAAATGCGGGTGTGCCAGCAGCAGATCGGTCGGGAAGTTAAACTCCTTCGCCTGAAGGTAAAATCGCAGACCTTTCTGCTGGCACAGCAGCCCAAGGCGGTTGAGATACACGCAGCGGGCGCGCTGCTGGCTTGAGAGACGATCGTTGTAATGGTGCGGGGTGTAACCTTTGGGGGAAACCAGTTTGTCGAACAGGTCGACCTGCCCGACAATCACGGTATTGAACTCATGTGCGACGGCGTAGTCGACCAGCTCGCAGGCCTTTTCCCAGTTCCAGTAAGCCTGATTATTTAGCTCAAGCGCTCGCGTCTGCCACATTCATCCGTTCCTTTTGTCGCCAGATTATCCGGTCGACAGTGATAGCACAGAACGAAATAAATATGTGTGTCAGGTATTGCGGATCACGTATCGCGTTGGTGCAAAACAGTTAAGTATCAAATGCACCAGAAAAACCAGCGTCAGCGTGGCGACCAGCGAAAAGGTCACGGAGGTGATGCGATACAGGTCGCTAAACACCAGGTCGCTGTCCGGGTGCATGTTCTGCCCGAACATAATGCCGATGGTGGTGATACTGGCAAAGCCCACCCCGGCCCCCACTTTCTCCATCACATGCAAACGCGCGCCAAACGCCAGCCCGAGGCCGATAAGCGGCATCATCAGCAACATGTGGCTGCTGTGATCGTAAAGGATGAGCTGCACCACCAGGATATAGAGACACCCCAGCACCACGCCTGCCACACGCCAGATAGAGCTCATGACCGAGCCGCGATAGTGCATCGGGAACAGGATCAAAATCCCGGCCATCAGCGCCGAAAGGGAGTCACTCAGGTCGCTAATCTGAAACACCACGAAGATAAGCGTAGCCACAGTGCCGGAGAGCAGCGATTCGTGACGCACGCGGGCATCGTCTTTCTCAATCAGCGGTGGCGGCCTGCGGGGTTCAACGTCCGGCAGCAGATAGTTCATCAGCGCACTCAGACACACTGCCATCACGCTGGCTTCGATGTTGGAAAAGATCAACGTATGCCAGTTGGTTGTCGGGTAGCTCATAAAATTGAGCATTACGCTCTGGCACACCACGCCCATCGAGCCGAACAGGAACAGCGGCCCTTTACTCATAAAGCGAAAACGCATCACGTACAGGGCAAATACCACCAGAGTCATGATCAGCGGCCATTGCGACAAATAGCCGATGATAATTACCATTTCGATGCAGTTTAGCGACGCACTGAAGATAAACTGCTTCGCGACGTGGCGGTTAAACACCGGCACCAGCGACAACAGCATGATGGGATAAACCACAAAAAACACGCCGTAGCTGGTGTTGTAAAAACTTGAGATGCTGAGCGCAACCATCCCGGCAAAGACGATGCGCAGTGTCTGGCGAAAGTCGTTTGCCGTGTAGACGATGTTGCCGTGCGGGGTAAAGACCCTCGCCAGAGTATTAATAGACATAGTGAAGCAGGCTCACCAGGTGGATCTGCATCCCGGAGAAGAAGCGCGCAAACGTGCCTTCGCTATTATAGAGCTGTACGGTGGCACGCGCGCCGGTGGGCAGATGCTTCGGCAGCGTCTCATCCAGCGCCACGTGAATACGCATCCTCTGGGCATCACGTACCCAGCGGTTAGAGGTTTCTGGTTCAGAGAGTTCGCCGTTTACCGCTTCCTGCCCCGCCAAGATCCCCGCATCGCTGCTGACTACGTGGGCGCGGAACACCTGCCCCGGGAAGGCATCGAACACCACGGCAGCGTCCGTTCCCTGATGGGTATGACGCAGGCTCTTTTCCCGGAAATCCGCCACGATATCGGTTTGGTTGTTCACCAGCGCCAGAGCAGCTGAGCCCGACGAGGCATAAAACCCCGGGCTGAGCTGGAGGTTACTTACCGTGCCGTCCGCTTCGGCGTATACCTTCGTCCAGCCAAGGTTCAGCTCGGCTTCATCCAGCGCATTACGGTATTTTTGCAACGTAACGTTGCGGTGCTCATCCCGCTCACCGCGCTGAATACGCAGGTTGCGGATATTGGCATTCAACGAGCTGACGGACTGCTCGCTGCTCTGCCAGGTAGTCCGCACTTTATCCAGATCGGACTGGGAGACGTTTTGTAAGGTGCTGAGTTTCTGATAGCGCTCAAACGTCACTTTATCGTTGCGGGCGGTCAGCTCTGCCGTTTTCAGGCTGGCCTGCGCGGCGCTGATTTGGGCATCCAGCTGGTCGTTAGACAGACGCGCCTGCTCCAGAGCGATTTGCGCCGCTTCAACCTTGTTACGAAACGGCGTGTCATCAAGTTCAAACAGCAGATCGCCTTTCTTCACCTGGCTGTTGTTGTGCACATGCACCGCCGCCACATAGCCGGAAACACGCGCCGACACGGGCGTGACCACGCGCATTACGGTGGAGTCTGGCGTCAGCGGGATCCAGATATCCGCAACGATAAAATAGACAAACATCAGCAGGAAAGAGGCAATACTCACCCTTACCCAGCGGGCAAATTTCTGTTCAGGAGTCATGGTTATTCAGTCTTGTTATCTTCTTCGCGGATTGTCCGCAAATTGCAGGCGATTTGATTCAAAGTAGTGCTGAAAATCTCGATATGTTCAGGTGCGATGTTTTGTGAGACGCGGGCCTGAAAGGTTTCTATCACCTGAGTGAGTGTTTTCAGGATAGCCTTGCCCTCAGGTGTCAGCGTCAACAGCCGGATGCGCTTGTCATAAGGCGATGTGGTGCGCAGCAGATAGCCCCGCTTTTCCAGCTGTGTGAGCGTGCGCATCAGCGGCGGCAGTTCAATGCCCTGCACTTCCGCCAGCTCGCTGACAGAGACATTATCCCCCAGTTGCTGAAGCTGCATCATCACCGTCCAGCTCGACTGGGTTAACCCGGTATCGAGGATGGCATCGTCAATCACCGCGCGCCACTGACGCACGATCATTGCCATTCTCATGCCCATGGGCCGGCGGCTAAACAGATCGTCTTCACTCATAGGGGAGTCCTCTCATCTCACAGGAGCAAGATAATAGTTATCAGGGTAAGTATCAAGAAACAGCAAGTGAAAGAGCAAGAATTGCGAAAGTGGCGTTCTTCCTCTCCCACCGGGAGAGGGAATGGATAAAAAAAGATGATAATAAGACTTATATTACAAAAAGTTAGCTTATAATATCTGGTTGAAATTTTTGATTGGGTGCTTTTACGGGGGCTGTATCTGCTTCAAATCATATGCATTCGTACAGATGCATATTCATTCACTCATATTTAATGAGTCATCACTCTAAAGTAAAATCAGCATCAAAGATGTGACTTTGATGCTTCAACTCTTCCGTATGCAAGTATGTAACTTATTCCGGCAGACAAGGACATTGGTTTTTTCAAATTCTACCCAAAAACGGCCATCAGCCACTTTACCAAACCAGAATCCGCCTCCGTAGCAAATCTCACACTGTATGAATACCAACCAGGAACGAAACATATCTATAGCGATGTAGATTACATGATCCTCGGTTTCATCATTGAATCTGTAGCAGCTATGCCGCTTGATAAATATGTAGAGAACAATATTTATAAACCACTGGGGTTAACACATACCCTGTTTAATCCATTGCTGAAAAGACTTAATCCGCAACAAATCGCCGCTACCGAACTGAACGGCAACACTCGCGATGGTGTGATCAGCTTCCCTAACATCCGTACCAGTACGATATGGGGCTAGGTTCACGATGAAAAAGCCTGGTACTCGATGGGCGGTGTATCGGGACATGCCGGATTGTTCTCGGACACAAGCGATATGGCTGTTCTGATGCAGGTTATGCTTAATGACGGGGCCTATGGCAACGTCAGACTGTTTGACAGGGCTACGGTAGAGCAGTTCACTCAAAGCTCACCAGAAGACGCTACGTTTGGCCTTGGCTGGCGTATCAATGGTAATGCTTCCATGACGCCTACGTTCAGTGTTCTCGCAAGTTCTCACGTATGGCAACACCGGATGGACAGGTACACTAACAGCCATCGACCCGGCTAACAATATGGCTATCGTTATCCTTGGCAACAGGCCGCATTCACCAGTGGCGAATCCTTCCGTGAATCCTAATGTGTTTGCCAGCGGTTTATTGCCAGCGGTTTATTGCCAGCGGTTTATTGCCAGCGGCAACATATGGATGGATTGTTGATCAGATTTAAGGTGCGCTAAAATAAAATTAACGCCATAAAAAAAGGGACTCTTTAGAGTCCCTTTTTCTCTAGAGAAAGTTTTGCAAGCAAAGCGCAATAATAAAAGCTAATGTAGAAACAACCCATAGCGCAGCTTCAATTCTGAATCCTAAAGTCAAGTTAGAAGGCAATTTTCGTATAAAATGATAAGCCTCAATACTCATATCATGATTTGTAACTCTATTATATGGAAATATAAGACTTCCCATTATAAAACCAATTTTTGCACCGTAACTAGATGGTGTTGCTATTAAACTAGCATGTTTAGCCATACTAGCAGTTAAAGGCAAGCGACCAAATTTTTGCTCATATAATATAACTATCTCCTTATAAGCATCTTTATTAAACACATACGATACAAAAAGCAATAATAAAAACCCCAAAAAAAACACAATAATAAATATTAATTGAATTACGCTTGCATTTTCAATTAAAAAGTTTTTCATATATTAAAGCACTCTTGTCTTCATTAAATGAATCAGGTGAAGTAAATGGTTTGTCTTTATAATAATCGATTCCATCATTAATGGAATTACCTAATTTCTCTCCAAAATTTTCACCTATTTCTTCAATTTGCTTTCCAGCCAATATACCTGTACCAACCCCTGTTACGAAACATAGCCCAGTTCCTATAGCTCCAACTTCTGCTGTGATTAAACCAAAAGCCCACATGCAAGTGCTTCTTGCTAATGTACCTGCTATTTTACCTGCAATAATACCAGATCCTTGCTTCAAACCAAATTTGCTATATTCATTGATTGTTGCTTTCCTGCATTCACTTTCTCTGCCAGTTACACAAGCTTCATAGACGTTTGAAGTATAGCCTGAAAAATCTAATCCTATACCTACAAATCCTACAGTTTTCATAAGGTTCATAACCTTAGCTGATTTTTCTATGTATGCGGCATATCCTTCTATATTATTCACTCCTGTTCTATCCCAACGTTGCATAATAGAACTCGTAGATAAACCTAATGCTCTTTTAATACTTTGATATTCATCTAAGTTGAGCTGAGATTTTGAGAATTTTGTTAAAACTAAATCAAGCTGTTTGAATAGTCTTGCACGTTGACCAAAAAACTCCTGACCTGAAATAACACCGCCGTTGCGGTTATAAGTGTTTTTATATAAATTCTCAATATCAATCAAAATTTTATTAATTTCTTCATAATAGCTGCTTCCTATTTCACTGATAAAACCTAATGCATCGCCAGCCTTACCTAAATGACTTCCAAAAAGCTGATATGAAAATGCACCCACTGCCCCTCTGTTATCATGCAGTAATTTAGCCTCCTGTACCGTCAGTGGTTCCAATGCTGCATCAATTCTATCTCTGGCTCGTTGTAAAGCCTCAACCTGTTCTGGTTCCTGCTTATCAGGATCAACTACAATCAGTATCGAACCTGGTTTTTTCTTCATTTCAGGATTCAGTTGATAATAGAGTTCTTTTGTTCCGGCTGGCGGCGTAGTGAATAGATACGGTTCATATGATGCGGGAGTCGCGCCATAGGGCAGCACACAGAACCCAGCATCAACAGGTTCCCGTTCTTTCTGTGGCTCTGTAGGCGCTTCAGCAGGTTCCACAGTTGGTGCTACAGGCTTTAGTGCTGGTGATGATTCTGGTAATGGTTGCGAGTGCAACGGTGAAGTGGACAGGGTAGTTTTCACAGTTTTTTTGATAGCTTCAGATTCAAATCCGTAAATGCAATCAGTAATAGAGTTTATAAAATAGCATTCGCAGGCACACGTTCCCCTGCTATGTGCAGTCCCGGCAGCCTGAACGCCATGTATAGAATAATTGGGAATACCTCCTGCTATATGGTATGCTTTTTTATCAGCACCACAAATATACTTATCACCCATTCGTGCTGTAGCCTGACCATGTATAGTATGATTATCACATCCTCCTATAATACTGCCACCACAAGTGGTTTTATCTCCACGCACTAAAAAATATCCAGCACCCATAATATCCTCACTTAATCAAACTTAATGCTTCTGGATTATTAAAAATCCAGTTGTTTTTCCAGGTAGTAATATACTGACAGTCTCCTATATTGTTAGATTCAGTTAAGTTTAAATTATTGTATGCAAGCAAAGCTTGTTCCTGAATATTTTCATTATCAGAGCCTGCAAGAAATCCGGTATATTCTTTAAAATCTGAAAATCTTCCTTTCCAGTATTTTTCAAAAACTTCAACAACGCTAGAAGGTATTCTTAATGTTGCATGGTCTTCTTCACTCGCTACTGCATTGGAATTATAGGTTATCGGAATCATAACCTGTACCAGATGATAACCTGAATACATTAGTTTATTATCTTTATTTGACCAAAAACCTGCGCTAAGTAATAAATTATAATCATCATTTTTTTTAACGCTCTGATTACGTATCATCATTTCTTTAATATTTAATTGATTCAGAGAATAAACCACCCATTCTTCCCGGAATTTTTTCTTCAGATGAATGCTGTATATTGCCGCTTCTATCCTCGATAAAAACACCATGATTCCCTCCACTCCTTCCTGGTATTTTCTCCAGAGTGGCTCTAACATCTTTTCTTCTTTATATGTATTGCTATTATACAAATCAACAACACGTCCCAGCACCCATAATTCGTGCCGACATATATACTGGCAGACGGTTTTATCTTCTTGGTAAAAATACATGCGTAGTTCAACTCCTTTTTTAAGAGCTAAACATCACACCATGTTTATAACTTAATAATGCGGTCAAGATCACAATAACATTAAAAAAAACCTGAATTTGCATTAACAAATTCAGGCCGTAAATTGATATTCAATTAATAATCATCGCACTTATGATCTAGAGCGTATTTTGGTTCTCAACTATTATTTCAATTCCTTTAAGTCCGTCAACTGAAAGTAATAAACTAATAGCTTTCTCCCATTTTAATGTCGCCTCTCTTTTTTCAATGAAATAATCATATTTATCATAGTGTTTTTTACTGATTGTTTTGTTTACGTGCTGGTTTACGATGTCACGTTCGTTTTCAGTAAAATGTAGCATCCCCGCCAGCGTTTTAAATGTACGGCGTATATCCCTCATCGTGAATGACTTTTCAAAATGTCCTCTGGCAAAATCATTCATATGCTTTTTCCATAAATCACTGTTAAGGCCAACCGTTGGTCTTTCAGCACTGATAATGGAACTCCCTTTTATTTTCTTATTGTATATCTTTAATTGCTCCTCCTAATTAACATTAGAAAAAAATCACTTTCAGTGATATTGCGAAGCTTGTTCGTTAAGAATCCTTGCCGCTTTATCACATACAAAAATGACTGTTTCGATCCCTGTTTTTGAGAATTCTTTAGCCAGAACGATTTTATTTTGTTCCGGG
Source organism: Enterobacter sp. C4G1 (assembly GCF_052886895.1). Classification (NCBI taxonomy): domain Bacteria; kingdom Pseudomonadati; phylum Pseudomonadota; class Gammaproteobacteria; order Enterobacterales; family Enterobacteriaceae; genus Enterobacter; species Enterobacter sp. C4G1. The sequence continues at coordinate 1,663,240 of NZ_JBQVVV010000001.1, read as the reverse complement.
ATAAACCTGCTTTTTTGTAAGTGGCATAACTCGAATGGTCGCTACCCGCAGGTATAGAAACCCAGTTCAATTAAGGCATGTGCATCCGGCGGTAGTATGTATTTTTCATTTGCAAGAAGTGTTAAAAGATAATGTTCCTCTCCCACCGGGTGAGGGCATCAGCCTGCAATAGTGTTTAGTGACTAAAATACTTCCTGACGGCAACCTTCCCGGATGCCGTCACCACCACCTCCCGATACCCCGCCACCCGCTGGATCCAGCCTTTGCTTTCCAGATGCGTAAGTAGTGCCGCGCCGGCTTCTCCGCCCAGATGAAACCGCCGCTCGCTCCAGTCCAGACAGGCGCAGCAGGCCTTGCGACGGGGATGAGCACTTAACAGAATGCCGAGTTTCAGGAACTGCTCCCGGCCATGCAGCGTGAGCGCTGAACCGTCTGCCTCCAGCCAGCCTTCTGCCTGCATAAAATCATAGATCTGTACCGCCACCGTTCCGGCAAGATGGTCGTAACAGGTGCGGGCTTCGCGCATGGCTTTTGGCGCGGTGGTTTCCGGCGGCGTAATGCGGCTCCAGGAAAGCCCCATCATCTGCTCGACCAGCGCTGCCACGTCGTGCCCGGCAAGGCGATAATAGCGATGCCTGCCCTGAGACAAGCAGGTAATCAGCCTTCCTTCCACCAGCCGGGCGAGGTGCCCGCTGGCGGTCGACGGGGCAATATCTGCCGCCGTGCTCAGCTCGGTGGCCGTCCACGCCCGCCCGTCCATCAGTGCACAGAGCATTTTTACCCTCGACGGATCGGCCATTGCCGCCGCCACGGCCGCAATGGCTTGCTCCAGTGCAGCGCTGTTATCGGGGGGTAATTGGGTCTTTAACATAGGCAGCCCAGGGTTCGGTTATCTCTGCGGCCAGCTTATCATTATCCGTCAGCAGAATGAGGTGATTCGCGTGGTCACTGTACTGGGTAAGGATAGACACGCCCTGCACTGCCAGCGCGGAGGCAATCTCGCCCAGTTCCCCCGGGCGCTCCTGTTTTAACTTACGGATTAGCGGTTTTGTTACCGCCTGCACCCTGAACCCGGCAGCCAGCAACACGCGCCGGGCTTTTTCCCCCTCTTCCACCAGAAAATGTGCGTCAACGCCAAATACCCCGCCGCCCTCCAGCCCCACGCCATTACGCCCGAGCAGTTGACCGAACCGCGCCAGTTCACCGGGGGCATTCTCGAAAATCACGTGAATGTCATACATCTGCGTGTCCTCCGGTTTCTGAGGAATATTCCCGCACCACCTGCGCCACGCGAATGCGGTAGAAGGCAAAAATAGACGCCCGCCCCTCTGCCTGTGCGGCCAGATGCAACTCGTTGTGCTTCCAGTTGCGGATGGCCTTTTCATCCCGCCACCAGGAAAGGGAGAGGATTTTGCCCTCGGTGGTCAGGCTCTGGAAACGTTCGATATCGATAAATCCGTCGATATCGGCCAGCAGGGGTTTGAGTTCAGCCGCGAGTTGCAGGTAGCGCGCCTGGTGTGCAGGCTCCGCTTTGGCTTCGAAAAGGACTGCGATCATGATGGTCTCTCCGTGTGATGTTAAGGAGAGAATGCAGGGAAGAAGCACGGGATGCTTCGGTGGATGGCGAAGTATTGTTACCGGAGGGCGCTGGCTCCTGTAGGCCTGGTAAGCACAGCGCCACCGGAAGGTTTAGCTCAGGATCGATTTCGGCTCCATAAACGCGCTGATCCCCCATGTCCCCATCTCGCGGCCCACGCCGGAATGTTTAAACCCACCAAACGGGGCTTTTGGCTCATGGGTGAGCGTGTTGACCAGCACCCGGCCAGACTGGATCTGCTGCGCCACGCGCTGCGCACGCCCGGCATCGTTGCCCAGCACCAGCGCGCTCAGGCCATAGTCGGTATCGTTCGCAATGGCGATCGCCTCTGCTTCATCGCGATAGGGGATCACGCACAGCACCGGGCCGAAGATCTCTTCGCGGGCAATCGCCATCTGATTATTCACATCGGCAAACAGCGTTGGACGGACAAACCAGCCATCCTGCGTACCCTCCGGACGTCCTTCACCGCCCGCCAGCAGACGCGCGCCCTCTTCGGTCCCTTTGCGGATGTATCCCTGAACTCGCTGCCACTGCTTTTCGCTGACCATCGGCCCCACCTCGGTGGCGCTATCACGCGGGTCGCCAGACCGCACCGCCGCAACAGCCTGCGCCAGAGCCTGTTCCATCTCCGCTTTACGCGACTGCGGCACTAGAATACGGGTTCCGGCCACGCAGGCCTGCCCGCTGTTCATAAAACCCGCCTGAACCACCAGCGGCACCGCCTGCGCTAAGTCGACATCATCCAGCATGATCGTCGGCGATTTACCACCTAACTCCAGCGTCACACGCTTAAAACTTTCCGCGGCATTACGCAGAATGGCTTTTCCGGTGTGAGTGGAACCAGTAAAGGAGATTTTCGCCACATCCGGGTGGCGGCTGATTGTCTCGCCCACCGTGTCACCGCGCCCGGTCACAATGTTAAACACCCCTGGCGGCAATCCGGCATCACGCAGTGCCTCAGTGATAATCTGGGTTTGCAGGGCGCTCATCTCGCTGGGTTTGATAACCGCGGTGCAGCCCGCCGCCAGTGCGGCCGCCAGTTTGCCACAGATAAAGCCTGCATCGCTGTTCCACGGAGTGATCAGCCCGGCGACACCAAGCGGCGTCATCTGCACCCTGGCTGCACCTGCCGTGAGGGTAAATGCAAATGACTCCAGCGCGTCGATAGCCTGGGCGATAACCTCTGCCGGATAGCTGGCCATCCACGCTGAACGCGACGACGGCGCGCCGTACTCCTCGATAATGGCCTCCAGCAGCGCGTCATGGCGGGCAACAACCGCCGCGTGCATCCGCTTCAGCGCCGCGATACGTTCCTGTCGGGTGGTGTTTGCCCACGCCGGGAACGCCGCTTTGGCGGCTGCTATTGCACGCTCAGCGTCGACTTCATCTGCCAGACGCACCTGGCCAATCACCTGTGCCGTGGCCGGATTGTACAAATCAAAACGCTCAGTGCCGTGTGGGGTGACAAATTCACCGTTGATAAAGATCTGTTCGATGTGACGCATAAGGCCTCCTCAGGCTGTGTGAACACAGTCTGGCACGCCTTTTCCGTTTCGATAATCCACGCTATGCTGCAAGGGTTGTTTCGATTATCAGGACAATCTATGCATCGTTCAGGACTCACAGAGCTGGAAGTGGTACTGGCCGTGGTACGCCGCGGAGGCTTTCGCGCTGCTGCTCAGGAGCTGGGCATGTCGGCCACGGCGGTAAGCAATGCCGTGGCCGGGCTGGAAAGCCGCCTGCAAACACGCCTGTTTAACCGCACCACCCGTAGCGTGGCACTCACCGATGCCGGGCAGCGGTTTGTGGCGCGCGTGGGGCCTGCGCTTCAGGAGATCCGCCAGGCCAGCGAAGAGATCCACAGTGATAACGACGACCCTGCCGGTACGCTGCGTCTGAACGTTCCCAATAATATTGGCCCACTGTTTCTGGACAATCTGCTGATTGCGTATATGCAGCGTTACCCGAAAATGCGCGTCGAAACGGTCAGCGAGGCACGGATGATCGACATCGTGGCCGAAGGGTACGACGCCGGGATCCGCCTGGCGGAATCGGTGCCGCAGGACATGGTGGCGGTGGCACTCACGCCAGATATCCGCCAGTTGATCGTCGCCACGCCTGACCACTTTGCCCGTTACGGAATACCGCAAACGCCCGACGATCTGCTGCGCCATCAGGGGATTGGCATGAGGATGTCCCATGGCGGGCTGTACCGCTGGGAGCTGGAGCGCCGCGGTGAGCAGTATGCCCTGGCGGTTCCGCCACGCTTTTCCACATCCGATCTGTTTGCATCAATAAGCGCCGTAAAGGCCGGTCTGGGGGTGGGTTTTTTACCGGAACTCTATATCCGGCAAGAGCTGGAAAGCGGGGAACTGGTGAGCGTGCTGGAAGACTGGACGCAGCCCTTTGCCGGACTGCGCCTTTACTACCCCGGGCATCGCCATGTCCCACCCGGGCTGCGGGCTTTCGTCGCCCTGGTGCGCGAGCGCGGAATTATTCCAGGTTAGCCTTATTCAGGCCATACGCCACATCCAGCGAGCCAGGTGCCATGCGGGACGTGATCCCCAGACGGTTCCAGGCGTTGATGGCCACAATTGCAAAATTCAGCTCTGAAATTTCGACATCGGAGAAGTGCTCCGCCACGCTGCGGTACAGGGCATCACTCACGCCGTGAACACCAATCTGGGTCAGCGCTTCGGTAAACGCCAGGGCGGCTTTTTCACGGGCGCTGAACAGCGGTGATTCACGCCATGCGGCCAGATGGTACAGGCGCAGCTCACGCTCACCGGCAATTTTGGCCTCTTTCGAGTGCATGTCCAGGCAGAAAGTACAGCCGTTCAGCTGAGAAACACGAATATCAATCAGGTGTTTCAGCGCCGGGTCGATGGAGGTTTTCGCCACTTCCATACTCAGGTCGGACAGCGCTTTTGCGAGTGCAGGTGTGACTTTATGGTGGTTAACGCGAGTGCTCATAGTCTTTCCTCTTTTGTGTGCGGTATATGCAATGCGATGAGGTAAATTTACGCCGCTCATGACATAGTAAAAAGATACAAAAACCATAAAATGAGGTAGGACATGAAGCCGGGTTATCACGATATCTATACCCGCTATCGCGACAACATTACGCGCGGCGTGCTAAAACCCGGCGACAAAGTGCCCGCGATCCGCGTGCTGGCCGAAGAGCTAAAAGTGGCGCGCAAAACGGTTGAAACGGCATATGCCATTCTCATTGGAGAAGGGTACCTGGTCAGCCAGGGCGCGCGTGGCACGCGGGTAAATCCCGATCTGCTGTTGCCCGGGCAAAACGCGCCTGCGGAACAGGCCACCGGCACACTCCCGGAATCACTGATTAGCCAGCGTGAACGCAGTGGATTTTTACGCCCGGGCATTCCGGCGATCGACAGCTTTCCGTACAAAAAATGGCTGCTGCTCGCAGGCCAGACCACCCGCTCCATGCGCCAGGAGGAGATGCTCAACCCGCCGGTCCTGGGCTGGTATCCGCTGCGCCAGGCCATTGCCCGTTACCTGAATATCTCGCGCGGGTTGTCCTGCACCGCCGAGCAGGTGCTGATCACCAGTGGCTATAGCGGCAGCCTGCGCCTGATCCTCGATACGCTTGCCAGCCGCAGCGACAAAGTGGTGTTTGAAGACCCTGGCTATTTTATGGGGCAGCAACTGCTCAAGCGCATCGTCCCGCGCCTGCACACCGTGCCGGTCGATCGTTCAGGTATGGATACCGGATACCTGCTGCACCACCATCACGATGCCCGTTTTGCCATTGTCACGCCATCGCACCAGAGCCCGCTGGCGGTCACTCTCTCCCTGCCGCGTAAACAGCAGCTTCTTGACTGGGCAAGCCAGAACGAGGCGTGGATCATCGAAGATGATTACGACGGTGAGTTTCACTACACCCGCAAGGTGTTGCCATCGCTGAAAAGTCTCGACCAGCACGACCGGGTGATCTTTATGGGCACCTTCAGTAAAACCATCATGCCGTCGTTGCGTATGGGCTACGTGGTGATGCCCGCCAGCACCGTGGCGGCGTTTACCGACTGCGCCGACATCGTGACCAGCGGCCAGCCGGTGCTCACGCAAAAAATCCTGACCGCATTCCTGAATGAGGGGCATTTTTTCCGACATCTCAAAAAGATGCGTGCGCTGTATCAGACCCGCCGCGACTGGATGATCGCCGCCTTGCAGGAGGTGTACGGCGATCTGTTTTTCACCGAGCAGAACGACGGCGGGATGCACATCGTGGCGTTTTTATCCAGAGGCAGCGGCGACCGTGAAGTGGCACGCTGCTGGCAACAGCACCAGCTTCAGGTGAATGCGCTTTCCGAGTGGTATCGCGGGTCGGGCAAACGCTACGGGTTGGTGATGGGCTATAACAATGTGCGGACGTATCAGGAAGCGCTGGATTTGCTGGAAGGGCCGAGACGGCAGACGCTTGAACTGCTGCGCTGAAAATCGCCGGGTGGCGGCTGCGCCTTACCCGGCCTACGATCTACACATCAAATCGCGACAACCCAACGTCCTTGAGCTGTTCATCACTCATGGCGCTCAAAATGCGGCGAGTACGGTTGATGCGATACCAGTTCTTCACCGTTTTCCAGATCCAGACAAACGCAATAAACGGACGTTTTGAACGATTCTCGTGAAATTCCATGATGCTCTCCTCACTGTGCCAGTGGGGTTATCATCCTGGAAATCGGTGTATGCAATACAGACTCAAAAACAACTTTTATTTAACATACAGATCCGCTAAAACAGAATCTGCATGTCGTTTTTTGCGGCGATCTGTACTGGTTTGATTATCTGTATGGTGTAAATAGAGGATACAGCATGACGCGCTATCAACATCTGGCCAATATTCTGGCCGAACGCATTGAACAAGGGCTATATCGCAGCGGCGAACGTTTGCCATCCGTGCGCGCCCTGAGCCAGGAACACGGCGTCAGTATCAGCACCATACAGCAGGCTTATCAGATCCTCGAAAATCTTCATCTCATTACCCCGCAGCCACGCTCCGGCTATTTTGTTTCTCAGCGCAAAGCTCAGCCGCCTGTTCCGGCCATGACGCGCCCGGTGCAGCGCCCGGTGGATGTCACCCAGTGGGATGAAGTGATGATGTTGCTGGATGCGCGTGCCGACAAAGAGATGATCTCTTTTGGCGGCGGCTCGCCGGACCTGAACCAGCCGAGCCTGAAACCGCTGTGGCGGGAAATGAGCCGCATTGTGCAGCACAACCCCACCGATGTGCTGAGCTACGACGTGCTGGACGGGCGGTTTGAACTGCGCGAGCAGATTGCCCGCCTGATGCTGGACGGCGGTTCAACCGTTGCCCCCAACGAGATTGTGATCACCAACGGCTGCCACGGCGCACTGTCGATTGCGCTGCTCTCGGTGTGCAAACCGGGAGATATCGTGGCGGTGGAGTCCCCGTCGTTTCACGGCACCATGCAGATGCTGCGCGGGTATGACATCAAGGCCATTGAAATCCCGACCGATCCTGAAACGGGGATCAGCATTGAAGCCCTTGAACTGGCACTGGAGCAGTGGCCAATCAAGGCGGTGATCCTGGTGCCCAACTGCAATAATCCGCTTGGATTCATTATGCCGGAAGCGCGTAAACGTCAGGTGCTGGCGCTGGCTCAGCGCCACGATATCGTGATTGTTGAGGATGATATTTACGGCGAGCTGGCGGCAGAATACCCGCGTCCGCGAACGATCCATTCGTTAGATATAGATGGCCGCGTGTTGCTGTGCAGCTCGTTTACCAAAACCGTGGCCCCGGGGCTGCGCGTGGGCTGGATTGTGCCGGGACGCTATTACGACCGGGTGATGCACATGAAGTACGCCGCAGGGGGGTTTAACGTGCCGGGCACGCAGATGGCGGTAGCGGCGTTTATTCGTGACGGGCATTACCATCGGCATGTGCGGCGGATGCGCCAGATTTATCAGCAGAATATGGAAACCTACACCTGTTGGGTGCGGCAGTTTTTCCCGACGGAGATTTGCGTGACGCGCCCGCAGGGAAGTTTTTTACTGTGGGTGGAGCTACCGGAGAAAGTGGACATGGTCTGCGTGAGTAAGCAGCTGTGCCGCCTGAAAATCCAGGCCGCAGCCGGGTCATTGTTTTCCGCATCCGGGAAATATCGCAACTGCCTGCGGATCAACGTGGCGTTGCCACCCAACGATAAAAACCGCGATGCGCTGAAAAAAATGGGCGAGGCTATCCATATTGCGATGGAGGAGTAGATTTTTTCCAGATTGGAATCTTACCTTATATCTTATGATAAGAGATAATACATTATGTTGAAAAATGACATAACAGTTTCTCCTTAATGAATATTTTTTTCGTAACACTCAACTATTAAGCTGATTAAAACATTAAAAAAATCATCCCATATCGCCCCAACAAAAATTACAATATAATCTAGCAAATAAACCACCTCTTTCTCATAAGTTAAAATATAAAAATCAGAGTCTATAGCGCAAATGATTTTTTTCAGCTCTCATGAAGTTGGAAAACAAAAACTCGCATAAATTTTATTTTTTGTGAAATAATCACCCCGCATACGCAACATCAAATTTATCAATGCATGACTTAACATATAAAGCCGTTCATTCACACCATCTTCCTTTAGAGGAAGGTTGTTAATTACCCACATAATTGCAGACTGACCATCATAATGCGATGAAGGTTTAAATAAGCGCTCAACATGTCCTATCTCACTAAGTGTAGTGAGTGCATAAGCGAATGGATATGGTCTATTCACTTCATCTTCCTGGGTTCGATTCATAGAATAAAAACTGTTAACAAGTTTTTTTATCACCTGGTCTGAAATCAAATCCCGGCGACCTAAAATACTGGCGGTTTCTATAACATAAGAACAAGATATACCATGCAAAAAATAATTTTCAGATGGTTCAATGTCATTTGCTGTATGTACTATATCGTCCAATAATGTGTCAATATTATTTCTCTCATGATTAAGCAGCCCTAAATTATACATCGCCATTATGTAATATAGCCCCATATGTGTTCTCTCAATCGGGGTAAGTGCATTCAACAATAAACTGGCTTGCTTAATACGATTATTTCTATAATGAAGCAATTTATGGCTTCCCGTTACAGCAATTGCGTTTAACATTGTCAGCAAAGGATATATTATTATAAACTCAGGAGTCATGTGTTGCGGAAATACGGGATTAACTCCAATAACGTCTACCTTATCAAGGTAGTCCAGAGTCTCAGCCAGATAATTTCGACCATTATCTTGCAGCATCCAGCCATAACCCAGCAGACTTATAGCACTGAACAACATACCGCCACTTCGTCCTCGATAAAAAGGAGAAGGAATATGCTCTAACGTGTTTAATGCATCAATAATATGATTATACTCCTGAGTAACTGCATAATTAGCTTTATCACATATAGCAAGTGCAAAAAACACTGATGTATAAGCGGATAGCTTTTCGTAATCACCATGATTACCTTTATCCTCATCCTTTATGCAATTCAATTTAATATCACCAATAACATCAAACAACACTACTGATAAATCAACACGGTGCTCTAGAATAGTGAACACATTAATATTCAGTTTAGCAAGCGCGTCAATTGTTATACTGTATTGCATAATTCTCCGGTAAGGATCACATTCATGCTCAATCAAAGATATAATGTTGTCGATATAAACAAGCCTTTCCTTCTCGCTAATTATTTTCTTAGGGTTAAGGATAAGGTTAATAAAATCACAAAGTAAAGCTGAAAAGTTCACATAGTTATCACTATAATTACCTTTAGCCTTCAAGAAGCAGAAAGCCTCCTGAATTAAAGATGAAACACTTTCATTGTAGTCCACAGGATATTGCCCCAAGCCTAACCCTCTGACTATTCTACTCCAGGGTGTGGTGATAAGCCGATTCTCATTATCCATGGTAGTCAAATCAATTTTGATATCACTATCAATTTTCACTGTACTAAAATCTTTCATATTATAAAACCTCTTTTATGACGTCATCAACAAATGGCACGCTGACGCCTAGAAATTGGTTAGTTGTACCTTGCAGAATAGCTAACGACCAATTTAACCATTTAATTCCTTCGCAATAAATTGCAACTGGCCTACGTTGATTGAATATACTATCTTTAATAGTACCATCGAGTTCAGAAGAGAAGTGAAATGGTGGCATCGCAGCGAAATGCGTTCCCATTATGAAAACAAAGCGCACCAACCAATATGGGTCCTCCTTAATATATATGGAGTCTGGGTTGGTACTATCGTAAACATTATTCATTACCTTAGAAAAATACTTTTCCATTCCAACGATTGACTGGTCATTAGAAGGGTTAATATTTTTCTGAACGCAATCAGTGATCTGGTAGGTTTGCTGATATTCATTACCTTCAGTAAAATGAATATTAATAACTGGTGTTTTTTCATCGTTGAACTTCATATCGAGTGTAAACAACTCGTTATGAAGTTCATCATAATGGCCAAGAGAGTTATGCCACGGTTTGTTGTCATACATATAATCATCCCGACACTCATCACCTTCAGTTTTGTAGCCAATAGCTCGAGGATCTAGAAATCGTAATTCTATTTGATCTGCGTTAATCGCTTCCAGTGCTTGAGCGCGATCTCTTCCTCACTACTCTTCTGATTAATTAGGTTTTGTACCTCCAATAATGGTGCTGTATTGTTAATCTTGATATTTTCAGTATTTGTATCACCCATCACCAGAGAGTGGTAGAGCGGTTCCAACTGACGTAAGTACTCAGGATGAGAACGGAAAGTGTTCAGCAATTGTTTAATATTAAGATATTCAGTACCGTTGATAATAATTTTTTCACTACTCAATAATTCGGGACAAAATACTCCGGGGGCGGTCTGCTGACATAGTTCAAGCCGGTCTTCTATTTTTCTGAAGTAGGAAATTTCCAACGTATTGCCTTCGGATACAACCCTCTTCTCGCGATGAACGTTATCACGCAGAAAAATAAATATGATTTCGTATAATCTGGCAACAATTTGTGGAGAAATCTTGTTATGATAAATAAATTTGCTAACTTCTTCCCCTTCAACAAGACTCATCTCATAGATCACCTCTTTACAGGTAGCTTTCCCCACTCTCATCTGACTGACTGGGGTCAGAATCTCACGTTCAGTGACATTATAAACTTGTGGAAACCAAGGTTTGACGCGCTCTGGTAGAGCACGGAGATATTCAACCTGTCGGGCAGCTTTGGCAAAGGGGGGTAGCATTACACCTTTCCCATTGCTTGACCATTTAGCCGCGGTCAACGCCTCACTCAGTACTTTACGCACAACGATCGGCTCAACTGGCGAGCGCTGGATAAACATAGTCATCGATTCACTCCCACCATTACAAAACAAAACGGGAACTTCATCCGCCTCAATATAGGCGTTAATAGTTCCGCATAGCAGATTTCGTCGACCTGCATATCTGGACACTTGAAGATATTCCTCAGTTAAATGTGCTTGTGTCTCTATCTCTCGCTGCTCAAGTATAGAATCAGGATTATGCGACCAAATATCACGTATAGATGAAATTAGAATAATATATGATTGATATGGCGCCGTATTCAGAGAATCCCAGCTAAGTTGCCTATCTAAAGTTATGATCGAAACATGGCAATCAAGGGCAATCTGAACCCGCAGCTCGGGATAATCACCTAATAATATTTTATAAGTATTAATTTCAAGATCTCGATGTTCTAACAAAGAAAGTCCATTAACAGAAAGTATCGGGACTTTCGCATTAATAATCCTGGAAGAGAATTTTTTCACTACTGCCCACGGTGATTTCTTTCTACCTAACGTAGTATAGTAATCACAACAAAACAGTGTAATATTGTCTAATGAGACAGCTCCAGAGATAACTAAACAAGCGAGCCATCCAATAAAATCATGAGCAGTCAAAAAAATATTACTGGCTTGTACAAGCCCAGGGCGAAAAGTTTTCATCATTTCATAAGCAATCAACTGTATAACAATACGTCGAATAGCCTGAACTTCAGGTAGCGCATCTAAAATACGTAGTTGCAAAATTTTTCGTAGTGGCTCCCCAGTAGAGTGCTCCGCTTCGATGCGCGAACAAATAGCATCAAAATCTGGGATACTTTCCATTTCCTGCAACGTAATAAATACATCAGCATTGCTAAATCCATCGAGGTTAGAAAAATAAAAAAGTGTTTTTTCCTCATGAATTATAAACGGAGTTTTCTGATAACGAATTAAACCATCATTAGTAATAATTTTTAGATCAGCATAACTTTGGTGCTTATCAGTTTCATCTCCGTGAATATTGCGTCTCAGGCGAGCCATCATCACTCTTTCACCCGATTGCAAGAATTCTCTATAGAGCCAGGTATTTTTGTATATACTATCTATACTTACTACGACATTTCCACTAATGTTCAACTCAAGTGGAGCTACTCGCTGAATAGCCTCAGTTATTTTAGGGTAAAATGAGGCTGCAAGCTTAGCATTCTCACGTGTAAGATCTATCCACTGATCAATTCCTGTGCATATTTGAGCAACATCACTATCGCCTCGGATAGTGTTTAATGCTTTAAATGCGCGCATGATAAACATTGATTCATTCGTTTCTCCAGGGAATGAGAATGCTGGAGTTCGGATTTCATTTTCGCGCAGCATTTGTACCGATTTATTACCTACCCCGAACTCGATGATGGCGTCAGCGTCGAACTTATCCGCCATCCTGGCTGTAGTTGATGAAAGCATCACCTGATCGACAATAGCCAAGATAGCAGAGCGTATATCATCTTTATGGGTCAACAAATTTTCACAGTGATTGGCAATAAGAGGAGTATGTGGATAGAGGAATTTTATCTGTTGGTCGACAATAAATCTTTCCAGTCCCTGAATTAACGGGGTTAACTGTTTCGAGTGGGTAATAAATTTTGTCGGTTCTTTGAGTTTTATGACTTCTACTGACGGAAATTTTTTCATAAAAATATCAAAGCATGATTTAATGCTCGCTTTCACATACAGATTGATTTGGCTGCGACTGTAAACCTTATGCTTTTCTATTTCGGTATAAAGAAATTCATTTTGTAATGCTATATATGCCTCAGCTAGTTTTTTCTCTCCCCCTTAGCGCAACAACGTAATATGGTTCCTTAATCAATTTTTGTTCTTTTAACTCATGTGGGTAATAATTACTTATGGATTGACTGAAATGAGAATCATCACATTCTGAGGCTAACAAAATATAAGGGGTAAAGAAATTAGCAATCTTTACACCGTCACCAATACTGAGCGCACCGCTAGCAACAGCAGCATTAATCAATCCAAAACTCTCTCCGGTGTGTGCGACAAAATGAATAGATTGATTATACTGCTGCATCAAACTACAAAATTGAGCCACTAAAACAAGATTGTGGGTGAGAAAACTAGAGCCAATAAACCCCTGCCGTTCCATTTTTCCTTTGGGAAGCGTAGCTGATGTAATAAGCATTTTTTCTAGTCGTTCTCCGTACCCCATAGCTACTGCAGAGTCATGATAAATCTGCTCAATGAAATCATCCCCCGATTTTAATAAATCATCGCCAACATTCTGATAAAAAGACCGGCTACCTAATCCCGGGAAAAAACCGACGACATTAACTGTATTTGTCATATCCTTATCTCCATATTTACCCATCCCACACAGTCACATCACAAATATTATTCTCTCTTACATTAAACGCATTAAAATAACAAAAAAAACAAAACCCAAGCCAACAAACCCGCTTAAAAATAACTTATCAAAAAACCCATCCTAAAAAAGTATCAAAACCACACGCTTGCCAGTTTTGATACTAACGGTAAATTATCTTTCATTATAATAAGGATACAGAGAATATCCGTTGAATTTCACCCGTGTATTTTTTCAGTTTTCAGTCCGCTATTAAAACTACTAAGGATAACGACGGTCAATGCCATCAAACTCAGCGCAGTACCAACCCACAATGGAGCGACAAATCCGTAACCCTCATCAATAGCCATGCCACCAAGAAAGGCACCCAGAGCATTGCCCATATTAAATGCAGCGATATTGGTACCGGAAGCAACAGTTGGAGCATCACTTGCATATTTCATCATGCGCAATTGCAGACCCGGAGCAGTGGCCAACCCAACGGCCCCCATCATTAACAAAAGGATTACTGTCATACTCTGACTCCGCGCGAATAAAGCAAATGCGGCCATTACTACGCAAAGAAGTAGCAAAATGGTTCCTAGAGATTTGTTCAATGATTTATCTGCTGCTTTGCCACCATAAATATTGCCTATAAATGTCCCCACACCAAATAGCACTAGCAGCCATGGTACCGTCTGCGCGGAGAAACCGGAAACCTGAGTTAAAGTGAAAGCGATATAAGTAAAGCCGCCGATCACGCCACCGAAGGAAAGCACGCTAAGAAAGGCTGAAATCCAAACCTGCGGACGGTTAAAAACAGCAAATTCGCGCCAAAGGTTGGTATCACTTCTGGCAGGCATGACCGGAATCAACATTCTGATCCCCACCATTGTAACCACGCCAATGATAGACAACGCCCAGAAAGTCATACGCCAACCTAACTCCAGGCCAACAAAGGTTCCCAGCGGCACCCCAACAATATTGGAAACTGTCAATCCAGCAAACATTAACGAAATTGCTGCTCCTTTTTTATCAGCTGCGACCATATCAGAAGCAACCACCGCACCTACGCTAAAAAAAGCACCATGGCAAAGAGCGGCCACGATCCGACCGAATAGTAGCGTTTCATAACTCATCGATAAAGCAGAAATCAGATTACCGATAATAAATAAGCAACTTAGCAAAAGCAGAGTTAATCGGCGCTCCATACGAATCATTACGGCAGTCAATAGAATGGCGCCAATTGCTACGCTGATCGCATAACCAGATACTAAATACCCGGCAACTTGTTCAGTTAAATTAAGTTCTGTGGCTATTTGTGGCAATAAACCTACAATACCAAACTCTGTCAGACCGATCCCGAACGCGCCAAGCGCTAAGGCAAAAAGCCCTGTAGGCATATCCATCCCCTCTTTATTGGATAATTATTCACAAACTAAATAGTTTTATCTTAATTTGATTATCAGTCATGATGAAACAATAACATTCAGCAATAACAGAATTAGCGCTATATCAGCTGATATGTAACCATTGGAATTTCAATAAAAGAAAAAATCGCTTCCTCCTACTTATGACTTTACGTTTAATGAATATTATTGGATTGTAAGTTAGAGTAGAAATTAACTATTACAATATCGGGTATTACGATGGATAATCTTAAGAAACTTGATTTGAATCTTCTGCTGACGCTAGATGTTCTATTGAAAGACCCGAACGTGACGCGCGCAGCCAGAAAACTGAATCTATCGCAACCTGCGGTCAGCGTGCAGCTAGCAAAATTGAGAAACAGCCTTGATGATCCTCTGTTTTTACCCGGGCCGCGAGGTATGCGCCCTACTGCCCGTGCAGAATTATTACGCGCTCCTCTCAGTCATGCATTGGCACTACTCAACAATGCTATTTCCTCTCCTGCCCCCTTCATTCCTGGTGAATCCGAACATACCTGGCAGGTGGTCGCTGCGGATTACAGTGAAACCACGGTAATACTACCAGTATTAAAAAACCTACATCACAAGGCTCCAGGTACCCGTCTGGCTGTACTGGAAAACGCTAACTCTCAGATTAATCAGGTAACAGAAGGAAAGCAGGATAAAGTCGATTTATTCTTTCATATTCAGGAAGAATCGCCACAGGGGCTACGCTATCGCAGACTGTTCAGCGAACGTTACGTGCTGGTCAGTCGAATTGGTCACCCATGGTTAAACTCAGCGCCAACACTCAGGCTGTTTCTTGAACTGGATTTCGTCATAATTTCACCTGACGGTGGCGGCTTTTGGGGAAGCACTGACAAAGTGCTATCTGAGATAAAATTGAACAGGAATGTTGTATTGTCGGTCCCACATTTTATGTTCGCCTTGTCTGCCATTGCTGCCACTGACCTGGTCGGAATGCTCCCGTTACGCCTCGTCAGTAACAATCCGCTTTTACAGTATTTCGAACCGCCGATAGATATTCCTGGCTTTGAAATGAACATGCTCTGGCATGACCATCTACACCGTGAGCCTGCACATAAATGGCTGCGTGACCTGATTGTGAGTTCTCTCGATAGCGAAGAGAATGCGTGATTCTTTGCCTGACCACGCAACACAACCCACACCAGGTGGATTCAAACACTTAATTAATGCAACAACACAGGACGGCCTCCTCCTCTGTAAGAAGGAGACCGGTTCTTTAAATATCCGCAACGGGCACTTTTCCCACCGTGGATATACAGCTACTCCTCGAAGTACCAGTAACCCTGGTTAATCAGGTCTGTCAGCTCTTCCACAAACGCCGGATTTTGCAATGCTTCGCCGAGTTCAGCCTGCCCAAACTCGGTGAAGCGGCACAGCGCATCAGCGGCTTTTGCATCCACCGTTTCCAGCTGTTCGCTGTTGATGAAGAAGCTGCCACCAATATTCAGCACACGCAGCCCGCTCAGGCGGGTGAGGGTTTCACCGCCCTGAAGCGCATCAAGCACCTCCTCTGGCGTGTATGGCGGTTCCGCAGCGGCAACATCCAGCTCGTGGCGCGGCGTAGAGACAAAGCTGCCGAACCATTTCGTGAAATCTTCAGGTTTGCTGATCATGTCGATCATCATCTGGCGGATACGATCAAGCTCGTACTGTTCCACGCGGCCTGGGTGTTCGCGGCAGGTCAGATCCGGATCGCTGTAATGCTCGCCGCCCAGATCGTTTTCCAGGGCGTAATCGGCAAAGCTGCTGATCAGATCGCGGCCATTTGGCCCACGGAAGCCCACGGAGTAGTTGAGCGCGGTTTCATGAGTGAATCCGTCATGCGGGAATCCAGGTGGAATGTAGAGGATATCGCCCGGAGCCAGATCTTCGTCGATGATCGGCTCAAAAGGATCAACGTGCAGCAGCGCCGGATGCGGGCAGAACTGACGCATTGGCAGCTTATCCCCCACGCGCCAGCGGCGGCTACCCATCCCCTGAATGATAAACACATCGTACTGATCGATATGCGGACCAACGCCACCACCCGGTACAGAGAAGGAGATCATCAGGTCATCAAGACGCCAGTCCGGCAATACGCGGAACGGACGCACCAGCTCAGCCGCCGGCATATGCCAGTGGTTCACCGCCTGCGCCAGCAGTGACCAGCCGGTTTCGCCCAGATTATCGAAATGCTCAAACGGGCCATTGCTGGCCTGCCATTTACCGTTGAAATGGGTGACCAGACGGCTATCGACTTCCGGCTCCATCGCCAGGCCTGCAAGCTCGTCAGGCGTAATCGGGTCGACAAAATTCGGGAAGGCATTTTTCAGCACAACGGGTTGTTTTTGCCAGTATTTTTCAAGAAATTCCGGCCAGTTCAGGTTCAGTTGATTCGCCATGGTTAGCACCAGTGAAAAGGTAAACAGGTGCGATTATGCGCAAGCCGAAGCCGGGCTGCCTTGTCGTGGGTCAAAGGGGGGTAAAAAGTCGCCGCATTCAGTCCTTCGTATGACATAGCCTGGCAGTTTCACGCTTTATCGTTAGCGCCAGATTTACAGCGACTTATATCGTTTCCTTAAGAGAGCGTGTAATGAGGCCTGAGATGAACGATTTCATTGAATTCCCGGCAACGGGCAACGTGAAGACCACTACGGGGGTCTATACGCGCAGGGATAATCCATCCGTGTATTCGCCTGTCGCCTATGAACTGCCTGCGGGAAGCCGCGTAACGGTTCTGGGGGCGGTGGTGGGCGATGCCGTTGAAGGCAATACGCACTGGTATCGTATTGAAGAGAATACGTTTATCTGGGCGGGGGCCTGCACGCGGCTCGATCCCTATCCGGCGTTTCCGGAAAACAACAGGGTGAACTGGATGGCAGTCGTATTTGAAGTGCGATAGCGCCCGTTGCCGGGCGCAGAGTGAGGCTTAATCGAGCTTCAGATCGTCATAATGGGTGATCATTTTACCCACAATGCCGTAATCCAGCGCTTCTGCCGGGGACATCCAGAAGTTGCGGTCGGTATCTTTTTTCACTTTTTCCAGCGGCTGGCCGGTCGCGTCAGCAATCAGCTTGTTCACGCGATCCAGCATCCGGATGATTTCGCGGGCTTCGATTTCAATATCCGTCGCCTGACCGCGCACGCCGCCCAGCGGCTGATGGATCATGAAACGGGTATTTGGCAGTGAATAACGGTGCTCTTTTTTCGCTGCCAGGAAGATGGTGATCCCGGCGCTGGCGACCCAGCCGGTGCCGATCACATGCACTTCCGGGCGAATGAACTTGATGAAGTCGTGGATGGTATCGCCCGCTTCAACGTGGCCGCCCTGGCTGTTGATGTACAGCTTAATAGGATCATTGCTGATGCTTTGCAGCAGGATCAACTGAGTGATCACTTTCTCGGCCAGCGCCTGGTCAATCTCGCCGGAGATAACAATCGAACGGGAATCCAGCAACTTCTGCTGTAAAGCGCCCGCGCCGTGTGTCCCTTCCGCTTTATCTTTGTTGTCGCTTTCTTTCATGGTGTAGTGCATTGTTATTTCCTCAGCATTTAGCGCTCAAAAGCAGAGTGTAGCCTGTTTTATATGTCAAAGTCCTCAGGCGCACACAATGCGAACATCCTGAGCCGTGAATGCATCGAGCACGTCTTTGTCCATGCCCTCTTCCACCACCAGCACATCGATATCGCGGCTCTTCGCCACCACAAAACGCGCCACGCCAGGCAGCTTGTCGATGGTGAGCACCACAATGCTTTGATTACTCTGGGCGATCACCGCTTTTTTGAACTCGCAGTCGGCAAAGTCAAAGCCGGTCAGCCCCATATCAGGATCCATCGCACAGCCGCCGATAAAGGCCTGATCGAAGATAATCCCCTGGATCTGGTTTGCCGCAGTGGCTCCAACCGCCCCGCCGGACGCTCGCTGGATCTGCCCGCCAGTCATGATCACCTCGCACAGCGGATGACGCAGCAGCTCAGCCGCGATTGCCGGAGAGTTGGTGACAACAGTAATACTGAGATCAGCAGGCAGCGCCTTCGCCAGCGCCAGATTGGTTGTTCCCGTATCAATAAAAATACAGCCGCCCGCTTTGATCAGGGTTGCCGCTTTCTGCGCGATTGCGTCCTTTTTTGCACTGTCTTTTTGCTCGCGCGTGAAAAAATTCCCGGCATCCGGGAGCTGAAGCACCGCGCCGCCATAGACCTTTTTACAAAAGCCTTCTTTGCTAAGCTCATGTAAATCACGGCGAATTGTGTGCTCTGACACGTTCATTCGGGTGGCCAGCTCCGCGCAAACCACCCTGCCATTCTCCTGAAGGATCTGGCGGATCAGGTCTTGTCGTTGCCCAGGAAAAGCAGCATAATCGAGCATGAAGAATCCTTTTAAAATCTAAATCGAGCACCAATGCGCATAATGTTGCATAGCCACTCCCTCTGTC
This sequence comes from Enterobacter sp. C4G1, assembly GCF_052886895.1. Lineage (NCBI taxonomy): Bacteria > Pseudomonadati > Pseudomonadota > Gammaproteobacteria > Enterobacterales > Enterobacteriaceae > Enterobacter > Enterobacter sp. C4G1. The sequence continues at coordinate 1,644,098 of NZ_JBQVVV010000001.1, read as the reverse complement.
AATCTGGCGGATCAGCGCGGAGCCTTACGATGAAGAGTAACGATCGACATCAGGATCAGGTTCTGGCGAGTAAACCTTACGACGGTTTCTGTTTTGAGCCTGTCGCTCATCGCGAACGGTGCCGGGAAAAGGTGCTGCACGAAGAGTTGCCCGCCCACCTTGCCGATGACATGCCAGCCACGCAACACAAACAACGAGGATTACTATGAAAATTGCACATGTCGCGTTGAATGTGGGTAACAAAGCGAAGGTCGATAGCATGGCAGAGCAGGCACGATTAAGCGGGACATTGCTGAGCCCGCCGCGTATGACGGGGGATGGCTTCTACGAAGTTGTCATCGCAGACCCGGACGGCAACCGAATTGAGCTGGTGGGTCCGTAATACCATTTCAACCTTAAGCATGAAAAAAACCATTTTTTTCATGCTTTCTTGTTACAGCCGGAAAAATGCCTTCCGATTAGGGTATTAACATCGCCTGTTATGAAAAAGGTACGGTGTATGCCTAAACCATCTTCTGGCACGTTATTTTGGATCCTCGGCAGCCTGATTTTATTTATTGTTGCACCTGTCATTAACTCTTCCCACCCGCGGTATGCCTGGCTCCTGACGCTCGTCATGATGATTATTTTTTCTATGAGCGTTGGATATGCCATCAATGGCCGCCTCAACGGGATTTTTATTGATTACCGCAACCGCCTGAGCCTGTCTAAACTGCAGGCGCTTTGCTGGTCCATGCTGATTTTGTCCGCGTTATATACCGCGGCATTGCTGAGGATCGAGAAGGAAGTAACTGCCCCTCTGGAAATAACGCTGAATACGCCTTTACTCACCATTATGGGGATATCGCTGGCCTCACTTGCGGCTGCGCCTGCTATTTTAAATGCCAAAGCAGATAATAATGTCACCGCTCAGGCCGCACAGCAGGTTTCTCAGGCAATCAATAAACCGGTAGAAGACATTATTCCTGCCGGTAAAATCTTTTCTTTCTCTAGCGCTGAGCTGGCCAGTTGGCTGGATCTTTTTCGTGGCGAGGAGAATACCAATGCCGGTTCGGCTGACCTGGGGAAAATACAGCAGTTCGTTATCACTTTTATTTTGTTAGCGGTGTATGGCATGTCGCTTTGGCAATTTTTTTCCCAGGTAATGCCAGATAATAAGACTACCTGGCTTAACGCATTACCCAATGTCTCCGACGGCATGTCCTGGCTGCTGGGCATTAGCCATGCGGGATACCTTGCCTATAAAGCTGCGCCGCACGGTGAATCCCCTCGTTCAAATCAACCGGCACCCCCTGCTCCGCCAGTAGCCGGAGGTTAACGCAGCCTTAACCGTAGCCTGAAACTTCCTGCTTTCTAACGTCAGTCCGGGGCTATCATGATGAAGCACATCGGGTTAGTTTTCTTCTCCAGCCTGCTTCTGGTGGGTTGCGCTCAGGACAACCCCCTGTATCGGGGGTTTTCCAGCCCTGACGTGGATAGCACCATCACGACAACGCCAGACATGCTGATGCAGATCCTGCTCAGCCCGCCTGCGGCACCGGAAGGCACGACAAAGACCGCTGACGTCAGTTATCGGGATCCCATTGTCTCAAAAACCTGTGCCAATGCAGGGACCGCTGTCGACCATGAAAAGACATGCCAGGCCCAGCGCAACGATGCCATTTACATCCTGATGACCGGTTCGGAGCAGGTTTGTCTGCTCCATCGCCGGAGCATTTATGGCAATGACGCGATGTTTAATATCTCCACCGGCACACTCACCAGCCTGTTCGCTGGCGTTGCCACCGTGGTGACGCCAACCGTCAGCAAATCCATTTTCTCGGCGCTGGCGATGTTCTCTAACTCGGAACGATCGCTGGTCAATGAAGTGGTCTATAAACAGATGATCGTCACCGCCGTGGATACCAAAATCCAGCAAACCCGCGGCACCAAAGCAGTGGCCATCGTCCAGCATTTAAAGACCGACACAATGAAAGATTACCCGCTTAGCCGTGCCCTTAACGACTTTATGGCCTACCACAACAGCTGCTCGTTTATGGAAGGGTTACGCCTGGCGCTGGCGAATGGCACACAGAACCCGACCGAAAACAAAATCAACACCCTCAACAACCGTATGTTGCTGAACAACGCGCAGATGAACATTTACTGTAGTGGTAGAAAAACGACGGATACGGAAATGTGCGAATCGCTTAAATCACGCAATACCGCCATCACTAATGAGCTAAAAACGCTGGAAGTTCAGTGAGAAAGAAAGCGGGTGTTCCACTACACTGATGGTCTACCCACGACACAGGGCAATGGTAATGGAACTGACCGCCGTGAGCGCACTTCACTTTAGTGCCGCCATTCTTACCGACATTCTGGAGCGTTGCTTTCAGGACTATTTCGTTCCGTTTTCGCTGACGCCCGAAGCCTTTGCCCAGCGCTTTGGCTCTGAAGGGTTAAGTTATGAAGACTCGTGCGTCTGGCTGCGTGGCGACGAGCCAGTCGCCATCGCCCTTATCACGCGCCGCGCGGGTGCAGCCCGGCTGGGTGCGTTTGCTATCCTCCCGGAATACCGTGGCAAAGGGCTGGCGCGAGGGATGCTAACGCCGCTGTTCGCAGCGCTGAAAGCCAAAGGCATCAGCCCGTTTTATCTGGAAGTTATCCACGAAAATACCGCCGCGATCGCGTTGTATGAAGCGCTGGGTTTTCGCGTTTCTCAGGGCCTGTGGGGCTTTAAAGGCGGAACAGCAGATGTGCCGATGAGCGGGGAGCTTCGCGAGGCCACACTTCATGACCTGCTGCGGGTGGTGTGGTCCGCTCCCGGTGAACACATGCCGTGGCAGCTTGATCCGCTTTCATTGCCCCTGATCCCCTGTGAAATAATCAGCGATGGCACCGGAGCCTGGGCCGCCATTACCACGCCTGGCACGAAACCGCTGCTGCAGTTCTTGTTTGTGGAGCCAGGTTCACGTGGTCAGGGCCACGCACGCCGGATGCTGCAAAATCTCAGCGCCCTGTATCCTGGTATCTGCACGCCCGTTGCCGTACCTGAGCGGTTTGCCCCGCTGTTTACCTCGGCCGGGTATCAGCCGCTGGCGATCACCCAGTTTGAGATGACGCAGGGCTAACCCTGCGGATAGAACGTCATTCCTGCGTAGGGGTTTTCCCGACACGCCGCCAGCCGCGCGGCGAGGTTGCCCACATGCAGCTCCAGCTTGTGCCCGTCCGGGTCGAGAAAATAGAACGACGCCCCCTCGCTTTTATTCTGCTTCCAGACGGTGACGCCCGCCTGTTCAAGCTTGTGCGAGAACGGTGCAAAATCCTGTTCCGCGACGCTAAACGCGTAATGGGTATAGTCACTTTCCTGCGGCGGCACGACACGGCGCGCCTCGTCGTAAGAGAGGCAGAGCCACAGATCGCCGCAGGTGAGATACGCCCCGGTATCCCAGCGGGCATGGAGCGTTAAACCCAGTACATCGTGCCAGAAGGTCAGACTTTTTTGCAGGTCGCTGACCGCAAGGGTCAGGTGGTTGAGCGATTGCAGCATGATGTGCCCTGTTGTTTTTTGTGTGAGACATGGTACGGTAACCGGATGAACATAAACCACGCCGTGCTCACCGTAAACCGTTGGTGGCAGCCTTCTTAAAGGCGGCCCGGAGTTGTTTTACCCATTTCCAGATAGCCGCCGAAAGGCGGCTATTGTGTTTTAAAGACCCCTTTCGGCATTGATACGTTAAGGAGTTTTTATGAGCACCACTATTCTTACCGGCGATCGCCCAACCGGCCCGCTGCACCTTGGTCACTATGTCGGTTCACTGCGCCAGCGCGTGGCGCTGCAACAGACGCACAACCAGTTTGTGTTGATTGCCGATTTGCAGGGGCTGACCGACAACGGCAGCAACCCGCAGAAGATCCGCGATAACATCCCCGAAGTGCTGGCCGATTATCTGGCCGCGGGCATCGACCCGAACCTGACCACTATCTGCCTGCAATCCGCCCTGCCCGCCCTTGCCGAACTGACGATGCTGTATATGAACATCGTCACCGTTGCCCGCGTGGAGCGTAACCCGACGGTGAAAAATGAGATCGCGCAGAAAGGGTTTGCCCGCTCGCTGCCGGTCGGGTTTATGGCCTACCCCATCAGCCAGGCGGCGGACATCACCGCGTTTAAGGCTGAATGCGTGCCCGTTGGCGACGACCAGCTACCGATGATTGAACAGACTAACGAGATTGTGCACAAGATGAACAGCCTGCTGCCCGCCCCGGTGCTGCGCCACTGCAAGGCGATGCTGAGCGACACCAGCCGCCTGCCCGGCATCGACGGCAGCGCCAAGATGTCGAAATCGCTCGGCAACACGCTGCACCTTTCCGCCAGCGAAGAGACCATCCACCAAGCGGTGAGCGCGATGTACACCGACCCAAACCACCTGAAAGTGAACGATCCGGGGCAGATTGAGGGGAATGTGGTGTTTACCTACCTCGACGCGTTTCATCCGGACAAAGACAAGGTGGCGGCGATGAAGGTGCACTATCAGGCCGGCGGGCTGGGTGATCGGGTGTGTAAGAACGAACTGGAAGCGTGCCTGCAGGAGCTGATAGCCCCGATGCGCGAGCGGCGGGCGATGTATATGCGTGACAAGGGGGAGCTAATGGCGATGCTGAAACGCGGAACGGAACGGGCGCAGGGAGTGACGCAGGAGACGTTGCGGGAGGTGAAGGTTGGGCTGGGGGTGCCGGTGTTTAGTTAAGTTAGATGGTGCGGTGGAATGCGTGAGATTGGCATGAAGCCGCTAACTCGATTATTACGGAAATAAGCGAGGCACAATAAATTCTTAAATTCATTATTAGCCATTCTTGTTTGTCATTCTGTTAGGAGAGTTATATTCATAGACTCTTCATTTTTTCACCGTTTCGGCAAATGCTATGATCAAGTTTATTATTTACATGCTGAATCTATTCTTTTGTGGTTATGTACTGGATATATGCCTAATTTCTTTGATTAGTTTTGATAACTGTGAGGATCGCACAATTGCAATAATGATCATATTAGGTAGTGCACAGCTTATTGCAGTATTACTCAATCGAGTACTTCCTCATAAGATACATATTATAGGAGGGATAGTTGAATTAGTAGAAGGACCGTTATTAGTTATTGGCGCAATTGTGTGTCTGGATGTGTTAGAACCCTGGACTATGAAGATTATTGGAATGTTTGCATGGGTTATTTTTATGCTGTTTCGGCCGTCATTTACGAAAAGGGATAAAGAATGATATTCCCTGCCCGCGCATACGAAACGCTGGCGGGCAAGTTCAATATAACGTTATGCAGCAGAGCCAGAGGTCGGGCGTTCATTCCACGCATCGTGCGCTAACAAGTTACCGTCCTTGTACAAATGGGTAATCTTCTCGTAATTAAACGCCACTTCTTCCATATGCCCCGTCCCCGGACAGCCTCGGGTGTCGTACATTACTGGACTCACAGAAATGACCTTAACGTTCTCGAGCGTGATTCGGTAATACTCCTCCTCTTGCCCGGAATAGTTAATATGGTAAAACCTGAACTCTGCCGTTTTAAGGGTCTGACCCGTTGCTGCCGCTTTGAACAGATAGGGCGAAGAGCTATCCAGTTCCTTGGTAAACTGAAACGGAGAATGCTGGCGAGTGCCGGTGACCTTGCCCGTTGCCGAGTCGGTTGGCAGACTGAGGTTATGTTGTAATCCTCTTAGCTCAATACTTCCTTCCCTGTGTGCAACGTCACAGGAACCACAGATCATTGTGCCGCCATCATTGGTTAAAAAGAGATGTACAGGTACAGCCATTATAATGCTCCTTGCGTATTTAATCGTATAACCATTTGCCCGCTTTTGCAGATTCGATCAGCATACCGATGGTGAAATCAGGAACCATTATTACCGGAGATTTCTTAAATGGATTCCATGAAAACGGCTCTTCCGGGTAATAGGTGTTGATGTTAAAGTTTCCTCTATCAACGTCGAACTCTTTGAAAAAATCCTCCATCAGTTCTTCTGCTTCGGTGACATCCAGTTGCATGTCTGTATCCAAATCAGTTTTAGCATTCAGTAATTTTTGCTTCTCTTCGTTATTCATCAGATAAACGCCGTTATAGCGTCTGGCTAAGGCGTAGATGCGCTGTTCAATATCCTCTACCATAGTTTGTCGCTGCCCCGCGCGATTCGATTATAATCACGTATAGCAGCATAAGTGATCAACGATACATCAGCGACTAATATCACCATACCGATTAATGGAATTGTCCTGCCGATGAAAGTGCTAATTTGTGAAGCCATTCGACAACGTACGGTCCATGGTGTGTAGCCGCCAATCCATGTCGGGAGTTTGATGCCATACGGGAACTTTGCTTGTTTGAAATAGCGCCTCATGGCTTTTGAGGCTCGGGACGTTCCTTCCTTCGCTCCCGCAGGTTTCTTTCTGGTCTTCTGATTATTAGCACCGCTGTATAACGCAGCAATCCCAGCCACGTCGTCAATACCAAAATGATCGGCAATTGATTCGCAGTAAATCATAAAGAAAAGTCCTGCCGCGGTAAGATTTGTTCTGCCAGCATAAAAATAAGTTCCATTTAACTCTTCAGTAGTATCCATAGTTCATTCCATTGAGTTGTACCAAGAAGAATCATAAATGTTGATTGATAATAAATTTGAGAGCTACGACATATTTCTAAAAATATTTTATTGCATAAGCACTAAGATAAAAATATTGAAATCATATTCAAGACAGTAATCTCTCAATAGCTTCATTATAATTTCAATTAATAGAAATACCCCCGACACAGGATCGAGGGTGTTTCAATACGATGCTATCTTGTCTGCCCTCTATTGCGCTTAATCATCGGCACATCGCCTGTATCATTTAACATTCCCGGAAACGTCTTTAGCCACTGAGCGATTTTCTGTTTATTTATATTCACCACACTCATACCATCCAGGCATCCCCATAATTCTCTTGTATGTTGTGGTGTAATCACAATGCAGTCTTTCATCACCCGGATTTTGACCGGCATCCCGTTAATAAAACCCGCCCGGGATAACCACTCCCCCTCCAGAGGAAGATAATTATTGTCCACCCGTGAATAGAGTTCGCAGCAGGCTGAGCTCGCTTGCGGCGTCTCCGCCCTTGGATGGACTGGCGCGGTACGGGTCTGGTTGCCGTGAAGACGGCGGGCGCTATTTTTGCGTACCAGCTCGTGGTTTTCAATCACGCCGGTAAAAGCGTCTGATTCTGTTTTGCAAACAGTAAACTCTGGCTTAAAATTCGTCGCAGCCATTTTCAACTCCATCTTAGTTGGTTGTGGTTAGCGGTATGGGGGTGTTGCTGCACCTTCATATCGCGAATTCCTTCGTTTATTTCCCTTTGATACTTCCTTTGCCGACTGGCGTAATTACTGCTGCCTATTATACAGAGCTGAATATAAATACAGCGGTTTTGGGATGGGTAAATTTTGGAAATGCGAGGAGGATTCAGGAAATAAAGGTATGTGCGGTAACGCCATGTTTTTGTTGATTGTGGGAAAGTAGTAGGTTGATCGGATTAGGTTTTGCGAGCATCATCGCAATTATTTACCTTTTTCCGTAACGCGATGGCTTCCAGCAAAACTCTCGAACAGGCAATTGCCGACATCACCATCTGGCGCAAAGGCGAACAACGCGCGCCACATAAACCTCTATTGCTCCTGTATGTGCTGGCGAACTATCAGCAGGGACATGCGCGCCTGTTCGACTATGGTACGGAAGTGCGCGATCAGCTGCATAGCCTGCTGGAACGGTTTGGCCCGCAACGTGCCCAGTATCGCCCTGACATGCCGTTTTGGCGCCTCAAAGGCGATGGGTTCTGGGAACTGGAAAATGACGAGTTCTGTTCGACATCAGGAAGCCGACAACCGCCTGCGGGAGAACTTGCTAAACATCGCGTTGCAGGTGGGTTTAATGAAGAAAACTATGCATTGCTAAGTAAAAACTCAAAACTGATCGGCTCACTCGCACAACAGATCCTTGAAACGCACTTTCCTGAAAGCATTCAGGAAGAGATCGCGGATGAGATGGGTTTTGATATTCAGCAGATCCGCAAGGTGCGTGATCCACTTTTCCGCCAGCAGGTACTGCGTGCGTATAACTATGAATGTGCGATCTGCGGATTCAACATGCGACACGATAACACCAGCGTTGCACTCGAAGCTGCGCATATCAAATGGAAACAATATGGCGGGCCGTGCGAAATCCTGAACGGGCTGGCGCTGTGTGCTATACACCATAAGGCTTTTGATAAGGGATCGATTGGGCTGGATGAGAGTATGCGGGTGCTGGTGTCCAAAGCGGTGAATGGGAGTGGGATTGTTGGGCAGTTATTCTGGGATTTTGCAGGAAAGCAGATTGCGCTGCCGATGGTGAAAGGGAATTATCCTAGGGAGGGGTATGTGGAGTGGCATCGGACGGAGGTTTTTAAAGGATGAGCGCGAAGGCCGGATTCAAGTATCGCGACTATCCCAATGATTTTAAAACATGTAAATTAACCAAATCAGGACTGATACGATCAGTCCTGATTTGTGATAATCAAACTCTACAAAAAATGATGACGAACATGATGAATGAAATTTTAATTTACACATTACTAGTAATGGTTTTTTAGCAAAAAACAAAAGGACCCTTATATATTTTCACTCTTCTAAAAAAACAAGATAATTTTAATGCCAATTACAAATATTTTTTGAGTTATTATAATATAAAAAATAAATATCTTACATAGCGTAATAAAAATGGATATTTTATTTAGTTTTCTTTGGCTTATCAGCATGTGAGTTTTTCCAAAAGGAGTCAGCATTAAAAGCTCCTAACATAGAAAACATGCTATATTTTTTATCTGCAATGATAATGGTTGTTTTTCTACATGGGGATATGAATGGCTCATATTTAGGTTCAATGTCACATTGGAACCTCATGATCAGGGCGATATAGGCCCTACGATTGGAACGACAGTATTAGCAGTTTATTTAGTTTATGCATTTCATTTTTTAAGTGAACAACCCGAAGCCTTAAATATCAAATCACTAACTAACTCAGAATTTATTTATCGCACAACCTTACTATTATTTTCTCTTAAATCAATGAAACTGAGAAGGTTATGAAAAAGATAGACCCTAAAATTATTAAAATCCACCTTCATGGAAGACAACATTGATTTCGCCCTATAGGAGCATATTAAAAACCTGTAAAAGAAGTATCCTACCCGTCCTATACGATTTAAATTCAAAGACTATACGGCACAAACCGGCTGATAACCATGCCAACAGGACTTGCTTTTCAGTTGGCAATAAAAAGTAGAGAGTAAATATGCTACTCTCTACTAAAAAACCATTCAGAAATCATTGTTATTTATTTTCAAGAAAACCTAACTGCTCATTAGCTTGTTTCTTATCGTCATCTTTCATTCTTACACTTTCTACTGTCCATAACCCCCGTTTTTCTCTTTCTCTTTTTATAGTCGAAGGAAACAGAGAATTAAGTTTACCACGGACTTCAACTAAGTGCTCTTTATCTTCAGAAAGATTGCTAAATCTATCCTTAATTATTTCACAGTCATCAATTTCAGAGCCAATCCATCTACGATTTTTAATCTCTGCTATAACATAAGTTGTTCCAGAGCCTCCAAATGGATCAAAAATCAGGTCACCTTCTTTTGTCGCCATTTCAATCACCCTATCTAAAACTTTTATACTTAATTCGTTAGCACCATTCCTTTTCTTATATTTTTTATGTCTTACAGGAGGAATATCATACCAGACATCAGTGAGGTTAATTCCAAGTGGATTCATTTTACTTTTGTATCCACCATAATCTTTCAGATCACCAAAACATTTTGGGCAAGTCTGTGCAGCTAATCTGTCAGGTTCAAAGACATTCGCCTTTTCTCCTTTAATAAAATAAAGAAGAGAATAATGGGAAGGGTACAATCTACCTTGGATAGGCATATTATTTTTCATATCGACCGCTATCCAATGTTTGAAATTAAGCCTGCCATGTAAAAAATTAGCTATCTTACTGTTCCACACAGGTAGATTCCATAGGAACAATGAACCACCGGGTTTTAAAATGCGGATACACTCATTCAACCAGTCATGAGTCCATTTAATATATTCTTCTTCCTTTAAATTATCATTCATTTTTGATGGATAAAGTTTATCTAAATTGAATGGAGGATCTGCAAAAATCATGTCCACAGAATCAGCATCAATATTTTTCGAAACATTTAGACAATCTCCATTATAAAGTTTACCATTTATGGTTTGCAATACCAGTTCAACATCCTTTTCAAGGGAACTCTCATCAGTAAAGGTTATATTTGGCGATTGTATTTTTTCATATATGATAGAAGCATTTTCTTGGATAAGTTCCAATGTATGCATATCCATATGACCCATCGTCAATTGAAAATACACAGGTGATATATTAAATTCTTCGCAAAGGATGCTCAGATCCTTCCCGCTTGGCATAATATTTCTTTGATTATAATACTTAAGTCTGTCAGTCGGTATTTTTGTCCGCTTGCTAATTTCATTATAAGACTTAGCCGAAACATCGACTACACCTAAAGCTTTAAGAAACTGATCTGAATAGCTCATTTAAAATAACCACCCTATTATAGCATTCACTTAGACATAGCATCTCATAGTCGTGAGAATCTGTCACTCCCTAACTAACCATAGCCTGTTACTATCTTACGTAAAATCACTTACATGGCTGATAGGTGTATGGAAATAAAAAGAAAATATTTCGCAACTACGATTGGTAGTAGATTGCTTGTGGCAAGAGTACAGAAGGGATTCAGTCAAAATGATATCCAAAATGCTACTGGTATTGATAGAGCAACTTTATCACGAATAGAGAATGGTAAACAACACATAGCCCTCTATCAATTGCTCCAGATTTTATCAGTAATAAATATGGATGTAGCTGAGTTTCTTAAAGATATAGAGGTAGATAATGATAACTGAAATTGAATTAGATGATGGTTTTTTACCCCCTACTATATCAGAGACTGTAAAGAGGAATGTGATTCACTCTCTAAATGAAATAAAAACCATTAATGATAAATTCATTATCAATGATAGCTCGTTCATGAGAAAGCAGAGCAACAATCGGATAACGCCTTGTGTAATGAATTCTGCATCATTTATTTCCAGTAAATTTCAGCATAACTTAAGTTTATTGCCTAATTGCTTAGGTGAAAATAGTTTCAACCAACAAAGAATAGATGGACTAGTAAAAGTTGAATATAATGGATTTGCGTATAGAATAAAAGATAAAAATAAAATACTGGAAATAGCATTCAAATATATAGAGTCCAAAAAACTCCCCAACAATGTAATATACACATTATTCCCTATGTTTTATGGGATGTATGTAGATAGATTATGTTTCAGCATACCAGAACTTATTGACATAGAACATTTATTTGATATTGAAAAGGTAAGTTATAACTATAAGATTGGTATCGAATTTGAGACAGGAAATGTTGCCAGTTCTTTTAGAGCCATCAACAAATTAAACAATCTTTTCCACGATGGTCATATTGATGGAGGTTGTTTCATTACAAGTATTGATAAGCGAAACTCAGCTACTAGAATTTGGCCCGTATCAAATAGAAATGGTTCATTTCAAGAGCTAAAAAATAGATCCTATATATCCCAAATATCATTGCCACTAATTTGCATTGGTTTTGCACCTGATGATTTTTCACAAACAGCTCCATTTTTAGGAGCAAATGGTGAACTTTATGAATTAGAGAATACATCTCGAAGAGATCTTGAAACTAATTTTGAAATATTCACTAAAAAAGATGGGTTAGAATTTTTAAGGGCTCCATTTAAATTCCCTTAAAAATAATCCATACGATGCTCAACGCGATATACCACAATTGTACCCGTATCAGTAAGTTGATGTTGATTGAACCAAGTGGACTTAGGTGTGTGAAAAAGCGAGGAAAGCCTTGCGGATACTGGATTCCAGATACAAAAAAAGCCGCCCTTAAGCGACTTTCTTTTGCATCTTATGGTGCCGAAGGCCGGACTCGAACCGGCACGTATTTCTACGGTTGATTTTGAATCAACTGCGTCTACCGATTTCGCCACTTCGGCACTGAAGGGGATGCGGAAACGTTGTGGATTATACCTGTCGCGCGCCGCCATGCAAGCAGCGACGCGCTAAACCCACGCTAAGTGCCCAAAAAATCAGCACACTCGTCAATCCAGCTCGGAAACCGCCAGTCGAATCACGCCAGCCGCCTTCGGCTCTGGCAGCTTCAGCACCTTCGCCCACATATCCTGCACCATATCGCACGAAAGCTTCTCCTTGCCCACCGCTTGCTCAGGAGTTTGCAGCAGCTGGATGGCCTCGCCGTATTTGTCGGCAAGCTCCTTCATTATGGGTCGCACATCGGCTACGGCGGCGGCGCGCTCCTCGGGTGTCACGGTGTGGCGGTTTTTCCCGTAGGCGGCGCGCATCATGTCTGCATCGGCCTGCATTCGGCGCTGCATCATCGGCTTATCGAGCACCCGCATCGGGTTCACCCCGCCCTTCACGCCGGGGTACAAGAACCGGAAACAGGCATCGTCACTCACCTTCTGGATGGCGGCGGTCTGCTCCATATTGGCCTTCATATACTCCACCACGTTGGCATCCGGGGCGTATTGCAGGCGCGACATTTGCAGGTTGAGGATTTGCGGTTGGATCACATCGATGATGTGCTGTTCAGATTCACCCGCCTTCTGCATGGTGAGGATCTGCTCGCGGATGCGCTTTTGCAGCGCCGGCTCTTGTTCTTTCAGCACCTGCCATGCGGGCATGGCGTTCAGGGTGGTATCAAGCTGTTGTTCCGGATCTTGCTGCAAGCGCTGCTTATCAAAATAGACCCAGAACGCCACAGCGGCGGCCACTACGGCCACCACGACAATACGTATCCACGTTTTTCTCATCTCGATCTCGCATCCTTTTGCAGTGTCGGTTTACACCGGCACGCCACTATGGAAGCGGAACTCGTTGTCCGGTGTCGAGATAAGTGTGGCTTCAATTTCACCAAAAAGCTTTACCCGGGGTGAGATATCGTTGTCGCTCACCTGCTGGGCAAGGGTCAGATAGTCCTGATAATGGCGTGCTTCCGAGCGCAGCAGCGACAGGTAGAACTTCTGCAAATCGTCGTCGAGGAACGGCGCCAGTGCGGCAAAGCGCTCGCAGGAACGGGCTTCGATATAGGCCCCGCAAATCAGCTTGTCGATAAGCGTCAGCGGTTCGTGAGTGCGCACTTCTTTCAGCATCCCTTTGGCGTAGCGGCTGGCGGTGATTTTGACGTACGGAAAATCGCGCGCCAGCATCGCCTCGCGCACCTGCCAGAAGTGGTGCAGCTCTTCCTTTATCAGCAGCACCATGCTGTCGATAAGCAACTGGCCCCACGGGTCGTCGGTTTTGGGCATCACGCTTTTGCCAATCTGCTTGTGCAGGGCGATGAAGTCCGGCTCCGGGCCGTCGCGGAAGGTAAAGACTTCGTAGGGTTTAAGCCAGTCGAGCAGCGCGTCGGCACCGCTTTCATCGGCGACATATTTACGCACCAGCAGGAGCGCAGTCTGTGCGGCTTTGAGTTCACACACCATATGGTCGGTCAGCAGCAGCGGCAGGTTGGCCGGGTCGCGGGCTTTATCAATCCATGCTTGCGGGGTCGGGCACTGGAGGAAGTTGAGTACGGGGGCGAGTATCTGCGGGTAATCCATTAGGGTTCCTGAAGCGGCAGCCGAAGCTGCCGCAAAATACAATCAGTGGCGCACGCCATCGTCGTCTTCGTCGATGAAATCTTCGTCATCTTCGTCGCCGTCTTCACCGTTCGGATCTTCGAAGTAGGTTCCCCAGCCGTCGTATTCCACTTCAAACTTCTCGGCCAGGTTCATCAGCTGTTCTACCTGCGCATCAATAAGCTCAGCTTTCAGCGCGCCTTCGCTCAGGATATCGCAGCAGATGACGGTGTCGCCCTCTTCCACTTCCAGCTCTTCTGGCTCGGTCACTTCGTAACCCAGTTTGAAGGCTTCAACCGCCAGCTTTTCCAGCGCTTCAAAATCGTCGGCAGAGAAATGGTGCTCGATGGTGTACAGCGCGTCCGGATCGCTGCCGTCTTCCAGCAGTTCCTCAATAATCAGACGCGTCTCTTCGCGTTGCTCTTCCAGTAGTTCCGGGTTTGCCATGGCTCATTCCTCTTTAAAGTGCGGCAGATACTTCTATTTTCACACACGGACGTGTTTGCCTCCACCTTTGTAAGAAAGATTTGTGAAACGGGGTTGCAAATGAATATTCATACATATAAAGTGAATTTTAATTCAATAAGTGGCATTCGCCATGTGAGGATAAAATGTCTGATCTGTATAAGAAACACTTTCTGAAATTGCTCGACTTTACCCCTGCACAATTCACCTCTCTGCTGACACTTGCCGCACAGCTCAAAGCTGATAAAAAAAATGGCAAGGAAGTACAGAAGCTTACCGGTAAAAACATCGCGCTCATCTTCGAAAAAGACTCAACCCGTACACGATGCTCTTTCGAAGTTGCCGCATTTGACCAGGGCGCGCGCGTCACGTATTTAGGGCCGAGCGGCAGCCAGATTGGGCATAAAGAATCAATTAAAGATACCGCGCGCGTGCTGGGCCGCATGTACGATGGCATTCAGTACCGTGGCCACGGTCAGGAAGTGGTTGAAACCCTGGCGCAGTATGCTGGCGTGCCAGTGTGGAACGGGCTGACCAACGAGTTCCACCCAACTCAGCTGTTAGCCGACCTGCTGACCATGCAGGAGCATCTGCCAGGCAAAGCGTTTAACGAGATGACGCTGGTGTATGCGGGCGATGCGCGTAACAACATGGGCAATTCCATGCTTGAAGCCGCCGCGTTGACCGGGCTGGATCTGCGCCTGGTGGCGCCAAAAGCCTGCTGGCCGGAAGAGAGCCTGGTGGCAGAGTGCAGCGCGCTGGCCGCGAAGAATGGCGGGAAAATCACCCTGACGGAAGATGTGGCGGCAGGTGTGAAAGGCGCTGACTTCATCTATACCGACGTGTGGGTGTCGATGGGCGAGGCAAAAGAGAAGTGGGCGGAGCGTATTGCGCTGCTGCGCAGCTATCAGGTGAACAGCCAGATGATGGCGCTGACCGGCAACCCGGACGTGAAGTTCCTGCACTGTCTGCCTGCATTCCATGACGACCAGACCACACTCGGCAAGCAGATGGCGAAAGAGTTCGACCTGCACGGTGGGATGGAAGTGACGGACGAGGTGTTTGAGTCGGCGGCGAGTATTGTGTTCGACCAGGCAGAAAACCGGATGCATACCATTAAGGCGGTGATGGTGGCGACACTTGGGGTGTGATCCTCTCTCCGCTTTCTCATAGTAATTGATGCTGAATTATTCTCAGTCGAAAATCATTTCCAGTTTACGAGCAGAAAGTTTCCCTCTGCTTGTAAACTGGCAAAGAAAATTCATTTTGCTAACACTTCCACAGATAGATATCAGCCATAATATTTATTTATGATTTTATTAGCCATTATTTATTGGATAGATGATGATTAATATTCAGTCATTATCAATTACAAAGCATTGTATGTTATCGGCGTAATATTTCCTTATTACTACGTTCTATTAATAAGGATTATTTATGTCATGGAATAAGCATGAAGCTGTGTCATATGCCCGCAGCCACGCACAAGCCCATACTGGACACTATTGTGCTCGCGCAATAGCTGCAGCTATTCGAGCCGGAGGCCTTAAAATCGAAGGGGCAAACGCGAAGGATTTTTGGCGTTCTCTTGAAAAAGCGGGGTTTACTAAAGTTTATAGTACCCCTATAGAGGGGGATATCGCTGTAATTAATGCCTTGCCCGGCCCAAATGAGTATGGTCATGTCTGTATTTACGATGGGACTGGAACCTGGTATTCAGATTTCAAACAGAGAACACTGTATCCGGGGCCGACGTATCGCCAACTCCAGCCAGCAGTAACTTTATACAGGCATTACTAATATGAAAAAACTCGTCTTTCTTGTGTTGTTCAGCGCAGCAGCAATGGGGGCCGAAGATTTTCAAATACCGATGCAGCGCGCCCTTGAATTCAATCGCTGGTACATCAAACAAGTGAACAACGATCATTATCCCATCCAACAGGGAAATGAAATTGATAAGTTCGTTACGGCTAGTACGATGAAAAAATTACGTCACGCAGATGATCCGCATTATGCCGACGATGAGTTTTATGAGGCTGATTTTTTTTTGAAGTCGCAGTACATAGGCGAGGACTGGGCTGAGAATGTTGTTATTGATTCGTATGATTCAGACCCGGTCTGTGTAAACGTGAATATCACGTTTGGCAAAAAGACTCAGCACACAGTCATTGATTGCATGGTTAAAGAAGATGGGATCTGGAAAATCCAGTCTGTAGCCGCACGGGATAATAATTAATCCCCCCGTGACCAATAATGCCGCCGCCTTTCTTGCCGGGTGGCGCTGCGCTTACCCGGCCTACTTTGTGCAACGATATCAATACATCGCAAAATTTATAGTAGGCCCGGTAAGCGAAGCGCCACCGGGTAAATCAGGCACCGATGCGGCCCTCTCCCACCGGGAGAGGGCACAAAACAGGTTCAGCTGACCAGCATCTTCACCACGACCTTGCGCACCTGCGCAGGCTTGCCCACTGCGCACAGCGGCTTGTGCACTTCTCCCGGGTAAAACACCACAAAATCCCCTTCGCTTAACACCACGGTTTTCTCCTGCTCGCCTTCTGGCAGGAACGCGATGTCTTTATCCGCCAGCCAGTCGGTATCCGGCGTGCCGTGCGGCAGGGTGCTGAAGGTCATCCCTTCCTGGCCTTTCATGATTATCTGGATATCCAGATAGCGCGCGTGATACTCCGCGCGGCGCTCAGCAAACGGCTGAGTCATGTCTTCAGATACCAGGTAAAACAGGTTGTTACCGTTAATATCGTGCTTGCCGAGCGGGGTGGCATCGGTGACATGCGCTTTGATGTGTTCAATGGCCTGACGCAGTTCTTGCGGCAGCCAGGACTGTAAATGGTGGATGTTGCCAACAATCATGATCTAACCCTTAATATAAAACATCGTTTCATTTTATCTTTTATACGAGAATTACCACTGCCATACCACCACTTTTTAGAAGAGATTTGCGTAAACGCATGTTTATCGGGAAATCTGTTAATTGCCTGTTAACCGGCCACAGGAAAATATGCAGTCGTTATGCATAACCTCAGAACAAGGGCTTTACGTGCATAAACCCAACCTGTTGATTACGAAAACCTAATCACAAAAACCACTCCTGCCTCACATTTCACCATTTTGATAATTTGCAGAATCAACAAATAAATATTTATTGATTTTCCTTAAGTCAAAAATAATTAATGCGTGTTTTTGCATAGTCATTCCATCATGAAAATTTAATGCTTTGAAATCAACGTGATAACCAGATATTTCAAAGCATTAAATTCTACAAGTTAATAACAAATACAAATAAGACCGAAGAATATCGCGTAGTTATTCATCTCTGGATAATGTTTATTTAGTCATTATCTGATACGCATCATGCAAATAAAAACAAACGCATAAATACCCCATTCAGCGTGAGCAACATCACAAAATGAAATAACAAGTCGCCTAGTATGAGCCGTGAAATCAATTGAGCTTATCCGCCATGTAAATAACTGCATGGCCCAGCCCTTTTTATTCTGAAAAACAGTTAAAGGAATAATTATGGAAAAGCATTACGTCGGTTCTGAAATTGGTCAATTGCGCAGTGTTATGCTGCATCGCCCTAATTTAAGTTTAAAACGCTTAACCCCTTCGAATTGCCAGGAATTATTATTCGATGATGTGTTATCCGTTGAACGTGCGGGTGAAGAACATGACATATTCGCAAACACGCTGCGCGAGCAGGGTGTGGAAGTCCTGCTGTTAACCGACCTTCTGACACAAACCCTTGATATTGCAGACGCCAAAGCCTGGCTGCTGGAAACCCAAATCTCTGACTATCGCCTGGGGCCAACCTTTGCGAGCGATGTCCGCAGCTGGCTGGCCGATATGCCGCACCGCGAGCTGGCACGCCGGTTAAGCGGCGGATTAACCTACGGTGAAATTCCGGCGGCAATTAAAAATATGGTTGTCGATACCCACACGGCAAATGATTTTATTATGAAGCCGCTGCCAAACCATTTATTTACCCGCGATACCTCCTGCTGGATATATAACGGTGTGTCCATTAACCCAATGGCCAAGCCCGCCCGCCAGCGTGAAACCAATAACCTGCGTGCTATATATCGCTGGCATCCTGCTTTTGCCGATGGTGATTTTATTAAGTACTTCGGTGACGACAATATTAATTACGACCACGCAACATTAGAGGGCGGCGATGTATTAGTGATTGGCCGTGGCGCGGTATTAATCGGTATGTCTGAACGCACCACCCCGCAGGGCGTGGAGTTCCTTGCCAACAGTCTGTTCAAACACCGCCAGGCCGAACGCGTGATCGCCGTTGAGCTGCCAAAACACCGCTCCTGTATGCACCTCGACACGGTGATGACCCACATCGATGTCGACACCTTCTCCGTCTACCCGGAAGTGGTGCGCAAAGACGCCCAGTGCTGGACGCTCACGCCGGATGGACGCGGCGGCCTGCTGCGCACCCAGGAAACCGACCTGCTCCACGCCATCGAAAAAGCGCTCGGCATTAACCACGTGCGCCTGATCACCACCGGTGGCGATGCCTTTGAAGCCGAACGCGAACAGTGGAACGACGCCAACAACGTGCTGACCATCCGCCCGGGCGTGGTGATTGGCTACGAGCGCAACATCTGGACCAACGAGAAGTACGACAAGGCCGGGATCACCGTGTTGCCAATCCCTGGCGACGAACTGGGGCGTGGCCGTGGCGGCGCGCGCTGCATGAGCTGCCCGCTGGAACGCGACGGAATTTAAAGGAGCCATCATGGAAAGAAAACCCACTCTGGTCGTCGCGCTTGGCGGTAACGCGTTGCTCAAACGCGGTGAACCGCTGGAAGCGGAGATCCAGCGCCAGAACATCGAGCTGGCGGCCCGCACCATCGCCGGGCTTACCGAGCAGTGGCGCGTAGTGCTGGTGCACGGCAACGGGCCGCAGGTCGGGCTGCTGGCACTGCAAAACAGCGCGTATGACAAGGTCACCCCCTACCCGCTCGACATCCTCGGAGCCGAAAGCCAGGGGATGATCGGCTACATGCTCCAGCAAGCGCTGAAAAACAATCTGCCTCAGCGTGAAGTAAGCGTGCTGCTCACCCAGGTGGAAGTGGATGCTGCCGACCCTGCATTTACTCACCCGACCAAGTACATCGGCCCGGTCTACAGCGAAGAACAAGCCAGCGCGCTGGCAGCGGAAAAAGGCTGGGTGTTTAAGGCCGATGGCCGCTACTT
The DNA here is from genome assembly GCF_052886895.1 of Enterobacter sp. C4G1. NCBI lineage: Bacteria > Pseudomonadati > Pseudomonadota > Gammaproteobacteria > Enterobacterales > Enterobacteriaceae > Enterobacter > Enterobacter sp. C4G1. The sequence goes on along the minus strand of NZ_JBQVVV010000001.1, from coordinate 1,624,603 downwards.
CCGCCGCGTGGTGCCTTCCCCGCAGCCGAAACGCATTGTGGAAAGCGATGCCATTACCGCGCTTATCCAGCGCGATCACCTGGTGATTTGTAACGGTGGCGGCGGGGTTCCGGTGGTGGAAAACGCCAACGGCTACCACGGCATTGAAGCGGTTATCGACAAAGATCTGTCCGCTGCGCTGCTGGCACGCCAGATAGAGGCCGATGCCCTGCTGATCCTGACCGATGCCGATGCGGTGTATCTCGACTGGGGCAAACCCACCCAGCGACCGCTGGCACAGGTCACGCCGGAACTGCTCAGAGAGATGCAGTTCGACGCCGGCTCGATGGGGCCGAAAGTGGCCGCCTGCCGCGAATTTGTTGAAACCTGCAACGGCATTGCCGGGATCGGCGCACTGGCCGATGGCGCGGAGATCCTGGCGGGCGAGAAAGGCACGTTGATTCGTAATTGAGCACCCGTTTCCCCTCACCCTAACCCTCTCCCGGAGGGAGAGGGAATGTAAGCCCCCCTCTCCCCGTGGGAGAGGGCCGGGGTGAGGGCATCAGACAGCTAACGATTTAAAAAGGATTTACCCATGACCATCAACCTGAAAAACCGCAATTTCCTCAAACTGCTGGACTACACCCCGGCAGAGATCCAGTACCTGATCGACCTCGCCATTGACCTGAAAGCCGCCAAAAAAGCCGGACGCGAAAAGCAAACCCTGGTCGGCAAAAACATCGCGCTGATTTTTGAAAAAACCTCCACCCGCACGCGCTGCGCCTTTGAAGTGGGCGCGTTCGACCAGGGCGCGCAGGTGACCTATCTCGGCCCAAGCGGTTCGCAGATTGGCCATAAAGAGTCGATGAAAGACACCGCCCGCGTGCTGGGCCGTATGTACGACGGCATCGAGTATCGCGGCTACGGCCAGGCGATTGTTGAGGAGCTTGGCGAGTACGCGGGCGTGCCGGTCTGGAACGGCCTGACCGATGAATTCCACCCGACCCAAATTCTTGCCGACCTGATGACCATGCTGGAGCACGCGCCGGGCAAAACCCTGCCGGAGCTGAGCTTTGCCTACCTGGGCGATGCACGCAACAACATGGGCAATTCACTGATGGTGGGCGCCGCCAAAATGGGCATGGATATCCGCCTTGTGGCGCCGAAATCCTTCTGGCCAGAAGCCGGGCTGGTTGAGCAGTGCCGCGCCATCGCCAAAGAAACGGGCGCACGCATCACCCTGACTGACGACGTAGAAGAAGGCGTTCACGGCACCGATTTCCTCTACACCGACGTGTGGGTATCGATGGGCGAGCCGAAGGAAGCCTGGGCCGAGCGCGTCAGCCTGATGACGCCGTATCAGATCAACGCGAGGGTGATGAAAGCCACCGGCAACCCGAACGTCAAGTTCATGCACTGCCTGCCTGCGTTCCATAACGAGCACACCAAAGTGGGTCGCGAAATCGAAATGGCCTACGGCCTGAAAGGGCTGGAAGTGACGGAAGAGGTCTTTGAATCACCGAACTCTATCGTCTTCGACGAAGCCGAAAACCGGATGCACACCATTAAAGCGGTCATGGTGGCGACACTCGGCGACTAATCACCGCCCGGCGTGCCACGGGGTGCGCCGGGTTTCAGGAGAACATCATGGGCAAATTCAGGTTTCCCTCTGCTTACACCATTCTCTTCTTTCTGATTGCCGTTGTGGCCGCGCTGAGCTGGGTTGTTCCGGCCGGTCAGTACCAGATGGCGATGAACGCGGCCCTCGGCAAAGAAGTGCCCATTGCCGGAACTTACGCCCACGTTGCCGCACATCCGCAGGGCATTATTTCGGTGCTTATGGCCCCTATCGCCGGGCTGTACGATCCCGAGTCTGGTCAGGCGGGTGCGATCGACGTGGCATTGTTCATTCTGATCATCGGGGGGTTTCTGGGGATCGTCACCAAAACCGGGGCCATTGATGCCGGGATCGAGCGTGTCACCACCCGCCTGCGGGGTCGCGAAGAGTGGATGATCCCGATCCTGATGGCGCTGTTTGCCGCTGGCGGCACCATTTACGGTATGGCCGAGGAGTCTCTACCGTTCTACACGCTGCTGGTGCCGGTGATGCTGGCTGCCCGTTTTGATCCGGTGGTGGCGGCGTCTACCGTGCTGCTTGGTGCCGGGATCGGCACGCTCGGCTCCACCATCAACCCGTTTGCCACGGTGATCGCCGCCAACGCCGCCGGGATCCCCTTTACCAACGGTATCGCCCTGCGCGTGGCGCTACTGGTGATTGGCTGGGTCATCTGCGTGGCGTGGGTAATGCGTTACGCCCGTAAAGTGCGCAAGGATCCGTCTCTCTCTATCGTTGCAGACAAGCAGGAAGAAAACCTCGCCCATTTCCTCGGCAACAAAGGCGAACAGTCGCTGGAATTTACCCCGGTGCGCAAAATCATCCTCGTGATTTTCGCCCTCGCCTTCGCGGTGATGATTTACGGCGTGGCGGTGCTTGGCTGGTGGATGGCGGAGATCTCCGCGGTGTTCCTCGCCAGCGCGATCATCGTCGGGCTTATCGCCCGCATGAGCGAAGAAGAACTTACCTCAACCTTTATCAACGGCGCGCGGGATTTGCTGGGTGTCGCGCTGATTATCGGTATTGCGCGCGGTATCGTAGTGATAATGGATAAGGGCATGATTACCCACACCATTTTGCACAGCGCTGAAGGGCTGGTGAGCGGTTTGCCGACCGTCGCATTTATCAACGTGATGTACTGGCTGGAGGTGGTGTTGTCGTTTCTTGTGCCTTCTTCATCCGGCCTGGCCGTTCTGACGATGCCGATCATGGCACCGCTTGCCGATTTCGCTAACGTCAACCGCGACCTGGTGGTGACGGCTTATCAGTCGGCTTCCGGCATCGTTAACCTGGTCACGCCGACCTCTGCCGTCGTGATGGGCGGGCTGGCGATCGCCCGCGTCCCCTACGTGCGTTACCTGAAGTGGGTTGCCCCTTTGCTGGCGATCCTGACGGTGGTGATTATGGTGGCGTTGAGCCTCGGGGCGTTGTTGTGATCTTTTGACGTTGTAGGCCCGGTAAGCGTAACGCCACCGGGCGTTTTGTTTCAGCCAATTACATGGGATTAAGTTATGACGGAATATGGTGATTACTCTCCAAAGGAACAGCTACAGCTGACAGTGTGTCAGCGTCTGATTACCGAAAAGAGTTATCTCTCCCAGGAAGAAATTCGCCGCGACTTACAGGAGCGGGGGTTCGACAGCATCAGTCAGTCCACCGTTTCACGTCTGCTCAAGTTGCTCGGTGTCATAAAAATTCGAAATGCCAAAGGGCTAAAGATTTATTCGTTGAATCACCAGTTACGCCCGGCGCCCGATGCCGCTCGTACGGTTTCCGAAATGGTGGTCAGCGTGGAGCATAATAGCGAATTTATCCTTATCCACACCGTTGCCGGATATGGCCGCGCGGTGGCGCGTATTCTGGATTATCACCAGTTACCGGAAATTTTAGGCGTGGTTGCCGGAAGCAGTATTGTCTGGGTTGCGCCACGCGTGGTAAAGCGCACTGCCCTGGTACACAAACAAATTAATTATTTACTCAGAACGAATTAATATTCACAAAGAACCGTTTGCATTGAGTAAAGTGTGCATTAAATCGCTTGATCCGAAAATCGGGGTGCGTATAATGCCCGACAATTTGCCGGGAGGAAGCATGGTCAAGCGTGTACGACATAACGTCTTACCGCGTCTGAAATCAGACGCTGGCCTGCCGTTTTTCTTCCCGTTGCTAAACCTATTCCCAGAGCCCCTCATTTGAGGGGCTTTTTTTTGCCCGGCGTCAGGAGATAAACATGAATCCGCTTTATCAAAAACACATCATTTCCATAAACGACCTCAGCCGCGAAGAGCTGGAACTGGTTCTGGAAACCGCGGCAAAACTGAAGGCCAATCCGCAACCGGAGCTGCTTAAACACAAAGTCATTGCGAGCTGCTTCTTCGAAGCCTCTACCCGTACGCGCCTCTCCTTTGAAACCTCCATGCACCGCCTGGGCGCAAGCGTGGTGGGCTTCTCAGACAGCAGCAACACGTCGCTGGGTAAAAAAGGCGAAACGCTGGCGGACACGATTTCAGTTATCAGCACCTACGTTGACGCCATCGTGATGCGTCATCCGCAGGAAGGCGCCGCCCGTCTGGCGACCGAGTTTTCCGGTGGCATTCCGGTACTGAATGCCGGGGATGGCGCGAACCAGCACCCGACGCAAACGCTGCTGGATCTGTTCACCATTCAGGAAACCCAGGGCAGCCTGGAAAACCTGAACATCGCCATGGTCGGTGACCTGAAATATGGCCGTACCGTCCACTCCCTGACCCAGGCGCTGGCGAAATTTAACGGTAACCGCTTCTACTTTATCGCCCCGGACGCGCTGGCGATGCCGCAGTACATCCTCGATATGCTGGACGAAAAAGGCATTCAGTGGAGCCTGCACGCCAGCATCGAAGAGGTGATGAGCAGCGTGGATATTCTGTATATGACCCGCGTGCAGAAAGAGCGCCTGGATCCCTCCGAATACGCCAACGTGAAGGCGCAGTTTGTGCTGCGCGCCAGCGACCTCGAGGGCGCGCGCGACAACATGAAGGTGCTGCATCCGCTGCCGCGTATCGATGAGATCACAACAGACGTTGATAAGACGCCACACGCCTGGTACTTCCAGCAGGCCGGGAACGGCATCTTCGCTCGCCAGGCGTTACTGGCACTGGTTCTGAATCGCGAATTAGCTCTGTAAGGGGAAATGACAATGACACACGATAACAAACTTCAGGTTGAAGCCATCAAACGTGGCACCGTGATTGACCACATCCCTGCGCAGGTGGGCTTTAAGCTGCTGACCCTGTTCAAACTGACCGAAACCGACCAGCGCATCACCATCGGTCTGAACCTGCCGTCTGGCGAAATGGGCCGCAAAGATCTGATCAAAATTGAGAATACGTTCCTGACCGACGAGCAGGTAAACCAGCTGTCGCTGTACGCACCGGACGCCACCGTAAACCGTATCGACGATTATGACGTAGTGGGTAAATCACGCCCAAGCCTGCCGGATCGTATCGAAAGCGTGCTGGTCTGCCCGAACAGTAACTGCATCAGCCATGCTGAGCCGGTTTCCTCCAGTTTTGCAGTGAAAAAACGCGCTGATGACATCGCACTCAAATGCAAATACTGCGAAAAAGAGTTTTCTCATTATGTGGTGCTGGCCAACTAATTGAGGTTGGTAATGAAATCCCGGCTGTTATAATGGCCGGGACTCTTAAATCAGCTGTTATTCTGGAGAAATCATGACCAAAGTACTCGCGACGGAAAATGCACCAGCGGCTATCGGCCCATACGTTCAGGGCGTTGATCTGGGTAGCATGATTATTACCTCAGGCCAGATCCCGGTTAACCCAAAAACCGGCGCCGTGCCGGAAGACGTGGCCGCGCAGGCTCGTCAGTCACTGGAAAACGTGCAGGCTATCGTTGAATCCGCAGGTCTGAAAGTGGGCGATATCGTGAAAACCACGGTATTCGTGAAAGACCTGAACGATTTCGCGACCGTAAACGCGACCTACGAAGCATTCTTCACCGAACACAATGCCACCTTCCCGGCGCGCTCTTGCGTTGAAGTGGCGCGTCTGCCGAAAGACGTGAAAATTGAAATAGAAGCGATTGCAGTACGTCGTTAATTTATTTCAATAAAAAATGGGCGGCTCCGGCCGTCCATTTTTTTTGGATATTTTTCCTCTCGCCGCAGCATGACATCCCCCTGCTCCCATTAATAACATCAGATGCTATCTATTATTAATGGACTAAAAATGAAACCTTCAAAAATTGCGTTGGCGGTGGCGACACTGACCATTGCCTCATCCGCTTTCGCTCACGGTTATATTGAATCCCCGGCCAGCCGCGCCTATATGTGTAAGCTCGGTCAAAATATTGATTGTGGCTCCGTGCAATATGAACCGCAGAGCGTGGAAAAAACCTCCGGCTTCCCTGCGGGCGCATTGCCGCCAGACGGACAGCTCGCCAGCGCTGGCATTGCCAACTACTCACAGCTTGATAAACAGAGCCTGAATGCCTGGACTAAAACGCCGATGACCGCAGGCCCGCATGAGTTTGTCTGGTATCACACCGCGCCGCACAAAACCACCAACTGGCGTTATTATATGACCAAACAGAATTGGGATCCAAATAAGCCGCTGACTCGCGATCAATTTGAATCAACCCCATTCTGTACTATCAACGGTAATAACCAGGCACCGGCTGCACGTCAGAGTATGAATTGTAATGTACCTGAACGTACCGGTTACCAGGTTATTTATGGCGTATGGGAAATTGCTGATACAACAAACAGTTTCTATCAGGCTATTGACGTTGATTTCGGTAATGACGGTACGGTCAAACCCGACGAAACACCAGCTGTAGTTTCCGAATGGAGCACCACGCTGAGCGGCCAGATCACGGGGAATAACCTGAATGCTGGCGACAAAGTGATTGCTCGCTTCTTTGACGCTCACGGTGAAGTGACCGCCATGCGCACAGAGATGACCATCGCCTCTGCCGAACAGGGTGACGCGAACCAGTGGTCTTACGATCTGGCGCAGAAGCTTAACACCGCGCAGAGCGCGATTCGCGTAGGGGTAAAAGATGCCTCCGGTGAAATCAGCCCGATCCATGGAGCCAACAGCATCTTCGTCAAAGAGGGGAGCACGTTAAAATCGGTAGCGATTTCCTACGAAGAACAGAAAGCGCAGGTTAATGAAACCATTGCGGTATCAGGCCTTCAGTACAGCAAAATCGAGCAGGGTAATGCCACGGTCTCCTTCCATCTGAACACCCACGGTAACGTGGATTTTGAAGCCCATGTGATGAATCATAACGGCGCGGAGAAAGGCTATCTGAAGCAGGAGATGAACAACGTGAATCAGGACGTTACCATGACCCTGACCAACGTTGAGCCGGGCCACCACATGCTGAAATACTACGCAACTAATCAGGACGGCACCCTGTTTGCGCAGGATGTCCTGAACCTGATGCTGGAAGAGGATGCAGCAACCGGAAATACGGGCCATTACGACTTTAGTTTCCCGGCGAACATCACCGCCTATAAAGCGGGCACGGTAGTGTTGCAGCCAAAAGACGGTAAGACCTATGAGTGTAAGCCATTCCCGTACAGCGGCTACTGCGTGCAGTGGAGTCAGTATGCGAATCAGTATGAGCCTGGCGTAGGTTCACACTGGAAAGAGGCGTGGGTTCTTAAGCACTGAGTCGTCTGATCCCCTCACCCCGGCCCTCTCCCACAGGGAGAGGGTGTATAAATTCCCTCTCCCTGTGGGAGAGGGTTCTTTACTACTGATTCCGCGTGGCTCTGAGCAGCGTCTCCAGCGGGTAAACCGCCGCAATCACCACCTCATCCTGAATTTTCGCCGCGTTATCCAACTCAGCCTGAATCGACGCAATTTCTTTGTCATCCAGCGTCCCCTGACGCGCCACCAGATCGGTTAAGCGCAGGCCAATCGAGGCCAGCTTGTCCACTTCCTGAATCACCGGTTTAATCGCCCTGAGCTGATAGTTGTTTCCGCTCAGCGCCAGCGCATCGCTGGTATTGCTTTGCCAGCGGTTAAACACGTGGCGCAGCGCATCCGCACTTTCCGTGTCTTCTGCATCGCTGACCAGCCTGTCGACCCATTTATTCATCTGACGCACGGTGGCGCTTTCAGCGCTAAGCGCATCAGCAAAACGGTTGAGCGGCTCAAACTGATGATAATTCCCGGCCTGGAACTTCAGGTGCTGGCGGGTGTAATACTGGGCCGGTTCCACTGCCTGCGCGAGGATCAGCAGCGGCAGGCTGTCGCCATTGTTCGCCAGGCGGGTGAAGTACGCCTGCTGCTGGCTGTGCTGCTGAAGCCCCACCGACACCGTCGACCAGCTATCCATCGCCTGCAAACGGGTGTACATGTTGTCGGTATCGTTCACATCCTGCGCCGACCACAAGCGTTCCGCCACGGCAAAGGTGCGCGGCCAGAGTTTAATATCCAGCACAGGTGCAACCACGTTTTCGGCCCACAGCGCGGCTTCGCCACCCAGCAGATTGGCCTGTTGGGCAGCATCTGGCACGACCGGAGCGATACCTTTTGGCACCTCATCCAGCAGCTTGCCGCTGACCGGGTAACGGGCGTTGCCCAGCAGGAAATAGCCACTCAGCGTATCCGTACCCACCGTCACCACCGGGCGCGTTTCGCCCATCCAGGTATCAACGGTAAACGTCACCTGGTCATCGCTACGCCATTCGATGTTCTGAACCGCGCGGCGCGACTTGCCGGCAAAATCGATAAATCCTCGCCAGCCGGAATCGCCTTTCACCAGGGTAAAGCTCCCTTCTACTGGCTTGCCTTTCAGGCGCGGCAGGGTGAAGACCCAGCTCTGTGGGCTGTCGTTATCGCCGATCACATCCACATTGTTTAAGCCCTGCGGCACGATCTCATTGCGGTAGTGATAGGCCGTCGACTGTGGCTGGTCGAGATAAAAACCGGTCGAGAGAATGCCTTTGTAGCCCTTATCGGCCACCTGCCCCAGTGCATCCTGCCCTTGCCAGGACTGGATCAGAATGCTTTTTGGCAGGTCGGGATGGAAGATCTCGTCCCAGCCCACCATCTGCCGGTGATGTTTTTCAAGAAGCGTTTCCAGCTTGCGGTTGAAATACGCCTGCAATGCATGGCTGTCTGCCAGCTTGTTATCACGCATGAATTTCTGAATAGCGGCGTTTTCTTTCCACTGCGTGTCGTCCACCTCATCGCCACCGATATGCAGATACGGGTCGGGGAAGATCGCCGCCAGTTCGCTGACCATTGCCTCTGCAAAGCTGTAAGTTGCCTTTTTGGTCGGATCCAGTACCGGCTTCAGCACCCCCCAGTGGCGTTCCATCTCATAAGGCCCTGGCGCACTCATCAGCTCGGGGTAGGCAACAGCAATTGCCGACGCATGACCCGGCATGTCGATTTCCGGGACCACGCGAATGCCACGGTCAGTGGCGTAACGCACGATCTCACGCATCTGGTCAGGGGTGTAAAACTGCCCGTCGCTGGCAAGCTGCGTAAGCTTTGGATAGCGCTTCGAGGTGAAGCGCCAGCCCTGATCGTCGGTCAGATGCCAGTGCAGCACGTTCAGTTTTGCCGCCGCCATCCCGTCAATCTGGCGTTTGATGTCGTTCAGCGGGATAAAGTGGCGGGCGGAATCAAGCAGTAACCCACGCCACGGGAAACGCGGCGCATCCTCAATGGTGACCCAGGGTATCGCGGTATTTTCTGGTCCGTTCTGGATAAGCTGGAGCAGCGTTTCCATCCCGCGCAGTGCGCCAAAGCGGGTGTTGGCCGAGATATTCACGCCGTTTGCGTCAACCTTAAGCGTGTAGCTCTCATCACTGTCGGGCAGCGGTTGCGGCTTCACTTTTTTAGCGATGTCGATGCGGATGGTGGGTTTGTCTGGCTTATCGGCCTGCGGTCGCAGCGTCCAGCCGGTTTGCAGCGCAATGCGCTGGCGCAGGCGGTTGACCGCGTCACCCAGGTCATCACCGCTGACGCTTACAGAGATATTATCGCTAAGCACCAGCGCGCCCTGAGTTGTCGGGCGTTCAACCTTTGCAGGCCAGGGCATCAGAGGAAGGTCACCTGCCGGAGCGGCAAACGCAGAAGCGCCGAGCATAAGCCCGGCGGTTAAGAGACTGTACCGTAACATGAATGTTCCTTATTTGACGGGCCAAAAAAGGCAAAACATTCTGTTAACATGCGCTCAATTTGTCGTCAAGCGAATGACGCAACAGAGATCACAGGTTGTCGAATTTGGGAGGAAAGCCAGTTGCCGGGTGGCGGCTTCGCCTTACCCGGCCTACATTCGGATCGTAGGCCCAGTAAGCGCAGCGCCACCGGGCATTTTTTTACTGCCACCCATACCGGCGCGCATAGAACCCTTTCACCATCTGGGTCAGCACCATATAGCCCGCGAGGATCGCCACCAGCCATGGGAAGTAGCTCAGCGGTAGCGCCTGCAATTGCAGGTAACTCGCCAGCGGAGAGAACGGCAGCGCAATACCCAGCACCATCACAATCCCCGTCATCACAATCAGCGGCCATGCGGCACGGCTCTGAATAAACGGAATACGTCGGGTACGGATCATATGCACAATCAGCGTTTGCGACAGCAGGCCCACCACGAACCAGCCAGACTGGAACAGGGTCTGATGTTCAGGCGTGTTGGCATGGAACACAAACCACATCAGGCAGAAGGTCAGAATGTCAAAAATGGAGCTGATCGGCCCAAAGAACAGCATAAAGCGGCCAAGATCGGACGGGTTCCAGCGCTGTGGCTTCTGGATCTGCTCATCGTCCACGTTATCAAACGGGATCGCCACCTGAGAGACATCGTACATCAGGTTCTGGATCAGCAGGTGCAGCGGCAGCATTGGCAGGAACGGCAAAAACGCACTCGCCACCAGCACGCTGAAGACGTTACCGAAGTTCGAGCTGGCGGTCATTTTGATGTACTTCAGCATGTTGGCAAAGGTACGGCGGCCTTCGATAACCCCCTCTTCCAGCACCATCAGGCTTTTTTCCAGCAAAATGATATCCGCCGCTTCACGGGCAATATCCACGGCACCGTCAACAGAAATACCAATATCTGCCGCACGCAGCGCCGGAGCATCGTTGATGCCATCGCCCATAAAGCCCACCACATGCCCTTCGCGGCGCAGCAGCGTAACAATGCGCTCTTTGTGCATCGGCGTCAGTCGGGCAAACAGCGTGGTGCGCTGGGCAAGCCGGGCCAGCTCATCGTCAGAAAGATGTTCTATCTCGCTTCCCACCACCACGTCGCCGGCATCCAGCCCCACTTCGTGACACACTTTTGCCGCCACCAGCTCGCTGTCGCCGGTGAGGATTTTCACGGTGATACCGCTCGCTTTCAGGGCTTTCAGCGCCGGAGCCGTCGTCTCTTTTGGCGGATCGAGAAACGCGATGTAGCCTTCAAGGATCAGGTCTGATTCATCAATGCGCTGATAATCCCCAACGCGCGCTGGCAGGAATTTGCTGGCCACCGCCACCACGCGCAGCCCCTGACGGTTCAGGTTGTCGGTCACGCGTTTGATACGGCGCAGCATGATGTCGTCCAATGGGACGATATCACCGTTGTGCCGTACCTGGGTGCACACATTAAGGATCTCCTGCAACGCCCCTTTGCAGATCAGCTGATGCACATCCTGCTGTTCACTCACCACCACCGACATACGGCGGCGCTCAAAATCAAACGGGATCTCATCCACTTTCTGCCAGCGGCCAGACAGCGCGCGGGCAGACTCTTCACCCACGCCTTCCAGCACCGCAACGTCGAGCAGGTTTTTCAGCCCGGTCTGGTAGTGGCTGTTAAGCCAGGCGCTGTGCAGCACGCGTTCGCTGGTCTTGCCTGAGATATCGGTATGGTTCTCCAGCACGATTTTATCCTGGGTCAGCGTCCCGGTTTTATCGGTGCAGAGGATGTCCATCGCGCCAAAGTTCTGGATAGCGTCGAGGTGTTTAACAATGACTTTTTGCTTAGAGAGTTTTACCGCCCCGCGCGCCAGCGTGGAGGTGACAATCATCGGCAGCATTTCTGGCGTTAAGCCCACGGCAACAGAGAGCGCAAACAGCGCCGCTTCCCACCAGTCGCCTTTGGTATAGCCGTTAATCAGCAACACAATCGGCGTCATCACCATCATAAAGCGGATCAGCAGCATACTGACGCGGCCAATCCCCTTCTGGAAGGCGTTAGGTTCGCTTTCCTGCTCTGTTACACGCCCGGCAAGCTGGCCAAACCAGGTGTTACCGCCCGTTGCGGTCACAATGGCCTGCGCGGTTCCACTGACCACCGTGGTGCCCATAAAGCACAGGGTGTCGCATTCCAGCGGGTTCATCTGCTGCGGATCGCGGGTACGCGCCACTTTCTCCACCGGCAGTGATTCGCCGGTCAACGACGCCTGAGCGACAAACAGATCGCGCGCCTGAATGATGCGTAAATCAGCCGGGATCATATCGCCGGCCGCAAGCTTCACCAGGTCGCCCGGAACCAGCTGATCGATAGACAGTTCAAGCCAGGCGTTTTCACCCAGTTCATTAATCACGCGCGAGACGGTGGCGGTGTTGCTGACCATCGCTTTCAGGGCATCGGCCGCTTTGGTGGAGCGGGCTTCCTGAATAAAGTTCAGCAGCGTGGAAATCCCCACCATCAGGGCGATAACGCCTGCGGCAAACAGGTCTTCGGTGGCATACGAGATAATACCAAGTACCGTCAGCAGCAGATTGAACGGGTTGCGGTAGCAAACCCACAGGTGCACCCACCAGGGCGAAGGTTTTTGCGCCGGGATTTGGTTGTCGCCATGCTCGGCGCGGGTTTTATCGACTTCGATTGCATTCAGCCCTTCCGGGTGCCCGCCAAAGGCGCGCCAGACTTCGTTTTCGTCCATCGCCGCCACGTTCAGGCAGCGCTCGGTCAGGGAAGAAGGAATAACCGCGCCCGCCAGATTTTTGGCGTTTGGCATCGGGTCACGCTGGATAAGACGGCGTGGCAGGTGGCGGCTCAGCTGATCAAGCAGCTGCCGGGTGATATTTTTCAGCATAATAAGCTCTCCTGCGCGCGCAGCGGCGAACGCAGTTTTGCTGGCAGACACGGTAAATCCGTACCTGGCGGCACTTTAATTATTAGCAGAAACGTTGGGGACGTTGCTGCCTCACATCACCGGTGAGACAGCAAAAGGCTGGCTTACCGGAAAGAAAGCGCTCTCCCGTTCAGGAGAGGCGTGGGATCGGGATCCATGTAACCTCCGGTAAGTAAAATCAGAATTTCGCCGCGCAGTATAAGGAATTAACCGTACCGTTTGTGACGATTCGGGCGGTATTATAACCCCGCGCAAGTAAACCGTACGTAAACCAGACTTTGCCCATAGCAAAATCACGCTATACCATTACGCTCAATTGACGACCGCCGTCGCTGTTACAGGGAATAAAGGATGCAAAACCGCCTTACCATTAAAGACATCGCGCGTTTAAGCGGCGTGGGGAAATCCACCGTGTCGCGGGTGCTGAACAACGAAAGTGGTGTCAGCGAGCGCACGCGCGAGCGCGTCGAGGCGGTCATGAATCAGCACGGTTTTTCCCCTTCCCGCTCCGCGCGCGCCATGCGCGGGCAAAGTGACAAAGTGGTCGCTATTATTGTGTCGCGCCTCGATTCCCTGTCTGAAAACCTGGCCGTTCAGACCATGCTGCCTGCCTTCTACGAACAGGGTTACGACCCGATTATGATGGAAAGCCAGTTTTCGCCACAGCTGGTGGAAGAGCACCTGGGAATGCTGCAACGCCGCAACATCGATGGCGTGGTGCTGTTTGGCTTTACCGGCATTAAAGAAGAGATGCTTAAACCCTGGCAGCCATCGCTGGTGCTGCTGGCGCGCGATGCCAGTGGTTTTGCCTCTGTCTGTTATGACGATGAAGGCGCTATCTACACGTTGATGCAGCGCTTATACGATCAAGGCCATCGCCATATCAGCTTCCTCGGCGTGCCCCATGCGGACGTGACCACCGGTAAACGCCGTCATGAAGCCTATCTGGCATTCTGCAAAAAATACGCACTTCCTGCCGTGGCTGCCCTGCCGGGTCTGGCCATGAAGCAGGGCTACGAAAAAGTGGCAGACGTCCTGACGCCGCAAACCACTGCGCTGGTGTGCGCCACCGATACCCTGGCGCTGGGTGCCAGCAAATATCTGCAAGAACAACGGATCGATAATCTGCAACTCGCAAGTGTTGGCAGCACGCCGCTGATGAAGTTTTTGCACCCCGAAATAGTCACCGTCGACCCCGGCTACGCCGAAGCAGGACGCCAGGCGGCGAGCCAGTTGATCGAGCAGATCAACGGCCGTGCTGAACCGCGTCAGATCGTTATTCCCGCCCACCTTTCATAGCGGATAGCCGTTAGAAATAAGCGTATGGCAATAAAGATCAATGAGCGTATCAACATCTCCTGCGCTATTCCTTTCGATATTATGCACAGCAGCGATCGTTCCATGAATCACGGTATAGGATATTGCCTTCCGTATACTTCCATGTGATCGCCTCATAACGCAATTCAAGCGTTTCGAGGTGAGTACTGCTTATGCTGTTGGGTGACAAGTATGGCGCTACTGTTGTGAATTTGACATTTTCCAGAATAATATTGAAGTACTCGGCTTCAATACCTGCCTCCAGAATACGGTACATTTTAATTGTTGCTTTCTTCATGGTTCGCCCTTCGCATACGGCACGGTAAAGAAGGGGGGTTGTCTGATCAAATTCTTTAACTATAGTGATTGGGCGGTGAACGCGAGTCCCAGTGAGTTTTCCCCAGCTTGGATCAACCGGAATGGTTACTCCGTGGGAAAACGATTTTAACTCAATAGAACCCAGGCGAAGAGGCATTATACAACTGCCTACAACCGGCGATCCGTTCTCATCCTCAAGCCATAAATGTGCGGGAGTAGACATATCATTTCCTTATTAATGGATATCAATAATGGGAGACTCAGTGTTTTACATAACGACCAAAAATAATCATTACGACAATGAAGAAAATACCGATTGGCCAGACAGGGCTGCCAGGAAAAAAATGGGCCTGTACCAGGGCAAATATGATTGTTAACGCAGTCGGTCCATAGACCGAGAAGAGTATTCGACCCTGCCACCGTAAAAATCGTTTGATGTAACTCATCATAGCTATTGGTTCATCCTGCTAATAATATCCGCAACATCATCATTTGACGCCCATTGAGCCTTCATTGCACCCGCCTTCTGAAATACCGGCTCGATAAGAAAGTAAAGCATTTCGAGCCCTTGAGCATAAAGTGCAGAATAATAGGCAGGGAATTCAATTTGTAGGCGGTGAGCACTATCCGCGGCTTTCTGCACTACGCCATAAAGGCCAACAAGGGCAATACCGCGGGAAGCCCAGACACCTGAAATAGCACTTAATTCGAGGCTGAGATTTAACCCAAGACGAACGTAGGCGGCGACAGCTAACGTAAATCCGGCACCGGTGAGAGTAACAGCTGCAACATGAACATTTACGGCCATCAAACGCTGTTTGATATACTCTAACTGGCCTGATGTTTTATATTTAAAAATTTCTTCGAAATAGATATCAAGCATGTTACAAACCACATCAACATCGCTTATCACCTTATAAACGGCATCCCTGAAACGTAGATCTTCGGCCTTTAGCCTTTGACAAATATCATTATATTCATCTGTAAAACATGAGGTGTAATACAACAAGCGAGTCGCTCCTTTACCTATTGTATCTACCTGATTTTTGACCTGCTGGCCGACGGCAGTTACAGCATGTTCGAGTTTAAGCGCAAGTATTTTATTAGCCTGTAAATAACTGATTATCTCTTCATTTCCGTACATTATCGCCCCATGCTTATTTTAGGAAATTGATGGCGAGCTTATGCCCGATGCCAGTCCTGATTTACAACCTGGATCGCATTTAAGACCTGTAACTGTCTTTTTAAGACAATGACCCGGTATTTTTAATACCACTTTTAGTTTTTCACTCACGAAAGTTCCAGAGATTTTTGTATCGCTCCCCTATCAGGCACATTCGCGCATTAAGAAAGGTAACCAGATAACCCCCGAGCAACGGATTATTGTGATCTTCGCCTGATTTCGGGAACGTTCCCATTTTCCCCGGAACGCTTAACGAGTAGGCTTGCTTTCAGGTCATTACACCCTTATCCATCTGTCATGAGGTTTCATGATGAGCAAAGTCAAACAAGCTGATATCGACCAGTTGATCGTCCTGGTTGGCGGTCGCGATAACATCGCAACCGTCAGCCATTGCATTACCCGCCTGCGCTTTGTGCTGAACGATCCGGCCAAAGCCAATCCGAAAGCGATTGAAGAGCTTTCGATGGTGAAAGGCTGCTTTACCAACGCCGGGCAGTTCCAGGTGGTTATCGGCACAGAAGTGGGCGATTACTATCAGGCTCTGCTGGCCACCACTGGCCACTCATCTGCTGATAAAGAGCAGGCGAAGCAGGCCGCGCGTCAAAATATGAAATGGCACGAGCAGCTGATCTCGCACTTTGCGGAGATCTTCTTCCCGCTGCTGCCGGCGCTGATCAGCGGGGGCTTGATCTTAGGTTTCCGTAACGTGATCGGCGATGTACCGATGAGCGACGGCAAAACCCTGGCGCAAATCTACCCGTCACTGAAGACCGTTTATGACTTCCTGTGGCTGATTGGCGAAGCCATCTTCTTCTATCTGCCTGTCGGGATTTGCTGGTCGGCGGTGCGTAAGATGGGCGGCACGCCAATCCTGGGGATTGTCCTTGGCGTCACGCTGGTGTCTCCGCAGTTAATGAACGCTTACTTACTGGGTCAGCAGGTGCCGGAAGTCTGGAACTTCGGTCTGTTCACTATCGCGAAAGTGGGCTATCAGGCGCAGGTTATCCCGGCGTTACTGGCAGGTCTGGCGCTGGGCTTTATTGAGACTCGCTTAAAACGTATCGTCCCGGATTACCTGTATCTGGTGGTGGTGCCGGTCTGTTCCCTGATTATCGCCGTGTTCCTTGCCCACGCCTTTATCGGCCCGTTTGGCCGCATGATCGGCGACGGTGTGGCCTTTGCAGTACGCCATCTGATGACCGGCAGCTTCGCGCCGATTGGTGCTGCGCTGTTTGGCTTCCTGTATGCGCCGCTGGTTATTACCGGTGTGCACCAGACCACGCTTGCCATTGATATGCAGATGATTCAGAGCATGGGCGGCACGCCAGTCTGGCCAATCATTGCACTGTCTAACATTGCTCAGGCGTCTGCGGTTACTGGCATAATCATCGTCAGCCGTAAGCATAACGAACGTGAGATTTCCGTTCCGGCGGCTATCTCTGCCTACCTCGGTGTGACCGAACCGGCGATGTACGGGATCAACCTGAAATACCGCTTCCCAATGCTGTGCGCCATGATTGGCTCTGGCCTGGCGGGCCTGGTGTGCGGCCTGAACGGCGTGATGGCAAACGGGATTGGCGTGGGTGGCCTGCCGGGCATCCTCTCCATTCAGCCAGCCTTCTGGCAAGTGTTTGCGCTGGCCATGGCTATCGCGATTATTGTCCCGCTGGCACTGACCACCTTTGTTTATCAACGTAAGTACCGCCAGGGCACGTTGCAGATTGTTTAACTTCATCTTTCGGGGCGCAATTGCGCCCCTTCGCATTTGCAGGAACGAACTATGAATACCCTTCCTCAGTGGTGGCAAAACGGTGTCATCTATCAGATTTACCCAAAGAGTTTTCAGGACACAACCGGATGCGGTACCGGGGATTTACGCGGCGTAACGCAGCGCCTCGACTACCTGAAAAATCTCGGTATTGATGCCATCTGGCTGACCCCGTTCTATATCTCTCCGCAGATTGATAACGGCTATGACGTGGCGAATTATACCGCTATCGACCCGGCATACGGCACGCTGGATGACTTTGACGAGCTGGTCGCGCAGGCCCATTCCCGCGGCATCCGCATTGTGCTTGATATGGTGCTTAATCACACCTCGACCCAGCACGCGTGGTTTCGCGAATCATTGAACAAAGAGAGCCCGTATCGCCAGTTCTATATCTGGCGCGACGGCACGCCGGATGGCCTGCTGCCGAATAACTGGCGCTCTAAATTTGGCGGTAATGCCTGGCGCTGGCACGCGGGCAGCGAACAGTACTATCTGCACCTGTTTGCCCCGGAACAGGCGGATCTGAACTGGGAAAACCCGGCAGTGCGTACCGAGCTGAAAAAAGTATGCGAATTCTGGGCCGATCGCGGCGTGGACGGTTTACGTCTCGACGTCATTAACCTTATCTCCAAAGATCAGGCATTCCCGAATGACGAGCACGGCGATGGCCGCCGCTTTTACACCGACGGGCCGCGCGTTCATGAATATTTGCAGGAGATGAGCCGCGACGTCTTCGCCCCGCGCAACCTGATGACGGTGGGCGAGATGTCTTCCACCTCGTTAGAAAACTGCCAGCAGTACGCCTCCCTGGACGGGCGCGAACTGTCGATGACCTTTAACTTCCATCACCTGAAAGTGGACTACCCTGACGGTGAAAAATGGACGAAAGCGCAGCCCGATTACGTGGCGCTGAAAACCCTGTTCAGCCACTGGCAGCAGGGAATGCACAACGTGGCCTGGAACGCCCTCTTCTGGTGTAACCACGATCAACCGCGCATCGCGTCGCGTTTTGGCGATGAGGGCGAGCATCGCGTCCCTGCCGCGAAAATGCTGGCGATGGTGCTGCATGGAATGCAGGGCACGCCGTATATCTACCAGGGTGAAGAGCTGGGCATGACCAACCCGCACTTCCGCCAGATCACGGATTATCGCGATGTGGAAAGCCTGAATATGTTCACCGAGCTGCGCGCCGCGGGCCGTGAAGCGGATGAGCTGCTGGAGATCCTCGCCAGTAAATCCCGTGATAATGGCCGGACGCCAATGCAATGGGATGCCTCACCAAACGCCGGTTTTACGGCGGGTGAACCGTGGATTGCGGTCTGCGATAACTACCAGAGCATTAACGCCAGCGCGGCACTGAGCGACCCGGATTCGGTGTTCTATACCTATCAGTCATTGATTGCGCTGCGTAAAACACTGCCGGTACTGACGTGGGGGGATTATCAGGATCTGCTGCCTGAGCACCCAGCCCTGTGGTGCTACCGTCGTCAGTGGCAGGGACAAACCCTGATCGTGGCGGCAAACCTCAGCAATGCATGCCAGCAATGGCAGCCAGACGCACAGAGCGGCGAATGGCAGGTAGTCATGAGCAATTTTGCAGAAGCAGCCAACGCACCGCAGGCCATGACCCTGCGTCCGTTTGAAGCAGTCTGGTGGCTTCAGCCATAATTCTTATCGCCGGGCATAGCAATATGCCCGGTTTACCTTACTGTTTTTGTTGAATTATTAATCAGATTTTTCCTGCCACAATTTACAAACGCTGTAGCGCCCGTCATTTGTACTCTCGTCTTTTTACTTTGTTCTGAATCAAATAAATCGCAAACATGTTTGATGCAAATCACTATATGTAGCACTTAAAATGCACGCCGACCCAACATCTTGTATTTATCGTCTACTATTCCAACAACAAGACGGCGACTCAGCTCTCCGGAATTGTGGATAACAACTGTCGGGAACGAGGGAAGTGACTGGGCTATCAATACATCAGCCCGGTGCAGTCTTCTCCACCTCTGTGGATAACCTGTTTTTAAAATGGAGTGATCATGACACCGCATGTGATGAAACGTGATGGCTGTAAAGTGCCGTTTAAATCAGAGCGCATCAAAGAAGCCATTCTGCGTGCAGCTAAAGCAGCGGGAGTCGATGACGCAGATTACTGCGCCACCGTCGCAGAAGTCGTTAGCAGCCAGATGAACGAACGTAGCCAGGTGGATATCAGCGAGATCCAGACTGCTGTTGAGAACCAGCTGATGGCGGGCCCATACAAGCAGCTGGCCCGCGCTTACATCGAATACCGTCACGACCGTGACGTCCAGCGCGAAAAACGTGGCCGACTGAACCAGGATATTCGCGGCCTGGTGGAGCAAACCAACTCTGCGCTGCTCAACGAAAACGCCAACAAAGACAGTAAAGTCATTCCTACCCAGCGCGATCTGCTGGCCGGTATTGTTGCCAAACACTATGCGCGCCAGCACCTGCTGCCGCGCGATGTGGTTTCCGCGCACGAACGCGGTGAGATCCACTACCACGATCTCGACTATTCGCCGTTCTTCCCGATGTTCAACTGTATGTTGATCGATCTGAAAGGCATGCTGACCCACGGCTTTAAAATGGGTAACGCAGAGATTGAACCGCCAAAATCGATCTCCACTGCCACGGCGGTGACCGCCCAGATTATCGCGCAGGTTGCCAGCCACATTTACGGCGGCACCACCATTAACCGTATTGATGAAGTGCTGGCCCCGTTCGTTACGGCGAGCTTCAACAAACACCGTAAAACCGCCGAAGAGTGGCAGATCCCGGACGCGGACGGCTATGCGCATTCACGCACTGAAAAAGAGTGCTACGACGCATTCCAGTCGCTCGAATATGAAGTGAATACGCTGCATACCGCAAACGGCCAGACCCCGTTTGTGACCTTTGGCTTTGGCCTGGGTACCAGCTGGGAATCGCGCCTGATCCAGCAGTCCATTCTGCGCAACCGTATTTCTGGCCTCGGCAAAAACCGCAAAACCGCCGTGTTCCCGAAACTGGTGTTCGCTATCCGCGACGGTCTGAATCATAAGTTTGGCGATCCGAACTACGACATCAAACAGCTGGCGCTGGAATGCGCGAGCAAGCGTATGTACCCGGACATCCTGAACTATGACCAGGTGGTGAAAGTCACGGGTTCGTTCAAAACGCCAATGGGCTGCCGCAGCTTCCTCGGCGTGTATGAAGATGAAAACGGCGAGCAGATCCACGACGGGCGTAACAACCTGGGCGTGATCAGCCTTAACCTGCCGCGTATCGCGCTGGAAGCCAAAGGCCATGAAGCCGCTTTCTGGACACTGCTGGATGAGCGTCTGCAACTGGCCCGTAAAGCGCTGATGACCCGTATTGCGCGCCTGGAAGGGGTGAAAGCCCGCGTCGCGCCCATTCTCTATATGGAAGGGGCCTGCGGCGTGCGTCTGAAAGCGGACGATGACGTATCAGAAATCTTCAAAAACGGCCGTGCGTCTATTTCTCTGGGTTACATCGGCATTCACGAGACAATCAACGCGCTGTGTGGCGACACGCATATGTACGACAGCGAAGCCCTGCGTGAGAAAGGCGTCGCTATCGTCCAGCGTCTGCGCGATGCGGTTGACCAGTGGAAAGATGAGACGGGCTACGGTTTCAGTCTGTACAGCACACCAAGTGAAAACCTGTGCGACCGTTTCTGCCGCCTCGACACCGCGGAGTTCGGCATTGTGGAAGGGGTAACCGACAAAGGTTACTACACCAACAGCTTCCACCTGGACGTTGAGAAAAAGGTTAACCCGTACGACAAGATCGACTTCGAAGCGGCTTACCCGCCAATCGCCAGCGGTGGTTTCATCTGTTATGGCGAGTACCCGAACATCCAGCACAATCTGAAAGCGCTGGAAGACGTGTGGGATTACAGCTACCAGCACGTGCCCTATTACGGCACGAACACGCCAATCGACGAGTGCTACGAGTGCGGCTTCACGGGTGAGTTTGAGTGCACCAGCAAAGGCTTCACCTGTCCGAAATGCGGTAACCACGATGCGGCACGCGTTTCCGTCACCCGCCGCGTGTGCGGTTATCTTGGCAGCCCGGATGCGCGTCCGTTTAACGCCGGTAAGCAGGAAGAGGTGAAACGTCGCGTGAAACATTTAGGGAATGGGCAGTTAGGTTAAGTTTTTCGCCGGATTTTCCCCCTCACCCTAACCCTCTCCCTCAAGGGAGAGGGAACCGATCGAGTACATTGTTGAGCCTGACTCCGGTTTTCTCCCTGTGGGAGAGGGCCGGGGTGAGGACATCAGGTTAACGTTATGAACTATCACCAGTACTACCCCGTCGACATCGTCAACGGCCCCGGTACCCGCTGCACCCTGTTCGTTTCAGGTTGCGTTCACGAATGCCCGGGCTGCTACAACAAAAGCACCTGGCGTGTAAATTCTGGGATGCCATTCACCCAGGAGATGGAAGACAGGATCATCAACGACCTGAAAGACACGCGCATTCACCGCCAGGGCATTTCGCTGTCGGGAGGCGATCCGCTGCACCCGCAAAACGTACCGGAGATCCTGAAG
Organism: Enterobacter sp. C4G1; assembly: GCF_052886895.1. NCBI lineage: Bacteria > Pseudomonadati > Pseudomonadota > Gammaproteobacteria > Enterobacterales > Enterobacteriaceae > Enterobacter > Enterobacter sp. C4G1. The sequence goes on along the minus strand of NZ_JBQVVV010000001.1, from coordinate 1,602,751 downwards.
CTGGTTAAACGCATTCGCCGCGAGTGCGCGGGAAAAGATATCTGGGTATGGACGGGCTATAAGCTGGATGAACTGAACACCGCCCAAATGGAGGTGGTGGATCTGATTAACGTGCTGGTCGATGGCAAATTCGTGCAGGATTTAAAAGACCCGGCGCTTATCTGGCGCGGCAGCAGTAACCAGGTTGTGCATCACTTGCGGTAATCGCTAAAGCCGTTTGTTAGCATCGCGATAGCTCATAAGTCATCCAGACTGACCTTAATTCCCTTTTGCGGACTGGCCAGTCTCTCCCGGACGGTCTGAATCAATGCATCTTCACTGTCGCTGATCGTGACGGTTTTCACCGGCATCCGCCCCGTTTCAGCGACATACTGAAACAGCAAGCGCACCGCTTCTGTCGGAGTGATATTGAGTTTTTCCAGCACGGCATAAGCCTCGTTTTTGAGTTTGTCATCCAGACGGACGTTAAGCGTGGCCATTATGCCTCCGGTAAAATGGGATGTGTAATGCAGTTTAGCATTACACCGAATTCTGGATAACGCTTCTCAAAACCGGCTCAAACTCTCCATCGCCACCGCCTTAAACCCGGCGAAATCCTTACAGCCGCAAAGCCGCGTCATTGCCCGTTCGCGCAGGAAGGTGACAAAAATATCGTAGATCGCCATTGCCTCTTCATACTCGCTTTTGCTTATAGCGAGCAGGAAAATCACATGCGCGGTTTCATCGCCCCACGGGATGCCGTGCGGCGCCAGCACCGTATAGACCACGGTTTTCTGCGCCAGCAGGCCCAGGGAGTGCGGCAACGCAATTCCTTCGCCGAGCATGGTGCTGACAATAGCCTCACGCTCGACAACGGAATCGAGAAACTCCGCGCCAACAAAGCCTTCGCTTTCAAGCTGCTCACACAGTTCACGGAACAGCGTCTGCTGGTCGATGGGTTTATCGATAATGCGGAAATGAGCGGCGTCGAAGTATTTATCCAGCATCCACGGGCGAGTGCGGTCCACCAGCACCAGCTTGCCGATTTGCTCCAGCTGGTAGTCAGTCGGGAACGGGGCGATCATCACCACCGGTTTCGCCTTTTCGCTGATACGGGCGGTGGAGATAACAAAATCTTCGCTGAGGCTTTCTGCCTGCTCGTACTCGCGCAGTGTGAGGGTGCGCGTCACCTCAATCTGCGGATATTTACGCTGGAGCACCGCCTCAATCATTCTCACCATCGCGTTGCCCGCATCGCACACCAGCAGCACACGGGGCTGGCGCTGGTAGCCAATGTTGTAGTGGCGCTCAAGCCCCACGCCGATATGCAGCACCAGGAAGCCAATCTCGTTTTCGCTGATCACATACGGCGTGTATTTGCCCCAGCTTGATACCGCCGCCAGGGTCATGTCCCAGGCCATCGGGTAGTGCTGTTTGATGTTATCCAGCAGCGGATTGGGGATCATAATTTGATACCGCACGCGGGTGATCATGGTTTTAATGTGCGTGAGTAAGTCTGCGTGCAGCTGCTCATCACTGAGCAGGTTGTAGTTATAGTGGGTGTTGATGTAGCGCAGGATGTAATTGACCAGCGCTTCATCATCGTCGGCGTTGATGGCACTTGGGGCGATCTCCTGGATCTGGCGCGCGGCAATGTGCACGCAAAGCCAGCTCTCTTCCGAGGGGGCAAGCGCCTTACCCGCCAGCTGTTGAATGGTCACCGCGATGTCTTTCGCTGCTTCACGCACGTTCTCTTCCACATCTTCCGCGTGGAATTCAGGCAGTGGATAGCCTTCACTGATACGGCGAACCGACACCGCGCAGTACAGGCGCAGGAACAGTTCGCCTTCGTCCGTCAGGCGGATGTGGTGGCGGGTTAGCACATCATGCAGCACCGTGACCATCTGTTCAGGAACGCCCGCATTCAGCGCCACTTCGGTGACCAGCGGGTTCAGGCTGTCCTGCTGTGCCAGCTCCCAGAGCAGGTCGGTCAGACAGGCGCGGGTCGCCATCTCGCTGCCAAACAGCTTCATGCCATGGCGCGGGCGGGTTTCCAGGGTCAGGTTGTAGCGGTGGAACCACTCGCGCACTTCCACCATGTCGCTTTGCAGTGTGGCGCGGCTGACAAACCACTCGTCTGCCAGATCTTCAAGCTTGAGCGAAAAGGCCGACGTCAGAAAACGCACCACCAGATAGTGCACCCGCTCCGGCCCCGTACGGGGAATACGCAGCGCACGCGGATGAGAATCCTGTAGCTGCTGATAGCGCGCCGCATCGTCTATTTTGAGCTGGTAACCATTACCCCGGCTCAGAATAAACTGTGCGCCGTGGCTCGCCAGCAGCGCATTCAGGGCTGTGATATCAGCACGGACGGTACGCGTGGACACCGACAGCCGCTGCGCCAGCTCGTCCTGTGGCAGCGTTTCGTTTTGCAACAGTTCGAAAAGTTGCGCTAAACGTTGGTTCGGGAATCGCACGTCGTTGTCCTCTTACGGCTCAGGGAGAAGGTGAAATAACCATCTGGGATGGGCTGCCAACCGGCGTATAGTCCGGTTCGAAGCTGAGTTTGCCGTCTTCCGCTACGCGGTATCGGGTGATGTTGTCGCTGCGCTGGTTCATGACGTATAGCCAGCGCCCTTGTTTATCCAGCGTCAGCGAGCGCGGGTAATCACCACGCGTCCAGACATCGTCCTGATGCGTCAGCGTGCCATCAGCTGTTACGGTAAAGTGCCCGATGCTGTTATGCAAACGGTTAGCCACATACAGCTGTTTACCGTCTGCGCTTAACACCAGCCCGGCAGCAAAACTGGTGCCTTTATAGCCTGCGGGCAACGCCGAAAGCGTTTTGCCCTCTTTCAGGGTGCCATTTGCATTCACGACATAATGGGTCAGCGTAGACGCCTCTTCGTTAATCAGCCACAGGGCATCACCTTTTGGCGTAAAGACGAAGTGGCGCGGCCCGGCACCTTTTGAGGAGGCACTGATAAACGGCGGATCGTTCGGCGTCAGTTTTCCGCTTTGATCGTCAAAACGGTACTGGTAGATACGATCCAGCCCCAGATCGGTGGAAAAGACATACTTCCCGCGAGGATCGGCGGCGATCATGTGCGCATGTGGGCCATTATGATCGCTTACCGCAAAACTCCCTTCCGCAGCAGCTTCCGGTTTTGCCGCACCCGGCTCACCCTGGTCCTGATGGGTGTCCGATGCGTCATCCAGGCTGCCGTCCGCCTTCACGGGCAACACGGCAATGGAGCCACTCACATAGTTTGCCACCAGCAGATGACGGCCATTGGGCGTTAAAGAGAGATAAACCGGGCCAGCCCCACCGGAAGCCACCTGATTTAATTCACTCACCGCGCCGTTATCACCCACGCGTAATGCCTGCACCACGCCCTGCTCCACTTCGCTTGCTACATAAAGCGTTTTGCCATCGTGCGAAACAGTGAGCTGTGCGGCATTGGGCAGTTTGCTGACCAGCGTTTTGCTGGCGAGCGCCCCGGTTTGCGGGTCAACGGTAAAGCGGTATAGCCCTTCGCCGTTCGGGTTGTAGGTTCCCACCCAGGCGTATTGCGGCTGGGCGATGGCGGCGGTGGTGAGCATTGAGAGTGAAGCGACAAGCAGGCTACGGGTGTGCATGGTGGCTCCTTCGGGTTTGTATGGTGTGTTTCCCCTCACCCCAGCCCTCTCCCAAAGGGAGAGGGAGTAAAACGTTGGGGGAGGGGCTGGGATTACTTAACCAGTTTTTTCGTCATCTCAAGCAGCGTACGCACATCTTCCGGGCGCGTGTCGCCGCTGGCTTTGTCGATAATAGAGCTGTAGATATGCGGGATGATTTTGCTCACGCCCGCGTCCAGCGCAATCTGCAAAATCTCCTCATAATTTTCCAGATCGATACCGCCGGTTGGCTCCAGCCAGAAGTCGTGGCGGGCGCAGGCTTCCGCTACCGCTTTGTACTCATCACGGCACTTCAGGCCGCCCATCGGGAAATACTTAATGGAGCTGCCGCCAAAATCTTTCAGCAGGGCAATCGCCGTTTCTACCGGCACGATACCGTCCGGTGCCGCGCTGCTCAGCGGGCCGGTGGAGATTTTGACCATGCCGACAGTGCCGGTTGGCGATACAAGACCGTTGACCACAGATTCATTTTGCCCCAGCAGCGCGCGGCTGGTCGCCACGCCGGTAAAGACCTGGTTCACGTGCTGCGGTTGTACCTGACGGGAGATTTCACTCACCATCGCCGACTGGTTCGGATCGCCCGCGCCCAGGCCAACAGAGAGCGCGTTATCAATCAGTTGCGCGTATTCACGCATATCGGCCACCGCGCTTGCCACGTCCGGGTAATTTTTGGAGAGCACGCCCACCAGCACATGGCCTTCTGCCGCTTCGTAAATGGCGCTGGCATTAGCTTTTGAACCCGCCAGCACGTTCAGGCAGACACGGTCACGGTAAAAGTTGGGGGTCAGTTTCATGCGTGTTTCTCCTGTCCTAATACTTCGCCAATGCGGCGGTACACAATGTTTAGCTGCTCTGCGTTCACGCTGCGCACGTCCGCTTCGATAATCCCTTCGTTGGCTTTGTAGCCACGGAAATAAATCGCATATTCGCCCTGCTTCAGGCGGTTAACCAGCTCGCCGGTGCCCATGCCGGTGGTGGCTTCGTCAAACTTGATTTCAGCGCGCGCGATATCGCGACCGGCGCTGTCCCAGACCACGCGAGCGGTGACGCCGTTAAGGGTGTTCAGCGCGTCGATAAACGGCGTCATCTTGGCCACCATCTCGGCACCGCTCTCTTTGGTCGCGGTCAGGTAGTGTTCGATGGCGCAGGTCAGGCCAAGAATACCCTCTTTACCCACCTTCATCGCACGGCCAATACCCGCCGTCTGTCGTTTCACCCACTCAACATACTGTGTTTTGCCGATCACCAGACCGCTCGTTGGCCCTTCGATCGCCTTCGCACCGCTGTAAATAACCAGATCCGCGCCGGAACGGTAGTAAACGTGCAGATCTTCTTCCGCTGCCGCATCCACAATCAGCGGCAGGCCGTGTTTACGCGCCACCACTGCCGCCTGCTCTACGCTGAGCATACTTTTCTGCACGCAGTGGTGAGACTTGATGTACAGGATCGCCGCCGTGCGCGGAGTGATGGCTGCCGCCAGCTGATCGGCAGAACATTCGTTGGCATAACCCGCTTCCACCAGCTTGCCGCCGCCCAGCGCCACCATGGTGCCGACCGGCGCGCCAAAGTTAACGTTGTGGCCTTTCGGCAGCACGATTTCGTTGTTCTCAATCGGGGTGACGTGCAGGTTTTCCAGCAGCCAGTCGCTGTCTTTCACCAGCACCGCCGCCACGGACTGGGCAATGCCCGCTGAAGCGCAAGAGACAACGGTCGCCCCTTCCACATCCAGCAGATCCGCAATGTATTCACCGGTTTTGTTCACCAGATCTTTCATTTCGAAGTACTGGTTCATCCCGTCCATCGCCGCCTGCACCACTTCCGGGCGTGGCGTTGAAACACCCAGCGCCGTCATGCGGCCAGAGGTGTTGATGACCTGTTTTAAATTGTACTTCTCATAAATCGAAGGCATGTTCCGTGCTCCCTTGTTCGGTCATGTAGCCCTTGCCCGCGCGGATCGCGGCAAGCGGCACCAGAATGTGTTCAGCCTGAAGGCTGTCGTTTTCGGCATCGGTTAATACCGTTGGCTGGCGCTTAATGGTGAACAGCGTCAGGTCAGCGTCGAGCCCAGGCTGGATGCGCCCTTTGCGCGTCAGGCGCAGGCCGTCAGCGGCATTTGCGGTCACGCACTCAATCACCTGCGGCAACGACATACCGATGGCGAGGAATTTCGACATCACGCTCGCCAGCGACCCGACCGGGCCATTAATGCGGTTGCGGCAGTAAATATCCGAGCTGATGGTGTGCGGCAGAATGCCCATCGCGATGGCGCGTTTCGCCACCTCAAAGCTAAAGCTCGCCGTGCCGTGGCCCACGTCCAGACGCACGCCGCGTTTCAGGGCGCTGGTGATGGACGCGCGCAGCTCGCCGGATGGGGTCAGAATGCGGTTCGGTTTGCCGTTGTAGCAGTGGGTAATGATGTCGCCGGAACTCAGCAGCCCGGCAATTTCGTCGAGATTTGGCGGGTTGTTGCCAATGTGCACCATCAACGGCAGGTCGCCGTTCTCTTTCTGGATGGCTTTGGCACGCTCCAGCGGCGTAATGCCATTTTCGCCGACCACGCTGCTGCTCATGCGCGCTTTCAGGCCGACGATAAAGTCAGGGTGGCGTTTAACGGCCTGCTTCACGGCATCCGCGTCAATATTGGCCATATTGGCCAATTCGTTCTGGGCAATCAGCCCCACGCGCGAGATATTCAGCAGGGCAAAGACTTCAGTTGAGGCTTTGCGGGTGATGGCGTAAAAATCGTCCACGTCATCCGCGCCAGTGCTGCCTGCATCCACCACGGAGGTCACGCCGGTAGCGATGCCGACGCTGTCCGGTTCGTCGTGGTAAATCGGGGAATTCGGGTAGCAGTGAACGTGGGAGTCAATCCAGCCTGCGCTGACGAACACTTCACCATTAAGCTCAACCGTTTTACGGGCGGGGGCGTCAATCTCGCCAAGCGCCGCGATTTTCCCGTCCTGAATGGCGATATCGGTCAGGGTATCGTCGGTGAGGCGCGCACGGCGCAGGAGTAAATCAAACATGGGGTTCTCCTGATAAGACGGGCGCCGGAGCGCCCGCAGGTATTAAAGGGCGACCGGGAACAGCCAGCCTAAGATCATCGCACCGAGGATAGCGCCACCGGTAATCGGCTTCTGCCAGAGGTAGAACAGCAGCGCACCGGCCAGTGAACCGATACCGATAGGGATCGAAGCGGTCATGGCGCTGAGGATAATCAACGGGCCGAGGAAGCGGCCGGAAGCGTTACCCGCGCCCATCATCACGTCAGCCCCGTAGGTGGAGTTGCTCTGATTGATGGTGAATTTACGCGCCAGGATGATGACGTAACCAATCGCCAGACCAATCACCAGGCCGGTAATCAGCGCGGCAATGAAGTTGGTCACCGGGAACATAATGCCCGCCCCCAGCAGCAGCGCGGGCACACCAAGGCCCACGCCGGTCTGGATGGCACCGCCGATATCGAGAATACCGACCAGAGACCCTTCGATGATGCGCGCGAACAGGAAGCTTGCGCCAAACGCCGCCACCGCGCCGTACACGCCGGTATCGATACCCGCTTTCAGCATCGCCACGAAGGCCACTTCGTTAAACGCGCCAATGCCATACAGGTAGTACATGTGCGTCCCGGCGAACACGCCGGAAGAGAGCAGGCCAACGAAGATCGGGAACGACCAGTCGGCATACCAAAAACCTTTATTCTGTTCCATGTAGAGGCTCCTGTTATTTACCGCTGAGCGAGTTGTGGATCATGTCGAGCCAGTTCGGCACGGTCAGATGGAAGGATTCGATCATCTTCATGTCGAAGCCGCGGAAGAAGCCGCTCAGGACAAACAGCGCCACGATGGCGACCATCATCACTTTGGTGACGTGGTTCCAGCCGCTCTCTTCAACGCCTTTACCAATCAGGATACCCAGCACCAGACCCGGTACGGCGTTCCCCATAATCAGCTGCGCTGCGCCGCCAAACACGGTAGCCCAGAAGCCAGATTTTTTGCCCGCGTCGATAGCCGCCAGCCAGAAAATCACCGGCATCACGGTGTTCACCAGCAGGTTGGCTGCCGGTACCAGCACCTTAACGGCGGTCACCTGGAGCGCAGCCGGAACGGAAGAGGCGGTAAGGTTAAGGAAGGTCACGACGATCATGCCGATCACGCCGCAGGCAATCGCCATTTTGCGTGGGTCGTGGAGTGTTTCACCGACATTACGGTTCTTGATCATCAGCGCCGCCGCGCCCCAGTTCGGGATAATGCGGTGGTCAACGTCCTGAGTGAATGCACCTGCGGCCACGGAAGAGGCCCAGGCGTTAAAGAAGAAGCCTAACCCAAAGGAGAAGTGAGAAGCCGGATCCCCTTCACAGGAGTTCAGTTCCCCCAACGTACGAAACGCGCCCATACCCTGAGTGGTAGGCGCATGAAACATGCGTGCAGCCCCGGCCCCCACACCGACGCCAACCAGGCCGCCAATAATGAGCGATTTTATTAATATAATTAAGAACATCAGTCTGCCCTTTTATGAATAATCAGCGTTGCGTGACGAAATCCACCTGGTCGAGATTGATGGCGGTCACGTTGACAGTCACATCCAGCTCCACGCTGTAGGTGCGTCTTTCCCGGCGCAAAAAGAAGAACAGAAATGCCTCTTTTCGCACCACTTCTTGCGCCTGAACGACCTGCACATCCTGTGGCTCAATACGCAGTAAGATATGCGGTGAGGCTTTCATCACCGCGGCCTGAACGTGGTTGAGTGCATCGGCAAAGGCGCGCGCTTTGGCGTCGCCTTTTCCCTTCACTCTCACCGTGGTTGTGAATTGTTCTTTCATGCTTACGCGCCGTGCTTCTTCTGCCACGCCTGTACCAGACGCTCGCCCAGCTCTTCTTTATCCATAAAGCCAAAGCCGAGTACATTGCAGCCTTCATTGATGGCGGTTACGCCCTCTTCCACTGAACGCATACCGTATTTGGCTTTGTAGCCATATTTGGTTTGGGCGGTAATTGCGCCCGCGCCACCGCTGCCGCAGAAGGAGATACCGAAGGTGGCGTTTTCCGCTTTCATCACGTCACCCAGCTTCATATCCGCTGCCATACCCGGCACAACCACCGCGCGTCCACCTGCTTTTTCGATACCGGCCGCTACTTTCTGACCTTTACCCAGGCGATCGCCAATCACGACTGTAATTTGTTCCATGTGTTGCTCCTTAAAGGTTGTCTTTTGCGACTTCAAAGTGAACGGAGAGCAGCCAGGCTTCTTCATCAGGAAGGTTGCCAAACTGCGCCACCACTTCGCGGGCAAGTCGCATTGAATCGGGTGAAATTTCGTCGAACAATTCCGCTTCGACTTCCGGCAGCGGCTCGCCGGTCACAGACCGGTGCGCCATGGCGCGAACGTGTGAAGTCAGCATCTGTTCCTGTACTGCATTGGGGATGATGTTGTGCCGGGCCAACAGGGCATAAACCTGCTCAAGCATGGTGGTCGCGAGCTGCTCTGTTTGTACCGCCTGGTCTCCAACGTCGTTCATTACCGCTCCGTTAATCACTCGTCTTACCCCGTTAATGTCTCTGAGATAAAACTAACGTTGGCCGTTAATTGTTTGTAGCGAGTTGTTTTCCACTTCGAAGTGGAAAGGCGGGCGGCGGCAGTGATCTGTGCCACAAAAATGCGCTGAATGATGACAATTCACTGGTTTTACGTGAGGAACATCACATAACCAATCAACAAAACGGCAGGGCAGAACATGAAAACAACGGGTGGGGGAGTCGCAGAAATGTGACAGAGATAGGGTTTACTTATTACGATGCATAAAAAAAGCGAGAGCAGTACGCCCTCGCCTTGCTGTTGCGTCAGATGCTGAGTCTGTTAGCGGTATTTTTTGTGATAAGTGTTGCGGGTCGTCACGAACTGCTCAGCCGCCGCCTTCGCCTCTTTCACTTTACCTTCGTTTGCCAGTTTCAGCGCACCGTCAATCTGGCCGACCAGGATATCAAAACCGTGGCGGTAATCTTTCATTTCTGCGCTGTCTGCCGCTTTGCTTTCCAGCTTCGCTGGCGTCGCTTTCTGCGCATCCAGAGCCGCTTCACGCATTTTGGTTAATGCATCTTTCATTTCAGACGCATTATCGGTTTTCTGCACCACTTTCAGATTGGTACCGAGGATGCCCATATCTTCTTCAAGATCGGCAGCAAACGCAGTTGAGCCAAGAACCAACGTTGAAGCCGCGACGATCGCCAACAGATGTTTACGCATTGCTCACTTCCTTTTTTATTATTAAAACGCCTTTACGGGTATTACTGACCGGCGATTTTCATTTCCGGCAGTAGCACTGAACCACACTGTATATTGCTACGTGTTTCAATATCGTTACCGACAGTAACAATATTGCGCCACATATCCTTCAGGTTGCCGGCGATGGTAATTTCGCTCACCGGATACTGAATTTCACCGTTTTCAACCCAGAAGCCTGCCGCACCGCGAGAGTAATCCCCGGTGATGCCGCTCACGCCCTGCCCCATCAGCTCGGTGACCACCAGACCTGTACCCATCTCTTTCAGCATCTGCTCAAAGTTCAGGCCCTGTCCAGCAATGCGCCAGTTGTGGATGCCGCCCGCGTGACCGGTGCTTTTCAGCCCCAGCTTGCGCGCAGAGTAGTTGGTCAGCAGCCACTGGGTCAGAACACCGTCTTTGATGATATCGCGGCGTTCAGTGCGCACACCTTCGCTGTCGAACGGCGTGGAGGCCAGTCCTTTCAGCAGATGCGGATGCTCTTCAATGGTCAGCCATTCCGGCAGGATCTGTTTGCCGAGTGAATCCAGCAGGAACGTGGACTTACGGTAAACCGAACCGCCCGCAATTGCCCCCACCAGGTGACCAAACAGACCGGTAGCCACTTCGTTGGCAAAAATAACCGGCGCTTTCATGGTGGAGAGTTTACGCGGAGACAGACGCGACAAAGTACGCTGCGCACACTCGGCACCGACCCACTCAGGAGACTGTAAATCACCGAGCGCGCGGCCAATGGTGTAGGCGTAATCACGCTCCATATCGCCGTTCTCTTCGGCAATGACGCAGCTTGAGAGCGAATGGCGGGTTGAGCAATAGCCCTGCAACATGCCGTGGCTGTTGCCGAAAACTTTGATGCCGTAGTGGCTGTTAAAGCTGCCGCCTTCGGTATTAGTGATGCGTTTATCTGCTTGCAGAGACGCCTGTTCTGCACGTGCAGCCAGTTCGATAGCCTCATCCGGGGTGACTTCCGCCGGGTGGAACAGGTCCAGATCCGGTGCGTCGAACGCCAGCAGCTCTTTATCAGCAACGCCTGCATAAGGATCGGGTGAGGTATAACGCGCAATGTCCAGCGCGGCCTGCACCGTACGGGCAATGGCATCCGGGCTGAGGTCGGTCGATGACGCGCTACCTTTGCGATTCTGGTGATAAACCGTGATCCCCAGTGCGCCATCGCTGTTAAATTCAACATTTTCCACTTCGCCATAGCGAGTACTTACGCTAATGCCGGTGGTTTTGCTTACCGCCACTTCGGCGCCATCTGATTTACCTGAAGCCAGCGCCAGCGCTGTGGAGACTGCTTCTTCCAGAATCTTACGCTGCGCTTCAACTTGTGAGGTTACTTTCATCGCAAATGCCATACTGTAAGAGAGAGTTAAGTGAAGTCTATCAGAGAACCGTTTTTCAGTGCGCGTCTTAACTGGTAACATTAGCCTCTTTTTTTAAGGAGCCTGACATGACTAAGCAGCCCGAAGACTGGCTCGACGACGTTCCCGGTGATGACATCGAAGACGAAGATGATGAGATCATCTGGGTCAGTAAAAGTGAAATTAAACGCGACGCCGAAGAGTTAAAACAGCTTGGCGCGGAAATGGTAGAACTGGGTAAAAACGCGCTGGATAAGATCCCGCTCGACCAGGATCTGCGCGATGCCATTGAACTGGCACAGAAAATCAAAAAAGAAGGCCGTCGCCGCCAGCTTCAGCTTATCGGTAAAATGTTGCGTCAGCGCGACGTTGATCCGATTCGCCAGGCTCTGGACAAGCTCAAGAACCGCCATAACCAGCAGGTTGCGTTTTTCCATAAGCTTGAGCAGATCCGCGACCGCCTGATTGAACAGGGCGATGACGCGGTACCGGAAGTCTTAAATCTGTGGCCAGACGCCGATCGCCAGCAACTGCGTTCTTTGATCCGCAATGCGAAGAAAGAGAAAGAAGGGAATAAGCCGCCGAAGTCTGCGCGCCTGATTTTCCAGTATCTGCGCGAGCTGTCTGAGAACGAAGAATAATCCCCTCCCCCCCAAAACGGAGAGAGAGGAAATACAGAAGAGTAGGCCCGGTAAGCGCTAGCGCCACCGGGCTTTTTTTTACACTGCGGCTTCAGCCTTTTTCGCCAGACCATCCAGCAGTTTCTGATGGATGCCGCCAAACCCGCCGTTGCTCATTACCAGAATGTGATCGCCAGGCTGGGCGGTTTTCACCACCATATCCGCCAGGGTATCCACATCTGCACTCCAGTGTGCGGGCTGCACGCAAGCTTCAGCAACTTCCGCCACCTGCCATGGAATATGCTGAGGTTGCAGCAGGAACACTTCATCCGCACGTCCTAAAGACGGCGCCAGATCGTCTTTACAGACGCCCATCTTCATGGTGTTTGAACGGGGTTCCAGCACAGCCAGGATACGTGCCGTTCCGCCGACTTTACCGCGCAGGGCAGCAAGCGTCGCCAGAATGGCGGTTGGGTGATGTGCAAAGTCGTCATACACCGTTACGCCGTGGGCTTCACCGCGCAGCTCCAGGCGACGACGGGCATTCACGAATGAACCCAGCGCATTGGCCGCGTCCACAGGCAGAACGCCCACATGACGTGCCGCAGCAATCGCCATCAGACCGTTGTGCATGTTGTGCTCGCCCACCAGGCCCCACTTCACCTCACCCACTTTTTCGCCATCGAGCAACACTTCCCACTCAGAGGCATCGGCATTGAGTTTTTTCGCCTGCCAGTGGCCTTGCTCGCCCACCAGCTCCTGCTCGCTCCAGCAGCCCATCGCCATCGTCTGTTTCAGGTTGACGTCGTTTTCCGGCAGGATGATACGACCCTGGCCCGGGACGATACGCACCAGATGGTGGAACTGTTTCTGGATAGCTTTCAGATCGTCAAAGATGTCCGCGTGATCGAACTCAAGGTTATTGAGGATCAGCGTGCGCGGGCAGTAGTGTACGAACTTGGAACGTTTATCGAAGAACGCACAGTCGTACTCATCGGCCTCAATCACAAAGAACGGGCTTTCACCCAGACGCGCAGAGACGTCGAAGTTGCCCGGCACGCCGCCGATCACAAAACCTGGCTTGTAACCACAGGCTTCGAGGATCCAGGTCGCCATCCCGGCAGTCGTGGTTTTACCGTGCGTACCGGCAACGGCCACAACCCAGCGATCGCGCAGAACGAAATCGTGCAGCCACTGCGGGCCAGACATGTATGGAATATTGCGTTCCAGCACCGCTTCAACACACGGATTGCCACGGGTCATGGCATTGCCAATGATGACCAGATCCGGCTGCGGGTCTAGCTGGCTGGCATCGTAACCCTGAATGAGGTCGATGCCCTGATTCTCCAGAAGCGTGCTCATCGGCGGATACACATTGGCGTCCGAACCTGTTACTTCATGGCCCAGCGAGCGTGCCAGCATTGCCAGCCCGCCCATGAAAGTGCCACAAATCCCCAATATATGAATGCGCATACGTCACTATCCCTCTTCAATGTGGAGCACATTTTACTCACATGTCAGCGGCTGTGAAATGCATTTCAGGAAAATCCGTATCCTGCTGGCGCGATTCACCTCTGCGCTAATATTTGAATGTTTGTTAAGATTGTTGGGCTTTAGTCGTTTTAGTGAACATACAATCGCTCTACTCACATAAGATGCAGGGAAAGTGTTATGAAAACGTTAGGTGAATTTATTGTCGAAAAGCAGCACGAGTTTTCTCATGCTACGGGTGAACTCACTGCTTTGCTGTCGGCGATAAAGCTTGGCGCTAAGATCATCCACCGTGATATCAACAAGGCCGGTCTGGTCGATATCCTGGGTGCCAGCGGTGCCGAAAACGTGCAGGGCGAGGTTCAGCAGAAACTTGACCTGTTCGCGAATGAAAAACTGAAAGCTGCACTGCGCGCGCGCGACATCGTTGCGGGTATCGCCTCTGAAGAAGAAGATGAAATTGTCGTTTTCGAAGGGTGTGAACACGCAAAATACGTTGTACTGATGGATCCGCTGGACGGCTCCTCTAACATCGACGTTAACGTTTCTGTCGGCACTATTTTCTCCATTTATCGCCGCGTCACGCCTGTTGGCACGCCGGTGACTGAAGAAGACTTCCTGCAACCGGGCAGCAACCAGGTTGCGGCGGGGTACGTTGTCTACGGTTCATCCACCATGCTGGTGTACACCACCGGCTGCGGTGTTCACGCCTTCACCTACGATCCGTCGCTGGGTGTGTTCTGCCTGAGCCAGGAGCGTATGCGCTTCCCGGAGAAAGGCAACACCTACTCCATTAACGAAGGCAACTACATCCGATTCCCGACTGGCGTGAAGAAGTACATCAAATTCTGCCAGGAAGAGGATCAGAACACCCAGCGCCCATATACCTCTCGTTATATCGGCTCACTGGTGGCGGACTTCCACCGCAACCTGCTGAAAGGCGGCATTTATCTTTACCCAAGCACCGCCAGCCACCCGGACGGGAAGCTGCGTCTGCTGTACGAATGCAACCCAATGGCGTTCCTGGCCGAACAGGCCGGCGGCAAAGCGAGCGATGGTAAAGAGCGTATTCTGGATATCGTGCCAGAAAGCCTGCACCAGCGCCGTTCGTTCTTCGTCGGCAACAACCACATGGTGGAAGACGTAGAACGCTTCATCCGCGAATTCCCGGACGCGTAACACCTCTCTCCAGGGGAGCCAGTCAGGCTCCCCTTCTCATTTATATATTTTACCGTATAAATGAATATAAAAATGACGCTTTAATATTCAGCGCTGCTCCTGCATTATTTCCATAACAGTTTGACAAATATTCCCTGGAGCATAATTAAGATGAAAAACTTTTCTCGTGCCAATACCGGCATTGATTTAAATCTTATTCCTGTTTTTATTGAAATTGTTCGTTGTGGCAGCATGGCGAAAGCGTCTATACGTCTTGATATGTCTCGCCCGGCGGTGAGCCTGGCATTGAAGCGTTTTAATCAACTCTTTAATGAGCCATTATTTTTCCGTAAAGGTTTATATCTGGAACCCACCGAAAAAGCATTAGCCTTAACCAGCTCACTGGAAATATTAATGGCTGATATTCACGATAATATTGCTGCAATAAATGTATCAAATAAAACCCTGGCACAGAATGCACCAGGGCAGGATATTATTATGCCGCAGGCTGAGTCGTCAGTTTGAATGATGACATCGCTTCCATCAGTTCGCGCGACTGCTCTTCCAGCGAGCGCGTCGCCGCGGATGATTGCTGTACCAGCGCCGCATTTTGCTGCGCGGTTTCGTCCATCTGATTCACCGCGATATTAACCTGCTCAATGCCACGGCTCTGCTCCAGGGAGGCATTAGCAATCTCGCGCATCAGTTTGGTCATGCGTAGCACTTCTGTTGCGATCTCATCCATGGTTTCGCCTGCCTGCTGCGCCAGTTCGCTTCCCTCGTGCACATGCGTCTGCGAATCGCTGATAAGCGTGCGGATCTCTTTTGCTGCGTCAGCACTGCGGCTGGCGAGGTTGCGTACTTCACCGGCCACTACCGCAAAGCCACGTCCCTGTTCGCCAGCGCGTGCCGCTTCAACGGAAGCGTTCAGCGCCAGGATATTGGTCTGGAACGCAATGCCATCGATCACACTCAGAATATCCGCAATTCGGGCTGAACTGCCTGAGATATCGCGCATTTTCTCAATCACATAGCAGACCATTTCGCTGCCATGATCGGCGGTATCAGACACCGACTTCGCCATCTGATGCGCCTGTTCGGCGTTATCGGCGTTTTGTTTCACCGTGGCGGTGATCTCTTCCATACTGGCGGCCGTCTGCTCAAGCGACGTTGCGGTAGATTCGGTGCGCTGGGCAAGGTTCATGTTACCCGCCGTTAACTCGCGGCTGCCGGTGTCAATTTGCGAGCTGGCGTCACGCACGCGCAGAACCGAGCCCATCAGCGACTGGCGCATCTCTTCAATGGCGGCGTTAAGGCGGTTAAATTCCTGGCTCGCGGATGCATTCAGGTTGTGCGTTAAATCGCCCGATGCCACGTTTTCAAGCTGGGCAATAGAGTCTGAGAGCGGCTTGAGCAGCATATGGCGCAGTGCCAGCCATGCCAGCACAATAATGCCCGCCGTCAGCAGCGCCGCGACGATAATCAGGACCAGCACCCGGTTTTTGCTCGACTGCACAGTGCTGACTTCCGCCTTACCGCGCGCTTCGCTCCATACCTGGAACGCCCGCATGTCGTTATCAAACTGCTTCGCCACCGGGATGAGCTTGTTCTCCAGCAGATCATAATAGCTGTCGGCGCTTTGTTCGTTCAGGGCTTTCAGCATCGGGGTGAGCCCCTGCTGGTTATAGGCGTCAAGGCTGGCTGCGACCTTATCCAGAAGCTGCTGCCCCTGTTTATCCGCCACGCCGCCGTCAATCACGCCTTTCAGCGTTTTTTGCGCCTGGGCGACTTCCTGGTTAATGGTTTTCACCGATTTCGCCGCATCGTCCAGCATCCCGATCTCCATCATGCGGACGGCCTGACCGGCTTCGTTGCGCGCACGTAAAATCAGCGTATAGCCAGAATTAAGCTGCACCATCTGCTCACCCTGAAGGTGGTTGATGCGCTGGAGAGATGTCGAACTCTGTGTGAGGGCATAAATGCCAATACCGCTGACAATCAGCAGTAGAAGGGTCATAACGGCCAGTAACGAAAGCAAGCCGGTACGAATCGATAGCGTTTTAAGCATGATGTTATTTCCGGTAGCGAGATATTTCTGGGCATAAAAAAAGAGTATCGGCCGCTACCGGAAAATGTTTAGACTTTAAGCAAATTCAGTGTGTTATCACTTTGTTGCTGATGGACTCACTCGGGTAACAGGCGAGCTCTGGCGGTTTTCCCACAGCACCGTCAGGCCGCGCTGGAGCGCAATAAAGATGAACAACAGAATACCGATGGCGATTTTCGTCCACCAGGAGCTGAGTGTGCCGTCGAAGTTAATATACGTCTGAATGAGTCCCTGAATTGCCACACCAAACAGCGTGCCGAGCACCGTTCCGACGCCCCCGCTAAGCAGCGTGCCGCCAATCACCACCGACGCGATCGCATCCAGTTCCACCCCGACGCCCGCCAGCGCGTAGCCCGCCTGGGTATAAATCGAGAACACAATGCCCGCAAGTGTGGCAAGCCCGGTAGAGAGCATATAAATGCGAACTGTGGTGCTGCGGGTCGAGATCCCCATCAGGTTTGCCGAGGTCGCGCTGCCGCCAATAGCGTACACCTGATTCCCAAACCGGGTGCGGTGGGCCAGGAAGATACCTATCACCACCACGCCGAGCATCAGCAAGCCCATCGCGCTCAGACGCCCCCCGCCGGGGATTTTCCACGCCAGGCTTGAGAGCGTGTCATACACCGGGTGGTTAATCGGAATCGACTCTTCCGAAACCAGATAACTCACGCCGCGCAGGAAAAACATCCCCGCGAGGGTAATGATAAACGCCGGGATTTTCAGCGCGTCGATAAGCAGCCCCATAAAGGCGCCAAACGCACAACCCATCACCAGCACCAGCGGGAAGGCCAGCAGCGGTGAAATGCCCCAGAAGCCGATCGCTTTCGCCAGGAAGACCCCGGTAAAGGCGATCACTGAGCCCACAGAGAGGTCGATCCCGCCGGAGAGGATCACAAAGGTCATTCCCACGGCGATAATGCCTAAAAAGGCGTTATCCGTCAGAATGTTGCAAATCACGCGCGTAGAGGCGAAGCCAGGAAACTGCGTCAGACAGTAGAGGTAGCCCAGCACGAATACGCCCAGCGTGATCATTAATGGCAAATTACGTTTTATCATGACCGCGGATCCCCTTAATGAGACTGATAAAGCGCGGTGACTGAACGACGAGCACACAGAGCACCACCACCGCTTTAACCACCTGATTCAGCTCCGGCTGGAAGCCCGACAGCAAAATGCCGGTATTCATCCCCTGAATAATAAGCGCACCAATCACCGACAGCAGCAGGTTAAAGCGCCCGCCCATCAGCGAGCCGCCACCAATCACCACGGCCAGAATGGCATCCAGCTCCAGCCACAGCCCGGCGTTGTTGGCATCTGCCCCACGGATATCCGCTGTGACAATCACCCCCGCAATGGCGGCACACACGCCGCTCAGCACATAGGTCAACATCACCATCAGCCGGGTGTCCACCCCGGCATTTCTCGCCGCGCGAATGTTAATCCCCACTGCTTCAATAAACATACCGAGCGCTGTTTTACGGGTGAAAAGCCAGAACACGATTAATGTCACCAGCGCAATGATGACCGGCGTCGGGAAGAACAGCAGCTTGCCGCTGCCGATCCACGCCAGGCTCGGCGAATCGAAGGTCACTATCTGCCCGGAGGTGATAAGCTGCGCCACGCCACGCCCGGCGACCATTAAAATCAGGGTGGCAACAAATGGCTGGATTTTGAGTATCGCCACCAGAATGCCGTTCCACAGCCCGGCGAGGACGCCAGTGCCTAAGGCGGCAAGCAGCACCACGGGCAGGCTGTGCCCGGCGACGGTCATGGAGGCGGCCGTGGCACCGGCAATCGCCATCACCGCGCCGACGGAAAGATCTATCCCACCCGTGGCAATGACCAGCGTCATACCAATCGCCAGCAGCGCCACCGGTGCGGCGCGGTTCAAAATATCAATCGGGCTGCCAAACAGGCGGCCATCCTGAACGATAATCTGGAAGAAGTGCGGAGCGACCAGGCTATCAACCACCAGCACTAGCAACAACGCGATGATTTGCGGCGTGCCAGTTGGCCAGTTGAAGCGGCGCTTCGACTCCCCGGTTTGCGAAAGAGAACGAGGCATCACGGTTAACTCCTTATGCCGCAATGGCATTCATGATCGCCGGAACAGACAGTTTATCCAGCGGGATCTCTGCCACCTGCTTGCGATCGCGCATGATGATGACGCGATCGGCATACCCCACCAGTTCCTCCAGTTCAGATGAAATAACCAACAGCGCTAGTCCGTCTGCACAGAGGGTTTCGATAAGCCGGATAATTTCGGCGTGCGCCCCCACGTCAATACCGCGTGTCGGCTCATCGAGGATCAAGAACTGGGGTTTGGTCAGTAGCCAGCGCGAAAGCAGCACCTTCTGCTGGTTCCCCCCGGAAAGAAATTCAATGGGCTGTTCCGCGCTCGGGGTACGGATACCCAACTGGCGGATAAAACGTTCGGCAATGGCATTCTGTTCCTTACGCGGGATCGGGCGTAACCACCCACGCTGCGCCTGCAACGCCAGAATGATGTTTTCCCGCACCGATGCCGCAGCAATAATTCCGTCCGTTTTCCGGTCTTCCGGGCAGAACCCTACGCCCAGGCAGGATGCCTGATGCGGCGATCGCAACGTCTGTGGTTTGCCTTTGATAAGCGCAGTACCGCTGTCGGCCGGTTTGATCCCGAAGATCACTTCGGCGGTTTCTGTACGCCCGGATCCTAACAACCCCGCCAGCCCGACAATTTCACCGGGGCGAACCTCAAGATTGAAAGGCGAAATCGTGCCTTTTTTGCCGAAATCACTGAAAGCGGCGACCGGCTTATCACTCAGCAACGTGCGCCCGGCACGCTGTAGCGCGTGCGTGTCCAGCTCGCGCCCGAGCATCATTTTGACCAGCTCAATCTGCGGGAGCTCGCGGGTTTCGCGGCAGCCAACAAAACTGCCGTTGCGCAGCACCGTAATGCGATCGCTCACCTCATACACCTGATCGAGGAAGTGGGTCACGAAGATCAGGCTCACCCCCTGATCGCGCAACTGGCGCATCAGAGTAAAGAGCATTTCAACTTCCTGGGTGTCGAGACTGGCGGTGGGTTCATCGAGGATCAACACTTTCGCCGAGAGATCAATTGCCCGACAGATAGCCACAATTTGCTGCATCGCCACGGAAAAGCGGTTCAGCGGTTCACGCACATCGAGGGAGAAGCCGTAAGACTCCATCAGCTTTGTCGCCCGCGCTTCCATCTCCTTGCGGCGCAACAGACCAAAGCGTTTTGGCTCACGACCAATAAACAGGTTGTCTGCCACCGACATATTCGGCAGCAGGTTCACTTCCTGATAGACCGTCCCGATCCCCAGCTGTTGGGCATGAGCGGTGTTTTTTGGCGAAATGGCATTGCCTTCCAGCCAGATGGTGCCGCGATCGGCATGGTATACACCGGTCAGGGCTTTGATCAGCGTCGATTTTCCTGCGCCGTTTTCCCCCAGTAACGCCATTATCTCGCCGCGACGCAGGCTGAAGTCGACGTTATCCAGCGCTTTTACGCCGGGGAAGAATTTGCTTAATCCTTCTGTGCGGAGGATTTCCTGGTGTTGTTCAGTGGTCATGGTTCCCCCTGCATCAAGCCGGATGACGCTACGCTTACCCGGCCTACAAAAGAGCGTATCGTAGGCCGGGCAAGCGCAGCGCCACCCGGCAATTTCATTGGATCAGTAGCCCATATTTTTCTTCTTCTCTAACTCTTCTTTCGCGGTGTCAGGCAGGTAGAGAGTAGATTTGGTGATGGTCAGCTTCTCAGGCATGGTGCCGTCTTTCTTGAATTTCTCCAGCGCGTCAAACGCCGGGCCAGCCATGTTTGGCGTCAGCTCAACACTGGCGTTGGCCTCGCCGTCCATCATCGCTTTGTAGATATCAGGTACGCCGTCGATAGAGCCGGTGAGGATATCTTTGCCCGGTTTCAGGCCCGCTTCTTTAATGGCCTGGATGGCACCGATCACCATGTCATCGTTATGGGCGTAAACCATGCAGATGTTCTTGCCGTTGTTTTCAGCCTTGATAAAGCTTTCCATAACTTCTTTCCCCTTGCTGCGGGTAAAGTCGCCGGACTGAGAACGGATAATCTTGATGTTTGGCGCTTTGGCGATGGCTTCAGCAAAACCTTTCTTACGGTCGATTGCCACGCTCGCACCCACTGTGCCTTGCAGTTCAACCACGTTACATGGCTTGCCATCTACCTGTTTAACCAGCCAGTCACCGATCAGCTGACCTTCAAGAATGTTGTTGGCGGTAACGGTAGTCATATAGAGAGATTTGTCTTTTACATCAATGGAACGGTCGAGCAGGAAGACCGGAATATTCGCGTCTTTCGCTTCTTTCAGAACCGGCTCCCAACCCGTTGCAACTACAGGGGCAATGAAGATGGCGTCAACGCCCTGCGCAATAAAAGAACGAACGGCTTTGATCTGGTTTTCTTGCTTTTGCTGACCATCGGCGATTTTCAGCGTGATACCGCGTTTCTGGGCCTCACTTTTCGCAACGTTGGTTTCTGCCGCACGCCAGCCAGATTCAGAGCCGACTTGCGAAAATCCTACGGTTAAGGGTGCAGCCATCGCCATAGACGACATGGCTGCCGAAACTGCTGTGACCAGGAGTAAGCGCTTCCACATATGAACGTCCTCGTAGGGTGAGTTATTGTTGGTTAAAAGATGTTCTGCGGAATGACTATAGCCCATGAAATATGTAACGAATTGCGTTACATCACACTTCAGAAAAGTGAATAAAACGTTAATCACAAGTTTGTAATCGCTTTCATTTCGTCATGAAAAATGCGGCTGAGTTTATGGATTTTTCTGTCATGGAAGAGGTCTGAAAATGGCAAACAACGGCGGGAGATGGCGAAAACAAGCGAAGACATTCAGCGCCAGTTGGCTATAATACTCGCCACTTGTTTACCATACATTTTAAAGGATACAGACATGAGCTTACTCAACGTCCCTGCGGGTAAAGAACTGCCAGAAGACATCTACGTTGTTATCGAAATCCCGGCTAACGCAGATCCTATCAAATACGAAGTGGACAAAGAGAGCGGCGCACTGTTCGTTGACCGTTTCATGTCTACCGCAATGTTCTACCCATGCAACTACGGTTACATCAACCACACCCTGTCTCTGGACGGTGACCCGGTTGACGTGCTGGTCCCAACGCCATACCCACTGGAGCCAGGCTCAGTCATCCGCTGTCGTCCAGTTGGCGTGCTGAAAATGACCGACGAATCTGGTGAAGATGCGAAACTGGTTGCAGTACCGCACACCAAACTGAGCAAAGAGTACGATCACATTAAAGATGTGAACGACCTGCCAGAACTGCTGAAAGCGCAGATCACTCACTTCTTCGAGCACTACAAAGACCTCGAAAAAGGCAAGTGGGTTAAAGTTGACGGCTGGGACAACGCAGAAGCGGCAAAAGCTGAAATCATCGCCTCTTTCGAACGCGCTGCTAAGAAGTAATTCTTATCGCTGATGCTAAGCCCCGCAATGTCGGGGCTTTTTTGTGCCTGTCTCTCGGAGGTTAACTCACGACCGCCTGTAGCCGGAGCAGCGCATCCTCAACGGTTTCATCCGACGCCACGCCAATTCGCGTTGCCTGGCGTGCGCCTAAATCCATCATACGGACCTGGTTCACCAGAATAACACCCTGAATATCCCCTTCTTCGCTCAACAGTGGCACGCTAAAACCGGCGTAACGGGCAAAATTCCCACCCTGTGTCACAGGTGCAACAAGCGTCATACCCAGTTGGTTAAAGACGCTAACGGAAAGCACCAGGGCTGGTCTGCCAGCGCCCTTTTGTTCATGCCCGCTGGCAGGATCGAAACCAACCAGAACAATGTCGCCTCGTTCAAAACAAGGCCGCTTTACCATACTTCATCGCCCGCCGGTTTAGATGAGCCCCAGACCTCCTGCTCGCTGATTTCAGGTGCAGACATATCGCACTGAGCCAGCAACGCTTCAAGAGAATACTGTTTACTCACAGGTGTGAGCACTAACTGATTATTCGTCACATGAGCCTCCATACTCTGACCCGGTTTCAGGCCGAGCTCTTTCATTACCACACCAGGAATGACCATACCGGCACTGTTTCCCCATTTCTTAATGGTTATACGCATCGACACCTCCAGAGTTATACATAGTATAACTCATGCAGTGTGATGTTGTTGTACACCTCGACACATGCAAATGCGAGCGGGATATGGGCACGATGAACAAATCAGGAAAAAGGCTCGAAGGAAAAAGTCATGAAGGGAGAAATTGCATACCAGACTGCGAGCAACTGCACAAAAAACAACGCCACCTTACGGTGGCGTTGTTGTTTATCAGTACTGGTCTCTGTCTAACCAGTTACCGCTTTCAATCCGCGTTAACCCTTCGACCGAACGCTGGTACACATACATCCATGCACTCCCGTATGGCGTCTGGATCAACTGGCGAGCGTACTCACCGCCCCTGGTGCGCAAGGCATCCAGTTCGGCAAGCGTGGCATTATCAATACGATAAACCTCACCCTGTACCGTTCCTTCACCAGGAACCGCGCCTGGATAGTGGCCCAGGCTGTACAGCTGGTAGTTCTCAATATTGTAATTACCCATCAACTGGGCGTTCGTCATCCAGTGACTGTTGCCCTGCTTAGTTCGTAAACTACCGTAGACAAATATTCGCATTGCTAGAACTCAAACTGATAGAGCAAATCCAGTGCCTGATCTACGCCGGACACTGCTTCCAGATATAGCTTTGGCATCAGACGATAGCGTAACGTGAGTGTAGCGAGTGAGTCAAAGATCCCGACACCATATTTTACCTGTAGACCCGGCAGTACATAGCCGCTGACCACCACCTGCGAAGAGTCACCAACGCCCTGGGTGTCCAGTGCCAGATTGCTTACGCCGAACGTCTCGCCGATTTTACCCACAACCTGCCCACTTTGTGCAACCCCCAGGCCCACTAACATTGACGTCATTGCTGCACTATCGCTTTGGCCGCTTTCCAGGCCCTGCCCGCGCAGCAGATAAGAGAGCGCTTCTTGCTGCGACATTGCCGGGTCCGAGAAGATTTCCGCTTTTGGCTCATCGGCCGTACCCGTTACGCGCACGCCAGCAATCACGTCGTTTTCGGTGGCTTCCGGGTTACGAATGGCTTCGATATTCAGAAGCGGCTGATCAGGTGGCCCCGAGAACAACAGCTCACCTTTACGCACAATCAGATCCTGGCCATAAGCATGGAAACGCCCGTCAGGAATGTTGATTTGCCCGTTCAGGCCAAGCCCTTGCTTATCCTGGGCCACTTTCAGGTCGCCCGTCAGCCTCGCTTTCAGACCAAACGCTTCGAGGCGCACGTTGTTCCCGACGTGAACAATAAGATTACTGTTGATCGGGATGCCAGCGCTCTTCTGTTCCACCGGTTTCAGATTTTTATCGAGCATCACTTCATCACTGGATACCCCAACCGCGCTTTCCGGCACGTCGTGAACCACGATACGCGCCCACGGCACGTCCACGCGGCCATCCAGAGTAAAGAGGCTCGGCGTGGCTTCAAACACTACATCCGGCGACACATCCAGACGTACCATCGGCGGTACAGTAATGCGCACTTTGCTGCCTTTTGCCGCAATGCGTGCACGCCAGTTATCAAGCTGGCTCCAGTCTGCATCACCGCTCAGGTTGATTTGCCCTTGTTGAGTGCGAACCACCCCGGCAAGCGTGGAGCTCATGCCGTTAAAGTTCATCGCAATCTGGCTCGGCTGCATATCAAACGGCATAAAGTTACCGTCGATATCCACACCGTTCAGCTGCATCTGCCCGAACAGTTGCGGGCTTTGCGCCGTCCCCGCCAGCCGCAGATTGGCATTCAGCATCCCCGTGGCTTTTTCACCGCGCGAGAAAATAGCGTTCGCCATTGCCAGGTTGAAGTTGCGGATATTGACGTTACCGCCCAGATTACGCCGCCCTTGCGGATCGGTTATCTGCACTTGCCCGTCGAACTGGCCGTTGTTGGTCAGGCGGATAAGCCACCCCAGCTCAGCACGGTTGTTATGCAGATCGGCGCTCAGGTTAAGGGTGTCGAATGCTACCGGCAGCGGCGCATCATTCACCTCCTGCGTCACCTTCACGTTGCGCCCGGACAGGGTCACACTTCCCTGCGGCAACCCCTCTTTGGTGGTGTCCCACGCCACATCCGCTTTGCCGCTAAAGACACCGCTCGCCTGGGTGGTGTCGGGCATAAAGGGTTTCAGCATCGCCAGATCAAACCGGTTAAGGTTTATTTGCGCGCGCCCTTCCGCGCCTGCATCAATGGTCTGTGGCACACAGAGTTCAGCATTCGGGTTGATCCAGCAGTGCGGTCCAATACTGATTTTTTGTTCGGTATTGCGGTAATCCAGCGCGATGGAGCGTGACAACGCCAGAGGGCCAACCGGCGTGTTGAAACGGGTGTTATCAAGCGTTCCCTTCCAGCGTTCTTCCTTGCGGTCGAAACTGCCCGTCAGGTGCAGTTGCCCGGAAACCGGCTCACCCTGCACGTTCAGCTGGAGGTCATGCTGTTTCTCGTTGCCTTTCGCGGCCAGCGTCACCAGATTGATGTTCACATCCGGCTGGGTAATACGCTCGACGCGCAGGTTCAGGTTCCCGCCAATCTGGTCGGTGGATTTTACATCCCCTTCCACACGTACCCGGGCAATGGTTAGTTCCTGCCAGCGCAGGGCGTTCGCGGTGATATCGGCCAGCAGCTGCGGTGCATCCACCGTGCCGCGAACCTTAACAAGACCTTTCGCCGTACCGCCAAGACCCGGCAGGGCGTTATCCAGATTCGGCGCATCGATGGTGGCATCCAGATTGAGATCTTTAACGCCAAGTTCACCTTTGATGTCCGCCGTATTACGCCCCAGCGCCACATGCAACCCCGGGATCACCCATTGCAGATAGCTGTTGCCCTTCACCGAACCGTCAACGTTAACCTTGTTTTGCTTCACATTGCCGGTGAGTTTGATTTCCGGCACGTCCATCTGCCAGCTGCCGCCATAAAGGCTGCCACGCGTTTTGATTAAGCCATCCAGTTTTGACGGCCAGTCCGGCACTTCTTTGGCCGTATTGATGCCCGTCAGCTTGAGTTCACCGCGCCAGCTGATCGCCTGCTGCCAGTCGAGTAGCGCCGTCAGCTCTGTTTTCCCTTCCAGCGCCGCGACGGTCAGCTTGTCGAGATTAACCTGCCGTTCGTTACCCTTTGCATCCAGCGTAATGCCGGCTGGCGGTACACCTTGCCCCTTCACATCGGTGCGGAACGACAGCGTGTAATCGGTCATTTTGCCGCTGAGCTTGAGCTTCAGATCATCGGCCTGGAACTGTTTTTCGCCGGTAAACGGCCAGTAAAGCTGCTGGCTGACAATCTCCAGATTCAGCGGTAAACCCGCTTCTGCCAGCTGTGTTTGCCCGCGCAGAACCATATCCACCGGGCCAGACAGGTTAACGCCAAACTCCAGTTTCTCGCGTAGCGCCCCACCTATTTTCAGCTTCACCTTCTCGCCTTTGAGCGGATCAATGTTCAGCGCGCTGTTAAGCGTGATATCCACCGGCCAGTTGTCGCGCAGCAGCGCATTCCCGCTTGCATTTACCGATCCCTGATTCGTGTCGATATCCATCGTATCGAGCTTCATAGTGCCGTCGATACTGCTGACTTTAAGCAACATGTTGTAGACCGTCAGGTCGGTGTCACCCGTCAGACGCAGCTGTGCGCCTTTGAACTCTTCAATATTGAGGTTCAACGGCAAGTGCACGTCGGTCATTTCCGGCAGCACAGGTTTTGCGAAGAGCGCGGTCAGCGTTTCACCAAGCGGTTTCTCTTCCGGCTGCGGGTTCTGGATCTTCGGTTCAACTATCTCTTCCTGCGCCACTTTTGCCACTTTCGGCAGGGCAATCAGCAGCCCTTGCAGTGAGGTTGGCGTCAGGGTGAGATTTTTTTCCTGCCAGCGCAGGCCAGAAGTGAAGTCCATCACCGACACGGTGGTGTCGTCGATTTTGATATTGACGTTATTCAGCGCCACCCGGTAGAGCGCAATGGGATACGGCGTGGAGAGATTAAGCGGGCCGGTGTCCTGTTCTTCTACAGGCGCAGACTTCGGCATTTTTTTCGAATCTATCGCCACGTTCACATCTTTTAGCGACAGATCGTTCACGCACAGTTTGCTGTCGCGTAAACAACCGAGCTTGACCGCCAGATGGAATTCGCCCGCGTTAACCGCGACGCCGGGCTGTTGATAGCGAATATTCTTCAGATGCAGATCGCGCCAGCCGCCCGTCACCTGGCCAATCTCCAGCCCCGGGACCCAGCGGTTAGCGGCGTTAAACAGCAGATGCAGGCCGGTGGTGGTCCCCACCAGGAACGCAACCGTACCGAGCAACAGCACGATAAAAATCAGCACCCCGAGGCTTATCTTCTTCCATAAACTCATAATTCAGGCCCCAGACCGATGTAAAACTGTAAACCGTGTTCGTCTTTGTCACCCACAGGCACGGCAAAATCGAGCTTGATAGGCCCAACGGGAGACTGCCAGCGCACGCCCACGCCCGCGCCGGTTTTGAAATCGCTGCGGCGAATATCACTCACGGCTTCACCGCTATCCACAAACATGGCACCCCACCATTTTCCGCTGACGTTGTACTGGTATTCCAGCGAGCCCGTCGCCAGCTTGGACGCACCAATCAGCTTGCCGCTGTCATCTTTTGGCGCGATGGATTTGTACTTATACCCACGAATACTGCGATCGCCACCGGCGAAGAAACGCAGGTCGGGCGGGACTTTGTCGAAGTCGCCGGTTTCAATCCAGCCAAGATTACCGCGCATCACGAAGCGGTGTTTGTCGTACAGGGTGCGGATCCAGACGTTTTGCGCCTGAACCACTGTGAAGTCGACGTCAGAGCCCCACAGCGTATTGGAGTAATCGATGGAGTAACGCTGGGAATCGCCCCAGTCAGGCATCAGGCCACCACGGGAACGGGTACGGCTTATCATCACGCCGGGATAAAGCAGCATGGTGGTGTTCGTCACATTCGCCTGGGTAAAGTGGTCGAGGCTCCAGCGCAGGTTAATGGCGCGCTGCCAGCCGCTCGAAAGATCCCAGAAGCGCGACAGCGCAAGCGTGGTGGAATCTGATTCGGTATCGTTCAGGTCGGTTCGCTTAAAACCGCCCTGCACCAGGTAGTACTGCTCCAGCGGGTTTTTCAGCAGCGGCATTTTATAGCTGAAATCCAGCTGTTGCTCTGGCGAAGAGATACTGGCGCTGGTCGTCAGGCTGTGGCCGTAGGAGTTCATCCACGGTTTTTTCCATGTGGCTTTCACGCGCGGGCCCACGTCCGTCGAATAGCCTAACCCCGTCTCAATGGTGTTCTCGGTGCGCGGCGACACAACGCCATGCAGCGGCAACACCTTGGTCTTGCGGGATTTATCAAACTCAGGGGCGACAACAACCGAGTTAAACCATCCGGTCGCCGACAGACGACGGTTTAACTCCGCCAGATCCCTCGACTGATAGTAATCACCCTTCTTAAACGGGATCAGGTTTTGCAGATACTCTTCGCGGATTTGCGAGCCTTCAAAGGTCACATCGCCGAAGCGGTAGCGTTCGCCGCTGTCAAAGTCGATATCCCAGAAAGCCTGGCGTCTTTCCAGCGAGATCCCCAGCTGGCTTTTATTGAACTGGCTGTCGAAATAGCCCTTGCGCAGCGAAACCGAGGTGAGTTCTTTTTTGAAATGGTCGTAATCGCTATGATCCAGCACCGTACCGATTTTCGGACGCGTGCCGAGCAGATCCAGATAATCCCTGTCGGTACGCGCTCCGCCGCGCAGTACCACATCCGTGCCGCCAATCAGTACCGGCTCGCCCGGCGATACGCGGGCGATCAATACCTGCCGGCCTTTGGCCGGTGGCGGACGTAAATCGAAATCGATGGTCGGCTCGTAATAGCCGAGCGCTTTTAATCCTTCGCGGATCGCGTCATCAACACGTGCGCGAAAACGCCGGTCCGGCGTCACTTCGTCTCCCTGAATCGTAGACAACTGTGCACGCACGTTCTTTTCCAGCGCCCCGGACAACCCCTCAACCTGCAAACGGACATTCGCCGCGCTGGCGACTCCGCTTGTCAGCAATACACTGACCAAACATAACTGGCGGATCTTTGGCACGTTCTCTCCTGAATATCCTTGTTTCCACCCTGGAAGCAAATGAAGTGCCGCTCCGCGGCTCCATACGGCTTTACAGCCCAAAACCCAATTCTCGGGTTGAAAAAGGGTTAAACACCCAAATATTTCTTATGATTAAATCTAGACTCATTCAGCGTATTTATTGTGTTCAATTAAACGCTTCATGACAACCTTAACCGAAACATCGCTGCCCGGGAGGCCCAACCGTGAGTTTATTCGACAAAAAGCATCTTGTTTCTCAATCAGATGCATTACCGGGACGGAACACCCCAATGCCTGTAGCGACTTTACACGCCGTAAACGATCATTCAATGACTCACGTCCCGGAAGGCATGGAAATCGCCCTGTTCGCCATGGGCTGCTTCTGGGGTGTGGAACGCTTGTTCTGGCAACTGCCTGGTGTTTACAGTACCGCAGCCGGTTATACCGGCGGTTACACACCGAACCCAACCTACCGCGAAGTGTGCTCAGGCGAAACCGGACACGCCGAAGCGGTTCGTGTGGTCTATGACCCGGCCGTTATTAGCTACGAGCAACTGCTCCAGGTGTTCTGGGAAAACCATGATCCGGCCCAGGGGATGCGTCAGGGCAATGACCACGGCACTCAGTACCGTTCTGCCATCTACCCGCTGACCCCTGAGCAGGATACCGCCGCGCACGCCAGCCTGGAACGCTTCCAGAGTGCCATGCGTGATGCCGGGGATGACCGCCAGGTCACGACGGAAATCGCTTCCGCAAAACCGTTCTACTATGCCGAAGACGATCACCAGCAGTACCTGCATAAAAATCCGTATGGCTACTGCGGCATTGGTGGCATCGGCGTGTGCCTGCCGCCACAGCTGGCCTGATCACTTGTATAGCGCCACGCGAGCCGCGTGGCGCGTTGCATTACTTACCGAGCCGTAATCCACCACCTTCCCCTGCAACAGCAGGTTATACACCGGTGCCTGCGGTCTGTTCAGCCGCGTTTGCAGCAAATGTACTGCCTCAATGCCAAGATCGCGACAGGGCACGGTGATCCCTGTGACCGGTTTTTCCAGTCGATTTGCTAAATTCCAGGCAAAATCGGTGGTGATGATGGAGATATCCTCAGGAACACGCAGCCCGTGTCGTCGCAGCGCCCTGAACACCCCTTCCGTCATGCTGGTGCTGTTAGGGAAAATAACCTCGGGCCACTGCTGCCTGTCGTGGCTTAACAGCCACTCATCAAGGGCACGCTCGGCTTCATCAGCGGTAAACCACTCCGTCACCAGCAAATCCCGCTGAGGCTCAAAAGCGACATGAAAATGCCGGTACGCCTCTTTAATGCCATCCAGGCGCGCATAGAGCGTCTCCCGCCGCAGGCAGGTGAGCGTAAGCACCCGGCGATGCCCCTGCTCAAAGAGGTAACGCATCGTGGTAAAACCAATGGCGCGATGATCGGGCGAAACAGAATCGAGAACGTTATCCCTGTCGACTGAATTGATTAATACACAGGGCTTATTGAGGGTGCTGGCAAGCTTAAATATGGTGGCATCGTCCGTGCCGATAATAATGATCGCATTGATGTTCTTATGGCTGGCTTTTTCGAGGAATAATTTTACATCGGCATGTTGTTCTTCTAATCCACTGTAAGTGATCCACACATTATGCGGGGCGCTGGCTTCTGCGATACCTTTGGTCACTTCCAGATAAAAAATGTCACCACGTCCCTGAAAGGTTCTTTCAGGCGCAAATACCGCAATGCCATTAATCAGCAGCCGCCCACTCGCCATGGACTCAAGCACACCCAATTCCCGCGCGGTCCGTACAATGGCATCCCGGGCCTTGTCGCTGGTATAGGATTTGCCGCTTAAGACCCTGGACACCGTGCTGACGGAATAGCCTGTCAGGGACGCGATCTCCTCCATTTTTAACCTGCCCGGCATAGTGTGACCTCGCTCTCAATCAGTTTTTGCAAATATTTGCAGAAACAGCTTGTTGATTTTAAAACCAAATTTCAAAAGCGTTGGGGTTTACTTAAACACCTTGCGAGTATTCTCACAAAATAACGTTGTCGCCGCGGTTCGCCTTTCCTATTTTCCGGTCATCACTCTTTTCGACTGAAATTAAGGTGCGACATGGAGAAGGTACGTTTTGGCATTATTGGTATAGGTAATATCGGTACGGTTCACGCGCGCTATTTACTGGCCGGGACCGTTAAAGACGCGTGTCTGACGGCTGTTTGCGACAATGCGGCGGAAAAACATCCTGCTATCCGCCAGCTGATGGGTGATGGCGTCCCACTGTTCAGTGACGCACAAGAGATGCTCCAGAGTGGCCTTATCGACGCCGTGATTGTGGCGACACCGCACTACGATCACCCTCGCCTGTCCATCCTGGCCATGCGTAACGGCATCCACACATTGTGTGAGAAACCGGCGGGTGTGTATACCGCGCAGGTGCAGGAGATGAACGACTGCGCACGTGAGTGTGAGGTGGTGTTCGGCATCATGTATAACCAGCGCCCCAACCCGCTCTATCAGAAAGTGAAAGATCTCATCGACAGCGGCGAGCTGGGCGAGATCCGCCGCTCCAACTGGATTATCACCAACTGGTATCGCTCTCAGAGCTATTACAACTCTGGCGGCTGGCGCGCCACCTGGAAAGGCGAAGGCGGTGGCGTCCTGCTCAATCAGGACCCGCATCAGCTCGACCTCTGGCAGTGGCTGGCGGGAATGCCGGTGCGCCTGCGGGCGTTTTGCCAGTTTGGCAAACATCGTGACATCGAGGTTGAAGATGAGGTGACCGCCTATGCGGAATACGCCAATGGCGCGACCGGCGTCTTCATCACCACCGTGGCGGAAACGCCTGGCACCAACCGCCTGGAAATCACCGGCGATCGCGGCAAAGTGGTGGTTGAGGACGGCACACTGCGCTACTGGCGACTGCGCGAATCAGAAACCGCATTTAATGCCCGCTGGCAGAACGGCTTTGGTGAGCCTGAATGCTGGGAAGTCACACTCCCGGTTGCGCCTGAGTGCAGCGAGCATCATGTCATCACCGCCAACTTCTGTGCGGCCGTCCTGCGCGGCGAGCCGCTGATTGCCCCGGGTCTTGAAGGTATTCGCGGGCTGACGCTCTCCAACGCCATGCACCTCTCCACCTGGACTGATGACTGGGTCGATCTGCCGCTGAACGAAAAACAGTATCTGCGTTTGCTTCAGCAGCGCATCACCACCTCGGTAGAAAAAGAGAACGTCAGCCGAACGCTGGACGCATCAGGAAGCTGGTAACACCGGAGAAAAAACGATGTTAAATGTCGCCATCGTGGGAACAGGGAATATCTCGCATAACCATATTCAGGGCTATTTGCAGTTTGGTCAGCGCTGCCGGATTGTCGCGCTGGTGGATATCTACCCGGAAAAAGCACAAGAGAAAAAAACACGCTACGGCCTGACGGATACCCGCGTGTACGAAAGCCACGAGCAGATGCTGGCGTGCGAGCCCCATCTCGATATCGTCGATGTCTGTACGCCACCTTACGTTCATGCGCAAATCAGTATTGATGCGCTCAATGCCGGTTGCCACGTGCTGTGCGAAAAGCCGATGGCTGCGTCGCTTGAAGAGTGCGATGCAATGATCGCCGCCCAGCAAGCGAGCGGTAAAACCCTCTCTGTGATTGCGCAAAACCGTTTTACCGATGCCTTCTGGCGCTTAAAGGCGGCGATTGATTCTGGCCTCGCGGGTAAGATTTGCCACGCGCAGGTGGACTCCTTCTGGTGGCGTGGACACTGCTACTACGACCTGTGGTGGCGCGGTACATGGGAAAAAGAGGGCGGGGGCTGTACGCTCAACCACGCAGTACATCACATCGACGCTATTCAGTGGATGCTCGGCTTCCCATCGGACGTGGTGGCGATGATGACCAACGTGGCACATGACAACGCCGAAGTGGAAGACCTGAGTGCCGCTATCTTCAAATACCCCAACGGCGCGCTTACCCAGCTTACCGCTTCGGTAGTGCATCACGGTGAGGATCAGAAAATCATCATCCAGGGGGAAAAAGCCCGCATCTCTGCACCCTGGCAGGCCATAGCCAGCGTGAGTGCTGATAACGGCTTCCCCCAGGATACCCCTGACACGCAGCGCGAAGCACAGCTCAACGCCGTTTTTCAGGACACTCCGCCGCTCAGGTGGACGCTGCACACCGGGCAGATCCACGACCTGCTCCAGAGCATCGAAAAAGGTGCTGCCCCGCTCGTCGATGGCCAGCAGGGTAAGCGCTCGCTGGAGCTGATTACCGCAATTTATAAATCCGCGATCACCCGGGCAGTGGTGTCACTGCCCATTCACCAGGATGACCCGTTTTACCGTACTGGCGGGACAAACACCCTCGCCCCCCGTTTTTATGAAAAATCCGCAAGCGTTGCCAACTTCAACGAAGTAGGCGCGATCCCTCTGGGCAAAGATCTGGATCGAGGAATCTGAACATGAACAAGAATGACGGAATGAACTACGCACCGGTTGGCAAACCTCAACCTGTTGTCCGGCATGGCGAATTCGTCTTTGCCGCCGCCGCGCTCGACCATGGCCATATTTACGGGATGTGCAACGGGCTTATTGAAGCAGGTGCAACGCTGAAATGGGTTTACGACCCGGACCCAGCGAAAGTGGATAAATTTGTGCAGCAGTACCCGCAGGTTCAGGTCGCGGACTCGCTGGAGGTGATCCTTGCCGATAGTACAGTGCATCTTGTCGCAGGTGCCGCCATCCCCTCTGAGCGCTGCGCGCTGGGGCTGAAAACGATGGCCGCAGGTAAGGACTATTTCACCGACAAAGCGCCACTCACCACCCTTGAACAACTGGCCGATGCCAAAGCAATGGTCGGGAAGACCGGCAAGAAATACGCGGTTTACTACAGCGAGCGTCTGCACGTTGAAAGCGCGGTGTTTGCCGGGCAGTTGGTGCAACAGGGTGCGATTGGCCGCGTTATCCACACGCTCGGCACCGGCCCGCACCGGGAAGGACAAGGCAGACCCGACTGGTTTTACGATCGTCGTTACTTCGGCGGAATTCTGTGTGACATCGGTAGCCACCAGATTGAACAATTCCTGTTTTACACCGGAAACCACAATGCAACCGTGATCGCCAGCCAGGCACGTAACACCAGCCATCCGCAGTATCCCGCGTTTGAAGATTTCGGCGACGCGATGCTCAAAGGGGAAAACGGGGCCAGTGGCTACTTCCGCTGCGACTGGTTCACGCCAGATGGGCTTTCCACCTGGGGTGATGGCCGCCTCACGCTGCTGGGCACCGAGGGCTACATTGAGATCCGCAAGTATGTCGATTTAACCCACGGCGAGCAGGATGTGGTGTACCTCGTCAATAAAGAGGGCGAGTTCCGCTATCCGGTGGCAGGCCTGGTCGGCTTCCCGTTCTTTGGTGAGCTGATCCTCGACTGCCTGCATCGCACTGAAAACGCCATGAGCCAGGCCCACGCCTTTAAAGCGGCCGAGCTGTGCGTGAAGGCGCAAATGCTGGCTAACGCGGCGGGATAACGGGAGACGCAGATGAAAGTCCTGAACTCGGCCATTATCGGCGGCGGCGCTATCCACGGTTGCCATGTGAATGCGCTGCGCCAAATCCCCGACGTGACGCTGCGGGCGTTAGTCGATACTGACAGTGTAAAAGGGTTGAAACTGGCAAAGGATT
This sequence comes from Enterobacter sp. C4G1, assembly GCF_052886895.1. Taxonomy (NCBI): domain Bacteria; kingdom Pseudomonadati; phylum Pseudomonadota; class Gammaproteobacteria; order Enterobacterales; family Enterobacteriaceae; genus Enterobacter; species Enterobacter sp. C4G1. Next base: position 1,568,186 of record NZ_JBQVVV010000001.1, on the reverse strand, counting down.
ATCAGTGCCGCTTTTATCAGGATCACCGGGAAATGCTGCTGGATGAACACATCGACGTGGTGCACATCTGCACGCCCCACTTCGAACATAAGGAGATGATTCTGGCGGCGCTTGCCGCCGGAAAACATGTGTTCTGCGAAAAACCGGTCGCCGTGAACGGCAGAGAAATCCGCGAGATAACACAGGCAGTTGACCATGCGCCGGGGTTGCTCGGCGTCTGCTACCAGAACCGGCTAAACCCCACCAGCCAGTCCATTATTGAGACGCTGGCGGAAGGCTCGCTCGGCAGGATGCTCAGCATTAAAGCGGTGCTCACCTGGTCGCGTTCAGGGCGTTACTACACCGAAAGCCCGTGGCGCGGCCGGCTGGCAACAGAAGGGGGCAGCCTGCTGATCAATCAGGCGATCCATACGCTCGATTTGATGCAGTGGTTCGGAGGCGGAGTCACGCGGCTGAAAGGAGTCGTAGACAGAGGCGAACTGGCCAACGTCACGGAAGGTGAAGACAGCGCCATGGCGACGCTACATTTTGCCAATGGCGCTCGCGGCCTGTTTTATGCCAGCAATTGCCATACCACTGATTCCCCGCTGCTGCTGGAGATCCACTGCGAACACGGCACGCTACAGCTTAACGACAATACGCTCTGGCGCCTAAGCCAGGGGGAACGGATAGCGCTGGCGAACGATGCCTCGCCGGATGGCTCCAGCAAAAGTTACTGGGGAGTGGGCCACCAGCAGGCTATCCGCCGCTTTTATCATGCCATTCATCACCCGGAAAATGCGGATTACATTGATATCCGCACCGCCGGAAAATCACTCAACCTTGTGGAGGCTATTTATCGTTCATCTCAGATACGGCAATGGATTGATATAAGTAATTAGAACGTAATTTGTATTCCAGCAGTAAATAAAAAACGACCCGAAAACGGGTTAATAGCTACCCTACACCTGGAAGAAAATATTATGGTCAAACCAACTGAACGTAGAGTTGGTTATGGCGTGGCGCTTGGCTACGGCATAACCGACCTGTTTGGCGGTGGCGCATTTGCGATTATCGGCACCTGGCTTTTATTTTTTTACACCACCTACTGCGGGCTAACCGTGCTGGAAGCCGGTTCTATCTTTGCGGTGGCGCGTATTATTGATGCGTTATTAAGCCCAATAATGGGGTATATCACCGACAACTTTGGCAATACCTGGCTTGGGCGTAAATTTGGACGCCGCCGCTTCTTCTTATTAATCAGCTCACCGTTAATGTTCCTGTATGCCCTGCTGTGGCTGACTGATATGGGCTACTGGTATTACCTGGGCACTTACCTCTCTATTGAGCTGTTGTCAGCGATGGTACTGGTGCCGTGGGAAACGCTGGCGGCAGAGATGACCAACCGTTATGAGGAGCGCAGCCGCCTGTCGGGCGTGCGCATGATTTGCTCCCAGCTGGGCGGATTTCTTGCGGTCTCTGTTCCTGGTGTCATTATGCAGTTCACCGGAAAAGATAATCCGTTTACCTACACCCTGACCGGATTACTTTTTTCTTGTGTCTTTTGCATCGCCGTTTTTATTACCTGGCGTTGCACCTGGGAAGCCAAAGATGTTCATCAGGAATCGGATTTCAAACTGGAGAATCAACGCAGCGGCGGAATACTCAATCATCTGAAATATCTGGTGCTGGATCTGTTCTCTTCATTTCGGATCCGGGCTTTCCGCTTACACATTATTATTTATATCTTCTCGTTTACGGCGATGGATGTTTTCGGCTCGGTCTTTACCTACTACGTTGTCTATTGTCTGAGCCAGGATGCTGCGGCCGTTTCCGGCTGGCTGAGTCTTGCCGCTTTTGCTTCGGTGCCAGGCACTTACGGATTTATGCTGTTGTTAAATCGCTTAAATGTCACACCGTCTGCCGCGCTGCGTCTCTCTTACGGCTGTATTTTCTGCGTACTCGCCTTCCTGTTCAGCATCTATATCACCCGGACGCAGGTTCCCGCGGTGCTGTTCTCTGCGGTCTTCATTTTGCTTGGGGCGGCGCGCTCTGGCCTGTATTACATTCCCTGGAATATCTACAGCTTTATTCCTGATATTGATGAAATCGTCACCCGGCAGCGCCGCGAAGGCATCTTTGCCGGTGTCATGGTGTTAACCCGTAAAAGCACAGTGGCGATTGCCATCATGATTATCGGCCTCGTTCTGCAAGGATCTGGCTTTGTGAAAGGCAGTGGCGCGCAGCCTGAAAACGCCCTTCATGCCATTATCGGCCTGATGGTGTTCGCCACGGCGGCGCTGCTGGCGGTGAGTTTCTTTACCACTTACAAATTCAAACTCACCCGCGAGACACACAAACTGCTGCTGAAAGAGATAGCCCGCCGCAAGCTGGGTGGGGACTATCGCGACTGTGACGAAAGCACCCGCATCGTCATCAAGCAGCTGACGGGCTACGAGTACGACCAGGTCTGGGGCGGCAATGCAACGCCGCACTCCGGGGCTAACGTCAGCCTGTCGGGTGCTGAATAAGGAGCGCATATGTATCAACAATGGACACCCGAGCGCGCGCAAAGCTGGTGGATGCAGCAGAAATGGGGCTGCGGATTTAACTACCTGCCCCGAACGGCAGTCAACTGGCTGGAGATGTGGCAGGAAGAGACATTCGATAGCACCACCCTTCAGCAAGAGCTGAAATGGGCGCAAGAATATGGCTACAACGCCCTGCGTACCAACCTGCCGTTTACGGTCTGGGAACACGATCGAGACGGCCTGATAAACCGTATCGACCATTTCCTGTCGATTGCCAGCAGCAATGGGCTGGCGGTGATGCTCACCCTGCTTGATGACTGCGCGTTTTCGGGCGATGAGCCGTTTATCGGCCAGCAGAAGCCCCCCGTACCGGGCGTACATAACAGCCAGGGCGCTGGAAGCCCGGGTCGGGCGAAAGTGCTCAGCCCTGAATGCTGGCCGCAAATTGAAGCTTATGTGAAAGATATCGTTGGCCATTTTCGTCACGACCCGCGGATCCAGATATGGGATTTGTACAACGAACCGGGTAACAGCGGCGTGTTTGTCGGGGCCCCAAAAGGGATGGCGTACGACACCCGGCTTGAGTTTTATGCGTTGTCGTTGATGGTGAACGTATTTACATGGGCACGGGAAGTCTCACCCGAGCAGCCGCTGACAGTGGCCGCATGGCATGTTCCCGACCGCAGTGACTGCCGGGGAGCCTTCACACACCCGGTTGATGTCGCCGCATTGCATTTGTCGGATGTAACAAGTTTTCACGCCTATGTGGATGCCCAGGAACAGCGGCAAATTTTATCCCGGCTGGCGGCCTTCCAGCGCCCGCTGCTTTGTACCGAGTGGCTGGCGCGCCATATCGGGAGCAACATGGCCGATACGCTCCCTCTTTTTAAAGAACAGAATGTTTCTTGCTACCACTGGGGACTGGTGCAGGGAAAAACCCAGACCTGGCTGCCGTGGCCGGACCTTCCGCATCACACGAAAAGTTCCGGGCTGTGGTTTCACGATGTGCTAATGGCTGATGGGCGGGCTTATCACCGGGAGGAGATGGCACTGGTGCAAACGCTCAGCAAAGAGTAAGCCTTTCACACCGGGTAAGCGGTCTGTTTACCCGGACATTTCCTGCATAAAACTACTCAAAATGTGACCTCTGGCAGGTTTACACTCCTTTACGCTATACTACCCGCTGAAATAATCGGCTCAACGCTACGAGCTGGTGTTCAATAGTGTTTTCACACAAACGTGACTAACTTCCCTTCCGAGGATCTGGCGAGAAGCCGGATAAACTATGTTAAACAGCCATTTTGAAGCCACTTTTCGGGGGCAGAATGTCAGTGTTGGTGCAGGTTTGATGGTATTTTAAGAAACTTAAACCCTATGGTAACTTACAGTAAAGATCAAGTTTTTGTGTTTAATACACCACATTCCTGACAAGATTATGTAAACACAACAAGCAAACTATGGTTAACCTATCGGAATCATCGAATTATAAATGGGATAATAGAGTTTAAATAATTATTGGTTCTGTACTGGTGGATGACCATTAATCATAAAAAAGGATGTGAATTATGAAAAAAATAATACTTCTGATTGTAGTGCTGTTGGCTGGATGTACAACTAAACCAAAGGAATCATTGGGTGTATGTACCAGTACTGATAATGTCACTCACCAGATCACAATGGCACAGGACGGAACATACATTATATGGGAAGGGATTAAGATGCCTAGAGTACATGTGAATTCGATAGAGGATTTCTCATTCGTATCATACGCAGCAAAGGATAAAAAAATGGAATGGTTACAATGAAAGTTAATAATGATTTTACCCATGTAACCTACCATCACTGGCCTAAAGTATATGTTGGTGGTGAAAATGATTATGATGAATATGGTGGCTGCCACTAATTAATTTAGAAAAATACATAAGAGGGAGAATGATGAGAAGGTTTTTTATTATAATAATTACATTTTTGACACTTAACACACATGTATTTGCCAGTACATTCACGTGTTATGATCCTAATGATTATCAAAGAATGGAAATAGTAAACAGTACTACTGGCACTGCTCTGTACCTACAGATAAATGACACTATACTTTATCGCCATGGAACTGGAGAAAACGGAGAAAGTATTTATGTCGATGAGGGTGCTGAACGAAAAGTATATATAAAATGGATTGACAACAATTTAACTTTCATCAAGTTATTTTATCTTAATAAACTTAAAGTGATTCTAAGCTGTAAGGAAGACAATTCTAAATGATAAACCATTAATACATTTAAATTTAATAAAAATCCCTTTCGGAATATGTTTGCGTTTGTTGTACATATGGTTAAAAAGTGTTGTTGACTCTTCATTAAAGTACAACGGAGATGTAGAGGGGATTCAAGTATTAGTAAATTGTAACTCCCCTTTCTTGACTCCCTTCCAGTAAATCAGTTCTCAGTACTGGCAAACACTTCTTTCTTGACGCGAAACACTGTAGCCCTACCGTAATCACACAGCTTTGCGATCTCGTCTGGTGTGTTTTTCCCGGCTTGAAGCATCCCTATGATTTTGCTGTGTAATTCTTTTTTCTTTTGCTTGCCTTTGTACTTCTTAGCCTCTTTAGCTATAGCGATCCCCTCATTGCGACGGGATGCAATCATACCCCGCTCAAACTCGGCAACAGCCCCCGTCATGTTTAAGATCAGGCGGGATTGTGTGGAGTTATCAAAACTCATTGAGTTAGCAAGGAATTGAACTGTGATCCCGAGTTCAACGAGGTTATCGATCATTTCCAGCAAATCGCGGGTATTACGTGCAAGGCGATCGATTGAATGAGTAATGAGGGTATCACCTTCGCGGAGATGTGAAAGCAGGTTCAACAATTCAGGTCTTTCGCTGGTGGACTTACCTGATTCTTTCTTTGTAACAATTTCGTCACAAACAGGTTCCAGTAGTGCCAACTGACGCTCAAGATTCTGATCCTTCGTTGAGACTCTCGCATAACCAAAAATCATTTTCCTGCCCTCACTGCTGATTAGTATCATTTGAATTAACTGAATGACACAGCATCATTAAAATCAATTCAACGTCTAAATGATACGAAACGATACGCAAAAGCGGAGTATCACAAGGGACTACCCAAAAGAGATTTTCAATCGTTCAAATTTTAGGCGAGACCGGGTTAGTGAAAAGTTCAGTACTGAGATCTGAGTATGCGGAATTTTGTCGGCGGGGTTGAACCTGATCAGACGAACGAGATTTTAAATCAGGCGGAAAAAAACAGACTGTACTTTTATCTGAGTAAACGATCCCTTTAGATTTTTTGCTAAAAATCGGGAGGCCTAGCTTTTAATTATTTTGCGACCTAAAAGCCAGTACTTTTAGCGAGGACGAAAAAGCGATTGACGTGCGTTACGAATCCGTCATGGAAATCCAGTTCTATTCACTTGTTATGTCAAAATATAAGCTAAATTTTGTTCATTCACTCCAAAGTGTACTCAGTTTACTCCTAATCTCATCAGTAATTGCTGAGTGATTTGATTCATAGATGATTTTAAGTGCTTCAATGTTACTGTCATTTTTGAATACTCGTCGCATTGAAGATGCCTTTGTTCTTGCAGTACTTTCCTTCCATTCTGGATGTTCAGCCACCATTTTCGTAACAAGATTAGTTGCGTCCATTCCACTTTCAACACATTGATAGTATTCAATAAAAGTCTGCATTCCTATTGTTTGTACATCACGGATAATGTTTGAATCTAGTTTTACCGTGTTCTCTTTACTTGAACGTTCTGTGTCTGGTTCAAAAAACTCAATGAGGTCTGTTACGCGTGGGTCTTTTAGTAATAAATTGCTTATTCTTAAAGTATAGCCATTTTGATGTCTATTATAAAATCCATATCCCTCCACTAATTCATGTGGTATGGAAATAGCGTAACGAATTGAGAAATCATGATTGTATATTACGGCAATGAGTTCATCGAACTGATTAAGTTCATAATTCCTGATAATTCCAAGTACTAATGATTTATTCCTGAGGTTATTTTTCCTGGATTTAATCTGTATTTTTCGACCTTCTGAAGTTGTTGCATCGTACCCTTTAGTGCTCGGAGGAGCTAACTCCATCTGCATTTTCTCAGCAACCAGCCATTCGGTGTACTCACTGACAGGATTGTTACGAGTTCTGATCACATCTCTTCGTTCCAGCTCGTCAAGTGTCAGTTGATTTAGCTGCATCAACTCAACGCAACTCAATTGCGATAAATCCATTACTAACTCCAGAATCTCATTTTCTTTTTCAGTTCTTCAACTTTCAGTGTTTTACTACCACGATGAATCATTGCGTGGCAGTTTGGGCAAAGGGGAATCATGTCAGTCACTGGATCGACAACGTAATTTTCACCAATCGTATGCAAGGGCTTTATGTGGTGCACATGAATGAACCCACGACCATGTTCACCATAGACCTTCTCAAAGTCAAACCCACAACATTTACAGGTTGTGCCGTGATGCTGGATGCAAGCATGGCGAGCTTTGGGATCACGCTCGTAGTAGTTGACTGTTACCTGCGTTTTCGCACCTTCAACAAAACACTCTCCTGAAGGGATTTCATCAGGGAATGGATTGGGCATAAAATCTGCGTACCATATTTCCCCTTCTTTTCGTAGATAACGTTTGTTCAATTTTCGCTCAAAATCTTTGATTACTGCTACTTCAGGGTTATCTGGATGTTCAGAGAAAACCATGTTGAAGGTGAACAATTCATAGCCTTCATGAGCTAAGCGGATGTGCTCCAATGCCTGTGTATAGCCCGGTTGCCTTTTGTTATTTGAGTTGTACTCCCAACGCTCCCGGAGAATAACAGACCTCTCTTGATCACTCTCAACATCCCATGACCCAAAAATGACCATTTTCTTTTCATGATTAACAAACGACCAACTCCAAGTCCAGTTATTGCAAGTAGCCCCGAGTGACTGGATGAATTGCTTCCGGTTCATATCTAATCCTTCGTGCATATCGCTGATATAAAATATCTTATGTTATTGGAGAAGTATGAGTCTTTTTCTGTAATACCGCGAGCATTTCTTGTGCTGAAAGGCCGCTTTCACGGCCTTGTTTAACACCGTATTCACTGAGAACGATCAAGTACCATATACGCTGGCTGGCACATACTTCCCCGCTCCTGTAGCCAGTAGTAATCAAGATCGGCAACCCTGTCATTCAACCCCGAATCCACACGGTTGATCTGTAACCGTAGCCCTACAGTATCTTTGTAGGACAGACCTGATTTAACAACGTATTTGTATTTAACCCCGCTTTCTTCTTCAAATGACTTTAGATAAGGCGTCATTTGTTCCTGAATTTCCTTTAAGCAAACAACTTTATTATTAAATGTAAATGGTTTCTCTATTTTTCCATCTGGTACAGCCGCAACTGACACGCCAGAGCAACAAAATAATAGTACTGCGATAGAAGATTTTTTCATTTTAATATTCATTATTGAAGGTTAGTACTTAATACTTCACCAGTATCAGCATTATAGGTACAGGAGTACTGAATATTTTTAAACGCACCAAACCCGTTTTGAGCCTGAGCCCTGTGACCATAAAGAGTCACTAATTTCCTGTTTTTATCGTACCAGCTAAGGTTTGAGAATTTTGGTTCAGTAAACCCATTAGTCCATTTAAAATCGTACTTTGCAGAATCTTCGACAGCTTTTTCACATATATAATCCCCTCGTTCATGTTTCGATATATAGCATTCGGGATTATCACTACGCATGCATTCAATTTCTTCCTCTTTTGCCTTTTGTTCCCTCTCTGCTGCAAGAGCAGCATCCTGAGCGGCTTTTGCTTCAGCTTTAGATTTCTGTTCTGCCTGGTACTTTGCGTAATCGGTAGTATTGGTAATGTTATTTTCACGGGCGTGAGAAAACTCTCTACCGTCCTTAAACCCGAGTTTATGTGCTCTCGCTTCATCACTTGAGGAACGGGCTGCACTTGCCGCGATAGCAAGTCCGATGATCAGTACAGGAACCGTATAATTATTGACGAATTTATAAGGTAAGTACTTCGCTTTAAGCGTACCAGAACCCAAAACAGCCCAACCAATCGCGGCAGTACTTGCCAATAGCTGGCACAATCCTGCGACGAAAAGCATGATGACCGACCAGAAACCATTACCAGCAGCGAAGAAATCACCAAATTTCTCCATTGACGCAAGGAATAAAAATACTCCCCAAATGCCATAGATTCCTATTTTTAAAAACTTATTCACTGTAATTGTCCTTTAAAAATTTTCCAAGTCAGATGGTTCATTCCATTTATATAATCGGCAATAATTCGTTTGCCTTTAGGTATCTCTCTCAAAAAGAAATCCCCCAATTATCAGTTGTACAACTCTCACTGCTTTATCACTCCCGTTAGCTTCTTTCAGGCCAAAAGTACGGACTGAAACCATCCGTTTTCAAGCTCACAAGAGTAACACGTACATCCAATATTGATTGATATTAACGATTAATAATAAAATAATTGATCGCTTTAATCTATCAACATCTATTAATTCAATACGAATCAATAGGTAAAAACGATCAGGGGGATTCGTAGAACATGAAAGAGGCTATGTGTCTGATTTCAATACGGAGAGTACTTGACCCTGACCCAAAATCCTGCTCCATTCAGAAACAGAATTCCGGCATGATGACCACTCCCCTGAGCGGAGGTTGTGCCGATGAAAAAGTCACGATTCACCGAAGAACAGATTGTTTTTGCCCTGAAACAGGCTGAACTGGGGACGTCCGTGCCGGACGTCTGTCGCAAACTGGGTATTTCCGATGCCACGTTCTATACGTGGCGCAAGAAATACGGTGGCATTTCGCCCTCTGAGCTGAAGCACATGCGGCAGCTTGAGGAAGAGAATCTCAGGCTGAAGAAGCTGGTTGCCGATCTGAGCCTCGACAAGGCCATGCTGCAGGATGTGCTGGCAAAAAAGAACTGACGCTGGCGCGCCTGCGCGAATGGGGCCGGGACCTGCAGGCACGCTACGGAGCCAGCGAGCGGCAGGTCTGTTTTGCACTGCAGGTCAGCCGCAGCTCTTTCCGCTACCGCTCTGTGGCGGCAGACGACAGTGCACTCCGCCTGCGAATCAGGGAAATCACCGAAACCCGGATCCATTATGGCTACCGCAGAGTTCACGTCATGCTCAGGCGGGAGGGCTGGCGGGATAATCACAAACGCATTTACCGGCTCTACAGCGAGCAGGGTCTGTCCCTGCGTCTCAAACGCCCACGCCGGAACAAATCGGCGCAGCGGCGACAACCGCAGCCTCAGGGGTTGTATCCGAATCATGTCTGGGGCATGGATTTTGTCTCTGACGCCTTATTTGACGGGCGTCGGTTACGTCTGCTGACAGTCATTGATCTCTACACGCGCGAATGTCTGGGGATTTGCGTAGGCCAGAATCTGCGCTCAACGGAGGTCGCAGAGATGTTGAACACCATTGCGCTCAGACGCCCCTTACCAGAGTTACTGAAAACCGATAACGGCTCTGAATTTGCAGGGAAAATGCTGGACAAATGGGTGTATGAGCGAGGGATCCGAATAGACTTCTCACGGCCGGGAACACCGACGGACAATGCCACGGTGGAGTCGTTCAACGGCAGGCTGCGACAGGAGTGCCTGAACGAAAACTGGTTCATGTCCCTGGAGGATGCACGGTGCAAAATCGAGGCCTGGCGCATACACTATAACCAGAAGCGTCCCCATTCTGCTCTGGGATGGATGACCCCGTCCGAATTTGCAGAAAAATCTACCGGTTGCCAGAATATGCAACCAACATGAAGCCGGTTATTCCTGATTATGACTGGAGCATATTCGGGGTCAGGGTCAGAAGCCGGTTATTCCTGATTATGACTGGAGCATATTCGGGGTCAGGGTCAGTTTCACGAATCGATCGTGAGTTTGTATCCCCCATTAATTGAGAGAGCCTTATAAAGGCTTCTGTGAGCTTTATGGCATGGTACTGAGCAACAGTTTTGTCCTGCGTCCGTAGACTAACCCGGAGAAGTTTCCCAGCTAATCGACACTGCCACATATAAGAGCGTTCAGAGAAAGCTGCCTGTCTAAAAAACGAACATTTTGCTGTATAAAGATTGGATAAAGATCCGGTAAAGATTGCATGAAAACTCTCTTTAAATGAGAATAATTCCCATCAATTTCCAAGCTCAACACTAAGCGGTACTTAAGCGTCAAAATGTGACCTCTGGCAGGTTTACACTCCTTTACGCTATACTACCCGCTGAAATAATCGGCTCAACGCTACGAGCTGGTGTTCAATAGTGTTTTCACACAAACGTGACTAACTTCCCTTCCGAGGATCTGGCGAGAAGCCGGATAAACTATGTTAAACAGTATTTTAGTAATACTTTGTCTTATTGCCGTCAGTGCGTTTTTCTCAATCTCTGAGATCTCGCTGGCTGCGTCCCGAAAAATAAAACTTAAGCTGCTTGCCGACGAAGGCAACATCAACGCAGCACGCATCCTGAAAATGCAGGAAAACCCGGGAATGTTTTTCACCGTGGTGCAAATTGGCCTGAACGCGGTCGCCATTCTGGGCGGTATCGTGGGCGATGCGGCGTTTTCTCCGGCGTTCCACAGCCTCTTTATTCAGTACATGTCCGCAGAGCTTGCCGAGCAACTGAGCTTTATTCTCTCTTTCTCGCTGGTGACAGGTCTGTTCATTCTGATCGCCGACCTGACCCCGAAACGCATCGGTATGATTGCGCCAGAAGCTGTGGCTTTGCGTATCATCAACCCGATGCGCTTCTGCCTGTTCGTGTTCCGCCCGCTGGTGTGGTTCTTCAATGGCCTGGCGAACATGATTTTCCGCGTCTTTAAGCTGCCAATGGTGCGTAAAGATGACATCACCTCCGACGATATTTATGCGGTGGTGGAAGCCGGCGCGCTGGCCGGTGTTCTGCGTAAACAAGAGCATGAGTTAATCGAGAACGTTTTTGAACTGGAATCCCGTACCGTGCCGTCGTCAATGACGGGCCGTGAAAGTGTTATCTGGTTCGATTTGCGCGAAGACGAACAGAGCCTGAAGAACAAAGTTGCGGAACATCCGCACTCTAAGTTCCTGGTCTGTAACGAAGATATCGACCACATCATCGGTTATGTGGACTCCAAAGACCTGCTGAACCGCGTGCTGGCGAATCAGAGCCTGGCGCTGAACAGCGGCGTACAGATCCGTAACACGCTGATTGTGCCAGACACCCTGACACTCTCTGAAGCGCTGGAAAGTTTCAAAACCGCCGGTGAAGACTTCGCAGTTATCATGAACGAATACGCGCTGGTGGTGGGTATTATCACACTGAATGACGTGATGACCACGCTGATGGGCGACCTGGTTGGCCAGGGCATGGAAGAGCAAATTGTTCAGCGTGATGAGAACTCATGGCTGATTGATGGCGGCACGCCGATTGAAGACGTGATGCGCGTGCTGGATATCGACGAATTCCCGCAGTCCGGCAACTATGAGACGATCGGCGGCTTTATGATGTTTATGCTGCGTAAAATCCCGAAACGTACCGACTCGGTGAAGTTCTCTGGCTATAAGTTTGAAGTGGTGGATATTGATAACTACCGCATCGATCAGCTGCTGGTGACGCGTATCGACAACAAACCAACCGTGCTGGTGCCGAAGCTGCCAGACGCGGAGGAGCAGGTTTCTGCTTAAATAAGAAAGGGCAGCGGTTGGCTGCCCTTTGCTTTCTCACCGACATTTATTACCCTCCAGTCAGCAATACCATGAATGCAAAACGATATATCCATTCATTAATATTTCATATGATTAAAATACGAATAATTGAGTAGTGACCACACTCACGTCCATGTCAAAAATCACAGAACTTGCCGTTCTGGAGAAAATAATCATGGCGCTTTTCACTCATAAAAATGTGATTGTCGATGAGTTTAAATTTAAGGTGGGCCAGCTCTTACAAACGGTTGAAATTTATGCCCGGGAAAGTGGCGACTCCGTATATCTGGATAAAGTAAAAAATATAAAACTGCGTTTTCAACATAACGACGAAACGCTTGAGGAGCTCTGCTATGTAGAAAAAGAGCTCATCGGGATCGCACCTGAAAGTTGCCTGATAAAATATTACGCGCAAATAACATCTCGTTATAAAGAGGTTTTACCAAAAGAAGCAGAAATGTATATCACAAAAAATGAAAATAATGGCGAGAATGGTTTTAATCTTAAGGTAGAAACGTTTTACATCTCAATATTGCTTCACAAGTACTATCATTTCCTTGAAAACAAAGAAAAAGTCATTTCGCAATATAAGCTGTTGTTTGGATTGCTTCTTCTGATAATATTTGTCATCTCTGGATTATCGTTTCTCTTATCCATCCTTGCGCAGTCAGCGATGAATTCAACGGTCACACATCTCATCATCGATTTGGCGCTACTCATTATTTTGATGATTTGCGCCGGATATTTTGGCGCTGTAATCAGCATTGTGAGACGAATTCAGGGTATTGCTGAAAAAAGTGTGGATGGCATTAACAGAGAAGAACTTTTGCTTAAACTGACGAATGGTAAATGGGGGATTTTTTTATCCATTGTTCTGGGAACCCTCTCCCCGTTTGTATTGCTCATATTAATCATCACTCTTCAGGGACTGTCTGTAAAATCCGGGGATCACGATATCATGTTCCTGCCCCAGCTCTGCTTCCATTTGTCGCAGTGTACGGCAAACGCCCCGGACCAGGAGGGAACTGCCATGTCGATTCTCTACGGGTTACGGTTTTCAACTTTTAAAGATCTCGCTGAGTTTATCCTGTTATCCATCGCTAGCGGATTCTCAGAACGTTTCGTTCCGGATGTGCTGGACAGAGTCAGTAAAGAGCTGGAAAAGAAAATCCCTACATCATGAAACGCGGGTTTGTTACGGCCACAAACATCAACGGCTCCCGCGGGAGCCGTTTTTTTAACTACTGCATAGCACGTTGATTAAGCCATCTCAGTTTGCAGACGCATAACCTGACGGTTGACTTCGGACATCACAGACCAGTGCTGCTTATCCTTCACTTTCGGGATAAGGATCTTGCCCTTATCGAACTCGAAAGCGCCAACATCCTTGATATACAACCGTCCACGGAACAGGATCTTCACGTACTTCGCCACCTGAAGCGGGTTGTAGCGTTGGAAAATTTTCATTCTTGTATCTCCTGCGAATCATACGCTCTTGCGGTGCCACAATCGGCCCGACTGTCCTGAGCGCAAATTTATTGCCCAATGACTATAGACCAGAACTACCGTTGATACCCAGTGTGCATAAGTTTATTTACCGTTTGATTACAATTAATCAGAATATTCTTTGCAAACTGTGACTAAGGGCAGTATAAGCCGTCGTTTTTTCGCGGATATGTGCGTTCGCCCGCAATCTGGCATTGGGATTGCGGGAAAACCCTCTTGATCGCACTTATGCTTAAAAGCGTATGACCAAGTGGTCGGATCACCTGCTAAAAATAAGGAAACACCATGACCCTACGTAACATCCTGGCAGCAGCATTTCTGCTTCTGCCGCTGTGGGCCTGCGCACACAACTTTGAAAACGGACAACGTGTGCCGCCAGTCGGTATTGCTGACCGGGGAGAATTGATTCTCGACAATGATAAGTTTAGCTACAAACCCTGGAATAGCGCGCAGCTCGCGGGCAAAGTGAGAGTTGTACAACATATTGCCGGTCGTACATCTGCAAAAGAAAAAAACGCCGCCCTGGTAGAAGCGATCAAGGCCGCAAAATTCCCTCATGACCGCTACCAGACTTCCACTATTGTTAACACCGACGATGCCATCCCGGGCTCCGGGATGTTCGTGCGTTCAAGCCTGGAGAGCAATAAAAAGCTCTACCCGTGGTCGCAGTTTATTGTCGACAGTAACGGTGTGACGCGTAAAGCCTGGCAGCTGGAAGAAGAGAGTTCTGCGATTGTGGTGCTGGATAAAGAGGGCCGCGTACAGTGGGCCAAAGACGGCGCTCTGACGCAGGAAGAGGTGCAGCAGGTGGTTGCCCTGCTGCACAAACTGCTGGCTCAGTAGATAGATACCCGGAAGCCTGGGTTTAAAAACGACTCGCGCGGGGTGTAGTCAAGCGGCTTACCCTGCCAGTCATGAACATGCGCGCCGGCTGCGACGGCCACGGCATGTCCTGCGGCCGTATCCCAGACGTTGGTTGGCCCGAAACGAGGATAAAGCTGCGCATGACCCTCTGCCACCAGGCAGAATTTTAGCGATGAGCCAATCGACGTTGTCTGGTGCTCGCCCAGCTGTTGCAGGTACTCTTTCAGTTCGTTGTCGCTGTGCGAACGGCTGATCACCACCAGCGGCGGACGCGCATCGCGCACCAGAATCTGCTTACGCACACCGCACTCTTCTTTCCAGGCTTTACCTTCCGCAGCGCTGTACATCACCTTCATGACCGGCGCGTACACTACGCCAAGTATCGCTTTCCCCTTTTCAATCAACGCGATATTGACGGTGAACTCACCGTTACGCTTAATGAATTCTTTGGTGCCATCCAGTGGGTCGACCAGCCAGTAGCGCTGCCAGTGCTTGCGTTCGTCCCAGCCTTGCGGCGCTTCTTCTGAGAGTACGGGAATATCAGGCGTCAGCGCCTGTAACCCTTTCAGGATCACGTCGTGCGCCGCGATATCTGCCGCGGTGACCGGGGAATCATCCGCTTTACTCACAACGTCCATCGGTTTTGCACCATCATACACTTGCATAATGGCATCACCCGCATCCCGTGCGAGCTGACAAATCTTATCTAACATTCTCCACCTCTTCGTTAACGCAGTAGGCTTAACTCGTTGTTTTATTTATATCGTAATGTGAACAATTCCGCTATCTGTGAGGCAATACTGATTTCAAAATGCTTTTTTCTGGCAGGATTCACAATTCTGTAAGCAACAAAATATACATACATATTCTTTTGTGGCCTGGATCGAAAAAAGGACTCCTCTGATGATTAAGTTTAGCGCAACGCTCCTGGCAACGCTGATCGCAGCAAGTGTACAGGCGGCAACGGTGGATCTCCGCATTCTGGAAACCACCGATCTGCACAGCAACATGATGGACTTCGATTACTACAAAGACACGCCAACGGAAAAATTCGGGCTGGTACGCACGGCAAGTTTGATCAACGCTGCCCGCAGTGAAGTGAAAAACAGCGTGCTGGTCGATAACGGGGATCTTATTCAGGGTAGTCCACTGGGCGACTATATGGCCGCGAAGGGACTGAAAAAAGGCGAGATCCATCCGGTGTATAAGGCGTTGAACACCCTGGATTATACCGTTGGCAACCTGGGCAACCACGAGTTTAACTACGGCCTGAAGTACCTTCACGATGCGCTGGCTGGCGCAAAGTTCCCGTACGTTAACGCCAATATCATCGACGTTAAGACCCAAAAACCCTTATTTACCCCTTACCTGATTAAAGAGACTGAGGTCGTCGATAAAGACGGTAAAAAGCAGTCGCTGAAAATCGGTTATATCGGCTTTGTACCGCCACAGATAATGACGTGGGATAAAGCCAACCTCAGCGGCAAAGTCACCGTTAACGACATCACCGAAACCGCCCGCAAATATGTGCCGGAGATGCGTGAGAAAGGGGCAGACCTGGTGGTGGTGGTCGCCCATTCGGGGCTTTCAGCCGACCCATATCAGGTGATGGCGGAAAACTCGGTTTACTATCTGAGTGAAGTGCCGGGGGTGGATGCCATTCTGTTTGGCCACGCTCATGCCGTCTTCCCGGGTAAAGATTTCGCCAGCATCAAAGGTGCAGATGTTGAAAAAGGGACGCTGAACGGCGTGCCGTCAGTGATGCCTGGCATGTGGGGCGATCATCTTGGGGTGGTGGATCTGGTGCTGAATAACGACAGCGGCAGCTGGAAGGTTACCCAGTCGAAAGCCGAAGCGCGCCCGATTTATGATGCCGCCGCCAAAAAATCACTGGCCACTGAAGATAAAAAGCTGGTCGACGTGCTGAAGCACGACCATGACGCTACACGCGAATTCGTTAGCAAACCGATCGGTAAATCCGCCGACAACATGTACAGCTTCCTGGCACTTGTACAGGATGACCCGACGGTACAGGTCGTCAACATGGCGCAGAAAGCCTACGCGGAACACTTTATTCAGGGCGACCCGGACCTGGCAAAACTGCCGGTGCTTTCTGCCGCTGCACCGTTCAAAGTGGGCGGGCGTAAGAATGATCCGGCAAGCTATGTTGAAGTTGAAAAGGGCCAGCTTACCTTCCGTAATGCCGCCGATCTCTATCTCTACCCAAACACGCTGGTGGTAGTAAAAGCAACGGGAAAAGAGGTGAAAGACTGGCTTGAGTGCTCTGCCGGGCAGTTTAATCAGATCGATCCGAACAGCAGTAAACCGCAGTCGCTGATTAACTGGGACGGGTTCCGTACCTATAATTTCGACGTGATCGACGGTGTGGATTATCAGATTGATGTTACCCAGCCTGCAAAATATGACGGTGAGTGTCAGACAATCAATCCGCAGGCAGAACGTATCAAACACCTGACCTTCAACGGCAAACCACTTGATCCGGGTGCGACCTTCCTGGTCGTGACCAATAACTACCGGGCCTACGGCGGTAAGTTTGCCGGAACGGGTGATAGCCACATCGCCTTTGCCTCACCAGACGAGAATCGCTCCGTGCTGGCGGCCTGGATCAGCGCAGAGTCGAAAAAGGCGGGTGAAATTCATCCGGCGGTGGATAACAACTGGCGTCTGGCACCTGTTCACAGTGACACGAAACTGGATATCCGCATTGAAACGTCACCATCTGATAAGGCGGCTACATTCATTAAGGATAAGGCGCAGTACCCGATGAATAAGGTCGGGACAGACGATATCGGGTTTGCGGTTTATCAGGTAGATTTGAGCAAGTAAAAGCCAAACGGCAACGCTGCATCTGTTCCCTCTCCCACAGGGAGAGGGCCAGGGTGAGGGCATCAGGCCGCACGATCGTCCCGATTAGCCATCACCTTCGGCGTATTCACTTCAATCCAGTCCGCCAGTGCGGCCACTTTCTCGCTGACCTCTTTCCCTAACGGCGTCAGACTATACTCTACGTGCGGCGGCACGACTGGATATGAAACGCGATCGATAAACCCGTCCTGCTCTAGCGCCTGAAGCGACTGGGCCAGCATCTTCTCGCTCACACCGCCCATTTTGCGGCGCAGATCGCTAAAGCGATGCGTGCCATCACGTAACGCCACCAGGATCAGTACACCCCAGCGGCTGGTGACATGCTTTAACACTTCACGCGATGGGCACTGTTCGGCAAACAGGTTTCCGTCTCGTAATTGTTCACTGAGCGTTGGCGTCGTTTTCATACTTACCTTTTTGTGCGTACTTACTAAAAGTTAGTGATGGTGATAGTGTGCCACAACACAAGACAAACACGAAGGAGTTCCCTCATGATCGCAATTACCGGCGCTACCGGCCAGCTTGGCCAACTCGTTATTGAACACCTGTTGAAAACTGTTCCGGCCAGTCAGATTGTGGCCATTGTGCGTAATCCGGCAAAAGCCGGGGCACTGAGCCAGCAAGGTATTGTTGTGCGTCAGGCGGATTATACCGACCAGGCGGCGTTCACCACGGCGCTGAACGGCGTGGATAAACTCCTGTTGATCTCTTCCAGCGAAGTGGGCCAACGCGCCACGCAGCATCAGAACGTCATTAACGCCGCTAAAGCTGCGGGTGTGAAATTCATCGCTTACACCAGCCTGCTGCACGCCGATACATCCCCGCTGGGGCTGCACGTTGAGCACGTCGCCACCGAGAAAGCGCTGGCAGAATCTGGCGTACCTTACGCCCTGCTGCGCAACGGCTGGTACACCGAAAACTATCTGGCGAGCGCGCCGCCTGCGCTGGAGCACGGCGTATTCATTGGTGCCGCCGGTGAGGGCAAAATTGCCTCCGCGACCCGCGCAGACTATGCCGCCGCCGCCGCAACGGTTATCTCCCAGGATGGTCACGCAGGTAAGGTGTATGAACTGGCGGGCGACAACGCCTGGACGCTGAGCGAACTGGCTGCGGAGCTGAGCAAACAGAGCGGTAAAAATGTGGCGTATCAGAACCTGAGCGAAGCTGATTTTGCCGCCGCGCTGAAAGGCGTTGGTTTGCCTGCCGGGCTGGCCGATATGCTTGCCGACTCCGACACCGGCGCGTCTAAAGGTGGGCTGTTTGACGACAGCCATACTCTGAGCAAGCTGATTGGCCGCCCAACGACGCCACTGGCTGAGAGCGTCAAAGACATCCTGTAATTGTTACAAACTGGTTATTTTTTGTGGCATCCCCTCGGGTCATCTCTGATAATGAAGTGATGACCCATGAGGAGGTTCACCGTGCAAGGCGTACCAGAACAGTTCACTGATGAGAGAGACAGCGCGCGCTTTCGCCATCTGGCGCAGGTTCCGGGCATCGAACTGTATCATGCACATATTTCAGACTACGCCTTTGAGCCTCACACCCACGAAGCCTTTGGTATCGGCACCATAGAAACCGGTGCCGAGCGCTTTCGCTATCGCGGGACTCAGTATCTTGCCCCTGCGCAATCTGTTGTCACCATGAACCCGGACGAGATCCACACTGGCGAGTCCGCCACGGACGATGGCTGGCGCTATCGGATGGTCTATCTTGAACCCCAGCTTCTCGAAGAGGTAACCGGCATTCGCCACTGGTGGTTTAGCGATGTGACACGCCACGATCCCCTTCGCTCACAGCACATCGGCCAGCTGATATACGGCCTGTGGCACACGGACGATCCGCTGGCGCAAAAAGGGATGTTGCTGGAGCTGATTGACACATTCCAGCCGCTCGCCCGCCACGCCCCCATAATTCAGGAAGGCGCACACCGCTTCGAGCGCGTGCGTGAATATCTGCACGACAACTATATGCACCCGCTCACATTAGATGAGCTGGCGAACGTGGTGTCGCTAAGCCCGTACCATTTTCAGCGCCAGTTCAAAGCCCATTTCCACGTCACCCCGCATCAGATGCTGATGGCTATCCGTCTCTGGCGCGCCAAAACGTTTCTGACTCACGGGATGCCTGCAGCTGAAGTCGCAGCCGCTACCGGCCTGACCGATCAGTCACATTTAACCCGCGCGTTTACCCGTCGCTACGGCATTACGCCGGTACGCTACCAGAAGCAGGTCGTTAAGCGCTAAAGCGCAATCTCATACAATACGGCGGTAATTTCCCTTTCTACACTGATGACAGAATGAATGAATGTGGATGGAAAAATGATTAGCGGCGTGTTGTATGCCCTGCTTGCAGGTTTAATGTGGGGGCTGATTTTTGTAGGCCCGGTGATCGTGCCGGAATACCCGGCAATTTTGCAGTCCACCGGACGCTATCTGGCGCTTGGGCTGATTGCCCTTCCTCTGGCCTGGTTCGGTCGCGGGCGGTTACGCCAGCTTAGCCGCAAGGACTGGGGAACCGCGCTGGCATTAACCATGATGGGGAACCTCATCTATTACGTGTGTCTCGCCAGTGCCATTCAGCGCACGGGCGCGCCGGTTTCCACCATGATTATCGGCACGCTGCCGGTGGTGATCCCGGTTTTTGCCAACCTGCTATACAGCCATCGCGATGGCAAGCTGGCGTGGTCAAAAATGGTGCCTGCACTGGTCTGCATCACCGCCGGGTTAGTGTGTGTGAACGTTGCCGAGCTGAGCCACGGGCTGGATGACGTCGACCTGTTGCGTTACGGTTCCGGCATCATGCTGGCCTTTATTTCCGTGGTGTGTTGGGCGTGGTATGCCCTGCGCAACGCGCGCTGGCTGCGGGAGAACCCGGACAAACATCCGATGATGTGGGCCACGGCGCAGGCGCTGGTTACGCTGCCCCTCTCGCTGGTGGGCTACGTGGGAGCCTGCGCGTGGTTAGGTGTGCAACAGCCTGAATTCGCCCTGCCCTTCGGGCCACGTCCGTGGGTGTTTGTCGGGTTAATGGTCGCTATCGCAGTGCTCTGCTCCTGGGTCGGCGCGCTTTGCTGGAACATCGCCAGCCAGAAGTTACCAACGGTGATCTTAGGGCCGCTGATTGTCTTTGAAACCCTTGCCGGGCTGCTTTACACCTTCCTGATGCGCCAGAGCATGCCGCCGCTGCTGACAGCCTGTGGAATAGCACTGCTGGTGGTTGGCGTGGTGATTGCGGTGAGGGCAAAGCCGGAAAAACCCATGGTGGTTCCGGCTTCAGAGATGTGATTTTGCCGGGTGGCGCTGACGCTTACCCGGCCTACGAGGCGTGGTTTTAGAAGGTTTCCCAGTTAGCTTCCGTCGCCGCCGCTACTGGCTGCGCTTTTGGCACATAGGTTTTTACAGGAGCCGCTTTCACTGCCTGGCCGTGCGCAATTTTAAACACCGCAACCGCTTCGTTCAGACGTGCAGCCTGATCTTCCAGCGCCGCCGCCGCCGCTGCAGACTCTTCCACCAGCGAGGCGTTTTGCTGAGTCACGCGATCCATCTCTGCAACAGCCTGACCGACCTGGTCGATACCACGGCTCTGCTCGTCAGACGCAGAGGCGATCTCACCCATAATGTCCGTTACACGGGTCACGGCATTAACGATTTCCGCCATCGTGGCACCCGCTTCGTTCACCAGCTGAGAGCCTGCGTTAACACGTTCGCCGGAATCATCGATCAGCGCTTTGATCTCTTTCGCTGCCTGGGCGCTGCGTTGTGCCAGGGTACGGACTTCACCCGCAACCACCGCAAATCCACGCCCCTGCTCACCTGCACGCGCCGCTTCAACCGCCGCGTTCAACGCCAGGATGTTGGTCTGGAAAGCGATACCGTCGATAACGTTTGTGATCTGAGCAATTTTGCTGGAGCTGGTGGCGATTTCGTCCATGGTACGTACCACACCTTCCACTACGCTGCCGCCTTTCTTTGCGGTTGAAGAGGCATCCAGCGCCAGGCGAGAAGCCTGACGTGCATTGTCGGCGTTTTGCTTAACGGTCGCCGTCAACTGTTCCATACTGGCTGCGGTTTCTTCCAGAGAAGCGGCCTGCTGTTCGGTACGGGAAGAAAGATCATTGCTGCCCGCGGAAATTTCACCGGCTCCGGTGTAGATGGTATCTGCGCCCTGGCGCACCACACCGACCGTATTGGCCAGCGCTTTTTGCATCTGCTGGACGTTGTGCGCCAGCAGGGCCATCTCATTTTTACCACTGGCTTCGACTGGCTGAGTCAAATCACCGGCGGCAATGGCACGGATATGGCCGATGACATCCTGCAACGGCAACAGCAGAACACGACGCATTGCAATCCAGCTGGCGATAATCACACCCACAACGATCAGCATAATGACCGAGAGCGCCCACAGGATGCGCTTATAGTCACTTTCATTATCCTTGATCCCTTTGCTGGTGAGCTTTGCCTGGACAGTACGCCACTCATGATAGACTTTCTGCATCGCGTTCTGCTTCTGCTCGGCATTCTGCTTGAACATGTCATCCAGATTGCCCTGCGCCAGCAGTACGTTCATTTGCGTCAACGTGGCAGAGTAAATACGGTACTGCTCTTCCAGCTGCTTTGGTAACTCTTCACCCAGCCCCGGGGTATTTGGCAGCGCGTAGTATTTATCGAAATGCGCCTGTGCATCAGCCAGCAGATTTTTTGCCGTCTCTACCAGCTCATTCAACTGACCGCCGTTAATCTGGGTCGCCACGCTGCTTTGCAGGCGCAACATCCCGCGGTTCAGGGTGACACGCGCCTGGTTGAGGCTGATCCACGCATCGGTGAACTCCGCGACGTTTTGGCTCGCCACCTGAGAGACGGTGAAGTTATCTTTGTCGTTATTTAGCGCATTAATAAAAATGCCAGCGGAGATCAGTTGCATAATGCCGAGCACAAGCAGCACCGAGACCAGGAGGGTAATCACTTTTATACGTTTAAACATTCGTCGCCTTTTTTATATGCAGGATATTGTCTGACGTGTAACTATCGGCAGGCGGGCCGTGTTGTTTAATGTTTCTTCAGTTTCAAAACCCCCTTGTCTGGAATTTTTTTAATTCATTCAGAAGCTTAAAACATAAGAAATTTTTGTGACCCTTCTCACATTTTCTCGCGTGCCACTAAAGGGTTATAGCATCGCTTTAAAGATGCATTTAAAATGCATCTTATATTATTGATGATGAGGTAACTGCTATGGCCTTCCGCGACCAACCACTCGGCGAGCTAGCGCTCTCCATCCCCCGCGCTTCTGCGCTGTTTCGTAAATACGACATGGATTACTGCTGCGGCGGTAAGCAAACGCTGGCGCGCGCGGCTTCGCGCAAAGAGCTGGATGTAGAGGTTATCGAAGCGGAGCTGGCAAAACTGGCCGAGCAGCCTGTCGAGAAAGACTGGCGCACGGTTGA
Organism: Enterobacter sp. C4G1; assembly: GCF_052886895.1. Lineage (NCBI taxonomy): Bacteria > Pseudomonadati > Pseudomonadota > Gammaproteobacteria > Enterobacterales > Enterobacteriaceae > Enterobacter > Enterobacter sp. C4G1. Next base: position 1,545,233 of record NZ_JBQVVV010000001.1, on the reverse strand, counting down.
GCTTGCAGCGATCATCGACCACATTATCGTGCGTTACCACGACCGTCACCGTGAACAGCTGCCTGAACTGATTTTACAGGCAACCAAAGTTGAACGTGTTCATGCCGACAAACCTTCTGTTCCGCGCGGCCTGGCGAAATACCTGACCCTGCTGCATGAAGAACTTTCCAGCCACATGATGAAAGAAGAGCAGATCCTCTTCCCGATGATTAAACAGGGAATGGGCAGCCAGGCGATGGGGCCAATCAGTGTGATGGAAAGCGAGCACGACGATGCAGGCGAACTGCTGGAAGTGATCAAACACACCACCAACAACGTCACACCGCCTCCAGAAGCCTGTACCACCTGGAAAGCGATGTACAACGGCATTAACGAAATGATCGACGACCTGATGGAGCACATCAGTCTTGAAAATAACGTTCTGTTCCCGCGTGCATTAGCGGGTGAATAAAAAAGGCCGCTGAGGCCTGATGCCCTCACCCCAACCCTCTCCCACAGGGAGAGGGTGCAAAAACCAAAAACGGCAACCGAAGTTGCCGTTTTGCTTTTACCTTACACCCGCCATTCGTTTCTTACCGATAAACAACCAGCCCAGCCCCAGTGCGATGAACCACAGCGGCGTAACAATCAGCGCCTGACGGGTATCATCTTCCAGCGTCAGCAGCACGATAACGAACGCGAAGAACGCCATGCACACCCAGCACATCACCTTGCCCAGCGGCATCTTGTAGATCGATTTTTCATGCAGGTGCGGACGCTGTTTGCGGTACACCAGGTATGAACACAGGATGATGGTCCAGACAAACATGAACAGGATCGCAGACACCGTGGTGATCATGGTGAACGCGCCAATCACGCTTGGGTTAATGTAGAGCATAACCACACCGCCCAGCAGACACATACAGGAGAAGGTCAGCCCTTTCGCCGGTACCGCACGCTTAGACAATTTCGCGAATGCGCTCGGCGCAACGCCTTCCTGCGCCAGGCCAAACAGCATACGGCTGGTAGAGAACACGCCGCTGTTTGCCGAAGAAGCCGCAGAAGTCAGCACCACGAAGTTAATCAGGCTTGCCGCAGCCGGCAGCCCCACCAGCACAAACAGCTCCACGAATGGGCTCTTGGTTGGCACAACAGAGCTCCACGGCGTGACCGACATGATGATGACCAGTGCAAACACGTAGAACATAATGATACGCACCGGAATGGAGTTGATGGCGCGTGGCAGGGATTTCTCCGGATCTTTAGTTTCCGCGGCGGTGGTGCCCACCAGCTCAATACCCACAAACGCAAACACCGCAATCTGGAAGCCGGCAAAGAACCCGCTCAGCCCTTTCGGGAACCAGCCACCGTCATTCCACAGGTGGGTAAAGGAAGCCTGAACACCCGTTGGCGACTGGAAGTGCGTGAGCACCATGACCAGCCCCACAATAATCAGTCCCACGATGGCGACGATTTTGATCATCGCAAACCAGAACTCCATTTCACCGAACATTTTCACGGTAGCCAGGTTGAGGCTCAGCAGCAGGACAATAACCGCCAGCGATGCCACCCAGTCAGAAAGGCCGGGGAACCAGAACTGGGCGTATGCAGTAATGGCAACTACGTCGGCCATCCCTGTGACAACCCAGCAGAACCAGTACGTCCAGCCTGTAAAATAACCTGCCCACGGCCCTAACAGGTCGGATGCGAAGTCGCTAAAGGATTTGTATTCGAGATTCGAGAGCAGCAATTCACCCATTGCGCGCATCACGAAAAAGAGCATAAAACCGATGATCATATAAACGAAGATGATCGACGGCCCGGCAAGACTGATGGTTTTGCCCGACCCCATAAACAGCCCGGTACCGATGGCACCCCCGATGGCAATAAGCTGAATATGACGGTTTGTGAGATTGCGCCGTAGCGACTGTTCAGACGGCGCTTCTTCTTCAGCGACGACTTTGACCTGATCTACCATGTGATATTTTCCTGTTTATGCCTGTCTGTGTTGTTAAGGCTCTTCTGGCCTTTAAATACGTCAAAAAATGACGTTCCCTATGTAAGGGCTAATCGATATTAGGTAAGAATCGGCGGGATGAATACTATGAATTGGATATTATGTTAATAATATGTTGAAAGTGAGTGTCATATCACTCATACAGCGCGAAACAGCTCACAAAAATACACGCAACAGTTTCATTTGCAAGATAAAATGTTGATTCCGTCGTAACTATAGGTTTTATCACTATTTTCCTCTCCCCAGGCGGAGAGAGGAAATAAGCAAAGCCGATTACAGGATTTCCAGCAGCTCGACTTCAAACACCAGGGTGCTGAATGGTGGGATGGACGCGCCAGCGCCACGCTCGCCGTAGGCCAGGTTTTGCGGGATAGTCAGTTCCCATTTGGAACCAACTGGCATCAGGGTCAGAGCTTCAATCCAGCCAGCGATTACGCCATTTACCGGGAACTCAGCCGGTTCGCCGCGGGCAACAGAGCTGTCAAACACAGTACCGTCGATAAGCTTACCGGTGTAATGCACACGGACGTGGTCAGTGCGAGCCGGGATTACGCCATCGCCCTGGTTGATCACACGGAACTGGAGGCCAGATTCGGTGCTGTTCACGCCTTCACGCTCGCGGTTCTCTTCCAGGAATTTAACACCTTCTGCTGCCATCTCTTCGAAACGCGAGCGACGTACGGCGTCAGCACGTTCGTGGATTTCGCGCAGCGCACGGTGCACAACATCTACAGGAACAGCAGGATGTTTGCCTTCCAGCGCGTCAGCGATACCCGCCACCAGCGCTTCCGGTAACAGTCCTTCCAGGCCGGATTCGCTCAGTTGCTGTCCTACCTGCAAGCCGATACCGTAGCTTGCCTGCGCTTCGATAGTGTCAAAAGTCGGGGTGGTCATGGGTTTTCCTTCCATCACATTTAAAGTAGCGGGCAGCATAACAGTCACACCCCATCGGGTAAAACTTTGTCTTAAGTTAAGATGACAAATTGCGGGGAAACAGAAACAATAGAGCCCGTCAGGATATTTCCTAAATATGTGTCACGGAAGCCGACTTTGTTACGCCCGTCAGGCAGTTAGCAAACTACACTTCTCAGGACAGGATAAAAAAGACGCGGAGCAGGAGGAAAGCCATGCCCGGGCGATTTGAACTGAAACCTACCCTGGCGAAAATCTGGCAAGCACCAGATAATTTTCGCATCATGGACCCGCTGCCGTCTTTGCATCGCAAAGGCATCATCATTGGGGCGCTGCTGGTCATTCTGGGCTTCCTGCTACCTTCTGGTGGCGATAACAGCGATACCGCGCCAGCCGCCCGCAATGCTCAGCTGGATATCCAGTCTCAGGCGCGGCCGCAGCCCGATCCTCAGCCAATGCAGACTCAGCTGGTCACCCCCTCTAACGATCCGGGCCAGGTTGCTCCCGTTGAGCCAGAGCCAGTACAGGACGAACAACCGCAGGATCAGGCATCTGCTCCTGAGCAACCCCAAGCCCAGACTCAGCAGCCGACAGGTATTGAGCAACAATGGCGTTCGTATCGTGTAGAGCCGGGTAAAACGCTTGCACAGCTGTTCCGTGACCATAACCTGCCGCCAACAGATGTCTATGCCATGGCACAGGTTGAAGGGGCGGGTAAACCGCTCAGCAATTTGCAGAATGGCCAGATGGTGCAGATCCGCCAGAATGCCAGCGGGGTCGTGACCGGGTTAACGATTGATACCGGGAATGGTCAGCAGGTGCTGTTTACGCGCCAGCCCGATGGCAGTTTTATCAGAGCACGTTAATTCACAGGCCGGGTAAGGCGAAACCGCACCCGGCCATGTTCGTCTCAGGCACTGCGCTTATTCACCCACCAAATCCCTGAGCAAACCAGCACCAGCGCCACCGCGTATTTGATATCCAGGATATTCTCACCAAGGAAAATCGCGGAAAGCACCGTCCCAGCCACCGGCACAACAAAGTTGAACGGTGCGATCATACTGACGCGGTTCACCTTCAATAACACGCTCCACAGCGCGAAGGCCACCGAGGAAAGCAACGTCAGATAGCCGAGCACCGCTAACGCCTTCAGGCTATGCACTTCCAGCGTACCGCCCGTTGCGTAGCCGCCAGCCACCAGTACCGCGCCACCGATAGCAAGCTGCCAGCCCGTCATTACTGTAGGATCGACCGTCTGGGAGATGCGTTTCCCGTATAGCGTAGCGGCAGAGAGAATAAAGGCCGCCAGCACCACGAAGCCGTCGCCATTCCAGACAAAGCGGAATTCACTTAACCCACTGTGGAAGTTCACGAGCATGACCCCGGCAAACCCCAAAATACAGCCCAATGTCTTGTTATAGCTGAGCTTGTCGTTGTGATAGATGAAATGCGCCAGCAACACGCTAAAGAAAGTGCCAGTGGCATTCATGATCGAGCCGTTGACGCCAGTCGTGTAGGCCAGCCCTATATAGAAGAAGGTGTACTGAATCGATGTCTGGGTCAGCCCAAGGAGGGTGAGCTGGCCGAACTGTTTTGTTGTCAGCCGGGCGATAGGCTTGCGCTGAGCCAGTGCGAACAGCAACAGGATCAGCCCCGCGAAAAGAAAACGGTATCCGGCAAAGACGACTTTTGACGGAACATCATCAGTCGCGATACTAAAGAGTTCATAACCACTTTTTATTGCCGGGTAAGAGCTTCCCCAGAGCAAACAGCACAGGGTGGCACAGGCATAAGCGACATTTTTACGGGCGAAAATCGGTACGGATAAGGGGGTGTCCATAGCAAATCCCAAAGATAAAATTGCGTTTCATTTTATTATCTGAGAATGCGACAGGAATAACTACCATACAAGAAGAAAAGAAGATTTCTGGAAGCCTAAAACGCAAAACGCCGGCACAAGGCCGGCGCTTCAACGTGAGCAGAGTAAAAAATTACTCAGCTACAACGCTAACAACCAGTTTAGCGAACACTTCGCTATGAACCTGGAAGTCAACTTCGTGCTCACCAGTGGTACGCAGAACGCCGTTCGGCAGACGAACTTCGCTCTTAGCCACTTTAACGCCAGCAGCAGTTACTGCATCAGCGATATCGCGGGTACCGATGGAACCGAACAGTTTACCTTCGTCGCCAGATTTGGAAGCGATGGTAACGGTGCCCAGTGCGTTGATTGACTCAGCGCGAGCGTTAGCAGCCGCCAGAACGTCAGCCAGTTTGGCTTCCAGTTCAGCGCGACGTGCTTCGAAAAACTCTACGTTTTTCTTGGTAGCTGGAACAGCTTTACCCTGTGGAACCAGGAAGTTACGAGCGTAGCCCGCTTTAACGTTTACCTGATCACCCAGGCTGCCCAGGTTTGCTACTTTATCAAGCAGAATAACTTGCATTACCTTATCCTCTTAAAGTCGTATTAATGGACCGTGCCCGATTACTGATGACGATCAGTGTACGGCAGCAGGGACAGGTAGCGAGCGCGTTTGATTGCGCGAGCCAGCTGGCGCTGGTATTTTGCACGAGTACCGGTGATACGGCTTGGGACAATCTTACCGCTTTCGGTGATGTAGTTTTTCAGCGTTGCGATATCTTTATAGTCGATCTCTTGAACGCCTTCCGCGGTGAAACGGCAGAACTTGCGACGACGGAAATAACGTGCCATATGGCTAGTCTCCAGAATCTATCAAATCAATCTGCTCGGCATGCAGAACCATTTTGCTCAGACCGTTCTTTGCCTTGTGGCAAGAAATGAACCCCTGAACGATTACTGCACTACCGACCGTTATACTGTGAGTAATGGCCTGGTTTTCGTGTCCGCTAATAATAACGGGCATTTGGCACCACGCCTGCCGGTGAAACCCGGCTTCCTCTTGCACAGAACGATGCTCAAGCACGAACTGGCAATGCGGAATTCCTGATGGACTGACCTTTCGAAGGGGGGTCCTGCACACAGTGCCTGACAACACCAGACGGTTGGTCATCAGAAATTACTCTTCAGAATCCCCAGCATCAGAATCATCTGCGGTTTCGTTTGCGAAATCATCGCGACGCTCACGGCGCTCGTCTTTCGCTTTAACCATCGGAGATGCTTCGGTAACTGCGTTTTTGGTACGCATAACCATGCTGCGGATAACGGCATCGTTGAAGCGGAAGGTAGTTTCCAGCTCATCGATCACTTCCTGCGGAGCTTCAACGTTCAGCAGAACGTAGTGTGCTTTGTGCAGTTTGTTGATCGGGTAAGCCAGCTGACGGCGGCCCCAGTCTTCCAGACGGTGGATCGACCTTCTGCACCAGTGATGGCAGCAGAGTAACGCTCGATCATACCCGGAACCTGTTCGCTCTGGTCAGGATGGACCATAAAAACGATTTCGTAATGACGCATCGAATTGCTCCTTACGGATTATTCAGCCTCCTGTCTGGGTCAGCCGAGGCCCGGGGAGGCAAGGAACGTGTTAAAGGTCGGCTGAAAAATTGACGCGTCATAATACTTGCGAGCTCCCAAAAACTCAAGCTGATTGCGCAAAAAATTCGCACAAAGCGCAAAGTCAGACTAAGTGGATGATTTAAAATTAATCACATCTGGAAGCGTTGTTTTTTTGAACAACAGCATCAGAAATGGTCACCAATCCCCTCCAGAGAAGCGATTACACTTTAATCAGAGTTCATCCAAAGGCAGAAGGAGATGTTTAAACCGTCACACAGCACGCAGTCGTGGAGCGCATATCATGAAAAAAATCGCAATCGCCGTACTGGCTGCGCTTTTGCTTAGTGCAAACGCGATGGCAGCCATCAAGATAGACGGCCGGCAGGCCAGAAACATGGATGATGTGCAAAGCTTAGGCGTAATCTACATCAATCATAATTTCGCCACTGAAAGTGAAGCAGATCAGGCAATTAATGAAGAAACCGATGCCCAGGGCGCAAAATACTATCACGTCATTCTGATGCGTGAGCCCGGCAGCAACGGCAACATGCACGCAAGTGCAGATATTTACCGATAACGCTTTAACGCTAGCACCAGGAAAGCCAACAAAGACAAGATAGCCATAGTTTGACTTGCCCCCTGCCCGGGGGCTTTTTTTTGCAGATGGCTCTGAAATACCACCGGTTACAACGATTTTGGTATTCCAGAGCGCATGTTTACTTCTGCCCGTAATAGGCATCCGGGCCATGCTTACGCATGTAGTGCTTGTTCATCAGATAATCATCAACGGCCTGAAGCTGTGGGTTAATACCGCGGGCAATCCACGCCATTCGCGCCACTTCTTCCATCACAACCGCGTTATGAACAGCATCATGGCCATCTTTTCCCCAGGCAAATGGGCCGTGCTGATAGACCACAATGCCAGGCGTATGCAATGGTTCGCGCTCACCGAGCGTTTCAATGATCACCTGCCCGGTGCTGAGCTCATACTGCCCTTCCACTTCCGCCTGAGTAAGCGCGCGCGTGCAAGGAATATCGCCGAAGAAATAGTCTGCATGGGTGGTGCCCAGCGCCGGAATGGCCAACCCTGCTTGTGCCCAGGCGGTAGCATGTGTTGAGTGGGTATGCACGATACCACCCAGCGACGGATATCGCTGATAAAGCGCCAGATGGGTAGCGGTATCCGATGACGGTCGCCATCTGCCCTCGACGACATTCCCTTCGAGATCAACGACCACCATATCGTCAGCTTTCATGGTGTCATACGCCACACCGCTTGGCTTAATCACCACAAGCCCCTGCTCACGATCGATAGCGCTGACGTTACCCCAGGTGAACGTCACCAGGCCATAACGCGGGAGATCCATATTGGCTTCAAAGACCTGCTGTTTAAGCTGCTTCATGCCCGGCCTCCAGTAATCCTGCCCGCACCATACGCTCGCGCACCCAGTCTCGGGCTTTTGCCACTTCACCAGCCGGATCGTCCGATGTTTCACTCCACATCTCAATCAGATAGGGTCCGCAATAGCCAGTCTGCTTGAGGGTCTGGAAGCACCGTTCGAAATCCACCCCCCCGGTGCCGAACGGAACATTTTTGAACACACCCGGACGTGTATCTTTGACATGTACCGCCACGATATGCCCCATCCCCGCCTGCAACTCCATCTGTACATCGTTATCCCACGCCGACAAGTTGCCGATATCGGGATAAAGCTGGAACCAGGGGTTATTCAGGTAGTGTGCGTAGCCCAGAGCCTTGCTGATGGAGTTCATCAGCGGATAGTCCATGATTTCCATCGCCAGCGTCACCTGCGCACGGCTGGCCATTTCGACGCTCTCTTTCAACCCGTCGCGGAAACGGCGGCGCGTTTCATCGTTGGCTTGCTGATAATAGACATCGTATCCGGCGAGCTGGATAACGCGGATCCCCACATCCTGGGCAAACTGAATAGCTTTACGCATGATGTCCAGGCCTTGAGCACGCACCGCATCGTCTTCACTTCCCAGTGGAAAACGACGGTGAGCGCTCAGGCACATAGAGGGTACACGCACGCCGGTTTCAGCCACTGCATTCACCAGCGCCAGACGCTGCTCGCGGCTCCAGTCCAGCCGGGAGAGACGCACGTCTGTTTCATCTACTGACATTTCGACAAAATCGAATCCCAACTGCTTTGCAAGCTGCAACCGTTCTGACCAGCACTCCCCCGCGGGGAGCGCCTTTTCATAAATGCCAAGCGGGACCTGTTTTGACAACATACCCACTCCTTAGCCCCACAGCTGAGCAATTGAGCGCTTGAATTGACGTGCGGCTTCCACCGGAGAGGCCGCATCGCGAATGCTACGACCGGCAATAAAGACATGGATTGGAATGCCTTTAAACAGCGGCAAATCTTCCAGCGCCAGGCCACCGGTCACGGTGACTTTGAAGCCCATATCCGCCAGACGCTTGATGGCACTGATATCCGCTTCGCCCCAGGCCACACCCGCCGCCTGCGCATCACGGCTGCGGTGATACACCACCTGCTGAATGCCCGCATCGCGCCACTCCTGCGCCTGCTCCCAGGTCCAGAAGCCGGTCAGTTCAATCTGCACGTCGCCGTTAAACTCTTTTGCGACGTCCAGCGCACCTTTGGCGGTGTTGATATCCGCACAGCAGATAACGGTGACCCAGTCTGCGTTGGCTTCAAAACACATGCGGGAGAGGATTTTTCCCGCATCGGCGATTTTCGCGTCCGCCAGTACGATTTTATGCGGATAGAGTGCTTTCAGGTCTCGAACCGCGCGAACGCCTTCACCCACGCACAGAATAGTGCCGACTTCGATGATATCCACCTCTTCCGCAATCAGGCGGGTGGTTTCATAAGCGTGAGACAACGTCTGGTTATCCAGCGCAACCTGCAACATTGGTAATGACATTTCAAATCCCTCTTAAACAGCCGCCGCAGTGGCGTTATCAATTAAATCCAGCACGTCCTGCGCGGTGCGGCAGGCGCGTAAACGGTCAAAATTGGCTTCATCATCAAACAGATTGACGATCTGCATGATGCCGACTTCCTGATGGGTGTTGGCATCAACGGCCGCCATGGTGATCAGAATGTCGACCGGGTCGTTATCTTCATGGTTGAACACCAGCGGCTCTTTTAATGTCACCAGCGCGAAACCTGTTTTTTTGACGCCCTCTTCCGGGCGGCCGTGCGGCATCGCCAGCCCTGGTGCAATGACGAAATACGGGCCGTGCTGCGCCACGCCATCAAGAATGGCCTGGTAATACCGCGGCTCGACAACGTCGGCCTTAACCAGCAGATCCACACTCAGCTTTACCGCTTCCTGCCAGGTACTGGCCTCTGCCTGTAAAAGGATGGAGTTATTGTCTGCCAGCGAATCACGTAGTTTCATGTGGCGTCCTTACTTCACGTCTTGCGGAAAGTGCGCGTTGATCACTTCCAGCAGCTTTGGACCAAAATCTGCGGGAGACAGCATATTGCGCACACCCACCACATGTTTATTGCCTGAAACAGTAATCTCCCCGGCAATATGGGTAGAGGCGATGATGATGTCCGCGCCGTTCAGTTCACTTTTGTATTCCCCCACCGCGCAGCTGTTTACCGTGTGGTCGATGTTTGACTGGGTTAAAAACTGGTCCACTTTCATCTTCATGATCATGGAGCTACCTTGCCCATTGCCACACACAGCCAGGATACGTACGGTCATAATCGAAACTCCTTAGTGAGCAGAAACTTCTGCTGTTTGTTTTTCCGCATCTTCTTCCGCCCGTAGCGAACGGCCAGCAAAGAACATATAAGCAAGGGCGATCAGGATGATGACGGCCATAAATACCAGCCCGACAGAGGCGAAGCCTTGCATCATCGGCGGTGCCAGAATTGACCAGTCCGCCATGCCCATCCAGGCACTCATCCCCGTGAGTTTGACCGCCCACACGCAGCCGAAGATTTCGATCATGCCCATCACCAGACAAATCTTGAGCGCCGCGCGCCAGCCGCCAAAGTGGTTAGCAAAGACGCCGATAGTGGCGTTGGAGAAGAACATCGGGATAAAGCCAGGAATGATGAGAATAGAAGAACCGCAGCCCACCAGAATGCCGACGGCAATCAGCTGACCGATGGTGCCCCACATAAAGCCCCAGACGACGGCATTTGGCGCGAAGCTATAGATAGCGGCGCAGTCAATCGCCAGTACAGCACCAGGGATCAGGCGTTGGGAGATACCGTTGAAGGCTTCTGATAGTTCAGCCACGAACATACGCACGCCCTGGGTGATGATGAAAATCGCCACCGCGAACGAGAAACCGGTTTGCAGGATGTAGACCGTCCAGTGCGTTTTGCCCGCCATCGCCTGGACGACGTCGATGCCGAAAGAGAGCAGGATCGCGCCGAAGAAAATGGTCATCACAATCGCGGTAGAGACGATGTTGTCATGGAAAATATTCAGCCAACCAGGCAGCTTAAGGTCTTCAACGCTCTCTTCTTTTTTCCCCAGGAATGGCGCGACTTTGTAGGCAATCCACGACGCGAACTGCTGCTGGTGACCAATTGAGAAACCACACCCATCGGTCACTTCTTGCGTTGGCTTGTACATCATATTGGAGGTGATCCCCCAATACAGCGAAACCAGAACCGCTGTGCAGATGATCGTTGTCCACATCGGATAACCGAAGATATAAAGGGATACGGCAATCAGCCCGGCCTGCTGGAACATGATATGGCCGGTCAGCATGATGGTGCGGATACCGGTTATACGCCGCAGCAGAACGTAGATAATGTTCAGCGCCAGCGCGAGCAGGACGGCGTACCCTACCCAGCTATACGCATCGCCCATACGATCGATCGTTGCCATCATTGACGCGTAAGTGTCAGAGATGGCGCCATTGATGCCATACACTTCCGACATTTTGGCGACCACGGGCTTAAAAGTGCCCGTTAAAATGCCAGACCCCGCCTGTAACAACATAAAACCGATAATGGTTTTAATGGTGCCTTTGATAATGACGCTCACGCTTTTGCGTAACAGGATATAGCCCAGACACGTCACGATCCCCAGCAAGAGCGGAGCATTGGTCATTACCTGGTTAAAGAAAACGGTAAAGACGCTGTAGAGGATTTCCATAACACTCTCCAGAAAGTTGGAGCACGAGGTCACCCTCATGCGGTTGGTGCCAACACTCTATTAATCACAAATAATCACCACAAGATTGAATCTGATTATTTGTGAGCCATCACGCAAATTATTTCCATATACTTAATATTGATTTTCATTACGATATTAAAATCATTAAATAATCATTAAAATTCATACAATTAATCACTTTAAGACATTCTATTTACCGTAACACCTTAAAACTTACCCGCCCCTTCCAGCGGCGTAAAAGTGAAAAAATGGCATTGCAATGCTGATTTAATGGTGACAACATAAATCACAACCAATCATAATGTGATTAAATTTGATTTAAATAGGGAGCATAACGATGAGTAAAGTGAACACCATCACCCGCGAATCATGGATTCTGAGCACCTTCCCGGAGTGGGGCAGTTGGCTGAACGAAGAGATTGAGCAAGAGCAGGTTGCACCGGGTACCTTTGCGATGTGGTGGCTTGGCTGTACCGGGATCTGGCTGAAATCAGAGGGTGGTGCGAATATTTGCGTGGATTTCTGGTGCGGAACAGGCAAACAGAGTCACGGCAATCCGCTGATGAAAAAAGGCCATCAGATGCAGCGTATGGCAGGGGTAGAAAAGCTTCAGCCAAACCTGCGTACCACACCTTTTGTGCTCGATCCGTTCGCTATTCGTCAGATTGATGCGGTTCTGTCTACCCACGATCACAACGATCATATCGACGTCAACGTGGCGGCAGCGGTGATGCAAAACTGTGCCGATGATGTCCCGTTCATTGGCCCGCAAACCTGCGTTGATTTATGGGTGGGCTGGGGTGTGCCGAAAGAGCGCTGCATCGTGATGAAACCAGGCGATGTGGTAAAAATCAAAGACGTTGAAATTCATGCGCTGGATGCCTTTGATCGTACCGCGTTAATTACGCTGCCAGCCGATCAAAAAGCAGCGGGTGTGCTGCCGGATGGCATGGACGAACGCGCGGTGAACTACCTGTTTAAAACCCCTGGCGGTTCCCTCTATCACAGCGGCGACTCCCACTACTCCAACTACTACGCGAAGCACGGCAACGAGCACCACATCGATGTCGCGCTGGGTTCCTACGGTGAAAACCCGCGCGGTATCACCGACAAAATGACCAGCGCCGATATGCTACGCATGGCGGAAGCGCTGAACACCAAAGTGGTGATCCCGTTCCACCACGATATCTGGTCAAACTTCCAGGCCGATCCCCAGGAAATCCGCGTACTGTGGGAGATGAAAAAAGACCGGCTGAAATACGGCTTCAAACCGTTCATCTGGCAGGTCGGTGGCAAGTTCACCTGGCCACTGGATAAAGACAATCTTGAATACCACTATCCGCGTGGCTTTGATGATTGCTTCACCATTGAGCCAGACCTGCCGTTTAAGTCGTTCCTGTAATTGTGGCGCCCCATCGCCAGACCTCTGTGTCTGGCGATGTTATATTTTGCTTAGTAATTTCAGGCTATTTCAAATATTATCTTTTAAAATCAATTCTTATCGGAATAGCTCATGACGGAAGCGCAACGGCATCAAATTTTACTGGAACTATTGGCGCAGACAGGTTTTGTCACCGTAGAACAAGTGATTGAACGCCTGGGCATTTCTCCGGCCACCGCACGCCGCGATATCAACAAGCTCGATGAAAACGGCAAGCTGAAAAAAGTCCGCAACGGTGCGGAAGCCATTAGTCAGCAGCGCCCGCGCTGGACGCCGATGAACATCCATCAGGCGCTGAACCACGATGAAAAAGTGCGCATCGCCAGAGCGGCTTCGCAGCTGGTGAATCCCGGCGAGAGCGTGGTGATCAACTGTGGCTCGACGGCGTTTCTGCTGGGGCGGGAGATGTGTGGAAAACCGGTGCAGATCATTACTAATTATCTGCCTCTGGCCAACTATCTTATCGACCAGGAGCACGAGAGCGTGGTGATCATGGGCGGTCAGTACAACAAGAGCCAGTCCATTACGCTAAGCCCGCAGGACAGCGAAAACAGCCTCTACGCCGGACACTGGATGTTTACCAGCGGCAAGGGCCTTACCGCTGAAGGCCTGTATAAAACCGATATGCTGACGGCGATGGCCGAACAAAACATGCTTAACGTGGTGGGCAAGCTTGTTGTGCTGGTCGACAGCAGCAAAGTAGGTGAGCGCGCCGGAATGCTGTTCAGCCGGGCAGAGCAGATAGACATGGTGATCACCGGGAAAAATGCCGATCCCGTGATCCTCCAGAAGCTGGAAGATCAGGGCGTCACAATCCTGCGCGTTTAAAGGTGTTTACGGAAAAACGCGACGGTGGCATCCAGCGCGGCTGGTGTGATGCGGTGCCGCACACCGGCTTCCCACTGACAGGTTAAATTCCCGTCCAGCGCTTCACTGTTGAGTGCCTGCTGCAAGCGGAAGGTTTCAACGGCAGGCACAATGTCGTCTGCTTCGCCGTGCCACAAGAATAACGGCCTGTTAGCCAGTTGTGGCAATGCATGGGTTACCTCCCATTTCGCCAGTGGCGCCATCACAGCCTCAACATCATCCTGCTGTCGTGGTGGAAACAGCGTCTGCGAGAGGGAAGTGAAATATCCGGATCCCATCAGGCAGGCCACAGATTTCACCTCTGGATGACGGGTCATGATCCCAAGAGCCGTCATTCCCCCCATTGATGCCCCTGCCACCGCCAGGCGGTTATCCGCCACCAGCCCCGCCTGGTGCAATGCATCGCGCAGCGCGGCGAACTCGGTAAGGCTGCCGTGAAGGATTTGCCAGAACTGCCCAAGACGGGCCTGTTCATCACCCGTATAACGTGCGCCGTGATCGGGGGCATCCGCCATTACCACACGAAAACCCGCCTGTGCCAGCGCGACTGCAAAGTAGCTGTAAACGAGCTTAGATGAAGTAAACCCATGATAAAAAACCACAACGGGCAACGGTTGCTGACCTTTCCCAGCCGGAAAAGCATGTAGAATTTCGTGGTCACCGAGTCGTTGTGTTTCAAGTTCTATCATTGTCGATCCTTTGCAATTGAATGATTCATAATGTTGAGAACTGGGTTACGCTTTCACGACATTTTCATTCGAAATTTACGCCCCAGATAACACTTCGGGAACATTCCCCCAAAACTAAATTTACAGACAACTACACTATGGCTATCAGGAAACGAGATATGGTTATGCGCAGGTTAGCTGCTTTATTGCTGGTGTCACTGCTCAGTGGCTGTAGCGCGCTGCAAGGCACGCCACAACCCGCTCCCCCGGTTGCCGATCACCCGCAGGAAATTCGTCGTAATCAGACGGAAGGATTACAACGAATGGGTACTGTTTCCGCGCTTGTTCGCGGCTCCCCGGATGATGCGCAAGCCGCAATAAAAGCACAGGCCGTCGCTGCAAAAGCAGATTATTACGTCATCATCATGGTTGATGAAACCATCATTACGGGACAGTGGTACTCACAGGCGATTTTGTACCGTAAATAATGGGCTTCATTTGAACGACATTTACACTGCTTTTCGTCCATAGACATTTTCCTGTCCACAATAAACTCCATGCCCGCAACAATGGAAGTGAGTTTATTCGCGAAGGATTGCCCGGCGGATACCGGAGACATGTGAAATGGAGCTGACGATGAAACGAACTCTTGCTTTGACCTCTCTGTTGCTCTCAGCAGGCCTTGTGAGCACGACTGCGCAGTCAGCTGAATTCGCCAGTGCTGATTGTGTTACTGGCCTCAATGAAATTGGCCAGATCTCCGTGAATAACATTTCGGGGAGCCCGCAAGACGTTGAACGTGTAGTTGCATTAAAAGCAGATGAACAGGGTGCTTCCTGGTATCGCATCATCCAGATGCAGGAAGATAACCATGTCGATCAGTGGCGGGTACAGGCCATTCTCTACGTGTAATACCTCCAGATAAAAGCCACTTATTTTTAGTGGCTTTTCGTTTTTGCAAATCTTTTATCATTTAATAAACCATTCAAAAACAATTAAATAACATTTTGTTACATTAAGAAGATAAATGTTATCTCTACCCTGCCGTTGAAGAGCCATACCTTTTCAATAATGAGCAATTTATGATCAGTTTTTTCCGCCGTGCGGGTCTGGGCACTAAGCTATCGCTGCTTACGGGCGTGAGTGTCGCTATTCTTTTCCTGTTTTTCACTTTTCT
The DNA here is from genome assembly GCF_052886895.1 of Enterobacter sp. C4G1. Lineage (NCBI taxonomy): Bacteria > Pseudomonadati > Pseudomonadota > Gammaproteobacteria > Enterobacterales > Enterobacteriaceae > Enterobacter > Enterobacter sp. C4G1. Next base: position 1,529,555 of record NZ_JBQVVV010000001.1, on the reverse strand, counting down.
GCTTAGCCATAAAACCAGCCAGCAGCTTGAAGCCCTTGCAGTCGAAGACCTGCACAACCAGTCCACCGGCATGGTTGATATGGTTCAGATGTTTAACACCAGCCTGAGCGAAGAGGTCGAAAACTATACCCGGCTGTTCAGCACCTTTTTACCTCAGCCCCTCAATATTGATAACAGCCAGAGTCGCACAATCAATGGGATGAACGTCCCCCTGTTGAAAGGTGGCGAAACAGAGCTTCATGAAAATAATAGCCTTTCTGACGACTTCCTGAGCCGTACAGGCGCTATCTCAACCCTGTTTGTACGCAGCGGTAACGACTTTGTCCGCGTAGCCACCTCACTGCGCAAGGAGAACGGCGATCGGGCCATTGGCACCGTACTGGATACGGCAAGCCCGGCCTTTGCCGCCGTCAGCAAGGGGGAAGTGTATCGCGGCCTGGCATTGTTGTTTGGCAAACGTTACATCACCCAATATCAACCCGTTAAAAACAGCGATGGCCAGGTGATTGCCATCATGTTCGTCGGCGTGGATATCACCCACTCCTGGAACGTGATGCGCGAGAAAATCCTCAACCGCCGTCTGGGTGAGAGCGGCCATTTCTTTGTTCTGGATCGCAGCAGCGGAAAAACGCACGGGCAATTCCTGTTCCATTCCAGCGAAGAGGGCCAGTTACCTAAGTGGAGCAACGCAATCCAGCAGCAGTTGATGAGCGATAAATCCGGCACGCTGGAGCGCGAAAGCGATGATGGTCGCACCTTAAAAATGGCCTGGACGCCGATGCCTGGCTGGAACTGGACTATTGTGGGCGAAGTGGATAAATCGGTACTTCTCGCAAGCGTTACCACGTTACGTGACCGCTTCCTGGTGGCGGGCGTGGTGCTATCCGCGCTCTTCGCGGGTCTGTTTGTACTTATCATTCGCAGGTTGCTGACGAGGCCTCTGCGTGACGTTATCCACCTGGCGCGTCAATATGCCGCCGGTGACCTCCGCGCCAATCTGCCCGTCACCCGTCGTGATGAAGTGGGCCAGTTGATCACCGCCATTAACGGGATCGGCGCTGGATTACAAAAAATCGTCCTTCAGGTTCGTGAAGCCGCTGGCGAGATCCACGTGGGTACTAACGCACTGGCATCTGATAGCGGGGAGATCTCAGAGCAGATCAACAAACAGGCCAGCAGCGTGGAAGAGACTTCTGCCAGCATGGAGCAACTGGCCGCTACCGTGCAGCAAAATGCCGCCAACATGGAGCAAACACAGCAACTGGTGGGCGAAACCTCACAGGCCGTGCATCAGGGCGGCAAGACGGTCACCCACGCGGTAGCCACCATGGATGATATTCGCGACGCATCGAAACGTATCGAAGACATCACGCGTGTGATTGAGTCAATTGCATTTCAGACCAATATTCTGGCACTCAATGCGGCTGTTGAGGCGGCTCGCGCTGGGGAACATGGCAAAGGTTTCGCCGTGGTGGCGCAAGAAGTTCGCGCCCTGGCGGCACGTAGCGCCAATGCGGTGAAAGAGATTGAGCAGCTGATTGGCGACACGCTGAATAAAGTGAGCGAAGGCCATGCGCTGTCTGAACAGACGCGTCTGGCGATGGATGCCATCATCGTTCATATCGATAACATCAGCCAGCTGGTCACGGAGATTAACCACGCTTCCCACGAGCAATCGGCGGGGATACGTCAGGTTAACCTTGCCATGACGCACATTGGCGAGGCCTCGCATATCAACGCCGACCGCGTTTCACGCAGCGAGCAAACCGCACAAACTCTGCGTGAGAAAGGCTCACACCTCACCCAACTGGTCAGTCTGTTCCAGTTAAAAGATTAACCTACCCTGCCCGTGGCGCGCAGCAGCAGGTCATTTTGTACCTGTTCGCTCAGAAGTGACCCGCCACGGGTATCGAGCATCATGCGGCACCACGCCTGCGCGACCGGCGGCGATGCGTGCCGCAACATCTGACTTCCGGCCCCCAGCCAAAAGAGCTGTTGCGTGATCTCCCTGCCCTGCGCCTCCTGAGGTTTACGCAGTTTTTGCTGGAGCTGACGCCAGCTACGATCAAAATGCCGATCCTGCCCTTTTACCTGAGCAAAATCATCGGTGAGCAGCTCGAGTATGCCGGGCTGCTTTGTCAGTACGCGCAGAACATCCAGGCACATGATATTGCCCGAGCCTTCCCAGATGCTGTTCACCGGCATTTCCCGGTACAGGCGTGGGAGTTCACTCTCTTCGCAATAGCCAATACCGCCCAGCGCTTCCATCGCCTCTGCGACAAACGGGATACCGGCTTTGCACACGCCATATTTTGCCGCTGGGGTGAAAAGCCGTGCCCAGGCGGCCTCCTGTACGTCTTCCCGCAAATCCCAGGCACGTGCAAGGCGAAGAAGCAACGCGGTTTGCCCCTCAAGCACCAGCGCCATCCGGCTCAGTACATCGCGCATTAAAGGCTGATCGATAAGATTCTTACCAAATGTCTGTCGCTGATGGGCATGGTATAGCGCCACAGATAACGCCCGACGCATCAGGCCATGGCTGCCAAGCGCACAGTCGAGGCGCGTCATACCGCCCATTCTGAGGATTTGTCGAATTCCTTCGCCCTCCTCACCCAAAAGCCAGCCAGCGGCGTCAAGAAACTCTACTTCGCAGCTGGCGTTGGAACGGTTGCCCAGCTTATCTTTCAGCCGCTCCAGACGTACGGCGTTGCGCTGCCCGTCAGGTAAAAAGCGCGGAACAAAAAAGCAGGATAGTCCCCCTTTCGCCTGAGCCAGCACCAGGTGCGCGTCACTTTGTGGCACCGAGAAAAACCATTTGTGGCCCACCAGCCGGTAGCTCCCGTCACTGCTTTTTTCCGCTTTGGTGGTGTTGCTGAGCACATCCGAACCGCCCTGTTTTTCGGTCATCCCCATACCAATCAACACCCCACGCTTTTGTCCACCGGGCGCGAGATGCGGGTCATAGCGATCGCTGTGCAAAGGCGTGAGCCAGTCACGAAAAATTTTGGGCAGTGCCTGCTGAAGCAACGGCGTGGCGGCGAAGGTCATGGTCACGGGGCATAGCGTGCCCGCTTCAACCTGCGCATGGAGGATAAAGCGTGCCGCCCTGGCAACGAACGAGCCTTTGCGCGCGTCCTCTTCCCACGCCAGGTTATGAACCCGGTTGGCACATAGCCCCTGCATCAGTAAATGCCAGGCAGGGTGAAAACGCACATCATCCAGCCGTTCGCCCGTGGCGTCATAGCGCAGAAGTTCCGGCGGATTGACGTTCGCCAGCCTGCCAAGTTCCAGGGATTCCGCCGTACCCAACTGTTGGCCGATACTAGCGAGGAGGTCTATGTCCCACTCAGCCCCTTCGCGGTTTACCGCTTCACGCAATGCGCAATCCGAGAGGAAAAGATTGCTGTTGGAAAGCGGCGCAGGCTGATTAAAAACCGTGTGCGTTTGCCAGGTCATGTTGTGTCCCTCCTTCAGTGGCAATGAAGGTAAGTATGGACATCCTGGGCTAACGCTGCATGGGAGTGGGGTCACAGGCTGGCAATCCCACTGAAATCATTCGTGAAATAGCTCACATAACATAAGAATAAACTATTTCATGACCGATTATTTGTTGAATAATTTATTCCTACCTTTCCAGTGAGGCTCCTTATGCAACCTTCACACTTTGCGCCGGATGCGCACAAGCGCGCGTTAATTGCCGGCTCTATTGGTAATTTCATCGAATGGTATGAATTTGCGGTCTACGGTTTTCTGGCGACCGTGATTGCGAAGAATTTCTTCCAACTGGAAGGGGATGCGGGGCTGACTAGCCTGATCCTCACCTACGCCTCGTTTGCTATCGCCTTCTTCTTTCGCCCGCTGGGGGCGGTTGTGTTTGGCCGGATGGGTGACCGGATTGGCCGCAAACCCACGCTGATTATTGTCCTGGTGCTGATGACGCTCGCCACCGCCGCGATTGGCATTGTGCCGGTGTATGCGAGCATCGGGATTGCCGCACCGCTGATGATTACGTTGCTTCGCATATTGCAGGGGTTGTTCGCCGGCGGTGAATACGGTGGCGCTGTCTCTCTAATGACCGAGTTTGCGCCACGCGGCAAGCGTGGCCTGTACGGCGCATGGCAATCTTTCACCGTGGCGCTGGGGCTGCTGGCGGGCGCGGGTATTGTCGCCCTCCTCTCTGCGCTGCTTACCCCGGAAGCACTACACGACTGGGGCTGGCGCATTCCGTTCTTCCTGGCCCTGCCAATGGGCGTGGTTGCCCTCTGGCTGCGCGTCAGCATGGAAGAGACGCCAAGCTTCGTCCAGCAGCAAGAAAAGCCGGTTGTCGCTCAGGCTCACACGGCGGCGACGCTGAAAGCCATCGTGATGGGGATTGGCCGGGTAATGGTGTGGTCGGCGGCGGGATATACCTACCTGGTGATTATGCCCACCTATTTACAATCGGCGCTGCATACCGGGTTTAATCAGGCACTGTTGATTGCGGTGATTTCCAATATCGGCTTTGCGCTGACCATCATTCCATCGGGGATCCTGAGCGACCGGATCGGCCGACGTACCGTGATGCTCATTGCCACCGGGTTGCTTCTTATCCTCGCCTTGCCGCTGCTTAAAATCCTCCAGGCGGAGTCCAGCACGCTGGCAATAAAAGCAATAGTGGTGCTGGTTGCGGGCGGCCTGGTGGGAATGCTGGCAGGGCCAGGGCCTGCCATGCTCTCAGAGATGTTCCCGACCCGTGTGCGTTATACCGGGCTTGGGCTGGCCTATTCACTGTCGAACGCAATTTTCTCTGGCTGCGCGGGTTTGATTATCACCGGGCTGATTAAAGAGACAGGTAACCTGGATATTCCGGCGTATTACGTCATGGCAACGGCAGTGGTGAGTATTGTGGCACTGATGACGCTCAGGAAGGATGACCATTTGCGGTCTTTAGAGGAGTAATATTGTCACCGTCTGGTGCCCTCACCCCGGCCCTCTCCCACCGGGAGAGGGAGAAAACACAATAGGCCGTCCACCGGACGGCCTAGCTGTTTATTCTCCGCGCTGACGCACCGCTTCAAACAGGCAAATACCTGTTGCCACAGACACGTTCAGAGACGATACGCTGCCCGCCATCGGGATGCTGATCAGCTCATCACAGTGTTCGCGCGTCAGGCGACGCATCCCTTCACCTTCTGCACCCATCACCAGTGCCAGACGACCGGTCATTTTGCTCTGATACAGAGTATGGTCGGCTTCACCCGCGGTACCCACGATCCAGATGTTCTCTTCCTGAAGCAGACGCATGGTGCGTGCCAGGTTGGTAACACGGATCAGCGGAACGTTCTCTGCCGCGCCGCAGGCCACTTTCTTGGCCGTGGCGTTCAGCTGTGCTGAGCGATCTTTTGGCACGATAACCGCGTGCACACCGGCAGCATCAGCACTACGCAGACACGCGCCCAGGTTGTGCGGATCGGTAACGCCGTCCAGGATCAGGAAGAAAGGGTTATCCAGTTCGGCAATCAGATCCGGCAGATCGTTTTCCTGGTACTGACGGCCCGGCTTCACGCGCGCAATAATACCCTGGTGAACCGCGCCTTCGCTTTTCTCATCCAGGAACTGACGGTTCGCCAGCTGGATCACCACGCCCTGAGCTTCAAGCGCGTGGATAAGCGGCATCAGACGTTTATCTTCACGCCCTTTCAGAATAAAAACTTCCTGAAAACGCTCCGGCGCGCGCTCCAGCAGGGCTTGCACCGCGTGGATGCCGTAAATCATTTCACTCATTGATGGTTCTCATTATGACGATACTTTTCCCTCTCCCCGTGGGGAGAGGGTCAGGGTGAGGGGCGGAATTACTCCGCCTGCTTTTTCTTCGCCGCGCGCTTCGCTTTGGCGGCGGCGGCAATTTTCTGGGTCTTAGCGGAAGGTTTTTTCGCTGAACGAGCTTCTTTCTTCGCTGCCTTCGGCTTCTGTTTCTTCTCGCCACGGAAGGCGCTGTCCGGCTCAAAGTTTACCTTTTTACCGGCCTGACGGCGCTTGCCGTTCGGGTTACCGTTTCCGCCTTTTTTTGCTTTCTCACGCACGGTTTTGCCAACATTACGTGGGCCACGCTCGCTGGAAATCAGGCTGAAGTCGATTTTACGCTCGTCCATGTTAACGGCTTCGACTTTCACTTCCACGCGATCGCCCAGGCGATAAGTCTGGCCACCAGACTCGCCAATCAGACGCTGGCCGACCTGGTCAAAGCGGTAGTAGTCGTTATCCAGACTGGACACATGCACCAGACCATCGATAAACAGATCGTCGAGACGAACAAAGAAACCAAAGCCTGTCACGCTGGCAATCACGCCCTTGAAGACATTACCGACCTGATCCAGCATAAAGTCGCACTTCAGCCAGTCTGAAACTTCACGCGTGGCTTCATCAGCGCGGCGTTCGGTCATGGAGCAGTGCTGACCCAGTTGCAACATCTCTTCCATCGAGTAGTGATAACCACCCGTTTCCGTGGTGTTGCCCTTATGTCCTTGCTCTTGCGCCAGCAGATACTTAATCGCACGGTGCAAGGAGAGATCCGGGTAACGACGGATAGGCGACGTAAAGTGCGCATAAGACTGCAACGCCAGACCAAAGTGACCCCGGTTTTCTGGATCGTAAATTGCCTGCTTCATGGAACGCAGCAGCATGGTTTGCAGCATTTCATGGTCCGGGCGATCGCCGATGGACTCCAGCAGTTCAGCGTAATCACGCGGCTCCGGTTTGTTGCCGCCCGGCAGTTCAAGACCTAACTCGGCCAGAACAGTACGGAATGCGGTAATCGCTTCGGTGCTTGGTTTATCGTGGATACGGAACAGTGCCGGCTCTTTGGCTTTTTCAACGAAACGCGCCGCAGAGATGTTCGCCAGAATCATGCACTCTTCAATCAGCTTGTGCGCATCGTTACGCTGCGTCTGCTCAATACGCTCGATACGGCGTTCAGCGTTGAAGATAAACTTCGCCTCTTCGCTTTCGAACGAGATCCCGCCGCGCTCTTCACGCGCCTGATCCAGTGTTTTATACAGGTTGTGCAGCTCTTCGATATGTTTAACCAGCGGTGCGTATTGTTCACGCAGATCCTGATCGCCCTGAAGCATATGCCAGACCTTGGTATAGGTCAGACGCGCATGAGAGCTCATCACCGCTTCGTAGAACTTATAACCCGTTAAGCGGCCTTTGGTGGAGATGGTCATCTCACACACCATACACAGACGATCAACCTGCGGGTTCAGGGAGCACAGACCGTTAGACAGCACTTCCGGCAGCATCGGAACAACCTGAGACGGGAAGTAAACCGATGTACCACGGCTGCGGGCTTCATTATCCAGCGGGGTATGCGGGCGAACGTAATAGCTTACGTCGGCGATAGCCACCCACAAGCGCCAGCCGCCACCGCGTTTTTTCTCGCAGTACACGGCATCATCGAAGTCACGCGCATCTTCGCCATCAATCGTGACCAGCGGCAGGGAGCGCAGGTCCACTCGGCCTGCTTTTGACTCTTCCGGCACAACTTCTTTCAGGCCGACAATCTGCTCTTCAACGGCTTTTGGCCAAACGTACGGGATTTCATGGGTGCGCAGCGCCATATCGACCGCCATGCCCGTACCCATGTTATCGCCAAGTACTTCAACAATTTTACCGACCGCTTTGGTGCGACGAGTCGGGCGCTGGGTCAGTTCGACCACCACCACAAAGCCCATCCGCGCGCCCATTACCTCTTCCGGTGGGATCAGGATATCGAAACTGAGGCGGCTATCATCCGGCACCACAAAACCAACGCCTGCATCGGTAAAATAGCGGCCAACAATCTGGCTGGTCTTCGGCACAAGAATGCGCACAACGCGCGCTTCGCGACGGCCTTTACGGTCGGCACCCAGCGGCTGAGCAAGGATTTGATCGCCATGAATACACATTTTCATCTGTTCGGATGACAGGTACAGGTCATCTTTACGTCCTTCCACGCGCAGGAAGCCGTAGCCATCACGGTGACCAATGACGATCCCTTTCAGTAGATCAAGGCGTTCCGGCAGGGCGTAGCACTGGCGGCGGGTAAAGACCAACTGCCCATCGCGCTCCATGGCGCGCAGGCGGCGGCGAAGGGCTTCAATTTGCTCTTCACCTTCAATGTTTAATTCAGCGGCAAGTTCTTCACGATTGGCGGGTTTTTCGCGTTTTGTTAAGTGTTCAATGATGAACTCGCGGCTTGGGATTGGATTCGCGTATTTTTCGGCTTCGCGTTCCTGGAAAGGATCATGTGACATATCGGTTCCTCCGTTGTCAGCTCCGGTGGACATTTTCTTCATTCCACCAGCAATAATTTATAAAGCGGTTGATTCTCTTCAACCAAATCGGCCAGCGTGTAGTCATCCAGTTCCTTGAGAAAACTTTGCACGGCCTTAGAAAGTGCCTGTTTCAGACGGCAAGCGGGCGTAATGTGGCAGAACTCGCTGCTGCAATTCACCAGAGACAATGGCTCCAGTTCACGTACCACATCCCCAACCCGGATACTCTGCGCCGGTTTCCCAAGGCGGATCCCGCCATTCTTCCCGCGGACGGCAGCAACATATCCGGCACGACTAAGTTGATTGATTATTTTGACCATATGATTACGGGACACACCGTAGACCTCTGTCACTTCAGAGATACTGGTCATTTTCCCATCGGGTAACGACGCCATGTAAATCAGCGCGCGTAAGCCGTAATCGGTGAAACTTGTTAACTGCACATCAACCTCAGGAAAAAGGGAAAACGCGGTCAAACCGCAGAGATATTCATTAATGATGATAAACCAGCCAGATAGTTGGCGGCTAATTTATTTGACAGACGGGGCGAAAAAGCGGGGATCTAAGAGCGTTAGCCGGATGGCGCTACGCTTTATCTGACCTACGGGTTTCCCCGCAGGCCAGCAGCAACAAAGATTATGCGTCGAACGGGTCGCGCAGAATCATCGTTTCAGTACGATCCGGGCCGGTAGAAATAATATCAATCGGCACTTCGGTCAGTTCTTCAATACGCTTGATGTAATCCAGCGCTGCCTGTGGCAGGCCACTACGCTCTTTCACACCGAAGGTGGTTTCAGACCAGCCCGGCATGGTTTCGTAGATTGGCTCGATGCCTTCCCAGTCGTCAGCTGCCAGCGGAGTGGTAGTCACTTCGCGGCCATCTGGCATCCGGTAGCCCACACAGATTTTCACTTCTTTCAGGCCGTCCAGAACGTCCAGCTTAGTCAGGCAGAAGCCAGACAGGGAGTTGATCTGTACTGCGCGACGCACTGCAACCGCATCCAGCCAGCCGGTACGACGACGACGGCCAGTAGTGGCGCCAAACTCGTTACCCTGCTTGCACAGGAACTCGCCGATATCATCAAACAGCTCAGTCGGGAATGGACCTGCACCCACGCGAGTGGAGTATGCTTTGATGATGCCCAGTACGTAATCCACATAACGTGGACCCAGGCCAGAACCCGTCGCCACGCCACCTGCAGTGGTGTTAGAGGAGGTTACGTACGGATAGGTACCGTGGTCGATATCCAGCAGCGTACCCTGCGCACCTTCGAACATGACGAAATCGCCACGCTTGCGCGCCTGGTCCAGCAGATCGGACACATCAACAACCATACCGGTCAGGATGTCAGCAATCGCCATGACGTCATCCAGCACTTTCTGGTAGTCAACAGCGTCAGTTTTGTAGAAGTTCACCAGCTGGAAGTTGTGATATTCCATCACTTCTTTCAGTTTGTCAGCGAAGGTTGCTTTGTCGAAGAGGTCGCCTACGCGCAGACCGCGACGTGCAACTTTGTCTTCGTAAGCCGGCCCAATACCACGGCCAGTAGTGCCGATAGCTTTCGCGCCACGCGCTTTTTCACGCGCTACGTCCAGCGCCACATGATAATCCAGGATCAGCGGGCACGCTTCAGAGAGCAGCAGACGCTCACGAACAGGGATACCACGGTCTTCCAGACCTTTCATCTCTTTCATCAGCGCAGCTGGAGACAGCACAACGCCGTTACCGATGATGCTGGTGACGTTTTCGCGAAGAATACCTGATGGAATAAGATGGAGGACGGTTTTTTCACCGTTGATTACGAGAGTATGGCCTGCGTTGTGACCGCCCTGGTAGCGTACAACATATTTAGCCCGTTCAGTCAGAAGATCAACAATCTTCCCTTTACCTTCGTCACCCCATTGGGTGCCCAGTACGACGACGTTGTTACCCATTTTTTCAAAATCACCGTTTGCTTAAAAATGGATTCTACCATCGCTTTTTCAGATATACAGCACTTTTTGACCCCCAAAGATGCCAAATCCGACCACTTTTTGATCAGCCAATCGTTTTCCTCAACATGTAGTAGATAACGATGCCAGCAACCACAAGACCACCGCCAAATCGGCGCAAAATATTATCCGGAAGCTGGCTCATTGTGGCGATCATACGACGCCAGGCACGCGGATAAAGCATTGGGCCCAACCCTTCCAGGACTAAAACAAGCGCCAGCGCCAGCCAGATCGTTGAATTCATTTTGGTTCCTTATAAAAGAAAACCACCGCTCCATTAAGAGCGGTGGTTTGAAAACTCAAACGAGCCTGAGTTTATCGCGTCGCGTTAGCTGGCGTCTTCATATAACGGAAGAAATCGCTGTCCGGGCTGAGCACCATCACATCCTGGTTGCTCTGGAAGCTATTCTCGTAAGCACGCAAGCTACGGATAAAGGCATAGAAGTCTGGATCCTGGCTGAATGCATCAGCGAACAGTTTCGCCGCTTCGGCATCACCTTCACCTCGCAAGATACGCCCCTGACGTTCAGACTCAGCAAGCGTCTTGGTCACTTCGTAGTCCGCGGCTGCACGCAGCTTCTCAGCCTCTTCCTGACCCTGTGAACGGTGACGACGGGCTACCGCTTCACGCTCGGCGCGCATACGGTTGTAGATCGCATCGGACACTTCCGCAGGCAGGTTGATCTGCTTGATTCGCACGTCAACCACTTCGATACCCAGTGCAGCCATACTGTTCGGGTTGATCACCGGCACTTTGCCATTGGTTTCAGCCTGAACGCGCTCAGCCGCTTTGGCAATCGCGTCATCCGCGGCCGGGGTAGAGACTTCGTCTTCTGTACCCGCAGAACCGGAGTTCAGCGCATCGCGTACTTCCAGCGTCAGACGACCGCGGGAATCGGTCACGATGTCTTTCACATCCAGACGGCCAATCTCAGAACGCAGACGGTCAGAGAACTTACGTTTCAGCAGCACTTCTGCCTGAGAAACGTCACCACCGCCCGTTGCCAGGTAGTAGCGGCTGAAATCACTGATACGCCATTTGATGTACGAATCAACGATCAGGTCTTTCTTCTCTTTGGTCACGAAACGATCGGCCTGGTTATCCATAGTCTGGATACGGGCGTCGAGCGTTTTCACCGATTCAATCATTGGAATTTTAAAATGCAGGCCTGGTGCATAAACCAGAGGTTTGTTCTCGCTGTCACGCAGAACTTTACCAAAACGCAGGGTGATCCCACGTTCGCCCTCTTTCACAACGAAAATAGAGGTATAAAGCACGACCAGTACGATGATGATGATCGCAATAACTGACTTACGCATCCTTATTCCCCCTGACGCTGGTAGTCGTTACGCTGCGCGTTAGCACGGCGTTGGTCCATGATGTCACCATCGTTCGAAGAAGGCGTCGTGGTCGCACTGGAGCTGCCTGATGAGGCTGGCGGCAGACGCAGCAGGTTGTTAGCACCGCTGTTGTCTGACGACTTCGCCGCAGGCGCAGAACCGCCTTTCAGCATCTGATCCAACGGCAGAACCATCAGGTTTCCACCTTTACTGTCGTTAACCAGCACTTTACGCGTATGGCTCAGCACTTTTTCCATGGTCTCGATATACAGACGTTCACGGGTAATTTCCGGAGCCGCTTTATATTCAGGCAGGATCTTCGCGAAACGAGCCACTTCACCCTGAGCTTCCAGGATGGTCTGAGTCTTGTACGCACGCGCTTCTTCAAGAATACGCTGCGCCTGACCGTTAGCACGCGGCTGAACTTCGTTGGTGTAGGCTTCCGCTTCACGGATGTACTGCTGTTCGTTTTCACGTGCAGCAATTGCATCGTCAAACGCCGCTTTCACCTCTTCCGGCGGACGAGCAGCCTGGAAGTTAACGTCCAGCAGGGTGATACCCATGTTGTACGGGCGAATGGTCTCTTCCAGCTCACGCTGGGTATCGCTACGAATAACGGTACGACCTTCGGTCAGGATGCGATCCATGGTGTATTTACCGATAACACCACGCAGCGCGCTGTCAGTGGCCTGACGCAGGCTGTCATCAGCACTGGTCACGCTAAACAGATAACGTTCAGGATCGGTCACGCGGTACTGCACGTTCATCTCAACGCGCACTACGTTTTCGTCAGACGTCAGCATCACGCCAGATGCAGCCAGTTCACGCACGGACTCCACGTTTACCGCGGTCACGTCGTCAATGAACGTTGGCTTCCAGTTCAGGCCCGGTTCAACCAGATGGCTGAACTTACCGAAACGGGTGACTACGCCGCGTTCTGCTTCTTTAATGGTGTAGAATCCGCTGGCAGCCCAGATGATCACCACAGCAGCGGCAGCAATGCCCACTATGCGGCCACCCATTTGCGGGCGCGGCCCCTGTGGAGCATTTCCACCCGAGCCAGAACCTTTACCTCCGCCAAGACCACCAAGCTTCTTGCTTAGTTTGCGGAAGATATCATCCAGATCCGGCGGCCCCTGCTCGCGACCACCTTTGTTGCCATTTCCCCCAGAGTTGCCGCCTTGATTATTGCTGCTTCCCCACGGGTCGCGGTCTTGTCCGTTATTACCGGGCTGATTCCACGCCATGTATATGCTCCATATTTGTTATGCAAGGGCGAATTATTCAGGCATCCCCTTTCTGGTCAGACGATATAGTCGACCAGCGCAGGTTCTTGTTTACAGAGGCGACGCCAGTCAACGATCGGCATACGCACCTGCATCCCCACGCTGCCGTCATCCTCCATCCACTCTTTTTCTATCGCCTGAAGCTGATAAAACCGGCTGCGCAGCCTGCCTTCCTGTGGCGGCAATCGCAGCGTGTGCTGTGCTACCTCACCGGAAAGACGTTCTGTCAAAGCCTGGAAAAGCAGTGGCACACCAATACCGGTCTGAGCGGAAAGCCAGACCCGAATCGGTTTGTTCTCTTCATCTCGATCAATACGCGGTTCAAAATCGTCCAGCATATCGATCTTGTTCATCACCAACAGCGTTGGGATTTCGTGGGCGTCAATTTCTTCCAGCACCACGTTAACTGCATCAATATTTTCCTGCACACGAACGTCTGCTGCGTCAATGACGTGCAACAGCAGAGTCGCCTGTCGCGTTTCCTGCAATGTGGCCTTAAATGCCGCCACCAGGTCATGCGGCAGATGGCGGATAAACCCAACGGTATCCGCCAGAACTGTTTCACCTACGTCTGCCACGTCAATACGGCGCAGCGTAGGGTCCAGGGTCGCAAACAGTTGGTCTGCGGCATAAACCTGGGCCTCAGTAATCTGGTTAAACAGGGTGGATTTACCGGCGTTGGTATACCCCACCAGCGACACCGTCGGGATGTCGGCTTTTGTTCGCGCCCGACGCCCCTGCTCACGCTGCTTCTCAACTCTTTCCAGCCGCGAGAGGATCTGGGTAATACGGCCACGCAACAGACGGCGGTCGGTTTCGAGCTGGGTTTCCCCCGGACCGCGCAAACCAATCCCGCCTTTTTGTCTTTCAAGGTGGGTCCAGCCACGCACAAGTCGCGTTGCCAGATGGCGCAGCTGCGCCAGCTCAACCTGCAACTTACCTTCGTGGGTACGCGCACGCTGAGCAAAAATATCTAAAATCAAACCCGTGCGATCGATAACACGGCATTCGCAAAGGGCTTCCAGGTTGCGTTCCTGGGCTGGAGACAGCGCATGATCAAACAACACGACTGAGGCGCCGGTTGCTTTTACGGCATCCGCAATTTCAACTGCTTTACCTTCACCAACAAAATACTTTGGGTGCGGCGCTTTACGGCTACCGGTAATCACCTGCATTGCTTCGACACCGGCGGAAGAGACCAGAGATTCAAACTCCTGGAGGTCTTCCATATCTTTGTCTTGCGAAAAATAGATGTGTACCAGCACCGCCTGCTCACCGGCATCATAACGGTCAAACAAGCGTATAACCCTCTAAAAAGATCAGCGGGGAACGCAGGATCGCTGGCTCCCCGTGTGGATAACAGCAGAAACCTTACTCGGTCTCTTCGCTGTCCTGCGCAGGCGTTGAAGAACCCTGCGCGTTGCTGCCATGATGGTAGTTACTGCCTGTGCCGCCGCCAGCGTTATTGCTGTGATGGGAGACCGGACGGGACGGAACAACAGTAGAGATAGCGTGCTTGTAGACCATCTGACTGACCGTGTTTTTCAACAGGATCACGAACTGATCGAAAGACTCAATCTGACCTTGCAGCTTAATACCATTCACCAAATAAATAGAAACTGGAACACGTTCCCGACGCAATGCGTTCAGGAACGGATCTTGTAAAGATTGCCCCTTAGCCATTCTATCTTTTCCTTATATGCTTGTTTTGTACTTAGAACCTTGCGATTCTGAAAAATTGCGCACGATACGTCTCAATTGTACACATTCAGTGAGCGATATCACCAACAACCTCAATCACCTCGTTTAGCGCTTGTTGTGGTTTTTCACTGTCTAACCAGTGAACACCCTCCCAACCGCGTAACCAGGTTATCTGGCGCTTCGCTAACTGCCTCGTGGCGCAAACACCTCTATAAACCATTTCATCGTATGAAATCTCACCTTCAAGATACGACCACATCTGGCGGTATCCCACACAACGAATGGAAGGCATATCCGTATGCAAATCTCCACGGGCAAAGAGCGCCCGCACTTCTGCTTCAAAATCTGAAGCTAACATCTGATGAAAACGCTGCTCAATTCGCTGATGGAGCAGTTCACGGCTCGCCGGGGCGATGGCGAACTGATGCACCTGATACGGCAGAGCTTCTCCTGACGTTTGCGTCAGTTCCGTTAAAGTTTTACCCGAAATGAAAAAAACTTCCAGTGCCCGGGAAAGCCTTTGCGGATCATTTGGATGAATCCGTGCTGCGGCAACCGGGTCAATCTCCTCCAGTTGCTTATGCAAAACGTCCCATCCTTGCTCTGCCGCCTGCTGCTCAATCTTCGCTCTTACCTCAGGATCCGCTGATGGCAAAGGAGATAACCCTTCCAGCAGCGCCTTAAAGTAGAGCATAGTCCCGCCAACCAACAGCGGGATTCGTCCCGCAGCGGTTATCTCGGCCATCTGCTCCAGCGCATCCCGGCGAAAATCTGCTGCGGAATACGCCTGCGACGGGTCGAGAATATCCAGTAACCGGTGCGGTGCCGCGCGCAGTTCATCTGCGTTCGGCTTTGCCGTGCCGATATCCATCCCTCGATAGATGAGGGCAGAATCAACGCTAATCAACTCTACGGGCAAAACTTTACGTAACTCAATAGCTAATGCCGTTTTGCCGGAGGCCGTTGGCCCCATCAAAAATAGTGCCTTAGGCAGGCTCGCCTTGCTTACATCAATCATGTTTCAGGGCGGTCATCGCCGTTTTTAAATCAACAGGTTGCAATAAACCACCCGGCGGCGTTTTCACTAGCTGCGGACAAAGGCGCTCAACCTCTGCCAGCACGGTAATCGCCTGCGCCATACTCCACGGATTGTGTTCACTCGCCAGATGGCGGGCTATCCACTGCGCGGTATTGGCGGCAACAAACGTTGTTTGCTGCGCCAGGTAGCCTATCAGTTCAGGAATCAAGTTTTGTAAATTTTGTTGGCGTAAGGGTAAAGGCACTGCACGAATTGTCACATGCTGTGCTTCTAACACAAATTCAATGCCCATCTCTGCAAGTTGCTCTGTCGCACGCTGTAATACCGCCAGCTCTTGTGGGGATATCTTTAAACGCACCGGGATCAACAGTGGTTGAGCGCACGCTGCGTTCGCCCCAGGCGTCAGTTGCGCTTGCTTAAGCCAACGCTCAGCAACCGGCAGCGCCAGTAGCGCCAGCTTGCCCTCACGCTCAAGCAACGCCATATCCGGGGTGATAATCGTCAGTACCCGGCCAAAGCTCTGGCTATGCCCTTCCAGTGAAGGCGCCGGTACCTCAATGTGCTCTTTACGTTCCACGGCTGGGGTGTCGAGCAATTTACGGTACAACGCCCCCTGCTGCTTTTGGTAGCCGGGCTGTGCGTTTGGATAGTTAGCGCCGGTCGGGCGCGAAGTGTTCCCCGCTGACGAGAAACGCGGCGCCGCTGGTTCACGCGCAACCGCAGGTTCTGCAAAATGGTTGCGCCCCGCGGCCACACGGTTTTCCGGCAGAGAGCGCGGTACAGGTTCTTCATTTTGCAGCGGTAGCGCGGGTTCGGCCTGTTGCTGCAACACGCTCAGCACGCCCTGGTAGATAAAATCATGTACCAGACGCGACTGGTGGAAACGCACTTCATGCTTGGCAGGATGCACGTTCACGTCGACCTGATGCGGGTCAATCTCCAGATACAGCACAAACGCGGGCTGCTGATCGGCCCCGAGTTTGTCTTCACACGCCTGGCGAATGGCGTGGTTAATCAGGCGGTCGCGCATCATACGGCCATTCACATAGCAATACTGAATCTCCGCGAATGCCGCGCTGGATGTCTTAGGATCAGCCACCCAACCGTGCAGGGCCAGATCGCCATGCTGCCATTCGATCGCCAGCGCCTGCTCCAGAAAAGGCGTCCCGCAAATGGCACCCAGGCGGCGCTCTTTCTGTCCCCCTTCCGCCACGGCACGGTACTGGCGCATCACCTTGCCGTTATGGCTGAGGTTAATGGTGACGTCAAATCGTGCCAGCGCGATACGACGGATAATTTCGTCAATATGGCCAAATTCGGTCTTTTCGGTGCGCATGAATTTGCGCCGGGCAGGCGTGTTGTAGAACAGATCTAACACTTCCAGCGTGGTCCCGACAGGATGAGCAGCAGGCTTGACCGTCACATCCATGTCGCGCCCTTCGGCGTAGGCTTGCCAGGCTTCTTGCTGTTCGGCCGTGCGGGAGGTGAGTGTCAGACGGGAAACGGAGCTGATACTGGCCAGCGCCTCGCCGCGAAAGCCGAGGCTAATAATGGCTTCCAGATCGTCAAGCGAGGCAATTTTACTGGTGGCATGACGCGCCAGCGCCAGCGCCAGCTCGTCTTTTTTGATGCCACAGCCGTTGTCACGAATGCGGATAAGCTTTGCACCGCCGCGCTCGATATCAATATCAATGCGGGTTGCCCCCGCATCAAGGCTGTTTTCCACCAGCTCTTTCACTACCGACGCAGGTCGTTCCACCACCTCACCGGCGGCGATTTGGTTCGCAAGCTGCGGCGGTAGAACCTGAATCGGCATGAATGCTCCTTAATTTGTGGCGGTCATCTCACCTGGCAAAGCCGCACTGGCCGTCTGCCCTGCACCACCCTGTGGTGCGGACTGCAACGGATGCGCATCAAAGTACTTACGCAGACCATTATAAATAGCATCCGCGATCTGCTGCTGATAGCTATCGCTCCCCAGCAAGCGCTCTTCACCGTTATTGCTGATGAAACCCGTCTCGACGAGGATGGATGGAATATCTGGCGAACGTAACACGCCCAGGCTTGCATGTTCCGGGCGACGTTTATGCAACACACCCACACTTTGCAACTGGCTCAATACGTTAGTCGCCACATCATACCCGACGCGCTGCGAATGGCCGAATTGTAAATCCAGGACCGCCTGGCTGAGGTACGGATCAGACTGGCTGTTTGCCAGCACATCTCCCGCGCCGCCTAACAGTTCGGACTGCTTCTCATGTTGTTCCAGCCAGCCTGCCATTTCGCTGTTAGCACGACGGTTGGAAAGCACCCAGACAGACGCCCCGGTAGCATCACGATTTGGCGCGGCGTCCGCATGAATCGACACCAGGAAGTTCGCATTCTGCTTACGCGCCACATCCGAACGCCCCATCACGGAGATAAAGTAATCGCCGTCACGGGTCAGCACGCCTTTAAACATCGGGTCATCATTGAGCAACGCACGTAACTTACGGGCAATCGCGATAGTGACATTTTTTTCCTGCGTGCCGCCAGGCCCGATGGCGCCTGGGTCTTGCCCGCCATGCCCGGCATCGATAGCGATAATCACTTTATCGCCGCTCACCGCACGCGCGCTGGCCGCAGGGCGTGTCACCGTATTGCTGCTGGTCACGCTAGTGATACGGTCATTGTCAGTTTTAAACGGATTACGCGC
Organism: Enterobacter sp. C4G1; assembly: GCF_052886895.1. Taxonomy (NCBI): domain Bacteria; kingdom Pseudomonadati; phylum Pseudomonadota; class Gammaproteobacteria; order Enterobacterales; family Enterobacteriaceae; genus Enterobacter; species Enterobacter sp. C4G1. The sequence goes on along the minus strand of NZ_JBQVVV010000001.1, from coordinate 1,511,207 downwards.
CGGCGTGGATGTCCGCGGCGTATATACCGGTTCTTCCACGCGTTTTACGACCACTGGCGGTGGTGGTGGCGGTGGTGGCGCGTCAGCATTGATGGTAAAGACCACCGTATAGGTCGCGCCATTTTGCTGCTTCACCGCCTGTGTTTTGCCCTTTTCGGTCAAATCGACCACCAGCCGTAACGACTGATCGTCTTTTGGCGTGCCAGAACGAATACGTTTTACCAGGTTATTTCCGCTAAATTGCAGCGGCAACCCCTGGACCACACCCGTTTGCTTGATATCCAGCGCCACGCTGTGACTATCGATTTGGGAAAACGCATACTCAGGATCGCCCATAAAGCTGAACGTAATCCGAGCCTGGCTTTCACCATTCGATACCTGAATATCCGAGAGACTGGCCGCCCCGGCGTGTGCGCACAGCAGCACCGTTGCAGCCAACAACCAACCTTTAACGCGATTAATCATCCCGTTATCCCTAAGCTCAACCGGCTAAACGAGCCAGTAAGGAATTACCTGATGAGGAAACAGCACTGATGCGTGCCTCACGCCCTTGTGCCTGGTAATCTAAGTGAATTTCGACATCCGGGTCAGGTAACACACCCGCACCTTGTTGCGGCCACTCCACCAGGCAGATGGCATCGTTGGCAAAGTAATCGCGGATCCCCATAAACTCCAGCTCCTCTGGGTCCGCAAGACGGTATAAGTCGAAGTGATACACCATCAGGTTTTCAAGCGTATAAGGCTCGACCAGCGTATACGTTGGGCTTTTCACATTTCCGTTATGGCCTAACGCCTGTAAAAAGCCACGGCTGAAGGTTGTTTTACCCGCGCCTAAATCACCATACAGATAAATGACGGTTGCACCCTGACAGGCCTGCGCCACACGCTTGCCGAGATCTAAAGTTGCCTGTTCGTCAGGTAAAGGAATCGCTCGATTAGTCATTTTCTACGTCAATCACATCCGGGTTAACAACACGCCTTAGCGTGCAAAAAAGATCGGTGGCCAGCATTCCGCGTGTACCATATTGCGCCGCAAGCTTGTCTGCGGCTGCACCGTGTGCCACGCAGCCCGCACAGGCTGCATCATATAGGGGAAGTTTCTGTCCGAGCAACGCACCTATGATGCCAGAGAGCACATCGCCCATACCGCCGCTCGCCATTCCCGCGTTACCGGCATCGATAATGCCCTGCGCATCGTCACAGGCCACGACGGTTCCCGCCCCTTTTAAAACGGCAACACCCCCGTAACGTTTTACCAGACGCTGTGCAGAAAGTAAGCGATCGTTTTCAATTTCTGCAACGCTGCAATTGAGTAATCGCGCGGCTTCACCGGGGTGTGGTGTCAGGATGCGATTGTGACGCTTATCAGGATTGATTGCCAGAAGGTTCAGCGCGTCGGCATCCCACAGCATCGGTTTACGAAAATTCTCGGTTTTTTGTAGCGCCTGCTTACCCCAGGTTTGCTGTCCAAGCCCAGGGCCAATGACCACGACATCCGCCCATTCCAGGCTCTCTTCCAGTGTCTGAGGCGTAAGCTCATGCACCATCAGTTCCGGGCGTGCGGTTATAATGGGGGCGATATTTTCGATGCGAGTAAGTACTCGCACTAATCCCGCACCACTGCGCACTGCGGCCTCACCGGCCATGCGAATGGCACCTGCGGTTCCATAATCCCCGCCAATAATCACCAACCTGCCATGATCGCCCTTATGGGATGTCGGGCGTCGCGGTGGCAACCACTGCGCAAGTTTTGAGGCATCAAAGCGGGCGATATGTGTTTCCTGCCCGGCAAGCCAGTTATCCAGCCCCAGCGCCTTATGGTGCAATACACCCACCACATCACGCGCTTTGCCGGTCAGCAAACCGGGTTTGAGGGCGATAAACGTCACCGTGTGGCAAGCTTTGATAACCGCGCCGGGTGTAGCCCCGGTTTGCGCGATTAACCCGGATGGAATGTCCAGCGCAACCACTGGTGCAGAGTGGGCATTAGCTTGCTCTATCAATGCCGCGGCACCTTCGCGCGGCGCACTGCGCAACCCGGTGCCCAGCAGACCATCAATTATCACCTCGATATCATCCGGCCAGACGATATCAGACGCATGAATAACACCACCCGCGTTCAGCCAGGCTTCACGCGCCGCGCTGGCTTCTTCCGGCAGCGGTTTATTGCTCTCCAGCGCCAGTAATGTCACACGAATGCCCGCTGCCACGGCCAGCCGGGCAACCACATAGCCATCCCCGCCGTTATTGCCGTGTCCGCATAAAATGAGCCAGTGTGTCGACTGAGGATAAAGGGTGCGGGAAACGGTAAATGCCGCCTCGCCTGCGCGTTGCATAAGTTCATAAAGGGTGAGGCCGAGACTGTCTGCCGCCTCTTTTTCAGCGCGGCGCAGGGCATCCGCATCCCAGATGGAATGTGGTATACTTGCGGGGTTTTTCTTCACCGTATGGTCCGTCATGTCACAGCCCCTCGATCTCAATCAGTTAGCGCAAAAAATTAAACAGTGGGGCGCTGAGCTTGGCTTCCAGAAGGTCGGTATTACGGATACAGACCTTTCCGCCAGCGAGCCTAAACTTCAGGCCTGGCTGGACAAACAATACCACGGCGAGATGGAGTGGATGGCGCGTCATGGCATGATGCGTGCGCGTCCACACGAGCTTTTGCCGGGCACGTTACGTGTCATTAGCGTGCGTATGAACTATCTGCCGGCCAACGCGGCGTTTGCCCGCACGCTAAAAAATCCCTCATTGGGTTACGTCAGCCGTTACGCCCTGGGGCGTGATTACCATAAGCTTCTGCGTAACCGCTTAAAAAAACTCGGGGAAACTATTCAGCAACACTGTGTTTCGCTGAATTTTAGACCCTTTGTCGATTCTGCGCCTATTCTTGAGCGTCCAATCGCCGAAAAAGCCGGGCTTGGCTGGACAGGTAAGCACTCACTTATCCTTAGCCGTGATGCCGGGTCATTCTTCTTTCTGGGCGAGCTACTCATTGATTTGCCGCTGCCGGTAGACGGGCCGGTGGAAGAAGGTTGCGGGCGGTGTGTGGCCTGTATGACCATCTGCCCGACGGGTGCTATCGTTGAGCCCTACACCGTTGACGCTCGCCGCTGCATATCTTATCTCACTATCGAGCTGGAAGGCGCCATCCCGGAAGAGTTCCGTCCGCTCATTGGCAACCGGATTTACGGTTGCGACGACTGCCAGCTAATTTGCCCGTGGAACCGCTATTCACAGCTTACCGATGAAGAAGACTTTAGCCCGCGCAAGGCACTGCACGCTCCGCCGCTTATTGAGCTGTTCGCCTGGACCGAGTCCTGGTTCCTGAAAGTCACTGAAGGTTCAGCTATCCGCCGTATCGGACATTTACGCTGGCTCCGAAATGTGGCTGTTGCCCTGGGCAATGCTCCCTGGGATGAAGCCAACATTCAGGCACTGGAAAGTCGTAGAGGTGAGCACCCACTTCTCGACGAGCACATAGAGTGGGCGATTGCGCAGCAAATCGAGAAGCGAAATGCCTGCCTGGTCGAAGTGCAGTTACCGCAAAAACAGCGCCTGGTGAGGGTGATTGAAAAAGGGCTTACACGGGACGCCTGAACTATTCACAGCCTGTGTATAAAAATAAGAACTCAGGCGCCATCGGGCTTTGCAAACAGGTCAAGTGATCTCTTTAACATTTTGAAATCAAATTTTCTTAATAAAATTCAACACATTAAAACGATACTATTCACCCTGCGAAGTTTTTACCCCAGTGAGGTAAACGACAGGATCTGTGGATAACTCTGTTTATAGTAGTATTTCAGATGCAATAGAAAACGTCCCCAACGAACTATTCCGCTGTGGATTTTTTAGAGAAGAAGAAGAATTTGGAGCGGGAAACGAGACTCGAACTCGCGACCCCGACCTTGGCAAGGTCGTGCTCTACCAACTGAGCTATTCCCGCTTGGGTGTTCTGGTGCTGTGCGTATCTTGCGATACTTTCAAATTTTGGAGCGGGAAACGAGACTCGAACTCGCGACCCCGACCTTGGCAAGGTCGTGCTCTACCAACTGAGCTATTCCCGCTTGGGTGTTCTGGTGCTGGCGTATCTTGCGATACTTTCAAATTTTGGAGCGGGAAACGAGACTCGAACTCGCGACCCCGACCTTGGCAAGGTCGTGCTCTACCAACTGAGCTATTCCCGCAAATCTGTACTGCTTTTGTTGCTGTCGTAACGTGTAATTCTCTGTCGTTACGGGAGGCGCATTATACGAGAAATCCTTTTAGCTGCAACCCCCCTGAACGCGATTTTTTCGAAATCTTGTTCAAATGATTAATTAATCAGCAAGCTGCACAATTTAGCGACAAAAACCCGGCAGCGCAAGGGTGCCGGGCCTCAAAAATCACAGCTTAATGAAATTCTCGCGGTAGTAAGCCAGTTCCGCTACAGACTCACGGATATCGTCCATCGCCTGATGGGTGCCCTGTTTTTTAAAGCCGTCCAGGATTTCAGGTTTCCAGCGACGCGCCAGCTCTTTCAGGGTACTGACATCCAGGTAACGGTAGTGGAAGTAAGCTTCCAGTTCCGGCATGTACTTAAACAGGAAACGGCGATCCTGGCCAATGCTGTTACCGCAGATAGGCGATTTCCCTTCCGGAACCCACTGTTTCAGAAACTCAATTGTCGCCAGTTCCGCCTCACGATCGCCCTGCGTACTGGCTTTCACGCGTTCCACCAGCCCGCTGCCGGTGTGGGTACGCACGTTCCAGTCATCCATCAGCGCAAGTTGTTCATCAGACTGGTGAACGGCAATGGTTGGCCCTTCGGCCAGAATATTGAGGTTTGCATCGGTGACCAGCGTGGCAATCTCAATAATGCGATCGCGCTCGGGATCCAGCCCTGTCATTTCAAGATCAATCCAAATCAGGTTGTTTTCATCTGCGCTCATGTTATTTTCCACCCTTCTCGCATAACCGGCAGTAGCAGGTTAACTAGTATTAATTAGAGTGTATCATAGAGGTTTTGCCCATCACGGGCGACCAGGAGCCAGTGCGATTGAGTAAAAATAAACTCTCCAAAGGGCAGCAGCGCCGCGTCAACGCCAATCACCAGCGCCGTCTTAAAACCACTTCGGAGAAGCCGGATTACGACGACAACCTGTTTGGCGAAGCGACAGAAGGTGTCGTGATTAGCCGTTTTGGTATGCATGCCGATGTCGAATCCGCCGGCGGGGATATCCACCGTTGTAATATCCGTCGCACCATCCGTTCACTGGTTACCGGTGACCGCGTGGTCTGGCGTCCAGGCAAAGAAGCCGCGGAAGGCGTGACGGTGAAAGGTATCGTTGAAGCCGTGCATGAACGCACGTCGGTACTGACCCGCCCTGATTTCTATGATGGCGTAAAACCGATTGCTGCCAACATTGACCAGATCGTCATCGTTTCGGCGATTTTGCCGGAGCTTTCGCTCAATATCATCGACCGCTACCTCGTTGCTTGCGAAACGCTTCAGGTTGAACCGATCATCGTGTTGAACAAAATCGATCTGCTGGATGACGACGGCATGGCCTTTGTTAACGAGCAGATGGATATCTACCGCAAGATTGGTTATCGCGTGCTGATGGTCTCCAGCCACACCAAAGATGGGCTGAAACCGTTAGAAGAAGCGCTGACCGATCGGATCAGCATCTTTGCAGGTCAATCCGGCGTGGGTAAATCCAGCCTGCTGAATAACCTGCTTGGCCTCCAGCAAGAGATCCTGACTAACGATGTGTCCAATGTCTCGGGTCTGGGCCAGCACACCACCACCGCCTCGCGGCTGTATCACTTCCCCCATGGCGGCGACGTGATCGACTCCCCGGGCGTGCGTGAATTCGGCCTCTGGCACCTCGAGCCGGAACAAATCTTCAACGGTTTTGTCGAATTCCATGATTATTTAGGCGCTTGCAAATATCGCGACTGCAAACACGATAACGATCCGGGTTGCGCTATCCGCGAAGCGGTAGAGAACGGTGAAATTGCGGAAACCCGCTTTGAAAACTATCACCGCATTCTTGAGAGCATGGAAGACGTAAAAACGCGTAAAAACTTTTCTGATTCTGATAACTGACAACTAAGCTAAGCATCGCTAAAATCGTCCCCTTTTTTCAGGTTCCGGCAGCGTAATGCCGGATCAGGAACGACAAAACAATGGCCTGGAGGCTACCTTGTTAAACTCATTTAAACTTTCGCTTCAATACATTCTGCCAAAACTGTGGCTCACTCGCCTGGCGGGCTGGGGCGCGAGCAAACGAGCTGGCTGGCTGACCAAACTGGTCATCGACCTGTTCGTGAAATACTACAAGGTCGATATGAAAGAGGCGCAGAAGCCGGACACAGCCAGCTACCGCACTTTCAACGAGTTCTTCGTCCGTCCCTTGCGCGAAGACGTTCGCCCGGTAAACACCGATCCTAACGTGCTGGTCATGCCTGCTGACGGCGTCATCAGCCAGCTCGGTAAAATCGAAGACGACAAAATTTTACAGGCGAAAGGCCACAACTACAGCCTGGAAGCGCTGCTGGCGGGTAATTACCTGATGGCTGACCTGTTCCGCAATGGGTCATTCGCCACCACCTATCTTTCGCCGCGCGACTATCACCGCGTGCATATGCCATGCAACGGCATCCTGCGTGAAATGATCTATGTGCCAGGTGACCTGTTCTCTGTGAACCACCTGACCGCGCAGAACGTCCCGAACCTGTTCGCCCGTAACGAACGCGTCATCTGCCTGTTTGATACTGAATTTGGCCCAATGGCGCAGATTCTGGTGGGTGCTACCATTGTAGGCAGCATTGAAACCGTATGGGCGGGCACCATCACCCCGCCACGCGAAGGTGTTATCAAGCGCTGGACATGGCCTGCGGGCGAAGCCGAAGGCTCCGTGGCACTGCTGAAAGGCCAGGAAATGGGCCGCTTCAAGCTGGGCTCTACGGTTATTAACCTGTTTGCACCGGGTAAAGTTAACCTGGCAGAGCAGCTGGAAAGCCTGTCAGTAACGAAACTGGGTCAGCCGCTGGCCGTTTCTACTGAAACCTTCGCCACGCCGGACGCAGAGCCTGCTCCGCTGGCAGAAGAAGAGGTAACAGCAGAGCACGACGCCAGCCCACTGGTTGACGACAAAAAAGACGAAGGCTAACAACAGAAGGACCGCTGACGTGCGCCCGATTATCGTACTACTGATGGCCTGGTGCCTCAGCATGGGGGCGTACGCAGCGACAGCCCCCGACGCCAAACAGATAACCCAGGAGCTGGAGCAGGCAAAAGCGGCAAAACCCGCGCAGCCTGAAACCGTCGAAGCCCTCCAGGCCGCGCTGAACGCGCTTGAGGAACGCAAAGGTTCCCTTGAGCGCGCTCAGCAATATCAGCAGGTTATCGATAACTTCCCCAAACTTTCGCAAACGCTGCGCTCGCAGCTTAATAATCTGCGCGATGAACCACGCGTGGTGCCCGATGGCATGACCTCCGACGCGCTTAACCAGGAGATCCTGCAAGTCAGCAGCCAGCTTCTGGAAAAGAGTCGCATGGCTCAGCAGGAGCAGGAGCGTGCACGTGAAATTGCCGACTCGCTCAGCCAGCTCCCACAACAGCAAACCGATGCCCGCCGCCAGCTCAGTGAAGTCGAGCGACGTGTCGGGACACAGACCGGTAATACCCCGCTAAACCAGGCGCAGAATCTGGGGATTCAGGCTGAATCCGCCAGACTCAAAGCCCTGGTGGATGAGCTGGAGCTGGCGCAGCTTTCTGCCAACAACCGCCAGGAGCTGTCGCGGATGCGTTCTGAGCTGGCGCAAAAACAGAGCCAGCAACTGGATGCCTGGTTACAGGCCTTGCGTAACCAGTTAAACAGCCAGCGCCAGCGCGAAGCCGAACGGGCGCTGGAAAGCACTGAATTACTTGCCGAAAACAGCGATAACCTGCCCGTCGGGATTGTCGATCAGTTTAAGGTCAACCGCGAGCTTTCGGCCGCCCTGAACCAGCAAGCACAGCGTATGGATCTGGTGGCATCGCAACAGCGTCAGGCCACTAACCAAACCTTGCAGGTACGCCAGGCGCTGAATACCCTGCGCGAGCAATCCCAGTGGCTCGGCTCCTCAAACCTGCTGGGCGAAGCGCTACGTGCGCAGGTTGCCCGCTTGCCGGAAATGCCAAAACCACAACAGCTTGATACTGAAATGGCGCAACTGCGCGTCCAGCGCCTGCATTTTGAAGATCTCCTTAACAAACAGCCGCAAATCCGCCAGATCCGTCAGGCCGATGGGCAGCCGCTGACCAGTGAGCAAAACCGAATTCTGGACGCGCAAATGCGCACCCAGCGCGAGCTGCTGAATTCACTGCTTCAGGGTGGCGATACGCTTATCCTCGAACTCACCAAGCTGAAAGTCTCTAACAGCCAGCTTGAAGATGCGCTGAAAGAAGTGAACGAGGCAACGCACCGCTACCTGTTCTGGACCTCTGACGTCCGCCCAATGACCTTCTCCTGGCCGATTGAAATCGTGCAGGATCTGCGCCGCCTCATCTCGATGGATACCTTCAGCCAACTGGGCCAGGCCAGCGTGATGATGCTCACCAGCAAAGAGACTATCTTCCCGCTGCTGGGAGCATTGATTCTGGTGGGTTGCAGTATTTACTCGCGCAGGCACTTCACTCGCTTCCTGGAACGCTCCAGCGCGCGCGTCGGTAAGGTGACGCAGGATCACTTCTGGCTAACGCTACGCACGGTATTCTGGTCGATTCTCGTTGCCTCGCCGCTGCCTGTGCTGTGGATGACGCTCGGTTACGGCCTGCGGGAAGCCTGGCCTTATCCGCTGGCGGTGGCCATTGGTGATGGTGTGACCGCCACTGTTCCGCTGCTGTGGGTAGTGATGATTTGCGCCACATTCGCCCGTCCGAACGGTCTGTTCATTGCCCACTTTGGCTGGCCACGTAATCGCGTGGCGCGAGCCATGCGTTACTACCTGATGAGCATCGGGCTTATCGTGCCACTGATCATGGCGCTTATCATGTTCGATAATCTCAATGACCGCGAATTCTCCGGCTCGCTGGGCCGCCTGTGCTTCATGTTGATTTGTGGCGCGCTGGCGATGGTGACGTTAAGCCTTAAGCGTGCTGGTATTCCGCTGTATCTCGACAAAACCGGCAGCGGCGAAAACATGTTTAACCGCCTGCTGTGGAACCTGCTGCTCAGCGCCCCGCTGGCGGCGATCCTGGCGGCTGCTGTCGGGTATCTGGCCACGGCGCAGGCGCTGCTGGCGCGACTGGAAACGTCGGTCGCCATCTGGTTCCTGCTCCTGGTGGTCTACCACGTCATCCGCCGATGGATGCTTATCCAGCGCCGCAGGCTGGCGTTCGATCGTGCCAAGCACCGCCGCGCGGAGATCCTCGCGCAGCGTGCGCGGGGTGAAGAGGAATCGCACCATACCAACAGCACGGAAGGAAACACCGACGCGGATGATGTTGAGCTGGATCTTGATGCTATCAGTACCCAGTCCCTGCGACTGGTACGCTCGATCCTGATGCTGATTGCCCTGCTCTCGGTGATTTTCCTGTGGTCTGAGATCCACTCTGCGTTTGGTTTCCTCGAAAACATTTCGCTGTGGGATGTCACCTCGACGGTGCAGGGCGTCGAAAGCCTCGAACCTATCACCCTGGGCGCGGTGCTGATTGCGATTCTGGTGCTGATCATCACCACGCAGCTTATCCGTAACTTCCCTGCTCTGCTGGAGCTGGCGCTGCTGCAACACCTGGATTTAGCGCCAGGTACGGGCTATGCCATTACCACCATCACCAAATATCTGATCATGCTGTTTGGTGGGCTGGTTGGCTTCTCGATGATTGGTATTGAGTGGTCGAAGCTACAGTGGCTGGTTGCCGCACTGACCGTTGGCCTGGGCTTTGGCTTGCAGGAGATTTTTGCCAACTTTGTTTCCGGCCTGATCATCCTGTTTGAAAAACCGATCCGCATTGGCGATACGGTGACGATCCGCGATTTAACCGGCAGCGTCACCAGGATCAACACCCGTGCGACAACGATCAGCGACTGGGATCGTAAAGAGATCATCGTGCCAAATAAGGCGTTTATCACCGAGCAGTTTATCAACTGGTCGCTGTCAGACTCCGTTACGCGTGTGGTGCTGACTGTGCCTGCGCCATCCGATGCAAACAGCGAAGAGGTGACGCAGATCCTGTACACCGCCGCAGAGCGCTGCTCGCTGGTGATAGACAACCCGGCACCGGAAGTTTTCCTGGTCGATTTACAGCAGGGGATCCAGATTTTCGAGCTGCGAATTTATGCGGCTGAAATGGGGCATCGAATGCCGCTGCGCCATGAGATCCACCAGCTGATTCTGGCAGGCTTCCGCGAACACGGTATCGATATGCCGTTCCCTCCATTCCAGATGCGTCTGGAAAGTCTGGATGGTCGTAAGACGGCAAGAACGGTGACATCAGCGGCGCGTAAGCGCCCGGCGGGAAGTTTGTAGTGTAAGCGGTGTGCGGCCTGTTGACCGCACACCGTGAAGTACTATCAGGCGCGATCAACCGTAAAGGCAATCACATCACCCAACTGCTCGGCCCCCAGCGCCAGCATCACCAGACGGTCAACACCCAGCGCCACGCCGGAGCAATCTGGCAGACCGGCTTTCAGGGCCTCCAGCAGATTGGTATCAATCGGCTGCTGCGGCAGGCCACGCGCATTACGCTTGCGGTTGTCCTGCTCAAAGCGCTGCTGCTGTTCGCGAGCATCGGTCAGTTCGTGGAACCCGTTCGCCAGCTCAATGCCTTTGTAGTAAACCTCAAAGCGTTCCGCCACGCGGTGATCTTCGGTGCTGATCTGCGCCAGAGAAGCCTGGCTTGCCGGGAAGTGGTAAACAAAAGCAGGCCGGTCTTTGCCAATCTGCGGCTCAACGCCAAAGGTGAACAGCAGTTGCAGCAGCGTATCGCGGTCTTCTTCAGTATCCGCCACGTTGCTTAAATCAAGCTTAGCCGCCACTTCACGCAACTGCGTTTTGTCGGCTGACAGCGGATCAATTTCCAGATAGCGCTGGAACGCCTGTTGATAGGAGAGCGTTTCGGCTTCCGCGCAATCCAGTACCTGTTGCAGCAGATCGTCCACCTCATTCATCAGGCGGTACATATCATAATGCGGGCGATACCACTCCAGCATGGTGAATTCCGGGTTATGGTGACGTCCCATCTCTTCATTGCGGAAGCTGCGGCACAGCTGATACACCGGGCCACAGCCCGCAGCCAGCAGGCGCTTCATGTGGTATTCCGGGCTGGTCATCAGATACAGATTCATGCCCTGTGAATGGCCAGGACCAACAAAACGGGTTTCGAACGGGACCAAATGAATATCGGTAACCGTTGCCTGACTCATGCACGGCGTTTCCACCTCAAGTACACCGCGATCGGCAAAGAAACGGCGGATCTCCGCCATAATTGCTGCGCGTTTTAACAAATTAGGGATGGACGCGCTCGGCTGCCAGGTGGCCGTTTCGCTCATGAGTTCTTCTCCGATTTCACACAAGGGCACGAAGTCTACTCGTTAGCGGAGACAGAGACAAATTTTGCGCAGTAAATTAGCGGATTTCATTTAAGGCGATTATTTCGTGACGCAATTCATCAATCACAATGATAAATCACTGCACATAACAGCAAAAAAATCGAACACGTCAAATTTCCCTCACATCCACGCGGTTATACTGTTTTACCCATAAAGGAGCAGTGGAAACGCTTTCGCGATAGCCCGTCCGGGCAGGTGAGCTACCTTTAGTTCATCGCATTGCGAAATAACAAAAACCTGGAGGAATGTCGTGCAAACTTTTCAAGCCGATCTTGCCGTTATAGGCGCTGGCGGTGCTGGATTACGTGCTGCAATTGCAGCCGCTCAGGCTAATCCAAACGCTAAAATCGCACTGATTTCAAAAGTCTACCCTATGCGCAGCCACACGGTTGCCGCTGAAGGGGGTTCCGCCGCCGTCGCGCAGGATCATGATAGCTTCGAATACCATTTCCACGACACGGTTGCAGGGGGCGACTGGCTTTGCGAACAGGATGTCGTTGACTACTTCGTGCACCATTGTCCAACGGAAATGACCCAGCTCGAACAGTGGGGATGCCCGTGGAGTCGCCGCCCGGATGGCAGCGTGAACGTTCGCCGCTTCGGCGGGATGAAAATCGAACGCACCTGGTTTGCCGCCGATAAAACCGGCTTCCACATGCTACATACCCTGTTCCAGACCTCCCTTCAGTTCCCACAAATTCAGCGCTTTGATGAACATTTCGTTCTCGACATCCTCGTGGATGACGGTGAAGCGCGCGGTCTGGTGGCGATGAACATGATGGAAGGCACACTGGTACAAATCCGCGCGAAAGCCGTGGTGATGGCAACCGGCGGCGCTGGCCGTGTTTACCGCTACAACACCAACGGCGGGATCGTCACCGGCGACGGGATGGGTATGGCGCTCAGCCACGGCGTACCACTGCGTGATATGGAGTTTGTCCAGTATCACCCGACTGGCCTGCCGGGTTCTGGCATTCTGATGACGGAAGGTTGCCGTGGTGAAGGCGGGATTCTGGTCAACAAAAACGGCTACCGCTATTTGCAGGATTACGGCATGGGCCCGGAAACCCCGCTCGGCGAGCCGAAGAACAAATATATGGAGCTTGGCCCACGCGACAAAGTGTCCCAGGCTTTCTGGCACGAGTGGCGTAAAGGCAACACCATCCCTACCCCACGCGGCGATGTGGTCTACCTCGACTTGCGTCACCTGGGCGAGAAGAAATTACTGGAACGTCTGCCGTTCATCTGTGAACTGTCAAAAGCCTATGTGGGCGTCGATCCGGTGAAAGAGCCGATTCCGGTGCGTCCAACCGCGCACTACACCATGGGCGGCATCGAAACCGATCAGCAGTGTGAAACCCGTATCAAAGGCCTGTTCGCCGTGGGCGAGTGTTCCTCCGTGGGCCTGCATGGCGCCAACCGTCTGGGATCGAACTCACTGGCAGAGCTGGTCGTCTTTGGTCGCATGGCGGGCGAGCGCGCGATGGAGCGTGCCGCCACAGCGGGCGAAGCCAACAGCGCCGCCCTGGATGCACAGGTTGCAGACGTTGAAAAACGCCTGAAAGACCTCGTCAACCAGGAAGGTAACGAAAACTGGTCGAAAATCCGCGATGAAATGGGCCTGTCGATGGAAGAAGGCTGCGGTATTTACCGTACGCCAGAGCTGATGCAAAAAACCGTCGATAAGCTGGCGGAGTTGCAGGAGCGCTTCAAGCGTGTGCGTATCACCGATACCTCCAGCGTGTTCAACACCGACCTGCTGTACACCATTGAACTGGGACACGGCCTGAACGTGGCCGAATGTATGGCGCACTCTGCGCTGGCCCGTAAAGAGTCACGCGGCGCCCATCAGCGTCTGGATGAAGGCTGCACCGAACGTGACGATGTCAACTTCCTGAAACACACTCTCGCCTGGCGCGATGCGGATGGGACCACGCGTCTGGACTACAGCGACGTGAAGATCACCACATTGCCGCCGGCGAAACGCGTTTACGGTGCAGAAGCAGAAGCCGCCGAGAAGAAGGAGAAGGCGAATGGCTGAGATGCAAAAACTGAAAGTTGAAGTGGTGCGCTACAACCCGGAAGTGGACTCCGCCCCGCACAGCGCTTTCTACGAAGTGCCTTACGACGAGCAAACCTCCCTGCTGGATGCGCTCGGCTACATTAAAGACAACCTGGCACCAGACCTGAGCTACCGCTGGTCCTGCCGTATGGCAATTTGCGGCTCCTGCGGCATGATGGTCAACAAGGTGCCAAAGCTGGCCTGTAAGACCTTCCTGCGGGAATACACCAAAGGTATCAAGGTTGAAGCGCTGGGCAACTTCCCGATCGAGCGCGATCTGGTGGTCGATATGACCCACTTTATCGAAAGCCTGGAAGCAATTAAGCCGTACATCATCGGCAACCCGCGCACACCGGATCAGGGGCCAAACACCCAGACCCCGGCGCAGATGGCGAAATACCATCAGTTCTCCGGCTGCATCAACTGCGGCCTGTGCTATGCCGCCTGTCCGCAGTTCGGTCTGAATAAAGAGTTCATCGGCCCGGCGGCCATTACCCTGGCGCATCGCTATAACGAAGACAGCCGCGACCACGGTAAAAAAGAACGTATGGCGCAACTTAACAGCCAGAACGGCGTCTGGAGCTGTACTTTTGTCGGTTACTGCTCCGAAGTCTGTCCGAAGCATGTCGATCCGGCCGCCGCCATTCAGCAGGGTAAAGTTGAAAGCTCGAAAGACTTTCTTATCGCTACCCTGAAACCACGCTAAGGAGTGCATGATGACGACTAAACGCAAAGCCTACGTGCGGCCAATGCCGTCCACCTGGTGGAAAAATCTGCCGTTTTATCGCTTCTATATGCTGCGTGAAGGCACGGCTGTACCGGCGGTCTGGTTTAGCATTGAACTGATGTACGGAGTGTTTGCCCTCAAACATGGCCCGGAAACCTGGGCGAATTTTGTGGGCTTCCTGCAAAACCCGATTGTGGTGATCCTGAACCTTCTCGTGCTTGCAGCGGCGCTGCTTCATACTAAAACCTGGTTTGAACTGGCACCAAAAGCGGCGAATATCATCGTAAAAGGCGAGAAAATGGGGCCAGAGCCGGTCATTAAAGGGCTGTGGGCAGTGACGGCGATAGTCACTGTGGTCATTCTGTTTGTCGCACTGTTCCGGTAAGGAGACTACTGTGATCAATCCAAATCCAAAACGTTCAGACGAGCCGGTCTTCTGGGGTCTGTTTGGCGCAGGCGGCATGTGGAGCGCCATCATCGCGCCGGTTATCATCCTGCTGGTTGGCATTATGCTGCCGCTGGGGCTGTTCCCGGGCGATGCGCTTGGCTACGATCGCGTGCTGGCGTTTGCGGGCAGCTTTATTGGCCGCGTATTCATCTTCCTGATGATTGTCCTGCCGCTGTGGTGTGGTCTGCATCGTATTCACCATGCGATGCATGACCTGAAAATCCATGTCCCGAGCGGCAAATGGGTCTTCTACGGTCTGGCAACCATTCTGACCGTGGTCACGCTGATTGCCGTGGTCACCATCTGAATAAAAAGGCCCGCCATCCGGCGGTAATGCTTGTCAGTTAAGCACGGTGCAGGGTTCCGTTCACCTTAATACTCGCAGAAAATAATTCGTTCAGAACACGTGAACGGGATAAGGGGGCCGCCGCGGCCCCCTTATCAATCCCCGCGGCCCGCAAAGAAATCGGTGCTTCGCACTGCGCTCACCTCACGACCCTCTGCCTGCGGTCGGCTCGACTCGACATCCTGTCTCATTTCGCCTCTGGCCGCCATCCATGGCGTCCAGCCCTTGTCATCCGTTCTCCGGTTCGCCGATTTCTGCGGGACTCAACATCCGTGCCATTTTCAGGCCGCAGAGAAGGTTGAAGGTTCGTGAGTCCGGCTGAAAATCGCCGAAGCGTTTCCTGAAGGCCGGGGCGACGCGCAGGGATGCGCGGCGAGGGCGGATTTACAGGGACGTTACCTCCGCCCGTCCCCGATAAGCCGGAAGGAATAAGCTGAGGGTACCGCGAAGCGGCGAGTTTCTTTGCCGGGAGCCGGGATTGCTAAGGGGGCGGCGGCAGCCCCCTTAGCACGTTCACCGCAGCGGATTATGCAGGTAGCAGGAAAGCCTAAGTGAACGGAACGATGCCACTCAAATAGCAGAGTGGTTTAATATCGCTTAACTGACTGGCATTACCGCCATCCGGCGGGCCTTTTTATTTCTGCATCTTCCCCACCAGCCACTGCGCAAACTCGTGCATTGCCGGTGTTTCAGTCCGTGACTGCAATCGCGTTAGCCAGTAACTGCCCAGATCGATCTGCGTGGCAAACGGCTGCACGATACGCTCGCTATTCAGCAGATGGGCAAACATGTCGACCGGTGCGATGGCAATCCCCACGCCCGCCTGCGCGGCTTCCAGCATGGTAACGGATGAATCAAACACCATAACCCGATGTGTCGGTGAAGGTGGTGGTTCGCCTGCGGCCTGCATCCATGCCGACCATTCATCACGTCGATAGGAACGCAGAAGGGTAAATTTCAGAATATCAGCGGGCGCGTGCAGCCTGTCGGCGAACTCCGGCGAGCAAAGAGGAGCCAGCGGCGCTGCGCAAAGAAAAATGGCCTCAGTGCCATGCCATGCACCTCCACCGTAGCGGATCGCGTAATCCAGCCCTTCGGCGGCCGGATCGACCCGGTTGTTATGCGTGGAAAGCTGGAGGTCAATATGCGGGTAACTGCGGCGAAAATCCTCAAGCAGCGGAAATAAACAGCCGGTAGCGAAGGTCCCGACAACGCCAATTTTGAGTTTTTCCTGCGCCCGATGACGGCTAAAGCGGTCCAGCATTCCGGCAATGCGATCAAAAGAGTCGTTCAGCACCGGCAATAAATTCTCACCTTCCGTAGTCAACATCAGGCCACGAGAGACGCGCACGAACAGCTGGCAGTTAAGGTGCTGCTCCAGTGCTTTCACCTGCTGGCTAATGGCGGAATGGGTGACATTCAGCTCAATCGCCGCATGAGTAAAGCTGAGGTGCCTGGCGGCGGCTTCGAATGCACGAAGCGAATTAAGGGGAATATAGCTGCGCGTCATGGTCTTGCCCGTTAGAAAAATTAACATCTCCTGCTAAATTTAACCGTTTGTCATGCACAGTCAAATCCAACAGACTACGCTCGTCTGATGGGCCCGGACATTCCCTTGACTCGCTATTACGGAAGATATCTCATGAAAAAATCACTTTGCTGCGCTCTGCTGCTCACCGCCTCCTGTTCAGCCCTTGCCGGGACGATGTCAGAAAAACAGTTAGCTGATGTGGTTGAACGCACCGTGACTCCCCTGATGAAAGCGCAGGCCATCCCCGGTATGGCGGTAGCGGTTATTTATCAGGGCAAACCGCACTATTTCACCTTCGGGGAAGCCGATGTCGCGGCTCGCGTGCCCGTCACACAACAGACGTTATTCGAGCTGGGCTCCATCAGTAAAACCTTCACCGGCGTACTGGGAGGCGATGCCGTTGCCCGCCATGAAATTTCACTGAGCGACCCGGCAACACAATACTGGCCTGAACTGACAGGCAAACAGTGGCAGGGGATCCGTCTGCTGGATCTGGCAACCTACACCGCCGGTGGCCTGCCCTTACAAGTTCCGGATGAGGTCACTGACAACGCTTCGCTGCTGAATTTCTACCAGCACTGGCAGCCCCAGTGGAAACCCGGGACAACGCGCCTTTATGCGAACGCCAGTATTGGCCTTTTCGGCGCGCTGGCGGTTAAACCTTCCGGTATGAGTTTTGAGCAGGCCATGACCACGCGTGTGTTTCAGCCGCTGAAGCTGGCACATACCTGGATTACGGTTCCGAAATCGGAAGAGAAACATTACGCCTGGGGCTATCGTGACGGCAAACCGGTTCATGTTTCGCCTGGAATGCTGGATGCGCAAGCCTATGGCGTGAAGACGAATATCCAGGATATGTCCCGCTGGGTGATGGCCAACATGGCACCAGATACCGTCGCAGACGCGTCTCTTAAGCAAGGTATTGCCCTTGCGCAGTCTCGCTACTGGCGGGTTGGCTCAATGTATCAGGGACTGGGCTGGGAAATGCTGAACTGGCCCGTGGACGCTAAAACGGTAGTGGATGGCAGTGATAACAAGATTGCACTGGCACCCTTACCTGCGGCAGAAGTCACTCCGCCTGCGCCACCGGTAAAAGCCTCATGGGTGCATAAAACGGGGTCAACCGGTGGTTTTGGCGGTTACGTTGCGTTTATTCCTGAACAGCAGCTCGGCATCGTGATGCTGGCGAACAAAAGCTATCCGAATCCGGCAAGGGTAGAGACAGCGTACCGTATTTTGAGCGCGCTACAGTAAAACAGTGCCGGGTGGCGTTAGGGTATGAACCGGAAACATGGGTAACACTTTAGACCGGATACATGGGTAACAGTTATAACTGGCATAGAAGAGGAGACTCGCTATGCCCTGGACTGAGACCCAACCTATGCAACGCCTTGATTTTATCCGTGCCTGCCATGCAGGTACGGCCTCCTTCTCCGCTCTTTGCCGTCTTTTTGGTATCAGCCGTAAAACCGGCTACAAATGGCTTGAACGTTTTGACCCTTCTGACCTGTCATCCCTCTCTGACCAGTCGCGCGCTCCGCATTCCCACTCCCGGACAGTTCCTGATGATATCGTCGGGCATCTGACTGCCCTGCGTCAGAAACACCCTGACTGGGGGCCGAAAAAACTGCGGATGTGGTTGCTCAATCACCATGTCGATTTTGCCGTACCTGCCGCCAGTACTATCGGCGATATCCTCAAGCGTGAAGGGCTGGTTCCGGATAAAAAGAGAAAACGCAGAACACCGGGTAATCGCCAGCCGCTGACCACCATCAGTGAGAACAATCAGGTCTGGAGTGCTGATTTTAAAGGCAAATTCAGGTTGCTGAGCGGGGAGTACTGCCATCCCTTCACTCTGACCGACAATCACAGCCGGTATCTGCTGTGCTGCCGGGGAACACACCGGGAGAGTGAGCCCTTTGTCAGAGCGTGCCTGACTGATGCATTCCTGGAATATGGTCTGCCGGAAGTGCTCAGAACCGATAACGGTCAACCTTTCGCGGGAACAGGCATAGCCGGATTAAGCCGTCTTGCAGTCTGGCTAATCAAGCTGGGCATCAGGCCGGAACGTATCAGAAAGGGACACCCGGAAGAGAATGGCCGCCATGAACGAATGCACCGCTCCCTGAAAAGTGCGGTGAAATATGGCAACACCTTCATGACGATGGAAGAACAACAGCGGTGGTTCAGTGACTACCGGGAAGAGTTTAACCACGAGAGGCCGCATGAAGCCCTGGCAGGTGCAACGCCCGGAACGGTGTGGCAACCCTCGGGCCGACACTGGGATGGCAGAGTGCCTGAATATGTTTATCCGACAGGGGGCATGGTCTACAGGGTGAAATCGAGGGGAACACTGTATATGGGAAAAAAGGGGACCGTGTTCCTGAGTGAAGCACTGACTGGTGAGTACATAATGCTGAAAGAACAAGATGATGGCCTGGAAGCCATCATCTTTAATGGAATAACACTTGCGTACTACGACAGTAAAACCCAGAGTGTGCTCCGGATAGACTAAAAGTGTTACCTATGTTCCCGGTCTGATCTGTCACCTATGTATCCGGTCATACATTAGCGCTACCCGGCAAAACACATCGCGGTAAACCCACATTTTCCTTGCCCTCATCTACACTTAACAAAAAACCGGTAAGGAAACACCTATGCGCATTCTGCCTGTTATCGCCGCAGTGACAGCCGCGTTTTTAGTGGTTGCCTGTAGCTCTCCGACCCCACCAGCGGGTATCACCGTCGTCAACAATTTCGATGCACAGCGATTCCTCGGAACGTGGTATGAAATTGCCCGTTTTGATCACCGTTTTGAGCGGGGTTTGCAGAAAGTCACCGCGAACTATAGCTCGATGGATGATGGCGGGATTCAGGTGATTAATCGCGGCTATAACCCTGACCGCGGCATGTGGCAACAGGCGATTGGACAAGCCTACTTTACCGGCAGCCCCAATCGGGCGGCGCTTAAAGTCTCTTTCTTTGGTCCCTTCTATGGCGGGTATAACGTGATAGCCCTGGACAGAGAATACCGTCATGCGCTGGTCTGCGGGCCGGATCGCGACTACCTCTGGATACTCTCCCGCACACCAACCATCTCCAGTGAAATGAAACAGCAGATGCTGGACGTCGCGACCCGGCAGGGGTTTGATGTGACGAAATTAATCTGGGTGGAACAACCCCATTAATGTGCGCTGAGTTTTAAACCAATAATTCCGGCGACAATCAAGGCGAGGCTGGCGATACGTGCCAGACTCGCCGATTCACCCAGCAGCAAAATCCCCGTAATTGCCGCCCCGACAGCGCCAATCCCCGTCCAGACGGCATAAGCCGTGCCTACCGGCAGCGTGCGCATCGCCCACGACAGCAGCGCAATACTGACAACCATCGCAGTAACGGTAATCAGGCTGGGCATCAGACGGGTAAAGCCGTGGGTGTACTTCAGACCGATTGCCCAAACAACCTCAAGCAAACCGGCAATGACAAGAATAATCCAGGACATATCTGGCTCCTTAACTTAAATGCAAGTTGGGGCCGTCCCCGATGAACAGATGCGCTTACGGGTCGTCCCGCAAGGCAGAGATTAGGTGGCATATTTTGGTTAACGACCGATTTTTTTTCAATCCATTTATGCTGAAGTTGTTAAGGCAAGAAATAGCCGCAGTATGGCGCGTAGTTCAGGCATTTATCACTCATCCGACTTCTCTATGATGATGTGCTTTCTGATGGCAGGAAGCCAAACCACTAGCCGACTGCGAAAAAAATATGTTCAAAATTCTTTTGATTGACCGTTGTCACTTCACCCGCGCTGGGTTTGAAGCATGGCTCAATCATTCTGGCCTGTTCCCGGGCAACTATGTTGTGACCGGTTTGAATAATCTTTTCCTGGCCCGGGAGCACATCCTACAGTGGAAGCCAACGTTGGTGATTGCTGATTTACACGGCTTCAAACAGGATATTCACCATTTCCAGCAGCTCTCTTCTTTACTGAAATCCTGCGAAACGCTGCCCTTTATTTTGTTGCAGTCGGGCGAAGAACAAGAGATGGCAAATTACCTGGAGCAGTTCCCGGTCTGGTCCTGTCTGTTGAAAAATGCCGGGCTCGAACAGCTGGCCACGGTGATTAACGATGCGCTGACATCCTGCGCCAGCATTGAAATACCGCAAATCGCAGCACCGCTATTAACCCGCCAGGAAGAGAAAGTGCTCACACTGTGGATGGATGGCGCAAGCAATCAGAAGATTGCCAGCCATTTGAGCATCAACGGGAAAACGGTTTATACCTACAAACGCAACATCCGTATGAAACTGCATATGGATACACGTTTTTCGCCGTTTTTATCCCTGCAAGAAGTGGAGAATTGACGGTACGAGGAGATCTACACGACGTACCGTCTTAATATCATTAGTTCTGCGCTTTTGTTGCTGCACCAGAAATTGCGCTACCACCTTCAGAAATATCCTGACCGACGCCACGCGTGGTATTACAGGCGGTTAAAACTGAAGAAAGTACCAGGACAGAAAAGATCGCTGCAATTGTCTTCTTAACCATAATATCTTCCTTTTATAGCCAAAGTTATTGTGTTGATAGCAACTTAAGGATAGACAAAATCCCGTCATTTGACGGTTCAGGAAGCGATTTTAGGAGAATTAGACGAAATTAGCTGGCTGCGTGAGAAATCACATGGCCAAGATCTTTGATATCTTCGCCGACACCGCGTGCGGTATTACACCCGGAAAGGAACGCGCCGGACAGCGCCAACAGAAGCAGAATTTTAACGGTACGTTTCATCATCCCTGCCTGCAAAAAAACAGGCGCAGCGGGCGCTGCGCCATTAATCATTTACATGAATTACTTCACGCGGGATACGTATTCGCCGGAGCGGGTATCCACTTTGATCACTTCGCCAGTCTGTACGAACAGTGGAACTTTAACCACTGCACCGGTAGACAGTTTAGCTGGCTTGCCGCCAGTACCTGCGGTGTCACCCTTCAGACCTGGATCGGTTTCAACGATTTCCAGCTCTACGAAGTTTGGTGGGGTCACAGAGATAGGCTGGCCGTTCCACAGGGTCACGATACACTCAGCCTGATCCAGCAGCCATTTAGCGCTGTCACCTACTGCTTTCTCGTCAGCAGACAGCTGTTCGAAAGTAGAGTTGTTCATGAAGTGATAGAACTCACCGTCGTTGTAGAGGTAAGTCAGGTTCATATCGACAACATCGGCACCTTCAGCAGAGTCAGTAGACTTGAAGGTTTTTTCTACACGGGTACCGGTCAGCAGGCGACGCAGCTTAACACGCGCGAATGCCTGGCCTTTACCTGGTTTAACGAATTCGCTGGCTTCAACCGCATACGGTTCGCCGTCCATCATGATTTTAAGACCAGCACGAAAATCGTTGCTATAGTACGTTGCCATAAGGCCCTCTAAATTTGTTAACTGGTAGCTAAGCCACAAAATGGCGCATATTGTAACCCTAAACACCCCGTCCAGAGAAGATTGGTTATCGCAACTTGCCGATGTAATCACCAGTCCTGATGAATTACTGCGTCTTTTAGACCTGGAAACCCATGAGAACTTGCTCGCCGGCCGTGAGGCCAAACGCCTATTTCCCCTGCGTGTTCCTCGCGCATTTGTGGCGCGCATGGAGAAAGGCAACCCTGACGATCCACTGCTAAAACAAACGCTTACTGTTCAGGATGAGTTTGTGACTGCGCCAGGCTTCAGCACCGATCCACTGGAGGAACAGAACAGCGTTGTGCCCGGTTTACTGCATAAGTATTTGAACCGCGCATTGCTGCTGGTAAAAGGCGGCTGCGCCGTAAATTGTCGCTATTGCTTCCGCCGACACTTCCCGTATGCCGAAAATCAAGGGAACAAGCGTAACTGGCAGGTCGCGCTGGACTACATTGCCGCGCATCCTGAGCTGGATGAGATTATCTTTTCCGGTGGCGATCCGCTGATGGCAAAAGATCATGAGCTGGACTGGCTGATAACCCAGCTCGAGAGTATTCCTCATATCAAACGTCTGCGGATCCATAGCCGTTTGCCGATTGTTATCCCGACCCGCATTACGGACGAACTGGCCGCCCGGTTTGAGCGCTCTTCCCTGCAAATTCTGCTGGTGAATCACATTAACCATGCCAACGAAATAGATCAGGATTTTCGTATGGCGATGGCGAGATTGCGCAAGGCTGGCGTAACGTTGCTGAACCAGAGCGTGCTACTGCGTGGAGTAAACGATAATGCCCGCGCGCTGGCGAATCTGAGCAATGCGCTATTTGATGCAGGGGTAATGCCTTACTACATTCACGTGCTGGATAAAGTCCAGGGCGCTGCACATTTCATGGTGTCAGATGAGGAAGCAAGAGCGATTATGCGTGAATTGCTGACACTGGTATCAGGCTATATGGTACCTAAGCTGGCGCGTGAGATTGGCGGCGAACCAAGCAAGACGCCACTGGATTTGCAGCTAAAGCAGAAGTAAAAAGGCAGGTGGCGCTACGCTTACCAGCCCTACGGGGGCCGGGCGTAGCGCTATCCGCAAGCTAACTCAGTTCGGGCACTTATAAACCTGGCCATTCATCTGGCTGGCTGTCGGCACAAAGCTCGACAACATCCCCTGCGACGGGCTGCTCACGCCATAAATCACGTTACCGCCCATAGCCGCAGCCTGGTTACGCAGGGCATTCGCCGCACCACGCATAGAGCCGCCTTCTTCACCGTGCTGGCCCGACATCCAGTTGCTTTGCTCACCGCTTGCCGTACCTAATAACTGGCACTCGCTACCCGGCTTATCTTCCACAAAGCGAACACCCTGGCCCGCTGCTGACAGCTCATTGCTGGAACTACAACCTGCCAGCAGCAATGCTGCTCCCACGATCCCTGCACAGACTTTTACGCGCATGTTATTCCTCGTTTTCAATAAGCTGGACAGTAGTTGTCCGTGTCTAAACCTTATACTAAAAAGATGACCAAAAGAAAAACCCCCGAGCATTTCTGCCCGGGGGTTTTTCACAATCTAAGCTGTATAGCGCACGATTACATCATGCCGCCCATACCGCCCATGCCGCCCATACCAGCAGCACCTAAATCAGGTGCATCGCCTTTAGGCATATCGGTCACCATGCACTCGGTGGTGATCATCAGGCCAGCAACAGATGCCGCGTACTGCAATGCAGAACGGGTCACTTTAGTTGGGTCGAGGATACCGAAGTCGATCATGTTGCCGTATTCTTCAGTGGCTGCGTTGTAACCGTAGTTACCTTCGCCCGCTTTCACGTTGTTTGCCACAACAGATGGTTCTTCACCGGCGTTGGACACGATCTGACGCAGTGGGGCTTCCATTGCGCGCAGCGCAACTTTGATACCCACGTTCTGATCTTCGTTCTGCGCAGTCAGGTTAACCAGTTTAGCGGCAACGCGCACCAGCGCAACACCACCACCCGCAACCACGCCTTCTTCAACTGCTGCACGGGTCGCGTGCAGAGCGTCGTCAACGCGTGCTTTTTTCTCTTTCATTTCAACTTCAGTTGCAGCACCAACTTTGATAACTGCCACGCCGCCTGCCAGTTTCGCTACGCGCTCCTGCAGTTTTTCACGGTCGTAATCGGAAGTTGCTTCTTCAATTTGCTTACGGATCTGACCAACGCGGCCCTGAATAGCAGCTTCGTCGCCCACGCCATCGATGATGGTGGTGGTGTCTTTGTTGATCACAACGCGTTTAGCCTGGCCCAGGTCTTCCAGGGTCGCTTTTTCCAGCTCCATACCGATCTCTTCAGAGATAACAGTACCGCCAGTCAGGGTTGCGATGTCCTGCAACATAGCTTTACGACGATCGCCGAAGCCAGGTGCTTTAACCGCAGCCACTTTCACGATGCCACGCATGGTGTTAACCACCAGAGTCGCCAGCGCTTCGCCTTCAACATCTTCAGCGATGATAACCAGTGGTTTGCCTGCTTTCGCAACGGCTTCCAGAACTGGCAGCATTTCGCGGATGTTGGAGATTTTTTTGTCAGCCAGCAGAATGAATGGGCTTTCCAGCTCAACAGCACCCGTTTCTGGTTTGTTGATGAAGTATGGGGACAGGTAACCGCGGTCGAACTGCATACCTTCAACCACGTCCAGTTCGTCTTCCAGACCGGTACCGTCTTCAACGGTAATCACGCCTTCTTTACCGACTTTATCCATCGCTTCAGCGATCAGTTTACCTACGGTTTCGTCGGAGTTAGCGGAGATAGTACCAACCTGAGCAATGGCTTTAGAGTCAGAGCAAGGTACGGACAGCGCTTTCAGCTCTTCAACGGCAGCAGTGACAGCTTTGTCGATACCACGTTTCAGATCCATTGGGTTCATGCCCGCAGCAACGGCTTTCAGGCCTTCTGCGATGATTGCCTGTGCCAGTACGGTTGCAGTGGTAGTACCGTCGCCTGCTGCGTCGTTCGCTTTAGAGGCAACTTCTTTCACCATCTGCGCACCCATGTTTTCGAACTTGTCTTCCAGCTCGATTTCACGTGCTACAGAAACACCATCTTTAGTGATGGTTGGTGCGCCGAAGGATTTGTCCAGCACTACGTTACGGCCTTTCGGGCCCAGGGTCACTTTAACTGCATCTGCCAGTACGTTCACGCCGCGCAGCATTTTTACACGAGCGTCATTACCGAATTTTACGTCTTTAGCTGCCATGTTCTTAGTTCCTCAAATTCTCGTGCGTAATTACGCTTCAACAATTGCCAGAATGTCGCTTTCGGACATGATCAACACTTCTTCATTGTCGATCTTCTCGGATTTCACGCCGTAGCCATCGTTGAAAATTACGATGTCACCAACTTTAACGTCCAGTGGCTGCACAGTTCCGTTTTCCAGGATGCGGCCCTTACCGACAGCGATGATTTCGCCACGCGTTGATTTTGCCGCTGCGGAACCGGTCAGAACGATGCCGCCAGCAGATTTGGTTTCAACTTCTTTACGTTTGACGATCACACGATCATGTAACGGACGAATACTCATTGATAGCTCTCCTTTGAGAAAGTCATTATCAGTTATGGATGACGCCGGTCCGTACAAGGTTTTCCGGCTAGTGCCCTGAGAGATGGGGATAGCTTTTTACCCCTTCAAGGGGTAGTCGAAAAAAAATTTGCGAAAGTGTTACCATCGCCTCTCTTTGGATGGTGGCAGGACGATGTAAATGAGTGGACTGAAACAGGAGTTGGGACTCGCGCAGGGCGTGGGCTTACTCTCAACTTCCTTGTTAGGCACGGGGGTTTTCGCTGTTCCCGCGCTCGCGGCGCTGGTCGCCGGGAATAACAGCCTGTGGGCGTGGCCGGTATTGATTGTGCTGGTTTTTCCGGTAGCGATTGTCTTTGCTGTACTCGGGCGGCACTTTCCCAGCGCAGGCGGTGTCGCTCACTTTGTCGGTATGGCCTTTGGCCCGCGCCTGGAGCGCGTGACTGGCTGGCTTTTCCTTTCGGTTATTCCTGTTGGGCTACCTGCCGCACTGCATATCGCAACGGGCTTCGGGCAGGCGCTGTTTGGCTGGCATGACGAACAACTGCTGTTTGCCGAGCTGGGAACGCTGGCGATTGTCTGGTGGGTCGGTTCGCGTGGGGCCAGCTCCAGCGCCAATCTGCAAACGCTGGTCGCAGTGCTTATTGTCGCCCTGATTGCCGCTATCTGGTGGGCAGGCAACATCACCGTGGCGGAAATCCCCTTCCCGGCGGTGAGCGATGTCGACCATTCACAGCTTTTCGCAGCGCTTTCGGTGATGTTCTGGTGTTTTGTGGGTCTTGAGGCGTTCGCGCATCTGGCATCGGAATTTAAACAACCCGAGCGCGATTTCCCGCGCGCGCTGATGATTGGCCTGCTGCTGGCAGGCACGGTCTACTGGGCCTGTACCGTGCTGGTACTGCACTTTAATGCCTTTGGCGAAGATAAAGCCGCAGCGGCGTCGCTGCCAGGCATTGTGGTGACCCTTTTCGGCGTCAAAGCCCTGTGGGTGGCCTGCGTGATTGGTTATCTCGCCTGCTTCGCTAGCCTCAATATTTACATACAGAGCTTCGCCCGTCTGGTGTGGTCGCAAGCGCTGTACAAGCCGGAAAGCCGCCTCGCGCAGCTGTCAAAACGCCAGCTTCCACTGAATGCGCTGAACACGGTACTGGGTTGCTGCGTGCTGAGTACCCTGGGTATTTACTGGCTGAATATCAATCTTGATGCATTGATCGTCTATGCCAACGGCATTTTCATCATGATCTATCTGCTGTGTATGCTGGCGGGTTGCCGGCTGCTGAAAGGCCGCTTTAAAGCACTAGCCATCATCGGTGGGGTGCTCTGTTTACTGCTGCTGGCGATGGTGGGCTGGAAGAGTTTGTACGCCATTGTGATGCTGGCGGGGCTTTGGCTGTTTTTGCCGACGCGAAGTTCCCTCTAAAATAACGCCCGGTGGCGCTAAACCACCGGGCATGAAATCAACGATCGTCTTTATTATCTAACCGGTCGTGCTGCTCGTCTTTACGCTGGTATTCGCCATCAAACGTATTGCCAGGTCCGGCACTGAAACCACCGCCCGGCATTCGGCCGAAGCTCAGGTGGGGCATTAACTTCATGGTCAGGTGCTTTTGCACCGGCGGTAACAGCAACAACAGTCCCAGGAAGTCGGTAAAGAAACCCGGCAGGATCAGCATCAAGCCCGCAATAATCAGCGACACGCTTTTGATCATCTCAGCGGCCGGGCTTTCACCTGCGGCCATCTTCTGCTGCATTAACAGGAAATTTTTGAAACCCTGATTACGCACCAGCGACATCCCAATTACTGACGTGAAGATAACCAGGATCAACGTCAGCAGGACGCCAAGCACATGGGCGACCTGAATAAAAATCGAAATCTCAATGTAAACATAGAGAAAAAAAGCAATAAACGGTATCCAGCGCACTGGCATCTCCTGTGTGGCAGAGGCGCCTGGCCTCTGTCTGAATGTGTTCGCAACTCGCGTGTAGAACAGATGGAGGCGGTTAGCCAAAATTCAATCAGTTTGCACGGATATTTTTTTTGGAAATATTAAAGCGGTGACTCATTTCACAGATTAATAATTATCATGTTATCGGGTCGATAATAAGTGATCCAGATTACGGCAATTCGCTATTATCAGCATATGATCTCGAGCATGTGGCCGATTGAGGGAATAATCGTCGGTCATAAAATATTCAAAACCACATAAATACTGTGTGTTTAGTACAATCCATCGGCAGCTTGAAAAGAAGGTTCACATGTTAAACAACATTCGTATCGAAGAAGATTTGTTGGGTACCAGGGAAGTTCCAGCGGATGCCTACTACGGTGTTCACACTCTGAGAGCGATTGAAAACTTCTACATCAGCAACAGCAAAATCAGCGACATCCCTGAGTTTGTGCGTGGCATGGTGATGGTAAAGAAAGCCGCAGCGCTGGCAAACAAAGAGCTGCAAACCATTCCGAAAAGCGCTGCAAATGCGATTATCGCCGCGTGCGATGAAGTGCTGAACAACGGCAAATGCATGGATCAGTTCCCGGTTGACGTCTATCAGGGCGGCGCGGGTACCTCCGTCAACATGAATACCAACGAAGTGCTGGCAAACATCGCCCTGGAGCTGATGGGTCATCAAAAAGGTGAATACCAGTACCTCAACCCTAACGACCACGTGAATAAATGCCAGTCCACCAACGATGCCTACCCTACCGGTTTCCGCATCGCAGTGTATGCCTCCGTGGTGAAACTGGTCGACGCTATCAACCAGTTGGGCGATGGCTTCCAGCGTAAAGCCGTTGAGTTCCAGGACATCCTGAAAATGGGGCGTACCCAGTTGCAGGACGCGGTTCCAATGACCCTCGGTCAGGAATTCCACGCGTTTAACGTGCTGCTGAATGAAGAAACCAAAAACCTGCTGCGCACCTCTGAACTGCTGCTGGAAGTGAACCTGGGCGCAACCGCCATCGGTACACGTCTGAACACCCCGGACGGCTATCAGCAGCTGGCGGTGCAGAAACTGGCCGAAGTATCTAACCTGCCGGTTGTCCCGGCTGAAGACCTGATTGAAGCCACCTCCGACTGCGGCGCATATGTGATGGTACACAGCGCGCTGAAACGTCTGGCAGTGAAACTGTCCAAAATCTGTAACGACCTGCGCCTGCTCTCTTCCGGCCCGCGCGCTGGCCTGAATGAAATCAACCTGCCGGAACTCCAGGCGGGTTCCTCTATCATGCCAGCCAAAGTCAACCCGGTGGTGCCAGAAGTGGTGAACCAGGTCTGCTTCAAAGTCATTGGTAACGACACCACCGTGACCATGGCCTCTGAAGCGGGTCAGTTGCAGCTGAACGTGATGGAGCCGGTGATTGGCCAAGCGATGTTTGAATCCATCCACATCCTGACCAACGCATGCTACAACCTGCTGGAAAAATGCATTAACGGTATCACCGCGAATAAAGAAGTGTGTGAAGGCTATGTGTATAACTCCATCGGCATCGTCACCTACCTCAACCCGTTCATCGGCCACCATAACGGCGACATCGTCGGTAAGATTTGTGCTGAAACCGGTAAGAGCGTGCGTGAAGTTGTGCTGGAGCGCGGTCTGTTGACCGAAGCGGAGCTGGACGACATTTTCTCTGCGCAAAACCTGATGCACCCAGCGTATAAAGCGAAACGTTATACCGATGAAAGCGAACAGTAGCAGTTCAGGCTAAGCTTGCGAAAGGCACGTCACTTGTGACGTGCCTTTTTTCTTTTTAAGCGTTACCAATTACACAACAATTTAATATCAACTTGTTAATAAACAAGGAAGGCACTTATGTTTGGAGCAGAACTCGTTATCGTCTTGTTGGCGATTTATTTGGGCGCACGACTCGGGGGTATCGGCATCGGTTTTGCCGGTGGTCTCGGGGTGCTCGTTCTTACCCTTATCTTTCAGATCAAACCCGGCGCAATCCCTTTTGACGTTATCGAAATCATCATGGCCGTTATTGCCGCTATCGCTGCCATGCAGGTGGCGGGTGGTATGGACTACCTGGTGAGCCTGGCGGAGCGTATGCTGCGCCGCCATCCAAAATACATTACCTTCCTTGCACCACTGGTGACATGGTTTATGACCATTCTCGCCGGGACTGGCCACACGGCGTTCTCCACGCTGCCGGTCATTACTGAAGTGGCGAAAGAGCAAGGCATTCGCCCGTCTCGTCCGCTCTCCATCGCCGTGGTGGCGTCCCAGATTGCCATCACCGCTTCACCGATTTCCGCTGCCGTGGTCTTCTTTGCGGGCATCCTGGAGCCAATGGGCGTGAGCTACCTGACACTGCTGGGGATCTGTATTCCGGTCACGCTGATTGCGGTGATGATCACCGCCGTGCTGTGTAACTTCCTCGGTGCTGACCTGAAAGACGATCCGGTCTACCAGGAGCGTCTGGCAAAAGGAGAAGTGAAACTGCGCGGCAGCCAGGTCTTCGAGCTGAAACCCCACGCGAAACGCTCTGTGCTGCTGTTCCTGATCGGCATTGTGGCAGTCATGTTCTACGCTACCGCCATCAGC
This sequence comes from Enterobacter sp. C4G1, assembly GCF_052886895.1. Classification (NCBI taxonomy): domain Bacteria; kingdom Pseudomonadati; phylum Pseudomonadota; class Gammaproteobacteria; order Enterobacterales; family Enterobacteriaceae; genus Enterobacter; species Enterobacter sp. C4G1. The sequence continues at coordinate 1,480,962 of NZ_JBQVVV010000001.1, read as the reverse complement.
GATACCGTAGGGCTGATTCAAAACCCAGTTCTGCCACGTAACGAAGCGATTGTGGTGTTCATGTTGACCATCGCCGCACTGATTAGCATCACCTGTAAAATCGACACTAGCGAAGTGCTGAACGCCAGCACCTTTAAGTCCGGTATGAGCGCCTGTGTGTGCGTACTGGGCGTCGCCTGGCTTGGTGATACTTTCGTGAAAGCGCATATCGCGGATATCCAGACCGTTGCCGGTGACCTGCTGCATAACTACCCGTGGCTGCTGGCTGTGGTGCTGTTCTTCGCTGCAACGCTGCTTTACTCCCAGGCGGCGACTACCAAAGCGCTGATGCCGGCGGCACTGATGCTTGGCGTAACCCCGCTGACGGCAATTGCCTCTTTTGCGGCGGTGTCTGCGCTGTTCGTACTGCCGACTTACCCAACCCTGCTGGCGGCGGTTGAAATGGACGACACCGGCTCCACCCGTATCGGTAAATATGTGTTTAACCACGCGTTCCTGATCCCGGGCGTAGTCGCGATTTCGCTTTGCGTCATCCTCGGCTTTATCATCGGCGGCATCGTGCTGTAAACCCATTATGGTTGTAAAAATAGTTAAAATCGGGTCGCTATGCGGCCCGATTCATTAATGAGCAGCGCCCTCGCATGGTATAGTGTTTTTTTTCGCGATAACGAGGTCGACCTGTGAATACACCAGACGCTGTTGTTGTGCTTTGTACCGCTCCAGATGAAGCTTCTGCCCAGGATCTTGCCGCCAAAGTGCTGGCAGAAAAACTGGCAGCCTGCGTCACCCTCCTCCCCGGCGCCACCTCCCTGTATTACTGGGAAGGTAAACTGGAACAGGAGTACGAAGTACAAATGCTGCTGAAAACCAACACGGTGAATCAGCAGGCGCTCCTCGATTGTCTCAAGTCTCATCATCCTTACCAAACCCCGGAACTGCTGGTACTCCCGGTGGTCCACGGCGATAACGATTATCTCTCATGGCTCAACGCTTCCTTACGCTGATCCTGCTGCTGTGCAGCACATCAGCTTTTGCCGGGTTATTCGATGCACCCGGCCGCTCTAACTTTATTCCCGCCGATCAGGCGTTCGTCTTCGATTTCCAGCAAAACCAGCATGACCTGAATCTGACCTGGCAGGTTAAAGACGGTTATTACCTCTATCGCAAGCAGGTCAGCATTACCCCTGCCCAGGCGAACATTGGCCCGCTTCAGTTACCCAAAGGCGAGTGGCACGAAGACGAGTTCTACGGTAAAAGTGAAATCTATCGCCAGCGCCTGAGTGTGCCGGTGACGGTGAATCAGGCCGATAAAGGCACCACGCTGACGGTCACTTATCAGGGCTGTGCGGACGCCGGTTTCTGCTATCCGCCGGAAACAAAAGTCGTGCCGCTGAGCGAAGTTAAAATGGCCGCCGACACTCTCCCTCAACCTTCCGGGAAGAGCGTCGGGAGTGAACCGGGGTCAGCGCTTCCGTTCTCCGCACTCTGGGCCTTGCTGATTGGCATCGGCATTGCCTTCACACCGTGCGTGCTGCCGATGTACCCGCTGATTTCCGGCATTGTACTGGGCGGTAAACAACGTCTGTCCACCGCCCGGGCGCTGCTGCTGGCCTTTATCTACGTGCAGGGGATGGCGCTCACCTACACCGCGCTCGGCCTTGTGGTCGCCGCCGCCGGGCTCCAGTTCCAGGCGGCGCTGCAACATCCGTATGTGCTTATCGGCTTGGCGGTTGTCTTTACCCTGCTGGCGCTGTCGATGTTTGGCCTGTTTACACTGCAACTGCCGTCATCGCTGCAAACCCGCTTAACGCTGATGAGCAACCGTCAGCAGGGCGGCTCCGCAGGCGGCGTGTTTGCGATGGGGGCGATTGCCGGGCTGATTTGTTCTCCGTGCACCACGGCACCGCTGAGCGCGATCCTGCTGTACATCGCACAGAGCGGCAATATGTGGCTGGGCGGCGGCACGCTTTACCTGTACGCACTCGGCATGGGCTTACCGTTGATCCTGGTGACGGTGTTCGGCAACCGTCTGCTGCCGAAGAGCGGCCCGTGGATGGAAACCGTGAAAACAGCGTTTGGGTTCGTGATCCTGGCGCTGCCGGTGTTCCTGCTGGAACGCATCATCGGTGACATCTGGGGCTTACGCCTGTGGGCAATACTGGGCGTAGCGTTCTTTGGCTGGGCATTTATTACCAGCCTGGGCGCGAAAAAACCGTGGATGCGCCTGGTGCAAATCCTGTTGCTGGCCGCCGCACTGATAAGCGTACGCCCATTGCAGGACTGGGCGTTTGGCGCGCCCGCCGCGCAAACGCAGGCGCACCTGAACTTCACGCAGATTAAGAACGTTGACGAGCTGAACACGGCCCTGGCTCAGGCGAATGGCCGGCCCGTTATGCTTGATCTGTATGCCGACTGGTGTGTAGCCTGCAAAGAGTTCGAGAAATACACCTTTAGCGATCCGCAGGTGCAAAGCGCACTGAAAGAGACCGTGCTGCTTCAGGCGAATGTCACGGCGAACAACGCGCAGGATAAGGCATTACTGAAACAGCTCAACGTGCTCGGCCTGCCCACCATCCTGTTTTTCAATAAACAGGGCGAGGAGCAGCCCGCGGCACGCGTGACCGGGTTTATGGATGCCGCGGCATTTAGCGCGCATTTGCATGATCGCCAACCGTAAACGACACTTTAGACGGAACAAACCGTTGGGAAAAACGGAGGAGAACACCGTGCAACGCGAAGACGTACTGGGACAAGCCCTGCAATTGCTTGAGATTCAAGGGATAGCCAGCACCACGCTTGAGATGGTAGCCGACCGTATCGATTACCCTCTGGATGAACTGAAGCGTTTCTGGCCCGATAAAGAGGCGCTGCATTATGACGCCCTGCGCTATCTGAGCCAGCAGGTCGACATCTGGCGCAGGCAACTCATGCTAAATGAAGAGCTGACGGCCGAGCAAAAACTGCTGGCGCGCTATACCGCACTGACCGAATGCGTGAGCAACAACCGTTACCCTGGCTGCCTGTTTATCGCGGCCTGTACCTTCTACCCCGACCCTGAGCATCCGATTCACCAGCTGGCTAATCAGCAGAAACGGGCGGCGCATGACTTTACCCACGAGCTGCTCACCACGCTTGAAGTGGACGATCCTGCCATGGTCGCCAGGCAGATGGAGCTGGTACTCGAAGGGTGTCTGAGCCGAATGCTGGTGAACCGTAGCCAGGCCGACGTGGATACAGCGCACCGTCTTGCAGAAGATATTCTGCGTTTTGCGCAGTGCCGCTCAGGTGGTGCGTTAACCTAAGCCAGTATCCCGGCCCAGGCGGAAACAAACAGGCACACCGCCATCAGCCGCTGAAAACGCACCATCGCCACGGTGGTGCGAAAAATTCTGTTCACCGCCTTGCCAAGCCATGCCCAGCACAACAGACACGCAATCGAGATAATCAAAAACCACAGCGCCATCAGAGCAATATCCCGCAGTGCATTATCGCTTGCCGGGGAAAACAGGCTGACAACCGCCAGCGCCATCATCCAGGTTTTCGGGTTAACAACCTGCAACAGCGCCGCTGCCTGGGCGGTAAAGCGGTTAGGGCTTTTCGACGACAGATTCGCCGCGGGCGCGCTAAACAACTGCCAGCTCATCCAGCTTAACCACAGCACACCCGCCCAGCTCATTACCTGACGGATCAACGGATACTGACGCAACACTTCCCCTGCGCCCGCCCCTGAAATCAACACAATGGCACTCGCGGCAATACAGCCGCCCAGAATGGCAGGCACAGTATTTTTCACACCAAAATGCTGGCTGTTGGTCAGCACCAGAATATTGGTTGGCCCCGGCGTTATCGAGGCAACAAAAGCAAACAGCAGGAAGGGGATCAGACTCACAGGTGGCTCCTTATTATAAGAGCCATGAATGTGACGCTATTTTCTGGAAACGTCTGGAAGGTTTGTGCACAACCGACGGTAATGGGCTGGCGAAATACGGTATGCCCGCTGGAACCAGCGCCCCAGGTGGCTTTGGTCCGCGAAACCCAGAGCCGCGGCAACGTCGACTGGCTGTTCTCCGCGCGCCAGACACTGTCGTGCTTTTGCCAGCCGCAGCTGGATAAGCCAGGCGTGCGGGGCAAGGTGAAATTCGCGTTTAAAACAGCGCGTCAGGGTAAACCTGTCCGTCCCGGTTTCACGCGCAAGGTCGGACAGCCCGATGTTATCGCCAATATGGGCGTACAGGTAGTCGCGTGCACGATGGGCCACCGCCGCGCTCTGTAGCTGCGAGGGCAATCTTTTACGCCAGTGGCAGTGCGAGGTAATTTGCGCCAGCAAACCGTCCATCGTGCTCTGTTGAACAATTTTCATCTCATCGCTGTGAAGCGCGGTAAACGTCTCGCCAATCGAACGCACCAGCTGCGGCTCTCGCGTCAGCGTTTGAGCAAAGTGCAGCGAATAGCTGCCAGGTACGGTGTCATACAGCCCATGCAGCGTGTTCGTCAGCCACTGTTCGTCCAGATAAAACGTCAGATAGGTAAACCCGCCTTCTACCGGCGCATCGCCGTCGTGGATCTCACCTGGCTCCAGTAAAAATGCATCGCCGGGACGGCTACGATGGCGCTCTCGTCGGCAGTGAAACTGCTGAGTACCGGCAAGGGTAATTCCAACCAGGTAGCTATCGTGCCAGTGCGGATCAAACGCATGACCTTCAAAGTGCGCTTTAATCGTTTCAATGCCCGTGTCTGAATGCTGACGCAGCTCAAGCCAGTCGTTCGCCATACTGCCCTCCTCTTCTCATCAGCATTGTCACACTGCGCCAAACCTGTCTGGAAGATTTGTGCAATTTCGCCGCGCAAACCGACAGATTGCCGCAAAGTTAAGCAGTTGAACAGCTTTTCCCGAAATAGTGTTGACGCGTGTGCGTGATTGCGGTTTAATGCGCCCCGTTGCCCGGATAGCTCAGTCGGTAGAGCAGGGGATTGAAAATCCCCGTGTCCTTGGTTCGATTCCGAGTCCGGGCACCACTCATTTATAACCCTCGCTTCGGCGGGGGTTTTTGCTTTCTGAGTCAACAACTTGTTGGTTTATCAGTAGTTACCTCTTTTTACTTTCCTCCGGCCCCGCTTCCCGGTGGTACAAAAAGGTGGTACAAAATGAGCATTATGATACAACCAACAAAGAACCGTTTCGGCGTTTACCTCGTCCGTAAGGCCGTCCCCAGACACCTGCAAGGCATCCTCAATAAACGTGAGATCAAGTTCACCCTTGATACCAAAGACGTGAGGGAGGCCAGAGAACGTGCACCCGCAAAAATCATTCAGATCGACATGATGCTCAGGCTGGCAGAAAAGCAGCTTGAAGCGGAAGAGTCCTTAACTGATGCCGATATCGAGATGATCGCTGATGTATGGGCTTCAAGTACCATGCAGAATGACGAGCTAATCCGGGAGCGATACGTCGTTGAAGATGTTCTCAATGGTAAAACAGGAATGTTCCACTCGCCGGAAAACGACATCATTCACGACTGGCTGGAAGACCGCGAACGCAAGCCCCTGTACAAATCAGAAACATGGCAGGCAGAACGTGACGAATCCATCTGCAAACTGATGGCCGTAGAGCTGGATGAGGCGCTCGAATACACGCCCGTAGTCCTTACCCCTCTCTGGAGGAAACGTCTGGCTTGGAGGCTTGCTGAACGCCGTAGCGATCTGACCAACGTCTATCTACTGAATCTCCGTCCACGTCTCTACGCCAAAAGCAGAGGGCTGGATTCACTGCCCGTTGAAAAAACGAAGACGCTCACCTTCGCAGACCTCTTTGAACGTTATAAAGAGCACGTCAAACATCATGAGCCACTGCGGGCGGAAAAACGGATTATCGCCTACACGACATCGGCAAACCGCTTCATCGAGTTTATCGGTCTGAAGGCCGCCGAAGACATCACCGTTACTGATCTCGCTGACTTCCGTAACCTGCTCGAAAAACTGCCATCCCGCCCGTCAAAGGCTGTGCGATTGCTCCCCCTGCATAAACAGGTGGAAGCTGAAGGTGAAAAAATCAGCCCAGTCCGCGTCGAGAATATCATGAAGGAGTTATCGTCGGTCTTCCGCGTCGCGGTAGAAGACGGCAAGCTCACAGATAACCCGCTCAGCAAACTGAAGAAACGCAAAGCCATCGCTGGCCCGGCAATCATCCGCTCTTACAGTCGCGATGAAATCCGCCGCATCTTCTCCCTGCCCGTCTTCCACGGTGAAGATACACCGCACGGGGCAATGGCGTACTGGATACCGATAATCCTGTACTACTGTGGTGCCCGCGTTGAAGAAATCGCCCAGCTCCGTAAAGGTGACATCGTGGAAGTGGACGGTACCCCCTGCTTCAGGCTGACGATGGGTGAAGGCCAGTCGATCAAGATGGGTAATACGCGTCAGTTCCCGATACACAGCCACCTGCTCGAACTGGGCTTCCTTGATTTCGTTCAGTCCTGCACCTACCAGCTCTTTGCCGAAAAATCGGAAGTAAATGGCTCATATTCCTATAACTATGGGCGTTGGTGGGGCAATTACATTCGTGAACACGGCCTGACGAGGAACGGTATCAAGCCCACCCACAGCTTCCGCCACTCTCTCGTTACCCTGTTCCGTGATCTGGACATCCGTGAAGAAATTCAGGACAGCATCCTCGGGCACAACGAAAACTCATCTGACAGAGCGAAGGCCAGCCACGGCTACGGAGAGAAGTCCGTGGAGGCCCAGCGTCGTGCCATTGAACAAATCCCCAGACTGAAGCTAAAGCGACTGGAAAACTGATTTTCAGCGGTATAAGGCACAGTAACTTACTGGAGATTATCAAAATGTTAAGAATTCCTGACTCAGACTGGCGGATCGTTGATGGGGCCCCCCAGCTTTCCGTTGCTTTCTTGCGGAAAATGACGCCTCAGGCAGCCAGATTTACTCAATGGGTACAGCGGACACATGCCAAATTGCTTAAGGCTCCCGAAAATGTACTGTCGTGCTGCACATCCGGGTTAATCCACGGTGAAATTCCCGACAAAAACGGCTGGCTTTCCGCTGGTGATGCCCTTGCCCTGCTTACTTACAGCATCCATAACAGCGAAAATGTGCCGCTAATTGAGGCGATAGAACATCGTGCCGAGTTAAAGCTCTCTGTTCCAGCTTTTGAGAGCAAACTTGAAGGCCAGTTTGGTGAGCAGTTACGTGATGCTCTGAGCTATCTAGAGAAGCGCTCACCTTTTATGACTTACTACGAAATCGAGAAGCAGAAGATAATCGGCAACTATCGCGTTGATTTCTTTATCACACAAAAGCTCAGTGCCGCTGATGGTTCGACGGTTAGACGCCACAGCATTGTTGAATTTGACGAAGCAGCCCACAAGCTAAAGCGATACAAGGAACACGATAAACGGAGGGATTGCTGGTTTCGTAAACATCATCCCGAAACTAAGCTTATCCGTGTGAGGCATGAAGAACAGGATATTTGGTTAGAATGTATCCGACGCTTAAACCAGCTTATCCGCCTGGAAGATGGCTACGTCCACTGTTTACGATTAGCTTGTACTGGTGGTCCGGGTCCGGGAATGCGAATAAATAGCGATTCAGCCCGAAACGCCTACGATGCAAGGCAGAACGCATGTGCTTTTCTGCTTAAACGCCCTGCTCAGCCTCTCAGGGAAATGGGAACATTGCTTCTACGGCTTGGTATTCCTTATGAAAAGCGGCGTGATATCAACTTCCAGCGGACACATCTCAGAGGATACGGGATTTAGATAGAAAAATTACAGTAAAAGTTACAAAGAAAGCCTCACAGGACGGGGCTTTCGAGCTGTTCAAACGTTGTAACCTTTGAAACCGCCCCCAACACACACTTATATAGGACTCTATAGTTTTATTAAAATTTACTACTCAAATTCATCTTACTCCTCGGTAGATTATAGGTAGATATTCCTTAAGGCAATAACTAAATCAAGAACTGAAAGATGTCATAAAAAACTGCAATCTTTCCACCCATCATCAAAGCTGGTATCGCCCTTAACTCAATGAAATCTCCCTGCGTAGGTATAAGAAAGTTGTCTATAACCACACAGGAGTTCCTTAATGAAACATACCCCCGTAAAACGTCCTCAGAAGCCTCATGAGAGACTCTGTATTTCGCCCTGCACTCTATACTGGAGGGCCGTAGAATGAATCTGAAGCGTATCCTATGGCAAGCCGCTCGGGCAGCACTGGCTGCCTTTCTTGCTGCAATCCTGAAAGCATTATCATCAAGTTTCCCACCAGCAGAAACGGCATAATCCCTTCACCCTAACTTATTGTTCCCCTGCCAATAACCATGCCCTAAACATTTCCGCCAGTATGACGAAGGAATGCCCGCTCAGGTTATGCCACAGGGTTGTTTCTGCGTTTTGGCAGAATAGCATGTTCTATTGGCAGACTAAGGAGTTCACATGGCTTCTATCGGCTACGCCCGGGTATCGACATCTGGGCAACACCTTGATTCACAACTGGCAGCGTTATCTGACTGTGAGAAAATTTTTCAGGAAAAAATCAGCGGAGCAAAAGACGACCGCCCAGAGCTTCAGGCAATGCTGGAGTGGGTCCGGGAAGGCGACACCGTACATGTAACAAAGCTGGACCGTCTCGCCCGCAATACTCGCCATCTGCTGGAGGTGTCGGAATACCTTCAGAGGAAAGGCGTGGCGTTAAATATCCTCAATATTGGCATCAATACGGCAACACCGACCGGAAAACTAATGCTAACCATGATTGGTGCAATCGCCACGTTCGAGCGAGAAATGATGCTGGAGCGGCAGGCCGAGGGAATTGCACTGGCAAAACTCAAGGGCAAGTATAAAGGCCGTAAACCAACAGCTCGCAGCAAAGCTAAAGAAGTCATAGAATTAGTCGAAAATGGTGCCAGTAAAGCAGAGATTTCCCATCAGCTGAAAATCGGTATCACCAGTATCTATCGAATTATCCGAGATGAGCGTCCAGACCTCTTAGACAAACAATAAGGAATAAATGATGAAATGGCTATTCGCGGTGTGCAGCCTTGCTGCCTTCCCTGCTCTGGCAGTATATCAACCAACAGCAAATGAAATAGCATTACTGGAAAAATTGAAGAAGGGTACGGAACAAAACTTGAAATATGCTCTTCCACTTCAATCTAAAGCCGAAATCTGTAGATCCTATCTTGATCTCTATCGCCGTGAACATCCTGATTTCAATTACTACAAGATGAGTTCATACATGACGTATTGGGGGATAGTTCAAGGAACTACAGAACAATCAATGACAATAGCTCATAACGTACTACCGCAGTTGTACTACTACGAGAACAAGCTTTATGAGAAATTTGGGCGATATACAGCCACCCCTGCGGATGTAGATGCGATCTTTGAGAAAGCGAAAGAGGATAATTATCTTAACTTAAATCAATACATTGCGATAAATCAGCAATTCAGAGAAAACCTCCGCAAAAAAGATCTTTCTGCTGCTTGTATGACACCTCCTGGCGAAGACCCAAGTCGAGTGAGGGACAGGGCATCTGCGGCTACTCATGTAGAAAAACTCTTCTATCAAGGCTACTTACCTATCGATAAGGAGGGTTCCTACAATGATGAGTTTAATGAGATGTATTCAGTCCTTAGGAATATTAGGGAGTCCTATTACTGACTGAATTACCGCAGCGAATCAATTGATAACTGGTACAAAATAGTGGTACATTCGGAATCGAAGCGTAAAGGTAACTTACTGTTATTCGGTGATTTCATTGTCGTGTCAATGAATCCTTGGTTCGATTCCGAGTCCGGGCACCACTATTTAAAGAACCCGCCCAAAAGGCGGGTTTTTGCTTTTGGAATTCTGGCAATCGCTACCCCAGATACCTTCCATCAGAGATCGCCCACGCCTGACTTGCTATACTTCCCGCAGAATCCACTCCCGTTGCAGGCCAACTCATGACCACTCAACGCCTTAGCTACGACTGGCGCATCCCGACCGCAGGGTTGATGTTGCTGGCTCTCCTGATAGCAGGTTTTACCCTGCATTCCCACTGGAATGCCTTTATTCAGTGGTGTCTCGCCACACAAATCACGCTGCATCGCTACCTTGTTATGTATCTGCTGCAACTCAATAACCACCAGTACAGCGGTGGGTTATGGCTGCTCACAGGGGCGTTTTTTTACGGCGTGCTGCACGCGATTGGTCCGGGGCACGGCAAATTTATCGTCACTACCTATCTCAGCACCAACAAAGAGAGCCAGCTTGCCGCACGGATAGTGCCCTTCCTCGGCAGCCTGATGCAGGGCGTTAGCGCAATCCTGTTTGTCTTTATTCTCGCCGTCGGGTTTAACCTGGCGTCCGGCGATCTCAGTACCAGCCGCTGGTATGTGGAGAAAATCAGCGCGGTGCTGATTGGCGCATTCGGCGCCTTTGTCATTTACCAGGCGCTGAAAAGCCTGCGTCCGCGAAAAATGACCATCAATGCCTTCAAGCCCCTGCACCAGCACGATGAACATTGCGGCTGCGGCCACCACGGTGTAGGCGCAGACCTGACTCAGGGCGACTGGAAAACGCGCCTGGGTGTGATTCTGGCGATTGGCGCGCGCCCGTGCAGCGGGGCCATTATGATTTTAATGTTCTCTAATGCGCTGGGGATTGTGACCTGGGGAATTGCAGCGGTAATGACCATGGCGCTAGGCACTGCACTGTCGATCATGGGTCTGTCACTGGCGGTGCGTTATGCGCGTGAGCGCACGGTCGCGTACTTTGGCGGGAGTTCGTCTCTGAGCTGGCTGGTTCCGGTGGTTAAAATTACCGGCGGGGTTGTACTGATCCTGTTTGCAACGGTTCTGTTCCTGACGGTTATCCCCATCAGCGCCAACGGCGATTACATCGCAGCGGGATGCTAACTCCATAAAGAGAAACCCGCCATCGGCGGGTTTTTTGTCCTACTCGTTGATGCGTGGATGCTGATCCACCAGGCGCGAACGCTTCGCCTGCAATGCCTCAATCTCGGCATCGATATCTTCAATCTTCTGCTCGATATTATCGTGATGCTCGCGCAGGATCTCTTTCGCTTCCTGGAGGTCAGACGCCGCAGGCGTAGCCCCTTTCAGCGGCAGATTCGCCGTTTCTTTCATTGTTAAGCCGGTAATCAGGCCGATTACCGCAATAACCATCAGATAATAAGCGGGCATCATCAGGTTCTGCGTGCTTTCCACCAGAGAAGCGGCAAGCGTTGGCGTCAGACCGGCAATCAGCACCGAAATGTTAAACGCAGCGGCCAAAGCACTGTAGCGAATATGCGTCGGAAACATAGCAGGCAACGTAGAGGCCATCACCCCGATGAAACAGTTGAGGATCACGGCCAGCATCAGCAGCCCGGCAAAAATCAGCCCCAGCACATCGCTGTTAATCAGGATAAAGGCCGGGATCGCCAGCAGGAACAGCGCAATACTGCCCAAAATGATAAAAGGTCGACGGCCAAAACGGTCGCTCATCAGCCCCATAATCGGCTGAACAAACAGCATCCCCACCATGATGGCGATGATAATCAGTACACCGTGATCTTCCGAGTAGTGCAGGTTATGCGACAGGTAACTCGGCATGTAGGTCAGCAGCATGTAGTAAGTAACGTTGGTGGAAATCACCATTCCGATACAGACCAGCAGGCTGCGCCAGTGTTTGGTCGCAATCTCTTTGAACGAGACTTTCGGGCCTTCCTGAAGGCTTTCACGATCGCCCTGTTCCAGCTTTTCGACGTGCTGCTGGAACGCTGGCGTCTCTTCAAGAGCATGACGCAGGTACAGACCGATAATCCCCAGAGGCAGCGCCAGGAAGAAAGGAATACGCCAGCCCCAGTCCAGGAAGTTATCTTCGCCCACGACGGTAGAGATCAGAACAACAACCCCCGCCCCCATCACAAAACCGGCAATCGAGCCGAAATCCAGCCAGCTTCCCATAAAACCGCGTTTTCTGTCCGGGGAGTACTCCGCAACGAAGATTGACGCACCGGTGTATTCACCGCCCACAGAGAAACCCTGCGCCATCTTACAGAGCAGCAGCAGCACTGGTGCCCAGATGCCGATGGAGGCGTAAGACGGTATCAAGCCGATACAGAACGTACTGATCGACATAATCACAATGGTGATAGCGAGTATCTTCTGGCGCCCGTATTTATCGCCGAGCATCCCGAAGAACAGGCCGCCAAGTGGGCGGATCAGGAAGGGAACGGAGAACGTACCCAGCGCGGCTATCATCTGTAAGCTGGGGTCGGCCCCCGGGAAGAACACTTTGCCTAACGCATAGGCGACAAAGCCGTAGACACCGAAATCGAACCATTCCATCGCATTACCGAGCGAGGCGGCAGTGATCGCTTTACGCAGTTTCGCGTCATCAATAATGGTGACATCGCGAAGGGTGATGGGTTTTACCTTTTTCCTTTTAAGCATTGCTATCCTCGTAGAGTTGGCCCTGTCCGCACCACAGAAATTCCTGCGGTCTGTGGACCAGGTAAGCGCCTCTTGCGCATGTCCTCTTCAAGCGTAGCAGGTTTACTTACATTGACGTTTTACGCCTATACAACCGAACCTGTTGACGCCTGTCTGGGCAGTTAATGACTTCTTTACCCTACCAGCGTTTATATTTGTGATCAACTTCACACATATTTGCCCTGTCCGTCAGCTGCCTTCAGGATTTGTCAATTATCCCTCCTCCGTACTCTTTCAGAGTGGCTCCCCATAAATATCCTTGCGGGCGTTATTATTTTTCCCCTAAAAAAAACAATCCACATTTCTTCACATCAAATTTACAGAATTTTTAATTATCAACCGGCAATGCGAATGTTTACACGAAATATGTGATTTAGATAACTAAAACACTGTTTTATTTTCATTGAATCATCATTCCGATGATCGCATCATAAATCCGAACACCACACTTCGAGTGTTTCATTCGAACGTTAAGCGGAAGTCACTTATTTAAATTTATTGCATGGATAACGAATTAACGGCTGTCACAAACCATCAATTCGTTGAATTAATTGAATTATTTTTTTCGCCTTTTTCGCCAACCACGCGGGGTGAGATGTGAGGGTTAAACATGAAAATTAAAGCCACGATAGAACGCATTCCTGGCGGTATGATGCTGGTCCCGCTAGTGCTTGGTGCGATCCTGAATACTCTGGCACCGAATACCGGGGCTTATTTTGGCGGTTTCACAAAAGGGATGATCACCGGTACAGTCCCGATTCTGGCGGTATGGTTCTTTTGTATTGGTGCCTCTATTAATTTACGCGCGACAGGAACGGTATTGCGTAAATCCGGGACGCTGGTTATCACCAAAATCGCTGTAGCCTGGGTAGTCGCAATGGTCTGCGCCCTGTTTATTCCTGAGAATGGCGTACAGACCGGTTTCTTTGCCGGATTATCCGTTCTGGCTATTGTCTCGGCGATGGATATGACCAACGGCGGGTTATATGCCAGCCTGATGAACCAGTACGGCACAAAAGAAGAATCCGGCGCCTTCGTCCTGATGTCTCTGGAATCCGGCCCACTCATGACCATGCTGATCCTCGGCTCTGCGGGTCTGGCAACGTTTGAACCGCATCACTTTGTTGGCGCAGTCCTGCCCTTCCTGATCGGGTTTGCGCTGGGTAACCTGGACCACGATCTGCGTGATTTCTTCAGCAAAGCGACACCGGTGCTGATCCCGTTCTTTGGTTTTGCACTCGGGAATACCATTAACCTGAACGTTATCCTTGATACTGGCCTGCTGGGTATTGTGCTGGGTGTGGCGGTTATCATCATCACCGGGATCCCGCTGATTATTGCCGACCGTGTGATTGGGGGAGGAAACGGAACCGCAGGTGTTGCCGCCTCGTCAGCCGCGGGGGCCGCCGTGGCAAACCCGGTCATTATTGCCCAGATTAACCCGGCCTTCGAACCTGTTGCCGCCTCAGCGACTGCGCTGGTTGCAGCCAGCGTGATTGTGACGGCCATTCTGGTGCCGATCATCACCGCGCTGTACGCCAAACGCTTCGGGAGTGTAGCGGCTCAGAAAGTGGAACAAAAAGCGGTAGAGTTGCATCACTAATACGCCGTGCTAACGATGCCCTCTCCTTGTGTGGGGAGGGTTCGTAACAAGAACTTCAGCCAAAAATCTCTTCTACCATGGCATCCACCAGCCGTTTCGCTGAACAGAGTCTCGGCATCCCTAAGGCGACGGTTTGCCAGTTCTGTGTTACCGACCAGCTCACCGGGTGTTTATCTGCCTGACACCAGTCGCCAAGCCAGCCCAGCATATCTTTGTGATCAACCAGCCCCGGAGAAGCAGGCGTCGTCAGCCATTGATGATAAAAATGCCGGGTCGCGGGGGAAGCATTGATTCCCTGCGCAAGATAATTCGCTGCCATGCTACGCAGGTTATCTTTGAGCATCTCCGCCACATCTTCATTTGCCAGACGACATGCATCGCCAAACGGCCCCCAGCGCAGCTCCTCCAGCACGATGTAGCACCGACCGGCGAGTGACCAGCCGTCGTAATGCCCGGCCCGCCAGCGGGTAAAAATCTGTTCGCTGTGCTCGCCCGCCTGCACCGTCAGGCCACGTTGTGTTAACGCTTTTTCTTTATAGTTTGCGCGCTGCTGAAAATGGGATGAAAGTTCGTCGTATTGCTGCATTAGCGCCGGCGACTGCGGCGCGCGCGGGTTAGCCTGCTGGCGCAGTGCGGTCAGTTTTTCCGTCATCCGCGTCAACGCCAGGTGTCCCGGGTCGAGCATCCCCGCCAGTTTCTCGGCCAGGCCCAGACGCAATGCCGCATTTTCGTTGAGCATTCCCGCCATTGCCCAGGGCCGCAGCCGGGTGTGCGTCATGATCTCTTGAGTCAAACGCTCACGAAATTGCAGCTGTTGCGGCCCCAAAGGGGAATGACGCACAGCGTCCACCCCCTGAACCAGATCGACCATAAATTTAGGATGAATACACTCCAGCGTCCGCCCGGGACCGTCCAGTAGTTGTGTTGTCATGGTTGCTCTGCCGCGAATAGAGTTTGAATATCATCGCGTAACAGTCGGGTATCTTCCTGAATCCACGTCGCAGTAGTGATACTTTGCTTCAACAGCTGACTGAGCGCTCGGGTCGAATGCTCATTTTGCTGCCGTACTGCGAGGCTATCACGCAAGCTTTCCTGTAACCCGGTCAGACATAACGAAAATTCTGCAAAGAAGGTTGCCATACCCGCCGTAACAGAGACATCGACCTGCGCGGCCAAAGCTTTACGGATTTGTTCACAAAACTGATCAATATGTTGCTTAAACTTGTCATGAAGCTGGCCAACATCAATAACATATCGCGTGCGTGTCTCGACGTAATCTTCCCAGCCCCAACCCGGATTGTTCAGCCAGCGGGAAACCGTTTCACGCACGCTCCCCGCGCCTGACGGCTGCCCCGCAGGGCGGTCATCCATCGCGATCGCATCGTTAAACAGTGCGCGGGTATTGAAATTCAGCTGGTTTGCCTGAAACGCCGGGAAGCTGATCCGCGCGCGGAACCCGGCGTGGCTCAGCTGTTCTTTAATGCGTGTTTCGATAGGGCGCATCGCCTCATTGAGCGAACGCGCCAGCGTGACCTCCAGCTGATCAAAGCGCAGCGCCAGCTCCCGGCTGATTTTACTCTGCGCATCCAGCATAATCAGTTCACAGGAAGAGCGGATCTTACTCAGGACAATCTGAGCCTGGCCTTCATCTTCCAGCACTAACTGTTGCAGCCCTTCCAGGGCGTTGTGGCGCAAATCCCGCGAATCAATCCCTGCCAAATCAAGAATATTGCCGTTACTAAAGACATGTTCAATCGACGATTGCAGCCAGAGTTTTTGCTGGGCAATAACGTAATCTGTGGTACTCAGCGCTTGTGCCACCTCATGTTCCACTTCATCGCTGACCGCATTCTGGCGGGTCTGTAGTAACGCCATATCCTCTTCGAGGCGCGCAATGTTAAGCTCAAGCGCCTCAAAAGCAACCGTCAAACCCTGATAGCGAAACTCGAGGTACTCCCTGGCGTTTTGCGCATAGTTCAGCAACTTATGTGAGGCCGAGCGCAGGGCAAAGAGTGAAGCGTTAGCATAAGCGGCATAAATCAGCTTACGGATAGGCTGCTCAAACAACGAGTCTTCCCACAACAGATCCGCCGCATGGCGAAGATGTTCAACATTGTCCAAATCAGCCGTACGCCAGCGCCGCCCAAGCGCTGCTTCGGCAAAATCCTGCACCCAACGCTGCTCCTGATGATTAGGCAGGCAGCCGTTTACTGTCATCTCAAAACGCGCACGGTTTGCAAGGTAGGCCCACATTGAAGAAACCGGGTAAATCTGCCCCGGCGAAATATTCCCTTTCATCAGTGTGCCGGAAATCATTGCCCTGACTTGTTCTTCATCGTCACTATTGCGGTCTTTCTGATCGAACTTATTAACCAGGGCGTACAGTGGCACCGATTTCCCAACAGCTGAAATCGCCTGGCGCACCTCCTGATCGGAAATCGATTTAAGCTGGGTGTAATCCATCACCGCCAGCACCGCCGATGCGCGCGCCAGTTGCTCACTGAGCATTTTTTGCAGATGCGGCTGCCCGGCCTCATTCGGCCCTGGGGTGTCCAGCAGGGTCAATTGCCCAAGATGGGCATCCATTCCGGCAAGATGCACAAACTCCACTTCAATTACCGGAATATGTTCAATGGACACATATTCTGTAAACGGGAAATCAACACCCAGCGCCTGGGATAACCTCACCAGATCGTTCAGGTTTTTCAAACAATTAAATATAGGTTGTGCACCAAGATGGTGTTTTTCAAATGCTTCGCCTTTTTCGATACGCTCCAGTAGCGCATTCATATCTTTATCAATTTCAAGACGACGCGTTAGTTTGCCGCGGTCAGTGTTACATAGCTTTTGCTGAAGCTGCTGGATCAAGGCATCAATAGGCGAAACATGTGAGAAATGCAGCACAGGCTCTTTCTGACCAGGGGTATGGCGGATAAGCGTGGGCAGTGCTGTCATTGGGCGATTGCGGTTCGGTAAGACCTCCGTGCCCACAATTGCATTAATGGTTGTCGATTTACCCGCTTTCATGGTTCCAACAATTGCCAATACCATTTCAAGACGGGTTATTTTCCGTAATTCATTATTCAGCATCGCTTGCTGTGCTTCGACGCCGCGCGCGCTGAAATGCAAAGGTAAAACGTTGTTATTTTCACCAGATATAGCGGCAGTCGTACTATCCAGCATCGCAACTGGCATTGATTTCAACGTATCAAGATTCTGCAAAGCAAGCTGGAGCAAGCGTTCCGCTTCCTGGCTTAATTCAAAAATGGTCTGTGTGTGCATGATAAAAGCCTTTCCTTAACGCAAATTTATTACTTTTATTAAGCCACTTCGTTTTAATTATGCTGTTTTGGCTTATATGATCACGTGTGGAAAACATGGTCACTTAAATATAACTGATTGATGATAATCAGAATTATATTCTTATCATTGTATTGCGTGTAAAACTCCCCCCTTGGTCAGATAACCAAAAGATAAAAAGCGTAGCGCATTTTTAGGAAATTTCAGGATATATCATCATTATTTACCCACCTAAAAAGAGAGGTAATTCACCGCCGCCATTTGCTGCATGGCGGTAGAGACTATGGATAAATAACAACTTACTGCTTAACCTTATCCGAAATGAAGGGGCGTAGCAATTTGATGTAATAAAATAATCGATATATTTAACATCAACGTTTTCCACGGTCTTAATGCTGTAAGAATCGCTTATCTGACTGACAGGAAGTGTCATTCCCGACAGAAATTTTGCACTTTTTTTATTATGTAATATCACCGACAAGATTGTGGATTTGCGCTATACTTGCCGCCTTTTTCGGCACCATGCCGTCATTTAGCTGGCACTTTCCAGCCCGTTAAGCATTTTTTTGAGGATACCGACATGCAACTCCCACACTGCCCGAAATGCAATTCTGAATACACTTACGAAGATAATGGCATGTTCATCTGCCCGGAATGCGCCCATGAATGGAACAATGCAGAACCTTCTGCGGATAGCGATACCCTGATCGTTAAAGATGCTAACGGTAATCTGCTGGCCGATGGCGACAGTGTTACCGTCGTTAAAGATCTGAAAGTGAAAGGCAGCTCTTCAATGCTGAAGATTGGCACCAAAGTGAAGAATATCCGTCTGGTTGAAGGCGACCATAATATTGACTGCAAAATTGACGGTTTTGGCCCAATGAAGCTGAAATCTGAATTCGTGAAAAAGAACTGATTTACCTGCCTTTATCTCTCATGCAGGCCCGGTAAACGAAGCGCCGCCAGGCGCTTTTACCGGATGCGCTGCGCTTATCCAGCCTACAAAAACAGAACTACACTTATTGGGCTTCTTTTACCTGAGGTAAAAATTATGCCATTAAGTCCCTACATCTCTTTCGCCGGCAACTGTGCAGAGGCCAGCGCCTTCTACCAGCAGGCCGTCGGCGCAGACGTTCTCTACAAAATCACCTTCGGCGAAATGCCAAAAGATGACAACAGTGAAGAAGGCTGTCCGTCAGGTATGAAATTCCCGGATTCCGCTATTGCTCACTCGAATGTCCGCATCGCGGGCAGCGATATCATGATGAGCGATGGGTTACCGCCCGGCACCAAAGCACAGTACGCCGGGTTTACCCTGGTCCTCGACACCCAGGACGTGGCGGAAGGTAAACGCTGGTTCGATAATCTGGCCGCTGGCGGCAGCATTGAAATGGCCTGGCAGGAGACCTTCTGGGCGCATGGTTTCGGTAAAGTCACCGACAAATACGGTGTGCCGTGGATGATTAACGTCGTTAAACAGCAACAAACGTCGTAGGCCGGATAAGCGCAACGCATCCGCCAACAGTGCCACCGGGCGCTGTTGGCGAGCCTGCCGTGATTGTCATCGTTTTCCCCTCAACTCTTCAAATTCCCGCAACCAGGACTTAACCCAAATGTCACATTGATGCGCCAGCATGAGGCCACATTTATTCTGAGGCCTGTGCACATGCAAACTGTCATCCGCGTCGAGAAACTGAGCAAGACCTTTCATCACAATAAGGCTCTTCATGCCGTTGATCTGACCGTCCAGCAGGGCGAAATGGTGGCACTGCTGGGCCCCTCCGGTTCAGGTAAATCCACCCTTCTGCGTCATTTGAGCGGGCTTATCACCTGCGATAAAACGCCCGAAAGCCACGTTGAGCTATTGGGTAACACCGTGCAGCGCGCGGGCCGTCTGGCGCGTGATATCCGCAAAAGCCGCGCGCAAACAGGCTACATCTTCCAGCAGTTCAACCTGGTGAATCGCCTGACGGTGCTGGAGAACGTTCTGATTGGCGCACTCGGCAGCACCCCGTTCTGGCGTACCTGCCTGCGTTGGTTCTCCCCTTCACAGAAACAACAAGCGTTGCAGGCGCTGACCCGCGTCGGCATGGCCCATTTTGCTCACCAGCGCGTGTCCACCCTGTCCGGTGGCCAGCAGCAGCGCGTGGCGATTGCCCGTGCGCTGATGCAAAAAGCCAAAGTAATCCTGGCCGATGAGCCGATTGCCTCGCTCGACCCGGAATCTGCCCGCATCGTGATGGAAACCCTGCGCGACATTAACCAGAACGACGGCATCACCGTTGTGGTGACGCTGCATCAGGTGGATTACGCCCTGCGCTACTGCGAACGCATTGTCGCGCTGCGTCAGGGGCACGTGTTCTTCGATGGCGCAAGCCATCAGTTTGATAACGACCGTTTTGACCATCTCTACCGCAGCATTAATCGCGTCGATGAGAACGCGCAGGCTGCATAACTCAACCCGATCCGAGGAAAGTACATGAGCTACAAAGCCGTTGCCGCGCTGGCCTTCACCAGCATGTTCAGCATCAGCACCCTGTTAAGCCCTGCGTACGCGGAAGAGCAGGAAAAAGCACTGAACTTCGGCATTATTTCGACGGAATCACAGCAGAATCTCAAACCTCAGTGGGAACCGTTCCTGAAAGATATGGAAACCAAACTGGGGATCAAAGTGAACGCCTTCTTCGCTCCGGATTACGCGGGCATCATCCAGGGAATGCGCTTTAACAAAGTGGACATCGCCTGGTACGGCAACCTCTCTGCGATGGAAGCGGTCGATCGCGCGAACGGCCAGGTCTTTGCCCAGACCGTTGCGGCAGATGGCTCCCCGGGTTACTGGAGCGTGTTGATCGTCAATAAAGACAGCCCAATCAATAACCTCAACGACATGCTCGCCAAACGCAAAGATCTGACCTTTGGTAACGGCGACCCGAACTCTACCTCTGGCTTCCTGGTCCCAGGCTACTACGTCTTCGCCAAGAACAATGCGTCTGCCAGTGACTTTAAGCGCACCGTCAACGCCAGCCACGAAACCAACGCGCTGGCCGTGGCGAACAAGCAGGTAGATGTTGCCACCAACAACACCGAAAACCTCGACAAGTTGAAGACCTCCGCGCCGGACAAGCTGAAAGAGCTGAAGGTTATCTGGAAGTCCCCGTTGATCCCGGGTGACCCAATCGTGTGGCGCAAAAACCTCTCCGAAAGCACCAAGGACAAGGTGTACGACTTCTTCATGAACTACGGCAAAACGCCGGAAGAGAAAGCCGTGCTGGAACGTCTGGGCTGGGCGCCGTTCCGCGCCTCAAGCGACCTGCAACTGGTGCCGATTCGCCAGCTGGCGCTGTTTAAACAGATGCAGGGCGTGAAGGACAACAAAGGTCTGAAGGATGAAGAGAAGACCAGCAAAGTCTCTGAGATTCAGGCACAGCTTGAAGATCTCGACCGCCTGACTGCGGCGCTGAGCGCAATGACCAGCGTGAATAAAGTGGTTCAGTAACTCAAGTCCCCTCTCCCTTGAGGGAGAGGGTTAGGGTGAGGGGGAAATGCGCACGCTGATGCCCTCACCCCGGCCCTCTCCCACAGGGAGAGGGAGAACAGATAAAGGAGAACACATGCAAACCATCACCGTCCCGCCACCAAAGCGCAGCTGGTTCTCGCTATTTAGCTGGGCCATTCTGCTGGCGGTGCTTGTTATCTCCTGGAAGGGCGCGGAAATGGATCCGCTGCTGCTCTTTAAAGACTCCGGCAACATGGCAACCTTCGCCGCCGACTTCTTCCCGCCGGACTTCAGCCAGTGGCAGGATTACCTCGGCGAGATGGCCACCACCCTGCAAATCGCCGTCTGGGGTACCGCCCTTGCCGTCATTCTCTCCATTCCGTTTGGCCTGATGAGCGCCGAAAACATCGTGCCGTGGTGGGTGTACCAGCCGATGCGTCGCCTGATGGACGCCTGCCGCGCCATCAACGAAATGGTCTTCGCGATGCTGTTTGTGGTCGCCGTGGGACTTGGCCCGTTTGCCGGGGTAATGGCGCTGTTCATTCACACCACCGGCGTGCTCTCCAAGCTGCTTTCGGAAGCGGTTGAAGCCATTGAGCCCGGCCCGGTTGAAGGCATCCGCGCGACCGGTGCCAATAAAATCGAAGAAATTCTGTACGGCGTGCTGCCGCAGGTGATGCCGCTGCTCATCTCCTACTCCCTGTACCGCTTCGAGTCCAACGTCCGTTCCGCCACCGTGGTCGGCATGGTGGGTGCAGGCGGCATTGGTGTGACGCTATGGGAAGCCATTCGCGGTTTCCAGTTCCAGCAAACCTGCGCCCTGATGGTGCTTATCATCATCACCGTCAGCCTGCTGGATTTCCTCTCTCAACGTTTGCGTAAGCACTTCATCTGAGAAGCGAGGCTTTGATTTATATGCACTTATCCAGACATCCGACCAGTTACCCTACCCGCTGGCAAGAGATCGCGGCAAAGCTTGAAGTGGAACTGCGCACGCACTACCGCTGCGGAGACTACCTGCCTGCCGAACAACAGCTTGCCGACCGTTATGAAGTGAATCGTCATACCTTGCGCCGCGCCATCGATCAGCTGGTCGAGCGCGGATGGGTACAGCGTCGTCAGGGCGTGGGCGTGCTGGTGCTGATGCGCCCGTTCGACTACCCGCTCAACGCGCAGGCCCGCTTTAGCCAGAATCTGCTCGATCAGGGTAGCCACCCCACCAGCGAGAAGCTGCTGTCGGTGCTGCGTCCGGCCTCCAGCCACGTGGCTGACGCGCTGGGCATTCAGGAGGGCGATAACGTGGTGCACCTGCGCACGCTGCGCCGGGTCAACGGTGTGGCGGTCTGCCAGATAGACCACTACTTCGCAGACCTGGGCCTCTGGCCGGTACTGCAAAACTTTTCCAGCGGGTCGCTGCACGACTTCATGCGTGATGCCACAGGTATTGCGCTCAAACGCACCCAGACCCGTATCAGCGCCCGCCGCGCGCAGGCCAAAGAGAGCAAAGTGCTGGAGATCCCCAACATGGCTCCTCTGCTCTGCGTGCGCACCCTTAACCACCGTGACGGTGAGATCAACGCAACGGAATACTCCGTCAGCCTGACCCGCGCCGACATGATTGAATTCACAATGGAGCATTGAATGCACTTTGATACCTCCACCCGCCAGCGCTGGATGCGTGTGCTCGCTCATAGCCAGCCTGCCGCGCTGCGTGGCCGCATGAATGCGCTCAGCCTGACGCCAGATTACGAAGCCATCCGTACGCCGGAGATTGGCCTGGTGCAGATCCAGGCGCGCATGGGCGGAACCGGCGAGCGCTTCTTTGCCGGAGATGCCACGCTCACCCGCGCCGTCATTCGCCTGAACAGCGGCACGCTTGGCTATAGCTACGTGATAGGGCGCGATAAAGCGCACGCTGAGCGCTGCGCGGTCATCGACGCCCTGTTGCAGGAACAACCTCATTTCCAGTCATTAATGGAAACCCTCATTGCCCCGCTGGAAGCTGGCCGCGCCGCACGCCTTGCCGCGCGTCAGGCCGAAGTAAACACCAGCCGGGTCGACTTCTTTACGCTCGTTCGCGGAGACAACGCATGACGCTTCAACCCGCTTTTACCCTGGCCGTCCAGGATGCCCAACACAGTTTTCGTCGCCTGCTGAAAGCCATGAGCGAACCGGGCGTTATTGTATCGCTGCATCAGCTTTCACAAGGCTGGCTGCCACTAAACCTGGCTACCACCAGCGTGCTACTGACCCTTGCCGATAACGACACCCCGGTGTGGCTTTCTGGCCGGATGTCGAACGACATCGCCTGCCAGAACCTGCGTTTTCACACCAATGCCCCGCTGGTAGAGCAGCCACATCAGGCGATATTTGCGGTGGCGGATGAGCAGATAAGCCACGAGCAGCTCAACGCCCTGAGCGAAGGCAGCGCCGTGGCCCCGGAAACCAGCGCCACGCTGATTTTGCAGGTATCCAGCCTGAGTGGCGGGCGCATGTTACGCCTCACCGGGGCGGGGATCGCCGACGAACGCATGATCGCGCCACAGCTGCCGGAATGCATCATCCATGAACTCACCGAGCGCCCGCACCCGTTCCCGCTGGGTATCGACCTGATCCTGACCTGCGGCGAACGCCTGCTGGCGATACCGCGAACCACTCATGTGGAGGTGTGCTGATGTACGTCGCCGTTAAAGGGGGCGAAAAGGCGATTGCCGCCGCCCATTCGTTACAGGAGCACAGACGACGGGGTGATGAGCAGCTTCCCGAGCTGAGCGTTGCCCAGATAGAACAACAGCTGAATCTGGCCGTCGACCGGGTGATGACCGAAGGCGGCATTGCCGATCGCGAGCTGGCCGCGCTGGCACTCAAGCAGGCCAGCGGTGATAACATCGAAGCCATCTTCCTGCTGCGCGCCTACCGCACCACCCTTGCCAGACTGGCGGTAAGCGAGCCGATTAATTCAGCCGAGATGCGCTTAGAGCGCCGAATATCGGCGGTGTACAAAGATATCCCCGGCGGCCAGCTGCTTGGCCCGACCTACGATTACACCCACCGTCTGCTGGATTTCACGCTGCTGGCAAACGGCGAAACGCCCTCCCTGAGTACGGCCGAGCCGCAGCAAGATACCTCCCCGCACGTGTTTAGCCTGCTGGCGCATCAGGGGCTGGCAAAAGCCGAAGAAGACACCGGCAGCACGCCGGACGACATCACCCGCACGCCCCCGGTTTACCCTTGCTCACGCTCATCGCGCCTGCAACAGCTGATGCGCGGCGACGAAGGTTATCTGCTGGCGCTCGCCTACTCTACGCAGCGCGGTTACGGGCGTAACCACCCGTTCGCCGCAGAGATCCGCAGCGGCTATATCGATGTGGAAATTGTGCCAGAAGAGCTGGGTTTTGCGGTTAACGTCGGCGAACTGCTGATGACCGAGTGTGAAATGGTCAACGGTTTTGTGGCGCCGGAAGACGAAGAGCCGCACTTCACGCGCGGCTACGGCCTGGCGTATGGCATGAGCGAACGCAAGGCAATGGCCATGGCGCTGGTCGACCGCGCGTTGCAGGCACCCGACTACGGTGAACATATCTCCGGCCCGGCACAGGACGAGGAGTTTGTGCTGGCTCATGCCGATAACGTGGAAGCAGCAGGCTTTGTCTCGCACCTCAAGCTGCCGCACTACGTTGATTTCCAGGCCGAACTGGAACTGCTGAAACGCCTGCAACGGGAGCGATCACATGGCTAACTTAAACGGCTACAACTTCGCTTATCTGGATGAGCAAACCAAACGCATGATCCGCCGCGCCATTTTAAAAGCCGTGGCGATCCCGGGGTATCAGGTGCCGTTCGGCGGCCGGGAAATGCCGATGCCCTATGGCTGGGGCACTGGCGGGATTCAGCTCACGGCCAGCGTGATCGGTGAAGCCGACGTGCTGAAAGTCATCGACCAGGGCGCGGACGACACCACCAACGCCGTGTCGATTCGCAACTTCTTTAAGCGCGTAACGGGCGTAAACACCACCGAGCGCACGGAAGACGCAACGCTTATCCAGACCCGCCACCGCATTCCCGAAACACCGCTCACTGAAGATCAGATCCTGATTTTCCAGGTCCCTATCCCGGAGCCGCTGCGCTTTATCGAGCCGCGCGAAACGGAAACCCGCACCATGCACGCTCTGGAAGAGTACGGCATCATGCAGGTGAAACTGTATGAAGATATCGCCCGCTTCGGCCATATTGCCACCACCTACGCCTACCCGGTGAAGGTCAACGGGCGCTACGTGATGGACCCGTCGCCCATCCCAAAATTCGATAACCCGAAAATGGACATGATGCCTGCGCTCCAGCTGTTCGGCGCAGGGCGCGAGAAGCGTATTTACGCTGTGCCGCCTTACACCCGTGTGGAAAGCCTCGATTTCGACGATCACCCATTTACGGTGCAGGAATGGGATGAGCCATGTGCCATCTGCGGCTCGAAACACAGCTACCTGGATGAAGTGGTGCTGGATGACACCGGCAAACGGATGTTTGTCTGTTCCGACACCGATTTCTGCCGCCAACAGAGCGAGGCGAAAGGCCAATGAAACCGCTGCTTTCGGTCAACAATCTGACCCACCTTTATGCGCCTGGCAAAGGCTTCAGCGATGTCTCCTTTGAGCTATGGCCGGGGGAAGTGCTCGGGATTGTCGGCGAGTCCGGCTCGGGCAAAACCACTCTGCTGAAGTCCATCTCTGCGCGCCTGACGCCGCAAAATGGCGACATTTTATATGAAGGCCAATCGCTGTACGGGATGAGCGAAGCCGAACGCCGTCGCCTGCTGCGCACCGAATGGGGCGTGGTGCATCAACACCCGATGGACGGCCTGCGCCGCCAGGTATCGGCGGGTGGAAATATTGGCGAGCGGCTGATGGCGACCGGTGCACGCCACTACGGCCATATCCGCGCCACTGCGCAACACTGGCTGGAAGAGGTTGAAATCCCGGCCTCGCGTATCGACGACCTGCCAACGACATTTTCCGGCGGGATGCAACAACGTCTGCAAATCGCCCGCAACCTGGTCACGCGCCCGAAGCTGGTGTTTATGGATGAGCCAACCGGGGGGCTGGACGTTTCTGTACAGGCTCGCCTGCTCGACCTGTTGCGCGGCCTGGTGGTAGAGCTGAACCTTGCCGTGGTGATTGTCACCCACGATCTGGGTGTTGCGCGCCTGCTGGCCGACCGCCTGTTGGTGATGAAGCAGGGCCAGGTGGTGGAAAGTGGTTTAACCGACCGCGTGCTGGACGATCCGCACCATCCGTACACTCAGCTGCTGGTGTCGTCTGTTTTGCAGAACTGATGTTGCTGTTGCCGGGTGGCGCTGCGCTTACCCGGCCTACGAACACCGCACCTGTAGGCCGGGTAAGGCGAAGCCGCCACCCGGCAAGAAAACGCCACGAGGCCAAAATGATCCACGTTGAAAATGTCAGTAAGACTTTTGTGCTCCACCAGCAAAACAGCGTGCGCCTGCCGGTGCTGCAAAATGCCTCGCTTGAGGTCAGCAAGGGCGAATGTGTGGTGCTGCATGGCCATTCCGGCAGCGGTAAATCCACCCTCCTGCGCTCGCTTTATGCCAACTATCTTCCGGACGAAGGCCACATTCACATCCGCCACAATGACGAGTGGGTGGATCTGGTGCAGGCCCCGGCACGCAAGGTGCTGGAAGTCCGCCGGTCAACGATCGGCTGGGTGAGCCAGTTTTTGCGGGTGATCCCCAGGATCTCCGCGCTGGACGTGGTGATGCAGCCGCTGCTGGATCTGGGCGTGCCGCGTGAAACCTGCGCCGCCAAAGCCGCAGGCCTGCTGACGCGCCTCAACGTGCCGGAACGCCTGTGGCATCTCGCCCCTTCCACGTTTTCTGGTGGTGAACAGCAGCGCGTGAACATTGCGCGGGGGTTTATCGTCGATTACCCGATTTTACTGCTCGATGAACCTACCGCCTCGCTGGACAGCAAAAACTGTACAGCCGTGGTTGAACTGATCGAACAGGCCAAAGCACGCGGCGCGGCGGTCGTGGGGATCTTCCACGACGAAACCGTGCGTTCGCGCGTGGCTGACAGATTGCACCCGATGGGGACCCACGCATGATCGTTAATAACGTAAAGCTGGTGCTGGAAAATGAAGTGGTTGGCGGCTCGATTGAGATCCAGGACGGGGTGATCCGCGCGTTTGCCGAAACCCAAAGCCGCGCGCCTGAAGCGATGGACGGCGAAGGCGGTTGGCTGCTGCCGGGGCTTATCGAACTGCATACCGATAATCTGGATAAATTCTTTACCCCACGGCCAAAGGTCGACTGGCCCGCCCATTCGGCGATGAGCAGCCACGATGCGCTGATGGTGGCCAGCGGGATCACGACCGTACTGGATGCGGTGGCAATTGGTGACGTGCGCGACGGCGGCGATCGCCTTGAGAATCTGGAAAAGATGATCAACGCCGTAGAAGAGACGCAAAAACGCGGCCTCAACCGTGCCGAGCATCGTCTGCATCTGCGCTGCGAGCTGCCGCATCACACCACGCTGCCGCTGTTTGAGAAGCTGGTCGGGCGCGAGCCCGTCACCCTGGTGTCGCTGATGGATCACTCGCCGGGGCAGCGCCAGTTTGCCAATATCGAAAAATATCGCGAGTACTACCAGGGAAAATACTCCCTTACTAATGACGAGATGGCGCGCTACGAGGAAGAGCAACTCGCCCTGGCTGCCCGCTGGTCGCAGCCTAACCGCCTCTCCATCGCGGCCATGTGCCGTGACCGTAATATCGCGCTTGCCAGCCACGACGACGCCACGCATGAGCATGTGGCTGAGTCTCATCAGCTTGGTAGCGTGATCGCCGAATTCCCGACCACATTCGATGCCGCAGAGGCCTCGCGCAGGCACGGCATGAACGTGTTGATGGGCGCGCCAAACATCGTGCGCGGCGGCTCCCACTCCGGCAACGTAGCCGCCAGTAAACTGGCTTCGCTCGGGCTGCTGGATATCCTCTCTTCTGATTACTACCCCGCCAGCCTGCTGGATGCGGCGTTCCGGGTGGCGGATGACGAAAGCAACACCTTCACCCTGCCGCAGGCGATCCGTCTGGTGACGAAAAACCCGGCCGACGCGCTGCACCTTCAGGATCGTGGTGTGATTGGTGAAGGTAAACGAGCGGATCTGGTGCTGGCACATCGTAAGGGCGAGCACATCCATATCGACCATGTATGGCGTCAGGGAAAACGGGTGTTCTGATGGGAAGATTAATCTGGTTAATGGGGCCTTCGGGCTCCGGTAAAGACAGCCTGCTGTCGGCGTTACGCCAGCGGGAGCATTCACAACTGCTGGTCGCGCATCGTTACATTACCCGCGCGGCAAACGCCGGAAGTGAGAATCATATCTCACTGAGCGAGCAGGAGTTTTTTACCCGCGCCGGGCAGAATTTGCTGGCGCTGAGCTGGCACGCTAACGGCTTTTACTATGGCGTTGGTGTGGAGATAGATTTGTGGCTTCACGCGGGGTTTGACGTGCTGGTGAACGGTTCACGCGCACATCTGACCCAGGCCCGCGTCAGATACGAATCCGCGCTGCTTCCGGTATGCTTACAGGTATCGCCAGATATTCTGCGAAGCAGGCTGCAAAGCCGTGGGCGTGAAAACGCGCGGGAGATAGACCTGCGGCTGGAGCGTGCGGCACGGTATACCCCTTCGCAATGTCATATCCTCAACAACGATGGAAGTTTGTTACAGTCAGTGAATAATTTCCTCTCACTTATCCGCCAAAAGGAAAAACAACATGCCTGACTGCCAGCTTCGCCCTGCCACGCCTGATGATGCTTCCGCCGTTTATGGCCTGATTTGCGAGCTGAAACAAAGCGAGTTCGATCATCAGGCGTTTCACGCCGGGTTTCTCGCCAATCTTCGGGACCGCAATATGCACTATCAGCTGGCAGTGCTCGACGGAACAATTATCGGCATGATTGGGCTGCATATGCAGTTTCATCTGCACCACGCCAGATGGATTGGTGAGATCCAGGAGCTGGTGGTGATGCCACAGGCGCGAAGCCTGGGGATAGGCAGCCAGCTGCTGGCGTGGGCGGAAGATTATGCTCGCCACGCGGGTGCCGAGTTAACCGAGTTGTCCACCAGCGTGAAGCGCACCAGTGCGCACCGCTTTTACGTTCGTGAAGGGTATACCCAGAGCCATTTCCGGTTCACTAAACCGCTGTAGAGGTGCGTTATGAGTCTGACGATCACGCTGACGGGAACAGGTGGGGCACAGCTGGTGCCGGTGTTTGGTTGTGACTGCGCGGCCTGTCGCCGGGCGCGTTTGCAGGATGAACACCGCCGCCGCCCCTGTAGCGCGGTGGTCAAATTCAATGATGCGGTAACGCTGCTGGATGCGGGGATACCGCACCTGATGGACAACTGGCCGGCAGGTAGCTTCCAGCAGTTTTTACTCACTCACTATCATATGGATCACGTCCAGGGCTTGTTCCCGCTGCGCTGGGGGGTGGGAGCCACCATTCCGGTGTATGGCCCGCCGGATGAAGAAGGATGCGACGATCTTTTCAAACACCCCGGACTGCTCGATTTTAGTCACACCGTGGCACCGTTCGTGGTGTTTGAGCTTCAGGGATTACGGGTTACGCCGCTGCCGCTCAATCACTCAAAACTGACCTTCGGCTATCTGCTGGAAAGCGCGCACAGCCGCGTGGCGTGGCTGTCGGATACCGCCGGGTTGCCGGATAAAACGGTGAAGTTTCTGCTCAACAACCAGCCGCAGGTCATCATCATCGACTGTAGCCACGCGCCGCGTGAAGAGACGCCACGTAATCACAGCGATTTAAACGCAGTGATTGCCCTGAACGAGGTCATTGGCTGCCCGCAGGTGATACTGACGCATATCAGCCACCAGTTTGACGTGTGGATGATGGATAACCCGCTGCCGGAGGGGATTGAAGCGGGGTATGACGGAATGGTTTTGGTGCTGGATTAGGCTTTCTCCCTCTCCCGTGGGAGAGGGTTAAGGTGAGGGCAACAGACCGCACTTATCCGCGATCGTAATCTTCCTCTAACCGCCGCTCATCATCTTCCAGACGACGCCTGTCATCATCAAGCTGGCGCTGACGTTCATCCAGACGGCGACGTCGGTCCTCGAGCTGCCTGCGACGGTCGTCATACTGACGGCTGTCCGTGGAACGACTGGTGTCATAACGATCGTCGTCATCACTGCTGCGATCGCTGCTACTGCTGCTGGGGTTATAGGCGTCATTAATCGCCTTCTGAATGTTGCCAATGGCATCATCAACGATATCGGCATGTGCCATTTGGCTGGTCAGGGACAGCAAACCCAATAACAAAGCGGTAGAGTAACGTTTCATAAAGCCAGTCTCGCAGGGGGGCTGGCTTTACTGTATTGAACGGCCGGGACATGAGGTAGCGGAGGAATCTCAAATTTTGTAGCTCATGCCGTCACCTTACGTAACGCCTGCGCCAGCTGTACACGGGTAAAAGGTTTGCGTAATAACGCCACGTCCGGCAGCTGTGGGTTATGCGCCGGACGGAGATCCTGACCGCTCATCAGCAACACCGGTAGCTGCGGGAACTGGGTTCGCACCTGGTTAATCACCTCTGCGCCACTTAAGCCACCCGGTAACATTAAGTCACTGATAAACAATCCAATATCTGGCGAAGCATTCAGCATTTTCAGCGCCTGCTCGCCGCTTTCGGCTTCAAGCGTCAGGTAACCTAGCTGGTGAAGTTGCTCGCACAGGGTCTGGCGAACATCACTCTCATCTTCCAGCACCAGCACCAGCCGATCGCTGTCTGCTGCGGTGGTAGCAGCCAGCGTTTCATCCCGGGGAACGGGCGCAAGCGTTGAACGCGGAAGCTGTAGCCGCACCGTGGTTCCCTGCCCTGGCGCGCTTTCTATCTCCACGCGCCCCCCGGACTGGCGCACAAATCCGTAAACCATCGACAGCCCCAGTCCGCTGCCGCTGCCGGTCTGTTTGGTGGTGAAAAACGGCTCGAAGACCTGGGATTTCACCTCCTGCGACATCCCGCTGCCATGATCAATCACCTCCAGCGCCACCATGTCCTGCCTGCGCCCGTCACTGCGGGTGACCCGCTGGTTCCAGGTGCGGACCTTAATCACCCCAGTTTGCCCTTCCATGGCATCACGGGCGTTCATCACCAGGTTGATAATGGCGTTTTCCAGCTGGCTGACGTCAATCCACGCCGGCCAGGCCGGGGACTGCGCTTCGATGTCCAGCGTGATGGTGGCGGGCAGCGAGTGGCACATCAGTTCGCCGAGGTTTTCCAGCAGCGGTTTCATCTCTACCGCGTGTGGATTCAGGGACTGTTTGCGGGAAAACGCCAGCAGACGCTGGGTCAGCAACGCCCCGCGCTCGGCCGCCTTGCGCGCCCGGTTGATGCGCAGCGCATCCGGCGAGGCGGGGTCGGTTAATTCCAGGCTGCCGATAATCACCGCCAGCAGGTTGTTAAAGTCATGCGCCAGCCCGCCCGTCAGTTGCCCGACAGCCTTCATCTTCTGGCTGTGCAGCAGCGCCTCTTCCAGCCCCTGACGCTCTATGCGGTCTATCTCCATCTGCGAGGTTTTTTGTTTCAGCAGCCGGGTAGTGTGCTCAAGCGACGCGGTGTTGCGGGCAAAAACGTTAAACGCGCGCGCCAGCTCACCCAGCTCATCGCGCCGTTGCAGTGCGGGAACCGAGACATCCTGCTCCCCGTGGGCAAGGCGCGACATCGCTCTGGAAATCGCCGTCAGGTTAGTCCCGAGATTGCGGTAGATATACCAGCAGGCGCAGCCGGTGATAATCAGCGCCAGCAGGGCAAACACGCTGATAAAGACGCTGATGGAGCGCAGCTCCTGATGGCTCTGGGCAGTACGCAGGGTAGAGGCTTGCGCGACCTGCTCAACGTACTGATTGATGTCGCTGTTTAAAATAGCCACCAGCGCCTTGATATGAAACATATACCAGCTGATAGACAAATCGCTCTCTTCCAGCTGGTTAGATAGCGGGGCGAGCTTGCGCAGTTCGTTGTCAAAGTCGGGCAGCACCATGTTCACCACCGACTGCGTGGCGCTGCGGGGCAAGGTTGCCGTCACCGCATCCAGCTGTTGAACCGTGGCGCGGGGCGAAGGCGTGTCGATGGCGGCGATGATAAGCCGGTCCATTTCCGTAAGCTGCTGCGCATCCGGCACATTGCTGCCGAAGCGGCGGTTAATGTCCTGCAAATGGCGCAGATAACTTTGGCTCTGGTAGAGCGAGCTAAGCAGCGCGTTACGCTCAAGATGTCGGCGCTGCCCACGCTCCAGCATCCCCGTCACGCTCTGCTGTAATTCATTACTCCGGCGAATAATTCGCGCCACCAGCGCTGGCTCCTGCTGGGCCAGTGGCGCATCGGCAAGTTGCTCCAGCGAATGACGCAACGCCATTTGCGTTTGCTTCAGCCTGTCAGCTTCCCCTTTGTATTCCAGCGCCCCCACCACCTGAGAG
The DNA here is from genome assembly GCF_052886895.1 of Enterobacter sp. C4G1. Lineage (NCBI taxonomy): Bacteria > Pseudomonadati > Pseudomonadota > Gammaproteobacteria > Enterobacterales > Enterobacteriaceae > Enterobacter > Enterobacter sp. C4G1. The sequence continues at coordinate 1,448,546 of NZ_JBQVVV010000001.1, read as the reverse complement.
AGCCGCACCGCCGCCGTGGCCACATTCGCCGTATCGCGCGCAAGGTTCATGCTGCCGGTCATGTCATCCAGCGTTTGCTGCTGCACCTGCTCCTGGATCTGGCTGGCATGACGGAAGCCAAGCACCGCCACCCCGCTGACCATTAACGTCACCGCCACCACCAGCAGATTAAAAATCAGCAGGCGTCCGCGGGCACTGGCGAAGAACGGAGGACGGCGTGATGGCATCTGTTTAGGCTCCTTTGCGGTCTGATGCCCTCACCCTGGCCCTCTCCCACGGGGAGAGGGAAAAGAAAAATGTGACGGCGATTAGCTATTCATAACTATGACAAATATGAACAGCTTCTGACATTTTGCATTTACGAACCTGTGATGAAGTGCGGATATCGACATTTGCAGGAGATCCGCCATGAGCAGAACCCCGGTATTAGAGATGCGCAATATTGCCAAGACGTTTGGCAATTTCCACGCGCTCAAGGGTGTGGATTTGACGGTTTTCCCCGGTGAGATCCACGCGTTAATGGGTGAAAACGGCGCCGGTAAAAGCACACTGATGAAGATCCTCGCCGGGGCTTATACCGCCACCAGCGGCGAGATCCTGATCGACGGCCAGCCGTTCCATATCAAAGGCCCAAAAGATGCGCTGGCCGCAGGCATTACCCTGATTTATCAGGAGATGCAGCTTGCTCCCAACCTGACCGTTGCCGAAAACATCTTCCTTGGCAGCGAGCTATCGCGCGGCGGGCTGGTGCAGCGTAAAGAGATGGCCGCCCAGGCTCAGGCCGTCATTGACCGCCTGGGTGCGCACTTTAAAGCGACTGACCTGGTGATGAGACTCACCATCGCCGAACAGCAGCAGGTGGAGATCGCCCGCGCGCTGCACCGTAAAAGCCGCATTCTGGTGATGGATGAACCCACCGCTGCCCTCTCCTCGCGCGAAACCCATCGTCTGTTTGAGCTGATTTTGCGCCTGCGTGATGAAGGGATGGCGATTATCTATATCAGTCACCGGATGGCGGAAGTGTACGAACTCTCTGACCGCGTCAGCGTTCTGCGTGACGGGCAGTACGTCGGCAGCCTGACGCGCGACAAACTCAACGCCTCTGAGCTGGTCAGGATGATGGTCGGCCGCCCGTTAAGCGATCTGTTCAACAAAGAACGCGACATCCCGCTCGGCAGCCCGCGCCTTAACGTGCACCACCTGACCGACGGCAAAAAAGTGCAGCCCTGTAGCGTGCAGGTCCGTTCCGGCGAAATTGTCGGCCTGGCCGGGTTGGTGGGTGCCGGGCGTTCCGAGCTGGCACAGCTGATTTTTGGCGTACGCAAAGCCACAGGCGGGATGATAGAAGTGGACGGAGAACCGGTGGTGATCCACTCCCCGCGCGCCGCTATTGAAAACGGCATCGGTTTTCTGACCGAAAACCGCAAGGAGCAAGGGCTGTTCCTGGAGCTGGCAGCGCAAGAGAACATCACCATGGCGACGCTTGAACGCGACGCCACCTTCGGCATGTTGAATCGTAAAAAAGCCCAGTCCATCTCCGATGACGCCATTGCCCTGCTCAATATTCGCGTTCCCCACTCCCAGGTGCGGGCGGGAGGGTTGTCCGGCGGGAATCAGCAAAAGCTGCTGATCTCGCGCTGGGTGGCGATTGGCCCACGCATTCTGATTCTGGATGAGCCAACGCGCGGCGTGGACGTGGGCGCTAAAAGCGAAATCTACCGCATCATGAACCAGATGGCGCGCAAGGGGGTGGCCATTTTGATGATCTCCAGCGAGCTGCCGGAAGTGGTGGGCATGAGTGACCGGGTCTATGTGATGCGCGAAGGCAGCATTGCAGGCGAGCTTCACGGGCACGACATCACCCAGGAAAATATTATGACGCTGGCTACCGGCGTGAACGACTCTCATCATCAGGCGGTGTAATCATGACCAACTCAACCAATCCGCAACAGGTGGCGAAATCCGCCTCCGCCAAAAAAATGCTGATGAGCGATCTGATGCAAACGATCGGTATTTTGCCGATATTAATTCTGATTGTGGCGGTATTTGGCGTTATCGCGCCTAACTTCTTCACCGAAAGTAACCTGCTCAACATTACCCGTCAGGCGTCTATCAACATTGTGCTGGCGGCGGGGATGACTTTCATCATTTTAACCGGCGGGATTGACCTCTCCGTGGGGTCGATTCTGGGCACCACGGCGGTGGCGGCCATGGTGGTGTCGCTTATCCCTGAGTTCGCGATGCTGTCGATTCCGGCGGCGCTGATGCTGGGTATGGTGCTTGGGTTATTCAACGGTGCGCTGGTGGCCTTTGCCGGGCTACCGCCGTTTATCGTCACTCTAGGAACCTACACGGCCCTGCGCGGCGCAGCCTATCTGCTGGCAGACGGTACAACGGTTATCAACTCGAACATCAGCTTTGAGTGGATCGGCAATAACTATCTCGGCCCCGTGCCGTGGCTGGTGGTGATCGCGCTGGCTGTCATCGCGATTTGCTGGTTCATCCTGCGCCGGACCACGCTGGGCGTTCATATCTACGCGGTGGGCGGCAACATGCAGGCGGCACGCTTAACCGGTATCAAGGTGTGGATGGTGCTGCTGTTTGTGTATGGCATGAGCGGGCTGCTTTCGGGCTTAGGCGGGGTGATGAGCGCATCGCGACTCTACAGCGCCAACGGCAACTTAGGCATGGGCTATGAGCTGGACGCGATTGCCGCGGTGATCCTCGGCGGCACCAGTTTTGTCGGCGGGATCGGCACGATCACCGGCACGCTGGTGGGTGCATTGATCATCGCGACGCTTAACAACGGCATGACGCTGATGGGCGTCTCCTATTTCTGGCAACTGGTGATCAAAGGGGCGGTGATCATCATTGCGGTGCTGATCGACAAATACCGTACCCGACACCATCAAAGTGCATAACAACAAAACCCTACGAGTGAGGAATACAGCATGAGATTGAAGCCCTTAGTGACCGCGCTCTGTGCTGGCGCACTGCTTGCCGCAGCTCCATTTGCGCAGGCAAAAGACCTGAAATCCATCGGCGTAACGGTGGGTGACCTGGCTAACCCGTTCTTCGTGCAGATAACCAAAGGTGCCGAGCTGGAAGCGCGCAAACTGGCAGGTGATAACGTGAAAGTGACGCTGGTTTCCAGCGGTTACGATCTGGGTCAGCAGGTGGCGCAGATTGATAACTTTATCGCTGCAAAAGTCGACATGATCATCCTCAACGCGGCGGATTCTAAAGGGATCGGCCCGGCGGTAAAACGCGCGAAAGATGCCGGGATCGTCGTGGTGGCGGTTGACGTGGCGGCGGAAGGGGCAGATGCAACGATCACCTCCGATAACACCCAGGCGGGGGAAATGGCCTGTAAGTACATTACCGATCGCCTCAAAGGCAAAGGCAATGTGGTTATCATCAACGGACCACCGGTTTCTGCGGTACAAAACCGTGTGGAAGGCTGCCAGACCGAGTTTAAGCGCCACCCGGATATCAAAGTGCTGTCGGATAACCAGAACGCCAAAGGCAGCCGTGAAGGCGGGCTGGAGGTAATGACTTCCCTGCTGGCCGCCAATCCGAAGATCGACGGCGTGTTCGCAATTAACGATCCTACGGCGATCGGTGCCGATCTGGCGGCGAAACAGGCGCAACGCAGTGAGTTCTTTATCGTCGGCGTTGACGGATCGCCGGATGGTGAAGAGGCGCTGAAACGGGAAAATTCCCTGTTTGTGGCGACCCCGGCACAAGATCCACAGGTGATGGCGGCAAAAGCGGTAGAAATCGGCTATGACATTCTACAGGGCAAAGCTGCGCCGAAAGAGCCTGTGCTGATCCCGGTGACGATGATCGATAAAAAGAACGTCGGTACGTATAAGGGATGGACGGTTAAGTAACGGTTGTGCGGCCTGATGCCCTCACCCTAACCCTCTCCCACCGGGAGAGGGAACTGCTTTCAAGGAGTCCTCATGAAACGCTCCGAAATCAACGAAATCCTCGGCCATACGCGGCAGTTCTTTTCCATGCACGATGTTCACCTGCCACCCTTTGCCAGCTTCCCGCCAACGCAATGGCAACAGCTCGACCAGGGCGCATGGCGTGAAGTGTTCGACCTCAAGCTCGGCTGGGACGTCACCGCGTTTGGCGGTAACAACTTTGCCGCTCAGGGGTTAACGCTGTTTACTCTGCGCAACGGCTCCCCCAACGGCGTGCCGTATGAAAAATGCTATGCCGAAAAAATCATGCACGTGCGCGACGGCCAGGTCACTCCCATGCATTTTCACTGGCGTAAACGCGAGGACATCATTAATCGCGGCGGTGGCAATCTGATTATTGAGTTATGGAATGCCGGGGCGCATGAAGAAACGGAAAACACCGACGTTACCGTGACAATCGATGGCTGCCTTCAGACCCACGCACCCGGCAGCCAGCTGCGCCTGGCACCAGGGGAGAGCATCTGCCTGACGCCCGGCCTGTACCACAGTTTCTGGGGCGAGCGCGGCTTTGGTGATGTGCTGGTCGGCGAAGTGTCGTCGGTCAATGACGATGAACACGACAATCACTTTTTACAGCCAGTCGCCCGCTACAACAATATCGAAGAAGACGAACCGGCAGTGCTGGTGCTGTGCAACGAATACAACCTGTTTCGGATTTAAGGAGTGAATGATGCCATTAATTTCTCTTGCCGACGGTCTTGAGCACGCCAGGGAACACCATTACGCGCTGGGTGCGTTTAACGTTCTCGACTCCCACTTCCTGCGCGCGCTGTTTGCCGCAGCAAAACAGGAGCGGTCGCCTTTTATCATCAACATCGCGGAAGTGCATTTTAAATATGTGTCTTTGGATTCGCTTGTTGAAGCGGTCAAATTCGAGGCCGCCAGACACGATATCCCCGTGGTGCTTAACCTCGATCACGGGCTGCATTATGAGGCAGTAGTGCGTGCGCTGCGCTTAGGATTCAGCTCGGTGATGTTCGATGGCTCCACGCTGAGCTACGAAGAAAACATCCGCCAGACCCGGGAAGTGGTGAAGATGTGTCATGCGGTGGGGGTCTCCGTTGAAGCGGAGCTGGGTGCCGTGGGGGGCGATGAAGGCGGAGCTTTGTATGGCCATGCGGATGAAGCCTTCTTTACCGATCCGCACCTGGCGCGCGAATTTGTCGATTTGACCGGCATCGACGCGCTGGCGGTGGCTATTGGCAATGCGCACGGCAAATACAAAGGCGAGCCCAAACTCGATTTCCCCCGTCTGGATGCCATTCGCCAGCAAACCGGTCTGCCGCTGGTATTGCACGGCGGCTCTGGCATTAGCGATGCCGACTTCCGCCGCGCCATCGAACTGGGGATCCACAAAATCAATTTCTATACCGGCATGTCGCAGGCAGCACTGGCGTCGGTGGAACACCGGATGTCGCACCGTCAGCCGCTGTATGACGAGTTTGCCGAGCTGCTGCTGGGCATTGAAGAGGCGATAACCGACACGGTGGCCGAACAGATGCGCATCTTCGGCAGCGCGGGGCAGGCATAATGGAACGCAAAGGGATCATCGCCGCAGGTAATATGCTGGTGGATCATGTTCACCAGATAGTGCAATGGCCGGAGCGCGGCTGGCTGGCGGAAATCACCCACAGCGAGCGCTCAACCGGCGGCGCGCCGCTGAACGTTCTACTGACGCTGGCGAAAATGCATGTCGGCCTGCCTTTACAGGCGGTGGGGTTGATTGGCGAAGATGGCGACGGGGATTATATTCTGGCGATGCTCGACCAGTATCATGTCAACCGCCAGCGCGTACAACGCACCACTTTTGCCCCCACCTCGATGTCGCAGGTGATGACCGACCCCAGCGGGCAGCGCACCTTCTTTCACTCGCCAGGGGCAAACCGTCTGTTGGATCTCCCCGCTTTCGACCGGCTTGATGGCACGATGAAAATCTTCCATCTGGGGTATCTGCTGCTGCTCGACAGCCTGGATATGCCGGACGATGAATTTGGCACGCGCAGCGCACGCCTGCTGGCACAGATGCGCGACCAGGGATATGAAACCTCGCTCGATCTCGTCTCCCGTAAGGGCGACCCTCGCTATCAGCCGCTGGTGCTCCCTGCCCTGCACCATCTCGACTATCTGGTGATTAACGAACTGGAAGCCGGCGAGTTTAGTGGCCTGGAGATGCGCGACAGCAACGATGCCCCGAATATCGCCCACATCGCCGAAGCGGCTGCGCAATTACTGGCGGCTGGCGTCAGGCAGCGCGTGGTGATCCACTGCCCGGAAGGCGCCTGGGGAGAAGTACCGGGTGAAGCGGGTCGCTGGATCCCGTCATGGATGCTGGAACAAGAGGAGATTATTGGCAGCGTGGGCGCAGGCGATGCGTTTTGCGCGGGCTTTTTATACGGCTGCCATGAATCACTGCCGCTGGCTGAGAGTATTTATCTGGCCCACGCCTGCGCGCGGGCAAGCCTGCTGGCCGCCAACGCCATTGATGGCGCAAAGACGCTGACAGAGTTGCAGGTGTTTATTAAAGAGAACCGTTAAGCGGCTTTTTCGTTGTGAGAAACATCGGTGGCAAAGACATAGCCCAGCCCGCGAATAGTTTTAATCAGCGCAGGCTGGTGCGGGTTGGCCTCGATTTTGCGCCGCAGACGCATAATCAACACATCGATAGTGCGGTCAAACACCTCGGCACTTTCGCTGTGGGTAAGCTCAAGAAGTTGTTCGCGGCTCAGTACCCGGCGGGCGTTTTGCGTCAGCGCCAGCAGCAGACCATACTCACCCTGCGTTAACGACACGGTATTGCGCTGCGGATCGCTCAGCTCACAACGGGTGGTATCCAGCGTCCAGCCATTAAAGGCAATCCCCGGCGCGCGCGGGGCGGCGGCTTCGGTTGCCAACACGCCAGTACGGCGCAGCACGGCTTTAACGCGCGCAACCACCACACGTGGATTAAACGGCTTACCGATGTAATCGTCAGCGCCCATCTCCAGGCCAACCACGACATCGGATTCACTGCCAAGCCCCGTCAGCATGATGACGGGTAGCTCCGGGCGCAATTTCTGTAGCTGCAATAACACCTGCAAGCCGTTGATATCCGGCAACATCATATCCAGCAATACCAGCGCAATGTTGGGTTCAAGCTGCGCCAGGCTCAGGGCGTCCTGGCCGTTATGACAAACCAACACCGTAAAGACGTGCTCGTTAAGCACGTCCTGTAGCAGTTCGCACACTGCGGTATCGTCATCAACCACCAGAATCGCCGGTTTCATCGCATCATCCATCAGAGGTGTAGAGTTAAGTCTGATCCATTCTGCAATCGGCTCCAGCCAAATCTATTTTTTCGTGATGGAATTTCAATCCAGGTCACATCCCCCGCCACTTCGACACGTCAATTTTGACGATTGCCTGTTTTTCGTCAGCGTTTTGTCCAGAAATAGGCCGTAAAGTCTGGGGATACCCACAATAAAAACATGGCATAGAAGCTGCATAATAGGTGCAAAAGAACTGTTTAACTGGAGCAAAAGCGATGAAAAAAGTCGTCACGGTTTGCCCTTATTGTGCCTCAGGTTGCAAGATCCACCTGGTGGTCGATAACGGTAAAATCGTACGGGCGGAGGCGGCACAGGGGAAAACCAACCAGGGCACGCTGTGCCTGAAAGGCTACTACGGCTGGGATTTTATTAACGATACCCAGATCCTGACCCCGCGCCTGAAAACCCCGATGATCCGCCGCGAACGCGGTGGCAAGCTGGAATCCGTCTCCTGGAGCGAAGCGCTGGATTACGTCGCCACGCGCCTGAGCGCCATCAAAGCCAAGTATGGCCCGGATGCGATTCAGACTACCGGCTCATCACGCGGGACCGGTAATGAAACCAACTATGTAATGCAAAAATTCGCGCGCGCCGTTATTGGTACCAATAACGTCGACTGCTGCGCTCGCGTCTGACACGGCCCATCGGTTGCAGGTCTGCACCAGTCGGTCGGTAACGGCGCAATGAGTAATGCGATTAACGAGATAGATAACACCGATCTGGTGTTTATTTTTGGCTACAACCCGGCGGATTCTCACCCTATCGTCGCGAACCACGTGATTAACGCGAAACGCAACGGGGCGAAAATCATCGTCTGCGATCCGCGCAAAATTGAAACTGCGCGCATTGCGGATATGCACATCGCACTGAAAAACGGCTCGAATATCGCGCTGTTGAATGCGATGGGCCACGTCATTATTGAGGAGAATCTGTACGACAAGGCATTTGTCGCCACCCGTACGGAAGGCTTTGAAGAGTATCGTAAAATTGTCGAAGGCTATACGCCAGAGTCGGTCGAAGCGATAACCGGCGTCAGCGCGCAGGAGATCCGCCAGGCAGCACGGATGTACGCGGCAGCAAAAACCGCCGCCATTCTGTGGGGAATGGGCGTGACCCAGTTCTATCAGGGCGTGGAAACCGTGCGCTCCCTGACGAGCCTCGCCATGCTGACCGGCAACCTTGGCAAGCCGCATGTCGGCGTGAACCCGGTGCGTGGCCAGAATAACGTGCAGGGTGCGTGTGATATGGGCGCGCTGCCGGATACCTATCCGGGATATCAGTACGTGAAGTTCCCGGAAAACCGCGCCAAGTTTGCGAAGGCCTGGGGTGTGGAAAGCTTGCCTGAGCACACTGGCTATCGCATCAGCGAGCTGCCGCACCGCGCGGCGCATGGCGAAGTACATGCGGCCTACATCATGGGTGAAGATCCACTCCAGACCGATGCCGAGCTGTCTGCGGTACGTAAAGGATTTGAGGATCTGGAGCTGGTGATTGTCCAGGATATCTTTATGACCAAAACCGCGGCAGCGGCGGATGTGATTTTACCGTCTACGTCGTGGGGCGAGCATGAAGGTGTCTATACGGCGGCAGACCGTGGCTTCCAGCGCTTCTTTAAAGCGGTAGAGCCGAAGTGGGACCTGAAAACCGACTGGCAGATTATCAGCGAAATCGCCACCCGTATGGGATATCCGATGCACTACAACAACACCCAGGAAATCTGGGACGAGTTGCGTCATCTGTGCCCGGACTTCTACGGGGCCACCTATGAAAAAATGGGTGAACTGGGGTATATCCAGTGGCCATGCCGCGATGAGTCAGAAGCCGATCAGGGTACGTCGTATCTCTTCCAGGAGAAATTCGATACCCCGAACGGGCTGGCACAGTTCTTCACCTGCGACTGGGTGGCGCCAATCGATAAACTCACTGATGAGTATCCGATGGTGCTCTCCACCGTGCGTGAAGTGGGCCACTACTCCTGTCGTTCGATGACCGGCAACTGTGCTGCTCTGGCCGCCCTGGCGGATGAACCTGGCTATGCGCAGATCAACACCGCCGACGCTGAACGTCTTGGCATTCAGGATGAAGCGCTGGTGTGGGTGAACTCACGCAAAGGCCGCATCATCACCCGCGCGCAGGTCAGCGATCGACCCAACAAAGGGGCGGTCTATATGACCTACCAGTGGTGGATCGGTGCCTGTAACGAACTGGTGACGGAAAACTTAAGCCCGATAACCAAAACGCCGGAGTATAAATACTGCGCCGTGCGCGTAGAGCCGATTGTCGATCAACATGCTGCCGAACAGTATGTCATCGATGAATATAACAAGCTGAAAGCCCGTCTGCGTGAAAGTGCAATGGGGTGAAGCCGTTAATTAATCGGTGAATAAAAGGGGTGATCTATTCACCCCTTTTTTATTTCAAATAGAAATATTTATTTTATCAATATTCATTACGGAATACGTTTCGCAGAAATAATGTAATTTCCGCGAAAAAGAATTACATCTTTGCATTTTGATTCAGAGAGATAAGATGTGCGGCGGGTGCTTAAGACTTTCTGTCTTGAGCATTGTTGAGGGACAGAAAGTGGAAAGCCCCGGGAAATTTTCATTCACCCGAGGCTACCCCTCAACAACCAACAGGTTGAGAGTAGCCTCTTATTCTTTTTTACACAAGGAGTAAAAGGCATGACGCCATTAAAAACTGTGTTAGGCATTGTCTTTATTATCTGCCCGACCATAGTGATTTTTACCTTTATTAATCGCGGCAGGTTGTGCGAGCTGACAATAAAGAGTGAACATCAGGAGGTGGCGGCGAAATTAGCCTGCCTTGCAGGCTAACCTCATCGGGCGGAACATCTGTTCCGCCCGGCTTGTTGGATGCTGAGGTCTTAATGCACCCGTTTTTTTATTTTGTGCGCACGATTATACTGCGCGGCATGTACCCAGATGATAACGATCCATGAAACCACTTTTTCTGTTGTTGTTCCTTATTACGTCATTCGCTTACGCAGATGAAATTGGCAGCCAATACAAAGAGCAAGCCGAGGCCGGTGATGCCCATGCCCAGTATTATCTGGCCGATACTTACTTCAGTTCTGGCGATAGCAAGCAGGCCACGTTCTGGGCAGAGAAAGCGGCAAAAGGCGGGGATATCGATGCGATGGCGTTACTGTCCCAAATCCAGTTTACCCAGGGCGATTACGCTCATGCCAAAGCGCTGGCCCAGCAGGCCACCATTGCGGGCAGTAAGCGCGGTGCAATTATGCTGGCGCGCGTGCTGGTGAACACCCAGGCGGGCAAAACCGATTACCCACAGGCCATCAAATTGCTGCAAACAGCCACCGAAGATATTGATAACGACTCCGCAGTCGACGCCCAACTGCTGCTGGGGCTGATTTATGCCAACGGCGTTGAAGTGGCTCAGGACGATGTAAAAGCGGCCTCCTGGTTCAAACGCAGTTCATCATTGTCGCGCACCGGTTATGCCGAATACTGGGCGGGAATGCTGTTCCAGCAGGGCGAAAAAGGCTTTATCACACCGAATAAACAGAAGGCGCTTTACTGGTTAAACCTGAGTTGTTCCGAAGGGTTTGATACGGGGTGTGAAGAGTTTGACGCGTTGAGCGGGGAGTAAAATCCCCTCACCCTAACCCTCTCCCCAAAGGGGAGAGGGAAGAATACGTTACATTACTGGTCAGCCGTCTTATCAAAACGACCCAGCACCTCGCGTTCATACGCCAGCGCTTTTTTGCGGTCGAATTTGTGTTCCCACTTGGCAATAACCAGTACCGCCAGCGCGTTACCCACCACATTCAGCGCCGTACGCGCCATGTCGAGGATACGGTCAACACCGGCGATAAACGCCAGGCCTTCCAGCGGAATACCAACGCTCCCCAGCGTTGCCAGCAGCACCACAAATGAAACACCCGGCACGCCTGCGATACCTTTTGAGGTCACCATCAGGGTCAGCACCAGTACGATTTCCTGCCACAGCGAGAGATCGATACCGTACAGCTGTGCAATAAAGATGGCGGCAATACTCTGGTACAGCGTTGAGCCATCCAGGTTAAAGGAGTAACCGGTCGGCACCACGAAGCTGGTAATAGAAGCTGGCGCACCGTAAGCCTCCATCTTCTCGATAATACGCGGCAGCACGCTTTCAGAGCTGGCGGTGGAGTATGCCAGAATCAGCTCATCCTTCAGAATACGGATCAGGATCCAGATACTCAGCCCGCAGATACGCGCCACAATCCCGAGCACCACCAGCGCGAAGAACAGGATCGCGAAGTGTACCAGGATAACCAGCTTCGCCAGCGGCCACAGTGACGCAAAACCGAAGTTCGCTACCGTGACGGCGATGAGAGCGAATACCCCTACCGGCGCATAGCGCATCACCATGTGGGTGACTTTGAACATGGTTTCAGAGATAGAGCGGAATACCGTCACTAGCGGTTCACGGTGCGTCGCTGGCAGGGAAGAGAGCCCCAGCCCAAACAGCACAGAGAAGAAGATGATCGGCAGCATTTCACCTTTCGCCATCGATGCCACAATGTTGGTCGGCACCAGCGACAGGATAGTCCCCATCAGCCCGTGGGCATGGCTTTGCACATCCGCGGTCGTACTTTGGTATTTCGAAATATCCACGGTCGCCAGTTGCGACATGTCGATCCCGGAGCCCGGCTGGAAGACATTCGCCATGGTGATACCCAGGATAATGGCTATCGTCGTGATCACTTCGAAATAAAGGATGGTTTTCGCGCCGATGCGGCCTAACTGTTTTGCATCGCCCACGCCCGCAATGCCAACTACCAGCGTAGAGATAACAATAGGTACAACAATCATCTTGATCAGATGAATAAAAATATCACCTGCCGGAGAGAGCAGGTTCGCAATCAGCCACTCGCGGCTGTCGCTATGATAATGGAGGTAACTACCCAGCAGGATACCCAGCACAAGGGCTAGCAAGATTTGCCAGGCCAGGCTGACTTTAACGTTTTTCATAGAAACAGACTTCCTCAATGAAGCATCCAGTTCACCAAAACTGCATGAATATGGAGACATACTGAAAGGGTATGAATTGTGTTGCGTTGGTTTATGGGATTTTTTAACGCGGCGTATGAGTATCATTTGTACGGCATCCTGCGCAAGCCTTAAAGAACGAGGCTTTTCACTACAAAAAAGGGCTATGACGCTAATTTGTAATAATTCCTATAAATAACCTTTTGTTATAAAAACGCTTTTTTCTGCACAAATGTGAATAATCCTTCAACTAAATTATTTCCCTTCAAAGTTTCATTCGCTCATTTTTCACACTATTCAAACAATGCGTGATCTGCCGCCCAAATAATAAACAAAGCTTGTAAAGCCCCTACAATTAACGTTTTTGAGACATATTATTAACATCTTACAAGGAGAAAAAAAGCCATGAGCCAAATACATAAACACGACATTCCCGCAAACATTGCGGACCGATGCCTGATCACCCCGGAGCAGTACCACGAGAAGTATCAGCAATCCGTCTCCAGCCCTGATCTCTTCTGGGGTGAACAGGGTCATATCCTTGACTGGATCAAACCTTATCAGAAGGTGAAAAACACCTCCTTTGCGCCAGGTAACGTCTCAATTAAATGGTATGAAGATGGCACGCTGAACCTGGCGGCGAACTGCCTGGATCGCCACCTGGCCGAACGTGGGAACGAAACGGCTATCATCTGGGAAGGCGACGACGCCTCTCAGAGCAAACACATTACCTATAAAGAGCTGCACCGCGACGTGTGCCGCTTTGCCAACGTGCTGCTGGAGCAGGGCATTAAAAAAGGCGACGTCGTGGCTATTTATATGCCAATGGTACCGGAAGCGGCGGTGGCCATGCTGGCATGTGCGCGCATCGGTGCCATTCACTCCGTGATCTTCGGCGGCTTCTCGCCAGAAGCGGTTGCCGGTCGCATTGTCGATTCAAATTCTAAACTGGTGATCACTGCCGATGAAGGCGTGCGCGCCGGTCGCAGTATTCCGCTGAAGAAAAACGTCGACGAAGCGCTGAAAAACCCTAACGTGAAAAGCGTCAGCAACGTTGTGGTGCTTAAGCGTACCGGCGGTAAGATCGACTGGAAAGAGGGTCGCGACCTGTGGTGGAGCGATCTGATTGAAAACGCGAGCGACCAGCACCAGCCAGAAGAGATGAACGCGGAAGACCCGCTGTTTATCCTTTATACCTCTGGCTCTACCGGTAAACCAAAAGGCGTGCTGCATACCACTGGCGGCTATCTGGTTTATGCAGCAACCACCTTCAAATATGTGTTCGACTACCACCCGGGTGACATTTACTGGTGTACCGCTGATGTAGGCTGGGTCACCGGGCACAGCTACCTGCTGTACGGCCCGCTGGCCTGCGGCGCCACGACCCTGATGTTTGAAGGCGTGCCGAACTGGCCAACCCCGGCGCGTATGTGTCAGGTGGTCGACAAACACAAGGTCAACATCCTCTATACCGCGCCAACGGCGATCCGCGCGCTGATGGCGGAAGGCGACAAAGCCATCGAAGGCACTGACCGCTCTTCCCTGCGCATTCTCGGTTCCGTGGGTGAGCCCATCAACCCGGAAGCCTGGGAGTGGTACTGGAAGAAAATCGGTAACGAGAAATGCCCGGTGATGGACACCTGGTGGCAGACCGAAACGGGCGGCTTCATGATCACCCCGATGCCGGGTGCGACCCAGCTGAAAGCGGGTTCGGCAACCAACCCATTCTTCGGCGTACAACCTGCGCTGGTGGATAACGAAGGTCATCCGCTTGAAGGAGCAACCGAAGGTAACCTGGTCATCACCGACTCCTGGCCTGGTCAGGCACGTACCTTGTTCGGCGATCACGAGCGCTTCGAGCAGACCTATTTCTCCACCTTTAAAAACATGTATTTCAGCGGCGACGGCGCACGTCGTGATGAAGACGGTTACTACTGGATAACCGGACGCGTGGACGATGTGCTGAACGTTTCCGGCCACCGTCTGGGTACGGCGGAGATTGAATCTGCGCTGGTGTCACATCCGAAGATTGCCGAAGCCGCCGTGGTGGGTATCCCACATAACATTAAAGGTCAGGCGATTTACGCGTACGTTACGCTGAACCACGGTGAAGAGCCGTCGCCAGAGCTGTATGCCGAGGTGCGAAACTGGGTACGTAAAGAGATTGGCCCGCTTGCCACACCGGATGTACTGCACTGGACGGACTCGCTGCCGAAAACCCGCTCCGGCAAAATTATGCGCCGTATTCTGCGTAAAATCGCGGCAGGTGACACCAGTAACCTCGGTGATACTTCAACGCTCGCCGATCCAGGCGTGGTGGAAAAACTGCTCGAAGAGAAGCAGGCCATCGCAATGCCATCGTAATGCTGTTTTCTCCCTCTCCCTGTGGGAGAGGGCCGGGGTGAGGGCATCAGACCGCACCTTACCCCCTCACCCTAACCCTCTCCCTCAAGGGAGAGGGAATAACTACAAACACCTACCCTACAAAACTCTGGAGACTCTGTGATGAATAACGATATTTGTCAGCAGATAGAGAATAGTGCGCACTACAGGGAGCTCGTCGATAAACGGCAACGGTTTGCCTTCTTTCTTTCCCTCATCATGCTGATTATTTACGTCGGCTTTATTCTGCTTATCGCCTTTGCCCCCCACTGGCTCGGCACCCCGCTACATGAGGGTACCAGCGTCACGCGCGGGATCCCTATTGGCATTGGCGTGATTGTGATTTCGTTTGTGCTGACCGGCGTGTACGTCTGGCGCGCGAACGGCGAGTTTGATCGTCTTAATAAAGCAGTACTGCGTGAGGTAAAAGCATCATGAAGCGAGTCCTGACAGCGCTTGCCGCCACACTTCCCTTTGCGGCAAACGCAGCCGATGCCATTACCGGCGAAGTACAACGCCAGCCAACCAACTGGCAGGCGATCATCATGTTCCTGATTTTCGTGCTGTTGACGCTCTATATCACTTACTGGGCGTCAAAACGCGTACGCTCCCGTAATGATTACTACACCGCGGGCGGCAACATTACCGGCTTCCAGAACGGGCTGGCGATTGCCGGGGACTTTATGTCTGCCGCATCGTTCCTTGGGATCTCGGCGCTGGTTTACACCTCTGGTTATGACGGCCTGATTTATTCCCTCGGCTTCCTCGTGGGCTGGCCAATCATTCTGTTCCTGATTGCCGAACGCTTGCGTAACCTCGGACGTTTCACCTTTGCTGATGTGGCATCGTATCGCCTGAAACAAGGCCCGATTCGTATCCTCTCTGCCTGCGGATCGCTTGTGGTTGTAGCGCTGTATCTGATTGCCCAGATGGTGGGTGCAGGCAAGCTTATCGAACTGTTGTTCGGCCTGAACTACCACGTTGCGGTGGTGCTGGTCGGCGTGCTGATGGTGATGTATGTGCTGTTCGGCGGAATGCTCGCGACCACCTGGGTACAAATCATCAAAGCCGTGTTGTTACTGTTCGGCGCAAGCTTTATGGCCTTTATGGTCATGAAGCACGTCGGTTTCAGCTTCAATAACCTGTTTAAAGAAGCGATGGCGGTACACCCGAAAGGGGAAGCGATCATGAGCCCGGGTGGGCTGGTGAAAGACCCGATATCGGCACTCTCTCTCGGTCTGGGTCTGATGTTCGGTACCGCGGGTTTACCGCATATCCTGATGCGTTTCTTCACCGTGTCAGATGCGCGTGAAGCGCGTAAGAGCGTCTTCTATGCCACCGGTTTTATGGGTTACTTCTACATTCTGACCTTTATCATTGGTTTTGGCGCCATCATGCTGGTGGGGGCAAATCCGGCGTTTAAAGATGCTGCGGGCGCGCTGATTGGTGGTAACAACATGGCAGCGGTACATCTGGCGGATGCGGTAGGCGGTAACCTGTTCCTCGGCTTTATCTCAGCCGTGGCCTTTGCCACCATCCTCGCGGTAGTTGCAGGGCTGACGCTGGCAGGTGCTTCGGCGGTATCGCATGACCTGTATGCCAACGTGTTCCGTAGAGGGGCCAGTGAGCGAGATGAACTGAAAGTCTCCAAAATCACCGTGCTGGTGCTGGGTGTGGTGGCTATCCTGCTGGGCATTCTGTTCGAGAAACAGAACATTGCCTTTATGGTGGGGCTGGCCTTCTCGATTGCGGCAAGCTGCAACTTCCCAATTATCCTGCTCTCTATGTACTGGTCAAAACTGACTACCCGTGGAGCGATGATTGGCGGCTGGCTGGGCCTGCTGACGGCGGTGATCCTGATGATCCTCGGCCCGACGATTTGGGTGCAGATCCTCGGTCACGAGAAAGCTATCTTCCCGTATGAGTACCCGGCGTTGTTCTCTATCGCCGTGGCGTTTATCGGTATCTGGGCCTTCTCCGCAACCGATAATTCACCGGAAGGCAACCTGGAGCGAGAGAAATTCCGCGCCCAGTTTATCCGTTCCCAAACCGGCCTGGGCGTCGAACAAGGCCGCGCGCACTAACCTGCTCTCTTCCCCGGCCATCTGGCCGGGGATGTCAGAACATCACCCATGCCACCAGCGGCGCAATCAGCACCATCACTACGCCCGAAAGCATCATCACCAGGCTTGCGACCACGCCCTCCTGCTGACCGAGTTCGTAAGAACGCGCCGTTCCCGCACCGTGCGAAGCCGCGCCAAACCCGGCCCCTTTTGCCATCCCTTCGCGGATAGACAAGCGCAGAAACAGCATATCGCCTACCGCCATGCCGAAGACCCCGGTGACGACGACAAACAACGCCACCAGATCCGGCTGCCCACCGAGCGGTTTGGCCGCCGCCAGCGCAAACGGTGTGGTTACCGAACGCACGGCCAGGCTGCGCTGAATTTCATCCGGCAGGGTAAATAGTCGCGCCAGCCAGACCGAACTGCACACTGCCACCACCGTGGCGGTAATCACACCCGCACTCAGCGACATCCAGTGGCGTTTGATGATCGCCAGGTTGTCGTACACCGGCACCGCAAAAGCGATAGTCGCCGGGCCGAGCAGCCACAGCAGCCAGTGGGATTCACCAATGTAGTTCTGCCAGGAGATGTGCCCGAACACCAGCATGAGCACCAGCAGGATCGGCGTGAACACCAGTGGCATCAGCGGCAGGGCGTGAAAACGCCGATACAGACGCTTGTTGGCAAAGTAGATAACCAGGGTGGCAATCAGGCACAGCACGCTTATCTGAAAGTTAGTCATGCTTCTGCCTGCTGATTTCAAACCGATAGACTTTATCCACTACCCAGGCCGTCGCACCCAGCACCATCAACGTGCTCAGGGCGATAACAGCAAAAATACGCCAGCCGTCAACCATCAGCAGTTGCGCGTAGTTCACCACCGCCACCACCGCCGGGACAAAGAACAGCAGCATTTCCGCCAGCAGCCAGCGTGCGCCAGCGCGGACCCAGTTAAGGGGAACAACGCGGCAAACAATGAGCGTCAGCATCAGCACCATACCGACCAGATTGGCAGGCAGCGGCAGATGCAGCCAGCCGACAAGATATTCCGCGAAAACAAACAGTGCGGCATAGAGCAGTACCTGAACCGGTACCTGAAGTCGTTGCACAACGGCAGGCGTAACACGACTTAACGCCACGGCCATGGGTGATTTCCTCAAAAATGAGATGAAGCGCCAGTATAGTGACCACACGTAATGGACTGAAATGAATTAAAATCATCAAATGTATAGTTTCGAGGAATAATCATGGACATAAGAACGCTGCGCTATTTTGTCGAAGTGGTTCGTCAGCAAAGTTTTACCCGCGCAGCGGAGAAGTTATTTGTCACCCAACCTACCATCAGCAAGATGCTGAAAAACCTCGAAGATGAACTGAATTGTACGCTGCTTATTCGCGACGGCCGCAAGCTGCTGCTGACCGATACCGGGCGCGTGGTGTTTGAGCGCGGTCTGGCTATCCTGGCGGAGTTTCGCCAACTGGAAGCGGAGCTTGGTGATATCAACCATCTGACGAGCGGGCTGCTGCGTCTGGGCATCCCGCCCATGGTGGGGATGATGATGGCCGGGCCGATCAGCCTGTTCCGCCAGCGCTACCCGGGCGTGGAGCTGAAAATTTCCGAATTCGGCGGTTTAACCGTGCAGCAGGCCGTCACCAACGGTGAACTGGACGTGGCGATGACCGCGCTTCCCGTCGAAGAAGAGAGCGGGCTGGCAACCCTGCCGCTCTTTAGCCACCCACTGTGCGTGCTGGTGCCGCGCTCCGGCGACTGGCTGAAGATAGACTCGGTAAAACCCGAACTGTTGGGCGAGCACCCGCTGCTTATTTACAACGAAGATTTTGCCCTAAGCCGTCAGCTGATGGCGCTGTTTAACCAGCACAATGTGAAACCGCGTATTGCTGTGCGTAGCGGTCAGTGGGACTTTCTGGCAGCAATGGTTCAGGCAGGCGTGGGGATTGCGATTTTGCCGCAGCCTATCTGCGAGCGGCTGGATAAAAACACCCTACGCTGGATCCCGCTGGAGAGCGATTTGCACTGGCAGCTAGGAATGATTTGGCGCGAAGGGGTCTATTTGTCGCACAGCGCGCAGGCGTGGCTGAAGTGTTGTGAGGGGTTTTGGGTGCGGTCTGAATAGTGCCCGGTGGCGCTGCTGTATGACCGGATACATAGGTGACAGATCAGACCGGGAACATAGGTAACACTTTTAGTCTATCCGGAGCACACTCTGGGTTTTACTGTCGTAGTACGCAAGTGTTATTCCATTAAAGATGATGGCTTCCAGGCCATCATCTTGTTCTTTCAGCATTATGTACTCACCAGTCAGTGCTTCACTCAGGAACACGGTCCCCTTTTTTCCCATATACAGTGTTCCCCTCGATTTCACCCTGTAGACCATGCCCCCTGTCGGATAAACATATTCAGGCACTCTGCCATCCCAGTGTCGGCCCGAGGGTTGCCACACCGTTCCGGGCGTTGCACCTGCCAGGGCTTCATGCGGCCTCTCGTGGTTAAACTCTTCCCGGTAGTCACTGAACCACCGCTGTTGTTCTTCCATCGTCATGAAGGTGTTGCCATATTTCACCGCACTTTTCAGGGAGCGGTGCATTCGTTCATGGCGGCCATTCTCTTCCGGGTGTCCCTTTCTGATACGTTCCGGCCTGATGCCCAGCTTGATTAGCCAGACTGCAAGACGGCTTAATCCGGCTATGCCTGTTCCCGCGAAAGGTTGACCGTTATCGGTTCTGAGCACTTCCGGCAGACCATATTCCAGGAATGCATCAGTCAGGCACGCTCTGACAAAGGGCTCACTCTCCCGGTGTGTTCCCCGGCAGCACAGCAGATACCGGCTGTGATTGTCGGTCAGAGTGAAGGGATGGCAGTACTCCCCGCTCAGCAACCTGAATTTGCCTTTAAAATCAGCACTCCAGACCTGATTGTTCTCACTGATGGTGGTCAGCGGCTGGCGATTACCCGGTGTTCTGCGTTTTCTCTTTTTATCCGGAACCAGCCCTTCACGCTTGAGGATATCGCCGATAGTACTGGCGGCAGGTACGGCAAAATCGACATGGTGATTGAGCAACCACATCCGCAGTTTTTTCGGCCCCCAGTCAGGGTGTTTCTGACGCAGGGCAGTCAGATGCCCGACGATATCATCAGGAACTGTCCGGGAGTGGGAATGCGGAGCGCGCGACTGGTCAGAGAGGGATGACAGGTCAGAAGGGTCAAAACGTTCAAGCCATTTGTAGCCGGTTTTACGGCTGATACCAAAAAGACGGCAAAGAGCGGAGAAGGAGGCCGTACCTGCATGGCAGGCACGGATAAAATCAAGGCGTTGCATAGGTTGGGTCTCAGTCCAGGGCATAGCGAGTCTCCTCTTCTATGCCAGTTATAACTGTTACCCATGTATCCGGTCTAAAGTGTTACCCATGTTTCCGGTTCATACCCTGCGCTTACCGGGCCTACGTTCGAACCGTAGGCCGGGTAAGGCGAAGCCGCCACCCGGCAAAACAGCGCTACTGATTCTCTATCAACAGCGCTTCCAGCAGATCCAGATCGTGCAGCAGTTTTTGCAGCGTCTCATTACTGATCTGACGCGTGGCGCGCAGGTGATACAGCTCGGCACGCTCTGAACGCAACGCCGCCAGGCGGAAGCGGCGCTCCAGGTTCTCTTCCTGTAGCGAGCTTTCCACATCATTTCGTCCGTCGGCACGGCGGCGCAGGTTCCCGATAACGCGTGAACTCACTTCCGTCAGCAGCTGGTTGTCGATGTTCTCTTCGGCATCTGATGCCAGTCGTTCTTCCATTTTCTGGATCGCGACAATCGCCACTTCTGCCGTTGCTGCGCGGGCAATACGCTCCTCTTTATGCTGCTGAGTCGAATCCCCCGTGTCGATATGCTGGAGCAGGATAGGTAGCATGACCACACCGACAAACAGCGAGAACAGGATCACGCCCGCCGACAGGAACACCAGCTCGTAACGGGCCGGGAAGACATCGCCAGTCGGCAACAACAGCGGAATGGAGAGCACACCAGCAAGGGTTATCGCCCCGCGCACCCCGGCGAATGAGGCAATCAGCAGCTCACGCGTGGTCCACGACCCGAACTCCATCGGTTTTTTCGTCAGGAAGCGCACGCTGAATTTCTTCATCGTCCATAGCCAGCCAAAACGGACCAGCATCAGCGCAAGGTAGATAAGCACGATATCAGTGAACAGCATCCAGGTTTCGACGTTGGGATCGGCTTCTGCCGCCACCAGTGAAGACTCCAGAATGCCCGGCAGTTGCAGGCCTAACAACAGGAATACCATGCCGTTAAACACGAACTCCAGCATCGCCCAGGTACTGTTCGCACGCAGACGCATCGCCAGCGGCGCACGGCGCATTACGCCCGCGCGGGTGATGGTCATCCCTGCCGCAACCGCCGCGAGGATGCCCGACACGCCAATATGTTCAGCAATCAGATAGGAGGCGAACGGCAGCAGGAACAGCAGAACAATCTGCGTAGCAGGTTCATCACCGCCCCAGCGGCTGAGAAAGCCCAGTGAACGGCCATACAGCCAGCTCACCACAAAGCCTGCCAGGATACCGCCAATGGCCACCTTAAAGAACTCCAGGGTCGCGCCGCCGACGGTAAAGACCATCGTGCCCATCGCAACGGCCACGGCAAATTTCAGGGCGACCAGACCGGAGGCGTCGTTCATCAGCGCCTCACCCTGCAAAATGCCCATGATTTTCTTCGGAATACGGCCTTCACCTACAATGCCGGACAGCGCCACGGCATCGGTTGGCGACAGCACCGCCGCCAGCGCAAAGGCCGGAATCAGCGGGATACCCGGCACCGCCCAGTAAATCAGGAACCCTATCCCCACCACCGTCACCACCACCAGCGCCAGCGCCAGGCCGAAGATCTCTCGCCCGTGCTCCAGGAATTCGCGCGTCGGGGTTTTCCAGCCATCAGCAAACAGCAGCGGCGGGATAAACAGCACGAGGAACAACTCCGGGTCGAACTCGACGTGTAAACCAAAGGTCGGCCATGCCAGCAGCGCACCGATAGCAATTTGCATTAATGGCAGGGGTAACTGAAAGGGCAGTACGCGGGTGACCACCCCGGATAGCGAGACCAAAAGGGTCATGATGAGTATTGTGAAAAAGATTTCCATGCGTTCCCTGTTTGCGATGATTCTTGTGTACTACGGAAGGCGTCGTGCCTCTATTCTATCTTCCAGAGAGTAACGCAATTGGCAACGATGTGTGTTCCGAAAATAAAAACGGGCGGCCAAAGCCACCCGTTTTCGCATATATCGACAACTTAAATCGCCCAGCCACCCGCGTAGAACGCGACCAGTGCAATGGCGATGACCACAGTACCGATGTTCAGCTTACGCCACTCACCGGACACCAGGCGGCCAATCACCAGCGATGCGAAACCGATCATGATGCCGGTAACGATGTTACAGGTCAGCACGATGAACACCGCCGTAATCAGGCCTGACATGGCATCGACGAAATCAGCAAAGTCGATTTTAGCCACGTTGCTCAGCATCAGCAGGCCGACATACATCAGCGCCGGTGCCGTTGCATACGCAGGCACCAGGTAGGAAAGTGGGGAGAGGAACAGGATAAACAGGAACAGCACACCAACAGTGATGGCTGTCAGGCCGGTTTTACCGCCTGCCGCCGTGCCTGCTGCGGACTCAATGTACACAGCTGCCGGCGCGGCACCCACCAGGCCTGAGAAGACGCTGCTCAGGGAGTCGGTGGTCAGCGCTTTGCCGCCATCGATAATCTGGCCGTCTTTGTCCAGCAGATTCGCCTGGCCTGCTACCGCACGGATGGTACCGGTGGCATCAAACACCGCTGTCATCACCAGCGCCAGTACACTTGGCAGGATCACCGGGTTCAGCGCACCAACGATATCCAGGCTGCCAATCAGGGAGTTGCCTTTGTCATCGCTCAGGGATGGCATAGCGAAGATACCGGAGAAATGAACGCTCGGATCGAAAATCAGGCCAACAACGGAAACACCGATAATGGTCAGCAGGATACCGCCCGGGACTTTCAGTTTTTCCAGACCGATAATCACCGCAAGGCCAATCAGAGACATGATAACCGGGAAGCTGGCGAAGTGACCCAGGGCAACCGGCAGGCCGTCCAGTGGGTTTTTGATAACCAGACCAACACCGTTAGCCGCGATCAGCAGCAGGAACAGGCCGATACCGATACCCGTACCGTGTGCCACACCGTGCGGCAGGTTGCGCAAAATCCAGCTACGAATGCCGGTTGCGGAAATCACCGTAAACAGGACACCCATCAGGAACACGGCGCCGAGCGCAACAGGTACGCTGATGTGTTGACCCAGAACCAGGCTGAATGCGGTAAATGCGGTCAGAGAGATGGCACAGCCGATGGCCAGTGGCAGGTTCGCCCACAGGCCCATCACGATGGAGCCCACACCGGCCACGAGGCAGGTGGCAACAAAAACAGCCGCAGGCGGGAAGCCCGCTTTACCGAGCATCCCCGGCACAACGATGACGGAATAAACCATCGCCAGAAACGTTGTCAGACCGGCAACGATTTCCTGGCGCACGGTGCTGCCGCGTGCAGAAATTTTAAACATGGCGTCAAGTGAACCGCCAGTACGCGCAGATGGCGTAGACATAGAAAACATCCCCTGAGAGTTTTTATAGAAAGTCCGTAAACGTGGTGGAGACTCCACTGCCAGCAAAACGTCAAATCCTTGTGCTACGTTTGTGACGAATAGGGGCGTCACAAAAAAAGCAAACGTTTAGCTCCGCGCTTACAAAACGGGTGGTCAAATTAAGGCAAACGATTATCTAGCCTAATCACCGCCCTTTTCAACTTAACTTTCTCGTTTTTCACTAAAATTACCTTATGACGCTGAAGAATTAACCAGAGGATGCGCAAACGTTATCGTCTATGCGCAATTTAGTAACATTTCAGCCTTCACCTGGAATATCGAACGGCCCGCCTTGTTCGAGTGTACGCTGCCATCCCGGGCGCATTTCCACCCTTTTCTTCCAGGCATGAATATGCGGCAGGTTTTCAACGCCACCTCGCGCCAGCAGCGCAAAAATCGGAAAACTCATCTGAATATCGGCCATGCTGAAGTGCTCACCGGCAAACCAGCTATTTTCGCTAAGATAAGATTCGATATAGCGCGCGTGTGTTTCCAGCTGTCGATTGAGCCAGGCCTTTTGTACACCTTGCCCCAGTACCTTACCCAGGGCCCGTAGGCCAAACGGGATAGGCGGTTTTCCAAGGCTTGCAAAAACGAGCTTCATCAACAGCAGCGGCATAAGAGAACCTTCTGCGTAGTGCAGCCAGAAACGGTATTGCACCTTATGCGCAGGATCCCGCGGTTTAAACTGAAATTCTGCGTCATAGGTTTCCTGGAGATATTCCAGAATGGCTCCCGACTCTGCCAGAATCAGTCCGTTATCTTCAATCACCGGGGATTTACCCAGCGGATGCACTTTCCGAAGCGCAGCAGGTGCCAGCATGTTTTTTTCACGCTGATAGCGAACTATCTGATAAGGCAGAGAGAGTTCCTCCAGCGCCCAAATCACACGCTGCGAACGCGACTGATTAAGATGGTGTACGGTGAGCATCATGTTCTCCTGTGATTCACACTGTTTAACTATAGAAAATTGAATAACACCGCGAAAATAATTTGGCTAAAAAGTGAACTCAATCGCTGGCGAAAATCAGCTCCTTGCATAGAATTAAAGTGTCAGCACAATCCGGAACCTCCCCAACTAGCTCGACATGAGGGGTGCTGATGTCGGGGGAAACCCTCCCGTGAACCAGCGGGATAGAGTGAAAGACAAAGACCGGGAAAAACTAAAGCGCCCTTTATGTGGCGCTTTAGTTCTTTATAGGGTGCGGTGTTTTTGCCGGGCGACGGCTACGCCTTACCCGGCAAACCGGCTGCGCATCTCCTCAATCCTCTTCCAGTAAGCGCGCCCCTGTCCCCTGCTCGCCGAGTTTGTCTCCCGGGTTACGCAACGGACAATCACTGCGTGATAAACATCCGCAGCCAATGCAGCCGTCCAGTTCATCGCGCAATGCCACCAGGGTATGAATGCGCCTGTCCAGTTCGTCACGCCACTGGGAGGAAAGCTCCTTCCACTCTTTTGCGCTCAGTGTGTGTCCTTCCGGCAGAACGCCAAACGCATCGCCGATGGTGGCCAGGGGAATTCCGATTCGTTGCGCAATTTTGATAATGGCCACGTAACGGAGCACATCGCGGGTGTAACGACGCTGGTTCCCGCCATTACGAATACTTTTAATTAACCCTTTGCTTTCATAGAAGTGGAGCGCCGATACCGCCACACCGCTTCGTTTTGCCACTTCTCCAGGGGTTAAGAGCGCTTTGATGCGCGGTAATCTCTTTTCCATAAAACCTCTTTACCTCAAGTTAACTTGAGGAATTATACTCCCCCGCAGAGAAAACGACGAATCAACAGAGATAGTTGTATCTACAGAGGGGCAACCTTATGTCGCATCAGCAAATTATTCAGACACTTATTGAATGGATTGATGAACATATCGACCAACCGTTGAACATTGATGTGGTCGCTAAGAAGTCGGGCTATTCGAAATGGTATTTACAGAGAATGTTCCGCACAGTCATGCATCAAACGCTGGGCGATTACATACGTCAGCGCAGGCTACTGCTGGCAGCGCAGGCATTGCGCTCTACGCAACGGCCTATCTTTGATATCGCCATGGATCTGGGTTATGTGTCGCAACAGACCTTTTCCCGCGTGTTCCGTCGCGAGTTCGACCGCACGCCGAGCGATTATCGCCATCAGTTGAATTAATGCGTTTAGTGCAAAGGTTGCTGCTGCCAGGTCATAAATTCCTGCGGCGGCATCGCTTTCGCGAAGTGCCATCCCTGACAATATTGCACGCCACGCTTTAACAGCCAACTCACCTGCTCTGCCGTTTCCACCCCTTCCGCGATGGTTTTTAAGCGCAGGCTTTGCGCCATTTCGATAATGTGCTCTGCAATCAGGTGGCTGGTGCTGTTAGTTGTCAGCGTGTCGACGAAAGATTTATCAATCTTGAGGATATCGACGTTCAGGGAATAGAGGTTATGCAGGTTCGAGTAGCCTGTACCGAAGTCATCGATAGCCACTTCATAACCCGCCTGGCGGAACGCCTGGATAACCGGTGTCGTTTTAGGGACATCGATAAAACCACGTTCTGTTACTTCGATTTTGATCTGCTGTGCACGAACCGAGTGGAAGCGGGCCTTATCCGAGATCAGGGCGATCAGGCGCGAGGAGTGGAAATCCGCAGCCGATAAGTTAATCGAAATATAAAGATGGGGATTTGCGGCAAGGAAATTACCCAGATCGCTGAAGACCTCTTCAACGACATAATCGGTAATGCGTTCAATCATCCCTTCTTTTTCGGCCAGCGGAATAAAATCCGCAGGGCTCATCACTATCTGACCGTTAAATCCAGGCCATCTCAGCAGGGCTTCCGCACCCACACAGCGGTTATTTTTAATATCAATGATGGGTTGATAATGAACGCACAACTGGCGCTTATTCAGCGCCCGGTGCAACAATCGTCCAGGTGAATTGAGCTCACGATGCGTACGTGACCACACCAGCAGTATAATAACGCTGCAAATCATCCCCAGCGGCAGCGTCAGGGTTGCCTGGTGATAGAGCGTTTCATAAAAACGTTTATTCGATGTCGAGACGATGGCGGCAATAGGGCGTTTTTCGGAATTTACAATCGTGTAAAAACGCTCATCTTTTTGAAATGTCGATTCCTTATGTCGAATCATCGAATTTAATAATGAAACGTTGGCCTGCGCACTGACTGAAAAAAATGCATTGGTAACGGTGTCATATACTCCCCACGCCAGCGAATGATCGGCCGACATCACCTCGCTGTAAGAAAGTGGATTAACCACGACGACATAATTCCCGCGCTGCATATACGTCATTTTATAACCGGTAAAAAATGGCGTATCACGATAATAATAGATAGCAACATCAGGTTTGCGTTTGTAATTGGCGGAGGATATTAAGTAAGGTTGTTCAGGCGTAAGAACTGTCGAGCAAAGAAAATTCTGACCTTCGGCATAAATTAAATCAGCGACGAACAAGCGACCACGCACAACGTTCAACATATATTGACGATGTGTAGGCGTACACAATTTACCCCGATATTTTTCAGCGTCATCACGCGCCAGGTCAACCTGCTGAATTACAAGCTCTGTTTTATCTAACGCCAGCTCGGCAAATGTTCGTAATTGGGCACTTGTTTCTGTTACGGCTCTTAGCTGGGCAAACCATAGCGCAAGCATCACCGGTAGCAGAACTACCATGATGATCCCTACCACCCTTAGCATCTTGCGCCGTGCGCTACGATTCATTTCCCGCCCTATATCCCTGCATTTTGTACGCCTGTAGTAATGAAGGCCGGATGCTTTGATAAACAGGTGATTACGTTGCATGAATCATGCGAAGTTAGCAACTGACTTTTAGTATTAAAAATCTTAATTTTCGTTATGCCGATAATATTCTCCCGTAAGCCAAACTGAAAGTATTCGTTCCGTTTCTATTAAGGAAAATAATTATCCAGTCTGAGCGGGAGGTTTTAAGATAACACAACAGAGGATCGGTGATTAAGCTAAACTATTGGCAGCATGAAAAAAGAACATGTTGAGCATGAAATTTTATCCTATTTGGTGGTAAGCCATCCCTGATTCGATTTATAAATAATCAGAAGCCAGCACTGTTTTTCCTCTTCCTGCACGCTTCGCATCATATAATGCTTTATCTGCTCGCGTGAGTAATGTCGAGGTATCACGCTGACCCTGCCCCACCTCCACAACACCCGCGCTAAACGCGAGCTCCAGTTTTCTGTCGCCGACCATCAGGGGTTTTGTCTTCAATATGTGACGTAACTGGTTGGAGAGTCGTGTTGCGGCATCGCCGTCAGTTCGCGCCAGCAAAAGTAAAAATTCTTCGCCACCCACTCGCCCAAGTGCAGAACCTGTCGGACTTAACTCCCGTAGCCGGTCGCAAAAATGGATCAGTGCGGCATCGCCAACCAAATGTCCCCACTCGTCGTTGATTTGCTTAAAATAATCCAGGTCGAACATCAGCACACAAAAGTGGCTGTCTGCATCCTGTCGCGAAATCGCCGCCAGCGCCGATTTAAGCTTTTGCAAAATTGCTGAGCGGTTAAAACAGCCGGTGAGATCGTCAGTAGTTGCCTTAACCGCCAGCTGCTGCTCTGCTTTTTTCCGCTCGGTAATGTCCAGACCAATATTCAGAATCGAGTTGTCGGGTAACAGAATGTTAGACCACAGAATAGTCAGCTGCATCCCGTCTCTGCGCAGGGGGTGCCATTCATACATGTCTTTAAGGGGGGAAACATGCACAGACTCCCGCACCCGTCGGCGCTCTTCAGGATCAGGATAGAAAAGTACCAACGGATCGGAATGTGCGGCGACCTCTGCCATACTCCAGCCAAACACTTTTTCGCATTCCGCATTCCACAACACACAACGGTTGTGTTTGTCGAAGGAGTTCATTAGCACCGGAGCTCTCTCGAACAAGGTTTTATACTGCGTGACAACCCGCTGCATTTCTTGCGCTGTCTTTTCTCGCGCAATAATCTCTTCAAAATAGTCTTTTAGCTTCTCAACCAGCACCACCACGATATTTTTGAGGATAGGGAGAGAATTGAGTCGTTCATCAAACGCTAAAAAGAAATAACCGCTACAGTGCCAGTCGTGTGAAGAGAGTTTGCATAAAACACCGCTTTGCAACTGCGTGTAGCCCGGGTGTTGAGGAGGAAAAAGCGCGCGTCCGATATGCTCTTTCCAGTAAACCACCCGCCACGATCGGTGATGGCGTTGCAGCGAGGTACTGGCAAGAAAATCAATCACTTCAAAAGAGTGACAGGTGACGTCACCTGCACACACCACCCGTTGCAATCCATCATCGTCATCAACGCTGACCCAGGCAAGTGTTGAACCTAAAACCCGGTTAATGGTGTCCAGCATTTCCGATAAAGAGCACTGAGAATTAAGCAGTGGCATAAGCTTTGCCAGTGCGTGCAGCGCCTGCATACTGTCGTTAACAATATCGCGTCGTTTTTCTTTCATCATTTGTTCGCAGGTCATTAAATGATAGATCGACCGCAACATATATTCAGATTCAAAAAACCGTTAATTACTGAATAAAAATTCAGAATAATTAAATAACACTCTGTGTGTAATGAAAATGATACGCAACAGAAAAAAACCAAAAAATTCAAAAACCTGAATTATTAGCTACGAGTACATTTATTTGTCCACTCAAGCATAATCTATAGGTTTTATGCTGTAAACGTTATACAACTTTTGAAATATTGCAGAGGTTTCGCTATCCCAATGAATTCATTACAAAGAGTGAGGAAAGCCCACCATTAGCCTGCAAAGATATATTTTCACTTTACGTTCAAAAGCATATCTCGTGTCTATACCTGCCCCTCTTTTCATCTTCCTGATACTGGCGAATAAAACACCAAGTGTGATATAGTTCACACATATCATGTAACTCAAAACATTGTTTCAGTCGTTCGTCTGCTTTTCGAGGATAGGTTTATGGCAACCATTACCACCAGCATGGTTCTCCTGCGCTGGCCGTTGTTCAGTGCGGTATTGATGTTTTTAGCCAGCACGCTGAACATTCAATTTCGTAAATCTGACTACGCTGGCCTTGCAGTGATCAGCACCGTGCTGGGACTGGGCGCGGCATGTTGGTTTGCAACGGGCTTGCTTGGCATCACCCTGCTGGATATCGCAACCATCTGGGAAAACGTGAAAGTCGTCATGGTTGAAGCAATGAGCCACACCCCGCCGGACTGGCCGATGGTGATTACCTGACAGAGTCATTCCTGCAGGTACTGATGAGCACAATAAAAAACCTCGCATTTGCGAGGTTTTTTTATGCCTGACAGAAATCAGAACGGGATATCGTCGTCGAAGTCCATTGGCGGTTCATTAGATGGCGCCGGAGCAGACTGCTGCTGTGGACGAGACTGTGCACCGCCGCTGAACTGGTTGCCGCCCTGTGGCTGCTGAGGCTGACCCCAACCGCCCTGCTGCTGGCCGCCACCTGCTGGTGCGCCACCGCCCTGACGGCCACCCAGCATCTGCATGGTGCCGCCGACGTTTACCACGATTTCGGTCGTGTATTTTTCAGCGCCGGACTGATCGGTCCATTTACGGGTACGCAGCTGGCCTTCGATGTAAACCTGAGAACCTTTACGCAGGTACTCACCCGCCACTTCAGCCAGTTTGCCGAACAGCACAACACGGTGCCATTCGGTCTGCTCTTTCATTTCGCCGGTCGCTTTATCACGCCAGGATTCGGAAGTAGCAAGCGTAATGTTGGCAACTGCGCCACCACTCGGCATATAGCGTACTTCCGGGTCCTGGCCCAGATTACCGACGAGAATCACCTTGTTTACGCCTCTGCTGGCCATGTTCGTGTCTCCTGAATACGTTTCTTAATAGTGTAAACGCGCGAGTGTACCATTTCCATACGCCACTTTGATAGTTGCGTAGCATGTTCCAGACTTCTCTCGCGAACTGAACATTGTTACACAGCGAATCAGAAAATGCATTCCAATACTGTATATTCAAACAGGTCAATTTGTGTCATAATTAGCCGTTTCTGACAGCCGGTTGTCCTTCAAACAAACCAGGCAAACAGTGTTCCTACCGGGAAAGGTGAATGGATAAGATCGAAGTTCGGGGCGCCCGCACCCACAATCTCAAGAATATCAACCTCATTATCCCTCGCGACAAACTCATCGTCGTGACCGGGCTTTCGGGGTCTGGCAAATCCTCACTGGCTTTCGACACTTTATACGCCGAAGGACAGCGTCGTTACGTTGAATCGCTCTCCGCCTATGCCCGGCAGTTCCTGTCGTTAATGGAAAAGCCGGACGTTGACCACATTGAAGGGTTGTCACCTGCTATCTCTATCGAGCAGAAATCGACTTCACATAACCCGCGTTCAACGGTGGGTACGATTACCGAAATTCATGACTACCTGCGCCTGCTGTTTGCACGCGTTGGTGAGCCGCGCTGCCCGGACCACGATGTACCGCTGGCCGCGCAAACCGTGAGCCAGATGGTCGATAACGTGCTGGCGCAGCCGGAAGGTAAACGCCTGATGCTGCTCGCCCCTATCATTAAAGAGCGTAAAGGCGAGCACACCAAAACGCTGGAAAACCTGGCAAGCCAGGGCTACATCCGCGCCCGTATCGACGGAGAAGTGTGTGACCTGTCTGATCCACCGAAGCTGGAATTACAGAAGAAACACACCATCGAAGTGGTGATTGACCGCTTCAAAGTGCGCGAGGATCTGGCAACACGTCTGGCCGAATCGTTTGAAACGGCGCTCGAACTCTCAGGCGGCACCGCCGTGGTGTCCGACATGGACGACCCAAAAGCCGAAGAGCTGCTCTTCTCTGCTAACTTTGCCTGCCCAATTTGCGGCTACAGTATGCGCGAGCTTGAACCACGCCTGTTCTCGTTCAACAACCCGGCGGGTGCATGTCCAACATGCGACGGGCTGGGCGTTCAGCAGTATTTCGATCCAGACCGCGTGATTCAGAACCCGGAGCTGTCGCTGGCTGGGGGCGCTATTCGCGGATGGGATAAGCGTAACTTCTACTATTTCCAGATGCTCAAGTCGTTAGCAGAGCACTATAAATTCGATGTTGAAGCCCCATGGGGCAGCCTGAACCCGACGGTACACAAAGTGGTGCTGTACGGTTCCGGTAAAGAGAACATCGAATTCAAATACATGAACGATCGTGGCGATACCTCCGTGCGCCGTCACCCGTTTGAAGGCGTGCTGCACAACATGGAGCGCCGCTACAAAGAGACGGAATCCAGCGCAGTACGTGAAGAGCTGGCGAAGTTTATCAGCAACCGCTCCTGCGCCACCTGCGACGGCACGCGCCTGCGTCGCGAAGCGCGTCATGTGTTTGTCGAAAACACGGCGCTGCCGACCATCTCAGATATGAGCATCGGCCACGCGATGGACTTTTTCACTAACCTGAAGCTTTCCGGACAGCGCGCGAAAATTGCCGAAAAAGTGCTGAAAGAGATTGGCGATCGCCTGAAATTCCTGGTGAACGTGGGTCTGAACTACCTGACGCTTTCCCGATCGGCTGAAACGCTCTCCGGTGGTGAAGCACAGCGTATCCGCCTGGCAAGCCAGATTGGTGCGGGCTTAGTGGGCGTGATGTACGTGCTGGATGAGCCGTCTATCGGCCTGCATCAGCGCGATAACGAACGCCTGCTCGGTACGCTTATCCACCTGCGTAACCTCGGCAACACGGTGATTGTGGTCGAGCACGATGAAGATGCCATTCGCGCCGCCGACCACGTTATCGACATCGGCCCGGGCGCAGGCGTGCACGGCGGCCAGGTCGTGGCGGAAGGGACGCTCAAGGATATTATGGCGGTGCCGGAATCGCTGACCGGCCAGTACATGAGCGGCAAGCGCAAAATTGAGGTACCGAAACAACGCGTGGCGGCGAACCCGGAAAAAGTACTGAAGCTGACTGGGGCGCGCGGCAACAACCTGAAAGACGTAACCCTGACGCTGCCAGTCGGCCTGTTCACCTGTATTACCGGCGTGTCCGGTTCCGGTAAATCGACGCTTATCAACGATACGCTGTTCCCGATTGCGCAGACCCAGCTTAATGGCGCAACGCTCGCAGAACCAGCACCGTACCGCGATATTCAGGGGCTGGAGCATTTCGATAAGGTTATCGATATCGATCAGAGCCCGATTGGCCGCACGCCGCGTTCCAACCCGGCAACCTATACCGGTGTGTTCACGCCTGTACGTGAACTCTTCGCCGGTGTGCCGGAATCCCGTTCGCGCGGGTATACGCCAGGACGTTTCAGCTTTAACGTACGCGGCGGTCGTTGTGAAGCCTGTCAGGGCGACGGTGTTATCAAGGTAGAGATGCACTTCCTTCCAGATATCTACGTGCCGTGCGACCAGTGCAAAGGTAAGCGCTATAACCGCGAAACGCTGGAGATTAAATACAAAGGCAAGACCATCCACGAAGTGCTGGATATGACCATTGAAGAGGCGCGCGAGTTCTTTGATGCCGTTCCTGCGCTGGCGCGTAAACTGCAAACGCTGATGGATGTGGGGCTGACCTATATCCGTCTGGGGCAGTCAGCGACCACGCTTTCCGGCGGTGAAGCGCAGCGCGTGAAGCTGGCGCGCGAACTGTCCAAGCGCGGCACCGGTCAGACGCTGTACATTCTGGATGAACCGACCACAGGCCTGCACTTTGCGGATATCCAGCAGTTGCTCGACGTACTGCATCAGTTGCGCGATCAGGGCAATACCATTGTGGTGATTGAGCACAATCTCGATGTGATTAAAACTGCAGACTGGATTGTGGATCTCGGCCCGGAAGGCGGTAGCGGCGGCGGTGAAATTCTCGTGTCCGGTACGCCAGAAACCGTTGCAGAGTGCGAAGCTTCGCACACCGCACGTTTCCTCAAGCCTTTGCTGTAATCGTCACACGGAGAGCTGTTGTCGGGTCGTGTCCGGCAACAGTTCAACGGCCTGCTGATAAGACGCATCCACCAGATAGTAAATTTGCGAGCCAGGCAGCGAGCCATCAAGATAGACGGTGCTCCAGTGGGCTTTATTGAGATGCTTGCTTGGCCGGACATCATGGTGCTGCTCGCGTAGCAGTTCAGCCAGCTCCGGGCTGGTTTTCAGCGATGCCGCCGGGCGACCTTCAACCTCTTTCACCATGGCAAACAGCACATCGCCAACCTTTATCTGCGTGGCTTTCCAGTCACTGTGGACGCTTTGCTCTGCGCCGGGCTTATTCATGCAATATTGAAGTATCTCCGAGATTGTCATCTTTGCTCACCTGTAAATGGGTTGAACACGACCTGAGTACCTGCCTCTTTAAGTGTGCAGCAAGACGACAAAAGGTAAACCCGGCAGGCCTGATTTGTTCAAAAAATCAGCATACCTCAGTATTCAGAATTCACAATCACCTCTTCGCCAAAACTCCCCGCCATCGGCAGTGGTCGATAGGTCGAATTAGAGGCGCGTAACACCCTAATCCCTCTGGCACCTACATCACGAGCAGCGGTGATATCGTTGTCAGAATCACCATAAAACACTTTGATATTTTTCTGCTCCAGCCACTGCGTTTTGGTGTTCTGGCCAGGTTTATCACCCGCAAAAATAACCGGGTTCATATTGGCGGCAGGGATCAGAAAATCGTCCTGCAAGGTTTTGGATACCGTTTCGGTTTTGGTCTGGCTGCGTCCGGTCACAAAGAAAATGCTGTCGCCACGCTTAACGTGCATGGCAATCAGTGAGCGAGCCACTTCTTTCGGAATGCTGAACTCATCCCAGCCATTATTCATTTTTTCCCAGAATTCCGGGTTTTTCAGATAGGCTTCGCTGTCCGGTGAGTACATTTTTTTACCGCGCCAGAAACCCGGGCTTGAGAACAAGACGGTGTCGTCGATATCAAAACCCACGGCCATCGGCGGGCGGCCCATCAGGCTGTTTTCAATCTGTGCCACAGAAACCCAGTGGATCGGTGCTTGCTCAGCAAGAATGGCGGCGGTGGTTCCGGTGTAAACCGGTGTGGGCGCGGAAGCTCGCGCAACGACTGCACTATTAAGCGAGAACAATAAGCAGGCGGCGCTGAGCGCCAGTGTGATCTTGCGCATATTTTCCCCTGAATATTCAGTTTGTTATCGTTTTATTTTGAGCGAATGGTCAAAAAACTACCCGACCATAACCCCTGGGGGAGTCGAATGAAAGGAGTTTTTGCTTATGGATCTGAATAAAAAGAAGAAGATCACAAAGCGTGGATGAGAGACGCAGGCCGGGTAAGCGCCGCGCCACCGGGCAATCTTTTACACGGGTACAAAAAAAGCCGGGTGGCGGCTACGCCTTACCCGGCCTACATAGCTCAGTGAGTGAGTACTTACATTACAGCAGAAAATGCCTGTGCCACGCGCTGTACGTTACTGGCATTCAGGCCGGCTACGCACATACGGCCGCTGGCAATCAGGTAAACGCCGAACTCATCACGCAGACGGTCAACCTGTGCCGCACTCAGACCGGTGTAGCTGAACATCCCGCGCTGTTTAAGCAGATAGTCAAAATTGTGTCCCGGTACGGCCTCTTTCAGCACGTTAACCAGTTCCTGACGCATCGTCAGAATACGTTTGCGCATGGCCTCCACTTCGGCAAGCCAGGACGCTTTCAGCTGTTCGTCACCGAGAACGGTCGCCACAACCTGCGCACCAAAGTTTGGTGGGCTGGAGTAGATACGACGCACGGTCGCTTTCAGCTGACCCAGCACGCGCCCTGCGGCTTCAGCATCTTCACAGATCACAGACAGGCCGCCTACGCGCTCGCCATACAGGGAGAAGATTTTCGAGAACGAGTTGCTGACCAGTGCAGGTAATCCGGCGCTGGCAACGGCGCGAATCGCGTAGGCATCTTCATCCATACCTGCGCCAAAACCCTGATAGGCAATATCGAGGAACGGGATCAGGTTGCGCGCTTTCAGTACCTCAATCACCGCATCCCATTGAGCATTGGTGAGGTCTGCGCCCGTTGGGTTATGACAGCAAGGGTGCAGCAGCACAATACTGCGCTCTGGCAGGGTATTCAGTTTTTCCAGCAGTGACTCTACACGCACACCGTTGGTTTCATTGTCGAACCACGGATAAGTCGCGACCTTAAAACCCGCACCTTCGAAGATAGCAATGTGGTTTTCCCACGTAGGATCACTGACCCACACGCCGGAATCAGGGAAATATTTTTTCAGGAAGTCTGCGCCGACTTTCAGCGCACCCGAGCCGCCCAGCGTCTGGATGGTGGCGACGCGTTTTTGCGCAAGCACCGGATGATCGGCACCAAACAGCAGCGGCGCGATGGTGTTACGGTAGGCATTTAACCCTTCCATCGGCAGATAAAGCGATGCGCCATGTGGTACAGCATTAAGACGCGCTTCGGCTTCTGCAACAGCCTGCAACTGAGGAATAATGGCATCCTCGTTGTAATACAGACCAATGCTCAGGTTCACTTTGTCGCTGCGAGGATCTTCTTTGAAACGCTCCATTAAGGAGAGAATGGGGTCGCCGGCGTAGGCGTCAACTTTCTGAAACACGCGATGGTTCTCCAGATTATTATCAGGCAGGGAATTCAACAATAAACCGGAACCTCCCGTAAAACCACCCTTTCCCCGCATCCTGCGATCGGCATAGGTTTTTTGCACTCTCGCCCCGTGTCATTTGCCCAATATTTCACGCTCTCGCCCTGCCGTAATGTGAACCCTGCGCATCCGCGCATTCACTGATTCAAGGAGTTCACATTATGGATTCACAATTTATTGGTTCAGTCATTAACGCCCTGCCGCTGGAACATATGATCGGCGGCCCGCTGCAGGCAATGATCAAAGCGCAGGTTCAGGCCAGCAAGTCGTATACCGATTTCCTGCTTTCCGTCTGTATTAAAGACGGTAAAGCCGTCGCCATTGAGTTCGATTACGACGAAACGGTGGTGGACGAGCAAGGCGTTAGCAAAGGCAGCGTCACCCGCAAAATGAGCATCCCGCTGCTGGCGGCCATCACTCACCCAATCATTTGCATTGAAGACGGCACCATCGACTTCGAGCTGGAAGTGAGCCAGAGCGAAGCCAGCTCCAGCAGCACTGAAGCGGAAGCCTCCGTTGAAGCGTCCATCGGCTGGGGCGTGTTCAAAGCCAAAATGACCGGCAAGGTATCGCATAAATCGGAGCAAACTCGCTCCACCGA
This sequence comes from Enterobacter sp. C4G1, assembly GCF_052886895.1. Classification (NCBI taxonomy): domain Bacteria; kingdom Pseudomonadati; phylum Pseudomonadota; class Gammaproteobacteria; order Enterobacterales; family Enterobacteriaceae; genus Enterobacter; species Enterobacter sp. C4G1. The sequence continues at coordinate 1,411,897 of NZ_JBQVVV010000001.1, read as the reverse complement.
CACCCGCGCCAAGTATTCCATTCACACGCAGATCAAACGTCAGGAACCGCCTGAAGCGCTGCAACGCGTTATTGATTACCTCACCAACGCCAAAACCAAGCCTGTCGCGGCGCAGTAACGGCTCGCCAGCAGAGTATTGCTTTTCCCTAACGCATGAGGCTGCCGTCGGCGGCCTCACTTCAGGAGTGAATTATGTCTTTTAAAACATGGCTACGCGGCAACAAGGATGAGGAGCCAGAGAATAAGACGGAGAAAGAGGCTGAGGGAACGCCGCCTCCGGTAAAGGGAAATAATCCACCGCCTCCCGCAGATATTCCGGGCGTACCCGTCACGCTTGAAGATATTACCCGGGGAATGCAATACGCGGCGACGGCAGCCAATGAAATGATCGCCCAGCAGTATATGAAGGCGCTGGACCCTTTTTTTGAACCGGCGGACGACGGCTCGCTGATCCCCCGCACCGTTCAGCTGGCGCTGGATGAAAAGCACTATTTCGACCTGCCGCTGGTCGCGCTCTCCACCCCGCGCGGGCTGATGCTGGAAAAAATGAAGGTCAACCTCACGATCCGCACCGAAGGGATGCAAACCCCGTCGCAGCAGGAGGGTGAAAACGAGTTTGGTCGCTTCCACGTCAGCCTTTCGCCCTCAAGCGACAGCAAAGGTGGGCGCGATAGCCGCCACGTCGATGTGGAGATGCAATTTACCGCATTACCCCCGCCGGAAAGCGTGATGCGTTTGATCGACGAATACACCAACAAAGTCATTCCCCGTCCCAGAGCAGAGGAGACTCCATGATGCAAAAACAACCTGATAGCACCGGCGATAAAGGCGTCGAGCTGATTTGCCATTTTGAAGGACTGAAGCTGGAGCGTTATCGCGACGCCGTAGGTTTGTGGACCATCGGCTACGGCCATTTGATCCTCAAAGAGGAGATGGAAAAACTCATCAAAATCACCACTGGCGAAGCCAAAACCCTGCTGCGCAAAGACCTGAAGCGCACAGAGGATGGCGTTAAAAAGCTGCTGATCCACAGCGCAAGCCAAAGCCAGTTCGATGCACTGGTGTCGTTTGCCTTCAACCTTGGCGTCGGCAATTTAAAGAAATCGACCCTGCTGAAGAAATTTAACGCCGGGGATATCGACGGCGCAGCGCTCCAGTTCAAAAGCTGGAACAAAGCGGGCGGCAAAGTGTTGACTGGCCTTACCCGACGCCGTGAGGCGGAAATGAAGTTATTTCTCAGTTAATTAAACAGGAAAATACGATGAAAACATGTACTTTCATAAACGTCGCTGTTCTGGCCGTCACCCTTTCTGCTGCGATGCAGGCCAGCGCCGCCCTGAAAACCTGCGAAGATGAAATTAAAGAGACCAATACGTTTTTATCTGAGCAAGGCGTCGCGCCAGTTAACGACGTGACTGACCTTGCGACCACGCTGCGCAATATCAAGAACTTTGGCCGCCTGCCCGATCGCTATATCACGACCCACGAAGCAAAACGTCTTGGCTGGTCCGGCAGTGAAATGGAGACACTCTGGGGGGTAAAACCCACCAACAAAAAATGGATTGGCGGCGATAGCTACGCAAACCCGGCTTTGCCCGCAAAACAACAGTGGCTCAGCGCAGACATCGACGTCCAGAAGGGCTATCGCAGCCCTAAGCACCTGATTTACAGCCTTTCCGGGCAACAGCGGTTTATCACAACCGATAAGTATCAGCATTTGGCTGAGCTGGAACCTTGCCAATAATCCGCCCCTGTCACGGTGATAAAACCCCATTTACCGGGGTTTTATCTTTGTTGAGGATAACGTCATGTCTGACAACTATCTCCCTACGCTTATCAGTGAAGCATTACTGGCTTTTTCAGGTTTATTTGGCGGTGTAAGTATCTCTTTTTTCTGGCAACCACAGCGGTTGCACCAGCACAGCCGGTTTATGGCGGGCATCATTTTTGGTGGTATCAGTATGGGGGCCGCGGTGGCGTTAGGAGGGTTAGCAGCCCGCTGGCTGAAAATAGATCTTAACCAGGCCGATATTACGCTGGGTTTAGGGTACATATTGGGCGCCATGAGCAATGGACTGATTGTTTGGCTGGCTAACTTCTTTCGCCGTCATGAACAGCGCGATATTTTTGATGTTGCCAGCGTCATCAAAAGCAAAGTCAGAAATGAGTCACTCCCTCAGCCTGATTTAAATAACAACAAACCTGATGGAGAATAAGATGCTTAACATAATGAATGGATGGGTTCTGCCTTTTATTATTGTTGTCGATCTGGTGACGTCGCTATTGATATTATTTGCGGCCTACAGCCGACGCGTACACGCTTTGCCGACACTCTGTAAAGTCGGTTTGGCAGCACTGGCGTTTGGCTTTTTTGGCGAAAGCAGCTTAAACGTTAAATTCATTTTGACAGGCGCTGACATTTTGAGCGACAGCTTCCCTTTTTGGTTATTACAAGATTTCGGAACCTTAATTGTTGTTATCTATTATTTCAAATCGCAATCTCACTAAACACGATAAAAGCGCAACAAGGCCCACTTGTTGCGCTTTTATTTAACATGACAATCATAGTGCAAAAATTTACGGCGTGTTGTCTAATTAGCAATATATTTAAAATAGAGCATTGCGGCCTGGGTGCGGTTGTTTACCTGAAGCCGATGAAAGATTGACTCGAGGTGCACTTTGACCGTACCCGCACTGATGTTGAGTTGTCTGCTGATTTGCTTATTTGTTCCTCCGTTGGCCAGAAGTTTGAGAACTTCCTGCTGCCGACGGCTCAGAGAGTGGATCGGTAATGCGCTAACGGGCTGTTCCCGGTGAACCACCGCCTGCTCGGGGAAGCAGACCACCCCGGAAGCAACCATGCTTAATATCTGACTGATTTTCTCTACCGGAATCTCTTTGGTGAAAATGCCTTTTACATTTTGTCGAATGTAAAAATTAAATATCCTGTCTGTCGCTTTTCTTAACATCACCACAATCGGTAATGTGGGCCAATTGGACGTCAGGCTATTGATGAAATCACTGCATTTCATTTCACCGTCGAGCAAAATAATGTTTACCGGCATTGACGCCAGAATAGTCTGTGCATCTTCAAAGCTGTTTGTAGCAAAAACGGTACATTCCGGCATGACTCTTTTCAGCTCAGTCTTCATACCGTGAATGTAGATCGGCAATTCATCGATCATCAATATATTCATCGCAGCGTAACCTCGTGTGATTTCCATTCCTTGAATTATTCAATCAACCTTTTCCGAAAATGAGTATGAGTGCTATTCCCGAACTGTAAAAACAGCATTCGGCATAAGGCGAATGTCATATTCCCTGATCAAGAAGTTAAGCAGCGCTTAACGAAAAATACAGCCTTAATAAAATACAACCCGAAAAACCATTTCTATCAGAAAAAGCCCAGGCTTATCGGCATATTTTAAATATAACCCTGACACTTATTATTAAAAGGCAACTGTGTCATCCACCTATACAGTAATATTTTAACGAGGTTATTTATGACGACATTAACAGTATTTTTTTGTGGTACCGGATCTAATAAATTCGATGATTCTCATGCTAATTACTGGAATGGCGAATTAATTTCCGCACTGGCCGCGAACAACAAAGGCAAAGAGTTTGCCGAATGGGTCATTCTTGATGGGCCAGGAAGCGGCAATTTGCAAAGCGATGAGCTGTGGGTAAAAAGCGGCGATTATTCGCAACTTCGCGGACAGCTTGTGGGCAGTGGCTGGAAGGAAAACGTGCAACATGCCATCAATATTATTAAAGGCCACGTTGACTGGCAGCGCGAAAAGCTGACCCAGGAGAATTATGAACAGCTAAAAAAAGCGGGAGTCCCCATCCAGGATGTCGAAGTGACTGGCTCTTTCTGGTGGCGTAAATATGACTATGGTGATCGCAAAGTGACGCAGCAGGCGCTTCAGCAGCAGATCATCAAGACCTTCCGCAAAGGGCAAATCCTGCCAACTCAGGTTAACCTGGTAGGCTGGAGCCGCGGGGGAATTAGCTGCCATATGCTCGCCAATGCAATGTTGGCCGATCCGCTTTTGGCCACTATTCCGGTGAACATTTTTGCCATCGATCCGGTGCCGGGCATGGGGAACTTCCAAACGGAGAAGGTCACGCTTGGCCGCAATGTCAAAGAGTATGTGGCCTTCTACGCCAGAGACGAGCGCTCGAAAGGTTTCTCGTGCGTGGTCCCGGATACCGACAACGCGACGGCGGTGCATATTTACCCGATGTCAGGGCGACATGCGACGCTGGTAGGCAATGCTTCCGCAAATGGCGACAGTGGCGAAAAAGTGCTGCATGAACCGGGAACGATCGTGCGGCATTTCGCTGAAGTGTGCCTGCAAAGATGGGGAGTAAGCCTGGATAAAACGCTGAATCTGAGCGGATTACAGCTGCTGGAACTGCATCAGGCAAACCAGCGTAATGCGGGGCAATTCGCACAGATGCAAAAAACGGTATATACGGTTTCTGAGAACGATCAGGGGGAGCGTTACGTTTCTCTGGGCAGTACCGGAAAACCGTTCTCGTCCGTGCAGGGTACTCGCTTTAGCCCAGTATCGGGGCTGGCATCGGATTACTTAACCAACCAGGCCATCTACAACGTGTTGAAATAAGTCTGGTGGCGGGATCGCGTCCAACGGCACCCGAGGCGGTTGGACGCGAACGCCTTAACTTAATCGACGTACTTCATCGCCACCCTTGACGTCAGGCGCGTAATAAGTTCGTAAGCACTCACTTTCGTTATTTCAGCAATGCGTTCTACGGGTAATCCTTCGCCCCACATCACCACATCGTCACCCGCTTTGTCCTGGGCTTCCGGCCCCAGGTCGACGCAAATCATGTCCATCGCCACGCGGCCAACAATCGTCACTTCGCGGCCATTGACCAGCACTGGTGTACCAGACGGCGCAGCACGTGGATAACCATCGCCATACCCCATCGCCACCACGCCAAGCCGCGTATCGCGCTCGCTGACCCAGGTTCCCCCGTAGCCCACAGGCTCACCCGCTTTGTGCTCACGCACGGCAATCAAGTTAGACACCAGCGACATCACTGGCTGGAAGCCAAAATCCGGCCCCCAGGGCTTGTTGTCCAGCGGCGAAACGCCATAGAGAATGATGCCAGGACGCGCCCAGTCGAAATGGGACTGCGGCCAGAGCAAAATGCCGCCGGACGCGGCAATAGAGCGCATGCCCGGTTTGCCTTCACAGAAAGTGTTGAAGATATCGAGCTGTTGCTCAGTGGCGCCACATTCTGGCTCATCGGCACGGGCAAAATGGCTGACAATATTGACCGGCTGGCGCACGTTTTTGCACTGACACAGGCGCTGGTAAAACGCATCAGCCTTCTCCGGGCGCACACCCAGACGGTGCATCCCGGTGTCGAGCTTCATCCACACGGTCACCGGCTCGCTGAGCTCAGCGGTTTCCAGTGCAGCAAGCTGCTCTTCGTTATGGATCGCGGTATGCAGATGCTGGTCGGCAATCGTGGTGAGATCTGTGGCTTCAAAGAAGCCTTCGAGCAGCAGAATGGGCTGGGTAATTCCGCCTGCACGCAGGCGCAGAGCTTCTTCAAGACGGGCGACGCCAAAAGCGTCGGCATCGGGGAGCGTTCGCGCGGTCTCAAGAAGACCGTGTCCGTAAGCGTTCGCTTTCACGACTGCAACGAGCTTGCTGGCAGGTGCCAGTTCACGCAGACGTTGCAGGTTGTGTCGCAGAGCGCGGCGGTTAATAACAACTGTTGCCGCTTGCATTTGAATTCCTTAGAAATTACTCATCATCATATTGAGGACCGGCATAGTTGTCGAAACGCGACCACTGTCCGTTAAAGGTCAGACGTACCGTACCGATTGGGCCGTTACGTTGCTTACCGATAATGATTTCCGCGATCCCTTTCAGGTCGCTGTTCTCGTGATAAACCTCATCACGGTAGATAAACATGATTAAGTCCGCATCCTGCTCAATGGAGCCAGATTCACGCAGGTCGGAGTTGACCGGGCGTTTATCCGCACGTTGTTCCAGGGAGCGGTTAAGCTGTGACAGGGCCACAACAGGAACCTGTAGTTCTTTAGCTAACGCTTTGAGTGAGCGGGAAATTTCTGCGATTTCCAGCGTACGGTTGTCCGAAAGTGACGGCACGCGCATCAGCTGGAGGTAGTCGATCATGATAAGGCCGATGCCGCCGTGTTCGCGGGCAATACGGCGCGCACGGGAACGCACTTCCGTTGGCGTCAGGCCAGAGGAATCATCGATATAGATGTTACGTTTTTCCAGCAAGATCCCCATGGTGCCGGAGATACGCGCCCAGTCCTCGTCATCAAGCTGACCGGTACGAATTCGGGTCTGATCCACACGTGACAGCGATGCCAGAGAACGCATCATGATCTGTTCTGATGGCATCTCAAGACTGAAAATCAGAACCGGTTTATCCTGCAACATCGCCGCATTTTCGACGAGGTTCATCGCAAATGTCGTTTTACCCATCGAAGGACGCGCAGCGACGATAATCAAGTCCGACGGCTGTAGGCCTGCGGTTTTCTTGTTGAGGTCGTCGTAGCCGGTATTGACGCCGGTTACACCGTCGTGCGGTTGCTGGAAAAGTTGTTCGATACGCGCGACGGTGGCGTCGAGCACATCGGCTATATTTTTGGGGCCTTCGTCTTTATTCGCTCGGCTTTCGGCAATTTTAAACACGCGTGATTCAGCCAGGTCGAGCAGATCTTCGCTGTTGCGCCCCTGTGGGTCAAAGCCTGCTTCGGCGATTTCATTGGCCACCGAAATCATTTCGCGGACAACGGCACGTTCACGCACGATGTCGGCGTAGGCACTGATGTTCGCCGCACTTGGCGTGTTTTTCGATAACTCTGCCAGATAGGCAAACCCGCCGACGCTGTCCAGTTGCCCCTGTCGCTCCAGCGATTCCGCGAGCGTAATCAGGTCAATCGGACTGCCCGATTCTTGCAGGCGCGCCATTTCGGTAAAAATATGGCGGTGCGGACGGGTATAGAAGTCGTCGGACACGACGCGCTCGGCGACATCGTCCCAGCGTTCGTTGTCCAGCATTAAACCGCCCAACACCGACTGTTCCGCTTCAATCGAGTGCGGCGGGACTTTTAACCCGGCGACCTGATAATCACGTTCACGGGGTTCAGTCTGTTTGTTGAAGGGTTTGTTTCCTGCCATAGTGAATGGAGTTACCGAGATAAAGAGTGGGTCGAAAGATTACCACATTTTCTTATGGAGGAAGCATGGCAACGCGTATTGAATTTCACAAGCATGGTGGCCCTGAGGTACTCAACGCCGTGGAGTTTACCCCCGCCGCACCGGGTGAAAACGACGTTCAGGTTGAAAACAAAGCCATCGGCATTAATTACATCGACACCTATATTCGCGGTGGGCTCTATCCACCACCGTCTCTGCCAAGCGGGCTGGGAACCGAAGCGGCAGGTGTGGTGATTAAAGTGGGCAGCGCCGTTAAGCACCTTAAAGAAGGTGACCGCGTGGTTTATGCGCAATCGGCGCTGGGAGCCTACAGCTCCGTACACAACGTGCCGGCCGATAAAGCCGCCCTTTTACCTAACGCCATTTCGTTTGAACAAGCGGCGGCCTCTTTCCTGAAAGGGCTAACCGTTTACTATCTGCTGCGCAAAACCTACGAGATCAAACCCGACGAACAATTCCTGTTCCATGCCGCCGCCGGTGGTGTGGGCCTCATCGCCTGCCAGTGGGCAAAAGCATTAGGTGCGAAACTTATCGGTACCGTAGGCAATGCGCAAAAAGCACAGCGCGCATTGAAGGCTGGCGCATGGCAGGTGATTAACTACCGTGAAGAGAGCATTGTTGAGCGGTTAAAAGAGATAACCAACGGCAAAAAAGTGCGCGTGGTGTATGACTCGGTGGGCAAAGACACCTGGGAAGCCTCGCTGGACTGCCTGCAACGCCGCGGCCTCATGGTGAGCTTTGGTAATTCGTCAGGTGCCGTGACCGGTGTTAACCTGGGCATTCTGAACCAAAAAGGCTCGCTGTATGTCACGCGCCCTTCTCTTCAGGGTTACATCACTAACCGGGAAGAGCTGGAGGAAGCCAGCAACGAGCTGTTTTCACTGATCGCCAGCGGGGTGATTAAAGTGGATGTGGCAGATGCGCAGAAATATCCGCTGGCTGATGCGCAGCGCGCGCATGAGGTGCTGGAGAGTCGGGTGACGCAGGGGTCGAGTCTGTTAATTCCCTGATCCCTGAAAAGAAATTGGGCTTCCTTTTCAGGAAGCCCTTTCTTTTTTTAGTTCGGCTGTATGTAGGGTACAGCTCGATGAATTCTTTAGCGGCAGTCATAGTGACAGAATAGATAACTAAATCCTATTCCGTTCTATGCAATGCTGCCGGAAAAGTTGCAGGTATGTGACGAACCCCTCAATACCTTAGTAACGAAAGCGGTTATTGCGCTGATAATTTTGGACTTTTGGTGATCTACTCGCCCGAATCACCCACACAACAGCAATTACCAGCAGTAACCACGGTAACAGTTTGATCGTCAGGGCAAATAACCCACCAATAAACATGACGACCGTAGCCACCACCATCGCCGCCAGGATGCCGAGCAACGATACGCCGGTCACCAGCAGCATGACAAAAAAGCCAATCACAAAAAGTAGTTCGAGCATGGTTCTCTCCCAGGTAATGCCCCAATGATGCATTGAGCATTACAAGAAACGTGCCAAACTTAACTCATTGTTATCAAAACAAAACGCCCCGCAACAATGTGCTGGGCGTGGTGAAATTAACTATCTTTTAGTGAAATTTATCGCTTATCGGCGACCAGACGCAGCGCGTGCTCCAGCACCTCGATGTCTGCACCGGCTTTATGCGCGTTCTCGCTGAGGTAACGACGCCACTGACGCGCCCCCGGGATCCCCTGGAACAGGCCAAGCATGTGGCGGGTAATGTGGCCAAGATAGGTGCCATTGCTCAGCTCGCGTTCAATGTACGGATACATGGCTCGCACCACGGAGACAGGGTCAGTATCAGCACCTTCCACGCCAAAGATTTCACGGTCAACCGTCGCCAGGATACCCGGGTTCTGGTATGCCTCGCGGCCAACCATCACACCATCCATATGGTCAAGATGCACTTTGGCTTCTTCCAGCGATTTAATTCCGCCGTTAATCGACATCGTCAGCTGCGGGAAATCACGCTTCAGCTGATAGACGCGCGGGTAGTCCAGCGGTGGGATTTCGCGGTTCTCTTTCGGGCTGAGGCCTGAAAGCCAGGCTTTACGTGCATGGATGATAAACATCTCGCACTCGCCTTTTCCGGCAACGGTATTGATGAATTCACACAGGAATTCGTAGCTGTCCTGATCGTCGATACCGATACGGGTTTTGACCGTTACCGGTATGGAGACCACATCACGCATCGCCTTGATGCAGTCTGCGACCAGCTGCGCATTGCCCATCAGGCACGCGCCAAACATGCCGTTCTGCACGCGATCGGACGGGCAGCCGACGTTGAGGTTAATCTCGTCGTAACCCCGCTCCTCAGCAAGCTTCGCGCACTGCGCCAGCGCTGCCGGATCGCTCCCGCCAAGCTGCAACGCAACCGGATGCTCTTCTTCGCTGTACGCCAGATAGTCGCCCTTTCCGTGAATGATCGCGCCGGTTGTCACCATTTCGGTGTACAGCAACGTGTGGCGGGAGAGCTGACGCAGGAAGTAGCGGCAGTGTCTGTCCGTCCAGTCGAGCATCGGCGCAATGGAGAAACGGTGTGCAGGAAAAACAGTCTGTGATTCTGACGACATGGCGAAGTTTTAAGCATCTGGTGGATAAAGGGGCGCTACTATAGCACAAAGAAAAGCCGGAGGCGCAGCGCCTCCGGTGCACTTTAGAATGTCAGACTCAACTGTGCTCCTGCCCCCCAGGTTTCGTCTTCACCGTACAGGCCCATCAGGTCGACATGAACCGTGTTCAGCGGCGCGAACCCGACACCCGCCGTAAAGACGTTGCTGTCGTTATTCTTGACGTCAGCCCGGTAACCGGCGCGAACAGCCAGCCAGCTCAGCGGAGTAACTTCTGCACCTACGCCCACATACTGAGAGTTCTCTTCGCTTTTAAAGCCTTTGGTTTCCGTCAGATCGCCATCCGCGGTCAGGGTCAGAAGATCGGTATGCCATGCTGCGCCCGCGGTAACCACTGGGCTTATCTGGTAGGTATCGCGCACACCGTCCACCTCTTTGGTGTCGATATCGCGCGAGAAGAGGTTATGCCCGGTCAGACCGACCGTCCAGTTATCACCAAAGTCAGCGGCAATACCCGCATCGACGTTAAACCCGGTGTCATCGTTACGGTAACGGCTGCTGTTGATGTCATCGCTGTTGAAGTTGTAGATAGACACCGTGTAGTTATACAGCCAGGTTTGTTGCAGCTTCGGGGTGATCCCCACAGACACTGGCACACCGCTGATATCAAACTGACGCGCCACCGCCACGCCGTAGTCTGAAACAATTGCCGCACGGCCAAAACCTTTCGATTTCAGATCGTTCGGATCAACGCCAAACACAGCAGATGGTGCAGCTTCCACTGCCCGTAGTTTGTCGATATCGCCCTGATCGATGTAAGAACTCACGCGTGCACGCGCGTTGGCTTTTGCCACAAATGCCACCGAGAGCACATCATTAGGAATGCTTACAGCGATCCCACCCCCCGCTTTACCGCTGGCAGTTTTTCCTTTCAGTGAATCCAGCTGATCGGCCAGGTCGCCTGCCGCAGAAGAAACTTCCCGCGATGCAGGACTAAGAGGATTTAACAGGTCGATAAGATTGATGCTATCCAGCGTGCTGCGATAACGGTTCACGTCATCGCTGATGTCATCAATCTTATCCCGCAGATTGTCTTTATCAGAAATCTGCGCGCCAATGGAGGGTAAAATAAGGGTGACGTCATCGTCAGGTTTCGCCTTTGCCAGCAATGCCGGGTTAATTAACACCCCGCTGCCATAGCTGCCTGCCGCTACGCCCGTGCCACCCATCGCGTCACTACGCGCTTCTGTCCAGGTATTGGCTGCTCCCGCCTGATTTGCCATAAACAAGGAGACAGCGATGCTAACCACCGAAAATTTAAAATGTTTCTTCACAGTATGCTCGTCTTATAGTCTGTTATGAAATAACCCCTGTCTGTTATCACCCAAACAGGAACGAACTATTGCTGTGAATAAGTACAAAAAGACCCGCTATTTCCCTAAGTTAAATCACCATCGGGCCTGTTGTATTTTGTGATGGCCCTCAATATTTATAGAAGAGGATATTATTTTCGCCCAGGTTTTCCATCGTGCGGGCCAAAAAACTGCGGCGGATGGTCTACCCACCGGTCTTCCCGCGTGGCGGCATAAACCGGATTCAGCGGATAATAGATGCGATTGTGTTTTTTGTTGGCCTCGCCAACGACCAGCAGCCGGACCTCTTCATCCGTATTGTTGATAAAGGTATGGCATACCCCGGTTCCGGCCGGAAACCCCACGCTATCACCCGGCTCCAGCTTCCACAGATAGCCATTTATCCAGGCTTCCGGGTAGCCTTCCAGTACATAGATAAACTCCTCTTCGTCACTTTCCGCATGGGGATAAGACGTACGCCGCCCTGGCGGCAGGCGCTCGTGATGGACACCAATCCGCCCCAGGCCAAGTTTACGGGCCAGCGGCGCGCCAATGGAAAAACGCTCAGTGCTGTCGGGATAAGTAGAATCATCTGCGCCTTCCACATCGCGCCAGTGTCGAATACAGTCAGGTCTTTTCATTAGGTGTTTCCCCGGATTGCAATGCGTCAGGTATAGCACACCTGGCGGCTCTCGGTGTTTTTAACAGAACATGATAAAGTGAGGGTTTTCCATCCCATAGACAGCCGAGGTGCTAAATGGATAAGTCCACAAAAGAGCTGCTGGCGCAAGCTGAAAAGCTCTGTGCGCAACGCAATGTGCGCCTGACCCCACAGCGCCTTGAAGTATTGCGTCTGATGAGCCTGCAACAGGGCGCCATCAGTGCGTATGATTTACTCGACCTGCTGCGCGCAAGCGAGCCGCAGGCCAAGCCGCCTACCGTCTATCGCGCGCTGGATTTCCTGCTGGAACAGGGCTTTGTGCACAAGGTCGAATCAACAAACAGCTATGTGCTGTGCCATTTATTTGATCAGCCTACCCACACCTCGGCCATGTTTATCTGCGACCGCTGCGGCGTGGTGAAAGAAGAGTGCGCGGAAGGTGTTGAAGACATTATGCATACGCTGGCAGCCAAAATGGGCTTCGCCCTGCGCCATAATGTGATTGAAGCACACGGATTATGCTCTGCGTGCGTGGAGGTCGAATCATGCAGCCATCAGGATGCGTGCCAGCATGACCACTCCATTCTGGTAAAGAAAAAACCGCGCTAACGGCAAAAGATAAGGCGGCTCAGGGCCGCCCTCAGGGTGTACATCCTTGTACTTGCAGGTATTACCGGTCTACCAGCGATAGTCGTTACGCTTTTCCCAGTCGCCGACTTCTTTCTCCGCCTGATCTTTGGCGTAGCCATAGCGTTCCTGAATTTTACCGACAAGCTGATCGCGCTTTCCTTCGATGACCGTCATATCGTCATCTGTCAGCTTACCCCATTGCTCTTTCGCTTTACCTTTGAACTGTTTCCAGTTGCCGCTGATTTCGTCTTTATTCATCATCAGGTCCTCATCGTTAAAGAGTGAAAGGGCCGCCCGAAACCTTCATTTCATGCTGGACGTGATAATAATTTTAGTTGAGCATCTGGCACTCAGGAATTTATTCAGAATCTTTTACCATCATGAGAGATCGTGACGGGATGAAAGCCAGGTATTATTTTTCCAGTGACGACGCCAGATAAACGCCAGCGAGAGGCCACGCAGAAGAAGAAAGACCGCGAGGGCCAGCCATAACCCATGATTCCCCAGATACGGCACCGTGAGCAGCGTTAAACCAAACCCACCCGCCGCGACCGCCATGCTGTTACGCATTTCCGCGCCACGCGTTGCGCCAATGAACATCCCGTCGAGTAAATAACACCAGACGCCCACAACCGGTAAGATCACCTGCCAGATGATGTAGTGGCTTGCCAGCTCACGCAGTGCAGGTAATGACGTGAGCAGCGCAACAATATACTCACCAAAGCAGGTGTAGATGAGTGCAAATGCCAGCGCCACCAGCCCAGCCTGACGACATGCAGCACGCCAGACATCATGTAATTGCCCGCTTTCGCGCGCGCCATACGCTTGCCCGGAATGGGCTTCTACCGCGTAGGCAAAGCCATCGAGGGCATAGGCGGTAAAGGTCAGCAGCGTCATCAGCACCGCGTTGACAGCAACGATTTCCGGGCCAAGCCGCGCGCCAAAGACCGTCAGTGCACCAAAGCACAGTTGCAATAACAGCGAGCGCAGCATGATGTCGCGGTTAAGCGCCAGCAGCTTGCGGATATTGCCGCGCCAGGCGGCCTTTAGCAGCGCAGGTGTTATGCCCCGCATCACCAGCACACGCCAGACCATCCACAGCCCGATAATCAGCGTGCCGTACTCGGCAATAGCTGTTGCCAGCGCCGCGCCCTGCACATTCATGTGCAACCCCATAACCAGCCAGAGGTCGAGCACTATGTTCAGGACGTTCCCGACAACCAGCAGGATAACGGGAGCGCGGGCATACTGAACGCCCAGTAACCAGCCCAGCAGAACCAGATTCGCCAGAGATGCCGGTGCGCTTAGCCAGCGAATATCAAGGAAACGCCGTGCCTGCTCCAACACCGCTTCACTGCCACCTACAATGTGTAATGCCAGCTCAATCAGTGGTGTACGCAGCAGAACGATAAGTACACCCGCACCCAGCGCCAGAATTAACGGCTGTACCAGCGCACGTGCCAGACGCAGGGGATCTTTTGCGCCAAACGCCTGTGCCGTCAGCCCGGTGGTGCTCATGCGTAAAAAAAGCAACAGCATAAAGAGGAAGCTGGTTGCCGTTGCGCCAATCGCCACGCCACCCAGATACACCGGTGAATCCAGATGACCAATAACCGCCGTATCGACCAGCCCCAACAGCGGAACGGTGATATTGGAAAAAATCATCGGCAGTGCAAGACGCCACAATGCCTTATCGGAAGCAGTCAGCAGTGACATGAAAAATACCGGGAGTGGGAAATGAATCAGGCTACGGAGGCTCCGTAGCCTGTCAGGGGGAGATTACAGCCATTCTCCGTTGCGGATGACGCCAACCGCCAGACCTTCAATGGAGAAGTTATGTTCGCGAAGATCCACCACGATTGGGGAGAATTCGCTGTTTTCCGGCAGCAGTTGCACAGTATTGCCCTGTTTTTTCAGGCGCTTAACGGTAACTTCGTCATCAATACGCGCCACCACCACCTGACCGTTGCGCACATCCTGAGTCTTATGAACCGCCAGCAGATCGCCATCGAGAATACCGATGTCTTTCATGGACATGCCGCTGACGCGCAGCAGAAAATCCGCGCTCGGTTTGAACATGCCAGGATCGACCTGATAGTGACCTTCAATATGCTGCTGTGCGAGCAAAGGCTCACCTGCCGCGACACGGCCAACCAGCGGAATGCCCGTCTCTTCTTCTACCAGCAGACGGATGCCGCGTGAAGCACCAGAAACAATCTCAATTACGCCTTTACGCGCCAGAGCTTTAAGGTGTTCCTCGGCAGCATTTGGAGAACGGAAACCCAGGCGCTGCGCGATTTCCGCACGCGTAGGTGGCATTCCCGTCTGGCTGATATGATCCCGGATGAGATCAAACACCTCTTGCTGCCTGGTCGTTAACGCTTTCATTCCGCCCCCTGGGTGTATATACAGTTATGCTGTGAGTATATACAGTCAAAGGTGATTTTGGAACCAAAAACTGCACAAAAAACCAGGGACTTAATTATTCCTCGAGGCTCATCGGAAATGCGACCAAAGCAGCGTGACCCAGGTGATCACCGCAGTAATAATCGCCAGCAACACGGCGGCAGACCCCATATCTTTTGCACGACCAGAGAGCTCATGGAAATCAGAGCCAATACGATCAACTACCGCCTCAATAGCGCTATTGAGAATTTCCACTATCATCACCAGAAGCACAGAACCAATAAGAAGAACGCGCGTTATGGCATCAACATCGAGGAAACAGGCAATGATTACCGCCACGATAGCGGCAACGCCTTCCTGACGAAAAGCGGCTTCATTGATCCACGCGGCACGGAAACCTTTCCATGAATAGCCGGCAGCTTTGATGATTCGGGTTAACCCAGTGGTATTATTGGCCATTAAAAGAACCTTTTATTAGAAATAGCGTCAGTAACTATAGACGCAGTGCGTTTACTGCCGCCCGAAGTATGACGGGTAACAACAGAAATTTTGCGCGCTTTCTGTTATCCTTGCGCCGCAATTGCATTATTAACCAGAGGCTTTACATCGTTTATGTCTGGCTGGCCACGAATTTACTACAAATTACTTAATTTACCATTAACCGTTCTGGTAAAAAGCAAGTCTATCCCAGCAGAACCCGCGCTGGAATTAGGGCTCGATACCTCTCGCCCTATAATGTATGTTTTGCCTTACAACTCGAAGGCAGACTTGCTCACGCTCCGCGCCCAGTGTCTGGCGCATGATTTACCCGATCCGCTTGAACCACTGGAGATCGACGGTACTCTGCTGCCGCGCTACGTGTTCATTCACGGCGGGCCGCGTGTGTTTACCTATTACACGCCAAAAGAAGAGTCCATCAAGCTGTTCCACGACTACCTCGATCTACACCGCAGCAATCCTGATTTGGATGTGCAGATGGTGCCGGTATCGGTGATGTTTGGTCGTCGCCCAGGTCGCGAAAAAGGGGAAGAAAACCCACCGCTGCGGATGCTCAACGGTATCCAGAAATTCTTCGCGGTGTCCTGGCTTGGTCGCGATAGCTTCGTGCGTTTCTCTCCTTCTGTGTCGCTGCGCCGCATGGCAGATGAACACGGTACGGATAAAATCATCGCGCAAAAACTGGCTCGCGTGGCACGTATGCACTTTGCGCGCCAGCGTCTTGCAGCCGTAGGGCCGCGCCTCCCGGCGCGTCAGGACCTGTTCAATAAATTGCTGGCGTCTAAAGCCATTGCCCGCGCCGTGGAAGACGAAGCGCGCAGCAAGAAGATTTCGCATGAGAAAGCACAGCAGAACGCCATCGCATTGATGGAAGAGATCGCTGCGAACTTCTCCTACGAGATGATTCGCCTGTCCGATCGTATTCTGAGCTTTACGTGGAACCGCCTCTATCAGGGGATCAACGTTCACAACGCCGAGCGCGTGCGCCAGCTGGCACATGACGGCCACGAAATTGTCTATGTGCCCTGCCACCGCAGCCACATGGACTACCTGCTGCTTTCCTACGTGCTTTATCATCAGGGCCTAGTGCCACCGCACATCGCGGCCGGTATTAACCTGAACTTCTGGCCAGCAGGTCCGATTTTCCGCCGCCTTGGTGCCTTCTTTATTCGTCGTACCTTCAAAGGTAACAAGCTCTATTCCACCGTATTCCGCGAATATCTGGGCGAGCTGTTCAGCCGCGGTTATTCCGTTGAGTATTTCGTAGAAGGCGGGCGTTCCCGTACTGGCCGCCTGCTTGATCCGAAAACCGGCACGCTGTCGATGACTATCCAGGCCATGTTGCGCGGCGGTACCCGCCCAATTACGCTGGTACCGATTTACATCGGCTACGAGCACGTTATGGAAGTGGGAACGTACGCCAAAGAGCTGCGCGGTGCGACCAAAGAGAAAGAGAGCCTGCCACAGATGCTGCGTGGTCTGAGCAAGCTGCGTAATCTGGGTCAGGGCTACGTGAACTTCGGCGAGCCAATGCCGCTGATGAACTACCTTAACCACCATGTCCCGGAATGGCGCGAGTCTATCGACCCTATCGAAGCGATACGCCCTGCCTGGCTGACGCCAACGGTGAACGGCATTGCCGCTGAGCTGATGGTGCGTATTAACAACGCAGGTGCGGCCAACGCCATGAACCTGTGCTGTACTGCGCTGCTGGCATCGCGTCAGCGTTCACTGACCCGTGAACAGCTTACCGAGCAGCTCGATTGCTATCTGGACATTATGCGTAATGTTCCGTACTCAGTGGACTCGACGGCGCCTGCCGCTACCGCCAGCGAGCTTATCGATCATGCCTTGCAGATGAATAAGTTCGAAGTTGAGAAAGATACGATTGGCGACATCATCATTCTGCCGCGCGAGCAGGCGGTGCTGATGACTTACTATCGTAACAACATCGCGCATATGCTGATGCTGCCTTCGCTGATGGCCGCCATTATTACCCAGCATCGTCGTATTTCTCGTCAGGACCTGCTGCGTCATGTCGACGCGCTGTATCCGATGTTGAAAGCCGAGCTGTTCCTGCGCTGGAGTAAAATCGAGCTGGCGGCAGAGCTGGATAAATTGACCGAAGAGCTGCGTCGTCAGGGGCTTATCACCGTCAATAATGACGGGCTGCATATCAACCCATCTCGCTCCCGCACCCTGCAACTGCTGGCGGCTGGCGCGCGTGAAACCCTGCAACGCTATGCCATTACGTTCTGGTTGTTGAGTGCTAACCCATCCATCAACCGCGGCACGCTTGAGAAAGAGAGCCGCACGCTGGCACAGCGCCTGTCGGTACTGCACGGCATTAACGCGCCAGAATTCTTCGACAAGGCGGTATTCAGCTCTTTAGTGCTGACGCTGCGTGATGAAGGGTTTATCAGTGATACCGGCGATGCCGAGCCAGAAGAGACGCTGAAGGTTTACCAGATGCTGGCTGATCTGATTACGTCTGATGTGCGTTTAACGATTGAGAGCGCGACGCAGGACGAATGATGTAAAAAAAGCCGGGTGGCGGCTTCGCCTTACCCGGCCTACGATCCAGCACAACATGTAGGCCCGGTAAGCGTCAGCGCCACCGGGCTTTTTTTCAGGCAAAATAACTCATCGCCAGCCCTAAAAACAGCACCAGGCCCACGTAGTTATTGTTCAGAAACGCTTTAAAGCAGGCTTCACGCTCGCGCTTCGCAATCAGCTTTTGCTGATACACAAACAGCATCCCGGCAATCAGCACTGACCAGTAAAATTCCCAGTTCAGCTCGTTCAGGCGTCCAATCGCCACCATCAGTGCCAGCACCGCTACCTGCAAAATCCCGATAATCAGCTTGTCCTGGCGGCCAAACAGGATCGCCGTCGATTTGATCCCAATTTTCAGGTCATCGTCGCGGTCGACCATTGCATACTGGGTATCGTACGCCACGGCCCACAGGATATTAGCCAGGAACATCAGCCAACAGCTGAGCGGTACGGTTTCGCTGACCGCTGCAAACGCCATCGGAATCGACCAGCCAAACGCAGCACCCAACACCACCTGCGGCAGATGGGTATAGCGCTTCATAAACGGATACACCCAGGCCAGCGCCAGTGCCGCGACAGAAAGCAGGATGGTCATGGTGTTGAGGGTTAACACCAGTAAAAAGGAGAGCACCACCAGCACGATAAACAACGTGCGCGCTTCTTTTTCCGTGACCTGACCGCTTGGTAGCGGGCGGTTGGCGGTACGTTTCACGTGGCCGTCGAATTTACGGTCCGCGTAGTCGTTTACCACGCAGCCTGCCGCACGCATCAGCCAGACTCCAGCGACAAACACCGCCAGGATCCACAGTGGCGGCAAACCGGGGGTCGCAACCCACAGCGCCCACAGGGTAGGCCACAGCAGCAGCAACGCGCCGATGGGTTTATCAGTACGCATTAAGCGGTGATAGGCCAGCAGCTTGTTCTGCTTCAGACTCCACTCCATTTTTTCTTCCTCTCAGTACAACGGCGATGCCGGTAAAAAAAGCTCCGTCAGCATTAACGGTTTACCGCTCAGGCGAAGGCGGGAACGGCGCCCCCACAGATCGGCATCGCGGCCAATCTCAATAAAATCACGGGTAAGTTCGGAGGAGGTGAAAAGATACCGCCCCAGCGGCGTTTTCCCCAGTTGTTGCAGCGCTAATTCCGGCCCGGACAAGGTGGATTCAGGCACAACCGTCCGCCCGGCAAGCCACGGCTCGCCATCTGCACAAAGTAAAATCTCACGTAACCAGTAGCGTTCTTCTTTTGGCAGCAGCGGCAACTCACTGGCAATCGCCTCAGGGGTGACAAACCCTTCCTGAATCAGCGTCACGGTGACCGTTTTGCCCTGTTGCTCAAAACGTTTAGTCATGGAATCTTCCAGCAGCAACCAGTCAAGCTGCTCCGGGTCAAGCGCAGGTATTTGGTCGAAATAGCGCAGCGCACGCAGTTGCGTTAGCGCAGGGTGTGACATGCCAGACTCTCCGATACATAACGTAATGGCATTGTATCGCAGAAAAACGGATTGAGGGCGGCCAAACGTTATTTAGCGATCACTATCGCAACAACAGCGCAACAGCGCGGGCGACACAAAAAAAAGTGCGCCCACTCAGGCGCACTAAAACTAACAAATCAGCACTGTGGGGAAACGGTTACCCCTTGCCTTTTACACTGCTGATAAAGGTGGAACGGGCAGTGGTTGAACCTAAACGCTCAGCTTCATCAAGCAGCTTCAGTGCTTTATCGACATCGCCTTTCTTAACAGCCTGCTTAATGGCGTTGTTAAAGTAAGATTCGGTATCGTTGAGCACCGGTTCGGATGGTTTTGCCGGAGCCTGAGATGCAGCGGCAACCGGTGCAGCTGCCGCTGCGGCTGGAGCAGCATAAACAGGTGCGGCGGTGTTACCCACGGTCACAGGGCCGGTGCCGGAGGAGCCAAACAGTGGGCCAACCAGGACGCTGGATGCATTGTTTGTTGAAACTTTCAGCTTCAGCAGGCCATCGGTTACATGGCGCGCCAACGGGTCCGGGATATCCGGTACCGAGTTACCTGTGCCTTTGGCATAGGCTTTAGCCGGGTCGATAAGCTTGGTGGTCTGCTGCAAGTCTTTCTCGGTGGTGAAGACCAGCACATAGATCTTCTGCTGACCCAGCGCAGGCGTCAGGCGCATTTTCCCTTCCAGGCGATCAGCGCTCATCACGCCAGGTTCCTGGTAGCCAAAGTACTCGCTTGGGAAGAAGGCAGATGGCGTCATATTCTGATCAAGGATCAGCACGTTAGGCGCAAATACGCTGGTTTGATTGCTCACTTCACTGGTCAGGGTCAGCGTCAGTTCACCGATATTTGCCGGTACGCTAAAGGCGGCAACCGGGCCAGTAATGCCGGGAACATTCAGCTGTTGGCCGCCCGCAGAGAGCTGCGTTGACTGGACTTTAGATTGATCAACCGGGGTCCAGGCGAGTTGCTGGAGCGCCGCCGCCGGAATTGCTGGCGCAGCACTGGTATTCTGAGGAACGAAATTCACATCTGCAAAGGTGATAGCCGGTACACTTGCCAGCAGCCCCGCAGAGAGGCACAGCGCGACGAGACTTTTCTTCATTTTCATTGTTATTACCTCTGATAGCGTGAGCACTGCGGTGGCCAGGCAATAGCGCGCAGCACCCTAAGGATAGAGGGGCTTTCGCCCCTCTTTTTAGGTCATTACGTCAGGTCTTACGTATTACCACCAGATTTCCATCTGGGCACCGAAGGTCCACTCATCAGAGTCGCCACGGCTGAAGGTTTTCGCGGAAGTGTCGCTGTACGCTACGCCAGAATCATAACCAGTACCGGAGTCGCTGTTCGCGTAGCCCCATTTCTCATCCCACTTCGCGTAGGTTGCGAAGACACGGATAGCCGGACGGGACCAGATGCTGTCGCCTGCCTGCCATTGTTGTGCCAGGGTGATTTTGTACTGGCTGTTGGTATCGTCAGTTTTCTGAGATTTGACGTTGTCGTAGCCAACTTCCAGCAAGGTGCTCATGATTGGCGTCCATTTGTACATAGGACGAACACCGACGGTCCACCATTTGGTGCCGTTGTTGTTATCCAGGTTGATGTCCTGGTACATGCCCACGTACATCAGGTCCCAGGAGTCGCCCAGAGAGATCGCACCGTGGTCCAGCACGCGCCACATGTCACCGTTGTTGTTGATGCTACCACCTTCAGGACGGCCTTTACCGTTGGAGGTCATAGAGTCAGTTGCGTATTGCAGAACGAACTTGTTGAAGCCCTTCAGCATACTTTGGGTATGTTCAGCGGTGAACATCCAGCCGTCTTTAGACGCGCCAGGTTGCAGGTAGTAGTCGTCTGGAATGTTGGTATGACCGTAGTCAACACCGAACTCCAGCGTACCGCCTTCGTTGACCTGCATCTGTGCTAAACGGACGTCGAAGACATCGTTCGGTACCAGGTTGTCATAAATACGGTTACCCAGTGCATCACGGTCAGCGAAGGTCGCAGAACCGCCCGATTCAGAAGAACGGGTCGCTGCCAGAGAGAGTTTACCGAAGCCCAGATCGATGTTTTCGATACCCGCACCAGGACCAGAAATATCCCAGTAGTAGAAGTCGATCATGTGGACGTCATGACGTTGATAGAAACGCTTACCTGCCCAGATGGTAGAACCTGGCAGTGCGTCGATGAGGTTTTTACCCTGCACGTTAGCTTCACGGAAAGCCGGGCTGGTGGATTCCCAGTCGTTCTGCTGAGAAACGGAATACGCTACGTTAGTATCGAAATAGAAGCTCTTATCGCCTTCTTTCCATACTTCCTGGCCCAGTTTTAACTCGGCATACGTTTCACATTCGTTACCAAGACGGTATTTACTTTGAGCACCTGTTGCCTGGAAACATTGTTGTTCACCGCCACTCCCGGTCCAGCCAATGCCGGAACGAGCATAACCTTTAAAGTCTACGGCTCCTGCCTGGGCAGACAGGATGCCTGCCGCAATGGCGATCGCCAGAGGGACTTGTTTGCGCAGAGTAATCATCATTCTATCTCCTGAGATCATTGCTTTTCTTTGAACACTTCACCTGATGGTTTCGTGTCTTTTATTGGGATTGCTTAAACGCCTGGCTCTTTGTGCAGCCGACGACATGCAGTGCCATCCTCACGGAACAGATGGCAACGCTCTGGCGGCAAGCCGATAGCGAATGTGGCACCCTCTTCTACCAACACCACGTCATTCTGGCGGTAAACCAGGTTCTGACGGATGGCGGGGATCTGGATATGAATCTGTGTTTCGTGACCAAGCTGTTCTACAACCTGAACTTCACCTTCCAGCGTCACATCAGCGATGTGGCTCGGCAGTAAATGTTCAGGGCGAATTCCGAGGGACATATTCGCCCCTACCTGTACGTTGGCGCTGTCAACGGGCAGCCAGACTTGCTGGCGGTTTGGCAGCTCCACCTGTACCTGTTCAATCGCGGTGGCTGTCACTTTGACCGGCAGGAAGTTCATCTTTGGCGAGCCAATAAAGCCCGCAACAAAGCGGTCTGCCGGGTAGTGATAAAGCTCCAGCGGTTTGCCCACCTGCGCCACGCGACCGGCGTCCAGCACCACAATCTTGTCGGCCAGGGTCATCGCTTCGACCTGATCGTGGGTGACATAAACCATGGTGCGGCCAAGGCGCTTGTGCAGACGGGAGATTTCGATACGCATCTGGACGCGCAGTGCGGCATCCAGGTTAGAAAGAGGTTCATCAAGCAGGAACACACGTGGTTCTGCCACCAGCGTACGGCCAATTGCCACACGCTGACGCTGACCACCGGAGAGCGCTTTCGGTTTACGCTCCAGCAGGTGCGCCAGCTGTAAAACTTCGGCGACCTGAGTCACACGCTGGTTAATCACCTCTTTTTTCGCCCCTGCCAGCTTCAGGCCAAATGACATGTTTTCGGCAACGGACAGGTGCGGATAAAGTGCATAAGACTGGAACACCATGCCTACACCACGTTCGGCAGGCGGGATGTCGTTCATACGGGTTTCACCAATGAACAAATCGCCACTGGTGATCGTTTCAAGACCGGCAATCATACGCAGCAGAGTAGATTTACCGCAGCCTGATGGGCCAACAAACACCACAAACTCACCTTCGGTGATGTCCAGATTGATGTCTTTCGACACCACTACGTCGCCCCAGGCTTTCGTTACATTACGCAGCTGTACGCTCGCCATGCCCTTCTCCCTTCGTTACAACCTGTCACCGACAGAAACATTCAAGATAAGTTCACTATGGGGTATCCATAACTTTCGTGAATCCTCCACCCCCGGCTTTTTTATGGGGGAGGAGACGGGAGGATGAGAGAGCAGGCTCTGCGACCGCGTCTGGGGCGCTGATACTAAAATCGTGAAGCGGCCTGCAAAATTCAGTGTGTTTTTATGTGCGCCAGCACTCATAACTTAAATTTATGCAACAGAGATCACACAAACAGGGGGTGGGGCGTAGGGCTCAGGAGGATGGAAAGAGGATGTCAAATAAGGAGACTGAGTCACGTTGAACCACCTCAGTGTATCCACGAGCACATCACCAAAAAAGGATGGCAGATATGAAGATCAAGACTGGCGCACGCGTTTTCGCATTGTCCGCCCTGGCAGCAATGATGATTTCCGCACCGGCTCTCGCCAAAATTGAAGAAGGTAAGCTGGTTATCTGGATTAACGGCGATAAAGGCTATAACGGCCTGGCCGAAGTGGGTAAAAAATTCGAGAAAGACACGGGTATCAAAGTCACCATTGAACACCCGGATAAACTGGAAGAGAAATTCCCACAGGTTGCTGCAACGGGCGATGGTCCGGACATCATCTTCTGGGCGCATGACCGTTTCGGCGGTTACGCACAATCTGGCCTGCTGGCTGAAGTTACGCCAGACAAAGCGTTCCAGGACAAACTGTTCCCGTTCACCTGGGATGCCGTTCGCTATAACGGCAAGCTGATCGCCTACCCAATCGCAGTTGAAGCCCTCTCTCTGATCTACAACAAAGACCTAGTGCCAAACCCACCGAAAACCTGGGAAGAGATCCCTGCTCTGGATAAAGCGCTGAAGGCGAAAGGTAAATCTGCGCTGATGTTCAACCTGCAAGAACCGTACTTCACCTGGCCGCTGATTGCCGCCGACGGTGGTTACGCGTTCAAATTTGCAAACGGCAAGTATGACGTGAAAGACGTGGGCGTGGACAGCGCTGGCGCGAAAGCAGGTCTGACCTTCCTGGTTGACCTTATCAAGAACAAACACATGAACGCCGATACCGATTACTCCATCGCGGAAGCTGCGTTCAACAAAGGCGAAACCGCGATGACCATCAACGGTCCGTGGGCCTGGACCAACATCGACAAGAGCAAAATCAACTACGGCGTAACGCTGCTGCCAACCTTCAAAGGCAAGCCGTCTAAACCGTTCGTTGGCGTGCTGAGCGCAGGTATCAACGCCGCCAGCCCGAACAAAGAGCTGGCGAAAGAGTTCCTGGAAAACTACCTGCTGACCGATCAGGGTCTGGATGAAGTGAACAAGGACAAACCGCTGGGTGCTGTTGCGCTGAAATCCTTCCAGGATCATTTAGCAAAAGACCCACGTATCGCGGCGACCATGGATAACGCCCAGAAAGGCGAAATCATGCCGAACATCCCACAGATGGCCGCATTCTGGTATGCCACCCGTACTGCGGTTATCAACGCCGCAAGCGGTCGTCAGACTGTCGATGCTGCGCTGAAAGATGCTCAGGGTCGTATCACCAAGTAAGTCAGAAAAACGGCGGGTGGCGCTTGCGCTTACCCGCCCTACGACTACGGCACGATCCGTAGGTCAGGTAAGCGTAGCGCCACCTGACAATAAGTTTTCACCGTTGTAGAGGAAGAACCCCATGGATGTCATTAAAAAGAAACACTGGTGGCAAAGTGACACACTGAAATGGTCAGTGATTGGTCTGTTATGCCTGCTGGTGGGCTACTTGATTGTTTTAATGTACGTACAGGGGGAGTACCTGTTCGCCATCGTGACGCTGATTTTAAGCTCTGCTGGCCTGTATATTTTCGCTAATCGTAAAGCCTATGCATGGCGTTACGTTTATCCGGGTGTCGCCGGGATGGGGCTGTTCGTCCTGTTCCCGCTGATTTGTACCATTGCTATCGCCTTCACCAACTACAGCAGCACCAACCAGCTGGCGCAAGAACGCGCAACGCAGGTGCTTATGGACCGCTCATACCAGGCGGGTAAAACCTTCAACTTCGGCCTGTATCCTGCGGGCGATGAGTGGAAGTTAGCACTCACTGACGAAGAGAGCGGTAAAAGCTTTGTTTCCGACACGTTCAAATTCGGCGGCGAACAGAAGCTGGCCTTAAAAGAGGCAGCCCTGCCGGAAGGTGAACGCGCCAACCTGCGAATCATTACCCAGAACCGCCTGGCACTGACCCAGTTGACTGCCATGCTGCCCGATGAAAGCAAAGTGACCATGAGCTCACTGCGCCAGTTCTCCGGCACTCAGCCGCTTTACACACTGGCCAATGACGGCACGCTGACTAACAGCCAGAGCGGCGTGAAATATCGCCCGAACAACGACATTGGTTTCTATCAGT
The DNA here is from genome assembly GCF_052886895.1 of Enterobacter sp. C4G1. Taxonomy (NCBI): domain Bacteria; kingdom Pseudomonadati; phylum Pseudomonadota; class Gammaproteobacteria; order Enterobacterales; family Enterobacteriaceae; genus Enterobacter; species Enterobacter sp. C4G1. The sequence goes on along the minus strand of NZ_JBQVVV010000001.1, from coordinate 1,386,395 downwards.
CCATCACTGCCGATGGCAAATGGGGTGATGACAAACTCAGCCCGGGCTATACCGTGACCATCGGCTGGGACAACTTTGCCCGCGTCTTTACCGATGAAGGCATTCAAAAACCCTTCTTCGCCATCTTTGTCTGGACGGTCGTCTTCTCGGTGCTGACCGTGATCCTGACCGTTGCCGTGGGCATGGTGCTGGCGTGTCTCGTGCAGTGGGAATCCCTGAAAGGCAAAGCGATATACCGCGTGCTGCTTATCCTGCCGTATGCCGTACCATCGTTTATCTCGATTCTGATTTTCAAAGGGCTGTTTAACCAGAGCTTTGGTGAAATCAACATGATGCTGAGCGCACTGTTCGGTATCAAACCGGCCTGGTTCAGCGACCCGACGACGGCCCGTTCGATGATTATCATCGTGAACACCTGGCTGGGTTATCCGTACATGATGATCCTGTGCATGGGCCTGCTGAAAGCTATCCCGGACGACCTGTACGAAGCCTCGGCAATGGATGGCGCTGGCCCGTTCCAGAACTTCTTTAAAATCACGCTGCCACTGCTTATTAAGCCGCTGACGCCGCTGATGATTGCCAGCTTTGCATTTAACTTTAACAACTTCGTACTGATTCAGCTGTTGACCAACGGCGGCCCTGACCGTCTTGGCACCACAACGCCTGCAGGCTATACCGACCTGCTCGTGAGCTACACCTACCGTATCGCCTTCGAAGGCGGCGGGGGTCAGGACTTCGGTCTGGCGGCGGCGATTGCCACCCTGATCTTCCTGCTGGTAGGTGCTCTGGCGATTGTGAACCTGAAAGCTACACGAATGAAATTTGACTAAGGAGGGCACTGACTATGTCTATGGTTCAACCCAAATCTCAGAAGCTGCGCCTCTTCGCGACGCATTTAGGCCTGCTGATTTTTATCGCGGCAATTATGTTCCCGCTGCTGATGGTCATCGCCATCTCCCTGCGCTCGGGTAACTTTGCGACAGGTAGCCTGATCCCGGATGAAATCTCCTGGGAACACTGGAAGTTAGCGCTTGGCTTTAGCGTGGAACATGCGGATGGCCGCGTCACGCCGCCACCGTTCCCGGTGCTGCTGTGGCTGTGGAACTCGATAAAAATCGCCGGGATCACCGCGATTGGTATCGTCACGCTCTCAACCACCTGTGCGTATGCTTTCGCCCGTATGCGCTTCCCGGGCAAAGCTACACTGCTGAAAGGGATGTTGATTTTCCAGATGTTCCCGGCGGTACTGTCTCTGGTCGCCTTGTATGCCTTGTTTGACCGCCTTGGGCAGTATGTGCCGTTTATCGGCCTGAACACGCACGGCGGCGTGATCTTCGCCTATCTTGGCGGTATCGCACTGCATGTGTGGACCATCAAAGGGTATTTCGAAACCATCGACAACTCGCTGGAAGAAGCGGCGGCGCTGGATGGCGCAACCCCATGGCAGGCGTTCCGTCTGGTATTGCTGCCACTGTCGGTGCCTATCCTGGCGGTGGTGTTTATCCTGTCGTTTATCGCCGCTATCACCGAAGTACCGGTCGCGTCTCTGTTACTGCGCGATGTGAACAGCTACACCCTGGCGGTAGGGATGCAGCAATACCTCAACCCGCAAAACTACCTGTGGGGCGACTTTGCTGCGGCAGCTGTACTCTCTGCCATCCCGATTACCGTGGTGTTCCTGCTGGCGCAGCGCTGGCTGGTTAACGGCCTGACGGCGGGCGGTGTAAAAGGTTAAGTTTCATTGTGTTATGCCACTGCAACCCTCAACTTTGACGTATTGTATTGACCCAACTTGTGACTGTTGTTAGGCGCTCTTCGGAGCGCCCTTTTTTTATTCTCGTTTCAGCCGTTTAGAGTTGCACAGCCAGAGGGTGATAACCAAAAGCAGGATCGCCGCCGAGTAGATCAGCACATCCAGGGGAGATTTATGATCGACGATGATCAGCCGCACTATCGCCGTGATCCCAATGTAGACAAAATAGCGTAGCGGGAAGTGAAAGCCTGACTGAAAATACTTCACAATCAGGGCGATAAATTCAAAGTAGAGAAAGTAGACCACCAGTCCTTCTACCAGCGCATATTTGCTGGTTTGTTCAGGGGCGAACAGCACATCCGCCAGATGCACCGTTTCTTTTCCCAGAAAGACGACCAGTATCAGACCAAGGCTCAGCAGACCGAGATTCAGCACGGTCTGGAGGATTGTTGAGATAAACTCAACGCGCGGACGAGTCAAGGATGTCATACAGCACCTCATTCTCCAGGGCGAGGTTCCTGTATAACGCAAAAATGTGACGGAGATCTATATTTTTTGTTTATGTTTTGTCCGCATGAGCATTCTTGCCGGGCGGCACTGCGTTTGCCCGGCCTACAAAAAACACTATCGTAGGCCCGGTAAGCGCAGCGCCACCGGGCAAACAAACATCAGCGGAAGTTAATGTTCTTATCGCTGGTCATGTCGTACAGCTGGAACTTACGCCCAAGTTGCTGGCCACCGTCACGCGTGAGTGGCGTCCAGCCGATTGCCGCGCGGCTGCGCGTCGCACCGGTGGAGAACAGATCCAGCGGAATCGATACATACACCCCTTTGGTGAAGTCCCCTTCCCCGTATTCATCCGGTGACACGTTGGTGATAGTGGCATAACCGCCCACCACAACACCGCTGTCGAAGTGTTTAGAGATATCCAGCGTACCGCCTTTATCCCCCGCCAGATACTGCCCGACGCTGGCTTTGACCAGCACATCCGGTGCGAACGATGGCGTCCAGTAGGCCGTCAGATGGCCTGTTTTGACGCTGTAATCGGTGAACTTCATCATGTCCTGCGCACTGCGCCAGTCACGCTGTTTCACGTAGTTGGCATCCACTCCAAACGCCCAGTTGCTGTCAACAGGACGGTAAAGCACCTCTGCCCCCGCGCCGCCGTACATAGTTTCCAGATAGCCACCGTACACCTGGCCGTAGAAACCGTTGCCGAAGTACTGGAAATAGTTCGCCTGGAGGTTATTCACATAGGCATTATTCTGCACGTACTCACGCACGCGTGTACGCACGCGCGGCAACTTCGAGTCGTTTGGCGGGTTGGTGTAGTTGAATTTGTCGTAGTTGTTGGCGATGTTGCCAAACAGACTACCGGTGGTCAGCAGATGGTCAGTAACCCACAGATCCGCCGTGGCCATTACGCCCAGCTGATACATGTAGAAATTTTCCGGCCCGCCGACGGACTGGTTCAGCACCGGATCGATATGGAAATCAAAGCGCGATTTATCGATATACCAGCCCTGCTCGGTGGTATCAGGCACAACGGGCTCAATGCGTTTTTGCACCAGCTCGGTTTCATGGCCCAACGGTTCACCTTCCAGATGGCGTTTCAGGCTGGCCACATCCGTTTCCGTGGTCACCTGCGGTAAATTAAGGCGGTTTTCCGTGACGCGGATCGTGCGGATCCCGTCCGGCAGATCGTTCATGATTATCCGGTTGGCGCGCTCGATCCCTTCACGCGAGTCACGGTATTTCACCTGCTCGCCGGTGACGTAAAGCGTGTCGCCTTTCACCTGAATTTTCGGATCCGCCAGGCCCGCGTTGTATTTCAGCAGCGTAAGCTGGTTGGCCACCACGGAGTGCTGAATAATGGCGTCCTGCGGCTCCGGCCGATATGCAGGCCGTGCGTTGTCGTTGTAATGCGGCCGCATATCATTGAAGTTGGTGCGCAGGGTGAAACCAAACATCACGGTGTTACCGCGCTCATAGCTGAGGTTAACGTCGGCCCAATCGGTGACGCGGTAAATGGCGCCGACGTTAAACTTGCTCTTCTGCTCAATCTTCCCGGCGAAATCGTCGCTGTAGTTATTCCCTTCGTACTCCAGCTTGAGGCGTAATGGCTGCCACGGCGTCTGGTATTCTACGCCGCCAAACAGTGAGGCCGGGCCATGGAACATCTGGTCGCCGTTGATGGAGCCGGCTTTCTGGTAGCTGTTGTCGCGATAACAATATTTGTCGCTGTAGGAACAGAACGGGTTTTTCACGTTACCGCTGGTGCCGAGATACCCCCAGCCCATACCCAGCGAGAAATCAAACGGGCCCCAGGCTTTGCTGGCAACAATATACTCCGCATCAAACAAGCCCGTACCACCGATATCCCGCGCCCCCACGGACACTTGCGGCATCCAGTAGCTCTCTTCCCACAAGCGCAGTTTGACGTCGAAGGCTTTATCTTTGTAGGTCTGGTCGCCGGAGAATGCCTCTACGCTGCTGTATTTTTTGGTGCGCACATCGGTATAACGCAGAGTGGTTTCAAGCCATGGAAACAGCTGCACAGAAGCAGAGTAATAACGGTACTGATCGTTATCGCGATAGTTAAGGCTCAGTTCCCCTTCACGCGCCATGCGTGCCGTGGGCGTTTGCATTAACCCGACACCGCCGAAGTCCGATTGCGATGGACCAACAGGCGCCGGATACGTTTCTGCATGGCAGGCAGCGCTTACGCACAGCGCCAACATGCTGTAGAGATAAGTTCTTTTCATTAATCCGGTATCCGCTGCATCAGGGTGTGAAGGATATCGGCGTTGAGTCCGTCATATGCCTTCGTCCAGAAGTGGTCGGCAAAGCCGACAAAAATCACGCTGCCGGGCATGGGTTCGATATGGCGTTTGTTCCAGTAGGCCACGGGGACTTTTTGCCTGCGCCCGTCGGGATAAACCACCCAGGCGTAGCTGTTATCCGCACCGCTCAACGCGCTCTGCTCATCAAGGTAACTCGCCACATCGCGCCCTGGCGTGAAAGGCTTTTTACCCGGACTGCTGACAAGCCCCATCACGGTGATGGTTGAAGGCTGAGCCGGGAGCCAGAGCGTGTACTCCCCTTCGAGCGTTGGGTTGCCGTTCTCTGCCACTCTCACCGCATCCGGGTCGAGATTGATCTGCTGGCGGCCGGTTATCTTCAGCGTCTGCATCTGCTGGCGAACGCTGTTGATTGCCGCCGCGTCATCGCCATCTTCCTGTTCTGCAAGGCCGGTAAGCCTTGCGAGCAACGCGCGCTGTTTTTGTTCTGCCAGCACCGTTGCCTGACGCTCGCTGATAACAGCACCGGGCCACCAGCTGTTTGCAAGCCTTGGCTGGCCGACAAGATCAAGCAGATGCCCGGCATTGGTTAAGGTTTTGGGTTGTGTGCTGTCAGGCGTGTAAACCTTCACCGTGCCCGCAGACCAGGCCAGCGGCGCGGCAAGGCACAGGATCAGCGCCATGCTAGTGCGGATTTTCATGGTTTCGCCACCTTGATCAGAGTGGTTTTTACCGGGAAGAAATTAGCGCCGAGATACTGTAGTGACTGGCGTATCTGCCCTTCTTCATCCACCCAGTAGCGGTTATGCCAGCTTGCCTGGTCGGTCGTGACCGCTTCATCCAGCACGCGAACCTGGGTTTCATCACTGCCGACCCTTACGCTGTCCGTACCGTCCCAGCGGAATACAGAGTGTGCCGTGGCGTAGCGCACCTGTTTGTGTTCCGTCCAGCCCATCGTGCGCGTCCAGCTTGCGCCGTCGGTTACCTGATTCGGCTTGATGAGCGGGTCGGCCGCAAGGTTGTTGACCTCAAGCAGGTTGTCGCCGCCGAGCAGCGTTTTTACGATGCGACCATGCTGCGTCACGATGGTGGCCTGATCCTGCGTCACCCATTTCTGCTGCCCGTTTTCATCGAAAGCGAGCACCACAAACAGCTGCGGGCCATCGTTTAACTGCATGTACTGGCTGGCATAGGGCATGTTCTGGATATCGTCATCGGTAAGATGCACGCCAGGCGTACCAAACAGGCTGTCCCACAGCGAGTTTCCCAGCCCTTTAGTGGTGGCTGAACACGCCTGTAAAAGCAGGCAAATCATGATGATTGCAGGTCGCTTCACGACTCTTCTCCGAAGGGGCGAAATAACCACACCGAAGTGTGGTTATGATTAAAACACCCGGTATTACTGGGTGCTGGTCGTCGTGGTGGTCGTGGTTCCGGTATTGGAGCCATCACCGCCACCGGTTGCCGCCAGCGCGACACCCACGGCTGAACTTACGGTGCTGGTGCTGGCTGCGGTAGAACTCCCCGCAGACGCAGACGTCGCTGCCAACCCTGCCGCTTCCCCGACCTGAACCGGAGCCGCATATACAGATGTCGCCGCAAGCGCAGATATGGCAAAAATGCCATACAGTACTTTCTTCATAACAATTTCCCTTCATTGAATGAATGGAGATGTGCCCAAAAAGAATTTCGAGCGGAATCGAGTATACACAACTAAAGCAGAGGGATTGCCGTGCAGGTAAATAGAGAGGGAGTTTTCAGAATATTGGATATTTGCGATGCAAAAGAATAATTAAAATAATACAAAATCATCTTTATTCAGCAAGTTATAATAGAAACCAGCCAGTTTCATTCTCCGTATATTCCTAAAATAAACCGCAGTGATTAACAGGTCAACGGCCTTTTTCAGATTAAACTCATCACGGGAATTTGAGTTAAATAACAGACATCAGGAATTATCCGATAAAAAAATGCCGGCATTTCGCCGGCATTTTTCATGACATATTAATTATGAACGCCATGCTTTATAACGGTTAATCAAACCATTTGTAGAACTGTCGTGGCTGTTAATCGCTTTGTCGTCACCCAGCTCAGGCAGAATGCGGTTTGCCAACTGTTTGCCCAGCTCAACGCCCCACTGGTCAAAGGTGAAGATGTTCAGGATCGCGCCCTGAGTAAAGATTTTGTGCTCATACAGGGCAATCAGCGCACCCAGGCTGAACGGGGTGATTTCGCGCAGCAGGATAGAGTTGGTTGGGCGGTTGCCTTCGAACACTTTGAACGGCACAACGTGATCCAGGGTCGCCGGATCTTTACCCTGGTCGCGGTATTCCTGTTCAACCACGTCGCGGGACTTGCCGAACGCCAGCGCTTCAGTCTGAGCGAAGAAGTTAGACAGCAGTTTCGGATGGTGATCCGACAGCGGGTTATGAGTAATAGCAGGCGCGATGAAATCGCACGGTACCATCTTGGTGCCCTGGTGGATCAACTGGTAGAACGCATGTTGGCCGTTGGTGCCTGGCTCGCCCCAGATGATTGGGCCAGTCTGGTAGTCCACGGCATTGCCGTTACGGTCAACGTATTTACCGTTGGATTCCATGTTGCCCTGCTGGAAGTAGGCAGCAAAGCGGTGCATGTACTGGTCGTATGGCAGGATGGCTTCGGTTTCAGCGCCGAAGAAGTTGTTGTACCAGATACCAATCAGCGCCAGCAGCACTGGCAGGTTTTTCTCAGGCGCGGTGGACGCGAAGTGTTTATCCATCGCATGTGCGCCGGAAAGCAGCTCAACGAAGTTGTCAAAGCCAACAGACAGGATGATGGACAAACCGATTGCAGACCACAGAGAGTAACGGCCACCAACCCAGTCCCAGAACTCGAACATGTTTGCCGTGTCGATACCGAACTCGCCAACCGCTTTACCGTTGGTAGACAGCGCGGCGAAGTGTTTCGCAACGTGCTTGTTGTCACCTGCGGTTTCCAGGAACCAGTCACGCGCGCTATGGGCGTTGGTCATGGTTTCCTGCGTGGTGAAGGTTTTAGACGCCACCAGGAACAGGGTGGTTTCCGGGTTCACGTTCTTCAGCACTTCAGCGATGTGTGTACCATCAACGTTAGAAACGAAGTGCATGTTGAGGTGGTTTTTGTACGGGCGCAGCGCTTCGGTCACCATGAATGGACCGAGGTCTGAACCGCCGATACCGATGTTCACCACGTCAGTGATGGCTTTACCGGTGTAGCCTTTCCAGCTACCAGAGATGATCGCTTCAGAGAAGGCTTTCATCTTCTCCAGCACCGCGTTCACTTCCGGCATCACATCTTTGCCATCGACGATGATTGGAGTATTGCTACGGTTACGCAGTGCAACGTGCAGCACAGCGCGGTCTTCGGTGCGGTTGATCTTCTCACCAGAGAACATGGATTTAATGGCATCGCTGAGCGCGGTTTCTTTCGCCAGATCCTGCAATTTTGCCAGTGTCTCTTCGGTAATGCGGTTTTTGGAGAAGTCCACCAGCATCAGGTCGTCGAAGGTCGCGGAGAACTTGTTGAAACGATCGGCATCTTTCGCGAACAGATCCGCGATAGTGACGTCTTTCATTTCATCAAAATGTTTCTGTAGTGCCTGCCAGGCAGCGGTCTGCGTTGGGTTGATGTTTTTCATTAGCAATACTCTTCTGATTTGAGAATTGTGACTGCGGTCGATTGTAGCGCCTGCAAATAAAAATTGTGATGGTTTTTATGCCATTGCCCTGGCCTGCATCAAACGCAGGTGAAAAGACCCGAAAAGTATAGCTGCTAAAACCTGCCCCCGAGGGGGTTGAATGTCGTTCAGAACGTCCTGATTTGCAGAATAAAATAGCGGCTTGTTATAAGTCCTGTTACTGAGGGGTGCCCCCCCATGAAAAATCCGCATAATCCCAGCATTGACAGGACCTCCCCCACATTTTATTTATAGGGCCGTATTTGCGCCTGCACCTGTTTTCGTTTCATTCTTGTGCCAAGGTCGCTTTATTCATTCCCTGACACGAGGTTGTTATGACGAGTTTTGTGGTCGCTAAGTTTGGCGGCACCAGTGTGGCTGATTACGATGCCATGAACCGCAGCGCCGATGTGGTGCTAGCCGATCCGAATGCCCGCCTGGTGGTGCTTTCTGCATCCGCTGGCGTGACGAACCTGCTGGTTTCTCTGTCTGAAGGACTGGAAGCGACAGAACGTTTCGTTAAGCTGGATGCACTGCGCAAAATTCAGTTCGACATCCTTGAACGCCTGCAGAACCCGAACGTCATCCGCGAGGAAGTGGAACGTCTGCTGGAAAACATCACCACCCTGGCAGAAGCCGCCTCTCTGGCAACCTCCACCGCCCTGACCGACGAACTGGTCAGCCATGGTGAACTGATGTCCACTCTGCTGTTTGTGGAAATCATGCGCGAACGTAACATTCAGGCGCAGTGGTTTGACGTGCGTAAAGTGATGCGTACCAGCGATCGCTTTGGCCGCGCCGAACCGGACGTTGAAGCGCTGGCCGAGCTGACTACTCAGCAGCTGGCACCACGTCTGGCAGAGGGTATCGTTATCACCCAGGGCTTTATCGGTAGCGAAGCGAAAGGCCGTACTACAACGCTTGGCCGTGGTGGCAGCGACTACACCGCCGCACTGCTGGGTGAAGCACTGCACGCTACCCGTGTGGATATCTGGACTGACGTTCCGGGCATTTACACCACCGACCCGCGCGTCGTTTCCGCAGCGAAACGAATTGATGTGATCGCATTTGAAGAAGCGGCGGAAATGGCCACCTTCGGCGCGAAAGTGCTGCACCCTGCAACGCTGCTGCCAGCCGTGCGCAGCGATATTCCGGTGTTCGTCGGCTCCAGTAAAGATCCGAAAGCGGGTGGTACGCTGGTCTGTAAAAAAACGGAAAACCCACCGCTGTTCCGCGCGCTGGCCCTGCGTCGCCGCCAGACGCTGGTGACGCTCCATAGCCACAATATGCTGCATTCCCGCGGTTTCCTGGCGGAAGTGTTTAGCATTCTGGCACGCCATAATATCTCCGTGGATCTGATCACCACCTCCGAAGTGAGCATCGCGTTGACGCTGGATACCACCGGTTCAACTTCTACTGGCGATACCTTGCTGACGCAATCGCTGTTGATTGAGCTGTCGGAGCTGTGCCGTGTGGAAGTCGAAGAAAACCTGGCGCTGGTTGCCATCATCGGTAACAAGCTGTCACGCGCCTGTGGCGTGGGTAAAGAGGTCTTCGGCGTGCTCGACCCGTTCAACATCCGCATGATTTGCTACGGTGCATCCAGCTACAACCTTTGCTTCCTGGTGCCGGCCGATCAGGCAGAGCTTGTCGTGCAAAAACTTCATCAGAATTTGTTTGAATAAAATTCGTTAGCACGATAAACAATATCTATAAGCCGGGCACAGACCCGGCTTTTTCATAACTAAACAACACGACAATACTGCAAGGAATTAACTATGTTATCCGCCATCACCCGGCTGTTCCCGTTATGGGCACTGCTGCTCTCTGTACTCGCGTATTACACCCCCACCAGCTTCACGGGCATCGGCCCCTGGGTCACCACGCTGCTGATGCTGATTATGTTCGGCATGGGCGTGCACCTGAAAATTGACGACTTTAAACGCGTGCTGTCGCGCCCTGCACCTGTCGCGGCGGGTATTTTCCTGCACTATCTGGTGATGCCGCTCGCGGCCTGGCTGCTGGCAATGGCCTTTAAGATGCCGCCAGATTTATCCGCCGGGATGGTGCTGGTGGGCAGCGTGGCAAGCGGTACGGCATCCAACGTGATGATCTATCTGGCGAAAGGCGATGTTGCGCTCTCCGTGACCATCTCGTCCGCGTCTACTCTCGTGGGCGTGATTGCCACACCGCTGTTAACCCGCCTGTATGTCGATGCACATATTCAGGTAGACGTAATGGGGATGTTGCTCAGCATTCTGCAAATTGTGGTGATCCCGATTGCACTGGGGCTGGTTATCCACCATCTGTTCCCGCGCCTGGTGAAGGCGGTCGAACCCTGTCTGCCGGCGTTTTCGATGGTCTGTATTCTGGCAATCATCAGCGCCGTGGTAGCAGGCTCCGCCTCGCACATTGCGTCTGTCGGCTTTGTGGTGATCATTGCTGTGGTACTGCATAACACCATTGGCCTGCTGGGCGGCTACTGGGGCGGCAAACTGTTCGGCTTTGACGAATCTACCTGCCGCACGCTGGCGATTGAAGTGGGAATGCAAAACTCTGGCCTGGCCGCGGCACTCGGTAAAATCTACTTCTCGCCGCTGGCCGCCCTGCCTGGCGCGTTGTTCTCCGTCTGGCATAACCTTTCAGGCTCCCTGCTGGCAGGTTACTGGTCTGGTAAACCCATTGAAGAACAACCGAAAAAAGATGTGGTGAAACAAGGTTAATTTCCGCCACTTGTTTTACACTGAAGCCTCTTCCACATGAGGCTTCAGCGATGGCGACACAACGATTGACCCAGCAAGATATGACAGAAGCCGAGCAGCGTGAACTCAAGACGCTTCTCGACCGCGCCCGTATCGCCCATGGCCGCACACTGACTAACGGCGAAACCAATCAGGTAAAAAAAGAGTACATCGACAAGCTGATGGAACAGCGTGAAGCAGAGGCAAAAAAAGCCCGCAAGTTGAAGAAACAGCAGGCTTATAAACCCGATGCAGAGACGACTTTTTCCTGGTCGGCAAACACCTCTACCCGGGGACGGCGCTGATTAGCGCCCTTTCTTTTTGCGCCCAGGCTGGGTAAAGCGTTTTCCGTTAGCCGGTTTACCTCGCCCTTTATCTTCTGCCTGCGGGGCTTTCACCACCGGGCGTTTAACCGCCTGGGTTTTCGGTTTGGCTTTCGCTTTTGGTTTCGCTTCAGAAGATGAATCCTCAATCAGCTTGAACAGCTCAATCAGCTCGTCACCGGTTAAATCACGCCACTCGCCCAATGGAATACCGGACAGGCTGACGTTCATGATTCGGGTGCGTTCCAGCTTCGTCACGTCATAACCGAAGTGCTCGCACATCCGGCGGATCTGGCGGTTTAAGCCCTGTACCAGCGTAATGCGAAACGCGAACGGGGCTTCTTTCTTCACCTTACACTTTTTGGTAACGGTGCCCAGAATCGGCACGCCAGCGCCCATTCCACGGATAAACTCGTCAGTGACCGGTTTATTCACCGTGACGATGTACTCTTTTTCGTGGTCGTTTCCGGCACGCAGAATTTTGTTTACCAGGTCGCCGTGGTTGGTGAGAAAAATCAGCCCCTGAGAGTCTTTATCCAGTCGGCCAATCGGGAAGACACGGCTGCTGTGGTTAACGAAATCAACAATGTTGTCCCGCTCGCCATCTTCCGTGGTACTGACGATACCAACCGGTTTATTCAACGCGATAAACACCAGGTCTTCGGCATCGCGGGGTTCGATGACCTGACCATTCACTTTGACCACATCGCCAGGTACCACCTGGTCGCCGATGGTGGCGCGTTTGCCGTTGAGGAACACGTTACCCTGTTCAATGTAACGGTCAGCCTCGCGACGTGAGCAGATCCCGCTCTCGCTAATGTATTTGTTTAATCGGGTTGATTGAGTTGGCAGCATAGTTTCTCCTGTAGAGGCGAAATATACCTTAGGTTTGGGCTGGTAAAAAGATTAGCCGATGGTAACTGAGACAGGTTTTCCAAGTTTACTTAGCATCATGACCAGAGTATCGAGCGTGAACTTGCTGGTTTTGAGGTTAACCACATCCGAAACACGTGGACGAGAGACATTGAGCATGGCTGCAGCATCAGCCTGACGGAGCTTATTATCAGCAATCCATGCGGAGATCTCCTGCATCAGTTGTCGCTTGATGGCCAGCAGTTGTTCAACTTCTCTCTCAGCATCCTTTTGCAGCCGTTTTGCTTCACTCGCTTCAAAGCCCAGCTCGGAAAAAATGTTGGTTTCTGCCGCCGTAACATGGCGAATTTTAGTATCAACACCTTTACTCATTTTCGATTATTCCTCGCATCAATCACTGCCTGCAAACGGGCTTTAGCGATGTGCTTATCCTGTCCGGAAGTCCGCTGTGTTTTCTTCATAAAGCAATGCAGCACATATACCGCATCTTCAAAACGGGCCAAATAGAGAATTCGATAAGCGCCCGTATGGCTTCTAAGCCGTATTTCAGCAACGCCTTTACCGATTTCCGGCATCGGTTTCCAGTCAGCGGCCTCTAACCCGGCTTGCAGGCGGTGTAACTGAAAACCTGCATCTTTGCGGATGACCTCAGGAAAGCTGAGTAAATCGTCAAATGCACTCCCTATCCATGCGATGGGTCGCATCGCTGGCCTTTCTGAAAGCATAACACATCCCTGTATAAAATTTTATACAAACACAGGCATAACACATTCCTTCATGCGTATGCACATGTCCAATGGGATAACGTTAAATTTTCAGTGAGATTGAGTCACGCCCCACAGCGGGAAACTGCGAGGCGCTTTCAGAGATTAATACTCGTCCCGTTCGTCGTCTTCATCCGGCTGTTCCATCACGCTGTAGGCCACGGAACAGAATAACGAGTTAAGACGTTTCATATCGCCCAGCAGCCCCAGGTGCAGGGAACTGGTTTCAATGCTTTGCACGTTTTGCTGATGCAGGCGTTCAACGTGCGCATGAGAGTAGCGGCGGTTAAGAATACGGAAACGGTGTTTGTTGCGGCGTAAACGGCGTGCACCTGGCACATCGCTTGAGAAAAAGACCAACATCGCCAGCTTGAGATTACTCACCAGCTGTTCGTGCAGGGCTTCCAGCTCTTTCAGACCTTCAACCGAGAACGCACGGCGCGCAGCCAGAGATTTATCGGCTATTTCACTGCCCATACGTTCGACGATGTCAGAGGCCTGCTCCAGGTTGAGGGACATTTCGATGATTTCCGCCCACCTGCGCGACTCCTCTTCCGCCAGCTCGTCCTGCGGCATCCGCGCCAGATAGAGCTTGATGGCGGTATAAAGCACGTTGATATCATCTGCCAGCCTGCGCAGCTCTTTTTCTTCCCGAGGCTCGCCGTGCATGACCTTTTGCAGCCCTTCCAGCATCGTTTCCATCGCATCACCCATGCGCAGCGTCTCGCGGGCAGCATTGGCCAGGCCCAGAGCTGGCGTGTCCAGTGCAGAGGTGTCCAGATGCTTCGGTTTCAGCCGGGCGTCCAGCTCAGGTTCATCGCGGATAAGACGTTCGCAGAAACGGGCCATTGGCGCGGCGAAGGGAACCATCGCCAGGCAGCGGACAAGGTTGTAGAACACATGGAAATAGATAACCAGCTCGGCGTCCGACAAAGGCAGCTTTTGCATGATCCCAGCCAGCAGGTGCACAAACGGCAGAATAATCAGGCTTCCCACCAGCTTAAACAACAGGCTGCCGAGCGCAACGCGACGGGCAGCAGCATTGGCGGCGCTGTTGTTGAGCATCGCCAGCAGGCCAGAGCCGAGGTTCGCGCCAATCACCAGACACAGCGCCACCGGGAACGAGATAACCCCGGCACTCGCCAGCGTAGCGGTCAACAGCACGGCGGCCAGGCTTGAATAACTGACGATGGCAAAGACGGCGCCGATCAGCGCATCCAGCATGATATCGCCCGTCAACGAGGCGAAAATCACCTGCACGCCGTTGGCCTGAGTAATGGGTGTCACCGCCTGCACAATCAGCTCCAGTGCCAGCAGGATCAGCCCCAGGCCAATGCCCACTCGCCCGAGCTGCCCGGCACGGGTCTGCTTACGACCCAGGAAGAAGATAACGCCGATGAAAATCAGCAGCGGCGACAACCACGACAGATCGAACGTCAGGATACGCGCCATCAGCGCGGTCCCCACATCGGCACCCAGCACAATCACCAGCGCAGGCGTTAGCGCCACCAGATCCTGCGCCACAAACGAAGTGACAAGCATGGTGGTGGCGTTACTGCTTTGCACCAGCGCCGTCACGCCGATGCCCGCACAGAAGGCGAGCGGCTTCTTCTCAACGCTGCTGCTGAGAACGGTTCGTAGGCGCGCACCGAATACGCGCATCACACCGGTACGGACAATATGCGTGCCCCATACCAGCAATGCCACTGCGGAGAGCAGGTGTAACAGAGTCAGCACAGAAGGGGGTTCTCCTTATCGTTATAGGTTCCTTAAGCCCATGTTATACAAGCCGGATGGCGCTTCGCTTATCCGGCCTACGATTAACCTGAGCTTTTCTCAAGTATAAGGGTTTAAGCGTAAGAAAGAGACAGGGCGCCCAATGAGCGCCCTGTTTGTTGTAAGGAAAAGTGACCTTAGTCCGCGTCGTAGCCTAAATTCGGCGCCAGCCAGCGCTCCACTTCTGGAACGCTCATCCCTTTACGCTGCGCATAATCTTCTATCTGATCGCGCTGAAGCTGTGCCACAGCAAAGTACTTGCTGTCCGGGTGACTGAAGTACCAGCCAGAAACCGACGCCCCGGGCCACATGGCGAAGGATTCGGTCAGCTTCATGCCTGTGTGTGTTTCCACATCCAGCAGCTCCCAGATGGTGCCCTTCTCGGTGTGTTCCGGGCAGGCCGGGTAGCCCGGTGCCGGGCGAATGCCCTGGTAGTTTTCGCGGATCAGCTCCTCATTACTGAGGTTTTCGTTCGCCGCATAACCCCAGTGCACCTTACGCACGCGTTCGTGCAGGTACTCGGCGAAGGCCTCCGCCAGGCGGTCGGCAATCGCTTTGACCATGATTTTGTTGTAATCATCGTGCTGCGCTTCGAATGCATCTGCCAGCGCATCTTCTTCCAGACCACCGGTTACGGCAAATGCGCCGATGTAATCGGCTTTCCCGGAAAGCTTCGGTGCCACGAAATCGGCCAGACAGTAGTTCGCGAAACCCACTTTCTCGGTTTGCTGGCGCAGGTGATGGCTCACCGTCAGTACGTGGGTACGGGTTTCGTCGCGATAAATTTCGATGTCATCGCCCACGCGGTTTGCCGGGAACAACCCGACAACGCCGCGCGGGTTAAGGGTTTTCTCTGCACTCAGCGTGTCGAGCATCTCGTTCGCGTCTTTGAACAGGCGCTGTGCTTCTTCACCGACCACGTCGTCTTCGAGGATGCGCGGATATTTCCCCGCCAGCGACCAGGTCATAAAGAACGGTGTCCAGTCGATGTAGTTACGCAGCGTTTCAATGCTGGCAGTCACATCCTGCACGCCCAGACGGTGCGCAACCGGCGGCGTATAGCTGGACCAGTCAAACGCCAGATCGTTATCGCGCGCGGCCTGTAGCGTAACTGGCGGCGTACGTGGTTTTTTACGCGCATGCTGAATACGGACGGTTTCGTACTCTTTGCGGGTGCGTGCCACAAAGTCATCGTGCTGCGTGGCTGAAAGCAACGCAGAGACGACCCCCACGGTACGCGAGGCGTTTTGCACGTAGACCGTCGGGCCACTGTAATTCTGCTCGATTTTCACTGCGGTATGCGCTTTAGAGGTGGTCGCACCGCCAATCAGCAGCGGAATGGTAAAGCCCTGACGCTCCATCTCTTTCGCCACGTTGACCATCTCGTCCAGTGACGGGGTGATCAGCCCGGAAAGGCCAATCAGGTCAGCATTCACTTCACGTGCGGTTTTGAGGATTTTATCCGCAGGCACCATCACGCCAAGATCGATAATTTCGTAGTTATTACACTGCAACACCACGCCGACGATATTCTTGCCGATGTCGTGAACATCGCCTTTCACGGTGGCGATAACCATTTTCCCGTTACTGGAGCCTTTCTCTTTGCTGGCTTCAATATACGGCTCGAGGTAGGCCACCGCCTGCTTCATCACGCGGGCGGATTTCACCACCTGTGGCAGGAACATTTTGCCCTCGCCGAACAGGTCACCGACCACGTTCATGCCGTCCATCAGCGGCCCTTCGATCACTTCAATCGGACGTGCGGACTGAAGACGCGCTTCTTCGGTATCCAGTTCGATAAACTCGGTGATACCTTTAACCAGCGAATATTCCAGCCGTTTTTTCACATCCCAGGAGCGCCACTCAGCCTGCTGAACGTTGACGGCTTCATCCGATTTACTGCCACGGTATTTTTCTGCCAGATCCAGCATTCGCTCGGTGGCATCGTCACGACGGTTGAGGATAACGTCTTCCACCGCATCACGCAGCTCTGCCGGCAGGTCGTCGTAAATCGCCAGTTGCCCAGCGTTCACGATCCCCATATCCATTCCGTTACGGATAGCGTAGTAAAGGAATACGGCGTGGATAGCCTCACGCACCGGGTCGTTACCACGGAATGAGAACGACACGTTCGACACACCGCCAGAAATAAGCGCATGTGGCAGCTCGCGTTTGATGTCTTCACACGCGCCGATAAAGTCCTGGGCGTAGTTGTTATGTTCTTCAATCCCGGTTGCCACCGCGAAGATGTTCGGGTCGAAGATAATGTCTTCCGGTGGGAAACCTACCTCTTCGGTCAGAATTTTATACGCGCGACGGCAAATCTGAATCTTGCGCTCGCGGGTGTCGGCCTGACCGACTTCATCAAATGCCATGACCACCACAGCTGCGCCATAACGGCGTACCAGCTTCGCGTGGTGGATAAAGATATCGATCCCCTCTTTCATCGAGATGGAGTTAACGATGCCTTTACCCTGAATGCATTTCAGCCCTTTTTCGATGACCTCCCACTTTGAGGAGTCAATCATAATCGGCACGCGGGCGATGTCTGGCTCACCGGCGATCAGGTTGAGGAAACGCACCATCGCCGCTTCGGCGTCAAGCATCCCCTCATCCATGTTGATATCGATAATCTGTGCGCCGCTTTCCACCTGCTGGCGGGCAACGTCCAGCGCTTCGCTGTACTTCTCTTCTTTGATCAGGCGTTTGAATTTCGCGGAGCCGGTGACGTTAGTACGTTCACCGACGTTCACAAACAGGCTATCGTCGCCGATGGTTAACGGCTCAAGGCCGGCAAGACGGCAGGCAACGGGAAGCTCAGGTAATTTACGCGGCGGCAGCCCGGCCACCGCATTGCTCATTGCGGCAATATGCTCTGGCGTCGTACCGCAACAACCACCCACGATATTCAGGAAGCCCGATTCAGCCCACTCGCGGATTTGCGCCGCCATGGTGTCGGCATCCAGATCGTATTCACCAAAGGCATTTGGCAGACCGGCATTCGGGTGGGCGGTGACGTAGCATTCCGCGATACGCGAGAGCTCCTGCACGTACTGGCGCAGTTCGTCTGGCCCCAGGGCGCAGTTCAGCCCGAAGGAGAGCGCTTCGGCATGGCGTAACGAGTTATAAAAGGCTTCAGTTGTCTGGCCGGATAACGTACGGCCGGAGGCGTCGGTAATGGTGCCGGAAATCATGATCGGCAGGTCAACGCCCAGTGCTTCGAATTCCTCTTTCACCGCGAAAATCGCGGCTTTGGCATTGAGGGTATCGAATACCGTTTCAATCAGGATCAGATCGGAACCGCCTTCCACCAGCGCTTTTGTGGATTCGCGGTACGCGGCCACCAGCTGGTCGAAGCTAATGTTACGAAACGCCGGGTCGTTCACGTCAGGTGAAATCGACGCCGTGCGGTTTGTCGGGCCAAGTACCCCGGCAACGTAGCGCGGTTTATCCGGCGTGCGGGCCGTCCATTCGTCTGCACAAGCGCGCGCCAGCTTCGCGGCTTCATAGTTGATTTCCGCCGACAGGGATTCCATCTGGTAATCCGCCATGGCGATAGTTGTCGAGTTAAAGGTGTTGGTTTCAACGATATCCGCGCCTGCTTCGAAATAGGCATTGTGGATATCCGCAATCACTTGCGGCTTGCTTAACACCAGCAGGTCGTTGTTCCCTTTCAGGTCACATGGCCAGTCGGCAAAACGCTCGCCGCGGAAATCGTCTTCACTCAGACGATAGCCCTGGATCATGGTGCCCATGCCGCCGTCCAGCACCAGAATTCGTTCATTTAACTGCGCACGCAGTTGCTCTACTTTGCTGCTCACACTTGCTCCCGACAACGCTCAACCAGGCCAAAAGGCCAGCAGTCCATACTGGCATAATCTGACAGAGTGGAAAAGTCACACAGCGGTAACATGAGACATGTTCACCATCACTCATCCGATCAGTCAGGATAACGGTTGCAAAAACAGCAAATAAAACGAAAATGATTTCCACGATACAGAAAAAGGAGATCGTCATGGTCGCGACCGTTCCCGCTAAACGCGGCAGAAAACCTGCTGCCACCACCGCTGCACCACAGGGAGGACAGGTTCAATCGCTGACTCGCGGTCTGAAGCTGCTGGAATGGATAGCCGAGTCGCACAGCAGCGTGGCCCTGACGGAGCTGGCTCAACAGGCCGGACTGCCGAACTCCACCACTCACCGTCTGCTCACCACCATGCAACAGCTGGGCTTTGTGCGTCAGGTGGGCGAGCTGGGGCACTGGGCGGTGGGCGCACATGCGTTTATCGTCGGCAGTAGCTTCCTGCAAAGCCGCAACCTGCTGGCCATTGTGCACCCTATTCTGCGCAAGCTGATGGAAGATTCCGGTGAAACAGTGAACCTGGCCGTTCTGGACCAGAGTGACCATCAGGCGATCATCATCGACCAGGTGCAATGTACACAGCTGATGCGTATGTCTGCTCCCATTGGCGGCAAGCTGCCAATGCACGCCTCCGGGGCGGGCAAAGCGTTTCTCTCGCAGCTTAGCGAGGAACAGGTGACGGGGTTGCTGCATCGTAAAGGGCTACACGCCTATACCCACGCCACATTGGTTTCGCCAGTGCATCTGAAAGAAGATTTGGCATTGACCCGCAAGCGCGGCTATTCGTTCGATGATGAGGAACATGCGCTGGGTCTGCGCTGCCTCGCGGCCTGTATTTTTGACGAGCACCGCGAGCCGTTTGCAGCCATTTCCATCTCCGGGCCAATCTCCCGCATGACCGATGACCGGGTAACCGAGCTGGGTGCGCTGGTGATTAAGGCGGCAAAAGAGGTGACGCTGGCGTACGGCGGGATCCGTTAGAATTGAGTGCGGCCAGATGCCCTCACCCCGGCCCTCTCCCACAGGGAGAGGGAGAAAACATGATGACCTCACCCTGCGGGAGAGGGAGAAAATCTGATGCTAAACCGCTGCTTACGCCGGTAGGCGTACACATCTTCCACGTGCCCGTTTTTAATCCGCGTTTGCAGCCCGCGCCAGTAGCTGGCGTGGAACAGGTCGTCGTGCATCTCTTCAAATAACGGCCCGATGCGCGGGTCGGCACATAGCCAGTGACGAAACTCCTCCGGGAAAACATCCCCCGGCGAGACGCTATACCACGGCTCGCTGGACATTTCGTCTTCCGGGTAGCGTGGGGGCGGTATATCGCGGAAATTCACTTCGGTCATATAGCAAATTTCATCGTAATCGTAGAACACCACACGCCCGTGACGGGTGACGCCGAAGTTTTTAAACAACATGTCGCCCGGGAAGATATTGGCGGCGGCAAGCTGGCGGATAGCATTGCCGTACTCTTCAATGGCATCCCGTAATCCTTGCCCTTCCGACTGCTCCAGCCAGATATTCAGCGGCACCATGCGGCGCTCTATGTAGAGGTGGCTGATGACAATTTTATCGCCCAGGTCGGTTATCTTTGCCGGAGCTTCCTGGAGCAAAAGCGCCATTAGCACCGGGTCAATCTGCTGCTTATCCAGCACAAAATTTTCGAACTCCTGGGTATCCGCCATACGCCCGACGCGGTCGTGTTCTTTCACCAGCTGATAGCAGGCCCGGACATGGGCGGCGGTCATCTCTTTCTGTGGCGCGAACTTGTCTTTGATAACCTTAAACACCCGATCGAAACCTGGCAGGGTGAACACCAGCATCACCATCCCGCGAATGCCGGGAGCTTCGATAAACTGCTCATCAGCCGTTGAGATGTAGTGCAGATATTCCCGGTAGCTTTCGGTTTTGGCGTGCTTCTGACAGCCAATCGCCATATACAGCTCGGCGGTGGTTTTCCCCGGCAGGATCTCACGCAGCCACTCCACCAGAGCCGCAGGTAGCGGGGCGTACACCATGAAATAAGAACGGGCAAAACCAAAAACAATGCTGGCCTCGGCGCTGGTTGTCAGGCAGGTATCAACAAACAGCTCGCCCTCATCGCTGCGGTGAATGGGCAGCAGGAACGGCACGGTAGCGGTGGGTATAATCAGTTTGCCGACCAGCCAGGCAGCCTTATTACGGTAAAAAAGCTCATTCGCAACGTGCAGATGGCTGTGAGTAAGCACCTCTTCACCAAACGTCTCACTGAGATGCGCGATGATAAAACCGATGTCTCTGGTTTTGTTCTGCCAGGGCAAGCGCAGCGGTAAATCGGTTAACACACGGTTTAGCAGAGATTCCCAGCCGTTATCGGGAAAGAAGTCTTTCGCCAGCGGCCGCGGGATGGTGCGAAAACGGCGCTCAGGCTGGGAGCTGAAAATAAATAACCGCTCGGGAGATAACGAGCGGTGGTCAAATAACCGGCAATAGACAGAGTTAAAAAAGCTCTCCGCAATTTCGAAGCGCGGGTAATCGGGTAATAAATGGGTGTAGTGCTCTTTAACGCGTAGCAAAAATGCGGCATCAGGGTTTTTGCCATCGGTAATACAGCGCAGCTGTTCCACCACCAGACCCACATGGTGGTCGTAAAGGTGAATACGCTGCTTCATGGCCTGCTGAACGGCGTGCCAGTCGGCGTGTTCAAAACGTTGCTGTGCGCCGGACGTCACTTCCAGAAAACGACCATACTGCGCGTCAAAGCCTTGCAGGATGGTTTGTGCAATCAATAATTCCAGGCCACGCGACATCTTATTCCCCCTCACCCCAACCCTCTCCCCAGCGGGGAGAGGGGGAAAACATCAGAACTGTGCTTCTTCCGTCGATCCCGTTAAGGCCGTCACGGAGGAGGCACCCCCCTGAATGATGGTGGTGACTTTATCGAAGTAGCCTGTTCCCACCTCCTGCTGGTGAGAAACGAAGGTATAACCTTCTTTACCGGCCTCGAACTCTGGCTGTTGTACTTTCTCAACATAGTGCTTCATACCCTCACCCTGCGCATAAGCGTGGGCCAGGTCGAACATGTTGAACCACATGCTGTGGATACCCGCCAGGGTGATGAACTGATATTTGTAGCCCATATCAGACAGCTGCTGCTGGAAGCTGGCGATCGTTTTGTCGTCCAGATTCTTCTGCCAGTTGAAGGATGGCGAACAGTTATAGGCCAGCAGTTTGCCCGGATATTTCGCATGAATAGCGTCGGCAAAGCGTTTTGCCAGCGCCAGATCCGGTGTCGAGGTTTCACACCACACCAGGTCTGCATACGGGGCATAGGCCAGACCGCGGCTGATAGCCTGTTCAATGCCAGCATGAGTGCGGTAGAAGCCTTCGCTAGTACGCTCACCGGTAATAAACTCGCTATCATACGGGTCGCAGTCAGAGGTGATCAGGTCAGCCGCGTCGGCATCGGTACGGGCAATCACCAGCGTCGGAACACCCAGAACATCCGCAGCCAGACGCGCTGCAACCAGTTTCTGAATCGCTTCCTGAGTCGGAACCAATACCTTACCGCCCATATGTCCGCACTTCTTCACCGATGCCAGCTGATCTTCGAAGTGTACGGCCGCTGCACCGGCCTCAATCATTGATTTCATCAGCTCAAACGCATTCAGCACGCCACCGAAACCAGCTTCTGCATCGGCGACAATCGGCAGGAAGTAATCCACAAAACGCGGATCGTTTGGCTCAATGCCCGCAGACCACTGGATCTGATCCGCACGACGGAAGGTGTTGTTGATCCGATCCACTACCGACGGCACAGAGTTTGCCGGATAGAGCGATTGATCCGGATACATGCTGGAGGCGAGGTTGGCGTCCGCCGCCACCTGCCAGCCCGACAGGTAAACCGCCTCAATACCCGCCTTCGCCTGTTGCAGCGCCTGACCACCCGTCAGCGCTCCCAGGCTGTTGATGTAGCCTTTTTTCGAGCCGCCATGCAGCAGACGCCACATTTTGGCCGCACCCAGCTGCGCCAGCGTGCACTCCGGGTTGACCGAGCCACGTAATTTCACCACTTCCTCGGCACTGTACGGGCGACGAATGCCTTCCCAGCGCGGCTGTGTCCACTCTTTTTGTAATTCTTCGATCTGTTGGGTACGTGTTTTCATGTGCAGATGCTCCATATTGTTATGTGGTGGATTACGCAAGCAGGCGGTAGCCTGGCAGGGTGAGGAAGTCGATTAAGTCATCTGATGTGGTGATTTGCTCCATCAGGCGCGCAGCGTCGTCAAAACGCCCGCTGCTGAAGCGGTGCTCGCCCAGTTCGTCCTGGATAACCAGCATCTCTTCGGCCAGCATCTGACGGAACAAGGATTTGGTTACCGGCTTACCGTTACTGAGCGTTTTTTGGTGATGGATCCACTGCCAGATAGAGGTACGGGAGATCTCCGCCGTGGCGGCATCTTCCATCAGACCGTAGATTGGCACGCAGCCGTTACCGGAGATCCACGCTTCGATGTACTGCACGGCAACACGAATATTGGCGCGCATTCCTTCTTCAGTGCGTTCGCCCGTACACGGTGCCAGCAGCTGCTCTTCTGCGGTTGGCGCATCCTCTTCGCGCGTGACAAACAGCTGGTTTTTGTTGTCGCCCAGTACGCGGTTGAATACGTCCATCGCCGTATCGGCAAGGCCCGGGTGCGCAATCCACGTGCCGTCATGGCCGTTACGTGCTTCCAGCTCTTTGTCGGCTTTCACCTTGTTGAGCACCTGGTTGTTTCGCTCGGTGTCTTTGCTTGGAATAAATGCCGCCATACCGCCCATCGCAAACGCACCGCGCTTGTGGCAGGTCTTAATCAGCAGACGCGAATAGGCGCTGAGGAATGGTTTGTCCATGGTGACAACCTGACGATCCGGCAGCACGCGGTCAGCGTGATTTTTCAGGGTTTTGATGTAGCTAAAGATGTAATCCCAGCGTCCGCAGTTCAGGCCAACAATGTGGTCACGCAGAGCGTGCAGGATTTCATTCATCTGGAATACCGCCGGCAGCGTTTCAATTAACAGCGTGGCTTTAATGGTGCCCCGCGACAGGTTGAAACGATCTTCTGCATAGCTAAAGACTTCACTCCACCAGGCCGCTTCTTGCCAGGACTGGGTTTTTGGCAGGTAGAAGTACGGGCCGCTGCCTTTAGCCAGCAAGCTTTTGTAGTTGTGGAAGAAATAGAGGGCAAAATCGAACAGGCTGCCAGGAATGGCTTCACCGCGCCAGGTGACATGCTTTTCAGGCAGATGCAGACCACGTACACGGCAAATCAGCACTGCCGGGTTCGGCTTGAGCTGGTAGATTTTCCCGGCTTCGTTGGTATAGCTGATGGTGCCGTTCACGGCATCACGCAGGTTGATTTGCCCATCGATGACTTTGCGCCAATCCGGAGCCAGAGAGTCTTCAAAATCGGCCATAAAGACTTTAACGTTGGCGTTCATGGCGTTGATCACCATTTTGCGCTCCACCGGGCCGGTGATCTCGACGCGACGATCCTGTAAGTCTTCAGGAATACCGCGGATTGTCCAGTCACTACGACGAATGGAAGCGGTTTCCGAAATAAATCCAGGCAACTTGCCATCGTCAATTTCCTGCTGTTGATGGATGCGTGCCGCCAGCAGCTTATTGCGCTTTGGCGTAAAGCGGGTCACCAGTTCGGTCAGGAATTCGACAGCCTCTGGCGTTAAGATTTGCTGCTCTTGTTCGCCATGTGGCTGGTTAAAGGCCAGTTCGTCGGCCGTGGTTGCCTGTTGAGTCATCATTCTGCTCC
The DNA here is from genome assembly GCF_052886895.1 of Enterobacter sp. C4G1. Classification (NCBI taxonomy): domain Bacteria; kingdom Pseudomonadati; phylum Pseudomonadota; class Gammaproteobacteria; order Enterobacterales; family Enterobacteriaceae; genus Enterobacter; species Enterobacter sp. C4G1. Next base: position 1,362,016 of record NZ_JBQVVV010000001.1, on the reverse strand, counting down.
TCATCAAAGATCCAAAAACACTCCCCCAATGCGAGCGAAAGATCGTTGTGTGGTTTTCGCTCAGCAGAATTAAGATTATCTATAATTTTTCCAAAATCAAAAACAATTTCCATTTTAATTATTAATTGAATGCAACTTATTGATTAATATTGAGTTAAAGTTTTTTACAATGTTGAGTGGCATTTCGGAAATAAAAAAGGCACCCGAAGGTGCCTGATCTGAATAGCTGAAACGCTTTAGGATCGTCCGGAGCAGTGGATTACTCCAGCGTCGGATTCATGTGGCGCAGATCGTATGGCGTGATTTGATAGACGTAATAGTTGAGCCAGTTGGTGAAGAGCAGATTTCCATGGCTGCGCCAGGTGGCCCGTGGTTTGTTTTGTGGGTCGTCTTTTGGGAAATAGTTATAAGGAACTTCCGGGCTCAAACCGGCTTCAACATCACGGAAAAACTCCGCCGCGAGTGTGTTTGGATCGTACTCAGGATGCCCGGTCACAAACGCGATACGCTTGTCTTTGCTGGCAAACAGGTAGGCATCTCCGTCTTCCGTTTCCGCCAGGATCTCGAGATCGGTGTAATCACGGATCAGCTGCGCCGGGAAATCGGCATAGCGGGAATGCGGGGCGAGGAAGGAGTCATCGAAACCACGCGTCAGCAGCGCATGAGGATGAAGAATGTGGTGTTCGTATACGCCAGAGAGCTTTTCAGTGCGGGTTTGTTTGGGGATGCCATACAGAATATTCAGTGCGGCTTGTACCGCCCAACAGACAAAGAGTGTGGAGGTGACGTGATCTTTTGCCCACTCCAGCACCTGTTTGATCTGCGGCCAGTAGGCAACATCATTAAACTCTACCAGACCCAGCGGTGCGCCAGTCACGATCAAGCCATCGAAGTTTTCGTCGCGGATATCGTCGAAGTTACAGTAGAAGTTGTTCAGATGCTCAGAAGGGGTGTTGCGCGATTCACGGGCATCGATACGCAGCAGCTGGATATCCACCTGAAGCGGCGAGTTCGACAGCAGACGCAGGAACTGATTCTCTGTTTCGATCTTTTTCGGCATCAGATTGAGAATAAGCACCTTCAGCGGGCGAATTTCCTGACCTGTTGCACGTGAAGCTGTCATTACGAAGACATTTTCTTCACGTAAGAAATTGACGGCTGGTAGCTCGTCCTGCACCCGAATCGGCATAACCTTATATCCTCACAGCATACGTATAAACGTTTAGACATCCAGATAGCTAACGATACGCAGAAATGGCCTGAATGTCGAGCCTGCAAGTGAAAGGTGAGAAAGTTTCAAGGAGGGATCGTGCGGTCGACATTGCCGGGTGGCGGCTTCGCCTTACCCGGCCTACGGTTTTGCAGCTCCGGTAAGCGTAGCGCCACCGGGCATTTTTTTCGCACAAAAGCAAAAAACCCCGCACCTTTCGGTACGGGGTTCTTCTAATTGATGCCTGGCAGTTCCCTACTCTCACATGGGGAGACCCCACACTACCATCGGCGCTACGGCGTTTCACTTCTGAGTTCGGCATGGGGTCAGGTGGGACCACCGCGCTAAAGCCGCCAGGCAAATTCTGTTAATCTGTATCAAAGCTGAAAATATTCTGTCTCTCAACCGCCGAAACAGCTTCGGCGTTGTAAGGTTAAGCCTCACGGTTCATTAGTATCGGTTAGCTCAACGTATCGCTACGCTTACACACCCGACCTATCAACGTCGTAGTCTTCAACGTTCCTTCAGGACTCTCAGGGAGTCAGGGAGAACTCATCTCGGGGCAAGTTTCGTGCTTAGATGCTTTCAGCACTTATCTTTTCCGCATTTAGCTACCGGGCAATGCCATTGGCATGACAACCCGAACACCAGTGATGCGTCCACTCCGGTCCTCTCGTACTAGGAGCAGCCCCCCTCAATTCTCCAGCGCCCACGGCAGATAGGGACCGAACTGTCTCACGACGTTCTAAACCCAGCTCGCGTACCACTTTAAACGGCGAACAGCCGTACCCTTGGGACCTACTTCAGCCCCAGGATGTGATGAGCCGACATCGAGGTGCCAAACACCGCCGTCGATATGAACTCTTGGGCGGTATCAGCCTGTTATCCCCGGAGTACCTTTTATCCGTTGAGCGATGGCCCTTCCATTCAGAACCACCGGATCACTATGACCTGCTTTCGCACCTGCTCGAGCCGTCACTCTCGCAGTCAAGCTAGCTTATGCCATTGCACTAACCTCCTGATGTCCGACCAGGATTAGCTAACCTTCGTGCTCCTCCGTTACTCTTTGGGAGGAGACCGCCCCAGTCAAACTACCCACCAGACACTGTCCGCAACCCGGATTACGGGTCTACGTTAGAACACCAGCCATTAAAGGGTGGTATTTCAAGGTCGGCTCCACGCAGACTGGCGTCCACGCTTCAAAGCCTCCCACCTATCCTACACATCAAGGACCAGTGTTCAGTGTCAAGCTATAGTAAAGGTTCACGGGGTCTTTCCGTCTTGCCGCGGGTACACTGCATCTTCACAGCGAGTTCAATTTCACTGAGTCTCGGGTGGAGACAGCCTGGCCATCATTACGCCATTCGTGCAGGTCGGAACTTACCCGACAAGGAATTTCGCTACCTTAGGACCGTTATAGTTACGGCCGCCGTTTACCGGGGCTTCGATCAAGAGCTTCGCGTTGCCGCTAACCCCATCAATTAACCTTCCGGCACCGGGCAGGCGTCACACCGTATACGTCCACTTTCGTGTTTGCACAGTGCTGTGTTTTTAATAAACAGTTGCAGCCAGCTGGTATCTTCGACTGATTTCAGCTCCACCCGCAGGGGCTTCACCTACACATCAGCGTGCCTTCTCCCGAAGTTACGGCACCATTTTGCCTAGTTCCTTCACCCGAGTTCTCTCAAGCGCCTTGGTATTCTCTACCTGACCACCTGTGTCGGTTTGGGGTACGATTTGATGTTACCTGATGCTTAGAGGCTTTTCCTGGAAGCAGGGCATTTGTTACTTCAGTACCGTAGTACCTCGTCATCACACCTCAGCGTTAAAAAGAGTCCGGATTTACCTAAACTCTCCGCCTACATGCTTAAACCGGGACAACCGTCGCCCGGCTAACATAGCCTTCTCCGTCCCCCCTTCGCAGTAACACCAAGTACAGGAATATTAACCTGTTTCCCATCGACTACGCCTTTCGGCCTCGCCTTAGGGGTCGACTCACCCTGCCCCGATTAACGTTGGACAGGAACCCTTGGTCTTCCGGCGTGCGGGCTTTTCACCCGCATTATCGTTACTTATGTCAGCATTCGCACTTCTGATACCTCCAGCACCCCTCACAGGACACCTTCAACGGCTTACAGAACGCTCCCCTACCCAACAACGCATAAGCGTCGCTGCCGCAGCTTCGGTGCATGGTTTAGCCCCGTTACATCTTCCGCGCAGGCCGACTCGACCAGTGAGCTATTACGCTTTCTTTAAATGATGGCTGCTTCTAAGCCAACATCCTGGCTGTCTGTGCCTTCCCACATCGTTTCCCACTTAACCATGACTTTGGGACCTTAGCTGGCGGTCTGGGTTGTTTCCCTCTTCACGACGGACGTTAGCACCCGCCGTGTGTCTCCCGTGATAACATTCTTCGGTATTCGTAGTTTGCATCGGGTTGGTAAGCCGGGATGGCCCCCTAGCCGAAACAGTGCTCTACCCCCGAAGATGAATTCACGAGGCGCTACCTAAATAGCTTTCGGGGAGAACCAGCTATCTCCCGGTTTGATTGGCCTTTCACCCCCAGCCACAAGTCATCCGCTAATTTTTCAACATTAGTCGGTTCGGTCCTCCAGTTAGTGTTACCCAACCTTCAACCTGCCCATGGCTAGATCACCGGGTTTCGGGTCTATACCCTGCAACTTAACGCCCAGTTAAGACTCGGTTTCCCTTCGGCTCCCCTATACGGTTAACCTTGCTACAGAATATAAGTCGCTGACCCATTATACAAAAGGTACGCAGTCACACCACGAAGGTGCTCCCACTGCTTGTACGTACACGGTTTCAGGTTCTTTTTCACTCCCCTCGCCGGGGTTCTTTTCGCCTTTCCCTCACGGTACTGGTTCACTATCGGTCAGTCAGGAGTATTTAGCCTTGGAGGATGGTCCCCCCATATTCAGACAGGATACCACGTGTCCCGCCCTACTCTTCGAGTTCACAACCTGTGTGCTTTCGTGTACGGGGCTATCACCCTGTATCGCCGGACTTTCCAGACCGTTCCACTAACACACAAGCTGATTCAGACTCTGGGCTGCTCCCCGTTCGCTCGCCGCTACTGGGGGAATCTCGGTTGATTTCTTTTCCTCGGGGTACTTAGATGTTTCAGTTCCCCCGGTTCGCTTCGTTAAGCTATGTATTCACTTAACGATAGTGTGTCGGAACACACTGGGTTTCCCCATTCGGAAATCGCCGGGTCAAAGGTTCATATCACCTCGCCGGCGCTTATCGCAGATTAGCACGTCCTTCATCGCCTCTGACTGCCAGGGCATCCACCGTGTACGCTTAGTCGCTTAACCTCACAACCCGAAGATGTTTCTTTCGATTCATCATCAAATTGCGAAAATTTGAGAGACTCGAACACACCATTAAGGTGTGTCGTTTCAATTTTCAGCTTGATCCAGATTTTTAAAGAGCAAATATCTCAAACATGACTCACTGAGTCAGTTTTGAGATACGGGGGTCGGCGACTTTCACTCACAAACCAGCAAGTGGCGTCCCCTAGGGGATTCGAACCCCTGTTACCGCCGTGAAAGGGCGGTGTCCTGGGCCTCTAGACGAAGGGGACACTGAAGTCTGCTTCGGCAAGACGCCTTGCTATTTACTTTTCATCAGACAATCTGTGTGAGCACTACAAAGGCAGGTTCTTTAAGGTAAGGAGGTGATCCAACCGCAGGTTCCCCTACGGTTACCTTGTTACGACTTCACCCCAGTCATGAATCACAAAGTGGTAAGCGCCCTCCCGAAGGTTAAGCTACCTACTTCTTTTGCAACCCACTCCCATGGTGTGACGGGCGGTGTGTACAAGGCCCGGGAACGTATTCACCGTAGCATTCTGATCTACGATTACTAGCGATTCCGACTTCATGGAGTCGAGTTGCAGACTCCAATCCGGACTACGACATACTTTATGAGGTCCGCTTGCTCTCGCGAGGTCGCTTCTCTTTGTATATGCCATTGTAGCACGTGTGTAGCCCTACTCGTAAGGGCCATGATGACTTGACGTCATCCCCACCTTCCTCCAGTTTATCACTGGCAGTCTCCTTTGAGTTCCCGGCCGAACCGCTGGCAACAAAGGATAAGGGTTGCGCTCGTTGCGGGACTTAACCCAACATTTCACAACACGAGCTGACGACAGCCATGCAGCACCTGTCTCAGAGTTCCCGAAGGCACCAAAGCATCTCTGCTAAGTTCTCTGGATGTCAAGAGTAGGTAAGGTTCTTCGCGTTGCATCGAATTAAACCACATGCTCCACCGCTTGTGCGGGCCCCCGTCAATTCATTTGAGTTTTAACCTTGCGGCCGTACTCCCCAGGCGGTCGACTTAACGCGTTAGCTCCGGAAGCCACTCCTCAAGGGAACAACCTCCAAGTCGACATCGTTTACGGCGTGGACTACCAGGGTATCTAATCCTGTTTGCTCCCCACGCTTTCGCACCTGAGCGTCAGTCTTTGTCCAGGGGGCCGCCTTCGCCACCGGTATTCCTCCAGATCTCTACGCATTTCACCGCTACACCTGGAATTCTACCCCCCTCTACAAGACTCTAGCCTGCCAGTTTCGAATGCAGTTCCCAGGTTGAGCCCGGGGATTTCACATCCGACTTGACAGACCGCCTGCGTGCGCTTTACGCCCAGTAATTCCGATTAACGCTTGCACCCTCCGTATTACCGCGGCTGCTGGCACGGAGTTAGCCGGTGCTTCTTCTGCGAGTAACGTCAATCACCAAGGTTATTAACCTTAATGCCTTCCTCCTCGCTGAAAGTACTTTACAACCCGAAGGCCTTCTTCATACACGCGGCATGGCTGCATCAGGCTTGCGCCCATTGTGCAATATTCCCCACTGCTGCCTCCCGTAGGAGTCTGGACCGTGTCTCAGTTCCAGTGTGGCTGGTCATCCTCTCAGACCAGCTAGGGATCGTCGCCTAGGTGAGCCATTACCCCACCTACTAGCTAATCCCATCTGGGCACATCTGATGGCAAGAGGCCCGAAGGTCCCCCTCTTTGGTCTTGCGACGTTATGCGGTATTAGCTACCGTTTCCAGTAGTTATCCCCCTCCATCAGGCAGTTTCCCAGACATTACTCACCCGTCCGCCGCTCGTCACCCAGGAGCAAGCTCCCTGTGTTACCGCTCGACTTGCATGTGTTAGGCCTGCCGCCAGCGTTCAATCTGAGCCATGATCAAACTCTTCAATTTAAGTTTGATGCTCGTGAATTAAACTTCGTAATGAATTACGTATGTTCACTCAGAGACTTGGTATTCATTTATCGTCTTGCGACGTTAAGAATCCATGTCACTTTGAGTGCCCACACAGATTGTCTGATAAATTGTTAAAGAGCAGTTGCAACGTGGCTTTCAGCTCACCGTTGCGAGGTGGCGTATATTACGCTTTCCTCTTTCAGAGTCAACCCGTTATTTCAGGATTTTTTCTCTTCAACCGACCGGGTTGTTTGTGAAGTGATTCACATCCGCCGTGTCGATGGAGGCGCATTATAGGGAGTTCTCCGCAGGCCGCAATAGAAAAATTGCAGAAAAATGACTGACTGCTGCATTCCACAGCAAAACCCCGCCTTATACCTTTTTACACACAGACTTATCCACAATACTACGAAAAAGTGAAAATTCGCGAGCGTTGCGCAAACGTTTTCGTTAAAATGCTCGCGCCTGACAAGGATGTCCCGTTAGGGGTGTTAGCTGAGTTTTTTTGTGGAAAATTCATCTAACGCTCACTGTAATCGTGAAATCCAGGGGATTTACCATGCAACAACGTCGTCCAATCCGCCGCGCTCTGCTCAGTGTTTCTGATAAAGCCGGTATCGTCGAATTCGCTCAGGCACTTTCTGCACGTGGTGTAGAGCTGCTTTCTACTGGCGGAACTGCTCGCCTGTTAGCAGATAAAGGCTTGCCGGTTACCGAAGTGTCCGATTACACCGGTTTCCCGGAAATGATGGATGGACGCGTGAAAACTCTGCACCCGAAAGTGCATGGCGGTATCCTTGGCCGTCGCGGCCAGGATGACGGTATTATGGAACAACATGATATTGCGCCGATCGACATGGTTGTTGTTAACCTCTACCCATTTGCCCAGACCGTTGCCCGCGAAGGCTGCTCTCTGGAAGATGCAGTAGAGAATATTGATATCGGTGGCCCAACCATGGTGCGCTCCGCTGCCAAGAACCATAAAGATGTTGCCATCGTGGTTAAGAGCAACGACTACGCTGCCATTATTAATGAGATGGATGCCAACGAAGGCTCCCTGACTCTGGATACGCGTTTCGACCTCGCCATTAAAGCTTTCGAACACACCGCCGCTTACGACAGCATGATCGCCAACTACTTCGGTAGCCTGGTGCCGGCTTATCATGGCGAAAGCCGTGAGCCGTCTGGTCGCTTCCCACGTACCCTGAACCTGAACTTCATTAAGAAGCAGGATATGCGTTACGGTGAGAACAGCCACCAGCAGGCTGCCTTCTATATAGAAGAAGAAGTAAAAGAAGCATCTGTGGCGACTGCACAACAGGTTCAGGGCAAAGCGCTCTCTTATAACAACATTGCCGACACCGATGCCGCGCTGGAATGTGTGAAAGAGTTCAGCGAGCCAGCCTGCGTTATTGTGAAGCACGCAAACCCATGCGGCGTGGCGGTAAGCACCTCTATTCTGGATGCCTACGATCGCGCTTATAAAACTGACCCGACCTCTGCATTCGGCGGCATTATTGCTTTCAACCGCGAACTGGATGCTGAAACCGCACAGGCCATCATCTCCCGTCAGTTTGTTGAAGTGATCATCGCGCCATCTGCCACGGAAGAAGCCCTGAAAATCACCGCCGCAAAACAGAACGTGCGCGTGCTGGTTTGCGGTCAGTGGGCTGAGCGCGTATCAGGCCTGGACTTCAAACGCGTGAACGGCGGCCTGCTGGTTCAGGATCGCGATCTGGGTATGGTCACGGCGGGTGATCTGCGCGTTGTAACTAAGCGCCAGCCAACCGAGCAGGAACTGCGTGATGCGCTGTTCTGCTGGAAAGTGGCGAAGTTCGTGAAATCCAACGCCATTGTTTATGCAAAAGAGAACATGACCATCGGAATAGGCGCAGGCCAGATGAGCCGCGTTTATTCTGCCAAAATCGCCGGCATCAAAGCAGGTGACGAAGGTCTGGAAGTGAAAGGCTCCGCCATGGCGTCTGACGCCTTCTTCCCGTTCCGTGACGGTATCGATGCTGCCGCAGCTGTAGGTATCACCTGTGTGATCCAGCCTGGCGGTTCCATTCGTGACGACGAAGTGATTGCCGCAGCCGATGAACACGGCATTGCGATGATCTTCACCGACATGCGCCACTTCCGCCATTAATCCACGGAGCAGACAATGAAAGTATTAGTGATTGGTAACGGCGGGCGCGAGCACGCTCTGGCGTGGAAAGCAACACAATCCCCGCTGGTGAAAACCGTCTTTGTCGCGCCAGGCAACGCCGGTACGGCGCTGGAGCCTGCGCTGCAAAACGTGGCTATCGGCGTAACCGATATCCCGGCGCTGCTGAGCTTTGCCCAGAACGAAAAGATCGACCTGACTATCGTTGGCCCGGAAGCTCCGCTGGTGATTGGCGTGGTTGATGCATTCCGCGCTGCGGGCCTGAAAATCTTCGGTCCAACCGAAGGCGCCGCGCAGCTCGAAGGCTCCAAAGCGTTCACCAAAGATTTCCTCGCTCGCCACAATATTCCCACTGCGGAATACCAGAACTTCACGGAAGTTGAGCCAGCCCTGGCTTATCTGCGTGAAAAAGGCGCGCCGATTGTTATTAAAGCCGACGGCCTGGCTGCCGGTAAAGGTGTTATCGTGGCGATGACCCTCGAAGAAGCAGAAGCTGCAGTCCAGGATATGCTGGCAGGCAACGCGTTTGGTGACGCTGGCCACCGTATTGTTATCGAGGAGTTCCTCGACGGTGAAGAGGCGAGCTTTATCGTGATGGTCGACGGCGAGCACGTACTGCCAATGGCCACCAGCCAGGATCACAAACGTGTTGGCGATGCGGATACCGGCCCGAATACTGGCGGTATGGGCGCGTACTCCCCGGCTCCGGTCGTGACTGATGACGTGCATCAGCGCACGATGGATCGCATTATCTGGCCAACCGTAAAAGGCATGGCGGCCGAAGGTAACACCTACACCGGTTTCCTCTATGCGGGCCTGATGATCGACAAGCAGGGTAATCCGAAGGTTATCGAGTTCAACTGTCGCTTTGGCGATCCTGAAACTCAGCCGATCATGCTGCGCATGAAATCCGATCTGGTTGATCTGTGTCTGGCGGCCTGCGAAGGCAAGCTGGACGAGAAAAACTCCGAGTGGGACGAACGTGCTTCTCTGGGCGTGGTGATTGCTGCAGGCGGTTATCCGGGTAACTACAACACCGGTGACGAAATCCACGGTCTGCCGCTGGAAGAGACTGAAGGCGGTAAGGTATTCCATGCGGGGACGAAACTGTCTGATGACGATCGCGTGCTGACCAACGGTGGCCGCGTGCTGTGCGCGACTGCGCTTGGCAATACCGTCGCAGAGGCTCAAAAGCGTGCGTATGCGTTGATGGCAGATATTCACTGGAACGGTAGCTTCAGCCGCCGGGATATTGGTTATCGCGCGATAGCACGTGAGCAGGGCGAGTAATACCCCCTCACCCTAACCCTCTCCCACCGGGAGAGGGAAATTACGTCAGAAACTCTTCTCCATCGGCTGCCAGGTGCAGAAATCTTCGTTCGCCACCAGCAGCAGCTGAGATCCTTCCGGTGCTTCCAGCCAGGATACACTCACTTCAACCGACGACTTTTGCTGTCGACGTTGAATATGTTGTATGGCCCAGGTTTCAAGTTCAGGCTTCACCGTCTGCCCTTCGCAGGTGGTGACCGTACCATCCACATGCCAGCGTCCCTGACGCAGCACGACACGTCCCTGACGCAGCGCATCGCTGGTCTGACGAATTTGTTCAGCACGGTATTTATAGAGGGCGATTTGATCGCTGGAAAGTTGCTGCTTTTGCCCACTCACTTCACGCTGCATAAAACTCAGCTCGCCATGGTCGTCGAAACGCACACGGACATGTTCGGGAGTCTTACTGTAGATATTCAGCTCGATAAGCGACAGGGTGTCGTCTTGCCAGCGGTACTCAGCGGTTGAGGTATCGCCGCTATGCCACGGGCTGAAGGCAGAGAGAAGATGAACTTCCCCGCCAGAATCTTTGCGCCATATCCTGACTGCTCCCTGGTTGTCAGCGTAGCCGCTGCCGGTAAACGGTGGCAGAGAGGAGTCATGGCTACAGGCTGACAGCAACAGCACGCCGGCCAGCGCGAGTGCACCACGCCAGACAGACAAAAGGGGCGTTACCGCCCCTTCGTTAAAACTGTTCACTGCCACGCGTCTTACTTAACAGCGTCTTTCAGTGCTTTACCAGAAACAAATGCCGGCACGTTAGCTGCGGCGATTTTGATTTCTTTACCGGTCTGCGGGTTGCGGCCAGTACGCTCAGCGCGGTGGTTCACTTTGAAGGTACCGAAACCAACCAGTTGTACAGCATCGCCTTCTTTCAGAGACTCAGTAATAGCAGCCAGGGTAGATTCCAGAGCAGCTTTAGCCTGCACTTTAGACAGATCAGCCTTGTCCGCAATTACATCAATCAGTTGAGTCTTGTTCATAAGTTATCCTTTCAATGTGTTTATCGCTTGCTAAGCATCGAGTGCGACGAAAATGCCAAAAAAGCACTCTCCTGCATACACGCACCGATAGCCACTTTTTTTCGCCCCCCAAATGTAGACCAGACGGGGGGCGAAAGGGAAGAGTCGAGGAGTGACAAAACAGGCGTTAAATCACGTTTTGTTGACTCATTGGTTAAAAATTATACCAATATTGCTCTCGGCGGCCTCACGTAAGTCCGCACGAAGCCCTTTGATCAGCTCAATATCGCGTTCTTCGCACTCTGCCAGTAATCGGAAAATCTCCCACTGAATATCCCATTCCTGCTCAACTGCGGGGTTCGCTCGCAGTTCTTCATCGGTCATTTCGCGACCTTCCTGGGTCATTTCCAGCATCGCAACGGTAGTAATCGATGCCTTACTGACTTCAATGGCGTGCTCCAGGGTTTCGCCACTCAGACGGGAGTGAATCAGTTCACTTAATGCCACGCAGGCATCAATTGCCGGATAGACACCGTACAAGTCGAAATCATCCGCTACCGGAATGGCCTCTTCCAGCTTTTCAAGCTGAGAGTCGAAGTTCACCTTCGCGTCTTTGACGGTCAGCGTTTCCCAGATGAGATCCAGAATACGGCGATAGATATGGCCATCACCAAATTCCGTCTGCTTGCAGAACGCGGCGTAGTTGGGATACATGCGCTCGCACAGGCAAGCCATAAAAGTGACGTGCTGCCAGCTTTCCAGCTTCTCAAGGCGCAGATGAATCGGGTTTTGTAACATGATGATGTCTCGAATCGGAAATTAGCGGCAGTTTACCTGAATCATCGCTGAATTTCCTGCCAGCGAATAAAAGCCGGTCGCTGTGATGCAACGGCATCCGCCCAGCGTGTTGGCTCCGGTAAACGATATCCTCTTGTGCAACGCTGCACCCACGTTAGCGCACTGTCCATACTGACCCGGTGCCCGGTGGCGATAAACAGCGGATTACAGCGCGCTTTACTGCGCCAGACCCATGCCAGCTGCTCGCCTTTATCCATCAGGGGGCCGAGGGCGCCCGCTTCGGCAGAAAGAGGCTCAAACGCACCGTACAGGCGCTTTTTGGCGACACCTATCGTTGGCACATCCACCAGCAGGCCAAAATGGCTGGCAACACCCAACCGGCGCGGATGAGAAATACCGTGCCCGTCAACGAACAACAGGTCAGGTTTTTGCGAGAGGAGCTCCCACGCGACCAGCAGCGCGGGATATTCACGAAAGGAGAGAAAACCTGGAATGTAAGGCATGGTGGTAGCGATACGCGCTACCTTGTATTCCACCAGCTCCAGCGAAGGGTACTTCAGTACCACCATCGCGGCTCGCGTCACCTCCCCGCCCTGCTCAAACCCCACATCGGCACCGCCAATATACTGCGGCGGGTTCTTATCGAGTTGATCTTCGCGGATCACCGATGATGCCAGTTCCAACTGATGAGCGCGTAATGACGCGAGATCCATAGCTATCCCTTACTTGTGGTACTGCGCAGACAACCGGTGTACCGCCTCCACAAACGCACCCGCGTGCTCTGGCGGCACATCCTGATGAATACCGTGACCGAGGTTAAAGACGTGGCCTTCACCCTGACCAAAGCCCGCCAGAATAGTTGCGACCTCTTCTTCGATACGTGCAGGCGGTGCATACAGCATGGATGGGTCCATATTGCCTTGCAGCGCCACTTTGTCGCCCACGCGGCGACGTGCATCGGCGATATCGGTCGTCCAGTCCAGCCCAAGCGCGTCACAGCCTGTTGCTGCCATCGCTTCGAGCCACTGACCGCCACCTTTGGTGAACAGCGTTACCGGCACGCGGCGGCCTTCATTTTCGCGCAGCAGACCATCAACAATTTTGTGCATGTAATAGAGCGAGAATTGCTGATAATCGCGCCCGGTCAGCACACCACCCCAGGTATCGAAAATCATCACTGACTGCGCACCCGCTTTAATTTGAGCATTCAGATACAGCGTGACGCTCTTCGCCAGCTTGTCGAGCAGCGCGTGCAGCGCCAGTGGCTCGGCATACATCATCTTTTTGATCACGGTAAAGGCTTTGCTGCTGCCGCCTTCAACCATGTAAGTCGCCAGCGTCCACGGGCTGCCGGAGAAGCCAATCAGCGGCACTTCGCCTTTCAGCTCGCGGCGGATAGTGCGTACCGCATTCATCACGTAGCCCAGTTCACCTTCAGGATCGGGAACAGGCAGCTTATCGACATCCGCTTTGCTCTTAATCGGGGAAGTGAAACGCGGGCCTTCGCCGGTTTCGAAATACAAGCCAAGACCCATGGCATCAGGGATAGTCAGAATGTCCGAAAAGAGGATCGCCGCGTCCAGTGGATAACGTCGCAGCGGCTGGAGCGTCACTTCGCAAGCCAGTTCCGCGTTTTTGCACAGCGACATAAAATCCCCCGCCTGGGCACGGGTGGCTTTGTACTCCGGGAGATAGCGGCCAGCCTGGCGCATCATCCACACCGGAGTGACATCAACGGGCTGGCGCAGCAGCGCACGCAGATAACGATCGTTCTTCAGTTCGGTCATTTTTGCAGTTCCTTAAGCGTCATGGCCTCAGTGTAACATGTCACTCAGCATCAGCCCGACACATTGCTACGGTATCTTCAATAAGCCGGCGCGCCACGGTGCCCGGTGGCGGTAACAGCGGTAAATCGTCGTAACGATACCAGTTCGCCTCCAGCAGCTCTTTCTGGTCGATAACGATCTCGCCGCTGTCGTATTCGGCCATAAACGCGGTCATCAGTGATTGCGGGAACGGCCACGGCTGTGAGGTGACATAGCGCAGGTTTTTCACCGTAATCCCGCTCTCTTCCATGACTTCGCGTGCTACTGCCTGCTCCAGCGTCTCACCCACTTCAACGAATCCGGCTAACACGGTATGTACGCCGTTGCGATGGCGGGTGTGTTGCGCCAGCAGGATCGAATCTTCCCGGCGGATAGCGACAATGATGCACGGCGCAATTTGCGGGTAGTAACGTTCCCGGCAATGGCTGCACAGCATCGCCCATTCGGTTTTGCTCGGATGCATGGTATGGCCGCAATAGCCGCAGTATTTATGCGAACGGTAAAACTCCGCCAGCTGCACACCGCGGCCAGCCAGCTGGAACAGCCCGACATCAAGATCGAGTACCTGACGAACCGATCCCATATCCTGACGGCGGGCCTGCTGGATCATCCACACAGGATCGCCCTGCCACTCGCCGATCCTCAGCGCAGGTTGGCCCACAAGATCGAATTTTTCTGCCGCGCCATAGGGTATTTCCCCTGCGGGCAACCATAATTTTTGTTCGTGACTGACTAACCACCAACCGAGATCTGATTTTTCAATAATACGATCCATATCTATTGCACTACCTTCGCTTCACTGACATGTTGTTAGCATCGTGGTTAAATTTTGGGTAAGCAGATTCAATTCTAAACCTTGCGGAGTCGAACATGTTAAACCAGCTGGAAAGCCTGACAGAGCGCGTTGGAGGAAGTAACAAACTGGTGGATCGCTGGCTACATGTACGCAAGCATCTGCTCGTGGCTTATTACAATCTGGTCGGTATTAAGCCTGGCAAAGAATCCTACATGCGCCTGAACGAAAAAGCGCTGGATGATTTTTGTCAGAGCCTGGTCGACTACTTGTCCGACGGCCATTTCAATATTTATGAACGTATTATCCGCGAAATGGAAGGGACAACGCCGTATTTAGCGGCCAGCAAACTCTATCCGCTGCTGGAAGCCAACACTCAGCAGATTATGGACTACTACGACTCCACGCTTGAGAACGCTATTGATCACGATAACTATCTTGAGTTCCAGCAGGCGCTGTCCGATCTTGGCGAAGCCCTGGAAGAGCGATTTACGCTGGAAGATAAACTGATCGCCCTCGCGCTGGACAACGATTTGAACATCAGTAACGAAGAGAACATCGCGCGGCCTGCTTGAGTTCTTAATCGTTAACGAGTAATTTACAAACATTCGCCCCTCTCACGAGGGGGATTTTTCTTGTCGGAGTGCCCAGCGTTTGCAAAAACGCGGGCTGAGACCGTTAATTCGGGATCCGCGGAACCTGATCAGGCTAATACCTGCGAAGGGAACAAGAGTCACACTGCTGTTGTATCGCCCCTGGGCGATCTCCTCTTGCTTCATCCGTCGTCTGACAAGCCATGTCCTTCACTTTTGGAATGAGCTATGTCTACCACTAAACTGACCCGTCGCGAACAACGCGCACAAGCACAACACTTCATCGACACCCTGGAAGGCACCGCTTTCCCGAACTCAAACCGCATTTATATTACCGGCTCTCAGGCGGATATCCGCGTCCCGATGCGTGAAATCCAGCTTAGCCCAACGCTCATTGGCGGCAGCAAAGAGGATCCGCAGTTTGAAGATAACGAAGCGATCCCGGTGTATGACACCTCTGGCCCGTATGGCGATCCTGAGATTGCGATCAACGTTCAGCAGGGTCTGGCAAAGCTGCGCCAGCCGTGGATTGACGCCCGTAATGACAGCGAAGAACTCAACGAGCAAAGCTCCGCATATACCAAAGAGCGCCTGGCCGACGACGGTCTGGACGAGCTGCGCTTCACCGGCCTGCTGACCCCGAAACGCGCCTCAGCAGGCAAATGCGTAACCCAGCTACACTATGCGCGCCAGGGTATCGTCACGCCGGAAATGGAGTTCATCGCCATCCGCGAAAATATGGGACGTGAACGTATTCGCGGTGAAGTGCTGCGCCACCAGCATCCAGGAGAAGGTTTCGGCGCGCGTCTGCCGGGAAATATCACCCCGGAATTTGTGCGTGACGAAGTGGCCGCCGGGCGCGCCATTATCCCAGCGAACATCAACCACCCAGAATCAGAGCCGATGATCATCGGGCGTAACTTCCTGGTGAAGGTCAACGCCAACATTGGTAACTCGGCGGTGACCTCCTCCATTGAAGAAGAGGTGGAAAAACTGGTCTGGTCTACCCGCTGGGGTGCAGACACGGTGATGGACCTCTCTACCGGGCGTTACATCCACGAAACCCGCGAGTGGATCCTGCGTAACAGCCCGGTACCGATTGGTACTGTGCCCATTTATCAGGCGCTGGAAAAAGTGAACGGCATCGCCGAAAACCTCACCTGGGAAGCCTTCCGCGATACGCTGCTGGAGCAGGCTGAACAGGGTGTGGACTATTTCACCATCCACGCCGGTGTGCTGCTGCGTTATGTGCCGATGACCGCTAAACGCCTGACCGGGATTGTCTCGCGCGGCGGCTCAATCATGGCCAAATGGTGCCTGTCGCACCATCAGGAAAACTTCCTGTACCAGCACTTCCGCGAGATTTGCGAAATCTGCGCGGCCTACGACGTTTCGCTCTCACTGGGCGATGGCCTGCGTCCAGGCTCGATTCAGGATGCCAACGACGAAGCGCAGTTTGCCGAACTGCATACGCTGGGCGAACTGACCAAAATCGCCTGGGAGTATGACGTGCAGGTGATGATTGAAGGACCGGGACATGTCCCTATGCAGATGATCCGCCGCAACATGACCGAAGAGCTGGAGCACTGCCACGAAGCGCCGTTCTATACTCTGGGGCCATTGACCACAGATATCGCGCCAGGCTACGACCACTTCACCTCCGGGATTGGCGCGGCGATGATCGGCTGGTTCGGCTGCGCCATGCTCTGCTACGTAACGCCGAAAGAGCACCTCGGTCTGCCGAACAAAGAAGATGTCAAACAGGGTCTGATCACCTACAAAATTGCCGCCCACGCAGCGGATCTGGCGAAAGGCCATCCGGGCGCGCAAATCCGTGATAACGCGATGTCGAAAGCACGCTTCGAATTCCGCTGGGAAGATCAGTTCAACCTGGCGCTCGACCCGTTCACCGCCCGCGCCTACCACGACGAAACCCTGCCACAGGAATCCGGTAAAGTGGCGCACTTCTGCTCCATGTGCGGGCCAAAGTTCTGCTCCATGAAAATCACCCAGGAAGTGCGTGATTACGCAGCGGCACAGGCTATTGAAGTGGGCATGGCGGACATGTCAGATAACTTCCGCGCAAAAGGCGGCGAAATCTACCTCAAAAAAGAGGAGGCGTAATGTATCAGCCTGATTTCCCACCGGTTCCCTTTCGGCTAGGGCTTTACCCGGTAGTGGATAGCGTTGAGTGGATTGCGCGCCTGCTGGAGGCAGGCGTTCGCACCATCCAGCTGCGTATCAAAGATAAACGTGATGAAGAGGTGGAGGCCGATGTGGTCGCCGCCATTGAACTGGGGCGTCGTTATGACGCCCGCCTGTTTATCAACGACTACTGGCGACTGGCCATTAAGCACCAGGCTTACGGCGTGCACCTGGGTCAGGAAGAC
Organism: Enterobacter sp. C4G1; assembly: GCF_052886895.1. Taxonomy (NCBI): domain Bacteria; kingdom Pseudomonadati; phylum Pseudomonadota; class Gammaproteobacteria; order Enterobacterales; family Enterobacteriaceae; genus Enterobacter; species Enterobacter sp. C4G1. The sequence continues at coordinate 1,344,715 of NZ_JBQVVV010000001.1, read as the reverse complement.
CTGGAGAAAACCGATCTCCGGGCCATTCGTGAAGCGGGACTGCGTCTTGGCGTCTCGACCCATGACGACATGGAGATCGATATTGCACTGGCCGCTCGCCCTTCGTATATCGCACTTGGCCACGTCTTCCCGACACAGACCAAACAGATGCCTTCAGCACCCCAGGGTCTTGGGCAGTTGGCCGTCCATATTCAGCGACTGACCGATTATCCCACCGTCGCTATCGGCGGCATTAGCCTTGAACGGGCTCCGGCTGTGCTGGAGACGGGCGTTGGCAGTATTGCCGTCGTCAGCGCCATCACCCAGGCCGCAGACTGGCAGTCCGCCACCGAACAACTGTTACAGCTGGCAGGAGCAGGTGATGAATGATCGCGACTTTATGCGCTACAGCCGGCAGATACTGCTGGAAGATATCGCTATCGACGGCCAGAAAAAACTTCTTGAAAGCCGGGTGTTAGTTGTCGGGCTGGGAGGATTAGGGACGCCCGCCGCGCTGTATCTGGCTGGAGCGGGCGTGGGTACGCTGGTGCTGGCGGACGACGACGACGTGCATCTCAGCAACCTGCAACGCCAGATCCTTTTTACCACCGACGATATTAACCAGCCCAAAGCGCGTATCACCCGGCAGCGGCTAAACCAGCTCAACCCTGATATCGAACTTATCGCCCTGCAAGAGCGTCTGGCGGGTGAAGACCTGCTACGCGAAGTGGCGCTTGCGGATGTTGTGCTGGATTGCACCGACAATATGGCAACCCGCCAGGCCATCAACGCCGCCTGCGTAACACATAACACGCCGCTTATCACCGCCAGTGCGGTCGGTTTCGGTGGGCAAATGATGGTGCTCACGCCGCCCTGGGCGCAGGGGTGCTATCGCTGCCTGTGGCCAGACGATGCCGAGCCGGAACGCAACTGCCGCACCGCGGGCATTCTTGGGCCTGTGGTGGGTGTAATGGGGGCATTGCAGGCACTGGAGGCCATTAAGTTACTCAGCGATATGGCGACGGATCGCAATACGCTGCGGCTGTTTGATGCCCGCTCTGGCGGCTGGCGACACCTGGCGTTACACCGCGCAAGCCAATGTCCAGTGTGTGGAGGCCAGAATGCGCATTCTGTTTAATGACGAACCGCTGAAGTGCGACGATGGGCTCACCATCGCCATACTGCTCGACAAATTGCGCCAACTGAAGCCGGGAACAGCTCTGGCACTTAATCAACAGATCCTGCCGCGTGAGCAGTGGGAGCATCAGCAGGTGCGCGAAGGCGACAACATCCTGCTGTTTCAGGTTATCGCAGGGGGTTGATATGTTACGTATTGCCGACAAAACCTTTGATTCACATCTCTTTACCGGAACCGGAAAATTCGCGTCACCGCGGCTAATGGTCGATGCCATTCAGGAAAGTGGTAGCCAGCTGGTAACGCTCGCTATGAAGCGCGTTGATCTGCGCAATCACAGCGATGCCATACTCGGGCCACTGCTGGCGGCTGGCGTGACCTTGCTGCCAAACACCTCCGGAGCAAAAACCGCAGAAGAGGCGATTTTTGCCGCCCAGTTGGCACGAGAAGCGCTGGGGACGCCCTGGCTGAAACTTGAAATTCATCCTGATGCCCGCTGGCTGCTGCCCGACCCAATCGAAACCCTGAAAGCCGCCGAAAAACTGGTCCAGCTTGGTTTTACCGTTCTGCCCTATTGCGGGGCCGATCCGGTACTGTGCAAACGGCTGGAAGAAGTGGGCTGTGCCGCCGTGATGCCGCTGGGCGCGCCTATTGGTTCCAATCAGGGGCTGGAAACCCGCGCCATGCTGGAGATAATTATTGAACAGGCAACCGTACCAGTAGTAGTTGATGCTGGTATTGGTGTTCCGAGCCATGCCGCGCAGGCGCTGGAAATGGGGGCCGATGCCGTACTGGTCAACACCGCAATTGCCGTGGCAGACGATCCCGTGATGATGGCGCGCGCGTTTCGTCTGGCGGTGGAAGCGGGCATGCTGGCACGTCAGTCTGGCCCCGGGTCACGTAGCCCTCTTGCGCGAGCCACCAGCCCGCTGACCGGCTTTCTGGAGGCGCTCTGATGACCACTTTTACCGACCGCTGGCAGCAGCTCAACTGGGACGATATTCGCCTGCGCATCAACAGTAAAACGTCAGCAGATGTGGAGCGGGCGTTAAATGCCCGTCATCTGACCCGTGAGGATCTGATGGCCCTGCTCTCCCCTGCGGCCAGCGCTTATCTGGAGCCGATGGCCCAACGCGCGCAGCGTCTTACCCGGCAGCGTTTTGGCAACACGGTCAGCTTTTACGTGCCGCTTTATCTCTCTAACCTGTGCGCCAATGACTGCACCTACTGCGGTTTTTCCATGAGCAACCGTATCAAACGCAAAACGCTGGATGAACAGGAGATCGCCCGCGAGTGTGCCGCCATACGCGAGATGGGATTCGAACATCTGCTACTGGTAACCGGAGAGCATCAGGGGAAAGTCGGGATGGACTATTTTCGCCAGCATCTTCCTGCCATTCGCCGCGAGTTTTCATCGTTACAGATGGAAGTTCAGCCCCTTTCTGAGGACGAATACGCCGAGCTTAAAGGCCTGGGGCTTGATGGCGTAATGGTCTACCAGGAAACCTATCACGAGGCGATGTACGCGCAGCATCACCTGAAAGGGAAAAAACAGGATTTTTTCTTCAGGCTGGAGACGCCAGACAGGCTTGGACGTGCCGGGATCGACAAAATCGGGCTGGGTGCGTTGATTGGGCTTTCTGATAGCTGGCGGGTAGATTGCTATATGGTGGCGGAGCACCTGCTGTGGTTACAGCAACACTACTGGCAAAGCCGCTACTCGATCTCTTTCCCACGTTTGCGTCCGTGCGCAGGGGGAATAGAACCGGCTTCGCTGATGGATGAACGCCAGCTTGTTCAGACCATCTGTGCATTTCGCCTGTTCGCGCCGGAGGTGGAACTGTCACTCTCCACACGCGAATCACCGGCGTTTCGCGACCGTGTTATCCCGCTGGCTATCAACAATGTCAGTGCCTTTTCCAAAACCCAGCCAGGGGGTTATGCCGATGACCATCCCGAGCTGGAACAGTTTGCGCCCCACGATGGCCGACGCCCTGAAGCCGTGGCAGATGCGCTTGCAGCACAAGGGTTACAGCCGGTATGGAAAGACTGGGACAGCTGGCTTGGGCGCGCTTCGCAATTACGATGAAACACCGTGCAACGGTGCAGAAAGTTGCCGAGAAGCTTCGTAGCGTTATAACCGGGTGGTTGTCAGTCATCACCCGGTTTTTTTATGCTCTCTTCGTCAGCAACGGACGCTGACCAGGGCGAATAGCTTCTTCCTCGATTCGCCCTGCCTTCTCTTGATCACTACAACAAAATTTTAATTCATCAAATAAATACGAAATTTATTATCGTTTCTTAAGGTAAATCATCTTGCATTGAAACCTTACGCGTATAATTAACCGCCAACATCCGGGTAGCGACTATGCTCAGAGGATACTCATTGCTCTCACGCCTCACATCATCTGGACTGATTTACAACTCATGGCACTTCATAGCAGAAAACTATCTTTCACCAGGCCGATTATGGTCAGTTTCACGGGGATCCTGCTCAGTTTTATTCTGGTCGCTGTGTTTATCACCCTGTCCCAGCGCAGTAATTTTCTTAATGATTATCATAAGATTAACGGAAACTTCACCCACAACCTTGCGGTGATCTACACCGAATCCATCCTGCATGAAAATGACTATATTCTTGGACGAGCAGCCACCTTCTTCGCACGTAACGACAGGCTGAATCAAACAATAAACACCAATCCAGGTGAAGGATTGCAGGTATTGATGCATCTTCAGAATCTGATGCCGACCGTCTCTTCCATCTCGCTGGCCGACACACAAGGGCATTATCTGCGCGCCCCGGAAGTTCTGCCCACGGACAAGAGCAAAACATTTGATGCCCGCACCCGCCCGTGGTTTATCGGCCAGGCAGAAGCCAGTACTTTCAGCCGCTATACCCATCCTTATATGGATTACTTCACCGGACATCCTACGGTCACACTCTTTAAACCCGTTATTTCGCCAGAGGGGCGCCTGAAAGGGACGCTCGCATTTCACCTCGACCTGACGTCAATGGGATTTACACTGCGGCAGATGGTCGCCCCCGTACAAGGCGAGTTTTTTATCGTGGAGCGGGATGGTACTGTCGTGCTGCACCCTGATACCGGGGCGCTTTTTAAGCCGTACGTCAGCGAAGCGCTGATGGATAAAATGACCAGCGGTGAGGGCCATCTTTATGACCCGGAAAGCAAAACCTGGTTTTACTACTACTCGTTTACCAACCCCGACTGGTTTGTTATCTACCGGGTGGCTGATTCTACACTCACCGGGATCACCCAGCATGAGACATCCATCGTCGTCTGGGGATTTGCGCTAGCAGGCCTCGTTATCATCCTGTTTGGTTTATACCTGCGTCATGCCTCACGCACCGTTCTGATGAACATCATTAACGCGATCAAAACCGGGGATGTCAGCACGGCGCCTCGCCTTGAAGCGATGCTCAGCCATACCATTCAGTCAAACAAAGAACGGGAACTTGCCTATGTGCGCCAGGCGACCCACGATGCGCTGACAGGCTGTAAAAACCGCCGTGCTTTCGACAACGACATTGCTGAGCTGCTCAATAACCATCAGCCATTTGCCCTGGCGCTGGTCGACATTGATAACTTCAAATCCATCAATGACACCTGGGGACATTTGAGCGGCGATATCGTTCTGCGCAACGTCGCGCGTGAAGGGCTTCAGGTTATGCAGCCACATAACGTCTCTGTTTATCGCTACGGCGGTGAGGAGTTTGCGGTTATCTTCCGCTCGGAGCTGTTCGCGCTGTCTCACGAGTTACTGGATACATGGCGTATCGCGGTGGAGAAGCGCGCATGGCGTGAAGAGAATCTGCACGTGACATTCAGCGCCGGGCTGGGCGAATGGCATTTCGAGCCGCTTGAGCAATTTATTGGTACCGTAGATGGTGCACTTTATAAAGCCAAACAGCAGGGTAAAAATCGCATTTTGCAAACCTCCGATAACTAACCCCTCTCCTTTCTCTGTGCCCGTTTCAACGGGCATATTGCCTGCAGATGTAAAATTGTAACCGGTTTCAGAAAATTGCCGATTTCTTTGTGATGCCAAACACACAATCGCGGTAAAGCGGTTGTTGAAGCGGTCTGCACGGGATAATTATCAATAAACACATGTACATCGAGGCTGACTATGAAGAACATCGTTTTATGCTGTGCAGCGGGAATGTCGACCAGTATGCTGGTTCAACGAATGAAAGATGCCGCGCAGAAAAAAGGGGTTGAAGTAACCATTAAAGCCGTCCCGGTTGCGGAGTTTAAAGACAACATTGCTGCCGCCGACATCGTATTACTGGGGCCACAGGTAAAATACGAGCTGGCAAAACTTCAGGCGCAGGCAGACCCGCTGGGTAAAAAGGTCGCGGTTATCGACATGATGGATTACGGCATGATGAAAGGCGATGTCGTACTGGAAAAAGCCCTCAAACTGCTGGAGTGACCTGTGGAAGATTTAGAAACAACGATCATGGAATTACTGGTCAATGCGGGCGCAGCGCGCAGTGCAGCCCTGACTGCATTGCAGATGGCTCGTAAAGGTGACTTTGCCGAAGCCGAAAAAGCGATGGAAGAGTCGCGCGAATATGTGAAACATGCGCACACGATCCAGACGCAGCTGATTGGTCTTGATGAAGGCACCGGGAAGCTTCCGGTCAACCTGATCACTGTTCATTCTCAGGATCACCTGATGAACGCGATGGTTATCCAGGATCTGGCGGGCGACATGATTGAGCTTTATCGACGGATCCCGTTGGTAAACTGAAAACATGCAGATGTAAAAAAACCCGCCGAAGCGGGTTTTTTATTGTCGGGTGGCGCTATGCTTACCCGACCTACGATCCTATGCCCGGCAATTTTCACCACCGGGCATCAACGATTAATCGTTGTCGGAACCACCCAGACCTGCGTTCAGCAGTTCTGCCAGGCTCGCGGATGCATCTTCAGCAGTGACCTGCGGTGCGGCTGGCAGTTCGCCCGCTGCACGACGACGCATACGATCCTGATGGTACGCATAACCGGTACCAGCCGGGATCAGACGACCCACGATAACGTTCTCTTTCAGACCGCGCAGTTCATCACGTTTACCCGCAACAGCTGCTTCGGTCAGGACACGTGTAGTCTCCTGGAACGATGCTGCGGAGATGAAGGACTCGGTTGCCAGAGACGCTTTGGTGATACCCAGCAGATCACGTGCAAAGGTCGCACCGATTTTGCCGTTCGCTTCCAGATCGCGGTTAGCGATCTTAACGCGAGAGTATTCAACCTGCTCGCCTTCCAGGAAGTCGGAGCTGCCAGCGTTTTCGATGGTTGCTTTACGCAGCATCTGACGAACGATAACTTCGATGTGCTTATCGTTAATCTTAACGCCTTGCAGACGGTAAACGTCCTGTACTTCGTTGGTGATGTAACGCGTTACCGCGTGTACGCCACGAAGACGCAGAATGTCGTGCGGCGCTTCTGGACCATCGGAAACCACGTCACCACGTTCTACACGTTCACCTTCGAACACGTTGAGCTGACGCCACTTAGGAATCATCTCTTCGTACGGCTCGCTACCATCTACTGGAGTGATAACCAGACGGCGTTTCCCTTGGTCTCTTTACCGAAGGAAATGATACCGCTGATTTCAGCCAGGATTGCAGGCTCTTTCGGACGACGTGCTTCGAACAGATCCGCAACGCGTGGCAGACCACCGGTGATGTCCTTGGTACCGCTGGATTCCTGAGGAATACGCGCCAGAGCATCACCCGCACCGATCTGAATGCCATCTTCCAACTGAACGATCGCTTTACCTGGCAGGAAGTACTGCGCAGGCATGTCGGTGCCTGGGATCAGAACGTCGTTACCCTGAGCATCAACGATTTTCAGTGCAGGACGCAGATCTTTACCACCGGCAGTACGTTCAGCAGAATCCAGAACCACCAGAGAAGACAGACCGGTCAGCTCGTCAGTCTGACGAGTAATGGTCTGGCCGTCGATCATGTCAGTGAAGCGGATGAAACCACTTACTTCGGTGATAACCGGCATGGTATGTGGATCCCAGTTCGCTACGGTTTCGCCGCCAGCAACCTGCTCGCCATCACCTTTCGCCATAACAGCACCGTAAGGCACTTTATAGCTCTCTTTGGTACGACCGAATTCGTCGATCAGCTTCAGCTCGGTGTTACGAGAGGTCACAACCAGCTTGCCTGCGGAGTTAACAACAGACTTCGCGTTGCTGAGCTTGATGCTACCTTTGTTTTTCACCTGGATGCTGGATTCAGCAGCCGCACGAGATGCCGCACCACCGATGTGGAACGTACGCATCGTCAGCTGTGTACCCGGCTCACCGATTGACTGTGCCGCGATAACGCCGATTGCTTCACCTTTGTTGATGATGTGGCCACGCGCCAGGTCACGACCATAGCAGTGCGCACAAACACCAAAGTCGGTGTCACAGGATACAACGGAACGCACTTTCACTGAGTCAACAGAGTTGGCTTCCAGCAGATCACACCAGTGCTCGTGCAGCAGCGTGTTGCGTGGAACCAGAATGTCTGCGGTACCCGGCTTCAGGATATCTTCCGCGGCTACACGACCCAGAACGCGATCGCGCAGTGGCTCTTTAACATCACCACCCTCGATAACCGGGGTCATGGTGATACCTTCGAGGGTGCCACAATCGTCTTCGGTAACAACCAGATCCTGCGCAACGTCAACCAGACGACGCGTCAGATAACCGGAGTTCGCGGTTTTCAGTGCGGTATCCGCCAGACCTTTACGAGCACCGTGAGTAGAGATGAAGTACTGGAGTACGTTCAGACCTTCACGGAAGTTCGCGGTGATTGGCGTTTCGATGATGGAGCCATCTGGCTTCGCCATCAGACCACGCATACCTGCCAGCTGACGAATCTGTGCTGCAGAACCACGCGCACCGGAGTCGGCCATCATGTAGATGCTGTTGAAGGAAACCTGCTGCTCTTCTACACCGTCACGGTTAATAACGGTTTCGGTTTGCAGGTTATCCATCATCGCTTTGGATACACGATCGTTCGCCGCAGCCCAGATATCGATAACTTTGTTATAGCGTTCGCCCGCGGTTACCAGACCAGACTGGAACTGCTCCTGGATCTCAGCAACTTCAGCTTCCGCTTCAGAGATAATTTCGTGTTTCTTCTCTGGGATGACCATGTCATCAATACCAACAGATGCACCTGAACGCGCTGCATAAGCAAAGCCGGTGTACATTGTCTGGTCAGCGAAGATAACGGTAGGCTTCAGGCCCAGAATGCGGTAACAGGTGTTCAGCATTTTGGAGATTGCTTTCTTGCCCAGCGCCTGGTTGACGATGGAGAAAGGCAGACCTTTCGGCACGATCATCCACAGAATGGCACGGCCAACGGTCGTGTCCTTAATGCTGGTTTTCGCGACGAACTCGCCGTTTTCATCTTTTTCAAATTCGGTGATACGCACTTTAACGCGCGCATGCAGAGAGGCCAGGCCAGCGCGGTAAATACGCTCAGCTTCTTTAGGGCCAGTCAGCACCATGCCTTCGCCTTTGGCGTTAACACAGTCACGGGTCATGTAGTACAGACCCAATACAACGTCCTGAGAAGGAACGATGATTGGTTCACCGTTCGCTGGAGACAGGATGTTGTTGGTAGACATCATCAGCGCACGCGCTTCGAGCTGGGCTTCCAGCGTCAGCGGTACGTGAACAGCCATCTGGTCACCATCGAAGTCGGCGTTATAGGCCGCACAAACCAGCGGGTGCAGCTGGATAGCTTTACCTTCGATCAGTACTGGCTCAAATGCCTGGATACCCAGACGGTGCAGTGTTGGTGCACGGTTCAGCAGTACCGGGTGTTCGCGGATAACTTCGTCCAGGATATCCCAAACGACAGCTTCTTCACGCTCAACCATTTTCTTAGCGGCTTTGATGGTGGTGGCCAGGCCACGCAGTTCCAGCTTGCCGTAGATGAACGGTTTGAACAGCTCCAGTGCCATTTTCTTCGGCAGACCGCACTGATGCAGACGCAGGTATGGACCTACGGTGATTACAGAACGACCGGAGTAGTCAACACGCTTACCGAGCAGGTTCTGACGGAAACGACCCTGTTTACCTTTGATCATATCGGCCAAAGATTTCAGAGGACGTTTGTTAGAACCAGTGATCGCACGACCGCGACGACCGTTATCCAGCAGGGCATCTACCGCTTCCTGCAGCATACGTTTTTCGTTGCGTACGATGATATCTGGCGCAGCCAGATCCAGCAGGCGCTTCAGACGGTTGTTACGGTTGATGACGCGACGGTACAGATCGTTCAGATCGGACGTTGCGAAACGACCACCATCCAGTGGAACCAGCGGACGCAGATCTGGCGGCAGAACCGGCAGAACGGTCAGGATCATCCACTCTGGTTTGTTACCAGACTGAACGAACGCTTCCAGCAGCTTAATACGCTTGGTCAGCTTTTTACGCTTGGTTTCGGAGTTGGTTTCGTTCAGCTCTTCACGCAGCTGCTCGCACTCTTGCTCCAGATCCATGCTCTTCAGCAGGGCCTGGATAGCTTCCGCACCCATCTTCGCATCGAATTCGTCACCGAACTCTTCCAGCGCGTCCAGATACTGTTCTTCGGTCAGAATCTGGTTACGTTCCAGATTCGTCATACCGCCTTCGATAACAACATAAGATTCGAAGTACAGAACACGTTCGATATCACGCAGCGGCATATCCAGCAGCAAACCGATACGGGACGGCAGAGATTTCAGGAACCAGATGTGGGCAGTCGGAGACGCCAGCTCGATGTGGCCCATGCGCTCACGACGCACTTTAGTCTGGGTCACTTCAACGCCGCACTTCTCACAGATAACACCACGGTGTTTCAGGCGCTTGTACTTACCGCACAGGCACTCGTAATCTTTTACTGGCCCGAAAATACGCGCACAGAAAAGGCCGTCACGCTCAGGTTTGAACGTACGGTAGTTGATGGTTTCTGGCTTTTTAACTTCACCAAAAGACCATGAACGGATCATGTCTGGCGAGGCCAGAGCAATTTTGATCGCATCAAACTCTTCGGTTTTAGTTTGCGCTTTCAGAAACTTTAATAAGTCTTTCACGGATTTGCTCCCGTCGGAGTTAGCACAATCTGGTGCCGGGGGTTAACCCGGCACCAGTGACCTGTTTGAGCGAGAGTTACTCGTCTTCCAGCTCGATGTTGATACCCAGAGAACGGATCTCTTTCAACAGTACGTTGAAGGATTCCGGCATACCTGGTTCCATCTGATGGTTGCCGTCCACGATGTTTTTATACATCTTCGTACGGCCGTTCACGTCATCAGACTTAACGGTAAGCATTTCTTGCAGGGTGTATGCTGCGCCATATGCTTCCAGCGCCCACACTTCCATCTCACCGAAGCGCTGACCACCGAACTGAGCCTTACCACCCAGCGGCTGCTGAGTAACCAGGCTGTAAGAACCGGTAGAACGCGCGTGCATTTTGTCATCAACCAGGTGGTTCAGTTTCAGCATGTACATGTAGCCAACGGTAACCTGGCGTTCGAATTGCTCACCGGTACGACCGTCGAACAGTGTGATCTGACCGGAAGTCGGCAGGCCACCCAGCTGTAACAGTTCCTTGATTTCAGACTCTTTTGCACCGTCGAATACTGGCGTTGCGATCGGCATACCCTTACGCAGGTTTTCCGCCAGACGCAGAACTTCATCATCGCTGAAGGTGTTCAGGTCGACTTTCTGACGAACGTCAGTACCCAGATCGTACGCACGCTGGATGAACTCGCGCAGTTTCGCGACTTCTTGCTGCTGTTTCAGCATGGCGTTGATTTTCTCGCCGATACCTTTCGCAGCCATACCCAGGTGGGTTTCGAGGATCTGACCGATGTTCATACGAGATGGTACGCCCAGCGGGTTCAGTACGATATCTACCGGCGTACCGTTAGCATCGTGTGGCATATCTTCGATCGGGTTGATCTTGGAGATAACACCCTTGTTACCGTGACGACCTGCCATCTTATCACCAGGCTGGATCTGACGTTTAACAGCCAGATACACCTTAACAATCTTCAGCACGCCTGGTGCCAGATCGTCGCCCTGAGTGATTTTACGGCGTTTCGCTTCGAGTTTTTTCTCGAACTCGTGTTTCAGTTCGTCATACTGCTCAGCCAGCTGTTCCAGCTGATTTTGTTTCTCTTCGTCGGTCAGGCCCAGTTCCAGCCAGCGATCGCGAGGCAGTTTGTCGAGCTTCTCAGCTTCAACACCACCGGCAACCAGCACCGCATAAATACGGCTGAACAGACCCGCTTCGAGGATTTGCAGTTCTTCAGACAGGTCTTTCTTAGCCTGTTTGAGCTGCATTTCTTCGATTTCGAGCGCGCGTTTGTCTTTCTCTACGCCATCACGGGTGAAGACCTGAACGTCGATAACAGTACCGGAAACACCGTTTGGTACGCGCAGAGAAGAGTCTTTAACGTCAGACGCTTTCTCACCGAAGATAGCACGCAGCAGTTTCTCTTCTGGCGTCAGCTGGGTTTCACCTTTCGGTGTTACCTTACCAACCAGAATATCGCCGCCGGTCACTTCCGCACCGATGTAAACAATACCGGATTCATCCAGTTTGGAGAGCGCAGCTTCACCCACGTTAGGGATGTCAGCGGTGATCTCTTCTGGCCCCAGCTTGGTGTCACGGGACACACATGCCAGTTCCTGAATGTGGATGGTGGTGAAACGATCTTCCTGAACAACACGCTCGGAGACAAGGATGGAGTCTTCGAAGTTGTAACCGTTCCACGGCATGAACGCTACGCGCATGTTCTGACCGAGCGCCAGTTCACCGAGGTCGGTAGACGGGCCGTCAGCCAGCACGTCGCCGCGCTCAATTGGCTCACCCAGAGACACACATGGCATCTGGTTGATACAGGTGTTCTGGTTAGAACGGGTGTACTTGGTCAGGTTATAGATGTCGATACCTGCTTCACCTGGGTACATCTCGTCTTCGTTAACTTTGATAACGATACGGGAAGCATCCACGTACTGAACAGTACCGCCACGTTTAGCAACCGCAGTAACACCGGAGTCAACGGCAACAGCACGTTCCATACCGGTACCAACCAGCGGCTTATCAGCGCGCAGAGTTGGAACGGCCTGACGTTGCATGTTCGCACCCATCAATGCACGGTTGGCGTCATCGTGTTCCAGGAACGGGATCAGGGACGCACCGACGGATACCACCTGCTGGGTGGATACGTCCATGTAGTCAACCTGGTCGCGGCTGAACAAGCTGGATTCGCCTTTGCTACGGCAGGTAACCAGATCTTCTTCAAAGTGACCTTCGTCATCCAGGTTGGAGTTCGCCTGAGCGATAACGTAGTTGCCTTCTTCGATAGCAGACAGGTAGTGAATTTCGTCGGTTACAACACCGTCAGTCACTTTACGGTACGGAGTCTCGAGGAAGCCGTATTCGTTAGTCTGTGCGTACACGGACAGGGAGTTGATCAGACCGATGTTTGGACCTTCAGGCGTTTCGATTGGACATACGCGACCGTAGTGAGTCGGGTGTACGTCTCGAACTTCAAAGCCTGCACGCTCACGGGTCAGACCGCCTGGGCCGAGTGCAGAGATACGACGTTTGTGCGTAATCTCAGACAGCGGGTTGTTCTGGTCCATAAACTGAGACAGCTGGCTGGAGCCGAAGAACTCTTTCACTGCTGCGGAAATCGGTTTGGCGTTGATCATATCCTGAGGCATCAGGGTATCCAGATCGCCCAGAGACAGACGCTCTTTCACCGCACGCTCTACACGTACCAGGCCAACACGGAACTGGTTTTCCGCCATTTCGCCTACGGAACGGATACGACGGTTGCCGAGGTGGTCGATATCGTCCACTTCGCCTTTGCCGTTACGGATATCGATGAGCTTCTTCATCACTTCGATGATGTCGTCTTTGCTCAGGATACCGGAACCTTCGATTTCGTCGCGCAGCAGAGAACGGTTGAACTTCATACGACCAACCGCAGACAGGTCATAGCGGTCTTCGGAGAAGAACAAGTTCTCGAACAGGCTTTCAGCCGCTTCGCGAGTTGGTGGCTCACCAGGACGCATCATACGGTAGATTTCTACCAGCGCGCTCAGACGATCGGTGGTTGGGTCGACGCGAATAGTCTCAGACATATACGCGCCGTGGTCCAGATCGTTGGTGAACAGCGTTTCGATACGTTTGTGGCCAGACTGGCTCAGCTTAGCCAGCAGATCCAGGCTCAGCTCCATGTTCGCTGCGCAGATCAGCTCACCCGTTGACTCGTCAACGTAATCTTTCGCGACCACTTTTCCAGCAATGTATTCAACCGGAACTTCGATGTGTTTGATATCATCTTTTTCCAGCTGACGGATATGGCGCGCAGTGATACGGCGACCTTTTTCCACATACACTTTGCCGTCGGCTTCGATGTCGAACGACGCGGTCTCACCACGCAGACGTTCCGGCACCAGCTCCATTTGCAGCTTGTTGTCGCGGATTTCAAAGATCACTTTCTCGAAGAACAGGTCCAGGATCTGTTCAGTGGTGTATTGCAGCGCACGCAAAATGATGGTCGCTGGCAGTTTACGACGACGGTCGATACGGACAAACAGGTTGTCTTTTGGATCGAACTCGAAGTCCAGCCAGGAACCACGGTAAGGAATGATGCGCGCGTTATACAGTACTTTACCGGAAGAGTGTGTTTTACCTTTATCGCTGTCGAAGAAGACGCCCGGGCTACGATGCAGCTGGGAAACGATAACACGCTCAGTACCGTTGATAACGAAAGTACCGTTGTCTGTCATGAGTGGAATTTCACCCATGTAGACTTCTTGTTCTTTAATGTCCTTAACGGTGCCTTCCGGCGCTTCGCGCTCGTAGATCACCAGACGCAGTTTTACGCGCAGCGGTGCGGAATAGGTCACGCCACGAATTTGACATTCCTGAACGTCAAACACCGGTTCGCCAAGGCGGTAGCTGACGTATTGCAGCTCAGAATTACCGCTATAGCTTTTAATCGGGAATACGGAACGGAAAGCTGCTTCCAGACCATACTGCCCTTCAGGATCTTGCTCGATAAACTTCTGGAACGAGTCAAGCTGGATAGAAAGGAGATAAGGTATATCCAGAACTTGTGGACGTTTACCAAAATCCTTACGAATACGTTTTTTCTCGGTATAGGAGTAAACCATTAGGGTTCCTCAGCTCGCTGACAAGTCGACCCATCTGTCCGACGAAGGGACAGTTTGTGCAACACCATTTTGTTGATCGGAAAATTGAATACTTTCCGCAATACCTGTTGCTATCACGCTTAAACCATTTCGTTGCGATTTACACAGAGCGAGCACCCTGTCGCAGTATATTAAGGCGTCGATAGAAACAAGCATTGTCAGGACAATCAGCAGTCAAACAGTGTGAAATGCTACTGATGCCTTACAGCGCAAAAAGGCTGGTGACTAAAAAGTCACCAGCCATCAGCCTAATTACTTAGGCTGCAACCAGAAAAGTTGGCTTATTTAACTTCAACTTCAGCGCCAGCTTCTTCCAGAGATTTTTTCAGTGCTTCTGCGTCGTCTTTGCTCACGCCTTCTTTCAGCGCAGCTGGAGCAGATTCTACCAGGTCTTTAGCTTCTTTCAGACCCAGGCCAGTTGCGCCACGTACTGCTTTGATAACAGCAACTTTGTTAGCGCCAGCAGCTTTCAGAATTACGTCGAATTCAGTTTTTTCTTCAGCAGCTTCAACCGGGCCAGCAGCTACAGCTACAGCAGCAGCAGCGGAAACACCGAATTTTTCTTCCATTGCAGAGATCAGTTCTACAACGTCCATTACGGACATAGCTGCAACTGCTTCAATGATTTGATCTTTAGTGATAGACATTTAAATTGTTCCTGAAAATCAGAATAAGTTTATACGTAAGCAAATGCTTTATAAAGATAACTGCTATTAAGCAGCTTCTTTCGCATCGCGAACAGCAGCCAGAGTGCGAACCAGTTTGCCAGCCGAAGCTTCTTTCATGGTTGCCATCAGGCGTGCAATTGCTTCTTCGTAGGTCGGCAGGGTTGCCAGGCGATCGATGTTCGATGCCGTGATCAACTCACCTTCAAAGGCTGCAGCTTTGACCTCAAATTTTGCATTCGCTTTCGCGAACTCTTTGAACAGACGAGCAGCAGCGCCCGGGTGTTCCATAGAGTATGCAATCAGGGTCGGACCAACAAACGTGTCTTTCAGGCACTCGAACTGAGTACCTTCAACTACGCGACGCAGCAGGGTGTTACGAACAACACGCATGTATACGCCAGCTTCACGACCTGCTTTACGCAGTTCAGTCATTTTGTCTACAGTAACGCCACGGGAATCCGCAACTACTGCAGACAGCGCGCCTTTGGCTACTTCGCTGACTTCAGCAACAATCGCTTGTTTGTCTTGAAGATTTAAAGCCATTAGCTTTGCTCCTGGATGTTTGCCGGAACTCATGTTCCGGAACTCACTTCACTCATTCCAACGGAAAGAGCGTCTTAATACGGTGAGCAGAAACAAGCCAGAGTATCAAAAAATAATCTTAGCGTTCTGTCACCGTCTACGCAGGGGATTAAGTCTCTTGCGAAACACCTGCGGTCTTCGACGGAGGCCTGGATTAGGCCAGGCTCCAACGAACAAATCTTTTAGCCGCTAACTTTCGTTAGCAAACGTGGGGGTAAGATTGTAGACAAAATCACCGCCCACGTAAAGGCATTAGTTTGCAGCAGCGCTCAGGCCAGCCTGATCAACTGCAACACCTGCACCCATGGTGGTGGAGAGGCTAACTTTCTTGATGTACACGCCTTTAGCCTGAGTTGGTTTAGCTTTTTTCAGCGCAACCAGCAGAGATTCCAGGTTTTCTTTCAGTTTGTCAGCGTCAAAGTCCACTTTACCGATGGTGGTGTGGATGATGCCGTTTTTGTCGTTACGATAACGAACCTGACCTGCTTTAGCGTTCTTAACCGCTTCAGCAACGTTAGGAGTTACAGTACCCACTTTCGGGTTTGGCATCAGGCCGCGTGGACCCAGAACCTGGCCCAGCTGGCCAACAACGCGCATTGCATCTGGAGATGCAATAACAACGTCAAAGTTCATTTCGCCTTTCTTGATCTGGTCAGCCAGATCTTCCATACCTACCAGTTCAGCGCCAGCAGCTTTAGCAGCTTCTGCGTTGGCACCCTGAGCAAATACGGCTACGCGAACGGAACGGCCAGTACCGTGTGGCAGTACAGTTGCACCACGAACGTTCTGATCAGATTTACGAGCATCGATGCCCAGGTTAACAGCAACATCAACGCTTTCAACGAACTTAGCAGTAGCCAGTTCTTTCAGCAGAGCGATAGCTTCGTTGATGTCGTACTGTTTGGTCGCATCAACTTTGTCACGGATCACGGACATGCGCTTGGTCAGTTTAGCCATTTCTTAGTCCTCCACTACCAGGCCCATGGAACGTGCAGTACCTTCGATTGAGCGAGTCATCGCTTCAATGTCGGCACCAGTCATGTCGGCAGCTTTGGTCTGCGCGATTTCCTGCAGCTGAGCGCGGGAAATTTTACCCACTTTGTCTTTGTTCGGTTTACCGGAACCAGACTTGATACCAGCCGCTTTCTTCAGCAGAACTGCTGCTGGAGGGGTTTTGGTAACGAAAGTGAAAGAACGGTCAGCGTAAACAGTGATTACGACTGGAATTGGCAGACCTTTTTCCAGGGATTCGGTTTTGGCGTTGAACGCTTTACAGAATTCCATGATGTTAACACCCTGCTGACCCAGAGCTGGACCAACTGGTGGACTTGGGTTCGCCATACCAGCTGCAACCTGCAGCTTGACGTAGGCTTGTACTTTCTTAGCCATTCTAAAATCCTCAAATTGGGTGATAGCGCTTCAGAGAAGCTCCCCGTGATGTAAAAATCGTTTTACGGGCTTAGCCCATAAAAACAAAAGGCGCGAAATTGTATTCCAATCTCGCGCCCTATGCAACGATTAAATCGCCGCTTTTTTGATCGCTGCTTAGGCTTTTTCTACCTGGGCAAAGTCCAGTTCTACTGGGGTCGCACGACCGAAGATAGAAACAGAAACTTTCAGGCGGGACTTCTCGTAGTCCACTTCTTCAACCACACCGTTGAAGTCAGCAAACGGACCGTCGCTAACACGAACCATCTCACCCGGTTCAAACAGCGTTTTAGGACGCGGCTTATCACCAACCTGTTGCAGGCGGTTCATAATCGCATCAACTTCTTTGTCGCTGATTGGCGCCGGACGGTCAGACGTGCCGCCGATAAAGCCCATCACGCGCGGTACGCTGCGCACCAGGTGCCAGCTCGCGTCGTTCATAACCATCTGAACCAGCACGTAACCCGGGAAGAATTTACGTTCGCTTTTGCGACGCTGGCCGCCACGGATCTCGACCACTTCTTCGGTCGGAACCATTACTTCGCCAAACAACTCTTCCATATTGTGTAATTTGATATGCTCACGCAGCGACGTAGCTACGCGGCCTTCAAAACCGGAAAACGCCTGAACGACGTACCAACGCTTTTTAGGGGCTTCAGACATCTTAGAACCTCAGGCCAGTGATAAAGGATACCAGGCGAACCAGAATACCATCCAGTCCCCACAGGATCAGTGACATTACCGCAGTCACTGCAGCCACAATCAGCGTGGTATGCAATGTTTCCTGGCGGGTTGGCCAAATTACCTTGCGGACTTCGGTACGTGCTTCGCGCGCGAAAGCAACGGTTGCTTTACCTTTAGTCGTTAACAGCGCGACACCGCCCGCTGCAGCAATCAGAATCACCACTGCCAGCGCACGCAGCGGCAGCATCATGTCACGATAAAGATAGTTGCCAACGATTGCCACAATCAGCAGCACGGCAACAGCGACCCACTTCATCGCTTCCAGGCCGCGCCCGCTCCCTTGAGCTTCGGTATTCGCACTCATAAACCAACCTGTAAGAAGAATTCTACAAATAATTACACCCCGCGATTGCGAGGCGAGCCAAATCGAAACGCTTAATCCCTTTAGGGATTATACGCTCTCTGCAGAGCCTGTCTCAGCAATGATTATGACAAAAATAATCACTGATGAGCCAGGTTCTGATGTGAAAGCGTGCAAAAAGGGCATCAAATGATGCCCTTTTCATGCGCATTGCGTCAAATGTTATCAGCGATTAGCCGAGAACTTTAGCAACAACGCCCGCGCCAACGGTGCGGCCGCCTTCACGGATTGCGAAACGCAGACCGTCATCCATCGCGATTGGGTGGATCAGAGTCACAACCATCTTGATGTTGTCGCCTGGCATTACCATCTCAACGCCTTCTGGCAGTTCGATGGTACCGGTCACGTCAGTTGTACGGAAGTAGAACTGTGGACGGTAGCCTTTGAAGAACGGAGTATGACGGCCGCCTTCGTCTTTGGACAGAATGTACACTTCAGATTCGAACTTGGTGTGTGGCTTGATTGAGCCTGGCTTCGCCAGTACCTGACCACGTTCGATTTCTTCACGTTTGATACCACGCAGCAGAACACCTACGTTCTCACCAGCACGGCCTTCGTCCAGCAGTTTGCGGAACATTTCAACGCCAGTACAGGTAGACTTCGCAGTCTCTTTGATACCAACGATTTCAACTTCTTCACCAACTTTAACGATACCGCGCTCTACACGACCGGTAACAACGGTACCACGACCGGAGATGGAGAATACGTCTTCGATTGGCAGCAGGAATGGCTTATCAATCGCACGCTCTGGTTCTGGGATGTAAGAATCCAGGAAGCCAGCCAGTTCGATGATTTTTGCTTCCCACTCTGCTTCGCCTTCCAGCGCTTTCAGAGCTGAACCACGAACGATTGGGGTATCGTCGCCTGGGAAATCGTACTGAGACAGAAGTTCACGAACTTCCATTTCTACCAGTTCCAGCAGCTCTTCGTCATCAACCATGTCGCATTTGTTCAGGAACACGATGATGAAAGGAACGCCTACCTGACGACCCAGCAGGATGTGCTCACGAGTCTGAGGCATTGGGCCGTCAGTCGCAGCAACTACCAGGATCGCGCCGTCCATCTGCGCAGCACCGGTGATCATGTTTTTAACATAGTCGGCGTGGCCTGGGCAGTCTACGTGTGCGTAGTGGCGAGTCGGGGTGTCGTATTCAACGTGGGAAGTGTTGATGGTGATACCACGAGCTTTTTCTTCTGGTGCGTTATCGATCTGGTCGAATGCACGAGCAGAACCACCGTAGGTTTTTGCCAGAACGGTAGTGATTGCAGCGGTCAGCGTTGTTTTACCATGGTCAACGTGGCCGATAGTACCGACGTTAACGTGCGGTTTTGTACGTTCAAACTTTTCTTTAGACATCGATTGTCCCTCTAAGACACGGATAAATCGGTGATATCACCACATCAACCAGGCGAAATGCCTGAACTGTTGAATACATTTAAATTGAAACAGAGAGAAACGGGAGGAGAAGTGAAGTGGTGCTGATACCCAGAGTCGAACTGGGGACCTCACCCTTACCAAGGGTGCGCTCTACCAACTGAGCCATATCAGCACGTATTGGAGCGGGCAGCGGGAATCGAACCCGCATCATCAGCTTGGAAGGCTGAGGTAATAGCCATTATACGATGCCCGCATCCTGAAACTCGGCTACCCAGTTCTTTCTGTAACAAAAAAAGAGATTTCTCTCTTTTCATGTTTGAGCTGATTAATTTTTCTAACCAGCTCCGGCGGCATTTACGCTGCCAGAAAGTGGTGGTGGGGGAAGGATTCGAACCTTCGAAGTCTGTGACGGCAGATTTACAGTCTGCTCCCTTTGGCCGCTCGGGAACCCCACCGGACTTGATGGTGCCGACTACCGGAATCGAACTGGTGACCTACTGATTACAAGTCAGTTGCTCTACCTACTGAGCTAAGTCGGCATCAAGTAGCGCGCATTCTATGGAGACATGAGCAGTCATGCAACTAAAAAATTGCATAAAACGTTCTTTCGCTCACATTTTATTCGAAAGAAGGTCTAAACGCTGTAAATTCACCCACTCGCGGTTAAAAATCCAGCATGAATACATGATTTACACCGTATATAGCGTACCGTGATGGCTCCCGCGTAAAGCAGCGCTTCCCTATATTTTTTCTTATTATTCCTGTCATCTGGTGTTAACCTCCTGCCCATTGTCCAAAATTAACTATGTGAAGAACCACGACCCGGCTGTTTTGTCGCTGGTTCACTGAAACATGCTTATGAGCAAAAAAGAGCAAACGTTAATGACGCCTTATCTTCACTTTAACCGCAGCCAGTGGGCTGCCCTGCGCGATTCCGTCCCTATGACGTTGACGGAAGGTGAGATAGCGCGGTTAAAAGGGATAAATGAAGACCTGTCGCTGGAAGAGGTGGCAGAAATCTATTTACCATTATCTCGCTTGCTTAACTTCTATATCAGTTCCAACTTACGACGCCAGGCAGTACTGGAGCAATTTCTTGGGACGAATGGGCAGCGTATTCCTTATATCATCAGTATTGCGGGTAGTGTTGCCGTTGGTAAAAGTACCACCGCGCGCGTATTGCAGGCACTGCTGAGCCGCTGGCCGGAGCATCGCAGCGTAGAGCTGATCACCACAGACGGCTTTTTGCACCCAAATGAAGTGTTAAAAGAACGCGGTCTGATGAAGAAGAAGGGCTTCCCTCTTTCTTATGATATGCACCGACTGGTTAAATTCGTCTCCGATCTGAAATCAGGTGCACCCAATGTGACCGCACCGGTTTACTCGCACCTGATTTATGACCGCATCCCGGATGGCGACAAAACGGTGGTTCAGCCGGATATCCTGATTCTGGAAGGATTAAACGTGCTGCAAAGCGGCATGGACTATCCGCACGATCCCCACCACGTGTTTGTCTCCGACTTTGTCGATTTCTCTATTTATGTCGATGCGCCGGAAGATTTGCTGCAAAGCTGGTATATCAACCGATTCCTGAAATTCCGCGAAGGGGCATTCACCGATCCTGACTCCTACTTCCATAACTACGCGCAACTCTCTGAAGAAGAGGCCATTAATGTGGCGACGGGGCTTTGGAATGAGATCAACTATGTGAACCTGAAAGAGAATATTCTGCCAACCCGCGAGCGCGCGAGCCTTATCCTTACCAAGAGCGAGAAGCACGCGGTCGACCAAATCCGCCTGCGGAAATAAGCATTAAGTAGACATAAAAAAACCGGCGATAAGCGCCGGTTTTTTGTTTTTGCATTACGCGTGCGGCTTTTCGCCGTTTTCATCCTGGTCGACGGCAAAGCACGCCACCAGTTGACCACCGTAGTCTTTCAGCTGCGGCTGCAACTGGGTGCAAGGGCCGAAGCGACGGCGGCAACGGGCATTGAACGCACATCCCGGAGGCGGGTTCAGCGGGCTTGGCAGCTCACCGGTCAGCTTAATACGCTCGCGGCGGTCGTCCGGGTTCAGACGCGGTGTGGCAGACAACAGTGCCTGAGTATACGGATGACGAGGATTATTAAAGATCTGATCTTTCGTCCCCTTCTCGACACACCGCCCCAGGTACATCACCATCACTTCATCCGCAATATGCTCAACAACGGACAGGTCGTGTGAAATAAACACGTACGACAGCCCCAGTTCCTGCTGCAAGTCCATCATCAGGTTAAGCACCTGGGCACGAACGGAAACGTCAAGGGCCGACACAGGTTCATCGGCAATCACCACATCCGGATCAAGCATCAGACCACGGGCGATAGCGATACGCTGACGTTGACCGCCAGAGAACATATGCGGGTAACGGTCATAGTGCTCGGTTTTAAGCCCGACTTTCGCCATCATCGCCAGCGCTTTTTCACGACGCTGTTCTTTGCTCAGGCTGGTATTAATCTGCAGCGGCTCTTCCAGGATCTGCCCCACTTTCTTACGCGGGTTCAGTGAACCGTAGGGGTTCTGGAACACAATCTGGATTTTTTGACGACGCAGCTTTTGCGCCTGCGGATCGTGCTTGAGCAGATCCTGGCCCTGATAGTAAAGCTCACCGCCGGTAGGTGTTTCGATCATCGTCAGCAGACGGCCCAGCGTAGATTTCCCACAGCCGGACTCACCCACCACCGCCAGCGTTTTACCACGCTCCAGGGTGAACGATACGCCATCAAGCGCTTTTACCAGGCGCTCAGGCGCGAACATCCCCTTCTTCACCGGGTAGTGTTTTTTCAGGTCGATGGCCTGCAACAGCAGTTGTTGCGTGGCGGCCTGTTGCGTACTCATAGTGTTGGCCTCCCGGCATCATCGAGTGGGTAATGGCATTTCGACTGGCGACCGTCAGCAAGCCGGTTCAGTTCTGGCTCTTCTGCACGGCATTTGTCCGTCGCATACGGGCAACGTGGGTTCAACAAGCAGCCCTGCGGACGGTCATATTTACCCGGAACGACACCCGGCAATGACGCCAGACGCGCTTTGTCCTGTGCAAACTCCGGAAGCGCACGCAGCAGTGCCTGAGTATACGGATGACGCGGCGCGCGGAAGATGTCGTTCGCTGCGCCCGTTTCCACAACCTGCCCGGCATACATCACAATAATTTTGTGTGCAGCTTCAGCCACCAGCGCCAGGTCGTGAGTGATCAGTACCAGCGCCATGTTCTCTTTCTGCTGTAACTCCAACAGCAGTTCGATGATTTGCGCCTGGATGGTCACGTCCAGCGCCGTTGTCGGTTCATCGGCAATCAGCAGTTTTGGTCGACAGGCAATGGCCATCGCAATCATGACACGCTGGCTCATACCGCCGGAAAGCTGGTGCGGATAAACATCCAGACGTGAACCCGGATCGGGGATACCCACCTGGGTTAACAGGTCGATTGCCCGCTGACGACGGGTTTTCTTGTTACCACCCTGATGCACCTTAATCGCTTCCATAATCTGGAAACCCACGGTGTAACATGGGTTAAGGCTGGTCATCGGGTCCTGGAAGATCATCGCCACTTCTGCACCTACCAACTGGCGGCGCTGTTTTTCGGAAATGCGCTTCAGATCCTGACCGTTAAACTCCAGACTTTCGGCCATCACGCGGCCCGGATAGTCAATCAGCCCCATAATCGCCAGCGAGCTGACCGATTTACCGGAACCTGACTCCCCAACGATGCCGACCACTTCGCCCTGATTTACGCTGTAGCTGATGCGGTCCACGGCGCGAAACGGTGTGCCTTCATCGCCGAAGTGCACCGATAATTTATCTACATTTAATAACGCCATCTCGTGCCTCTTACTGCTTCAGTTTGGGATCAAGTGCATCACGCAGACCATCACCCATCAGGTTAAATGCCAGCACCGTCAGCAGAATCGCCAGACCCGGGAAGGTGACGACCCACCAGGCGCTTTGTGCGAACTGCAACACGTCGGAGAGCATAGTGCCCCACTCCGGTGTAGGCGGCTGCGCACCCATGCCAAGGAAGCCAAGAGCGGCCATATCGAGAATGGCGTTAGAGAAACCGAGCGACGCCTGAACGATCAGCGGCGCAAGGCAGTTCGGGAAAATGTTAACGAACATCTGACGCATTGCGCCGGCACCCGCCACACGAGAAGCGGTCACGTAGTCGCGATGCACTTCCACCAGCACCGCCGCGCGCGTTAATCGCACGTAGTGAGGCAGTGCCACGAAGGTCAGCGCAAGCGCTGCGTTACCTATCGACGGGCCGAATATCGCAACCAGAACCAGTGCCAGAAGCAGGCTCGGCAGTGCCAGCATGATGTCGACAATACGCATGATGATGTTATCGACGATGCCGCCGAAGTAACCGGCAACCAGGCCGAGCACAACACCCATGACCAGTGACAGCACCACCACCAGACAACCGACCAGCAGCGACAGGCGCGCGCCGTACATCAGACGCGACAGCACATCACGGCCCACATCGTCAGTGCCCAACAGGTGCGTCAAGGTACCGCCATCCTGCCAGGCAGGAGGAGCAAGCAGCGTATCGCGGAACTGATCCGCAGGGTTAAACGGTGCAAGCACGTTCGCAAACACCGCAATCAGGATCATGATGGTGACATAGACCAGCCCGACGACAGCGCCTTTATTGCGCTTGAAGTAGTGCCAAAACTCCTGCAACGGGGTCATTGGAACCGGTGCAGTGACAACTTTGTTTTCAGAAACCTGTGACATGATGGCCCCTTACTTCTTATGACGAATACGCGGGTTCACCACGCCGTACAGCAAATCGACCAGCAGGTTGACGAGGATGATCATCGTCGCAACCAGCAGCACACCGCCCTGCACCACCGGATAGTCACGGCGTTGTAGCGCATCAATCAGCCAACGTCCAAGCCCCGGCCAGGAGAAGATAGTCTCGGTCAGGATCGCCCCTGCCAGCAACGTCCCCACCTGCAAACCGATAACGGTAACAACCGGCAGCATGGCGTTACGCAGCGCGTGAACGATGATGACGCGCATCCGGGTCAGGCCTTTCGCGCGGGCAGTACGGATGTAGTCCTCGCCCAGCACTTCCAGCATGGATGAGCGGGTCATACGCACGATAACAGCCAGAGGAATAGTGCCCAGCACCATTGCAGGCAGGATCATGTGGGCCACTGCATCGATAAAGTTACCCGGCTCACCCCAGATGGCCGTGTCGATCAGCATAAAGCCGGTCAACGGATTGGAGTCATCAAGGAAAACCATATCGCTGACGCGCCCGGAAACCGGCGTCAGGTTCCACTGCACCGACACCAGCATAATCAGCATCATGCCCCACCAGAAGATAGGCATGGAGTAGCCGGTCAGCGCCAGACCAACAGCAGTATGATCGAAAATAGAACCACGCTTAACGGCAGCCAGTACACCGACCGGAATACCCACCGCGGTGGCAAAAATCATGGCGCAGACACCAAGTTCCAGCGTCGCTTTAAAACGCGGCACGAACTCGTCCCACACCGGAAGACGGCTTTTCAGGGAAATACCTAAGTCACCGTGCAACACACCCCAGATATAGTTGAGGTATTGCTGCCACAGCGGCTTGTTCAGACCAAGCTCAGCCAGCAACTGTGCATGGCGCTCAGGGGAAATACCACGCTCGCCCGCCATAATCATTACCGGGTCGCCGGGGATCATATGAACGAAGGCAAAAGTGAGAAGGGTGATACCGATAAACGTGGGGATAACAAGTCCCAGACGTCGGAGGATGAACTGCAACATAACCCGGATTCTCTCTGATGACGCACGACAAACAGCGTGACGTCTGTATTGCTCACAAATCTTATTCCCTCCCCTTTCAGAGAGGGAATAAAGCACTGCTGCCGGGTGGCGCTACGCTTACCCGGCCTACATACCGTAGGCCAGTGCAAGCGCAGCGCCGCCTGGCGTTGCTTTTAATTATTCAACAGATACGTTTTCGAAGTGGTGTTTGCCCAGTGGATCAACCACGTAGCCTTTAACTTCTTTACGCACTGGCTCGTACACGGTGGAGTGAGCAACAATCAGCGCTGGAGCCTGATCGTGCATGACAACCTGAGCTTGCTTGTACAGTTCAATACGCTTGTTGTGATCGTCGGTCGCACGTGCCGGCTGAATCAGATCTTCAAACGGCTTGTAGCACCAGCGAGAGTAGTTGGAACCGTCTTTCGCAGCAGCACAGCTGAACAGGGTTGCGAAGAAGTTGTCTGGATCCCCATTGTCACCGGTCCAGCCCATCATCACAGCCTGATGCTCGCCTGCTTTGGCGCGTTTCAGATACTCGCCCCACTCGTAGGTCACAATCTTGGCCTGAACGCCGATCTTAGCCCAGTCAGCCTGAACCATTTCAGCCATACGGCGTGCGTTCGGGTTGTAAGGACGCTGTACTGGCATCGCCCACAACTCAACGGTGAAGCCTTTTTCATGGCCTGCTTCTTTCAGCAGCGCTTTCGCTTTCTCAGGATCGTAGGTGTAGTCTTTAACGTCGTCATTGTAGCCCCACATTGTTGGTGGGATCAGGTTCTTAGCGGCAACGCCTGCACCCTGATAAACCGCTTTGATGATCGCTTCTTTGTTCACCGCGTAAGTCAGCGCCTGACGGACTTTCACATCATCAAACGGTTTCTTCTCGGTGTTGAAGGAGAGATAGCCCACGTTCAGGCCAGCCTGCTCCAGCAGATTGATGTTTTTGTCCTGCTTCATACGTGCGATATCAGCCGGGTTCGGGTATGGCATAACCTGGCACTCGTTTTTCTGCAGTTTTGCATAACGCACAGAGGCGTCAGGTGTGATGGAGAACACCAGGCGGTCGATCTGAGGTTTAGTACCCCAGTATCCAGGGAACGCTTTATACAGAATGCGAGAATCTTTCTGGTATTGCAGCAGCTGGAATGGGCCAGTACCGATTGGATCCAGGTCCACTTTTTCCGGGGTACCCGCTTTCAGCATGTTGTCCGCATATTCTTTAGACAGAATAGATGCGAAGTCCATTGCCAGGTCAGCCAGGAATGGTGCTTCCGGGCGAGTCAGCACGAACTGAACAGTTTTGTCGTCAACTTTTTTCACTTCAGAGATCAGATCTGGCAGACCCATCCCTTCGAAGTATTCATAGCTGCCGCCAGACACTTTGTGGTACGGGTTCTGAGCGTTTTTCTGACGGTCGAAGGAGAACACAACGTCATCGGCGTTAAAGTCGCGCGTTGGTTTGAATTCTTTGCTGTCCTGCCACTTCACGCCCTGGCGTAAATGGAAGGTATAGGTTTTGCCGTCTTCGCTGACTTCCCACTTCTCGGCCAGACCTGGAATCACTTCCGTAGTCCCGGTTTTGAATTCAACCAGACGGTTATAGATAGGTACAGAGCTTGCGTCGTACGTTGTACCAGAGGTAAAGAGCTGTGGGTTAAAGCCTTCCGGCGAGCCTTCAGAACAATAAACCAGGGTTTTTGCCTGTACGCTTGCTGCGACGGTCAGAGCCACCAGGCTCAGACCAAGCTTCAGCATCCCTGACTTCTTCAAGGAAATACTCATTATTCTGCTCCAATGTGATGTTTTGCTTTGTTGTGTTACGCCGCCTGACCTTTATTTATTTTTTACCCGGTCCGGTCGGTGATGCCCGAAGGCGTTAAAGGGATGGAGAATCCTTTCAGAAGAGCCTTTGAGTTGCAGCGCAGATCCTCCCTGAAATGCCCCTCGTGCCCTACAATCTGTCAACAGAATGTGAAAACGTCAATACAGGTGACGGGGATTTACGCTGAGTGTGCGAAACCGCAAACAAAGATTAAAAAAACTTTAGGCGCCAGTTTTCAGCAGGGAAATTTATGCTACTCGCTATGTTGCAGCACAAATATCTTCATATTCTGCAACATGCAGTGATTAACTTTTATTCAGATTGGGTAAATTTTCTTGCAGAATGGTGATTATCTGAGCACTAAATACCGCGAACGTTAAAACGCACAGCGAAAAATGCTGAGGTTATCCATAAGCAACGCGAAAAAAGATCAATCTATATATAAAAAAATACAATGGATTATGTCACAAAATCGTTAACAGGCAGGTTGAAGCAAGGATAAGGGGCGTTTTAGACAATCGGGATGAATAACCCGCTAATGCAAAAAGGGCTAACCTTGCGGTTAGCCCTTTTCAGAATGTGGTCGGCGAGAGAGGATGACTCGCCACTGCGTGGCTCGCCCTTCGGGCCGTTGCTAAAGCAACGTTCCCTCGCCCCGCTCGGGTCGAACCTCCTTCCCCGGAGATTCTCATCCTCACAAGCTTCAGATGCAAAAAACCCTGCTCAAAGAGCAGGGTTTCGAATGTGGTCGGCGAGAGAGGATTCGAACCTCCGACCCACTGGTCCCAAACCAGTTGCGCTACCAAGCTGCGCTACTCGCCGAATGCGGAGCGCATCTTACTGCTGAGGTGCGCCCCCGTCAATCCCCTAAATTAAAAAAGCCATTCAACTGGCGATAAACTCGCCAGTCGAGCTATTGCGCGGCTTTTGTGGTGTTATTGGGGAGTTTACACCAGTTGTTATTTTCGTTAATGCCACCGTCGGGTGAGGTATACCCCAGGCAACCCAAAATGGTGTCGTACAGCTCAACGTGACGACGCGGCACTTTCATTTCCGCCTCTGTTTTCAGGTGCGCAAACATCTTCGCTTTTTCCGGGTCTTCCAGATACTTATCCGACATCCACACCATCATTGGCACGCGGAACTGCTCCGGTGGCGCCATCTTGCGCGGCGTACCGTGCAGGTGCTCGAACTCATTGATCGACTCACCATGGTCAGAGGCATAGAACACAATCGCTTTCTTATCACGCACCTGGTCAATCACGGTATCAATAAAGTGGTCAACGTAGGTCACCGAGTTATCGAAGGAGTTAATCAACTGCTCTTTGGTACAGTCTTTATCCACTCCGACACACTCTGGCGTCCACTTCGCAAAGCTACGCGGATAACGCTGGGTGTAGTTAAAGTGCGAGCCTTTGGTATGCAGAATAATCATGTGCTTGCCATCAGGATTACCGTTCAGCGAGTTTTTCATCTCGTCGATCAGCAGCATGTCATCGACATTCTTGCCACGGTTACGCGGCTCTGCACCAATCTGCTCACGGTAGGCAATGTTCTGCGCCATCGTGTTGCTGTAGAACCACATCTCGCTTTGCATCGCATAAAGATCGGACGAGAACCCAAGCTGGCGAAGCACCGAGAAAACGTTCTGTTCCTTGAGCGTACGCTGCGGGTTATCACTTGCCCCACCCTCACGCACAAACATGCAG
The DNA here is from genome assembly GCF_052886895.1 of Enterobacter sp. C4G1. NCBI lineage: Bacteria > Pseudomonadati > Pseudomonadota > Gammaproteobacteria > Enterobacterales > Enterobacteriaceae > Enterobacter > Enterobacter sp. C4G1. The sequence continues at coordinate 1,315,850 of NZ_JBQVVV010000001.1, read as the reverse complement.
CGCAGGGAAAGCTTTGTCGCCGTATCGCAAGAGTAGCCACGATACGCAACCAGGTTTTTCTCCTGAGCCAGTTTCGGCGTGGTATCGCGGTCATAACCGAGGAGACCCATATGATCCCAGCGGGTCGTTTCACCAATAATAAAGACGACATAAGTGTCATCAATATCTTTCGGCGCTACATAGGAGAACTTCTTCGCCGGGTTCATCAGCGATTTATTATCGGAGGATTCATCCACCTGTGCCCAGGCATACAGCCCCAGCGCAGAGATCCAGTTAGAAGGCAGATAAGAGTTCGCGACAACGCCGCCGTAGCTTGGCATATCCACGCCAGAGGTACGCTCGTCATACTTCTGTTTCACTTCCAGCAGGCGAATCGGTCCCCAGACCATCAGCCCCGCCAGCAGCACCAGCGCGACGCTACGGATACGCTGCCCCGGTGTGCGAATTTGGTGTATTAAGGTGTAGCGGCAGCGGTTGCTCCAGATAAGCAGCAACGGCAATGCACTAACCGCCAGCAGCCAGAGCACAAAGTGCAGGCCAACCACTTCTTTCGACAGGTCGATGTCCGTGGTCATGACCGAGGCAATAATGCCGTAGCCAATCACCACGTTCATAAAGGTCATGTAATAGCTGGCACCCGCCGAACACAGCACAACAAACGATGCCAGAACCCGCCACACACGCCGCCCAAACAGTGAGAGCACGCGCAGCAAACAAAACGTAGCCAGTACAGCAGCGACCAGTTCAACAACCGCTGCAATTCCTTTCCAGGCGGTAAAATCCTGCGCGTAACCGTCAAACCGACGGAAAAACACTGCGCCATTCATAAACAGGCCGATGTACAACGCCAGCAAAAAGCTCAGCTTTTGTTGCGCCATCGATTTAATGTATTTCATGCAACCTACCCGGAAAAAGGGACAGTAAAGCCGTCCGCCTTTGAACTAAATGTGAACAGATTAAATATTCGCTCAGGGAATCGTTATCAGAAACGCCTACAAGCGTGGTCAGTAGACCACAGGGAAAGGAAAAAGTGGCAGCAGAGAATGTGATCGGAACAGTTATTTACAAAAAATCAAATACGAATGTAGACATTTTCGTCTAAGTCGCGGTTTTACAGGCAATAAAAAGGCCGGAACACCGGCCTTTTTTCTTATGCATTACGCATGTGCTTCGGTAAATACTTCGCGTTGCGGCTGACGAATCGTTGTCGACAGCGCCAGCGAAATAATCAGTAATGCGAAAATGACACAGAAGGTCACATAGAACCCGCCAAACAGTGAGGCAATCAGCGAGCCACAAATGCTGCCGATACCAAACCCTAAGTAAATCACACCGTAGTTTTTCGCCAGGTTATTCAGGCCAAAGAACTCACTCACCAGTGACGGGAATACGGTGATGGTGCCGCCAAAGTTGAACGCAACACAGGCAATCGCTGCAAAGAACGTGGCTTCATTCAGTGGCGCAAAGAGCAGCGCCGCCATTCCCACCAGCGATACCACCTGACCAATGGTGATCACGCGGATACGGGCAATTTTATCGGACAGAATACCCAGCACCAGACGGCCGGACAGGTTAGCGATAGAGATAACAGTTACCGCGTTAGCGGCGGTGAGCGCATCGAGTTTCACCATCCCCTGAGCAATATCTTTCGCCACGCCAATCACATACAGACCGCTCATACAGGCCGTCAGGAACATGACGGCCAGCATCCAGTACTGTGGTTTACGCATGGATTGTACCAGGGTGAAGTCATTTTCCATCACCCCATTGACGGATTTCACTTCCTGCTGAGGCGCATCTTTCATCAGGGTTGCCCCGAACAGAATCATAACCAGCACGATAACGCCCCAGATCATGAAGGTTTTCTCAAGACCCACAGAGGCCAGCAGATGCGAATCGATAAACTTGAAGCCGAGGCTGCCCAGGCCATAAGAGCCGATAGCAAAGGCAGAAATTAACCCCTTGCGTTCCGGGAACCATTTCACACAGTTTGACAGCGTCAGCAGATAACCCGCACCGTCTGCCAGCCCCACCAACACCCCGGCGCTCAGCCACAGCATCATCAGGTTGCTGGAGTGTGCCGTCAGGAAAAAGCCCACGCCTAACAGAATGCCGGAGGCCATGGTGACACGCTTAACACCAAAACGTTCCTGCAACTTGCCCGCCACCGAGGAGGAAAGCGCCAGGCCGAGGCTCAATAAGCCAAAGGAAAACGCCACCTGGCTCACCGGCGCGCCGAGCTTATCGGAAAGAGCACTGTTAAACAGGCTCCAGGTATAGACCGAACCCAGCGCAAACTGAGTCACGATGGTGCCAAATAAGGTCAGCCAGCGAGTGCGGTTGTATGTTGATGTGTTCATGGCAGTTGTCCTGCAAGAGAAATTAAGGGAAAACGCTTGGGACAACGATAAACAAAACCTTAAAACACCTGGGGGAAAACGGCATGAAATGCAGGAGAGACGGAATGAAATGCCTGGAATCAGGAATGAATGACCTTGCCGGGGTCTGGAGCGAAAGCGTGTTAGTACATACTATCGCTGCAACCCCGACCGTTATTGTGCCAAAGATGTTATCGCATCGTTGAAAAAAGTAACAACCCTAAAATTTTGCACTCACACCCAGGGTATACAAAAAGTCTTCGCCGGCAGTGGTGTTATCCGCCTGGGATAACGAGGCATACGCTGCCATATGCGGGTTAAGCAGTACATCGGCACCGACAGTCACATCCACCCAGTTGCCGTACTGCATCGGCGCAGGCGTCTGAGACATGCCAAACTGCGATTTCCACTGATTTTCACCAAACTGCTGGTTATAGCTAATCTGTGCCCAGGGGCGCAGATCGCCATATTGCGTATCCACTCGCCAGCCAAGCGAGCTGACGCTTGCGTGCCAGAGTGGGTCGGTCAGCGATTGCGTTGTGGCGCTATCACCAAACTCGTTGTACATGTTGGGTGCCGAACCATCGTAACGCCATGCCACAACAGGCCCGGTGGTGATATGGTTGGTGACAGGGAAATGCCATCCCAGGCTCATAGAGCCAGGGGGTTCGGACGTCGAGTCAGATGGGAGAGTCAGGGCGAGCCCAGGCACATTCTGCGACGTCTTAATACGCTCAGCGAGAATATCGTCATAACGTGGTTGGTGATCGGCGTCCCATGTATAGCGTTCCGCCGTATTGCTTTGTGTATCTGAAACGATATATTCCTGTTGCCAGGCCAACACGGTGTTACAGGAAAATAAACAGGCTGAGACACCTGCCAGGCCAAAAAAAGCACGGCAGCCACTGATTTTTTTTATCATCATCAAAGCGACTCCAGACAGAGCCGAATTCGGCGATATTTATCATTGTTTAAGAAGAGGTATTAGGGCGAAGCCCTGTATTAACTATTGTCTCTTTAGCAGACACGTCAAGCCTGAAAGATTGAAATTTTTGCGATTTCAGTATCAATAAGGGAGATAACCTATGCAACGTTGCGGCTGGGTAAGCCAGGATCAGCTCTATATCGACTATCACGATCAGGAATGGGGTGTGCCGGAAAAAGACGGCAAAAAACTCTTTGAGATGATCTGTCTGGAAGGCCAGCAAGCCGGTCTTTCCTGGATAACCGTTCTGAAGAAGCGTGAAAACTACCGCGCAGCCTTCCATCAGTTTGATCCCGTTAAGGTCGCGGCAATGACCGACGGGGATGTAGAAAGGCTGGTTCTGGACGCCGGTATTATCCGTCATCGCGGCAAAATACAGGCCATCATCGGTAACGCGCGCGCGTACCTGGCCATGGCGCAAAACGGCGAGCCGTTCTCAGATTTTGTCTGGTCATTTGTGGACAACACCCCAAAAGTGACGCTGGCCGCAACGCTTGGCGAGATCCCCACGTCGACCCCCGCTTCAGATGCACTGTCTAAGGCACTGAAAAAAAGAGGGTTTAAATTTGTGGGCACCACTATCTGTTATTCCTTTATGCAGGCCTGTGGGCTGGTGAACGACCATATTACAGGCTGTATCTGTCACCCTGGGGGCGTTGATGATCCGCAAATGGCAAAGTGAAAATGCAGATCCGTTACTGAGCTTATGGCTTGAAAGCACCACCGAGGCGCATCCGTTTATTGATCCAGGTTACTGGAAAGAGAATGAAATTCTGGTGCGTGACGTCTATCTCCCGTCGGCAGAAACCTGGGTCTGGGAAGAAGACGGGCAGCCGTGCGGATTCATTAGCGTGATGCAGACGCAGTTTGTCGGCGCGCTGTTTGTCGCCCCGGCGTTCATCGGGAAAGGCATCGGGCGCGCGCTGCTGAACTATGTTCAGCAGCGCTACCCGCATCTAAGCCTGGAGGTGTATCAAAAAAACGTCCGGGCGGTGAATTTCTACCATTCCCAGGGCTTTCGCATTGAAGACAGCGCCTGGCAGGATGACACTCAACACCCGACGTGGATCATGAGCTGGCAGGCGGATCAAACGCCGTTAGTGTAAGTTCGGGCCCCTGATATTTCTCAACCCATGCCAGCGCCGTGTTTCCGGCGCACCCATTCCCCAGCTTTGAGCTGGGGAGATCTTTGGTGAGCACGTTGACGGCTCCGTTTTTACAGATACCGCCTTCGGTCAGATCAAGGTCTGGCCAGGCTCCCTGGTGAATACAGATAACACCAGGTCTAATCCCGTCACTTACCACGGCACCCGCCAGCACTTGCCCGCGCTGATTCCAGACACGCACCACATCGCCATCCGCAATCCCGCGGGCCTGCGCATCATCTTTATGCAAGGTGATCGGCTCGCGTCCTGCTACAGCATACTGTTCACGCAGCGAGGTATAGTTAAGCTGGCTGTGTAAGCGGTGTGCCGGGTGAGCAGACAGTATCTGAAGCTGCTGCGGCTGCGCATTTCCGTGCCATTCGTCTGGCTCAAGCCATGCAGGATGCGGCGGGCAGTCGGCGTAATTAAAGCTGGCGATCCGCTGGCTGTAGATTTCAATTTTCCCGCTTTCGGTCTTAAGCGGATGATTTTGCGGATCACGACGGAAATCGGCAAAACGGACAAATTGCGCGTTCTGCTCGCTCTCCGGCATTTCGAAAATGTCATTTGCTTCCCAGAAACGGGCAAACGGTGGCAATGTGACACCCTGCGCAGCACCACGTTGACTGGCTATCTGGTAGAACGTTTCCAGCCATTCCAGATCGGTTTTACCCTCAGTGAATCGCTCGCGCCCCCCCTCTTCCCAGAGTTCACTCAGGTCGGCAAAGACATCCAGGTCGTCGCGCGCTTCATCACGCGGCGCCACAACACGCTTCATCGGCACCATATGCTGATTGCTGTAATCGCCGGTCATGGTGAGGTCGTTACGTTCAAACGAGGTCGTGGCAGGCAGAACGATATCTGCGTGCCTGGCGGCAGCAGTCCAGAAGCATTCTGAAATCACCACCAGTTCCGGTTTCTGCCAGGCGCGGATAAGACGGTTGGTATCCTGATGATGGGTAAAGTTCGCACCACCCGCCCACCAGACAAAGCGAATATCCGGGAAGTGCCGGTCCATGCCGTTGTGCTGATAAAACCCGCCTGGGTTTTCCAGCGCCTCGACAATGCGCGCCACCGGGATTTTATCCACGGCATCTGTGCCGTTGTGAACGGTACCCTGCATGGACGCCAGCACAGCAGCTTTACGCGTGGGGTTTCCGCCGTTCGCAAAGTGATAAGAGAGCCCAAAACCGCCACCCGGCGTACCAATCTGGCCAAGCATTGCGGCGAGTGTCACCAGCATCCAGTGTTTTTGCTCACCGTATTGCTGGCGCTGCATCCCCCAGCCGGACATCAGCATGGTGGTATTTTCGTGGAACAACATCGCAAGCTCGCGGATTTTTTCTGAATTTACACCGCAGATATCTGCCGCCCATTCAGCCGTTTTGGCGATCCCGTCGGTTTTGCCCGTCAGGTAGTCTGCGAATTTGTCGTAACCGGTGGTACAACGCGCCAGAAACGCCTCATCCTGCCAGCCGTTTTCCACCAGCGTGTGCGCAATACCCAGCATCATCGCCACATCGGTTCCCATGTGCGGGGCAATCCATTCGGCGCTGTCGCCCAGGAAATCCATGGTTTCAGAGCGCATCGGATCGATGCAAATAATGCGCTTACCGCTTTTACGCAGCGCATCAAAGTAGGGAATGCCCTGCTCGTCAGTGGCATTCCACGCAATCTTGAGTGTATTGAGCGGGTTAGCGCTCCACAGCACCACCACATCGGTGTGCTCCAGCACCAGCGGCCAGCTGGTCTGCTGCTGGTAAACTTCATTCCCGCCCACCACGTACGGCATGATGGCCTGCGCCGCACCGGTCGAATAATCGCCAAGATGCCCGGTATAGCCCCCGGCCAGGCTCATATAACGCTGGAGAAGTGTAGCGGCTTTGTGCAGTACCCCGTTCGAACGCCAGCCATAAGAGCCTGCAAAAATGGACGATGGACCATAGCTCTCACGGATACGTTTATGCTGCGCATGAATCAGTGCAAGCGCGTCATCCCAGCTCACACGCACAAACTCATCCTGCCCACGGATACCTTGCGGTTTATCCGGTGACATCAAAAACCCTTTGCGGACCATCGGCCAGCGCACGCGGGTTTTACTGTGTACCTGATCGCGAACGACCGTCTGAAGCGAGTTCGGATGTTGCGAAGGCAGTGCCCCGCGGGATGACAAGACGTTTTCGCCATCGGTTTCGACCAGCATCGGGCCCCAGTGGGCGGCGGTCAGAATCGTTTTTGTTGAGGTGCTCAAGCGTGCGCTCCTGGTTGCGTGCAGGTTTTACGGCCTTCTTATTGAGGCTGTTTATGGTTTGACACAAATTTCAGAGTAATACCCGGAATTTTCTCCGTATCTGGACGTCATAATCAACCGCCACGCTCGTCGTGGCAAAGAATAAAAAGGATTAAGGAAATAAGATGAAAAAACGCGTACTCGTAATTGCTGCTCTGGTGAGCGGCGCAATGGCTGTTTCAGGCTGCACAACAAACCCTTATACCGGTGAAAGCGAAGCAGGAAAAGCGGGCATCGGCGCAGGTCTCGGTTCGCTGGTAGGTGCGGGCATTGGCGCACTCTCCTCATCCAAGAAAGATCGCGGCAAAGGTGCGCTGATTGGCGCAGCGGCCGGTGCAGCGCTGGGTGGCGGCGCGGGTTACTACATGGATGTGCAGGAATCAAAACTGCGCGAAAAAATGAAGGGAACCGGTGTGAGCGTGACGCGTAATGGCGATAACATCATCCTGAACATGCCAAACAACGTGACTTTTGACTCCAACAGCTCCACGTTAAAACCAGCAGGTACAAACACCCTGACCGGCGTGGCGATGGTGCTGAAAGAGTACAACAAGACAGCGGTGAACGTGTTCGGCTTCACCGACAACACGGGTAGCCTGGATCTCAACAACCGTCTGTCGCAGCAGCGTGCCGATGCCGTTTCCAGCTCGCTGATTACCCAGGGCGTTGAAGCTAGCCGTATCAGCAGCAAAGGTATGGGCCCTGCCAATCCTATCGCCAGCAACAGCACCGCGGAAGGCAAAGCGCAGAACCGTCGCGTAGAGATCACCCTGAGTCCTGTGCAGTAATCATTGCGCCGGGTGGCGGCTTCGCCTTACCCAGCCTACGTTCGACATGTAGGCCCGGTAAGCGTAGCGCCACCGGGCAAATCACTTGATTCGTCAGATTTTCCCGCTAAGGTGTTCTCACTCAATTCAGGGAAATCAGCGATGAGCAAATCAGCACGGGCCACTATCAGCGACGTAGCAAAAGCCGCCAAAACCGGTAAAACCAGTATTTCACGCTATCTCAACGGCGAGAAACATCTGCTGTCTGATGCCCTGCTGGCCCGTATTGAGCAAGCCATTGCCGATCTGGATTATCGCCCAAGCCTGATGGCTCGCGGCCTGAAGCATGGCCGTACTCGTCTTATCGGGCTTATCATCGCCGACATCACCAACCCCTACTCCGTGAATGTGTTAAGCGGTATTGAAGCGGCCTGCCGTGAAAAAGGGTTTACCCCGCTGGTGTGTAACACCAATAACGAAGTCGACCAGGAGCTGCATTACCTCGATCTGCTGCGCAGTTACCAGGTGGAGGGAATTGTGGTGAATGCCGTGGGAATGCGTGAAGAAGGCCTCAATCGCCTGCAACAATCCTCCCTGCCAATGGTACTTATCGACAGAAAAATCCCGGAATTCGCCTGTGATGTCGTCGGCCTGGATAACACTCAGGCAGCCACCACAGCTACCGAGCATCTGGTCGAACAGGGCTTCGAGGCCATTCTGTTTCTGAGCGAACCGCTGGGCACAGTCAACACCCGCCGCGATCGGCTGGCGGCATTTCGCGCGACCCTGGCACGCTATCCCGGCGTGATTGCCGAGAATGCCGAAACACCGTTGCACGAAGCCGAACAGATCGACAACATCCTGCGCCAGTTCCACACCCGCCATCGCGGGATGCGAAAAGCCGTGATTTCCGCCAACGGGGCGCTGACGCTACAGGTCGCCCGCTCGCTCAAACGTATCGGCCTGCACTGGGGCAGCGATATTGGCCTGCTGGGGTTCGATGAGCTGGAGTGGGCTGAGCTGGCTGGCGTGGGCATTACCACACTCAAACAGCCCACGTGGCAAATCGGTTATGCCGCGGTTGAGCAGGTTGTCCGCCGTATTGAAGGCATTAGCGATGCCATTCACGAGCAGGTCTTCTCTGGCGAGCTGATTATTAGGGGCTCTACCGCCCGTTAATTTCCCCTTCGTGATGCCGATCATAAATTCAACATCCTGCCCTTTTCTTTGGAACCGGTTCCATCTAGCGTAATACTATCGATGTGAGTTGTAACGGAGTCAGGCAATGGGCAGGAAAATAATGGTGGTCACCGCCGCATATGGCGCGGATCAGGTACGACAGGCGGGTGGCCAACGGGCGATGCTTCCGGTGATTGCCGCTGCAGGTGCCGACGGCGTTGAGGTCCGCCGTGAGCTTTTCAGCAGCGAAGAATTACTGGCGCTGCCCGCACTGGGCGAGTCCATTGAGCTGCTGGGTTTACTGGCCTGTTACTCCGCGCCAGCGCCCCTGTTCACGCCTGACGGGATCCTCAACCCCGACCTTTCGCGGTATCTCGCCGAGGCCACCACGCTCAATGCCTTGTGGCTGAAAGTTTCACTGGGTCATTTCCGCGATAAGCAGCCGCTTGAGGAGCTGCGTACATTGCTGAACGAAAGTGGCATGGCGCTGGTGGTCGAAAACGATCAGACCGACTGCGGCCAGCTCGCGCCAATGCAGCGCTTTAAGGCGGCCTGCCGGGTGCTGTCGTTGCCCGTGACGCTGACATTTGATATGGGCAACTGGCTGTGGGTGGGCGATTCGCCAGAAGAAGCCGCCCGCCATCTGGCGCCTGCCGTGAGTTATATCCATGTCAAAGCCGCCGTCCCGCATCATCAGCAGTTCCGCGCCATTGCGCCGGACCACGCCGACGCACGCTGGCTGGAATTGCTTAATCAACTGCCCTCTGACGCACCACGCGGGATCGAGTTTCCGCTGGAAGGGCCAGACCTGGCTGCCGTCACCCGTCATTACGTTAATCTGCTGCGCGAGGAGTAAATCATGCACAAGACGCTGGATGTGATCACCATCGGCGAGGCCATGGCAATGTTCGTTGCCACGCAAACGGGCGAGCTTAGCGCGGTAGAGCACTTTTTCAAACGCGTGGCAGGGGCAGAGCTGAACGTCGCGACCGGCCTGGCGCGCCTGGGATTGAACGTCGGCTGGGTAAGCCGCGTGGGTGATGACAGTTTTGGCCATTTCGTTCTGGATACGCTGAAGAAAGAGGGGATTGATGCCGCGGGTGTCACCCTCGATGCACGCTTCGCTACCGGCTTTCAGCTGAAATCTAAAGTCGAAAATGGAACCGATCCCATTGTGGAGTATTTCCGCAAAGGCTCGGCGGCAAGTCATCTGTCGGTAAACGACTATCACGCCCACTATTTCGCCTCCTCACGCCATCTGCACCTGAGCGGCGTGGCGGCAGCGCTCTCCGCCAGCTCTTATGAGCTTCTGGATCACGCGGCTGCGGCCATGAAAGCGCAGGGGAAAACGATCTCTTTCGATCCTAACCTGCGTCCGGTGCTATGGAAAAGTGAAGCCGAAATGGTTGAAAAGCTTAACCATCTGGCTTTCCAGGCTGACTGGGTATTGCCGGGTGTGAAAGAGGGGATCATCCTCACCGGCCAAAAAACGCCGGAAGGGATCGCCGATTTTTATCTGAACAAAGGGGTAAAAGCCGTGGTGCTGAAAACCGGTGCCGACGGTGCCTGGTTTAAAACTGCCGAAGGTGAACAAGGCGCGGTTGCCGCGGTAAAAGTCGACAACGTTGTCGACACCGTTGGGGCTGGCGACGGGTTTGCCGTGGGGGTGATTAGCGCCCTGCTGGAAGGAAAAACGCTGCATCAGGCGGTGTCGCGCGGCAATAAAATTGGATCGCTGGCAATTCAGGTGCAGGGCGACAGCGAAGGCCTACCGACACGCGCGCAGCTTAACGAATAAACATTCCCCCTCACTTAGGGTGAGGGGGAAAACGCACTCAACAAACAAACCACCGTGTACCCTACATACAACGGCGGTACAAACCTCAACAACAGAGGCAAGCCTATGAACAGTTCGACCAATGCAGTAAAACGCTGGTGGTACATCATGCCAATCGTGTTTATCACGTACAGCCTGGCGTATCTTGATCGTGCCAACTTCAGTTTCGCATCCGCCGCGGGCATCACTGAGGACCTGGGGATCACCAAAGGTATCTCTTCCCTGTTAGGTGCCCTTTTCTTCCTCGGCTATTTCTTCTTCCAGATCCCTGGCGCTATCTACGCCGAACGTCGCAGCGTTCGTAAGCTTATCTTTATCTGCCTGATCCTCTGGGGCGGCTGCGCTTCGCTGACCGGCGTGGTGAACAACATTCCTGCCCTGGCCGCCATTCGCTTTATTCTTGGCGTGGTCGAGGCAGCAGTGATGCCAGCAATGCTTATCTATATCAGCAACTGGTTCACTAAATCTGAGCGTTCCCGCGCCAACACCTTTTTGATCCTCGGTAACCCGGTCACGGTACTCTGGATGTCGGTGGTATCTGGCTATCTGATCCAGTCATTCGGCTGGCGCGAGATGTTTATCATCGAAGGGGTTCCAGCGGTCATCTGGGCATTTTGCTGGTGGATGCTGGTAAAAGATAAACCTTCGCAGGCGAAATGGCTCTCTGAGGATGAAAAAGCGGCTTTGCAGGCGCAGCTGGATAAAGAGCAACAAGGCCTGAAAGCGGTACGTAACTACGGCGAAGCCTTCCGTTCCCGCAACGTCATTTTGCTGTGCGCGCAGTATTTTACCTGGAGCATTGGCGTGTACGGCTTTGTGCTGTGGCTGCCATCGATTATCCGCAGCGGCGGCGAAAACCTCGGCATGGTGGAAGTGGGCTGGCTGTCATCCGTGCCTTATCTGGCGGCAACCATTGCCATGGTTATCGCCTCCTGGGCCTCGGACAAACTGCAAAACCGTAAACTGTTTGTCTGGCCGCTGCTGCTGATTGCTGCCTTTGCCTTTATCGGCTCCTGGGCCGTGGGTACCAACCACTTCTGGGCATCTTACACCCTGCTGGTGATTGCCGGTGCAGCGATGTATGCCCCGTATGGCCCGTTCTTCGCCATCATCCCGGAGATGCTGCCGCGTAATGTGGCAGGCGGCGCGATGGCGCTCATCAACAGCATGGGTGCTCTGGGCTCGTTCTGCGGCTCCTGGTTTGTGGGCTATCTGAACGGCGCAACCGGCAGCCCGTCAACCTCGTACATATTTATGGGGGTAGCACTTTTTGCCTCAGTGTGGCTTACTTTGATTGTTAAGCCTGCTAATAATCAACAGCTTCCCGTCGGCGCACGTCACGCCTGACCCCTTTAAAATCAACGGAGATTAGCATGAAGCCGTCCGTCATTTTGTATAAAGCACTGCCTGAAGATCTGCAAAAGCGCCTGGAAGAACACTTCACCGTGACTCAGGTGAAGAACCTAAGCCCGGACACCGTCGCGCAGCACGCTGATGCGTTTGCCCGCGCAGAAGGGCTGCTGGGTTCAAGCGAAAAAGTGGATGTCGCATTGCTGGAGAAAATGCCGAAGCTTCGTGCTACCTCTACGATTTCCGTGGGGTATGACAACTTCGACGTCGAGGCCCTGAACACCCGCAAAATTGTGCTGATGCATACCCCGTATGCCCTGACAGAAACCGTGGCCGACACGCTGATGGCGCTGGTGCTCAGCACCGCCCGCCGGGTGGTGGAAGTGGCCGAACGCGTGAAAGCGGGCGAATGGACAAAGAGCATTGGCCCGGACTGGTTCGGTGTGGATGTTCACGGCAAAACGCTGGGGATTGTCGGCATGGGTCGTATTGGCCTGGCGCTGGCGCAACGTGCGCATTTCGGCTTTAACATGCCGGTGCTGTACAACGCGCGTCGTCATCACACGGAAGCTGAAGAGCGCTTTAACGCGCGCTACTGCGAACTGGATACCTTGCTTCAGGAAGCCGATTACGTCTGCCTGATCCTGCCGCTGTCGGAAGAAACACATCATCTGATAGGCAAAGCTGAGTTCGCGAGAATGAAGAAATCAGCCATCTTCATCAACGCGGGTCGCGGCCCGGTGGTGGACGAAAAGGCGCTGATTGAAGCACTGCAAAACGGTGAGATCCATGCTGCGGGTCTTGATGTGTTTGAGCAAGAGCCACTGCCGGTCAGTTCACCACTACTGACATTGCCAAACGTCGTCGCCCTGCCCCACATTGGATCGGCAACTCACGAAACCCGCTACAACATGGCGGCCACCGCAGTGGACAACCTTATCGCCGCACTGGGCGGAAGGGTTGAGAAAAACTGCGTTAACCCGCAGGTACAACAGTAGAAACGAAAAAACCCGCCAGAAGGCGGGTTTTTAAATTCTTTGCTACTGGGTTGGAAGCTTACAGGCTTACAACGTTACCAGCTGCTGGGCCTTTAGCGCCGCTTTCGATGGTGAAGGAAACTTTCTGACCTTCGTCCAGAGATTTGTAGCCATCGTTCTGGATAGCAGAGAAGTGTACGAACACGTCTTTAGAGCCATCATCAGGAGTGATGAAACCGAAACCTTTATCAGCGTTGAACCATTTTACCAGACCAGTCATTTTAGCAGACATAGAAATTACCTTATTAACAAATATATTGTGCCTTCCGGCGCGATAGGTTGCGTTACAGATTTTTAAGCGATGAAGGAAGGGTCACTACGAAGGGTATCTATGGATAACAATCTGGACTGCTTTACTAAACTGCTTTAGGTCTGTGTAACAAACCGACGTCACTGTTATACCTATGTGGTACATGAATGACAAGCAATATTTTCATCGCCGATAAAAAAACCCCGTTTCTCGCGGGGTTTTTTTGTCTTATTCAGTGGCTGTGACTGCCGTGCTCCACGCCTGACTAAAGGCCTGGTGCTGGGACGCCAGCGGCCCAATCAGCGAGTTATACTGGCTGGCCTGCTGAGAGGTCGGGAACTGGATACCGTTAGAGACAAAGCTCACCTGGGTTCCCTGCTGGGAGATGTAATCCCCAACCTGTACCAGTTGCTGAGTGAAAATCTGCGCAGCCGGGATCAGCGGTTGCATAGCGTCAGCGGGTTTGGTCACCACTTTCTCGTAAACCTTGTCAAAGACAGGTTTAAGATCGTCGCCTTGCTTGAGCGAAGAATGGGAAGCATCGGCCTGCATTTTTGCATTCTGCAATTGCTGGCTCAGCACACCCAGAGCACCATTAGACTGGCGCAGTGGTTCACGCTGGGTCATATAGTCCTGTGGTACACGGATCGCGTTAACGCTATCCAGCACAGGACGAAGACCTGAGTCCATTGCCTGGCTCACCTGCTGTGAATAACCATAAAGAATGGCATAATCGGACACGAAGGGACCAAACTGTTTTTTCTGATCCGCAGTCAGCGTTGGTAAACGTTCGCCACTGCGCATCACCGTATTCTGTAGAAAATCGATAAACGCTTTGCGCTGATCGCCTTCTTTATCGAAACACCCACTCAGGCTAACTACCATCAATAACGCCGCAACAGGCGCAAACCAGCGAGAGCAGGACTTTCCTGTCGCCATTTCATTACTCCTTTCACCCAAAAAAGCGCACACCGGCACACGCGTGCCCGACGCTGACAAGGATAGTCCAGGTCAGCCTTGCAAGATACTCTTTTCATACAAAACGACTATTGCCGTTTTCTTGCTGACGATTTACAAAAAAATACGCTGTCGCGCTGTTTATGAATAATCAGTCAATTAGCGCGGGTAAGCCTTCTGCTGAAACGCGTAAAGCCCCGACTACCGCACGATTAATCACAACCCTGGTGATCATGCGTCTGTTTTAGGGACTATTCTTAATTGGCTCTCTGATGTTCACGATCCCGCTGTGTGATTTAAGAGGAGTTCTCAATGGAATATAAAGATCCTGAGTTTGAGCTGCTGAGCAGCCTGGAACAGATTGTTTTTAAAGATGTACCGCAGACGATTACCCTGCAACAAAAATCCAATCCCTTTACAGAATATGAGCAATTGCGCAAAGGGACAGGGCTGAAAACTGATGAATTCGCCAGAGCAATGGGTGTCAGCGTAGCAATGGTGCTGGAGTGGGAATCAAAACGTGAAAGACCCACAGCCACCGAAATAAAGCTGATGCGCCTGATTCAGGCAAACACTGCACTCAGCAAACAGATAGCGTAATACCAGATTGTGACAGCCCCCGCCCTTGCGGGGGCTTGTGTTTTAAAGCCTCTCACAGCGCCATCCCTCTTTCTGCCACACCATTTCATGCGTCAGGTTCAGTCCGTTCAGGAATGCTTCATCGTGCGATACCACCAGCAACGCGCCGGGGAAAGCCGCCAGCGCCGCTTCAATCGCCTGAACGGAGGCCAAATCCAGATGGTTGGTCGGCTCATCAAGTAGCAGAAGCTGTGTGGCCTCTTCTCGCCAGAGCACACAGGCCAGCGCGGCTTTCAGACGTTCGCCGCCGCTCAGTTCCGCCAGCGGAAGCATGACCTTATCTGCGCCAAGCTGAAGCTGGGCTAAACGGGTACGTAGCCCTCCTTCTTCCAGAGGTGTATTGCTCAGGTTGAGATGCGCCATCACCGACAGCGTAAGATCCAGCTGCGACAGGTGTTGGTCGAGATAAGCGCAGGTTACTGACACTCGGCAACTGCCCGCGTGCGGTAATGTTTCCCCAAGTATGGTCTTTAGGAGTGTCGATTTCCCACAGCCGTTTGGCCCACGCAGCGCCACGCGCATCGGGCCATCCATCCGCCAGTTTGTCGGCGGGATATCCACATACGCCAGCACCAGATCCTCGAGTACCAGCACCTGTTTCCCTTCGGCAATCTGGCTTCCCGGCAGGGTGAACATCACCGGGTTATCGTCTTCCACCCGTTCACGCGCTTTGTGGACAGCAATATTCAGCGCATCATTTTGATCGTTATGCTGTTTTCGCCACGATCCAATACGCTCTTTCGCCGCCATTTTATATTTGATCCGCTCGAACGAGGCGATATTAAGACTGTCGACAGTGCGCAGCGTCTTTGCCGAACGCCGCTGGCTGTCGTCATGCTCTTTTTTCATCCGCGTACGTGTACGCTTACGTTCTGTTGTGGCATGTTCAAACGCTGCGCGGGCTGATTGCTGCTCGGCATCACGTTGACGCTGGTAATCAGCATAATCCCCGCCGTAACTACGCAAACCAGACGCGCTCAGTTCCAGAATACGCGGAACCTGCGCCAGGAGTTCACGGTCATGAGAGGCCACCAGCACGCCCCCCTGATAGCGGGAAAGCTGTTCGTAAAACCACTCACGGCCTTGCTTGTCGAGATGGTTGGTGGGTTCATCCAGCAGAAGATAATCTGCACCGGCAGTAAATGCTGCGCACAACAGAGCGCGAATACGTTCGCCACCGCTAAGCTCTGCGGCAGGTTTATCAGGATCAAATGGCGGGAGTTTCGCATGGCTAAACGCCCCGCTCAGCCGTTCCGTTAAATCCCAGTATCCGTCGAGTGTTTCCAGACAGTCTGGCTGGTAATCACCGCTTTCGATACGCTTGCGGGCTGCAAAAATATCGCCATACCCGAGCAATTCAGCAAGCAGAGTCTGTGGGGAAATATCATGTTGTTGCGCCACATAGGCGTGCGTGCCGAAACGCTCGATATGCCCGCTCGCGGGTTCATCAAACCCGGCCAGCAGACGCAGCAGGCGCGTTTTACCACTGCCGTTACGGCCAACCAGTGCGCACAGCGACGGCTCAAGAGAGAGATCCAGCGGACCAAAAAGCGTATCGCCCGTCGCAAACTGACAGGTGACCTGATGCAAAATAAAAGAAGGGGACTGCGCAAAATGAGCCATAAGCACTCCTGAATGAAATCAAAACATCCCCTGCCGACGCGGTCGCGTTTAGCAAGGATCGAAATTCATCAGTCGTGTTTGTTCATTTTCGGGATGCGTTCCAGAGGGAGGAAGTTAACGGCATAAGGATAACGGTAATTTGTTGACCGTTTCAAGGTTAATTTTTGGTCGAAAGAGGCTTACGCTCTCTTTGGGGTGAGGGTTCCCCGGTAATTTTTGTCTTTATTCAGCGATGATATTACGCCATGGAAATAAAAGACTTACCGCGGCTCCATGGTCCGCTGAAAATCGCTGAGGCGTTTCCTGTAGGCCGGGGCGAGGCGCATGGATGCGCCGAGAGGGCGTATTTACAGGGACGTTACCTCCGCCCGTCCCCGATAAGCCGTAAGGAATAAGCCGAAGACAAAATTGCTGGGAGCAATTTTGGACAGCGCTTGCGCTGGCCCCGAAGGGGTGAGCCCCAGGGATGGGGCGAACAATCCGCGAAGCGGCGATTTTCTTGCCGGGAGCCCGGGTCGCCAGGGTGGTGGCGGTGAGCCACCCTGGCACGTTCACCGGTAATGCAGTAACAGAGTAGCAAGGAACATAAAGTGAACGGAATGACCGCCTCAGCTGTATGTTCCCCCTCACCCCAGCCCTCTCCCCAA
The DNA here is from genome assembly GCF_052886895.1 of Enterobacter sp. C4G1. Taxonomy (NCBI): domain Bacteria; kingdom Pseudomonadati; phylum Pseudomonadota; class Gammaproteobacteria; order Enterobacterales; family Enterobacteriaceae; genus Enterobacter; species Enterobacter sp. C4G1. The sequence goes on along the minus strand of NZ_JBQVVV010000001.1, from coordinate 1,298,766 downwards.
AGAGGAGAGGGGGTAGTCCGATGCTGATGAACGGTTCCCTGCCACGCTGGCTGAAAACCAGTGAAGGCATGATCGCAATCGGCTAACACAACTCTGCGCCATAAAAAAACCCGCCGAAGCGGGTTTTTAGCATTTCCAGGCCCGACTACCGGGCAACAGCACGTTACTGGAGCAGCGAAATATCCGCCACGCGCAGGAACAGCTCACGCAGTTTTTCGAGCATAGACAGACGGTTAATACGCAGATCTTTATCTTCTACGTTCACCATCACTTTCTCGAAGAAGGCGTCGATCACTTCACGCAGTTCAGCCAGTTCGACCAGTGCTTCCTGGTAGCGGCCTTCCGCGAAGAACGGCTCCAGCTTGTCACGCAGCACCACAACCTGCATCGCCAGGGCGATCTCTTCTGGTTCTTTCAGCGTCGCGGCGTTCACACGCTCGTTCAGCGTTTCGTCGGATTTCGCCAGGATGTTGGATACACGTTTATTAGCCGCAGCCAGCGCAGATGCCGCTTCCAGAGTACGGAAGTGAGATACCGCCTTCATACGCGCATCGAAGTCCGCCGGACGGGTCGGACGACGTGCCAGTACCGCCTGAATGGTGTCGACGGTATAACCTTCGTCCTGATACCAGGCGCGGAAACGGCCGAGCATAAAGTCGATAACGTCATCCACCACTTTCGCGTTGGTCAGCTTGTCACCGTACAGACGAACAGCTTCTTCGGTCAGGGTTTGCAGATCAAGGTTCAGGTTCTTCTCAACGATGATACGCAGCACACCCAGAGCGGCACGACGCAGCGCAAACGGGTCTTTGTCACCTTTCGGATACTGACCGATACCAAAGATACCCGCCAGGGTGTCCATTTTGTCGGCAATCGCTACCGCGCAGGCCACCGGGTTAGACGGCAGGTCATCACCTGCAAAGCGCGGCTGATACTGCTCGTTCAGGGCAACGGCCACATCTTCTGCTTCGCCATCGTGACGCGCGTAGTGCATCCCCATCACGCCCTGGGTGTCGGTAAATTCGAACACCATGTTGGTCATCAGGTCGCATTTAGACAGCAGGCCCGCGCGGGTCGCGTGGTTCACGTCAGCACCGATTTCACGAGCGATCCAGCCGGACAGCTCTGCAATACGGTCGGTTTTGTCACGCAGCGTGCCCAGCTGTTGCTGGAACAGTACGGTCTGCAGGCGCGGCAGGTGGTCTTCCAGGCGTTTTTTGCGGTCGGTGTTAAAGAAGAACTCCGCATCCGCCAGACGTGGACGCACCACTTTCTCGTTACCGGAAATAATCTGGATCGGATCTTTAGATTCGATGTTCGCAACGAAGATGAAGTTTGGCAGCAGTTTGCCGTCGTTGGCGTAGACCGGGAAGTACTTCTGGTCACCTTTCATGGTGTACACCAGCGCTTCCGCCGGAACAGCCAGGAACTTCTCTTCAAATTTCGCCGTCAGCACAACTGGCCACTCGACCAGAGAGGTGACTTCTTCCAGCAGGCTTTCGCTCAGATCAGCGTTACCGCCAATCTTGCGCGCGGCTTCTTCTGCATCAGCTTTGATCTTCGCTTTACGCAGCTCGTAGTCAGCAATGACTTTACCGCGCTCCAGCAGGATCTGAGGATACTGATCGGCGTTATCGATGGTGAACTCCGGCTCGCCCATAAAGCGGTGGCCGCGGATCACGCGATCGGATGCCACACCCAGAATGGTGGCAGGAATAACGGTATCGCCCAGCAGCAGAGTTACGGTGTGAACCGGACGCACGAAGTGCACGTCAGACGCGCCCCAGCGCATCAGTTTTGGAATCGGCAGTTTAGCCAGGGAAGTCGCAATCATGTCTGGCAGCAGTGCTTCTGCACTTTCGCCTTTTACATGGGCGCGATACAGCAGCCACTCGCCTTTGTCAGTGGCAAGGCGTTCAGCCTGGTCAACGGTGATACCACAACCACGCGCCCAGCCTTCTGCCGCCTTGCTTGGTTTACCTTCAGCGTCGAACGCCTGAGCAATCGCCGGGCCACGTTTTTCCACTTCACGATCGGGCTGAGACGCCGCCAGATTTGCCACTTTCAGCGCCAGGCGGCGCGGTGCAGCAAACCATTCAATTTTACCGTGCGCCAGGCCAGCGTTATCCAGCTCGGCGGTCACGTTCGCAGCAAAAGATTCAGCCAGGCTGCGCAGGGCTTTTGGTGGCAGCTCTTCGGTGCCGATTTCCACCAGGAAAGTTTTCTCAGACATGGCCGCCTCTTATTTGTTTCGGTTGCACATCGGGAAGCCAAGGGCTTCACGGGACGCATAGTAAGCTTCTGCAACGGCTTTGGTCAGGGTACGAATTCGCAGAATGTAGCGCTGACGTTCAGTCACGGAGATAGCCTTGCGGGCGTCCAGCAGGTTGAAGCTGTGGGCGGCCTTCAGAATACGCTCGTAAGCAGGCAGTGGCAGCGGAGTCTCCAGCGCCAGCAGCTGCTGGGCTTCTTTCTCATACTGCTCGAAGCAAGTGAACAGGAAGTCCACATCTGCGTATTCGAAGTTATAGGTGGATTGCTCCACTTCGTTCTGATGGAACACGTCGCCGTAGGTCGTTTTACCCAGTGGGCCGTCGCTCCAGACCAGGTCGTAAACGCTGTCTACGCCCTGAATGTACATAGCCAGACGTTCCAGACCGTAGGTGATTTCACCGGTAATCGGTTTACATTCCAGACCGCCAACCTGCTGGAAATAAGTGAACTGTGTCACTTCCATACCGTTCAGCCACACTTCCCAGCCCAGACCCCAGGCACCCAGCGTTGGGTTTTCCCAGTTATCTTCCACGAAACGAATGTCGTGGATGGTTGGATCCATACCCAGCTCTTTCAGTGACCCGAGGTACAGCTCCTGAATGTTATCCGGTGATGGCTTAATCACAACCTGGAACTGATAGTAGTGCTGTAAACGGTTCGGGTTTTCGCCGTAACGGCCATCAGTAGGGCGGCGGGATGGCTGCACATATGCCGTCGCCATTGGTTCTGGCCCCAACGCGCGTAAGCTGGTCATCGGGTGTGAAGTGCCTGCGCCTACTTCCATGTCCAAAGGTTGAACAATGGTACAGCCCTGACGAGCCCAGTAATCCTGTAAGGTCAGGATCAGGCCCTGGAAGGTCTTGGTATCAAACTTTTGCATAGTATGTCGTGCTGGATACGTGTGGTTTTTAATGGAAGGGATCAGTATACCCGCTGACTGCAAGATATACAGTACGAAACGGGTTTGTTTAGGGAAAATTGGGAAATAAGCCTTTCAGCCAGAAGACTTGCCCGGTCTGGCGACTGATTATCCGCACAGGTTAGCGCATCGAGAGGTGTAAAAACTGGCCGTCTGCGTCAAAAGAGCAGACAAAGCCCTCTTTACGTGAGGTATGTCCCCGCAGCTCGAAACTGCCCTGAAACCGTTCAAAGCGAGTGACGTCGATTTTATCCATGCCCGTGTTATAGCGGTGGGCAGCCTGATCCTTGCACAGGTGCTCCATATTCAGAGAGCGTTCAGGGCTCATTTTACCCTGCTGCGCTTTTTGCACAGGGGCATCTTGCGAAGAACTGCATCCTGCCAGCATAAGCAGCAGAAAGAGTGACGCCACGCGCTTCATCATCATTTTTATTACCGGCCTGGTCTGTGGCTGTTATTTTTAGTATCAAAGCTTTTATAGATTAAGGTTTGGCATTCTGCGAATCTCGCGGCTTGCACACAAGCCCGCATAATAAAACTCAGAATTTTCCAACGAGAGGCTTTCACATATTGGCAGTCACACTCTTTTTAACAGGACAACAGAGGAACTGATGCAGTCAAAAATTAACTGGGTTGATAACCTGCGAGGAATAGCCTGTCTGATGGTGGTGATGATCCATACCACCACCTGGTATGTCACTAACGCCCACAGTATCAGCCACGTTAACTGGGATATCGCCAATATTCTGAACTCCGCGTCCCGCGTCAGCGTGCCGCTGTTCTTTATGATTTCCGGCTTTCTCTTTTTTGGCGAACGAAGCGCGCAGCCAAAGCATTTCATGCGCATCGCATCATGCCTGCTGTTTTACAGCGCCATTGCGCTGCTCTATATCACGCTCTTTACCCCTATTAACGCCGGGCTTTCATTCAAGTATCTGCTGCAAAAACCGGTGTTCTACCATCTGTGGTTCTTCTTCGCGATTATCGTTATCTATCTGGTTTCTCCGCTGATTCAGGTAAAAAATGTGAGCGGAAAAATGCTGCTGGCGCTGATGGTGGTGATTGGCGTAGTGGCCAACCCCAATACGGTGTCGCAAAAAATAGGGGGATTTGAATGGTTGCCAGTTAACCTCTATATCAGCGGCGATACGTTCTACTACATTCTCTACGGCATGTTAGGGCGTGCCATTGGCATGATGGACACGCAAAAGCGCGGGCTTAATGGGTTATGCGCCGCCGTTTTTATCATCGGCGTGGTAATTATTTCCCGCGGGACGCTGTACGAACTGCAATGGCGCGGTAACTTCGCTGATACGTGGTACCTGTACTGCGGGCCGATGGTCTTTATCTGTGCCGTATCCCTGCTGACGCTGGTCAAAAATACGCTGAACGCTCGTCCCCTTCCCTGGCTTGGCTTTATCTCGCGGCATTCTCTGGGGATTTACGGGTTTCACGCGCTGGTGATCCACGCCCTGCGAACCCGAGGAGTTGAGCTGAAAAGCTGGCCGCTGCTGGATATTGTCTGGATTTTTGCCGCCACACTGGCCGTGAGTTTGTTGCTGTCGATGCTGCTACAGAAGATAGATACTCGCCGTTTCGTCAGTTAACGATACGCTGTCTGGCGCGGTGATACTGGCGCGGGGAAGAAAACCCTGCCGCCAGTGACGCGTGCTCCACGCCACGCCCCTGCAACAACCACTGCTCAGCCACAGCAAGACGCAATTGTTCCAGGTAATCCCGAACACTTATGCCTAAATGCACCTGAAAAAGTCGGGTCAAATGACGCGGGCTGACGTGCGCCAGCGCGGCGATGTCCGACAGGCTCCACGCTTTTTGCGGTTCTGCGGTGAGCGCATCCTGCGCGCGATGGATGGCCGGGTGAAGATGGTTGCGATAGCGTAACCAGGGGGATAACTGCGGGTCGTCGCCAGAGCGACGGAACCAGACCACCATCTCACGCGCCACCGCCAGTGCCTTTTCCGGCCCGCAAAGACGATTGATCATATGCAGTGCCAGATCGATACCCGACGTGATCCCGGCACTGGTCCAGATACTCCCATCCTGAACGAATATGCGATTCTCTTTGATCATCGCCGTAGGTGCTGCACTGCGCAAACGCTCGATAACATCGTGGTGCGTTGTGCACTGCCTGCCATTCAGCAAACCGGATTTCGCCGCCAGCAGAGCCCCTGAACAGACGCACATGACAGTGATGTCCTGATGGTGAATTTGCGGTTGCAGGCGCATCAACCAGTTCTGAATACGCTTCGCTTGCGGCGTTGAAAACTGATAGCGGGAGTCACTGACGCCGGGCAGCACCAGCAAACTCCCCGCAGGCAGGGTATCCGGTAATGGCTGGATGCCCCCCATCGTCAGGCCAATCGACGTTGGTACTTCTGGCTCCGGGCCGATGTAATGCAGGCGAAATACATCGCCTGCCAGCACGAAGGTTTCTGCCGGACCGGTCATGTCTAATGACAACACCCCTGACAGCATGACGAACCAGACATCGATGCTCATTAAAGTGACTCCAGCGCCTGCGCGACGGTTTTAATATCGGCAAATCGCCCGGCCAGCACCGTCTCGGTGCGATGGCGCAGTTCGTCTGCGCTGAGGGTGATCCCCTTATGCGTCATCGGAAACGTGAGCGTTGCCTCGCTAACAAAGGTCACAGCATAGCCCAGATCGGAGGCCACCCGGGCGGTTGTTTCGCAGCACTGCTCGGTACGAATGCCGCAGATGATCAACTGGTTGATATCGCGCTCTCGCAACCAATGGTCAAGGCCGGTATCGGTAAATGCATTGTGGACGTGTTTTTGGAATACAACAGCAGGATGATGACGTAAAAAAGCCATCGGTTTGACAGAGCCACTTTGCAGTGAGAAGGGGCCTTCCTCGTCTACATGAAAGATATCAACAACGGGAATATTGCGCGATTCGCAGCCTTCAATCAGCCCAAGCATCGCCTGCTGAAAAGCGGGAATATCCTTCTCCTGCCAGTAATCCCGATGATGGAAAGACTGTTGGGTATCGATATTGAGTAAAGCAATACGTGACATGATAGTTCTCCTCGCCAGTGGGTGTATCCTTATTCTGGCGAGGAAATGGGAGCACGAACAGACCAAAAAAGGACATCCTCATGCCTGTTTCAGACAACCGTTTTTATGACATTAACGGCAGCAGTTGCTGGTAGATTTTGCGGAATACATCGCGCCTTTCAGCGTACTGTAAATGGCGTTTAGCATCAGGCACATGCGCCTGTTCAAGTGCAAGCTGCGGTAACAGCTGTGCAAGCGGAGTATTCGGGTTCAGGGCAATCTGCGCCAGACGCGCCGCCCCCAACGCAGGGCCCACATCGCCACCTGTCCGGTAGTCCAGCTGCAACCCGCTGATATCAGACAGCATCTGTCGCCAGTAGCTGCTCCGGGCGCCTCCGCCAATCAGGGTGATACTGCCGGGTTTTAGCCCGCAGTCGTGTACGACATCCATTCCGTCGGCCAGTGCATAACCTACCCCTTCGAGCACCGCACGCGCCAGCTCTGCCGGGCCGTGCTGATGTGTCAGCCCAAAAAAGACGCCTTTGGCTTCAGGGTTGTTATGCGGCGTACGCTCGCCGGAAAGATAAGGTAAAAACCAGACGGTACCCGCATTTTCATCCGCCTGTTGCGCAGCCGCAATCAACGTCGGAACATCTGCCATTCCGGTCAGTTTTGCCGCCCAGTCAAGGCAGGATGCCGCACTCAACATCACCGACATCAGATGCCACTTACCCGGAAGGGCATGACAGAAACTGTGCACGGCATTTTCAGGGTTGCTGCGATAACCATCGCTAACCGCAAAATAGACGCCGGATGTCCCCAGCGAGAGCATAGCCTGCCCCGCGTCAACCATCCCGACACCCACAGCGCCAGCTGCATTATCGCCACCACCGGCAACTACCGGCACGGCCGGCATGTTCCAGCTTTTGGCTACGCCGGGCTGTAATGTCCCCGTGATCTCACTGCCTTCGAAAAGCGCCGGCATATGATCGCGGGTCAGATGACAGGCATCGAGCATTGCCTCGCTCCAGTCGCGTTTAGCCACATCGAGCCACATGGTGCCCGCCGCATCAGACATATCGCTGGCGAAATCACCCGTCATACGAAAACGCAGATAATCTTTCGGCAGCAGTACTTTGGCGACCTGACGGAAGACCTCAGGTTCATGGCGTTGCACCCACAGCAGTTTTGGTGCGGTAAAGCCTGGCATCATCAGGTTGCCCGTTATCACCCGGGAAGTGGGCACGCGGCCTTCAAGAATGGCGCACTCTTCACCGCAACGGCCATCGTTCCAGAGAATAGCCGGGCGCAACACACGGTGCTCGCTATCAAGCAGCGTGGCGCCATGCATTTGCCCGGCAATGCCGAGCGCTTTTACATCACGTAAGCTGTGTTGTTCACCCAGCGCCTTCATTGCACGATCCGTCGCCTGCCACCATTGCTCCGGGTCCTGTTCCGACCACAGCGGATGCGGGCGTGAAACCTGAAGCTTTTCAGTCTGTGTTGCTAACACCTCGCCCTGCTCGCTGAGCAGGATGGCTTTCACACCCGATGTGCCAAGATCGATCCCGATATACATTGCGGTGACTCCTTTAACAGAAATGCCCGGTGGCGTTACGCTTACCGGGCCCATGAACGTCTTCAGCTCGGGGTTACTTATCGAACAGGTAGTGATTCACCAGGTTTTCCAGCAATTCCTGATGTCCGCTTTGATGCTGCGGCGCCAGATGATGCTGTTCAGCGTACTTCGCGATGTCGGCAAGCGATAACTGGCCTTTCAAAATTTGCTGGCCCAGCTCACTGTTCCAGCCGCTATAACGCTTCGCAACGCGTTTATCCAGCTCACCGTCTTCAATCATACGTGCCGCGATTTTCAGCGCCAGCGCCATGGTGTCCATCGCGCCAATGTGGCCGTAGAACAGGTCATATTTGTCAGTACTCTGACGGCGCACTTTGGCATCGAAGTTCAGGCCACCCGTAGTGAAGCCGCCCGCTTTGATGATTTCGTACATCACCAGCGCATTTTCTTCCACGCTGTTCGGGAACTGGTCTGTATCCCAGCCCAGCTGTGCATCGCCACGGTTCGCATCAACAGAACCAAAGATGCCGAGCGCAATGGCAGAAGCGATTTCGTGATGGAAAGAGTGACCCGCCAGCGTGGCGTGGTTTGCTTCGATATTCACTTTGATCTCTTTTTCCAGACCAAACTGCTTCAGGAAGCCGTACACGGTGGCAACGTCATAATCGTACTGATGTTTGGTTGGCTCTTGCGGTTTCGGCTCAATCAGCAGCGTGCCATGGAAACCGATTTTGTGTTTATGCTCGACAACCATCTGCATAAAGCGACCAATCTGCTCACGTTCCTGGCGCAAATCGGTGTTCAGCAGGGTTTCATAACCCTCGCGGCCACCCCAGAGAACATAGTTTTCGCCACCAAGCTGATGGGTAGCGTTCATTGCTGTCACCACCTGGGTGGCGGCCCAGCTGAACACTTCTGGATCAGGGTTTGTTGCCGCACCTGCGCCATAACGCGGGTTAGTGAAACAGTTTGCTGTGCCCCACAGCAGTTTCACGCCACTTTGCTGCTGTTTTGCCGCCAGCACGTCAACCATTTGTGCAAAGTTGTTCAGATACTCTTTCAGCGATGCGCCTTCTGGTGACACATCCACATCGTGGAAGCAGTAATACGGCACATTCAGCTTGTGGAAGAATTCAAACGCGACATCCGCTTTACGCTTAGCCAGCTCAATGGCCTCGCCGGGTTGCTGCCACGGGCGATCGAAGGAACCCACGCCGAACATATCAGCGCCATTCCAGCAGAAGGTGTGCCAGTAACAGGCGGCAAAGCGCAGATGGTCTTCCATGCGCTTACCCAGCACCAGCTCATCCGGGTTGTAGTGACGAAATGCTAAAGGATTGGACGTTTTCGGGCCTTCGTAACGAACGCGATCGAGTTGGTCGAAATAAGCTTGCATATTGAGCTCCATAATCAAGGGATGCGGCGAGTAGTCGATACTGGAGTAATAGTGAATAGACATTCGCACTTGCTCAATTACGTTATTTCACACTGCTATTGAGAGAATACACAACTGTGCGCTGGCTCGCAAAATAATGCGCAGGCAAACTATTTTTTCGGCGCTTATTCCAGATTTGTGTGTAATTAATAAGTTACACCTTTTAAAATCAGATCGCGGTCATAAATTCAGAAATAAACCAAATATCATAACGAGAAGATAAAAATCTGTAATTGCCAGCCAGCCATTCCACGTTAAAAATTTGCTGCGTCTACAGCAGTGAATGTTTCTTTTATCTCAGCAGCACATCACCTACAAAAAGGCCCTATAATTATGAAGATAAAGAACCTGTCCCTTACTCTCTGCACTACTCTCCTGCTTGCAAGCTTTGCTGGCCATGCAAAAGAGGTAAAAATCGGCATGGCTATTGACGATTTGCGCCTTGAACGCTGGCAAAAAGATCGCGATATTTTTGTGAAAAAAGCGGAATCGCTTGGCGCCCAGGTGTTTGTTCAGTCGGCTAACGGCAACGAAGAAACCCAAATGTCGCAGATCGAAAATATGATTAACCGTGGCGTAGATGTTCTGGTCATTATCCCCTATAACGGCCAGGTGTTAAGTAACGTAGTTAAAGAAGCAAAGCAAGAAGGTATAAAAGTTTTAGCCTATGATCGCATGATTAATAATGCGGATATTGATTTTTATATTTCATTCGATAATGAAAAAGTCGGTGAGTTACAGGCAAAAAGTCTGGTTGATAAAGTGCCTCAGGGGAATTATTTCCTGATGGGCGGCTCGCCGGTCGATAACAACGCCAAACTGTTCCGTGAAGGACAAATGAAAGTGCTTAAGCCATATATTGAAGATGGCAAGATTAAAGTAGTTGGCGATCAATGGGCAGATGGCTGGCTTCCAGAAAATGCGCTGAAAATTATGGAAAACGCCTTAACCGCCAATAACAACAAAATTGACGCTGTTGTTGCATCCAATGATGCGACAGCTGGCGGTGCCATTCAGGCGCTCAGTGCACAGGGCCTTGCCGGTAAAGTCGCGATTTCAGGTCAGGATGCCGATCTCGCGGGCGTTAAACGTATTATCGCCGGCACGCAAACCATGACCGTCTACAAACCCATCACCGAACTCGCCAACACGGCAGCTGAAATTGCCGTTGAGCTAGGTAATAACCAACAACCCAAAGCAGACACTAGCCTGAACAACGGCCTGAAAGATGTTCCGTCTCGCCTGCTTACCCCAATCGAAGTCAATAAAGAGAACATTGACGCCACCGTGATTAAAGACGGTTTCCACAAAAAGAGTGAACTGTAATCCAGCGCTGCCCCTGCCCTGCGGGGGCGCATCGACTTGTGCTGTTCTTACTTCGGGTCATGTGGAGCAGTTATGCCTTATTTACTAGAAATGAAAAGCATCACCAAAGCTTTCGGCGCGGTGAAAGCCGTCGATAACGTCAGCCTGCGGCTCAACGCCGGAGAGGTGGTTTCACTGTGTGGTGAAAACGGTTCGGGTAAATCAACGCTGATGAAAGTGTTGTGCGGGATCTACCCTCACGGCAGCTACGACGGCGAAATTGTCTTTGCCGGAGAGGTGATTCAGGCCACACACATCCGCGATACCGAACGCAAAGGCATCGCTATCATTCATCAGGAGCTGGCACTGGTTAAGCATCTCACCGTGCTGGAAAATATCTTCCTGGGCGCTGAGATTTCACGTCACGGCGTGCTGGATTACGACACCATGACGCTGCGCTGTGAAAAGCTGCTGGCGCAGGTGAGCCTCGCAATTTCACCCAATACCCGCGTGGGGGATTTAGGGCTGGGCCAACAGCAGCTGGTTGAGATTGCCAAAGCGCTGAACAAACAGGTACGGCTGTTAATACTCGATGAACCGACGGCATCGCTCACCGAACAGGAAACGGCCGTTCTGCTCAACATCATCCGCGACCTGCAACACCACGGCATCGCCTGTATCTACATTTCGCACAAACTCAATGAAGTGAAAGCCATTTCGGACACCATCTGCGTGATCCGCGATGGTCAGCACATCGGCACGCGCGAAGCGGCAGGCATGAGCGAAGACGACATCATTACCATGATGGTCGGGCGCGAGCTTACTGCGCTGTATCCGAACGAACCCCACACGATTGGGGATGAAGTTTTACGCGTTGAAAACCTGACCGCATGGCACCCCGTTAATCGCCACATTAAGCGGGTTAACAATGTCTCCTTCTCACTTCATCGTGGTGAGATCCTCGGCATCGCCGGGCTGGTCGGCGCCGGACGCACCGAAGCCGTACAATGTCTGTTCGGCGTCTGGCCAGGGCGCTGGGAAGGCAGCATTTATATCGATGGCCAGCCAATCCATATCGAAAACTGCCAGCAGGCCATTGCTCAGGGCATCGCCATGGTGCCGGAAGACCGTAAAAAAGACGGCATCGTTCCGGTAATGGCCGTGGGTAAAAACATCACACTTGCCGCCCTCAACCAGTTTTCTGGCGCACTCAGCAGCCTGGACGATGCCGCCGAGCAGCAGTGCATTCTCCAGTCGCTCGCCCGGCTTAAAGTAAAAACCTCCTCCCCGGAACTGGCCATTGGTCGTCTGAGTGGGGGTAATCAACAAAAAGCGATACTGGCGCGCTGCCTGCTGCTCAATCCCCGCATATTAATTCTGGATGAGCCGACGCGCGGGATCGACATCGGTGCAAAATACGAAATCTACAAACTGATTAATCAGCTTGTGCAGCAAGGGATTGCCGTCATTGTCATCTCCTCTGAGCTCCCTGAAGTGCTTGGTCTGAGCGACCGCGTGCTGGTCATGCATGAAGGGAAATTAAAAGCCAACCTGATTAACCAAGGCCTGACGCAAGAACAGGTGATGGAAGCCGCATTAAGGAGCGAACGCCATGTCGAAAAGCAATCCGTCTGATCTTAAAGTCGCTGCACCGACGCCTGGCGCGTTCGCGGGACTTAAGGTACTTAACCTGCAAGTCTTTGTCATGATTGCCGCGATTATCGTCATCATGCTGTTTTTTACCTGGATGACCGATGGCTCATACCTGAGCGCACGTAACGTCTCCAACCTGCTGCGCCAGACGGCCATCACAGGCATCCTGGCCGTGGGCATGGTATTTGTGATTATCTCCGCCGAGATAGACCTCTCCGTTGGCTCAATGATGGGCCTGCTTGGCGGTGTGGCCGCCATTTTCGACGTCTGGTTCGGCTGGCCGCTGCCGCTCACTGTTGCCGTCACGCTGATCATGGGCCTGGTGCTCGGCGCATGGAATGGATGGTGGGTTGCCTATCGCAAAGTGCCCTCGTTTATTGTCACGCTTGCCGGCATGTTGGCCTTCCGGGGCATCTTGATTGGTATTACCAACGGCACAACGGTGTCGCCTACCAGCGCATCTATGTCACAAATTGGGCAGAGCTATCTCTCTGGTGGCTTAGGCTTCACGCTCGGTGTGGTAGGGTTAATGGCGTTCGTTGCCTGGCAGTGGCGCGGGCGTATGCGTCGTCAGGCGCTGGGGCTGGCCTCTGCCCCATCGACATCGGTTGTCGGGCGTCAGGCGCTGACGGCGGTGATCGTGCTGGGCGCAATTTGGCTTCTGAACGACTATCGCGGCGTACCGACCCCGGTGTTGCTGTTAGCCCTTCTGCTGCTGGCGGGCATGTTTATGGCCACGCGCACCGCATTTGGTCGCCGTATTTATGCGATTGGCGGCAACCTGGAGGCGGCACGACTGTCGGGCATTAATGTAGAACGTACTAAGCTCGCCGTCTTTGCTATCAACGGCCTGATGGTCGCGATCGCCGGGCTGATTCTCAGTTCACGTCTGGGTGCCGGTTCGCCATCTGCAGGGAACATCGCCGAACTGGATGCCATCGCGGCCTGCGTCATTGGTGGCACCAGTCTCGCCGGGGGTGTCGGCAGCGTGGCGGGTGCGGTGATGGGCGCATTTATTATGGCTTCGCTGGATAACGGAATGAGCATGATGGACGTCCCGACCTTTTGGCAGTATATCGTCAAGGGGGCCATTCTGTTGTTGGCAGTCTGGATGGACTCTGCAACCAAGCGACGGGCCTGATAACAGCATTGTTACTTATTTGGGAAGTAAGCCATGTTTGAGAAGCGTCACCGCATTACGTTGTTATTCAATGCCAACAAAGCCTACGACCGTCAGGTGGTTGAAGGTGTAGGTGAATATTTGCAGGCGTCGCAATCGGAGTGGGATATTTTCATCGAAGAAGATTTCCGGGCTCGCATAGAAAATATCAAAGACTGGCTTGGCGATGGCGTGATCGCAGATTATGACGATCCCGTCATCGAACAGTTGCTTACCGACGTCGACGTCCCGATTGTGGGTGTCGGCGGCTCTTACCATTCACCCGAACATTACCCGCCGGTTAACTACATCGCGACCGATAATCATGCGCTGGTCGAAAGTGCCTTTTTGCATTTAAAAGAGAAAGGCGTTCACCGCTTTGCATTTTATGGCCTGCCCGCCTCAAGCGGTAAACGCTGGGCAATGGAGCGTGAATACGCCTTCTGCCAACTGGTTGCGCAGGAGAAGTATCGCGGGGTGGTGTATCAGGGGCTGGAAACCGCACCAGAAAACTGGCAGCACGCGCAAAACCGCCTTGCAGACTGGCTGCAAACATTGCCTCCGCAAACCGGCATTATCGCAGTAACCGATGCGCGTGCCCGCCATGTGCTACAGGTCTGCGAGCATTTACACATTCCTGTTCCCGAAAAACTGTGCGTCATCGGTATCGATAACGAAGAGCTTACCCGTTATCTGTCACGCGTGGCGCTGTCGTCGGTTGCGCAGGGAACACGCCAGATGGGATATCAGGCGGCGAAATTACTCCACCGGTTGCTGGATAACGAAGCCTTGCCACTCCAGCGTTTGCTGGTTCCTCCCGTTCGTGTGGTGGAACGCCGTTCAACCGATTACCGTTCCCTGAACGACCCGGCCGTAATCCAGGCCATGCACTACATTCGCAACCATGCCTGCAAAGGAATCAAGGTCGATCAGGTGCTGGATTCAGTTGGCATCTCGCGCTCCAACCTGGAGAAACGCTTCAAGGAAGAGGTTGGCGAAACCATTCATGCCGTCATCCACGCCGAGAAACTGGAGAAAGCGCGTAGCCTGCTGGTCTCTACCTCGCTATCTATCAACGAGATATCGCAGATGTGTGGTTACCCGTCGCTGCAATACTTCTACTCGGTATTCAAGAAAGAATACGACACCACGCCGAAGGAGTATCGGGAGCGTCACAGTGAAGTGCTGATATAGTCTGATGCAGAAAAGAAAAACGCCTTCCAGTGGAAGGCGTTTTTTTGAGGATTACATATGTGCGGCAATTAAGCGCTGGTTATCCTGGTACATCGCGAACAGATAGTTGTTATAACTCTGTCCCTGGGTGGAATAACCTTTCAGCTTGTGGATCATCGTGCTTGCCGTCACTTCCTGATCCGCTTTACGCAGCTGAGCGCGTGACTTACGGAATGAGGAGTATGCCGGATGCGTGTTCAGGTTCACCACATAGGCGTTCACAGAGTCTTTCACAGACTCAAACTGCGAATACCCTTTCACCGTTCCTGGCGCATTGTTACAACGGCCTTTGACACACTTCATACCGAAGAGATTATTGTTGCTACGCGCCAGTTTCGACGTACCCCAGCCACTTTCGGCTGCGGCCATTGTCGCTACCATGCTGCCTGGGATGATATCCACACGCTCTAACAACGCATTCCACGGCACACGACGCGTGTTACCGTTCCAGCTTATCTTGTAGCGTTGCGCGATATCTTTCAGACGCGTGCGTTCAGATGGCGACCAGCGGCTATCGTACTGCTTTGATGTCAGCCAGTTACGATCCGCAGTAATCGCGGAATTTTGACTTGTAATATAAGGCATTACCGTCCGGAGAAACGCTTTTTTCCTTGGTGTTCCGGAAGGGTATTTTCGCAAATCAGGAAGTGAACTACTCTTTGCACTATTGCGAGAATACTCTTGTTTACTGCTAACCTTACTTTTACTCGTCGTCTTTATGACGTGGGCTTTATGACTCGATGTATCCGTGTGCGTTTTCGCAAGCACCTCACCTGAAAATGACACGGTGAGTAACATGAGTATCGTAGCCCCAAATCGTCGAATGGGAGTCGATATCATTAGGTCTCCTGGTCGGATTTAGACATTCCAACACCTTATTTTTTTCACAAATTTGAGAGCGGAATCTCAAATCATAACAAAAATAGACTTCCAGAGCACCTAAAGAAATAGTCCAATTCCGAAACTATGTCACCTAAAAGTTGCTCACTAAAACATCATTCCTGAAAAATTGTGTGCGTTATCGCAGATAACTACTTAATTTTGCGCGGGATCACTCATCCTTTCGCATCACCCTCTCAGAAAGCGCAAAGGGATGAGTTTCTCGACTTTACCTGGTGGCACACTGGTCAAAAATGCCGCGACAGGAAAATGGAATGAAACGCACTGCATTAGCTTTTCTGATGTTACCCGCACTGGCACACGCGGACTGGACATCACCGGGTTTTGGCGCGTTCAGTGCCGAAGGCACCGGAATATTCACCAGCCATGCAAAGCTCGCGAAGGGTACTCGTCCTTTGACGTTGAGTTTTGACAACACGTGCTGGCAGCCAACAGATGCCATAAAACTCAACGAGATGTTGTCGCTTAAACCCTGCGAAGGTACTCCACCGCAGTGGCGTCTGTTCCGTGATGGCGACTACCAGATGCGTGTCGATACCCGTTCTGGCACGCCAACCCTGATGCTGGCGATTCAAAGCGTGACGGAACAGCCGGTGGCAAACGTAATCCGTCAGTGTCCAAAATGGGACGGAAAACCGCTAACCCTCGACGTGAGCAGCACCTTCCCTGAAGGCTCAGTGGTGCGCGATTTCTACAGCAAGCAAACCGCGACCGTGCAGCAGGGAAAAATCACACTTCAGCCCGCAGCTAACAGCAACGGTTTGTTGCTGCTGGAGCGTGCCGAAACCGACAAACCTGCCCCTTTTAGCTGGCAAAATGCTGCCGTCTACTTCGTACTGACCGATCGCTACGTTAATGGCGATCCGACGAATGACAACAGCTACGGTCGCCATAAAGACGGAATGCAGGAGATTGGCACGTTCCACGGCGGTGACCTCAAAGGCCTCGCCAGTAAACTCGATTACTTACAGCAACTGGGTGTTAACGCGCTCTGGATAAGCTCCCCGCTGGAACAGATCCACGGCTGGGTGGGCGGCGGTACGAAAGGCGATTTCCCTCACTACGCATACCACGGCTACTACACGCAGGACTGGACAAAGCTTGATGCCAATATGGGCTCGGAAGACGACTTACGTCATCTGATTGATGAAGCCCACAAGCGCGGTATCCGCATCCTGTTCGATATCGTGATGAACCACACGGGTTATGCCACGCTCGCCGATATGCAGGAATGCCAATTTGGCGCATTGTATCTGCAAGGCGACGAGCTGAAAAAGACCCTGGGCGAACACTGGACCGACTGGAAACCGGGCGCTGGCCAGAGCTGGCATAGTTTTAACGACTACATTAATTTCAGTGACAAAGCCGCGTGGGAAAAATGGTGGGGTAAAAAATGGATACGCACCGATATCGGTGATTACGACAGTCCGGGTTATGACGACTTAACCATGTCGCTGGCGTTTTTACCTGACCTGAAAACAGAATCAACCGTCCCTTCCGGCCTGCCAAACTTTTATCAACACAAGCCAGACACCCACGCCAAAGAGATTGCCGGCTACACGCCACGCGATTACCTGACTCACTGGCTCAGCCAGTGGGTACGTGATTACGGCATCGACGGTTTTCGTGTCGACACGGCTAAACATGTCGAACTTGCCGCATGGCAGCAGCTGAAAGACCAGACAAGCGCAGCGTTAAAGGCGTGGAAAGCAGAAAACCCCACCAAAAAGCTCGATGATGCCCCGTTCTGGATGACCGGTGAATCCTGGGGGCACGGGGTTATGCAGAGCGACTATTACCGCCACGGTTTCGATGCAATGATCAACTTCGACTACCAGGAGCAGGCGGCGAAAGCGGTGGATTGCCTGGCCGATATCGACTTAACCTGGCAGCAAATGGCCGAAAAGCTCCAGGGATTCAACGTTCTGAGCTACCTCTCTTCACACGATACCCGTCTGTTCCGCGAAGGAGGGCAGCGTGCCGCAGAGCTGCTCCTGCTGGCACCAGGAAGTGTACAAATCTACTACGGGGATGAATCCGAACGCCCATTTGGCCCGACAGGATCTGATCCACTTCAGGGAACACGTTCGGATATGAACTGGCAGGATGTCACGGGCAAAGAGGCGTTAACCGTTGCTCACTGGCAGATCCTGGGGCAGTTCCGCGCCCGCCACCCGGCCATTGGCGAAGGTAAACAAACCACGCTGTCGCTAAAAGAAGGGTACGGTTTTGTGCGTGAGCATAATGGCGATAAAGCCATGGTCGTGTGGGCAGGAAATCAGTAACCCTCTCCTTAACCCTCTCCCGAAAGGGTGGGGGTTAAACCAGCAGAACAATCCACCACATAAATACGCCCACGCCGGATAAAACAATAAACCCTGTCGTTTCACTCGATTTGCACCCGCCCGATGCTAGCGTTATGGTTACCCACTTTCATAATAAGCCCGACAGAACACCTGCTATGACGTTTTCACTTTTCGGCGACAAATTTACCCGCCATTCAGGCATTACACGCCTGATGGAGGATCTCAACGACGGGCTGCGCACACCGGGCGCAATCATGCTCGGCGGCGGAAACCCGGCTCAAATTCCGGAGATGAATGAGTATTTCCAGACGCTGCTTGCCAACATGCTGGAAAACGGTAAAGCGACTGATGCGCTTTGCAATTACGATGGCCCTCAGGGTAAAACAGAGCTGCTCACCCTCCTTGCCGATATGCTGCGTGAAGAGCTGGGTTGGGATATCGAGCCACAGAATATTGCACTGACAAACGGCAGTCAGAGTGCATTTTTCTACTTGTTTAACCTCTTTGCAGGACGTCGCGCCGACGGCACCACCAAAAAAGTGCTGTTCCCGCTGGCCCCGGAATACATCGGCTACGCCGATTCCGGCCTCGAAGAAGACCTGTTTGTTTCTGCACGTCCGAATATCGAGCTGCTGCCGGAAGGCCAGTTCAAGTATCACGTCGATTTTGAACACCTGCACATTGGTGAAGAGACGGGCATGATCTGCGTGTCGCGCCCTACCAACCCAACGGGCAACGTGATTACCGATGACGAACTGATGAAGCTCGATGCGCTGGCGAATCAACACGGCATCCCGCTGGTCATTGATAATGCCTACGGCGTGCCTTTCCCTGGCATCATTTTCAGCGAAGCGCGCCCGCTGTGGAACCCGAACATTGTGCTGTGCATGAGCCTTTCCAAGCTCGGCCTGCCGGGTAGCCGCTGCGGTATCATCGTTGCCAACGAAAAAATCATCACCGCCATCACCAATATGAACGGCATTATTAGCCTTTCACCTGGTGGTATCGGCCCGGCGATGATGTGCGAAATGATCAAACGCAACGACCTGCTGCGTCTGTCAAACGACGTGATTAAACCGTTCTATTACCAGCGCGTTCAGGACACGATTGCCATCCTTCGCCGCTATTTACCGGAAGAACGCTGCCTGATCCATAAACCGGAAGGGGCAATATTCCTCTGGCTGTGGTTTAAGGATCTGCCAATTTCGACGGAGCTGCTTTATCAGCGCCTGAAAAAACGCGGCGTCCTGATGGTGCCAGGGGACTACTTCTTCCCGGGTCTGGATAAGCCGTGGCCGCACACGCACCAGTGTATGCGTATGAACTACGTTCCCGATCCGGACAAAATTGAAGCTGGCGTGAAAATTCTCGCAGAAGAGATTGAAATCGCCTGGCGCGAAGGCGGCCAGTAACGCCCTATGCCAGATAACGCAGACGTTCGGCGCGTAATCTGGCGGGATCAACACAGCTCAGCGCGTGAGTCGGGCAAGCAGCAACGCAGGCTGGCCCGTCCGCGCGATGCGCGCACAAATCGCATTTCAGCGCCTGGGCGTGTTCCGCGACCACGGCAACCTGCATCGCCCCAAACGGGCAAGCCACCATACAGCTCTTGCAGCCAATGCAGCGAGACTGCTCCACCCGCCAGACTCCCGCCTCAGAACGAATTGCCTGGGTTGGGCACACATTCGCGCAGGGTGCGTCTTCGCACTGATGACACGCTACCGCAGTAGTAAATGCGCCGCCTTTTATCACCCGGATACGCGAAGAAAACGCCACGGCA
Source organism: Enterobacter sp. C4G1 (assembly GCF_052886895.1). Taxonomy (NCBI): domain Bacteria; kingdom Pseudomonadati; phylum Pseudomonadota; class Gammaproteobacteria; order Enterobacterales; family Enterobacteriaceae; genus Enterobacter; species Enterobacter sp. C4G1. The sequence continues at coordinate 1,279,185 of NZ_JBQVVV010000001.1, read as the reverse complement.
GTAACAGCTGCGCAATCCTGCGTGTCCTGATGCGAAACCACGCAGGCCACTTCGCAGGTACGACAGCCAATGCACTTTGCCGAATCAGCAACAATAAACCGGTTCATCTCTTCACTCCGCCTGCGCGCTTAAAACCGCAGAGTGCCAGAGAGGTGCGCGACAGCGCTTTGATCAAACAGGGGAAAGGAGCCAGATTTGTGGCATTTGCCACCCGATCTGGCTTTTTGCCAGACGTTTAGTTGCGCACGGTAAAACCCAGCTCGCGGGAAATCGCCTCTGCGGTTTCACGCAGGGGTTTTAACAGGTTCTTCTCGCCCACTTGCTTCATACGCGAGGTAGAAAGCGATATGGAGATGGCATACGGCACGCGGCCATGAATATCAAAGACCGGCACGGCAATACACGACACGCCCAGTTCATTCTCTTCTTTATCCATCGCCAGGCTGTGTTCGCGAATGTCCGCCAGCTCATCGTACATGGCGCTGAGTTCAGTAATGGTGTTTCGCGTCAGGGGCTGGATCTGCTCCTGATGGCTGTCCCAGTAGCTCGCCACATAATCCTGGTGGCCAAACGCCATGTAAATCTTACCCATTGCGGAACAGTAGAGCGGCATATGCTGGCCAATATAGGCGCGCGTACGCAACATCCCTGTCGTCGGTTCCAGCTTGTAAATCAGAATGGCATGGTCATCTTCCCGGCTGGAGAAGTTCACCGTCTCACCCGTGGCAATGTTCAGCGTCTCAAGATGTGGCGCCGCCACGTGGATGATGTTCAGCGACGACAGCGCCTTTTGTCCGACGGCAATAAATTTGGTAGTCAGGCGATAGCTGCCCGCGGCCGGGGCTGGTGTGACATAGCCGCACGACTGTAAACCCTGTAACAGCCGATGCACGGTGCTCTTATTCAGCCCCGCAAGTTCTGATAAATGCGCCAGCGGACACCCGTTCGGGTAGTTACTGAGGATCTCAATTAGCATCAGGCCGCGAAACAAGCTCTGGCTACCTGCTGGCCTCTCTTTTTCTTGCGTCATTTCGCTCTCTTTCATGCTCATCAAATGGCTCCTTTTTATCGCGCCCTGATGGTAGCGCAAAGTGTGGCTCAGTTCACGATCTCAACAGAAAAAACACAACCAATTGATTTTAATCGATTTTGAAAATCATGAATGTCGTTGATCTGGCAAAAATTGATCGCTATATTTGAAATCAGATTTCGCATAGTGAAATTTAGAGATAAAAAAGCACTCATAGCGCCCCCTAAAAAGAACAGGAGAACAGGGATGAAAGTGACATTCGAAGAGTTGAAAGCGGCATTTAATCGCGTTCTGCTCAATCGCGGCATTAAAGCCGATACCGCAGAGGCATGTGCGGAGATGTTTGCCCGCACCACAGAATCAGGCGTCTATTCACATGGCGTGAATCGCTTCCCACGTTTTATCCAGCAGCTTGACGCGGGCGACATCATTCCTGATGCGCTGCCAAAGCGCGTGACCACGCTGGGTGCTATCGAACAGTGGGACGCCCAGCGTTCTATTGGTAACCTGACGGCGAAAAAGATGATGGATCGCGCCACAGAGCTGGCCTCCGACCACGGTATCGGTCTGGTAGCATTGCGGAACGCTAACCACTGGATGCGCGGTGGCAGCTACGGATGGCAGGCTGCGGAGAAAGGCTATATTGGCATTTGCTGGACTAACTCCATCGCCGTGATGCCTGCGTGGGGATCGAAAGAGTGCTGCATCGGGACAAACCCATTGATCGTCGCAATCCCGTCCAGCCCCATCACCATGGTGGATATGTCGATGTCGATGTTCTCTTACGGGATGCTGGAAGTGAACCGCCTGGCCGGGCGCACACTGCCGGTTGACGGAGGGTTTGACGACGAAGGCAATCTGACCAAAGAGCCGGGTGTGATTGAGAAAAACCGCCGCATTCTGCCAATGGGCTATTGGAAAGGTTCTGGCCTGTCTATCGTGCTGGATATGATTGCGACCCTGCTCTCTAACGGCTCCTCTGTGGCGGAAGTCACCCAGGACAACAGCGACGAGTACGGCGTGTCGCAGATCTTTATCGCCATTGAGGTCGATAAACTGATCGATGGCCCAACCCGCGATGCCAAACTTCAGCGCATTATGGATTTCATCACCCAGGCCGAGCGCTCAGACGAAAACGTTGCTGTTCGCCTGCCAGGGCATGAATTCACGCGCCTGCTGGAAGAGAACCGTCGTAACGGTATCACCGTTGATGACAGCGTTTGGGCGAAGATCCAGTCGCTGTAAGGAGTGACGCCATGATATTCGGACATATTTCACAGCCAAACCCGTGCCGCCTGCCGCAGGCAATTGAAAAAGCACTCGATTTTCTGCGCACCACAGACTTCACCGCCCTGGAGCCTGGCGTCGTGGAAATTGACGGACGGAACATCTTCGCCCAGGTGCTCGACCTTAAAACGAAGGAACAACACCAAAACCGTCCTGAAGTGCATCGCCGTTACCTGGATATCCAGTTTCTCGCCTGGGGTGAAGAAAAAATAGGTATCGCTATTGATACAGGTAATAACGAAATAAGTGAATCGTTGCTGGAACAACGGGATATTATTTTTTATCACGGCAGTGAAAACGAATCGTTTATTGAAATGACTCCAGGCAATTACGCCATATTTTTCCCGCAGGATGTTCATCGTCCTGCCTGTATTAAAAACAAGGAAACTGCAATTCGTAAAATTGTAGTGAAAGTGGCAATCAGCGAATTACCGTAATTTTCTGATAAATACAGGAACGCGAAATGACCAACACCGGTTTTATTATTGGTGCGTACCCCTGCGCACCCTCGTTTCACCAGAAAGGGGAACAAGAAGAACACACCTTCTGGCGAGAACTTTCCGACACGCCGTACATTCGCGGGCTGGAACAACCCTGCCTTGAAGACCTTCATCCTTATGGCGATGAATGGTTGTTCCGTCATACGCCTGGCGACTGGCAAATCGTGGTCACAGCAGTGATGGAAACCATGCGCCGGCGTGGCACAAACGGTGCCTTTGGCCTGGCCTCCGCAGACGAAGATCAGCGAAAAGCCAGCATCAATTTTTACCGTTATTTGCGCCAAAAGATTGATGCCGTCAATACGCGTTTCCCGGGCAAAGTGATCGCGCTGGAAATGCAGGCCGCCCCACAGGCAGGCAACGCCTCGGTTGAGCAGGCCACTGACGCCTTCGCCCGTTCCATCCGCGAAATCGCCGGATGGGACTGGTCATGCGATCTGGTTCTGGAACACTGCGATGCCATGACCGGCAGCGCACCACGTAAGGGGTTTTTACCCCTGGAGCAGGTGCTGGACGTCGTGAAAGACACCGATATCAGCGTGTGCATTAACTGGGCGCGTTCGGCCATTGAAGGACGAAATACCACGCGACCTGTTGAGCATGTTCAGGCGGCACTCAAGACCGGTAAGCTCGGGGCACTGATGTTCTCCGGCACAACAGCAACCGGCGAGTACGGTGACTGGCAGGATCTCCATGCGCCGTTTTCTTCGTTCTGCGCCGAAAGTTTAATGACGGCTGAACACGCAAAATCACTGTTTACTGCGGCGAGCACCGCAACATTGAAATTCTCCGGTATTAAATTACTGGAAATAAATGCTAATGCTAACGTCAGCCATCGCATTGCCATTTTGCGTGACGGCATTAGCGCTATGAATAAAGCAACGCAATAACAATAAAAATAACATCCCTATATCGGTTACATTAACTGAGACATTAAATATGAACACTTCTTCTAATGCTCTACATGCGGATATTCCGCACCAGCGCTGGCTAAGAATTATCCCTCCCATTCTTATCGCCTGCATTATTTCATATATGGACCGTGTGAATATTGCATTTGCGATGCCTGGCGGCATGGACGAGGAGCTGGGCATTTCTGCCACCATGGCAGGCCTGGCGGGTGGCATCTTCTTCCTTGGCTATCTATTCCTCCAGGTGCCTGGCGGCAAAATTGCCGTTCACGGCAGTGGTAAGAAATTCATCGGCTGGTCGCTGGTCGCCTGGGCGGTGCTCTCAGTACTGACGGGTCTCGTCACGAACCAGTATCAGTTGCTGGCGCTGCGCTTCTTACTCGGTGTGGCTGAGGGCGGGATGCTGCCTGTTGTGCTCACGATGATCAGTAACTGGTTCCCGGATGCCGAACGTGGTCGGGCAAACGCCATTGTTATCATGTTTGTACCCATCGCCGGGATTATCACCGCGCCGCTGTCGGGCTGGATAATCACTGCACTCGACTGGCGCTGGCTGTTCATCATTGAAGGCCTGCTGTCGATTGTGGTTCTGGTGCTGTGGGCGCTCACCGTCTACGACCGTCCGCAGGAAGCACGCTGGATTTCCGAGGCTGAAAAAAACTACCTGGTACAAACCCTGGCGGCAGAGCAACAAGCGATCGCCGGTAAAGAGGTGAAAAACGCCTCACTGAGCGCCGTGCTTTCCGACAAAACCATGTGGCAGTTAATCGCCCTGAACTTCTTCTACCAGACCGGGATTTACGGTTACACCCTCTGGCTGCCCACCATCCTGAAAGAGCTGACACACACCAGCATCGGCCAGGTGGGGATGCTCGCCGTTCTGCCTTACATCGGTGCTATTGCGGGCATGTTCCTGTTCTCTTCACTCTCTGACCGTACCGGCAAACGCAAACTGTTTGTCTCCCTGCCGCTGATTGGCTTCGCGCTCTGCATGTTCCTTTCTGTGGCGCTAAAAGAGAACACCTGGCTGGCCTACTCCGCTCTGGTCGGCTGCGGCTTCTTCCTGCAATCCGCTGCTGGCGTGTTCTGGACCATTCCGGCGCGTCTGTTCAGTGCCGAAATGGCAGGCGGTGCGCGCGGTGTCATTAACGCCCTGGGCAACCTCGGTGGTTTCTGCGGCCCTTATGCGGTAGGCGTGCTTATCACGCTGTACAGCAAAGACGCAGGGGTTTACTGCCTGGCGGTATCTCTGGCGCTGGCATCGTTGCTGGCCCTGCTGTTACCGGCGAAATGCGATGCCGGATCGGAAACGAATCCCACGGTGAATCCGCATAAACGTGCGGCCTGATGCCCTCACCTGACCCACTAAACCAAACCGTAGGCCGGGTAAGCGCAGCGCCACCCGGCGCATAAGTGAGATGAAGATGAGTGAAAAAGAGCCCTTCTGGCTGGGTATCGATTGTGGCGGTACTTATCTGAAAGCCGGTTTATACAACAGCCAGGGTAAAGAAGTCTGTATTGAGCGCCGCTCGGTTTCCACCCTCAGCCCGCGCCCTGGCTATGCCGAACGGGATATGCACCAGCTCTGGCAACACTGCCACACAACCGTCGCGCTGCTGCTGAAAAACGCCCGTGTCGACGGCGAGCAGATCAAAGGTATCGGTATTTCTGCTCAGGGCAAAGGGCTGTTTCTTCTTGATAAACAGGATCAACCGCTGGGCAACGCCATGCTCTCCTCTGACCGTCGGGCACTGGAGATTGTGCAACGCTGGCAGCAGGACGGCATCCCCGAAAAACTCTACCCGCACACGCGCCAGACGCTGTGGACAGGGCATCCGGCATCGCTCCTGCGCTGGGTCAAAGAGAACGAACCGCAGCGTTATCAGCAGATTGGCTGCGTGATGATGGCGCACGACTACCTGCGCTGGTGCCTGACGGGGGTAAAAGGCTGCGAAGAGAGCAACATCTCAGAATCCAACCTCTACAACATGAACACCGGCCAGTACGACCCGCAGCTGACTCGCTGGCTCGGGATTAGCGAAATTGATGGCGCGCTTCCGCCCATTGTCGGGTCAGCAGAAATTTGCGGGGAAATCACCGCTCAGGCAGCCTCGCTTACCGGTCTGGCGGCGGGTACTCCCGTCGTTGGCGGGCTGTTTGATGTGGTTTCCACCGCGATCTGCGCCGGATTACATGACGAATATACGCTTAACGCGGTGATGGGAACCTGGGCCGTGACCAGCGGGATCGCCAACGGCATTCGCGATAACGAACCCTTTCCTTATGTGTATGGCCGCTATATTCACCCGCAGCAGTACATCGTGCATGAAGCCAGCCCTACCTCATCCGGCAACCTGGAATGGCTGACCGCGCAGTGGGGTGACGTGTCGTTCAGTGAGATTAACCACGCCGTCGCAAGCTTACCGAAAGCGGAAAGCGATGTGTTTTTCCTGCCTTTTCTCTATGGCAGCAACGCTGGCCTGGAGATGAGCAGTGGTTTTTACGGAATGCAGGCGCTCCACACCCGAGCCCATCTGTTGCAGGCGGTTTATGAAGGCGTGGTCTTTAGCCACATGACCCACCTGAACCGGATGCTCGAACGCTTTACGCAGGTGACGTCACTGCGTGTCACGGGTGGCCCAACCCATTCGGATGTGTGGATGCAAATGCTGGCAGATGTCAGCGGCCTGGCAATAGAGCTGCCGCAGGTTGAAGAGACGGGGTGTTCCGGCGCCGCGCTTGCGGCACTCGTCGGTATGGGTATCTATGCCGATTTTCACGCTGCGCAGCGTGCCCTGAGACATGACATCCGGATTATTGAACCCGACATGCGCGCCCATGCGGCCTACCAGCGCAAATACCACCGATACCAGTTACTGATTACCGCACTACAGGGCTATCACGCCCGCGTTAAGGAGTTTGACCTATGAGCCGTCCATTACTGCAACTGGCGCTCGACCATACCTCACTTCAGGCCGCGCAGCGCGATGTCGCTTTGCTTGCGGATCATGTCGACATCGTCGAAGCGGGCACCATTCTGTGCCTGACCGAGGGTTTACACGCCGTGCGCGCGCTTCGCGAACAGTGCCCGGATAAAATCATCGTGGCCGACTGGAAGGTGGCAGATGCCGGGGAAACACTGGCACAACAGGCATTTGGCGCAGGAGCCAACTGGATGACCATCATCTGCGCCGCGCCGCTGGCAACTGTTGAAAAAGGCCATGAGGTTGCACAACATTGCGGCGGTGAAATCCAGATGGAGCTGTTTGGTAACTGGACACTGGACGATGCCCGTGCGTGGTATCGCACTGGCGTACAGCAAGCCATCTACCACCGTGGACGTGATGCCCAGGCCAGCGGTCAACAGTGGGGCGAAGCGGATCTCGCCAAAATGAAAGCGCTGTCCGATATCGGTTTGCAGCTTTCAATCACCGGTGGGATCACCCCTGCCGACCTGCCGCTGTTTAAGCAGATCAACGTTAAAGCCTTTATCGCTGGGCGAGCGCTGGCAGGTGCAGAAAATCCACCGCAGGTGGCACAGGCATTCCATTCGCAAATCCGCGACATCTGGGGAGAGTAACCATGCGTCAGCATCCGTTAGGTATTTATGAAAAAGCGCTGCCAAAAACACTCTCCTGGCCAGAGCGCCTGGTTCTGGCAAAAAGCTGCGGGTTCGATTTTGTTGAAATGTCGGTCGATGAAACCGATGAACGTTTATCCCGCCTGGAGTGGAGCACCGCGCAGCGCGCATCTCTGGTAGAAGCCATGCTGGAAACAGGTGTATCGATCCCGTCGATGTGTTTGTCCGCCCACCGCCGCTTCCCGTTTGGCAGCCGCGATGAAACCGCGCGTGAACGCGCTCGCGAGATCATGACCAAAGCCATCAGGCTGGCGCGTGACCTGGGTATCCGCACCATTCAGCTTGCAGGTTATGACGTTTATTACGAAGAGCATGACGAGGGCACGCAACAGCGCTTCGCCGAAGGGCTGGCCTGGGCAGTTGAACAAGCCGCTGCCGCTCAGGTGATGCTGGCAGTGGAGATCATGGACACCGCCTTTATGAACTCCATCAGCAAGTGGAAAAAGTGGGACGACATGCTCGCCTCGCCGTGGTTTAGCGTTTACCCGGATGTCGGCAACCTGAGCGCGTGGGGTAACGATGTCACCGCCGAGCTGACGCTGGGCATTGACCGTATTGCCGCAATCCACCTGAAAGATACCCAACCCGTCACCGAACAAAGCCCGGGTCAGTTCCGCGATGTGCCGTTTGGCGAAGGGTGCGTTGACTTTGTTGGCGTGTTTAACACGCTGAATCAGCTGAACTATCGCGGGGCATTTCTCATTGAAATGTGGACCGAAAAAGCAAAAGAACCCGTACTTGAAATTATCCAGGCACGTCGCTGGATTGAAGCCCGTATGCAGGAAGGAGGCATGGCATGTTAGAACAACTCAAAGCCGAAGTGCTGGCGGCAAACCTGGCGCTTCCCGCCCACCAGCTGGTGACATTTACCTGGGGCAACGTTAGCGCAGTCGATCGTGAAAGCGGCCTGATGGTGATCAAACCTTCCGGCGTGGAGTATGACGTGATGACCGCAAAGGATATGGTGGTGGTAGATATCGCCACCGGCGCGGTTGTCGAAGGGAGCAAAAAACCCTCGTCAGACACGCCAACGCATCTTGCGTTGTACCGCCGTTATCCTGAGATTGGCGGCATCGTGCATACCCATTCCCGCCACGCAACCATCTGGTCGCAGGCGGGGCAAGATCTACCAGCCTGGGGAACCACTCACGCAGACTACTTCTACGGGGCAATCCCCTGCACGCGTCTGATGACCACAGCAGAAATTGCCGGGGAATATGAGTATCAGACCGGTGAAGTGATCATCAAAACCTTCGAGGAGCGTGACCTTAGCCCGATGCAGATCCCGGCGGTGCTGGTGCATTCCCACGGCCCGTTTGCCTGGGGCAAAGATGCGGCCGATGCCGTACATAACGCCGTGGTCCTGGAAGAGTGCGCCTATATGGGTTTGTTCTCGCGCCAGCTGGCCCCCCAGCTACCGGTGATGCAGCAAGATCTGCTGGACAAACACTACCTGCGCAAGCACGGGGCGAATGCGTATTACGGGCAGTAATTACCCGGAATTAATATGTTCCTTACAATACCGCCGTTTCCAGACGGCGGGTGTTAAGCCCGTGTGCTTAGTGAATATCTGCCGGAAATAGCCCACGTCATTAAACCCGCAGCGGGTTGCCACTTCGGTGAGTGATGCGGAGTCGTTCAGTAACAGTTTTTCTGCCGCCCTGACACGCTGGCGATGAATCGCCTCTGTCAGGGTTAAATGGAAGGTGCGACGAAACACCCGCCCCAGATAGTCGGCATTACAGTGCAATTCCCTGGCAAGTTGCGAAGTGGAGAGGGGTAAATGAAATTGTGTGCGAATGAGCTGTTTCGCCTTCCAGGCCATCGAAGCGCCGGCCTCATCCATTTTGTCTTCATATCCGGAAGAGAGCGAAACCTGTTGTAAAATCAGGAGCAACAAGAGTTCCAGCGCAATGCTGCGCTGTAATTTTTCCTGCTCGCTCAGAAACTGGCGGAACAGTGAAATGACATATTGCGCATCCCTGACGCTGCAATGTTGTTCTATTGCCAGCGGCGGGGCGTTCTGCGCGGCGTTTTCCACTTCAACGTTTTCCACTTCAAAGTGCAGCCAGTAGAATTTGAGGTCTGCCGGGAAATCCTCCACGCCAACGTGTCGCCGATTCGGCCAAAGCAATAAGCTCTCTCCGGCCTTCACCTCAAAAAGGGTATTTTCCTCGAGGATCGTTAACGTCCCTTTTTCGACAAAAATAATCTCCCACGACGTCAATTTTCTCGCCGGATGGCGACCCACACCCCGGGAAATGAATAACCCGCCATTTTGTACTTTAATCGGAAGCGCTATGGATAATTCAAGCATCGGTATTCACTATCCCGCTTTTATCGTCGTGAAAATTGAGTTTATTTATTGATTATTAATAAATATTAACTTCTCCGCCCGATCCAACTCACATTTTTGGCATCAGGTCGGAATCGTCATCTTTTTATACTTTTCCCTTCCCTTGTTGGTCTTTCCGTTCAGTGCAGAATGAATGGGGTACCTTGCACAAATACGATAAAAATCGATTACCGAGGAGTTACCTCATGACTTCCACACCGATTACACAATCTGACGTTGCACAACAGGTAATGGATGACCGCCTGTCAGTTCGCGAAAAAATAGGCTATGGCCTGGGTGACGCGGGCGGCACGGTAATTACCTGTCTTATCATGAACTTTCTCACCTTTTTCTATACCGATATCTTTGGTCTGACGCCTGCTCTCGTCGGCACGCTGTTTATTGCACTTCGCGTGTTTGACGCCATCTCCGACCCAGTGATGGGCGTGATTGCTGACCGTACGCAAAGCCGGTGGGGACGCTTTCGCCCCTGGCAGCTGTGGGTGGCATTACCGATTGGGATCATCGGCGTACTGACCTTCACCGTCCCGGAAGCCAGCATGGGGGTGAAAATCGCCTGGGCATTCGGAACATACTTGCTCCTGTCGGTGGGTTATACCGCCATCAACGTGCCCTACTGCGCGCTGATTAACACCATGACAACGCGCCACAACGAGGTGATCTCCTGCCAGTCCTGGCGCTTTGTGTTGTGCGGCGTTGCCGGGTTTTTAGTGTCCGTCGGCCTGCCGTGGCTGGTATCTGCATTAGGCCAGGGCAATGCCGCAAAGGGTTATCAGCTTGGAGTGGGCGTGCTGTGTGCCATCGCCGTGGTGATGTTCCTGTGCTGTTTCTTCTGGGTGCGTGAGCGAGTACCGCTGGCACTGATGGGCAAATTCACCCTCCGCGAGCATCTGGCTGGCCTGCGTAATAATGACCAGTTGCTGCTGATGCTGGTGATGTCCTTCCTGCTGATTAACGTGTTCAATATTCGCGGCGGCGGATATATGTATTTCATCACCTACGTGCTCCAGGGCAGCACCGCCTACACCTCACTGTTTTTCACCATGGTGACCTTTGCAGCCATTCTCGGGGCAGTGATCGTTAACCCGCTGTCCCGTCGTATTGATACGGTCAAACTCTACTATTACACCAACCTGGTGCTGGCCGTACTCGCGGCGGGAATGTGGTTCCTGCCCGGTGGGCCGAATGACCAGACGCTGTGGCTGATTGTGATCCTGAGCAACGGCGTCATCCTGGGCTTTACGCTGCCGCTGCACTTTTCGCTGATGGCCTTCGCCGACGACTACGGTGAATGGAAAACCGGCGTGCGCTCCTCTGGCATGAACTTCGCCTTCAACCTGTTTTTCATCAAGCTGGCGTGGGCCTCCAGCGCCGGGATCATCAGCCTGGTGTTTATCGCCGTGGCCTATCAGCCTGGTGCCGGTAACCAGACACCGGCGTCCCTGCAGGGCATCACCGCCATGGAGACGTTGCTCCCTGCCCTTTTCCATCTGCTGCTGGCTGTCTCTATCCGCTGGTGCAGACTCAACAATCCAATGATGTCGCGCATTTCCACCGATTTGCGTCAGCGTCACGTACAGTCCTGAGGAGAACGAGATGTCCATAATGGAAGCCGACCTGCACACGCTTAAAATTAACGATCCCTTTCTTGGCCAGTATCAGCAGCTGGTGCGCGATGTGGTCATTCCTTACCAGTGGGATGCGCTCAACGATCGCGTGACGGAAGCCGAGCCAAGCCATGCCATCACTAACTTCCGCATTGCGGCAGGTCTGGAGAAAGGCGAATTCTACGGCATGGTGTTTCAGGACAGCGACGTGGCGAAATGGCTCGAAGCCGTGGCGTGGTCACTGTGCCAGAAGCCCGACGCAGAACTGGAAAAAACAGCCGATGAGGTGATTGAGCTGGTCGCGGCGGCGCAATGCGAAGATGGCTATCTCAACACCTATTTCACGGTGAAAGCCCCCGAAGCGCGCTGGTCGAATCTGGCTGAGTGCCACGAGCTTTACTGCGCCGGACATATGATTGAAGCTGGCGTGGCGTATTTCCAGGAAACGGGGAAACGCCGTTTGCTGGAGGTGGTGTGCAAGCTTGCCGATCACATCGACACTGTGTTTGGCCCAGGCGTTAACCAACTGCACGGTTACCCCGGTCACCCGGAAATTGAACTGGCGTTGATGCGGTTGTACGACGTCACGCAGGAGCCACGCTACCTGGCGCTGGTGAAATACTTCATCGAAGAGCGCGGGGCACAGCCACATTTTTACGATATCGAATACGAGAAGCGCGGCAAAACGTCACACTGGAACACCCACGGCCCGGCGTGGATGGTGAAAGACAAAGCCTATAGCCAGGCGCATCAGCCGCTTGCGGAGCAACAAACGGCAATTGGTCATGCGGTGCGTTTTGTCTATCTGATGGCAGGTATGGCACATCTGGCGCGCCTGAGTCATGACGAAGGCAAGCGCCAGGATTGTTTGCGGTTGTGGAAAAATATGGCCCAGCGTCAGCTCTACATTACCGGTGGGATTGGCTCGCAGAGCAGCGGCGAAGCCTTCAGCAGTGATTACGATCTGCCTAATGACACGGTGTATGCCGAAAGCTGCGCCTCGATTGGCCTGATGATGTTTGCCCGCCGGATGCTGGAGATGGAGGCAGACAGCCAGTACGCCGAGGTAATGGAGCGGGCGTTATACAACACAGTATTAGGCGGTATGGCGCTGGACGGGAAGCATTTCTTCTATGTGAATCCACTTGAGGTGCATCCCAGGACGTTGTCGTTCAACCATATCTACGATCACGTGAAGCCGGTTCGCCAGCGCTGGTTTGGCTGCGCGTGTTGCCCACCAAACATCGCTCGTGTGCTGACTTCGCTCGGTCATTACATCTATACCGTTCGTGAGGATGCGCTGTTTATCAACCTGTATGTGGGGAACGACGTCACTATCCCGGTTGGCGATCGCACGCTACAGCTGCGTATCAGCGGTAACTATCCGTGGCATGAGCAGGTAAAAATCGACATTACCTCTCCGGTGCCGGTGACTCACACGCTGGCTCTGCGCCTGCCGGACTGGTGCGCGACCCCGGACGTTGCCCTGAATGGCGAAGTCATTAAAGGGGAAGTGGCACGAGGTTATCTCTATCTCACCCACAGCTGGCAGGAGGGAGATACCCTCACGCTGACGCTACCCATGCCGGTTCGCCGTCTGTACGGTAATCCACAGGTACGCCAGCAGGCGGGTAAAGTCGCCCTGCAACGCGGGCCGTTGGTATATTGCCTGGAAGAGGCCGACAACGGTACGAATCTGCATAACCTCTCCCTGCCAGAGGAGAGCACATTCCGGGTCTTTGAAGGGAAAGGGATATTCGCTCATAAGATGCTGATTCAGGCAGAGGGCATCGGTTGCCATGCAGCAGATTCAGATGCGTTGTGGCAATACGACCGTTCACCGGTGCAGCGTCAGCCTCAGACATTAACCTTTATTCCATGGTTTAGCTGGGCGAACCGCGGTGAAGGGGAAATGCGAATTTGGGTGGATGAGGCCTAATTCCTGGCTGCCCGTTGCCCTCACCCCAACCCTCTCCCACGGGAGAGGGAGATAATCAAGGCAATAAAAAGCCCGGCGGCGCTGCGCTTGCGCGGGCCTGAAGCCGTATCGTAGGCCGGGTAAGGCGGAGCCGCCACCCGGCAAAACATAGGGCTGACAAACCAGATAAACGCAACAGCACCAGGCAATCAGAGAGGCTGCCCCCTTCCGTGGGGACAGTGTTAAGCCATCAGAAACGCCAGGTCACGCCCGTCATCAGCGCGAAACTGTCATCACGGTCGATCATCGGGCTGTTCTTCACATCGTCAGGTAATACGGTGTACACCGCGCTGGCATTCAGGAACAGGCTTTGGGTCAGTTGGTATTTTGCGGCAAGGCCAACGTACGGTGTCCAGCTGTCACCAGCCTTGTATTCATCCAGCCCGGTGCGACGAGATTCGTTGCCGGACACGCCGTAGTAGTAATCGTTGTAACTTTCATCGCTATAGAAAACGCCCACTGACGGCGTCAGCGTCAGGCGCTCCATACGAATCGGGCGGAAATAGGACACTTCGCCCATCACGCCACCGCTTTCATCCATCGCATCACCAGAAACGGCGAATTTCAGGCTACCCCAGCTTTCGTGGCGATAGTATGCGCCGCCCAGAAATGCCGATGCTTTACGCTCATCAAGGTGTTTCATCTGATGGTCGTCGTTATCATCCGGGTCGAAATGCAGCGGCATCCAGGTTGCCGTCAGGCTCAGTTCATTTTTACCATCTTTCCACAGGATCCATCCTCCCGTGGTCTGACGCACATAGAACCGGTCGCCTTCGTAGCTAATTAACGGTACTGCGGTGGTATTTTCGTTATACCCTTTGTAAGGCGATTCATTAAATACAGCCCCCGCCCCTAGTGAAAAATCACCGGCCATCGCGGATGATGATGCAAATAACGTGGCAGCGATGAGTAAATTTTTATTAATAGTCATTCCATGCAATCCATTTAAACGCCAAACAAGCGAGGCGAATAATAATGGTTACAAATTTGCCAATGCAACGCTGCCGTTTATATAATATTATATATAAAATCATATAGATGGGTGCGCATGATGAGTAACCTGCAATTGAAGCCGCGTGAGTTGAAAATTATTTCTGTCATCGCCGCAACGCACAGCATTGGTGATGCTGCCGCCTTATTGGGTATGGCGCAGGCCAATGTGAGTAAATATTTATCTGATTTTGAAACCCGCGTTGGACTCAAAGTTTTTGAGCGCACCACACGCCAGCTGTCACTCACACAGTTCGGAGAGGCGTTGTTACCCTACGTTAATGCTTCACTGGATAAAAATAGCCAACTCATTAATTTTATTGCTGATTATAAGCATGAAAAACGGGGGAAGGTAACGATCTACGCCCCAACGGGCATCGTCACCTATCTGGCTCGCTATGTTATTCACAAGATTGAAGATCCCGGCGACATTCGTATTTCGCTAAAAACCTATAACCTTGATAGCAACGAATTTTCCGAGGGAGTCTCGTTCCCTGACGATTGCGATATTTTAATCACCTATGCCCAACCGAAAGATGAAGGTTTAGTCGCAAGCATATTAACAAAATATTCCGTTACGGCATTTGCTTCTAAAGAATATTTAAAACTCCACCCTATCAACGGCCCCGATGATTTAATCAATCACTCATGTATATTAATAGACTCGATGCTGGTTGACGATGCTAACATCTGGCGTTTCAGGGCTCACGGCAGTGAAGGTGCGCGCGACTATAAAGTAACCGGAAATTATATTTGTGATAATACCCAGACTGCGCTGGAACTTGCGAGAAATAATCTCGGCATTGTTTTTGCCCCGAAAGAGAGCCTGAGAAAAGAGCTCACTCATGGCATGTTAGTCCCCTGTTTTCCGCATCAGGAGGAGTGGTGGCTCGATCTCACCGCCATATTCCGCAAACGCGAGTACCAGCCCTGGCGCGTGCAATACGTCCTGGACGGCGTACTGAACTGCCTTCGCCAACAAATTGCTCAGGCCGCCACTGGGCGACCTGAGCTGGGTGATTAAAACAGCCCGAGCGGTTTATCAGAGTAGCTGACCAGCAGGCATTTCGTTTGCTGGTAATGTTCCAGCATCATCTTGTGCGTTTCGCGGCCAATCCCCGATTGTTTGTACCCGCCAAACGCCGCATGTGCCGGATAGGCGTGATAACAGTTTGTCCATACGCGGCCAGCCTGAATGCCACGCCCCATCTTATAGGCCAGATTGCCATTACGGCTCCAGACGCCCGCCCCTAAGCCATATTGCGTGTCGTTGGCGATTTCCAGCGCCTCCTCCATTGTTTTGAAGGTCGTCACCGCCAGCACAGGGCCAAAAATCTCTTCCTGGAAGACACGCATATTGTTCTTGCCGAACAGAATGGTGGGCTCAAGGTAATAGCCTTCATTCAGCTCGCCACCCAACACCTTACGTCGTCCACCGGTGAGGACATCCGCTCCCTCTTTCTTACCGATATCAATGTAGTTGAGGATGGTTTCCAGCTGCCCATGCGACACCTGCGCGCCCATCTGGGTGACACTATCCAGCGGGTTACCGCTGCGAATAGACTCCACACGGCGGATCGCTCGCTCCATAAAGCGTTCGTAAATGGATTCCTGAACCAGCGCCCGGCTCGGGCAGGTGCACACTTCCCCCTGGTTGAAGGCAAACAGCGCGAAGCCTTCCAGCGCTTTGTCGAAGAAGGCATCTTCTTCATCCATCACATCGGCAAAGAAAATATTCGGGGACTTACCGCCCAGCTCCAGCGTTACCGGGATAATGTTCTGGGTCGCGTATTGCATGATTTGTTGACCCACTTCCGTCGACCCGGTAAAGGCTACTTTGGCGATACGTTTTGACGTCGCCAGATATTCACCAATTTCGCCCCCGGCGCCATTCACCACGTTGATCACCCCCGGTGGCAACAGATCGCCAATCACTTCCATCAGCAGCAGCACCGACAGCGGGGTTAAGCGCGCAGGTTTGAGCACAACGCAGTTGCCTGCCGCCAGTGCCGGAGCCATCTTCCAGCTGGCCATCAGCAGCGGGAAGTTCCACGGAATAATTTGCCCGACCACCCCCAGCGGCTCGTGGAAATGGTAAGCGACCGTTTCGCTATCCACCTCGCTTATTCCCCCCTCCTGCGCACGGATACAGGACGCAAAATAGCGGAAATGGTCAATGGCCAGCGGGACGTCCGCCGCCATGGTTTCACGAATAGGTTTACCGTTGTCCCAGGTTTCCGCCGTTGCCAGCAGCTCCAGGTTTTGTTCCATTCGATCGGCTATTTTGAACAAAATGGCGGCTCTGTCCTGCACAGAGGTATGCCCCCATTTGTCTTTCACCTTGTGTGCCGCATCCAGCGCCAGATCGATATCTCTTTTCCCGGAACTGGCGATTTCACACAGCGGCTGGCCAGTAACTGGTGTCAGATTCGTATAGTACTCACCGTCGGCGGGCGCAACCCAGTCGCCGCCAATAAAGTTGTCATAACGGGGCTTTAACTTGAGGGGGAAACCATACTCGCCAGGCTGAATACGCGATGAGGGAGGATTGTTTGTCATGACCGTCTCCTTGCTGTTGGTGTACAACAAGGGTAGTTCTGGCTGGCGATTTTCTCGCCAGTCAGTGTTGGGTTTACGACAGGGGTCACATCGCGGCGCGGTAAATCGCCATGATCTCTTCGTGGGTTGCCTGAACAGGGTTCGTTACCCCACAGGCATCTTTCAGGGCATTAGTTGCCAGCACCGGAATATCCTCCTCTTTGACGTTTAGCTCACGCAGACCCGCCGGGATCTTCACCTGACGCGCCAGGGCGCGAATTTCCACGATACAGGCCTGCGCGCCCTGGTTGTCGGTCATTTTGCTGACATCCACGCCCATTGCGTTGGCGCAGTCCCGCAGGCGGGCAGCCGCAACCTGCGAGTTAAAGACCTGAACGTGTGGCAATAACACCGCATTGCAGACGCCGTGCGGCAGATCGTAGAAGCCACCAAGCTGATGCGCCATCGCATGTACATAACCCAGCGAGGCATTGTTAAAGGCCATTCCAGCAAGGAACTGCGCGTAGGCCATCGCCTCACGCGCCGCCGTATTGCCGCCATCTTCAACGGCATGAACAAGGTTTTCGGCGATCATGGTGATCGCTTTCAACGCGCAGGCATCTGTGATGGGGGTTGCGGCAACGGAAACATAAGCTTCAATCGCGTGGGTCAGGGCATCCATACCTGTCGCCGCCGTCAGTGGGGCAGGCATTCCCGCCATCAGCGATGAGTCGTTAACAGAAAGCACCGGGGTAACGTGTTTATCGACAATCGCCATTTTAATATGGCGCGCCTCATCGGTAATAATACAAAAACGCGTCATTTCAGAGGCCGTACCCGCCGTGGTATTAATGGCCACCATCGGCAATTGCGGTTTTGCAGAACGATCCACGCCTTCATAATCGCGAATATCACCGCCATTAGCGGCCACCAGCGCAATACCTTTTGCACAGTCGTGCGGCGAGCCACCACCGAGAGAAATAACGCAGTCGCAGTTATTTTCCTTTAATACTTTAAGACCAGCGGCCACATTTCCCGTGGTGGGATTAGGGTGTGTCCCGTCATAAATTACGCTGGCAATATTTCGTTCTTTCAGCGCGTTCTGAATATCCGCCGCCATACCCAGTTTGCTGAGCATGGCATCAGTCACAATCAACGCGCGACGCCAGCCGTAGTCGCGCATGGTATCCATTGCGCTACCCAATGATTCAGAACCAATAATATTCACAGAAGGAATATAAAATACGGATGCAGCCATGATATTTCCTCGAAGAGATAAAAAGTATCGGCAGCATACGGAAAAGATTATTTGAAAAACATGATCAATAACCTGTTTTGCGTGCACATTCGCAGGTTTAATAAATTTAAACCTGCGAATGTGTTAATTAATATATATATCTATTTCAATCTATTCTATTTCTGTATTAATTCCTGGTTTTGTTTCAGGAAATAATAATGAATCACGTAATAAATGATCGTTACCACGACGACGGGTAAAACCAATGCGGTTGAAATATTCCAGGATCTGAATGGCCAGCTTGCGCCCCACGTTCAGCCGATCGCGGAAATCAGCCGCACAGGTTGAACCTCGCTCCTGATCCAGTTCGCGGATCAGATTCGCGAACGCCACAATGCGATCGTTACGGTAATAACGATCTTTCACGATCGCCACAATCAGCCCCTGCTGAGCCGCATGGCGCAATACCTGGCGCATCAGTGTTTCATCGGTATTAGTGTGATGGGCTAAATCGCGCACCCACCATGGTTCATCTGCAAACAGTGGGGCAACTTTCTGCCACGCCGCCTGCTGTTCGGCCGTAAAGCCCGCTTTATGATCCGGCAGATGCAGCCAGCCATGATGACTGTTGATCACTCCGCTTTCACGCATTTTTTCAATCAGTAACAGCACCAGCGCGTCGTCTTCCATTGGCAACGCCATGCGCCGTAAACGCTCGCGGCCCGGGCCGGGTTCGTCCTGATGCTGTTCATGATACGTGGCGAGCGTGCTCAGCACCTTACGTTGCCAGCGCGCCGCAATCGGCGCATTTAACAAGCTGTTTCCGGCCTGAATAAAGCCCGGCTCTTGCGTCAGCTGACGCAGCCCCTCGCCGCTAAGCTGGCGAGCCCAGGCAAAATCTGCCAGATTTACGGCGCCACGGTCAAGATGCACGGCCAGCGCGTCAGCATCCCCTTTTGCTTGCGCCAGTGTTGCAAGCCATTGCAGATATTCTGGCTTACGTTTCCCACGGCGTGGCGGATTCAGTGTTACCACGCGCGCCCCGGCAAGCGTGGTTTTAGCAGAAATGTCCCGTAGCACCAGCCTGTCGTTATCCGCCAGCCACAACGGAGTATCAAACACCAGTTCAGCCAGGTCGTTTTCCAGTAGTGATACGCGCCCGGTCACGTGGCTGGCCGCATGGTGGATATGCAGCGGTTGCCACTGAGTCAGCGGTGAATGCGTCTGAAGCGCGACAATGACGCGTTCCGACGGTGCCGGCGGCGCATCAGAGAGCAGCCAGCCACCACGTTTCAGCTGTTCTTTTTCGGCATCACCCGCGATATTCAGTGCGATGCGTTGCCCGGCATGAGCATGTTCAACCGGTTGATTTTGCGCGTGAAGAGCACGCACACGCATTGGCTTGTTAACGCCTGTCAGCCATAAGGTATCACCCACGCTGACTTCACCGCTCAGCGCAGTTCCCGTCACCACCAGACCCGCGCCTTTCACGGTGAATGCACGGTCGAGCGCCAGACGAAAACGGTGATGGCTGGCCTGCTCGCGGGATGCGAGGTGTTGCAGGTGGTCACGCAGAGCATCAATCCCGCGCCCCTGAGTGGCGATCGTCACAAATAGCGAGGCATCGGCAAAACCGTATTCACGCAGGGTGGCCTGCACTTCTTCGCGCACAGCATCGACGCGTGCATCATCAACGCGGTCGGCTTTCGTCAGCGCAACCGTCAGTTGCGGGTTTCCGGTCAATTGCAGGATCGCCAGGTGTTCGCGCGTTTGTGCCATCACGCCGTCATCGCACGCCACCACCAGCAGCGCATGGTCAATACCACCCACGCCCGCCAGCATGTTGGAAAGAAACTTTTCATGGCCAGGCACATCAATAAAGCCCAGCACTCGGCCATCGGGTTGCGGCCAGTAGGCATAACCCAAATCGATGGTCATCCCACGTTTTTTCTCTTCAGGCAGACGATCGGCATTTACGCCCGTAATGGCCTGCAATAAGGTGGTTTTGCCGTGGTCAACGTGACCGGCGGTGGCAATAATCATTTCGACATCATCTCCAGAAACCGCTCTTCATCTTCAAGACAGCGTAGATCCAGCCACATTCGGCCATCATAAATACGTCCAATTATCGGCACAGGTAAGGCGCGTAACCGTGCAGAAAGCGCCTCAAGCTGGCTGCCTCTCCCGTCGCGTGGGGTGAATGTGAGCGCTGCGCTGGGCAACCTGTCTACCGGTAGCGAACCACTGCCAATCTGGGACTGACAGGATTCTACACGCACGTCAAAATCGGTGTAATGCTGCGCAACGTGTGCCAGCAGCAGCTCTCCCTGAGCACGAATCGAAGCAGCATCTCGCGTCAGCATCCGCAGGGTCGGCAGGCGTTCGGCCAGCTTCTCCGGGTGGAGGTAGAGCCGCAGCGTTGCTTCCAGCGCCGAGAGCGTCATTTTATCCGCGCGCAGCGCCCGTTTCAGCGGATGTTGCTGTAAAAGGGCAATCAGTTCGCGCTGACCAACAATAATCCCCGCCTGCGGCCCGCCCAGCAATTTGTCGCCGGAAAAACTCACCAGGTTGACGCCCGCGGCGATCATCTCCTGCGGCATCGGCTCTTTTGGCAGGCCGTACTGGCTCAAATCCACCAGCGAACCGCTGCCGAGATCCGCCACCACCGGCACGTTTAGCTCGCGCCCAATCTCCGCAAGTTCGGCTTCTTCAACTGTGTGGGTAAAGCCTTCGATATGGTAGTTGCTGGTATGCACTTTCATCAGCAACGCTGTGTTTTCATTCACTGCCGCACGATAGTCCTTCGCGTGGGTACGGTTGGTGGTGCCCACTTCATGCAATGTACACCCGGCCTGACGCATCACATCCGGGATGCGGAACGCACCGCCAATCTCGACCAGTTCACCGCGCGATACGACCACCTCTTTACCGTTTGCTATCGCCGCCAGCATCAGTAGCACTGCCGCCGCGTTGTTATTCACAATACAGGCATCTTCCGCGCCGGTGAGCTGGCAAAGTAAGTCCGCGAGCGCTCTGTCCCGATGCCCACGCCCGGCGCCGTCGAGATCATACTCCAGCGTGACGGGCGAACGCATGGCCTGCGCCACCGCACTGACGGCCTCTTCAGCCTGCTGGGCGCGCCCCAGATTGGTATGCAAAACCGTCCCCGTCAGATTAATGACCGGTCGCAACGTGTTTTGTGTATTCGCTGCCAGTCGCTGCTCAACCTCCTGCCCCCAGTGTGCAGCCCAGTCCGGCAACGCATTTTCGGCCAGAATGTGTTCCCGGGCCTCTTCCTGTAACGTGCGCAGCATATCTACCGTTGCGCGATGGCCGAACGTTTCCAGCACGACCAGGAAGTGGGGATCACGAAGCAGACGATCGGTTGCGGGGATGTGGCTGTAGAGAGAGCGTTGAGTAGTCATGAAAGCGCCTGGCAATGGATTATCATCCCCCCTCCCGACGGGAGAGGGAGTCGATGTGAAGAGGGATTGTACAACCTCCCGAACCGAAGTGTTATAACCCGAATCAAGCCTTAGGCGGTTCAGTCTGGGCAAAACTCTCGCGCTGGAAGAGTGTTTCGGCAAGCTTAACCAGCAACGGGCGCTCCACACACCAGCCCGGAGAAACCCGGCGAAAATTGAGATAACCGATGGCGCAGGCAATGGCTATCGTCGCCAGGTTCAGGCTGTCACTCTGGATGATGCCATCCCGGATTAACTGCTCGCACATATCCAGGCTACGGCTGATTTTTTCGCGCTGACGCACCAGCTCCGTTTCCGATTGCTGCGCGGCGGGTCTTGCCTGCTCGCGCACGGAAGCCAGTGCCGCGTCCATAATGCCATCAGCCAGGGCTTCAATCTGTTTCACCGCCAGTGCCGCTTTAGCATCGGCCGGGAGCATGGCCGGTGCGACGCCCAGCAGTTCGATGTATTGCGCAATAATAGGGGAATCAAACCAGCATTCGCCATCATCGGTTACCAGCGCCGGGACTTTCCCTAGTGGGTTGAACCGGGCAACGCCATTTTCGGCGTTGTAGGGCTGTTCATTGACGAATTCAAATTCAATCCCTTTCTCCAGCAGGAGAACCGAGATTTTACGCACGAAGGGACTGGTATAGCTGCCGATAAGTTTCATTGCCTGATCCTGAATGCCCACAAAGAGGTCAGTATGGATCAAGCAATGAAAAAAGGCAGGTATGCGTATCGCATTCCTGCCCCGGAAGGATTAATGATCGAGGTAGAGGTAGTGCATCCAACTGGTCATACGCAACAGCACTTTACGCATGACGGAAACGTGCGAGAAGTGGTCGGAATAGACCGCAACCTGAGCATAAATACCGTCTGGCAGCGCATCGATATCAGCATTCGGATCCAGCAGGATGCTGGCAATAACACCATCCGTTCCTGGTGTCACGGTCAGTGCCTGCACCGCACCCTGTGCCTGGTAAGTCCCCCCAGGTACGACTGGCTGAATGCCAAGCAGCTTGCCTGAAAACACCTGGCCCGGCAGTGCATTAAACACAACTTCTGCTTCATCACCCGGTTTCAGACGCAGTAACGAGTTCTGACGGAATTGAGCAACAATCATGCGTTTCTGTTCCGGAATAAACACCATCACCGGACGCAGAGGCAGCGCCGCAGCATAGGTCCCCGGGCGAATTAACACCTGTGTGGCATAACCATTACTCGGTGCGCGAACAATGGTCTGCTCAAGGTTGTATCTGGCTTCAGCAAGCTGGGCGCGCAGAGAGGCCACCTGAGATTGCTCACCGTTAACCATGCTGTCTAACTGACTCTGGATCTGCGTCTGCTCGGCCACGGAGCCTTTTACCAGCGCATCCTGTGCCAGATAGTTCTGGCGTGCGTTGTCGATATCGCTTTCAGAGAACGGGTTAACCTTCGCCTGGCTACCTTTCAGGTAACGCTGATAATCTTTATACAGACGGTCGCGTTCGGCGGACACACGGGTGGTATTGGCTACCGCTTCCGAAAGCTGTGCTTTCAGATTATCGATATTATGCGTGGCGGTCACCAGATCAGCTTGCAGTCTGTCGACGCGTGCCTGATAGCGGGTGGGGTCAAGTTTAAATAACACTTCGCCTTTTTTAATAAGCTGGTTACCTTTATCTGTAACCTCACTAACCACACCTGTAACCTGCGGCGTAATGGGAATCGAAATAACCGCTTTTTGCGCCGTAAAAGTATACGGGTGGTTATAGTTCATTAATAAGATGAGTCCCGCAACAATAAACACTCCACCTAATGTCGCGGTAGCGAGTGTCCACTGGTTTACCGGAATACGAAATATTTTAAAGATTGCCCAGGCAAACGCCACATAGGTCAAAATAATCAACAGATCCATGATCAGTGCTCCGACGTATTCTTATCTGCTGGCACTTGAGCAGCAGCCAGTTTTTGTTCTAGTTCGGCCACACGTTTGGACAGAGCATCCATGCCGGGGACCTCATCAGGCTTTGTGATATGATTCTGCATACCCCAGCCACGCTCCTCCTGATACAGCGTTGCCCAAATCCACAAAAACGGCCAAATGGCATGGAGAGTAAACAGGCTTATCCACCCGGCTGTATGGATTGCATCAGCATGGGGGTGGTTGCGTTTTTTAGCCATATTATAAGGAATATCATGAATGGCGATGACCCCGTAAAACAGAACCAGGAACACGAAAATTAAGACACCCAGCGCAAAGTAGTTGAGAAACATATTTCCCTCACTCAGACAACGAGAACTCATTAAATAAACAAAATAATAAGCACCCAAATTAATTCAATTTAAGCGCAATAATGTGCACTTATTTTTCAGAGCCGCAGAGTATGGTTTTTTATTATATCTCCATGCAAGTTTATAAGCGTGTCAAAATATATCCTGAATAATAATAGACTTATCCTTACATATGAGAGTACTCCAGGTTTTCACTTTTCGCCATAACACACTCACACATGTGTAGTTTTTGCTTTTGATGCTGTTTGATTACATCCTGGCTGTGAACTGCAAAACAGAGTTTGTCGTTGATCACATCCAGAGAAATCTGCATGAAAATTTTTTGTGAATTCAGTCACGTTATAGAAACAAACAGGCGACCACCAAATGTGATATGAGTCACAAAATACCGTGGTTTTTACGCCATTTACCCGCGTTGACTTTTTTTTGCACATCACTTTTGTGATGCAGATCACCTCATTAAATACCACACCCCCTACATTTACGTGACTCAGATCACACAAAATTTCACCGTCTGGACAGTTGAACGATTCAGTGCCAGATTTCACAGCATGAACAGGGCCCGGCTACCTCTACCGCCGTACATTAACGATAAACCTCGGGCCGCAAGCCTAAGCGTAAACATAAGAAGGGGTGTTTTATGTCATCCGATTTCAAGATCAAAGTACAAAGCTTTGGTCGTTTCCTCAGCAACATGGTGATGCCAAACATCGGCGCGTTTATCGCGTGGGGTATCATCACTGCATTGTTCATTCCGACAGGGTGGTTGCCTAACGAAACGCTGGCGAAACTTGTTGGCCCAATGATTACTTACCTGCTGCCGCTGCTCATCGGTTTTACCGGTGGTCGTCTGGTGGGCGGTGACCGTGGTGGTGTGGTTGGTGCCATTACCACAATGGGTGTGATTGTCGGTGCGGATATGCCGATGTTCCTGGGTGCGATGATTGCCGGTCCTCTGGGCGGCTGGGCAATTAAGCACTTTGATAACTGGGTTGACGGTAAGATTCGTTCCGGCTTTGAAATGCTGGTGAACAACTTCTCTGCTGGCATCATCGGTATGATCCTGGCGATTCTGGCGTTCCTCGGCATTGGCCCGGCTGTTGAAGTGCTGTCCAAAATTCTGGCAGCAGGCGTTAACTTCATGGTTGCGCACGACATGCTGCCGCTGGCGTCTATCTTTGTAGAACCAGCGAAAATCCTGTTCCTTAACAACGCCATCAACCACGGTATCTTCTCACCGCTGGGTATTCAGCAGTCTCATGAACTTGGCAAGTCCATCTTCTTCCTGATTGAAGCGAACCCAGGCCCAGGTATGGGTGTTCTGCTGGCATACATCTTCTTTGGTCGCGGCAGTGCAAAACAGTCTGCGGGCGGTGCAGCTATCATTCACTTCCTGGGTGGTATCCACGAAATTTACTTCCCGTACGTGCTGATGAACCCACGTCTGATCCTGGCCGTTATCCTCGGCGGTATGACTGGCGTGTTCACTCTGAGCGTGCTGGGCGGTGGTCTGGTTTCTCCTGCCTCTCCGGGCTCTATCCTGGCCGTGCTGGCGATGACGCCAAAAGGTGCTTACTTCGCTAACATCGCCGCTATCTGTGCGGCAATGGCGGTCTCCTTCGTTGTCTCTTCTATCCTGCTGAAAACCAGCAAAGTGAAAGAAGAAGACGATATCGAAGCAGCAACTCGTCGTATGCACGACATGAAAGCGGAATCCAAAGGCGCTACGCCGCTGACCGCAGGTGATGTGTCTAACGACCTGAGCCACGTACGTAAAATCATCGTTGCCTGCGACGCCGGTATGGGCTCCAGCGCAATGGGTGCAGGCGTGCTGCGTAAGAAAGTACAGGATGCAGGTCTGAGCAATATCTCTGTGACCAACAGCGCGATTAACAGCCTGCCACCGGATGTTGACCTGGTTATCACGCACCGCGATCTGACCGAACGTGCTATGCGTCAGGTTCCACAGGCACAGCACATTTCGCTGACCAACTTCCTCGACAGCGGCCTGTACACCAACCTGACTGAGCGTCTGGTTGCGGCGCAACGCCACGAAGACAACGAAGTGAAAGTTCGCGATAGCCTGAAAGACAGTTTCGATGCGAACGACAGCCACCTGTTCAAACTGGGTGCGGAAAACATCTTCCTGGGTCGTACTGCGACCCACAAAGAAGAAGCGATTCGCTTTGCGGGTGAGCAACTGGTGAAAGGCGGTTACGTTCAGCCTGAGTATGTTGACGCAATGCTGGAACGTGAAAAACTGACCCCAACCTACCTGGGTGAATCCATCGCGGTTCCGCACGGTACGGTTGAAGCGAAAGACCGCGTGCTGAAAACCGGTGTTGTGTTCTGTCAGTATCCACAGGGTGTTCGCTTCGGTGAAGAAGAAGACGACATTGCCCGTCTGGTGATTGGTATCGCCGCTCGCAACAACGAGCACATTCAGGTGATTACCAGCCTGACCAACGCCCTGGATGACGAATCGGTCATCGAGCGTCTGGCCAGCACCACCAGCGTGGAAGAAGTACTGGCGCTGCTGAATAAGTAATATCGTTCTATTCCCTCTCCCCACTGGGGAGAGGGCTAGGGTGAGGGGAAAGTTATGCGGTTCCTCACCCCAGCCCTCTCGGGTAAAAACATTAATGAAGGTTAACACTATGAAAGCATTACATTTTGGCGCAGGTAATATTGGTCGTGGCTTTATCGGCAAATTGCTGGCAGACGCGGGCATTACGCTGACATTCGCCGATGTGAACCAGGTGGTACTAGACGCCCTGAATGCCCGTCATAGCTATCAGGTTCACGTAGTGGGAGAAAACGAGCAAGTCGAAACCGTTTCTGGCGTGAATGCGGTAAGCAGCATCGGTGATGACGTGGTTGATCTGATCGCAAGCGTTGACCTGGTGACCACGGCGGTCGGCCCGGTTGTGCTTGAGCGTATCGCCCCTGCGGTGGCAAAAGGCCTGGCAAAACGTAAAGCGCAGGGCATTGATACCCCGCTGAACATCATCGCCTGTGAAAACATGGTACGTGGCACCACCCAGCTGAAAGGTCACGTCCTGGCTGCCGTCGCCGACGAAGATAAAGCCTGGGTTGAAGCACACGTCGGCTTTGTCGATTCCGCCGTCGACCGTATCGTTCCGCCGTCTGAATCCGCCACCAACGACCCGCTGGAAGTGACCGTTGAAACCTTCAGCGAATGGATTGTCGATAAAACACAGTTTAAAGGCGCGCTGCCAACCATCCCGGGGATGGAATTAACTGATAACCTGATGGCATTTGTCGAACGTAAACTCTTCACGCTGAACACCGGTCATGCTATAACCGCGTACCTCGGAAAATTGGCCGGTCATCAGACCATCCGTGACGCGATTCTCGATGAGAAAATCCGCGCTGTGGTAAAAGGTGCAATGGAAGAGAGCGGCGCGGTGCTGATCAAACGCTACGGTTTTGATGCTGAAAAACATGCAGCATACATCCAGAAAATCCTCGGTCGTTTTGAAAATCCGTATTTGAAAGATGACGTTGAGCGCGTTGGCCGTCAGCCACTGCGCAAGCTGAGCGCGGGCGACCGTCTGATTAAGCCACTGCTGGGCACGCTGGAATACGGTCTGCCGCACGCCAACCTGGTGAAAGGGATTGCCGCTGCCATGCATTACCGCAGCGAGCAAGATCCACAGGCGCTTGAGCTGGCGAAATTGATTGGCGATGAAGGCCCGCAAGCTGCGCTGGCGCAGGTTTCAGGCCTGGATGCCAACAGCAACGTGGTTGTGGAGGCGATTAACGCTTATAACGCAACCAAATGATGCAGAATGCGGCGCAGGTTATCCTGCGCCCAGATAACAGATTGTCAGATATGCAGGCAATAATGGAACAAACCCAGGCCTTTGAAAATCGTGTGCTTGAGCGTCTGAATGCTGGCAAAACCGTACGAAGCTTCCTGATTGCCGCCGTCGAGCTATTGACCGAGGCGGTGAATATCCTGGTGCTTCAGGTGTTTCGCAAAGACGACTACGCGGTAAAATATGCTGTAGAACCGTTACTGGACGGAGACGGACCGCTGGGCGATTTATCCGTGCGCCTGAAGCTGATTTACGGTCTTGGCGTGCTCAGCAGGCCAGAGTATGAAGACGCTGAGCTGTTGATGGCGCTGCGTGAAGAGCTCAATCATGACGGTAACGAGTACACCTTCACCGATGATGAAATTCTGGGACCCTTCGGTGAGTTGCACTGCGTCACCGCGTTGCCTCCGGCACCTCATTTTGATAACAGTGATCCTGAGCTGTATGCTATGCAAAAGCTTCGTTATCAACAGGTTGTCCGTTCTACAATGGTGCTTTCCCTGACTGAGCTGATTTCCCGAATCAGCTTAAAAAAAGCGTTTCAGAAGTAAGCCTGCGCACATTGGTGTATCCTTCCCTGTAAATCCCCCGTTTTTAGAGTCATTTGTGATGAAAGAAGTCGAAAAGAACGAAATTAAACGCCTTAGCGATCGTCTGGATCTGATCCGCCACCAGCAGGCCGATCTCTCTTTGGTTGATGCCGCTGAGAAATACGCTGAGCTGGAAAAAGAGATCGCCACGCTGGAAACCGAAATCGAACGTCTGCGTGAAGTCAAAGGCCAGAAGCTGAGTAAAGAAGCGCAAAAGCTGATGGACATGCCGCACCGTCGCGCGATCACCAAAAAAGAACAGGCCGATATGGGCAAGCTGAAGAAAAGCGTGCGTGGCCTGGTCGTCGTACACCCGATGACTGAACTCGGCCGCGAAATGGGCCTGAAAGAGATGACGGGTTTTTGTAAGACCGCGTTCTGATTTCATGCCGGGTGGCGCTGCGCTTACCCGGCCTACTTCCCTCTCCAGCCATAATTGGCCCAACCAATTAATCAAACATCCCTTCCCTGGTTCACAATTCCATAATCTTTACTCACAAAACCATTGCTCATCGATAACATCTGATTAACCATTCATTGTCATTCACCCTACATCACACTATTGGCAGGACCACTTTTACATAGATTGTGACGCAGAGATGAGCGGAGACTCACCCGCATTGCTAGCTGTGTGGTCCTCAGGAGACCTGCATGAGCCTCTGGCAACAAAACTACGATCCGGCCGGGAATATCTGGCTTTCAAGCCTGATCGCATCGCTACCGATTCTGTTCTTCTTCTTTGCGCTGATTAAGCTCAAGCTGAAGGGTTACCTCGCCGCGACGTATACCGTTGCCATCGCCCTGATGGTGGCGCTGCTTTTCTACAAAATGCCGGTCGATCATGCGCTGGCCTCTGTGGTGTACGGCTTCTTCTACGGACTGTGGCCGATAGCGTGGATCATTATTGCCGCGGTCTTTGTCTATAAAATCTCGGTGAAAACCGGGCAGTTCGACATTATTCGCTCGTCAATCCTCTCCATCACCCCGGACCAGCGCTTGCAGATGCTGATTGTCGGTTTCTCCTTCGGCGCATTCCTTGAAGGGGCAGCCGGTTTTGGCGCACCTGTTGCGATCACGGCTGCACTGCTGGTTGGTCTTGGTTTTAATCCACTTTATGCCGCGGGCCTGTGCCTGATCGTTAACACTGCGCCGGTGGCGTTTGGCGCGATGGGTATCCCGATTCTGGTTGCCGGGCAAGTCACCGGGCTGGACAGCTTCGAAATCGGCCAGATGGTTGGCCGCCAGCTGCCGTTCCTGACCATCATCGTGCTGTTCTGGATCATGGCGATTATGGACGGCTGGCGCGGCGTGAAAGAAACCTGGCCTGCGGTAATGGTGGCAGGTGGTTCATTCGCCATTGCTCAGTTCCTCAGCTCAAACCTCCTCGGCCCGGAACTGCCGGACATTATCTCTTCCCTGGTTTCGCTGGTTTGTCTGACGCTGTTCCTCAAACGCTGGCAGCCGGTACGCATCTTCCGCTTTGCGGATATGGGTGCCTCGCAGGTTGATCAAACACTGGCGCGCACCGGATATACTGCGGGTCAGGTCATTCGCGCGTGGTCGCCGTTCCTGTTCCTGACGGCAACCGTCACACTGTGGAGCGTGCCGCCGTTTAAAGCATTGTTTGCCCCAGGCGGTGCGCTGTACGACATGGTGATTAACATCTCCGTACCGTTCCTCGACAAAATGGTCGCCCGGATGCCGCCGGTTGTTCACGCCGCAACACCCTATGCTGCGGTATACAAGTTCGACTGGTTCTCCGCGACCGGCACAGCCATCCTGTTTGCGGCTATCCTTTCTGTCGTGTGGCTGCGTATGAAGCCATCCGCAGCTATACAGACCTTTGCAACCACCATTAAAGAGCTGGCGCTGCCGATTTACTCCATTGGTATGGTGCTGGCATTCGCGTTCATCTCGAACTATTCCGGCCTGTCATCCACGCTGGCGCTGGCTCTGGCGCATACCAGCCACGCCTTCACCTTCTTCTCGCCGTTCCTTGGCTGGCTGGGGGTATTCCTGACAGGTTCAGATACGTCGTCTAACGCCCTCTTCGCCGCGCTTCAGGCAACTGCCGCGCAGCAAATCGGCGTCTCGGACGTGCTGCTGGTCGCAGCGAATACAACGGGCGGCGTCACCGGCAAGATGATCTCCCCGCAATCCATCGCTATTGCCTGTGCTGCGGTGGGCCTGGTGGGCAAAGAGTCGGATCTGTTCCGCTTTACCGTCAAACACAGCCTGATATTTACCTGCATGGTCGGTGTGATAACCACCCTTCAGGCCTATGTCTTAACCTGGATGATTCCATGATAGTGATGCCCAGACGCCTGTCCGACGAGATTGCTTCTCGCGTGCGGGCGCTGATTGAAGAACAACAGCTTGAAGCGGGCATGAAATTGCCCGCCGAGCGCCAGCTTGCCGCCCAGCTTGGGGTATCGCGTAATTCACTGCGCGAAGCGCTGGCGACGCTGGTTAATGACGGCGTGCTACTGAGCCGTCGTGGCGGCGGCACCTTTGTACGCTGGCAGCACGATGACTGGTCTGAGCAAAACATTGTTCAGCCCCTCAAAACGCTGATGGCAAACGACCCTGACTACAGCTTTGACATCCTCGAAGCCCGACACGCCATCGAAACCAGCACCGCCTGGCATGCGGCAATGCGGGCCACAGAAGCCGATAAAGAGAAACTGCGGGCCTGTTTTGAGGCAACTCAAAGCAGCGACCCCGATATCGCTTCGCAGGCTGATGTCCGTTTTCATCTGGCGATTGCCGAGGCTTCACATAACGTGGTGCTGCTCCAGACCATGCGCGGTTTCTTCGACCTGCTGCAATCTTCCGTCAAGCAGAGCCGCCAGCGCATGTATCTGGTACCGCCAGTGTTTGCTCAACTGACCGAGCAGCACGAGGCGGTGCTTAACGCCATTCTGGCCGGTGATGCCGATGCCGCGCGAAAAGCGATGATGGCGCATCTGGGCTTTGTGCACACCACCATTAAACAATTCGATGAAGATCAGGCCCGACAGGCGCGCATTACCCGTCTGCCTGGCGACAACGATATTTCCAGGGAGAACAAAGCATGATTATTTCAGCAGCCAGTGACTATCGCGCCGCGGCGCAACGCATTTTACCGCCATTCCTGTTCCACTATATCGACGGCGGAGCGTATGCAGAGCACACACTGCGTCGTAACGTGGCAGATCTGTCAGAAGTGGCCCTGCGCCAGCGCGTGCTGAAAAATATGTCTGACCTGAGCCTTGAGACGAAGCTGTTTAATGAAACGCTCTCAATGCCTGTTGCGCTCGCCCCTGTCGGCCTGTGCGGCATGTACGCCCGTCGCGGCGAAGTACAGGCGGCCGCAGCGGCAGATGCTAAAGGCATCCCGTTTACGCTGTCCACCGTGTCCGTCTGCCCGATTGAAGAAGTCGCCCCAACCATTAAACGCCCGATGTGGTTCCAGCTGTATGTCCTGCGCGATCGCGGGTTTATGCGTAATGCGCTGGAGCGTGCCAAAGCCGCAGGCTGCTCGACGCTGGTCTTTACCGTCGATATGCCAACACCGGGTGCGCGCTACCGCGATGCCCATTCCGGCATGAGCGGCCCGAATGCCGCCCTGCGCCGCTACTGGCAGGCTGTCACTCACCCGCAGTGGGCGTGGGACGTTGGTCTGAACGGTCGTCCGCATGATCTGGGCAATATCTCGACTTATCTCGGTAAACCCACCGGTCTGGAAGATTACATCGGCTGGCTGGCGAACAACTTCGATCCGTCAATTTCCTGGAAAGATCTGGAGTGGATCCGTGAATTCTGGGACGGCCCGATGGTGATCAAAGGCATTCTCGATCCGGAAGATGCGCGCGACGCCGTGCGTTTTGGTGCCGACGGCATTGTGGTGTCTAACCACGGTGGGCGCCAGCTCGACGGGGTGCTCTCTTCTGCCCGCGCACTGCCTGCCATTGCCGATGCAGTAAAAGGCGATATCGCTATTCTGGCCGACAGCGGTATTCGCAGCGGGCTGGACGTGGTGCGCATGATTGCACTGGGTGCAGACAGCGTGCTGCTGGGTCGTGCCTACCTGTATGCACTGGCTACCCACGGTCAGGCGGGCGTGGCGAATCTGCTGAACCTGGTCGAGAAAGAGATGAAAGTGGCGATGACGCTGACTGGTGCGAAATCGATTAGCGAAATCAGCCAGGATTCTCTGGTGCAGGAACTGAGTAAACTGCCTACGGCACTGGCACCGCTGTCGCAGGGGAATGCGGCCTAGTTCTGTGCTATTCTGCCCCCGCTATTCAAGGGGGCAACATGCTTAATATCGTTTTATTCGAACCAGAAATCCCACCCAATACCGGCAACATCATCCGCCTGTGCGCCAACACCGGTTTTCGCCTGCATATCATTGAACCAATGGGCTTCACGTGGGACGACAAACGCCTGCGCCGTGCAGGGCTGGATTATCATGAATTTACTGCCGTGGTTCGCCATCACGACTATGCCGCGTTTCTGGAGGCAGAAAAGCCGCAGCGCATGTTTGCCCTGACCACCAAAGGAACGCCTGCACACAGTGCAGTGAGCTATCAGGACGGGGATTATCTGATGTTTGGCCCGGAAACCCGTGGCCTGCCCGCAACCATTCTGGACGCCCTGCCCGCTGAACAAAAAATCCGTATTCCAATGATGCCGGACAGCCGCAGCATGAACCTGTCTAATGCGGTGTCGGTGGTGGTGTATGAAGCCTGGCGCCAGCTGGGTTACCCTGGCGCCATTCTCAGAAGTTAAATGCCGTCTCCATACTCAAACGTATGGTGAATACCGTTGAAGTGCTGATCCATATCCATTGACGGTTTATCGCTGTCTGGCTTGCCGACGATACGCGCCGGTACGCCAGCTGCAGTGGTGTGCGGCGGAACGGGCTGCAACACAACCGAACCCGCACCAATCTTCGCCCCACGCCCGACTTCGATATTACCGAGGATCTTCGCACCCGCGCCAATCATCACCCCTTCGCGAATTTTCGGGTGGCGATCGCCGCTGGTTTTGCCCGTACCACCCAACGTGACCGATTGCAGAATCGACACATCATCTTCAATGACCGCGGTTTCACCCACGACAATGCCCGTGGCATGGTCAAGCATGATCCCACGGCCAATTTTCGCGGCCGGGTGGATGTCCACCTGGAAGGTGACCGACACCTGGTTTTGCAGGAAGATGGCCAGCGCACGGCGGCCTTCGTTCCACAGCCAGTGACCAATGCGGTAAGCCTGAAGCGCATGGAAGCCTTTCAGGTACAGCAGTGGCGTGGAGTATTTATCAACAGCCGGGTCACGCGTGCGCACAGCCTGGATATCACAGGCGGCAGAGGCGATCATTTCCGGGTCTGCGGCGTAGGCCTCTTCCACCACTTCGCGAATGGCGATGGCAGGCATAATTGAGGAGGCCAGTTTGTTGGCGAGCATATAGCTCAGGGCGCTGCCGAGGTTTTCGTGCTTGAGTAGCGTCGCGTGGTAGAAGCTGGCCAGCATAGGCTCGCAGTCGGCCAAAGCCCGGGCTTCGGCTTTAATATTATTCCAGACGATATCCAGTTCTTCACACGGCATTGCATACTCCAGACGTAATAGTACGATCGGCCAGTCTTTGCTGGCCGATCGTTGAGTGACGACAGTTCCCTGCGATTAGTTGCTGCTACGCTCGTCCTTGCGCGCACGACCTAATAAGGTCAATGCTGCCTCGCGCGCATTTTTTCCGCAATACAATACCTGATAAATTTCCTCGGTTATTGGCATTTCGACACCAAAACGGTGTGCCAGCTCGCGGACTTCTTTGGTATTGCGATAGCCTTCAACCACCTGGCCAATCTTCTCCTGCGCGCCTTTCACATCGCTGCCCTGTCCAAGCATCATGCCAAAGCGGCGGTTACGCGACTGGTTGTCGGTACAGGTCAGTACCAGATCACCCAGGCCCGCCATTCCCATAAAGGTGGCAGGATCAGCGCCCAGCGCCGCGCCTAGACGGGACATTTCGGTTAACCCGCGGGTGATAAGCGCCGTGCGCGCATTCGCGCCGAAACCAATGCCGTCTGACATACCTGCGCCGATAGCAATCACGTTCTTCACCGCACCACCCAGCTGCACGCCGATAAAATCGGGGTTGCTGTAGACACGGAAGCTCTTGCCGCAGTGCAGCAAATGCTGAAGATCGTCAGAGAAGGTCGCATCGGTCGAAGCCAGAGAGATTGCCGTTGGCAGACCTGCGGCCAGCTCTTTCGCGAACGTCGGCCCGGAAATCACAGCCAGAGGAATGTCATCACCCAGCGCTTCGCGGGCAACATCCTGGAGCAGGCGTCCGGTTTCAGCTTCCAGCCCCTTCGTCGCCCACACAATACGTGCATCTGCGCGCATCAGCGGCTTAATCTGACGCAGCACTTCGCCAAAGACATGGCTTGGCACCACAATCAGAATATTGCGGCTGGCCGCGAGTGCAGTCGCGAGATCGCTTTCGAGGCGCAGGGAATCAGGAAACGGAACGTCCGGGAGGAACGCCACATTGCAGCGGTCGTGTTGCAACGTCGCGATATGTTTTGGATCGTGGCCCCACAGAACCACATCGTGACCATTTCTTGCCAGCGTGATAGCAAGAGCGGTGCCGTAAGAGCCGGCACCGATCACAGTCATTGACGCATTAACAGTGCTCATCAGGCATCCTGATGTTGTTCAGCACCTTCGCCAGCCTGCTGTTGCAGATAATTCATGAACAGCGCATCAAAGTTAACTGGCGCAAGGTTCAGTTGCGGGAATGTACCGCGAGAAACCAGGCTGGTGATGCATTCACGAGCATACGGGAACAGGATGTTCGGGCAGTATGCACCCAGGCAATGCGCCATCTGGTTACCTTCGATACCGCCGACGGAGAAGATACCACCCTGCTGTACTTCGCACAGGAATGCAGTTTCTTCGCCCAGAGAAGCGGTTACGGTTACGCGCAGCACAACTTCATACACATCATCCGCCAGTTGGGTGGATGCGGTATCAAGATCAAGTTTAACCTCTGGCTGCCAATCTTTCTGGAAAACGTGTGGCGCATTTGGCGCTTCGAAAGAGACATCCTTGGTGTAGATGCGCTGGATCTGGAAAGTCATTTCGGTGTTGTTTTGTTCTGACATGGAAAAACCCTTTTTAATTGTCCTAAAGTCTCTTAGCGCAGCAGGGAATCGAGTCCACCACGTGCGTCGAGCGCATACAAGTCATCACAGCCGCCAATGTGCTGCGCATCAATAAAAATCTGCGGAACCGTCGTACGGCCACTACGTTGAATCATCTCTTCGCGTTTTGTCGCGTCACCATCAATAGGCAGTTCCTGGAAGGTGACGCCTTTGCTGTTCAGCAGCGCTTTCGCACGGTGGCAGAACGGGCAGGTTGCTTTGGTGTAGATCTCGATATTGGCCATGACGGGGCTCCTTATTTACCGCGAACCAGAGGAAGGTTTTCCCCGCTCCAGCCGGAAATGCCTTCTTTCAGCACAGATACGTTTTCAAAACCGGCTTTGTGCAGTGCGCTCGCAGATTCCTGCGCCTGCATCCCGGTACCGTCTACAACGATAATAGGCTGGGCTTTATGCTTATCCAGCTCGCCAACGTTGTTCGCTTTAATTTCAGCAGGCAGCAGGTTAACAGAACCTGCAATGTGGCCTTTACGGAAATCATCGCGCTGGCGCAGGTCGACGACGACGGCATCTTCTTTATTGATAAGACGCGTCGCTTCACCACGGGTAATAACCCGAATTTTGGACGTCAGGCCCTTAAAGGTAGTGAACAGCACTGCGGCCAGTAGACCAATCCACGCGATGCTCAGTACCGGGTGGCGGCTAACAAATTGCATAATTTCTTGCATGGGGGGTAACAACTCCCGTCAAAAGTGATTAAAAAAACCAGGACAGGAGTATACCTGTGCGTTGTGGCAAATACAGCCAGCGACAATAAGCTAATCCATTTTCTGCGGGATGCCACGAAAAAAAAGCCTTAAAATGACCTGGGAAGCGCCTTGCCCCTACGCATTCTTTGATCTTCTGCGGCTATTTGATCGATTCAGCTGTAGTAAAATTACGCAAATTTTTTGTCTCTTGAGCATGAGGTTGTCGCAATGTCGGTTTCTAAAAAACCTATGGTACTGGTGATTCTGGATGGTTATGGCTACCGTGAAGATCAGCAGGATAACGCCATTTTCAACGCCAAAACCCCAGTCATGGATGCACTGTGGGCAAAACGTCCCCATACCCTGATTGATGCATCTGGCCTGGAAGTGGGTCTGCCGGATCGCCAGATGGGCAACTCCGAAGTCGGTCACGTTAACCTGGGCGCGGGTCGTATCGTGTATCAGGACCTGACCCGTCTGGACGTTGAAATTAAGGAACGTACTTTCTTCTCTAACCCAACGCTGTCTGGCGCGGTTGATAAAGCCGTTGCCGCGGGCAAGGCTGTACACATCATGGGGCTGCTCTCTGCGGGCGGCGTTCATAGCCATGAAGATCACATCATGGCTATGGTTGAGCTGGCAGCAGAACGCGGTGCTGAGAAAATCTATCTGCACGCTTTCCTTGATGGACGCGATACGCCACCACGCAGCGCTGAAGGTTCCCTGAAAGCCTTCGAAGACAAATTTGCCGCACTGGGTAAAGGCCGTGTGGCATCCATCATCGGTCGTTACTACGCAATGGACCGCGACAACCGTTGGGATCGCGTTGAACAAGCTTATGACCTGATGACCCTGGCAAAAGGCGAGTTCCAGTTTGCGACTGCCGTAGAAGGTCTGGAAGCAGCTTACGCCCGCGATGAAAACGACGAATTCGTGAAAGCGACGGTTATCCGCGCTGAAGGCCAGGCCGATGCAGCGATGGAAGACGGCGATGCGTTGATTTTCATGAACTTCCGTGCTGACCGTGCGCGTGAAATCACCCGTGCATTCGTGAACAGCGATTTCGACGGCTTCGCCCGTAAGAAAGTGGTGAAACTTGATTTCATCCAGCTGACCGAATACGCCGCAGACATCAAAGCACCCTGCGCTTACCCACCGGCCTCACTGGCAAACACCCTCGGTGAGTGGATGGCGAAAAACGATAAAACGCAGCTGCGTATCTCTGAAACAGAGAAATACGCACACGTGACCTTCTTCTTTAACGGTGGTGTTGAAGAGCCGTTCAAAGGCGAAGACCGTATCCTGATCAACTCGCCGAAAGTTGCTACCTACGATCTGCAACCAGAAATGAGCTCTGCCGAGCTGACTGAAAAACTGGTCGCGGCTATCGAAAGCGGTAAGTACGACACCATCATCTGTAACTATCCGAATGGCGACATGGTTGGCCATACCGGCGTGATGGAAGCCGCAATCAAAGCCGTTGAAGCACTGGATCACTGCGTTGAGCAGGTTACAAAAGCGATTGAATCCGTGGGTGGCCAGATGCTGATCACCGCCGACCACGGTAACGCAGAACAGATGCGCGATCCATCTACCGGCCAGGCTCACACTGCCCACACCAACCTGCCTGTTCCGCTGATCTATGTCGGTGATAAACCACTGAAAGCGGTGGAAGGCGGCAAGCTTTCCGACATCGCGCCAACCATGTTGACGCTGATGGGTATGGAAATCCCTAAAGAGATGACTGGCAAGCCGCTGTTCATCGTGGAATAATCGCTCCCCATGAGGGGAAAGGCGATTTTTTCAATCACATGGGTCGTGAAGCCGCTTCGGTTATCAGTCAGGGCCCTATTTTGCGCCAGCGCACTCAGCGCTGGCGTATTGCTGTGCGCAGCATCCGCACATGCGGACGATCGCGACCAGCTTAAATCTATTCAGGCCGATATCGCCGCCAAAGAGCGTGCGGTACGCCAGCAGCAACAGCAGCGTTCATCACTCCTTGCCCAACTGAAGCAGCAGGAAGAAGCCATCTCCGCTGCCGCACGCAAGCTACGTGAAACACAAAACACCCTCGCGCAGCTGAATAAACAGATCGACGAAATGAATGCCTCGATTGCCAAACTGGAGCGCCAGCGCGCCAGCCAGGAGCGCAATCTCGCGGCTCAGCTTGATGCCGCCTTCCGTCAGGGGGAGCATACCGGCATTCAGCTGATTTTAAGCGGGGAAGAAACCCAGCGCGGCCAGCGTTTGCAGGCCTACTTCGGTTACCTGAACCAGGCGCGCCAGGAAACTATCGCTCAGCTGAAACAGACCCGCGAAGAAGTCACCTCACAAAAAGCCGAGCTGGAAGAGAAACAGAGTCAGCAGCAAACGCTGCTCTACGATCAGCAGGCGCAGCAGGCAAAGCTCGAGCAGGCGCGTAATGAGCGTCAAAAAACCCTTTCTGGTCTTGAGTCGTCCATTCAGGAAGGCCAGAGCCAGCTAAGCGAAATGCGCGCCAACGAATCAAAACTGCGTAACAGCATTGCCCGTGCAGAAGCGGCCGCCAAAGCGCGCGCCGAGAAAGAAGCACGCGATGCGCAGGCCGTTCGCGACAAGCAACAAGAAGCGTCACGCAAAGGGACAACCTACAAACCCACGGAGAGCGAACGCTCACTGATGTCGCGTACTGGCGGTCTGGGTGCGCCTCGCGGTCAGGCTTACTGGCCTGTTCGCGGCTCTATTCTGCATCGCTATGGCGAACAGTTGCAGGGTGAGCTACGTTGGAAAGGGATAGTCATCGGTGCGTCTGAAGGTAGCGAAGTAAAAGCAATTGCCGATGGCCGCGTGATCCTTGCCGACTGGTTACAGGGTTACGGGCTTGTGGTGGTGGTCGAACACGGCAAAGGCGATATGAGCCTTTACGGCTACAACCAGAGCGCACTGGTCAGCGTCGGCACTCAGGTGCGCGCGGGTCAACCCATCGCCCTTGTGGGCAGCAGTGGCGGTCAGGGCCGCCCGTCACTCTATTTCGAAATTCGTCGCCAGGGTCAGGCGGTCAATCCACAGCCGTGGTTGGGAAGATAAGTTTTGCTTCAATTTCGTCGAATTGTTCTCTCCGTCGCCAGCGCACTGGCGCTGGCAGCACCGGTATACGCAGGCAAACTTGCCATCGTCATTGATGACTTCGGTTATCGTCCGCAAACCGAAAACCAGGTACTGGCGATGCCGTCGGCCATTTCCGTCGCCGTGCTGCCCAATGCGCCACACGCCCGCGAAATGGCAACCAAAGCCCATAATAGCGGGCATCAGGTTCTGATCCATTTGCCGATGGCACCGCTCAGCAAACAACCGCTGGAAAAAGACACCCTACGCCCGGACATGAGCAGCGATGAGATCGATCGCATCATCCGCGACGCTTACAACAAAGTGCCGTTTGCCGTGGGCCTGAACAACCATATGGGCAGCGCGATGACATCCAACCTGTACGGCATGCTGAAAGTGATGCAGGCGCTGGAGCGCTACAATCTCTACTTCCTGGACAGCATGACCATCGGCAACAGCCAGGCCATGCGTGCAGCCCAGGGCACTGGGGTGAAAGTCATTAAGCGCAAGGTGTTCCTGGATGACACCCAAAACGAAGCGGATATTCGCGTACAGTTCAATCGTGCGGTGCAGCTGGCGCGTCGCAACGGATCGGCAATTGCCATTGGTCACCCGCATCCGTCTACCGTGCGCGTCCTGCAACAGATGCTGCCGACTTTGCCTTCCGATATCACGCTGGTGCGCCCGAGCGACCTGCTGAATGAACCGCAGTCAGATACGTCGACACCAAATCTTTCACAACCCGCTAAGCCATCTGCGCCGCGTAATCCGTTCCGCGGCGTGAAGAGCTGCAAACCAAAACAGCCGCCAGCGCCGGTCTACGCGACCCGCTTCTTCACAGTGATTGGCGATAGCATTAGTGAAAGCACGCTGGTGAAATACGTTCAGCAGCAGTGGCAGGGATGGGGTAAGAAATCCTGATAACAAAAAGCCACCTGTGAGGGTGGCTTTTTTGTCATTACAGACGGAAGGTATCGTCGAGGATCTGGCTGTACAGCGTCGGCTTCCCGTTATCCGCAGTACGATACTGTTCCTTGTGGGAGAGTTTATAGATCCCCACGGGATCGCGGTTCAGGGTATCAATCGCCGCTGCATCAGGTGCAGCAGAGATAAACTGGCGAATCAAAAAGCGATTATTTCCCGTCACCGGCTGCGCATTCATTACCTCGTGAAACTGAGGATAACGTTCGCGGGCATACAAGAAGCTGTAATCAATCAGGAAATATTCGATCAGGGTATCGTGATGTTGCCAGTAACGATAAAGGATATCCCGAACCAGTTTCACCAGCGTATTGCCCTTTTGCGAGGCAAGAAAATAGGCCGTCCAGAATCCCTGGCTTGTCGCATTTTCGCGTGAGTCAAAACGCAGCGAAGAGAAGCTATTTTCATAGAAAGACTCGGGCACGGCTTTCGTCATAAAGACGGTGGCATCCATCCAGATCCCGCCGTACTGATACAGCAATGAGCAGCGAACAATATCGGAATATTGTGCTTTGCTGATAAGCCCGGCCTGATACTTGGTTTTAATGTGTTCCGGTAATGAGAGGTAATCAGGGATATTGTCATCCGTCAGGATAACAACCTGAGCGTCAGGCGTATTACGTTGTACGGATTCGATACAACGCTTAACCAGCTCTGGCGCGCTTTCCAGCCCCTGAAACCAGCAGATCCAGATAATGCGCGACTGGCTGGGTTCAGTGTTGCTCGCGGATTCTGGCTGAATTTTCAGCGCATCAATAACGCCAAACAGCGTCTCTTTTTTCTTCTGCTCAAAATGCGCAGCCGCACGCTGGAAAAGAGATAAACCGGTTTTCTTCTGCCAGCGCCGTGCTTTTTTGATGAGTTTATTGATTAGATTGAGATTCATCATTTCGCCCTTATCTACCCTGGAACATCTCTTTTAACGTACGGCGCAGCAGTTTCATTCTCAGCTTGGCATCTTTTTTACGCCCGCGTAATAAACAGTTCATGCGCGAAGATTTAAACCCACGGAACGACATCAGCTGGAACAGGTTATTGCTTTTGGTTTCTTCGGACATGTGCTCACGGTATTTAAAATAGAGCTTCCGGTAAGCATTGTATTTTTTAATTTGCGATGTAATTCGGTTACTGCCGTGCTCAGCATCCACCATGGCGGTGCTAAAACTGTATTTAATACCGGGACCATATTTCAGGATTAATTTAATCCAGACATCGCGATCCTGCTGTTGTTTAATCTCAGGGGAAAACCCCCCCACGCCTGACAGTTTCTCTTTCGTTGTCAGTACCTGATTACCCACCACGTTTTCACAGAGGATATCCTGTAACCCAATTATTCTTTTATCGTTGGTATCTGGATAGGTGCGGTGAGTTTTATCCAGCCGGGCAGGGGTATCCGTAACAAAGGCATAGTTTTCATCGTAGCGCGAAACCAGCTTTGATAAACGCTCAGGGAGGAAATAGTCGTCGTCATCCAGACCGGTGACAAACACACCGTGCGAGAGTGCGTAACCCCGGTTGCGGCTGAAGTTAGAGCCGCTGTTCTTCTCGTTACGTTCATAAGTGAAATGCACAAAACGCGCGTCACATTCTGATCGTATACGTTCAATGAGTTGCGCCGTTTTTTCGTTCGAACAGTCATCAACAATAATCAATTCTACAGCAGGGTAAGTCTGAGCAATTACTGAGCAAATGGCACGTTCCAGCAAATCCTCTCTGTTGTAGGTGGTGATGATTACTGAAATCAGTTCGTTCATAGCGTGCTCGTCTGTTAAATGACATTTTTCCACCGGGAGAATACCTTTTTCCCGGTGGAGAATCAAAACGATTACTTTATGATATCCCGATGCTTGTTTTGCTCAAGGAAAACAACCGACATTATAAGTGTCAGCATCCAGGCAACCGGCGTGGTTTTAGAATAGAACATTACACCGCTTAAACCGAACATAATTAATGACACCAGGAAGGCACAAAGAATAACGCTTTTCAGCTTCCGCAATGCATACCACGCAAGAGATATTACAAACAGAATATAAAGTATTAAACCTGAAGGTCCTTTTAAAGAAAGCGTCTCAACCACTTCATTATGCAAATGACCACGCATATGTTCTAACGCACCTGCCAGGCTAGGATCTTTTTTCACTACTTCAGTAATTTTGGCATTACGCACATCAGTGGATTGCCAAAAATAGTTATCTTCTGCCGCAATTAACCCGGTTTTCCACATAGCGAAACGCGCCCCAACGGACGTGGTGCTGTTGTCTTTATCATAGGCCACAATATCGTGGTTTAAATCGTTATAACGCTGGATCAGGCTGTGCTTCATCATAAACATACCCGCAAGCAACGCGACCAGAAGCACACCGACGCCTTTCCACGGGATATGCTTTTCTTTGTAGAACTTCACCACCAGCAGACCGAAGAAGATAACAGGATACGCCAGAATAGCGGCACGCGTTTCTGTAGAAACCAGAATCAGGAAGGTAATAAAGAAGTGCCCAAGGATACCCAATCCTTTCCAGCGGGAAGCGCTGTGCTGCATCACAATGATAGTATAGAAGGAGATAAATGCGATGGTATACGCCGCACCCGTCGCATTGGTTCCCCCCTTCAGTGCAAGCGTTACCCTTTGGCTATCAAGGAAAAAGTGCTGATAGCTTGCATAAACAATAATCATCACCTGGAGCAGAACAGCCAGCAACACATGAATTTTATTGCTACCGATTTTGAGCTGGCTTCTGTTTGCGAAGACGAACAGCGAGAATGCACCAAATAAGCAAATTTTACCCACTTCCAGATACGCGCGGTAAGAGTTAATTGCAGGACTACTCTCTACCTTAAACATGCGATACCAGACGAGATCGCAAATACCAATAACCAGCAGCACAAGGCACAGCCAAAATGCATCATGTTTTTTAAAATTTTTGATATCCAGTAAAAATGCAACCAGAGCAACAATGCCGGCAACACTAAATACTTTTATCGAAAAATTGGGTGAAACAATAACGCACCCAAACGCAACAGCACATAGCCCGAATAATAGCTGTAATAAATAATATTGGGTCTTATCTAATGTTAAGTTACTCATCATCATTCCACTTACTGAAAGTAAAAAACAGGCTAGCACATCCCGTTACGTTTGTTGAACGTACCTGTGTTAACGAATATTGCGCCATTCATACGACTTACCTGTCGTATCCAGCACCGTCACATTCTTATCGTAACTGGCAAGCCAGGACTGTACCGACTGCTCAGGCTCTCCCTGACGATGAATGCCTAACCACAACTCCGCGAGCGTGTTTACATCATCAGCGGACCAGGGCTTATCATAGTCGCCGATGAGTTTATTTTTAGAATCAACCTGTTGCCCGTACCAGATAAACATCGGGATCTGCAGGGCCTCTCTGGGAGGGTTAACGTTGCCGTGAGAGTAAACCACCGAACGCTGCGGATCACGAATCAGACCGTGATCGGAAAAATACATCACCGATGAACGCGAGTTTTCCAGAGTACGGAATACATTTCCCATCAGAGTATCGGTGTAACGCACCGAGTTATCGTAACAATCATCGGCTTCGCTGCCGCCACTCAGAACGGCCTGGCTTGCCGGGAAGCGTCGACAGGCTGGCTCGTGGCTACCGTACAGGTGCAGAACGATGATTTTTTTGCCCGGTTTTTTCAGCGCATCATTCAGTAACGGAAGCAGGTCTTCATCATAGCCCCCTTCTACCCACTGATGCTGCCTGGTGTTCATGGCGATGCCGGTAATGACATTATTATGCGCCCCGCCCTTGCCCTGACGGCTAAACCAGTAGGTGTCATACCCCGCTTTATTGGCGATATTAATGAC
Source organism: Enterobacter sp. C4G1 (assembly GCF_052886895.1). Lineage (NCBI taxonomy): Bacteria > Pseudomonadati > Pseudomonadota > Gammaproteobacteria > Enterobacterales > Enterobacteriaceae > Enterobacter > Enterobacter sp. C4G1. The sequence goes on along the minus strand of NZ_JBQVVV010000001.1, from coordinate 1,235,125 downwards.
ATTATCGCTGTATTTATGCGGATCGCGCTTGCCCACGGTATCGGCTGTCATTGCTAATGGCACGGCCATAATGGTGACAGGTGCGGGAGTTACAGCATTGCGGAACAGCAAAAGCTGCGATTTTTGTTTCTCCAGCTCTGGCGTGGTATCCCGTTGATAACCATAGATACCCATGTTTGCCGTGCGCTCTGACTCACCAATGATCAGCACATAGTTTTCAATTCCGGTGTCCGACAGCGTGAGTTTATAATCGGGAATGTTATTGCCGATATTAGCGACCACCGCGTTATCTTCTATCGCCTGCATAAACACTTTTGCAGTACTGACTGGCGTGGCTTGCACAACGCGCTGCGCCATGCTTTCGACATTACTTCTTCTGAGCTGATGCTGCCAGGCCTGGCCGATAAAGGCTGCGAGCGTTAATGCCAGCGCAATAACCGGCCAGCGACGAAAACGTGGTGCAACAGGCCATCCGCCAGTGTTGGCGGTATAGATAAACAGCGCGGAAAACGCCACAAAGATAATGCATTCACGCCAGTACAGCCCGAGCATCGAACTGGCTTCACCCGGCGTGGTATTTAATACGCTGAGCGCAAACCCATAGCTAAATGCTGAATTGAAGTTATTCCACGCATATAACTGAAGGGTAAGATCAGCCGCGACTGGAATTAATAAAACTACCGCCAGTACGTTTTTAATAAATTTGTTATTTATGCACTTTAACGTCAGCAATATCAGTACAAAAACCAGCGTTCGGTTAATCACCGCATTATATTTAGCATTTACAATATTAACGCCAATAACTATTAGCAGGGAAACAACTACAGTTAAAAAAGCGGCAAGCCGTGAAGGGGTATCAACCAACTTTTGCGAAAACAATGTGGACATAATGACCTGATTAGCCTGGCAAAATCTTTCCTGACGTAATCATTATGACTGCAAGAATGAACGCGCGGAGAAGACTCTGTGGAGAAAAATTCGCCAGAAGTTAACAAGTAACCCCTGGAAAGTCAAACCGCTAAAACGTGTACAGGCACCCGTAAAACGGGTGCCTGAGAGCAGCTTAATCCCAGTTCAGGATAACTTTCCCGGACTGGCCTGAACGCATTGCGTCAAAGCCCTGCTGGAACTCATCGATGGAGAAGCGATGAGTAATGATTGGCGACAGATCCAGACCAGACTGGATCAGTGCAGCCATCTTGTACCAGGTTTCGAACATCTCACGGCCATAGATGCCTTTGATGAACAAACCCTTGAAGATCACCTTGTTCCAGTCGATAGACATGTCTGACGGCGGAATACCCAGCATGGCGATACGGCCACCGTGGTTCATGGTATCCAGCATGGTACGGAACGCCGGTGGTGCGCCAGACATCTCCAGGCCCACGTCGAAGCCTTCGGTCATGCCCAGCTCAGCCATCACGTCGTTCAGGCTCTCTTTAGAGACATTCACAGCACGGGTAACGCCCATTTTGCGTGCCAGCGACAGACGATATTCATTCACGTCAGTGATAACAACGTTACGCGCGCCGACGTGTTTCGCCACTGCTGCAGCCATAATGCCGATCGGACCAGCACCAGACACCAGCACGTCTTCACCCACCAGATCGAACGACAGCGCCGTATGCACCGCATTACCGAACGGGTCGAAGATGGAGGCCAGATCGTCGGAAATGTTGTCCGGGATTTTGAACGCGTTGAATGCCGGGATCACCAGATATTCCGCAAAACAGCCAGGACGGTTGACACCCACACCCACGGTATTGCGGCACAGGTGCGTACGACCACCGCGGCAGTTACGGCAATGACCGCAGGTGATGTGACCTTCGCCAGACACGCGATCGCCAATTTTGAAGCCTTTCACTTCCTGACCAATGCCAACCACTTCGCCGACATATTCGTGGCCAACCACCATAGGTACCGGAATGGTTTTCTGCGACCACTGGTCCCAGTTGTAAATATGGACGTCAGTACCGCAGATGGCGGTTTTACGGATTTTGATCAGCAGATCGTTATGACCGACTTCCGGCTCCGGCACGTCGGTCATCCAAATCCCTTCTTCTGCTTTCAGTTTGGATAACGCTTTCATCTCACGTCCTCAGGCAATCACGCCCAGTTGTTTGCCGATGCGGGTAAAGGCTTCAACCGCACGTTCAATTTGTTCAGGCGAATGCGCCGCAGACATCTGGGTGCGAATACGCGCCTGACCTTTTGGCACCACCGGGAAGAAGAACCCGGTAACGTAAATCCCTTCTTTTTGCAGTTCACGGGCAAAGTTCTGCGCCACAACCGCATCGCCCAGCATTACCGGGATGATCGCGTGGTCAGCACCGGCCAGGGTAAAGCCTGCGGCACTCATTTTTTCACGGAACAGACGCGCATTGGACCACAGACGGTCACGCAGTTCCGCGCCTGATTCCACCATCTCCAGCACTTTGATGGAGGCTGAAACAATGGCTGGTGCCAGGGAGTTGGAGAACAGGTACGGACGGGAACGCTGACGCAGCCACTCGACCACTTCTTTACGCGCTGCGGTATAGCCGCCGGACGCGCCGCCCAGTGCTTTACCGAGCGTGCCGGTGATGATGTCCACACGGCCCATCACGTCGCAGTATTCGTGCGAACCACGACCATTTTCGCCCACAAAGCCCACCGCATGAGAGTCATCGACCATCACCAGCGCATCATATTTATCCGCCAGGTCACACACGCCCTTCAGGTTGGCGATCACGCCGTCCATTGAGAACACGCCGTCGGTGGCGATCAGCACATGGCGAGCGCCCGCTTCACGCGCCTCCTTCAGGCGTACTTCCAGTTCAGCCATATCGTTGTTGGCATAGCGGAAACGCTTCGCTTTACACAGACGCACGCCATCGATGATGGAGGCGTGGTTCAGCGCATCGGAAATAATCGCATCTTCTGCGCCCAGCAGCGTTTCAAACAGGCCGCCGTTAGCATCAAAGCAAGAGGAGTACAGGATCGCGTCTTCCATTCCGAGGAAGCTCGCCAGCTTTTTCTCAAGCTGCTTGTGGCTGTCCTGCGTACCGCAGATAAAGCGTACGGAGGCCATACCGAAACCATGGGTGTCCATGCCGTTTTTCGCAGCGGCAATCAGCTCAGGGTGATTCGCAAGACCTAAATAGTTGTTCGCACAAAAATTGATCACATGGCTGCCATCGGCGACGGTGATGTCCGCCTGCTGTGCAGAAGTGATGATGCGTTCTTCTTTGAACAACCCTTCCGCGCGTGCGGTGTCCAGGTCGCTGTTTAACTGTTTGTAAAAATCACCACGCATTGCAATTCTCCAGACTCGGCAAATTTCGGCACATATTACCCAAACCTATACTTCATGACGAGATGACACATTATCTCTTCTCGTTTTTGTAGCATAAATCACGCGTACCCATGCGCGATGTCGGTGAATGGCTGTAGGGTCGCCATACTAATGATATGATAGAAACATTAGCGTCCGGGATTGTCCCCGGGCTCCACACTTCAAAGGTTACAGTTATGATTATCGTTACCGGCGGCGCGGGCTTTATCGGCAGCAATATTGTTAAGGCTCTCAATGACAAAGGCATCACCGACATCCTGGTGGTGGACAACCTGAAAGACGGCACCAAATTTGTAAACCTGGTGGATCTGAACATTGCTGACTATATGGATAAAGAAGACTTCCTTATCCAGATTATGGCAGGTGAAGAGTTCGGCGAAATCGAAGCTATCTTCCACGAGGGTGCGTGCTCTTCCACCACCGAGTGGGACGGCAAGTACATGATGGACAACAACTATCAGTACTCCAAAGAGATTCTGCACTACTGCCTGGAGCGTGAAATTCCGTTCCTGTATGCCTCTTCTGCGGCAACCTACGGCGGCCGTACGTCAAACTTCATCGAATCCCGTGAATATGAGCAGCCGCTGAACGTATATGGCTACTCTAAGTTCCTGTTCGACGAATACGTGCGTCAGGTTCTGCCTGAAGCAAATTCCCAGATCGTGGGCTTCCGCTACTTCAACGTGTACGGGCCGCGTGAAGGCCACAAAGGCAGCATGGCGAGCGTTGCGTTCCACCTGAACACCCAACTGAATAATGGCGAAAGTCCGAAACTGTTCGAAGGCAGCGATAGCTTCAAGCGTGACTTCGTTTATGTTGGCGACGTTGCCGCGGTGAACCTGTGGTTCTGGGAAAACGGCGTGTCCGGTATCTTCAACCTGGGTACGGGCCGTGCAGAATCCTTCCAGGCCGTTGCGGACGCAACCCTGGCGTATCACAAAAAAGGCAGCATTGAGTACATTCCGTTCCCGGAAAAGCTGAAAGGCCGCTACCAGGCATTCACTCAGGCTGACATGACCAACCTGCGTGCTGCGGGCTACGACAAGCCGTTCAAGACCGTTGCCGAAGGCGTAACGGAATATATGGCCTGGCTGAACCGCGACGCGTAAGAAGTAAGCATGAAGATACTGGTGATCGGCCCGTCATGGGTGGGCGACATGATGATGTCGCAAAGTCTCTATCGCACGCTCAAGGCGCGCTATCCCCAGGCGATAATCGACGTGATGGCACCTGCATGGTGCCGTCCGCTGTTATCGCGGATGCCTGAAGTAAACGACGCTATCCCGATGCCGCTGGGCCACGGGGCGCTGGAAATCGGTGAACGCCGCAAGCTCGGCCACAGCCTGCGCGAAAAGCGCTACGATCGCGCTTACGTGCTGCCCAACTCGTTTAAATCCGCCTTAGTACCCTTCTTTGCTGGCGTGCCTCATCGCACCGGCTGGCGCGGTGAAATGCGTTACGGCCTGCTGAACGACGCCCGCGTGCTGGATAAAGCGGCCTGGCCACTGATGGTGGAGCGCTATGTTGCGCTGGCCTACGACAAAGGCGTGATGCGCAGTGCGAAAGACCTGCCGCAGCCGCTGTTGTGGCCGCAGTTGCAGGTTAACGATGGCGAAAAATCCCAGACCTGCAACGCGTTTGGTATTTCGGACGAACGCCCAATGATCGGTTTCTGCCCTGGCGCAGAGTTCGGCCCGGCAAAACGCTGGCCGCACTATCACTACGCCGAACTGGCAAAACAGCTTATCGACGAAGGCAACCAGATTGTCCTGTTCGGCTCGGCGAAAGATCACGAAGCGGGCAATGAAATCCTTGCCACACTGAGCACAGAACAGCAGGCCTGGTGCCGTAACCTGGCCGGGGAAACCCAGCTGGAGCAAGCGGTTATTCTGATTGCCGCCTGTAAAGCCGTGGTCACCAACGATTCTGGCCTGATGCACGTTGCTGCTGCGCTTAACCGCCCGCTGGTTGCCCTTTATGGCCCAAGCAGCCCGGACTTCACCCCGCCGCTGTCACACAAGGCGCGTGTTATTCGCCTGATCACCGGCTACCACAAAGTGCGTAAAGGCGATGCGGCACAAGGCTATCATCAGAGCCTGATCGACATTACGCCAGAGCGCGTGCTCGAAGAGCTTAACGAACTGCTGTTGAGCGAAGAAGGATAACGAATGCGGGTATTGATCGTTAAAACCTCTTCGATGGGCGATGTACTGCATACGCTGCCGTCCCTTACGGACGCGATGCAAGCCATTCCCGGCATTCGTTTTGACTGGGTGGTGGAAGAAGGTTTCGCGCAGATCCCCACCTGGCATGAAGCGGTCGACCGTGTGATCCCGGTGGCTATCCGCCGCTGGCGTAAGGCGTGGTTCTCCGCACCGATTAAAGCCGAGCGCAAAGCGTTTCGCGATGCGGTGCAGGCTCAGCATTACGATGCCATCATCGACGCACAAGGGCTGGTCAAAAGCGCCGCGCTGGTGACGCGACTGGCGCACGGCGTAAAGCACGGCATGGACTGGCAAAGCGCCCGCGAACCGCTGGCAAGCCTGTTCTTTAACCGTCGCCATCATATTGCGAAACAGCAGCACGCGGTGGAACGTACCCGTGAACTGTTCGCCAAAAGCCTGGGTTATACCAAACCTGAAATGCAGGGCGATTACGCCATTTCGCAGCATTTCCTTCATAATTCACAGCAACTTAGCGCGCCTTATCTGATTTTCCTCCATGCCACCACCCGGGATGACAAACACTGGCCGGAAACCCACTGGCGTGAGCTGATCGGTTTACTGGGTAGCGCAGGTTTGCGCATCAAACTGCCGTGGGGTGCCCCGCATGAAGAGGCGCGCGCCAAACGCCTGGCAGAAGGGTTTGATTACGTGGACGTCTTGCCACGCATGAAGCTCGATGGCGTGGCACAAGAGCTGGCGGGCGCGACGGCAGTGGTATCGGTAGATACTGGCCTGAGCCACCTGACGGCCGCACTGGATAGACCTAATATTACGCTTTACGGCCCAACGGACCCGGGTCTTATCGGCGGCTACGGAAAAAATCAATATATCTGCCGTCCGGAACATTCATCGCAGCTGAGCGACCTCAGCGCCGCTGCGGTATTTGCGCAATTAGAGCCTTTGCTGGCAGCAGAGAGAGCCTATGTCTGATTTTTTCTCAGCGGAGCGCCCACCAAAGCGCGTGCTGATCATTAAGCTGCGTCACCACGGTGACGTACTGCTTACCTCGCCGGTCTTTACCGTGCTGAAAAAGAACTGGCCGAATGTTGAAGTCGACGCGCTGGTCTACGACGACACGCAGGCGATGCTGACCAGCCATCCGCATATCGATCAGGTGCATACCATTGGTCGCAACTGGCGCAAAAAGGGCTGGTTCGAGCAGTTCCGCCTGTATCGTGCTCTGGTCAATACGCTGAAAGGACGTCAGTACGATGTGCTGATTAACCTAACCGAACACTGGCACGGCGCGCGTCTGGCGCGTCGGCTGAAGCCGCGTGTCTCCGTCGGCTTTAAACCGGATAAACGCGGTGGACTGGCACGTCGTCGTTGGGTGAAATCCTTCACCACGCTCTACCCGGCGATTCAGGACAACAGCCGCCACATGGTGGAAGTGAATCTGGACGCCCTGCGTCGGGTAGGGATCCACCCGCAGTCTGATGAAGACAAACATACCCTGTTTGTACCGGGTGACGCGGCGGAAACCTCCATAGCTGAGAAACTGGCCGGATTTGGTCTACAGAGTAAATCCTACATTCTGGTGCACCCGACGTCGCGCTGGATGTTTAAAGCCTGGGATATCAAAAAGCTGGCGGCAACAATCGATAACCTGGCGGCTCGTGGCCTGCCGATTATCCTCTCTGCCGCGCCGTCAAAAGAAGAAACCGCGTATATGGATGAGCTGCGTGCTGCGCTTACCCAGCCGGTGTTTGATTTAAGCGGTCAGTTGAACCTGAAAGAGCTGGGTGCCCTGATGAAGCACGCGCGTATTTACTTCGGCGTTGACTCCATGCCAATGCACCTCGCCAGTGCCGTAGGGACCCCGACCGTGGCTATCTTTGGCCCAACCGGGGCAATCAAGTGGGCACCGTGGGGTGTGAATTATCGCGTGATCACCGCCGGATTTACCTGCCAGCCTTGCGGCAAGGCGGGCTGCGGTGACGGTGGCGTTTCCGACTGCATCACCGCCATTACCCCGCAACAGGTGTTGAGCGCTATTGATACCCTGCTGCTGGAATATCCTGCATGAAGCTGGCGATCGTCCGACAGACCTACAACCCCAACGGCGGCGCGGAGCGTTTTGTTTCCCGCGCGCTGAACGTGTTGGCTCAGGACACGACCCTGGATGTCACGCTGATTGCCCGCCAGTGGGAAGATGCTTCAGGCTGGAAAACACTGACGGTAAACCCGCCGTTCCGTAACCGTATTGCCCGCGAGTCCGGGTTTGCGGTGGAAGCAGCCTCGCATTTTGCTCAGTTCGATATTGTGCAAAGCCATGAGCGAATTCCGGGGGCAACCATTTTCCGCGCAGGCGATGGCATACACGCCACATGGCTTGAGCAGTATGGCCGCATTTTATCGCCGCTGGCACGCTGGGCGCAGTCATTCAGCCGTTATCACCGCTATATTTTGCAGGCTGAAGCGCAGATGTTTACCCATCCGCAACTGCGCACCGTTATCTGCAACTCAAAGATGGTGCGTGATGACATCGCCCGCCGCTTTGCTTTGTCGGATGACAAACTGACCGTGATCTACAACGGTGTGGATACGGCGCATTTTAGCCCGGATGTCCGCGCGTTGTCGCAGCGTGCTGCGCTCGGCATCCCCGAAGATGCGCCAGTGCTGGCGTATGTCGGGTCTGGTTTTAGCCGTAAAGGCGTGGCCACCGCGCTACGTGCCATTGTCCCGCATTCTGACGTCTGGCTGCTGGTTGCCGGTCGCGATAAACACGCGCGCAAATTTGAAAAGCTGGCACAGACGCTCGGCGTGGCATCACGCGTGCGTTTCCTGGGGCCGGTTGCAGATGTGCGGGAAGTTTACGGCACGGCGGACGCGCTGATCCTGCCTACGCTCTACGATCCGTTCCCGAATGTCTGCGTGGAAGCGCTGGCCTGTGGTCTGCCGCTGCTCACCAGCCACGGCTGCGGCGCGGCAGAATGGATAACTGAAGGTCAAAACGGCTGGGTGCGCGACGCGCTCGACAGTGAAGGCTATCAGCAGGCTATCGCCCACTGGCTGCAAGGCCGTGGTCAGGGCGTTGATTATTCAGCGGCTGCGCGCGCAACCGCTGAACCCTACACCCTGGACAGAATGGCAAAAGAGCTCCAGGCGCTTTATCGCGACCTGCTGCGCTGAGCCGCTTCAGAGAAGACTTTCTCCATCGCGTCCAGCATACATTCGCGGGTAAAGTGGGTGCTCAGGTAATCATAACCCTGCTGTGCCAGCTTTTCGCGAAGAGCTGCGTCGTCATACAGTTTCACAATGGCATCGTGCAGCGCTTTTTCATCACGCTGGGCGATCAGAATCCCCGTCTGACCATCAATCACCGCATCCGCCGTCCCGCCAGCATCGGTCGCGATGGTGGCAATACGAGACGCCAGCGATTGCAGAACGCCCTGAGGAACACCTTCCATATCGTGTGAAGGACTCAGCGCAATATCAAACGCCGGGAACCAGCGCTCAGGGTCGCTTTGATGCCCCGCCATCACTACGCGCTGTTGCAATTCCAGGCCGACGATTTCCTGCTCCAGCGTGGCCTTGTGCGGCCCTTCCCCGACAATCGCCAGCTTGATGTGTGGGTTATCGATTTGCGCCAGGGCGCGCAGCAGCACACTGTGGCCTTTGTTCGGACGCAGATGCGACACCACCCCCAGCCAGAAATCCTCCTGCGACAATCCACAGTGCACGCGGGCGTCGTGTTTATCCGCCGGGTGAAAGCGCTGCGTATCCACACCGCTCGGCACGGATGTGCTCTGGGACATGGGTACGCCAATATTCGCCACCTGATGACGCAGCGCTTCACCGGTTGTGACGATATGGGCACAGGCTTTACGGAACAGCCAGCGGGTCGTCCAGTTATTACGCGGCACACCAGAGGCATGGCGCGTGCGCACCAGCGGCACAGGGTTCGACAGCGTCAGGTTTGCCAGTGCCACCAGCCAGGTATCAGCTGAGTTATGGCTATTGATGACATCAATCGATTTACGGCTGTCACTCAGCCAGCGACGTAACAATTGCAGATTTTTAAGGTTCTTACGCTTTAACGGCATGGTGACAACCGTTAGCCCGGCGCTTTTCGCCATCGCGTGCAGCGGCGCGGTTTCCGGGCAAAGAATGGTCACCTGATGGCCACGCTGAATCATGCCTAACGATTCGTTAATAATGCGCAAAGGCTGCCCGCCTTTACCACCGTCTGCTTCAGTGTGAACAATATGCATACATTTCCTGTTATGAATCTCGCCAGCGTGACGCTAATTTGCCGCCTGACGGGATCTTTGTCCCTCCAGGCATATGTTTTTAGTATCCACCAGATATAATACAGCACGAATGGTACCACCAACATGGGTGGCCTGCCCTGAACACAACGGAGAAAGCATGTCCGACACACCTTTATTGAGCCTTGTGGTCGCCGTCTATAACGGTGAAAAATTCCTGAGTGCATTTTTCGACAGCATCAAAGCTCAACATCTGGACAGTCTGGAACTTGTCGTTGTGGACGATGGGTCAAGCGATAACTCTGCGGCCATCATTGCGCAATACGCCAGTGAATTCCCGTATTACAAGGTCATCGAACAGACCAACCAGGGCGTCTCTGCCGCTCGTAACACCGGTCTGGCTGAGGCCACAGGCGAGTATGTCGCGTTCCCGGACATCGACGATGTGATTTACCCGGGCATGTACCCACGCCTGCTGGAGATGGCGAAGAAAAACGATCTCGACGTCGCCACCTGTAACGGCACCTATATTTACGATGATGGCAGACCTGCGAAAAAAATCTTCCCGTCCGACAAACTGCAATCCACCGACGTGCTGGATGGCCCAACCTGGCTTCAGCGCGCGCTGGCATCGCGTAAATTCCTGCATGTGACCTGGCTTAATATTTATCGCCACGCGTTTATTAAAGCGCAAGGGTTCACGTTCGAGCATGGACTGCGCCACCAGGATATCCCGTGGACGACCGAAGTGCTGCTGACCGCCAAACGCGTTCAGTACACAGACGAAACCTTCTACGACTATCTCATCCATTCCGCATCGGTATCACACACGCCGGGCACGGATGACTCGCGGATGCGTAACGCGCGCCACTATATGAAAATCCTTGAGATGCTGGACGTTATCAACCAGCGCTACCCGGATGCCGTGCGCCGCGTGCCGGCCTGCCAGTGGCAAATCGCGAAAGAGGGTCTGGGGATCCTGCACGCGATTAACAACATTGGCGATACGGCCAAAAAGCGTGAAATTATCCAGGAGCTGTTCGATCGCGGGATCTGGGCACTTATCTGGAAAAACGCCCGTGGGCTTCGCCAGCACTGGCGCCTGGGCCGCCGTTATTTCCGTTTAAAGCGGTATCTGGCATAAGAGATAGCTTTACCTGGCTTAAATGCTTAGAATTTGCCCGCCGAAACTAAAAAAAACGGATAATCGCTTGGAATTGTTGTATACCGCTCTGCTCTACATCATTCAGCCACTGGTGTGGCTGCGACTGTTGCTTCGTAGCCGTAAAGCGCCTGCGTACCGAAAACGCTGGGCTGAACGCTATGGCTATTGCCGCAATAAAGTCGCCCCGGACGGTATTTTGCTGCATTCCGTTTCTGTTGGCGAAACGCTGGCGGCTATTCCGCTGGTACGCGCCCTGCGCCACCGTTACCCCTCTTTGCCGATAACCGTCACCACCATGACCCCGACCGGCTCAGAGCGCGTTATGTCCGCATTTGGCAAAGGCGTGCATCACGTCTATCTGCCTTACGATCTGCCCTGCGCCATGAATCGTTTCCTGAATACCGTTCGCCCAAAGCTTGTGATCGTGATGGAAACCGAACTGTGGCCGAATATGATTTCCGCCCTTCATGCCCGTAAAATCCCGCTGGTTATCGCCAACGCGCGCCTCTCTGAGCGCTCGGCAAAAGGCTACGGCAAGCTGGGTAAATTTATGCGTCGTCTGCTGGGCAAGATCACACTGATTGCCGCACAGAACGAAGAAGACGCCGCACGCTTTATCTCTCTTGGCCTCAAGCGCAACCAGCTGGCGGTGACCGGCAGCCTGAAATTCGATATTTCGGTCACGCCCGAGCTCGCCGCACGCGCAGTCACATTGCGTCGCCAGTGGGCCCCGCGCCGCCAGGTCTGGATTGCCACCAGTACCCACGACGGCGAAGAAGAGATTATCCTGCAAGCGCACCGTAAGCTGCTGGAAAAATTCCCGGACTTACTGCTGATTCTGGTCCCTCGTCACCCGGAACGTTTCAAAGACGCCCGCGAGATGGTGCAGAAAGGCGGTTTCAGTTTCACCCTGCGTAGCAGCGGCGAGATCCCGTCCAGCAGCACCCAGGTGGTGATTGGCGATACGATGGGCGAACTGATGCTGCTGTACGGAATTGCCGACCTCGCCTTTGTGGGCGGTAGCCTGGTCGAGCGCGGCGGTCATAACCCGCTGGAGCCTGCGGCGCACGCGATTCCGGTGCTGATGGGCCCACACACATTTAATTTCAAAGATATCTGCGCTAAATTGCAGCAAGCCGATGGCTTAATTACCGTGACCGATGCGGACTCGGTGGTCAAAGAGGTATCGACCCTTCTGACTGACGAAGATTACCGTCTGTGGTATGGCCGCCATGCCGTCGAGGTGCTGCATCAGAACCAGGGCGCACTGACCCGTCTGCTGCAACTTCTTCAACCTTATCTGCCTCAGCGGAGCCATTAATGTCTCAGCGTCTGTCGGTCGTCATGATCGCCAAAAACGCCGCCGACCTGCTTCCCGATTGCCTGGACTCTGTGGCCTGGGCTGACGAAATTGTCCTCCTCGATTCAGGCAGTGAGGACAACACGGCAGAGATAGCCCGTGCAGCAGGCGTGAAGGTGTACACCAATACAGATTGGCAGGGTTATGGCGTGCAGCGTCAACGCGCGCAATCTTACGCGACCGGCGATTATGTGCTGATGATCGACACCGACGAGCGCATTACGCCAGAGCTCCAGCAGGCGATTCATGGCGTGCTCGCCGTGCCTCAGCCAGGTGCTGTGTACAGCATCGCGCGTCGTAACTACTTTCTCGGCCGGTTTATGCGCCACAGCGGCTGGTACCCTGACCGTGTGATGCGTTTGTATGAGCGCGAGCGTTACCAGTACAACGATAACCTGGTGCATGAATCCCTGGCCTGCGATAACGCTCCGGTAGTTGCCTTAAACGGTGATTTACTGCACCTGACCTGCCGCGATTTCGCCAGCTTCCAGCGTAAACAGCTCAACTACGCTACCGCATGGGCACAGGAACGCCATCAACGTGGCAAGAAGGCAACGCTGACCGGTATTTTCACCCATACGATCGGAGCATTTCTGAAAACCTTGCTGCTGCGTGGCGGGGTGCTGGACGGAAAACAGGGCTGGTTACTGGCGGTCGTGAATGCTCAGTATACATTTAACAAATACACCGAGCTGTGGGCGCTTAGCCGCGGCTACTCAGAGAAAACGTGAGCCATGAGCACAAAAGCGATTTATCCGGGTACCTTCGATCCGATCACCAACGGCCATCTTGATATCATCACCCGTGCAGCGAGCATGTTCGACAAGGTGATTCTGGCGATTGCTGCCAGCCCCAGTAAGAAGCCGATGTTCGATCTGCCCGAGCGCGTACAGCTCGCCACCGATGCGATTTCACACCTGTCGAACGTTGAAGTGGTGGGGTTCAGTGACCTGATGGCTAACTTCGCCCGCACCCAGCAGGCCAATATCCTGATCCGTGGGTTACGCGCGGTGGCTGACTTCGAATATGAGATGCAGCTGGCACACATGAACCGCCATCTGATGCCGGATCTGGAGAGCGTATTCCTGATGCCGTCAAAAGAGTGGTCGTTTATCTCTTCCACGCTGGTGAAAGAGGTCGCCCGTCATCACGGCGATGTGACCCACTTCCTGCCGGTGAATGTCCATCAGGCGCTGATGGAGAAGCTGAAGTAACCCTTTTGATTGCCAGGCGGCGTTGCGCTTGCCCGGCCTAAAACTGTATTACTTCTGGCACTGACGGCAGTAGAACGTGGCGCGCTGAGCGTGTTTCGTGGCAATAATCGGTGTCCCGCACACTCTGCACGGCTCACCCTTACGCCCATATACCTGCAACTCCTGCGCAAAATAGCCCGGCTTACCGTCGCTTTGCAGAAAGTCCTTCAGTGTCGTTCCACCCTGCTCAATCGAGCGTAGCAGTACCGCTTTAATCACTCTGACCAGCAGTTCGCACTCCTGAGCCGACAGCGACGACGCCAGACGGTCGGGATGAATGCCCGCGGCAAACAGGGATTCACTGGCGTAAATATTGCCCACGCCCACCACCAGCTTGTTATCCATCAGCCAGGGTTTGATCGGGGTTTTCTTCTTCGCGCACTTCTCTTTCAGGTAGTCTGCGTTAAAGGCGTCAGAGAGCGGCTCAGGCCCCAGATGCGCCAGCACGCTATGCCCTTCAAGCTCTTTGGTCCACAACCACGCCCCAAAGCGGCGCGGGTCGGTGTAGCGCAGTACTTTGCCATTGCTCATCACCAGATCAACATGGTCATGTTTTTCGGCAGGTAACTCTTCACTGAGATCCGCAGGCTCCCGGACATCCCCAGATGGATGATTATCCAGCCATCCGGCAGCTCCAGCAGCAGATACTTGGCGCGGCGCTGCACGCTAAGAATCGGTTTATCACTCAGGGCATGGATCTCATCGGAAACCGGCCAGCGCAGACGGCCATTGCGAACGACAGCATGAAGAATAGTCGCGCCAACCAGATGGGGTTCAATACCGCGACGGCTGGTCTCTACCTCAGGTAATTCAGGCATGGTTCCTCCGTTGAGAGTCAGAATGCAAAAAACCCCGCAGGAGCGGGGTTTTTCAATACAAGGAGACTAAAATTATTTAATTTTAGCTTCTTTGTACAGTACGTGCTGGCGTACAACTGGATCGAATTTTTTCAGTTCCAGTTTTTCCGGCTTAGTACGTTTGTTCTTCGTGGTGGTGTAGAAGTGACCTGTACCAGCAGAAGAAACCAGCTTGATTTTCTCGCGAATACCTTTAGCCATGATTTAGTTCCTCGTTAAGTACTTAGTACTTTTCGCCACGGGCACGCAGTTCAGACAGAACTGTATCGATGCCTTTCTTATCAATAACACGCATACCTTTAGCAGATACACGCAGGGTGACAAAACGCTTCTCGCTCTCAACCCAGAAACGGTGAGAGTGCAGGTTCGGCAGGAAACGGCGTTTAGTCGCGTTCAGTGCGTGGGAACGGTTGTTACCGGTCACCGGACGCTTGCCAGTAACTTGGCAGACTCGGGACATGTCTATTCTCCAAAAATCAAATTAGCTCGAGCTTCGTATGGGGTATCGGCGCCTCGTCAGGCTTTACAGCCCGGTCATCGCAGTTCTAAGCGAACTCTCGATTGCCAGGCCCAATTGCCAAACCCGAGATTCTCAAAGGTGGCGTAGTATACGCTGACTCGGCGATGTGCTCAAGTCCCGAACAGACAAAGATCCCGATGGATCGCGTGAAATGGTCTAAATCCAACCATGTTCTGCAAAAGAAACGTACTCTCCGCGACCAATTATCAGATGGTCCAGCACACGAATGTCCATGAATTGACAGCATTTGATAATGCGCGCGGTGATCTCTTTGTCGGCTCTGCTCGGTTGCGCACAGCCTGAAGGGTGATTATGCGCGAGGATCACGGCGGCTGCATTCACTTTTATCGCTTCCCGCACAATTTCTCGCGGATGAACCTCAACGTGGTTCAGCGTTCCCGAAAACAGATGGCAGTGCTTCAGCACCCGATTTTTATTGTCGAGGAAGATCGCCATAAAGATCTCGCGCTCGGCATCCGTCAGCTGGCTTTGCAGGAATTCTCTCGTCATGTCAGGGGTTAAGAGCGAATCTTCTTCCAGCATCCGCACGCTGTAAAAACGCCGGGCAAGCTCTGCAATGCCTTTCAGTTGGGCATATTTCGCCACGCCAATACCTTCAACATCCTTAAACTCTGCCAGCTCAGCCGTGAGCAAGCCGTGCAGCGAACCAAAATGTTGCAGCAGCTCTCGCGCCAGAGCAAAAACTGTTTTCCCAGGTGTGCCGGTGCGTAAAAACAGCGCCAGCAGTTCATCATCCGTTAACGACGTGATGCCGTAATTCAGCATTTTTTCACGCGGTAGCATGGGTGAAATACGTTCCATATCCCTGTCTCCTTGTGGTTGCCGTCAATGCTGCCACAGGCCAGTCCCGCGTTCGACGCACAGTTTTCATTCTTGCGTATCGCCTCGCAAAGTGACCGAAGGACAAAAGCACCCCACTTTTGGGATTGTGATAAAATGCCTGCTCTCTGGTGAAACCCAACAGGAAAGAATCATGATGAGCCTGGCCGGTAAAAAAATCGTTCTTG
This sequence comes from Enterobacter sp. C4G1, assembly GCF_052886895.1. Classification (NCBI taxonomy): domain Bacteria; kingdom Pseudomonadati; phylum Pseudomonadota; class Gammaproteobacteria; order Enterobacterales; family Enterobacteriaceae; genus Enterobacter; species Enterobacter sp. C4G1. The sequence goes on along the minus strand of NZ_JBQVVV010000001.1, from coordinate 1,219,172 downwards.
GCGTGAGCGGCGGTATTGCTGCCTATAAAGCGCCGGAGCTGGTACGCCGCTTGCGCGAGCGCGGGGCCGATGTGCGGGTCGCGATAACTGAAGGCGGTAAAGCCTTTATCACTCCCCTGAGCCTTCAGGCCGTTTCAGGATACCCGGTATCAGACAGCCTGCTGGACCCAGCTGCCGAAGCCGCTATGGGCCATATTGAGCTGGGCAAATGGGCAGACCTGGTTATTCTTGCCCCTGCAACGGCCGACTTAATTGCGCGTGTTGCAGCAGGCATGGCAAACGACCTGGTATCGACAATTTGCCTGGCAACGCCTGCGCCTGTTGCGGTGGTTCCCGCCATGAACCAGCAGATGTACCGTAATGCCGCCACCCAGCATAATCTGGAGACCCTGGCCGCGCGTGGTTTGCTGATTTGGGGGCCAGACAGCGGCAGCCAGGCCTGTGGCGATATTGGCCCCGGGCGAATGCTCGACCCGTTGACGATTGTGGATATGGCCGCAGCCCATTTTGCGCCTGTCAACGATCTGCAACATCTCAACATCATGATTACCGCGGGCCCAACGCGCGAGCCACTGGACCCGGTGCGCTATATCACCAATCGCAGCTCCGGTAAGATGGGCTTTGCCATTGCTCAGGCCGCGGCAAAACGCGGGGCAAACGTCACGCTGGTGAGTGGCCCGGTGTCACTGCCGACGCCACCTTTTGTACAGCGTATTGATGTAACAACGGCGCTGGAAATGGAAGCTGCCGTGCAAGCTCACGCGCACAACCAGCAGATTTTTATCGGCTGTGCGGCGGTGGCTGATTACCGCGCAGAGACCATTTCTGATGCGAAGATTAAAAAGCAAGGCGATGAATTAACGATAAAAATGGTGAAAAACCCGGATATCGTTGCCGGGGTTGCCGCGCTGAAAAATCCTCGCCCTTACGTTGTTGGGTTTGCCGCAGAAACGAATAATGTGGAAGAATATGCCCGGCAAAAACGTACCCGCAAAAACCTCGATTTGATTTGCGCGAACGACGTATCGCTGGCCACTCAAGGATTTAACAGCGACAGCAACGCACTGCACCTTTTCTGGCAGGATGGAGATAAAGTCTTACCGCTTGAGCGCAAGGAACTCCTGGGCCAACAATTACTGGACGAGATCGTTACCCGTTATGATGAAAAAAATCGACGTTAAGATTCTGGACCCGCGTGTTGGTCAGCAATTCCCGCTGCCAACCTATGCCACCTCCGGCTCTGCCGGTCTTGACCTGCGTGCCTGTCTCGATGACGCCGTAGAGCTGGCGCCGGGTGCCACCACCCTGCTCCCGACCGGGCTGGCGATTCACATTGCTGACCCGTCGTTGGCAGCGGTGATCCTGCCTCGCTCTGGCCTGGGTCATAAGCACGGTATCGTGCTGGGTAACCTGGTCGGTCTGATCGACTCTGACTATCAGGGTCAACTGATGGTTTCCGTCTGGAACCGTGGTCAGGACAGCTTCACCATTGAACCGGGCGAACGCATCGCGCAGATGGTATTTGTACCGGTGGTGCAGGCAGAATTTAACCTGGTGGAAGACTTTGACGCCACCGACCGCGGCGAAGGCGGCTTCGGCCATTCCGGGCGGAAATAATCGCCCAATAAATACGCGTCCCACAGCGCCATAATGCAATAAAAAACCGCAAACGCCAGTTTGCGGTCGCTGCGTGGATGCCAGCCTGGCAAGTGATTATTTTCAGGGGTATTTTGTAACATGGCAGAAAAACAAACTGCGAAAAGGAATCGTCGCGAAGAAATACTTCAATCTCTGGCTCTGATGCTTGAATCCAGCGATGGCAGTCAACGCATCACCACTGCAAAACTGGCCGCCTCTGTTGGCGTGTCAGAAGCAGCGCTATACCGTCATTTTCCCAGCAAAACCCGGATGTTTGACAGTCTGATCGAGTTTATCGAAGACAGCCTGATCACACGCATCAACCTGATTCTGAAAGATGAGAAAGACACCACCACACGCCTGCGTCTGATCGTGCTGTTGATTCTGGGTTTTGGCGAACGTAACCCAGGCTTAACCCGCATTCTGACCGGCCACGCGCTGATGTTTGAACAGGACAGACTCCAGGGTCGCATTAACCAGCTCTTTGAACGCATCGAAGCGCAGCTGCGCCAGGTACTGCGTGAGAAGAAAATGCGTGAAGGCGAAGGGTATGTGACTGACGAAACACTGCTGGCAAGCCAGATCCTGGCGTTTTGCGAGGGTATGCTCTCTCGCTTTGTGCGTAGCGAATTCAAATACTGTCCAACGGACGATTTTGACGCCCGCTGGCCGTTAGTGGCAGCACAATTACAGTAGGATCCAGGCCCGGTGAGCGTTGCGCCACCGGGCTATATATTTATACGCCGAACGCTTCCCGGTACGCACGCACCGATGCCAGGTGGTCCGCCATCTCTGGTTTCTCTTCCAGATACGCAATCAGGTCTTTCAGGGTGATGATTGACGTCACTTTGCAGCCGTAATCACGCTCCACTTCCTGAATCGCCGAAATTTCGCCGCGTCCACGCTCCTGACGATCCAGAGAGATCAGCACGCCCGCAAGCGTTGCGCCGTTAGCCTGGATGATTTCCATTGATTCGCGGATCGCCGTACCGGCAGTGATCACATCGTCCACCAGCATCACGCGGCCTTGCAACGTACTGCCTACCAGGTTACCGCCTTCACCGTGGGTTTTGGCCTCTTTACGGTTAAAACAGTACGGCACATCGCGGTCGTGGTGTTCCGCAAGCGCAACCGCGGTAGTCGTCGCAATCGGAATGCCTTTGTAAGCCGGGCCAAACAGCAGGTCGAAATCAATCCCTGAATCCACCAGCGCTTCTGCGTAGAAACGGCCTAGCAGTGCCAGATCACGCCCGGTATTAAACAGCCCGGCATTGAAGAAATAGGGGCTTTTACGCCCGGATTTCAGCGTAAATTCGCCAAACTTAAGTACCTGCTTGTTAAGCGCAAACTCAATAAACTGGCGCTGATACGGTTTCATGGGCTTACTCCTCAAATGACTTTTTGCTTTTCTACGGACAAAAAAAAGGCGACTCATCAGTCGCCTTTAAAATCAATTTTCTAACGCCGCCTTCTGCGTCGTTACAATGGATTCGATTCCCCCTCGGGCCAAAGCCAGCAAGGTAAGAAGCTCTTCGTGAGTGAACGGCTCGCCTTCTGCCGTGCCCTGCACTTCAATAATTCGACCATCTTCGGTCATTACCACGTTCATATCGGTTTCTGCGGCGGAATCTTCAACATATTCCAGGTCGCAGAGCGCTTCGCCATTCACGATACCCACAGAAACCGCGGCAACCATCCCTTTCAGTGGGTTGGTTTTCAGTTTGCCCGCAGCAACCAGATTATTCAGGGCATCAGCCAGAGCAACACAGGCGCCGGTGATGGATGCCGTACGCGTACCGCCGTCGGCCTGGATAACATCGCAGTCCAGGGTGATGGTGAACTCGCCCAGCGTTTTCAGATCAACAGCGGCGCGCAGCGCACGTGCGATCAGACGCTGAATTTCCATGGTACGGCCGCCTTGCTTGCCCTTCGCCGCTTCACGCGCGTTACGGGTATGGGTTGAACGCGGCAACATGCCGTATTCAGCGGTGATCCAGCCCTGGCCCTGACCTTTCAGGAAACGCGGTACACCTTCTTCGATGGACGCGGTGCACAGAACTTTGGTATCACCAAATTCAACCAGCACAGAGCCTTCAGCGTGTTTTGTATAGTTACGGGTCAGGGTGACGGGGCGTACCTGATTGGCGCTACGACCTGCTGGACGCATGATGAATTCTCCGGCTTGAAACGAATGTGGCTGCGCATTATACGGATTAAACGCGCTTATTCCTATCCTGACAAAGTCCTGAAAGCTATAATCCCCCCATCTCTCCTTTAAAAACGGGAATGTCTATGATCCGCAGTATGACCGCCTACGCCCGGCGTGAAATCAAGGGCAGCTGGGGCAGTGCGACCTGGGAAATGCGCTCGGTAAACCAGCGCTACCTGGAAACTTATTTCCGTATGCCGGAGCAGTTCCGCAGCCTTGAGCCTGTTGTGCGTGAGCGTATCCGCTCTCGCCTGACGCGCGGTAAAGTAGAATGTAACCTGCGTTTTGAGCCTGATGCCAGCGCACAGGGTGAACTGATCCTCAACGAAAAACTGGCCAAACAGCTCGTCAATGCGGCGAACTGGGTCAAAATGCAAAGCGATGAAGGCGAAATCAATCCGGTTGATATTCTGCGCTGGCCTGGCGTCATGGCCGCCGGTGAACAGGATCTGGATGCTATCGCTGTGGAAATCCTTGCCGCCCTCGATGGCACTCTGGATGACTTTATCGTTGCCCGTGAAACCGAAGGCCAGGCGCTGAAAGCCCTGATTGAGCAACGCCTTGAAGGTGTCAGCACCGAAGTCACCAAAGTCCGTGCCCATATGCCAGAAGTGCTGCAATGGCAGCGCGAACGCCTGGTAGCGAAGCTGGAAGAAGCCGAAGTTCAGTTAGAAAACAACCGTCTGGAACAAGAGCTGGTGCTGATGGCGCAGCGTGTGGACGTTGCAGAAGAGCTGGACCGTCTGGAAGCGCACGTGAAAGAAACCTACAACATTCTGAAGAAAAAAGAAGCCGTAGGTCGTCGCCTCGATTTTATGATGCAGGAGTTTAACCGCGAGTCGAACACCCTGGCGTCTAAATCCATCAATTCCGACGTGACTAATTCTGCCATTGAGCTGAAAGTGCTTATTGAGCAGATGCGCGAGCAGATCCAGAACATCGAATAATCTCCCGCAGTACCGTGAGAAAAGGCCACTGGAAACAGTGGCTTTTTTCATTTTGCGCCCACGAAAAAATGCTCGTCCGATTTTCGGTTGTGAGAGTTGTGCCTGACGCGGCACATTCATACTGCACATCACAACAGGAGAAAATCATGGACTTCAACGCGCTTCACCATCAGCCCCAGCCATTGCTTATCGCCAACGTCTGGGATGCCAGCAGTGCTCTCGCCGCCGAACAGTCGGGATATCACGCACTGGGTACGTCCAGCGCCGCTATTGCCGCCCTTGCCAGCAAAATAACTGTACCCTTAAACGTGATGTGTATGCCTGCCCTGCCAGATTTCAATACTCTGGCCACGCTGGGTGTAAAGCGCATTTCGATGGGTAATTTTATCCATGCTACCCTGCAAGCGCGGCTCACAGATTTACTCTGTAAGATTCAGGCAACCCACTCTTTCTCGGACATTTTTGGCCATGAAAATAACCGATAATACCCAGTGCGATATCTGGTATCAGGCGTTACTCAACCGCGCAGAAGAATTTACCGGCGTTTTTTTCGTGGGCGTTAAAACCACCGGCGTTTTTTGCATTTCGGTATGCCGTGCGCGAAAACCCAAACGAGAGAACGTTGAATTTTATACTGACTTTAAATCCGCTCTGGATGCCGGGTTCCGCCCGTGCAAGGTGTGTCGCCCAACAGAGAACGCCAGTTCTGCGCCTGATTTCATTGAACACGCGCTAAGGCTTCTGCGCGAACAACCCAAAGAACGCGTCAGCGATACTGAACTGCGTCAGAACGGCATCAGCCCGGAGCGAGTACGGCGCTGGTTCCTGCTAAACCACGGGATAACGTTTCAGGCCTTTCAGCGGATGCAGCGGGTTAACGTGGCGCTACAGGAGCTAAAAACCGGCCGCTCAACGACCGACGTCGCGTTCGACAATGGTTACGGATCCCTGAGCGGATTTGGCTACACCTGCAAAAAACTGACGGGCTCCTCGCCCGGTACACGCAAAGAGATAATCCTCATTCATCGCTTTACCACCCCATTAGGCCCAATGTTTGTTTGCGCCACTGAGCGCGGGGTTTGTCTGCTGGAATTTGTCGACCGTCGGGCGCTGGAAACCGAATTCAGGGATCTGCAACATCTGTTCAGGGCGAACATCATCGCAGGGGAAAACGCCCATATCCGCCAGGCTGAGAAAGAAATTGGGGAATACTTTGCCGGCCTGCGACAATCATTCGATGTGGCACTTGATACACCCGGCAGCGAGTTCCAGCGAAGCGTCTGGCAGGGATTACAGGGCATTTCGTTTGGTGATACCGCACATTATCAGGCCCTTGCGACGGAGATTGGCAAACCGACTGCCGTGCGTGCTGTTGCCTCAGCGAATGGCGCGAATCGTGTCGCGATTGTTATCCCGTGTCATCGCATTATTGGAAAAGATGGCTCAATGACCGGCTACGGCGGGGGTATTGCGCGTAAAGAATGGTTGATTAGCCACGAAGCTAAAATCAGGAAAGTGCTTACCTGAATAACTGGTACTGCGCATCACTTTATAGGATTAGTTTTTATAGGTAAAAAATAAAATAAACACTCAGTAAGATCAGGCTGATAATGGGTATATAATTCTTATAAAACAGACAATTAAATTATTAACATTCGGCAATCAATCATTACTAAAAATTATCAAAAATGATTCACCTTAGAAAATCTCAATCGTGATCCTGCGCACAAATCGCTAACCTCCACGCCTTCACACCGGAGGTTATATGCTGCTTCACATTCTTTATCTTATCGGGATCACCGCAGAAGCCATGACCGGCGCGCTCGCGGCGGGGCGTCGCCGCATGGACACTTTCGGCGTGATTATTATCGCCACCGCAACCGCACTTGGCGGCGGTTCCGTGCGCGATATTCTGCTGGGCCATTACCCGCTCGGCTGGGTGAAAAACCCTGAATACGTGATTATTGTGGCAACGGCCGCAGTATTAACCACAATTGTTGCCCCCGTCATGCCTCATTTGCGCCGCCTGTTTCTGGTACTGGATGCGCTTGGGCTTATCGTCTTTTCTATTATCGGCGCACAAATCGCGCTGGATATGGGTGAAGGCCCGGTTATTGCCATTATCGCTGCCGTGGTCACGGGGGTGTTCGGCGGCGTGTTGCGCGATATGTTCTGCAAACGCATTCCGTTAGTGTTCCAGAAAGAGCTGTATGCCGGGATATCCTTTGCCGCAGCAGTGCTCTATGTTGCGTTGCAGCATTACGTTTCTAATCACGACGTGGTGGTTATCTCCACACTACTGTTTGGCTTTACCGCCCGGATGCTGGCGTTGCGCCTGAAACTCGGCCTGCCCGTTTTTCATTACAAGCACAACGCACACTGACTTAAAACCCGTTGATGTGCTGCTCTGCAAGCCACTTTGCCAGCGCAGCAACATCGGGCTGGTGCAGCCAGTTAACGATTTGCCGCGCTTTTTCTTCCCCCGTCCCCGGTAAAGCTCGCCACTCTGAACTATTCCGCAGACTCATTTCCTGCCACGTCACACTTGTGGCCGCTTTCAGTGACGCCTGAGGCAGTGGAGCCCCCATCGCCATAACCCAACGAATAAATGACCGTTCGCGTGTCAGGTTAAACCGGTGCCATACCGCTAACCCGCGCGCGGCAGAGAACCCCGGCGTCGCCTGCAACTCTGGCTGGGTTAATGAAAGCCACGAAAAAATATGGTCAAAATGGTGGGTCTGATAAAGCGTTCTCCAGGCAGACTCCCCTACACCTTCAATATCCAGCACCGGTTTCGAACTTAACCACGTCAGCCGGGCTATAAACTGTTCCATACATTCCGGGGATGCGTAGAAGCAGGTCAGCGAATGGAATTTTGAGGGTGGCGGATTGGGTTTCTGTCGAAGCGGGCCCCGCCAGACGACCTTATCAATCCGGGGAATGCCCTGCCCGGCAAGGCTTATGAGGATCTGATCCCCTGGCGCAATATCCAGTTCCTGCCAGCGAGCAACAGAGCCCAGGTTAACCCGTTGAACACGTTTGTCATCCAGTTGCACAGGCTCCAGCGCGGCAATAACCGAAATCTTGCCTGTTCTTCCTACGGTGAAACGGATATCCCTTACCTCCGCAACCTGCGAAACCGGTGCATATTTCCATGCAACCACCCAATGCCCTTCTCCGGGTAGCCAGCGCTCACCCGGTGGTTCATTCGCAGAACGAACGACAATGCCATCAGTGGCAAACGGGAGCGGGGAAGTGAGCCACTGCGCACGCTGCTTCTCGACTTCATCCACTGAGCGGACGGGCAGCGTATAGCGTGCCGTAAGGGGGAATCCGGCCTCTGTTAACGCCGCAAGACGCTGCGGCATGGTTGCCGGGCCATCCGGCCAGGCCCAGACAAACACGCCAATGCGGCTTAATTGCAGTTTGTCCGTTTTTCGCATCAGTGCACCCGCGACCTTCGCTCGGGCATTCATACCACCCATCTGCTTCTGGATATGACTGTCGCTCAGAAGGAATAATTCGCCCTGCAACACGCTGTTCGCCAGTGCGCCTTGCAGGTGACCGGGAACCGAGGGTATTGCGCGAACCTGCTCAGTCCAGTCTTCCCCTTTGTTGCCGTCCCCACGGCTAATCGCCTGGGTTAACCCCCCGTTGCGATAGACCAGCGTCACCGCCACTCCGTCGACTTTTGGCTGCACCCAGAGATCGCCGCGCGACTGCATCCACTGCCGAAGTGCCGCTTTGTGCGCCACTTTTTGCACCCCAGTATGGGAAACTGGATGCTGTATATTCCCCGCAAGCACGGGGATCGCCAGGTCCGCAGGCTCGCTGCCAAAACAACGCTGCCACTGTTTTAGCCGTGCGGTGAGCTGATCGTACACTTCATCGCTGACCGGGCTGCTGCCTTGTTGCCAGTACGCATCGTTCCAGCGTTTAAGCTGCGCACTGAGCGTCGCTATTTCTTTGTCTGCCTTTGCTGGCGGCCAAACCGGGCATACCGCCACGCCATATCCGCACCACAACAACATCATCCCGCTTATCCATCGCCACATCGCTACCCCTCCATTGAATGATCAGAGGTATAACGCGATACGTGTCAGGGTACTAACGTCAAAACATCAACCTGCGAGGCGTTATCCAGGATTTATTGCCGTTGCAGCAAACCGTATGTAAAACCGGAAATCGTTACGCAAAATTCAATAAACCTGGTGAAAAAGTGTGACAAAGGCTACGTCACAGGGCGGTGACGTGTATAATAAGCCCGTATGTAGGACTTCTTCGCTAACACATACAAAAGACTCTCATGGCTCAAGGCACGCTTTATATTGTTTCTGCCCCTAGTGGCGCGGGTAAATCCAGCCTTATTCAGGCACTGTTAAAAACCCAACCGTTGTACGACACACAGGTTTCTGTTTCTCACACCACACGCCAACCGCGTCCGGGTGAAGTGCACGGTGAACACTATTTCTTTGTAGATCACGACGAATTCAGAGCGATGATTGGCAGAGATGCGTTTCTTGAACATGCAGAAGTTTTCGGTAACTACTACGGCACGTCGCGTGAAACTATTGAGCAGGTTCTGGCGACTGGCGTGAATGTGTTCCTCGATATCGACTGGCAGGGCGCAGCGCAAATCCGCAAGAAAATGCCTGATTCGCGCAGCATCTTTATTTTACCGCCATCGAAAGATGAACTGGATCGCCGCCTGCGTGGCCGTGGCCAGGACAGCGAAGAAGTGATCGCAAAGCGTATGGCACAGGCAGTTGCAGAAATGAGCCATTACGCGGAATATGATTACCTTATTGTGAATGATGATTTTGATGCCGCGCTGAGCGATCTCAAAACCATTCTTCGCGCAGAACGTCTGCGTATGAGCCGCCAGAAGCAGCGACATGACGCATTAATCACCAAACTGTTGGCAGACTGAACCCACTTTCAGTATCATGCCCAGTCATTTCTTCACCTGTGGAGCATTTTAAGTATGGCACGCGTAACTGTTCAGGACGCTGTAGAGAAAATTGGTAACCGTTTTGACCTGGTGCTGGTCGCCGCGCGTCGCGCTCGTCAGATGCAGGTAGGCGGCAAAGATCCGCTGGTACCGGAAGAAAACGATAAAACCACCGTTATTGCACTTCGCGAAATCGAAGAAGGTCTGATCAACAACCAGATCCTCGACGTGCGTGAGCGCCAGGAGCAGCAAGAGCAGGAAGCCGCAGAACTGCAGGCCGTAACCGCCATTGCTGAAGGTCGTCGTTAATTAAACCTGCGGGTCGCCCTTGTATCTGTTTGAAAGCCTGAATCAACTGATTCAACACTACCTGCCGGAAGACCAGATTAAGCGTCTCCAGCAGGCGTATCTCGTTGCACGTGACGCTCACGAGGGCCAGACACGTTCAAGCGGTGAACCCTATATCACGCACCCGGTAGCGGTGGCCTGTATTCTGGCCGAGATGAAACTCGACTATGAAACGCTGATGGCCGCGCTGCTGCATGACGTGATCGAAGATACCCCCGCCACCTACCAGGACATGGAACAGCTGTTTGGCAAAAGCGTTGCCGAACTGGTAGAAGGGGTGTCTAAGCTTGATAAGCTGAAATTCCGCGACAAGAAAGAGGCGCAAGCCGAAAACTTCCGCAAGATGATTATGGCGATGGTGCAGGATATCCGCGTCATACTCATCAAACTCGCCGACCGTACCCACAACATGCGCACGCTGGGCTCACTTCGCCCGGACAAACGTCGCCGCATTGCCCGTGAAACCCTCGAAATCTATAGCCCGCTGGCGCACCGTTTAGGTATCCATCACATTAAAACCGAGCTGGAAGAGCTGGGTTTTGAAGCGTTGTACCCAAACCGCTATCGCGTGATTAAAGAGGTGGTGAAAGCCGCACGTGGTAACCGTAAAGAGATGATTCAAAAAATCCTCTCTGAAATTGAAGGGCGTTTACAGGAAGCGGGAATTCCGTGCCGCGTCAGCGGTCGCGAAAAACATCTGTACTCCATCTACTGCAAAATGGTGCTCAAAGAGCAGCGTTTTCACTCGATCATGGACATCTACGCGTTTCGCGTCATCGTCCACGATTCCGATACTTGCTATCGCGTACTGGGCCAGATGCACAGCCTCTACAAACCGCGTCCAGGTCGCGTCAAAGACTATATCGCCATTCCAAAAGCGAACGGCTATCAATCTTTGCATACCTCGATGATCGGCCCTCATGGTGTTCCTGTTGAAGTGCAGATTCGCACCGAAGACATGGACCAGATGGCAGAAATGGGTGTCGCGGCACACTGGGCGTATAAAGAGCACGGTGGCGAAAGCACCACTACCGCACAGATCCGCGCGCAACGCTGGATGCAGAGCCTGCTGGAACTGCAACAGAGCGCCGGTAGCTCGTTTGAATTTATCGAGAGCGTTAAATCCGATCTCTTCCCGGATGAGATTTACGTTTTCACCCCAGAGGGGCGCATCGTCGAATTGCCTGCTGGTGCAACACCTGTCGACTTCGCTTACGCAGTACATACCGATATCGGTCATGCCTGTGTCGGCGCACGCGTCGACAGACAGCCTTACCCGCTGTCTCAGCCGCTCTCAAGCGGTCAGACGGTGGAAATTATCACCGCACCGGGCGCACGTCCGAATGCGGCCTGGCTGAACTTTGTCGTGAGCTCCAAGGCACGCGCCAAAATCCGCCAGCTGTTGAAAAATCTCAAACGCGATGATTCGGTAAGCCTGGGCCGTCGTCTGCTCAACCACGCATTGGGTGGCAGCCGTAAGCTTGCGGAAATCCCGAAAGAGAACATCCAGCACGAGCTGGAGCGCATGAAGCTTGCGTCACTTGATGACCTGCTGGCAGAAATCGGCCTCGGCAACGCCATGAGCGTGGTCGTCGCGAAAAACCTGCAGCAGGGTGATGCATCTGTTGCGCCATCTACCACACAAGGCCACGGTCATCTGCCGATCAAAGGCGCAGACGGAGTGCTTATCACCTTCGCCAAATGCTGCCGACCGATCCCGGGCGATCCGATTATTGCGCACGTCAGCCCGGGCAAAGGCCTGGTTATCCATCACGAATCCTGCCGTAACATCCGTGGCTACCAGAAAGAGCCAGAGAAGTTCATGGCGGTCGAGTGGGATAAAGAGACTGCACAGGAATTTATCACCGAAATTAAGGTGGATATGTTCAACCACCAGGGTGCACTGGCTAACCTGACGGCGGCGATTAACACGGCCTCTTCAAATATTCAGAGTCTGAATACCGAAGAAAAAGATGGCCGCGTTTACAGCGCCTTTATCCGCCTGACGGCCCGTGACCGCGTGCATCTGGCAAACATTATGCGCAAAATCCGCGTGATGCCGGACGTGATTAAAGTCACCCGAAACAGAAACTAGTTTTATGAATGCACAACGTTATGCACGTATCTGCGAGATGCTCGCCAGGCGCCAACCGGACCTGACGGTCTGCATGGAGCAGGTCCATAAACCTCATAACGTCTCAGCGATTGTCCGTACCGCCGATGCCGTTGGCGTGCATGAAGTGCACGCCGTCTGGCCGGGTTCCCGGATGCGCAACATGGTATCCGCAGCGGCAGGCAGCAACAGCTGGGTGTCAGTGAAAAACCATCAGACTATTGGCGAAGCCGTATCGCACCTGAAAGGGCGCGGTATGCAGGTTCTTGCCACCAACCTGTCCGATAAAGCCGTCGACTTCCGCGAGATAGATTACACCCGCCCGACCTGCATTCTGATGGGTCAGGAAAAAACCGGGATCTCGCAAGAAGCGCTGGATCTGGCGGATCAGGACATCATCATCCCGATGATTGGCATGGTGCAGTCGCTGAACGTCTCTGTGGCCTCGGCGCTCATTCTGTATGAAGCGCAACGCCAGCGTCAGAACGCCGGTATGTACAAACGCAGCAACAGCATGTTGCCGGAAGACGAACAGCAACGCCTGCTGTTTGAAGGCGGTTATCCGGTGCTGGCCCGCGTGGCGAAGCAGAAAAAATTACCTTACCCCCACGTCAACGCGCAGGGCGAAATCGAAGCCGATGCCGAGTGGTGGTCCACCATGCAGTACGCAGGATAACCCATGAAAGGCCGCCTGCTGGATGCCATTCCGCTTAATACGCTGACAGGCGTGGGCGCAGCGCAAGGCAGCAAACTGGCGAAAATTGGTCTGCACACCGTGCAGGATCTCCTGCTCCACCTCCCCCTGCGTTACGAAGACCGCACCCAGCTGTATAAAATTGGCGATCTCCTTCCCGCGATTTACGCCACGGTTGAAGGCGAAGTGCTGAACTGCAACATCACTTTCGGCGGCCGCCGGATGATGACCTGCCAGATTAGCGACGGCACCGGCATCCTCACCATGCGTTTTTTCAACTTCAGCGCAGCGATGAAAAACAGCCTGGCCACTGGCCGACGTGTGCTCGCGTACGGGGAAGCCAAACGCGGCAAATACGGCGCGGAGATGATCCACCCGGAATACCGTGTGCAGGGCGATCTCAGCACGCCGGAACTACAGGAAACGCTGACCCCGGTTTACCCGACCACCGAAGGCATCAAACAGGCCACATTACGTAAGCTCACCGATCAGGCGCTGGAGCTGCTCGATACCTGCGCCATTGCCGAACTGCTGCCGCCTGAGCTGGCTCAGGGAATGATGAGCCTGCCGCAAGCGCTGCATACGCTGCATCGCCCGCCTCCGTCGCTACAGCTCAGTGATTTAGAAAGCGGCCAGCATCCGGCACAGCGGCGGCTTATCCTTGAAGAATTACTGGCGCATAACCTGAGTATGCTGGCACTGCGTGCAGGCGCGCAGCGTTTCCACGCTCAGCCGTTAAGCACCCATGATGATTTAAAAGATAAGCTGCTGGCATCGCTGCCGTTTAAACCGACGGGCGCACAGGAGCGCGTGGTAGCCGAGATTGAACGTGATATGGCGCTCGATGTACCCATGATGCGTCTGGTACAGGGTGATGTGGGTTCCGGTAAAACGCTGGTTGCTGCACTGGCCGCCCTGCGTGCGATCGCCCACGGCAAACAGGTGGCGCTGATGGCACCCACTGAACTCCTGGCTGAGCAACACGCAAACAACTTCCGCAACTGGTTTGCCCCGCTTGGCGTTGAAGTCGGCTGGCTTGCCGGTAAGCAAAAGGGCAAAGCGCGTCTTGCGCAACAGGACGCCATTGCCAGCGGCGAAGTGCAGATGATTGTCGGCACGCACGCCATCTTCCAGGAACAGGTGCAGTTTAATGGCCTGGCCCTGGTGATCATCGACGAACAACACCGTTTTGGTGTGCATCAGCGTCTGGCGCTGTGGGAAAAGGGTCTTCAGCAGGGCTTCCACCCGCATCAGCTGATCATGACCGCAACACCAATCCCCCGCACCCTGGCGATGACCGCCTACGCCGATCTGGACACCTCCACTATCGACGAACTGCCGCCAGGCCGTACCCCTGTCACCACGGTTGCCATCCCGGACACGCGCCGCAGCGATATCATCGACCGCGTACGCAACGCCTGTACTCACGAAGGCCGCCAGGCGTACTGGGTCTGCACGCTGATTGAAGAATCCGAGCTGCTTGAAGCGCAGGCGGCAGAGGCAACGTGGGAAGAGCTGAAACTGGCCCTGCCAGAGCTGAACGTGGGCCTGGTTCACGGGCGCATGAAGCCTGCCGAAAAACAGGCGGTGATGCAGTCATTCAAACAGGGTGATTTGCATTTGCTGATTGCCACCACTGTCATTGAAGTGGGCGTGGATGTTCCTAACTCCAGCCTGATGATCATTGAAAACCCGGAACGTCTTGGCCTTGCGCAACTCCACCAGCTGCGTGGCCGTGTCGGGCGTGGTGCCGTGGCTTCCCACTGCGTATTGCTCTACAAAGCCCCGCTTTCGAAAACGGCACAAATGCGTTTGCAGGTGTTACGCGACAGCAACGATGGCTTCGTGATTGCGCAAAAAGATCTGGAGATCCGTGGCCCGGGCGAATTGCTGGGCACACGCCAGACGGGGAACGCCGAATTCAAGGTGGCCGATCTGCTGCGCGATCAGGCCATGATCCCCGAAGTTCAGCGCCTTGCCCGCCATATTCATGAACGTTACCCGGATCAGGCAACCGCGCTTATTGAACGCTGGATGCCTGAAACCGAGCGCTATTCCAACGCCTGATATCAGGCAAACATTGGCAGCATCAGGTACAGCTTGATCACCAGCGCGTTGACGATATCAATAAAGAACGCCCCCACCATCGGAACCACCAGAAACGCCATATGAGAGGGACCGAATCGCTCGGTGATCGCCTGCATGTTGGCAATAGCGGTCGGCGTCGCACCCAGACCAAACCCGCAATGTCCCGCAGCCAGTACCGCAGCATCGTAGTTTTTACCCATCATGCGCCAGGTGACAAACATGGCATACAGGGCCATAAACAGGGCCTGAACCGCCAGAATAGCGACCATCGGCAGCGCCAGAGAGGCCAGTTCCCAGAGCTTGAGGCTCATCAGCGCCATCGCCAGGAACAGTGACAGGCAGACGTTACCCAGCACCGAAACGGCACGTTCGAACACGCGGTAGAAGCCCATTGCGGCCAGACCGTTACTCAGCACCACCCCGACAAACAGCACGCAAACAAATGTCGGCAGTTCAAATGCGGAGCCTGCCAGCCATTGCGCAACCACTTTGCCCACGGTCAGGCAGATGGCAATCATCGCGATGGTTTCAATCAGCACCAGCGAAGTAATACTGCGCCCGACATCCGGCTTTTCAAACGCCGTGGGCACCAGTTCATCGTCCGGTCTGCCGTCTGGCGTAGTGGAGTGCTTCACCAGATAGCGCGCCACCGGGCCACCAATCAACCCGCCCAGCACCAGGCCGAAGGTTGCGCAGGCCATCGCCACTTCCGTTGCGTTTTCAAAGCCGTAACGCTCAATGAACAGCTTGCTCCACGCGGCACCGGTGCCATGTCCACCAGACAGCGTGATTGACCCTGCCAGCAGCCCCATCAGCGGATCCAGCCCCAGCAGCGTGGCCATGCCGATACCGATGGCATTTTGCATCAGTAACAGCCCAACCACCACAATCAGAAACACACCCAGCACTTTACCGCCCGCGCGCAGGCTCGCCAGGTTGGCATTCAGGCCGATGGTGGCAAAGAAAGCCAGCATCAGCGGGTCTTTCAGGGACATATCAAAATCGATTTCCCATCCCATGCTTTTCTTCAGCACCAGCAGGGCCAGCGCCACCAGCAATCCACCGGCAACGGGTTCAGGAATGGTGTACTTCTTGAGAAGGGAAACACTGTGTACCAGTTTACGGCCAAGCAGTAAGACCAGCGTTGCGGCAACAAGTGTCGACAACGTATCGAGGTGAATCATAGAGGGCTCCTTATTCTGCGCGTATTCCACTCACACGCGGCGTTATCCTGGCGGGTTTGCGCTCGTCATGAGCCACCCGCGTAAAAAGTGTAATTTTTTTTCCTGATGGGGTGTAGAAAAGGTGCCCGCAGCGGCAGATTTTCTTATCTTTTTTTGCTGGCAATCGTTTGCTTTTACCAACTGGTCAGATAAAATGCCCGCTTTTCTACCGTGGGATTGCTTCCGATGTCCGTTAACACCATAGAGTCTCCCGATGCGCAACCGATTGCGCAGCCGCATAACAGTGAATTGATCTACCGCCTTGAAGATCGCCCACCGCTGCCTCAAACCTTGTTTGCCGCTTGTCAGCATTTACTGGCGATGTTTGTTGCGGTGATCACGCCTGCTCTGCTGATTTGCCAGGCGCTTGGTTTACCGGCTCAGGACACACAACACATCATCAGCATGTCCCTGTTCGCCTCTGGCGTGGCCTCGATTATTCAGATTAAAGCGTGGGGTCCGGTGGGTTCGGGCTTGCTGTCGATTCAGGGCACCAGTTTTAACTTTGTGGCACCGCTGATTATGGGCGGCACGGCGCTGAAAACCGGTGGTGCAGATGTCCCGACCATGATGGCAGCCCTGTTCGGTACACTGATGCTGGCAAGCTGCACGGAAATGGTTATCTCCCGCGTTCTGCACCTGGCGCGCCGCGTGATCACCCCACTGGTGTCCGGCGTGGTAGTGATGATTATCGGCCTGTCTCTGATTCAGGTTGGCCTGACCTCCATCGGCGGCGGTTATAGCGCAATGGCCGACCATACCTTCGGCGCACCGAAAAACCTGCTGCTGGCAGGCGTGGTGCTGGCGATCATTATTCTGCTTAACCGTCAGCGTAACCCTTACCTGCGCGTCGCGTCACTGGTGATCGCCATGGCTGCCGGTTATCTGCTGGCATGGGCGCTGGGGATGCTGCCGGAAAATACCGCCCCCACCAGCAGTGCATTAATCACCATCCCGACCCCGCTGTACTACGGCCTGGGCATTGACTGGGGTCTACTGGTGCCGCTGATGCTGGTCTTTATGATCACCTCGCTGGAAACCATCGGTGATATTACGGCGACGTCTGATGTCTCTGAGCAGCCAGTTTCTGGCCCGCTGTACATGAAACGCCTGAAAGGCGGCGTGCTGGCAAACGGCCTGAACTCGTTTGTCTCTGCGGTGTTCAACACCTTCCCGAACTCCTGCTTCGGCCAGAATAATGGCGTGATCCAGCTGACCGGCGTTGCCAGCCGCTACGTCGGTTTTGTGGTGGCACTGATGCTGATCGTGCTCGGCCTGTTCCCGGCAGTAAGTGGTTTTGTGCAGCACATTCCTGAGCCTGTGCTTGGCGGCGCAACGCTTGTGATGTTCGGGACTATCGCCGCATCGGGTGTGCGCATTGTCTCGCGCGAGCCGCTGAATCGCCGTGCGATCATGATTATCGCGCTGTCTCTGGCTGTCGGCCTGGGTGTTTCTCAGCAGCCGCTGATCCTTCAGTTCGCACCAGACTGGCTGAAAAACCTGCTCTCTTCCGGCATCGCGGCTGGCGGTATTACGGCCATCGTACTGAACCTCGTTTTCCCGCCTGAAAAAAATTGATCGCCATCACGGCAGGCAGTCAATGCCTGCCGTGACATCGAATTACACCATTCCCGCCTTGAGCATTGCGCATAAATCGTGCATAACTCCTTTATGTGCGTTTCGCGGGATGGAAGACCATGAAATTTATTGGAAAGCTGCTCGTTTATCTTCTGATAGCCCTGTTAATTGTGGTTCTGGCGTTCTATTTCCTGCTCCAGACTCGCTGGGGTGCGTCTGAGGTCAGTAGCTGGGTCACGGTCAACACCGATTACGAACTCAGTTTCGACCAGATGGATCATCGTTTCTCGTCACCTTCCCACATCATTCTGGAAAACATCACCTTTGGCCGCGACGGCAAACCCGCCACTCTGGTGGCGAAAAAAGTAGATATCGGTTTAAGCAGCCGCCAGATAACCGATCCGCTGCACGTGGATACCATCACCCTGTATGACGGAACGCTGAATCTCTCTCCGCAAACGGCGCCTCTGCCCTTCCAGGCAGACCGCTTGCAGTTAAACAACATGGCCTTTAACAGCCCGAATACCGACTGGGATCTGAGCGCGCAGAAAGTGACGGGCGGCGTGAGCCCGTGGCAGCCAGAGGCAGGTAACGTGCTGGGTAAAAACGCGCAGATCCAGATGAGTGCTGGGTCGCTCACCCTGAATGGCGTACCAGCCAGTAACGTGCTGATCCAGGGACAGCTCAACGGTAAAGAGGTGGTTCTGAACACCATTGGCGCGGATATGGCGCGCGGCTCACTTACCGGCTCGGCCTTGCGTAACGCCGATGGCAGCTGGATTATCGACTCTATGCGCCTGAATGACATCCGCCTGCAAAGCGATAAATCACTGATGGATTTCTTTGCCCCCATAACCACGCTGCCGTCCTTGCAGATTGGCCGGCTGGAGGTGACCGACGCGCGCCTACAAGGCCCGGACTGGGCAGTGACGGATCTCGATTTAAGCTTGCGCAACCTGACCCTGAGCAAAGGTGACTGGCAAAGCCAGGACGGGCGGTTATCGATGAACGCCAGTGAGTTTATCTATGGCTCTGTGCATCTGTTTGACCCGATCCTGAATGCAGAATTCGCCCCGCAGGGCATTGCGCTGCGCCAGTTTACCTCTCGCTGGGAGGGCGGCATGGTGCGCACCTCCGGCAACTGGCAGCGCGACGGCAAATCGCTGGTGCTGGACGATGCCGCCATTGCCGGGCTGGAATACACTCTGCCGCAGAACTGGAAAACCCTGTGGATGGACCCGCTGCCTGAATGGCTGAACAGCGTGACGCTGAAAAAATTCGGCCTGAGCCGCAACCTGGTGATTGATATCGATCCGGCCTTCCCGTGGCAAGTTACCTCTCTGGACGGCTACGGCGCAAACCTGCAACTGGCAAAAGACCGCCAGTGGGGCGTGTGGAGCGGCAGCGCAACGCTGAATGGCGCAGCGGCGACCTTTAACCGCGTGGACGTACGACGCCCGTCGCTCACGCTGAATGCCAACGCATCGACCGTTAACATCAGCGAGCTGAGCGCCTTTACCGAGAAAGGCATTCTGGAGGCCACCGCGACGGTTTCACAACTGCCGCAGCGGCAAACCACAGTAAGCCTGAACGGGCGAGGCGTGCCGCTTAACGTGATCCAGCACTGGGGTTGGCCAGCACTGCCGATTACGGGGGATGGCAATGTGCAGTTGACCGCCAGCGGCAGCGTGCAGGACAAGGCTCCGCTGAAGCCAACCGTTAACGGGAAGCTGAATGCGGTGAATATGGATAAACAGCAGGTCGAGCAGACAATGGCCGGAGGGGTGGCGTCGACGGTACAGACGGCGCAATAAATAAGCCGGGTGGCGGCTACGCCTTACCCGGCCTACGGTGTAGTGCTTTTGTAGGCCCGGTAAGCGAAGTGTATGACCGGATACATAGGTGACAGATCAGACCGGGAACATAGGTAACACTTTTAGTCTATCCGGAGCACACTCTGGGTTTTACTGTCGTAGTACGCAAGTGTTATTCCATTAAAGATGATGGCTTCCAGGCCATCATCTTGTTCTTTCAGCATTATGTACTCACCAGTCAGTGCTTCACTCAGGAACACGGTCCCCTTTTTTCCCATATACAGTGTTCCCCTCGATTTCACCCTGTAGACCATGCCCCCTGTCGGATAAACATATTCAGGCACTCTGCCATCCCAGTGTCGGCCCGAGGGTTGCCACACCGTTCCGGGCGTTGCACCTGCCAGGGCTTCATGCGGCCTCTCGTGGTTAAACTCTTCCCGGTAGTCACTGAACCACCGCTGTTGTTCTTCCATCGTCATGAAGGTGTTGCCATATTTCACCGCACTTTTCAGGGAGCGGTGCATTCGTTCATGGCGGCCATTCTCTTCCGGGTGTCCCTTTCTGATACGTTCCGGCCTGATGCCCAGCTTGATTAGCCAGACTGCAAGACGGCTTAATCCGGCTATGCCTGTTCCCGCGAAAGGTTGACCGTTATCGGTTCTGAGCACTTCCGGCAGACCATATTCCAGGAATGCATCAGTCAGGCACGCTCTGACAAAGGGCTCACTCTCCCGGTGTGTTCCCCGGCAGCACAGCAGATACCGGCTGTGATTGTCGGTCAGAGTGAAGGGATGGCAGTACTCCCCGCTCAGCAACCTGAATTTGCCTTTAAAATCAGCACTCCAGACCTGATTGTTCTCACTGATGGTGGTCAGCGGCTGGCGATTACCCGGTGTTCTGCGTTTTCTCTTTTTATCCGGAACCAGCCCTTCACGCTTGAGGATATCGCCGATAGTACTGGCGGCAGGTACGGCAAAATCGACATGGTGATTGAGCAACCACATCCGCAGTTTTTTCGGCCCCCAGTCAGGGTGTTTCTGACGCAGGGCAGTCAGATGCCCGACGATATCATCAGGAACTGTCCGGGAGTGGGAATGCGGAGCGCGCGACTGGTCAGAGAGGGATGACAGGTCAGAAGGGTCAAAACGTTCAAGCCATTTGTAGCCGGTTTTACGGCTGATACCAAAAAGACGGCAAAGAGCGGAGAAGGAGGCCGTACCTGCATGGCAGGCACGGATAAAATCAAGGCGTTGCATAGGTTGGGTCTCAGTCCAGGGCATAGCGAGTCTCCTCTTCTATGCCAGTTATAACTGTTACCCATGTATCCGGTCTAAAGTGTTACCCATGTTTCCGGTTCATACCGAAGCGCCACCGGACATTTTTTAAATGCTCAAAGGTGAATCACCACCTCATTCCCCTCGGCTTTTACCACCACGCCCCACTCGCTGCCCGCATGTGAACCGCCTTTCACGCCGCTCACCTGCTGCACGTTGCGCAGGCAGACGGACCAGTTTCGCGCCTCACCTTCACCTTTGATGGTCACCGTGCCGCCGCTGCGTGTGGCCTTCAGCGTAAACACCACCGAGCCATTCGCCGCAGGCACTTCGCTGACTGCCGTTGCGCCATCGCCCAGGTTAAACAGCTGGAAGGCAGTGCCCTCGTTCCACGCGTAGTCTGGCTTCTGGTTGTTGTTACCCAGCGCCAGCAGGGTGTTATCGCGCACATACACTGGCAGGCTGCGGAAGTCGTGCTGCTGTTTGTGCCAGCGACTGCCCTGGATTTCATCGTTGTGCCACAGGTGTGTCCAGCGTCCTTCCGGCAGATAAAACTGTACATCACCCGCTTCGGAGAACACCGGCGCAACCATCATGGAATCGCCGAGCATGTACTGGCGGTCGAGATAATCGCACGCCGGATCGTCCGGGAATTCCAGCATCATCGCCCGCAGCATCGGGGTGCCCAGCTCACGCGCCAGCGCGGCCTGGCGATACAGATACGGCATCATCTGGCATTTCAGCTGCGTGAAGTGGCGCACCACGTCGCAGGACTCGTCATCGTACGCCCACGGCACACGGTAGGATTTGCTGCCGTGCAGGCGACTATGACTGGAGAACAACCCGAACGCGCACCAGCGTTTGTAGACATGCGCCGGGGCCGTATTTTCGAACCCGCCGATATCGTGGCTCCAGAAGCCAAAGCCAGACAGACCAATCGACAACCCACCGCGCAGGCTTTCTGCCATCGATTCATAGTTGGCGTAGCAGTCACCGCCCCAGTGCACCGGGAACTGTTGCGCCCCCACAGACGCTGAACGGGCAAACAGCACCGCCTCTTCTTCGCCGACGGTTTCTTTCAGTACGTTCCACACCAGTTCGTTATAGATGTAGGCGTAGTGGTTGTGCATTTTCTGCGGATCCGAACCATCAAACCACTGCACGTCGGTCGGGATACGCTCGCCAAAGTCGGTTTTGAAGCAATCCACGCCAATATCCACCAGACCTTTCAGCTTATCGGCGTACCACTTACAGGCTTCCGGGTTGGTAAAGTCATAAATCGCCAGACCCGGCTGCCACTTATCCCACTGCCACAGGGAGCCATCCGGGCGTTTAAGCAGATAGCCTTTCTCTTTCAGCTCGTTAAACATCGGTGATTTCTGACCAATGTACGGGTTGATCCACACGCAGACTTTGAGCCCTTTTTCCTTCAGGCGGCGGATCATCCCTTTAGGGTCCGGGAAGGTCACCGGGTCCCACTCGAAATCGCACCACTGGAAGGCTTTCATCCAGAAGCAGTCGAAGTGGAAAACGTGCAGCGGCAGGTCGCGCTCGGCCATACCGTCGATGAAGCTGTTTACTGTGGCTTCGTCATAGTTGGTGGTAAACGAGGTCGTCAGCCACAGGCCGAAAGACCATGCCGGCGGCAGCGCCGGACGCCCGGTGAACTGCGTATAGCGGTTTAATACCTCTTTCGGCGTCGGGCCGTCGATCACGAAATATTCCAGATGTTCGCCTTCAACGCTGAACTGCACTTTGGAGACTTTCTCAGAGCCGATTTCAAACGAGACGTTTTGTGGGTGATTCACCAGCACGCCGTAGCCGCGGTTGGTGAGATAGAACGGGATATTTTTATACGACTGTTCGGTACTGGTACCGCCATCGCGGTTCCAGGTTTCGACCGTCTGGCCATTGCGCACCAGCGCGGTAAAGCGCTCGCCCAGCCCGTAGACCGTTTCGCCCACACCCAGATCCAGACGTTCGAAGAGGTAGTTGCGATCGGTGTTGCTGTCCTGCACGTAGCCGTTGTTTTTCAGCTGGCTGCCGGTAATACGCTGGCCATTACGCAGGAAATCCAGCGCCCAGAACTCACCTTTGGTGACGCGTACGCTGACGTTGCCGCTTTTCAGCTCGGCAAATTCCGCATTGTTTTGAATCTCTACCTTCACGTCTTTCAGCACGTTCAACGGATAGTGCGGGCCGTTATCCAGCGCCCCCTGGAAGTGCTCAATGCGCACCCCGACAATCCCGTCCTGTGGCGCGAACAGACGAACCGTAAACATCAGGCTGTCGAGCTGCCAGGCTCGCTCGCGCACATCACGCGGCGCAACGTAGACCACCAGGTCGTTGCCCTGCTGTTCCACATCAAACACCTGCACCGGGTAAGTTACCTCCAGGCCAGGTTGAATGAGCCAGTTTCCATCACTGATTTTCATCTTATCGTCCTCTTAGTTCTGTAATTCTTTGCTGGTCGTCAGATGCCTGCCCTGTAGCGATAAGGTCACTGAGACCGGTTACAGAGGTTTTAAACCATTGTTCCAGGGGCGAGTATTGCGTTTTCTGGTTAGCAAATTACGTTTCTTGTTTTTTGTGATCGAGGTAAATGTTGGGAGCACGCAGGGCTAACATGAGGATTTTCTTAAGAATTAACTGAAATGACTTAATACAGGTCAAAAGAGACGTGAAAAAAGTGTGTCGGGGTATGTGGTAAATGCCTGAAAGTAGCTATAATGCGCCCCGCCTCCATGTAGCAATGCAGGCGCGGAAGATCGTCATCTCCGGTGAGGTGGCTGGACTTCAAATCCAGTTGGGGACGCCAGCGTTCCCGGGCAGGTTCGACTCCTGTGATCTTCCGCCAAAGTGCCTCCTCACCCATCCGAGAAAATCTTAAAAACCCTTTATTTTCAATCATCATACTGCGTTATTCATCCGTAGCAGTCCGACAAGATCTCTCTGACTCCATGAAAAATATGTATAGTGATGTGTATAGATTTTTTTATACACATGGCACTTACAGATATACAAATCAAACGAGCAAAGCCCCAAGACAAGCCATACACATTGAACAATGGGCAAGGCCTGTCATTGCTTATCAATCCCGATGGATCGAAGGGCTGGCGTTTTCGTTTCCGCTTTGCCGGGAAAGCGCGATTAATGTCATTTGGTAGCTACGATTTGGTGGGTCTTGCAGAAGCACGTGAGAAGCGTGACACCGCCCGTAAGCAAGTAGCTAATGGCATTGACCCCGTTGAAGAAAGAAAAGCTCAAAAGCTGGCACAGCAACTCTCAACAGAGAACTCATTCGAAGCCATACGCCGGGAGTGGCACTCAAATAAAGTAGATCGTTGGACAGTGGCATATCGTGAAGAAATCATTAAGACATTTGAGCAAGTTGTTTTCCCGTTTATTGGTAAACGTCCCATTAGTGAGATCAAACCCCTGGAACTGCTTGAGGTGCTACGGCGAATAGAGAAGCGTGGAGCGTTAGAGAAAACACGTAAAGTACGCCAAAGATGCGGCGAGGTTTATCGCTATGCAATCATAACTGGCCGTGCTGAATACAACCCAGCACCTGATTTAGCTATCGCTCTGGGCGTGCCTAAGCAAAAGCACCATCCCTTTTTATCTGCCGAAGAGTTGCCTCATTTCATCCGGGATTTGGAAGAGTATACCGGCAGTATCATTACGAAAAATGCGGCTAAGATAGTTATGCTTACCGGTGTACGAACCCAAGAGATGCGCTTTGTTACATGGGATGAGATTGATCTCGAAAAAGAGATATGGGAGATTCCAGCGGAACGAATGAAAATGCGGAGACCTCATATCGTTCCTTTGTCTACTCAGGTTGTTGATCTCTTTAATCAGCTCAAACCAGTTACAGGTCATTACCCATACATTTTTATCGGTAGAAACAACCGCAGCAAACCAATTTCGAAAGAAAGCGTTTCTCAGGTAATTGAACTACTTGGCTATAAAGGGCGTGCTACAGGTCATGGTTTCAGACACACCATGTCGACAATACTCCACGAAAAAGGATTTGATAGCGTATGGATAGAAATGCAGCTTGCACATGTTGATAAGAACACGATCCGAGGTACGTATAACCATGCTTTGTATCTTGATAAAAGGAAATCGATGATGCAAGAATACGCGGATTATTTTATGGATTTATCTACAGGAGTTTCGAAATGATTGAAATTTTGGGAATGAAATCTCAGAACCATACTGTTTCTGATATTCTAGAAAGTTCTATAAGTCAGATTAATGATACATCTGGGTATTACTATAGAGGTTTTCCTGTCATATTTCTAAGTGAAGGCAATGTTACACTTGATGGTTTACTTTGCTCATCAAAACATGGGATTGTAATCTTCCATTTCACTGAGGAAAGAGAATTAGGCCAAGATGATATTGATATCATTGATGAAATGCACATGAAATTTGTTGCTAAACTTTCTGAAGTAAAATCATTAACAAAAAATAGAATTCTAAATGTGCCGGTAAACAGCATTGTTTTTTCACCGAATTGCATAAATATTGATGAGTTCGATTGTGATAGTGGCCTAAGTATTAGTTCCAATATAGATGAAATATTGGCTATCATGAATAATATAACTTGGGATGATGGTTCTCTTCTAGAGACGTTACTATCCCATGTTCAATCGCTTTCAAAATTGAAACCTAAGAGAAAGCGAAGCTATGTGAGACAAGTTGATTCAAAGGGGAGCGTGCTAAAAAAACTGGAGAATTCGCTTGCAACACTTGACTCTAGTCAAACAACAGCAGTTTTAGTTAACATTGATAATGTCCAAAGAATTCGTGGTCTTGCTGGCTCAGGAAAAACCATTGTTCTCGCTCGTAAAATCGCGCATATACACTCACAAAACCCTCACTGGAAAATAGCGGTAACTTTCAACAGCCGCTCTCTTAAAGAACAACTAAAAAATTTAGTCTCAGCATTCGCTGATGATAATGGAATAGATTGGGATAATGTAGATATTATTCATGCATGGGGAGGGGCTAGAACAGAAGGTTTATATTACAATGCATGCGTTGCACATAATATCCCTTACTTTGATTATAATGGGGCCCGTAGTCTAGCTGAAATTAACGAGACACCATTTCAAGCTGCCTGTAAGAACTTCTTAGAAAATAAAAAGGAAGATAAGAAGTTGTACGACTTCATTCTTATAGATGAAGCTCAAGATTTCTCAATTGAATTCCTTCGAATTTGCTATTCTTTATTAGGTGAAAAGAAAAGATTAGTTTATGCATATGACGAGTTACAAAATCTTGGTGATTCTTCAATGCCTTCTCCTGAGCAGATATGGGGAGTAGACGAACATGGGAATCCAGTTGTAAGTTTCACAAGTGAAGAACAAGATATAACATTAGACATTTGCTATCGAAACCCCGGCCCAACCTTGACTACAGCCCATGCTTTAGGCTTTGGGATTTACCATAAACCAATAATTCAAATGTTTGATTTTGAAGGATTATGGACAGAAATTGGTTACGAAAAAACCGATGGGGAATTAGTAGAAGGTAAAGAGGTTATATTATCTAGAACCGCTAAGTCTAGCCCATCTTTGTTGAGCGCTCATAACTCAATTGATGAGATGATTCAATTTGTTAAATTTGACGATAAACATTCTCAATCCCATTGGATCTCTCAAGAAATAATAAAAAACATTAATGAAGAAGAGATATTGCCGAGTGATATCGTTGTAATACATCCTGATACAATGCGTATGAGAAATGAAGTGGGTTATTTACGCGATTTGCTTTTCCAAAATGGAATTAACACGTCGATAGCTGGGATTACAAGTTCCCCAGATGAATTCTTCTCAGATAATAGTGTAACATTCACTTCAATTTTTCGTGCAAAAGGAAATGAGGCAGCCATGGTCTATATCATGGATGCTCATTATTGCAACGTTGATTATGAGTTAGCGAAGCGGAGGAATATTCTTTTTACAGCAATGACAAGAACCAAAGCATGGCTTCGTGTATGCGGTGTCGGTGCATCCTTTGATGGTTTGATTAACGAATACAATGAGGTCAAAAAGAAAGGATTTTCATTGCAGTTTACATATCCAACAGAAGCAGAACGTGAAAAAATGCGACTCGTAAACAGGGATATGACTTCTCAAGAGAGAAAGAGAGTTCATCAAGCTAAATTAAGTGCTCATAATCTCAGAGTACTCCTAGATGGACAAGTGAGAGTGGAAGATATACCAGAAGAATTACGACTTGCATTGATTAAGCAATTGAAGGGTGAGTGATATGGACTCAAATAGCATTTGCTCAGCAATAAGAAGGATCACTTCGCATCTGATATCAGTTGGTATTAGTGATGCACAAAACTTCCCTGTAATAACTCAGGATAGAGAATACTGCTATGTCAATTATAGCGGTTTCGCTGATGCATCAATTGCGCTTAAAAATATTGAGTATGTAGATATTTACAATTTTCTTGATGAAAGGAGGCAATACAACATCAAGTTATTAGACGGCGGATTGATTCATCTTCTATTTCAATTTAATCACCAAGGAAATCTTATTAAAGAGCGCTTGTGCTATTTCCCTGCACCTAACTATGAGTCATTTCAAAATGACCCTGACTTATATTTAGATGAAAGCAATTTCTATGCAGACATTGTCCAAAAGTCAATTTTACCCGTACCTATAAGGGTTGATTATGCCCCTGATGATGCTAATGATGTCATTCACCCCGCGGCACATTTGACATTAGGTCAGTTTAAAAACTGCAGAATCCCCTTGTCTTCACCATTATGCCCGGTAACATTTGTAAAATTCATCTTGAGCTCATTTTATAATACAGCTTATCACGACTTCGGTTTTGAAATGGAAAGAATAGCTCACCCAAACACAATTACTATTCGAGAGAGAGGAATGTTACATTTCTCAATCGAGTAGACTTTTATTTCGGCGCGCAATGCTCTCCCCGCCACGCCTGCCCGCTTAATGGGGCGCTTTTAATGCAGGTGCATGATAGTGCTCAGGGCGCGCCAGTACTGGCGCTGGCGGGGGAATTAGTGTCGTTAAAACGAATGCAAAACCATGCACCTTAGAATGCATGGCTTTTTTAAGGAAAAATGAAGGGATTTTCGGGAATTTTTGAGCGGCTTACTGTGCGGCCAGTTCCGCGCGTTTTCGGACATAATTCTGGTTTTGTGCAGGCGTGAATTTTTCACGATTATCATCCCGCGACAGCCTCGTAACTATCTCTATCATGCCTATCTGGGGTATATGGAGGCCAACGGCTACAAGCATGTGCTGAGCCTGAAAATGTTCGGGCTGGGGCTGCCGATGATGCTGAAAGAGTACGGGATGAATTATGAAAAGCGGCACACCAGACAGGGCACACAGACCAACCTGACGCTCAGGGAGGACAGTAACGGCGACTGGCTGCCGAAGTGCGACGAAACCGCAGCGACATAACCTACCTTTGACCGGCAACCGCCGGTCTTTTTATACCTGATTATCCTGCCGGGTGAACAATAGACTGTTCACCCTTCACCGTCTGATCACCACCTAACATTATGAAAACATTATATAAAAATGGAAGGTGGACAATGTGAACAGTAAAACCTAAAAAAACTTTTTTTATCACCATCTACAGTCTGCTCGCTGTCATATAATTCTGTACCGTATTCACGATATTCTTTTGAAAGTAATTTTTAAAATATTAAGGGCGGTCAAATCGTCCGCATTCAATGAGGTTAACAATGGTGCAGGATGCTTGGGGTGTGCAATTGCAGATGCTATTAGCCCATATACCTGTCAAGGATGTAATGGTTAATGCAGTTGGAAGTTTTGTTGGTGGTGTCGCACTCATTTGGCTCGCAATGAGTAAGCATGGAGTTCGTATTTTAAGGTCAAAGTTAGCAAGACCTAATGTACGAATCGAACGACGTAGAACACCTGAAAATATATTCTCAGGGATAGAGCTTGGTGCTCCATCTCGCTGGGTTGAACAGCAACTAGGTGTTCCTAACCGCATAGGGGATAAATGGTGGGGATACAGGTTTTCAGACTCATTGGTTTCTCTGACATTCGATTCAAATGATTCTATTGAAACCATCGCAGTGGCATTGATTGACCATGATACAACTTTCGAATTTCCATCTTGGCACCTTTGCTGTCCACCGCTGGGAAGATTAACCCTAAAAGATCTTATGGAAGAGGAACACTTAACTTTGGAGTATAGGGAATCCTCACGGCATCAAGAACTCGTAGTTTCAGGAAGAGAAGGGCCGCCAGGTGCATGGAATTATGTTGCTTTTGGGGCGCTGTCGCCTCATGCCCCTGGGCAGTTGTTACCGAGTGATTTTGAATGGGATAGGGCTAGTGAAACTCTACTGAGCAGTTCAAAAGATGTAAAAATCAACTGGGCAGCAGTTTCAAGCACCTCATACATCGATGTTTTTCCATGGGATTTAGGTTTAACGCTTCGACCTTGATAGCATCGAT
The DNA here is from genome assembly GCF_052886895.1 of Enterobacter sp. C4G1. Taxonomy (NCBI): domain Bacteria; kingdom Pseudomonadati; phylum Pseudomonadota; class Gammaproteobacteria; order Enterobacterales; family Enterobacteriaceae; genus Enterobacter; species Enterobacter sp. C4G1. Next base: position 1,189,799 of record NZ_JBQVVV010000001.1, on the reverse strand, counting down.
TTGGCGTATCTGCTTATATTGGTAAGTGGGGCAGGTATTCGTGGAGGGGATTAGTGTTCAGGTCAAAATTTTTGACCTGAAGAGGTTGTATAAAAAACGAATGCATCCGCCAGTGTGTATATATTTGTGTATAGATTTATTTTTTATATTTATCTTTTACAATCATCTACTTAACTTACCTCATTGACTCCTGTGATCTCCGCCAAAAATGTTATCCGCTCTAATTTAAAAAACCCCTGCATTAGTAAATACATTCGCTCATTGCAGTCGACTTATGCGAATTTGATCACTTATTCATCTAAATATTGAGTGTTATCCTCTAAATCATTTCAAAAAAATAATTAAGGGTGGCTTTAATGGAATGGATTATAGGTGTTGTGATTTTATTCGTCGTAATTGGTGCCATATTCAAGCCCAGACGGTGTGATATCTGTCATATCTATTTCAAGAAAAAATATTACACCTGGGAAATTGAGGGGGAGAAACAACATCTTTGCCCCAACTGTAATGGTAAAATGCAACGTCGAGTTAGTCCCCCAAAATTTAAAAGTAGATTTGGATAAAAGCAGCTACTCGTTATTAAGAATATAACTAAAAATTTTAGAATAATTATAAATGATAATTTAGAAATATATATTTCAAACTTATCATTTATTTCTGTTACTACCCGGCAACTCACTTAAAAGCTTAAGCCTGCAAGCTTCCTTCACCCACTTACTAAAATTCCCTTTCCCCGCTGCCTTCTCAATCTGTTCCAAAAGCTCATCCTCAAAACGAATGTTTTTCATGGTGCTCTTGGTGCGGTCAAAATTTGGTTTCTTTTTCTCTTGCATGGTAGGTACCACTTAGGTTAGTTTATCTGCATGTGGTACCTACCACATGGATTCGGAATTCTGACAACGCCCAGCAGTGTTGGAGCACTAAAGGGCGTCTAACCTCACCAACTATCAAGGAGTTGATTATGGCTGATTTGCATTCTACCCCAGACACCGACGAAACCGGAACCGAGCGTTCGTTAATTGTGGGATATCGCCCGAAGGTTCACGACAAAACCACCCCCAATATTATTCTTTCCGGCAAATGGCTGCGCGCCGCTGGGTTTGAAACCGGGAATCAGGTCACGGTGAAGGTCATGAAAGGCTGCATCGTGTTGATGGCGTATAGCGAGAACGAGCAAAAGTTGCTGGACGATTACAAACAGACGAAAGAAAAGCTCGTTCAAATAGAAAATGTCCTCGCAGGCATTCAGTCTGATATTCCCGGAAAGCTGCTCGCAAAATCAGTGACAAACCACCAGGCTTAGCGACTGTTTCTGGCATACTACGAGCCTATAGCGTTATGGGTTAAGAATGTGGAGGCGACATGGCAGATAAAGGCGTAATCCAATCTCCGGCAGGCGAGTTTGTTATGTTTGCCAGTAATGACGGAAGAGTCCGTGTCGAATGCCGCTTCGAATCAGATACTATCTGGTTATCCCAGTCAGCGATGGCCGATCTGTACGCTAAAGATGTTCGAACCATCAACGAGCATCTCATGAATATATTTTCTGATGGCGAAATTGATCAAAATTCAACTATCCGGAAATTCCGGATAGTTCGCCAGGAAGGAAAACGTCAGGTTTCCAGAGAGATAGATCACTACAATCTCGAAGCTATACTTGCTGTCGGCTACCGCGTTCGCTCGCCTCGCGGCATCCAGTTCCGTCAATGGGCCACCCAAACGCTGCAAGAATACCTGATTAAAGGCTTCGTTATGGACGACGAACGCCTTAAAAATCCGCCCGTTGGATCATCAGCCGTACCTGACTATTTCGATGAAATGCTGGAACGCATTCGCGACATACGGGCCAGCGAACGCCGGGTATATTTACGTGTGAGGGAGATTTTCGCGTTAGCTGCTGACTATCAACCGTCACTCAAAGAAACTACGCAATTCTTTCAGACCATCCAGAATAAATTACATTTTGCCTGCACGGGCCATACCGCTGCTGAGTTGGTTCACCAGCGCGCCGATGCCACTCAACCGCATATGGGGCTGACCAGTTATAAAGGCGAAGAAGTCCGTAAAAGCGATGTCACCACCGCAAAAAATTATCTGTCTCAGGATGAGGTGAGCGAGCTTAATCGCGTTGTGAATATGTGGCTCGATTTTGCAGAAGATCAGGCCAGACGCCGCCAGCAGGTGTTTTTACGTGACTGGCAAACTAAACTCGATCAGTTCCTGCAATTTAACGATCGGGACGTTCTGCAAGGTGCAGGTAAAGTCAGTAAGAAAATAGCCAATGAAAAAGCGCAGGCCGAATACAGTCAATATGCGGAACAACAACGGCGTTTAAAAGAAGCCGAAGGAGAAAAGGATATTGTCGCTTTGCTACAGTGGGAAAAAGGGCCGAAAAAGTAGTCACGCCACGCTGTCATACTGATTTTCCTCATCATCCTGAATGAAAAAACACTGGAAAGCACCTCGCAATTTCTTAATTGCACGATCCGTTTAATACCTCATCTTTGCCATACTCCTGCCACTCACAGCATGGCTGTCGATGACAGCCATTGCATTTATTAACTACAGCTTATATTGTATTATTTATAAGCTACAGCTTATCATGGACGATCGCATGTGGAAGGTGCTGTTGGGAAGGGTATTTGAGCAATGGCTGGACGAGCAGGATGAAGGATTACAGGAAAAGATCTTCGCAGATCTGCTAAATCTGCAAAATTATGGACCTCATCTTCCTCGCCCTTACGTCGATACCGTCAAAGGTTCACAGTATAAGAATATGAAGGAGTTACGTATTCAGTATGCTGGCCGCCCGGTTCGTGCATTTTTTGCTTTTGATCCCGAACGCCAGGCTATCGTACTTTGCGCTGGTGATAAGAGTAATAAAAAGTACTTTTATGAAAGACTCATTCGTATTGCAGATGAAGAGTTCTCAACACATCTGGCAGCACTGGAGGCTACAAAATGAAAACCTTAAACGAAGCAATTGCATCCCGTTCGCCCGAAAGCCAGCAGCGAATCAGAGGGATGGCTGAAGAATTAATCCTCGAAACCGGTCTACAGCTGGTTCGCGAAGAGTTAAAGCTGTCGCAAAAGCATGTCGCCAGCGTCATGGGGATCAGCCAGCCCGCGATCACACAGCTGGAGCAGCGCGGCAATGAACTGAAAATTGCCACGCTTAAGCGCTACATTGAAGCCATGGGCGGCAAACTACGCATCGATGTGGAGCTTCCGGACGGTAAACATATAGCGTTTGATATTTAAGCAGCAGAGATATGCGAATAAAGAGTGATTAAAATCCCGTGAGTGACATTGCAGTTGTTCGCTTTTGCCGAACAACTGCAATTTGAGTAATCCCTATCACCCCAACCGCATATGCAGCAGCGGAAACGGATTCCCCTGCCCGTCCAGCTCTGAGCGGCCAACTTGCTCAAACCCCATATGGCGATAAAACGCGACGCCCTGCGGGTTTTGCTCGTTAACATCCACTTCGTTCGCGCCAAAATGTTCAATGGCATATTTCAGCAGTAATTTGCCGACACCTTTGCCACGGCTTACGTCATCGACAAATAGCATTTCAATGCGGTTTTCATCGACACCTAAAAAGCCGTGGATCACTCCCGCTTCATCGCGGGCAATCACGACCCGGAGGTTGGGTAAATACGCGTTAAGCAATAACGGGCGCAGCGCCGCAATATCGCTTTCCTGCAAAAAGTGGTGAGTGGCACGAACGGAAGATTCCCAGATCGCGACAAGACGTTCGAATTGTGAGGGGACTGCATTTTCTATTTTCATGGGGGGATCATGTTCGGACAAGCACCATATTTCAAGTCAATCTCTGCGACCAGTCCCCTCACCCTAACCCTCTCCCAAAAGGAGAGGGAACCGATCGCGCTACGTTCTAACCTCCATCACCGCATACACCCCGTCCTTCGGCACAATCACGGTGACATTTTCCACCGGCACACCCGCCGCGAGGTGAATATCCTGCAACTGCTGCAACGAACGCGGGAAGATGTGTTCCCAGCCAATGCAGCGCAGGGCAAAGTCGATTTGCGGGCTGCTGGTCAGCATGTTCGACACAATCACCGCGCCGCCAGGCTTCACCAGCCGCAGTGCGCGTTGCAAAAAAACCGCCGCATCCGTGTCGTTGAAATATTCGAAAATCCCCAGCGCATCCACCAGGTCTGCCTGATGCTCGCCCAGCTCCAGCAGTAAATCTTCGTTTCGCACCAGGGTATGTACCAGATCACGCCTGAGCAGGGTCAGCTGTTCATCCACGGTGAGCCCATCCTGCGCCGCCATCGTTTCCGCCCATCTCAGGGCAACCGGGTCTTTATCCACCAGCGAAAGATGCACGTTTTGCCCATTCAGTCTGGCGATGCGCAATGCCTCCAGCACCGGAATCGCCGCGCCACACGCCAGGCTAACCCAGTCGCTTTCGATATTGTTGTGAATATACTTTCCGACCAGTGCGCCCAACACCCTGGCGCGAGAGCGAATGCCGATGGCATCGTTGGCGTGGATAAACCACTGGCGGCTGTCGCTGTCCATTTTTGTTCCTTCGGGAAGGCGTTCCTCCAGCGGATTTTGCAGCACAAAGAGCGCCAGCGCAGTGGGGACAAGCCGGGTGCGCCAGGCTTCCAGCGCCGGGCGGTTGCGGTAGGCTTGTTCAGAATAACGGTGCCGGGGCACCAGAATCGGCAGCCCGCCTTCTTCGTATTCCAGCAACGGGGACATGAGCCGGGTATCCGCTTTCAGTGCCTGGTCGATAGCGTTTATTTCGCGGATGGTGTCGTCTTTCATCGGCCACTGGTCGCTGACGTCGGGAAATGAGGCGCTAAAAATGGTCATATTTTCCGGCGCGTTGCCGCGAAAAGGCTGCCAGTTCATCTCATCGTCCCCCGTTACGCTTTTAACGGAAGTCTATCCAGGCAGGCCAGTAATACCCTACGAAGAAAGCACGATCTTCACTGCTTCACCCACACCAGTTGATCCACCGGGAACCCCAGACTACGTGCAGTATTCAGGTATTCCTGTTTCACTTCATCGGGAATGGTTGGCGTGCGTGACAGGATCCACAGGTAATCACGATTCGGACCGCTGACCAGCGCAAACTGGTACGCATCGTCCAGCGCGATCACGTTATAGCCGCCGTAGAAGGGGCCGAAGAACGATACCTTTAGCGCGGCTGTAGTCGGCGCGCCGGTAAAGTACGCTTTACCCTCGCTCTCGTTCCACTCGTTTTTCACCGGGTCGTAACCCCGGTTAAGAACGCTAATACCGCCGTCTCCGCGCTCGCCATAGGTTGCAGTCACCTGCACCAGCCCGCGCTCAAAGCGGTTTTCCAGGCGGGCAATTTCGTATCATTTGCCGAGATAGCGGCTGGCATCAAAGCCAGTAATGGGCTGCACGCCTTTCGGCGGCGTGGGAGATTTACAGGCCACCAGACTCAGGGCAATGGCGACACCGGTCACAACAGGCCATATCCTCATGAGAATTCCTTTCATTTGCACGATCGGACGTTAAGTGTAGTGCACCGTGAAGGTGCTTCATCCCGTCAGCAAAAATTCGTAGTATATTGAGATTATTCTACCTCTCCGGGCACTGACATGGCTTACTCCATCGGCGAATTCGCCAGACTCAGCGGCATCACCGCCACCACGCTCCGGGCGTGGCAGCGCCGTTACGGCCTGCTTAAGCCAGAGCGCACGGAGGGTGGTCATCGCCTTTACAGCGAAGAAGATGTTCAACAGGCGCTGAAAATCCTCGACTGGGTAAAAAAAGGCGTTCCGATTGGCCAGGTCAAACCGTTGCTGGAACGTCCGGTGCCGCGTCGTACCAACAACTGGAAAACGTTGCAACAAAACATGCTTCAACGTCTGCAGGAGGGCAAAATCGAGTCCCTGCGCCAGATGATTTACGACGCCGGTCGCGAATATCCGCGTCCTGAACTGGTAGCAAATGTTCTGCGTCCGGTGCGAAGCCAAATGTCGGCCAACATCCCTGCGGCCATGACCCTGCGCGACATCTTCGACGGTATTATCATCGCCTATACCTCCTTTTGCCTGGAGGGCGATAAAAAAGCGCCGGGTGATAACCTTCTGCTGACCGGCTGGCACCTGAACGACCCGGGTGAAATCTGGCTCGAAGCATTAACGCGTACCGGCCAAGGCCACCGCATTGATGTTTTGCCCACCCCCCCTGCCATGCTGGCACCGGAGATTTTTCCGGACAGGAAATGGCTGCTGGTGACTCGTGGCAAACTCACCGCGGCGCGGAAAAAACAGGTTGAACAGTGGCAACAGCAGGTATCGCTGGACGTCATTATCCTCTGATTATTTTCCTCTGCGGGAAACTTCACGAAAAGTTGAATATTTTCCCGCGCCGCAGATGCTAACGTTTTCCTGTGACTGATAACTCCACAGGAAATACCGTGAAAAAGACAACCCCCCTGCTGATCCTGGCCACCATGACCTTCGCCCCCGCCGCGTTTAGCGCCCCTGTCGGTACGCTGAGTGTTCACATTCTTGACCAGCAAACCGGCACACCGCCGCCGGGCGTTACCGTCACGCTGGAAAAGCAGCAGCAGGATAAATGGACCCCGCTTGCCAGCGGTAAAACCGACCATGACGGACGCATCAAATCCCTCTATCCGGAGGATCGGGATATGCAGCCAGGCGTCTACAAAGTGACGTTCAAAACGACTGATTACTTCCACGCGAAGAAACTGGACACGTTCTTCCCGGAAATCCCGGTGCTGTTTACCGTGACCCGCACCAACGAAAAGTTGCACATCCCGCTCCTGCTTAGCCAGTACGGATATTCGACTTACAAGGGTAGTTGATCGCCATTGATTTTAAACGGAAAGAAAAAACAATTCCGCTAATACTTGGACAAATTAGACATGTTGTGTAAGTTTTAATGATATGAACTGGAGATACACACCATGACAACGAAACCTGTGCTGGGTATTAGCGGATGTTTGACCGGTTCCGCCGTTCGCTTTGACGGCGGACACAAGCGTATGGGCTTTGTGATGGATGAACTGGCCCAGTGGGTCGGTTTTAGGCCCGTCTGCCCTGAAATGGCGATTGGCCTGCCTACGCCGCGCCCTGCCATTCGTTTAACTCTGACAGAAAGCGGTGATACGCAGCTGCGTTTCAGCAAGCCGCCTCACGAAAACCTCACACAGAAAATGGCGGACTTTACGGCGGATTATCTGCCTAAAATCGACGATCTGGCGGGATTTATCGTCTGTGCGAAATCGCCAAGCTGCGGCATGGAGCGTGTGCGGCTGTATGATGAAAACGGCAACCGGGGCCGCAAGGAGGGTGTCGGGCTGTTCACCTCCGCCCTCCTTGAATCCCGGCCGTGGCTACCCGTAGAGGAAGATGGTCGTTTGCACGACCCGGTGCTGCGGGAAAACTTTATCGAACGCGTTTTTGCCCTGCATGAGCTGAACACCCTGCGTGCCAACGGTCTGACGCGCCGCGCGCTGCTGGACTTCCACAGCCGCTATAAACTACAGCTGCTGGCGCACCATCAGGCGGGATACCGCGAAATCGGCCCGTTCGTCGCTTCGCTGCACGAGTGGGAAGATCTGGACGCCTTCTTTGTGGCGTACCGCGATAAGCTGATGACAATCCTGAAGAAACCCGCTTCGCGGAAAAATCACACCAACGTGCTGATGCATATTCAGGGTTATTTTCGTAATCAGCTCAACAGCCGCCAGCGTGGCGAACTGCGCGATGTGATCCTGCACTATCGCGACGGGCTGCTGCCTATCCTCGCGCCGCTGACTCTGCTCAAACACTACATGTCCGAATATCCTGACCGGTATCTGATGACGCAAAACTACTTTGATCCCTACCCGGACGATTTAGGTCTGCGCCTGGCTATCACCTGAAAGAAAGTATGCGAAGGGTCCATGGAACGAAAGAGACCTCAGGCAGTACCCCGTTTAGACGACACCTCACTGTCGTCTTTTTTTTACGCCGCGCACAGCGCCTGAGCCAGCGCCTCACGGAACTGCGGTAACTTGTCGCGATTCGCCGCCGCCACTTCATAAAACGCCAGCGGTGGCAGCCAGTTCATGCCCACATACAGCGCGCTGGCTTTCATTGGGCTGAGCACCTCATCCATCGAACTTTGGATCAGCCCTTCGTGGGAGTACGTAAACGGGCTGGCGCCTGCGGAGGTGACCACCATCAGGCTTTTCCCTTTCAGGGCATCGCCACCTGTACCAAACGCCCAGCCGTACTGCCACACTTCATTCAGGTAGCCTTTCAGCATCGGCGTCAGGTTGAACCAGTGAGTCGGGTAGATAAACACCACGCGGTCAACGCCGTCATACGCCGCCTGTTCTGCCGCCACATCAATGGCGTTCACGTCGTTGCCGTACATCGCTTCCAGATTGCGGACGATGACGTTATCAACGCCCTCTGCCGTCTGCTGTAAGGCCTTGATAATACGAGACTGTGATGCATAAGGATGGGATACAATCGCTAAGGTTTTCATGGGTGTCTCCTTTATTGTTGTTCCGGCATTACGCCTTTTACCAGCCAGGCGTTGGTGCTGGCGGCGGCGTGACGGTAGTGAATGATCTCCTGATACGCAGGGGAATCGTGCCAGGCGTGCGCCTGTTCCGCGCTGTCGAACTGCAACATCACCAGCATCCCCTGCGGGCCGTTGCCTTCCACGGTGTCGCACTGGCCTCCCATCACCAGGCGTTTACCGCCAAAGGCTTTATAGCTGGCCTCGACTTTTTCCCGGTACGGCTGCATCGCCGCAGGATCATGAATAACCACATCAAAAATGAAATAAGCAGGCTCGGACACGTTCATACAAGTTCCTCACTGTGGGTTGATGGCAAGAGTATGTGCCCGTTTACTCGTAACGAGAATTAGGGTTATGGTTGATAGATAATCAACTTCAGGTTGTGAATACGGGAGTGAAACATGGAGTTATCACAGCGAGTTCGCGCGATTGTCTCATTCGTAGAAGCCGCCAGTGCGGGCAGCTTTGCCGCCGCCGCACGCAGCCAGGGGATCAGCCCTGCCGCGGTCAGTAAAAACATCGCCGGGCTGGAACAGGCGCTGGGTGTCAGGCTGATGAACCGCACCACGCGCACGCTGAGCCTGACCGAAGAGGGAACCGCCTTTTTGCAACAGGCACGGATTGCTATCGGCGCGCTGGATACGGCGATGGATGCCGTGGTGGCTCGCAAAATGGAAACCCGCGGCCATGTGCGCATCTCTACCAGCGCCGCCTTCGGGCGCGAACAGCTGCTCCCGGTGCTACCGGGGCTGCGGGCGCGTTATCCGGATATTTCCGTAGAAGTGGATTTCGACGACCGGGTGACAGACCTGATTGCCGACGGCTACGACCTGACCATTCGCGGCGGGCGCATTGTCGATTCGTCGCTGATTTCGCGGCCCGTCTGCCAGCTCAAAACCGCGCTGGTTGCCTCGCCTGAGTATCTGGCGCGTTGCGGCGTACCCAAAACACCTGCTGACCTGGCGCATCATCATCTTATCGCCAGGCGTTTTTTAGGGGGACGTGTCTCGCCATGGGGGTTCAGGGGAAGCGATGGCAGCCTGACCACGCTTGAGCCAGACGCCGCGGCAGTGACGCTCTCCGCACCGGAAGCCCAGACACAAGCGGCACTGCTGGGGTTGGGTATTGCTCAGGTGGGTGTGCATCACGCGCTGGCGCATTTGCAGGCCGGGGCGCTAAAAGCCGTGCTGGTCGGTCAGCACGACCCTGGTAATTACGAGATGGTTATCCAGTATCCCCACCGTGCGCTGGTCGCGCCGCGCGTGAAAGCCACGGTGGAGTATCTGCTGGATGCTTTTCGCCAGGATGCATCGCTGCATTTCCCGCCCGAAAGGCTGGCGGATTACGCCGCCGTTTTAGTGGCTTAAATGATATGAATGACAAAGACGATGACTTTTTTTTCAAAAAACAGGCCCTCGCTGATGATTAACACCCTGCACATTCAGAATTACCGCTCAATCCGCGATATGTCGCTGGATCTGGAACAGCTCAACATCGTCTTCGGCCCAAACGGCACCGGGAAATCGAATATCTATAAAGCGATTTACCTGATGCACAGCGCGGCGCAGGGGCAGTTTTCTCAGGCGCTGGCGAATGAGGGCGGGATTTTGAAGGTGTTCTGGGCAGGCAAAACGCGCAGCGACCAGCTGCGGCGCATGAACCTGGCGGTGGAAACTGAAACCTACGAATACGAACTGCAGGTGGGTTTTGTCGAAAAGCTGCCCTATCCGTCGCAGTTTCAGCTCGACCCGGTGATCAAAGAGGAATCCATCTGGCTGAGCGGCCAGCATCGTCGCCCCTCGTCACAGCTGATGAAGCGCAAAAACCAGGCCGTGTTTCTGAATAACGTGCATCACGAAAAAGTGACCCACAGCGGCACGCTGTATGAGAACGAATCGGTGTTCGGGCAGCTCGGCGAACCGCATCTCTACCCGGAAGTGTCGCAGATGCGTGAATCCCTGCGGAACTGGCGTTTTTATCACGAGTTTTCTGTCTCATCCGGCTCGGCGATCCGCGCCCCGCAGGTTGGCTTCCGCTCGCCGGTGCTGGCCAGCGATGGTTCCAACCTGGCTGCGGCGTTTCAGACGATTATCGAAATTGGCGACGAGCTGCTGCTGATGCGCATCCTCGATCAGGCGTTCCCCGGCTGCGTGTTTTACAGCGACAATTCGGGCGGACGTTTTCGGATGATGATGCAGCGCGAGGGGTTAAGCCGACCGCTGGAGCCGGCTGAGTTCTCCGATGGCACGCTGCGTTTCCTGTGTCTGGCGGTGGCGTTGTTAAGCCCGCGCCCACCGGCCTTTATCGCCCTCAACGAGCCAGAAAACAGCCTGCATCCGCAGATGCTGCCCGCGCTGGCGAGCCTGATTGCCGAGGCCAGCCGCTACTCACAGATCTGGCTCACCAGCCACTCACCGGAGCTGGCGAAGCTGATTGAAAAACACCGTTCGTTTTCTCTGTATCAGCTGTCGATGGTAGAGGGGGAAACGAGGATGGAGAGGCTGGGATAAACGCCGGGTGGCGCTACGCTTACCCGGCCTACGAATGAGTCCGAAAGGTCTTGCGCCATTCCGCCGGGCTGACCCCAAAACGCGCCTTAAACTGCTGGCGATACGTCACCGCCGACACAAATCCCACCTGCCCGGCCACGCTTTCGATCGGCAGATTTCCGGCTTCAAGGAGGATCTGGCTGCGCCGCAGGCGCTCGGCGGTCAGCCAGTCGGCAACGCTCATGCCCGTGGCTTTAACAAAATGGCGGGTCAGGGTACGGCGGCTCATGGAAACAACCTCCGCCAGAGAGTCCAGATTATGCGGCTCGGTAATATGCTGCTGGAGATAATCAATCAGGCAGTTAATCTGCGCATCGCGGGTATCTTTTGGCACCGGCTGGGCAATAAACTGCGCCTGCCCGCCTTCACGGTGCGGCGGTACAATCATCCGCCGGGCAATCTGGTTAGCCACCACGCTGCCAAAGCGCTGGCGGATGATATACAAACAGCAATCCAGTGCGGCGGCGGTGCCTGCGGACGTGATGATGTTGTCGTCATCAACATAGAGCGCGTTGATATCCAGCTTCACGTCGGGGAACTGTGACGCAAACTGGTGCTCAAACTCCCAGTGGGTTGCCGCGCGTTTGCCGTCGAGAATACCCGCATAGCCCAGCACAAACGAGCCCAGACACAGACCGACGATCTCCGCGCCGTTGTCCCTTGCCTGGACCAGGCTTTCGAGCAATACCTGCGGCGGGCGCTCCAGAACGTGCTGCCAGTAAGGCACCACCACGATATCGGCCTGCGCAATCGCGGAATAATCCTGCGAGGCATTCAGCGCAAAGCCGTCTCCGGAGGTCAGCAATCCCGGCTTTTCGGCGCAGATCGTGACGTTAAAGCGCTTTTCACCCGATACCGTATCGCCAAACAGAATGCAGGGAACGGAGTAGTGAAACGGGCTAAACCCATCCACCGCGACAATCGCGACATTCACTGGCGGCATCAGTCTCTCCTTTCCCTTTGTGGTGTTCAGAATATAACGCTTTCGCCGTCCTGGGGAATGCTCAGCGCATCACTGAACTGGTTGGCTTCGGCGTACTCGCGCAGGGCGCGACGGGTTAACAGGCAATGATTGATCGCCTCCATATGGGTCGCCACAATCTGCGCCTGCGGCAGCAGGAAATGGACGTTCAGCACATCCTGCTCGCCCATGATAATCGGCCCGAAACCAAGCACATGCGCATAACCGGCATTCAGGACTACCACATCCGGCTGGTGCTTTTGCAGATCGGCCGCCACTTCTTCACGCCAGATGGTATCGCCTGCGATATACAGCGTCTTCTCGTCAGAATGGCGGAAGACCACGCCGCAGGCTTCGCCCAGACGTTCTGCCAGCTCCGGCACAGCGTAAGCGCGGTCGGTACCGTGCTGGCCGCCGTGGGTTTTCGCGATGCGGATATCGCCAAAGGTCGTCTCTTCGGTCATCACCGTCAGGTGAGTGAATCCCTGGGTGCGCAGCAGCGCGGCATCGCTGTCGTTTTGCACGTAGACAGGTTTGTCTTTGGCGATCAGATCAATGGCCACTTGATCCCAGTGATCGTTATGGGTGTGGGTGACAATCACCGCATCGGCATCCAGCAGCGTTTTTACGTCAACGGGCAGCTCGACCATCGGGTTGCGAATGTCTGCGCGCGCCGTGCCAGGAAAGCCGGGATACGCGCCTTTTGGCGCCAGCATCGGGTCAATTAAAAAACGTTTTCCGGCGTAGGTAATCAGCTGGGTGGCATTGCGAATTTGGGTGATGTTCATGGGTTATCCTCCGGTTGGTGTGATAAGGAGAATAGCCAGAGGAGCCGTTTTGCGATGTGGGCTAAAGGGCGATGATCGATGGAATCGGGTCAATATGAAAAGGCGGGTTTCCCCGCCAGAATGCTTACCAGCCAGGCACCGCGCCGCCGTTAAAGATAGTCTCTGCCGCTTTCGCCACCTCAGGTGACTGATACGACTGAATAAACTCTTTCACGTTCTCTGCGTCTTTGTTGTCTGCACGCGTCACCACAATGTTCACGTACGGCGAATTTTTGTCTTCGATAAAGACCCCGTCATGCACCGGCGACAGCCCGGTTTGCTGGAGATAGGTGGTGCTGATAATGGCGACATCGACTTTCGGGTCATCCAGCACGCGCGGCAGTTGCGCCCCTTCCAGCTCCATGATTTTCAGGTTTTTGGGATTTGCGGTGATATCCAGCGCCGTCGGCAGCAGGCCAACGTCAGGCTTGAGGGTAATCAGCTTCTCTTTTTGCAGCAGCAACAGCGCGCGGCCAAGGTTGGTCGGGTCGTTCGGAATGGCAATGGTCGCGCCATCCTTCAGGTCAGACACAGATTTTATCTTGCGGGAATAACCGGCGATCGGGAAGACGAAGGTATTGGCAACCGCCACCAGCTTGTAGCCATGCGCCTTGTTATCTTCCGCCAGGAATGGTCGGTGCTGGAAGACGTTGGCGTCCAGTTCACCGTGGTTAGTGGCATCGTTTGGCAGCAGCGATCCGCTAAAGCCCACCAGCTCGACATCCAGGCCATATTTCTCTTTTGCGACCTTTTTGGCGACTTCCGCCACATCCTGCTCCGCGCCGTTAATCACGCCGACTTTAATGTGTTTGGCATCGCTGCCACCTTGATCGCAACCCGCCAGCAGCAGGCCCGCGAGAACCAGAGCACCCAATCGAAATTTCACCAGACAGTTCCTTTTGATAAACGTTTTGATGACTATATCGACAACGAAGCGGCGTGCTAAAAACCGAAAAGGAATCAATAAGAAGGATAAGTTATATACAATTTTTTCCGGGTGGCGCTGCGCTTTCCCGGCCTCCGTGAGTGGTAGTTGTAGGCCCGGTAAGCGTAGCGCCACCGGGCGAAGGACATCACTCATACCTTTTGCGCAGCGGCGCTTCACGTAAAAACCACGACAGCACAAACGCCAGCACCATAATGCTCGCAGCCAGCAGGAACACGGCGTGGATAGCCGAGCCGAACGCATCCAGATAATCCAGCCTCAGGGTCTCAGGCAGATGATGAATAGCGGTCGGATCCAGTGCGCGCGGCAGGTTAGCCCCTTCTGGTAAGCGGTCCATCAGGCCGGATTGCAGCATGTGCGTGAACACCGCGCCAAACAGCGCGACGCCAATCGCCCCGCCGATGGAACGAAACAGCGTCACACCGGAGGTCGCCACACCGTACTGATCTGCCGACACGCTGTTTTGCACCGCCAACACCAGCACCTGCATCACCAGCCCAAGTCCCATCCCCAGAACGCCGGTGAACAGGTACAGCTGCCAGGTCGGGGAGTGAATCGAAATTCGCGTCAGCAACACCATTCCGACCACACCCAGCAGCGTGCCGAGGATCGGAAACAGGCGGTATTTCCCGGTATGGCTGATGATCCGCCCGCTGATAATTGAGGTCAGCAGCAGGCCGCCCATCAACGGGATCAGCTGCAAACCGGCCTGCGTTGGCGTGGCGTCTTTCACCACCTGCAAATAGAGCGGCAGGAAGGTCACCGAGCCAAACAGCGACATCCCGATAATAAAACCAATCAGACTACAGAGCAGGAAGCTGCGGTCGCGGAACAGCGACAGCGGGATAATCGGCTCCCAGGCCAGGCGTTCCTCGTAGATAAACCCGATAATCCCCGTCAGGCCAAAAGCCAGAATGCACCACAGCTGCGGGTCGTTCCACGGGCGAATCGTCCCGCCTTCAGTGGTGAACAGAATGATGCACAGCAGCGCCATGCTGAGGTAAATCGCCCCCAGGTAGTCAATCTCGTGCTTGCTGCGCCGGGCACTGCCATGAAACACCGCCCCAATCACCAGCAGGGCAAACAGTCCCAGCGGCAGGTTGATGTAGAAAATCCAGCGCCAGGAGGCGTGCTGCACGATAAAACCGCCAATCAGCGGCCCGATAACCGTTGCCAGGCCGAACACGCCGCCAAACAGCCCCTGATAACGTCCACGCTCGGCAGGCGGAATAACGTCCGCCACGGCGGCCATACTGATGACCATCAGCCCGCCGCCGCCCAGCCCTTGCAGGGCGCGCATCAGCACCAGCTGGGTCATGTTTTGCGCCAGCCCGCACAGCACGGAGCCTGCCAGGAACAGCACAATCGCAATTTGCAGCACAATCTTGCGGCCAAACAGATCGCCAAATTTACCGTACAGCGGCACCACGATGGTGGAGCTGAGAATGTAGGCCGTGACCACCCAGGAGAGTTTATCCAGCCCGCCCAGTTCACCAACAATGGTCGGCAGCGCCGTGGAGACAATCGTCTGATCCAGCGCAGAGAGCAGCATCACCAGCAGCAGCGCGCTGAACAGCAGCTTTATCGACGGCGCTTTTTGCGCAGTTTGAGTCATTACGTCGGACTCCATAAGACATCACTTGAAATTAATTAACTGGATAATTAATATTTGTGTAAGTGATGAATAAGATCAAGAGATACTGTGACCATGCCAGCACAAAAGGACAATTCTGAACCCCGCCGCCCCGGTCGCCCGCGCGGTGGCAAACGGGTAACCGCCAGCCGCGAGCAGTTGCTGGATATTGCGCTGCACCTCTTTTCCCGCCAGGGGATTGCCAATACGTCGCTGAACGCCATTGCGAAAGAAGCGGGCGTGACGCCTGCAATGCTGCACTACTACTTTAACTCCCGGGAACAGCTGCTCGATGCGATGATTGAGGAACGTTTCCTGCCATTACGCAGCAAGATAGGCGCTATTTTTGCCGAAAACCCGGACAACCCGGTGAATGCCCTGACGCAGATGGTGCAGGCTCTGGCCGATTTGGCCGGGCAACACCACTGGTTTGCCCCGCTGTGGATGCAGGAAGTGATCGGCGAGATGCCGGTTCTGCGCACGCACCTGCACGCGCGGTTTGGCGATGAAAAATATCAGACGACGCTTAGCGCCATCACGCGCTGGCAGCAGGAAGGAAAACTGAATCGTGAGCTTGCACCGGAGCTGTTATTCACCACGCTGCTGAGCCTGGTGCTGGTGCCCTTCTCGCGGATGCGCAACGACGAGAGGCTGAAAACTCTCTCGCCGGACATCATTGTGCGTCATGCCTTAGCGGTGATCGGCCACGGGATAGGCGGTTAAAGATCTTTCGACAGGTAGTGCCGCTGCATTCCCGGATACGGGTAGTCTGGCAGGGACATCTGTAGCTGGTATCCCTGCTTTTCATAGAACGGGCGCGCCTGGAAGCTGGCTGTATCCACCAGCGCGTGCTTGCAGCCTTTGCGTCGGGCTTCATCTTCTGCCGTTTTGATAATCTGGCTGCCCACGCCGGAACCCCGCACGCTATCACTAACCCACAGAAAGTCGATGTTTAACCAGTCGCCTTTACGCACACCAATTAACCCGCCCAACATTGCGCCTTTATCATCTCGCACGTAAACGCCAATATCGCCACTAAAGGTCGTCAGATCCAAAAATTGCCCGTTGTAGGCTCTCAATCCCGTTAATAACTCGTCTTTCTCTTGCTGCGTGACATTATCGGTCGTGCTCAGGTGCATATTGTTCTCCTTATTTTCTGTGCATTCTTAATATCGCACAGCCTTTCCTTCACAGAAACTCCTTAATTCCTTCATTCTTTTTAGCTGGAAATATTCATTCAATATGTAAATAAAAAAACTCTTTCCAATACGCTCTCAAAACGTATAATGAGAACGATCATTCTCACTTTTGCACGGTAACCGACGATGAGCCCAACGCTTGCAGAACGCCAAAAATTACGCCAGGACGAAATCATCACTGCGGCGCGACGCTGTTTTCGCGCCAGCGGATTTCACGCTGCCAGCATGTCGCAAATCGCCAGCGAGGCGAAGCTCAGCGTCGGGCAAATCTATCGTTATTTCAGTAACAAAGATGCCATTATCGAAGAGATGATCCGCCGGATTATCGACTCGCGCATTGAAGAAATGGAAGGCAAAACGCTGGTTGAAGGGATGCCGGAAGCTCTGGCTTCGCGCCAGACGCTTAACGAAGATGACGATGCGCTGATGCTCGAAATGTCCGCCGAAGCAACACGCAACCCGCAGGTGGCGGCCATGCTTGTCGAGGCCGAAGCCCGCATGTTTACCAACGCCTGCGCACACCTGAAAAAGCAATTTCCCCACCTCAGTGACGAACATATCCGCTGCTGTGTGGAGATCACCGCCGTGATGATCGAGGGCACCATATACCGTCGATTAACACCTTTAAAAGTACCATCAGAACAGTTACGGCCCATTTATCAGGATATTTTAAATATGCTTTTCACTGCGAAATAGTCGTATGTGAATAATTAAAAGAGATAAGTAATTTCTCGCTTTTACATTTCCGGTGCTGCCGGAGATGCGGTATCGCTGTGCCTTTAAATAGCCCTCCTCCTTGTTAATCCATTAACAGGGCAGGCATCGTTCACCCTGGAAAAAATTATGAAAGCCATAACAACCTCCATCGCAGCATTACTCCTCCTGACCGGGTGCGATAATGCGCAAACATCTGCTCCCCAGCGCCCCCTCCCGGAAGTGGGCATTGTCACCCTGATGAGCCAGCCGGTATCGGTGGTCAGCGAACTGACCGGCCGCACCACCGCCGCCATGAGCGCCGAAGTGCGCCCACAGGTCGGCGGCATTATTCAGAAGCGGCTATTTACCGAAGGCGACACCGTTAAAGCCGGGCAAGCCCTGTATCAGATTGATCCCTCAAGCTATCGCGCCGCTTACGATGAAGCCGCCGCCGCACTGAAACAGGCGCAGGCGCTGGTAACGGCTGACTGCCAGAAAGCCCAGCGCTATGCGCAGCTGGTGAAAGACGACGGCGTATCGCGCCAGGATGCGGAAGACGCAAAATCCACCTGTGCGCAGGACAAAGCCAGCGTGGAGTCGAAAAAAGCCGCCCAGGAGAGCGCACGCATTAACCTCAACTGGACGACCGTCACCGCGCCGATTGCCGGGCGTATTGGGATCTCTTCCGTCACGCCAGGCGCGCTGGTCACGGCCCAGCAGGATACCGCGCTGGCCACCGTTCGTGGTCTGGACAGCATGTACGTTGATTTAACCCGCTCCAGCGCCGACCTGCTGCGCTTACGCAAACAGACCCTCGCCACCAACCGCGACACCCTGAGCGTATCCCTGTTGCTTGAAGACGGCAGTACCTACAGCGAAAAAGGCCGCCTGGCGCTGACCGAGGTCGCAGTCGATGAATCGACCGGCTCGGTTACGCTGCGCGCCGTCTTCCCGAACCCACAGCATTTGTTGCTGCCGGGGATGTTCGTCCGCGCCAGAGTGGATGAAGGCATCATGGACGATGCGATCCTCGCGCCACAGCAAGGCATTACCCGCGATGCCAAAGGCAACGCCACCGCACTGGTCGTTGATGCCAGCAACAAAGTGGAACAGCGTCAGCTGGAAACGGGTGATACCTACGGCGACAAATGGCTGGTGCTGAGCGGCCTGAAAGCCGGCGATAAACTGATTGTCGAAGGCACCGACAAAGTCGCTGCCGGTCAGGAAGTGAAAGCCGAAGAGATGAAAGCCAACGGAGGAAACGCCTGATGTTTTCCCGTTTCTTTGTGCGTCGCCCGGTATTTGCCTGGGTGATCGCCATTCTGATTATGCTCGCTGGGATGCTGGCGATCCGCACGCTGCCGGTTGCGCAGTACCCGGACGTCGCTCCGCCGTCGATCAAAATTTCCGCCACCTATACCGGTGCATCGGCACAGACGCTGGAAAACAGCGTCACCCAGGTCATAGAGCAACAGCTGACCGGGCTGGATAACCTGCTCTATTTCACCTCCACCAGCAGCTCGGACGGTTCGGTCAGCATTAACGTGACCTTCGAACAGGGAACCGACCCGGACACCGCGCAGGTTCAGGTGCAGAACAAAGTCCAGCAGGCGGAATCACGCCTGCCGACCGAAGTGCAGCAATCTGGCATCACGGTAGAAAAATCGCAGAGTAACTTCCTGCTGATCATGGGCGTGTACGATAAGACCGACAAATCCAGCAGCTCCGATATTGCCGACTGGATGGTCAGTAACGTGCAGGACCCGCTGGCGCGTGTTGAAGGCGTGGGTAGCTTGCAGGTGTTTGGCGCTGAATACGCCATGCGTATCTGGCTCGATCCGGCAAAGCTGGCCTCTTACTCGCTGATGCCGTCCGACGTGCAAAGCGCGATTGAAGCGCAGAACGTGCAGGTCTCTGCCGGTAAAATCGGTGCGCTGCCGTCATCAAACGCCCAACAACTGACCGCTACCGTGCGCGCCCAGTCGCGTCTGCAAACGGTCGATCAGTTCAAAAACATCATTGTTAAGAGCCAGTCCAACGGCGCGGTCGTCCACATGAGCGACGTTGCTCGCGTGGAAATGGGCAGTGAAGATTACACCGCGACCGCGAAGCTGAACGGCCACCCGGCAGCGGGTATGGCGGTGATGCTCTCCCCGGGTGCCAACGCGCTGGATACCGCCACGGCGGTGAAGAACAAAATCGCTGAATTTAAACGTGCGATGCCGGAAGGCTACGACGTTGCCTATCCGAAAGACAGCACCGAGTTCATCAAGATCTCGGTTGAGGACGTGATCCAGACGCTGTTCGAAGCCATTATCCTCGTGGTGGTGGTGATGTACCTGTTCCTGCAAAACATCCGCGCCACGCTGATCCCGGCGCTGGCCGTGCCGGTAGTGCTGCTGGGTACGTTTGGCGTCCTGGCGCTGTTCGGTTATTCCATCAATACCCTGACGCTGTTTGCGATGGTGCTGGCGATAGGGCTTCTGGTGGATGACGCCATCGTGGTGGTGGAAAACGTCGAGCGTATTATGCGCGACGAAGGACTGCCCGCCCGCGAAGCCACCGAAAAATCGATGGGCGAAATCTCTGGCGCGCTGATCGCCATTGCGCTGGTGCTTTCCGCGGTGTTCCTGCCGATGGCGTTTTTCGGCGGCTCCACCGGGGTTATCTATCGTCAGTTCTCGGTCACCATTATTTCGGCAATGATCCTCTCGGTCGTGGTGGCGCTAACCCTGACGCCAGCGCTCTGCGGCTCGGTACTGAGCCACACCCCACCGCACAAAAAAGGTTTCTTCGGCGCGTTTAACCGCTTCTACAGCAAAACCGAACGCGGCTATCAGAACAAGGTGCTGGGCGCACTGCGCCGCTCCGGCGGGATGCTGGCTATCTACGCCTTGCTTTGCGGTGCGATGGGGCTGGCGATGCTGAAACTGCCGGGCAGCTTCCTGCCAACGGAAGACCAGGGCGAAATCATGGTGCAGTACACCCTGCCAGCAGGGGCAACAGCCGTGCGTACCGCAGAGGTGAGCCGCCAGGTGCGCGAATGGTTCCTCAACAAAGAGAAAGCCAATACCGA
Organism: Enterobacter sp. C4G1; assembly: GCF_052886895.1. Classification (NCBI taxonomy): domain Bacteria; kingdom Pseudomonadati; phylum Pseudomonadota; class Gammaproteobacteria; order Enterobacterales; family Enterobacteriaceae; genus Enterobacter; species Enterobacter sp. C4G1. Next base: position 1,169,356 of record NZ_JBQVVV010000001.1, on the reverse strand, counting down.
TGTCATCTTTACCGTTGAGGGCTTTAGCTTTAGCGGTAGCGGCCAGAATGCCGGGATGGCGTTTGTCTCGCTGAAAAACTGGTCTGAGCGTAAAGGCTCTGAGAACACCGCCCAGGCGATTGCCCTGCGTGCCACGCAGGAGCTGAGCACCATTCGTGATGCCACCATTTTTGCCATGACGCCGCCTGCGGTCGACGGCCTGGGGCAGAGTAACGGCTTTACCTTCGAGCTGATGGCAGCCGGTAATACCAACCGTGAAACCCTGCTGAAAATGCGTAACCAGCTGATTGGCGAGGCCAATCAGGATAGCGACCTGCACGCTGTGCGTGCCAACGATCTGCCGCAGATGCCGCAGTTACAGGTGGATATTGATAACAACAAAGCCGTGTCTCTGGGGCTCTCCCTCAGCGATGTGACCGACACGCTCTCAAGCGCCTGGGGCGGGACCTACGTGAACGACTTTATCGACCGGGGTCGCGTGAAAAAGGTCTATATCCAGGGGGACAGCGATTACCGCGCCGTGCCATCCGATCTTAACAAATGGTATGTCCGCGGCAGTGACAGCACCATGACGCCGTTCTCTGCGTTCGCCACCACCCGCTGGGAATATGGCCCGGAAAGCCTGGTGCGCTACAACGGCTCGGCGGCCTATGAGATTCAGGGCGAAAACGCCAGCGGCTCCAGCTCCGGTACGGCGATGAGCAAAATGGAACAACTGGCCAACAACCTGCCATCCGGCACGACATGGGCGTGGAGCGGCCTGTCGCTGCAAGAGAAACTGGCGAGCGGCCAGGCGATGAGCCTGTATGCCCTCTCCATTCTGGTGGTGTTCCTGTGTCTGGCAGCGCTGTATGAGAGCTGGTCAGTACCGATTTCGGTGATCATGGTTATCCCGCTTGGCGTACTGGGGGCTGCAGTGGCAGCTACCCTGCGCGGCCTGAACAACGACGTTTACTTCCAGGTGGCGCTGTTGACCACCATCGGCCTGTCGTCGAAAAACGCCATTCTGATTGTTGAATTCGCCGAGGCGAAAGTGGCTGAAGGGTATTCCCTGACCCGCGCCGCCATACGCGCCGCCCAGACGCGTCTGCGCCCAATCATCATGACCTCGCTGGCGTTTATTGCAGGCGTGACGCCGCTGGCCGTGGCAACCGGTGCAGGGGCCAACAGCCGCGTGGCGATCGGTACGGGCATCATCGGCGGGACGCTCGCCGCAACGCTGCTGGCTATCTTCTTCGTCCCTTTATTCTTTGTACTGGTGAAACGTCTGTTCTCCGGTAAGCACGCAAACCGGAGGTCATAATGTTTCGTGTATCTGTTTTAGTGTTAGCACTGCTGAGTGCAGGCTGTGTCTCGTTAGACCCAACTTATCAGCGCCCTGACGCGCCCGTCCCGGCGACGTTACCGGGCGCACACGGTGAAGCAAATACCGTGGTCAGCCAGTGGCAGCAGGTGATGAACGATGCGCGGCTGAAAAGCATGGTGACGATGGCGCTCAACAGCAACCGCGACGTGCAAAAAGCGATTGCGGATATCGACGCCGCCCGCGCCCAGTACGGTGAAACCCGTTCGTCACTGTTCCCGACAGTGGACGCAGAACTGAGCCACACCCGCAGCCGCACGCTGGCAAGCGGTGTGACCACCAGCGACGAAGCCAACGGCGCGGTATCCAGCTTCGAGCTGGATCTGTTTGGCCGTAACCAGAGCCTCTCCCGGGCGGCGCGCGAAACCTGGCTTGCCAGCGAATTCACCGCCCAGAACACCCGCCTGACGATGGTCAGCGAGCTGACGACGGCCTGGGTTACCCTCGCCGCCGATAACAGCAACCTGGCGCTGGCGAAATCAACAATGGAGAGCGCCGCAAACTCGCTCAACATTGTGAAACGTCAGCAGCAAGTCGGCGTCGCGGCAGCAACGGACGTCAGCTCAGCAGTGGCGGTTTACCAGCAGGCGCGGGCCAGCGTGGCGAGTTATCAAACCCAGGTGATGCAGGACAAAAACGCCCTTAATCTGCTGGCAGGCGCTACCGTACCGGATAACTTGCTGCCCGGCACGCTGGAGAGCCTGAGCGATAACGCCATCACCCTGATCCCGGCAGGCATCAGCTCGAGCACACTGCTGCGCCGCCCGGATATTCAGGAAGCCGAACACAACCTGCTGAGTGCCAACGCCAGTATCGGCGCCGCACGCGCCAACTTTTTCCCGACCATTTCGCTCACCGCCAGTGCAGGTGTGGGCAGCGATTCGCTGTCGTCCCTGTTCAGCCACGGCATGAAGGTCTGGTCGTTCGCGCCATCCATCACCCTGCCGCTGTTTAGCGGCGGCAACAACATGGCGCAGCTGCGCTACGCTGAGGCCGAGAAAAAAGGGCTGATTGCCACCTACGAGAAAACCATCCAGAGCGCGTTCAGGGATGTGGCCGATGCGCTGGCGCGTCGCGAAACGCTGAGCGAGCAGCTTGATGCTCAGCGTGAATACGTGGCCGCCGAGCAAAAAACGCTGGATGTGGCAATGCGCAGCTATCAGGCCGGCGCGGGGGATTATCTGACGGTGCTCACCGCGCAGCGGTCGCTGTGGTCGGCGCAGGCATCGCTGATTTCATTACAACAAACCGACCAGGAAAACCGCATCACCTTATGGCAGTCGCTGGGTGGCGGTCTTTAGTATGGTTCGCCGGGCGGCGCGAAGCTTGCCCGGCCTGTGGGACAGATTAATATGGCAAAACTCTCTTTCTCATTTGCGGCCATTCTTGGCCTGCTGACGGCCATCGGGCCATTGTGCTCTGATTTTTATCTTCCGGCGCTGCCGGAGATCGCCACGCATCTGCACACCTCCACCACGCTGACGCAGCTTTCGCTGACCTCGGCGCTGATTGGCCTGGGACTTGGGCAGCTCTTTTTCGGCCCGCTGAGCGATCGCATGGGGCGTAAAATGCCGCTCCTGATTTCGCTGCTGCTGTTTGTGGTGGCCTCTGTACTGTGCGCCACCACGCAGAATATCTACGCGCTGATCGGCTGGCGGTTCGTCCAGGGCGTTGCCGGGGCGGGCGGCTCGGTTCTGGCGCGCTCTATCGCCCGCGATAATTATCACGGCACGATGCTGACGCAGTTCTTTGCCCTGCTAATGACGGTTAACGGCATTGCTCCGGTGGTATCTCCGGTGCTTGGGGGCTATATCTCATCACACTTCGACTGGCGGATGTTGTTCTGGGTGATGGCCGGTGCGGGTCTGGCGCTGCTGATCGCCAGCCAACTGTTTATCCGTGAATCACTCAGCGAAAAATCCGGCGCGGGATCACTGCTGGGCACGGCGAAAACGGTGCTGAAAAACCGCCGTTTTATGCGCTTCTGCCTGATTCAGGCCTTTATGCTGGCGGGGCTGTTTTCCTATATCGGCGCCTCCTCGTTTGTGTTGCAAAACGAGTATGGCCTGAACGCCATGCAATTTAGCCTGCTGTTTGGCGTAAACGGGATAGGGCTGATTATTTCCGCGCTGATTTTTTCACGCCTGGCCCGTCGCCATCCGTCGGAAGGGTTGATGCAAATGGGTCTGGTGCTGGCCGTTGCCACGGCAGCATTAACGCTGCTCTTCGCCTGGATGCACCTTTCAGCGCTTGCGCTGATCGCGTTATTTTTTACCGTCGCGTTTAACAGCGGGATCAGCACCATTGCGGGCTCAGAGGCCATGAGCGCCGTGGAGTCCCGCGAGTCGGGCACGGCATCGGCCATTCTGGGGATGCTGATGTTTTTGTTCGGCGGGATTGCGGCACCACTTGCCGGGATTGGTGGAGAAACTATGCTGAAAATGAGTATCGCCGTGGTCGTCAGCTATAGCATTGCACTGGTAATCGGTACTCATACGCGCGAATGAGTAAATTCATACTTTCGGCTTGAGTCGGAACGGTGAATGTAACTATATATTTCAGGTGAAACATGTGACTCAATGACGGAGGTTTCAATGAAATCTGCACACCTTTTTTGCCTGATCGTCTGCCTGCTGTTTGCTGCGTTCGTCCATGCCCAGGAAGAAGAAAGCCCGGCCAAGGACGCGCAGATTAAGCAGCAGGTGCTCAAAGACATCAAGAAAACCTGCACACCGCAGCGAAAGCAGAGTGATAAAGAATGGCAGGATATGATTTTGTCATCCGAGGCAAATCAGCTGCTGGTGAAAAACGCCATTACGGCGGTGAAGCGCGACAATCTGGATGGCTATTGGGCGGCGATTGGGCAGATTGATTGTATGGAAGATTATTAAGCGTGAAGCCCGAGCTTCACGCTTTTTTTTAGCGCTTACGTATATCCGGAATGATTAAATCGCCGCGTAAGACGTAGGATCCAAGCATCTGTGTTTTCTCGTTCAGCCAGGCCACAATTCTCGCTGCCATCGCATCCATCGAATACTCAATGGCCGGGATCACCGGGATACCCGGCAGGTGCAGCGATCCGGCAAGGCTGAAGACCATAATGTCGTCCGGTACGGATTTATTAAACGCCTGCAACTGCGGGATAACGCGCTGGGCTTCTTGCTCATCAGCCACCAACAGCGCGTTAAAATTCAGCGTGGTGGCGTTGTTGAGCAGCTCCTGAAGCGCAACGGAAGAAGAGGTGGCCTCCATAAAGACCAGATTACGGTTAAAGGGCAGGAAGTTTTTCTCCAGCGCGTGCTTATAGCCCAGCAGCACCTGGTCGGCAAAACCGCTACCCTGCGGCTGGATCAGCGCAATCTGGCGGCGCCCCTGGCTGGTGAGGTAGTTACAGGCAGTTTCGGCGGCGAAAGCATGATCAAACTGAATGCTGTTGGCGTTATCGGTTTCCATACAGTCGACCAGAATGACGTTTTCCATATCGATATCCAGCGGGAAACGCGCGCCAATCACCAGGATGTCATCACATAACCCGCAGGAGAGCTCTTCAAGGGCGTGCATCACTTCCGCTTTGGTATGCGCAAAGCGCAACAGCAGGTGTTTTTGATGCTGACTGAGGTGTTTTTCCAGCGCGTAGAGATAACCCGTGGTCTGGTTAATATTCTCCTGCGCACAAATCACGCCAATACAGCCCGTAGACTGGCTCAGCAGCGACTGTGCAATCACATTCGGCCGGTAGTTCAGCTCATCCACCGCTTTCAGAACGGCCTGACGGCTGGCTTCCTTTACGCCACGCGACCCACTCAACACCCGTGATACCGTGGCTTTGGACACCCCGGCCAGACGTGATACATCGTTGATTGTAGACATCTCTCTCCCCTGACAGGCAACAACCCGCACCTGTAAAATCCATAACCGCTACGGCTCACATTATAGCCAGAATGGAGTATATCCGTTTCCGATTTTCATGGAAACCGATTTTCCGTTTCCACTCAAAATGAGGTCTTAATCGCCAAATTATGTGACGCAGATCGTGGTAACAAGCCCCATAAGCAATGCTTCTTGATGGCTGTCACATTTCTTTCTTTTATAAATGGAAACCGGTTTCCGTATGATGTCCAATCATCCTCGCAATAACTTTTTACATTTAGAGGATGGTTGTCGATGTTCAAGATTATGCTGTGCTGCTCTGCCGGGATGTCCACCAGCCTGCTGGTCAGCAAAATGGTCGATGTCGCGAAAGAACGTGGTTTGCCGGTCAAGATTGATGCGTACGGGGTTTCCGAATTTGATACGCAGTTTCCGCAATACCAGGTTGTACTTCTCGGACCGCAAGTGAAATACATGTTACAGACACTGTCAGACAAGGCGGCTACGCAAGGTATTCCGGTACAACCCATCGACATGATGGACTACGGGATGCAACGTGGCGATAAAGTACTGGACTATGCACTGTCGCTCATCGAAGCGGCACACTAAAAGGTGTTCACATGAGTTCGTTATATCAATCAATGGTCGCGGTTATTGAGCAATCTATTACCCCGCTGGCGGCGAAGCTCGGACAGCAGAAGTATGTGATTGCGATCCGCGACGGCTTTACCGCCGCCCTGCCGTTCATGATCATCGGCTCGTTTATGCTGGTGTTCATCTTCCCGCCGTTCTCAGCGGATACCACCAACAGCTTCGCCCGCGGCTGGCTGGATTTCTCCCAGACCTACCGCGAACAGCTGATGCTGCCGTTTAACCTCAGCATGGGGGTGATGACCTTCTTCATTTCGGTGGGGATTGGTGCGAGCCTGGGGCGTCAGTTTAATCTCGATCCGGTGATGTCCGGTCTGCTGGCCTTTATGGCGTTTCTGCTGGTTGCAGCACCGTATGCCGACGGCAAAATCTCTACCCAGTATCTGTCTGGTCAGGGGATTTTCACCGCGCTTATCACCGCGATTTACTCTACCCGCGTGTATGCCTGGCTGAAGCAGAACAACGTGACCATTCGCCTGCCGAAAGAAGTGCCAACCGGCGTGGCGCGTTCGTTTGAAATTCTGATCCCGGTGATGGTGGTGATCGGCACGTTGCACCCGCTGAACCTGTTTATTGAAGCGCAAACCGGGATGATTATTCCGCAGGCGATTATGCACCTGCTGGAGCCGCTGGTCTCTGCGTCTGATTCCCTGCCTGCCATTCTGCTTTCTGTGCTGCTGTGCCAGATCTTCTGGTTCGCGGGTATCCACGGCTCGCTGATTGTGACCGGCATCATGAACCCGTTCTGGATGGCAAACCTGTCGGCAAACCAGGCGGCACTGGCTGCTGGTGCGGCGCTGCCACACGTTTACCTGCAAGGTTTCTGGGATCACTACCTGCTGATTGGCGGTGTAGGCTCGACGCTTCCGCTGGCGTTCCTGCTGCTGCGTAGCCGCGTAACGCACTTGCGCACCATCGGCAAAATGGGCGTTGTGCCAAGCTTCTTTAACATCAACGAACCGATTCTGTTCGGCGCGCCAATCATCATGAACCCGATGCTGTTCATCCCGTTCGTGTGTGTTCCGCTGGTAAACGCCTGCCTGGCCTACGGCGCAACGAAACTTGGCTGGCTGGCACAGGTTGTCTCGTTAACGCCGTGGACCACCCCCGCGCCAATTGGTGCCTCATGGGCGGCGAACTGGGCGTTAAGTCCGGTGGTGATGTGCGTCGTCTGTATGGTGATGTCCGCGCTGATGTATTTACCGTTCCTGCGTGCTTATGAGCGTTCACTGCTCAAAAACGAAGAGCAGAAAGCTCAGGCAACCGTGGGTGCCGCTGAAACAGCAAGCAATTAAGTCAAAGAGGAAGCGTCATGAAATATTCATTTCCCGAGCATTTCTGGTGGGGCAGCGCAAGCTCCGCTCTCCAGACCGAAGGGACAAGAGAGGGTCAAACCACATGGGATTACTGGTTTGCCCGCGAGCCGAACCGTTTTCACAATGGCGTGGGGCCGCAGCAGACCTCCACGTTCTATCAGCACTGGAAAACGGACATTCAGCTATTAAAGCAGCTGAACCACAACAGCTTTCGTACTTCGATTAGCTGGGCGCGCCTGATCCCCGACGGTATCGGTGAAGTGAACCCACAGGCAGTCGATTTTTATAATCAGGTCATTGATGAGCTGATTGAACAGGGCATTACGCCGTTTATCACCCTGTTCCATTTCGACATGCCGATGGCAATGCAGGAGATCGGTGGCTGGGAAAACCGTGATGTGGTAGAAGCCTATGCCCGTTACGCGCAAATTTGCTTCGAGCTGTTTGGCGATCGCGTGCTGCACTGGTTTACCTTCAACGAACCGATTGTCCCGGTTGAAGGCGGTTATCTGTACGACTTCCACTATCCGAACGTGGTGGATTTCCGCCACGCGGCAACGGTGGCGTACCACACGGTACTGGCTCATGCGCAGGCCGTTCGCGCTTACCGTGCGGGCCATTACGCGGGTGAAATTGGCATTGTGCTAAACCTCACACCATCGTACCCGCGTTCACAAAACCCGGCCGATGTGAAAGCGGCGCACATTGCGGATCTGATGTTTAACCGCAGCTTCCTCGACCCGGTGTTACGCGGCGAGTATCCGGCCGACCTGGTGACTCTGCTGAAGTCCTACGATCAGCTTCCGGCCTGTAAACCGGAAGACAGCGCGTTGATTGCAGAAGGGAAAATCGACCTGCTCGGCATTAACTATTATCAGCCGCGTCGCGTGAAGTGCCGTGACAGCGCGGTGAACCCACAGGCGCCCTTTATGCCGGAGTGGTTCTTTGATAACTACGAAATGCCAGGCCGCAAGATGAACCCTTATCGTGGCTGGGAAATCTATGAACCCGGTATTTACGATATTCTGGTTAATCTTCGCGACAATTACGGCAACCCACGCTGCTTTATTTCTGAAAACGGTATGGGTGTCGAAAATGAACAACGCTTTATTGAAAATGGCCAAATAAACGATCAATACCGCATTGATTTTATTTCCGGGCATTTAACCTGGCTGCATAAAGGTATTAGCGAAGGGTGTAATTGTCTTGGTTACCATATGTGGACATTTATTGATAATTGGTCATGGTGTAATGCCTATAAAAATCGCTATGGGTTTATCCAGCTCGATTTAGATACGCAGCAACGCACCGTTAAAAAGAGCGGTGAGTGGTTTGCCGCTACCTCGTTAAATAATAGTTTCGATAAATAGAGAAAGAGATGATGGTTGCCTTAGAAGAAGCCGTAATGGAAATCATCGTCAATGCTGGTCAGTCGCGCAGCCTGTGCTTTGAAGCACTGCACGCTGCGCGTCAGGGCAACCTTGACGAAGCCAAAAACCTGCTGCGCGAAGCCGATGGCTACGCGCGCCAGGCACACAAGATGCAAACCAAACTGATCGAGCAAGATGCGGGCGAAGCCCGCCAGCCGATGACGTTAATTATGGTGCACGCCCAGGATCATTTAATGAATTCCCTGCTGGCGCGTGAATTATCCGAAGAAATTATTCATTTATACCAGAGATAGCTTATGGCGAAATAAAGTTAATGTAATACCTCTGTACCTGAAAATATAAATCACTCTGTTTCTGATGATAGCGACATATTCTGTCAAATCGGAATGGGATGGTTATTGTCTGAATAAAATGTAAATTAATAGAGATGACAATGAAAAATATTAAAAAACTTCCATTAACAATGGCGGTTATCGCCGCGCTTTGCCCAATTTCTGTCCTCGCACAAGAATTCACGCAGGAGCAAATCGACGCCATTGTGGCCAAAGCGGTGGATAAAGCCCTGGCAGACCGTCAGGCCAAAATGGATGCAGCGGTGGCGAAAAAGGTCGACGTGGTGACCGAGCCGCAAAGCGCGGCGCAATCCCCGGATATGGCTATCCCGTTCGGCATCAAATTTACCGGCTATGCCCGCTACGGCGCGCACTTCCAGGCCGCCGATCAGAAATACGTGGCGGTGGATGGCTCCTACAACGGTGCATCCGCGATTGGTCGTCTGGGTAACGAAGGCAACGGCGGTGAATTCCAGCTTTCTAAAGCCTTCAAGGGCGAAAATGGCGCCATCTGGGACATCAACGTGATGATCGACCACTGGAGCGACGAAGTTAACCTGAAAAAAGCCTACGCGGGGGTGACCAACATTATGGCGTCCAACCCTAACGCTTATTTCTGGGCGGGTCGTGACTTCCACCAGCGCCCGCAACAGGGCATCAACGACTACTTCTGGATGAACCACGACGGCCAGGGCGCCGGGGTGAAAAACTTCGACATTGGCGGCGTGCAGTTTGACGTCGCCACCGTGGCGGCAGTGGAATCCTGTAGCCCGGAAGTGATGGCAGACGAAGCGAACCCATCGCGCATCACCTGTACCGGCGGCTCCGGCACGGGCGACAAAGGTAACTACGCGGCCACCTCAAAAATCCACGGCATGAAGGTTGGCCCGCTGGATCTGGAGCTGTACGCCAACTATGGCTTTGACTCCAAAGCGGTTGAAAGCGATAAGCGTCTGAATGCCTGGCAGGGCGGCGTGGTGCTGAGCCACACCAACGACAGCGGCGTAAACAAAGTGATTGCCCGTTACTCGGATAACTCGGACAACAGCGTGTTTAACAAAACCGAGGATCTGACCACGGTGTACGCCAGCTTCGAAGGGCTGCACAAATTCACCCCGCAGACCCAGGTGGAGTACATCCTTGCCTTCCACGACTACGACAATAGCCGCGACAAGAGCGATAACCGCAAAAACTACAACGCCATTATTCGCCCGATGCACTGGTGGAACGACGTTCACTCCACCTGGCTGGAAGCGGGCTGGCAGCACGTTGATTATGACAATGGCGGCGATAACAAAGGCTGGAAGCTGACCCTGTCGCAGAACATGTCTATCGCCATGGGGCCAGAGTTCCGCCCGATGCTGCGTTTCTACGTGACCGGCGGCAAAGTGGATAACGAACACACCGCACGCGTGAACAATACAAAAGACGAAACCCTCGACGACTTCAACGTCGGCGCAATGTGGGAAGCGTGGTTCTAAGGTAGAAGCAAAACGGCAACAAGAGTTGCCGTTTTTAGTGTTTGCTCCCTCTCCCCGTGGGAGAGGGCCGGGGTGAGGGCATCAGCCCGCACACAACCATGCTATGCTGTTGACCGAATTAACGACAACATAGCAGGGGAGTACATGGGTTCCACACGTAAAGGGATGCTGAACGTCCTGATCGCCGCCGTTTTATGGGGCAGTTCAGGGGTTTGCGCGCAATACATCATGGAGAAAAGCCACATTTCTTCGCCTTACCTGACCATGGTTCGCCTGCTGTTTACCGGTGTTATCCTGCTCACGCTCTCCTTCGTTCACGGCGACAAGATTTTCTCGGTCATCAAAAATCGCAAAGATGCCCTCAGCCTGCTGGTGTTCTCGCTGGTTGGCGCACTGACTGTGCAGCTCACCTTCCTGCTGACGATTGAAAAATCCAATGCCGCCACCGCCACCGTGCTGCAATTCCTGTCGCCGACCATCATCGTGGCGTGGTTTGCCCTGGCGCGGAAAAAGCGCCCGGGGATATTTGTGTTGTCCGCGATTATGACGTCCCTGATCGGCACGTTTCTGCTGGTGACCCATGGCGATCCCACTTCGCTCTCCATTTCGCCTGCAGCCCTGTTCTTCGGGATCGCTTCGGCCTTTGCCGCCGCGTTCTACACCACGTACCCGTCGACGCTGATTGCCCGCTACGGCACGCTGCCGATTGTCGGCTGGAGTATGTTGATTGCGGGGTTAATGCTGACCCCGTTCTACGCCGGGCGCGGAACAACGTTTGTCATTGATGGCAGCCTGTTGCTGGCGTTCTTCTACCTGGTGGTGATCGGCACGGCGCTGACGTTCAGCCTGTATCTGAAAGGCGCGCAGATGATTGGCGGGCCGAAGGCGAGTATTCTGAGCTGCGCCGAGCCGCTGAGCAGCGCGTTGCTGTCAGTTATCCTGCTGGGTGTGGCGTTCACCCTGCCGGACTGGCTGGGCACGCTATTGATTGTGTCGTCGGTGGTGCTGATTTCGATGGATTCGAGAAGACGGGTGAAGACCTCGGCGTAATTCAGGAATAATAGTGATAGCGGCACATCAGGATGGTAATGGCGCTATCCGTTACGCCATAAACAAGGCGATCAGTATCGTTTATCCTGCGTGACCAATAGCCGGAAAGGTTGCCTTTTAGCGGTTCCGGTTTGCCCAGTCCGTCGAAGGGATGGCGCTTCGCATCTTCAATCAGCTTGTTGATTCTGCGAAGCGTTTTCTTGTCCTGCTGTTGCCACCACAAGTAATCATCCCAGCCGTTATCAGTCCAAATCAGAAGCCTGGTCATCTATCAGATCCCTCTGTGTGGTTTTTCCCGTATTTGCCTGAGCGATTGATTCCATCAGTCGGCTGGCGTTGGCAGGCGAGCTCATCAGATGGATGGTTTCCATCATCGAGTTATAGTGCTGAAGAGACATGACAACGGCATCCCCACCGTTGCGGCGGCTGATAATTGTCGTCTCCACATTTTCATTCACATCATCTAACACATCTTTGAGCCGGCTTCGGGCTTCAGTAAAAGTCACAACCTGCATACTGCCTCCTGTACAAGTTACGGTACAAGTATATCGCCGAAGTGACTATTTATCAATCAACGTGCCTTAACCTTCCCCGCCACCAGCAATGCCGTCAACAGCATCAGCGTGCCGGAAATCACCAGCGGTGAGGTCAGCCCCAGATGATCAAGCGCGATGCCGCCGACCGCCGCACCACAGGTGTTCGCCAGCTGGATCACCGCCACCTGAATGGAACCGGCTTTTTCGGCCTGATCGGCCAGCGAGCGGGTGATCCACGTCGACCAACCCACCGGGATCAGCGCAAAGGCAAAGCCCCAGATAATCGCAATCGCCGACGCCACCCACTTATCACTGCCCCATAGCACCAGCACGGCAGCACTTATCGCCAGAACCAGCGGGGCACCCGCCAGCGCCACTTTCAGGGAGCGTTTCAGGAACTGGGATGAGAGCGACGTACCGACAAAGCTGGCAATACCGAAGCTCAACAGCACCAGCGTCAGGCCATCCACATCAAACCCCGCCATGGTCATAAACACCGGGCGGATATAGGTAAAGAAGGCAAACTGCCCGGCAAAGGCCATAAAGATGGCGCTCATCCCCGCCAGCACGCCCGGGCGCTTGAGCAGGCTGAACATGTTCTGTTTATGATGCGCCGCTTCACCCGGCAGGGACGGCAATGCTTTCCACACCCAGATAATGCACAGCAAACCCATGACTGCCGCCGCGTTAAACACATTTCGCCAGCCGATAATCCCACCGAGGAAACTGCCCAGCGGCGCGGCGATCACCAGTGCGATAGACACGGCACCAAAGATAACGGACAAGGCTTTAGGCACCGTGCGCGCGGGCACCAGGCGCATGGTGAGAGATGCCGACATTGCCCAGAATCCGCCCAGCCCTAACCCCAGACAGGCGCGCCCAAGCAGCAGCAGGGTAAAGTTATTGGCAAAAGAAACCAGCAGGCAGGAGAGCGTCAGCAGCACGCTGAAAAGGATAACCACTTTGCGGCGGTCGATCGTGCCAATCACCTGGGTGATAAACAGGCTGGCGAACATCGCCACAAACGCGGTCACGGTAACGGACTGCCCCGCTACGCCTTCGGAAATACCCAGATCCTGCGCCATTGGCGTCAGCAGGCTGACCGGTAAAAACTCGACGGTAATCAGGCAGGCCACGCAGAATGCCACGGAGAAAACCGCCGACCAGTTCGGGCGTGACACCTCTTTGGTCTGCGGTCTGGTCGTGGGCTGGATATGTTCGGTCATGGCGTCACCTGGAGATAAATGTGCGGAAAAGTCGCGCAGTTTATCATCAAAAGTGTGACGGATTTAACGTTTAGACAACTTTCGCAGCTTTTTTTGCCGGGCGGCGCTGCGCTTGCACTGGCCTACGGGGTTTGTAGGCCCGGTAAGCAAAGCGCCACCGGGCAAAATTACCCGCGAGCCTTAAGGGCGGCATTGGCTAATCCGACAATCCACTCCTGGTGGCCGTTAATCATCGGGTTCGGCACGGTACGCGCTAATTCCTGTGCCGGAACGCCTTTTTGTGACTCCTGGGTCAGGATGCGCACGCGGTTGCCGGGCAGGTCTTCAAACAGCCATGCGTGGATCACGTCCAGACGCGAGTTCGCCTCTCCTTCCACCCAGCCGTGCCAGGCGATACGTGCCGCTTCACCGTCAACCGGCGGCACATATTCCGTCACCTGCGCTTCAACCGGGAAGCCAAAGGTGGTGAAGCGGAAACGAGCGTTGGCACTCAGTTCAGGACCACTGCCGTCATGGAAGCGGATATCTTCAGCGTTGCTGTAATAGCCCGGCCACAGAGTCGTGTCGTTAAGCTGCGCCCAAATGTCTTTGGCGCTCAGCCCGGCGACGATGATTTCGTTAGATGCAAAGTTATCGGTGGTGCCTGGCAGATAGTCGTTCGGCCAGATAATCGCGGATTGTTTCATGGTTCACCTCGTCATGTTGTTGATGAGGTGATGTTGCGCTCGCGAGTGGTATAAATCTAATGATGATACTTTATACTCTTCATCACGATTCGTGATATCAGTGCAGGTAAAACACGCCCTCTTGCGGCAAGAAGAGCTGATTGTAGCGCAGCTGGAAGGCATTAAGTTCCTGCGGGTCTGGCTCCATCTCGCGCATAAAACCCAGCGCGAGGCGGATTTGCGCATCGGTAATCGGTGCCGCCAGGCGGGCTTTACGCAGCAGCCGGTGCCAGGTGTGCAGGTTCTCTTCGCTGCCGTTGACGATACAGACCTGCCAGATCAGCAGCACCTGCGCCGCGTTTTGCAGATGGGCTTCGTCCGGGCGCTCAAGGTAGCGGATAAACTCATTGCCGGGCGTTTTACCAAACTGATCGATCATCGATTCTACCGGCACCAGGGTGATACCCAGACGCTCGCTTAAACGTTTGATCGCGCGGCGGGAATCAGAGGTCAGGATACGAAATCCGACCACGAACACCACCGCGAGGGTTGCCAGCATTATCCAGACCATGCGTTCTCCTTAAATTAGCCGCTCATCATATCGGGAAACGCGCAGCGTCAACAGCAGGCAGCGCCATAATAGTGAACTGAAAAGAGGTGGAAAATCGTCATGAAAGCAGATCTGCGCACGCTGGATCTTAACCTGTTGAAAGCACTGGATGCCCTGCTGGACGAGCGCAGCGTCACCCGAGCCGCGGCGCGCCTTGCCCTTACGCAGCCTGCGGTGAGCGGGATGCTAAACCGCCTGCGCGATTACTTCGACGACCCGTTGTTTATCCGCGCCCCACACGGCATTGTGCCAACCACCCGCGCGGAAGCGCTGGCCGCGCCCATCAAGCGCATTCTTGCGGATATCGATGTGCTGTTGCAGCCCGTCATTTTTGACCCGCTCACGGCGAGCATCACCGTAACCCTCGCCGCCACCGACTACGCCCTGCGCGCGGTGATCGTACCGTTTATTGCCGCCCTTAAGGTGCAGGCCCCTCACATCCGCGTGCGCGTGGTACCGGTAGAGCCGGAGCGCCTCGTCGCCCAGCTTGAGCAGGGGAAAATCGACCTCGCCCTGCTGACGCCGCACACCACACCTGATGAGCTCCACAGCCGCGCGCTTTATGATGAACGGTACGTCTGCATGATGCGCGCCGATCACCCGGATGCGGGCAAACCGCTTTCACTTGAGCGCTTTTGTACTCTGGAGCATGTGCTGGTGTCTTATGAGGGCGAAAGCTTCCACGGCGTGACCGACGATGCGCTGGCAAAGGCCGGGCGCGAGCGACGCGTGGGATTATCGGTGAGCAGCTTCCTGGTGCTGCCGGAGGTGCTGACCATCAGCGATATGATCGCCGTAGTGCCGCAGCGCATGGCCGAAAACCGGGCGGATATGTTTGTGTGTGACACGCCTGTTCCGGTAGCCGGATTCACCAAAAGCATGGCCTGGCACGGACGCACGCACCGTAACCCGGCGCAGCAGTGGCTGAGGGAGTTGTTGCTGGAGACGAGCGGGCGGCAATAAATTGAAACCGGTAATATTTGTATTTATAAGAGCAATGGATAAATAACATTGCTCAATAATATTGACATTAGCAATGATTAACGTCACTCCTCTGCTTATTATCTTTTCCATTAATTTTATTTCAGACCCCGCATTGGATTTTAAATAAAATTACCTCAAAAGACTTTAGCTTTGAGAGTTTTATCACAAGATTCACACACCCTTTTCATTAAGTTAGAGAGAAAAATAATAATCAGGGACTGGGAAGATATTAAATGTCAGTAGATGAACGAATTAGACCCACCTCAGGGACAGCCATAATGCCTGGAGGGGTAAGACAACTTACGATAGGCGAGATCGCGCTGTCTAAAACACTTTTCGGTGGAAGTCTCAATTACAGTTTAATTTGGGTACATCGTGAAAGCTATCTCCCCTTTAACCTTCAACCTGTAGATGTTGCAATGACGCCCAACGGTGAACTTTGGTTCAGAGAGGAAACATATTCACCAGACTTCTCATTAGAACAAGATCTAACAAAAAAGCTTAGATTCATGCATGAAATGGTTCATGCATGGCAATCACAAAAAGGAATGTTTGTCAGAACACGGGGCATGTTTTCCCGGTTTGCAGATTATAGTTACAGCTTAGATAAATCTCATTTTCTTCATTACGGCTTAGAGCAACAAGCATCAATAGCCAGCGATTATTGGCTATTACTCAATTACGGTTTTGAAGGTAATAAAGGGTTATATGAATATCTTGATTATACTCCTGACGAATCTATTTACACCTTGATTCATAAATATCGTTCTGCCATGAATGGGTTCCCTGGATGAAAAGGTTAATCGTTGCTTCGTTTACAGTCCTTCTTTCTGGCTGCCCAGGCGGTAAACCAGCTCCTGCGCACCGTAGTGTTTTTATTCAAGCTGGCACCATCTGCTTTAGTGTGAACAAAACAGATATACTAAACCATTATAATGTTTACTACTCACCGAAAGGTAAATACACGGTTATCGCAGCAAAAGATAACATTCAATTATCTTACCCTAAAACATGCATCAACGTTAAATTAGAAAATGGTTATCAGTATAATATTTACTATGGCCTCAATGGTAAACAATACACTGATGCATTCTTTATTGATAAAGATGGAGGATTATAGATATGACACTGCCAGCATATTTATTTTTATACGATGACCATGGAGTGCAGGTCAATAGCGACTGTCAGGCTCCAGGTAGAGAAGGGGCGATTGAGGTTTTGAATAGTAGCTACGGTTTAAGGCAAAGTGTTGATAGTTTTACGGGAAGCATGACGGGAACGCGACAGCATGACCCGATAAAAATTCATAAGCAATTAGATAAAACAAGTCCCTTCTTTGCTATTGCCGTTTGTGAATCCAGACGATTACAGAAAGCCGTACTTAAATATTATGAAACTTCAGAGGCGGGATTTGAGGTAGAAGTTTATAGCATTACGCTGAAAAGCGTAGTTATCTCCTCTGTCGATTTTACTCATATCTACTATCCGGGAAGCTCTGTGCCAAATATGCATGAAGTTATAGGGCTAAGATTTAGAGAGATTGAATGGAACTACCATAAAGGAAATATAAAGTATGATGATGCATGGATAAAGCCGTCAAAGCAGCAAGAAAATAACAGATAAATCAGTTGAGATTTAAATGATATGCGCCTTAGCGGCAGGCATAAAAAAGCCCGGCATCTGGACTGACCCCATAAAGTTGGACAGTTCATGTTAAGCGGCTATCAGGGCCTGGGTTCGGTATTCTACCGGACTCAGGCCTTTTAATTTCAGGCTGATCCGCTCGTTGTTATAGTAATGGATATAGTCCACTATCGCCTTCCTCAGTTCATTCAGATCGCTGAACCTGTTCAGGTAAAAACACTCCGATTTCAGTGTGCCGAAGAAGTTCTCCATCACCGCGTTATCCAGGCAGTTTCCCTTGCGCGACATGCTTTGTGTTATACCCTGCGCCTTTAACTTTGCCTGATAGCCTGCCATTCGGTATTGCCAGCCCTGATCCGTGTGCAGCAACGGTGCATCCTCCGGTCCGAGCACTGAGAACGCATCGTGCAGCATCGTATTAACCATCTCCATCACCGGCCTTTCCGACAGGCTGTAGGAGATAATCTCCCGGTTAAACAGATCGAGAACCGGCGACAGGTACAGCTTTTTACCCTGCACCGAGAACTCTGTAACATCCGTGACCCATTTTTCGTTGGCTTTCGATGCACCGAAGTTCCGGTTCAGGATATTGGGCGCAGCCTTGCCCACTTCCCCTTTCCAGGCACGATATTTCTTCACCCTTATCAGAGAGCGGAGTGACAGCGCTGCCATCAGTCGCTGCACTGTTTTATGGTTTACCAACAACCCCTGTTTTCTCAGTGAGAGCGTGATCCTGCGGTAGCCATAACGCCCTTTGTGATAGTGGTAAATCTCTCTGATTTTGTCTTTCAGACTGGCATGACTGTCCACTCGTTTCAGCGCATTCATATTGTGATACCACGTACTGCGGGACATACCTGCTGCACGCAGAAGATCACCGAGCGCATACTCCTGCCTTAGCTCACTGATTATTCCGGCTTTCTGCCGCTTTTCTCGCTTTGAACTAAGGCCTTCAGCTTTTTTAGATAGGCATTCTCTGCGCGCAGATAACGGAGTTCAGCCCGCAGTTCTTCGGGAGATAAC
Source organism: Enterobacter sp. C4G1 (assembly GCF_052886895.1). Lineage (NCBI taxonomy): Bacteria > Pseudomonadati > Pseudomonadota > Gammaproteobacteria > Enterobacterales > Enterobacteriaceae > Enterobacter > Enterobacter sp. C4G1. The sequence continues at coordinate 1,151,214 of NZ_JBQVVV010000001.1, read as the reverse complement.
TTTTCCAGTGCAGCATCGGTAAGTGGCGGTGTTTTTTTGGGTTTTGTCATGTCCTTGCTCCGACCTGGTTTTATGCTCAGAAGTCCTTTCTCACCTGCGTCTTTGTAAACATTCACCCAGTGCCTGACAACGGTTTCAGTTGAGATATTAAACCGTGCGGCAGCTTCACGCATCGAAAGTTCTTCACTGAGAACAGCCTGGACAACAGTTATCCGGAACGCCGGAGAATGGCGGTCATTTTTCCAGGTAATGCCATCAATACCGTGGAGTTGCCAGGCTCTTACCCAGCGTCGCACTGATGTTCTCTCAACACCAAAGCGTTCAGCTGTTCGATGTGTTCCATCTTTTCCGGCAAGGTAGTGATTAACTACAGCTAATCTGGTTTCGAGGGAAAATTTTGGCTTTGCCATAAAAAACTGCACCTTACTCAGTTGGGTGTCCAACTTTTGGGGTGCAGTCCACATCACACCGGGCAAAACGTTACCTGCACACTCAGGCTGCTTTCAACTTCTGCTTCTGCGCGCGGTTTTCGCGGCGAATTTTACGTTCTTCCAGCACCGCGACCATCGCCATCAGGACGATACAGCCGATGGCTGCGGCATCCAGCGCGGCGAAGGTGCCTGCCCAGCCGGTGAGGCCGAAAATCGGCGTGCCGTCGGCGATCATCCCCAGACCGAGCTTGGCGAAGCTGTCACCAATCAGGTACGCGAAGGTGCCTTTAATCCCATCGGCAGCGCCGATCGCTTTTTTCGGTACGAAACCAACGGCGGCTACGCCGATCAGCAGCTGCGGGCCAAACACCAGGAAACCAAGCGCGAACAGCGATGCGAGGTAAACGTACTGGTTGCTGGCATGTTGATAAACACCAAGGGTCGCGATGATCAGAGCCAGTGCCACGCAGGCCACCAGCGCACGACGTCCGTTGGCAAGGTCAGAGAGCCAGCCCCACAGCAGCGTGCCGACCAGCGCACCCACTTCAAACAGGGTAAAGCCCTGGATCGCGACTTCTTTGGAAAGCTTCAGCTCCTGGAAGGCATATACGGTAGACCATTGGTCGATACCGATACGCACCACGTACAGGAAGATGTTCGAGAAACATAACAGCCAAATCACTTTGTTTTTCAGCACGTACTCAACAAAGATCTGCCATTTGGTCATCTCGTTTTCTTCGGTTTCTTTGTCCTCTTCGCTGATCTCCTCGTCAAACAACTCTTCAGCTTTACCAAGGCCGTAAGATTCCGGGGAGTCGCTGCCAAAGCGCAGGCCGATAAAACCGACAATCAGGGCGATAATCGATGGGAAGATAAACATGCCGATCACGTGCCCGTCGAACAGATAGTTAGCACCGAACAGCGCCACGCCAGCCGCACCCGCACCCCCGAGGTTGTGGGAGATGTTCCACATGCCAAGATACGACCCACGCTTACGACGCGGCGTCCATTTGGTGATGGTGGAATAGCTGCACGACCCGCCGGTACTCTGGAAGAAACCGCTCAGGGCGTAGAAGGCGATCATCAGGAACAGGCTGACCGAGCCAGTGCCCATGCTGGCGCTAAAGCCGAGCATACAGATGGCGGAGAGGATCAGCATAAATGGCAGGAACTGCTTGGTGTTTTTGCCGTCGGCGTAATAGGAAACCAGCGTTTTACCCACGCCGTAGGTGATGGAGAAGCCCAGGCCAATCATCCCCAGCTGCGTCATGCTCAGCCCGTAGGTCGAGATCATGTCGTTCTGCGCGATGTTAAAGTTCTTGCGGATCAGGTACATGGTCAGGTAGCCAATAAAGACCACCAGGTAGGACTGCATGAAGGGTTTGAACCACATTTTGCGCCGCACATCGAGCGGCAGATCCAGGGTCGGCTTACGTACCTGGTTTAAGAAGGCCAGCATGGTTTGCTCCTGAGCTGATTTTTATACCTGCGAATGGCAGGCATTGTAAAAATCAGCCGGGAGAGACGCCTGAGACAGCGTCCAGGTGAAACCGGGAAAATGTCCTAGTTTTGCGCCACTCGGGGCGAAAAGGTGAGGCACATCACATCACACTAGTTTCGCGTGGGGCCTGAGCGTTTAAAAATGGCAGTAACAGCAGGGCAGAAATCCCCGCCGCGATAGCGATCACCGCAAAGAAACCGCTCCAGTGCCAGATGTCGATCACCCGTGCCAGCGGCCAGCCGGAAAGCGATGCTCCCAGGTAGGCAAACAACCCGACAAAGCCCGTTGCCGCCCCTGCCGCCTCTTTGTGCGAGCACTCCGCCGCGGCCATACCGATCAGCATCTGCGGGCCGAACACGAAGAAACCGGTGGTGAAGAAGCACGCCGCCTGCATCACGTAGCTGGCAAACGGCATCAGCCACAGCGAACCGACAGAGAGCAAAATCCCGGCGGCGAAAATCAGGTTCATCGGGCCACGGTTGCCGTTAAACAGTTTGTCAGAACCCCAGCCCGCCACCAGCGCACCGATAAACCCGCCCAGCTCGAACATGGTCACTGCCGAGTTCGCCGTCACCAGATCCACGCCGAGCGTCTCGGACATGTACAGATTGCCCCAGTCGTTGATCGCCGCACGCACCACGTAGACCAGCACGTAACACAGCGACAGCAGCCAGATGTACGGGTTTTTCAGCACGTATTTGGTGAGGATCTCTTTGCGGGTCAGCCCCGCGCCTTCCTGCTGTTGGGCAATTTCCATTTCGTCGTGCCGCCAGTCGCCCACCGCCGGAAGCCCCACGGTCTGCGGCCTGTCGCGCAGGCGCCAGCACAGGAACACCCCGGCAAGTATTGCCAGGCTGCCCGCAATCATCATTCCCACCCGCCAGCCGTAGTGCAGCGCCGTGGCACCCACCACGATCGGGATCAGCGCGCCGCCAACGTTATGCGCGGTGTTCCATATCGCCCACCAGCCGCCACGCTCGTTGCGCGAATACCAGGTGGTGAGCAGGCGGGCGCACACTGGCGCGCCCCAGCCCTGGAAAAAGGCGTTCAGCGCCCACAACAGCGCGAAGGCCCACAGCGAGGTGGAAAAACCAAACAGGATATTCACCACCCCGGTGGCAATCAGCCCGAAGCCCATAAAATAGCGGGCGTTAGAGTGATCGCTGACGATACCGGAGAAGAACTTCGACAGGCCGTAGGTGATGTAAAACAGCGTCGCCAGCAGGCCGATATCGGTGCGTACCATCACGCCGCTGGCCAGGATTTCGGGTGCTGCGGCGTTAAAACTTTTGCGGGTGAAGTAGAACAGGGCGTACCCGAGCCAGATGGTTGCCAGGATATGGCGTCGCCAGTAACAGTAGCGGGCGTCGATTTCCGCTTTGTCGCTTATCGGGGTGGCGTTGGCAGGCGTTTTAAACATGGTGAGTCCTTATGCGTAACGCAGCGGCAAGCTGACGCTAACGCGCGTGCCGTGGGTACAGGAGAGGGTCAATGTCCCGCCGAGCGCCGTTACGCGTTCGCGCATCCCCGCAAGGCCAAAACCCTGCTGGCCCGAACCCGGAGGCAGGCCGCAGCCATCATCTTCAATCACCAGCATCAGACGTTCATCCTGCTGCCAGCCCTGTAGGGTTACCGCGCTGGCGCTGGCGTGCTTAACAATATTGTTCAACCCCTCCTGGCAGACGCGAAACAGCGTGACGCGCTGGCCTTCGCTCAGCCCTGGCTCATGGATGCGCCAGTCGAGATGGCTGACAATTCCGCGACTTTCCAGCTCCATCTCGCGCATCAGGGAACGCACGGCCTGCTCAAGGGAAAGGTCGTCCAGCTGACGTGGACGCAGCCGCCCCAGCAGGCGACGCACCGAATCATACACGCCGAGCGAAAGCTGTTCGATATGCGCCCCGCCCTGCTTCACACCTGCGTTTTCCGCCGCCAGGCGCTGAACAATGCCCGCCTGGGTGCGGATGGCGGTGATGGTCTGGCCGATATCGTCATGCAGCTCACGCGCCACTTCCTGTCGTACAGTCTCCTCGGTTTCCAGCAGGCGTTCCGCCAGACGACGGTTGCGCGCCAGCTCGGTTTGCAGGGACTGGTTCAGCTCACGAAGACGCTGAATGCCCGCCCCGAGCAGCAGCCCGGTCAGACTTTGCGCCAGCAGAGAAAGGAGTAAATCTACCGGATGATCGTGCCAGGTCTGGCTCGCAATCAGGGCAATGGCGTTCATCAGTGTGGCGATCAGCGCCCCCTGCCAGCCGTAATGCCAGGCAAGCGCAATGATCGGCAGCGCCAGACAAAACGGTGTAAAGCGCGAAAGCTCCGCAGGCAGGCCGAGCTGCAACCACAGGCTCACCACGAATAACAGCAGATACCAGATGAGATGCCGCGCGCGCCAGTTTACCGGCTGAGACACCAGCGCCGGGCCGAGCGGCTGCCAGACGGTGCTGGTGAGGTAATGCCAGATAACCAGGCAGGTTGGCGCAAGCGTCAGTCCGCCAGTGAGCGTCAGCAGAAGCGCGTTGAGCATCTCTTTTTCCCCCACCCACGGCAGGGACTGGAGCAGCGCTGCAGCAATCAGCGCCGCCCCCTGACGCAACAGCGTGCGCCAGTCGCGCTGGTGACGGTATCGGGAGATAAGTGCAACCGGGATAAGCGCGAGCACGCTGCCGGAAATCAATAAGGGCAGATGTGCCAGCGCCACTTCCTGCGCCAGCCACACCAGCATCAGCCACTCGGCACCGAGCAGCACCGGCCAGTAACCGCGCGGGCATTGCAGCATCAATCCCAGACGCAGGCCGAAGGGGAACAGCAGCACCGCTAGCGCCGGGCGTTCAACCAGATGCAGGCTGATACTCCACAGGCAAAACCAGGCGGCAGAGAAGATAAAAAAGCTGGCGACCACGGCAATCAGCCGCGAGAAAACGGGACTCATTGCCAGGTATCAAACATGCGGCGCGCCAGCTCAACATCGTTGCTGACGCCGAGTTTTTCCATCAGGTTGGCACGGTGGACGTGGACGGTTTTGGGTGACAGATCCAGATCAGCTGCAATCTCTTTTACCGACATTCCCTGAGCAAGCTTCTCCGCCACCTGGCGTTCGCGTCGGGTCAGCGGATCCTGGCGTCCTGCCGCCAGCTTGATGGCAATATCCGGCGTCAGGTAGCAGCCGCCAGCGGAGACGGTGCGTACGGCGGCGATAAGTTCGTCCGGGCTACAGCGTTTGGAAAGGAATCCGCGCGCCCCCGCGTTAAGCGCCTGTTCCACCAGCGCCGGGCTGTCGTGAACCGAAAGCATGATGGTCGCCATTCCCTTTGGCAACTGGGTTAACAACTCCAGCCCTGAGAGATCCGGCATTGAGATATCGCAGATACAGACCTGCACCCCGCGCCCGGGCAAACCGGCCAGCGCCTCGCGACCAGAACCAAACTCGGCCACCACATGAAAATCAGGCTCAAGGTTCAGAAGCTGAGCAAATCCTGAGCGGACGATAAGGTGGTCGTCGATTAGGGCGATAGTGGTCATGGCGCGTTCCTGGCGGGCGGATAAAAAAACGCGCTTACCTTATCGATAAGCGCGTGGGTGTTCAAGCAATGAGCGATTTATTCGAAGAACACCGCAATTTTGTTAAACATAGTGGGATCGGACTGGTTGCGTTCCACTTTGGTGACATCTTCCAGCTTATCGATCTGCGCCATCATCTGCTCCAGACGCTGATCGTCGTTAACCAGTAGCCAGATGCGGCTGTGTTCGCTGCCCTGAATCGGCAAGCAGAGAATGCCTTCTACGTTAAACGCGCGGCGGGCAAACAGCCCACAGACGTGGGTCATGACGCCAGGGTGGTTACGGACGGTGAGCTCCAGAATGACGTTATCATGTTGTTTCTGCATGGCTTATTCCCCCACCATCTCAGTATTTGCCGCACCCGGCGGCACCATCGGATACACTTTTTGTTCAGGGTCGATACGCACGTGGATCAGCGCCGGGCCCGGGCGAGAAATCGCCGCCTGCAACGCCGCGTGCGCGTCTTCTTCTGCGTTCAGATCGCAGGTATGCAGGCCAAAACCGGCGGCAATCTGCATAAAGTTGATCATACCGGGATAGGTCGCAGCAAACACGCCCTGCTTGTAGAACAGACTTTGCTGCTGATGCACCAGCCCCAGCGCTTCGTTGTTCATCAGAATGATTTTCACGTCTAACTGGTTTTCGGCCGCGGTCGCCATTTCCTGAATGTTCATCATCAGGCTGCCGTCACCGGAGAAGCAGATAACCTTGCGATCCGGGTTAGCCAGCGCCGCGCCAACCGCCGCAGGCAGGCCAAAGCCCATGGTGCCCAGGCCACCGGAGGTCAGCCACTGGCGCGGACGGTTCAGCGGATAAGCCTGTGCAGTCCACATCTGATGCTGGCCCACGTCGGTGGTGATGATGGCGCTGTCGTCCACGCAGGCGGCAACGGCGTTAATCAACCCGTAATGGCTGAGCGGGTCGCCTTCGGTCGGGATGGCACCCGGGAACTCTTTTTGCAGGTCGGCTACCAGCTGACGCCAGTCTTCACGCCCGGTCGCGTCTGTTTGTGGGATCAGTTGCGCCAGAACTTCGGCAACATCGCCCTGAATAGCAACGTGCGGCTGCTTGATTTTACCCAGCTCGGCGCGGTCGATATCCACGTGAATGATTTTGGCGTTCGGGCAGAACTGCTCGGTTTTACCAATCGCCCGGTCATCAAAACGTGCACCCAGAACAATCAGTAAATCAGATTCTTGCAGAATGTAGTTGGTGCTGCGCGCACCGTGCATTCCCAGCATTCCCAGTGACAGCGGGTGCGCTTTTGGCAACATGCCGAGTGCCATCAGGGTCATGGTGGTTGGCAGGTTGGCTTTTTCAGCGAACTGGCGCACCTCTTCTGAAGCATTAATCGCCCCGCCGCCCAGGTAGAGCACCGGGCGTTTGGCGGCATTAATCATCGCCGCTGCATCACGCACGCTATCAGCGCTGAATTCCGGCGCGGGGGCACGGCCGCCCGGCTCAGGCAGCACGTCGATGTCGATTTCTGCGGTTTGTACATCCTTAGGAATGTCTATCCACACCGGGCCCGGACGGCCAGACTGAGCAATGCGGAATGCATCGCTGATAACCTGTGGAAGCTCGGCGATATCGCGAACTAAATAGTTATGTTTGGTGATGGGGATAGAGATGCCGTAGGTGTCCACTTCCTGGAATGCATCCGTACCAATCATCGACGACGGCACCTGGCCGGTAATGCAGATCAGCGGAATGGAGTCGAGGCGCGCATCGGCGATGGCGGTGACCAGGTTGGTCGCACCCGGCCCGCTACAGGCCATACAAACCGCCGGTTTACCCTGCGTACGCGCCATGCCCTGGGCGATAAAACCTGCGCCCTGCTCGTGACGTGCCAGTACGTGACGGATCTGCGTGCTTTGGCTTAACGCATCATACAGCGGCAGCACTGTCCCGCCAGGGATACCCGCAACCGTGGTGATGCCCTGACGTTCCAGCAAATGAACGATCAGCTGCGCGCCGGTGAAACGCGTCTTTGTGGATGTTGTGCCCGAAATTGCCATGCTCCAGTCCTTTTATGGGCCGACTTTCCGGGAGGCGTTTAAACTAAAAACCCCGCCCGGTTTGCGCCGGCGGGGTTTTGGAATCGTGTGTTGTTCCAGTCCCTACGGCGCATTGCCGACGACCACCACCACACGCACGACGACCACTGCGGCTGGTAGCGCAGTTTTTAGTAGGGTCGCGGTGTTCATGGATAAAGTCATTGGGGACCTGTGTTTGGAATCATTGATAGAATTCATACAAACACAGGTTTTTCGGCGTGACAATGGAAATATTTTCATCTGCGCAAAAATGCGTCAAAGATCACGTTTCGTTTGTTGAGTGATGAAAACAAAAAAAGCCTGATTTTTTGTCATTCAATAAATAGCGCGGGCGATACACCAAATCGGGCTGCAAGCTTTTTAATGTGGTTCAGAGTGAGCTGCCTCTGGCCGTTAAGCACCCTTGAAACCATTGATTTACTGCCAATTTCATCCTGAAAATCAGATATCGTCAGGTTATATTGATCCATCAACGTTCTTAGAACCGCAATGCCAACAGGTACAGATTCCATCTCCAGACGTAACGCGACAATGTCTGGCTGGTTCGCTTCGTAGCGGCTAATTCTTGCACATACGATATCCAGTAAAGGGCTACCCGGTTCGTTCATAAGAAGATACTCAACCAGTTCCAGAGCGTCTTTGTAATCCTGTTCGTTAGGATGTTCACCCAGCAGAGGAACAGCCGCAACAAGGGCATACGTAGCTTTCATTGCATCAGCAACGATCATCATTTCTTCCCCTTAGTGCGATGTTTCTCCGTAAAACGGTCATATTCCTTATGAGTAAAAACATGGCGCACATAAAACTTTTGGCTTTCAAAGAATATGAGAGCCACCAGTCTGAGATTGTTGTTCGCTATATCAATAACATAGTGCTTATCCAGATACTTAAAATTATCAAGTGTTGGAAACAGCTTTTTCAGCGCAGCAGGCGTGGCAATTGCTCTTTTCGATGACTCTCCCCAGAAAAAGGAGTTCTTCCTTATGCTGTGGAAAGGTAATGACTGCATCCAAAATTGCCTTCATAGAAATTAAATGCATCCTGCATTCCCACCGCGTCCGTTGCCAATATGGCAACAATAACATGCATTGCCATTTAGTCAACTGACTCGTTTGTTGTATTTGCCCGGAAAACAAAAAACCCCGCCGGAGCGAGGTTTTTTTCAGGGTTTGCGGCTGGTAACCGCAGAACACACTGTGTTACGTCAACGCAAAAAGTATACGCGATCGGCGACGAACGCGCAATTTAAGGCACGGATTTTGACGTTTCTGAGTATGTACCCTCTGACAATCTTTGTCCATAAAATACTGTTCATGCATACAGTATTTATCTATACTGAGGGTGTTCGCAGTGCGCGAGGGGGCCGCTGTTTTACCGGCGCAACAAAGTCCTGGCTGAAACGGGTGGTGCCGTCAGTGCCTTAACCCCTGAAGTGAGCACACTGTGTTACGTCAATCCAGGTGCTGGCAACAGGCGGCGGAAAGGTACGCCAGCATCGTGCTCCTTTTGACCAAAAGGAGACGCGTATGAGCGTAGTGGATATGGTGGTTCTTATCCTCAAACTCATTGTTGCTGTACTGCAACTGCTTGATGCCGTCCTGAAATACCTGCGGTGATTCAGGTTCAAGTCGCACCTGAGAGGGGCGGGCAACCGCCCCTCTTTAATAACGAGGGAATGCTATGTCGCGTCTGTTAATTGAACCCATTACACCCGAAGAACCCGGGTATATTGCCCTGAAAACCGAAAGCATCACGCTGAATTTCAACATGCTACGCAGGCTGGAAGAGAACTGGCAGCGTGGTGAAAACCGCTTTAACGCACCGGGTGAAAAACTGCTGGGGGCGTTTCTGAACGGCAAACTAGTGGGCGTATGCGGCCTGAACCGCGATCCGTTTAGCCAGCAACCACGCGCCGGACGCATTCGCCATCTCTACGTCAGCGAGAAGTGCCGCGGACTGGGCATTGGAAAACAACTTTTGACCGTGGTAACGGCCGATGCGAGCATCTGGTTTGATTTTCTCAATACCCATGCGCCGGACATTGCGTACGGTTTCTATCGCCAGGCGGGTTTTACGCTGGTGTCTGACGAACCGCGGGTGACGCACCGCCTTTTTTGTGCGGTCTAACCGGCTGGCAGCATCAGAGTGTGAATGTTACAGTTGAGTGACAATTAATCACCCGATACGCCATGACCATCACCGTTTTCTGCATTTTACTCTTCGCCGCGCTGCTGCATGCCAGCTGGAACGCCATCGTCAAAGCCGGAACGGATAAGCTCTATTCTGCAATCAGCGTCAGCGGCTCCGCCACGCTGATTGCCCTGGTGCTGCTCCCCTTCTCGCCACAGCCTTCTGCCGCAAGCTGGCCGTTTTTAATCGTCTCCTGCGCGTTACAGGTGGTGTACACGGTGCTGGTGGCGAAGACCTATCAGGTCTCTGATATGAGTCAGACCTATCCCCTGATGCGCGGCACTGCGCCGCTTCTGGTGGCGCTGATCAGCGTGCTGGCGCTCGGCGATAGCCTCTCATGGCTCGCGTGGTCCGGCATCGGGGTGATCTGCCTGTCGATACTGGCGATGGCGATGAACGGACGCATGCAGTCCCGAAAAGGGATCTGGCTGGCGCTGCTGAATGCCTGTTTTATCGCGGGCTATACGCTGGTGGATGGCACCGGCGTGCGGCTCTCTGACACCGCGCTGGGCTACACGCTGTGGACCTTCTTTATGAACGGCTTCTGCCTGCTGAGCTGGGCGATGGTCGCGCGGCGGCGTGAAGCGTCCAGCTACCTGCGTCTGCACTGGAAAAAGGGGCTGCTCGGCGGGGTAGGTACTATGGGCTCTTACGGCCTGGCGCTATGGGCAATGACGCAGGCCCCGCTGGCAGTGGTCGCAGCGCTGCGCGAAACCTCCATTCTTTTTGGGGCACTGATCGCGTTTGTCCTTTTAAAAGAGAAAGTTGCGGGTCTGCGTATTGCTGCGGCGCTGGGTATTGCTGGCGGAGCGATTCTGCTGCGCCTGGCGTAAATCACTGGCAACATTAGTTGCCGATCTTGTTTACAAATCCTGCCTTTCCCGGTTTTTCCATTCTCTACAACAATGCTTAAATTGCCATCGCACTGTGGTAGATTCCTCGCGCATTTATGGGAATGAGCAGTCACTTATTCTTTATTTCTCTCTTTTGGCAAAAGTAATCAGCGACATGAAAAAACAAAGGAACGTTAACTTATTGTTGATGCTGGTGTTACTGGTGGCCGTCGGTCAGATGGCGCAAACCATCTACATTCCGGCAATCGCCGACATGGCAAAGGAACTGAACGTCCGCGAGGGCGCAGTGCAGAGCGTCATGGCCGCTTATCTGCTGACCTATGGCGTCTCTCAGCTGTTTTACGGCCCGCTGTCCGATCGCATTGGGCGTCGCCCGGTGATTCTGGTGGGCATGTGCATATTTATGGTCGCCACGGTGATTGCCATCACCACCCATAGCCTGACGGTACTGATTGCCGCCAGCGCTCTGCAAGGCGTCGGGACCGGCGTTGGCGGGGTGATGGCGCGCACCTTGCCGCGTGATCTGTACCAGGGCACCCAGCTTCGCCATGCCAACAGTCTGCTCAATATGGGCATTCTGGTGAGTCCGCTGCTGGCCCCGTTGATTGGCGGCCTGCTGGATACAATGTGGTCGTGGCGTGCCTGCTACGTCTTCCTGCTGGTGCTGTGTGTGATTGTGACCTTCAGCATGGCGCGCTGGATGCCGGAAACGCGCCCCACCGACGCACCGCGCACCAAACTTATCACCAGCTATAAAACGCTGTTCGGCAACGGGGCGTTCACCTGCTACCTGCTGATGTTGATCGGCGGCCTGGCGGGGATTGCCGTGTTTGAAGCCTGCTCCGGCGTGCTGTTAGGCGCAGGGCTTGGCCTCAGCAGTATAGTGGTGAGTATCCTGTTTATCCTGCCTATTCCGGCGGCGTTTTTTGGCGCATGGTTTGCCGGGCGCCCGAACAAACGTTTCTCCACGCTGATGTGGCAGTCAGTGATTAGCTGCCTGCTGGCAGGCGTGATGATGTGGATCCCAGGGTTGTTCGCCGTGATGACCGTCTGGACGCTGCTTATCCCGGCGGCGCTGTTCTTCTTCGGTGCAGGGATGTTGTTCCCGCTCGCCACCAGTGGCGCAATGGAGCCGTTCCCGTTCCTCGCAGGTACGGCGGGCGCGCTGGTGGGCGGTTTGCAGAATATCGGTTCCGGCGCGCTGGCCTGGCTTTCTGCGCTGTTACCGCAAACCGGTCAGGCTAGTTTGGGTTTACTGATGACGCTGATGGGGCTACTGATTTTACTGTGCTGGCTGCCGCTGGCGTCCCGTGTCCCGCATCATGAGCAGCCGGTTTAACTGCATGATGGCCCGGCTTCTCGGCGGGCTTTTCACACTCAGGTGTAATCATGGTCTGCAATAAAGGCTCTGGCGCAGGCCGCCAGGCCCCTTCTTCCCCGTCATAAAACTGGAAATCGGCGTTAATGGCATACGGGATTTTCGACTTTTGCAGTTCACAGGCCATAAACGTGGCAAACGCCAGCTGCGACGCAGTTGGCGTAAATCGGCTTGATTCACCCACTCCCCAGCCGCCAACCCAACTGACATGTCCGGTTTTTTGCTGCCAGTGCAGCGCGGTGTTAATCCGGTTGTGAATGGCGGCTTTTTCGGCCGCCGTACCGGACGTCCACGGGTATTTGCCGTTATTTTTCAGCGGCCCCCACGGGAAAATATGCCACTCGGCCAGCAGGTAGTTTTGACTGTGCGCAGGCAGCTTCATGCTGGATAAATCTTCCGGCGCGGCACGCAGGCGTGGCGCGATAAAAATCATGCGATTAGCATCAATGCTGTGAATGACTTTTATCGTTTTCTCGTATACCCGGTTCAGCGAAGCCTGGTTGTGGTTGAGCTTATCCGCAGGCTCATAGATCAGATCAAACCCAAGCAGCGGCGAGCTTTGGCCAAAATAGTGCGCCACCGCAATCCACCAGTTGATCACCTCTTTTTCATTGTCCGCTTTGGGGTCGTTTTTATATTCGTCAGCCTGATAAGCGATGATGGGGATCACCCCGTATTGCTCGCACGCCTCTACCAGTTTACGCAGATGAATGAGCCGCGCTTCGGTAGGTTCATCCGCCACGCGAATACGCACATGCGTTAACCCTTTGGCGCGAAAATCACGAACTACCAGCGGATCGAATTCCCGGATGCCACGTTCGGTGCGCGCCCAGTCGACATCAATACCCACGCCAAGCTGCTGCGCATAAAGGGCAGCCGTCAGCGGCGGCTCAGCGGCGATGGCCCAGCCGGAAGTTAGCAGTAACGCAGTGGTAATGAGAGGCTTAAACACAATGTACCTTGCGAGAAATCAAAAGCAATAACCTGTATTTAGCACGCTTTTTCACATTTCGTGTAGAGCCAAAGCGTAATAAATCTTCACTGCGCCATCGCCTTCAACCAATTGATAAAGGCATCGATTTTTGGCCACTGTCGCCCGGAAGGGGTGGAGATGTAATAGTGTTGATGGCATTTCAGCGTTTTCTCGCCAAAGGGCGCTATCAGTTCCCCATTCTCAAGGCGCTTTTGCACCAGACGTTTACGCCCCATCGCCACCCCCACGTGGTTCATTGCAGCAATAATGGCTAAATCAGAACGATCGAAACCAATACCCGATGATGGCGGCATATTTACTGCAAAATGCTGCGCCCAGCTAAACCACTCGTCGGTGCCGGAGTCGTTGCTCCAGGCCTGGCGGTCATGCAGCAAGGTGCAGTGGCGCAGGTTATCCGGGTTCTGAAGCAGCGCATGTTGTTGTGCATATTCCGGGGAACACACCGGCAGGATAGCCTCATCCATCAAAAAATGATGAGACAGATGATTTGGCGGCGTATCGTCGAAATAGAGCGCCAGATCGACCCCCGTTCGCTGCATATTTACATAATCATTGCCGGTCAAAATGGTCAGCGAAATCGACGGATACCGGCGGGTGAAGTCCCCCAGCATTGGTACCAGCCAGCACTGGGCAATCGACGGACGGGAGTAAACCGTCAGCGTGCCGGACAGCGCCTGGTTTTTAATATCCAGAATCTCCTGATTCAGGGTGTCCAGCGACGATTTTAACGTCCAGTACACGCGCTTCCCTTCCTGGGTCAGCTCCACTTTCCGGTGTGAACGCACAAACAGCTGAATGCCCAGCTCCTCTTCAAGCAGGTTGATGCGGTGACTGACCGCGCTGGGGCTTAACGAGAGCTCTTCCGCCGCCAGCGCAAAGGATTCGTGACGCGCCGCCACTTCAAAGGTGTACATTTTTGACAACTGCCAGCCATTTAACAGGCGGTTTCTGGCCTCATTTGCATCATTCATCGCCATTCTCACTCTCTTTTTACCTGCCCAGAATACCTTTCAAAGATGAATTTATGTGAACCAAACACGAAATAAGTGTGTTTTTTAGAGTTTAGTCACTCATTTGATTCAATCTGGCTCACCTGAACGGCAATTTATATCGTTTGTCAGCCCATGCCGTTTTTTCGTCCAATACCCGCAGATTACTTAAGGGTGAGGTGAGATATGGGATCTCAGGTCTGGGTTGTGGCGACGCTGCTCATCAGCATCGTGTTGATTGTATTAACCATCGTAAAACTGAAGTTTCATCCGTTCCTGGCACTGCTGCTGGCGAGCTTTTTCGTCGGCACCATGATGGGGATGGGCCCGCTGGATATGGTGAATGCCATTGAGAGCGGGATTGGCGGCACGCTAGGCTTCCTGGCGGCGGTGATTGGCCTGGGGACGATTCTCGGCAAGATGATGGAAGTGTCCGGCGCGGCGGAGCGTATCGGCATCACGCTTCAGCGCTGCCGCTGGTTATCCGCCGATGTGATTATGGTGCTGGTGGGGATGATTTGCGGCATCACGCTGTTTGTGGAAGTGGGCGTGGTATTGCTGATCCCGCTTGCCTTCTCGATTGCCAAAAAAACCCAGACCTCGCTACTGAAGCTGGCTATCCCGCTCTGTACTGCACTGATGGCCGTGCACTGCGTGGTACCTCCGCACCCGGCGGCGCTGTTCGTCACCAATAAACTGGGCGCGGATGTAGGGACAGTTATCGTCTACGGCTTACTGGTTGGCCTGACGGCCTCGCTGGTGGGCGGCCCGCTGTTCCTGAAACTGCTCGGCAATCGTCTGCCGTTCAAACCGGTTCCGGCAGAATTTTCTGACCTAAAAGTCCGGGAAGAACACACGCTGCCGTCACTTGGGGCAACGCTGTTCACGGTGCTGCTGCCCATCGGCCTGATGCTGGTGAAAACCATCGCCGAGCTGAACATGGCGAAAACGGGCACCCTGTACACGGTACTGGAATTTATCGGCAACCCGATCACCGCGATGTTTATCGCCGTGTTTGTTGCCTACTACCTGCTTGGGCTGCGTCAGCATATGGGGATGAGCACCATGCTCACCCATACCGAACACGGTTTTGGCTCTATCGCTAACATTCTGCTGATCATCGGTGCGGGCGGGGCGTTTAACGCTATCCTCAAAACCAGCGGGCTGGCCGATACGCTGGCGCAGATCCTGTCGAACCTGCATATGCATCCGATCCTGCTCGCCTGGCTGGTGGCGTTAGTTCTACACGCAGCGGTAGGCTCAGCCACCGTTGCGATGATGGGTGCCACCGCCATCGTGGCCCCGATGCTGCCGCTGTACCCGAACGTCAGCCCGGAAATCATTACCATTGCCATCGGTTCTGGTGCCATTGGCTGCACGATCGTGACTGATTCCCTCTTCTGGCTTGTGAAGCAATACTGCGGCGCGACCCTGAATGAGACGTTCAAATACTATACGACGGCGACCTTTATCGCCTCGGTGCTTGCACTTGGCGGCACATTCCTGCTTTCTTTCATTATCTGAGCGCGAAGAGATTTATTATGGAAAACGCAACTATCACCACGCTAACCGCACAGTTCCCTCTGGTTGAGGATCTGATTGCCCTGAAAGAAACCACCTGGTTTAACCCGCGGACCACCTCGCTTGAAGAAGGGTTACCGTATGTCGGGCTGACCAAAGCCGACGTGGACGACGCCCATGCGCGGCTGAACCGCTTCGCACCGTATCTGGCGAAAGCGTTTCCGGAAACGGCAGCCACCAACGGGATTATTGAATCTGAACTGGTGGCCATTCCGGCAATGCATAAGCGGCTGGAGAAAGAATTCGGCACGACGATCCCCGGCACGCTGCTGCTGAAAAAAGACAGCCACCTGCCGATTTCGGGTTCTATTAAAGCGCGCGGCGGTATCTATGAGGTGCTCACTCACGCGGAAAAACTGGCGCTGGCAGCGGGCCTGCTCAGCGTCGACGACGATTACAGCATCCTGCTGGAGCCGCGCTTTAAGGACTTTTTCAGCCAGTACAGCATTGCGGTAGGGTCGACCGGCAACCTGGGGATGTCCATCGGGATCATGAGTGCGCGGATCGGCTTTAAGGTCACGGTGCATATGTCTGCCGATGCCCGCGAATGGAAGAAAGCCAAACTGCGCAGCCACGGCGTGATTGTGGTCGAATACGAGCAGGACTACGGCGTGGCGGTTGAACAGGGGCGCAAAGCCGCAGAAAGCGACCCCAACTGTTTCTTTATCGACGATGAAAACTCCCGCACCCTGTTCCTGGGCTACGCCGCTGCAGGCGAGCGCCTGAAGGCACAGTTTGCCGCACAGGGCCGCGTGGTGGATGCGCAACATCCGCTGTACGTCTACCTGCCGTGTGGTGTGGGCGGTGGCCCTGGCGGCGTGGCGTTTGGTCTGAAGCTGGCCTTCGGCGACAACGTTCACTGCTTCTTTGCCGAGCCAACTCACTCCCCTTGTATGCTGCTGGGCGTTTATACCGGCCTGCACGACGAGATTGCGGTGCAGGATCTGGGGATCGACAACGTGACGGCAGCTGATGGTCTGGCGGTCGGTCGTGCGTCTGGTTTTGTGGGCCGGGCGATGGAGCGCTTGCTCGATGGCTTCTACACCTTAAGCGATCAGAGTATGTATGACATGCTCGGCTGGCTGGCGCATGAAGAAGGTATTCGCCTGGAGCCCTCGGCGCTGGCGGGTATGGCCGGGCCGGTGCGCGTCCAGGCCAACGCCACCCACCTGGTATGGGCGACAGGCGGCGGCATGGTGCCGGAAGACGAAATGGCGAAGTATCTGGCGAAGGGCCGTTAAGGGGTTTTGTGTATCCCTCTCCTGTGGGAGAGGGATCGATTTTTTTTTACAGATTCAGGATCTGCTGAATATGAGTGACGGCAAACAGCAGCGCCAGTGACAGCACGGCCAGCGCGATCAGAAACTTATCCCGCACCGCTTTTGGCTGTACAAAGTCATCCCGGGCGACATCCATCAGGTTACGGCTGCGGGTGTAACGCCACAAAATGATCGCCACCAGCGCCAGCACAACAAGAGAAACCCAGAACGGCACGCCTGTGCGATGCCAATTGTGTTTAATCGCCAGCGCGATCAGCGCACCGTATCCCAGTAGCGTACGAAGCCAGGCCAGTGAGGTTCGTTCCGGCTGTAAGCCGGGATCGGCTTCGCGGCGCGCTTTGCGGCTATCCGCCATAGAACACCAGCACCATCACCACACCTGCCACCGCCAACAGTATCGCGCTGATAATCAATAACCCGCGCGTATAGGGCAGATCCTGCTTCAGGCGCATCGCTTTTTCGTTACGTAACCAGCGCAGGTAGCCGTAAATCGCCAGCACGCCCGCAAACAGGCACAGCAGCAGGGCCAGCACTTCGCGGATCAGCGGAGTCGCGAAATCCGGGGCCAGTTGGTCGAGGCCGACACCCGCAGCGAGAAAGCCCAGTGCAGTGCGTATCCACGCTAAAAATGTACGTTCATTAGCCAGCGAGAAGCGGTAGTCCGGGGCTTCACCGAGGCGAGAAATTTTCATGAAGGTTCCTTGTCGTGCTCCAGGCAGGCTTCAGCATAGCGTAAATCGACAAGGACAAGAAAACCGGCATCGGATGATGCCGGTCAGGAAGATTAATGCAGCTCTGGCCAGTACTCTTTGTTGGCTTCAATCAGGTCATCAAGGATCGCTTTGGCGACCGACGCGCTCGGCACGGTTTTCGACAAGGTGATCGCCTGCCAGAGTTTCTGATACGAGCGCTGCTCCCAGGCATCTACCACCAGTTTTTCCACCGCCACCTGCTGGCTCATTAACCCCTTCTGGAAGTGCGGAATGTCGCCCACGGTGAGCGGTTCAGGGCCGTTATGCCCCACCAGGCACGGAATTTCCACCATCGCATCGGCATCAAAGTTATGGATTGCGCCGTTATTTGGCACGATTAACAACATGCGCTCCTGGGTGTTGAAGGCAATGGCAGTGGCCAGATCGACGATATAAGACGCGTGTTCGTCGATTTCCAGCTCCCCGGCGGAAGATTTACCGGCTTCGATAATCGCCCGGCAGGAGCTGAACACATGCTTCTCGCGGTGATCCATCACTTCGTTTGCGCGGGTGCGCTCCGGGTTGGCGTGCGCCACCACGTAATCCGGGAAGAAGTAATATTTCAGATAGGTGTTCGGCATGGTGTCTGGATCCAGCGCCTGCACGTCTTTCGCTTTGGCAAAGGTATCGTTCCAGCTTGCTTCAGTATGCGCCGAGTCAGAAGGCGGAACATAACCGTTTTTCGCCACATATTCGCGCAGTTTTGGCATCAGATCGTTGCCGTTCAAATCTTCAATCGATGTCCACCAGCCGAAGTGGTTCAGGCCGTAGTAGCGCACGCGCATCTCTTTGCGGTCTTTCAGACCAACAATCTGCGCCATCCGCCCTTCAATGCCGATCGGCATATCGCAGATGTTGAGGATTTTGGCGTTCGGACGCAGGCGGCGGGTCGCTTCCGCCACAATCGCCGCCGGGTTGGAGTAGTTCAGCATCCAGGCATTCGGCGAGTACTGCTCCATATAATCCACCAGCTCCAGCACACCACCGATCGAGCGCATCCCGTAAGAGATCCCGCCCGGGCCGCAGGTTTCCTGGCCCAGCACGCCATGGCGCAGCGGGATTTTCTCGTCTTTTTCGCGCATCGGGTATTTACCCACGCGAATATGCGCCATCACGAAATCCACATCGGTAAAGGCCACTTTTGGGTCAGTGGTGTAGCAAAATTCGATTTCCGGGGCCTGCTCCCTGAGGATAATTTTGCACGCCTCGGCGATGGTTTCCTGGCGTGCGCCATCGTTGTCATAGAACTTCAGGGCGCGCAGCGGGAAACGGTCACGGTTGGCTAACAACATCAGGACGATACCCGGGGTAAAGGTACTGCCGCCGCCTGCAATGACAACTGAGAATTTTTTCATGATACAGCCTCCGTCAGGGTGGTTTGTTCGTTCGTTAAAGGGGTTTTCATTAGCGATTCAAGCTGGTCGCGCACCTGGGGAACGTGCAGACCGACAATCACCTGAATGCCGTTGCCGCGTCGCACCACACCGTGTGCGCCCAGGGCTTTAAAGACGTCGTCGCTTTGGGTCTGTGCCATATCCACCAGCGTGATACGTAAGCGGGTGGCGCAGTTATTCACGCTTTCGATATTGCCGGCGCCGCCGAGCGCCTGTAAGAAACCGGCGGCCTGGCCGACCTGCTGGCTTGCCGCTGCCGGCGCAGTGGTTTGCCCGCGAGCGGCCTGGTAATCGGCCTTGCTGTAGAGTTTGATTTCGCTCTCTTCACGTCCCGGCGTTTTGAGATTCAGCCGCTCAATCAGTGTTTTAAAGACCACGAAATAGATACCGGTGAAGCAGAGACCAATGCCTATCTGGGTGAACATCGTGGAAGCGTGGTTGTGGAACATCGGGATCCAGTTTTGCGGCAGGAACTGGTCAAGCAGCCCGCCCCCCATGTTGCCCACCACACCGAAGACATACATTACCGTCGCCATCGTTGCCGCCAGCACGGCATGGACGGCAAACAGCAGCGGCGAAATAAACAGGAAGGTGAATTCAAGCGGCTCAGTAATGCCCACCAGCATGGCGGTGAGGGTTGCCGGGATCAGCAAGCCCGCCACTTTGACGCGGTTTTCAGGTGAGGCGGTGTACCAGAGCGCCAGCGCGATCCCGACGGAGCCGAACACTTTTGAGTTGCCGTGCAGCGCGAAGCCACCTTCCGGGAACAGGGTTTTCAGCGGCAGCGTGCTCTGGCTGAATTCCTGTAAATGCTGCGCCCAGTACACCTGAATGCCGCCTTCCACCGCTGCGGGGCCGAAAATAAACGGTCCGTAGACAAAGTGGTGCAGTCCGGTTGGGATCAGAATGCGTTCCAGGAAGGTATAAACCCAAACGCCCAGCGCACCGGCAGAACGTAAGAACGCTTGTAAGGACTCAATGCCCATCTGCACTTTTGGCCAGCCCAGTAGCGTCAGCCAGGCGCAGGGGATCATCACGAAAAACGCGAGGATGACGACAAACGACGTGCCCTGGAAAATCCCCAGAAACACCGGCAGGGGTTTGTCGAAATAGCGATTATGGATGGCGGTGACGAGACCCGAAATAACTATCGCCCCGATAATGCTGGTATCCAGCGTTTTGATCCCGGCAATCATTGCCAGCCCGCTGCCAGCAGTGGGTTCAGCGGAGAAATCGACGCCAAAGAAATGGCCCCAGGTCATCCCCATCGCATTGATGAAGTAGTTCCATGTCAGGAAGCTAATCAGTACCGCAAGGCAGGCCCGACCCTGCGCCTGTTTTGCCAGGCCAATGGGTAAACCCACGGCGAAAATCAGCGGCATGTTGCGAAACACCGCCCAGCCGCCTTCTTCAATAATGTGAACGATTTGCGCGAATAAATTATCCGGTGCAGTGAGCGCTTCACCCACGAAAAGCGGGTTGCGCAGCATGATGGCGATCCCAACCACGATCCCGGCAAACGGAAACAACAACACCGGGGTAAACATGGCACCGCCAAAACGTTGTATTTGACTGAGCATTTTTAAATCCTCATGTAACAACCTGTAGGGGGTAGAGGCCTTTATGGTTTTTTGCTGGCCTGAAATGAGCATAAGAATTTACTGATGAGCAAACATGACGTGCCGCTGCGTTCCGTGATCGCATTCATGGTTTTAATTTGGTCACTCAGGTCTACTTTTGGTTGTAAATATGGACATCTTCCCACTCAGCTCTCCCCCCTGATATGCACAGAGAGGTCTACAGGTGATCTACAAATCCATTGCCGACAGGCTGCGGTTACGGCTGAATTCATCGGATTACAATGTCGGTAGCCCGTTACCGGGTGAGAAAGCGCTGGCGCAGGAGTTTGGCGTGGCGCGAATGACCATCCGTAAGGCGCTCGATTTACTGGTGAACTGGGGGCTGGTTGAACGTCGTCACGGCAGCGGCACCTTTGTGGCACGTAAAGACGTCCACCATGAAACTACGAACCTGACCGGGCTGGTGGAAGTGCTACGCCAGCAGGGAAAAGAGGTGCAAAGCAAGGTGTTACAGTTTGAGGTGATGCCCGCGCCGCCTGCCATTGCCAGCCAGTTACGCATTCAGATTGATGAGCGGATCTACTTTTCGCGCCGGGTGCGTTATGTAGAAGGCAAGCCGCTGATGCTGGAGGACAGCTTTATGCCGGTGAAGCTGTTTCGCAACCTGTCGCTGGCGCATCTTGAAGGGTCGAAGTTTGATTACATCGAAAAGGAGTGTGGGATAACCATCAGCGGGAACTACGAAAGCCTGACGCCCGTTCTGGCAGACAAACAGCTGGCGCAGTACCTGAACCTGCCGGAACAAACGCCGCTGTTGCGAATCACTTCTCTCTCTTACAGCGACAGCGGCGAGTTCCTCAATTATTCCGTGATGTTCCGTAATACCAGTGATTACCAGGTGGACTACCATTTACGGCGCATCCACCCGGAAGAGTTACTAACTCATCCCCCAGAAAATCACCGCTAGTAGCTGTGGTGTAATGATACGAAGGAACATCACCAGCGGATAAACTGTGGCATAAGAGAGTGCCGCCGCACCGCTGGTGGCGTGCAGGTTATTGGCAAAGGCGAGTGCTGGCGGGTCAGTCATGGAGCCCGCGAGCATCCCGCAGAGTGTCAGGTAGTTCATTTTAGCGAACATCCGCGCCAGAATGCCCATCGTCAGCAGCGGGATTGCGGTAATAAATATCCCGTAGCCTACCCAGCTCATCCCTTCGCCTCTGACCAGAGTATCAACAAAATCGCCGCCGGATTTCAGGCCGACAACCGCCAGAAACAGCACAATACCCAGCTCGCGCAGCGCCAGGTTAGCGCTCGGCGGCATAAACCAGTACAGCTTACCGATGCAGCCGATACGCCCGAGGATCAGCGCCATAATCAGCGGACCGCCCGCCAGCCCCAGCTTGAGTGCTACCGGGAAGCCCGGTACATACAGCGGAATGGAGCCTAGCAGCACGCCCAGACCGATACCGATAAATACCGGCAGCATCTGCACCTGCTGTAATTTTTGCTGCGCGTTGCCGACCATATCCGCCACGGCATCTATCGACGAGGGCCGGCCAACCAGATTGAGGATGTCGCCAAATTGCAGGCTGGCATCCGGGCTAGCGACCAGTTCGATGCCCGCACGGTTAAGACGCGAGATCACCACGTCATAACGCTCTTTTACCTGTAAATCGCGGATTTTCTTGCCAAGAACCTGCTCGTTGGTGACCACAACACGCTCAACGCGCATGTCGGTTCCGCGTGTGGAGAGCGAGGTATCCACCTCCTGACCAATCACCAGCCGCGCGTTATGCAGATCCCCCGGCTGCCCGACCAGGTGCAGTAAATCCCCCAACTGAATAATGGTGCCGGGCGATGGCACCATCAGCATGTCGTCACGTTTAAGCCGCGAGCAGATGATGTTGACGCTGTTCAGGATCGGCACGTCCTGAATGGCCATTTTGTCGAGGTTGGGGTTATCAACCCGGATATTGATGGTTTTGATCAGCGCATGGCCATTCGTCAGCGTGGATTCATGATCCTGCGCCTCTTTCTCAACATTGATGCGAAACAGCACACGCATCAGCCACATCGAGAGCAGGATGCCGCAAATACCGAACGGGTAAGCCATGGCATAGCTCATCCCCATCTGGTCAACAATGCCTGGCGAGATACCCAGATCGCGCAGGATTTGCTGCCCGGCACCCAGCGCAGGCGTGTTGGTGACCGCGCCAGAGAAAATACCCAGCACCACGGGGAGCGGAATAGCAAAGAGTTTATGCAGAAGAGCGGCGACTAGCCCACCCATCACGACAATGCCGAGCGCAAACAGATTAAGCCGTAAGCCAGAAACACGAAGAGAAGCGAAAAACCCCGGCCCAACCTGGATACCAATGGTATACACAAAGAGGATCAGACCGAATTCCTGGATGAAGTGCAGCATCTCAGTGCTGAGCACAAGCCCAAGCTGGTCAGCAAAATGTCCGACAAAAATCCCGCCGAACAACACCCCGCCAATACCAAACCCGACGCCACGGATTTTAATATTGCCAATCCACAGGCCAACCACCGCGACCAGGGCCAACACGCTAACAGTTAACGCGATATCACTCATGATCCACTTCCTGTGCATAACCTTAGTTATAAGAAGGATTCTCTCAGAGCCGGACGCGGTTGTATGGGCGATGGCGCACAAAAAAACCGAAGGTAAAAGTAAAACGGTCACCCAAAGGTGACCGTTTTTTGTGTTTGCGCCCTCTCCCTGTGGGAGAGGGTTCCCCAGTAATTTTTGTCTTTTTTCAGCGATGATATTACGCCATTGAAATAAAAGACTTACCGCAGCTCCATGGTCCGGCTGAAAATCGCCGAAGTGTTTACGGAAGGCCGGGGCGACGCGCATGAATGCGCGGCGAGGGCGGCTTTACAGGGACGTTTCATCCGCCCGTCCCCGATTAGCCTGGAGCAAACGCTGAGGACAAAATTGCCGGGAGCAATTTTGGACAGCGCTCGCGCTGGCCCCGAAGGGGTGAGCCCCAGGGATGGGGCGAACAATTCGCGAAGCGACGATTTTCTTGCCGGGAGCCCGGGTCGCCAGGGTAGCGGCGGTGAGCTACCCTGGCACGTTCACCGGTATTGTGGTGACAGAGTAGCAAGGAACATAAAGTGAACGGAATGACCGCCTGAGCTGTATGTTCCCCCTCACCCCAACCCTCTCCCCAAAAAGGAGAGGGGGTCGTACGTGCCCGTATTTTTTCTGGGGAACCCTCAGCCCAGTAGGAGAGGGTCGGAGTGAGGGCACCAGCCCGCACAGAATCAGCAGAATCAGCTATTTAACGCCGGGCGCTCGCTAATGGCGATACGCTGCGGTGCAATGGCGTCCGGCACGTTGCGGGTCAGGTCGATATGCAGCAACCCGTTAGTGAACGTGGCGCCAGAAACTTCCATATGATCGGCCAGGGTAAAGCTCAGGCTGAACGGCTGAGTCACCAGCCCCTGATGCAACCATTTGGTTTCGGTGTCTTGTTTTTCCGGCGTCCCTTTTACGCTCAGGCGAGTGCCTTCAAGCTGGATATCCAGGTCTTCCTGACGGAAGCCAGCCAGCGCCAGCGTGATGCGATAGTGGTTATCATCGCTCTTTTCGATGTTGTACGGCGGAAATGTCTGTTGCTCGGAGGTGCTTTGCAGGGCGTTAGCCAGTTTGTCAAAACCAATCCACTGACGCAGCAGGGGGGATAAATCGTAATTACGCATACTAAATCTCCTTCTGAGAAGCGAGTTCGGCACAGTTTAATTTTGTGCGCAGTTGTTCCTGCAAATCCTTATGGATTCGCATATGCTCCCGGTACGGCAAGCAATTCGGTTTGGGCCGCGAACGCGACCCGCTAAATTAGTTAATTTCGATACGGCGCGGTTTTTTCTCTTCTGGAATGATGCGTTCCAGTTCGACAAACAGCAGGCCGTTGACCAGGTTCGCGCCTTTAACATGAATGTTCTCGGCTAACTGGAACTTGCGTTCAAAGTTGCGCTCGGCGATGCCCTGGTAAAGGTAGGTACGTTCTTTCTGCTCTGCCGCATGTGAACCTTTCACCAGCAGCAGGTTATCCTGGGCGGTGATCTCCAGTTCGTTCTCTGCAAAACCGGCGACGGCAATGGCGATGCGGTAGTGGTTTTCATCCACCAGCTCAACATTGTAAGGAGGGTAGCCGTTGCTCTGGCTTTGATTATTTTCTAAATGATTAAACAGGCGGTCAAAACCAATGGCAGAACGGTATAACGGGGAAAGATCGAAGTTACGCATAAATAAAAGCTCCTGAAATCAGCGAGAATTTTTAGCCTTCCACCATGGACAGGCTGCTGTACCCCCCCAAATACCCATCAGGCGTATGTGTTATCGAGGTACATACTTAAAATGGGTCTGTAAAAGGGGATTTCAAGCCACAGACCGTGAGATTTTTTTGCACTTTGCTGGTACTTGCATAGACTGGGACTACAGCACAAAGGGTTAAATTGCGATGGCCGCCACAGAGCGGCGCTTTTCGACTATTCATTTCGAACATGGCCCGTTATAAACCCCATTGCAGGTTTGAGCCGTGCCATTAACGATGATTACAGATGATGAAAAATGTTCTGATTAAGCTGACAACGTTCAGCGGAGTGGTATTACTTTGCGGGTGTTCGAGCGTGATGTCTCACACTGGCGGTAAAGAAGGAACATACCCGGGCACTCGTGCGAGCGCCGCGATGATCTCGGATGACGACACTAACTGGGGCACCAAATCCCTGGTGATACTGGATATGCCGCTGACGGCAGTCGCCGATACGCTCCTGCTGCCGTGGGATATGTTGCGTACCGACAACTCAGTGCGTTCGCGCGTCGAGAAAAGCGAGCAGGAAAACCTGGCGACAAACTCCGTTATCCCGCCCGCGGCGATGCCCTCACACTGACATTACGCGGTTTCCGTGACCCAAATCTGACGGAAACCGGCTGTCTCTTCCATCCAGGCAACCAGATCCCCATCCGGTGAAAACACGATGGCGTCCCCGGACGGCGGGTTGCCGTGATCGGACGTCAAAAACGTCACCTCTCCTGTGGCCGCATCACACCGGGCTATCCGGTTTTCGAGTACAAATCCAAGCATGTTCCCGGATGGGTGCCAGTTAAACGCCGACTGAATATCGCTCTCGTTATGGGTTAACTGTCGCGGCTCACCGCCTTCAGGTGCGATAAGCCAGAGTTGCACAATGCCGTTATCGTCGCGCATCAGGAACGCGATTTGCGTTGCTTGCGGATTGCTGCGCACCCAGTGGCGAGGTACATTCACCAGCCCCGGGAACGCCTTTTGATGGGTAAAGGTTAAACGGCGCTGCGCCACGCCCGCAGGCGGCGCTGGCATGGTCTCCGGTGTTCCCTGTAATGGCGTATCGCCCGCACGTTTCCAGCCCTGCTCGTTCTTCGGTAAATCGACGATAAACAGTTCCGGTACTTTCTCGCCGTGGGCAGACAGGGTATCGCCGATAAACGCCAGCCTGTCGTTACCCACCCAGCCCTCTTCATAGGCACGGTTGATGTCATCGCTTCCCGGCTGCGGCATGGGTGTGGTGTGGCTCACCAGCACGCTCCAGAACGTACCGGCATATTCACGTGGGTGAGCACCCGGCGGCGATACCGGGCCATAGGGTACGGCCACTCCCACATTGCGTAAATCGAGTTTTGGATCGCGCTCGTGCAGGACATGGTCGTTGTAGGTAAAGCTCACGCACTGCCCGTCCGGGCTAAAGACGTGGACATGGCTGCCGCCACGCAGTGCCCCTGCGGTATAGGGCGCGGTAATGTCCATTGCGTCGAGGTGACTTACCTGCCCGCGGTAGGCAATCACGCCCTGACGATGGTGGAAATCATAGTGCCAACCGGCATCCGGGTTTTCCGGGCCGTGGATAAAAACATACTTATCTTCAGCGGGATGAACGGTCACCACCCCGACATGCGCGCCGTGGGTGGCACGATAAATAACATCAACTTCACCCGAGTTAACGTTCACCCGCTCAATGGTTTCACCGGTAAAAGAGGCACCAGAAGGACGCACATCGTAGGCAAGCCAGCCGCTGTCAGGCGTCCAGGTGTTGGTATTTGTCAGTTGATGATGGCGCGAAGCGAAGGTGATTTGTTTCATGTCGTTATCCGGGCAAAGGACCAGGCGACATAGTACCGCTTAACTCAGCGCGAAGACCATCACAGGCGAGAGAAAGCCGACGCCTCACGCATAAGCTGCTCATCCGGGCGGACGCCGGTATAGAGCGCAAACTGCTCGAGCGCCTGCAAGGCAATCACTTCAGCCCCGGTTACGACCGGTTTTCCAAGCTGTTTCGCCAGCCGGATAAGCGGTGTCTCGGAAGGAAAAGCGACCACATCAAACACCCAGCGTGCCGTATTCACCGCCTCTTTTTCAAAGGCCAGGCTATTTTCTTCCACACCACCACTCATGCCGATCGGGGTGACATTAACGAGGATATCAGCCTGCCGCCCCGTCGCATCCTGACGCCACTGATAGCCATATTTTTCGGCGAGCGCCTGCCCCTGCTGCTGATTGCGCGCCACAATGGTGACACGGGTAAACCCGCTATCGCGAAATGCAGCAACAACCGCTTTCGCCATCCCGCCGCTGCCTTTAACGAAGACCGACATTTGCGTATCGTTAAAATTATCCTGAATGAGGTTTTTAACCGCAATGTAGTCCGTGTTGTAGGCTGTCAGATGCCCCTTATCGTTGACGATGGTATTCACTGAATCAATCGCCAGTACGGAATCGGACAGGGTATCAATAAACGGAATGCAGGTTTCTTTGAATGGCATCGAGACAGAACAACCGCGAATGCCCAGCGCTTTCACGCCTTTTACCGCGTGTTCGATATCCGTTGTGCTGAAGGCTTTGTAGATAAAGTCGAGGTCGAGCTTTTGATACAGGTAGTTATGAAAACGCGTGCCAATATTACTGGGTCTTCCTGATAGAGAAATGCATAGTTGTGTGTCTTTATTTAACATCACCGCCTCCTGTTCATTTCCATCACAAGCCCTGTGACACCGTTAAGGCATCACAGAGAAATTACGCATCACATCTTAATTGAGGACAAATTTCTCGATTGCCCAGGCAACGCCGTCTTCCAGGTTGGATTTAGTGACAAAGTTGGCCACTTCTTTCACCGACGGGATCGCGTTATCCATCGCGACACCCATACCGGCGTACTCAATCATTGCGATGTCATTTTCCTGATCGCCCAGCGCCATGATCTCTTCAGGTTTAATACCCAGGGCGTCGGCGAGTGATTTCACGCCCGTGCCTTTATTGACGCGTTTATCGAGGATTTCGAGGAAGTACGGCGCACTTTTAAGCACGGTGTACTTCTCTTTTACATCTGCCGGAATACGCGCAATAGCTTTGTCCAGGATCTCGGGTTCGTCAATCATCATCACTTTCAGGAACTGGGTGTTCGGATCCATCTTCTCTGCTTCGCAGAACACCAGCGGAATGGTAGCGACAAAGGATTCATGCACGGTGTAGTAACTGATATCGCGGTTTGCGGTATAGAGCGTATTGCGATCGAGCGCGTGGAAATGGGAACCCACATCACGGGAGAGCTTTTCCAGGAACAGGTAATCGTCATAGTTCAGCGCGGTTTGCGCCACCGTGCTGCCGTCAGCGGCTTTTTGCACCAGAGCACCATTGTACGTGATGCAATAATCACCCGGTTGATTCATATGCAGCTCTTTCAGGTAGCTGTGTACACCGGCATACGGACGGCCAGTGGTCAGTACCACGTTCACGCCTTTTTCGCGTGCAGCAGCAATCGCATTTTTAACGGCTGGAGAGATTGTGTGGTCTGGCAGCAGCAGCGTGCCGTCCATATCGATTGCAATGAGTTTGATGGCCATGAGATCCCCGGTTTGAATGAGTCTTGACTCATGCTAACTCGATTCCGCTCAAAAAACAGTAACAGAGTCGGGGATAAAGGGGGATGAGATAGAGAAAGGGGATTCCTCTTTTTGTGAGCAAAATGATTTCCCCTCACCCCGCCCTCTCCCCATAGGGGCTAGGGCGGGGTGAGGGGTATAACGGTTTAAATATCGATATTAGCCGCTTTCAGGGCGTTCTCTTCGATAAAGGCACGGCGTGGTTCAACCGCATCGCCCATCAGGGTGGTGAACAGCTGGTCAGCAGCAATGGCGTCCTTCACTGTCACTCGCAACATGCGGCGGCTTTCAGGATCCATGGTGGTTTCCCACAGCTGATCAGGGTTCATTTCGCCCAGACCTTTATAACGCTGGATTGCGAGGCCACGACGGGACTCTTTCACCAGCCAGTCCAGTGCCTGCTCGAAGCTGGCAACCGGCTGACGGCGTTCGCCACGTTCGATGAACGCATCGTCTTCGATCAGACCACGCAGCTTCTCGCCAAGCGTACAGATGCGACGGTATTCCGGACCGGTAATAAACTCGTGCTCCAGCGGGTAGTCAGTATCAACGCCGTGGGTACGCACGCGAATCACCGGCTCGAACTGCTGATCGGCATTCTGCTGAACATCGCATTTCCACTGGCTACCGTGCTGTTCTTTCTCGTTCAGCTCGCTCACAAGGGTGTTCACCCAGCGGGTGACGGTCTGTTCGTTGCTCAGATCCGCTTCGGTCAGGGTTGGCTGATACACCAGCTCTTTCAGCAGCGTTTTCGGGTAACGACGTTCCATACGCGTAATCATTTTCTGCGCGGCGTTGAACTCAGAAACCAGACGTTCCAGCGGCTCACCCGCCAGTGCTGGTGCGCTGGAGTTCGCGTGCAGCGTTGCGCCATCAAGGGCGATCGCGATTTGGTACTGATCCATCGCTTCGTCGTCTTTGATGTACTGTTCCTGTTTGCCTTTCTTCACTTTGTACAGCGGTGGCTGTGCAATGTAGACGTGGCCACGTTCAACGATTTCCGGCATCTGACGATAGAAGAAGGTCAACAGCAGCGTACGGATGTGCGAGCCGTCGACGTCCGCATCGGTCATGATGATGATGCTGTGATAGCGCAGTTTGTCCGGGTTGTACTCGTCACGACCGATGCCGCAGCCCAGCGCGGTAATCAGCGTCGCCACTTCCTGAGAAGAGAGCATTTTGTCGAAACGCGCTTTTTCTACGTTAAGGATCTTACCCTTCAACGGCAGAATCGCCTGGTTCTTACGGTTACGGCCCTGCTTCGCAGAACCGCCCGCGGAGTCCCCTTCCACAAGGTACAGTTCAGACAGCGCCGGGTCGCGTTCCTGGCAGTCAGCCAGTTTGCCCGGCAGGCCTGCTAAGTCCAGCGCACCTTTACGACGGGTCATTTCACGGGCTTTACGCGCCGCTTCACGGGCACGTGCCGCGTCGATAATTTTGCCTACCACGATTTTCGCGTCAGACGGGTTTTCCAGCAGGTATTCGCTCAGCAGTTCGTTCATCTGCTGTTCTACCGCCGATTTCACCTCAGAAGAAACCAGCTTGTCTTTGGTCTGAGAGGAGAACTTCGGATCCGGTACCTTCACAGAGACGACAGCAATCAGACCTTCACGGGCATCGTCACCGGTGGCGCTGACTTTCGCTTTTTTGCTGTAGCCTTCTTTATCCATGTAGGCGTTCAGGGTACGGGTCATCGCGGTACGGAAGCCAACAAGGTGGGTACCACCGTCACGCTGTGGAATGTTGTTGGTGAAGCAGTAGATATTTTCCTGGAAACCATCGTTCCACTGCAGCGCCACTTCTACGCCAATACCGTCTTTTTCGGTGGAGAAGTAGAAGATGTTCGGGTGAATTGGCGTTTTGTTCTTGTTCAGATACTCAACGAACGCCTTGATACCGCCTTCGTAGTGGAAGTGGTCTTCTTTACCGTCACGCTTGTCTTTCAGACGAATAGACACACCGGAGTTCAGAAACGACAGTTCACGCAGGCGTTTCGCCAGAATGTCATATTCAAATTCAGTCACATTGCTGAAGGTTTCGTGGCTTGGCCAGAAACGCACCATCGTACCGGTTTTATCCGTGTCGCCAGTGACTGCAAGCGGCGCCTGTGGCACGCCGTGCGTATAAATCTGGCGGTGAATTTTGCCTTCACGCTGGATAACCAGCTCCAGTTTCTGCGACAGGGCGTTAACAACGGAAACGCCTACGCCGTGCAGGCCGCCGGAAACTTTATAGGAGTTATCATCGAATTTACCGCCTGCGTGCAGGACGGTCATGATCACTTCCGCAGCGGATACACCCTCTTCCGGGTGAATACCGGTCGGGATACCACGACCATCATCGGTGACGGATACGGAGTTGTCCGCATGGATTGTCACCACGATGTCTTTACAGTGACCCGCGAGCGCTTCGTCGATAGCGTTATCCACAACCTCGAATACCATGTGGTGCAGACCGGTGCCGTCATCCGTATCGCCGATATACATACCCGGGCGCTTACGCACCGCATCCAGTCCTTTCAGGACTTTGATACTGGAGGAGTCATAAGAATTCGACATCAACGTTTCTCGCTCATTTAATCTTGGGTTAATCCGTTATTTTACCCTTTTCCACGGTAAACATCTTCGAATTTTCGTCCGACATGTCCATAACGTGTTCAGCACTAATAGCGCTGACGAAAACCTGAGACTGCGTGGCTTTTAAGCGGCTGGCAAGCAGCCCGCGCCGCGCGTCATCAAGTTCCGAGGCAAAATCATCTATCAGATACAGGCAGCGCCGCCCGCTTTCACGGGTTAAAAACTCCCCCTGCGCCAGACGTAGCGCGCACATCAGGAGCTTGAGCTGCCCGCGCGACAAGGTATCTTCGACCGGTGCACCGTCTGCACGAATGCGGAAATCCGCCTTGTGCGGGCCGTGTGCGGTGTAGGTCAACATGCGGTCGCGCTCGAAATTTCTCTCTAGTACTTCTGCATAGCCCGTCTCTTTCTCCCAGCCGCGCTGGAAAGAGAAGGTGAGAGAAAACTCAGGTAAAAACTGTTTGCAGGTGTCCGCCATATCTTCGGCGATACCTGCGCTGTATTCGGCACGCCAGCGGCTGATTTGTTCCGCCAGCGGGATCAATTCCATATCCCACGGGCGCAGCTGCGCATAACGTGTGACCTGGCGCAGCGCAGCGTTACGCTGCTTGAGCAGACGCTTCAGGTTGCTCCAGGCATTAAAGAAACCGGCTTCGTTGTGAAAGCACCCCCAGTCAAGGAACGCTCTTCTGTATTTGGGGCCGCCGTTGAGTAAAGTAAACCCCTCCGGCGTAATCAGCTGCATAGGCATCAGCAGCGCCAGCTCGGCCACTTTATGGCCGTCGGTCCCGTCGATGCGAACCTTGCTGTCACCCTGTTTGTCTTTGGTCAGGCCGATAGCGGTTTCCCGCTCTGCACCCTGCAGACGCCCGTGCAGAACAAAGGATTCTTGTTCATGGCGAATAACGCGACCGATTTGCAAACTGCGAAACGCCCGACCGTGGCCGAGCGTATAGATGGCTTCCAGCACGCTGGTTTTGCCGCTGCCGTTCGCACCGACCAGGAAGTTAAAGCCAGGGGATAAAGCGAGATCCGCGCTTTCAATATTGCGAAAGTCGCGGATCAACAGACGGGTGAGCGACATTACAGTCTCATTGGCATGACAACATAGGCCGCGCTTTGGCTGGCTGCATCTTCAATCTGTACGCTCGAAACGGAGTCGGTCAGCAGAATGCGCACATTCTCGCATTTCAGTGCATTCAGTACATCCAGCACATAGCTAACGTTAAAGCCGATTTCCATCTCGGTCCCGGCGTAGGTGACATCCAGAATCTCTTCTGCTTCTTCCTGTTCCGGGTTGTTCGCGGTGATTTTGATCTGGTTTTCGCTCACATACAGGCGCACGCCACGGAATTTCTCGTTAGAGAGAATAGCCGCACGGGCAAAGGCCTGTTTGAGGATATCGCATCCCGCTTCCAGCGTTTTGTCCGGGTTTTTCGGCAATACGCGGCGATAATCAGGGAAACGACCGTCAACCAGTTTGGATGTGAAGACGAAATCGCCGACATGGGCACGAATATTGTTGCTGCCAATCTGCACGCGCAGCGGGGTTTCGCCGCCGTCGAGCATACGCATCAGCTCAATCACGCCTTTACGCGGCACGATCACCGAATGGTTTGGCAAGGAATCGCCAATCGGCATCGAACACACCGCCAGGCGGTGACCGTCGGTTGCCACGGTACGCAGTTCTTCACCTTCGGTTTCGAACAACATGCCGTTTAAGTAGTAACGCACATCCTGATGCGCCATCGAAAACTGGGTCGCTTCAATCAGACGTTTCATCGTCGCCTGCGGCAGGGTGAATTCAACTTCACTTTGCCAGTCGTCCAGGTTCGGGAAGTCTGCGGCAGGCAGCGTAGAGAGCGAAAAACGGCTGCGGCCAGAGCGCACCAGCATACGGTCGCCTTCCAGCTGTACAGCGATTTCTGCGCCTTCCGGCAACCCACGGCAGATATCAAAGAATTTACGTGCCGGAACAGTGGTCGCGCCCGCTTCATGCGGCTGAGACAGCGTAACACGCGCGATCATTTCCATTTCCAGGTCTGTGCCGGTCAGCGACAGCGTACCATCTGCAACCTGAAGCAGCAGGTTTCCAAGAATAGGCAGCGTTGGGCGGCCACCTAATGGGCCACTCACCTGTTGCAGCGGTTTTAATAAATGTTCACGTTCAACGGTAAATTTCATAGCGTCACGATGATAATGTTCTGATTAAATTGGAAAAATCTTCTTTTATGTCGTGGCTTTCTTCGCGTAACTGCTCAATCTTACGACAAGCGTGCAGCACGGTCGTATGGTCACGGCCACCAAACGCATCGCCGATCTCCGGCAGACTGTGGTTGGTTAACTCTTTTGCCAGAGCCATCGCCATCTGACGCGGACGCGCCACCGAGCGGGAACGACGTTTAGACAGCAAATCTGCCACTTTAATTTTGTAGTACTCAGCCACCGTCTTTTGAATATTGTCGATGGTGACTAATTTTTCCTGCAATGCCAGCAAATCGCGCAGCGCTTCACGCACGAAATCGATAGTGATCGCGCGGCCAGTAAAGTTGGCATTGGCGATAACGCGGTTCAGTGCCCCTTCCAGCTCACGTACGTTGGAACGCAGACGCTTGGCAATGAAGAACGCCACTTCACCCGGCAGGCGAATATCGTTCTCATCGGCTTTTTTCATCAGGATCGCAACGCGGGTTTCCAGCTCCGGTGGCTCGATCGCCACAGTAAGGCCCCAGCCGAAACGGGATTTCAGGCGATCTTCAACACCGTTGATCTCTTTTGGATAGCGATCCGAGGTCAAAATGATCTGCTGATTACCTTCCAGCAGCGCATTAAAGGTGTGGAAAAACTCTTCCTGCGAACGTTCTTTATTCGCAAAGAACTGAATGTCATCGATAAGCAGTGCGTCAACGGAACGATAGTAGCGTTTAAACTCTTCGATCGCATTGTTCTGGAGGGCTTTCACCATGTCCTGAACGAAGCGTTCGGAGTGCATATACACCACTTTTGCATTCGGTTTGCGGGCCATGATGCCGTTGCCGACAGCGTGCAAAAGGTGGGTTTTACCCAGGCCAGTGCCACCATAAAGGAACAACGGGTTATACGCGCCGCCTGGGTTATCAGCAACCTGGCGAGCCGCTGCACGCGCCAGCTGGTTCGATTTACCTTCAACGAAGTTATCGAACGTATGCTTAACATTGACGTTGGAACGGTAGGTTGGCTCTGCCGGAGCAGGAACGTTATCCCAACCCTGACGAGCAGGCGCGACACGAGGAGCCGGTGCAGGTACAGCCTGGGCTGGTATCGCCACATTCACGGTTTCACGAACGGTTTGCGTGACTGGCTTAGTTCCCACTTCAAAGCGCAGCTGCGGAGCATCTGATCCGCAGAAATCATTTAACAGTCCATTGATGTTATTGAGGTATTTGTCCCTTACCCAATCGAGCACAAAACGGTTTGGCGCATACAAAGCCAGCGTGTTATCGCTCAGTTCCGCCTGCAATGGGCGGATCCACATACTGAATTCTGTGGCTGGTAACTCATCCTGCAATCGGGCAAGACACTGCTGCCAAAGCGAAAGTGACACGGCGGACTCCACTCGAACAATATAAAGAAAACTATTGAATATTCATGATTGTTGGCACACATCGACAAGACCCTGTGCAAAAAAGGGTGATGTGCGAATTGCTATCTGCAATTTTATCCTGACCAGGATCCTGGGATCGCGATCAGGACCGCGGATCATAGCCTAAACTGAGCCAGAGATCTTCTGTTTCTCACAGATTCTTCCCGATTTATCCACAGGAAGATCCGAAACCGGGTAAGTGTAATCGATCCTGACGGGAGTGCCCCACGATTTAGCCCGCATATTGGAAAAATTAATGAGTACAGACAATTTTTTGCTTAAATGATCTAACGAAGATCCTGGACGATCCTTGCGCTTTACCGGGGAGGTCGTATAATCCCCCACCCGTCGCGTAAAGCTCGGCTTCCCCGCGTTGAACGCTGTTCATTTTCCACGCGAAAACGTGCGAAAATACGCGGGAATTAAGGAAAGAGAATTGACTCCGGAGTGTACAATTATTACAATCCGGCCTCTTTAATCACCCACGCTGAGGCGTTAGTCGTTCGAAACTCGTTCGGGTAAACGCAAAAGTCAGTGAATTTATTCAAGTTTAGGTAGAAATCGCCATGAAACGCACTTTTCAACCGTCTGTACTGAAGCGCAACCGTTCTCACGGCTTCCGTGCTCGTATGGCTACTAAAAATGGTCGTCAGGTTCTGGCACGTCGTCGTGCTAAAGGCCGCGCTCGTCTGACCGTTTCCAAGTAATAAAGCTAACCCCTGAGTGGTTAAGCTAGCATTTCCCAGGGAGTTACGTTTGTTAACTCCCACTCAATTCACTTTCGTCTTCCAGCAGCCACAACGGGCTGGCACGCCGCAAATCACCATCCTCGGCCGCCAAAATTCGCTGGGGCATCCCCGCATCGGTCTAACTGTCGCCAAGAAAAACGTTAAGCGTGCGCACGAACGCAATCGGATTAAACGTCTGACGCGTGAGAGCTTCCGTTTACGTCAACATGAACTCCCGTCTATGGATTTCGTGGTGGTGGCAAAAAAAGGGGTTGCCGACCTCGATAACCGTGCTCTCTCGGAAGCGTTGGAAAAATTATGGCGCCGCCACTGTCGCCTGGCTCACGGGTCCTGATAGCCCTCATTAGGGTCTATCAGCGCCTGATTAGTCCGCTACTCGGGCCGCACTGTCGTTTCACACCAACATGCTCAAGCTACGGAATTGAGGCATTGCGCAGGTTTGGTGTGATAAAAGGCAGTTGGTTGACGGTGAAACGCGTATTAAAATGCCACCCTTTACACCCAGGTGGAGACGATCCCGTCCCCCCAGGGCCATTTGATACCAGAGAACACTAACGATGGATTCGCAACGCAATCTTCTTATCATCGCTTTGTTGTTCGTGTCTTTCATGATCTGGCAGGCGTGGGAGCAGGATAAAAATCCTCAACCACAACAGCAGGTCACGCAGACAACGACCACAGCAGCGGGTAGCGCCGCCGACCAGGGCGTGCCGGCCAGTGGCCAGGGGAAACAGATCACGGTTAAGACCGATG
This sequence comes from Enterobacter sp. C4G1, assembly GCF_052886895.1. Classification (NCBI taxonomy): domain Bacteria; kingdom Pseudomonadati; phylum Pseudomonadota; class Gammaproteobacteria; order Enterobacterales; family Enterobacteriaceae; genus Enterobacter; species Enterobacter sp. C4G1. The sequence goes on along the minus strand of NZ_JBQVVV010000001.1, from coordinate 1,115,024 downwards.
TGCTTGAGCTGACTATCAACACCCGTGGTGGTGATGTTGAGCAGGCGCTGCTGTTAACCTACCCAAAAGAACTGAAATCTAACGAACCGTTCCAGTTACTTGAAACCACGCCTCAGTTTATCTACCAGGCTCAGAGCGGCCTGACCGGTCGTGACGGCCCAGATAACCCGGCGAACGGTCCGCGTCCGCTGTATAACGTCGATAAAGATGCGTTTGTTCTGGCTGATGGCCAAAACGAACTCGTGATCCCGTTGACTTACACTGATGCTGCGGGCAACACCTTCACCAAATCTTTCACCCTGAAACGCGGTGAATATTCAGTGAACGTGGGCTATAGCGTGCAGAACACCGGTGCAAAACCACTGGAACTCGCAACCTTTGGCCAGCTGAAGCAGTCCATCAATCTGCCTACGCATCGCGATACTGGAAGCAGCAACTTTGCGCTGCATACCTTCCGTGGCGCGGCATACTCCACGCCTGATGCGAAGTACGAGAAATACAAATTCGACACCATCGCCGATAACGAAAACCTGAACGTTAGCGCTAAAGGCGGTTGGGTTGCGATGCTGCAACAGTATTTTGCGACTGCATGGGTTCCGCGCAACGAAGGTACGAACAACTTCTACACCGCAAACCTGGGCAATGGCATTGCTGCTATCGGCTACAAATCCGAGCCAGTTCTGGTTCAGCCGGGTCAAACGGCTAACCTGGGTAGCACCCTGTGGGTCGGCCCGGAAATCCAGGACAAAATGGCCGCTGTCGCGCCGCACCTGGATCTGACCGTAGATTACGGTTGGTTGTGGTTCATCTCTCAGCCGCTGTTTAAGCTGCTGAAGTTCATCCACAGCTTCCTGGGTAACTGGGGCTTCTCCATCATCGTTATCACCTTTATCGTTCGTGGCATCATGTACCCGCTGACTAAAGCGCAGTACACCTCCATGGCGAAGATGCGTATGTTGCAGCCGAAGATTGCGGCGATGCGTGAGCGTCTGGGCGATGATAAACAGCGTCAAAGCCAGGAAATGATGGCCCTGTACAAAGCAGAGAAAGTGAACCCGCTGGGTGGTTGCTTCCCGCTTGTGATACAGATGCCAATCTTCCTTGCGCTGTACTATATGCTGATGGGCTCCGTTGAACTGCGCCACGCGCCGTTCGCACTGTGGATCCATGACTTGTCTGCACAGGACCCGTACTACATCCTGCCGATCCTGATGGGTATAACGATGTTCTTCATTCAGAAGATGTCGCCTACCACTGTGACCGACCCGATGCAGCAGAAGATCATGACCTTTATGCCGGTCATCTTCACCGTGTTCTTCCTGTGGTTCCCGTCAGGTCTGGTGCTGTACTATATCGTCAGCAACCTGGTAACCATTATTCAGCAGCAGCTGATTTACCGTGGTCTGGAAAAACGTGGCCTGCATAGCCGCGAAAAGAAAAAGTCCTGATCAGGTAACTTAACGCTAAAATAAGGGCGGTCGATTGACCGCCTTTTTTATTGCAACACAGTAGAGACAAACCATGAGCCATAACGACACTATCGTCGCCCAGGCAACCCCACCGGGACGCGGTGGTGTAGGTATATTGCGCATCTCCGGCCTCAAGGCATGCGAGGTTGCCGAAGCCGTGCTGGGCAAACTGCCAAAACCACGCTATGCCGACTATCTGCCATTTAAAGATGCCGACGGTACTGCGCTGGACCAGGGTATTGCGCTGTGGTTCCCCGGCCCGAACTCCTTTACCGGTGAAGACGTGCTGGAACTACAGGGTCACGGTGGCCCGGTTATCCTCGATTTGCTGTTAAAACGTATTCTGACCCTGCCTGGCCTGCGTATCGCAAAACCGGGTGAGTTTTCCGAACGTGCGTTCCTGAACGACAAACTCGATCTGGCACAAGCCGAGGCGATTGCCGACCTGATCGACGCCAGCTCCGAACAAGCTGCACGCTCTGCTCTTAACTCGCTTCAGGGCGCATTTTCCGCACGCGTGAACCACCTTGTGGAAGCACTTACTCACCTCAGGATCTACGTCGAAGCCGCTATCGACTTCCCTGACGAAGAGATTGATTTCCTTTCTGATGGCAAAATCGAAGCGCAGCTTAACAGCGTGATGGCCGACCTCGACGCAGTACGCGCCGAAGCACGCCAGGGCAGCCTGCTGCGTGAAGGGATGAAGGTTGTTATCGCTGGTCGCCCTAACGCCGGGAAATCGAGCCTGTTGAATGCCCTGGCGGGACGTGAAGCGGCGATCGTGACCGATATTGCCGGGACAACGCGTGACGTACTGCGCGAGCATATTCATATCGACGGGATGCCACTGCACATCATCGATACCGCCGGGTTACGCGATGCGAGTGATGAAGTGGAACGTATCGGTATTGAACGCGCCTGGCAGGAAATCGAGCAAGCCGATCGCGTCCTGTTTATGGTGGATGGCACCACCACTGCTGCCGTTGACCCGGCGGACATCTGGCCGGACTTTATCGCCCGTCTGCCAGCCAAACTGCCCATCACCGTGGTGCGTAACAAAGCGGATGTAACTGGCGAAACGCTGGGCATCAGCGATGTGAATGGTCACTCACTGATCCGCCTGTCGGCCCGTACTGGTGAAGGCGTGGACGACCTGCGTAACCATCTCAAACAGAGTATGGGTTTCGACACCAGCATGGAAGGCGGCTTCCTGGCGCGCCGCCGTCATCTGCAGGCGCTGGAAGAGGCGGCAAACCATCTTGTTCAGGGTAAAGCACAGCTGATCGGTGCCTGGGCAGGTGAACTGCTGGCGGAAGAGCTGCGTCTGGCGCAGCAGAATCTGAGCGAGATCACCGGGGAGTTCACCTCGGATGATTTGCTGGGACGGATTTTCTCCAGTTTCTGTATTGGTAAATAGCGTTCGCAAATACAGGGTGATTTCCTCCCAGGAAATCACCATTGTCCAAATGGCAACTCGCTTCTTCCCCTTTCTCCCCCTATTCTTCTTGCCTGCATCTATGGGGGATCTATGGCTCGTTTTCTGTTTTGTAGTTTTGCGCTGGTTCTGCTTTATCCGTCAGGTATTGATATGTATCTGGTGGGTTTACCGCACATCGCCCGCGATCTGGGCGCCAGCGAAGCACAGCTGCATATTGCGTTTTCGGCCTATCTCGCAGGGATGGCGTCATCGATGGTATTTGCCGGAAAAATTGCGGACAAAGCGGGCCGGCAGCCTGTAGCCATTACCGGTGCAGTGATTTTTGCGCTGGCTTCTGTTCTGTGTTCAATGGCTCAGGACAGTAGCCTGTTCCTGGCCGGACGCTTTATTCAGGGTATTGGCGCTGGCGGCTGCTACGTGGTGGCCTTTGCCATTCTGCGCGATACCTTAAATGCCCAGCGACGCGCCAAAGTGCTTTCAATGCTGAACGGCATCACCTGCATTATTCCCGTGCTGGCACCCGTTGTGGGCTATCTGATTATGCTCAAGTTCCCGTGGCAGAGCCTGTTCTGGACAATGGCGGCGATGGGCGGGCTGGTCTTTATTCTGTCTGCCGTGGTGCTTAAAGAAACGCATCCAGGCGCGCAGAATGCAGGGTATAACGCGACGATTAACCCGGCGGAAAAGCTCCTGAATCGCTTTTTCATCAGCCGTTTGCTCATCACGACCCTGAGCGTGGCGGTGATCCTGACCTATGTAAACGTTTCCCCGGTACTGCTGATGGAGACGATGGGATTTGATCGCGGGGAATATTCTACAGTGATGGCAGCAACGGCGTTGGTCAGCATGGCCGTTTCGTTCTCAACACCTTTCGCCCTGAATGTTTTCCGTCAGCGCACGCTGATGCTCACTTCTCAGGTGCTGTTCCTGGCGGCGGGCGTGATTCTGGCCACGACAAACGCACACGCCTTTATGCTGGCAGGCATTACCCTAATCTGCGCCGGATTCTCCGTTGGTTTTGGTGTGGCAATGAGCCAGGCACTTGGCCCATTCTCACTGCGCGCAGGCGTAGCAAGCTCGGTACTGGGTATTGCCCAGGTCTGCGGTTCTTCATTGTGGATTTGGCTGGCGGCCGTTCTTGGTCTTAACGCGCTGAATATGCTGATCGGGATACTGATTGGCTGTAGCATACTCTGCATTCTTTTACTTATGGTGATACAGACCGCCGCACATTATGAAGAAGCCCATCAGCAGCCTGGATCTTAACCTGTTGTTAACCCTGCAACTTCTGTTGCAGGAACGCAGCGTAACCAAAGCCGCAAAGCGGATGAACGTTACGCCGTCGGCAGTGAGTAAATCGCTGGCGAAATTGCGTGACTGGTTTGAGGACCCGCTGTTTGTGAAAACCCCGCTGGGGCTGCTGCCTACGCCGCTGACTGTGAGTCTTGAGCAAGATCTAGCCGACTGGATGCAGATTGGCAATCAGATCCTCGATAAATTCCACCATGACTCTCCTGGCGGCCTGACATTCGAAATGGCGGCGGAAACGCCGCTGATGCTGATCCGCTTCAATACCCTGCTGGAGCAGGTGAATCAACGCTATCCACAGGCCACGGTAAAGATGCGACAGTGGGATTACGATTCGCTGGACGCGATTACGCGCGGAGAGGTTGATCTCGGTTTTACCGGGCGCGAAACGCACCCACGCTCCCGCGAACTGCTTAAGCTGATGCCGTGGTTTATCGACTATGAAATCCTGTTCAGCGACCGTCCTTGTGTTTATCTGCGCGAAGATCACCCGGCGCTTCAGGAAAAGTGGGATCTCGACACCTTCCTGCGCTACCCGCATATCAGTGTTTACTGGGAACGTAGCGATACCTGGGCACTCGATGAAGTGCTAAGAGAGATGGGTCGCGAGCGGAATATCGCCATGAGCCTGCCCGGGTTCGAGCAGTCGATGTTTATGGCAGCGCAGCCGGGGCATAACTATATTGCCACCGCTCCGTACTACTGCCATCACTACAATCAACTCCACCAGCGTAAGCTGATTACACTCCCCATTCCCGTCGATGAAGCACTGGCAGAAAAGCTGACCGTGCCCTTCACGCTTATCTGGCATAAACGTAACAGCCACAACCCGAAAATCCTCTGGCTCAGAGAGACGATCAAGGCACTGTATGGCTCCCCACTGAGCTAGCGATCCAATTTTTGCCTAAGAAAATGTAAAGTTCGGTCCTCAGGCTTCTCTTACTCCCATTTACTGATTAAAACAGAAGAGAAGTTAAGCGATAATGATGTAACCGTTTAACCGAATACGACCATTATCAAGGAGCGAAAAATGGCAACGCACTTTGCAAGAGGGACACTCACAGAAGGACGCCTCGTATCGGCCAGAATTTCTTCAGCATGTCACACTGAGGCACTCAAACTCCCCGAACATCGACGGACGCGCTTTTTAGCCTCAAGAGCCTTGCTCGCTGAACTGATGTTTATGCTGTACGGCACCAGCGAGCTGCCAGATATCATCACCCAGCCAGAAGGTCGCCCGGTCTTTGCTGACCCGGAACTTCCCCGCTTTTCTATCTCTTACACAGGCAACATTATTGGCGTTGCCCTCACCACCGAAGGCGACTGCGGGCTGGATATGGAACTCCAGCGAGCAACCAACGGCTTCCTGGGGGTGAATACGCTTGATGAGTATCCGCTCTCAAGCAACGAAAAACTGTGGATCCGTAACCAGAACGATCCCAGTGAAGCAAAGGCGCAGCTCATCACGCTGCGCCAGAGTATTCGTAAATTATCAGGCTGCGCCTCTGATGATGCCCGGCTGCTTCAGTTGTTACCCGGCTCAGGCCGGCTGCGAGCCTCAAAAGCGGCACTGGTTGAAGCGCTCAGTGATGCGGAAGATGTTCTGATTTGGTCAATTGCCGTTACACCGGCCATTGAACGCCTCAAAATTTGGGAATTTGACAGTGGACGCGGGTGGCATAGTCTTCCTGATGTCCCGGCGCGCGCTAATGAACCTGCCGCACGTTTAATGAGATTAACCAGTTTACCGGCAGAAAAAGCACTTACCCTTAACTGACCCATCCAGGGCCATCATGATGAAAAAGGAGTAATCATGTCTGATACGTTGAAAGTTGTTACGTTACTGGGAAGCCTGCGCAAAGGTTCATTTAACGGGATGGTTGCCCGTTCTCTTCCACAGCTGGCTCCGGCAGGAATGGACGTTTCAGCGCTGGCGTCTATTGGTGATATCCCACTGTACGATGCCGATGTTCAGCAGGAAGACGGTTTTCCACAGAGCGTCGAAGCGCTGGCAGAGCAGATTCGCCAGGCTGACGGCGTCGTTATCGTTACGCCAGAGTATAACTATTCTGTGCCAGGCGGCCTGAAGAACGCGATTGACTGGTTATCCCGTTTACCCCAGCAGCCGCTGTCAGGTAAGCCCGTGTTGATTCAGACCAGCTCTATGGGTGCCATTGGCGGCGCGCGCTGCCAGTATCATCTGCGCCAGATTTTGGTATTCCTGGATGCAATGGTGATGAACAAGCCGGAATTTATGGGCGGTGTGATTCAGAACAAGGTCGACGCGCAGACGGGTGAAGTGGTTGATCAAAGCACGCGGGATCATCTGGCAGGTCAGCTGACGGCGTTTGGTGATTATATTAAGCGGGTGAAAGCGTAGACTGGAGAGGCCTGATGCCCTCACCCCAGCCCTCTCCCACGGGAGAGGGTGCAAACACTAAAGCCCTTTTCTTCGAAAAGGGCTTGCTGTTTATTTGGCGTCGATGAACACAATCTTCAGCACAAACAGCAGCGCCACAACGATGACGCATGGGCTGAGGTCGCGGAAACGACCGGTACCGAGCTTCATCACACAGTAAGAGATAAAGCCCAGCGCGATACCTTCGGTAATCGAGAAGCTGAACGGCATCATTACTGCAGTAATAAACGCGGGAACCGCTTCGGTTAAATCATCCCACTTCACGCGTGACAGGCTGGATGTCATCAGCACGCCCACATAAATCAGCGCACCTGCAGCCGCATACGGTGGCACCATCCCCGCCAGCGGAGAAAGGAAAATCACCAGCAGGAACAGAATACCGACAACTACGGCTGTCAGACCAGTACGACCACCAACAGAAACCCCGGATGAGGATTCAATGTAAGCGGTAACAGAAGAGGTGCCGATAAAGGAGCCCGCAACGGAAGAAATACTGTCAACGAACAGCGCCTGCTTCATGCGCGGGAATTTGCCCTTCTCATCTGCCAGGCCTGCTTTGTCGGTCACACCGATCAGCGTACCGGAGGAGTCGAACAGGTTTACCAGCATGAAGGAGAAAATCACGCCCGCCAGACCCAGATTCAGGGAGCCCGCCAGATCAACGTGACCAATCACAGTGGAAACACTCGGTGGCGCAGAGACGATGCCGGTGTAGTGAACATCACCCAGCATCCAGCCCAGCAGCGTTGTCACCACGATGGAAACCAGCACCGCCGCATGAATGTTACGGGACGCCAGAATCGCGATGATAAAGAAGCCCAGCACGCCCAGCAGAACGTTGTGCGATGTCAGATGACCGATGCTTACCAGCGTATCCGGGTTGGCCACGATAACCCCGGCGTTTTTCAGGCCCATCATCCCGATAAACAGACCAATACCGCTGGTGATACCCACACGCAGGCTCACAGGAATATTGGCAATCATCCAGTAACGTACGCGGAAAATGGTCAGGAGCAGCAGGCCAATCGCGCCCCAGAAAATAGCACCCATCCCCACTTGCCACGGCAGGCCCATCGCCTGAACCACAACAAACGCGAAGAAGGCATTCAGCCCCATTGCCGGTGCCAGCGCAACTGGCAGGTTCGCGAATACACCCATCAGAATACTGCCGAGGGCCGCGATAAGACAGGTGGTTACGAAGACGGCGCTGGTATCCATGCCAGCAACGCCCAGAATTTGTGGGTTAACAAAAACGATATAAACCATCGTCAGGAAGGTGGTGAAACCGGCGATCACTTCGGTGCGTGCCGTTGTGCCGTGCTCGCGCAGTTTAAACACGCGCTCAAGCAGACCCTGACCAGATGTCTGGGTAGTGTGTTGTTGACTCATCATCAATTTCCGAACAAGGAGGGAAAATTCGTCGCTATCCTATACCAAAATGCGACAATAAGGGCGGTTATAGGGTACTTTTTTTCATTGAATTTGCTTATACGGCAACGATTGCGTGTCGTAAAACTGCACCACGTAAACGTTAAACTTGTTAAAAGGGAAAGGCATGTCCGGAATTGAGGCGGTATTTTTCGACTGCGACGGTACGCTTGTCGACAGTGAGGTCATTTGTTCCCGTGCGTATGTCTCCATGTTTCAGGAATTTGGCATTACGCTCGATCTCGAAGAGGTGTTCAAACGCTTTAAGGGCGTGAAACTGTACGAGATCATCGACATCATTAATGAAGAGCATAGCGTGGCGCTGGCAAAAGCCGCTCTGGAGCCTGTTTACCGCGCCGAGGTCGCACGCCTGTTCGACTCGGAGCTGGAGGTCATTGCCGGAGCAAATGCGCTTCTGGATGCGATGACAGTGCCAATCTGCGTGGTATCCAATGGTCCGGTCAGCAAAATGCAGCACTCGCTGGGTAAGCTTGAGATGTTGCACCATTTCCCGGAAAAACTGTTTAGCGGCTACGATATCCAGCGCTGGAAGCCAGACCCGGCGCTGATGTTCCACGCGGCGAAGGCGATGAACGTCAACGTAGAAAACTGCATTCTGGTGGATGACTCGTCTGCTGGCGCACAGTCAGGGATCGATGCGGGAATGGAAGTGTTTTACTTCTGCGCTGACCCACATAACAAACCGATCGATCATCCAAAAGTGACGACCTTTACCGAACTGGCGCAACTGCCAGAGCTGTGGAAGGCGCGCGGGTGGGATATTACGCGTTAAGTGAATGTAGGGCGGGTAAGCGTTAGCGCTACCCGCCACAAACATCACTCTTTCGGATCTTTACCTGCCAGCAGCTTGTCCAGCTCGTCGCCGCCCACGTGACGGAAATCCTGCCCCTTCACGAAGTAGAAGATGTATTCGCAAATGTTCTGGCAGCGGTCGCCAATACGCTCGATAGAGCGCGCGCAGAACAGCGCGGTCAGTACGCTTGGGATCGTACGTGAATCTTCCATCATGTAGGTCATCAGCTGACGCACAATGCCTTCGTATTCCTGGTCGACTTTCTTGTCTTCACGGTAAATACGTACCGCTTCGTCCAGATCCATACGCGCGAAGGCATCCAGTACGTCATGCAGCATCTGCACGGTGTGGCGTCCCAGCGACTCCAGGCTCACCAGCAGCGGCTGGTGCTGCTGAGAGAACTTCTCCAGCGCAGTGCGGCAGATTTTATCCGCAACGTCACCAATACGTTCCAGCTCGGCGATGGTTTTGATGATAGCCATCACCAGACGCAGGTCGCTCGCCGTCGGCTGACGCTTGGCGATAATACGTACGCAGGCTTCGTCGATCGCCACTTCCATCATGTTGACGTTTTTGTCGCCTTCGATAACGCGCTTCGCCAGTTCGCTGTCCTGGTTGTGCATCGCCGTGATCGCATCAGAAAGCTGCTGCTCGACCATGCCACCCATGGTCATCACCTGAGTGCGGATGCTTTCCAGCTCTGCGTTGAACTGGCCGGAAATGTGTTTATTAAGATTGAGGTTGTCCATGGTTTCTCCACATGCACTAAGGCAAATCAACCGTAGCGGCCAGTAATATAATCTTCGGTTTGTTTCTTCGCGGGCCTGGTGAACAGCGCGTCCGTATCGCTGAACTCAATCAACTCGCCCAGGTACATAAACGCCGTGTGATCGGAACAACGCGCAGCCTGCTGCATGTTGTGGGTCACGATAACCACGGTGTAATCCTGTTTCAGCTCGGTGATCAGCTCTTCAATACGCCCGGTTGAGATCGGGTCCAGGGCTGAACACGGCTCATCCAGCAGCAACACTTCAGGGCGAATGGCGATACCACGCGCAATGCACAGACGCTGCTGCTGACCACCGGAGAGAGAGTAACCGCTCTGGTGCAACTTATCTTTGGTTTCGTTCCATAATGCGGCCTTGGTCAAAGCCCACTGCACGCGCTCGTCCATATCAGCACGGGAGAGCTTTTCAAACAGACGCACGCCAAAGGCGATGTTGTCGTAAATCGACATCGGGAACGGCGTAGGCTTCTGGAACACCATGCCCACTTTCGCACGCAGCAGGGCAATATCCTGGGCCTGGGTCAGAATGTTTTCGCCATCCAGAATGATCTCGCCTTCTGCGCGCTGTTCCGGATAGAGCGAATACATCTTGTTAAAGGTACGCAGCAGGGTGGATTTACCACAGCCAGATGGACCGATGAATGCCGTGACCTGGTTCTTCGCGATATCCAGGTTGATATTCTTCAGGGCATGGAATTTGCCGTAGTAGAAGTTCAAATCACGAACCTGAATCTTACCCGGGGCAGTATCAACCATACTCATTGACTCATTTCCTCATTCGACGCCGCGATGTGCCGCGCCGTAAAAAATTAACCGTGTTTCTTCTTCGCGAAAATGACGCGCGCCAGAATGTTCAGCAACAGAACGCAAAGGGTAATGATCAGCACCCCGGCCCAGGCCAGCTGCTGCCACTCCGCGAACGGGCTCATCGCAAATTTAAAGATGGTGACCGGCAGGTTAGCGATAGGCTGCATCATGTCCGTACTCCAGAACTGGTTGGAGAGCGAAGTAAACAGCAGCGGAGCCGTTTCACCCGCAATACGGGCAACGGCCAGCAGGACGCCAGTCATGATCCCGGAGATTGACGCTTTCAGCGTAATCGCGGAGATCATTTTCCATTTTGGTGTTCCCAGTGCATAGGCCGCTTCACGCAGGCTATCAGGCACCAGTTTCAGCATGTTTTCGGTGGTACGGATGACGATGGGCACCTGCAACAGCGCCAGCGCAATAACGCCAGCCCAGCCGGAGAAGTGTTCCATCTGCGCCACCACAATGGTGTAAACGAACAGGCCGACCACGATAGAAGGTGCAGAGAGCAGAATGTCGTTAATGAAGCGAATCACTTCTGCAAGCCAGGATTTACGACCATATTCTGCCAGGTAGATCCCCGCCATAATGCCAAGCGGTGTCCCAACGACCGTAGCCCACAGGATCAACAGGCCGCTGCCCGCCAGGGCGTTCGCCAGGCCGCCACCCGCGGTGTTCGGTGGTGGCGTCATTTCGGTAAACAGCGCCAGTGACATACCGTCAATACCGCGCACAACGGTAGAGAAGAGGATCCAGACCAGCCAGAACAGACCGAATGCCATCGTCGCCATAGAGAGCGTCAGCGCAATACGGTTTTTCACTCGGCGCTTGGCCTGCATTTTGCGGCGGGATTCCGCCAGCTCAGCGGTGCTTTGCATTTCGAGAGTCGCCATTAACGTGCCCCCTCGTTCTTAGCCAAACGCATAATCATCAGCTTGGAAATCGCCAGAACAATGAAGGTGATAACAAACAGAATCAGACCCAGTTCCATCAGAGCAGCAACGTGCAGCCCGGATTCCGCCTCAGCAAATTCGTTAGCCAGGGCTGATGTAATGCTGTTACCTGGCATGTAGAGCGATGCGCTGTCGAGCTGGTAGGTATTACCGATGATAAAGGTCACCGCCATGGTTTCTCCCAGTGCACGACCTAATCCCAACATAACACCACCGATCACCCCATTTTTGGTGAACGGAAGAACAATGCGCCAGATAACTTCCCAGGTGGTGCAGCCGATGCCGTAAGCCGACTCTTTCATCATCACCGGGGTTTGTTCGAAGACATCGCGCATAACGGCCGCAATGTACGGAATAATCATGATGGCGAGGATCACACCCGCAGCCAGAATACCGATACCGAATGCCGGGCCAGAGAACAGCGCCCCCACAAACGGGATAGAGGACAGGACATTGCCCACCGGCTCCTGGAAGTATTTCGCAAACAGCGGAGCAAAGATAAACAGGCCCCACATGCCGTACACGATACTCGGGATAGCCGCCAGCAGTTCGATGGCGATACCAAGCGGACGCTTCAGCCAGTTAGGCGCCAGTTCCGTCAGGAACAGGGCAATACCAAAACTGACCGGAACAGCGATCAGCAGAGCAATGAACGAGGTCACCAGCGTGCCGTAAATCGGCACCAGCGCACCGTAGATGTCGTTCGGTGCATCCCACTCTTTCGTCCACAGGAAAGAGAATCCAAATTTCTGGATGCTCGGCCAGGATGAGAAAATCAGGGACACGATAATGCCGCCCAGCAGCAATAGCACAATCAGCGCAGCCAGTTTTACCAGCGCGCTGAAAATCATGTCACCTTTTTTACCCGGAGGGTTAAATGCAGGCTTGGTTGCAGCCATAAATCACTCTTCTGTTTGAGACGTTTTTACGAATATGCCCGGTGGTGCTGACGCTTACCGGGCCTACAGAGTAAACCGTAGGGCGGGTAAGCGCAGCGCCACCCGCCATCTTCGTTAAATATATCCTGTTAGTACAGCGCTTTACCGCTGCTGTCTTTCACGTTGGTCTTCCATGCAGCACGAATCTGCTCAACCACGCTATCCGGCAGGCTGGCGTAATCCAGGTCGTTAGCCTGTTTGTTGCCGTTTTTGTATGCCCAGTCGAAGAACTTCAGCACTTCAGTACCCTGCTCAGGTTTCTTCTGCTCTTTGTGAACCAGAATGAACGTGGTAGAGGTGATTGGCCATGCGCCTTCTCCTTTCTGGTTAGTCAGATCCTGTGCAAAGGATTTGCTCCAGTCAGCGCCTTTAGCAGCGTTAGCAAAGTTCTCTTCAGTCGGGCTTACTGGCTTGCCGTCAGCAGACAGCAGCTTGGTGTAAGCCAGGTTGTTCTGCTTAGCGTAAGCGTATTCTACATAACCGATAGAGCCTGGCAGACGCTGTACGAATGCCGCGATACCGTCGTTACCTTTACCGCCCAAACCGGTTGGCCAGTTAACGGTAGAGCCAGAACCGACTTTAGATTTCCACTCTTCGTTCACTTTCGCCAGGTAGCTGGTGAAGACGAAAGAGGTACCAGAACCATCTGCGCGGCGAACCACAGCGATGTTCTGAGAAGGCAGTTTCAGGCCTGGGTTGAGTTTAGCAATGGCTTCGTCATCCCATTTTTTGATTTTGCCCAGGTAGATGTCACCCAGTGTTTTGCCGTCCAGCACCAACTCACCAGACTTCACGCCCGGCAGGTTGATTGCCAGAACCACACCACCGATAACGGTAGGGAACTGGAACAGGCCTTCCTGAGCCAGTTTTTCATCAGTCAGTGGAGCATCTGATGCGCCGAAATCAACGGTGTTAGCGGTAATTTGTTTAACGCCACCGGAGGAGCCGATACCCTGGTAGTTAACCTTGTTACCCGTTTCTTTCTGGTAAGTATCCGCCCATTTGGCATACACCGGCGCAGGGAAGGTTGCACCGGCACCAGTCAGGCTTGCCTCTGCGAATACAGAGAAAGCGCTCAGAGATAAGGTCGCGGCGACAACAGTTGCGACAGTGGTACGCATAACTTTCATAATGTCTCCTGCAAGATTTTCGTAAATCGTTGTTTAGTGGCTACGATGAGCAAAATAGGACAAACAGGTGACAGATAAATGTACGAATTATGACAGTTTTATGACAACAAAAGTTTAACTTAAAAGTCAGTAAAAATTATCAAACGTATCAATTAGATAGCCACAAACATGACAGTATGTTTTCAGTAATATTTTCTTTATGTGACACTGAAAAAAGTAGCTGAAGATGACAGATTGTCATAAATAAAAATGGGAAAGAATTGATTAAAAACAAACCAGGAAGGGTAAAAAAGCTCCACCCGAAGGTGGAGCCTGAGATGATTATTCAACCGTCACAGATTTCGCCAGGTTACGTGGCTGGTCAACGTCGGTGCCTTTGATAAGCGCAACGTGATAAGCCAGTAATTGCAGCGGAACGGTGTAGAAGATAGGTGCAATCACCTCTTCCACATGCGGCATCTCGATGATGTGCATGTTGTCGTTGCTGGTGAAACCGGCATCCTTATCAGCAAAGACGTACAGTACACCGCCACGGGCGCGCACTTCTTCAATGTTGGACTTCAGTTTTTCCAGCAGTTCGTTGTTTGGCGCAACGACGATAACCGGCATATCCGCATCAATCAGCGCCAGAGGGCCGTGTTTCAGCTCACCTGCCGCATAGGCTTCTGCGTGGATGTACGAGATCTCTTTCAGCTTCAGCGCGCCTTCCAGCGCAATCGGATACTGATCGCCACGCCCCAGGAACAGCGCGTGATGTTTGTCAGAGAAATCTTCCGCAAGCTGCTCAATACGTTTGTCCTGAGACAGCATCTGCTCAATACGGCTCGGCAAAGCCTGCAAACCATGAACAATGTTCTGCTCAACAGCGGCATCCAGCCCTTTCAGACGCGCCAGTTTCGCCACCAGCATCAGCAGCACTGTCAGCTGCGTAGTGAAGGCTTTCGTCGATGCGACACCAATTTCCGTGCCCGCGTTGGTCATCAGCGCAAGATCGGATTCGCGTACCAAAGAAGATCCCGGCACGTTACAAATCGCCAGAGAGCCAAGATAGCCCAGCTCTTTGGACAGACGCAGCGCCGCCAGGGTATCCGCCGTTTCACCAGACTGGGAAAGGGTGATCATCAGGCTGTTACGGCGCACTGCGGATTTGCGGTAGCGGAATTCAGAGGCGATTTCCACATCGCATGGCACATCCGCCAGCGATTCAAACCAGTAGCGCGACACCATACCGGAGTTATACGACGTCCCGCAGGCGACGATCTGAATATGCTCAACCTTCGACAGCAGCTCGTTCGCCTTGTCGCCCAATTCGCTCAGATCCACCACGCCGTGGCTAATACGCCCGGTCAGGGTGTTTTTGATGGCGTTCGGCTGCTCGTAAATCTCTTTCTGCATGTAGTGACGGTAAGCGCCTTTATCGCCTGCGTCGTATTGCAGGTTGGATTCAATTTCCTGGCGATTGATCTGCGTACCGGCTTTATCAAAGATAGACACGGAACGGCGCGTCACTTCAGCGATATCGCCCTCTTCCAGGAAGATAAAGCGACGGGTCACTGGCAGCAGTGCCAGCTGATCGGATGCGATGAAGTTTTCACCCATGCCAAGGCCGATAACCATTGGGCTACCGGAGCGTGCAGCAAGCAGTGTGCTCGGGTCACGGGAATCCATGATAACCGTCCCGTATGCACCGCGCAGCTGAGGAATAGCACGCAGCACCGCATCACGCAGCGTGCCGCCCTGTTCCAGTTCCCAGTGAACCAGGTGAGCAATAACTTCGGTGTCGGTTTCAGACACGAAGGTATAACCGCGTGTTTTCAGCATTTCACGGAGTGGTTCGTGGTTTTCGATAATGCCGTTATGCACCACCACAATGTGTTCAGACACATGCGGGTGTGCGTTACCTTCGGAGGGTTCGCCATGCGTCGCCCAGCGAGTATGCGCAATACCGGTACCGCCGTGCAGCGGGTGTTCTTCCGCCGCTTGCGCCAGGATCTGCACTTTACCCAGACGACGCAAACGGGTCATTTGACCTTCAGCATCCACCACAGCCAGACCAGCAGAGTCATAGCCACGGTATTCCAGACGACGTAAACCTTCGAGAAGGATTTCAGCAATATCACGCTGCGCAACTGCTCCAACAATTCCACACATAGTTAGATTTCCTGATTATGGCGCTATGCCATGCGTTGTCGCTGACCTGTTGTTGCCCTTTTCGGGCGCCCCGAGCCTTGTAGAGAGTGGGGTTATATTTATGGGTACTGCTTATGGGAGGGGGATTATATTATCCCCTCGTCCCGAAAATCTGTTACTTCTTCACCGGGCGTTTCCAGCCCTGCTTGTGAACCTGCGGCACACGGCTTAACACCAGCTCGTTATCAGCCACATCACGCGTGACAGTCGTTCCTGCGGCAATAGTTACGCCATTACCAACGGTAACAGGCGCCACCAGCTGCGTATCAGAGCCGACAAACACATCATCACCAATGATGGTTTTAAACTTATTAGCACCGTCGTAGTTACAGGTGATCGTTCCTGCACCAATATTCACGTTATCGCCAATCTCCGCATCGCCCAGATAGGTCAAATGACCGGCTTTAGAGCCTTTACCCAGCCGCGCTTTTTTCATTTCGACGAAGTTACCCACGTGCGCGCCTTCCAGCAGCTCAGCGCCAGGGCGCAGGCGCGTAAACGGACCAATGGTGCACGCCGCTTCCAGATGGGCATCTTCTACCACGCTGTATGGGCTGATTTCGCAGTTATCACCAATGACGCTGTTCTTAATCACGCAACCCGTGCCAATTTTAACGCCATGGCCAAGGGTCACGTTGCCTTCAAGGATAACGTTAGTATCAATCTCAACATCGCGCCCGTGAGACAAGGTGCCGCGCAGATCAAAACGCGCTGGATCGCTCAGCATAACGCCTGCAAGCAGCAGTTTTTCCGCCTGCTCAGACTGATAAATACGCTCAAGGCGGGAAAGTTGCAGCCGGTTGTTTACACCATCGGTTTCGCTGATGCGAGCCGGGTGTACAGCGGCAATTTCACGGCCTTCATGGTACGCCAGGGCAATAATATCCGTGATGTAATACTCACCCTGCGCGTTGTTGTTGGTCAGTTTCGACAGCCAGCGTTTCATATCTGCGCCGTTGGCAATCAGGATGCCGGTATTGATTTCCTGGATCTGACGCTGGGCGTCGCTGGCATCTTTATGCTCAACAATACCCGTTACGTTGCCATTTTCACGGGTAATTCGGCCATAGCCGCTCGGATCGTCCAGTACGACGGTTAACAAACCAATACCGCCCTGCGGTTTCGCTTCACGCAGGCGAGTCAGGGTGTCGACGGTAATCAGCGGAACATCGCCGTAAAGCATCAGAATGTCTTCGTCATCCGCGAAGAACGGGGCAGCCTGCTGCATCGCATGACCAGTACCCAGTTGTTCAGCCTGAAGTACCCAGTTGAGTTTGTCATCACGCAGCGTTTGCTTCAGCAGATCGCCGCCGTGGCCGTAAACCAAGTGTACCTGGCTGGCACCGAGATCATTAGCGGCATCAATGACATGCTGCACCATAGGCTTTCCTGCCAGGGTGTGCAGCACCTTCGGAAGATCGGAATACATGCGGGTGCCTTTACCTGCGGCAAGGATGACCACGCTCATCGTATTGTTCAACATACGCGTCCTGACTGTAATTTGAGTGAGAAGTAAAACCCTTTGACGTTGAAAATTCTACATATTTTGCGCCATAAAATGGAATGTCGTTAAAACGCTCAACCCAGGGCTTTACGGGCTATTTGAGGATACTTTTTAGGGCAGAGTAAATCACTTTTTCTCTTGAAAATAGCATTCTCACGGTAAGTCGCAAGCTCTCACAACAGCTTAGCTATTCTTTCGCCTCATGAATAAAGATAAGCCAAAATCAAAACATGGTTTTAATAATCGAATAATGTGACAGATAAAAAAGAAACGCCGTTTCATCTTTATGATAATGACGCTCAATTATCACTCAGGAGAATAAGATGAACTATAAAATACCTCTGGCTCTAATGATGTGTAGCACCTTCACCGCTTCGGCCGCAGAGCCTGAGCATGTCTGGAAAGCGATAGCTTTCGGGCAGTCAACGGACATGAATTTTTCCTCAAACGTACTGCCAGACAAAATCGGCGTAAACGATGTCACCCTCGACGGGAAAAAGCTTGCGCCGCAGGATGCCGTTGATTTGTCGAAACCTGTCACGATTGAAAGCCGGGGCGGGAAAATAGCGAACTCCCACGACGGGCTGACCTTTTTCTATACCACGCTTCCTTCAGGGGAAAACTTTGTCTTACAGGCCACCGTCAAAGTGGATCAGTTTGGCCCGGAAAACGGAGCCAAACCGGCCGCGCAGGAAGGTGCCGGGCTGCTGGTGCGCGACATCATAGGCGTAGCGCGCCAACAGCCGCTGAAAGCGGGCTATGAAGAGTTTCCTGCAGCATCTAACCTGGTGATGAATGTCATCATGACGCAGGACAAAAAAGATCATCACCGGGTAAAACTGCAAACCATTACGCGTGAAGGGATCTCGCATCCGTGGGGAGATGCAGGAGCCGAAATTAAGAAGCAGAGTTATAAAGAGGAGGTGGATTTACAGCAAACGCCAGAATTCCGCCTCAGGCTTGAACGCACCAACAGCGGGTTTATTACCTCCTGGGCGCCCGCAGGTAGCGATGAATGGGTGAGCCAGAACGTGCCTCGCGCAGACCTGATCTCGGTACAGGACAACGCTCATTATTACGTCGGGTTCTTCGCCTCCCGCAACGCAAAAATCACCGTCACGGGTGCATCGCTTACCACATCGCCGGCACATACCCTTGAATCTGCCCCCTGGCAGGCCAAAGCTCAACCTGTTGTGGTGCAACTTGCCTCCGGCAGCCAGAGCACCTCTGCGCAGTATCTGGTACAGGCACGCGCTAACTATGATGGCGTTTTCAGCGTCTGGCAAAATGAAGTGGTGATCGGTAACGATAAACCGGTGAAAGCGGGGGAGATGTACACGCTGCCCGCCACACTGGGGGAAAAGAATGATTTTCGTCTTACCTTCACCCCCACCAGCACAGAGAATGCATCACCGGTAGCAACCCAATTCAGCGTGGAAAAACTCGCAGACAACGCGACAACAACGCTCTATGCCTCGCCGGAGGGGAAAGCTGGTGCAGAAGGCAGTGAAAGCGCGCCGATGGATTTAAATACCGCCATTAATCTGCTCCCTGAGGGTGGGAAAATCGTTTTGCAGGCAGGCGAGTATCCGCGCAGCGCAATCCCCCTTTCAGCCAGCGGCAACCCGGATAAGGTGAAAACGCTACGGGCGGACGGCAAAGCGGTGATAAAGGGTTTGCTGGTGGACGCGAGCTACTGGCATATCAACGGCATTGAGATAACGGATAAAAGCCTTCGGGTACAGGGTAGCCATAACCTCATCGAAAACGTCACGGCTTACCGCAATGACGATACCGGGATCCAAATTTCCTCCCCGGAAAATATTGGTCGCCCCCTGTGGGCCAGCTACAACCGGATAATTGATTCAGAATCGTACGCCAATGAGGATCCGGGGAAAATTAACGCTGATGGTTTTGCCGTCAAAATGCGCGTAGGTGAGGGGAATCGCCTGGAAAACTGCTATTCCCATGACAACGTCGATGACGGCTTTGACCTGTTTAACAAGATTGAGGACGGTGCTAACGGTGTTGTGGTGATCGAGAATTCAATTGCCCGCAATAACACCAGCAACGGTTTCAAACTTGGCGGCGAAGGGCAGCCGGTTGCACATGAGGTTCACAACAGTAAGGCCATTGGCAATCATCTGGATGGTTTTACTGACAACTTCAATCCGGGTGCGCTGGTGGTGGCCAATAACGTCGCGGTGGACAATCTGCGCTTTAACTTCATCTTCCGGCCCAGCCCATACGGTGATGCATCAACCCAGGGAGTGTTTAGCGGGAATAAATCGGTGCGGACGCAACAAGGCTTATATGATGATGCAGTGGTGGGAAATATTGATAAGTCGAACTATTTTATCGTGAAAGGGAAGAGCGTGAACGGCAGTGGAGAAATGCTGCCAGATGGCGCTTCGCTTATCACACAACGGTAAGCGTGGCGCCACTCGGCATTCAGCATATTAGTGGTTGAACGTACCGAAAGAGACGTTCATGTTGCTGAAAAGAGCGATGATTTTGTTGACCAGTTTCATGATGGCATCCTGAATTATTGAGGTTTATTTTGTGACACACTTCACAAAAAAGGAGTCTACGCCTCATTTTTTAACCGATCAACATTTTTGTGATGTAAATCACAAAATAATAAAACAGCTTTTCAGTTTCACTTTTCCTGAAACGAAACCATAAAAAAAGCCAGTCTGAAACCAGACTGGCTTTTGTGCTTTTCAAGCCGGTGTTACATCGCTTTTTTGGTCAACTCGATAACGCGCAGTTTCGCGATCGCTTTGGCCAGCTCCGCAGACGCCTGAGCGTAATCCACGTCACCATGAGAGCTGCTAATGTGCTCTTCAGCCTTACGCTTCGATTCCAGGGCTCGCGCTTCGTCGAGATCCTGGCCACGGATAGCGGTATCGGCCAGAACGGTCACACTGCCAGGCTGCACTTCGAGAATGCCGCCGGACAGATAGATAAACTCTTCATGACCGAACTGTTTAACGATGCGGATCATACCAGGCTTAATGGCGGTGAGCAGCGGTGCGTGACCTGGGAAGATACCCAGTTCGCCTTCACTACCCGTTACCTGGATTTTCTCGACCAGACCAGAGAACATTTGTTCCTCTGCGCTGACGACGTCCAGGTGGTAAGTCATTGCCATATCACCCTCCGATTAAGGCGTTAAAGTTTTTTGGCTTTTTCCACGGCTTCGTCGATGGAACCAACCATGTAGAACGCCTGCTCTGGCAGGTGATCGTATTCGCCTTCCATGATGCCTTTAAAGCCACGGATGGTGTCTTTCAGGGAAACGTATTTACCCGGAGAACCGGTGAATACTTCCGCAACGAAGAACGGCTGGGACAGGAAGCGCTGGATCTTACGAGCGCGTGCTACCACCAGTTTGTCTTCTTCAGACAGTTCATCCATACCCAGGATGGCGATGATGTCTTTCAGTTCCTGGTAACGTTGCAGCAGGGACTGTACGCCACGCGCGGTGTCGTAGTGTTCCTGACCAACAACCAGTGGATCCAGCTGACGGCTGGTGGAGTCCAGCGGGTCAACGGCTGGGTAGATACCCAGAGACGCGATCTGACGGCTCAGTACCACGGTTGCATCAAGGTGCGCAAAGGTGGTTGCTGGAGATGGGTCAGTCAAGTCATCCGCAGGTACGTATACCGCCTGAACGGAGGTGATAGAACCGGTTTTGGTAGAGGTGATACGTTCCTGAAGAACACCCATCTCTTCTGCCAGAGTTGGCTGATAACCTACCGCTGAAGGCATACGACCCAGCAGTGCTGATACTTCAGTACCGGCCAGGGTATAACGGTAGATGTTATCAACGAACAGCAGAACGTCACGGCCTTCGTCACGGAATTTCTCAGCCATAGTCAGGCCAGTCAGCGCAACGCGCAGACGGTTTCCTGGTGGCTCGTTCATCTGACCGTAAACCAGGGATACTTTGTCCAGAACGTTGGAGTCAGTCATTTCGTGGTAGAAGTCGTTACCCTCACGAGTACGCTCACCAACACCTGCAAACACGGAGTAACCGGAGTGTTCGATCGCGATGTTACGGATCAGCTCCATCATGTTTACGGTTTTACCAACACCCGCACCACCGAACAGACCAACTTTACCGCCCTTCGCAAACGGACACATCAGGTCGATAACTTTGATACCGGTTTCCAGCAGTTCCTGAGAGCTGGACAGCTCTTCGTAGGAAGGTGCTGCACGGTGGATAGCCCAACGCTCTTCTTCACCGATGTCGCCTTTCATGTCGATTGGGTGACCCAATACGTTCATGATACGACCCAGTGTTGCTTTACCTACAGGAACTTCGATCGGGTGCTCAAGGTCTTTAACTTCCAGACCACGACGCAGACCGTCGGAAGAACCCATGGCGATGGTACGCACGATACCGCCGCCGAGCTGCTGCTGAACTTCCAGCACCAAGCTCTCGTTACCATTCTGTACCTCAAGCGCATCGTACACGCGCGGTACGGCGTCCTGAGGGAACTCGACGTCCACCACGGCGCCGATTACCTGGACAATCTTTCCAGTAGCCATCTTGAATCCTCTACGTAATTCGTAAACCTGGTTAAACCGCGGCGGCCCCCGAGACAATCTCGGTGAGTTCCTGAGTAATGCTGGCCTGACGAGCTTTGTTGTAAACCAACTGCAGCTCTTTAATCAGGCTGCCGCCATTATCGGTCGCGGCTTTCATCGCCACCATACGTGCGGCTTGCTCGCTGGCCAGGTTTTCTACAACGCCCTGATAAACCTGAGATTCGACATAACGACGCAGCAGAGTATCCAACAGCGGTTTCGGATCGGGTTCATACAGGTAATCCCAGGTTTTACGCTTCATATCGTCATCTTCTGATGCCGGTAAAGGCAACATCTGAGTGAGAGTAGGAACCTGAGACATGGTGTTAATAAATTTGTTGCTGACAACGTACAGTCTGTCCAGACGGCCTTCATCATAGGCCTGCAACATCACTTTAACCGGGCCGATCAGTTCGGACAGGGATGGGTTATCACCCATACCGGTCACCTGAGCGACAATATTGCCACCAACGGAGTTAAAGAAAGACACGCCCTTGGAGCCGATCATCGCGATATCGCTCTGAACGCCTTTTTCGGACCATGCTTTCATATCCGCCAGCAGTTTTTTGAACAGGTTAATGTTCAAGCCGCCACACAGACCACGGTCGGTCGACACCACCAGGTAGCCCACGCGTTTAACTTCGCGTTCTTCCAGGTAAGGGTGCTTATATTCCAGATTACCGTTTGCAAGGTGACCAATCACTTTGCGCATGGTTTCTGCATAAGGACGGCTGGCCGCCATGCGATCCTGCGATTTACGCATTTTGGAAGCGGCGACCATCTCCATCGCTTTAGTGATCTTTTGCGTGTTCTGGACGCTTGCGATCTTACTACGTATCTCTTTTGCGCCGGCCATGAGCTTCTCCTCAATGCCTTGCGGCCTGTCCTAAGACAAGCCGCCGGACGTTACCAGGACTGGGTTGCTTTGAAGGAATCGAGGATAGCTTTCAGCTTGCCTTCGATTTCGTCGTTATAGCCACCGGACTGGTTGATCTCTTGCATCAGCGGAGCGTGATCACGGTCAACGTAAGCCAACAGAGCGGCTTCGAAGCTACCGATTTTCGCCAGTTCCACATCTTCGAGGTAACCGCGTTCAGCCGCGAACAGCACCAGGCCCTGTTGTGCAACAGACATAGGGGCATACTGTTTCTGTTTCAGCAGCTCGGTCACTTTCTGACCGTGGCTCAGCTGTTTACGGGTAGCTTCATCCAGATCGGACGCGAACTGAGAGAACGCTGCCAGTTCACGATACTGTGCCAGAGCGGTACGGATACCACCGGACAGTTTCTTGATGATCTTGGTCTGAGCTGCACCACCAACACGAGATACGGAGATACCCGGGTTAACTGCCGGACGAATACCGGAGTTAAACAGGTTGGTTTCCAGGAAGATCTGACCATCGGTAATGGAAATTACGTTGGTCGGAACGAACGCAGAAACGTCACCCGCCTGGGTTTCAATGATCGGCAGAGCGGTCAGTGAACCAGTTTTACCTTTCACTTCACCTTTGGTGAAGTTCTCGACGTATTCCGCGTTAACGCGGGAAGCACGCTCCAGCAGACGAGAGTGGAGGTAGAATACGTCGCCAGGGAATGCTTCACGTCCAGGTGGACGACGGAGCAGCAGAGAAACCTGACGATAAGCAACAGCCTGTTTAGACAGGTCATCGTATACGATCAGTGCATCTTCACCGCGGTCACGGAAGTATTCGCCCATCGCGCAACCAGCATATGGTGCCAGGTATTGCAGTGCAGCAGATTCAGAAGCGGTTGCAACCACAACGATGGTGTTAGACAGCGCACCATGCTCTTCCAGTTTGCGAACAACGTTGGAAATGGTGGACGCTTTCTGGCCGATGGCCACGTACACACATTTAATGCCAGAGTCGCGCTGGTTGATGATGGCATCGATAGCCATTGCGGTTTTACCGGTCTGACGGTCACCGATGATCAGTTCACGCTGACCACGACCGATTGGGATCATGGCATCAACGGATTTATAACCAGTCTGTACTGGTTGATCAACGGACTGACGGTCGATAACGCCTGGTGCGATAACTTCGATTGGAGAGAAGCCATCGTGCTCAACCGGACCTTTACCGTCGATTGGCGCACCCAGGGTGTTAACAACACGACCCAGCAGGCCACGGCCAACCGGAACTTCCAGAATACGACCCGTACACTTAACCTTCATGCCTTCGGCGAGGTCAGCGTATGGACCCATCACAACTGCACCTACGGAGTCGCGCTCCAGGTTCAGTGCGATAGCGTAACGGTTACCCGGCAGGGAAATCATTTCACCCTGCATACAATCGGCCAGGCCGTGAATGCGGATAACACCGTCACTTACAGAAACAATAGTACCTTCGTTGTGAGCTTCACTCACAACACTGAACTGAGCAATGCGCTGCTTGATCAGTTCGCTGATTTCGGTGGAATTCAGTTGCATGCTCCAGTCCCCTTAAGACTGCAAGACGTCTGCAAGGCGCTCAAGACGGCCGCGTACGCTGCCATCAATGACCATATCACCCGAACGGATGATTACGCCTGCCATTACAGACTTATCGATTTTGCAATTCAGCTTAACTTTGCGTGACAGACGTTTTTCCATCGCAGCAGTGATCTTCGAAAGCTGTTCGGTACTCAGTTCAGTTGCTGAAGTCACTTCGACTTCAGCAGTAGCTTCACTAAGGGCACGTAAGTGCTCGAACTGCTCAAGAACATCAGGGAGCACACGCAGACGACCGTTCTCAGCCATAACCTTAATCAGGTTCTGGCCGTTGGCATCCAGTTGCTCCCCGCACACGGCGATAAACGACGCGGCGAGGGTTTCTGGCGCTAACGCACCGGAAAGCAACTCAGCCATTTGTTCGTTTTTCGTCACCTCAGCGGCAAACGCCAGCATGTTCTGCCAGCGATCGACATTTTGGTGTTCGACAGCAAAGTCAAAAGCTGCTTTGGCGTAGGGGCGAGCTACCGTAACAAATTCAGACATCAGCCCCTCCCTCCTTACAGTTCAGCGACAAGTTTGTCCACGATGTCGCTGTTAGCAGCTTCATCCACGGAACGTTCGATGATCTTCTCGGCGCCAGCAACAGCCAGAATCGCAACCTGCTTACGCAGTTCTTCACGAGCACGTTTACGCTCAGCATCAATTTCAGCCTGAGCTTGTGCCACGATCTTAGTACGTTCCTGTTCTGCTTCAGCTTTTGCTTCGTCCAGGATCTGAGAACGGCGTTTGTTAGCCTGTTCAATGATTACCTGAGCTTCAGCTTTCGCTTTTTTCAGCTGGTCTGTCGCGTTGGCCTGTGCAAGGTCCAAATCTTTCTTAGCGCGTTCTGCGGAAGCCAGACCGTCAGCAATTTCTTTCTGACGTTTTTCGATGGCAGCCATTAATGGCGGCCATACATACTTCATGCAGAACCAGACAAAGAGAATAAACGCGATGGCCTGGCCGAGGATTGTTGCGTTCATGTTCACAGCACAATACCTCTTTAATTTCTGTGGCTTAGGGTTTTAAAACTACTACTACGCGACAGCAAACATCACGTACAGACCCAGACCTACAGCGATCATTGGGATAGCATCCACCAGACCCATAACGATAAAGAACTGAGTACGCAGCAGAGGAATCAGATCCGGTTGACGCGCTGCGCCTTCCAGGAATTTGCCCCCGAGGATGCCGATACCGATCGCAGCACCGATAGCCGCCAGACCCATCATCACAGCGGCAGCCATGTACAGCAGATCCATATTCAGGTTTTCCATGACAGTCTCCAGTTTGTTTCAATTAAAACGTAGTAGTGTTGGTAAAGAATCAGTGCTCTTCAGATGCCATCGACAGATAGACAATCGTCAGAACCATGAAGATAAAGGCTTGCAGCGTAATGATCAGGATGTGGAAAATGGCCCATGGCACATTAAGAATCCACTGTGACCACCACGGCAGAAGACCCGCGATCAGAATGAAAATCAGCTCACCCGCATACATGTTGCCGAACAGTCGCAGACCCAGTGAAACAGGTTTGGACAGCAGGCTAACGCCTTCCAGGATCAGGTTGACCGGAATAAACGCCCAGTGGTTGAACGGCTGCAAGGTAAGCTCTTTCACAAAGCCGCTTACGCCTTTCATTTTGATGCTGTAGAAAAGAATCAGGATGAATACACCGAGCGCCATCGACAGAGTGATGTTCACGTCTGCGGACGGAACCACGCGCAGTGCAGGCAGACCGAGGACGTGCTCGCCGATCCACGGAATAAAATCGATAGGCAGCAGGTCCATCAGGTTCATCAGGAAGACCCAAACGAACACAGTCAGGGCCAGCGGAGCAATCAGCTTGCTCTTGCCATGGTACATGTCTTTCACGCTGCCATGGACAAAGCCGATGATCATTTCGATGAACGTCTGGAATTTCCCTGGAACACCGCTGGTCGCTCTTTTAGCAACACCGCGGAACATGGCCAGGAACAGAAGACCCAAAACCACCGAGAAGAACATGGAGTCGATGTTGATCGTCCAGAAGGTGGCCGGGGGGTTATGCGGATCGACCAGCGAGAATGTACGCAGGTCCAACTGAAGGTTATTCAGATGGTGACCTATGTAATCCTGCGGCGTCATATTTTCTGAAGCCATGATGCCTTTTACCCTTTGTTGTTGATTACAGCTGGAGCCAGAACTTGTACCACCAGCACCAAAACCCACGTAGCTATCAGCGGCATGAATACCACTTTCAAAACCGCCAGCGCCATCACCAGTAGAGCAAAGGTTAACAACACCTTACACACTTCGCCGAGGGCGAAGGACCAGGCCACGCGGCCTTTGGCAGGTGTATGCGCCTGATGACGCCAGGCAAAAATCATAAACAACACGTTTGGCAGAACCACCGCCAAACCCCCGCACACGGCGGAGATGCCCCAGAAGGGGTCTTTGAGGCTAAACAGCAGTCCACTTGCTATCACAGCCAGAAACTGAATGAACAGAAGCTTACGAGCAACGTTTCTACTCAAGAGCGACACAGACATCACGTTTTTACTCCTGCTCCCTTTGAGGTATGTCGCGTGTCGTATAAAACGTCCTTTAAGGCTCAGAGTCAAGCATCAAAAAGCGGACAAATTATACGGTGCGCCCCCGTGATTTCAAACATTAAGTAGCGAAAAGGTGAATAAATGTTTAAATATTTTTCCCCACCGCTATTTTTTAACTTTTCGTGAAACCGCAGGCCTTCCAACAAAACTGCAAACCGCGCGAAAACGTTGACGATAAAGCGTGCACGAGATCACAAAATACACATTTACGATAAGGTTGTATTTATCAAAGACGTAAATCGGTTTATTTCATCTTTATGATATTAAAGATAAATTGTCGTAACTATTTTCAAAACAGCCCTGTATACAACAAAAACCTTTCATTGACATTCTTAATAAATATTTAACATTCCCACCTTATTGCGACTTTTCACTTTTAGCAGGCTGATATTTTCGTTGTTGACTATTCTCCAGGGTAACCATGCGAATAACGTTAACCCAAAGAAAATCCATGGTAACAACAAGGTTAAATTAACTTCAGCAAAATCTCTTTAGTTGTGCTGTTTTTTAACACTATAAGAACAGCACAAATTCCACATTTTTTATTAATTATTTAAAAATTGTTTGGCTTAATTATCACCAGATGGCGTTCGCCTTCGAGTTGAGGAATGTTTAATTTCTCAATAGATTCGACTGAAAAACCAACAGGAAGTTGTTCAATCTCCTCACCAGGCAACTGCCCTTTCAGCGCATAAAAACGGCCATTTTGTGCAGGCAAATGCTTGCACCAGCTCACCATGTCGTTGAGTGATGCAAATGCACGGCTGATAACACCGTCAAACGGTGGTTCCGCCGGGAACTCCTCTACCCTGCTCTGTACGGGTGTGATGTTATCAAGCTGCAATTCATGCTGCACCTGGCGTAAGAAACGTACGCGTTTTCCCAGGCTGTCCAGCAGCGTGAAATGGCACTCAGGACGAACAATCGACAACGGCACGCCAGGCAGGCCCGGACCCGTCCCGACGTCGATAAAGCGCTCACCTTGCAGATGCGGGGCAACCACGATGCTATCGAGGATATGGCGAACGAGCATCTCGTTGGGATCGCGTACGGAAGTCAGGTTGTACGCTTTGTTCCATTTGTTCAGCATATCGACATAGGCCACCAGCTGATTTTTCTGGTGATCGGTGAGCGAAATACCTGCTTCATCCAGCAGACGAGAGAGTTTATTGAGCACGGTGAATACCTGTTTAGAGATTTTTCGCCCGGTGGCGCTGTCGCTTACCGGGCCTACGAATAAGTAGGGCAGGTAAGCGAAGCGCCACCCGCCAAAAAGCAATGTTCAAGGAACTACGCGCTGCGGCGCAACATACCTTGTTTTTTCAACCACACCAGCAGAATCGAAATCGCGGCAGGCGTGACGCCGGAGATACGTGATGCCTGGCCGATCGACACAGGCTTGTGATCGTTCAGTTTGGCGATCACTTCATTGGAAAGACCTGTCACCTGACGATAGTCCAGCATTTCCGGCAGCAACGTGTTTTCGTTACGTTGCTGTTTTTCGATCTCATCCTGCTGACGCGCGATGTAGCCTTCGTACTTCACCTGGATTTCGACCTGCTCTGCCGCTTCAACGTCTTCAAGACCCGGCGCGAACGCGGTCAGTTTGACCAGGTTCTCATAGGTCACTTCCGGGCGACGCAGTAAATCTTCACCGCTGGCTTCGCGCGAGAGCGGCGCAGTCAAGTGAGCGTTCACTTCGGCAGCAGTTTCTGCCTGTGGATTCACCCACGTTGTTTTCAGGCGCTGACGTTCCTGTTCGATGCGTTCCAGCTTCTCGTTGAAACGCGCCCAGCGTTCGTCATCCACCAGACCCAGCTCACGACCCATTTCGGTCAGACGCAGATCGGCGTTGTCTTCGCGCAGCATCAGGCGATATTCCGCGCGGGACGTAAACATACGGTACGGTTCTTTGGTGCCCAGGGTGCAAAGATCATCGACCAGCACGCCCAGGTAAGCCTGGGAACGACCCGGAGCCCAGCCCTCTTTCTCGGCAGAGAAGCGCGCGGCGTTAAGACCCGCAAGCAGGCCCTGTGCGGCAGCTTCTTCGTAACCTGTTGTGCCGTTGATCTGACCAGCGAAGAACAGCCCATGGATGAACTTGCTCTCCAGGGTTGGCTTCAGGTCACGCGGATCGAAGAAATCGTATTCAATAGCGTAGCCTGGACGAACAATTTTAGCGTTCTCCATGCCCTGCATTGAGCGAACAATTTGCATCTGCACATCAAACGGCAGGCTGGTGGAAATACCGTTCGGATAAATTTCGTTAGACGTCAGTCCTTCCGGCTCGAGGAAGATCTGGTGCTGGTTACGATCGGCAAAGCGCATCACTTTGTCTTCGATCGACGGGCAGTAGCGTGGGCCGATCCCTTCGATCACGCCAGCATACATTGGGCTACGATCGAGATTATTACGGATCACGTCATGGGTTTTTTCGTTGGTGTGCGTGATGTAGCAAGGAACCTGCTGCGGATGCTGAGCCGCATTGCCCATGAACGAGAACACCGGCATTGGGTTGTCACCATGCTGTTGCGCCAGCACGCTGAAATCAATGGTTCGAGCATCGATACGCGGCGGCGTACCGGTTTTCAGGCGGCTGACGCGCAGCGGCAGCTCACGCAAACGACGAGAAAGCGGAATGGACGGCGGATCGCCAGCACGGCCACCGCTGTAGTTATCCAGACCGATATGGATTTTGCCATCCAGGAATGTCCCGACGGTCAGCACTACCGCTTTAGCACGGAATTTGAGGCCCATCTGGGTCACCGCGCCGACAACGCGATCGTTCTCAACGATAAGATCTTCCACCGCTTGCTGGAAGATCATCAAATTCGGTTGGTTCTCCAGTGCGGTACGCACTGCCTGGCGGTAAAGCACGCGGTCTGCCTGGGCTCGGGTCGCACGGACAGCCGGGCCTTTACTCGCGTTTAGTATCCTAAACTGGATGCCTGCCTGATCGATCGCTTTCGCCATCAGGCCGCCAAGTGCATCCACTTCTTTTACCAGGTGTCCTTTCCCAATGCCGCCAATCGCCGGATTACAGGACATCTGTCCAAGCGTGTCGATATTGTGTGTCAAAAGCAGGGTCTGCTGACCCATACGCGCTGCGGCCATTGCGGCCTCAGTGCCTGCATGACCCCCGCCAATGATGATGACGTCAAAAGGATCCTGATAAAACATGGTGGTCTGCCTCGCGTAAAGCGGTATGAAAATGGATTGAAGCCCGGGCCGTGGATTCTACTCAACTTTAGTCTTTCGAGAAAGCATTGGGATCCTGGGCTATTAAAAAGAAGATCTTTTTATTTAGAGATCTGTTCTATTGTGATCTCTTATTAGGATCGCCTCTCCCTGTGGGTAAGTCCGATCTCGCAAAGAAGATCATGCAGTTAGAAAGGATCGTTTGCTGTGAATGATCGGTGATCCTGGACCGTATAAGCTGGGATCAGATCGCGACTTTATACACAGGCCAAAAACGGGACGCGAGTTATTCTTTGGATAACTACCGCTTAATACGAGCTTTTAACCAGAGTTATCCACATCTGTTCGCGCGATCTTTAATCGTTTTTGAGTAAATTTTTCCATTCTTCCAGCCAAATCTCTGCTGGATCCTCTGGAATATCGTGTTCGAGGATGTTGATCTTGAGTGTTTCACCGAGCTGTTTGGCTCCAGATGACTTCACTGCGGCTTCTATTTTCTCTACTGCACCACAGAAGGTGTCATATTCACGGCTGCCGATACCGACTGCACCGAAACGTACGGCTGACAGGTCGGGTTGTTGCTCCAGCAGTTCGTCATATAAAGGTTGCAGGTTGTCCGGGATATCGCCCGCACCGTGCGTAGAAGTGATCAGTAGCCAGATCCCGGCAGTCGGAAGATCTTCCAGTAACGGCCCGTGCAGGGTTTCGGTGGAAAAACCGGCATCTTCCAGCTTTTCGGCCAGATGTTCTGCAACGTATTCCGCGCCGCCCAGGGTGCTGCCACTGATAAGAGTAATGTCCGCCATTGATCGCTCGCTCATATTAAGAGGCGGCCATTGTACGCTGTGAACGAGCTGGGATCTACCTGTGGAAAATGTGGGAATGAATTTGCCCGATCATGGGCGGATAGTCCGCATGATCGGGTTTTGCAGGGAGATCAGTGTCTCGGTGGACTGAATTTCATCGATTGTTTGGATCTTGTTGATAAGTACCTGCTGGAGCGCATCGATGGATCGGCACATCACTTTGATAAAGATGCTGTAGTGCCCGGTGGTGTAGTACGCCTCGGTGACTTCATCGAGTGCATTCAGCTTTTCCAGCGCAGAGGGATAATCTTTGGCGCTCTTAAGGATGATGCCAATAAAACAGCAGACGTCGTAACCCAGCTGTTTTGGACTGACATCGATACGTGCACCGGTAATGATCCCTGCCTGCTTCATCTTCTCTACACGCACGTGAATGGTTCCGGGGCTGACGCCAAACTGTTTTGCCAGTTCTGCATAGGCGGTACGTGCATTGGCCATTAACGCTTCCAGGATGCCGCGGTCCAGATTGTCGATCTGATAATTTTCCATAGGTTTTTCTTATGAAGATTAGTGAATCACTCTATTCTAGCGTCATATTTTAACGAATCAAAAGTGAAGGTGGCTTTTTGTTGTTGGATTATTGAATTGAGTGCCATTTTTGTTGCTTAATCAATATCAACAGGACGCAGGAGTATAAATAATGAAAACCGCTTACATCGCAAAACAACGCCAGATCAGCTTCGTTAAATCCCACTTTTCCCGTCAGCTGGAAGATAAGCTCGGCCTGGTTGAAGTTCAGGCTCCAATCTTAAGCCGCGTAGGAGACGGGACACAGGATAACTTGTCTGGTTGCGAAAAAGCGGTTCAGGTGAAAGTGAAAACACTGCCAGATGCCCAGTTCGAAGTGGTTCATTCACTGGCGAAATGGAAGCGTCAAACGCTGGGACAACACGACTTCAGCGCCGGCGAAGGGCTCTACACGCACATGAAAGCCCTTCGCCCTGATGAAGACCGCCTTTCCGCTATTCACTCTGTCTATGTTGACCAGTGGGACTGGGAGCGCGTAATGGGTGATGGCGAGCGTCATATCGGCACGCTGAAATCCACCGTTGAGGCGATCTACGCCGGGATCAAAGCGACTGAAGCCGCAGTGAGCAAAGAGTTTGGTCTGGCACCGTTCCTGCCGGAAACGATCCACTTTGTTCACAGCCAGGAGTTGCTGAGCCGCTTCCCGGATCTGGATGCTAAAGGCCGTGAACGCGCAATTGCAAAAGAACTGGGTGCTGTATTCCTGATGGGTATCGGCGGCAAGCTGTCTGATGGTAAGCGTCATGACGTTCGTGCGCCTGATTACGATGACTGGAGCACGGCTGGCGAGAGTGAATTTGCCGGTCTGAACGGTGACATTCTGGTCTGGAACCCGGTTCTTGAAGATGCATTTGAGCTTTCTTCAATGGGGATCCGTGTTGATGCTGCTGCGCTGAAACGCCAGCTTACCGTTACGGATGATGAAGATCGTCTCCAGCTGGAGTGGCACCAGGCGTTGTTACGTGGTGAGATGCCGCAGACCATTGGGGGTGGCATTGGGCAATCCCGCTTGACTATGCTCCTGCTGCAACTGTCGCATATTGGCCAGGTGCAATGTGGAGTTTGGCCGCAGCAGGTTCGTGAAAGCGTCGGTTCCCTTCTTTAATTAGCGTCGCCAGCGTCTGAGCAGGCGGCTACGTAACCCGGTATCAAAGCGCCAGATATGATCGAAGATGCGCATGATGCCGGGTTTGCCATTAACGGACATCGCCACAGCATGAAAACGATGCTGATGTTCGCGCTGTAACACCTTCACTTTATTTACCACATCATCCGGCAGCCGCTGGGCAATAAAGTCAGAGATCACCACCGCATCGGCATCATACCAGTCGCCACCCTGCATACGTTCGATAATGGCGCGAAAGCAGCTTGCCATATCGGTACCGCCGCGAAAGCGCTGGCTTAAGAAACGGATGGCCTGCTCAATGCCTTGCTGCCCCGTCAGTTCGTAACCCACCACCTCACTGGAAAACAGCATAATAAAGCAGCGACGTCGGTCGGCCAGGGCCACGCGCATTAGCGCCAGGCAAAAGGCCTTCGCGCATTGCTCATTAAAACCGCCCATTGAACCGGAGGTATCCACGCACACTATAAAAGGCCCGCGCGGCTGCTCATCAAAATCCTGATGCACCACCGGACGCTGGCTGATTTTTTCGTGCCAGGATTCGCCATGTAGCCGGTAAGTGAGCAGCTGCTTTTCCACCAGCCGACGATAAAACTCGTACTCCAGCTCGGTGATACCCAGCGTGCTCAGCTCAGTAGGCAACAGGCGCAAAATATCATCGCTCTGCTGTAACCCATCAACCTGTTCGGGCACTGTTGCCGGTTCACGTACCAGCGTGCGGAACGTTTCCATTGGCGCATCTTTTTTCGGGACGGATTTCGCCTCCCGCGAACGGCCCAGCTGCTCTGCGAGCTTCATGAGCTCAGGTTGCTGCGTCAGAAAGTCGCCGTATTTCACGATCAGCTGGTAATCACCGCGTCGCAGCTGCCCGGCGCTCATATCCCACAGGCGTCCGGCCGCGTTTTCGTTTTCCACCAGCACCTGCTCTAGCTGGCCGCTGAGCGTCATACGCTCCTGCACTTCGCTCAGAAGCTGTTCACGCTCTTCATCAAGCAGCTGCTGGTTAAGGGTTGTCGCTTGCACCACCATGCTGAGCCGCCAGCGCTGTAAAAACAGGGTATGCAGTGCCGGAGTAAAGGTGGCGTTATCGGTGACCAGCGTTCTGGCCTGGCTGGCAAACGGAGAGTGGACTTTATCCAGCAGAGTCAGGGTTTGCGGTAGCTGAACAATGAATTGCGGCGTGGATAACCGCTGGCACTGCTGATAGCACGCCACTTCTTCAGTGAGTTCAGGCGGGACTTCCGTTTCTTTTAAGCGCTTACGCAGATTATCCCGCCAGCGCGGGAGATCGTCGGTCATGGCCTTTTTGAGTCTGGGGAATTTTTCAAAGAAGGCCGCCAGCTGTGGAGAGGCCAGCAGAGTAATGACGACCTCTTCGATCAATCCTTCCTCGCTGACCGCCAGCATGACGTTAAGCGTATCCAGCGTTAGCATTGACGCGCCTGTTTGATCTGCGCGCCCACGTCCTGAAGGCTGGCTTCAATGCGTCCTAGCCAGTCGCTATGGATAAAGAGACACTTCTGCTGCTCGCTGAAGCGGGTATGTTGCTGATGCCATTCGGTATCCAGCGCTTCCAGCTGCTGTTTGATCTCTTCCGGCACGCTGTCTGCCGCCGTGCCGGGTAACGCAAGGCGGGAACCTTGCAGGCTAACATCGCGAAGCACCAGATGCTGACTGGTATCCACTTCTATATTAAGCAGCTGCGCAAAACCAATACCGTTGAGCTTGCCGCGGATGTCACCGCCCTTATCGAGCCACTGTGATAACGCCTCGCGCTCAAGGGTAATGTGCACCACCTGCATATCGTGGAGTTTTAGCGGTTGCTGGAGCAGAAGCGTGAGGGACGTCGCAGTGAGCTCAGTCGGCAGCTCGTAATGCGGTTTACGGGCAAACATTCCGCCAAGACGGTTAACCTTGAGCGCTGTTTTATCGCTTTGCTGCTGCTGGAGCTGCATCCGACGCTGGGCAATGGCGCCAAGCTGGTTGAGCATTGACTGCTGTCCCCAGGCCTGCCCGGTCATCAATATTTCAAGCTGTTGCTGCATCAGGTTCATGCCTTCTGCGTCATGCCACAGACAATCTTTCAGCAGGATCAGGTCAATGGGCGCAACGGCATCGCGCCCGCTGAACAGGGCGCTGGCCTGTAACAGACGGATCGCTTTTTTCCAGCGGCGATCGGAAACATAGGGGGCTGAAGGCAGTAAATCGAGCTGCTGGCGCAGCATGAAGATAAGCTCAAAAACGGCATCCGGTAGTTTGATTTTGCCGATCTCCTGCTGCCACTGATGATATTCCTCATCGGTGACCTGAAGGGAAGCGGGTACCGGGTTTTCGTTCTCATCCTGCTGGCTGACCAGCATCGAGCGGAAGTTCGATTTGTCCTGGACTTTGTCCAGCCACAGACGGATAAGCATACGGTCGTAAAGCGCTTCCAGGCTGTTGTCGGCTTCCGGAAGTTCGTTGGAGGCGGCCACCAGCAGGCGCATCGGGATTTTCTCTTCACTGGCGCCGTTACGGAAGCGACGTTCGTTAATTGCCGTAAGCAGGGTGTTCAGAATGGCCGGGCCGGCTTTCCAGATCTCATCGAGAAACACAATCTCCGCTTCCGGGAGATAGCCATCCGTCAGACGCTGATAGCGCCCTTCATCTTTTAAGGCCTGAATGGAAAGCGGACCAAAAACCTCTTCAGGGGTAGAGAATCGGGTCATCAAATATTCAAAGGCACGGGCATTCTGGAAAGCATATTTCAGCCGGCGGGCAATCAGGCTTTTCGCAATCCCCGGCGGGCCAAGCAAAAATACACTTTCACCGCTCAACGCCGCCAGTAAACACAGGCGGATAGCGTGGCTACGCTCGAAAAGGCCTTTTTCCAGCGCGCTGCTGAGGCGGGAAATTCTTTCTGCTAATAAATGTGAGTGAGCCATAATAGTTTTGCATCCTTTCGCCGTCGTGGCGGCCAATTGAAGCGAGTATAGACGTTTCAGTCAGGGCTGGTAATAGACTGAAGTGCGGCGCTATTTTCTTTGCGATACATTAACGCGGTTGCATTTAGGGGTACGATTTTGCAATTAATCGTGCATACTGTGCGCTTTTTGTGGGCCAAGGGACTAAGCACACATTTGTTATACAAACGAAAAGACTAGTCTATGAGCACTGATAATAAGCAATCATTACCCGCAATAACGCTTGCGGCGATCGGGGTTGTCTACGGTGATATCGGCACCAGCCCACTTTATACGCTTCGTGAATGTCTGTCCGGTCAGTTTGGTTTTGGTGTTGAACGTGACGCTGTGTTTGGTTTTTTGTCACTCATCTTCTGGCTGCTGATCCTGGTTGTTTCCGTTAAATATCTCTCCTTTGTTATGCGTGCTGATAACGCAGGTGAAGGCGGTATCCTGACGCTGATGTCTCTTGCCGGGCGTAACACGTCGGCCAAAATGACCTCGGTGCTAGTTATCATTGGGTTGATTGGCGGCAGCTTCTTCTATGGCGAGGTGGTGATCACCCCGGCGATTTCGGTTCTCTCGGCAATAGAGGGGCTGGAAATCATCGCGCCGCAGCTTGATACGTGGGTTGTCCCGCTGGCCATTATTGTTCTGACGCTGCTGTTTGCTATTCAGAAGCATGGCACTGGGCTTGTCGGGAAGCTGTTCGCACCGATTATGCTGGCCTGGTTCCTGATCCTGGCGGCGCTGGGGTTGCGCAGCATTATTGCGAACCCAGAAGTGCTGCACGCCCTGAACCCGCTCTGGGCAGTTAACTTCTTCCTCGAATATAAAACCGTTTCGTTTATTGCATTAGGTGCGGTCGTTCTTTCTATTACTGGTGTTGAAGCGCTGTATGCAGACATGGGGCATTTCGGCAAATTGCCTATCCGCGTGGCATGGTTTGCCGTGGTGCTGCCGTCACTGGTGCTGAACTACTTCGGCCAGGGCGCGCTGTTGCTCAAAACCCCGGAAGCCATTAAGAACCCGTTCTTCCTGCTGGCACCCGACTGGGCGCTGGTGCCGATGCTGATCCTCGCCACCCTGGCGACCGTTATCGCGTCTCAGGCGGTGATTTCCGGCGTGTTCTCCCTTACGCGTCAGGCCGTGCGTCTGGGTTATCTCTCGCCAATGCGCATTATCCATACTTCGGAAATGGAGTCGGGCCAGATCTACATTCCTTTCATTAACTGGCTGCTCTACTTTGCGGTTGTAATTGTCATTGTGAGTTTCGAGCACTCCAGCAACCTGGCTGCGGCATACGGTATTGCTGTGACCGGTACCATGGTACTGACGTCGATCCTCTCCACGACCGTGGCGTACCGGAACTGGCACTGGAATAAATTCCTGGTGGGGATGATTCTGGTGGGCTTCCTTTGTATCGACGTGCCGCTGTTCTCCGCGAACCTCGACAAGATTGTCTCCGGTGGCTGGTTGCCGCTTACCCTCGGTCTGGTGATGTTTATTGTGATGACAACGTGGAAGAGCGAACGCTTCCGTCTGCTGCGTCGTATGCATGAGCACGGTAACTCTCTGGAAGCGATGATTGTTTCTCTGGAGAAATCCCCGCCGGTTCGCGTTCCGGGCACTGCGGTGTATATGTCGCGCGCATTGAACGTTATCCCGTTCGCGCTGATGCATAACCTCAAGCACAACAAAGTGCTGCATGAACGCGTGATCCTGCTGACGCTGCGTACTGAAGATGCGCCATATGTTCATAACGTGCGTCGTGTCCAGATTGAGCAACTGTCGCCAACCTTCTGGCGCGTGGTGGCGAGCTACGGCTGGCGCGAAACGCCTAACGTGGAAGAGGTGTTCCACCGCTGCGGTCTGGAAGGGCTGAACTGCCGCATGATGGAGACCTCGTTCTTCATGTCGCATGAGTCGCTGATTATTGGTAAGCGGCCGTGGTATCTGCGTCTGCGTGGCAAGCTGTACCTTATCCTGCAACGTAACGCCCTGCGCGCCCCTGATCAGTTTGAGATCCCGCCTAACCGCGTGATTGAGCTTGGGACACAGGTCGAGATTTAAGTCCTCTTTGAAATGCCGGGTGGCGCTGCGCTTACCCGGCCTACTCTACCCGTAGGCCCGCGCAAGCGAAGCGCCGCCGGGCAATTCTCCCTCTCCACATTTCACTTAGCGAAACGTTTCGACGTTGATCACAAATCTGTTACGTCATGATGGTTTTCTGAACACTAGTGGGTCTACACTGTATTCAGCGAAACGTTTCGCTAGTGGAGCAAGAAAATGAAGAAAGGCACTGTACTCAACTCAGAAATCTCATCGGTTATCTCCCGTCTTGGGCATACCGATACGCTGGTGGTTTGCGATGCAGGCTTACCGGTTCCGCGCAGCACAACCCGTATCGATATGGCGTTAACGCAGGGCGTGCCCTCGTTTATGCAGGTACTGGACGTGGTAACAGCGGAGATGCAGGTTGAGGCAGCCATTCTCGCGACGGAGATCAAACAACATAATCCGCAACTCCACGAAACGTTGCTCGGCCACATTGAGCAACTGCAAAAACACCAGGGAAACACCATAGAAATTCGTTACACAACGCACGAACAGTTCAAACAACAAACCGCAGACAGTCAGGCGGTGATTCGCAGCGGGGAGTGTTCCCCGTATGCGAATATTATTCTCTGTGCTGGCGTCACTTTCTGAGGCCATCATGGACGCATTATTGCAACTCAAAGGGATCGATAAATCGTTCCCTGGCGTAAAAGCCCTCTCCGGTGCCGCGCTGAACGTATACGCCGGGCGCGTGATGGCGCTGGTGGGCGAAAACGGCGCTGGCAAATCCACCATGATGAAAGTGCTGACCGGTATCTATCAACGCGATGCAGGCTCACTCACGTGGCTGGGTAAAGAAACCACCTTCAACGGCCCAAAATCATCCCAGGAAGCCGGTATCGGCATTATCCACCAGGAGCTGAACCTGATCCCGCAACTCACCATTGCGGAAAACATCTTCCTGGGGCGCGAATTCGTAAACCGGTTTGGCAAAATCGACTGGAAAACGATGTACGCCGAAGCGGACAAACTGCTGGCGAAGCTGAACCTGCGCTTTAAAAGCGACCGCCTGGTGGGCGATCTCTCCATCGGCGATCAGCAGATGGTGGAAATCGCTAAGGTGCTGAGCTTTGAGTCAAAGGTCATCATTATGGATGAACCGACCGACGCCCTGACCGATACCGAAACCGAATCCCTGTTCCGTGTTATCCGCGAGCTGAAGTCGCAGGGGCGCGGGATTGTCTATATCTCTCACCGTATGAAAGAGATCTTCGAGATTTGCGACGACGTAACCGTCTTCCGCGACGGGCAGTTTATTGCCGAGCGCGAAGTGGCCACGCTGACCGAAGATACCCTGATCGAAATGATGGTGGGACGTAAGCTCGAAGATCAGTACCCGCATCTGGATAAAGCGCCGGGAGAAATCCGCCTGAAGGTGGACAACCTCTGCGGACCGGGTGTGAACGATGTAACCTTTACCCTGCGTCAGGGTGAAATCCTCGGCGTAGCGGGCCTGATGGGCGCGGGACGTACCGAACTGATGAAAGTGCTCTACGGCGCACTGCCGCGCACCAGCGGTTATGTCACCCTTGATGGCCATGAAGTTGTCACTCGCTCTCCGCAAGATGGTCTGGCGAATGGCATCGTCTATATTTCTGAAGACCGTAAGCGCGACGGCTTAGTTCTGGGCATGTCGGTGAAAGAGAATATGTCTCTTACCGCACTGCGCTATTTCAGCCATAGCGGTGGTAGCCTGAAGCACAAAGACGAACAGCAGGCGGTCAGCGATTTTATCCGTCTCTTTAACGTCAAAACGCCGTCGATGGAGCAAGCAATTGGCCTGTTGTCCGGCGGTAATCAGCAGAAGGTGGCCATTGCGCGCGGTCTGATGACGCGCCCGAAAGTGCTGATCCTTGATGAGCCAACCCGTGGTGTGGACGTGGGCGCGAAAAAAGAGATTTATCAGCTGATTAACCAGTTCAAGGCCGACGGTCTGAGCATCATTCTGGTCTCTTCCGAGATGCCAGAAGTATTAGGCATGAGCGATCGCATTATCGTCATGCATGAAGGGCATCTCGGCGGTGAATTCACTCGCGAGCAGGCCACCCAGGAAGTTCTGATGGCTGCCGCTGTGGGCAAGCTTAATCGCGTGAATCAGGAGTAAGAAGATGACTACCCAGGCTGTTTCTGGTCGCCGTTATTTCACCAAGGCATGGCTGCTGGAACAAAAATCGCTGATTGCCCTGCTGGTGCTGATCGCGATTGTGTCCACCATGAGCCCGAACTTTTTCACCGTTAATAACCTGTTCAACATTCTTCAGCAGACTTCTGTAAACGCCATTATGGCGGTCGGGATGACGCTGGTGATTTTGACGTCGGGGATCGACCTGTCCGTTGGTTCCTTGCTGGCGCTCACCGGTGCGATTGCGGCTTCAATTGTAGGGATTGAGGTCAACGCGCTGGTGGCCGTGGCTGCGGCACTGGCAGCAGGTGCGGCGATTGGTGCCGTGACCGGCGTGATTGTGGCGAAAGGCCGCGTCCAGGCGTTCATTGCCACGCTGGTAATGATGCTGCTGCTGCGCGGTGTGACCATGGTTTACACCAACGGCAGCCCGGTGAACACCGGCTTTACGGATAACGCCGATCTGTTTGGCTGGTTCGGTATCGGTCGCCCGCTGGGTATCCCGACGCCGGTCTGGATCATGGCTATCGTCTTCCTGGCGGCGTGGTACATGCTGCATCACACCCGTCTGGGACGCTATATCTATGCGCTGGGCGGTAACGAAGCGGCGACTCGCCTTTCTGGTATCAGCGTCAATAAAGTCAAAATTATTGTGTATTCCCTGTGCGGCTTGCTGGCGTCACTGGCGGGCATCATCGAAGTGGCGCGTCTCTCTTCTGCGCAGCCTACGGCGGGTACAGGTTATGAGCTGGACGCCATTGCGGCGGTGGTGCTGGGCGGTACGAGTCTTGCCGGCGGTAAAGGACGCATTGTTGGGACATTGATCGGCGCACTGATCCTCGGTTTCCTGAATAATGGTTTGAATTTGTTAGGTGTTTCCTCCTATTACCAGATGATCGTTAAAGCGGTAGTGATTTTGCTGGCGGTACTGGTAGACAACAAAAAACAGTAACTGACGACACTACAGGACATCTTAGATATGAACATGAAAAAACTGGCTACCCTGGTTTCTGCTGTGGCGCTGAGCGCAACCGTAAGTGCTAACGCAATGGCGAAAGACACCATCGCGCTGGTGGTCTCAACGCTGAACAACCCGTTCTTTGTCTCTCTGAAGGATGGCGCGCAGAAAGAAGCGGACAAACTGGGTTATAACCTGATTGTACTGGACTCCCAGAACAACCCGGCGAAAGAGCTGGCTAACGTTCAGGACTTAACCGTTCGTGGCACCAAAATCCTGCTGATTAACCCAACCGATTCCGACGCTGTGGGTAACGCCGTGAAAATGGCAAACCAGGCGAAAATCCCGGTGATCACCCTGGACCGTCAGGCATCTAAAGGTGATGTCGTCAGCCACATTGCGTCTGACAACGTTCTGGGCGGCAAAATCGCCGGTGATTACATCGCGAAGAAAGCTGGTGAAGGCGCGAAAGTTATCGAATTGCAGGGTATCGCCGGTACTTCCGCTGCCCGTGAACGTGGCGAAGGCTTCCAGCAGGCTGTTGCAGCACACAAATTTAACGTTCTGGCCAGCCAGCCTGCCGACTTCGACCGTACTAAAGGTCTGAACGTGATGCAGAACTTGCTGACCGCACACCCTGATGTCCAGGCCGTATTCGCACAGAATGACGAAATGGCGCTGGGTGCGCTGCGTGCTCTGCAAACTGCCGGTAAATCTGATGTGATGGTTGTCGGGTTTGACGGTACTCCGGATGGTGAAAAAGCAGTAAATGATGGCAAACTGGCTGCGACCATCGCTCAGCTGCCTGAGCAGATTGGCGCAACAGGTGTTCAGACTGCTGATAAAGTGCTGAAGGGCGAAAAGGTTCAGGCAAAATATCCAGTTGACCTGAAACTGGTCATCAAGCAGTAATATGCGATTCAGGCCGTCACTGGCGGCCTGATGGACAAAATACAAAGAAAAGTGTGGCATACGCCACCGGTTAATCCCGGTGGCGCTCTCAGATGGACACCTCATACATGAAAACCGCTGGCAACCTCGTTGTTCTTGGCAGTATCAATGCCGATCACATTCTTAACCTTGAATCTTTCCCGACACCCGGTGAAACCGTCACGGGTAATCAGTACCAGGTGGCATTTGGCGGCAAAGGCGCAAACCAGGCCGTTGCTGCCGGGCGCAGCGGCGCACATATTGCGTTTATTGCCTGCACGGGTGATGACGATACGGGTGAGCGTGTACGTAAACAGCTGGCAAGCGATAACATCGACATTGCGCCAGTGAGCGTGGTGGCCGGGGAATCAACCGGCGTAGCGCTGATTTTCGTTAATGCGGAAGGTGAGAATGTCATCGGTATTCATGCAGGGGCTAACGCGGCGCTGACAACCGAACGCGTTGAGGCGCAGCGCGAAATTATTGCCAGTGCAGAAGCATTGTTGATGCAGCTGGAGTCCCCAGTGGAAAGCGTACTGGCTGCGGCCCAGATTGCGCATGAAAATCATACCACCGTCGTACTTAATCCGGCGCCTGCCCGTGTATTATCAGATGAGCTCCTGGCGCTGGTGGATATCATTACCCCTAACGAAACCGAAGCCGAAAAGCTGACCGGTATTCGTGTGGAAAATGACGACGATGCGGCGCGTGCGGCGAAAGCGCTGCACGAAAAAGGTATCAGCAACGTTATCATTACCCTCGGCAGCCGCGGTGTGTGGGCCAGCGTCAACGGTGAAGGCCGCCGCGTACCGGGCTTTAAGGTTAAAGCCATTGATACCATTGCGGCCGGAGACACCTTTAACGGTGCGCTGGTGACGGCGTTGCTGGAAGGTAAAGCGCTGGATGAGGGCATTCGTTTTGCTCATGCCGCTGCCGCTATCGCGGTCACCCGCAAAGGTGCGCAGCCTTCCGTTCCGTGGCGTAAAGAGATCGATGAATTCTTAAGTCAGCAGGGGTAACGCTTGGCCACAATGAAAGATGTCGCCCGCATGGCGGGCGTTTCTACTTCTACTGTCTCCCACGTTATCAATAACGATCGCTTTGTCAGCGAGGCGATTCGGGAAAAAGTCGAAGCCGCGGTAAAAGATCTCAACTATGCGCCGTCGGCGCTGGCTCGTAGTCTGAAGCTCAACCAGACCCGTACCATCGGGATGCTCATTACCGCCAGTACCAACCCGTTTTATTCCGAACTTGTGCGTGGCGTAGAGCGTAGTTGCTTTGAGCGCGGCTACAGCCTGGTGTTGTGTAATACCGAAGGCGACGAGCAGCGCATGAACCGTAACCTTGAAACGCTGATGCAAAAACGCGTCGACGGGTTACTGCTGCTGTGTACCGAAACGCATCAGCCCTCAAAAGAGATTATTCAGCGCTACCCTTCTATTCCTACGGTGATGATGGATTGGGCACCGTTCGACGGCACCAGCGATCTGATTCAGGATAACTCGCTGCTGGGTGGTGATATGGCAACGCAATACCTGATCGATAAAGGCTATACCAGCATTGCCTGTATCACGGGGCCACTGGATAAAACGCCGGCCCGTTTACGTCTTGAAGGATATCTCTCCGCAATGGCGCGGGCAGGGCTTTCCATTCCTGAGGGATATTGCATTACCGGCGACTTTGAATTTAACGGCGGGTTAGAGGCCATGCAAAAGCTGCTGGCACAGGCACAACGTCCGCAGGCGGTATTTATTGGCAACGATGCGATGGCATTTGGTGCTTATCAGGCGTTGTATCAGGCCGGGTTGAGTATTCCAGGCGATATGGCGGTGATCGGTTACGATGATATCGAACT
The DNA here is from genome assembly GCF_052886895.1 of Enterobacter sp. C4G1. Classification (NCBI taxonomy): domain Bacteria; kingdom Pseudomonadati; phylum Pseudomonadota; class Gammaproteobacteria; order Enterobacterales; family Enterobacteriaceae; genus Enterobacter; species Enterobacter sp. C4G1. The sequence goes on along the minus strand of NZ_JBQVVV010000001.1, from coordinate 1,071,519 downwards.
GGCCAGCTACATGACCCCACCGCTGACCACTATTCATCAGCCAAAAGATGAACTGGGGGAGCTGGCCATTGATGTGCTGATCCATCGTATGGCGCAGCCCGCACTGCAACAGCAACGTTTGCAGCTTACTCCTGTTCTGATGGAACGGGGTTCGGTTTAACCTTTGGTTTGTGGCGTTCTTTGATCAGGTTTCGGCCATCTTTGGGTTTTAGCAACATAAAGACCAGCGCAGAGACAACGGTAAGCGCGCCCATCGTGATAAAGGTGTAATGGAATTGCTCGACGGTGTTTGCGCTGTCGAATCCTTCATAGAACCGCAGTACCGCCGCACTCACGGCAACCCCCAGGCTTATCGACAACTGTTGAGTAACCGCCAGCACGCTATTCCCGCTGCTGGCGTTCTCATCTGTCAGGTCTGCCAGCGTGATGGTATTCATCGAAGTGAACTGCGTAGACATCGCCATCCCCAGAACAAACAGCGGCAGGATGAGCATCCAGACCGGTAATGCTGCGGATTGCAGCGAGAACTGTGCAATCATCAGGCCGATAAATACGGTCACACCAACCAGCGTCTTACGATAACCGCACCAGCGCAGCACCTGTGTCACGGTTGATTTGGCCAGAATCGACCCCATTGCCGTGGGCGCCATCATGCAGCCAGCAATCAATGCCGGGTAACCAAAACCGACCTGCAACATCAACGGCATCAGAAAGGGAACGCAACCTGTACCCAGCCGCGAGGCAATGTTTCCGGCAACACCCACTGAAAACGTTCGAGTATTAAAGAGAGACAACGAGATAAGTGGCGTCGGGTGGCGGCGTGCATGACGTATATAAAGAAGCAAAAGCAGAATGCCGCTGAGAATAATGGATACCGCTATCCACGTTGCCACGATCTTCTCGCCAAACAACTCCATCCCGCTGGAGAACAGTACCAGGCTTAGGCCAAACAGGAAAAAGCCCCCCATATCAAAGCTGCGTTTGGGGGTGGTGAAGTCCGGCATATATTTGCGGGCATAGAGAAGCCCTGTGATACCAATCGGAATGTTAATCAGGAATATCCAGTGCCAGCTTGCCCAGGTCACAAGCACGCCGCCCAGGACCGGGCCCAGGATCGGGCCTACTAGCCCAGGCATGGTAACGAAGTTAAGCACGGGAAGCAGTTCGCTGCGCGGATAGGCCCGTAACAGCGCCAGGCGTGCCACAGGCATCATCATCGCCCCGCCAACTCCCTGAAGTACGCGAAAGATTACCAGCTGCGTTAAGGATGTAGAAAGCGCACAGGCCAGGGAGCCGAGGGTAAACAAGGTCACGGCCAGCATAAAGATTTTGCGGGTGCCGAAGCGATCTGCCAGCCAGCCGCTGACCGGGATAAGCATCGCCACCGTCAGGGTATAACTGATAATGGCCGACTGCATTGCCAGCGGAGAACGGTTAAGACTGTGGGCAATCGCAGGGAGAGCGGTGTTAAGGATGGTGGCATCCAGTGCCTGCATAAAGAACGCCATGGCTGCAATCCACGGCAATCCGGCCATGCTGCGTGCTTTTTTCTCGGTCATTTATTTTCCTGCTGGTGGTTTGGCGCTGCCAGCAATGCCTGACATGCACTCTGGGCGCGTTGCCCGTCACTGTCCTGAATCGCATCAACAATGGCCTGATGCAGATCCAGCTTCACCACTTCATCTTGTGTAATTGAGGTGAAGTAGGTGTGATAAACCGAATGGAACAGAGAAGCAAACGAGGTCAGGAACGGATTACCGCTCATATAATAGATGTGCTCATGCCAGGCCATGTCCACTTCAACCCAGCGTTCGCGATTGAAGTGCTTCTTCAGGAAGACCATCTCTTCCATTAAGGTATTCAGCTCCGCTTTTTGTTCTGCACTACCGAGCGTGGCGGCAAGCAGGCACGCCTGAGGTTCAAGACTGCTGCGCATTACCAGGAAATGATCAACAACCTGATGGAAGTTATCTTCCGTCATCCACCAGGAGAGCAGCTCCTGGTCGAGGAAATTCCAGTTACCCTGAGGCATAACGCGAGTCCCTATGCGCGGGCGTGGCAATACCATCCCTTTTGCCGTCAATGTTTTCACTGCTTCGCGAACGGCAGTACGGCTTACCCCAAACTGCTCACCCAGTTCCATTTCGCCTGGCAGGATACAACCAGGGGCATATTTACCCGCTAAGATCAGCTGAGCCAGCTTTTCTGCCAACACATACGATAAGTTTTTTTGTGCTGCCAGCTGTTGTGCGCTTAAGGGCATCGCTCTTATTCCTTAATTGTTCATGCTGGTAAGTATGCCACCTGGAGTGTGATTGTGGTTGCAAATACATCAAATAGAACAATTTGTAGCTTGATTTAGTATGTTTTGGTGAAAAAAAACACGGTCAGAAACTTTTTTTAAATTTCCTCTTGTCACTTCAGAATAACTCCCTATAATGCGCCTCCACTGACACGGAACAACGGCTTACAAGCCGCCGGGTTAGCGGGGTTCAGAGATGAACGCCAACAGAGAAAAGCGAAAATAAATGCTTGACTCTGAATGAGGAAAGCGTAATATACGCCACCTCGCAACGGTGAGCTGAAAGCCACGTTGCACTGCTCTTTAACAATTTATCAGACAATCTGTGTGGGCACTCAAAGTGACATGGATTCTTAACGTCGCAAGACGAAAAATGAATACCAAGTCTCTGAGTGAACATACGTAATTCATTACGAAGTTTAATTCACGAGCATCAAACTTAAATTGAAGAGTTTGATCATGGCTCAGATTGAACGCTGGCGGCAGGCCTAACACATGCAAGTCGAGCGGTAACACAGGGAGCTTGCTCCTGGGTGACGAGCGGCGGACGGGTGAGTAATGTCTGGGAAACTGCCTGATGGAGGGGGATAACTACTGGAAACGGTAGCTAATACCGCATAACGTCGCAAGACCAAAGAGGGGGACCTTCGGGCCTCTTGCCATCAGATGTGCCCAGATGGGATTAGCTAGTAGGTGGGGTAATGGCTCACCTAGGCGACGATCCCTAGCTGGTCTGAGAGGATGACCAGCCACACTGGAACTGAGACACGGTCCAGACTCCTACGGGAGGCAGCAGTGGGGAATATTGCACAATGGGCGCAAGCCTGATGCAGCCATGCCGCGTGTATGAAGAAGGCCTTCGGGTTGTAAAGTACTTTCAGCGAGGAGGAAGGCATTAAGGTTAATAACCTTGGTGATTGACGTTACTCGCAGAAGAAGCACCGGCTAACTCCGTGCCAGCAGCCGCGGTAATACGGAGGGTGCAAGCGTTAATCGGAATTACTGGGCGTAAAGCGCACGCAGGCGGTCTGTCAAGTCGGATGTGAAATCCCCGGGCTCAACCTGGGAACTGCATTCGAAACTGGCAGGCTAGAGTCTTGTAGAGGGGGGTAGAATTCCAGGTGTAGCGGTGAAATGCGTAGAGATCTGGAGGAATACCGGTGGCGAAGGCGGCCCCCTGGACAAAGACTGACGCTCAGGTGCGAAAGCGTGGGGAGCAAACAGGATTAGATACCCTGGTAGTCCACGCCGTAAACGATGTCGACTTGGAGGTTGTTCCCTTGAGGAGTGGCTTCCGGAGCTAACGCGTTAAGTCGACCGCCTGGGGAGTACGGCCGCAAGGTTAAAACTCAAATGAATTGACGGGGGCCCGCACAAGCGGTGGAGCATGTGGTTTAATTCGATGCAACGCGAAGAACCTTACCTACTCTTGACATCCAGAGAACTTAGCAGAGATGCTTTGGTGCCTTCGGGAACTCTGAGACAGGTGCTGCATGGCTGTCGTCAGCTCGTGTTGTGAAATGTTGGGTTAAGTCCCGCAACGAGCGCAACCCTTATCCTTTGTTGCCAGCGGTTCGGCCGGGAACTCAAAGGAGACTGCCAGTGATAAACTGGAGGAAGGTGGGGATGACGTCAAGTCATCATGGCCCTTACGAGTAGGGCTACACACGTGCTACAATGGCATATACAAAGAGAAGCGACCTCGCGAGAGCAAGCGGACCTCATAAAGTATGTCGTAGTCCGGATTGGAGTCTGCAACTCGACTCCATGAAGTCGGAATCGCTAGTAATCGTAGATCAGAATGCTACGGTGAATACGTTCCCGGGCCTTGTACACACCGCCCGTCACACCATGGGAGTGGGTTGCAAAAGAAGTAGGTAGCTTAACCTTCGGGAGGGCGCTTACCACTTTGTGATTCATGACTGGGGTGAAGTCGTAACAAGGTAACCGTAGGGGAACCTGCGGTTGGATCACCTCCTTACCTTAAAGAACCTGCCTTTGTAGTGCTCACACAGATTGTCTGATGAAAAGTAAATAGCAAGGCGTCTTGCCGAAGCAGACTTCAGTGTCCCCTTCGTCTAGAGGCCCAGGACACCGCCCTTTCACGGCGGTAACAGGGGTTCGAATCCCCTAGGGGACGCCACTTGCTGGTTTGTGAGTGAAAGTCGCCGACCCCCGTATCTCAAAACTGACTCAGTGAGTCATGTTTGAGATATTTGCTCTTTAAAAATCTGGATCAAGCTGAAAATTGAAACGACACACCTTAAGTGGTGTGTTCGAGTCTCTCAAATTTTCGCAATTTGATGATGAATCGAAAGAAACATCTTCGGGTTGTGAGGTTAAGCGACTAAGCGTACACGGTGGATGCCCTGGCAGTCAGAGGCGATGAAGGACGTGCTAATCTGCGATAAGCGCCGGCGAGGTGATATGAACCTTTGACCCGGCGATTTCCGAATGGGGAAACCCAGTGTGTTCCGACACACTATCGTTAAGTGAATACATAGCTTAACGAAGCGAACCGGGGGAACTGAAACATCTAAGTACCCCGAGGAAAAGAAATCAACCGAGATTCCCCCAGTAGCGGCGAGCGAACGGGGAGCAGCCCAGAGTCTGAATCAGCTTGTGTGTTAGTGGAACGGTCTGGAAAGTCCGGCGATACAGGGTGATAGCCCCGTACACGAAAGCACACAGGTTGTGAACTCGAAGAGTAGGGCGGGACACGTGGTATCCTGTCTGAATATGGGGGGACCATCCTCCAAGGCTAAATACTCCTGACTGACCGATAGTGAACCAGTACCGTGAGGGAAAGGCGAAAAGAACCCCGGCGAGGGGAGTGAAAAAGAACCTGAAACCGTGTACGTACAAGCAGTGGGAGCACCTTCGTGGTGTGACTGCGTACCTTTTGTATAATGGGTCAGCGACTTATATTCTGTAGCAAGGTTAACCGTATAGGGGAGCCGAAGGGAAACCGAGTCTTAACTGGGCGTTAAGTTGCAGGGTATAGACCCGAAACCCGGTGATCTAGCCATGGGCAGGTTGAAGGTTGGGTAACACTAACTGGAGGACCGAACCGACTAATGTTGAAAAATTAGCGGATGACTTGTGGCTGGGGGTGAAAGGCCAATCAAACCGGGAGATAGCTGGTTCTCCCCGAAAGCTATTTAGGTAGCGCCTCGTGAATTCATCTTCGGGGGTAGAGCACTGTTTCGGCTAGGGGGCCATCCCGGCTTACCAACCCGATGCAAACTACGAATACCGAAGAATGTTATCACGGGAGACACACGGCGGGTGCTAACGTCCGTCGTGAAGAGGGAAACAACCCAGACCGCCAGCTAAGGTCCCAAAGTCATGGTTAAGTGGGAAACGATGTGGGAAGGCACAGACAGCCAGGATGTTGGCTTAGAAGCAGCCATCATTTAAAGAAAGCGTAATAGCTCACTGGTCGAGTCGGCCTGCGCGGAAGATGTAACGGGGCTAAACCATGCACCGAAGCTGCGGCAGCGACGCTTATGCGTTGTTGGGTAGGGGAGCGTTCTGTAAGCCGTTGAAGGTGTCCTGTGAGGGGTGCTGGAGGTATCAGAAGTGCGAATGCTGACATAAGTAACGATAATGCGGGTGAAAAGCCCGCACGCCGGAAGACCAAGGGTTCCTGTCCAACGTTAATCGGGGCAGGGTGAGTCGACCCCTAAGGCGAGGCCGAAAGGCGTAGTCGATGGGAAACAGGTTAATATTCCTGTACTTGGTGTTACTGCGAAGGGGGGACGGAGAAGGCTATGTTAGCCGGGCGACGGTTGTCCCGGTTTAAGCATGTAGGCGGAGAGTTTAGGTAAATCCGGACTCTTTTTAACGCTGAGGTGTGATGACGAGGTACTACGGTACTGAAGTAACAAATGCCCTGCTTCCAGGAAAAGCCTCTAAGCATCAGGTAACATCAAATCGTACCCCAAACCGACACAGGTGGTCAGGTAGAGAATACCAAGGCGCTTGAGAGAACTCGGGTGAAGGAACTAGGCAAAATGGTGCCGTAACTTCGGGAGAAGGCACGCTGATGTGTAGGTGAAGCCCCTGCGGGTGGAGCTGAAATCAGTCGAAGATACCAGCTGGCTGCAACTGTTTATTAAAAACACAGCACTGTGCAAACACGAAAGTGGACGTATACGGTGTGACGCCTGCCCGGTGCCGGAAGGTTAATTGATGGGGTTAGCGGCAACGCGAAGCTCTTGATCGAAGCCCCGGTAAACGGCGGCCGTAACTATAACGGTCCTAAGGTAGCGAAATTCCTTGTCGGGTAAGTTCCGACCTGCACGAATGGCGTAATGATGGCCAGGCTGTCTCCACCCGAGACTCAGTGAAATTGAACTCGCTGTGAAGATGCAGTGTACCCGCGGCAAGACGGAAAGACCCCGTGAACCTTTACTATAGCTTGACACTGAACACTGGTCCTTGATGTGTAGGATAGGTGGGAGGCTTTGAAGCGTGGACGCCAGTCTGCGTGGAGCCGACCTTGAAATACCACCCTTTAATGGCTGGTGTTCTAACGTAGACCCGTAATCCGGGTTGCGGACAGTGTCTGGTGGGTAGTTTGACTGGGGCGGTCTCCTCCCAAAGAGTAACGGAGGAGCACGAAGGTTAGCTAATCCTGGTCGGACATCAGGAGGTTAGTGCAATGGCATAAGCTAGCTTGACTGCGAGAGTGACGGCTCGAGCAGGTGCGAAAGCAGGTCATAGTGATCCGGTGGTTCTGAATGGAAGGGCCATCGCTCAACGGATAAAAGGTACTCCGGGGATAACAGGCTGATACCGCCCAAGAGTTCATATCGACGGCGGTGTTTGGCACCTCGATGTCGGCTCATCACATCCTGGGGCTGAAGTAGGTCCCAAGGGTACGGCTGTTCGCCGTTTAAAGTGGTACGCGAGCTGGGTTTAGAACGTCGTGAGACAGTTCGGTCCCTATCTGCCGTGGGCGCTGGAGAATTGAGGGGGGCTGCTCCTAGTACGAGAGGACCGGAGTGGACGCATCACTGGTGTTCGGGTTGTCATGCCAATGGCATTGCCCGGTAGCTAAATGCGGAAAAGATAAGTGCTGAAAGCATCTAAGCACGAAACTTGCCCCGAGATGAGTTCTCCCTGACCCTTTAAGGGTCCTGAAGGAACGTTGAAGACTACGACGTTGATAGGTCGGGTGTGTAAGCGTAGCGATACGTTGAGCTAACCGATACTAATGAACCGTGAGGCTTAACCTTACAACGCCGAAGCTGTTTCGGCGGTTGAGAGACAGAATATTTTCAGCTTTGATACAGATTAACAGAATTTGCCTGGCGGCTTTAGCGCGGTGGTCCCACCTGACCCCATGCCGAACTCAGAAGTGAAACGCCGTAGCGCCGATGGTAGTGTGGGGTCTCCCCATGTGAGAGTAGGGAACTGCCAGGCATCAATTAAGTGAAGAGGCCATCCGCAAGGATGGCCTTTTTGCGTTTCTGAACCATCGAATTTTGTAGGTCGGGTAAGGCGAAGCCGCCACCCGGCAAGTCAGGCCGCACTCCATGTCATAATAAACTCTGCAATCCCGTCCACATCATTCAAATCAAGAACCGGTACTGGCAGGTCTAACCCTATATCGCTGGCCACTGCAATAACATGTTCATCCAGCGTTAATTCAGCGATATCGTGCCCCGCATCGCGTCTGAAAAGCAGTATTTTCGGTACTGCTTCATGTTTAAATCCTTCCACCAGGACCAAATCCAGCAACGAATGATCCATCCGGCTGACCAGATAAGCGAGATCCAGCGGTGCCTCATCAGGCGTTTCAGTCATTAATGCCCAGCGCTGGGTACTTGCCACCATCGTCTGCGCTGCACCTGCTTTGCGAAGTTCGTAACTGTCTTTACCGGGTTTATCTACGTCCATATTGTGATGAGTATGTTTGATTAACCCCGGGCGGATCCCTTTATCGCAAAGGGCAGGTATCAGTTTTTTCAGGAGTGTGGTTTTACCTGTTCCACTCCAGGCTGAAATGGCCAAAATCGGTGTCATCGTTTCACCTGCATCAGCTGAAGATCTTCCGTTGTGTTCACATTGATAAACGCCGACTTCAAATCGCTAAAATCAACAGAATGCCCGCCAGACTGGCGCATAAATACCATCACTCGCCTTTCACCCGCCGCAAGATAAGTTTGCAGGTCATGGACTAACGCTTTGTTAATTAATGCAATTGTTGGATGATCCCGTTCACCATCATGTACCCAGACAACGGGTGATACGCCTCGTTGCATCGCCATGCGCTCAACAAGGCAAGACGGAATAAAAGGCGTATCACACGAGCAAAAAAGAAACCACTCCCCCTGAGATTGCTGCATCACCGAGAGCATTCCAGCCAAAGGACCCGGGTAATCAGCAAGCTTATCCTGATAGATTGCAAATCCGCTACGCTCATAAATATCGATATTGCGGTTAGCGCTAATGGCGATTGATGCGACCTGGCCTGACAGAGTGTCGGCGACATGTTTCCATAAGGGCTTACCGTTTAGCTCCTCAAGCCCCTTATCTTTCCCTCCCATACGCGTTGCTCTTCCGCCTGCCAGAACGACACCGGTAATTTCCTGATATCGATTCACGAATATCGCCTCTTTTATTGTGGGATTGACCCTGCTAACGTGTCTTTCTAAATGAAAGGAGCACCACCATGAAATGTAAACGTCTGAATGAAGTTATTGAACTCCTCCAGCCGGCCTGGCAAAAAGAGCCAGAGCTGAACCTGATGCAATTTTTGCAGAAACTGGCGAAAGAGTCAGGTTATGACGGTGAATTGACAGACCTTTCTGATGACATCCTGATCTATCACCTTAAAATGCGCGACTCTGCAAAAGATGCTGTTATTCCGGGTATTCAGAAAGATTATGAGGAAGATTTTAAAACCGCATTACTGCGCGCACGTGGCGTAATTAAAGAGTAAAAGCTTGTAAGCGGCGACTCCGAAATCGCCACAAGATGATATCCTGAATCATTCGTATATTTTCCGGATGATCGGATGAACGACCAGGCTTTTACTTTCCAGACATTGCACCCGGATACCATTATGGATGCCCTTTTTGAGCAGGGTATTCGGGTGGATTCCGGGTTAACTCCCTTAAATAGCTACGAAAACCGCGTCTATCAATTTCAGGACGAGGATCGGCAGCGTTTTGTCGTTAAATTTTATCGCCCCGAGCGCTGGTCCGCGGAGCAAATCCAGGAAGAACATCAGTTTGCCCACGATCTGCTGGAGGACGATGTCCCTGTTGCCGCGCCGCTGAAATTCAATAACCAGACGTTGCTCACTCACCAGGGATTCTACTTTGCTGTATTTCCCAGCCTGGGTGGCCGCCAGTTCGAAGCCGACAATATCGATCAAATGGAATGGGTTGCGCGTTATCTTGGGCGAATCCATCAGACTGGCCGTAAAAAACCGTTTATTGCTCGCCCGACCATGGGCATTCAGGAATATCTTCAGGAGCCACGTCAGGTATTCGAATCGTCAGCACTTATCCCGGCAATGCTGAAAGATAATTTCCTCGCTGCGACGGATAAACTAATCGATGCGGTGAAGTCATGCTGGCGCGACGATATTCCAGTGCTTCGTCTGCATGGGGATTGCCATGCCGGTAATATTCTCTGGCGTGATGGCCCACTGTTTGTTGACCTGGACGATGCCCGAATGGGGCCAGCCGTTCAGGATCTGTGGATGCTGCTCAATGGGGACAAAGCCGAGCAGCGTATGCAGCTTGAAACCATCATTGAAGCTTATGAAGAGTTTAGTCCCTTTAATTCAGACGAAATTGCCCTGATTGAACCTTTACGTGCGATGCGTTTTGTTTATTATCTCGCATGGTTAATCAGGCGTTGGGATGACCCCGCATTTCCCCGAAATTTCCCGTGGCTTACCGGGGAGGATTACTGGCGCAACCAGATATCCACATTTACCGAGCAGGTTAAGGTTCTTCAGGAACCCCCTCTGCAATTAACGCCGATGTATTAATTGGACACACCCAGGAGAAAGTTGATCATGAAAAAAATTTGGCTGGCGCTGGCAGGTATGATTCTGGCATTTAGCGCTTCTGCTGCTCAGTTTACTGACGGCAAGCAGTTCATCACGCTCGAGAAGCCAGTAGCGGGTGAGCCACAGGTTCTGGAGTTCTTTTCGTTCTATTGCCCGCACTGCTATGAGTTTGAGCAGGTGCTGCATGTTTCTGACAACGTGAAGAAAAAGCTGCCGGAAGGCACCAAAATGACCAAGTACCACGTTGAGTTCCTGGGCCCATTGGGCAAAGACCTGACTCAGGCGTGGGCGGTTGCCATTGCCCTGGGTGTGGAAGACAAGATCACCTCCCCAATGTTTGAAGCTGTGCAGAAAACCCAGACTGTGCAAACGACTGCTGATATCCGTAAAGTATTCGTTGATGCGGGTGTGAAGGGCGAAGATTATGACGCGGCCTGGAACAGCTTCGTGGTGAAATCTCTGGTTGCTCAGCAAGAGAAAGCGGCAGCCGACCTGCAATTGCAGGGTGTTCCGGCGATGTATGTTAACGGCAAATACCAGCTGAACATGCAGGGCATGGATACCAGCAGCATGGATATCTTCGTACAACAGTATGCCGATACCGTGAAATATCTGGTTGAGAAGAAGTAAGAAAAAAACGCCGGTCAGTGACCGGCGTTTTTATATGAAGATTTTATGTTGTTTATCTGCTCGTCTTTATCTTTCCAGAGTGTATTGAGCCAAAGCTGGAAACGACGTTTGAAATTCTTATCGTTAACGTAATCACCATGCAGCTCTGCATCCACAGGCACCAGATCGACCCGCACCACAATCCGCGTTAATTTGCCGCTGAGCATATCGTAGAATGGCGTCTTATCGTTTTCCGGATAGCATAAGGTGACGTTAAGCAGCTTATCGAACTGTTCCCCTAATACGTTAAGCGCCATCGCAATTCCTGCGGCCTTCGGTGGTAATAAGTTCTGATAAGGTGAGCGCGTTTGCTGGCGTTTTTCTTCAGTAAAACGCGAGCCTTCAACAAAGTTAACGATGGTCGTCGGATGCGCCCGAAACTTTTCGCATGAGCGGCGCGTGGTTTCTACATCTTTACCGCGGCGTTCTGGATGGCGGATCAGATAGCTGCGCGAATAGCGCTTCATAAACGGCATATCCAGCGCCCAACAGGCCAGACCAATAAAAGGAACCCAGGCTAGCTGCTGTTTCAGGAAGTATTTGTTCATTGGGATATGTTTGCGGAACAACACGCATAAAATCACGATATCTGCCCAGCTATGGTGATTGCAGATAAGCAAATACCAGTTCTTTTTGTTCAGTCTGTCCAGACCTTCAACATCCCACTTCAGGCGGGGATTCAGGTAAAGCAGTATGGCCAAACCTTCGCACCAGCAGTACATCATAAAATTACAAAATGTAGAAACCGCGCGCCAGACTGCGGGAACAGGCAACAGCAGTTTAATTATTCCGGCGACAATAATCGGCACCGAACAGGCGATGGTAACCAGAATAGTTAAAATGATGCTTAACAGTAATGTTATCGCAGCAAGTAATCTCAACATAATGAGCATTTTCAGATAGTTATCTATAAGGTGCGGCCGGTTTCCGGCGCTGGGCGCTGATTTTACCAGAAAACAGACACAATAATGGCGCTTTCATACCGCGAGCCTGAGGCTTTTACTCAGCAGCAGACGATTCCACTATGATGGTGGGAATGGCAAGGCTTATATCCACATGGAGTAAATTGTCATCAGTTGACGAAAGAGATCCCGGATCAATAATCAACTAACTGATATTAAATATAAAAATAGAATGTGGTATATAATTTTCATGGCTGTTATTCATATGAAGCAAAAATATGCACAAACTTATCCACAGATTGAAATTTGCGAGCGATCCTCACGATCGCAAAATCTTTTCCTGTTATCAGCGCTAAAAACTGATGTTTTCATCCTTCTGTGGCATCCTTTACCCATAAATTGATTAAAGGCACGGACATTATGGTTCAGATCCCAGAAAACCCTCTTATTCTCGTCGACGGCTCTTCTTACCTGTATCGGGCGTATCATGCGTTTCCTCCTCTGACCAATAGCGCAGGAGAGCCTACCGGCGCGATGTATGGCGTGTTAAACATGCTGCGCAGCCTGATCCTTCAGTATCAACCGACCCATGCGGCCGTTGTTTTTGATGCGAAGGGCAAAACCTTCCGTGATGAATTATTCGAAGACTACAAGTCTCATCGTCCGCCAATGCCTGACGATCTGCGCGCACAAATAGAACCGCTGCACACGATGGTGAAAGCGATGGGTCTGCCGCTGCTGGCGGTGTCCGGGGTAGAGGCTGATGACGTAATCGGCACGCTGGCGCGTGAAGCCGAAAAACTGGGCCGTCCCGTGCTTATCAGCACCGGCGATAAAGATATGGCGCAGCTGGTGACGCCAGGGATCACCCTGATTAACACCATGACGAACACCATTCTGGGGCCAGAAGAAGTTGTCACCAAATACGGTGTGCCGCCCGAACTGATCATCGATTTCCTTGCCTTAATGGGCGACTCCTCCGATAACATTCCGGGCGTACCGGGTGTGGGTGAAAAGACGGCTCAGGCGTTGTTGCAGGGGCTTGGCGGACTGGACACGCTTTATGGCGAATCAGATAAAATCGCGAGCCTGACATTCCGCGGCGCGAAGACGATGGCGGCTAAGCTTGAGCAAAATAAAGATCTGGCTTACCTCTCTTATAAACTGGCAACCATCAAAACTGACGTTGAGCTGGAGCTGGGTTGCGAGCAACTTGAAGTGCAGCAACCGTCAGCGGACGATCTGCTCAGTCTGTTTAAAAAATACGAATTCAAACGCTGGACGACAGACGTCGAAGCAGGCAAATGGATGCAGGCGAAGGGTGCTAAACCTGCGGCAAAACCAACAGAAACCCTCGAAGTTGAGGTTGAATTAGAAGAAGAGCCGGTGAGCGCCCTGTCTTCTGAACACTATGAAACCCTACTTGAAGAAGCGCAGTTAATTGCGTGGATTGAAAAGCTGAAGAAGGCACCGGTCTTCGCGTTCGATACTGAGACCGACAGCCTCGACAACATCTCAGCCAATATGGTTGGTCTCTCGTTTGCAACGGAGCCGGGCCTGGCTGCGTATGTCCCTGTGGCACACGACTACCTGGACGCACCGGATCAAATTCCTCGCGAGCGCGTGCTGGAATTGCTCAAACCTCTCCTTGAAGACGAAAAAGTCCTTAAGGTGGGGCAAAACCTCAAATATGACCGTGGCATCCTGCAAAACTACGGTATTGAGCTGCGCGGTATTGCCTTTGACACCATGCTGGAATCCTACATTCTGGACAGCGTTGCAGGCCGTCACGATATGGACTCCTTGTCCGATCGCTGGCTGAAGCACAAAACCATTACCTTTGAAGAGATTGCCGGTAAGGGTAAAAACCAGCTGACCTTTAACCAGATTGCGCTGGAAGAAGCAGGCCGCTATGCGGCAGAAGATGCCGACGTAACGCTGCAACTGCATCTGAAGATGTGGCCAAAGCTTCAGAAGAACGAAGGCCCGCTGAGCGTATTCCAGCATATCGAAATGCCGCTGGTGCCGGTGCTGTCCCGTATTGAACGCAACGGCGTGAAAATCGACCCAACGGTGCTGCATAACCACTCAGGTGAGCTGGCGCAACGTCTTACCGAGCTTGAGCAAAAAGCGCATGAGCTTGCCGGCGAGGCGTTTAACCTGTCATCGCCGAAACAGCTGCAAACTATCCTGTTTGAAAAACAGGGCATCAAGCCATTGAAGAAAACCCCAGGCGGCGCACCATCGACCTCTGAAGAAGTGCTTGAGGAGTTGGCGCTGGATTATCCGCTGCCAAAAGTGATCCTCGAGTATCGTGGGCTTGCGAAGCTTAAATCGACCTATACCGATAAGCTACCATTGATGATTAACCCGAAAACAGGGCGTGTGCATACCTCCTATCATCAGGCGGTTGCTGCGACCGGGCGACTTTCATCGACCGATCCAAACCTGCAAAACATCCCGGTTCGTAATGAAGAGGGGCGTCGTATTCGCCAGGCGTTTATTGCCCCGGATGATTACCTGATTGTCTCTGCGGACTACTCGCAAATTGAACTGCGTATTATGGCGCATCTGTCGCGTGATAAAGGTTTGCTGACTGCATTTGCCGAAGGGAAGGATATTCACCGCGCTACCGCAGCAGAGGTGTTTGGCCTGCCGCTAGAAAGCGTGACGAACGAGCAGCGCCGTAGTGCAAAAGCGATCAACTTCGGTCTGATTTATGGCATGAGCGCATTCGGGCTTTCGCGTCAGCTCAACATTCCGCGTAAAGAGTCGCAGAAGTATATGGATCTCTACTTCGAGCGTTACCCGGGTGTGCTGGACTATATGGAGCGTACTCGCGCCCAGGCGAAAGAGAAAGGCTACGTTGAAACTCTGGAGGGCCGTCGTCTTTATCTGCCGGACATCAAATCCAGCAATGCAGCCCGCCGTGCTGGCGCAGAGCGTGCAGCGATCAATGCCCCGATGCAAGGTACCGCAGCTGACATCATTAAACGTGCAATGATTGCCGTTGATGCCTGGCTGGAACACGAGAAACCGCGTGTGCGCATGATCATGCAGGTGCACGATGAACTGGTGTTCGAAGTGCATAAAGATGACCTGGCTGCTGTGTCGAAAAAGATCCACGAACTGATGGAAAGCAGCATGAAACTGGATGTGCCATTGCTGGTGGAAGTGGGCAGTGGGGAAAACTGGGATCAAGCTCACTAAGGGTCAGGTGAATAACGTGCTTTTTATGTAACTTAGCAACATAACCAGGTGCGTTTTGTGATGATCATTAGAATTCCCTATGTAAAGAATGAAAAAAAACTACGAAAAGTGCTTTTTCGATCGATAAAAAAAGAGTAGAGTTAACGACGTAGGGTACAGAGGTAAGATGTTCTATCTTTCAGACCTTTTACTTCACGTAATCGGATTTGGCTGAATATTTTAGCCGCCCCAGTCAGTAATGACTGGGGCGTTTTTTATTGTGCCAAAGAAAATTGCGGGCAAAAAAAAGCGCGGTCATTGCCGCGCGCGTTATTACTCTTCTTCCGCTTCTGTCGCGGGCTCCAGCTCGTTGAACCAGCTATCAAGCTTCTGACGCAGTTTGTCGACACCTTGCTTTTTCAGCGAGGAGAATGGCTCAACCTGCACATCGCCATTAAACGCCAGTACCGCTTCGCGAACCATATTCACTTGTGCTTTACGTGCGCCGCTCGCCAGTTTATCGGCTTTCGTCAGCAGCACGAGCACCGCAATATCACTCGCCACGGCCCAGTCGATCATTTGCTGATCGAGGTCTTTCAATGGATGGCGAATATCCATCAGAACCACAAGACCTTTAAGACACAGGCGTTTTTCCAGGTATTCACCCAGCGCACGTTGCCATTTGATTTTCATCTCTTCCGGTACTTGCGCGTAACCATAGCCTGGCAAGTCGACCAGACGTTTACCGTCAGCCACTTCAAACAGGTTGATCAACTGAGTACGGCCAGGCGTTTTTGACGTACGCGCCAGGCTTTTCTGATTGGTCAGCGCATTCAGGGCGCTGGATTTCCCCGCATTGGAGCGGCCAGCAAATGCAACTTCAATCCCTGTATCAGAAGGTAAGTGGCGAATATCAGGCGCACTGGTAACAAAATGCGTCTGTTGGTAGTTCCAGGTAGTCACGTGGTCGTCTCCAGAAATCGTAATCTGTGGGGGATTATACCTGAATGCGGGCAAAAGGCTTTTCTCATCGTAATAACCCTGTAGGCCATAACCGCAGACGGTGTAGGAGATCTGCCATAGATGCTATGGGAGATCTCAGAGAAATCGCAGGTGTTAAAAAACACAAACCATTTAAAATCATAAAGTTAATTATGGGTAATTTTCTTAAAATCCACTTTTGTACCTTTCTGTTGCTTGTTAGTTTAATGGAACAAGGTAAAGTGTGCGGCAAGGCGAGGATGCCAACAGGATAACGACTTAAGGATAAGGGTCAGGAGCGCCAGGAGGCGAAGACTCAGGATTGTCAGGATGACAAGCGCCTGGAGGCGTTTAAAACAGGAAAGGGAACCGTATCACGGACGGTATCTGCCAAAGGATAAAACAGGGTTCGTTGTAGGCAAACAAGGAATGTCTGACCCGTTAAGGGTTGTGAGTCAGGAAAAAAGGCGACAGATTGCTCTGTCGCCTTTTTTCTTTGCTTGCTTTCTGCTAGATTTCGCCGCAATTCTATACTGAAGAAAACGACTTAAAGATAAAACATCATGAAAAAACCGACCTCCGTAGCGGGCGCAAAACGCCCTGCAAAAGCACGCCGCAAAACGCGCGAAGAACTGAACCAGGAAGCGCGCGATCGTAAACGCGATAAAAAGCATCGTGGTCATGCTGCGGGCAGCCGTGCGAACGGTAGCGGTGAATCGTCCTCTTCTGCGAAAAACAAGCAGCAGAAAGATCCGCGTATCGGCAGTAAAACTCCCATTCAACTGGGCGTGACAGACACCCCGGTCACTAAGCAGCACAAACCAAAGAGCGAGAAACCTATGCTTTCACCGCAGGCTGAGCTGGATATGCTGGAGAATGATGAGCGCCTGGACGCGCTGCTGGAACGTCTTGAAGAGGGAGAGGCCCTGACCGCTGAAGAACAGTCGTGGGTTGATGCCAAACTGGATCGTATCGATGAGCTAATGCAGAAACTTGGTCTGTCTTACGACGATGAAGATGACGAAGAAGAAGAAGAGAAGCAGGAAGATATGATGCGTCTTCTGAAGGGTGGAAACTAACATTTGCACCCGGCAGGTACGACAGTCCTGCTTATAACCCTTCCGGTTATATGTTATCTGGTGTGGTTATTCGTTAAACTACGGCGGTTGTCGCGGCGACATAAGTGGCTGCGCACCCGAATGATGGCCCGCAATGGGGCCAGAACGGGCCGCCGTATACGAACGCGACACCAACGGAAGGAGTGAGTATGTCTGTACCATCTATCGACTGGGATTTGGCCCTAATCCAGAAATATAACTATTCCGGGCCACGCTATACGTCATACCCAACCGCGCTGGAGTTCACCGATACATTCGGTGAGCCTGAATTTCTTCAGGCTGTTGCCCGCTATCCTGAGCGCCCGCTTTCGCTCTACGTCCATATTCCGTTCTGCCATAAGCTCTGCTACTTCTGTGGCTGCAATAAAATTGTTACCCGCCAGCAGCACAAGGCCGATCAATATCTGGATGCACTTGAACAGGAAATCCTGCATCGTGCGCCGCTCTTTGCCGGACGCCACGTCAGCCAGTTGCACTGGGGTGGCGGTACGCCAACTTATCTGAACAAAGCACAAATCAGCCGACTGATGGCGTTGCTGCGCGGTAACTTCAATTTTAACGATGACGCTGAAATTTCGATCGAGGTCGATCCACGTGAAATTGAGCTGGATGTACTGGATCACTTACGCGCTGAAGGTTTTAACCGCCTGAGTATGGGCGTGCAGGATTTCAACAAAGAAGTGCAGCGTCTGGTGAACCGTGAGCAGGATGAAGACTTTATCTTTGCCTTGCTGAACCATGCGCGTGATATCGGCTTTACGTCGACCAACATTGACCTGATTTACGGCCTGCCAAAACAGACGCCAGAGAGCTTCGCCTTTACGCTGAAGCGTGTGGCTGAGCTCAATCCCGATCGCCTGAGTGTCTTTAACTATGCGCACCTGCCAACGTTGTTCGCCGCGCAGCGCAAAATCAAGGATGCGGATCTACCTTCTGCCCAGCAGAAGCTGGATATTTTGCAGGAAACCATCACTTCGCTGACCGATACCGGTTATCAGTTTATTGGTATGGATCACTTTGCCCGCCCGGACGATGAGCTGGCGATTGCCCAGCGTGAAGGTGTGCTGCACCGCAACTTCCAGGGCTACACCACCCAGGGCGACACCGATTTACTGGGGATGGGCGTTTCAGCCATCAGCATGATTGGCGACTGCTACGCGCAGAACCAGAAAGAGTTAAAGCAGTACTACCAGCAGGTCGATGACACAGGTAATGCGCTGTGGCGCGGTATCGCGTTAACGCGGGATGACTGTATTCGCCGTGATGTGATTAAGGCGCTTATCTGTAATTTCCGTCTCGATTTCAGTGCGACAGAAGTGCAGTGGGATCTGGTATTTAACGAGTACTTTGCGGAAGACCTGAAGCTGCTTGCTCCGCTGGCGAAGGATGGGCTGGTGGATATTTCGGAGAGTGCGATTGAGGTTACGCCGAAAGGGCGTTTGTTGATTCGTAATATCTGCATGTGCTTCGACGCGTATTTGCGTCAGAAAGCGCGTCTGCAACAGTTCTCGCGGGTGATTTAATACGCGCAGAATTG
Organism: Enterobacter sp. C4G1; assembly: GCF_052886895.1. NCBI lineage: Bacteria > Pseudomonadati > Pseudomonadota > Gammaproteobacteria > Enterobacterales > Enterobacteriaceae > Enterobacter > Enterobacter sp. C4G1. The sequence continues at coordinate 1,052,786 of NZ_JBQVVV010000001.1, read as the reverse complement.
CGTCAAAATGTAGGCCGGGTAAGGCGAAGCCGCCACCGCCACCCGGCATTTACATTCAAGCCCGCTAGCTAAACAGCCCAACCAGCGCCGCACACAATACAGCAGCAACGGCGGTTTGTGGCGTGTGGCTTTCGGCTGCTCCGCTCGAGAGCAAATTCACTAATGATTCCAGCATGATGGTCCCCCCAATTTCCGGGCACGATCATACAAAACTCATCGGAACAGTAAAGCGCAAAATAACGGCAATTTGCGCTCAATTAGTAATCTTTACACAGCGGTAAAAATCACTCCATTCCCAGCTCTTTCAGCTTACGTGTCAGGGTATTGCGTCCCCATCCCAGTAAACGAGCCGCTTCCTGTTTATGGCCCTGAGTATGACGAAGCGCAGTGGTTAACAACGTGCGTTCCATTTCTGGCTGAGCCTCTGAAAGCAGATTTTGATGACCGGATCGTAGCGCGCGATCCGCCCATTGCGCCAGAAGTGTCGCCCAGCTGTCCGGCAGCGCATGTCCGGTGCTGCTTTCTGGAGCGGTGGCTTCGAACAGCTCTCCTGGTAAATCCTGAATCAGCACTTCCTGACCGGCGGCCATGACCGTCAACCAGCGACAGGTATTTTCAAGCTGACGCACGTTGCCAGGCCAGGCCAGGCGGGTGAGGGCGGCATCGGTCTCCGGGTGGAGCAATTTGGCCTCCACACCCAGCTCACGCGCGGCAACCTGGAGGAAGTGGCGCGCCAGACGAGGGATATCCTCGCGACGCTCGCGCAGCGGTGGCAGGTGAACGCGGATCACGTTAAGACGATGGAACAAGTCTTCACGGAATTTGCCCTCCTGAACGCGCTGCTCAAGGTTCTGGTGCGTTGCGGCAATAATACGCACGTCTACTTTTACGGGAGCATAACCCCCAACACGGTAGAACTGCCCATCAGCCAGCACGCGAAGCAGGCGGGTCTGAACATCCAGCGGCATATCGCCGATTTCATCCAGGAAAAGGGTCCCGCCGTCAGCCTGTTCAAAGCGACCCTGGCGAATAGTGTTTGCGCCGGTAAATGCCCCTTTTTCATGGCCGAACAGTTCTGACTCAATCAAATCTTTCGGGATCGCCGCCATGTTCAGAGCGATAAACGGTGCTTTCGCACGCGGGCTATGCCGGTGTAGCGCATGGGCAACCAGCTCTTTACCGGTTCCCGATTCGCCGTTAATCAATACGCTAATGGAAGAACGGGACAAACGACCGATAATGCGAAAAACGTCCTGCATGGCAGGCGCTTCGCCGATGATGTCCGTCGTCGGGCCAAAAACTGGCGCATTACGGGGTTGCTGCTGCTCCTGGTAGTGGCTGATGGCGCGCTCAACCAGGGCTACCGCTTCGTCGATATCAAAGGGTTTTGGCAGATAATCGAATGCCCCTTGCTGGTACGCACTGACGGCGGCATCCAGATCGGAGTGGGCAGTCATTATGATGACCGGAAGCATTGGGTGGCGTTGTTTGATCTGCTTTAAGAGCGCCAGCCCGTCCATGCCCGGCATCCGAATATCTGACAGCAAAACATCCGGGGTTTTGGTGGTGAGTGCATCAAGCACGTCGCTGCCGCTCTCAAACGTCGTGCAGCTTAATCCCGCTCCCGTGAGTGCGCGTTCAAGCACCCAACGGATGGAGCTATCGTCATCGACTACCCAGACTATCCCTCGTTGCATACACGTCACCTTTATTTTTTAATTGGCAGGTAAACCGAAAACTCGGTATGACCCGGCCAACTGGTAAATTCAATTTTGCCAGAGTGTTGATCAATCAAATTACGGGCAATGGATAACCCCAGTCCTGTACCGCCTTCGCGGCCACTAACCATCGGGTAGAACAATGTGTCCTGAAGATGCGATGGGATGCCTGGCCCGTTATCCTCAACGTCTATTCTTGCCGCAAGTCGGTAACGCACACCGTGCAGCGTTAACTGGAAAGCGGTACGGGTACGCAGAATAATTTCACCACCTTCAGGCCCAAGCGCCTGAAGGGCATTACGCACGATATTCAAAAGAACCTGTTCAATCTGGTCAGGATCGTGCGCCAGTTCTGGCAGGCTTGGATCGTAATCGCGCACCAGCGTGACGTTTTCCGGTAGCTCCATCGACACGAGTTTCACCACTCGCTCGGCCACTTTATGAATGCTTTCTGATACGTGCATTCCCGGTTGCTGCGGCCCAAGCAGTCTGTCGACCAGATTACGCAGACGGTCTGCCTGCTCAATGATGACGTTGGTGTATTCGGCAAGCGCAGGGTCGGGGAGTGCTTTTGTCAGCAGCTGCGCCGCACCGCGCAAACCACCCAGTGGGTTTTTGATTTCATGGGCCAGGCCACGCACCAAATCCCGGGCAGCGATCTGCTGAGCATGCTGGAGCTGTTCCTGACTAAGGCGACGCTGATTATCCATCGGTGCCATTTCGAGCAGAATAAGCCCCTCAGGAAGGCGTTGCGCCGTCAGCGAAAGAATATGGGAACGTCCGTCTATCACCAGCGTCACTTCGTTATCGGTGAACCCCTGACCGGCCTGTAAACTTTCCTGCATCAGGCCAATATTCAGTGAAAAGTAGCTCAGCAATTCCGGGAGCGGTGTACCAAACAGTTTGCGTGCGCTCTGGGCAAGCAGTTGCTGTGCCGCCGGGTTGGCGTAATGCACTGCCAGCTCGTCGTCGACCAACAAGATACTGTTAATTAAAGAATTGAGGATCTGCCCAGCATCGGGCAGCGTGCCAGTTGCCATTCAGCAGTCTCCTGGAGTTGTTTGCACTAATTTAGTGCAGTATAGCTTTTTCGGCGTAAAAGCGCGTGAGATCAGGTTGTTGGTGGAGAAAAAAGCCCATCCGAAGATGGGCTGAAAGTTTCCACGGCAACAAAAAAACAGCTTTCGGGGTCGCGCGTAAAAAGTCGCGCGAAACCCGTTAAAAATTAAACGCTGTAGTACAGTTCGAATTCAACTGGGTGCGGAGTCATACGCACACGGTCGTTCTCTTCGATACGCAGAGCGATGTATGCATCGATAGCATCGTCAGTGAACACACCACCGGCAGTCAGGAACTCGCGGTCTGCGTCCAGCGCCTGCAGCGCTTCTTCCAGAGAACCGGCAACCTGTGGGATCTCTTTCGCTTCTTCTGGCGGCAGGTCATACAGGTTTTTGTCCATTGCTTCACCTGGGTGGATCTTGTTCTTGATACCGTCAAGACCAGCCATCAGCAGAGCAGCGAAACACAGGTATGGGTTAGCTGCTGGGTCCGGGAAGCGAACTTCGATACGACGCGCTTTCGGAGAAGCAACAACCGGGATACGGATAGAAGCAGAACGGTTACGGGCAGAGTAAGCCAGCATTACTGGTGCTTCATAGCCTGGGACCAGACGCTTGTAGGAGTTGGTGGTTGGGTTCGCCAGGGCGTTGATCGCTTTAGCGTGTTTGATAACACCACCGATGTAGAACAGCGCTTGCTCGGACAGACCCGCATATTTGTCGCCAGAGAACAGGTTGGTGCCGTTCTTGGACAGAGACATGTGGCAGTGCATACCGGAACCGTTGTCGCCAAACATTGGTTTTGGCATGAAGGTCGCAGTTTTACCGAAACGGTGCGCAACGTTGTGCACAACGTATTTGTAGATCTGAATCTCATCCGCTTTTTTGGTCATGGTGTTGAAGCGGGTTGCGATTTCGTTCTGGCCAGCAGTTGCCACTTCGTGGTGGTGAGCTTCAACAACCAGGCCCATCTCTTCCATGATCAGACACATGGTAGAACGGATGTCCTGTGAGGAATCGACCGGAGGAACCGGGAAGTAACCGCCTTTCACGCCTGGACGGTGACCTTTGTTACCACCTTCATATTTGGTGGAGGAGTTCCATGCGCCTTCGATGTCATCGATAGCAACGTGGGAACCAGAAATTGAAGCACCAAAACGGATGTCGTCAAACAGGAAGAATTCTGGCTCTGGCCCGAACAGAACGGTGTCTGCGATACCGGTAGAACGCAGGTACTCTTCTGCGCGCTTAGCGATGGAGCGTGGGTCACGGTCGTAACCTTGCAGTGTGCCTGGTTCGAGAATATCGCAACGGATGATCAGAGTAGGTTCTTCGAAGAACGGGTCAATGAGCGCAGTAGTTGCGTCCGGCATCAGAACCATGTCTGATTCGTTAATGCCTTTCCAGCCACCAATGGAGGAGCCGTCAAACATTTTGCCTTCTTCAAAGAATTCGGCGTTCACCTGATGTGCAGGGATTGTGACGTGCTGTTCTTTACCTTTGGTATCGGTGAAGCGCAGATCAACAAACTTCACTTCATGTTCGTTCAGCATCGTCAAAACGTGTTCAGCGGACATACTTAACTCTCCAGATTGGTCATTGTCGTCGTGGTAACGAGGTCTTCAATTTTTGTCTTGTACTGGCTGTGTTGCCATATTTTTTATAAAGCGAAATCTGTGCCAACTTTTAAAACACCCCAAAAAGGCGTTATCATGCGCACCATAGTGCAAAAGGGCTGCACCATGATGGTTATGTTGCACCAGTATAGTGCTCCATGGTGAACATTGAGCACCATATTGGTGCAATTTACGTTAAAGCGCCCTTTACCGCTCCGTGAAAGCGATCACAAAGCATCTCTGCAATACTTGTTTGCGGGGGATGTTTGTGATCCTGTTTTGTAGTGCGATTAATCCGTGTACAATAACGCGCTATTTCTAAATGCCTGAGGCAAAGTTGTGATCGAAAATTTGCGTAACATCGCCATCATCGCGCACGTTGACCATGGTAAAACTACCCTGGTTGATAAGCTGCTGCAGCAATCCGGTACGTTTGATGCTCGTGCCGAAACTCAAGAACGCGTGATGGACTCCAACGATTTGGAGAAAGAGCGTGGGATTACCATCCTCGCGAAAAACACCGCGATTAAATGGAATGACTACCGTATCAACATCGTTGATACCCCAGGGCACGCCGACTTCGGTGGTGAAGTTGAACGTGTAATGTCCATGGTAGACTCCGTGCTGCTGGTCGTTGACGCAATGGATGGCCCAATGCCGCAGACGCGCTTCGTGACCAAAAAGGCATTTGCCCATGGTCTGAAGCCAATCGTTGTTATCAACAAGGTTGACCGTCCTGGCGCGCGTCCTGACTGGGTTGTTGACCAGGTATTTGACCTGTTCGTTAACCTTGATGCGACCGACGAGCAGCTGGACTTCCCTATCGTTTACGCTTCTGCGCTGAACGGTATCGCAGGTCTGGACCACGAAGACATGGCTGAAGACATGACCCCGCTGTACCAGGCGATTGTTGACCGTGTTCCTGCACCAAGCGTTGATCTCGACGGCACCCTGCAGATGCAGATCTCTCAGCTCGACTACAACAACTATGTTGGCGTAATCGGCATTGGTCGTATCAAGCGCGGTAAAGTTAAGCCTAACCAGCAGGTTACTATCATCGATAGCGAAGGCAAAACCCGTAACGGTAAAGTCGGTAAAGTGCTGACTCACCTGGGTCTTGAGCGTATCGAGAGTGACGTTGCTGAAGCTGGCGACATCATCGCAATCACCGGCCTGGGTGAGCTGAACATCTCCGACACCATCTGCGATCCGCAGAGCGTCGAAGCACTGCCAGCTCTGTCCGTTGATGAACCAACCGTGTCCATGTTCTTCAACGTCAACACCTCTCCGTTCTGTGGTAAAGAAGGTAAGTTCGTTACCTCTCGTCAGATCCTTGACCGCCTGAACAAAGAGCTGGTGCACAACGTTGCGCTGCGTGTTGAAGAAACTCCGGATGCAGACGCATTCCGTGTTTCTGGTCGTGGTGAGCTGCACCTGTCTGTTCTTATCGAAAACATGCGTCGTGAAGGTTTCGAAATGGCGGTTTCCCGTCCGAAAGTAATCTTCCGCGAAATCGACGGCCGTAAACAAGAGCCGTTCGAAAACGTAACGCTGGACGTTGAAGAGCAGCATCAGGGTTCTGTAATGCAGGCTCTGGGTGAGCGTAAAGGCGACCTGAAAAACATGAATCCAGATGGCAAAGGCCGCGTACGTCTCGACTACGTGATCCCAAGCCGTGGCCTGATCGGCTTCCGTTCTGAGTTCATGACCATGACTTCTGGTACTGGTCTGCTGTACTCCACCTTCAGCCACTACGACGACGTTCGTCCAGGCGAAGTTGGCCAGCGTAACAACGGCGTTCTGATCTCCAACGGTCAGGGTAAAGCGGTTGCGTTCGCACTGTTCAGCCTGCAGGACCGCGGTAAGCTGTTCCTGGGTCACGGTGCTGAAGTTTACAAGGCCAGATCATCGGTATTCACAGTCGTTCTAACGACCTGACTGTAAACTGCCTGACCGGTAAGAAACTGACCAACATGCGTGCGTCAGGTACTGACGAAGCAACGGTCCTGGTTCCACCAGTCAAGATGACCCTGGAGCAAGCTCTGGAATTCATCGATGATGACGAACTGGTAGAAGTGACTCCACAGTCAATTCGTATCCGTAAACGTCACCTGACCGAGAACGATCGTAAACGTGCGATGCGCGGTCCGAAAGAAGACTAATTCACGCTTCTTTTAGTCTGCAAAACCCCGTCCTTTGTGGCGGGGTTTTTCTTTTTATGCGTTATGTCGCAGCGCATAGCCAAAGCTTATCTTTCCCGCTACAGTTACTTTTCCACGGCGAAAAGGAGATAAACATGCTTTATATCTTTGACTTAGGAAATGTAATCGTCGATATCGATTTTAATCGGGTGCTGGGCGCATGGAGCGACTTTAGCCGCGTTCCGCTGGCGACATTAAAACAGAGCTTCGCGATGAGTGAGACCTTCCATCAGCATGAGCGTGGTGAAATCAGTGATGAAGAGTTTGCCGAGCGCTTTTGTCACGAAATGGACCTGTCATTAAGCTACGAGCAATTTGCTCACGGCTGGCAGGCTGTATTTGTGGCGATCCGCCCGGAAGTCACCGACATCATGAAAAAACTTCGCAAACAAGGGCACCGGGTGGTGGTCCTGTCAAATACCAACCGTCTGCACACGACATTCTGGCCAGATGAATATCCTGAGGTAAATGCCGCAGCGGATCACGTCTATCTCTCCCAGGAGATGGGAATGCGCAAACCTGAGGCGCGAATTTATCAGGCCGTATTGCAGAAAGAAGGATACTCCGCAGCGGATGCGGTCTTTTTCGACGACAACGCCGATAATATAGAGGGAGCTAACCAGCTAGGTATCACGTCAATTCTGGTGACCGGAAAAGAGACGATACCCCACTATTTCGCGAAGCAGTTATGCTAAAAAACGTTCATCAAAAAGCCGCTCACCATACCCGCCCGCTCAGGGCGTGGCTGAAACTTCTCTGGCTTCGCATTGTTGAGGACAACATGACGACACTGGCAGGCAATCTTGCTTATGTGTCGTTGCTCTCGTTAGTGCCGCTGGTGGCGGTTGTTTTTGCCCTTTTTTCTGCATTCCCGATGTTTGCGGATGTAAGCCTACAGCTGCGTCATTTCATCTTTGCTAACTTTATTCCGGCCACCGGCGATGTGATTCAGAATTACATCGAACAGTTTGTTGCCAATTCAAACAAGATGACCGCCGTTGGGGCATGTGGGTTGATAGTAACGGCATTGCTGTTGATGTATGCCATTGATAGTGCGCTGAACACTATCTGGCGCAGTAAGCGGATTCGACCCAGAGTGTACTCTTTTGCCGTTTACTGGATGATTTTGACGCTTGGGCCGCTGCTCGCGGGGGCGAGCCTGGCGATAAGCTCTTATCTGCTCTCGTTGCGTTGGGCCAGTGAGCTAAATGGCGTTATCGACAATGTGCTGCGCCTTTTCCCGCTGGTGTTGTCCTGGCTCTCGTTCTGGCTGTTGTATAGCGTAGTCCCGACCACACGCGTACCCAATCGCGATGCCGTGTTAGGCGCGCTGGTGGCGGCAGTACTTTTTGAGCTGGGGAAAAAAGGATTTGCCCTCTATATCACCATGTTCCCGTCTTATCAGCTGATCTACGGTGTGCTGGCGGTGATCCCCATTTTGTTTGTCTGGGTGTACTGGACCTGGTGTATCGTCTTGCTTGGTGCCGAAATAACTGTCACTCTCGGAATATATCGCGAACTCAGAAAAACAGCAGAAGCTGAAAAACAACAAGAAGCAGACCAACCATGATTGCATTGATACAGCGCGTAACCCGTGCCAGCGTCACCGTGGAGGGAGAGGTGACGGGTGAAATTGGCCCAGGACTTTTAGTGTTGTTAGGTGTCGAAAAGGAAGATGACGAACAAAAAGCCAACCGCTTATGTGAGCGCGTGTTGGGCTACCGCATCTTTAGCGATGCAGAAGGAAAGATGAATCTCAATGTCCAGCAGGCGGGTGGCAGCGTGCTGGTGGTGTCGCAATTTACGCTTGCTGCGGACACTGAGCGCGGAATGCGACCGGGCTTCTCCAGAGGGGCAGCACCAGATCGTGCAGAAGCGCTTTATGAGTACTTTGTTGAGCGTTGTCGCCAACAGGAAATGAATACGCAAACCGGACGATTCGCTGCGGATATGCAGGTTTCGCTGGTGAACGATGGCCCCGTCACTTTCTGGCTCCAGGTATGAGCCAGCTGGCGGCGTGGCCGCGGGTAACAAGAGAGAGTACAGCTATGTATCACCTTCGAGTACCGCAAACAGAAGAAGAGTTAGACGTTTACTACCATTTCCGCTGGGAAATGCTGCGCAAGCCATTACATCAGCCTCAGGGTTCAGAACGTGACGCCTGGGATGCAATGGCACATCACCAGATGGTGGTGGATGAAGAGGGTAACCTCGTCGCCGTTGGGCGGTTGTACATTAATGCCGATAACGAAGCCTCCATTCGTTTTATGGCAGTCCATCCTTCGGTTCAGGACAAAGGCCTGGGCACACTGATGGCGATGACCCTGGAGTCTGTCGCGCGTCAGGAAGGCGTAAAGCGCGTGACCTGTAGCGCCCGTGAGGATGCCGTGGAGTTTTTTGCCAAGCTGGGTTTTGTTAACCAGGGTGAAATCACGACACCGCAAACCACCCCGGTTCGCCATTTCCTGATGATTAAACCCGTTGCCACGCTGGATGATATTTTGCATCGCGCAGACTGGTGCGGGCAGCTACAACAGGCCTGGTATCAGCACATCCCGCTGAGTGAAAAAATGGGTGTCCGTATCCAGCAGTATACGGGGCAAAAATTCATCACCACGATGCCGGAAATCGGCAATCAAAACCCGCACCACACGCTGTTTGCAGGCAGCCTTTTCTCGCTGGCCACGCTCACTGGCTGGGGGCTTATCTGGCTGATGCTGCGCGAGCGCCATCTTGGTGGCACCATCATTCTTGCAGATGCCCACATTCGCTACAGCGCACCGATAAGCGGCAAGCCAAGTGCCGTTGCCGATCTGGGGTCGCTCGGTGGCGACCTTGACCGCCTGGCTCGTGGACGCAAAGCCCGCGTGCAGATGCAGGTTGAGCTTTTTGGTGACGAAACATCGGGCGCGGTATTTGCAGGTACCTACATCGTTCTCCCTGCGAAGCCGTTTGGCGCGTACGAAGAGGGTGGGAACGAGGAAGAGTAATCTTGTCCAGCCCGGTTTATTGCTGGGCTGGATTAATTCGCCGTGCGATATCTCGTATGACATCCCGTGCTGACTGGCTGATACCGCCAAGCTGAAAGAAGCCGTGGATCACGCCCAACCAGCGCTGAGCCGTACACACCACGCCTTGTTCTGTCAGATATTGATAGAGTGTCTCTCCCTCATCGCATAGCGGATCAAATTCAGCAGTAATAATGTGTACAGGCGGCAGACCGCTCAAATCATCTCGCCATAGCGGGCTGGCTTCAGGATGAAGCTTTTCGGTATCAACCAGATACGTTTCAAAGCCGCTCAACAGCGTATCGCGGGTGATGACATAATCCAGGCCATTGCGGGTGTAGCTCCCGGACCTGGCGGTAGCATCAAGCATGGGATAGATAAAAATCAGCTGTGCGGGTAACCAGACTCCTGCCTTCTTGAGCCGCAGTGATGTCACCAGAGCCAGATGGCCTCCTGCACTGTCTCCGCAGAGGGTGATCCGGTTTGTATCCACCCCAAACGTATCCGCATACTTCCGTACCAGGTTTGCACCTTTTTCTGCATCATCATGTGCTGCCGGAAAGGTATGTTCTGGCGCCAGTCGGTATCTTATGGCAATCACGCGACAGTTGCCGTAATACGCCAGTTGGCGGAGCTGATTGTCATGCGTCTCAAACCCACCGCTGATAAAACAGCCACCGTGATAATAAATAACGGTGGGCAGTAATTTGGCCGCGTTACCTGGTGAGTAGACCTGGAAAGTCATACCTTCACGTTCAAGTTTTTCAACCGTTATGCGCGTTTCTGTCTCCCCTGCGAGCACTGTGCTGGCGAGATATCCCGCTCTCCGGTCATCAATACTCTGGCTACTCGAAGAGGGCCTTCCTGCTGCAATAAAATCCTGAACCAGTTTATCTATACCCTTTTCCAGCGCCATGTGAATGCCTTTTTTCTGTATGGATATACAGTGTTATAACCTGGATTATCGCGGAAGAAAATAGAGGATTTGCATGGGAACTCGGTTCTGGAAAGCGGCTCGCAAAAGTGGTCGCGAATTTTAAAATGAACTTTGACCTTAAAATGACAAGGAGTATTTTGCCTGAAAATTAACCATTTGTGATATGCTAGGATGATATATGAGTCTTTTGGTGAACCTTGATATGGGCAGAATACTGATCGATTTGTCGGATGACGTCATTCAACGGCTGGATAACCTCAAACAGTTGCGGAATCAACCTCGTGCCGAATTGCTGCGAGAAGCGATAGAGCAGTATCTCGACCAGCAAAGCACTTCGGTTATTCGTGATGCGCTGGGTCTGTGGGGCAACCAGCAAGAAGATGGGCTGGAGTACGAACGCAAGCTGCGTGAGGAGTGGTAATTGTGGAACACATGGCAGTGTTTGATACCAACATTCTTATCGATCTCTTTAATAATCGCACTGAGGCAGCGAATGCGATTGAAAACACAGCATCGCACCGGGCGATCAGCCTGATTACATGGATGGAAGTGATGGTCGGCGCGCGCAGGCACGGTCATGAAGCAAAAACGGCGGCTGTATTGGGTGCCTTTGAGATTATCGATGTGTCGCGTGAAATCGCTGAAAGAAGCGTTTTACTCCGTGAGGAGCACGGGATGAAACTGCCTGATGCCATCATTCTGGCCACAGCCCAGAGTAGAAATTGCCCGTTGATTTCACGTAATACGAAAGATTTTGCGGGAATTGTTGGGGTTGTCTCACCCTATCATCTGTAGGCCGGGCAAGCTTGTGTATGACCGGATACATAGGTGACAGATCAGACCGGGAACATAGGTAACACTTTTAGTCTATCCGGAGCACACTCTGGGTTTTACTGTCGTAGTACGCAAGTGTTATTCCATTAAAGATGATGGCTTCCAGGCCATCATCTTGTTCTTTCAGCATTATGTACTCACCAGTCAGTGCTTCACTCAGGAACACGGTCCCCTTTTTTCCCATATACAGTGTTCCCCTCGATTTCACCCTGTAGACCATGCCCCCTGTCGGATAAACATATTCAGGCACTCTGCCATCCCAGTGTCGGCCCGAGGGTTGCCACACCGTTCCGGGCGTTGCACCTGCCAGGGCTTCATGCGGCCTCTCGTGGTTAAACTCTTCCCGGTAGTCACTGAACCACCGCTGTTGTTCTTCCATCGTCATGAAGGTGTTGCCATATTTCACCGCACTTTTCAGGGAGCGGTGCATTCGTTCATGGCGGCCATTCTCTTCCGGGTGTCCCTTTCTGATACGTTCCGGCCTGATGCCCAGCTTGATTAGCCAGACTGCAAGACGGCTTAATCCGGCTATGCCTGTTCCCGCGAAAGGTTGACCGTTATCGGTTCTGAGCACTTCCGGCAGACCATATTCCAGGAATGCATCAGTCAGGCACGCTCTGACAAAGGGCTCACTCTCCCGGTGTGTTCCCCGGCAGCACAGCAGATACCGGCTGTGATTGTCGGTCAGAGTGAAGGGATGGCAGTACTCCCCGCTCAGCAACCTGAATTTGCCTTTAAAATCAGCACTCCAGACCTGATTGTTCTCACTGATGGTGGTCAGCGGCTGGCGATTACCCGGTGTTCTGCGTTTTCTCTTTTTATCCGGAACCAGCCCTTCACGCTTGAGGATATCGCCGATAGTACTGGCGGCAGGTACGGCAAAATCGACATGGTGATTGAGCAACCACATCCGCAGTTTTTTCGGCCCCCAGTCAGGGTGTTTCTGACGCAGGGCAGTCAGATGCCCGACGATATCATCAGGAACTGTCCGGGAGTGGGAATGCGGAGCGCGCGACTGGTCAGAGAGGGATGACAGGTCAGAAGGGTCAAAACGTTCAAGCCATTTGTAGCCGGTTTTACGGCTGATACCAAAAAGACGGCAAAGAGCGGAGAAGGAGGCCGTACCTGCATGGCAGGCACGGATAAAATCAAGGCGTTGCATAGGTTGGGTCTCAGTCCAGGGCATAGCGAGTCTCCTCTTCTATGCCAGTTATAACTGTTACCCATGTATCCGGTCTAAAGTGTTACCCATGTTTCCGGTTCATACCGAAGCGCCGCCCGGCACTGTCAGAGGTAATTACTCCCCTTCACCCGGGAACAGGAACGGGTTAATCGAGCTGCGGGCAAAGCCCTCCTGCTCCATCTTCGCGTCCAGAATCAGCGAGGCGAGATCGTCGGCCACCGCTTCGACTTTCGGGTCTTTTTCCTGATAAAGAATCTTCAGGTAGGTCCCGCAGTCGCCGCAGCTTTCCGCTTTCACCGCCGCTTCTTCATTTTCCAGCGACCAGTAGTTCAGATCGCGGGTCTGTTCGCAGTTGCTGCACTTCACGCGCACCACGTGCCATTCGGTTTCACACAGGTTGCAGTGCAGGTAGCGCAGCCCCTGGGATGTACCGATCTGCACCATGCTGGACACCGGCATTGAACCGCACACCGGGCAGAACTGACGTGCTTCGCCATATTCTGCGCGGGCTTTACCTGGGATCAGGCTGGCCATTTGCGCCCAGTAGAGCGACAGCGCAGCCCAGATAAACGGGGCTTTATCGCTGCTGACAAGCGTAAAGTCGGAAGCAAACAGCGCGCTCGCCATCTCTTCCAGCTCCATATCAGAGGCTTTTTCCAGATTCTCGATCACCGCCAGCGCAGTGCCGCTCATCTCCGGCTTAAGCTCGGCAATCAGCGAATGCAGCAGCTTGCGCCAGTGCTTGTCGCGCGGCAACACGTGAATATCCAGCGGCGGTTTACCCTGCTCGTTGGCTTCTTTGATGCGCGCGGTGAGATCCATTTGCAGAGGATGGTCGTAAAGCACCACTTCCTGTGCGTGGGCAATCAGCGCGGCAAAGCGCAAAAAGTCGCCCAGAGGATTGTTCTCTGCCAGCTCGCGCAGACGCTCTGCGCGGCGGTTATAGAGGTTCTTGAGTCTGGGGAATAACAACGGCGGAATATATTCCGCCGTGCGTTTCTCGCTCGAACCCAGCTCATCTTGCGGGATTATGCGAATACTCATTCAGTTTTCTTTTCCGTTGTCTTTCGGACCTCACGGTACCAGCGCGGGTGATGTTTCTTCGCCCACGTATTGGTTACCCATCCTTCCACCATCGCGGTAATAGTGCCTTTCACCCAAAGGGCGGCGTAAATATGCACCATGATAACCACAATTAACGCCACTGCGGCAAATGAATGCAGCATCAGCGCAAATCGGATCACCGGGATTGAGAAAGCAGGCGCAAAATACGGACGCCAGATGATCACACCACTCACCAGCAACAGTACCAGGAAGATAATCGCCGCCCAGAATACGCATTTCTGGCCGAAGTTATAACGCCCGGTATCACCCACTTCCTCGTTGACGACGATCTTACGAATATTCTTCGCCCAAAAGATATCATCCCGATTGATTAGGTTATGGTGCCAGTATCGGAAAAACATGATGATGAACGACGCGAACATGATGACGCCAACAAACGGGTGCAATATACGCGCCAGCTGAGGTGTCCCCATGATCTGCATCAGCCAGTTGAAGGACGGGAAGAAGAACCCCAGTCCGCTTATCGCCGCCAGCATGAAGCAGAAGGCGGTGACCCAGTGGTTGATTCGCTCCGGCGCGGTATAGCGCACGATGGTGTCACGTTTTCTCATTTGCGCACCTCGTCTTTCTCTTCATGCAGGTTATCGTCTTCTTCTTCCGCGCGGTTTGGGCCGACACCGACGTAGTGGAAGATGCTTGCTGCGAAGGTGGCAGCAAACCCGACCGCTGCCAGCGGTTTCCAGATGCCTTTCCAGAACTTAACAGTAGCGCTGATTTCCGGGTTCTCCGGCAGGCCATGGTACAGATTCGGCTTGTCGGCGTGGTGCAGCACGTACATCACGTGCGTACCGCCAACACCGGCCGGATCGTACAGGCCTGCGTTGTCGTAACCACGGGTTTTCAGCTCGCCCACGCGTTCTGCCGCCAGCGTTTTCATATCCTCTTTAGAGCCAAAGTGGATAGCACCGGTTGGGCAGGTCTTCACGCAGGCTGGCTCCTGGCCGACGGTTACGCGGTCAACGCACAGCGTACATTTGTAGACGCGGTTGTCTTCCGGGTTCAGTCGCGGTACGTCGAACGGGCAGCCGGCGATGCAGTAGCCGCAGCCAATGCACTGTTCGGACTGGAAGTCGACGATGCCGTTGGCATACTGAATGATAGCCCCTTCTGACGGGCACGCCTTCAGGCAGCCCGGATCCGCACAGTGCATACAGCCGTCTTTGCGGATAAGCCATTCCAGTTTGTCGTTCTGCTCCACTTCCGAGAAACGCATTACCGTCCAGGACTTGGCGGTCAGGTCCGCCGGGTTGTCGTACACCCCAACGTTGTGACCCACTTCGTCACGGAGATCGTTCCACTCCGAGCACGCCACCTGGCAGGCTTTACAGCCGATACAGGTGGTCACGTCGATAAGCTTCGCCACTTCCTGCTGGTGGTCCCGCGCCTGAGGCGCGGGAGTGAAACCGTTAGTCGCGGAACGACGAATAATGTCTTGCGATTGATAAGCCATAAGTCGTCTCCGTTACACCTTTTCCACGTTCACGAGGAAGGCCTTAAACTCCGGCGTCTGCGTGTTCGCATCACCGACGAACGGCGTCAGGGTGTTAGCAATAAACCCTTTCTTCGCCACGCCCTCGTAACCCCAGTGGATAGGAATACCAATGGTGTCCACCTGCTGACCGTGAACGTTCAGCGTGCGAATACGCTTGGTCACCACTGCCTTGGCCTTGATATAGCCGCGGTTAGAGGAGACTTTCACGGTATCGCCGTGGGCAATGCCGAGCTTGTTCGCCAGCTTCTCGCCGATCTCTACAAACTGTTCCGGCTGCGCGATGGCGTTAAGCAGCGCGTGCTTGGTCCAGTAGTGGAAGTGCTCGGTCAGACGATAGGTTGTACCCACATACGGGAACTTGTCTTTTTTACCCAGCGCTTCGAGATCGCCCTTGAAGATACGGGCTGCCGGGTTAGAGACCACGTTCGGGTGCAGCGGGTTGGTACCCAGCGGCGTTTCAAACGGTTCGTAGTGTTCCGGGAACGGACCTTCCGCCATCTTATCGATAGCAAACAAGCGTCCCATCCCTTCAGGCTGCATGATAAACGGCCCGACATCGCTGCCTGGTGCGGCAGTGCTGTAGTCCGGAATATCCACGCCGCCCCATTTCGCGCCGTCCCATTTCAGCAGCTGACGCTTCGGATCCCACGGATTACCCTGCGGGTCTGCGGAGGCGCGGTTGTACAGAATGCGGCGGTTAAGCGGCCATGCCCATGCCCAACCCAGCGTATTGCCCAGACCCGACGGGTCGGCGTTATCGCGGTTGGCCATCTGGTTGCCTTTCGGCGTCCAGCTTCCGGCGAAGATCCAGCAACCGCTGGACGTCGTGCCGTCATCGCGCAGGTGCGCAAAGGTGCTGAGCTGTTCACCTTTCTTCGCCAGAACGGCACCGGTAGCCGGGTCGATAACATCCGCCAGCGCCTTACCGTTGCTCTCCATCGCCACTTCTTCCGGCGCTGGATTTTCTGGCGTCGAGTAGTTCCAGGACATATTCAGAACCGGTTCCGGGTTCGCGCCGCCTTCGGCTGCGTACATCTTACGCAGGCGTAAGAAGATGCCGGCCAGGATCTCACCGTCGTTCATGGCAAGCCCTGGGGCGTCTGCGCCTTTCCAGTGCCACTGCAACCAGCGCCCGGAGTTAACAATAGAGCCGTTCTCTTCCGCGAAGCAGGTCGATGGCAGTCGGAACACCTCAGTCTGAATTTTCGATGGATCGACATCGTTCGATTCACCGTGGTTCTGCCAGAAGGTCGAGGTTTCGGTATTGAGCGGGTCAATTGTTACCAGGAACTTCAGTTTTGACAGGGATGCCACAACCTTGTTCTTGTTCGGGAACGAGGCAACCGGGTTAAAGCCCTGGCACAGATAGCCGTTGACCTTGCCCTGGTTCATCATCTCGAAGTACTGGAGAACGTCGTAACCTTTGTCCCACTTCGGCAGCCAGTCAAAGCCCCAGCCGTTTTCAGCCGTTGCTTTGTCGCCGAAGAACGCTTTCATCATCGAGACGAAGAACTTCGGATAGTTGCCCCAGTAGTTTACCTGGCCTTCAAGCAGTGGTTTAGGCGTGCTGGCCGTCAGGTAGGTTTGCAGGTCAGTCTGTTTCTCGCTTGGCAGGTTCATATATCCCGGCAGGCTTTGAGACAGAAGGCCGAGGTCGGTCAGACCCTGAATGTTGGAGTGACCGCGCAGGGCGTTTACGCCACCGCCTGCCATCCCCATGTTGCCAAGCAGCAGCTGAACCATCGCCATGGTACGGATGTTCTGCGCACCGATGGAGTGTTGCGTCCAGCCGAGTGCATACAGGAACGACGCGGTTTTATCTTTCGCGCTGGTTTCGGCGATAAGCTCACAGACTTTCAGGAAGTCCGCCTTCGGCGTACCACAGATGTTTTCAACCACATCCGGCGTGTAGCGGGAAACGTGCTCTTTCAGCAGGTTCCACACGCAGCGCGGGTGTTGCAGGGTGGTGTCGCGCTTCGCAAAGCCTTTCTCATCCAGCTCGTAGTTCCAGCTGGTTTTGTCGTACTTGCGTTTTTCGGCGTCATAACCGCTGAACAGGCCATCTTCGAAGTGATAATCCTCACGCACGATCAGGCTGGCGTTGGTATAGGCTTCGGTGTATTCGCGGTTGTATTTTTCGTTAGTCATCAGGTACAGCAATACGCCTGACAGGAATGTGATGTCAGTACCTGAACGAATAGGGGTGTAGAAATCCGCCACTGACGCAGTACGCGTAAAGCGGGGATCGATAACAATCAATTTTGCGCCGTTGTGAATTTTGGCTTCCATCGCCCAGCGGAACCCGACAGGGTGCGCTTCAGCGGCGTTACCGCCCATCACCACGATGAGGTTGGCGTTCTTGATGTCGACCCAGTGGTTGGTCATCGCACCGCGACCAAATGTTGGAGCAAGACTTGCTACCGTTGGTCCGTGTCAGACACGCGCCTGGTTGTCGACCGCGAGCATTCCGAGTGCACGCGTAAATTTCTGGGTTAAATAACCGGTTTCGTTACTTGAAGCAGAGGCACACAGCATCCCGGTGGAGAGCCAGCGGTTCACCGTTACGCCGTCGGCGTTCTTATCGATGAAGTTGGCATCGCGGTCTTCTTTAATCAGTTTCGCGATGCGGTCAAACGCATCATCCCAGCTGATTTGTTGCCATTTGTCGGAGCCTGGAGCGCGGTACTCGGGGAATTTCAGGCGGCTTTCTGAGTGGATAAAGTCCACCAGACCTGCGCCTTTCGGACACAGCGCACCACGGTTGACCGGATGATCCGGATCGCCTTCGATGTGGAAGATAGACGCTTTGGCGTTTTTCGCACCGTCGCCGAGGCTATACATCAACAGCCCGCAACCGACAGAGCAGTACGTACAGGTATTACGGGTTTCACGGGTGCGCAGCAGTTTGTACTGCCGCGTTTCCGCCAGCGCTACGCCGGGTGCAAAGCCCAGTGCCGCTGCCGTGGTGCCTGCCATACCGCCAGCGCAGATCTTAAAGAACTGCCTTCTGCTGACCTGCATGGGTCACTCCTTGTTTCGACATTGCTTACTTATAGAGTCTTAACTTCGCGGTCGTTTTTTGCCCGCAAAGAAGAAAATTTGAGTTAATCCCTCAATTCCACGAGGGATATCATCAGAATACCACATTGTCGGTAAGCCTGTTTGAACTGCGTTAATACAAAGTGAACGTATTATCACTGCATTGATTATAAAGTGTGATATTAATCACGTTATCAACCTCTCATGTTAAAGGGGTGTATCATGGCTGCAGTTGCACCCCTCCGGAATGAGTAGGTAAACTTGATGAGGATGGGTGCTGAAAAGTTGATCCATACTATGCGTAAGGTCTGCCGTTTATGTTGCAATAGCAGACCTGCCTCTGTGGTTGTTCAGGAATGCCGTTGTGTCTAAACAAAACCGTGCTACCCACGTGTCGCCACTGCCTGCGGGCATTGTGGAACTGTCGGTACACAGACCGCCCCACATTACCCACGTCACTCCCGATTTTCTGGCGGAGGAAGTCCCTGTTGCCCTGGTCTACAACGGTATCTCGCACGTTGTGATGATGGCCTCCCCCAAAGATCTCGACCTGTTTGCCATCGGCTTTTCCCTTTCGGAAGGCATCATTGAGCACCCGCAAGATATCTACGGCATGGACGTGGTTCAGGCCTGTAATGGCCTTGAAGTGCAAATTGAGCTCTCCAGTCGCCGCTTTATGGGGCTGAAAGAGCGCCGTCGCGCGTTGGCCGGGCGCACGGGCTGCGGAGTCTGTGGCGTTGAGCAACTTAACGATATTGGCAAACCGATATCCCCGCTGCCGTTCACCCAGACATTTAACCTGGCGCACCTCGACAGCGCGCTTGAGCATTTGAACGATGTTCAGCCCATTGGCCAGCTGAGCGGTTGTACACACGCCGCAGCCTGGGTGCTGCCATCAGGTGAAATTGCTGGTGGACATGAGGATGTGGGTCGCCATGTGGCGCTGGATAAACTGCTGGGCCGCAGAGCGCGTGAGAACGCTATCTGGCAACAGGGTGCTGCGCTGGTGTCCAGCCGGGCCAGCTATGAGATGGTGCAGAAGTCGGCGATGTGTGGCATTGAAATTCTGTTCGCGGTGTCAGCGGCGACCACGCTGGCTGTGGAAGTGGCAGAGCGCTGCAACCTGACGCTGGTCGGATTCTGTAAGCCGGGAAGGGCGACGATTTATACTCATCCTCAGCGTTTAATTATTAATCAGTAATTTTGAATGATATTAGCAAATCCTTCCGCTTTTAGTTGTTCATGATGAGGTTTAGTATTTATCTCATCAAGGCACGGTGCCTTACCTAAACAACTTAATGAAAGGGTTTAAATCATGAAAAGCATCAAAACTTTTGTCGCTGTAATTGCTCTGGCTACTTCTTTCGGTTCTTTCGCTGCACAGACTGTCACCGCAACCGCCTCAACCATTGACGGCGCAGAAGCGAAAATCGCAGCTCAGGCTCAGGAAGCAGGCGCGTCATCTTACAAAATTACTCAGGCATTCTCTGGTAACCGCGTACACATGACGGCAGAACTGACCAAATAATCCCGCTTTACCGTCGAAAGGGCGCCCCCGGGGCGCTTTTTTTATTGGATCCCCGCCAGACGCAGCAGAGCCGTCACGACCGTCGCCGCCACGATTACCACAATTAACGGCATTTTTCGCCAGGCTAAAAACACCGCAAACGCCACGCCCAGCACCCGCGCCATTCCGGCGAAGTGTTCCCCTTCATAAAACGTGGTCGCCAGCGCCACGGAGAACAGCAATACCGTTGCCGCGTCAGAAAGCAGCGCCTGTGAACGCTCAGAAAGCGCCAGTCGGTTCCCAAGTTTCGCCCCGCCAAGACGCATCAGATACGTCCCTGCCGATAAGATGGCGATACCCAGAATAAAGAATGTCATGTTTCCCATTATTTTTTCCTCGCCGCCAGGCCCAGTAAAGAAAGAAGAACCGGTAAACCGACCGGCGCAAATGGCACGGCGGCCAGCGACAACATGGCGCCGCTACAGGCGCGGATAAGCGTGGTGCGGTTTTTAAATGCCGGAACCACCAGCGCCAGTAAAATGGCAGGGAACACGGCATCCAGTCCGATGGTTTCCGGGGCGGGTAAGAGTTTGCCAACCACTGCCCCCAGTAACGCGCCGAGCGGCCAGATGAGCGCCACGCCAAGACCGCATAACCAGTAGGCGGCTTTTCGCTGTTCAGGCGTTTTTTGCGACAGGCCAAAGACCACACTTTCATCGTTCATGATGTGGCAGCCGAGCAGGCTGAGGCCGCGCTTACCCACCAGTTCACGCACTGTTACGCCGAACGGGACATGGCGCGCGTTGACCAGTAAGCCCGCAGCGGCAGCCGCCAGCGGATTACCGCCACTCGCCACAATGCCGATAAACATAAATTCAGACGCGCCCGCCAGCACGGTGATAGACAGCACAAACGGCACCCAGACCGGGAAACCATACGCCATCGCCAGCGAGCCGTAGGACATCCCGACAACGCCAACGGCCAGGCACACCAGGATGATTGCTTTTATCGTGTCGCCTTTGAGGCAGGAGAGGTGATGCTTCATACAATTTTAGCCATATCGAACGTATTTCCATTATAATGAACGCATCAATATCGTTTTTCAAGATGAACGATTCGTTCGATTTATAGAACAGAGGCCGTTATATGACGCAGCCAATTAGCGTGATCGCCAAAAGTCTGGTGCGAGAACGCCTGCGAACCGGGCTTTCACTGGCGGAAATTGCCCGCCGTGCCGGGATCGCCAAGTCCACGCTTTCGCAGCTGGAATCCGGCAACGGTAACCCAAGCCTGGAGACGCTCTGGTCGCTTTGTGTTGCGCTGGGTATTCCGTTTGCCCGCTTGCTGGAGCCGCAGCAGCCCACCACGCAGGTCATTCGCCGTGGTGAAGGCACCAAAGTGATTGCTGAACAGGCAAACTATCAGGCGATTTTGCTGGCCGCGTGCCCGCCGGGTGCCCGTCGGGATGTCTATTTACTGCTGACGCAGCCGGGTGCGGATCGTATTTCCCAGCCGCATCCACCGGGTTCGGTTGAGCATATTATTGTGACGCAAGGCCGGGCACTGGTAGGCCTGACGGATGCGCCACAGGAGTTGGGGCCAGGGGATTACATTTGTTATCCCGCCGATCTGCCGCATATTTTTAAGGCGCTGGAGCCGGATACCCATGCGCTGCTGGTTGCGGAACAAAACTAACGAAGTTACGGAAAATCATGTCGCTTAAAGCCATTGCCAAAGAACTGGGGCTGTCTGTTACCACCGTCAGCCGCGCCCTGAACGGATATGACGACGTCTCTAGTGAGACGCGCGCCCGCGTTGAAGCGGAGGCCCAGCGCCGGGGTTACCGGCCTAACACCTTCGCCCGACGTCTGAAGATGGGTAAAATCGATGCCGTCGGCCTGGTGTTTCCGGTTCATCCTGTTCCGCTCAATAACAGCGTATTTATGGACATGGTTGGCGAAATTAGCCACGAACTTGCGCGACATGAAATCGATCTCCTGCTGATTGCCGATGACGATCTGGCCGACAAGCACAGCTACATGCGCATGGTGCAAAGTCGCCGCGTGGATGCGCTGATTGTGGCGCATACGCTGGATCATGACCCGCGTCTGGAGCAGCTCCAGGCCGCCGGATTTCCTTTCCTGGCGCTCGGGCGTAGCCAGTTGCCGCAACCGTACGCATGGTTCGATTTCGACAATTATGCCGGTACGTATCAGGCGACCCGCTGGCTTATCGACAAGGGCCATCAGCGGATTGCGTTTCTGGGTGAGAGCAACAGTCAGGCTTTCATTACGCAGCGTCGGCAGGGTTATCTGGACGCATTGCGGGAAGCTGGCCTTTCCAGCGAATGGCTGCGCGCCATGCCGCCATCGCGCCGCGTGGGGTATGCCACCACGAATGAACTCCTCTCTTTGCCACAACCGCCTACAGCCATCATTACCGACTGCAACACCCACGGCGACGGCGCGGCCATGGCACTGGCACAGCGTGGCCGCTTAACAGGCGAAAACGCGGTGTCGCTGGTGGTATACGACGGTTTGCCGCAGGACAGCATCGTGGAAATCGACGTGGCTTCGGTTATCCAGTCAACGCGACAGGGCGTGGGAATACAGATTGCAGATATGGTGCGCCAGCTGATTAACGGCGACGATATCGCTCAGCTTCAGGTGCTCTGGCAGCCGGAATTCTCCCCAGGCCAGACGGCCTAATTACAGCAAATTTCCAAACCCGATCACAAATCCGAAACGTTTTGGTTCTCATCCGAAACGTTTCGGATCAACACTCAGGGCATCCCGATGACAGGAGATGTCTGATGCAAGATTTCATTTTACGACTCGAAAGTAAGACGGTAGACGTGGTGATAAAAACGCACCCGTTCGCCGAAATTCTCTACTGGGGGCCACATCTTAGCCACTTTTCACCACAGGATGCAGCTAGTCTGTCGCGCCCGGTGGCCAACGGCAGACTGGATGTTGACTCCCCGGTCACCCTGATGGCGGAGCTGGGCCACGGTTTGTTTGGGTCGCCCGGGATTGAGGGGCACCGGCAGGGGCTGGACGGCTCGCCGGTATTCAAGACCTCTGATGTACGACTACAGGGGCAAACCCTGACGGTGACGGCAGAAGATGCGCACGCTGGCCTGCGCCTGACCAGTGAGCTGGCGCTCGATGCCAGTGGCGTGCTGGTGGTACGTCATGGTTTAACTAACCTGCGCGCACTTCCCTGGCAGGTTGACCGCTTTGCCGTGACGCTGCCGGTTGCGGAACGCGCTCAGGAAGTGATGGCCTTTCATGGGCGCTGGATCCATGAATTTCAGCCGCACCGCGTGAAGCTTGAGCACAACAGCTTTGTGATAGAAAACCGCCGCGGAAAAACATCCCATGAGCACTTCCCGGCGCTGATCTCAGGCACCTCGTCTTTCAGCGAAATGCAGGGTGACGTCTGGGGCGTACATCTGGGCTGGAGCGGTAACCACCGCCTGCGCGCTGAAGCCAAAACGGACGGACGCCGTTATCTCCAGGCCGAAGCGCTCTATCTGCCAGGGGAAATGGCGATTAACGAAGGGGAAACGCTCTGGACGCCGCGCCTGTTTGCGAGCTACTCCGCGCAGGGGCTGAACGGCATGAGCCAGCAGTTCCACCGCTACCTGCGTAGCAACATTATCCGCTTCCCGGAAAACAAACCGCGCCCGGTGCACCTCAACACCTGGGAAGGGATCTATTTCCACCATGATCCTGAATACATTATGCGGATGGCCGACGAAGCGGCGGCGTTGGGTGTCGAGCGTTTTATTATCGACGATGGCTGGTTCAAAGGCCGCAACGATGATCGCCGCGCGCTGGGCGACTGGTATCTGGATGAGAAAAAATACCCGAACGGCCTGACGCCGGTCATCAATCATGTGAAACAACTCGGCATGGAGTTTGGCATCTGGGTTGAGCCGGAAATGATTAGCCCTGATTCTGACCTCTACCGTGCACATCCCGACTGGGTGCTGGCGTTGCCGGGCTACGAGCAGGCGACCGGACGTCATCAGCTGGTACTCAACCTGAATATCCTGGAAGCCTTTGACTATCTGGTCGAACGTATGAGCTGGCTTCTGGGTGAACATGCGGTCGACTACGTGAAATGGGATATGAACCGCGAGCTGGTGCAGCCCGGGCATAACGGTAAAGCCGCCGCCGATGCACAAACGCACCAGTTCTATCGTCTGTTAGATGTGCTGGGCGAGCGTTTCCCGCATATTGAATTTGAATCCTGTTCTTCCGGCGGCGGACGCATCGACTATGAGGTGTTGACCCGCAGCCACCGTTTCTGGGCTTCAGATAATAACGATGCGCTGGAGCGCAACACCATTCAGCGCGGCATGAGCTATTTCTTCCCGCCAGAGGTGATGGGCGCGCATATCGGTCATCATAAATGCCACGCCACCTTCCGCCAGCACAGCATAGCCTTTCGTGGCCTGACGGCGTTGTTTGGCCATATGGGGCTGGAACTGGATCCGCTCAGCGTTGACGCGCAGGAACGCGAAGGGTATCGCCATTACGCCGCGCTGCATAAGCAGTGGCGCGAGGTTATCCATCATGGCACCCAGTGGCGGGTAGATATGCCGGATAGCAGCACCCTGGCGCAGGGTATAGTGAGCGAAGACAAAACGAAGGGGCTGTTTATTGTCAGCCAGCTCGCGATGCCAGATTACACCCTGATGATGCCGCTGCGCATGCCGGGGCTGGAGGCCAGCGCGCAGTATCGCATCACCCTGCTCGATCACCCGAATATTCGTTTAACGGGTGAGGGGGGCCACACCATGCGCAAGTTACCGGCGTGGATGGAAACACCGCAAACGGTGAGCGGTGAGTGGCTGATGCAGGCGGGGATCGCGCTGCCGATCCTGGACCCGGAAACCGCCATTCTGATTGGCGTGGAACGCGTGTAAGGGTGATGGGCCGGGTAACCGGCCCTCCGTTGAGGATAAAAATAATGAACACAACAACCTGTACCCACAAAGACAACCCTAATTTCTGGATCTTCGGGCTGTTTTTCTTTCTCTATTTCTTCATTATGGCCACCTGCTTTCCGTTCCTGCCGATCTGGCTGTCGGATATCATCGGGCTGAACAAAACCCATACCGGGATTGTGTTCTCCTGCATTTCGCTTTCGGCTATCGCCTTCCAGCCGGTACTGGGGGTTATCTCAGATAAGCTGGGGCTGAAAAAACATCTGCTGTGGATTATCGCGGTGCTGCTGTTTTTATTCGCGCCGTTCTTCCTGTTCATCTTTGCGCCACTGCTTAAAGCCAATATCTGGCTGGGCGCGTTGAGCGGCGGGTTGTACATCGGATTTGTCTTCTCGGCGGGTTCAGGGGCGATTGAGGCTTACATTGAACGTGTGAGTCGCAACAGCTTCTTCGAGTACGGCAAGGCGCGCATGTTCGGCTGTCTCGGCTGGGGGCTGTGTGCCTCAACGGGGGGGATCCTGTTCGGCATCGATCCGTCGTATGTCTTCTGGATGGGGTCGGGGGCGGCTCTGCTGTTGATGCTGCTGCTGCTGGTCGCGAAGCCGAAGCCCAACCAGACGGCGCAGGTGATGAACGCCCTGGGCGCAAACCAGCCGCAGATCACCGCCAAAACCGTATTCAACCTGTTCCGTCAGCGCAGAATGTGGATGTTCATCCTGTATGTGATTGGCGTGGCCTGCGTGTATGACGTGTTCGACCAGCAGTTCGCTACCTTCTTCAAAACCTTCTTTGCCACACCGCAGGAAGGGACGCGCGCCTTTGGTTTTGCCACCACGGCAGGGGAAGTATGTAATGCCATCATCATGTTCTGTTCGCCGTGGATCATTAACCGCATCGGGGCGAAAAACACGCTACTGATTGCCGGGCTGATTATGGCGACGCGCATTATCGGTTCGTCATTTGCCACCACCGCTGTGGAAGTGATTGCCCTGAAGATGCTGCACGCGTTGGAAGTGCCGTTCCTGTTGGTGGGGGCATTCAAGTACATCACCGGGGTGTTTGATACTCGCCTGTCGGCCACTATCTACCTGATTGGCTTTCAGTTTGCGAAACAGTCGGCGGCCATTTTCCTCTCCGCCTTTGCCGGGAATATGTATGACCGGATCGGTTTCCAGGATACTTACCTGATGCTGGGCTGTTTTGTGCTGGCGATTACGGTGGTGTCGGCATTTACGCTGAGCAGCCGGCAGGAGATTGCCGCTGCCGCGGGCGCGGCAGCGTTACCCGATCAGGCCAGGTAAAATACCTCTTTCAGCCCGGCGCTGACCGGGCTGTTATCCGGGTTCGACGGCATGACGTCACCCATGAATTTCCACCAGCGCTGGCAAACGTCGGTATTCGCTACCGCGTTCCAGCGCTCTTCCGATTCAATCTCTACGGTTGCAAACAGCAGATTGCGTTCCCTGTCGAGATAAATGGCGTAGTGGTGCGCGCCGTGGCTTTTCAGCGTGGCTTCCAGCTCAGGCCAGATGGGGTTATGGCGACGCTGGTACTCTTCGTGCGCGTCCGGGTTTACCTGCATCACAAAGGCTTTGCGGATCATAATGCCTCCAGATACAACTCGCGGACTTCATCGCGGCTGGCGATGCGTGGGTTGCATGGCGCACAAGGGTCGGCGAGGGCTTTATCCAGCCAGCCTTCGATATCCGCTTTGGTCACGCCAAGCTGGCTGAAACCAGACGGGATGCCAACCCGGATGCTCAGGTCGCGGATTGCCTGGATGGCTGACTGGCTTGCCGCTTCATCGCTCATGCCGCGCGTGTCGACGCCCATCGCCTGCGCCACACGGGCAAAGCGTGCGACAGCGTGAGGGCGGTTAAAGTTTTCGATGATCGGCAGCAGGATGGCATTGCACACGCCGTGCGGCAGGTTGTGGGTTGCGCCCGGCTGGTGTGCAAGGGCATGTACCAGCCCCAGACCCGCACTGTTGAACGCCATACCCGCCAGATACTGACCAAACGCCATTTGCTCGCGCGCTTCCAGGTTATGGCCATCGTCGACCGCTTTTGGCAGCCACAGGTTGATCAGGCGAATGGCTTCCAGCGCATTGGCATCGGTCAGTGGGTGAGCGCCAACGGAGACATAGGCTTCAATGGCGTGGGTTAATGCATCCATGCCGGTAGCGGCGGTGACGGAAGCAGGAATATCGAGCATTACGCTGGCATCGTCCACGGCGATATCCGGGATGATGTTCGGGTCGATGATCACCTCTTTCACCTGGCGCGCGGAATCGATGATGACCGCGTTGCTGGTCATCTCTGCCGCCGTGCCTGCGGTGGTGTTAATCGCCACCAGCGGCACGCCCGCGTTTTTCACCTTGCCCACGCCAGAATAAGCGGTTGACGGGCCAGGGTTGGCGGTGAGGATCTTGATCGCTTTGGCGGTATCAATCGGGCTGCCACCGCCGAAGGCGATGACGTAATCACACTCCGCGTTCTGGTAAGCTGCAAAACCTTTCTGCACCAGGGCTTCCGTCGGGTTCGGGAATACCTCATCAAACAGATGGTATGACATCTGATGGGCGTCCAGCGCGGCGAACAGGCTGTCCAGCAGGCCGAGTTTCACCAGCTGGCCATCGGTGACAACCAGCGCTTTACCCCACTGTTTGTTTGCCACCAGATTTACCATATCGCCGATTGCGCCCGCGCCGTGCAGGCTGATTTTTGGAAGTGCCAACATAAAGCTCATGATAATTCTCCTTAATTACTGTGATTTTTATGTCGGGTGGCGTAGTGCCACCCGGCAATTAGATCCGTCTTCGCTGCATAATCCGGCGCGTAATAATGGGCAGTGAAATCACCACGATCAGCATCGCGCCGATAATCACCGACATCACAATGCCGGGCACGTTAAGCAAGCTCAGGCCAAAGGTCACCAGCCCCATCAGGAAGGCGGCGATAATCACGCCGACCATGCTGCCGGATCCGCCCAGAATATTGACCCCGCCGAGCACCGCCATCGTCACCACCGCCAGCTCCCAGCCCATCGCGATCGTCGGGCGGGTACTGCCCAGACGCGAGGTCAGC
Organism: Enterobacter sp. C4G1; assembly: GCF_052886895.1. Taxonomy (NCBI): domain Bacteria; kingdom Pseudomonadati; phylum Pseudomonadota; class Gammaproteobacteria; order Enterobacterales; family Enterobacteriaceae; genus Enterobacter; species Enterobacter sp. C4G1. The sequence continues at coordinate 1,025,025 of NZ_JBQVVV010000001.1, read as the reverse complement.
AGCACCGAAGCCAGGCCGGACATCAGCCCCACCAGTGCAAACAGGATCAGGTTATGGCGTTTGACGTTAATGCCCGAATACCACGCGCCGGTTGGGTTATTCCCGATGGCGTAGGTGCGACGGCCAAAGTTGGTACGGTGCAGCACAAAGGCAAACACCGCCGCGAGCACGATGAACAGGGCAAACTCAAATGACAGCGCGCCAAAGACGTAGCCTTGCCCTAACCAGGCGAAGCTGTCCGGGTAACTGTTCAGCGCCTGATCGCCGAGCAGAATGTAAGTGATACCGCGATACAGGCTCATGGTGCCGATGGTGATGACGATGGATGACAGGTTAAAGCGCGTTACCAGGATGCCGTTGAACAACCCGCACAGCAGCCCCACGCCTAATCCCACGCACACCAGCAGTGGTGTATCCACGCCCGCTGCCGCGCAAAAGCCCATTACCGTGGAGCTGAGTGCAATGGTGGAGGCCACCGACAGATCAATTTCCCGGGCGATAATCAGCATCGCCATTGGCAGCACGATGATCGCTTTTTCGGTGAAGTTGAATGTCGCATCCGAGAGGTTCCAGATGTTGAGGAAATAGGGTGAGGCGAGGGCATTCACCACAAACACCGCCAGCGTGACTGCCAGCAGAAAACCTTCCCAGCACAGCAGGCGCTGGAAAATGCCCGCCGGAGCAGGCTCGTTTTTGAACTCTTCAGAGGTCATCATTTTGCTCATGATTTTACCGCCATTTTCTGACGTGCCAGCGCGGCGTCACGCAGGATCAGGCGGCCTTTACGTTTATTGCCGCGCTCGTTAAGCAGAACCGCAATCACGATAACCGTGCCGGAAATCGCCATTTGCCAGAACGGAGAGACGCCAATCACCGGCAGGGCGTTGTTGATGACCCCGAGGAAAAGCGCGCCAAACAGACAGCCGAGCACCCGCCCGGTACCGCCCATGGTACTGATCCCGCCGATGACGCACGCCGCCACTACCTGTAACTCAAAGCCGTTGGCAACATCGACATAAGCCACCGCAAAGCGTGAAATCCACAGATAGCCGCAGAATCCGGCTAACAGCCCCGACAGGCAGAAGCTGACAAACTGCATCTTTCCGGCGTTGATCCCGGTGTAGTAGGCCGCCGTGGCGTTACCGCCTGCGGTGTAGAGCGCACGGCCCGTACGGCTGTAACGCAGGAAATAGCCCACCAGCAGCACCGCGGCGATGGCGCACCAGCTCAGCACCGGCAGCCCCAGCACCGAGGCGCGCGGCAGACCGAGAAAATCCGCCCCCATCTGGTTAGAGTTGACCCAACCGCCGCCGGAGAGCAAAAAGATTATCCCGCGGTAAATGCTCATGGTGCCCAGCGTCACGACAATCGCCGGAATGCCCAGCTTCCACACCAGCAGGCCGTTAATGACGCCCATCAGCAGGCCAAGCGCGGTGGCGAGGATCAGCAGTGTCCAGACGGGAACATCCGGGTAATGGAAGTTAATCAGCGCGACAATCATCCCGGTCAACGCAAGGTTCGCCGCCATCGACAAATCAATGCCTTTGGTCAGCAGCACCATCATCTGCCCAAGTGCGAGGATTACCAGAATGGAGGTATCGTTAAATATCTCCACCAGGTTACCCGGCGCGATAAACGACGGCACGCGGCTGCCAATGGCAATCACCATCAGAATAATGACCGCCCCCAGCAGGGCTTCACGGTGTTTAAGGAGTTGGTTCAACATTATGCCGCCTCCTGTTTTGCACCGCTGGCGGCGCTAACGATGGTTTCCGCCGTGGCAGCACCCGCCTGATATTCCGCCACCATCAGCCCTTCGTGCATGACGATTATCCTGTCCGCCATGCCCATCACTTCCGGCAGCTCTGACGACACCATAATCACCGCCAGGCCCTGCCCAACCAGTTCGGACATAAATTGATGAACCGCTGCTTTTGAGCCGATATCAATGCCTTTTGTTGGCTCATCGAGGATGATCACGTCAGGATGCGTGGCCAGCCATTTGCCGATCACTACTTTTTGTTGGTTACCGCCTGAGAGGGTTTCAACCGCCTGCTTCCAGCTAAAGGCTTTGACCTGCAAACGCTTTGCATACTCGTCTGCCAGCCGCCATTCACGGTCATCGTCCAGCACACCATTCGGGTTGAGCTTGCTGAGCTGCGGCAGGCTGATGTTCTGCGCAATAGGCAGTTCGATAATGGCGCCCTGTTTCTGACGCTCTTCCGGCACGCAGACGATACCGGCTTTGATGGCATCGGCAGGCTGGCGAAAGTGCTGTGCGTGGCCGTTCAGAACAATTTCCCCGGACGACGGCCGCGTGACGCCAGAAAGTGCCTGCATCAGTTCGGTACGCCCGGCGCCCACCAGCCCATAGAAGCCAAGAATTTCCCCTTTACGCAGGGAAAAAGTGATATTGGCGAATTCGGTCGGGTGGCACAGGTCTTTCACCTCCAGCACCGTTGCGCCTTTTTCGCAGTCGACTTTCGGGAAGGTCTGGGTAATGGCGCGCCCGACCATCATCGACACCATCCGCTCTTCGGTTATCTCGCTCATCGCCCCGGCACCCACAAAGACGCCGTCGCGCAAAATGGTGTAGTGGTCGGCAAGCTCAAAGATCTCGTCGAACTTGTGCGAAATAAACAGGATGGCTTTGCCTTCCTGCTTTAAGCGTTCAACGATTTGGTAAAACTCGAGGATTTCGTGTTGCGACAGGGCTGCCGTGGGTTCGTCGAGAATAACGACCTGCGCCTCAAACGACAGCGCACGGGCAATCGCCACCATATGACGCTGGGCGATGCTCAGGGTTTTCAGCGTAGCGCGTGGGTCGATTTGTACTTCCAGGCGGGTGAGGATGGCCTGCGCCCGGCGGTGCATCTCTGGCCAGTCGAGCTTTTTGAAAAAGCCTTTGTAGAGGTATTGCCCGACGAAAATATTTTCGGTGACCGACAGTTCATCGAACAGGACGGTTTCCTGATGAATGGCGGTGATACCAACCTTGTGCGCCGATTCCGGCGTCGGGAGCTGAATAGGGATCGCCTTATAGAGGATCTCGCCCTCTTCAGGCTGGTAAATGCCGGTCATCACTTTGACCAGCGTCGACTTGCCCGCACCGTTTTCACCAATAAGGGCGGTGACTTTGCCGGGCCAGAGCTCAAGCTGGACGTTCTCAAGGGCACGCACCCCCGGGAAAACCTTGGTGATGCCGGAAAGCTGTAGCAATGGGGTCATGATAGTTCTCCATAGTATTCCCTCTCCCCTCGGGAGAGGGCTAGGGTGAGGGGAAATGCGGCCTGATGCCCTCACCCCGACCCTCTCCCACCGGGAGAGGGGGAAAGGATCAAAAGATCTTCGAGAACTTATCAATATTGCTGGCATCGTAGACGAACGGCTCAGCCATCGCCCCGTTACCGTCGGCATCCAGCTTCACTTTGCCCAGTTTACCCATGCTGGCTTCGTCTTTCGTTGCCGTACCTTTCACCAGGTCATCCGCTAAATAGGTTGCGGCGTAGCCCAGATCGATGGGGTTCCAGATAGCAAAGCTCTTGCTGGCGCCAGATTTCACCGCGCCCGCCATTTCAGACGGCAGGCCTAATCCCGTGACGTACACTTTGCCAATCTTGCCCTGGTCTTTGACCGCCTGGGCTGCGGCCACAATGCCAACAGACGATGGCGAAACGATCACTTTCAGGTCCGGGTAGGTTTTCAGCAGACCGACCGCTTCGCGGTAGCTCTTGTCAGAGAGATCGTCGCCGTACGCCACGGTCACCAGATTGACGGACGGGTACTGCGGCAGCACCTTTTTCATCTCCGCAATCCAGGTGTTCTGGTTGGTGGAGGTTGGCGTGGCGCTCAGCACGGCCACTTCGCCTTTATCCACGTTCAGCGCTTTTAGCGCATCGGCAGCGAGCTTGACGTTGGTTTCGCCAATCAGAGCGTTGTTGGACGGGTTCAGGTGGATTTGACGCCCGGCTTTTGCCACGCCGGAATCCCAGGAAACGACTTTGATCCCACGCTGCATCGCTTTCTTCAGCACCGGAACCAGAGCGTCAGGATCGTTCGCTGAAATCGCGATCGCATCAACGCCCTGGGCGATCAGCCCGTTCAGCACTTCGATCTGCGCTTCAGCGGTGGTTGTGGTTGGGCCGGTATAAATGACTTTTACATCACCTAACTCTTTGGCTGCCTCCTGTGCGCCAACGTTCGCTGCCTCGAAGAATCCATTTCCTAATGATTTCGCCACCAGGGCGATTTTGACTTCTGCTAAAGCGGAACCGGACAACGCCAGAGCGGCAACGGTGAGGATCAAGCTTGTCTTTATTTTCATTGCTTTTACTCCACTGACTTGAGTTAGTTGTAGGGATTGCAGGTGGTTTTCGTCCCGTCTGAATCAGCGGGACGCGATGTTTTTATTGGTACAGATCTAACGCCGACTGCACCGGGCGTGTACCTGATGCAGTCGGTTCTTGCCGGGATTACTTATCCACGTTTGCTCAGAATCTCTTTCTCATACGCCCGCACGTTGTCCAGCCACTGGCTGCCCGCCGGGGCATCGTTACGCTGGCAATACATTTCCCAGACCGCCTGCCATGGCAGGGATTTCTGCTCTTCCAGCAGGGCCAGACGGGCGGTGTAGTCGCCGTTAGCTTCCAACTGTTTGAGTGCATCGGTCGGTTCCAGCAGCGCACGCAGCAGCGCTTTCTTCATGTTGCGGGTGCCGATAACCCATGCCGCGATGCGGTTGATGGAGGCATCGAAGAAGTCGAGGCCAATGTGCACGCGGTCGAACAGGTCGTGGCGAATGATTTCGCTGGCGATGGCCTGCGTTTCGTCATCCAGCAGCACGACGTGGTCGCTGTCCCAGCGTACCGGGCGGCTCACATGCAGCAGCAGGCGCGGCACGTAGAGCATGGCGGCGGAAATTTTGTCGGAGATCACCTCTGTTGGATGGAAGTGACCGGCGTCCAGGCACAGCGCGGTCTGGCGGCTGGTGGCGTAACCCATGTAGAACTCGTTAGAGCCCACGGTGTAACTTTCAGCGCCAATGCCGAACAGCTTGCTCTCTACGGCGTCGATGTGGTGCGCCGGGTTCAGTTTTTCGCTGATAGCCTCATCCAGTGCGGCCAGCAGGCGCTGACGCGGAGCCAGACGGTCAACGGTGATATCTTTCATGCCGTCCGGGATCCAGATGTTCATCACCGATGGCGTGCCAAGCTGTTCGCCGAACCAGGCCGAGACGCGGCGGCAGGCCTTCACGTGGTCGATCCAGAACTGACGAATTTCATCATCCGCATGGGCGAGGGTAAAACCGTCGGCGCTCAGCGGGTGAGAGAAGCAGGACGGGTTAAAGTCCAGCCCCAGTTTGTTGGCTTTCGCCCACTCAACCCAGTTCTTAAAGTGTTCTGGTTTGATCTCGTTACGCGCAACTGGCTCGCTTGATTCAAGGTAAATCGCATGAAGGTTCAGGCGTTTTGGCCCCGGGATCAGGCTTAGTGCCAGTTCCAGATCGGCACGCAGTTCGGTCGCGTTACGCGCTTTGCCCGGATAGTTACCGGTCGCCTGAATGCCCCCCGTCAGGGAACCGCCCGGGTTTTCGAAACCGGCGACGTCATCACCCTGCCAGCAGTGCATGGACACCGGCAGACGGTCGAGCTGGCTCAGCGCCTCTTCGACATCCACGCCAACGGCGGCGAAACGCTGTTTAGCCAGGTCCCAGGCTTGTTCAAGTTGAGTGGTCATGCGCAAAGCTCCTTAGTCAGTCGTTTTTGCTGAAACTGGGCCCGGTAGCGGGCAATTTCATTGCAGGGATTGGGTGTGAAGGTGGTCAGGCTGTAGTTCGCTGTCACCACCGAGCGGAAATCGTCAACGTTTGAAAGCTCATCCAGCGTCATCAGCTGAATGCCAATATTGCCGAGCGTGGAGGCTTCAACAGGGCCTGCCACCACGGTGATACCGCAGGCATCGGCGCAAAGCTGGTTCAGAAGCTGGTTCTGGCAGCCACCGCCCACGATGTGTAACTGGCTGAATGGCTTACCGCGAAGGTCTTCCAGCTCGCTCAGCACATCGGCATACAGCAGCGCCAGGCTGTCGAATATGCAGCGCGCCAGCTCAGCGGGGCTGGATGGCACGGCATGTCCGGCCTCAAAGCAGGCGGCCTGGATCTCCGCGCTCATGTGCGCCGGGTTAATAAAACGGTCATCGTTCGGGTTAATCAGGAAGCGACATGCAGCCAGTGCTCCGGTATCGGCGATGAGGCGCGGCAGGTCGGTAATGCTTTGCTCTTTCAGCACGCGCTGAAGCAGCCACAAACCCATGATGTTTTTCAGCACCCGATAACGGCCTTCCGCACCGCCTTCATTGGTGATGTTTGCCGCCAGAGCGGCGGTGCTGGTGTACGGCGTTTTGCTCTCAAAGCCCATCAGCGACCAGGTGCCGGAAGAGAGGTAGGCTGCGTCTTTACTGGCGAGCGGCGAGGCAATCACCGCGCTGGCGGTATCGTGGCTCGCAACGGCCACCACCGGGATTTCATTGCCCTGCGGGCATATCCACTGACCGATCACATTACCGGGATGGGTTGGCGTGCCGAACCAGGAAGCGGATGCGCCCGTCCAGTTCAGCAGATGTTCGTCCCAGTTATCGGAATTGATGTTGACCAGCTGAGTCGTGGTGGCGTTGGTGTATTCCCAGTTCATGTTGCCGGTCAGGCGGTAGCTGAAGTAATCCGGGATCAACAAGGCATGGGCGACATTCGTCACCAGCTCCGGCTGTGTGTCGACCAGGGCGCGCAGCTGGTAGAGCGTATTGAAAGGGAGGAACTGAATGCCTGAGCGGCCATAGATATTCGCCATGCCGAGTTGTTCGATGGCCTGCATCATTACACCATCGGTACGACTGTCGCGATACGAAACAGGCAGGCCAACGCGCTCGCCGTTGTGACCAAGCAGCACATAATCCACGCCCCAGGTATCAATACCGATGCTATCGATACGGATCCCGTCATCGCAGACTTTCGTCAGCCCGATGCGGATTTCGGCCTCCAGGCCATCAATATCCCAGGTGTCAAAACCATCCTGCTTTTGCAGGCAGTTAACAAAGCGGTGCATTTCACGAAGCGAAAGTGTGCGCTGGGTACAGTCATACGTGGCCAGCATTACGCGGCCGCTGGATGCGCCTAAATCGACTGCCACACAATGGCGAAATGTCATGTTCGGGTCCCTCTTTAAGTCATTGGGGATGAGTGTAAGAAAGGGAAGAAAAAGTCACCTTCTCGTTACTGACAGGCGAAAACCGGGGCTGGCAAGAAAGCAAAGATGAACGTGAGGGAGTTCACAGTTTCCAGTAATGGCGGGCTTTGCAGGCAATGTGACGCTTGCCGCATTTCCTGATCTTTCCATCTGTTTCTTGAAAAACGGACAGCTTTTGCGAGGTTTGCTGCCGAAAATTTAAGGTGAGTCTGAAGAGCCTTAATTACTATTTTGAGAACATTTCTCATCGGTGGGGGCTGCTATGACCGTACTACACAGTGTGGATTTTTTTCCTTCGGGAGGTTCGCCTGTTGCGATTGAACCACGGCTCCCACAGGCTGCATTTCCGGAGCATTATCATGATTTCCATGAAATTGTGATTGTTGAACACGGTACGGGGATCCACGTGTTTAATGGCCAGCCGTACACTATCAGCGGCGGTACGGTGTGCTTTGTGCGTGACCACGACAGACATTTGTATGAACATACGGACAACCTGTGTCTGACCAATGTGCTTTACCGGTCACCGGATGCGTTTCAGTTTCTTTCGGGGCTTAACCAGCTGCTGCCGCAGGAGAAGGACGGGCATTATCCGTCGCACTGGCGGGTGAATCAGGCCACGCTGCAACAGGTGCGCCTGCTGGTTAATCAGATGGAAAAGAGTGAAGACGGGCACGAGACGCATGTCATCGCCACCCGCGAGCTGCTGTTTATGCAGTTACTGGTACTGCTGCGCCGCAGTAGCCTGGTGGAAGGGCTGGAGAATAACGACGCGCGGCTGAATCAACTGATGGCCTGGCTGGAAGACCACTTTGCCGAGGATATCCGCTGGGAAACGCTGGCGGATGATTTCTCGTTATCGCTACGCACCCTGCATCGTCAACTCAAACATCACACCGGACTCACGCCGCAGCGCTACCTCAACCGCCTGCGCCTGATCAAAGCGCGCCACCTGCTGCGCCATACTGACGAAAGCGTTACGGATATCGCCTATCGTTGCGGTTTCGGCGACAGTAACCATTTTTCGACCTTGTTTCGCCGGGAATTTAACTGGTCGCCGCGCGATATTCGCCAGGGTAAGGACGCATCACTCCAGTAACGCGAGGGCAGTCACCGTTTTCTTGCCGCAAAAAAGCTAATAATGTCAGGTTATTCGCCGTTGAGGTTGTGGTGTGGCTGCTCAGTTAATCCTTCGCAAAAATGATTTCTTTGCCTCCGCCGGCCAGTCCGTTGCGGTGGCCGATCGCTATCCACAAAATGTTTTTGCCGAACACACGCATGAGTTTTGTGAGCTGGTGCTGGTGTGGCGGGGAAACGGCTTACACGTTCTCAACGACCGGCCTTACCGTATTACTCGCGGTGACCTGTTTTATATCCGCGCCGAAGACAAACACTCCTACGCCTCGGTAAACGATCTGGTGTTGCAGAACGTGATTTATTGCCCGGACAGACTCAAGCTCAACGTCGACTGGGCCGCGCATATCCCGGGGTTTAACGATGCCAGCAGCACGCCGCACTGGCGTTTAAGCAGCAACGGCATGACCCAGGTGCGCCAGGTGATTTCCCTGCTTGAACAGGAGAGCCAGAAGGCCGACCCGCTTGCCAACCAGATGGCGGAACTGCTTTTCGCACAGCTGGTCATGACGCTCAAACGCTATCGCTACGCCACCGATAACCCCTCCGCGAGTGAACAGGAAGCGCTGCTGGACAAGCTCATTACCACTCTTGCGGGCAGCCTGAACAAGAGCTTCGTGCTGGAGAAGTTTTGCGAACAGGAGCAGTGCAGCGAGCGCGCGCTGCGCCAGCAGTTTCGTACTCAGACGGGAATGACGGTGAACCACTATCTGCGCCAGCTGCGCATCTGTCATGCTCAGTATCTGCTACAGCATACGGAGCTGATGGTCAGTGAAGTGGCGATGCGCTGTGGCTTTGAGGACAGTAACTACTTTTCGGTGGTGTTTAACCGCGAGGTGGCGATGACGCCGGTTCAGTGGCGTCATCGCAGTCGAAAGGCGGCGTAATCAGTTCGCCATGCCGAGGCCAACGATGTTGGCGGCGATAATAATCACCACGCAGCCCAGGCTCAGTACGCCCACCGGACGACGCCCGGCATTGTTCCACTCCTTCAGGATCAAACCCACTAACCCGCCGCACAGCACGTAGAAGCTCATGTGCAGCATCCAGCTCATGTAGTCATACTGCGCCGGAATACTGGCGTGACCCCAGGCGTAGAAGAAGAACTGCAAATACCACATCAGGCCGCCGAGAGCAGAGAGCAGCACGTTGGTGATGATCAACGGTTTTGCCAGAGAGAAGTCTGCTTTTACCGACAAGTCCTTCACTTTTGCCAGACGAATGAAGCAGAAGCCCAGGTTCACCAGCGCGCCGCCGCCCATAATCACCACGTAGCTTGGCAGCGCAACGTACAGCGGGTCTACGCCCAACGCGGCAGCGGCTTCATGCATCGGTTTGGCGGCGTTCATCGCAAAGGACATACCGGCCGAAAAAATGCCGCACATCACCGCCAGCACCAGACCTTTCTTCAGGTTGAAGTCTTCGGCCTTAATGCCCATTTTGCGCTCTTTGAGTTGGCCTGCGCGGGTCACGATAGCCACGCCAATCACCGCAACCAGCACGCCAAGCAGCGTCATCTGCCCGCCCTGAGTGTGGATCAGCACATCGAAGTTGCCGTTGAGGATCGGCGTCATCAGCGTACCGACAATCAACGTAATACCGATGGCAATACCAATGCCCATCGACATGCCGAGGTAGCGCATGGTCAGGCCATAGTTGATGTTACCGATACCCCACATTGCACCGAACAGAAACACCGGCAGCAGCGTGGAGGCGTTAAAAGAAGAGTAGTAAGCCCAGAAATCGGGCAACAACATGGCGCTAATGGTCCAGGGCAGGATAAGCCACGAGACGGTACCCCCAACGGACCACATGGTTTCCCACGACCAGTGTTTAACCTTTTTAAACGGGGCATAGAAACAGGCCGCACTGGCTGCGCCTATCAGATGCCAGAAAATACCCATCGTAATCGCATGATTCATTTTTACATCCTCATCGTTTTTATATGTCGGAGGCTTCCCGCCGACTTGATGAGTGTAAAAATTAGGCGGATTGGGAACCTTCAGAAGGTTGCCGCAATTTGGTTTTAAATGGCAATTAACGCGTTAACCGCGTGAGCAGACTCACAATTTCGTGATTGATGCGAAAGACGAATAACCTTATAAAAACTACGGCATTGATAATCATTTTCAATATCATTTAATTAACTATAATGAACCAACTGCTTACGCGGCATTAACAGCTGTGCCGCCCGACACTAATGGAGAGGATTATGAGTTACACACTGCCATCCCTGCCGTATGCCTACGACGCACTGGAACCGCATTTCGACAAGCAGACGATGGAAATCCATCACACTAAACATCACCAGGCTTATGTGAACAACGCGAACGCAGCGCTGGAAAGCCTGCCAGAATTCGCAAACCTGTCTGCTGAAGAGCTGATCACCAAACTTGACCAGCTGCCAGCTGACAAGAAAACCGTTCTGCGTAACAACGCAGGTGGTCACGCTAACCACAGCCTGTTCTGGAAAGGCCTGAAAACCGGCACTACCCTGCAGGGCGACCTGAAAGCGGCTATCGAGCGTGATTTCGGCTCTGTAGACAACTTCAAAGCTGAGTTTGAAAAAGCTGCTGCTACCCGTTTCGGCTCAGGCTGGGCGTGGCTGGTACTGAAAGGCGACAAACTGGCTGTTGTCTCTACCGCAAACCAGGACTCCCCGCTGATGGGTGAAGCAATTTCTGGCGCATCCGGCTTCCCAATCGTGGGCCTGGACGTGTGGGAACACGCTTACTACCTGAAATTCCAGAACCGTCGCCCTGACTACATCAAAGCATTCTGGGATGTGGTTAACTGGGACGAAGCAGCAGCGCGTTTCGCCGCTAAAAAATAAGGTTGCATTGACGCCTGTGAGAAGCGAGTCTTATGACTCGCTTTTTTTGTATCTGTATACCCGTCATACTTCACGTTGCAGGTGCGTTGGCTGCGCTCGCTCACCCCAGTCACTTACTTGAGTAAGCTCCTGGGGATTCACTCCCTTGCCGCCTTCCTGCAACTCGAATTATTTAGGGCATATAAAGGAGCCAGGATGCACTACCCGGTGAATGTATTTACAGGCAAGGTAAGGGATTACGATGGCAGCCGCCCGAGCGCCATCGCCAAAGTACAGGTTGACGGAGAACTGACGTTAACCGATGTCGGGCTGGCGGGCGACGAGCAGGCCGAAAAGAAAATCCACGGTGGGCCTGAGCGCGCGCTGTGCCACTACCCGCGCGAACACTATCAGCACTGGATCACCGCATTCCCTGAACAGGCAGACCTGTTTGTGGCGCCGGCGTTTGGCGAGAACCTCTCGACCGAAGGGTTGACCGAGAATAACGTCTTTATCGGTGATATTTTCCGTTGGGGAGATGCCCTGATTCAGGTGACGCAACCGCGCTCGCCGTGCTTCAAACTTAATTATCATTTCGGTATCAGTGATATGTCGGCCCGTCTGCAAACGGCGGGCAAAACCGGCTGGCTGTACCGCGTGGTACTGGCAGGGCAGGTTTCTGCGGACGCGCCGCTGGAGCTGGCGTCACGCCTGAGCGATGTCTCGGTGTACGACGCCTGTGCGATTGCCTGGCATATGCCGTTTGACGATGAACAGTATCATCGCCTGCTGTCGGCGGCGGGGTTATCGACCAGCTGGACAAGAACGATGCAGAAGCGCCGCATTAGCGGTGAGATCGAGGATAATTCGCGGAGATTGTGGGGGAAATAACAGCCCCTCACCCCGGCCCTCTCCCCATAGGGGAGAAAAGACCGCACCGAGCCGTCCCCTCTCCCCTATGGGGAGAGGGTTAGGGTGAGGGGGGTTACGAACGCTTATACAGCGGCAACCACAGTGTTAACCGCAGCCCACCCAGCGGGCTGTCGTCGGCTTTCACCCAGCCACGGTGCTGCTGCATGGCGGTTTCAACAATCGCCAGACCCAGACCCGTACCGCCAGATTCACGGTCACGCGCCTCGTCGGTACGGTAGAACGGACGGAAAATCTGCTCGCGGTCTTCCGGGCTTACGCCTGGACCGTCGTCGTCGACAATGACGGTGATCCCGTCTTTATCCACCGAGAACGCCACCTCAATCTTCGTATGCGAGTAGCGCAGGGCGTTACGCACGATATTCTCCAGCGCGCTTTCCAGCGTGTTGGGGTTACCGTACAGCGGCCATGGCCCCGGCGGGAAGTTGACGGTAAAGGATTTGCCCATCTGCTCTGCTTCGAATGCGGCATTGTCTAACACTTCGTGCCACAGATGATTGGCTTTCACTGTTTCGCTGACCAACGCGTTTTTCTGCTGATTGCGTGACATCACCAGCAGGTCGTTGATCATGCTGTCCAGACGATGCGCTTCGGTTTCGATACGCTCCAGCTCTTTGCTCTCGCCGCTGCGGCGACGCAGCAGCGCGGTGCCAAGCTGGAGTCGCGTGAGCGGTGTGCGCAGCTCGTGCGAGATATCCGAAAGCAGCCGTTGCTGCGCTGTCATCATGCGCTCCAGCGCACTCACCATCTGGTTAAAACTGGCGCCTGCGGCAAGGAACTCCTGCGGCCCGGATTCCAGCTCAGGGTGCTGTCTCAGGTTGCCCTGCGCCACTTCGTCGGCGGCATTTTTCAGCTTACGCGCTGGTTTTGCCAGGCTCCACGCCAGCCAGAGCAGCAGCGGTGAACTGACCAGCATCGTGACAATCAGCAGCAGCAGCGGTCGGTCAAACAACAGGTTGATAAAGTCGGACTGGGAGTTGCTCGCAGGGCGAATCAGATAGAGCTGGTAGTTATCTTCCCCATCTCTCACGGAGAAGGGGCCAACCATTTCTACCCGACCATATTTTTTCTTCTGAGGATGATCGGCGTTATCCGCCTGGCCGATGAAGTTGCGGATAATCTGCATTTCATTGCGATCGGCCCCAATGACGCGGCCTTCGCTGGTGACCAGCAACAGACGTTGTCCGGGGGGCGCCCATTTGTCGATAGCGCGAAACAGCCTGCGCCACCACATTAAATCGTTCGGCGGATCGTTTGCCAGCTCGGCTTCTACGTGCTGCTCGATCATCACGCCCTGACGTTGCTCACTGTCGAGAAGCTCCGTCATCTGGCGTGAGTCGAGTTTTGGCAACATCAATACGAGCATTAAAACCAGTGCCAGCGTCAGCCAGAATATGGCGAAGATGCGGGCGGTTAAGCTACCTATCATGAAGCGGAAACCATCAGATAACCGCGACCACGCAGGGTTTTAAACCATGGGTGACCGTCTTTCCGTTCCGGCAGTTTACGACGCAGGTTAGAGATATGCATATCGATAGCACGGTCAAACGGCGTCAGGCGCTTGCCGAGCACTTCCTGGCTTAAATGTTCACGCGATACCACCTGGCCAAGATGCTGCGCAAGCAGATACAGCAGGGTGAACTCGGTGCCGGTCAGTTCCAGTGTCTGGCCGTCGAAGCTGGCTTCCTGGCGGCCTGGATTCAGGCTCAGGGAATCCACTTCCAGCGTTGGCGAGCTGTTGTCAGTATTCTGCTGCTGTTCGCTCCAGTGAGAACGACGCAGGATAGCGCGAATACGGGCAACCAGTTCACGGTCGTTGAACGGCTTCGGTAAATAGTCATCCGCGCCCAGCTCAAGGCCGAGTACACGGTCAAGTTCGCTGCCGCGTGCGGTCAGCATAATCACGGGGGTCTGGTGTGTCTGGCGAAGCTCTTTCAACGTATCAATGCCGTTTTTCTTCGGCATCATGACGTCGAGCAAAAGTAAATCGATGCTGTCGTCAAGGAGACTCAGCGCCTGCTCGCCATCATGGGCAACCAGAACGTTGAAACCTTCCATGTCGAGCAACTCCTTTAAAAGGGATGTGAGCTCTCGGTCATCATCAACTAACAGGATTTTATTCATTGTTTAAATACCTCCGAGGCAGAAATTACGACATCAAGGCTCTCTAATCCATGACTTTACGTTGTTTTACACCCCCTGACGCATGTTTGCAGCCTGAATCGTAGACTGTCTCTCGTTGAATCGCGACACGAAAGATTTTGGGAGCAAGTGATGCGCAAAGTTACCGCTGCCGTCATGGCCTCAACGCTGGCGTTCAGTGCGTTTAGCCAGGCTGCCGTAGCAATCATCGGCGACAACGGGCTCTCAGGAGAGAGTGAAGCGCAGCACAGCGGCCAAAGCCATATGTTTGACGGCATAAGTTTAACCGAACATCAGCGTCAACAGATGCGAGATCTGATGCAGAGGGCACGACAAGACCAGCCCCCTGTTAATGTTAGCGAAATGGAGACAATGCATAGCCTTGTCACCGCAGAAAATTTTGACGAAAGCGCTGTACGCGCTCAGGCAGAAAAAATGGCACAGATACAGGTTGCCCGCCAGGTCGAGATGGCCAGGGTTCGCAACCAGATGTTCCACCTGCTATCGCCCGAGCAGCAAGCGGTTTTGAACGAGAAACATCAGCAACGAATGGACCAGTTGCGTGAGGTTGCACGGATGCAACGAAGCTCAGAAATGACGCTTTTCAGTAGCAATACCCGTAGTAACCAGTAAACCCTGTTTTCCTTGCCATAGACACCATCCCTGTCTTCCCCCACATGATGTGGGGGTTTTTTTTGCCCTTCAATCATCGTTGTTAACCGTTTATTCATCCTTTGACTCCTTAAGCATCCGTTATACTAGCGGCATGGCATGACAGGAGTGTTTATGAATCAATCCTATGGACGGCTGGTTAGCCGTGCGGCGATTGCGGCGACAGTTATGGCGTCGTGTTTGCTGTTAATCAAGATTTTCGCGTGGTGGTACACCGAGTCGGTCAGTATTCTGGCGTCGCTGGTGGACTCACTTGTGGATATTGCCGCGTCGCTTACGAACCTGCTGGTGGTGCGCTATTCGCTGCAACCGGCAGATGAAGAACATACCTTTGGGCACGGTAAGGCCGAATCACTGGCCGCGCTGGCGCAAAGTATGTTTATTTCAGGATCTGCGCTGTTTCTGTTTTTGACCGGCATTCAGCATCTGGTTTCACCCACGCCAATGAATGATCCGGGTGTGGGTGTGGTCGTCACGGTAATTGCGCTGATTTGTACATTGGTTCTTGTTACATTCCAGCGTTGGGTGGTTCGCAAAACGCAAAGTCAGGCAGTACGGGCAGATATGCTTCATTATCAGTCTGATGTTATGATGAATGGCGCTATTCTTATTGCACTCGGTCTTGCCTGGTATGGCTGGCATCGTGCCGATGCATTATTCGCGTTAGGGATTGGGACCTATATTTTATATAGCGCCTTGCGGATGGGGTACGAAGCGGTGCAATCACTGCTTGATCGCGCACTTCCCGATGCAGAACGTGATGAAATTTTTACTATCGTGACCTCCTGGCCTGGCGTCAGCGGTGCACACGATCTTCGTACGCGGCAGTCAGGGCCGACCCGCTTTATTCAGATTCATTTGGAAATGGAAGACAACTTGCCGCTGGTTCAGGCTCACGTCATAGCTGAGCAGGTCGAGCAGGCAATTTTGCAGCGTTTTCCTGGTTCAGACGTCATCATTCATCAGGATCCCTGCTCGGTTGTACCCGGACATTTTGAGCTTTCGTAATTCGTTGTAAAAAAGTGAGCCAGGCCAGCATTTTGTGTATAAATTACCGCCATTTGGTCTGACCTGAATCAATTCAGCTGGAAGTGATTGATATACTATTTGCAGTATTCGTTGGTCGAACAATTTCTTCCGGCAACAGATTTCAATTTTGCATTCCTAAGTTCAGAGGTAGTCATGATTAAGAAAATCGGTGTGTTGACAAGCGGCGGTGATGCGCCGGGCATGAACGCGGCAATTCGTGGGGTTGTCCGTGCAGCGCTGACGGAAGGTCTGGAAGTTTTTGGTGTCTATGACGGTTATCTGGGTCTGTATGAAGACCGTATGGTTCAGCTCGATCGCTACAGCGTGTCAGACATGATTAACCGTGGCGGTACTTTCCTCGGTTCCGCTCGCTTCCCGGAATTCCGTGACGAACACGTTCGTGAAGTGGCTATCGAGAACATGAAAAAACGCGGCCTGGACGCACTGGTTGTTATCGGTGGTGACGGCTCATATATGGGTGCAAAACGTCTGACTGAAATGGGCTTCCCGTGCATCGGTCTGCCAGGCACTATCGACAACGACATCAAAGGCACTGACTACACCATCGGTTACTTCACCGCGCTGGGTACGGTTGTTGAAGCGATTGACCGTCTGCGTGACACCTCTTCTTCCCACCAGCGTATCTCCATCGTTGAAGTGATGGGCCGTTACTGCGGTGACCTGACTCTCGCTGCGGCTATCGCCGGTGGTTGTGAGTTCGTGGTGGTTCCTGAAGTTGAATTCAGCCGCGAAGACCTGGTTAACGAAATCAAAGCCGGGATCGCGAAAGGTAAGAAACACGCAATCGTCGCCATCACCGAGCACATTTGTGACGTTGACGAGCTGGCGAAATACATCGAAACCGAAACCAAACGTGAAACCCGTGCCACCGTACTGGGTCACATTCAGCGTGGCGGTTCCCCTGGCCCGTACGACCGTATCCTGGCATCCCGTATGGGTGCTTATGCCATCGATCTGCTGTTGCAGGGCTTTGGTGGCCGTTGCGTCGGTATTCAGAACGAAAAACTGGTTCACCATGACATCATCGATGCCATTGAGAACATGAAGCGTCCGTTCAAAGGTGACTGGTTAGACTGCGCCAAAAAACTGTACTGATTAGCGTTTTTTGCCCGGTGGCGCTGCGCTTACCGGGCCTACATTCGCAGTCACGTAGGCCGGGTAAGGCGTAGCCGCCACCCGGCTTTTTTGTCCGCACAACTCTCCTTTTTATTCCTCTACGTTATAGCCAATCTTTTTTTATTCTTTAATCATTGGATGTCTTTCTGGCACGCTGCATTCATCAAAACACTACACAAGAGAGCTGGGCGATGAATAAATGGGGCGTGGGTTTAACATTATTGCTGGCATCGACCAGCATTCTGGCAAAGGACATCCAGTTACTGAACGTGTCATACGACCCGACGCGTGAACTGTACGAGCAGTACAACAAAGCATTCGCGGCGCACTGGAAACAGGAAACCGGCGACAACGTCGTGGTGCGCCAGTCTCACGGCGGCTCCGGCAAACAGGCAACCTCGGTGATCAACGGTATTGAATCCGATGTGGTCACTCTGGCGCTGGCCTATGACGTTGACGCGATCGCAGAACGTGGCCGTATTGATAAAAACTGGATCAAACGCCTGCCGGACAACTCCGCGCCATATACCTCGACCATCGTTTTCCTGGTGCGTAAAGGCAACCCGAAACAAATTCATGACTGGAACGACCTGATTAAACCGGGTGTTTCTGTCATTACCCCGAACCCGAAAAGCTCTGGCGGCGCCCGCTGGAACTACCTTGCAGCCTGGGGTTATGCCCTGCACCACAACAACGGCGACCAGGCAAAAGCTCAGGAGTTTGTGAAAGCGCTGTTTAAAAACGTCGAAGTGCTGGATTCCGGCGCACGTGGCGCAACTAACACCTTCGTTGAGCGCGGTATTGGAGATGTGCTGATCGCATGGGAAAACGAAGCCCTGCTGGCCACCAACGAACTGGGTAAAGACAAATTCGAGATCGTGACCCCAAGCGAATCTATCCTCGCGGAGCCGACCGTTTCTGTGGTCGACAAAGTGGTTGAGAAGAAAGATACCAAAGCAGTGGCTGAAGCCTACCTGAAGTATCTCTACTCGCCAGAAGGCCAGGAAATTGCGGCGAAAAACTACTATCGTCCACGTGACCCGGCTGTTGCGAAGAAATACGAAAACGAATTCCCGAAACTGAAGCTCTTCACCATTGATGACGAGTTCGGTGGCTGGACGAAAGCGCAGAAAGAGCATTTCTCTAACGGCGGTACTTTCGACCAGATCAGCAAACGCTAAGCGTTTCGCAAAGAACGACACGGTGACCCGGTGTGAGAAATCCACCGGGTTTTTTATTTGGTCATCATTTTGCGTTACTCTTTCACTTCAGTTGGATACAGGGAACGCGTTGTGAAAAAAATCATTCTGTTGGTGCTAATTATCCTCGCGCTTGCCGCGGGTGGCTGGTTCTGGATGAAGTCCGGTAACCCGAACGCCTTACGCCATATCGTTCTCGATCAGTGTGTGCCCAACCAGATACAACACCGAAACCCGGCGCCCTGTGCACAGGTGAAGCCGGATGCGGGGTACGTGGTGTTTAAAGATCGCAACGGGCCGCTGCAATATCTGCTGATGCCGACGTACCGCATTAACGGCACGGAAAGCCCGCTGTTAACTGAGCCTCACACGCCGAATTTCTTCTGGCTGGCGTGGCAGTCGCGTAGCTTTATGACGCTCAGACGTGGCGCCGACGTGCCTGATAGCGCGATCTCGCTGACCATCAACTCCCCAACCGGGCGCACGCAGAACCATTTTCATATCCATATTTCCTGCCTGCGTGCTGACGTGCGTGAAAAGCTCAATGCGAATCAGGGGCAAATTGGCACCCAGTGGCTGCCGTTCCCCGGCGGGCTGGAAGGGCATGAATATCTTGCCCGCAGAGTGACGGAAAACGAACTGGTTCTGCGCAGCCCATTTATGATGCTGGCAGAAGAGCTGCCAGAGGCGCGCGACCATATGGGGCGCTTCGCACTGGCGATGGCCCAGCAGTCCGATGGCTCGTTCGTTCTGCTGGCGACCGAGCGCAATCTGCTCGCCCTTAACCGCGCATCGGCCGAAGAACTACAGGATCATCAATGCGCTATCCTGAATTGACCCCACCATAAATAGCGTTTACTCGCCATGCCTGTCGCCGTAGACTTGCTGAAAAAATCTACAGGAGACAGGCATGTCGCTCTGGTTATCTCACCCTCTGCTTCTTCCCTCATTGATTGTTGGCGTCACCATCGTGCTGTGGGCGACGTCGCTGCTGCCGGAATTTATCACCGCGCTGTTGTTTTTCACGGCGGCGATGACCGCCAAAATTGCCCCGCCGGAGGTGATCTTCGGCGGCTTTGCCTCGTCGGCGTTCTGGCTGGTATTCAGCGGGTTTGTGCTCGGCGTTGCGATCCGTAAAACCGGTCTGGCAGACAGGGCCGCCCGGGCGCTTTCAACCAGGCTGACCGATTCCTGGGTGCTGATGGTGGCAAGCGTAGTGCTGCTGAGCTACGCGCTGGCGTTTGTCATGCCGTCAAACATGGGGCGTATCGCGCTGCTGATGCCGATTGTTGCGGCGATGGCAAAACGCGCCGGCATCGCCGACGGCTCTCGCGCATGGTTTGGCCTGGCGCTGGCCGTCGGGTTTGGCACCTTCCAGCTCTCGGCCACTATCCTGCCTGCTAACGTGCCGAACCTGGTGATGAGCGGTGCGGCCGAAGGCTCATACGGTATTCATCTGAACTATGTGCCGTATCTGCTGCTGCATACGCCGGTGCTCGGCATTCTGAAAGGGTTAATTCTGATTGCCCTTATCTGTTGGTTATTCCCGGGGAGTCCAAAACCCGCGCGGGATATGGCACCGTCTGAACCGATGGGGCGGGATTAAAAGCGCCTCGCCTGGCTGCTGGCAGTGGTGCTGGTCATGTGGGTTACCGAGAGCTGGCACGGTATTGGCCCTGCCTGGACGGGGCTGGCGGCATCGGTCATTGTGCTGCTGCCGCGTGTTGGTTTTATCACCGGGGAAGAGTTTTCGACAGGTGTGAACATGCGTACCTGTATTTATGTGGCGGGCATTCTTGGGCTGGCGATTGTCGTGACGCAGACCGGGATTGGCACTGCCGTTGGCGAAGCCTTGCTGCGTGTCATGCCGCTGAACGCAGATAAACCCTTTACCAGTTTCCTGGCGTTGACGGGGATCACCACGGCGCTCAACTTCATTATGACCGCCAACGGCGTACCGGCGCTGTATACCACGCTGGCGCAGAGTTTTGCCGACGCGACCGGCTTCCCGCTGCTGTCGGTGATTATGATTCAGGTGCTGGGCTATTCCACGCCTCTGCTGCCGTATCAGGCATCGCCGATTGTGGTGGCTATGGGACTAGGGAAGGTGCCTGCAAGGGCGGGGATGCTGCTTTGTCTGGCGCTGGCGATTGCAACGTATCTGGTGCTGCTACCGCTGGATTATCTGTGGTTTAACCTACTGGGACAGCTGTAAAAAAGCCCGGTGGCGCTGACGCTTACCGGGCCTACAGAACCGTAGGGCGGGTTAGCGAAGCGCCACCCGCCACAACAGCATTACGCCTGTTTAGCCGCTTCTGCTGCTTTAACGATCACCGCGAAAGCGTCAGCTTTCAGGGATGCGCCGCCAACCAACGCGCCATCGATGTCTGGCTGGGTGAACAGCTCAGCAGCGTTAGCCGCGTTTACGGAACCGCCGTACTGGATGATGACTTGTTCAGCCACTTTCGCGTCTGCTTTAGCGATGTGGTCACGAATGAATTTGTGAACAGCCTGAGCCTGCGCAGGGGTTGCTGATTTGCCGGTACCGATAGCCCAGACTGGCTCGTAAGCAATGACCACGCCTTCGAATGCTGCCGCACCCTGAGTTTTCAGCACTGCGTCGATCTGACGTGCGCACACTTCTTCAGTTTTGCCAGCTTCGTTTTCTGCTTCGGTTTCACCGATGCAAAGAACCGGGATCAGACCCTGCTCTTTCAGCACAGCGAATTTCTTCGCGATGAACTCGTCGGATTCTTTGTGGTAAGTACGACGCTCTGAGTGACCGATGATGATGTATTTCGCGCCGATATCTTTCAGCATTTCAGCGGAGGTTTCACCGGTGAATGCGCCAGACAGGTTAACGTCAACGTTCTGTGCACCCAGAATGATGTGGCTGCCGTCAGCCGCGTGTTTAGCCAGATCCAGGTACATATCAGGCGGAGCGATAGCAACCGCGCAACCAGTTACGCCAGCCAGCTCTTTACGCAGGTTAGCAACCAGTTCGTTTACCATGTGGCGGCTGCCGTTCAGTTTCCAGTTACCCATCACTAAAGGATGTCGCATTTCAATTCTCCACGCTAAATAAGCGAATTAAGGAATATGGCCACCCTGACGGGCAGCATGGTCTGTGAATCAGTATAGAGATTTTCCCTCGAAAGGCTTTGCTTTTTGTCATTAATTCGCCCCTCCGAGTGAGTCAGATAGTGTCAGCTTAATCGGTTCAACAGCGAAGGTCAGTCCCTTTTCGCCGTTATCTGCGACAACATAGCGAATGGCGCCTTCCGTATCGGCGTAATAGCGCTTGTTTTTACCGGCAGTCAGCAGCTTTTGCAGCTTTTGCTGGCTTTGCGCTTTGGTCAGCGCAGGGGTAAAGGCCTGCAGGATGGCGCTCATGTACTCCAGCGCTTTGGCCTTTGCCGCTTTTTGTTCTGGTCCCTGAATTGGCAGCCAGGTTATCTGCATACTTTTGATTTTTAACGTACCGCGTTCAAGTGCAGTTGAAGCATACAGATTTTCGTTAATCTTACTGGCGGCGCGCGTCAGCGTCGGCGTATCGCGAGCGCTATCAATCGCGCGGAACTCATCCAGTGGCAGCGTTGGGTTGTTATGGTTGAAGGTTTCGCGAAACGCGCTAATTGACTGGTCGAACGACGGTGCTCCCGCCAGAAGGTACGGCGCAGTGGCAGGAGCAGTGGTTTCGGCGGCGCGCAGAGAGAGGCTGGCGCCTGGCATGGCTAAACACAATAAAAGGGAGTAAGCCCAAATTTTCATCAATATTGCCCCTGGCCGTAATTGCTCATGATTAAAACGATATCTGGTCGGCTTGTCAAAAGGTCACAACTCCAGGGTAAAATGCGCACTATATAATAATGAAGGAACCTTACATGACCATACAGCAGTGGCTGTTTTCATTCAAAGGGCGTATTGGACGCCGTGATTTCTGGATCTGGATGGTGACGTGGGTCGTTGCCATGCTGCTTCTGTTTTTCGTTGCCTACAATGCATGGCTGAGCACGCAAACCGCGGCATTTGCCCTGGTCTGTTTGCTGTGGCCAACGGCGGCCGTGGTGGTAAAACGCCTGCACGATCGCGGTCGCTCCGGCGCATGGGCATTTCTGATTATTCTGGCGTGGATGCTGGTGGCCGGTAACTGGGCAATACTGCCGTCAATCCTCCCCTGGGTTGTGGGGCGGCTGTTGCCATCCATTATCTTTGTCATGATGTTTGTCGATCTGGGCGCGTTTATCGGCACCCAGAGCGAGAACAAGTACGGGAAAGATACCCTTGAGGTGAAGTACCGCTAATCACCAGTAGTGTTCGGCAGTCATATGGCCCGGCCGACGGCGAAGATGTTTCGTCATCTGCCGGGTGTCCTTCAGAAGCTGTTGTGTATCCCGGACCATCTGTGGGTTACCACACAACATCACATGGCTGGTTTCAGTGTTCATCGGCAAACCAACCGCATTTTCCAGTGCGCCACTTTCAATCAACGCCGGAACACGCCCGGTGAGCGAGCCTGCTGCGGTTTCGCGGCTGACCACGGTCTGAATTTTCAGCTTCCCGCCATACTGCTGTTCCAGCTCTTGCATCTGCGGCAGATAACTTAAATCAGCGGCATAACGCGCGGCATGAACCAGCACGATATTTTTAAAGCGCTCCAGATCTTTGCCGTATTGCAGGATAGAAAGATAGGGGCCAATCGCCGTGCCGGTAGCCAGCATCCAGAGGGTGTCGCACTCCGGGATTTCGTCCAGCACGAAGAAACCCGCCGCTTCGCTCACAATCTGTACATCATCGCCGGGTTTCAGCGCAGCAAGGCGTGGGCTGAGTTTGCCGTCCGGGACGGTGACAAGATAGAACTCAAGATCCGGGTTATCTGGCGCGTTGACGTAAGAGTAAGCGCGCTGCACGCGTTCGCCATCGACATCCAGCCCCAGCTTTGCAAATTGTCCGGCCGTAAACGGGTGGATAGGGGCATGGACGGTGAGACTAAATAGCGCATCGGTCCAGAATTGTATCTTTGTGACTTTACCTGTTACCCAGTCCGCCATGATCTTCTCCTGTGCTGTTTCTCTCTTCTATCTTCCGTACTTGTCGTGAAAATTTCCAGCCCGTTCGGGCCGGAAAGCTCTATCGATCAAACGGTTTTACAGAATGTGGGTCTGCACGTCTGGGTCTTTGCGATCGAGATAGTGAATGGACTGAATACGGCGAATGGTGCGCGATTTGCCCCGGATGAGCAGCGTTTCGGTGGTAGCCATATTCCCCTTACGGGTGATGCCGTCCAGCAGGTCGCCTTTGGTGATCCCGGTTGCGGAGAAGACCACGTTATCGCTGCGGGCCATTTCATCCAGCGCCAGGATTTTATTGGCTTCTATGCCCATGGCTTCACAACGAGCCAGCTCTTCTTCGCCAATACGACGGTTCTCTGCGTTGTCGCCTTTGACATCATGACGCGGCAGCAGTCGGGCCTGCATATCGCCATCCAGCGCGCGGATCACCGCAGCAGACACCACGCCTTCTGGCGCGCCGCCGATGCCGTAAAGCACATCCACTTCGCTGTCCGGCATACAGGTCAGAATAGAGGCGGCAACGTCGCCGTCCGGGATGGCGAACACGCGCACGCCAAGCTTTTGCATCTGCGCAATGGTGGCGTCGTGGCGCGGTTTCGCCAGAATGGTGACGGTGAGCTCGCTGAGCGGTTTACCCAGAGCGGCAGCGATATTACGCAGGTTCTCGTCCAGCGGCAGGCTGAGGTCGATAGCGCCTTTCGCGCCAGGGCCGACAATCAGCTTTTCCATGTACATATCCGGCGCGTTGAGGAAGCAGCCTTTATCACCCACCGCCATTACCGCCAGCGCGTTGGCCTGGCCCATGGCCGTCATGCGAGTGCCTTCGATAGGGTCGACTGCGATATCTACGGCATCGCCTTTGCCGGTCCCGACTTTTTCACCGATATAGAGCATCGGCGCTTCGTCGATCTCGCCTTCACCAATCACAATGGTGCCGTCGATATTGACCTGGTTAAGCACAATGCGCATGGCATGGACAGCCGCACCGTCTGCGGTATTTTTGTCGCCACGACCCAGCCATTTATAGCCCGCCAGAGCGGCGGCTTCGGTTACGCGGGAAAACTCGATAGCAAGTTCACGTTTCATGAGGTACTCGTGCAATCAAAAGGAATTGCACGAAGTTTATCACAGAGTGGGTAAGGTGCGGTCTGTACTCCCCTCACCCTAACCCTCTCCCCAAAGGGGCGAGGGGACTTAAAACACCCTCTCCCCTTTGGGGAGAGGGCCGGGGTGAGGGGAATTACTCTTCGTGCTCTTCCCACGCCAGGGCGCGTTTCACCGCTTTTTTCCAGCCGCTGTAACGGACGTTACGCTCGGTGGTTTCGATCCCCGGACGGAATTCGCGTTCGATCACCGCTTTTTCCTGAAGTTCGTCCAGGTTCTGCCAGAAGCCCACTGCCAGACCCGCCAGGTATGCCGCACCCAGTGCGGTAACTTCACGGACTTCCGGGCGTTCTACACGTGTACCCAGAATGTCGGCCTGGAACTGCATCAGGAAGTTGTTGGCAACTGCGCCGCCGTCTACGCGCAAGGCGTGCAGACGAATGCCGGAGTCAGCCTGCATCGCTTCAAGAACATCACGCGTCTGGTAGGCGATGGATTCCAGCGTGGCGCGGATGATGTGGTTGGAGTTCACACCACGCGTCAGGCCGAAAATCGCGCCGCGAGCATACGGATCCCAGTATGGTGCACCCAGGCCGGTGAAGGCAGGTACCACGTACACGCCGTTGGTGTCCTTCACTTTGGTCGCGAAGTATTCGGAGTCGAATGCATCGCTGATAAGCTTCATCTCGTCACGCAGCCACTGGATTGACGCACCCGCCATGAACACCGCACCTTCCAGCGCATAGTTCACTTCACCGCGCGGGCCACAGGCGATGGTGGTCAGCAGACCGTTTTCTGATTTCACCGCTTTCTCGCCGGTGTTCATCAGCATGAAGCAACCTGTACCGTAGGTGTTCTTCGCCATCCCTTCCTTAACGCACAGCTGGCCGAACAGCGCCGCCTGCTGGTCACCGGCGATACCGGCGATAGGAATACGCGTGCCGCCTTTACCGCCGATGTTGGTCTGACCGTACACTTCAGAAGACTTACGCACTTCTGGCAGCATGGCGCGCGGGATGTCCAGCGCGTCCAGCATTTTGTCATCCCACTCCAGGGTGTTGATGTTGAACAGCATGGTGCGTGAGGCGTTGGTGTAGTCGGTTACGTGGACACGCCCCTGGGTCATCTTCCAGATAAGCCAGGTATCAACGGTACCAAACAGAAGCTCGCCACGTTTCGCACGTTCACGTGAGCCTTCCACGTGGTCGAGGATCCATTTTACTTTGGTCCCTGAGAAGTACGGGTCAACCACCAGGCCGGTTGCGCTACGCACGTACTCTTCCATACCGTCGCGCTTGAGCTGTTCGCAGATTTCTGCGGTACGGCGACACTGCCAGACGATCGCGTTGTAAATCGGCTTGCCGGTTTCGCGCTCCCACACCACGGTGGTTTCACGCTGGTTGGTGATACCGATAGCGGCAATTTCGTCGGAACTGATATCAGCTTTCGCCAGCACTTCTACCAGCGTGGAGCTTTGCGTAGCCCAGATTTCCATTGGGTCGTGCTCTACCCAGCCTGGACGAGGGTAGATTTGCTCAAATTCGCGCTGTGACACGCTGACGATATTCGCGTCATGATCCATTACGACAGCGCGGGAGCTGGTAGTGCCCTGGTCGAGCGCAACAATATATTTTTTTTCGGTCATGGTTTGAGTCCCGTAGTCAGATTACAGCGAAGCTTTTTGTTGTGCGGCAGAAGTCGTTTCCTTCTCCTCTTCCACACAGGTGTCGCACGGTAAGTGGCGACCAATTAATTTGCGATAGCCAAATGCACCCAGTGACGCCCCCACGATTGGCCCGAACAGCGGAACCAGGAAGTAAGGGATATCTTTGCCACCGGTGAAAGCGACGTCGCCCCAGCCCGCGATAAAGGCAAAGGCTTTTGGCCCGATGTCACGCGCCGGGTTCATGGCGAAGCCAGTCAGTGGACCCATGGATGCGCCGATAACGGCAATCAGCAGGCCAATCAACAGCGGCGCCAGTGGGCCACGCGGAATGCCGTTGCCATCGTCGGTCAGCGCCAGAATAACGCCCATCAGGATAGCGGTAATCACCATTTCAACCACGAACGCCTGCACAAAATTGATATGCGGGTTTGGATAAGTTGAGAAGATGCCAGCCAGATCCAGACTTTCGACACTGCCGCGCACCATATGATGCGTCTGTTCGAAGTCGATGAAAAGATTGTAATAAAGCCCGTAAACTAATGCTGCTGCGCAAAACGCGCCAGCAAATTGAGAAATGATGAAAGGGACAACTTTGCGTCCATCGAAGCACGCGAACAACCACAACGCGATGGTCACCGCCGGATTAAGATGTGCACCAGAAACGCCTGCGGTCAGGTAAATGGCCATCGCCACACCCAGACCCCAGATGATACTGATTTCCCACTGACCAAAACTGGCACCCGCCACTTTCAGTGCAGCGACACAGCCCACTCCGAAGAATATCAACAACCCGGTACCAAGGAACTCGGCGATGCACTGGCCTTTTAAGGTTGATGTCTGACTCATAATCGGAATCCTGAAGAAATTGATGTTTATTGTTAGCATGGCCGCCCGTGACAGCCACGATGTCCTGTAGACATAGTGTTAATTTATCGTTAACGAGCAAAAACGAGAAATATCGAAATCAAAATGTGTGGTCTGTGTCAATAAAATGAGCGTTTTCGCGCTACAAAGCACATTTTTAACTCAACGGCTAAATGAGAGCTGAATCATTTCATTAACGAAAGAGTTAACAATTTAGGGGTATATGACGCGAACGCACCAGGACGAGGCCGAAAAGTGTTGCAAACCGCGATCTGCGCGGCATGTCGCTGGACAGGGGCGGCGGGGCTTCATACAATCGGCATATATGTTGTGCGCGTTTACGTTAAAGCGTCGCCTTGCAATTCAGGAGAGGTAGGATCATGTCTTTAGAAGTGTTTGAGAAACTGGAATCGAAAGTACAGCAGGCGATTGACACCATCACGCTGCTGCAAATGGAAATTGAAGAGCTGAAAGAAAAGAACAACAGCCTGGCACAAGAAGTTCAGACCGCTCAGCATGGCCGTGAAGAACTGGAGCGCGAAAACAACCAACTGCGCGAACAGCAGAACGGCTGGCAGGATCGCTTACAGGCGCTGCTGGGACGTATGGAAGAAGTTTAATTCCAGTCGGGAATGAACTGAACAGGCCGGGTATGGCGTCATCGCTACCCGGCTTTTTTGTGGTCGTTGCTTACTGGCGACAATGAACGCGATAAAGATATAGCGTTTCATTATGCGGTCCCTGTGACTAACCGCTCCACCGTTCACCACCGGTGATAAGTCGGTGGACACAAGCCCTGGTGCGGGCTGCTTTACGGCGTTGAATACACCTTTCCCAGGACCGATGCCCATTTGCGAGATGGCGGAAAGGGACGCAGCATCATAAATAGCTTCAGCCGTGGAGTTAAGGTCTTCAAACATAATTGGGAATTTATAAAGGTTCGAAGGGGTTGCCTGCCGTTTATAGGGCGGTATGATAAATGTCCCTGGTGTGGGTCTGTAAGACCTCCCAACGGACCGCGAATCCCGAGGGACAAAAAAACCGCCACATTGCTGTTGGCGGTTTTTTTATGCTTCGCGCTTCCTGCGGGAAACGCGTTTATTACTCGATATCCAGCGGGTCTTCGGAAAGGATAATGCCGGTGTTATCGGCATAGAGATGGTCGCCGGAGAAGAAGGTTACGCCGCCGAAATTAACGCGAACGTCGCTTTCACCTATACCTTCACCCGCAGCACCCACCGGGATGGCCGCGATGGCCTGAATACCGATATCCAGCTCTTCCAGATCGTCGACCTGGCGCACTGAGCCGTACACCACTATCCCTTCCCACTCGTTTTGCATGGCCAGGCGGGCAAGGTCGGCATCAATCAACGCACGGCGCATAGACCCACCACCATCGACCAGCAAAATACGGCCACGACCGTTCTGTTCGAGCAGATCGTACAGCAACCCGTTATCCTCGAAACATTTCACCGTGATAATTTGTCCGCCAAACGACGACCGCCCACCAAAGTTGGTAAACAGGGGTTCTACGACGTTGACATCTTCCTGGTAGATGTCGCAAAGCTCGGAAGTATCGTATTTCATAGGCTTAATGTTCAGTTGCTGCGAGTGCTTTCAGTATATCGCGCGAAACGCATTGTTGGCAAAATCATCAATTGTTAATTGATATTTGTCAGTTAACGTAACGCCTGACTCAGAATAATACCCACTACGAACAACAGGTTAGTCAGTAATGCCCCTTTTACCGTTCGTTCGAGCATGGGCGGCATTGCAGCTGGATCATGTTCGCGCAGGACAAACCGCGCCTGTTTTACAAGCAGCGGCGCGGCCAGAATAAACAGCCAGCCCCACAAACTGTGCAGTGAAATCAGGTTAAACAGCGCCAGACACACCAGCGCGCCCATCAGCAGACAGGCGTGGTAACGACGCGCATTAACCGTTCCCAGGCGTACCGCCAGCGTGTTTTTCCCGTTTTCGCGGTCGCTGTTGATATCGCGCAGGTTATTAATATTGAGTACCGCCGTCGCCAGCAGGCCACATGCCGTAGCAGGCAGGAACAGGGCAGGGATGAGCGTATGTGCCTGTAAATACCAACTGCCCATTACGCTCAGCCAGCCGAAGAAGACCAGCACGGAAATATCACCCAGGCCAATATAACCGTAAGGGCGCGTGCCGACGGTGTAGGTAATGGCGGCAATAATGGCGAGCAAACCCAGCACCATAAAACCAATGAAATCAGCCGTAGTTTTACAGGCGACAGACACCAGTGCCAGGCCGGACAAACAAATCAGTACCACGGTGATAATCAGCGCGCGTTTCATCTGTGCCTGGGTGATAACCCCCTTTTGCATCCCGCGCAGCGGCCCAATGCGATCGGGTTTATCGCTGCCTTTTACGGCATCACCATAATCGTTGGCGAGATTAGAGAGGATTTGCAGCAGCCCGGCGGTGACGAGTGCCAGACCGGCGACCAGAGGGTCGAAATAACCTTGCCACCATGCGAGGGCAGAACCAACGATAATCGCGGCAAAGGCCAGAGGAAGCGTTTTAGGGCGCAGACTTTCGAGCCACGCCTGAGTACGGCTGATATCAGTCATAGTTATTTAGCCAATAAAAATGGGGCTTTTCAGCCCCATTAACAGTGATGAGAATGCAGTAACCGCGATTATAGGATAAAACGGCTCAGATCTTCATCTGCCACTAACGCATCCAGATGTTTACTCACATATTCTGCGTCAATGGTAATGCTTTGACCGTTCAGGTCGCTCGCATCATAAGAGATATCTTCCACCAGGCGTTCCAGTACGGTGTGCAGACGACGCGCACCGATGTTCTCGGTGGTTTCATTCACCTGCCATGCGGCCTGGGCGATACGTTTGATACCGTCTTCGGTGAACTCAAGGTTAACCCCTTCGGTCGCCATCAGCGCTTTGTACTGTACGGTAGCAGAGGCGTTTGGTTCGGTCAGGATACGTTCGAAATCTTCCGTAGTCAGTGCCTGAAGCTCTACACGGATTGGCAGACGACCCTGCAATTCCGGGATCAGGTCGGATGGGCTGGCAACCTGGAATGCGCCTGACGCGATAAACAGGATATGGTCAGTTTTCACCATACCGTGCTTGGTGGAGACGGTGCAGCCTTCAACCAAAGGCAGCAGGTCGCGCTGAACGCCTTCACGGGATACATCAGGGCCGGAACTGTTGCCACCACGCTTACAGATTTTGTCGATTTCGTCGATAAACACGATACCGTGCTGCTCAACCGCATCGATTGCATCTTGCTTCAGCTCTTCCGGGTTCACCAGTTTTGCCGCTTCTTCTTCGATAAGCAGCTTCAGTGCGTCCTTGATTTTCAGCTTACGCGCTTTCTGCTTCTGGCCGCCCAGGTTCTGGAACATCGACTGCAACTGGCTGGTCATCTCTTCCATACCTGGAGGTGCCATGATTTCAACACCCATCGGCGCGGCAGCAAGATCGATCTCAATCTCTTTGTCGTCCAGTTGCCCTTCACGCAGTTTTTTGCGGAATGCCTGGCGTGCGGCGGATGGCTCAGCTTGCTGTTCAGACTGGCCCCAGTTGTTTTTAGCCGGTGGGATCAGCACGTCGAGAATGCGCTCTTCAGCCATCTCTTCGGCACGATAGCGGTTCTTCTCGATGGCCTGGACGCGCACCATCTTGATAGCGGAGTCGGTCAGATCGCGGATGATAGAATCCACTTCTTTACCAACATAGCCCACTTCGGTGAACTTGGTCGCTTCCACTTTGATGAACGGCGCGTTGGCCAGCTTCGCCAGACGGCGGGCGATTTCGGTTTTACCGACACCGGTCGGGCCGATCATCAGAATGTTTTTTGGGGTCACTTCGTGACGCAGCTCTTCATCGAGCTGCATACGACGCCAGCGGTTACGCAGGGCGATAGCCACGGAACGCTTCGCGTTATCCTGGCCGATAATGTGTTTGTTCAGTTCGCTGACAATTTCGCGTGGGGTCATTTCAGACATGGGAGATCCTTACGCTTTGGAGGTCAATTCTTCGATGGTGTGGTTGTGGTTGGTATAGATGCAGATATCACCTGCAATATCCAACGCCTTCACCGCGATATCGCGTGCGTTCATGTCGGTATTTTCCAACAGCGCGCGGGCAGCAGCCTGGGCGTACGGGCCGCCAGAGCCGATAGCAATCAGGTCATTTTCGGGCTGAATAACGTCACCGTTACCGGTGATAATCAGCGAAGCGGTTTCATCGGCCACAGCCAGCAGGGCTTCGAGCTTGCGCAGCATACGATCGGTACGCCAGTCTTTCGCCAGCTCAACGGCGGCTTTCACCAGATGACCCTGGTGCATTTCCAGTTTGCGTTCAAACAGTTCAAACAGCGTGAAGGCATCAGCGGTACCGCCTGCAAAACCGGCGATCACTTTGTCGTTGTACAAACGACGGACTTTCTTCACGTTGCCTTTCATGACGGTATTACCCAGCGTGGCCTGGCCATCACCGGCGATTACCACTTGGCCGTTACGGCGTACACTTACTATTGTTGTCACGAGCAGACCCCCTGGTTACAGAATCGGGAAACAGAAGCCCTGAGCCTGTGCTCAGGGCTGAATAGAATGATAGATGGGGGGGAATTTGGGGGTTTCAACCCCCGGAAGCGAGTCGAATGCAGTTTGTGTGACCGGCAACTTTCAAACGGGAGATAGTGCCATCGGCATTTTCTTTGCCTTTGACCGGGCCAATCACCACGCGGTTCCAGCCATTGTTGGTGGTGATGCGTGAATCAAATCCTTCAAATGCCAGCTGAGCACGTACCGTTTCGGCCTGCTCTGCACCTTTAAACGAACCGCACTGAACCATCCAACGGCGCTCGTCTTTTTTCTCAGCCGTTTGCTTAGGCGCTTCCGTCTCTTTCGTGACCGGGGCGGCCTGTTGCGTCTTCGGTTGCTGTGCCGTGGTGTGCGTAGGGGTCTGCAACAGATCCTGATACGCCTGGGCCTGAGTCGCCTGTTTCTGCGTTTGTGCCTTAGGCGCCTGAACAGGTTGTGCCTGTGCGGTACGCGTTTGCTGCTGTGGCTGCTGGTAAGGCTGCTCTGTCACACGCGGCTGCGTGCGAGGCTGCTGTACTGGCTGAGTTTGCGTCCACTGCTGTTGTGGTTGCTGCTGTTGGCTCAGCAACTGTGCCTGGCGCTGACGTTGCAGCGTTTGCTGGCGTTGTGCTGGCGTTTGTTCATTCCACGGCACTTCGTTCAGCTGTGTCGGCTGCTGGCGCATGTCGGCCTGCATCTGGGCCAATAATTGACGCTGTTCGTCGGTCAGCTGATTCGCGTTCACGACTTCACCACCGGCAGAAGGCTCAGTAGGTGCGCGAACGCCCGGCTGGCGACTTTCCAGCTCTTTGATATAGCGCCAGCGCTCTTCAGGTTTTGGCGGTAAGCCATTCCCGGCAACCTTGTTGCCCTGAAGCGCCTCGGCATCTTCTTTCTTATGGTGAGTAATAAAGTACAGGCCACCGATAAAGGCTACCACTACGGCCGCGGCAATAGCGACCATCGCCGGGGAGACAGCAGGCAGGCTACGTTGCTTATTCCTTGAGCTACTCTTTTTGCGTCGCGAAGGTGCCGGCTGGCCGCGACGTACATAATCTCGTTGTGCCACTATCGTTTCGCTGTATTTATTCGTTCGTCAGCCCGCCATGTTACTTAAGCGGCGGGGCTTTGACCAGATAAGGGTGTCCTAAAGGCGTTTACTTTAAGTCAATGCCTGGGTAGTGCCGCGCACAATCAGTTCGCAATCCAGCAGACGTGATCCGCTACTAACTGTCTGACCATGCAGCTGATCCAGCAGAAGGAGCATCGCTTCGCGACCAATCTGGTAGCGCGGTTGCGCGACGGTTGAAAGCGGTGGATCGCAAAATTCTGAAAGAGAAATATTATCGAACCCGATAATTGACAGATCTTTTGGCACGCGCAGACCGCGGCGTTTGGCATAAGACAACGCACCCAGCGCCATCACATCACTGTGGCAGAATACCGCCGTTGGCGGTTCCGGCAGCGCCAGCAGTTTTTCCAGCGCCAGCCCACCGGCTTCAAAGGTGAAATCACCGCGCGCAATATAATGCGGGTCGACCGTCGCGCCGGTACGGCGCAGAGCCTGAACGTAGCCCTGCAAGCGGTAGTGACACAGCGGCATCTCTTCTGGCCCGGCGATACAGCCAATACGTTTGTGCCCCAGATCCTGAAGATAGTTCACCGCGTTAAAGGCTGCGGTGAGGTTGTCGATATGCACCGTCGGCAGTTCCAGCTCTGGGGCGAATTCGTTCGCCATCACCATCGGCGGTAAATTGCGCTGTTCTTCAATGCTGGCATCAAAGGGCAGGCGCGAGCCGAGCAGCAACATACCGTCGATCTGCTTGGTGATAATGAGGTCAATAAAGGTTTTTTCCTGCTGATTCTGGTGAGCGCAGTCACCAATCAGTACCAGATAGCCTTGCTCGGCTGCGGTCACTTCAATACCGCGGATGATTTCGCTAAAGAAGGGATCGCAGATGTCCGGCACTATCACCAGTATCGTGCGCGATTCATTGCGCTTAACGTTACGTCCCATTGCCTGCGGGAAATAGCCGACTTCCAGCGCCGCCTGCTCTACCCGATTGCGTGTCGCCTGGGAGACTTTATCCGGGTTCATTAATGCGCGGGACACGGTTGCCGTAGATACCTGTGCTTTCTGGGCAACGTCTTTCATGGTCGCCGTGGCAACCTCTTTCCTGGACTTCACGTCTTCTCCTCGCATGAACACCGAACTTCTGACACCTCATTTTTACAGATAGTTTATGAGAGCGGTTACAGAATTTTCATAAAAAGTGTGAGGAAGGTTGAATTTTTTCGATCCGTCTCGCAACAGAGGCTTAGCCTTCAATGGGATCAACATCCAGGACCCACTTAACCTTACGTGCTTCCGGCAGGGTATTTATCAATGCCAGCGTGCCGCTGACAATATGTTGTAAGCGTATACGCGAGGGGTGCTGCAATAAAATTTGCCAGCGGAAACGCCCACCCCGCTTGGGTGCCAGCGCAGGAACAGGCCCTAAAATCCACAGCTGGTTATCCACCAGTGGGCTGGCTTGCAGCAGATTGCGGAGCTGCTGGAGGAACAGCGGTGCCTGCTGATTATTATGATCTTCCGCGCGGATGATCACGTGGCTGGTCCACGGCGGCAGTTGCAGGGTCTGACGCTCAGCCAGGGCTTGTTCGGCAAACGCGTCATAGCCTTTATGCAGCAAGGTTTGCAACAGAGGGTGTTCCGGGTGGTGGGTTTGTAGCACCACTTCTCCCTGCTTCCCGGCGCGACCGGCGCGACCGGCCACCTGGGTATAGAGCTGGGCAAAACGTTCGGCGGAGCGGAAATCGGCAGAGAACAACGCGCCATCCACATCCAGCAGGGCGACCAGCGTGACATCCGGGAAGTGGTGCCCTTTGGCCAGCATTTGAGTCCCAATCAATATACGCGCACCACCGCGATGAACTTCCGCGAGCTGTTGCTCAAGCGCGCCTTTGCGGCTGGTGGTGTCCCGGTCGATACGTGAGATGGGAACATCCGGGAAGAACGGGGCCAGTGCTTGCTCCAGCTGTTCCGTCCCCAGGCCGACCGGCACCATGTGCGTCGAGCCACAAGACGGGCATTGGCGCGGGATAGGTCTTTGGCTGTCGCAGTGGTGGCAGCGTAAATGGCGTTGTGCCTGGTGAAGCGTGTAGTAGTGGTCGCAGCGTGGGCATTCCGCAATCCATCCGCAGTCATGGCAGAGCAGCGCCGGGGCAAATCCGCGTCGATTCAGGAACAGGATCACCTGATTCCCGGCCTGCAAATGCTGGCGCATTCGGGTGATCAATGCAGGCGCTAGCCCTGCCTGCACCTGCTGACCTTTCAAATCCAGCACATGCTGAATGGCCGGGCGGGCGTTCCCCGCGCGGCGTGTCAGGCGCAGCATGTGATATTTACGCTGGCGGACGTTGTGCAGCGTTTCCAGCGCAGGCGTGGCGGAGCCGAGAATAATCGGGATCTGCTCGCTGTGGGCGCGATAAACGGCCAGGTCGCGAGCATGATAGCGCCAGCCTTCCTGCTGTTTATAGGAGCTGTCATGCTCTTCATCTATTACGATGACGCCCAGATTTTTAAACGGGGTGAACAGCGACGAGCGCGTGCCAATGACAATGGCAGCTTCACCGTTTTTCGCTTTGAGCCACGCGCTGAGGCGTTCGCTGTCGTTCAGGCCGGAGTGCAGGACTTCCACCGGCGCATTAAAACGTTCACGAAAACGGGCGATGGTTTGAGGCGTCAGGCCGATTTCCGGCACCATGACCAACGCCTGCTTGCCCTGAGAGAGCACATTTTCCAGCACGCTAAGATAAACTTCGGTTTTGCCGGAACCCGTAACACCCGCCAGCAACCAGGCGGAAAAATGGTCGGCGGCGCTGTGAATCGCCCCCACGGCGGTAGCCTGTTCGGTATTCAGGCGCAGACGATCCCCGGAAACGGAAAAACTGTCGCGCCAGTCATAAAGGGCGGGCGCTTCGCTTGCTAGCTCGCACAACCCTTTTTTACGCAGTGCCTGAAGTGCCGCGTCAGTAAAGTCCAGCTCTTCAACCTGATGGCGCCAGATGCGCCTTTGGCGCAGGGCTGCCAGCGCCTGTTGCTGTTTAGGGGAACGCTTCAGACTGTTAATGTCTACCGCTTGCCCCTGTTCGGTGGCGAACCAGTACCACATCGGCGCATGGCTGGCGCTCTTACCCTGGCGCAGTAAAATGGGTAGGGCATGGAACAGAACATCGCCAATCGGGTGGTGATAGTATTCCGCCGCCCACAGCAACAGCCGCCAGGTGCTCGTTGAGTAGACCGGCTCGTTATCCAGCATTTCTGCAACGGCTTTCAGTTCATTAACGGGAAGCTCACTTTTATCGCTGACGGAAACCACGATCCCCACGCGCTGCTGCTTGCCAAAGGGCACGGTCACGCGACAGCCCGCTTTGGCATTCATGCTGTCGGGCAGCAGATAGTCAAAGGTGCGGGGAAGCGGAACGGGCAGGGCAACGTGAGCGACGGGCATCGAATCTTCCTGACTTGAAAAGTGGCGCGTTAGTATACACATTAGTAAAAGCGGCGTGCGGATCAGTTTGCATACGCTGGTCAAATTCTGTATGATTCGCCGCCTTTGATGCGCTTTATGCAGTGTCAAAACCTATACTATTAACATCGCGTGGTGTCTGGCGTTAGGGCTGGAAGAGCGACGCGGCCTTAACTGAGGTTCTCCCATGAAAAAAGATATTCACCCGAAATACGAAATGATTACTGCAAACTGCTCTTGCGGTAACTCTATCCAGATCCGCTCCACCGTGGGTCACGATCTGAACCTGGACGTGTGCGGCAAATGCCACCCGTTCTTCACTGGTAAGCAGCGTGATGTTGCAACCGGTGGCCGTGTTGACCGCTTCAACAAGCGTTTCAGCATCCCGGGCGCTAAATAAGTTTCCCGAAAAAAAGGCACCGAAAGGTGCCTTTTTTGTCTCTGCAAATCAGTATTCCCACGTATCCGGGTCGATACCCAGTTCACGCATAATCACCTTTGCCTCTTCCGGGATTTCATCGCTGCGCTCTTTACGCAGGTCTTCATCATTCGGCAACGGTTGACCGGTAAACGCATGTAAAAATGCTTCACACAGCAGTTCGCTGTTGGTCGCGTGACGCAGGTTGTTCACCTGACGACGCGTACGTTCATCGGTGAGGATCTTCAACACCTTCAGAGGAATGGAAACCGTAATTTTCTTTACTTGTTCACTCTTCTTACCGTGCTCAGCGTATGGGCTGATATATTCGCCGCTCCATTCAGCCATGAGATACCTTTAATCCTCTCAGTCATTAATCTAAAGGTGCAAAACCCTGTAATAAGGAGTGTTTTGGACCGTAATCTTGCGTAGTTTACCGTAGAGACACTACCGTGGCACGGATATTGGCACTGCGGCGTGCACTAAAGCATATAATTTTAACGGCTATTTGCGCATTGCTCAATCTATACGCAAAGAAGTTTAGATGTCCAGATGTATTGACGTCCATACTTTCAATGTTTACTCTGGTGGCTGACTTTTCACCTAATAAGCCAGGAAGCCTTCACCATGACGCGTAAACAGGCCACCATCGCAGTGCGTAGCGGATTGAATGATGACGAGCAGTACGGCTGTGTTGTCCCGCCGATTCATCTTTCCAGTACTTACAATTTCACCGGATTTAATGAACCCCGTGCGCACGACTATTCCCGTCGTGGCAACCCTACGCGCGATGTTACCCAGCGCGCGCTGGCGGAGCTGGAAGGTGGCGCAGGTGCGGTGTTAACCAACACCGGTATGTCTGCCATCCATCTGGTGACAACGGTCTTCCTGAAACCTGGCGATCTGCTGGTTGCGCCGCACGACTGTTATGGCGGCAGCTATCGTCTGTTCGACAGCCTGGCAAAACGGGGCTGTTATCGCGTGTTGTTTGTTGATCAAAACGACGAACAAGCCCTGAAACAGGCGCTGGCAGAGAAACCAAAGCTGGTTCTGGTGGAAAGCCCAAGCAATCCATTGTTGCGCGTTGTCGATATTACCAAAATTTGTCAGCTCGCAAGGGATGCGGGAGCGATAAGTGTAGTGGATAATACGTTCCTCAGTCCGGCCCTCCAGAACCCACTGGCACTGGGTGCAGATCTTGTATTGCATTCATGCACTAAATATCTGAATGGCCACTCTGATGTGGTGGCGGGCGTGGTGATTGCAAAAGATCCCGACGTTGTCACCGAACTGGCATGGTGGGCCAATAACATTGGCGTCACCGCAAGCGCGTTTGATAGCTACCTGTTGTTACGTGGCATTCGCACGCTGTCGCCGCGCATGGAAGCGGCTCAGCGTAATGCCCTGGCGATTGTCGATTTCCTGAAAACGCAGCCGCTGGTGAAAAAATTGTATCATCCATCGCTGCCGGAAAATCAGGGGCATGAGTTTGCCGCGCGTCAACAGAAGGGTTTTGGCGCGATGTTAAGCTTTGAACTGGATGGCGATGAGCAAACGCTGCGTCGCTTCCTGAGCGGGCTGTCATTGTTTACGCTGGCGGAATCATTAGGTGGGGTCGAAAGCTTGATCTCCCACGCCGCGACCATGACGCACGCAGGGATGGCACCCGAAGCACGTGCCGCCGCCGGTATTTCTGAAACGCTGCTGCGTATTTCAACCGGTATTGAAGATTCTGAAGATTTAATTGCCGATCTGGAAAATGGCTTCCAGGTCGCAGCCAAGGGGTAATCATGAGTGTGATAGCGCAGGCAGGGGCGAAGGGTCGTCAGCTGCACAAGTTTGGTGGTAGTAGTCTTGCTGATGTGAAATGTTACCTGCGTGTCGCAGGGATCATGACAGAGTATTCACAGCCGGGTGACATGATGGTTGTCTCTGCGGCTGGCAGCACCACCAACCAGTTGATTAGCTGGCTGAAATTAAGCCAGACCGATCGCCTTTCTGCGCATCAGGTTCAACAATCCTTACGTCGTTACCAGAGCGAACTCATTGCCGGCTTGCTGCCAGCCGAGGTCGCTGATGGGCTGATTTCCGCATTTACCCATGACCTTGAGCGCCTGGCTGCCCTGCTTGATAGCGGCATTACCGATGCGGTGTATGCCGAAGTGGTGGGTCACGGTGAGGTCTGGTCTGCGCGTCTGATGGCGTCCGTTTTGCAACACCAGGGTGTTGAAGCCGCGTGGCTTGATGCGCGCGACTTCCTGCGCGCTGAGCGTGCTGCACAGCCGCAGGTCGACGAAGGCTTGTCTTATCCGTTACTGCAACAGCTGCTGGTGCAGCACCCGGGCAAACGTATTGTGGTGACCGGCTTTATCAGCCGCAGCAACGCGGGTGAAACCGTGCTGCTGGGGCGTAATGGCTCTGACTACTCTGCAACACAAATCGGTGCGCTGGCCGGTGTTTCCCGTGTGACTATCTGGAGTGACGTGGCGGGTGTTTACAGCGCTGATCCGCGCAAAGTGAAAGATGCCTGCCTGCTGCCGTTGCTGCGTCTGGATGAAGCCAGCGAGCTGGCACGTCTGGCTGCTCCGGTGCTGCACGCCCGTACGCTTCAGCCGGTTTCGGGCAGTGATATCGACCTGCAACTGCGCTGTAGCTATACCCCGGATCAGGGCTCAACTCGCATTGAGCGTGTGCTGGCCTCCGGCACGGGCGCACGTATCGTCACCAGCCATGACGACATCTGCCTGATTGAGTTCCAGGTGCCAGCCGGCCAGGATTTCAAACTGGCACACAAAGACATCGACCTTATTCTGAAACGTGCGCAGGTGCGTCCGTTAGCCGTTGGCGTGCATAACGATCGCCAGCTGCTGCAATTTTGCTACACCGCAGAAGTGGCCGACAGCGCACTGAAAATTCTTGATGAAGCTGGCCTGCCGGGTGAACTTCGCCTGCGTCAGGGGCTGGCGCTGGTCGCGATGGTGGGCGCAGGTGTCACCCGTAATCCGCTGCACTGCCACCGCTTCTGGCAGCAGCTGAAAGGCCAGCCGGTTGAGTTTACCTGGCAGTCGGAAGAGGGCATCAGTCTGGTGGCCGTTCTGCGTAAAGGACCAACTGAGAGCCTGATTCAGGGTCTGCACACCTCTCTGTTCCGCGCGGAAAAGCGTATCGGCCTGGTGCTGTTCGGCAAAGGGAATATCGGTTCTCGCTGGCTGGAGCTGTTCGCGCGTGAGCAAGAGACGCTTTCAGCGCGTACCGGGTTTGAATTTATTCTCGCGGGCGTAGTGGACAGCCGCCGTAGCCTGCTGAATTACGAAGGTCTGGATGCCAGCCGCGCACTTGCCTTCTTTAATGATGAAGCAGTTGAACAGGATGAAGAGTCACTGTTCCTGTGGATGCGTGCGCACCCGTATGATGACCTGGTCGTGCTGGACGTCACGGCCAGTGAACAGCTTGCCGATCAGTATCTGGATTTCGCCAGCCACGGCTTCCATGTCATTAGTGCCAACAAACTGGCGGGCGCGAGCAGCACCGATAAATACCGTCAAATCCATGACGCGTTCGAAAAAACGGGCCGTCACTGGTTGTACAACGCGACTGTTGGCGCGGGCCTGCCGGTTAACCATACCGTGCGCGATCTGATTGAAAGCGGCGACAGTATTCTGGCGCTGAGCGGGATTTTCTCCGGCACGCTTTCCTGGTTGTTCCTGCAATTCGATGGCACGGTTCCTTTCACCGACCTGGTGGATCAGGCGTGGCAGCAAGGGCTGACCGAGCCAGACCCGCGCGTGGACCTGTCCGGGAAAGACGTCATGCGTAAACTGGTTATCCTGGCGCGTGAAGCGGGGTATGACATCGAGCCGGGCGCAGTGCGCGTGGAGTCACTGGTGCCTGCGGGTTGTGAGGAAGGTTCTGTCGACCACTTCTTCGAAAACGGTGACGAACTGAATGACCAGATGGTGCAACGTCTGGAAGCGGCACAAGAAATGGGCCTGGTGCTGCGCTATGTGGCGCGCTTCGAGGCGAACGGTAAAGCGCGAGTCGGTGTTGAAGCGGTGCGCCCTGAGCATCCGCTGGCGGCGCTGTTGCCGTGCGATAACGTTTTTGCGATTGAAAGCCGCTGGTATCGCGATAACCCGCTGGTGATCCGTGGCCCGGGTGCTGGTCGCGATGTGACCGCTGGGGCAATTCAGTCCGACATCAACCGTCTGGCTAAGCTGCTGTAATTTCAATTATTCCCTCTCCCACCGGGAGAGGGACTTCTCTTCATCATGAACTTCCCTCATCTTCCCTGAGCAATCCTCACCGTTATTGCTGATTATTTCTGTTGACGCCACTCCGCTTTTCCGTCATTTTTACATCTGGACGTCTAAACGTATAGAAGTTCGAATCACAACAAACAACGACACGCGATTGATGAGGTAAGGTATGAGCTTTTTTCACGCCAACCAGCGGGAAGCCCTGAATCAGAGCCTGGCCGAAGTAAACGGCCAGATTAACGTCTCTTTTGAATTTTTCCCGCCGCGCACCAGTGAAATGGAGCAAACCCTGTGGAGCTCTATCGATCGCCTGAGCAGCCTGAAACCGAAATTTGTCTCCGTGACTTACGGTGCAAACTCCGGTGAGCGTGACCGCACGCACAGCATTATCAAGGGCATCAAAGACAGAACCGGTCTGGAAGCGGCTCCGCACCTGACCTGCATCGATGCTACCCGCGATGAACTGCGCGCCATCGCCCAGGACTACTGGAACAACGGGATTCGTCATATCGTCGCCCTGCGTGGTGACCTGCCGCCGGGCAGCGGCAAACCAGAAATGTATGCGGCTGACCTGGTGACGCTGCTGAAAGAGGTGGCGGACTTTGATATCTCCGTTGCCGCGTACCCGGAAGTTCACCCGGAAGCGAAAAGCGCGCAGGCGGATTTGCTCAACCTGAAACGTAAAGTGGATGCCGGGGCAAACCGCGCCATCACCCAGTTCTTCTTCGACGTAGAAAGTTATCTGCGTTTTCGTGACCGCTGCGTTTCTGCGGGCATCGACGTTGAAATCATTCCTGGCATTTTGCCGGTGTCTAACTTCAAACAGGCGAAAAAATTCGCTGACATGACCAACGTGCGCATTCCGCTTTGGATGTCTAAAATGTACGAAGGGCTGGACGATGACCCGGAAACACGCAAGCTGGTGGGCGCAAATATCGCGATGGACATGGTGAAGATCTTAAGTCGTGAAGGGGTGAAGGACTTCCACTTCTATACTCTGAACCGCGCGGAAATGAGTTACGCCATTTGCCACACGCTCGGCGTTCGACCTGGCGTGTAACAAATAAAAGCCCTCTTCGGAGGGTTTTTTGATTTATAAGGGTTTTATTTTCCTGCCAGTTCAGCAATGCTGCCTTTGACGTACAAAAGTCACATATTTTCAATGTGAAATTAAACGGAATTAACTATCGAATCTGTGGGTTATCCCAACTATACCTTATCAATAAGGGCGTATATCGTAACAGTAATACTGTAAAGGGAGCACAACGATGAGCACGTCAGACGATACCAATAAAGCGGCATCAGCCGGTAAGTGTCCGTTCCATCAGGGCGGCGTTGATCTTAGCGCGGGTGCTGGTACCGGCAGTAAAGAGTGGTGGCCTAAGCAACTTCGTGTCGATCTTCTGAATCAACATTCCAACCGTTCGAACCCACTGGGTGAGGACTTCGATTACCACAAAGAATTCAGCAAGCTCGACTACTCAGCCCTCAAGGGCGATCTCAAAGCACTCTTAACCGACTCTCAACCGTGGTGGCCTGCCGACTGGGGCAGCTATGCGGGCCTGTTTATTCGCATGGCCTGGCACGGTGCTGGTACTTATCGCTCCGTTGACGGACGCGGTGGTGCAGGACGCGGTCAACAGCGCTTTGCGCCGCTGAACTCCTGGCCAGATAACGTTAGCCTGGATAAAGCACGCCGCCTGTTGTGGCCTATCAAACAGAAATATGGGCAGAAAATTTCCTGGGCTGACCTGTTTATCCTGGCGGGTAACGTGGCGCTGGAAAACTCGGGCTTCCGTACCTTTGGCTTTGGTGCCGGGCGTGAAGACGTCTGGGAGCCAGATCAGGATGTGAACTGGGGTGATGAAAAAGCCTGGTTGACCCATCGCGATCCTGAAGCGCTGGCGAAGCGTCCTTTAGCTGCCACTGAAATGGGTCTGATTTACGTCAACCCGGAAGGGCCAAACGCCAGCGGCGAACCGCTGTCTGCGGCCGCGGCGATCCGCGCAACCTTCGGCAACATGGGAATGGACGACGAAGAGACTGTCGCCCTGATTGCCGGCGGCCATACGCTGGGTAAAACACACGGTGCCGGTGAAGCAACGCATGTAGGCACTGACCCAGAAGCCGCACCAATTGAATCTCAGGGCCTGGGTTGGGCAAGCAGTTTTGGCAGCGGAGCAGGGGCTGATGCGATTACATCTGGCCTGGAAGTTATCTGGTCGCAAACCCCGACTCAGTGGAGCAATTACTTCTTCGAGAACCTGTTCAAATTCGAGTGGGTTCAGACCCGCAGCCCGGCAGGGGCGATTCAGTTTGAAGCCGTTAACGCGCCAGACATCATGCCTGACCCGTTCGACCCGTCGAAAAAACGCAAACCAACTATGCTGGTCACCGACCTGACCCTGCGTTTTGACCCTGAGTTCGAGAAGATTTCTCGTCGCTTCCTCAACGATCCGCAGGCCTTCAATGAAGCCTTTGCGCGTGCGTGGTTCAAGCTGACCCACCGCGATATGGGGCCAAAATCACGTTACATTGGCCCGGAAGTACCGAAAGAAGATCTGATTTGGCAGGATCCGCTGCCGCAGGCGGTGTTCAATCCTTCTAAGGAAGACATTGAGAGCCTGAAAGCGGAAATCGCGGCATCCGGCCTTTCCATCAGCGAACTGGTTTCTGTTGCCTGGGCGTCTGCGTCGACCTTCCGTGGTGGTGATAAGCGTGGCGGTGCCAACGGTGCGCGTCTGGCGCTGGTACCACAACGCGACTGGGATGTTAACGCTGCAGCGGTTCGTGCCCTGCCAGCGCTGGAAGCTATTCAGCGCACGACCAACAAAGCTTCACTGGCCGATATCATCGTGCTGGCGGGTGTGGTCGGTGTTGAGCAGGCGGCGAAAGCCGCAGGGGTTTACGTTAACGTACCGTTTACGCCGGGCCGTGTTGATGCGCGTCAGGACCAGACGGATATCGAGATGTTTACCCTGCTTGAACCGATTGCCGATGGCTTCCGCAACT
This sequence comes from Enterobacter sp. C4G1, assembly GCF_052886895.1. Taxonomy (NCBI): domain Bacteria; kingdom Pseudomonadati; phylum Pseudomonadota; class Gammaproteobacteria; order Enterobacterales; family Enterobacteriaceae; genus Enterobacter; species Enterobacter sp. C4G1. The sequence continues at coordinate 981,223 of NZ_JBQVVV010000001.1, read as the reverse complement.
ACCGTGCGCAGGTTGACGCTGCGACAACAGAATCGCTGCTGATTGATAAAGCCCAGCAGCTGACGCTGACTGCGCCTGAACTGACGGTGCTGGTGGGTGGTTTGCGTGTGTTGGGTGCTAACTTTGATGGCAGCAAAAACGGCGTGTTCACTGACCGTGAAGGTGTGCTGAGCAATGACTTCTTCGTGAAGCTGCTGGATATGAATACCCAGTGGAAAGCGACTGATGCGTCCAGCGAGCTGTTTGCCGGTAGCGATCGCGCCAGCGGTGATGTGAAATACACCGCAACCCGCGCCGACCTGGTATTCGGTTCTAACGCTGTCCTGCGCGCACTGGCTGAAGTGTACGCCAGCAGCGATGCCAGCGAGAAGTTCGTTCGCGACTTCGTTGCGGCATGGGCGAAGGTGATGGATTTGGATCGTTTTGACCTGAAGTAAATAAAAATCCCCGCTTCGGCGGGGATTTTTTTGCCCGGCGGCTATGCCACCCGGCAATTTTTGTTACTCCCACTCCTGTAAGAACCGCTGTCCGTACTGGTCTGCAACCAGCAGCGCGGCGTAAACCTGATCCGGCGACACACCGCCCGGCATGTTGTGAATGGTTTCACCTTCTGCACAGGCCGCTTCAGCGATCAGACGCATTTTCGCCGGAATATTCTCTTTGATATCCAGCTGCGCCAGGGTAATTGGCAGCCCTACGCTGTGGCAAAGCGCGGCAACGGTTTCTATCTCTTCAACCGGTGCGTTTTCCAGAACCAGCTGTGTGAGTGTGCCGAACGCCACTTTTTCACCGTGATAGAAGTGGTGGGCTTCTGGTACTGCCGTCATCCCGTTATGAATGGCATGCGCTGCTGCCAGCCCGCCGCTCTCAAAACCGACGCCGCTGAGATAGGTATTGGCTTCGATGATGCGCTCCAGCGCCGGTGTGACCACGTGCTGTTCCGCTGCCAGCATCGCTTTTTCACCCTCTTCAACCAGCGTGTTGTAGCACAGTTCCGCCAGCGCTAAAGCAGCCTGGGTACATTTGCCGCCCGCCATGGTGGTTGCGCCGCTGCGGGAACAGGCGCGAGCTTCAAACCAGGTGGCCAGTGCATCACCAATACCCGCCGCCAGCAGGCGTGCTGGTGCGCCCGCCACCACTTTGGTATCGACAATCACCATGTTCGGGTTGTGTGGCAGCATCAGGTAGCGATCGAACTCACCGCTGTCGGTATATATAACGGAAAGGGCGCTGCAAGGTGCATCGGTAGAGGCAATGGTTGGGGCGATAGCAACCGGCACGTCCATAAAGTGAGCCAGTGCTTTAGCGGTATCCAGCGTTTTACCGCCGCCAATACCCAGTACCGCCATGCAGTCGGCGCTGTCGGCCAGCTTTTTCAGACGGTCAATTTCATTTTGCGAACATTCGCCGCCGAAGGGTGCGATTTCGACGTGCAGTTCCGCTTTTTTGAAGCTTTCACGCAGGGTCTCTTCGGCAAAACCCAGTACAAATTTATCGCCAACCACCAGCCAACGTTTTGCCAGCGGTTTCAGATAGTCGCCCAGACGGGTGAGAACATCAGCGCCCTGGATGTATTTCCCCGGCGATTGAATGATACGGTCCATAACATTTCTCCCTTAGAGGTTGAGGTTACCAAACGCGTTTTTCCAGTCTTGCTCGAACTTCTCTATGGCTGACTCTACCGCCGGAGTGCCGAGCATTTGTTGCGCTACATCTAAAGGAAGTGTGATTGCTTCACATCCGGCAAGCAGGCAGTCCAGCGCCTGTCGTGGTGTTTTAAAACTGGCGGCCAGCACCATGCTTTCTGGCGCGTGCAGTTCCAGCAGAGTTTGCAGCTCCTGAACCATGCGAATGCCATCACCGCCCTGTGCATCTACGCGGTTGACATACGGTGCGACATATTTCGCCCCTGCGAGTGCGGCCAGTAAACCCTGCGCGGCGCTGTAAACGGCGGTACCTAGCGTGGTAATCCCCTCTTTTTTCAACGCTTTGATCGCGATAAGCCCCTGAGCGGTCACCGGGATTTTCACTACGATATCCGGTATGGCGTTACTCAGGCGTTTGGCCTCTGCCACCATGCCCTCTGCATCACGGCTCATGGTCTGGGCGAACAGCGTGCCTTCCGGCCCGATGGCTTTTTGCAGTCGTGGCAGCACGTCCCAGATAGATTCACGGCTGGCAGCCACAATACTTGGGTTGGTGGTAACACCCGCAATGGGGAAGATGCGCGCCAGGCGTTCAACTTCCGCCACGTTGGCGGTATCCAGATACAGTTCCATTACTCTTCCTCGTTAAAGTTCTAATTCGTGCTGTAACAGGGAGGCGATTGCCTCTTCTGAGCTGGCGTTAACCAGTGCGCTGCGGAAATCTTCATGCATGATGCGACGAGCCAGGCGGGAGAAAATACGCATATGCTGGTCGCCTGCGGCGTGTTTGTTCAGTGTGAGCATAATGATGAATTGCGCTTCTTCATCGCCCCACATAACCGGGGATTTCAGGCGTGCAACGCTGATGGTGGATTGCTCAATATGTTCGGATTTGCTGTGCGGAATGGCGAAACTAAAGCCAAGCCCGGTGGAGAATACGGCCTCGCGTGCCCACAAATCGGCCTCCAGCTTGCGGGGATAGCGGCAACGCCCTGCGAGCAGCAGGTTGTCGGTCATTCCTTTCATGACCTCTTCCTTACTGTTCCAGTCGTTATGCAGTGAAATGCAGCGCGGCGTCACCAACGGTGTGTCCTGTTGATTCATGCGGAACTGCGCCAACAGGTGTTCAACTTCGAGTGAGGTGCGGCAAGCCATCGCCTGGTTCAGCAGCTGCCGACAGGCGCGGCTATCAAGTTGTGCCAGACGGGCTTTGGTGGCAGGGATGGCAGGCGAGCCCATGCTGAGTTCGTCCAGCCCCAGGCCAACCAGCAGTGGCAGCACCGAGCCTTTCGCACCCAATTCACCACACAGGCCAATCCATTTTCCCTGGCGATGAACGGCCTGCACGGCGTAATCCAGCGCCCGAAGAAATGCCGGGTTCAGACTGTTGTAATGCCGTGTGACTTTGGCGTTGTCGCGGTCGACAGCCAGCAGATACTGCGTCAGGTCATTGCTGCCGATGCTAAAGAAATCAATCTCTTCGCAGCACTGGTCAATGATGAACATCACCGATGGCACTTCCAGCATGATGCCGAGAGGGATTTTCTCATCAAACGGAATATGTTCGGCGCGAAGTTGCTGTTTCGCTTCGGCGAGTTTTTCTTTTACCCACAGGATCTCTTCCATGGAGGAGATCATCGGGATCATGATTTTTAGTTTGCCATGCGCGGAGGCACGCAGGATTGCCCGCAGCTGGGTAGCGAAAAGCACAGAGTACTCTTCATAAATGCGTACGGCACGGTAGCCGAGGAAGGGGTTGTTCTCTGCCGGAATGTTCAGGTAATCCACCGGCTTGTCACCGCCGATATCCATGGTTCGTACAATAATGCTGCGCCCGTTTGCACATTCAAGCGCCTGACAGAAAATGTTGTATAGCTCGTTTTCGCCGGGTGCGCTGGTGCGATCCATATACAGCATTTCGGTGCGGAACAGGCCAACCCCCTCTGCGCCGTTGCCGAATGCCGCCTGAGCCTCTGCCGCATGGGCAATGTTGGCGGCAATCTCGATTCGCAGTCCATCGGCTGTTCTGGCCTCACGGTTAAGCCAGAGACTTTGCTGCTCGCTTATCTTTTGTTGCACGCGCTCTTCCTGGCGGTAGTAGCGTGCCACTGCATCGCAGGCGTTGACCACAACAGCGCCAGCATTGCCATCCACAAAGACGGGCTGGTTACGCCACTGAAGCAAGCTTTCACTATCAACGCCGACCAGCGTCGGGATATTAAAAGAACGCGCAAGGATCACGGTATGCGAGGTTGTTCCGCCGCTTTTTAACAGCAGCCCTTTGAGCATGGTTTTATCAAGTTCCAGAAACTGGCCGGGCGTTAAATCATCCGCGAGGCAAATGGTCGGCTGGATGAGTTGTCCTGGCGTTGGGAAACGCTGTTCCCCGTAGATTTGCTGTAAAAGCTGATAGCAGACATCGCGGACATCCAGCACACGTTCCTGCAAATAACTGCTGCTGGAACGGGAGAACTCGCCGCAGAAATGGTTCGCTGTTGCGATAGTTGCCATCGCACAACTCAACCCCTGGTTCACTCCTGCCAGCAGGTGTTGGCGCAGCGACGTGTCCGTAGCCAGCGAACGATGTGCTTCCAGAATGGCGCTGGCAGTACTGTCGGTGTCCAGCGCACGTAGCTCAATGTTTTTCACCAGCAGAGTCAGGCCGCTATCCAGTGCAGACTGTTCTTCTTCCGGGCTTTTTGCATCGGGTAAATCGGACAGGGCGTTGAGATCCAGCGACGTTAATAATGTCAGGATGCCCTGTGCACTGCCGCTGCATACGGGTAGTGCACGGAACAGCGTGGGGTTAAGGCGGGTGAGTGATTCCGGCAATGGGTCAAGTTCGGTATTGATGGCTTCAGCAAGCGGGGCATCACAGTGGGGAAACTCATCCCGCAGCCATTGTGCCAGCCGCTGGTGGGCGCTTTGTTCATCTTCGCCGTTGATAATCAGACGACAGGCATCGCCTGCCAGGGTATCGGTGCCAATAAGAGCCAGTGCACTCCTGGCATCGCCTTTACGGTCGTTACGCAGGTTGTGCCACTCAATTTGCGAGATAAACGTATTGCACAGCGTTTCAACATGACTTGCCGGACGCGCGTGAACGCCGTTAGGCAGTTCACAGGTAAATTCCACAACCAGAGCCATACACACACTCCTGAAACCAATAGTCATTTATTGCAGACAGCATACGAGTGTGGTGATGAAGAGCGCCATGTGACAAATCTGCCAAAAGCTGGACAAATGTAATATCCCTTCGAAAGTGAGATTTGACTCACAGGTTGTGATGGTTTGCTTAATAAGACCTGGGTATGAAATGTCGAGGCGGATCGCATTTTTATTTCGACATTACAAAAATCCAGTAAATGGCCTTTTTGTCTCCTGTCCGGCCTCTTCCTGATTGCCTATTGTTTGCCACAACATCTTTATGGATATAGTCCAGGAGCGGCATATGAAAGAGTTGGTGCATATTCTCAAGAACACGCGGCAGCATCTGATGACCGGGGTGTCACATATGATCCCGTTCGTGGTCGCGGGCGGCATTTTGCTGGCGGTCTCGGTCATGCTGTATGGCAAGGGCGCTGTACCGGATGCCGCAACGGATCCCAACCTGAAAAAACTGTTCGATATCGGCGTCGCGGGGTTAACGCTGATGGTTCCCTTTCTGGCGGCTTACATAGGCTATTCCATTGCAGAACGTACTGCGTTGGCTCCCTGCGCCATAGCGGCCTGGGTTGGTAACAGCTTCGGCGCTGGTTTCTTCGGGGCCATTATTGCCGGGATCCTCGGTGGGATTGTTGTCTGGTACCTGAAAAAACTGCCGGTGCCAAAGATCCTGCGCTCCGTTATGCCTATTTTCATTATCCCTGTCATCGGCACCTTTATTACTGCGGGCATCATGATGTGGGGGCTGGGCGAACCTGTGGGTGCGTTAACGGCGGGCTTAACACAATGGCTACAGGGAATGCAGCAAGGCAGCATCGTGGTGTTGGCCGTCATCATCGGACTCATGTTGGCCTTTGATATGGGCGGCCCAATAAACAAGGTGGCTTATGCCTTCATGCTTATTTGCGTCGCTCAGGGTGTCTATACCGTGGTGGCGATTGCAGCGGTCGGTATTTGTGTTCCACCACTGGGTTTAGGCATGGCGACGCTGATTAACCGTAAAAATTTTACTGATGAAGAACGTGAAGCGGGTAAAGCGGCGCTGGTGATGGGTTGTGTGGGTGTCACCGAAGGGGCTATTCCGTTTGCCGCTGCCGACCCTTTGCGCGTTATTCCTTCCATCATGCTGGGCTCTGCGTGTGGTGCGGTAACGGCTGCCGTGATGGGGACACAGTGTTATGCCGGATGGGGTGGGCTGATCGTTCTTCCTGTGGTGGAAGGCAAGTTTGGCTATATCGCAGCGGTTGCAGTGGGGGCATTAGTGACGGCCATTAGCGTCAACGTGCTGAAGAGCCTTGCCCGCAGGAATGCGAAACAGGTCGAGAAAAAAGAGGATGACCTGGATCTGGATTTCGAAATTAACTGAATGAGGAAGAGAACATGGCCCGAATTATCGCAGTAACAGCATGTCCGTCTGGCGTTGCCCATACCTACATGGCCGCCGAAGCGCTGGAAAGCGCGGCTAAAGCCAAAGGCTGGGAGGTGAAGGTTGAAACACAGGGGTCGATTGGTCTTGAGAACGAGCTGACAAGTGAAGATATTGCCGCGGCGGATATGGTTATCCTGACCAAAGATATCGGCATTAAATTTGAAGAGCGTTTTGCCGGGAAGACTATCGTTCGCGTCAATATCAGTGACGCAGTCAAACGCGCCGACGCCATCATGAACAAAATTGATGCCCATCTGGCGCAAACCGCCTGATGCTCTCCCGCCCTTTGGGGCGGGCTGGTTTCCCGTTACAGGAGTTCCCTCATGACGAATCGTACCCAGTGTTTGAAAGACGCACTCTTTGCCAACCCGCGTGAAATCTCACTAGAACGTGCTTTGCTCTACACTGCCAGCCATCAGCAGACGGAAGGTGAGCCAGCGATTATCAGGCGCGCGAAAGCCACGGCGTACATTCTTGACCACGTGAATATCGCGATTCGTGATGAGGAACTGATTACCGGGAACCGTACTGTCAAACCGCGTGCAGGTATTATGTCGCCTGAGATGGATCCCTACTGGCTCCTTCAGGAACTGGATCAGTTTGCTACCCGGCCACAGGACCGCTTCGACATCAGTGATGAAGATAAGCAGACCTACCGGGATCTGCTCTATCCCTACTGGGAAAAGCGGTCGATGAAGGATTTTATCAACAGCCAGATGACGGACGAGGTTAAAGCCGCGGTGGGGACGCAGATTTTTAGCGTTAACCAGACGGATAAAGGGCAGGGGCATATCATTATTGATTACCCGCGCCTGTTGAATAACGGCCTGGATGCACTGGTGGCAGAAATGCGTGACCACTGCACCCGCGATACCAGGAACACCTTCTATGCTGCGGCGCTGATCCTTCTTGAAGCGTCCCAGCGTCATATTTTGCGTTATGCATTACTGGCTGAGGAGTCGGCAGAACTCAGTGAAACCACCCGGCGTGAAGAATTACTGAAGATTGCCGAAATCTCGCGTCATAACGCACATCATAAGCCGCAAACCTTCTGGCAAGCGTGTCAGCTATTCTGGTACATGAACGTCATTTTACAGTACGAATCCAACGCCAGTTCCCTCTCAATCGGGCGTTTTGACCAGTATATGTTGCCGTTTTATCAGGCATCACTTTCGCAGGGTGAAGAGCCTGCATTCCTTAAAGAACTACTGGAATCACTGTGGGTGAAGTGCAATGACGTGGTGCTCTTACGTTCGACCAGTAGTGCCCGCTATTTCGCTGGTTTCCCGACTGGCTATACCGCGCTATTGGGCGGGCTGACCGAAAACGGGCGAAGTGCCGTTAACGTACTTTCTTTCCTGTGTCTGGATGCCTACCAGAGCATTCAGCTCCCGCAGCCGAACCTTGGCGTACGGGTGAATGAGCTTATCGACAGGCCATTTCTGCTCAAAACCGCCGAGACAATCCGCCTGGGCACCGGTATTCCGCAGATTTTTAACGACGAAGTTGTTGTTCCTGCCTTTTTGAATCGGGGAGTGTCGCTGGAAGATGCGCGTGATTACGCGGTTGTCGGCTGCGTTGAGTTGTCGATTCCGGGTAAAACGTATGGCCTGCACGATATTGCCATGTTTAACCTGCTGAAAGTAATGGAAATTGCCATGCAGGATAATGAGGGAAATACCGAGCTGACTTATGAGGGGTTGCTTGAGCACATTCGCGCGAAGATTAATCACTACATTGCGCTGATGGTTGAGGGAAGCAATATCTGTGATATTGGCCATCGTGACTGGGCGCCGGTACCGCTACTCTCTTCCTTCATAAGTGATTGTCTGGATAAAGGAAAAGATATTACTGAGGGGGGGGCGCGCTATAACTTCTCTGGTGTTCAGGGGATCGGGATAGCGAATCTAAGCGATTCGCTTCATGCCCTGAAAGGACTGGTCTTTGAACAGCAACGCTTAAGTTTTGATGAACTTCTGGCAGTGTTAAAAGCTAACTTCGCCACCTCCGAAGGGGAAAAAGTACGTGCCCGCCTGATCAATCGCTTCGAGAAATACGGTAATGATATCGATGATGTCGATAACATCAGCGCTCAACTGCTGCGCCACTACTGTAAAGAGGTAGAAAAATACCGGAATCCGCGCGGTGGGCAGTTCACGCCGGGATCTTATACCGTATCGGCACATGTGCCACTGGGAGCCGTAGTTGGCGCGACACCTGATGGCCGCTATGCCGGTGAACAACTGGCAGATGGCGGTCTTTCGCCGATGCTTGGGCAAGATATGCAAGGCCCAACGGCGGTACTGAAATCGGTGAGCAAGCTGGATAACTATCTGTTATCTAATGGTACGCTATTGAACGTGAAGTTCACCCCTGCGACGCTGGAAGGGGATGCCGGGCTGCAAAAATTGGTCGATTTTCTTCGCGCATTTACCCAGCTAAAACTACAGCATGTCCAGTTCAACGTGGTGAATGCGGATACATTACGAGAAGCGCAGTCACGCCCGCAGGATTTCGCCGGGCTGGTAGTACGCGTTGCTGGGTACAGCGCCTTCTTTGTTGAGCTGTCGAAGGAGATCCAGGATGACATTATCCGTCGTACAGCGCATCAGTTGTAACGTGGTTGAAGCGCGCGCCGATATGGCGCGCATTTTCAACATCCAGCGCTACTCGTTAAATGACGGACGTGGTATCCGCACGGTCGTCTTTTTTAAAGGCTGCCCTCACAGCTGCCCCTGGTGTGCTAATCCGGAATCAATCTCGCCGAAAATCGAGACGGTACGCCGGGAAAGTAAGTGTCTGCATTGTGCCCCCTGTCTGCGTGATGCTGATGAGTGCCCGTCAGGTGCGTTTGAGCGTATCGGCAGGGATGTGACCCTGGATGAGCTTGAACATGAGGTGATGAAGGACGATGTCTTCTTTCGTTCTTCGGGCGGTGGGGTCACGCTTTCCGGTGGCGAAATTCTGATGCAGGCCTCTTTTGCGACCCATTTTTTCCAGCGACTGCGTCGCTATGGTGTACATACCGCCATTGAAACCGCAGGTGATGCGCCTTTGTCACGATTACTGCCTCTGGCCCGACAGTGCGATGAAGTGCTGTTTGATTTGAAGATGATGGATCCCGATCAGGCACGTGCCTCGCTGGCAATCAATTTGCCCAGAGTCCTGGATAACTTCTTACAACTGGTGGCAGCGGGTGTGAACGTAATCCCCCGTATACCTCTTATTCCAGGCTATACGCTCAACGACACCAACATGGCGCGGGTGCTCGCGTTTCTGATACCTTCAGGGATACGGCAACTGCACCTGCTACCTTTCCATCAGTACGGAGAACCAAAATACCGTCTGCTGGAGCAGGAGTGGGGGATGCGGCAGGTGACTCTTCCGACAGAGGATGAGGTTGCGTCGATGCGTCAAATGGCTGAACGTGAAGGGTTCCAGGTCACCGTAGGAGGTTAGGAGTGACAGTGATAACGGGGCGTTATTTGGTGGCGGTGACTGCCTGTGTCAGCGGTGTGGCACATACCTATATGGCCGCAGAACGACTGGAAAAGTTATGTCAGCAGGAAAAATGGAACGTTCACATTGAGACTCAGGGCGCTCTGGGCGTGGAAAGTACGCTCACGGAAGACGATATTCGCCGTGCAGATGTCGTGTTACTCATCACTGATATTGAACTGGCGGGAAGCGAACGTTTTGAACATACCCGCTATGTGAAGTGCGGGATTAACGCTTTTCTGCGCGATCCGCAGAAGGTCATGGTTGCGGTGCGTAAAATGTTATCAGCACCGCAGCACACTCAGGTCATTCTGGACTAGCCGCTTTTCCGGTGAGCTGGCTGTGGTACTGGCGGCGATATTCTGACGGCGAGCGCTCCGTGTTTTTACGGAATAACCGACAAAAGTAGTTACTGTCGACAAAGCCGCAGGCGTGAGCCACCTCTTTCACTTTTAAATCATACCCTTTCAACAACTGACGTGCGTGCTCCAGCCGGGTGTGTGTCAGGTATTCGTTAAAGCCCACTGCACCTGTTTTCTGAAAAAGATGCGACAGATAATTGGGTGAGATGTAAAACGCCTGGGCGACCGATTCACGGGTGAGTGGTGCGGCGTAATGTTCATCAATATAAATACGAATGGCTTCAAACAGGGCCTGACTGCGGGAGGCGGTTTGGATCTGACTGCCCAGCAGGTCGATACAGTGACTCAGCAGGCTAGCCACAATCAGTCTTGCTGTTTGTTGCTCGTTCGGCTGCATTTGCATTTCATGGAGTGTTTGCAGCAGGAAGGAGCCAATCCGGGGGCCACGGCGGGCAACATGTTGCTTCGCGAGATTGCGGATTTCCACGCCGTCCCAGTGCAAAAGGCTAAACCCAAGTTGTTGTTTACCAAACAGAATGCTCAGCGTTGTCGCGGGTTCTTGCCAGTGTGGGTCATTCCAGCCTCCTGGCGGAACGTAGAGGACATCACGTGGCTGTAGAACGGAGGCCGCGCAATCTTCAACAGACCCTTCAAGAACAATCTCCAGACGTGGAAAATCGACCTGTAAGGCAAGTTCTGGTGCACTGGATGCCTGGGTTGAAAAATGCACCTGACCCAGCGGTAATGCACCGTTAATCAGGTTAGTCAGGATCTGGGTGATATCGTGGTGCATGGTGTGGATACCGAAATTTGCCAGGCGGCGCGGCGCCGCCTGGCATCAAGCATTAGCCGGTGTTACGCATCCCTGCCGCAACGCCTGCAATTGTCACCATCAACGCCTGCTCTACGCGAGGATCAGGCTCTTTACCTTCCTCTTCGGCCTGGCGGGAACGGTGCAGCAGCTCAGCCTGGAGTACGTTCAGCGGGTCGGTGTAGATATTACGCAGCTGGATAGACTCGGCAATCCACGGCAGGTCTGCCATCAGGTGCGAGTCGTTGGCGATATCCAGTACCACTTTGATGTCGCCTTCCAGCAGTTCGCGCAGCTCTTTACCCAGCGCCCATAGCTCAGGTTTCACCAGACGCTGATCGTAGTATTCCGCCAGCCACAGGTCGGCTTTGGAGAAGACCATTTCCAGCATCCCAAGGCGTGTGGAGAAGAACGGCCAGTCGCGGCACATGGCTTCCAGCTCGCTCTGCTTGCCATCTTCCACCACTTTTTGCAGCGCCGCACCGGCACCCAGCCAGGCTGGCAGCATCAGGCGGTTTTGCGTCCAGGCGAAGATCCACGGGATAGCACGCAGAGACTCTACGCCACCGGTAGGGCGACGTTTGGCCGGGCGTGAACCCAGTGGCAGTTTACCCAGCTCCTGCTCAGGTGTCGCTGAACGGAAGTAAGGCACGAAGTCTTTGTTTTCACGCACGTAGCCGCGGTACAGATCGCAGGAGATATCTGACAGCTCGTCCATGATATGACACCAGGACTCCTTCGGCTCTGGCGGTGGAAGCAGGTTGGCTTCCAGAATGGCGCTGGTGTAAAGCGACAGGCTGCTGATAGTCACTTCCGGCAGACCGTACTTGAAGCGGATCATCTCGCCCTGTTCGGTTACACGCAGGCCACCTTTCAGGCTTCCCGGCGGTTGAGAAAGCAGTGCCGCATGAGCTGGCGCACCGCCACGGCCAATGGAACCACCACGACCGTGGAACAAGGTCAGTTCGATACCGGCTTTCTCGCAGGTCTTGATCAGTGCGTCTTGCGCCTGGTACTGAGCCCAGGATGCCGCCATTACGCCCGCGTCTTTTGCGGAGTCGGAATAGCCAATCATCACCATCTGTTTGCCCTGAATAAAGCCGCGATACCAGTCGATGTTCAGCAGCTGCGTCATGACATCGTTGGCGTTGTTCAAGTCATCCAGGGTTTCAAATAGCGGTGCCACCGGCAGGGCGTAGTCGATACCGGCTTCTTTCAGCAGGAGATGAACACCCAGCACATCGGACGGGGTTTTCGCCATCGAGATCACATAGGCCGCCACCGATCCTTTCGGCGCATCAACGATCGCTTTACAGGTGTTGAGCACTTCGCGGGTTTCGTTGCTGGGTTCCCAGTTGCGTGGCAACAGAGGACGTTTGGAATTCAGCTCGCGGATCAGGAAGGCTTGTTTGTCGGCTTCGGACCAGCTTTCGTAGTCACCAATACCGAGATAGCGGGTCAGTTCACCCAGCGCTTCAGTGTGGCGGGTGCTTTCCTGACGAACATCGATACGTACCAGCGGCACGCCGAAACACTTCACGCGGCGCAAGGTGTCGAGCAGTTCACCGTTGGCGATGATGCCCATACCGCAAGCTTGCAGAGATTTATAGCAGGCGTACAGCGGGTCCCAGAGCTGTTCGTTCTGGCTCAGCAGGCCTTCCGGCTTCGGCAGGCGCTGGCCTTTGAGGCGCGCTTCCAGCCAGGCCTGAGTTGCCATCAGCTGACCACGCAGCTTTTTCATCAGATAGCGATACGGCTCGCTGGCACCTTCTTCACCGGCCAGTTCGCGCAGTTCTGGTGTCGCTTCAACCATCGACAGCTCAGAGATCAGCACCTGAATATCTTTCAGGAACAGGTCGGTGGCTTTCCAGCGGCTTAACAGCAGGACGTGGCGGGTGATCTCTGCGGTCACGTTCGGGTTACCGTCACGGTCACCGCCCATCCAGGAAGTGAAGCGCACCGGCACAAAATCCACCGGCAGGCGGTAGCCCAGGTTTTCTTCCAGCTGTTCGTTCAGCTCGCGCAGGTAGTTAGGAACACCTTCCCACAGGCTGTTTTCCACCACCGCAAAGCCCCATTTGGCCTCATCGACCGGGCTTGGGCGGTTCTTACGAATTTCGTCAGTGTGCCAGGACTGGGCAATCAGCTGGCGCAGACGGCGCATCAGCTGGTTACGTTCGTAGTCGGCGATGTCTTTGTTATCCAGCTGCTTCAGGCAGTTGTTCACTTCCACCATTTTGTGGATAAGCGTACGACGGGTGATCTCGGTTGGGTGAGCAGTCAGTACCAGTTCCAGAGAGAGCGACTCCACCGCTTTTTTGATGGTCGCTTCGTTGAGGTCTGGCTGGTCTTTCAGTTTACGAAGTGTACGGGCAATAACTTCCGGGTTGCTGGCCGCTTCGCCTTTTGGCGAAATGCTGTGGTATTGCTCAGCGGTGTTCGCCAGGTTCAGGAACTGGCTGAATGCGCGTGCAACAGGCAGCAGCTCATCGTTAGACAGGTTCTGCAAGGTGGTAAGCAGCTCCTGACGATTGGCCTCGTTTCCTGCACGGGAAGATTTAGACAGCTTACGGATTGTCTCAACGCGGTCGAGAATGTTCTCACCCAACGCATCCTTGATGGTATCTCCCAGCACCTTGCCGAGCATACTGACATTACTACGCAACGCGGAATATTGTTCGTTCATAAAAACCCAGTCACCCCATCATTTTTGTTTATGCCCAATCGAAAATCTTTTGGACAATATTTTGTCATCTCCCTTTATAAAGCCACGTAAAACCCCTGTCGTCAATTGCTGCGAAAACGGTTCAGCAAACGAATAAATGTGGGCAATTTACGAAATTTAATTCGCTTCGCGTCAGATAAGTGATGCTTATGGGAATGTGACGAAGATCGCGAGATTTTCCCCTCTCATTCGAGAGGGGAAAGGTCATTAATGCCAGCAGAAGTGATGCACAACCTGGGTAATCAGTTCACGGGTTGGTTTGATAAAGCGGGTTTCCAGGTACTCATCCGGCTGGTGGGCCTGGTTGATGGAGCCAGGGCCGAGGACCAGTGTTGGACACAGGGTCTGAATAAACGGCGCTTCGGTGCAGTAGTTCACCACGTCGGTTTTCTCGCCGAGCAGTTTTTCCACCACTTCGACCAGCTGGTGATCCGGCGGGCACTCGTAGCCCGGAATAGGCGGATGCAGATCGGAAACTGTCAGGCGACCAGGCCAGCGTTCGCTCACCGGTGCCAGGGCTTCTGTCAGTAAACCGTTCAGGTCGCTCAGCGTCATACCTGGCAGCGGGCGGATATCCATATGCAGTTCGCAACAGGCGCAGATACGGTTCGAGGCATCCCCGCCGTGCAGGCTACCGAGGTTCAGCGTCGGGTAAGGAACGGTGAACGAATCATGGTGATAGCGCTCTTTCAGGGAATCACGTAGTTGCATGATGTGACCGATGGCATCGTGCATCAGCTCAATGGCGTTCACGCCGCGAGCCGGATCGCTGGAGTGGCCGGACTGGCCCAGTACGCGCACCGCTGTAGAAATATGGCCTTTATGCGCACGAATGGGCTGCAAAGAGGTTGGTTCGCCGATGATGGCGCAATCCGGGCGAATAGAGGTATTTTCAGAGAAATAACGTGCGCCCGCCATGCTGGTTTCTTCATCGGCGGTCGCCAGGATATAGAGCGGTTTTTTTAGTTTCGTCACGTCCACGTCACGCAGCGCGTCGAGGATAAAAGCGAAGAAACCTTTCATGTCGGCGGTGCCCAGACCGTAGAGTTTGTTGTCGTGTTCGGTCAGGGTGAACGGGTCGCGTGTCCAGCGGCCGTCGTCAAACGGAACGGTGTCAGTATGGCCTGCCAGCAGCAGCCCACCCGCGCCGGTTCCGGTACTGGCCAGCAGGTTAAATTTATGACGTGTTCCGGGGACAGGCTGAACCTCAACGTTAAACCCAAGATCGCTAAACCAACCCGCCAGAAGATTGATTAAAGACTCATTGCTCTGATCCAGCGCTTCTTCGGTTGCACTGATGGACGGTGTGGCGATCAGGGCGCGGTAAATCTCGATAAATGGCGGTAAGTTCATTTTCATTGTTGACACACCTTAGGTCGTGATAGTATCAATATTCATGCAATAAATGTGAATAAAAATACATTAACGTTGAGCATAAAGGAACCTGATGTTGAATACGCTGATTGTAGGCGCTAGCGGTTATGCGGGCGCAGAGCTTGTAAGCTACGTGAATCGCCATCCACATATGACCATAACCGCTTTGACCGTGTCAGCGCAAAGCAATGATGCAGGAAAGTTAATTTCTGATTTGCATCCACAACTTAAGGGCATCGTTGATCTGCCTTTGCAGCCGATGTCTGACATCACCGAGTTCACCGACGGTGTCGACGTGGTGTTTTTAGCCACAGCGCACGAAGTCAGCCACGACCTGGTACCGCAATTCCTGGCGGCCGGTTGTGTGGTGTTCGACCTTTCTGGCGCGTTTCGCGTTAACGATGGCGCGTTCTACGAGAAATATTACGGTTTCACCCATCAGCACCCGGATCTGCTTGAAAAAGCGGTATATGGCCTGGCGGAGTGGAGCGCGGACAAACTGAAAGAAGCAGATTTGATTGCCGTGCCGGGTTGCTACCCAACGGCGGCGCAGCTTTCACTTAAGCCCTTGATCGACGCAGGTTTGCTGGATCTGAATCAGTGGCCGGTGATCAACGCCACCAGTGGCGTGAGCGGTGCTGGACGCAAGGCGGCAATTTCCAATAGCTTCTGCGAAGTGAGCCTCCAGCCTTACGGCGTGTTTAATCACCGTCATCACCCTGAAATCACCACCCATCTGGGCGCGGATGTGATTTTTACCCCGCACCTGGGCAGCTTCCCGCGTGGGATCCTCGAAACCATTACCTGCCGCCTGAAACCGGGTGTGACCAAAGAACAGGTGGGCGAGGTCTTTACTCAGGCATATGCTGATAAACCCCTGGTGCGTCTGTATGAAAAAGGTGTCCCGGCGCTGAAAAATGTGGTCGGTCTGCCGTTCTGCGATATCGGCTTTGCCGTGCAGGGCGAACACCTGATTGTGGTCGCCGCAGAAGATAACTTACTCAAAGGCGCTGCCGCCCAGGCAATGCAGTGCGCAAACATTCGTTTTGGCTTCGCTGAAACGCAGTCTCTTATTTAAGGTGTGATGATGAACCCATTAATTATCAAGCTCGGTGGTGTACTGCTGGACAGCGAAGAAGCGCTGGAGCGTCTTTTTACCGCACTGGTTAACTATCGTGAATCACACCAACGCCCGCTGGTGATTGTCCACGGCGGCGGCTGCGTGGTGGATGAGCTGATGAAAGGGCTCAACCTGCCAGTGAAAAAGAAAAATGGCCTGCGCGTAACGCCTGCCGATCAGATTGGCATCATTACCGGTGCGCTGGCGGGTACGGCGAACAAAACGCTGCTGGCATGGGCGAAGAAACACCATATCGCCTCTGTTGGCCTCTATCTGGGCGATGGCGATAGCGTAAAAGTGACCCCGCTCGACGAAGAGCTCGGACATGTTGGACTGGCGCAGCCAGGTTCGCCTAAGCTGATTAACACGCTGCTGGAGGGCGGTTTCCTGCCGGTGGTAAGCTCAATCGGTGTCACCGAAGAGGGTGAGCTAATGAACGTGAATGCAGACCAGGCGGCAACCGCACTGGCGGCAACGCTGGGTGCTGACCTGATTCTGCTCTCTGACGTGAGCGGTATTCTGGACGGTAAAGGCCAGCGTATTGCGGAAATGACGGCGGCGAAAGCCGAGCAGCTGATTGCGCAGGGCATTATTACCGACGGCATGATCGTGAAAGTGAACGCAGCGCTGGATGCTGCCCGCACGCTTGGCCGCCCGGTAGATATCGCCTCCTGGCGTCACGCGGAGCAACTCCCGGCGCTGTTTAACGGCACACCGATTGGCACGCGTATTCTGGCGTAATCGATTTATTGTTTTGTAGGCCCGGTAAGCGCAGCGCCACCGGGCAATGAAATTCAAAGATATTAAGGAAGCATGTTATGGCACTTTGGGGTGGGCGTTTTACACAGGCAGCGGATCAACGGTTCAAACAGTTTAACGACTCTTTGCGCTTCGACTACCGCCTGGCCGAACAAGATATCGTCGGCTCTGTGGCCTGGTCCAAAGCACTGGTTACCGTAGGTGTGCTGACCGCAGATGAGCAACAGCAGCTGGAAGAAGCGCTGAACAACCTGCTGGAAGAGGTGCGTCTTGACCCGCAGCAGATCCTGAAAAGCGATGCCGAAGATATCCATAGCTGGGTGGAAGGTAAGCTTATCGATAAAGTCGGTCAGCTGGGTAAAAAGCTGCACACCGGTCGTAGCCGTAACGACCAGGTCGCAACCGATCTGAAGCTGTGGTGCAAAGACACCGTAGTTGAACTGCTGGCGGCAAACCGTCAGTTACAGGCTGCACTGGTGGAAACCGCGCAGAACAACCAGGATGCGGTTATGCCGGGTTACACCCACCTGCAACGTGCCCAGCCGGTGACGTTTGCTCACTGGAGCCTGGCCTATGTAGAAATGCTGGCACGTGATGAAAGCCGTCTTCAGGATACCCTGAAGCGTCTGGACGTGAGTCCGCTGGGTAGCGGTGCGCTGGCGGGTACAGCGTATGAAATTGACCGTGAACAGCTGGCAGGCTGGCTGGGCTTTGCTTCTGCCACCCGTAACAGCTTGGACAGCGTGTCTGACCGCGATCACGTGCTGGAGCTGCTGTCCAATGCCTCTATCGGGATGGTTCACCTGTCGCGTTTCGCAGAAGATTTGATCTTCTTCAACTCCGGTGAAGCTGGCTTTGTTGAGCTTTCTGACCGTGTGACCTCTGGCTCTTCCCTGATGCCACAGAAGAAAAACCCGGATGCGCTGGAGCTTATCCGCGGTAAGTGTGGCCGTGTGCAGGGTGCGCTGACTGGCATGATGATGACCCTGAAAGGGCTGCCGCTGGCGTATAACAAAGATATGCAGGAAGACAAAGAAGGGCTGTTCGACGCGCTCGACACCTGGCTGGATTGCCTGCATATGGGCGCACTGGTGCTGGATGGTATTCAGGTGAAACGCCCACGTTGTCAGGAAGCTGCACAGCAGGGTTACGCTAACTCCACCGAACTGGCTGACTATCTGGTGGCGAAAGGTGTTCCGTTCCGTGAAGCGCACCATATTGTGGGTGAAGCGGTAGTGGAAGCGATTCGTCAGGGTAAACCTCTGGAAGAGCTGACGCTTACCGACCTGCAAAAATTCAGTGCGGTTATCGGGGATGATGTTTATCCGATTCTGGCGTTGCAGTCTTGCCTGGATAAGCGTGCGGCGAAAGGCGGTGTATCGCCTAAGCAGGTCGCGCAGGCGATCGCGGATGCGAAGAGCCGGTTGGTTTGAACCGTGCGGGCTGATGCCCTCACCCCGGCCCTCTCCCACAGGGAGAGGGAGAAAAACAGAGCCTGGCTTAGCGCCGGGCTTTTTTACGCAAAAAAAATGCGGACCACGGGGTCCGCAAAAGTTCACGTTGGCTTTAGTTGTTCGAGTTTTGAGAGAAACTCGTCAGACGGTGGCGGGGTCGTTTTGGGTCAAACATGTGCCGCCCTGTCTATGTGGTGTATTATTCAACAGAATGCTTGATAGGGATAATCGTTCGTTGCTATGCTATCTATCGCCACGAACTATCGTGGCGACGGAGGATGAATAATGAATATTCGTGATCTTGAATACCTGGTAGCGTTAGCCGAGCACCGTCATTTTCGCCGCGCGGCAGATTCCTGCCACGTGAGCCAGCCCACGCTGAGCGGTCAAATCCGCAAGCTGGAGGATGAGCTGGGCGTAATGCTGCTGGAGCGCACCAGTCGTAAGGTTCTGTTCACCCAGGCAGGTCTTCTGCTGGTGGATCAGGCGCGCACCGTGCTGCGCGAGGTCAAAGTGCTCAAGGAAATGGCAAGCCAGCAGGGGGAAGCGATGTCGGGCCCACTGCATATTGGCCTGATCCCAACCGTTGGCCCGTACCTGTTACCGCAGATCATACCGATGCTGCACCAGACATTCCCGAAACTCGAAATGTATCTGCATGAAGCGCAAACCCATCAGCTGCTGGCGCAGTTAGATAGCGGTAAGCTCGATTGCGCTATTCTGGCGCTGGTCAAAGAGAGTGAAGCCTTTATTGAGGTGCCGCTGTTTGATGAGCCGATGATGCTGGCTATCTATGAAGATCATCCGTGGGCGAACCGCGATCGCGTGCCGATGGCCGATCTGGCCGGTGAAAAGTTGCTGATGCTGGAAGATGGCCACTGTCTGCGCGATCAGGCGATGGGCTTCTGTTTTGAGGCCGGTGCGGATGAAGATACCCATTTCCGCGCAACCAGTCTGGAAACGCTGCGTAACATGGTGGCGGCGGGAAGCGGTATCACGCTGCTGCCTGCGCTGGCTGTTCCGCACGAGCGTAAACGTGATGGTGTGGTCTATCTGCCGTGCATTAAACCAGAGCCGCGTCGTACCATTGGCCTGGTTTATCGCCCGGGCTCGCCACTGCGCAGCCGCTATGAGCAGCTGGCAGAGGCCATCCGTAGTTCCATGGATGGCCATTTTGACAGCGCGTTAAAACAGACGGTTCAGACCGTTTAGTGCCGCTACCCGATAGGCTTCCGCCATGGTCGGGTAGTTAAAGGTGGTGTTAACGAAGTACTCGATGGTGTTACCACCACCTTTTTGCTCCATTATCGCCTGGCCGATATGAATGATTTCCGCCGCGCGTTCACCAAAGCAGTGAATACCGAGGATCTCTTTCGTCTCGCGATGGAACAAAATCTTCAGCGTTCCCACACTCATTCCCACGATTTGCGCCCGCGCCAGATGTTTAAACTGGGCACGTCCCACCTCGTAAGGCACTTTCATGGACGTCAGTTGCTGTTCGGTTTTCCCGACGGAGCTAATTTCCGGGATGGTGTAAATCCCTGTCGGAATATCTTCAATCAGATGTGCGGTAGCTTCGCCTTTCACCAGCGCCTGAGCCGCGATGCGCCCCTGATCGTAGGCCGCTGACGCGAGGCTTGGATAACCAATCACATCACCCACCGCGTAAACGTGCGGCAGCGCGGTCTGGTACATGCTGTTGACCTTCAGCTGGCCACGGCTGTCGGTTTCAAGCCCGATGTTTTCCAGCGCCAGCGAATCGGTATTTCCGGTACGGCCGTTGGCATACAGCAGGCAGTCGGCTTTCAGTTTCTTGCCGGATTTCAGATGCATGATCACACCGTCATCGCAGCCTTCGATTTTCTCGTACTCTTCGTTGTGGCGAATCACCACACCGCTGTTCCAGAAATGATACGAGAGGGAATCTGACATCTCCTGGTCGAGGAAGGCCAGCAGGCGATCGCGAGTGTTAATCAGGTCAACTTTGACCTCCATACCCCGGAAGATCGACGCATATTCGCAGCCAATCACTCCTGCGCCATAGATAATCACATGGCGTGGTTCGTGGTGCAGGCTGAGGATGGAGTCGCTGTCGTAGATACGTGGGTGCGAGAAGTCGACATCGGCCGGATGGTACGGGCGCGAGCCGCAGGCAATCACGAATTTTTCGGCGGTGATGGTTTCAACCGAACCGTCATGGCATTCGAGTGCCAGGGTGTGCTCATCGACAAAATGCGCGTTGCCCTGCAAAATTTCGCAGTGGTTACGCTCATAAAATCCCTGACGCATACGTGTCTGCTGGTTAATGACGGTATCCGCATGATTCAGGATGTCGGCAAAGGAAGAACGAAGAAGTCGGGAGTGGTCGCTGTAAAGAGGGTTCTGGTTAAATTCAATAATACGGCTAACGGCATGGCGGAGGGCTTTGGAAGGGATGGTGCCCCAGTGGGTGCAACCGCCGCCGACATTATGGTAGCGCTCAATGACCGCTACTCTGGCTCCCTGTTTCACCAGACCCATAGCAGCACCTTCGCCGCCGGGGCCGGAACCAATAACTATTGCGTCGTAATCGTAGGAATGTGGCATGGCAAGGCTTACCTGTTCTTATACATAAAAGCAACAGAATCATAACATCATTGCCAGAGTAACCCAATTATCGTTGTGCTTTTTTCCGGCAGTGGAGCACAAACCGCGCGTAAACAATCATTCACAAAGCCAGGCAAACAGATTAATTTTATTCTCTGGTATAGTGCCATCAGGCCTTTGGAAGGATTCAACTATCGTGATGGGCGTAAGAGCACAACAAAAAGAGAAAACCCGGCGTTCGCTGGTGGAAGCCGCATTCAGTCAGCTGAGTGCTGAGCGAAGTTTTGCCAGTTTGAGCCTGCGTGAAGTAGCACGTGAGGCCGGGATTGCGCCAACGTCCTTCTATCGTCATTTCCGTGATGTGGATGAACTGGGCCTGACCATGGTCGACGAAAGTGGTCTGATGCTGCGCCAGCTGATGCGCCAGGCACGTCAGCGTATCGCAAAAGGCGGTAGTGTTATTCGCACGTCCGTATCGACCTTTATGGAGTTCATCGGCAATAACCCCAACGCATTTCGCCTGCTGTTGCGTGAACGTTCCGGGACATCGGCCGCATTTCGTGCCGCGGTCGCGCGTGAAATTCAGCACTTCATTGCGGAACTTGCCGACTATCTTGAACTCGAAAACCATATGCCGCGTGCATTCACTGAAGCGCAGGCCGAGGCGATGGTGACCATTGTCTTTAGTGCGGGTGCCGAAGCACTGGATGTGAGCGTTGAACAGCGCAAGCAGCTCGAAGAGCGACTGGTATTGCAACTCAGGATGATCTCCAAAGGGGCATATTACTGGTATCGCCGTGAACAAGAAAAGTTGGCACATCAAACCGATGAGTGAAGGGTGAGTAATGAAACAGTCAGGTCAGGATAAAGGTACGTTGTTGCTGGCATTGATCGCTGGCTTATCAATTAATGGCACGTTTTCGGCTGTTTTCAGCTCTATCGTACCATTCTCAATTTTCCCGTTAATTGCAATGGTGCTGACAGTGTATTGTCTGCATCAACGCTATCTGAATCGCACGATGCCTGTGGGGTTGCCGGGGCTTGCTGCAGCCTGCTTTATTTTAGGCGTGTTGTTGTACAGCACTGTGGTACGCGCAGAGTACCCGGATATCGGCTCAAACTTCCTGCCGGCGGTGCTGTCAGTGGCGCTGGTATTCTGGATTGGCTCGCGGATGCGTGGTCGTAAGCACGAGCTGCCGGAGTAAGTGAATTGGGGGTTGTATGCCGGATAAGCGCAGCGCCATCCGGCATACAGATTACTTCGCGGTAAGCAATACACCGCACTCCATGTGGTGCGTATACGGGAATTGATCGAACAGAGCCAGACGTTCAACGTTGTGCGTCTGGCTTAGTGTTTCCAGATTCTTGCACAGGGTTTCCGGGTTGCAGGAGATATACAAAATACGCGGGTACGCCTGCACCATCTTCTCAGTTTCGCTGTCCAGCCCACTGCGCGGTGGATCGACAAAAATCGTCTCACACTGGTAACTCTTCAGGTCGATACCCTGTAATCGATTGAACTCACGCACGCCGTTCATCGCCTGCGTAAACTCTTCTGCCGCCATACGAATGATCTGAACGTTATCGATATGGTTGGCTGCAATGTTGTACTGGGCGGCCGCGACCGACGGTTTAGCGATTTCAGTTGCCAGCACGCGCTCAAAGTTACGCGCCAGCGCCAGCGAGAAGTTGCCGTTACCACAGTACAACTCAAGCAGATCGCCCGTTGACCCTTCTGTCGCCTTCAGCGCCCACTCCAGCATCTGCACGTTCATCGCGGCGTTTGGCTGGGTGAAGCTGTTTTCTACCTGGCGGTAAATCATCTCTTTACCCGCCACCGGCAGACGCTCGTCGATGTAATCCTGGTCCAGCATGATTTTGGTTTTGGTGGCACGGCCAATCAGGTGAACATTGATATTCTGCGCGCGCAGGGCATCGCGCAGGGCTTCTGCCTGCTCGCGCCACTCGTCGTTCAGTGCTTTGTGATACAGCAGGGAGACAATCGCCTGGTTGCTTTGCGTGGTCAGGTAGTCAATCTGGAACAGCTTGTTGCGTAGCACCGGGTTGCTGCGCACGCCGTCCATAATGAGGGTCATCAGTTGGTTAATCAGCTCGCTCGCCGCCGGAAAACTGTCTACGCGGATACGGGATTTTGTCTGCTGATCGAAAATGATGTGGTACAGGTCGTCCCCATCGTGCCAGATGCGAAATTCTGCACGCATCCGGTAATGGCTGACTGGGGAACGGAACACCTCTGGAACGGGCGCGTTGAAAGGCGTCATCATACTTTGCAGGCGGACAACTTTCTCTGCCAGCTGCGCGTCGTACTGTTCTGTCGGGAGGTGTTCGGGGGTCATGATGCGTCCTGAGTGATAAAGAATTACGCGGGGATTGTAGGCATTGTTCAGGGGATGTCCAGATTTAATGGCTAATAGCTATCTGGACATCTATACGTGTCTAATTGTAGCATTCTGTTTCCGGTCTCCTGAGAGTGAAAAGGGAATCCAGTGTAAATCTGGAGCTGACGCGCAGCGGTAAAGACTGGCGGGATGAGAGTTGTAGACACTGTGAGAACGGGAAGTCTTCATCCATTAAACGCCACCTAGCCCGAAGACCTGCCGGTAACACGTCGCATTTGGTTTCATCATCGCGTGCTATAGATGGGGCCTGCGGCATCCTTCTTATATTGTGGATGCTTTTACAATGAATAAAAAAGTATCGCTGTTGACGGCGCTTTCCGTCACGGCATTTTCGGGCTGGGCGCAGGATGGCACAGACTCGTTGGTGGTGACTGCAAACCGTTTTGAGCAACCGGTAAAAACCGTTCTGGCTCCGACATCTGTTGTGACGCGTGAAGATATTGATCGCTGGCAGGCAAAGAGTGTGGTGGAAATCATGTCACGACTGCCAGGCGTGGATATCGCGCAAAGCGGTGGTATGGGCGCGACCTCTTCTACCTTTATACGCGGGACCGAATCCCGTCATGTTCTGGTGCTGATCGATGGTGTCCCTCTGAATAATGCAGGTATCAGCAACGTTCCTGACCTCAGCCAGATCCCGACTTCGCTGATTCAGCGCATTGAGTACATCCGTGGCCCTCGTTCGGCGCTGTATGGCTCCGACGCGATTGGCGGTGTTATCAACATCATCACCGGGCGCGATAAACCGGGGGCAGAAATTTCTGCGGGGGTGGGGTCTAAGGGTTACCAGACCTATGATGGCTCTTTCCAGCAGGTGCTGGATAAAACCAAAATCACCATGGCGGGTAACTATACCTATACCCGCGGTTTTGATATCGGTGCAAAAGATGCTCCGCGCCAGCCGGATCGTGACGGTTTTATGAGTAAGTCACTGTACGGCTCTGTGGAGCAGCAAATTACCGACAGCGTAAGCGGTTTTTTCCGTGGTTTTGGTTACGACAACCGCACGGCGTATGACGGCTACGATCACTACGATGCAAACTTTATGGTTGACGGTCGCCCGGACACCCGCCAGCTCTACAGTCAAAACTGGGATACTGGCCTGCGTTATAACCAGGGAATTTTCCAGTCGCAGCTGGTGGCAGGTTACGGCCGCAGTAAAGATCAGAACTATGACCCGAAAAAAGGGCGTTACGCTGATTCTGCAACTATGGACGACGTGAAGCAGTACACGACGCAGTGGCTGAACACCGTTGAAGTTGGTCACGGGAATATCGGCGCGGGTCTGGACTGGCAGAAGCAGAAAACCCAGGCGGGCACGGGCTATCTGGATAAAGGCTACGAGCAGCGCAATACTGGCGTGTTCTTGTCTGCGATGCAGCAGTTCAATAGCGTGACGCTTGAAGCCGCAGCGCGTAATGATGATAACTCCAACTTTGGCAACCACGGAACTTGGCAAACCAGCGCTGCGTGGGAGTTTGTGGATGGTTATCGCGTGATTGCCTCTTACGGCACAGCATTTAAAGCACCGACCATGAGTCAGATCCACAGTGCTTCTTACGGAAATCCGGACCTTAAACCGGAGGAGAGTAAGCAGTGGGAAGGTGGCTTTGAAGGCCTGACGGGGCCGGTAAACTGGCGTGTTACCGGCTATCGCAATGACATTGATAATCTGATAAGCAGCGATCCGCATACGTATCGTTACTACAACGTTGACGAAGCACGCATTAAAGGCGTGGAAGCCACGGCGCAGTTCGACACCGGCCCGGTAGGTCATCAGATTTCTTACGATTATGTTGATCCACGTAATGCGAAAACCAACGAAGTACTGGCTCGCCGCTCTAAGCAGCAGGTTAAGTATCAGCTGGACTGGCAGGTGTGGGACCTCGACTGGAACGTTGCGTACCGTTATCTGGGAACCCGCTATGACGTTGCTATCGATCCAAATACCTATGCGTCAGAACGTGTGAAAATGGGCGGTGTAAGTTTGTGGGATGTCGCAGTTTCATATCCTGTCACCTCTCACCTTACAGTTCGTGGTAAAATAGCCAACCTGTTCGATAAAGATTACGAGACAGTTTATGGCTACCAAACTGCAGGACGGGAATACACCTTGTCTGGCAGCTACACCTTCTGATCCGCGTCCCACCGTGCTGGTGTTTGATTCCGGCGTAGGTGGGCTTTCGGTCTATGATGAGATTCGGCATCTCCTGCCGAATCTCCATTACATCTATGCTTTCGATAACGTCGCTTTCCCTTATGGAGAAAAGAGCGAAGAGTTCATTGTTGAGCGTGTCCTTGAAATCGTGACTGCCGTGCAAAAGCGCTATCCTCTGGCGCTGGCCGTTATCGCCTGCAATACGGCGAGTACGGTATCCCTTCCCGCATTACGCGAAAAGTTTCCGTTCCCGGTGGTGGGTGTTGTGCCTGCGATTAAACCGGCCGCACGTCTGACGGCGAATGGGATTGTCGGGTTGCTGGCCACGCGTGGCACGGTGAAGCGTCCTTATACGCGTGAGCTGATCGACCGCTTTGCTAATGAATGCCAGATTGCGATGCTCGGATCTGCGGAGCTTGTCGAAATGGCGGAAGCAAAGTTGCATGGACACGCAGTTCCACTGGAAGAGCTGCGCCGCATTTTGCGTCCGTGGCTGCGGATGCCGGAGCCGCCGGACACCGTTGTTCTGGGATGTACCCATTTCCCTCTTTTACAGGAAGAGCTTCTGGCGGTTCTGCCAGAGGGGACCCGGCTGGTGGATTCCGGTGCGGCAATTGCGCGTCGTACTGCCTGGCTGCTTGAACATGAAGCGCCAGATGCAAAATCTACTGATGCCAATATCGCTTTTTGTATGGCGATAACAAAAGAGACTGAACAACTTTTACCCGTTTTACATCGTTACGGCTTTGAAACGCTCGAAAAACTAGCGTTGTAGCACGGTTTTGAGCAAAAAAGAGACGGTTGAAAGTTTTTTTCAAAAGAGGGGTTGTCAACGTCTGAGAACTCCCTATAATGCGCCTCCACTGACACGGAACAACGGCTTACAAGCCGCCGGGTTAGCGGGGTTCAGAGATGAACGCCAACAGAGAAAAGTGAAAATAAACGCTTGACTCTGAATGAGGAAAACGTAATATACGGGACCTCGCAACGGTGAGCTGAAAGCCACGTTGCAACTGCTCTTTAACAATTTATCAGACAATCTGTGTGGGCACTCAAAGTGACATGGATTCTTAACGTCGCAAGACGAAAAATGAATACCAAGTCTCTGAGTGAACATACGTAATTCATTACGAAGTTTAATTCACGAGCATCAAACTTAAATTGAAGAGTTTGATCATGGCTCAGATTGAACGCTGGCGGCAGGCCTAACACATGCAAGTCGAGCGGTAACACAGGGAGCTTGCTCCTGGGTGACGAGCGGCGGACGGGTGAGTAATGTCTGGGAAACTGCCTGATGGAGGGGGATAACTACTGGAAACGGTAGCTAATACCGCATAACGTCGCAAGACCAAAGAGGGGGACCTTCGGGCCTCTTGCCATCAGATGTGCCCAGATGGGATTAGCTAGTAGGTGGGGTAATGGCTCACCTAGGCGACGATCCCTAGCTGGTCTGAGAGGATGACCAGCCACACTGGAACTGAGACACGGTCC
Organism: Enterobacter sp. C4G1; assembly: GCF_052886895.1. Taxonomy (NCBI): domain Bacteria; kingdom Pseudomonadati; phylum Pseudomonadota; class Gammaproteobacteria; order Enterobacterales; family Enterobacteriaceae; genus Enterobacter; species Enterobacter sp. C4G1. The sequence continues at coordinate 954,225 of NZ_JBQVVV010000001.1, read as the reverse complement.
AGACTCCTACGGGAGGCAGCAGTGGGGAATATTGCACAATGGGCGCAAGCCTGATGCAGCCATGCCGCGTGTATGAAGAAGGCCTTCGGGTTGTAAAGTACTTTCAGCGAGGAGGAAGGCATTAAGGTTAATAACCTTGGTGATTGACGTTACTCGCAGAAGAAGCACCGGCTAACTCCGTGCCAGCAGCCGCGGTAATACGGAGGGTGCAAGCGTTAATCGGAATTACTGGGCGTAAAGCGCACGCAGGCGGTCTGTCAAGTCGGATGTGAAATCCCCGGGCTCAACCTGGGAACTGCATTCGAAACTGGCAGGCTAGAGTCTTGTAGAGGGGGGTAGAATTCCAGGTGTAGCGGTGAAATGCGTAGAGATCTGGAGGAATACCGGTGGCGAAGGCGGCCCCCTGGACAAAGACTGACGCTCAGGTGCGAAAGCGTGGGGAGCAAACAGGATTAGATACCCTGGTAGTCCACGCCGTAAACGATGTCGACTTGGAGGTTGTTCCCTTGAGGAGTGGCTTCCGGAGCTAACGCGTTAAGTCGACCGCCTGGGGAGTACGGCCGCAAGGTTAAAACTCAAATGAATTGACGGGGGCCCGCACAAGCGGTGGAGCATGTGGTTTAATTCGATGCAACGCGAAGAACCTTACCTACTCTTGACATCCAGAGAACTTTCCAGAGATGGATTGGTGCCTTCGGGAACTCTGAGACAGGTGCTGCATGGCTGTCGTCAGCTCGTGTTGTGAAATGTTGGGTTAAGTCCCGCAACGAGCGCAACCCTTATCCTTTGTTGCCAGCGGTTCGGCCGGGAACTCAAAGGAGACTGCCAGTGATAAACTGGAGGAAGGTGGGGATGACGTCAAGTCATCATGGCCCTTACGAGTAGGGCTACACACGTGCTACAATGGCATATACAAAGAGAAGCGACCTCGCGAGAGCAAGCGGACCTCATAAAGTATGTCGTAGTCCGGATTGGAGTCTGCAACTCGACTCCATGAAGTCGGAATCGCTAGTAATCGTAGATCAGAATGCTACGGTGAATACGTTCCCGGGCCTTGTACACACCGCCCGTCACACCATGGGAGTGGGTTGCAAAAGAAGTAGGTAGCTTAACCTTCGGGAGGGCGCTTACCACTTTGTGATTCATGACTGGGGTGAAGTCGTAACAAGGTAACCGTAGGGGAACCTGCGGTTGGATCACCTCCTTACCTTAAAGAACCTGCCTTTGTAGTGCTCACACAGATTGTCTGATGAAAAATAGCAGTAAAAATCTCTGCAGGCTTGTAGCTCAGGTGGTTAGAGCGCACCCCTGATAAGGGTGAGGTCGGTGGTTCAAGTCCACTCAGGCCTACCAAAATCCTTATGTTAAAGGATGAGCGGTACAGAGATTAGTGTATACGATGGGGTTATAGCTCAGCTGGGAGAGCGCCTGCCTTGCACGCAGGAGGTCTGCGGTTCGATCCCGCATAGCTCCACCATCTTTACTGCGAAAACAAGAAAACTTCAGAGTGTACCTGAAAAGGTTCACTGCGAAGTTTTGCTCTTTAAAAATCTGGATCAAGCTGAAAATTGAAACGACACACCTTAAGTGGTGTGTTCGAGTCTCTCAAATTTTCGCAATTTGATGATGAATCGAAAGAAACATCTTCGGGTTGTGAGGTTAAGCGACTAAGCGTACACGGTGGATGCCCTGGCAGTCAGAGGCGATGAAGGACGTGCTAATCTGCGATAAGCGCCGGCGAGGTGATATGAACCTTTGACCCGGCGATTTCCGAATGGGGAAACCCAGTGTGTTCCGACACACTATCGTTAAGTGAATACATAGCTTAACGAAGCGAACCGGGGGAACTGAAACATCTAAGTACCCCGAGGAAAAGAAATCAACCGAGATTCCCCCAGTAGCGGCGAGCGAACGGGGAGCAGCCCAGAGTCTGAATCAGCTTGTGTGTTAGTGGAACGGTCTGGAAAGTCCGGCGATACAGGGTGATAGCCCCGTACACGAAAGCACACAGGTTGTGAACTCGAAGAGTAGGGCGGGACACGTGGTATCCTGTCTGAATATGGGGGGACCATCCTCCAAGGCTAAATACTCCTGACTGACCGATAGTGAACCAGTACCGTGAGGGAAAGGCGAAAAGAACCCCGGCGAGGGGAGTGAAAAAGAACCTGAAACCGTGTACGTACAAGCAGTGGGAGCACCTTCGTGGTGTGACTGCGTACCTTTTGTATAATGGGTCAGCGACTTATATTCTGTAGCAAGGTTAACCGTATAGGGGAGCCGAAGGGAAACCGAGTCTTAACTGGGCGTTAAGTTGCAGGGTATAGACCCGAAACCCGGTGATCTAGCCATGGGCAGGTTGAAGGTTGGGTAACACTAACTGGAGGACCGAACCGACTAATGTTGAAAAATTAGCGGATGACTTGTGGCTGGGGGTGAAAGGCCAATCAAACCGGGAGATAGCTGGTTCTCCCCGAAAGCTATTTAGGTAGCGCCTCGTGAATTCATCTTCGGGGGTAGAGCACTGTTTCGGCTAGGGGGCCATCCCGGCTTACCAACCCGATGCAAACTACGAATACCGAAGAATGTTATCACGGGAGACACACGGCGGGTGCTAACGTCCGTCGTGAAGAGGGAAACAACCCAGACCGCCAGCTAAGGTCCCAAAGTCATGGTTAAGTGGGAAACGATGTGGGAAGGCACAGACAGCCAGGATGTTGGCTTAGAAGCAGCCATCATTTAAAGAAAGCGTAATAGCTCACTGGTCGAGTCGGCCTGCGCGGAAGATGTAACGGGGCTAAACCATGCACCGAAGCTGCGGCAGCGACGCTTATGCGTTGTTGGGTAGGGGAGCGTTCTGTAAGCCGTTGAAGGTGTCCTGTGAGGGGTGCTGGAGGTATCAGAAGTGCGAATGCTGACATAAGTAACGATAATGCGGGTGAAAAGCCCGCACGCCGGAAGACCAAGGGTTCCTGTCCAACGTTAATCGGGGCAGGGTGAGTCGACCCCTAAGGCGAGGCCGAAAGGCGTAGTCGATGGGAAACAGGTTAATATTCCTGTACTTGGTGTTACTGCGAAGGGGGGACGGAGAAGGCTATGTTAGCCGGGCGACGGTTGTCCCGGTTTAAGCATGTAGGCGGAGAGTTTAGGTAAATCCGGACTCTTTTTAACGCTGAGGTGTGATGACGAGGTACTACGGTACTGAAGTAACAAATGCCCTGCTTCCAGGAAAAGCCTCTAAGCATCAGGTAACATCAAATCGTACCCCAAACCGACACAGGTGGTCAGGTAGAGAATACCAAGGCGCTTGAGAGAACTCGGGTGAAGGAACTAGGCAAAATGGTGCCGTAACTTCGGGAGAAGGCACGCTGATGTGTAGGTGAAGCCCCTGCGGGTGGAGCTGAAATCAGTCGAAGATACCAGCTGGCTGCAACTGTTTATTAAAAACACAGCACTGTGCAAACACGAAAGTGGACGTATACGGTGTGACGCCTGCCCGGTGCCGGAAGGTTAATTGATGGGGTTAGCGGCAACGCGAAGCTCTTGATCGAAGCCCCGGTAAACGGCGGCCGTAACTATAACGGTCCTAAGGTAGCGAAATTCCTTGTCGGGTAAGTTCCGACCTGCACGAATGGCGTAATGATGGCCAGGCTGTCTCCACCCGAGACTCAGTGAAATTGAACTCGCTGTGAAGATGCAGTGTACCCGCGGCAAGACGGAAAGACCCCGTGAACCTTTACTATAGCTTGACACTGAACACTGGTCCTTGATGTGTAGGATAGGTGGGAGGCTTTGAAGCGTGGACGCCAGTCTGCGTGGAGCCGACCTTGAAATACCACCCTTTAATGGCTGGTGTTCTAACGTAGACCCGTAATCCGGGTTGCGGACAGTGTCTGGTGGGTAGTTTGACTGGGGCGGTCTCCTCCCAAAGAGTAACGGAGGAGCACGAAGGTTAGCTAATCCTGGTCGGACATCAGGAGGTTAGTGCAATGGCATAAGCTAGCTTGACTGCGAGAGTGACGGCTCGAGCAGGTGCGAAAGCAGGTCATAGTGATCCGGTGGTTCTGAATGGAAGGGCCATCGCTCAACGGATAAAAGGTACTCCGGGGATAACAGGCTGATACCGCCCAAGAGTTCATATCGACGGCGGTGTTTGGCACCTCGATGTCGGCTCATCACATCCTGGGGCTGAAGTAGGTCCCAAGGGTACGGCTGTTCGCCGTTTAAAGTGGTACGCGAGCTGGGTTTAGAACGTCGTGAGACAGTTCGGTCCCTATCTGCCGTGGGCGCTGGAGAATTGAGGGGGGCTGCTCCTAGTACGAGAGGACCGGAGTGGACGCATCACTGGTGTTCGGGTTGTCATGCCAATGGCATTGCCCGGTAGCTAAATGCGGAAAAGATAAGTGCTGAAAGCATCTAAGCACGAAACTTGCCCCGAGATGAGTTCTCCCTGACCCTTTAAGGGTCCTGAAGGAACGTTGAAGACTACGACGTTGATAGGTCGGGTGTGTAAGCGTAGCGATACGTTGAGCTAACCGATACTAATGAACCGTGAGGCTTAACCTTACAACGCCGAAGCTGTTTCGGCGGTTGAGAGACAGAATATTTTCAGCCTGATACAGATTAACAGAATTTGCCTGGCGGCTTTAGCGCGGTGGTCCCACCTGACCCCATGCCGAACTCAGAAGTGAAACGCCGTAGCGCCGATGGTAGTGTGGGGTCTCCCCATGTGAGAGTAGGGAACTGCCAGGCATCAATTAAGTAGTAAGCCGGTGCATTAATCCGGTGGTTACAAAGTCTTCGGTGGAGCGGTAGTTCAGTCGGTTAGAATACCTGCCTGTCACGCAGGGGGTCGCGGGTTCGAGTCCCGTCCGTTCCGCCACTTATTAAGACATTAAGCCTGCTATATCTTAGCAGGCTTAATGGTAAGAAAATTTAGGGGCGTAGCTCAGTTGGTAGAGCACCGGTCTCCAAAACCGGGTGTCGCGAGTTCGAGTCTCTCCGCCCCTGCCATATATAATCCTTTGCTTAGGCAAAGGATTTTTTTTTGCCTTAAAAAGGCTAAAACCACGTCTTTGAAAATGCTACCTGCATCCATGCAGGTAATATGCATCATTCCATTATGTTGATTTTTAACAGATCTTTTATCTGAGATTGTTTGTCACTGTTCTGCAACCAGATGGCATAGAGCGGTCTCGAGAGCGTTGTGGAATCCGCCACAGTATGCAATTCAGGCTTATTGTTCGCCCAACGGGTGGGTAACCAGGTGCAACCTTTCAGTAAAGAAAGATGCTGACAGGCGATCTCAGCCGAGCTTGTGGTGAGCTGAGGTACGTCATCACTTGCAATCAATCCAGCCTCATGTTGTTGAAAATCCGGCCCCCATTCAAGGCGTAAATAGTTAAGGTCAGCCTTCATCATTGAGGGTTCAGAGGCATACAGTGCAAGGCTAAATTGCCCGATAATCTGGCTGCTAAATTCGTCCATTTTGGGGGCTTCTGTCGTGATCAGGAGATCCAGTTGCCGTTCATGCAATTGCTTAACCAGCGACTGACGTTGCGCAATTCTTGCTTCAAACTGTAGGTGGTTATGTGAACGGTATAGCTGTGTAAGCCATTGACTGAGCATACATTCCCATAGCGATGCGCTGGCCCCAATAGAGAATTCGTTATGCCGTGAGGTATGCGCAACCTCCTTGCGTGCTGCTTGCCAGGTATTCATCAGCGTTTCTGCATAGGGCAATAGTTTTTCACCGGCAGGCGTCAAACGGATATTGTTGCGATGGCGCGTAAAAAGATTCACACCCAGCTGATTCTCTAACTGGCGAATACGAAAACTGACCGCTGACTGCGTCAGGTAAAGGGCTTCCGCTGCTCGCCCAAAGTGACGCGTTCTGCTCACTTCGAGGAAAGTTTTTAGCAATTCCGTATCCACATCTTTCTCCGCAAAATTATTTGTCGTTATGATTTAAATGTTTTGTTTTACACTCTGTCAAGCGTAACTAATACTCCGCGCCATAAATAGCTCGGCCAAAGAATTAGGAGCGTGTAGGATGGCGGAAAGCTTTACGACGACGAATCGTTTTTTCGACAATAAAAATTATCCGCGCGGGTTCTCTCGCCATGGTGACTTCACCATTAAAGAGGCACAACTGCTTGAGCGCCATGGTTATGCCTTTAACGAGTTGGATCTGGGGAAACGTGAACCAGAAACGGAAGACGAAAAACAGTTTGTTGCCGTTTGCCGTGGCGAGCGTGAGCCGGTATCAGAAGTAGAACGTGTATGGGTGAAGTATATGGCGCGTATCAAGCGTCCTAAGCGTTTCCACACACTGTCTGGCGGTAAGCCTCAGATGGAAGGTGCTGAAGATTACACCGAGTCTGACGACTAATGTGACAAGAAAAGGGGCTTTGGCCCCTTTTTTACGCCAGCATTTTTTGCAGATGCAGTAGCAAACGGTCTATTGCACGATAACTCAATGCTTCTTGCAGATGCTGCCTCTGGATTTCAGTACACCCTTCAACATCAGCGATCGTCCTGGCGACTTTCAATAAGCGCTGCCAGGCACGAATCGAAAGCCCAAACCGTACAAGGGTGTCCTCAAGCCAAAGCGCATCCTCCGACGACAGATGGCAGAATTGCCGAATTTCCGCATTATCAAGATAGGCATTGAGTTTGCACTGACGGGCATATTGCTTCTGCTGGGCAGTGATGACTCTTTCGCGCACTTCCGCTGAAGTTGTTCCCTGTCCGTTGTTCTTGCTGAGTAGCCCGGGAGGTGGAAGAGGGATCTCCAGAGATAAGTCGAACCGGTCGAGGAAAGGACCTGATAGTTTTCCAAGATAGCGGAGCGTCTGCTCAGGCGTACACCGGTTATGGTTCCCCTGGTAGTGCCCTGTTGGGCTGGGGTTCATCGCAGCGACCAGCTGGAACCGCGCAGGGTAACTGATTTTGGCGCGCGTCCGGGAGATGTGAATCTGTCCCGACTCAATTGGTTCACGCAAGGCGTCCAGAACCCGCCGTTCAAATTCAGGTAATTCATCAAGAAACAGGATGCCATTGTGCGCCAGCGAGATTTCGCCAGGCCCCGGGATAGAGCCCCCACCCACCATTGCTGTCAAAGAAGCACTGTGGTGCGGTGAGCGAAAGGGTCGTTGCCGCCACTGCTTTTGCAGTGATGTTGAGCTAACGAGGCTAAATATGGCGGCGCTTTCAAGTGCCTCGCGATTGTTTAATGGCGGCAGTAAGCCATTCAGGCGGCTTGCCAGCATTGTTTTGCCTGTTCCTGGTGGGCCAATCAATAAGAGGTTATGCCCACCTGCGGCGGTAATCTCCAGGGCTCGCTTTCCCTGTTCCTGGCCAATAATGTCGCTGAGATCGTCCCGGTTATCCGGCTGGATATCTTCGGCCTCCCGTGGTTCGGCAAGCTCATGCCGCCCCTCCAGGTACGCACAAACCTCCTGTAGATGGCCAGCTATCAGACACCCTTTTTCTGCAATCAGGCTCACTTCAGGAGAATTTTCATTGGCCACAATGATTTGTCGGCCTGCGCTTATAGCTTCCAGGGCACCTGAAATTGCGCCAGGAACGCCTCTTAATGAGCCTGTAAGAGCGAGTTCTCCGATGAACTCATACGAGCTTAGCCTGGTGGTATTCAGCTGCTCAGAAGCGGCGAGAAGCGCAATAGCGATAGGTAAATCATATCGCCCTCCCTCTTTGGGTAAGTCAGCGGGTGCCAGGTTGATGGTGATTTTCCTGGCAGGGAAGGTATAACCGCTATTGATGATGGCGCTACGCACCCGATCTCTGGCCTCTTTTACGGTGGTTTCTGGTAGCCCAACGAGAGTGAGCCCTGGCAGGCCATTACTCAGATGTACTTCAACAGAAATCAGTGGTGCCTTCACACCAATAGCGGCGCGTGTATAAACAACCGACAGTGACATAGAAACCCTCCTTGTCAGGCAACTATGCCAGTTCGTATTTTTGTTTTTGACCGTATATTCGCGACTTTACGAGGTGCATTCACCACTTTTAGCGACAAAGTGTAATTGTTGCATCATGATGGAATCGGCACCGCAAAGAGCGATAACTCCCCGTTTTGAGTGCTGGCGGAGACGTAAAAAAATGAAAAAAATTCATTTTCTATTTTCCTCATATAAAACAAAGATTTTTAGAAAAATCATTCGCGTGCTAAACAAATGCGTCATAAATAAATCTTGTGTTCAATTCGGAATCTGTGATAACTCTTTAGGTATTCCTTCGAACAAGATGCAAAAAGAACTGAAAATGACAGCCCTTCTACGAGTGATTAGCCTGGTCGTGATTAGCGTGGTGGTGATTATTATCCCACCGTGCGGGGCTGCACTTGGACGAGGAAAGGCATAGAAATCAAGCCTTAACGAACTAAGACCCCCGCACCGAAAGGTCCGGGGGTTTTTTTATGACTAAAAAACTTAAACGAGGAGCAGAGAATGACGACTAGCACAAAATTCTGTTTCTCCCGATTTATGACGGGGAACTAACTATGAATGGTGCACAGTGGGTAGTACATGCGTTGCGCGCACAGGGAGTCGAAACAGTCTTCGGTTATCCGGGGGGCGCAATTATGCCGATTTACGATGCACTGTATGACGGCGGCGTGGAACACCTGTTGTGCCGACACGAGCAGGGTGCTGCAATGGCGGCCATTGGCTATGCGCGTGCTACGGGTAAAACCGGCGTCTGCATGGCAACATCAGGCCCGGGGGCGACCAACCTGATCACAGGCCTGGCCGACGCACTGCTTGATTCCGTTCCTGTTGTCGCCATCACCGGGCAGGTGGCCTCCCCGTTCATCGGTACCGATGCTTTCCAGGAAGTGGACGTACTGGGCCTGTCACTGGCCTGCACAAAGCACAGTTTCCTCGTTCAGTCTCTGGAAGAGCTGCCGCGCGTAATGGCGGATGCGTTTTATGTTGCCAACTCTGGCCGCCCTGGCCCGGTTCTGGTTGATATCCCAAAAGATATCCAGGTTGCCCTGGGTGAGCTGGAGCCGCATTTCTCCACCGTGGAAAACGACGATGCTTTCCCACATTCCGAAGTGGACGCGGCGCGTCAGATGATAGCGGAAGCGCAAAAGCCGATGCTGTATGTCGGTGGTGGTGTGGGCATGGCGCAGGCCGTACCTGCCTTGCGAAGCTTTATCGCCGCTACCCAAATGCCAGCCACCTGTACGCTGAAAGGCCTGGGTGCGGTAGAGGCAGATTACCCATTCTATCTGGGGATGTTGGGTATGCACGGCACCAAAGCCGCCAACCTGGCGGTTCAGGAATGCGACTTGCTGATTGCCGTAGGCGCCCGTTTTGATGACCGCGTAACCGGCAAACTGAATACCTTCGCGCCGAATGCGAAAGTGATCCACATGGATATCGACCCTGCGGAAATGAATAAGCTGCGTCAGGTGCACGTGGCCCTTCAGGGCGATCTCAATGCGTTGTTGCCTGCATTACAGCAGCCGCTGAACATCAATGAATGGCGTCAACACACCGCAGATATGCGTGCTGAACACGCCTGGCGTTACGACCATCCGGGTGACGCCATCTACGCGCCGCTGTTGCTGAAACAGTTGTCCGATCGTAAACCGGCAGACAGCGTGGTCACCACCGACGTCGGCCAGCATCAGATGTGGTCTGCGCAGCACATGACCTACACTCGCCCGGAAAACTTCATCACTTCTAGCGGGTTAGGAACGATGGGCTTTGGCCTGCCTGCGGCGGTAGGTGCACAGGTTGCCCGTCCGCACGATACCGTCATCTGTATCTCCGGTGACGGCTCTTTCATGATGAATGTTCAGGAGCTGGGCACCGTTAAGCGTAAGCAGTTACCGCTGAAAATCGTATTGCTCGATAACCAGCGCTTAGGCATGGTTCGCCAGTGGCAACAGTTGTTCTTCCAGGAGCGTTACAGCGAAACGACGCTGACCGATAACCCCGATTTCCTCATGCTGGCCAGTGCCTTTGGTATCCCAGGCCAGCACATCACCCGTAAAGACCAGGTTGAAGCGGCACTCGACACTATGCTGTCAAGCGAAGGGCCTTACCTGCTTCATGTCTCAATCGACGAGCTTGAGAATGTCTGGCCGTTGGTACCACCAGGTGCCAGTAATTCACAAATGCTGGAGAAATTATCATGATGCAACATCAGGTCGCCGTGCAGGCTCGCTTCAACCCAGAAACCTTAGAACGTGTTTTGCGTGTAGTCCGTCATCGTGGTTTTCAAATTTGCTCTATGAATATGGAGACGGCCACAGACGCACGGAACATCAGTATCGAATTAACCGTTGCCAGCGCGCGGTCGGTCGACTTACTGTTTAGTCAGTTAACAAAGCTGGTAGACGTTGCCCATGTTGCCATCTGCCAGAGCACAACCACATCACAACAAATCCGCGCTTAAGCGTGACAGGAAGAAAAAATGACGACGAAAAAAGCTGATTACATTTGGTTCAATGGTGAGATGGTTCGTTGGGAGGACGCGAAAGTCCACGTGATGTCCCACGCGCTGCACTACGGTACGTCCGTGTTCGAAGGCATCCGTTGCTACGATTCTCACAAAGGACCAGTTGTGTTCCGTCATCGCGAACACATGCAGCGTCTGCATGACTCAGCCAAAATTTATCGTTTCCCTGTCTCACAAAGCGTTGATGAACTGATGGAAGCCTGCCGCGAGGTGATTCGTAAGAATAACCTGACCAGCGCGTATATTCGTCCGTTAGTGTTTGTTGGCGATGTGGGCATGGGTGTTAACCCGCCAGCAGGCTATACCACAGATGTGATCATTGCTGCGTTCCCGTGGGGCGCCTACCTGGGTGCTGAAGCACTGGAACAGGGGATCGACGCAATGGTTTCTTCCTGGAACCGCGTGGCACCAAACACCATCCCGACTGCTGCAAAAGCGGGCGGTAACTACCTTTCTTCTCTGCTGGTTGGCAGCGAAGCACGTCGTCATGGTTATCAGGAAGGGATCGCGCTGGATGTGAATGGCTATATCTCTGAAGGCGCAGGCGAAAACTTGTTTGAAGTGAAAGACGGTATCCTGTTCACTCCGCCGTTCACTTCTTCCGCGCTGCCGGGTATCACCCGTGATGCCATTATCAAACTGGCAAAAGATCTGGGTATCGAAGTGCGCGAGCAGGTCTTGTCTCGTGAATCCCTGTATCTGGCCGACGAAGTATTCATGTCCGGTACCGCCGCTGAGATCACACCAGTTCGCAGTGTTGACGGTATTCAGGTAGGTGAAGGCCGCTGTGGCCCGGTAACTAAACGTATTCAGCAGGCTTTCTTTGGCCTCTTCACCGGTAAAACGGAAGATAAATACGGCTGGTTGGATCAAGTTAACAACTAAGTATAAATATGGGACGGCGCGCACCGTCCCATTTAATAGTCAGACGGGAGTAAATAAAGCATGCCTAAGTATCGTTCCGCCACCACCACCCACGGTCGTAATATGGCGGGGGCCCGTGCGCTCTGGCGCGCCACCGGGATGACCGACGCCGATTTCGGCAAGCCAATTATCGCCGTGGTTAACTCCTTTACACAGTTCGTACCGGGCCACGTGCACCTGCGCGATCTGGGTAAACTGGTTGCCGAGCAAATCGAAGCCTCTGGCGGTGTGGCGAAAGAGTTCAACACCATTGCTGTTGATGATGGTATCGCAATGGGCCACGGGGGGATGCTTTATTCACTGCCGTCGCGCGAGCTGATCGCCGACTCGGTCGAGTACATGGTAAACGCCCACTGTGCCGACGCGATGGTCTGTATCTCCAACTGCGACAAAATCACCCCGGGGATGCTGATGGCTTCCCTGCGTCTGAACATTCCGGTGATCTTTGTTTCCGGCGGCCCAATGGAAGCGGGTAAAACCAAGCTTTCCGACAAAATCATCAAGCTCGACCTGGTTGATGCGATGATTCAGGGTGCAGACCCGAAAGTCTCTGATGAGCAAAGCGATCAGGTTGAACGCTCCGCGTGCCCGACCTGTGGCTCTTGTTCCGGCATGTTCACCGCAAACTCCATGAACTGCCTGACCGAAGCGCTGGGTCTGTCCCAGCCGGGTAACGGTTCACTGCTGGCGACCCACGCCGATCGTAAACAGCTGTTCCTCAACGCCGGTAAACGCATTGTCGAGCTGACCAAACGCTACTACGAGCAGGACGATGCCAGCGCGCTGCCGCGCAACATCGCCAGTAAAGCCGCGTTCGAGAACGCCATGACTCTGGATATCGCCATGGGCGGTTCCACCAACACCGTTCTGCACCTGCTGGCGGCCGCACAGGAAGCTGAAATCGACTTCACTATGAGCGATATCGACAAGCTGTCTCGCAAAGTACCGCAGCTGTGTAAAGTGGCGCCGAGTACCCAGAAGTACCACATGGAAGATGTGCACCGCGCCGGTGGCGTGCTCGGTATTCTCGGCGAGCTGGATCGCGCCGGGCTGATGAACCGTGAAGTGAAAAACGTACTGGGTCTGACGCTGCCAGAATCGCTGGACAGATATGACGTGATGCTGACGAAAGACGAAGCGGTGAAAAACATGTTCCGCGCGGGTCCGGCCGGTATTCGTACCACCCAGGCATTCTCGCAGGATTGCCGTTGGGACACCCTGGATGACGATCGTGCCGAAGGCTGCATCCGATCGCTTGAGCACGCGTACAGCAAAGACGGCGGTCTGGCCGTGCTGTACGGTAACTTCGCTGAAAATGGCTGTATCGTAAAAACTGCGGGCGTGGACGACAGCATCCTGAAATTCACCGGTCCGGCCAAAGTGTATGAAAGCCAGGACGAGGCGGTGGACGCGATTCTGAGCGGCAAAGTCGTGGAAGGTGATGTGGTGGTGATCCGCTACGAAGGTCCGAAAGGCGGGCCGGGGATGCAGGAGATGCTCTACCCAACCACGTTCCTGAAATCTATGGGTCTCGGTAAAGCCTGTGCGCTGATCACCGATGGTCGTTTCTCTGGCGGTACGTCCGGCTTGTCTATCGGCCACGTTTCCCCTGAAGCGGCGAGTGGCGGCAATATCGCCATCATCGAAGATGGCGACCTGATCGAAATCGACATCCCAAATCGCGGTATTCAGCTGAAACTGAGCGACCAGGAAATCGCGGCGCGCCGTGAAGCACAAGAAGCTCGCGGTGACAAAGCCTGGACACCGAAAGACCGTCAGCGTGAAGTTTCCTTCGCTCTGCGTGCTTACGCAAGCCTTGCCACCAGTGCAGATAAAGGCGCGGTGCGCGATAAATCGAAACTTGGGGGCTAATGATGGCCGAATCACAACCCTTATCCGCCGCCCCTGAGGGGGCGGAATATCTTAGGGCGGTGCTACGTGCGCCGGTCTATGAAGCAGTGCAGGTCACTCCACTGCAAAAAATGGAAAAGCTCTCTTCGCGCCTCGACAACGTAATTCTGGTGAAACGCGAAGACCGCCAGCCAGTACACAGCTTTAAACTGCGCGGTGCTTACGCGATGATGGCTGGGTTGAGCGACGAGCAAAAAGCGCGCGGCGTGATCACGGCCTCTGCGGGCAACCATGCTCAGGGTGTGGCGTTCTCCTCTGCCCGCCTGGGGCTGAAAGCGCTGATTGTGATGCCGGTTGCCACGGCAGATATCAAAGTGGATGCGGTGCGTGGTTTTGGCGGCGAAGTGCTGCTTCACGGCGCAAACTTTGACGAAGCGAAAGCCAAAGCCATTGAACTGGCGCAACAGCAGGGTTTCACCTGGGTGCCGCCATTTGATCATCCGATGGTAATTGCCGGACAAGGCACGTTGGCGCTGGAACTGCTGCAACAGGATGCCCACCTTGACCGCGTTTTTGTGCCGGTTGGCGGTGGCGGGTTAGCGGCGGGTGTGGCGGTGCTGATCAAACAGCTGATGCCGCAAATCAAAGTGATTGCCGTTGAAGCGGAAGACTCAGCCTGTCTGAAAGCGGCGCTGGATGCGGGTCATCCGGTGGACCTGCCGCGCGTCGGGTTGTTTGCCGAAGGCGTGGCCGTTAAACGCATTGGCGATGAAACCTTCCGCCTGTGCCAGGAGTATCTCGACGATATCATCACCGTTGATAGCGATGCTATCTGCGCGGCAATGAAAGACTTGTTCGAGGATGTTCGTGCGGTTGCGGAACCTTCTGGCGCACTGGCGCTGGCAGGGATGAAAAAATACGTCGCGCAGCACAACATTCGCGGCGAACGTCTGGCGCATGTGCTTTCCGGCGCCAACGTTAACTTCCACGGTCTGCGCTATGTTTCCGAGCGCTGCGAGCTGGGTGAACAGCGAGAAGCCCTGCTGGCGGTGACCATCCCGGAAGAGAAGGGCAGTTTCCTGAAGTTCTGCCAGCTGCTTGGCGGCCGCTCAGTGACGGAATTTAACTACCGTTTTGCTGACGCCAAAGATGCCTGCATTTTTGTTGGCGTGCGCCTGAGTCGCGGTCTGGAAGAACGTAAAGAGATCCTCAACCTGCTGCACGAAGGTGGCTACAGTGTGGTGGATCTTTCCGACGATGAAATGGCGAAGCTGCACGTTCGCTACATGGTGGGCGGGCGTCCGTCGAAGCCGCTTCAGGAACGTCTGTACAGCTTCGAGTTCCCGGAATCACCAGGGGCGTTGCTCAAGTTCCTGCATACGCTGGGTACGCACTGGAACATCTCTCTGTTCCACTACCGCAGCCACGGTACGGACTACGGTCGAGTGCTGGCGGCATTTGAACTGGGCGAGCACGAGCCTGATTTCGAAACGCGGCTGAACGAACTGGGTTACGACTGTCACGACGAAACCCATAACCCGGCCTTCAGGTTCTTCCTGGCTGGCTAGTGGTTGGGTTGTACGTAGGCCGGGTAAGCGTAGCGCCACCCGGCTTCAGTGGTTCGGCAATATGTTCCAGAACGCATCAATAAGCGGCTCATGCAGCCGCTTTTTTTGTGCACACACGCCAAGCTCAAACGGCGTTTTTTCGTCGCTGCGCTCCAGAATCATCACGCGATTACGCACCGGCTCCGGGCTGTTTTCCAGCACCACTTCCGGCAGCAATGCCACACCGCAACCCAGCGCCACCATCGACACCATCGCCTCATGGCCACCTACCGTGGCGTAAATCGACGGGTTGCTGATTTTCTGACGGCGGAACCACAGCTCAATGCGGCGGCGCACCGGGCCCTGATCGGCCATGATAAACGGCACCGTTGACCAGTCTGGCTTTTCTACCGACACCTGATTTCGCACCGGGCAGGGCAGCGCAGGGGCAATCAGTACCACCGCCAGATTTTCCAGCATTGAGAACGCGACGGCGCCAGGCAACATTTCCGGTTTCCCGGCAATGGCGAGATCTGCTTCTCCCGTCACCACTTTTTCCATGGCATCGGCGGCATCACCGGTCGAGAGCTTGATTTCGACCGACGGGTGCTCTGCGCGGAATCTGTCGAGGATCGGTGGCAGGTGGCTATAGGCCGCCGTCACGGAACAAAAAATATGGAGTTCGCCGGACAGTGACGGCCCTTGCTGGTCGATGGTGTGGCGCAGTTGCTGATACTGCAACAGCGTTTGCTGGGCAAAAATGCGTAACTCTTCCCCTGCTTCCGTGAGCGTCACGGTGCGATTGTCACGCACAAAGAGCGGCTGGCCGAGGTCTTCCTCAAGGCGCTGGATCTGGCGAGAAAGCGTGGAGGGGCTGACGTGCATGGCGCGTGCACTGCGTCCGAAGTGACGGCTTTCCGCCAGATGCAGGAACATTTTCAGATCGCGTAAATCCACTGATTCCACTCCCTCTTTTTACATTGCAGAAATTGCAACGTGACGTTGTGAATATATCAATTTCCGCAATAAATTTCCTGTCATATAGTAAGTTCATTCTCGCATATGCGAACCGAACAATAAGACAGTACAACATCACGAGGTATCACCATGGCTAACTACTTCAACACACTGAATCTGCGCCAGCAGCTGGCACAGCTGGGCAAATGCCGCTTCATGGCGCGCGATGAATTTGCTGATGGCGCAAGCTACCTTCAGGGCAAGAAAGTGGTCATCGTCGGCTGTGGCGCACAGGGCCTGAACCAGGGTCTGAACATGCGCGACTCCGGTCTGGATATCTCTTACGCACTGCGTAAAGAAGCGATTGCTGAGAAGCGCGCTTCCTGGCGTAAAGCGACCGAAAACGGCTTCAAAGTAGGCACCTACGAAGAGCTGATCCCACAGGCAGACCTGGTTGTTAACCTGACTCCAGACAAACAGCACTCTGACGTTGTGCGTTCCGTGCAGCCGCTGATGAAAGACGGCGCAGCGCTGGGTTACTCCCACGGCTTTAACATCGTTGAAGTGGGCGAGCAGATCCGTAAAGACATCACCGTTGTGATGGTTGCTCCGAAGTGCCCTGGTACTGAAGTCCGTGAAGAGTACAAACGTGGCTTCGGCGTACCAACCCTGATTGCTGTTCACCCGGAAAACGATCCAAAAGGTGAAGGCATGGCGATTGCGAAAGCATGGGCAGCCGCAACCGGTGGCCATCGTGCGGGCGTTCTGGAATCTTCCTTCGTTGCAGAAGTGAAATCTGACCTGATGGGTGAGCAGACTATTCTGTGCGGTATGTTGCAGGCCGGCTCTCTGCTGTGCTTCGACAAGCTGGTGGAAGAAGGTACTGACGCAGCATACGCAGAAAAACTGATTCAGTTCGGCTGGGAAACCATCACCGAAGCCCTGAAACAGGGTGGCATCACGCTGATGATGGACCGTCTGTCCAACCCGGCGAAACTGCGTGCATTTGCGCTGTCCGAGCAGCTGAAAACCATCATGGCTCCGCTGTTCCAGAAACACATGGACGACATCATCTCCGGCGAGTTCTCTTCCGGCATGATGGCTGACTGGGCTAATGACGATAAAAACCTGCTGACCTGGCGTGAAGAGACCGGTAAAACCGCGTTCGAAACGGCTGCACAGTTTGACGGCAAAATCAGCGAGCAGGAGTACTTCGATAAAGGCGTTCTGATGATCGCCATGGTGAAAGCAGGCGTTGAGCTGGCGTTCGAAACCATGGTGGATTCCGGCATCATCGAAGAGTCTGCTTACTACGAATCACTGCACGAGCTGCCGCTGATCGCGAACACCATCGCCCGTAAGCGTCTGTACGAAATGAACGTGGTTATCTCCGATACCGCTGAGTACGGCAACTACCTGTTCTCTTACGCATGTGTACCGCTGCTGAAAGAGTTCATGACAACCCTGCAAGCGGGTGACCTGGGCAAAGCGATTGCTGAAGGTGCCGTAGACAATGCGCAACTGCGTGACGTGAACGACGCAATCCGCAGCCATGAAATCGAGAAAATTGGCCAGAAACTGCGTGGCTATATGACCGACATGAAGCGTATTGCTGTAGCGGGTTAATGAGATTGTCGGGTGGCGCTTCGCTTACCCGACCTACAAAACCGTAAGATGTAGACCGGGTAAGGCGCAGCCGCCACCCGGCTTTTTTATTTGCGATATAGCACTTTAATCACGTGGTAACCGAACTGGGTATGCAGTGGGCCGGTTGGCTCCAGCACCGGGCAAGAGAACACCACTTTATCAAACGCCGGAACCATCTGGCCCTGACGGAATTCACCCAGGTCACCGCCGCGTTTGCCTGATGGACAAATAGAGTGCTTCTTCGCCAGTTTGCCGAAGTCGGCACCGTTTTTAATCTGCTCCAGAAGATCCAGAGCCAGTTTCTCTTCTTTCACCAGGATATGCAGTGCTGCTGCTGTCTTTGCCATGATCGTGCCTTAAATGGGTTGAGATAAATTGGGGCGCAATATAGCACGCGTCAGCGGCGATACAGCACCTTAATGATATGGTAGCCAAATTTGGTTTTCACCGGACCGAAAGGCTTCAGAAGCGGGCAACTAAACACCGCCTGATCGAATGGCCCCACCATCGCCCCCTGTTTAAATTCACCTAAATCACCGCCATTACGCCCGGACGGGCATTTAGAGTAGCGCTTCGCCAGATGATCAAAGCTAATGCCACGTTCCAGTTTGGCGAGGATCTCCTGCGCCAGCTTTTCTTCTTTTACCAGAATGTGCAGGGCTGCTGCGGTCTTTACCATGGTTCTGTTCTCAGGGTTAATCGCGTTTTCTTCACTTTATCATTAGCCGGTAAATCTGCGCCCGGCTTTCTGCTACAATCCACACCCCGTTCGAAGATTGAGCAATATCCCATGCGTTTAAACCCTGGACAACAACAAGCGGTCGAATTCGTTACTGGACCATGCCTGGTGCTGGCAGGGGCTGGTTCCGGTAAAACCCGCGTGATCACCAACAAAATCGCCCACCTGATCCGCGGATGCGGGTATCAGGCGCGCCACATTGCGGCGGTGACGTTTACCAACAAAGCAGCACGCGAGATGAAAGAGCGTGTTGGCCAGACGCTGGGGCGCAAAGAGGCGCGCGGGCTGATGATCTCTACCTTCCATACCCTGGGGCTGGATATCATCAAACGTGAATACGCTGCGCTGGGCATGAAGTCTAACTTCTCGCTTTTCGATGACACCGACCAGGTGGCGCTGCTTAAAGAGCTGACCGAAGGGCTGATCGAAGATGACAAAGTTCTGCTGCAACAGCTGATCTCGACGATCTCCAACTGGAAAAACGATCTGATGACGCCTGCTCAGGCGGCAGCGAGTGCGAAAGGTGAACGGGACAGGATCTTCGCTCACTGCTACAGCCTGTATGACGCGCACATGAAAGCTTGCAACGTGCTGGATTTCGACGATCTGATCCTGCTGCCAACGCTGCTGCTTCAGCGTAATGAAGAGGTGCGTGAGCGCTGGCAGAACAAGATCCGCTACCTGCTGGTGGATGAATATCAGGACACCAACACCAGCCAGTACGAACTGGTGAAGTTGCTGGTGGGGCAACGCGCGCGTTTCACCGTTGTGGGGGATGATGATCAGTCGATCTACTCCTGGCGCGGTGCACGTCCACAAAACCTGGTGCTATTAAGCAAAGACTTCCCGGCGCTCCAGGTTATCAAGCTTGAGCAAAACTACCGCTCGTCCGGCCGCATCCTGAAAGCGGCGAACATCCTGATTGCCAATAACCCGCACGTGTTTGAAAAGCGCCTGTTCTCTGAGCTGGGCTACGGGACTGAGCTGAAAGTGCTTAGCGCGAATAATGAGGAGCACGAAGCGGAACGTGTGACCGGCGAACTGATCGCGCATCACTTCGTCAATAAAACCGAATACAAGGACTACGCTATCCTGTATCGCGGTAACCACCAGTCCCGCGTCTTTGAAAAGATGCTGATGCAAAACCGCATTCCGTACAAAATTTCGGGCGGTACGTCGTTCTTTTCGCGCCCTGAAATCAAAGATCTTCTGGCATATTTGCGTGTGCTCACCAACCCGGATGATGACAGCGCTTTCCTGCGTATCGTCAATACACCGAAGCGTGAAATCGGCCCGGCCACGTTGCAAAAACTGGGTGAATGGGCGATGACACGCAACAAAAGCCTGTTTACCGCCAGTTTCGATATGGGGCTGAGTCACACGCTGACCGGGCGCGGATATGATTCCTTAACCCGTTTCACCCACTGGCTTGGCGAGGTGCAGCGCCTGGCAGAGCGCGAGCCTGTGGCTGCCGTGCGTGACCTGATCCACGGCGTCGATTACGAATCCTGGCTGTACGAAACCTCTGCCAGCCCAAAAGCGGCAGAAATGCGCATGAAAAACGTCAACCAGTTGTTTAGCTGGATGACTGAAATGCTGGAAGGCTCAGAAATTGACGAGCCAATGACCCTGACGCAGGTTGTCACGCGTTTTACGCTGCGCGATATGATGGAGCGCGGTGAAAGCGAAGAAGAGGCGGACCAGGTACAACTGATGACCCTGCACGCCTCTAAAGGGCTGGAGTTCCCGTATGTCTATCTGGTGGGCATGGAAGAGGGGCTGCTGCCGCATCAGAGCAGTATCGATGAAGATAATGTCGATGAAGAACGTCGACTGGCCTATGTGGGCATTACCCGTGCGCAGAAAGAGCTGATCTTTACGCTGTGCAAAGAGCGCCGGCAGTATGGCGAGCTAGTGCGTCCGGAGCCGAGCCGATTCTTGCTGGAATTACCGCAAGACGACCTCATCTGGGAACAGGAGCGTAAAGCGATTACCCCGGAAGAGCGGATGCATAAAGGGCAGGCTAACGTGGCGAACATTCGCGCCATGCTGGCGAAAGCCAAAGAGAAGGGATAAGCAGTGCAAGCCGGGTAAGCGCAGCGACGCCCGGCATTGTCTTACTTAATATCCAGTTGCCAGTGCACATAACTCTGCCACTGGCATTCCTGTTCAATCATCTCCGCGCCAAGCGGATGATCATCCAGCCAGTTTTCCGGCAGCGTCAGCGTGAGCTTTTCATTTTCTGCGACCAGCGTGATGGCCGGTAACAGATCGTCGCGGCGGCGGCAGGCAAACAGAATGGCCAGGCGCAGCAACCGACAAAGATGCTCGGCAACCCGTGGTGGTACGGCGTTTTGTTGATGCAGAGAAGAGAGATCGACCGCGCTGGTCTGGTTCAGCAGCAGGGTGGCCAGCAGCTTTTTCTGCGCAGGCGTATATCCCGGCAAATCAAGATTGCGTACCAGATAGGCTGCATGGGCAGGCGCATGTTTGAAATCGATGCTCAAACCCACTTCGTGCAGCGCACACGCGCTCAGCAGAAGATCGCGACTGAGTGGCTCAAGGCACCAGTCCCCACCGACCTGATCGGCAAAGAGCGATGCCAGTTGCGCAACACGCTGCGCCTGATCGGTATCAACCATAAAGCGGCGCTGAACGTTACGCAGCGTGCGGCTGCGAATGTCTTGATCAACCGACAGATGCAGCATCCCGTAAACCAGACCTTCACGTAGTGCACCACCGGCAAGGGTCATGCACTGGATGTTCAGTTCGGTGAAAATGGCGATCAGAATGGCAAGCCCGCTTGGGAATACCAGCGCGCGTTCCAGAGTCAGGCCTTCAATTTCCAGCTCTTCCAGACGGCCGCACTGAATGGCGCGCTGTTTAAGCTGCTGGAGTTTGGCAAGCGTGATCCGCTCGTCCATCCCCTGCGCCATCATGATTTCTTGTAACGCCTGCACGGTTCCCGATGCGCCAACGCAGACTTTCCAGCCGTGATAGCGCAATTCATCCATCACCGGACGCAGCACGTCGCGCGCGGCATTTTCGGCCTCGTCGAAGTTCTCTTTGCCAAGATTACGGTCGGTAAAATAGCGCTCAAGCCAGGTGACACAGCCCATCGACAGGCTGAACAGCGAGGTGGCCTGCGCCCCGGTACCGGTAACAAGTTCGGTACTGGCACCACCGATATCCACCACCAGACGGCGATCGTCGCCACCGGTTGTGTGCGCAACGCCCTGATAAATCAAACGCGCTTCTTCTTCACCGCTGATGACCTGCACCGGGCAGCCGAGGATTTCCTGCGCTTTGGCAATGAAATCAACGGCATTAACCGCCAGACGCAGAGTGGCTGTCGCGACCACGCGGATTTGATTATGTGGGATATCTTGCAGACGTTCGGCAAAAAGACGCAAACATTGCCAGCCACGTTCCATGGCTTCAGGGGAAAGGTGATTATCGCTGCTCAGGCCCGCCGCCAGGCGGACCTTGCGCTTAATACGCGTCAGCGTTTGTATACTTCCCGCCACCTCGCGCACAACCAGCATATGAAAACTATTGGAACCGAGATCAATTGCCGCATAAAGCGAGGTGGAACTGAGCATATTTTCTTAACCTGAACGACGACGATTACGCGGTGCGCCAGAACGACGCGGGCCATTGCCGGTACGGGCGCGGGTAAGGCGCTTCGGTGGCGGCAGTTCGTTTAACAGCGCTTCCGGATTGTATTTGCTCTGCGGAATAGAGTGACCGATGTAAGTCTCAATGGCTGGAAGATTCAGCGCATACTCTTCACACGCAAGGCTGATGGAATGACCACTTGCACCAGCACGACCGGTACGGCCGATACGGTGTACGTAATCTTCACAGTCATCCGGCAGGTCGTAGTTGAAGACGTGCGTTACGGCTGGAATATGCAGGCCGCGTGCGGCGACGTCGGTTGCAACCAGAATATCCAGGTCGCCACGGGTGAATTCTTCAAGAATACGCAGGCGTTTTTTCTGCGCCACATCGCCCGTCAGCAAGCCAACACGGTGTCCATCAGCGGCCAGATGACCCCAGATGTCTTCGCAGCGGTGCTTGGTGTTCGCAAAGATAATGGCGCGATCCGGCCACTCTTCTTCGATAAGCGTTTGCAGCAGGCGCATTTTCTCTTCATTGGATGGATAGAAGAGCTCTTCTTTAATGCGATGACCTGTTTTCTGCTCGGGTTCCACTTCTACATATTCGGCGTTGTTCATCTGTTCAAACGCCAGTTCACGAACGCGATAAGAGAGGGTAGCAGAGAACAGCATGTTCAGACGCTGGTTTGCCACAGGCATCCGACGGAACAGCCAGCGGATATCTTTAATGAAGCCCAGATCGTACATACGGTCGGCTTCATCCAGCACCACAACCTGAATCGCGCCGAGGTTGATGTGGTTTTGTTTCGCGTAGTCGATAAGACGGCCAGTGGTCCCAATCAGGATATCCACGCCGCTTTCCAGCACCTTCAGCTGTTTATCGTAACCGTCGCCGCCATAGGCCAGGCCGAGTTTCAGACCCGTTGCCTGAGCCAGCGGTTCAGCGTCTGCATGGATCTGTACCGCCAGTTCTCGCGTCGGAGCCATAATTAGCGCGCGCGGCTGGTTAACTTTGCGGTCAGCAATCGCTGGATGAGAAAGTAAATAATGAAACGTTGACGTTAAAAACGCCATCGTTTTGCCAGTACCGGTTTGCGCCTGCCCTGCAACATCGCGGCCTGCCAGCGTTAGCGGCAGTGCGAGGGCCTGAATGGGCGTGCAGTTATGAAACCCTTTATTTTCAAGGGCTTCGATCACTTTTGGGTGCAGGGCGAAGTCGGAAAACTTCTGTTCTGTTAAATGTGTTTTGCTCATAGTGTGGTAGAATATCAGCTTACTATTGCTTTACGAAAGCGTATCCGGTGAAATAAAGTCAACCTTTAGTTGGTTAATGCTACATCAACACGTCGTTGATTGATGCGAAACCAACGCACCAGGCTTATTCCTGTGGAGTTATATATGAGCGATAAAATTATTCACCTGACTGACGACAGTTTTGACACGGACGTACTTAAAGCTGACGGGCTGATCCTCGTCGATTTCTGGGCTGAATGGTGTGGTCCTTGCAAAATGATCGCCCCGATTCTGGATGAGATCGCTGACGAATATCAGGGCAAACTGACCGTTGCCAAGCTGAACATCGACCAGAACCCGGGCACCGCGCCAAAATACGGCATCCGTGGCATTCCGACCCTGCTGCTGTTCAAAGGCGGTGAAGTGGCGGCGACCAAAGTGGGCGCACTGTCCAAAGGTCAACTGAAAGAGTTCCTGGACGCTAACCTGGCGTAAGGTTTCTCGGTTGAGCGTCCAGAGCGCCTAAATGATGTGGATCTCTGGACGCCCGGCTTTAGTCGTGCTAAGTTAGCTATGACTTCGTTTTAAACATATCTTGTTGTTTGAATCTTGCTTTACCCGAAACTTCCCGTTGTTGATATCCACAGTGCGTGAAGTTGCTAAATTCCGGGCTTGTCACTCAATCCGTCTTGTCGTTTCAGTTCTGCGTTCTTTCCCTGTGACCAGACAGCGAACAGACATGAGGTGATGGCCGCTAAACAGGCATGGATGACCCTGCCATACCATTCACAACATTAAGTTCGAGAATCACCCCGAGTTTAAGAACCCACACCATTATGAATCTTACCGAATTAAAGAATACGCCGGTTTCTGAGCTGATCACTCTCGGCGAAAATATGGGGCTGGAAAACCAGGCTCGTATGCGCAAGCAGGACATCATTTTCGCCATCCTGAAGCAGCACGCTAAGAGTGGCGAAGATATCTTTGGCGACGGTGTGTTGGAGATATTGCAGGACGGATTTGGTTTCCTCCGTTCAGCAGATAGCTCCTACCTCGCCGGTCCTGACGACATCTACGTATCCCCTAGCCAAATCCGCCGTTTCAACCTCCGCACTGGTGACACCATTTCAGGTAAGATTCGTCCTCCTAAAGAGGGTGAACGCTACTTTGCGCTGTTGAAAGTTAACGAAGTTAACTACGACAAACCAGAAAACTCGCGCAATAAGATCCTGTTTGAAAACTTAACGCCGCTGCACGCGAACTCTCGCCTGCGCATGGAGCGTGGTAACGGTTCTACCGAAGACTTAACCGCTCGCGTTCTGGATCTGGCTTCTCCGATTGGTCGTGGTCAACGTGGTCTGATTGTGGCACCGCCAAAAGCGGGTAAAACCATGCTGCTGCAAAACATCGCGCAGAGCATTGCTTACAACCACCCAGACTGTGTGCTGATGGTACTGCTTATCGACGAACGTCCTGAAGAAGTGACCGAGATGCAGCGTCTGGTGAAAGGTGAAGTGGTTGCTTCTACCTTCGACGAACCTGCATCTCGCCATGTTCAGGTTGCTGAAATGGTTATCGAGAAGGCCAAACGTCTGGTTGAACACAAGAAAGACGTTATCATCCTGCTCGACTCCATCACCCGTCTGGCGCGTGCCTACAACACCGTGGTTCCGGCTTCCGGTAAAGTGTTGACCGGTGGTGTGGATGCGAACGCCCTGCACCGTCCGAAGCGTTTCTTCGGTGCTGCGCGTAACGTAGAAGAGGGCGGCAGTCTGACCATCATTGCAACCGCGCTTATCGACACCGGTTCCAAGATGGATGAGGTTATCTACGAAGAGTTTAAAGGTACAGGTAACATGGAACTGCACCTCTCCCGTAAGATTGCTGAAAAACGTGTCTTCCCTGCTATCGACTACAACCGTTCCGGTACGCGTAAGGAAGAGCTGCTCACCACCCAGGAAGAGCTGCAAAAAATGTGGATTCTGCGCAAAATCATTCACCCAATGGGCGAAATCGACGCAATGGAATTCCTCATTAACAAACTGGCGATGACCAAAACAAACGACGATTTCTTCGACATGATGAAGCGCTCGTAACGCAAATAAAGCCAGCAAACGCCACGTTTTTACGTGGCGTTTTTCGTTTATGGCCTATACGCTATTACCGCGGACTCCCAATTTTGACCTGTCGGTGCGACAATAGGATTATTCGCACAGCAAAAACATTAATAGATTGAATAATAAACAAATGGAGTTGCAAGAGGTTTGCTTTATGCCTTCAGGCCCGGCGCCTTCATGGTTATACTTCCTTGACTGACATTTGTTGAGAACATCCATTGTGAACCTACTCGATACGTTTACTGAGCTAACCAGTATTTTTTTGTTTACCACCTGCTTTTTGTTTCTTGCGCGCAAGGTGGCAAAATATCTGGGGTTAGTGGATAAACCCAACTTCCGTAAACGCCATCAAGGTATGATCCCGCTGGTCGGTGGTATTTCCGTATTTGCCGGTATCTGCTTCACCTTCGCGATTGCTGATTACTATATTCCTCATGCCAGGCTCTACCTGATCTGCGCCACCGTTCTGGTTGTGGTGGGTGCGCTCGACGATCGCTATGACATTAGCGTGAAAATCCGTGCCTTCGTTCAGGCCGCCGTCGGTATTGCCATGATGGTGGCGGCCAAACTTCACCTGAGCAGTCTCGGTTATATTTTCGGGCCCTGGGAGATGGTTCTGGGGCCGTTCGGCTATTTCCTGACGCTATTCGCCGTCTGGGTGGCGATTAACGCCTTCAATATGGTGGATGGCATTGATGGCCTGCTGGGCGGGCTTTCCTCCGTCTCCTTCGCTGCTGTCGGCATTATTTTGTGGTTTGATGGCCAGTACAGCCTCGCCATGTGGTGTTTCGCCATGATTGCCGCCATCCTGCCGTATATTTTGCTCAACCTCGGCGTGCTGGGCCGTCGCTATAAAGTCTTTATGGGCGATGCGGGCAGTACGTTGATTGGCTTCACCATCATCTGGATTCTACTGGAAACCACGCAGGGTAAAGTTCATCCCATTAGCCCGGTGACGGCGCTGTGGATAATCGCCATTCCGTTGATGGATATGGTGGCGATTATGTATCGCCGTCTGCGAAAGGGGATGAGTCCTTTTTCCGCCGACCGCCAGCATATTCATCATTTGATCATGCGAGCAGGCTTCACTTCCCGTCAGGCATTTGTGCTGATAACCCTGGCGGCTGCTATTCTTGCGGGGATTGGTGTTGCGTCGGAATATGCCCACTTTATCCCTGAATGGGTGATGTTGGTATTGTTCTTGCTAGCGTTTTCTCTGTATGGCTACTGCATTAAACGTGCATGGAAAGTCGCGCGTTTCATTAAGCGTATAAAGCGCAGGATGCGTCGAAATAGTGGCAATAATCCAACTTTAACTAAATGAACTGGGATCGTGATGACTCAACCGTTGGCGGGAGCTAAATCAGAGATGACCGAGAATGAGCTGGATATACGTGGCTTGTTTCGCGTTTTATGGGCGGGCAAACTGTGGATTGCAGGCGTTGCGTTGGGGTTCGCGTTAATCGCGCTCGCGTATACCTTCTTTGCAAAACAGGAGTGGAGCGCAACCGCCATTACAGACAGACCAACGGTCAACATGCTCGGCGGGTTCTACTCGCAGCAGCAGTTCCTGCGTAATCTGGATATCAAAGCGAATCTGGCTACGCCAGACCAGGCCTCAGTGATGGATGAGGCCTATAAAGAATTCGTGATGCAGCTGGCGTCCTGGGATACCCGCCGTGATTTCTGGTCCCAGACCGATTATTACAAGCAACGCATGGTCGGCAACAGTAAAGTCGATGCCGGGCTGCTGGATGACATGATTAACAACATCCAGTTCACGCCAGGGGATGCGCTGCGCAACCTGAACGACAACGTGAAGCTGGTGGCCGAAACGGCGCCGGATGCCAATAACCTGCTGCGTCAGTATGTGGCCTTTGCCAGCCAGCGCGCGGCAAGCCATCTGAATGATGAGCTCAAAGGTGCATGGGCCGCGCGTACCATCCAGATGAAAGCGCAGGTGAAGCGTCAGGAAGAAGTGGCAAAAGCTATCTTTGCCCGTCGGGTACACAATATTGAGCAGGCGCTGAAGATTGCTGAACAACGCAATATCTCGCGCAGCGAAACTGACGTTCCGGCTGATGAACTGCCTGATTCAGAAATGTTCCTGCTTGGACGCCCGATGTTGCAGGCGCGTCTGGAAAACCAGCAGGCTGTCGGGCCTGATTTTGACCTCGACTACGATCAAAATCGCGCGATGCTGAACACCCTGAATGTTGGTCCGACTCTGGACCCACGTTTTCAGACCTATCGTTATTTGCGTACGCCTGAAGAACCTGTAAAACGCGATAGTCCGCGTCGCGCGTTCCTGATGATTATGTGGGGAATTGTTGGCGCTCTGACTGGCGCGGGTGTGGCGTTATCACGTCGCCGCAGAAATTAAGAAGGCCATCTACGATGAAGGCTGACTGCCTTCATCGGCTAATCGAAGAGAATCGATGTGAAAGTACTAACCGTATTTGGCACCCGGCCGGAGGCCATTAAGATGGCACCTCTGGTACATGCGCTGGCCAGGGATCCTGATTTTGAAGCGAGAGTGTGTGTCACTGCCCAGCACCGGGAGATGCTCGATCAGGTGTTAACGCTCTTTTCCATCGTCCCGGATTACGATCTGAATATCATGAAACCGGGGCAAGGGCTGACGGAGATTACCTGCCGTATTCTGGAAGGGCTGAAGCCTATTCTGGAGTCGTTTAAGCCTGATGTCGTGCTGGTGCATGGCGACACCACAACGACTGTTGCGACGAGTCTGGCTGCGTTTTATCAGCGTATTCCCGTCGGCCATGTTGAAGCAGGGCTGCGTACCGGTAATCTCTACTCGCCGTGGCCGGAAGAAGCCAACCGCACGCTGACCGGACACCTGGCGATGTACCATTTCGCGCCAACGGAAAACTCCCGTCAGAATTTGCTGCGCGAAAATATCGCGGATAAGAAAATTTTCGTCACCGGAAATACCGTCATTGATGCGCTGATTTGGGTACGCGATCGCGTGCTGACGAATGATAGCCTGCAAAGCGAGCTGACAGCGCGCTATCCGTTCCTGAGCAACGATAAAAAGACCATTCTGGTCACCGGCCACCGTCGCGAAAGCTTCGGCCGTGGTTTTGAACAAATTTGTCATGCGCTGGCCGAGATCGCCGCAGAAAACAAAGACGTACAGATTGTTTATCCGGTGCACCTCAATCCTAACGTCAGCGAACCGGTGAACCGTATTCTGGGCCACGTTGAGAACGTGTTCCTGATCGAGCCGCAGGATTACATGCCGTTTGTCTGGCTGATGAACCATGCCTGGCTGATCCTGACGGATTCCGGCGGTATTCAGGAAGAAGCGCCTTCGCTTGGTAAGCCGGTGCTGGTGATGCGTGAAACCAC
This sequence comes from Enterobacter sp. C4G1, assembly GCF_052886895.1. Lineage (NCBI taxonomy): Bacteria > Pseudomonadati > Pseudomonadota > Gammaproteobacteria > Enterobacterales > Enterobacteriaceae > Enterobacter > Enterobacter sp. C4G1. The sequence goes on along the minus strand of NZ_JBQVVV010000001.1, from coordinate 925,727 downwards.
AGAGCGCCCCGAAGCGGTAAAAGCCGGCACGGTACGTCTGGTGGGCACGGACAGCCGTCATATCGTCGAGCAAGTCACGCGCTTGCTGCACGACGATGAAGAGTATCAGGCGATGAGCCGGGCCCATAACCCGTATGGCGATGGGCAGGCTTGTGGTCGTATTTTGCACGCACTTAAACACAATCGGGTATCGCTATGAGTTTTACTACCATCTCTGTCATTGGTCTTGGCTACATTGGGCTGCCCACTGCGGCGGCCTTTGCCTCTCGTCAAAAACAGGTTGTAGGCGTGGACATCAACGCCCGCGCGGTGGAAACCATTAACCGTGGCGAAATTCATATCGTGGAGCCGGATCTCGACCGCGTGGTTAAGGCCGCCGTTGAGGGCGGATTCCTGAAAGCCAGCACCACGCCGGTGGAGGCTGATGCCTTCCTGATTGCCGTTCCCACGCCTTTTAAAGGCGAGCATGAGCCTGACATGGTCTACGTCGAGGCGGCAGCAAAATCCATTGCTCCGGTGCTGAAAAAAGGCGCGCTGGTGATCCTGGAGTCGACCTCTCCGGTAGGTGCTACGGAACAGATGGCACAGTGGCTGGCAGAAGCCCGCCCGGATTTAAGCTTCCCGCAGCAGGTGGGGGAAAAAGCGGATATCAACATTGCCTACTGTCCAGAGCGTGTGCTGCCAGGGCAGGTGATGGTTGAGCTGATTAAAAATGACCGCGTGATTGGCGGGATGACACCGGTTTGCTCTGAACGCGCCAGCGCGCTGTACAAGATTTTCCTCGAAGGCGAATGTGTGGTGACGAACTCCCGCACCGCTGAAATGTGCAAGCTGACGGAAAACAGCTTCCGCGACGTCAACATCGCGTTTGCGAATGAACTGTCGCTGATTTGTGCCGATCAGGGGATTAACGTCTGGGAACTGATTAGCCTGGCTAATCGCCATCCGCGTGTGAACATCCTTCAGCCAGGTCCTGGCGTGGGCGGGCACTGTATCGCCGTCGACCCGTGGTTCATCGTGGCACAAAATCCGGCACAGGCGCGTCTGATCCGTACCGCCCGTGAAGTGAACGACAGCAAACCACACTGGGTGTTAAACCAGGTTAAAGCCACGGTAGCCGATTGCCTGGCAGACAGCGGCAAACGGGCCAATGAGCTGAAAATCGCCTGCTTTGGTCTGGCATTCAAACCAAACATCGACGATCTGCGCGAAAGCCCGGCAATGGAAATTGCTGAGATGATCGCCGAATGGCACAGCGGTGAAACGCTGGTAGTTGAGCCGAACATTCATGAGCTTCCGGCAAAACTGGCGGGCCATTGCACGCTTACGGCGTTAGATGACGCGCTGGCAACGGCGGATGTGCTGGTATTACTGGTGGATCACAAAGCGTTTAAAGCCATCTCCGGTGATGCCGTACGCCAGCAATATATTGTTGATACGAAAGGCGTGTGGCGTTGAGCGACCTCAACGGGGTGCTTGAGTCCCTCCAGTGGGAAAGTACCTTCTTCGGCCTGCCTTCAGCAATAGTGCGCCTGCGCGATGATGCGCCAGGGCTTGCAGCAGCAGACTTTGCTGCGTGGCAGCGTGTGCAGGCCAAAATTCCGGCGGGGCGCAGCGACCTGCTGGATGCTCTTCAGCAGCACGGATTTCAGCTGGTAGAGGGTGAGGTTGATCTCTCTATCGCCGTGGCTCAATACGACCCGGCTGGCGCCGAAACCGCAACGGCAGAGGATATCCCGGTGCTGCGCCAGATGGCAGCGCAGGCCTTTGCCCAGAGCCGCTTTCGCGCTCCCTGGTATGCTCCCGAGGACAGTGGCCGTTTTTATGCCCAGTGGATAGAGAATGCGGTAAAGGGCACGTTTGACCATGTTTGCCTGGTGTTTCGCGCGCCCGATGGGCAGATCCAGGGATTTGTCTCGCTACGTAAGCTCAGTGAGCATGACGCGCGCATCGGCTTATTAGCCGGGCGGGGCATGGGCGACAAACTCATGCAGGCGGCGCTGCACTGGGCGCAGCAACATCAACTTTCGACTTTGCGGGTGGCGACCCAGATGGGCAACGCCGCCGCGCTTAAACGTTATATCGCGAGTGGCGCCAACGTCGACGCAACCGCTTACTGGTTATACAGGTGACAAGATGATTCCATTTAACGCGCCTCCCGTTGTGGGAACCGAACTCGACTATATGCAGTCTGCTATGGGTAGCGGCAAACTTTGCGGCGATGGCGGTTTTACCCGTCGCTGCCAGCAGTGGATGGAACAGCGTTTTCGCAGTGCTAAAGTCCTGCTGACCCCATCCTGCACCGCTTCGCTGGAAATGGCCGCGCTGCTGCTGGATATCCAGCCTGGCGACGAAGTGATCATGCCAAGCTACACCTTTGTTTCCACGGCGAACGCGTTTGTGCTGCGCGGAGCCAAAATCGTGTTTGTGGATATCCGCCCGGATACCATGAACATTGACGAAACGCTGATTGAAGCGGCGATCACCGACAAAACGCGGGCGATTGTCCCGGTTCACTATGCGGGTGTGGCCTGTGAAATGGACACCATCATGGCGATTGCCAAAAAGCATAACCTGTTCGTGGTGGAAGATGCCGCTCAGGGCGTGATGTCCACCTACAAAGGCCGTGCGCTCGGGACGATTGGCCATATCGGCTGTTTTAGCTTCCACGAAACCAAGAACTACACCGCTGGCGGTGAAGGCGGCGCGACGCTGATTAACGACCGCGCGCTGGTCGAGCGTGCTGAAGTTATCCGCGAAAAAGGCACCAACCGTAGCCAGTTCTTCCGTGGTCAGGTGGACAAATACACCTGGCGCGACATTGGTTCCAGCTACCTGATGGCGGACCTACAGGCGGCATACCTGTGGGCGCAGCTGGAAGCCGCAGAGCGCATTAACCAGCAGCGTCTGACGCTGTGGCAAACCTACTACGATGCGCTGGAGCCGCTGGCAAAAGCCGGACGTATCGAGCTGCCGACCATTCCGGCCGATTGCGTCCACAACGCTCATATGTTCTACATCAAGCTGCGCGATAATGACGATCGCAGCCAGCTGATTGCGTGGCTTAAAGAAGCCGAAATTATGGCGGTGTTCCATTACATTCCGCTGCACTCCAGCCCGGCCGGAGAAGCCTTCGGGGTGTTTGCCGGTGAAGACCGTTACACCACGCAGGAAAGTGAGCGTTTGCTTCGCCTGCCACTGTTCTACAACCTCGCGCCAGTTAACCAGCGTACGGTGATCAATACCCTTCTGAGTTATTTCGGCTGATATGTCTCTGGCAAAAGCATCGGTGTGGACCGCCGCGTCCACACTTGTAAAAATTGGCGCCGGGTTGCTGGTCGTCAAGCTTCTGGCTGTGTCATTTGGCCCTTCCGGTGTTGGGCTGGCGGGGAATTTCCGTCAGCTGGTCACGGTGCTGGGTGTTCTGGCAGGTGCCGGGATCTTCAACGGCGTGACCAAATTTGTCGCGCAACATCATGATGATGCAGAAAAGCTGCGTTCAGTGGTGGGAACATCATCAGCGATGGTGCTGGGGTTCTCTACGCTGCTGGCCGTTGTGTTCCTGCTGGCTTCAGCTCCCATCAGCCAGGGGCTGTTTGGTCACGCTGACTATCAGGGGCTGGTGCGGCTGGTTGCGCTGGTGCAGATGGGGATTGCCTGGGCAAACCTGCTGCTGGCGCTGATGAAAGGCTTTCGTGACGCCGCCGGAAACGCGCTGGCGCTGATCCTCGGCAGTATCATTGGGGTGATAGCCTACTACTTTTGTTTTCTCCTGGGCGGTTACGAAGGGGCGTTGTTGGGCCTGGCGCTGGTTCCGGCGCTGGTTGTGGTGCCAGCAGCGTTCATGCTGATGCGTCGGGGGACTATCCCGCTGCACTACCTTAAACCGCAGTGGGACAAAGCACTGGCGGGGCAGCTAGGTAAATTTACCCTGATGGCGCTCATCACCTCGGTCACCATTCCTGTGGCTTACGTGATGATGCGAAACCTGCTGGCCGCGCATTACAACTGGGATGAAGTGGGGATTTGGCAGGGCGTGAGCAGCATTTCTGATGCCTACCTCCAATTTATAACGGCTTCCTTTAGCGTCTGGTTGCTGCCAACCTTATCGCGCCTGACCGAAAGAAAAGCGATCACCCGTGAGATAATCCGCTCCCTGCGTTTTGTACTTCCTGCTGTTGCGGTTGCCAGTTTTACCGTCTGGCTGTTGCGTGATGTAGCCATCTGGCTGCTGTTCTCAGCGAAGTTCGCCGCCATGCGCGACCTGTTTGCCTGGCAGCTGGTGGGCGATGTATTGAAAGTAGGTGCTTACGTATTCGGCTATCTGGTGATAGCAAAAGCCTCGCTGCGGTTGTATATCCTGGCGGAGATTAGCCAGTTTACGCTCCTTACTGCGTTCTCACACTGGCTCATCCCCGCACATGGCGCTCTGGGGGCGGCACAGGCTTATATGGCAACCTACATTGTTTATTTCGCTGCCTGTTGCGGCGTATTTTTACTTTGGCGTAAACGCGCATGACTGCACTAATTCACATTCTGGGATCGGACATCCCACACCATAACCAGACCGTTCTGCGGTTTTTCAATGATGAGCTGGCATCCGGCAGTACGGATGCGCGCGAGTTTATGGTTGCAGGCCAGGATAATGGCCTGAGCGCGGCGTACCCGGCGCTAAACGTGACCTTCTGGCCGGATAAGGCTGCGCTGGCGAAAGCGGTCGTGGCCAGAGCAAAGGCCAACCGTGAACAGCGGTTCTTTTTCCACGGGCAGTTCAATACCGGCCTGTGGCTGGCGCTGTTAAGCGGTGGGATTAAACCTTCCCAGTGCAGCTGGCATATCTGGGGCGCGGATCTGTATGAAGTGTCCCGTGGCTGGAAATTCCGCCTCTTCTATCCGCTGCGGCGGATGGCGCAGGGGCGTGTGGGCTGTGTTTTTGCCACCCGAGGCGATCTCAGTTACTTTGCCCGACTGCATCCGAACGTGCGCGGGGAGCTGCTCTATTTCCCGACCCGAATGAACCCGGCGCTGAACACCCTGGCAAATGATGTCGCGCGGGAAGGAAAACTGACGATTCTGGTGGGTAACTCCGGCGATCGCAGTAACGAACATGTCGCGGCTCTGAAGGCGATCCATCGCCAGTTTGGCGATACGGTGAATGTCATTGTGCCGATGGGTTATCCGGCGAATAATCACGCGTATATCGACGAAGTACGTCAGCAGGGTTTGGCACTGTTTAGTGCGCAGAACGTGCAAATTCTCAGCGATAAGCTGGAATTTGATGACTACCTCGCGCTGTTGCGACGGTGCGACCTGGGGTATTTTATCTTTGCCCGCCAGCAGGGGATCGGCACGTTGTGCCTGCTTATTCAGGCTGGTATTCCGTGCGTGCTTAATCGCGAAAACCCGTTCTGGCAGGATATGGCCGCGCAGCATCTACCGGTGCTGTTTACCACAGACACACTTACCGTGGATGTGGTGCGTGAAGCGCAGCGTCAGCTGGCGCTGGTGGATAAAAATGCCATCGACTTTTTTAGCCCGAATTACCTCACGCCGTGGCATCGTGCACTGCGTATCGCTTCAGGAGACAATGCATGAGCCAGTTGCAATTTAGCGGCTTGTTGGTGATTTGGCTTCTGAGTACCTTATTTATCGCCACGCTTACCTGGTTTGAATTCCGGCGCGTGCGCTTTAACTTCAACGTCTTTTTCTCGCTGCTGTTCCTGCTGACCTTTTACTTTGGTTTTCCGCTGACCAGTATTTTGGTTTTCCGGTTTGACGTGAGTGTCGCCCCGCCGGAAATCCTGATGCAGGCATTACTGTCGGCAACCTGTTTCTACGCGGTTTACTACGTCGCTTATAAGACGCGCCTGCGTTCAGCAAAAGACACTGCACCACGCCGGGCGCTCTTTACCATGAACCGGGTCGAGACGCATCTGACATGGGTGATGCTGATGACCATTGCGCTGGTGAGCGTGGGCATCTTCTTTATGCATAACGGTTTTCTGCTGTTTAAGTTGCAGTCCTACAGCCAGATATTTTCCGCAGAAGTTTCAGGTGTGGCACTTAAGCGCTTCTTCTACTTCTTCATCCCGGCGATGCTGGTGGTCTTTTTCCTGCGTCAGGACAGCAAAGCCTGGCTGTTTTTCCTGGTCAGTACTGTCGCGTTTGGCGTGCTGACCTATATGATTGTTGGTGGTACGCGCGCCAACATCATCATCGCGTTCGCCATCTTCCTGTTTATCGGCATCATTCGCGGCTGGATCTCGCTGTGGATGCTGGCGGCGGCAGGGGTGTTTGGTATCGTGGGGATGTTCTGGCTGGCGCTCAAGCGCTACGGAATGAACGTGGCCGGCGATGAGGCGTTTTACACCTTCCTGTATCTCACGCGTGACACCTTCTCGCCGTGGGAGAACCTGGCGCTGTTGCTGCAAAACTACGACAAGATTGATTTCCAGGGGCTGGCGCCGATTGTGCGTGATTTCTACGTCTTTATTCCGACGTGGCTGTGGCCGGACCGCCCAGGTATTGTGCTGAATACGGCGAACTACTTCACCTGGGAGGTACTCAACAACCACTCCGGGCTGGCGATTTCACCCACGCTGATTGGCTCGCTGGTGGTGATGGGTGGCACATGGTTTATCCTGCCGGGCGCGGTTGTGGTCGGGTTAATCATTAAGTGGTTTGACTGGCTTTATCAGCGCGGCAATGAAGAGACGAATCGCTACAAAGCAGCGATATTGCACAGTTTCTGTTTTGGGGCCATTTTCAATATGATCGTTCTGGCGCGCGAAGGTCTGGATTCGTTCGTGTCGCGCGTGGTTTTCTTCATGGTAATTTTCGGCGTCTGCCTGCTGCTGGCAAAACTGTTGTACTGGTTGTTTGACAGCGCGGGGCTTGTGCATAAGCGCGAGCCACGCGGCAGCAGAACGCTTTCGCAAGTCTGAGTAAGGATGTTATGACTGACACGACTTCCGCGCCGCTCTATGCGTTGCGCGGCATACAGCTTATTGGCTGGCGTGATATGCAACACGCGCTGGATTATCTGTTCTCTGAAGGGCAGATGAAATCGGGCACGCTGGTGGCCATCAACGCGGAAAAGATGCTGGCGATAGAAGATAACGCTGACGTGAAAAGCCTGATAGAAGCCGCAGAGTTTAAATACGCCGACGGTATCAGCGTGGTGCGTTCTGTCCGTAAAAAATACCCAGGTGCGCAGGTCTCTCGTGTCGCGGGTGCAGATCTGTGGGAAGCCCTGATGGCGCGCGCGGGGACTGAGGGCACGCCTGTATTCCTGATAGGCGGTAAGCCGGACGTGCTGGCACAGACGGAACAGAAGCTGCGTGGCAAGTGGAATGTAAATATCGTTGGCAGCCAGGATGGGTATTTCAAACCAGAAGACCGGCAGGCGCTGTTTGAACGCGTGCGCGACAGCGGCGCGAAGATAGTGACGGTGGCGATGGGGTCTCCGCGCCAGGAGATCCTGATGCGTGATTGCCGTCTTGTGTGCCCGAATGCGCTCTACATGGGTGTTGGCGGCACTTACGATGTCTTTACCGGCCATGTTAAACGTGCGCCGAAGGTGTGGCAGCGCCTGGGGCTGGAATGGCTGTATCGTCTTTTATCTCAGCCTACACGTATCAAACGGCAGATCCGTCTGCTGCGCTATCTCACCTGGCACTACACCGGAAAAATGTAATCAAAATGTAGCGCGATATGCTATTCGCGCTGCAACTCCCCTGCAAAACTGCTGCGTATCTGTGCAATACATTCATTTTTTTAATGCATCGTTTGCCATTTGGCAGAATTTAAGAAACCATTCCCCCGCATATTTCAGTACCCCAAAAAATATAACCGGTAAAAACCGGGAAACGGCAAACACAACCGAGGATTTATGGCAGAGAAAAAACCTGAGCTTCAGCGTGGGCTGGAGGCTCGACATATCGAATTGATAGCGCTGGGCGGCACTATCGGCGTTGGCCTGTTTATGGGCTCCGCAAGTACGCTCAAGTGGGCAGGCCCGTCTGTATTACTGGCGTATATCATCGCCGGGCTGTTCGTCTTCTTCATCATGCGTTCAATGGGCGAAATGCTCTTCCTGGAGCCGGTGGCCGGTTCATTCGCCGTATACGCACACCGTTATATGAGCCCGTTCTTTGGCTATCTGACAGCCTGGTCGTACTGGTTTATGTGGATGGCCGTTGGTATCTCGGAAATCACCGCGATAGGGGTCTACGTGCAGTTCTGGTTCCCGGATATGGTGCAGTGGATACCTGCGCTTATCGCCGTGGGGCTGGTCGCACTGGCCAACCTTGCCGCCGTGCGTCTGTACGGTGAGATTGAATTCTGGTTCGCGATGATCAAAGTCACCACCATCATTGTGATGATTGTGGTCGGCCTGGGCGTTATCTTCTTCGGTATTGGCAACGGTGGACACGCCATCGGTTTTGGTAACCTGACCGAGAACGGCGGCTTCTTCGCCGGTGGCTGGAAGGGCTTCCTGACAGCGCTGTGTATCGTCGTGGCCTCTTATCAGGGTGTTGAACTGATTGGTATCACCGCCGGTGAAGCGAAAAACCCGCAGGTTACGCTGCGCAGTGCGGTAGGCAAAGTGCTGTGGCGCATCCTGATTTTCTATGTGGGCGCGATCTTCGTCATCGTGACTATCTTCCCGTGGAATGAAATCGGCACGACCGGTAGCCCGTTTGTTTTAACCTTTGCGAAAATTGGTATCACCGCGGCGGCAGGGATCATCAACTTTGTGGTCCTGACGGCTGCGCTGTCCGGTTGTAACAGCGGAATGTACAGCTGTGGCCGGATGCTGTATGCGCTTTCTAAAAACAACCAGTTGCCAGTGGCAATGGGGAAAGTTTCTCGTACGGGCGTTCCGGTTGCGGGCGTGGCGGTATCGATTGTGATCCTGCTGATTGGTTCATGCCTGAACTACATCATCCCGAATCCACAGCGCGTGTTTGTCTATGTGTATAGCGCCAGCGTGCTGCCAGGGATGATCCCGTGGTTTGTGATCCTGATTAGCCAGTTGCGTTTCCGTCAGGCGCACAAGAAGGCCATTGCCAGCCATCCGTTCCGCTCAATTCTGTTCCCGTGGGCGAACTATTTAACGATGGCGTTCCTGATTTGCGTTTTAATCGGTATGTACTTTAATGACGATACTCGCATGTCGCTGTTTGTCGGGATGATCTTCCTGGCCGCCGTGACTGCAGGGTACAAGTTGTTTGGCCTTGGCCGCCGTGCCTCCACGCAGAAAGTGGAGGAATAAGCGGCAAAGTGTGCAAAGCATAACCAAACGCGCATTTTTTTAAAAAAAGCACTAGACAGCGGGGACGGAGGTACGTAATATCCAGCCCCGCAACGGCGCTAAGCGCCCGTAGCTCAGCTGGATAGAGCGCTGCCCTCCGGAGGCAGAGGTCTCAGGTTCGAATCCTGTCGGGCGCACCATTAACCCGGTGCTGGAGCTGCGGTGGTCTGAGAAGTAGTCAGTACCGCGTGAAAGTATTATCAGTGGTGGCTATAGCTCAGTTGGTAGAGCCCTGGATTGTGATTCCAGTTGTCGTGGGTTCGAATCCCATTAGCCACCCCATTATTTGAAAGAGTTGTGAATTGCGAAGGTGGCGGAATTGGTAGACGCGCTAGCTTCAGGTGTTAGTGTCCTTTGGATGTGGGGGTTCGAGTCCCCCCCTCGCACCACGACTTTTTAAATGAATTGAACTAAAAATTCAAAAAAAGCAGTACATCGGCGAGTAGCGCAGCTTGGTAGCGCAACTGGTTTGGGACCAGTGGGTCGGAGGTTCGAATCCTCTCTCGCCGACCAATTTTGAACCCCGCTTCGGCGGGGTTTTTTGTTTTCTGTCGTTCTTCACTGCTGTTGTCATTCCCCGACAACGCTCAGTATCTTTGTCGTGATTCAGCGACACCTAATCCACTGAAATATAATCATTTGTCTGTCTGGCGCTTTTGCTGTCGCTTCCAGGCAACACTTTGATCGCTTTGCCTGTGCTTTCCAGGGCACAACCGTTGCCAGAATAACGAAAAAGCCTTTTATCTTAAAATGTTGCGCGGGATAACACTCTCTGGTGCAACTCTGGCATGTAACGTGCAATAATATACGTGTAGATGCTCATTCCATCTCTTATGTTCGCCTTTGTGCCTCATAAACCCCGGAATGATGCAGAGCCGTTTACGGTGCTTATCGTCCACTGACAGATGTCGCTTCGGCCTCATCAAACACCATGGACACAACGTTGAGTGAAGCACCAATATGTTGTCTTACAGACCTGTTTTAACGCCTGCTTTTTAGCAGGCGTTTTTTTATGCTTTATTCCCGGAAATTCGCCATGATAAGGGCAACCAGCAACAGCGCGCTGGCAGAGACTACATACAGCGTCTGAATTGCGCCAAGCGATGTCGTTGCCAGAGCGGCAATACCGGTAAAGAGTGAGGCGCTGATCGTTTGCCATCGCCAGGCTTTACCGCTGGCCGAAGCGATCTGCATGGTATGAAAACTACTCAGCACGCCAAACGTTCCTGCCGCAAAAACAATGTTTGATGCCAGGTGGGCGATAAAAACCATTCCCAGAGCCATCACCGCTCCCCCTGATACAAACGGTATCACGCCATATGCCAGCAGAAATACGCTCATGCAGGTCAGCAGCAGGCGGTTTTTCGCCGCGTATCGCGCCAGGCTGTCTCTCTTTAGCAGCATAGGGCCACACAGCTGGCCCATGCTTCTGGCGAAGAGCAGGGGCAGGGCGAGGCTAACCGCATCCGCAGGATGGATCTGCTGCACCAGGGCCGGGAGCAGCGCCATGGCAGGCGAGCCTACAGCCGCCAGCGCGGGCAACAGCAGCAGGCTACGCTTTTGCCGTACCGTGAGATGCTGCCAGCGTAACGTGACGGGTGGCTGCACATTTGCGGGTTTCGGTGTTGTCCGGGAGACAAAAGCCTTCCCTGCCAGAAACAGCATCATTATCGAACCCACAAAGCTCGCCGCATCTATTGCCAGTAACGGCTGAATGGGGAGCCGCTGAAACAGCACCACACCCAGCCCTGTGCCTAACAGCACCTGAGAGGCAAAAATCACGTTCTCAAGGCAAGTGGCCGCCGGAAGTTCATGTTCCGTCAACCCACGTTTGAACAATAAGGTCAGGGCCGGCCAGCTCATTCCGCTCAGGAGTGATTCCGCGGATTGCACGGCAAGTAATGCCGGAATGCTGTGGTAATGCACGCCAAGCAAAGGGAAAAGCAGGGCGATTAACCCCAGCAGTTCCGTCAGCATCAGCAAACCAAGCGGTGAAAAGCACAGGCATAATCTTTCGCCGAAAAGGCTGCCGATAAACCCGGGTACGGTGGCAAAGAAATAGGCGAGGGTTAACAGGACGGCGGGTGCCTGCCACTGTAAAAGCAGGCCAAACACCACAACCTGAGTTAATCCGTTGCCCAGTGAGGTAAAGATAAATGCGCAGGCCAGTAAGCGAAGCCAGCGGTGGCTACGCAGCGCTTCAACAAGCGCATACAGAAGCGAGTTCATGAAGACATTCCTTTCAAAAACGATTTAGTCCACGCGGCAATCAGCACGTGTATGAAAAAAGGTTAATGAAAAGATGTCGTTACATTGGCGGGTTCATTTCCGGGTGAAGTTGCATTGAATGTAGCAGGAGATGAGCGATAAAAAAAGGAGGCCGACTGGCCTCCTGTTCTGTTACTGCTGATTTGCGTTGTTTTGCAAGGTTAACAGTAGCCCGTCGCGGCGCATGGCGGCCGCCTCTTCCGGTTTGTGGAGCTTGTCCAGCGTGTCGGCAAGCCAGGCGTAGTCAAACGCGTCAGGACGTTGCTTCAGCGCAGCACGGAAGGCGAGACTCGCCTCCTGCCATTCGCCGTGCTTCATCAGCGACTGACCCAGCGTGCTCCATAACAGCGGGCGGTCACCCACAGTTTTGATTTGCTGGCGTAGCACTTTTTCCAGCTGCTCTGGGTTGTTGGTTTTCAGGCGCGGGATCACCATCACCAGACGGTCGTCATACTGGCGTTTCAGGCCGTCGAGGAGGATCTCCTGGGCGGTGTCATGATCGTCACACTCAATCAGATGTTCAGCCATCGCCACTTGCAGCGGGATCTGCTGGCGTGTTTTACGGCTCTGATTCTTCCACCAGGTTTTCAGCCCATCGCTACCCAGATCGGCGCGCGCCTGATCCATCAGCCCAATCCATGCCTGGCGCTGAAGTTCATCACGATGCTCATCATCACCCACCTCTGCTTTCGCCATCGATGGGATGATATCCAGCAGCGAGCCCCATGCACCGGTACGAATATACGCCTGCTCGGCAAGACGCAACACTTCCGGGTGACGCGGGGTGATTTCCAGCAGGCGGTCAATACCATGACGTGCTGCGTGATTTTCATTGCGCGCAAGTTGCAGGCGAACGCGGGTGATCTCAACCGGGATCTGATCGTTTGAAGCCAGCTCGGAAGCACGTTCAAGATGCTGATTCGCACGGGCTTCATCACCACGTTGCTGCGCCGCTTCTGCAGCCAGCAGGTAGTTCACCACCGGCTGCTCTGCATGATCGGCATTTTTCGACATCAGCTTTTCAACCTGCTGATAGTCACCTTCGGCGAGCTTAAGCAGGGCCTGCTCAGTCTGCTTGCGGGCGCGGCGGCGTTTACGACCGACAAACCAGCCGCGGGTATGCGCGCCGGTACGGAAAATGCGGCGAAGAACCCATTCAACGGCAAACAACACAACAACCGCAAGGATCAGGATGATCGCCAGACCGGTCACGCTGGTTTCGATGTTGTAGTTATCGGTCTGGATCAGGACATAACCCTGATGACCTGCAAGCATTGGCCCCAGGACGATCCCGGCGATCAACAGTAAGAAGAGTAATAACACTTTCAACATGATTACTCTCCCTGTGGCGCGTTTTCAGGCGCTGGTGCTGGCGCTGGCGCGGAGGCAGCAGCTTCGGCGTTAGGCTCTGCCGGAACGCCTGGCTGTGCCAGTAAGTTACGCACACGCGTCTGCATCAGCTTTTCCAGAATCGGCTGGCTGGCCAGCTTATCCGGAACGTTCATGGTGATGTTCTGCTGGCTCAGCTTGTCGATATCATCGAGGAAAGCGGTGGTCGTCGCGTCATCGGTGTTGTAGTACGCGCGTACCCAGGTAGAGACATTATCCAGCGCCTGTTTGTACGTCTCTTCCTGGTGGCGCGGAACCGCCTGCGCGGCAACCAGCAGGCGAGAGCGAATGTTTTCGCGCAAATAGACGTCCTGGTTCGGTGCTAACAGCGGTACGGCGGTTTCATCGCGACGGCGGATGGTAATAAAGCTGTCCATAAAGTTCTGCCAGCTTTTTTGCAGGTTCACGCGCCATTCGCCGAGCGAGCTCGAAAGCTCGGTACCGTCGGAATCCATCGGGGAGTCGTCGTCGTTGTTATCCGCCAGTTGCAGGTTATCAATCTGGTTGGAGAGCTGATTGACCTTGAGGATAATGCCGTCGTAGTCGACCTGCGAAACGGCAGACAGGCTGGCGATATCTTCGGTAATGGCACGACGTGCGGAGATAAGGCTCGGGTCGTTCATGTCGGCAAGGCTGGCATCGGCGCTTTTCAGCAGCGCGGCGGCCGTGGTGACATCCTGATCGCTCCAGAGCTTACGCCCGGCCAGTTTCACCAGGAAATCGGCCTGCGAGAGCAACCATGTTTTGGCATCAGTACCGGAAATGGTGGCGACTTTTTGCTGCACTTCACTCAGCTGTTTGGTCAGCTCTTCTTGCTTGCTGTTCGCCTCGGAAAGTGCGGTAGCCTGCTGTTTGATAAAGCTTTCCAGCTCATCTTTTTGTGTTTCCTGCGTTTTTTGCAGGGCGGTGAGCTGATTAACCAGCGCATCGCTGGTGGCCGTCTGGTTGGTGCCTTGTTGTTTCACCAGGCCATACAGGCCAACACCGGCAGCCAGAGCAATGGCGATGGCAATCGCGCTTAGCACCAGGCTGGTTTTATTGCTGCCGTTTTTCTTCTCAACGGTTTTCTCAGTCGTTTCTGACTGTGGTGTGGTATCCACAGTCTCCCTGGTCTCTTCAACCACGGCGGAGGATTTTTCGTGTTCCGTCATTATGGCTTCCCATTATGAGAGTTATTGTAATGCGCGCAGCAGCGCATCGTTGTCGGCGTTATCAGCGATCCGAATATCTTGCCAGCCCAGTTCCCGGGCGTGGTTCGCCAGACGCTCGCTGACGACCAGAAGCCGACAGCGGAGTAACCAGTTTTCACGATACCAAAGCGGTATCAGCGACCAGAGCTGTTGCAGCATCTCACCACTGGTGACCACCAGGGTATCGACGCCGCGCATGTGCCAGCGCATCGCTTCTTCCGCACCATCATAATTTTTTGCATTGCGCTGATAGCATTCGCAGAACGTGACGTCAGCACCGCGTTCACTTAAGGTCTCGCCAAGTAATTCACGCCCGCCGTTACCGCGTAAAATGAGCGCGCGCTTTCCGGCAATAGTTTGTAATTCAGGTAATTGTAGCAAGACTTCGCTAATTTCCCGATCTAACGGATAGCGAACATCTATTCCGCTTACGGTATGCAGTGCCAGCGCGGTGGTGCGCCCAATCGCGAAATAGCGCGGTGCAGTGGGCCAGTGCGATCCGGCCTGTTGCAGCTGAGCATGGGCAAACTCCACGGCATGTTGCGACAGGGCAAAAAGCAGATCGCCTTCCTGCAAGGTATTCATCTGGTCGGCGAGCGCAGACAGCTCCCGACCGGGGGAGAATTCAATCAACGGAAAACTCCAGGCCACCTGCCCCAGTGTGCGCAGACGGCTCACTAATTGTTCTCCTGCGGGAGAAGGGCGGGTGACAAGAATACTCATGCAGGGGGTTCTCCGTTGTATACGTCAGCCAGAATTTCACGGGCGCCGTTATTGAGCAACTCTTCCGCCAGCGAGACGCCAAGCTGTTCGGCATCTTGCGGCTTGCCGCGACGTTCGCCGCGAACCATCTGTGAGCCATCCGGTGCGCCAACCAGCGCGCGCAACCACAGCTCGCCACCGGTTAATTCAGCATAGCTGCCAATTGGCACCTGACAGCCGCCTTCAAGACGGGTGTTCATCGCGCGCTCGGCTTTGACACGAATCGCGGTGTCGTCATGATTCAGCGGCGCAAGCAGCTCGCGTGTGCGTGCATCATCCAGACGACACTCAATCCCGACGGCACCCTGGCCTACTGCCGGCAGCGACAGTTCTGGCGGCAGCGCAACGCGGACGCGTGACTCCAGACCCAGGCGTTTCAGCCCTGCCACGGCGAGGATAATCGCATCGTAATCGCCGTTATCCAGCTTACTCAGGCGGGTGCCCACGTTGCCGCGAAGCGAACGAATCACCAGATCCGGGCGACGTTCAGCCAGCTGGCACTGGCGGCGTAAACTTGACGTGCCAACCACGCTGCCTTGTGGCAACGCATCGAGCGAGTCGTACTGGTTTGAAACAAATGCATCGCGCGGATCTTCGCGCTCACAGATGGTCACCAGCCCTAAACCTTCCGGGAACTCAACGGGCACATCTTTCATCGAATGTACGGCGATATCGGCGCGGTTATCAAGCAATGCCAGTTCCAGCTCTTTGACAAACAAGCCTTTTCCGCCCACTTTGGCCAGTGGCGTATCAAGAATGACGTCACCGCGCGTAACCATTGGCACCAGCTCGACGCGCAAACCAGAATGGCAGGCTTCAAGGCGCTGCTTAACATAATGTGCCTGCCAGAGCGCAAGGGGGCTTTGGCGTGTGGCAATTCTCAAAACATTGTCTAACATGCTTGTTACCGTCATTATCAACCGTTGACCATCCTAACATTGTTGTCTCTGTGATGGCAGTTTTACGGTAGATGATGCAGAGAGGGACAGGGCGGCGTTATCGTCACCCGCAGCCGTATTCAGGAATTTACACGTACAGATTGATGCTACACTTTGTATGTAGCGCAACTTTCTTTACGGTCAATCGGCAAGGTGTTAAATTGATCACGTTTTAGACCATTTTTTCGTCGCTACTACCATAAAGATAAGGGCGAAAAAGGGTAACGGTTATCTTTTTGAAATACTGCGGGCTCGCCATTGTTCGATTTATGAATGGTTTGCGACACCTGCAAACATCAGGCGATACGTCTTGTACCTCTATATTGAGACTCTGAAACAGAGACTGGATGCCATAAATCAATTGCGCGTGGATCGCGCGCTTGCTGCCATGGGACCTGCTTTCCAACAGGTTTACAGTCTGCTGCCGACATTATTGCACTATCACCATCCGCTGATGCCGGGTTACCTCGACGGTAACGTTCCCCAGGGCATTTGCCTTTTCACGCCTGATGAAACCCAACAGCACTATCTGAACGAGCTGGAACTCTATCGTGGGATGCCGCCGCAGGAATCACCGAAAGGTGAGCTGCCGATAACCGGCGTTTACTCCATGGGAAGTACCTCATCGGTAGGGCAAAGCTGTTCGTCTGACCTGGATATCTGGGTCTGTCATCAATCCTGGCTTGATAACGAAGAGCGTCAGCTGTTGCAGCGTAAATGCAGCCTGCTGGAAAGCTGGGCGGCATCGCTCGGCGTGGAAGTGAGCTTCTTCCTGATTGATGAAAACCGTTTCCGTCATAACGAAAGTGGCAGTCTGGGTGGTGAGGACTGCGGCTCGACGCAGCACATTTTGTTGCTGGATGAATTCTACCGTACTGCCGTTCGTCTGGCCGGTAAGCGTATTCTGTGGAATATGGTGCCGTGTGAAGAAGAAGAGCATTACGACGATTACGTCATGTCGCTGTATGCGCAGGGCGTACTGACACCAAACGAATGGCTGGATCTGGGCGGGCTGAGCTCCCTGTCGGCCGAAGAGTACTTTGGCGCGAGCCTGTGGCAGCTGTATAAAAGTATCGATTCCCCGTACAAAGCGGTGCTGAAAACGCTGCTGCTTGAAGCCTATTCCTGGGAATACCCAACGCCGCGCCTGCTGGCGAAAGATATCAAACAGCGTCTGCACGATGGTGAGATTGTCTCCTTCGGGCTTGATGCCTACTGCATGATGCTGGAACGCGTCACCGAATACCTGAAAGCCATTGATGACACCACCCGTCTGGACCTGGTGCGTCGATGTTTCTATCTCAAAGTTTGTGAAAAACTGAGTCGCGAACGCGCCTGCGTTGGCTGGCGTCGTGAAGTGGTCAGTCAGTTAGTTAAAGAGTGGGGATGGGACGAAGAACGTCTGTCCATGCTCGACAACCGCGCTAACTGGAAAATCGACCAGGTGCGTGAAGCGCACAACGAACTGCTCGATGCGATGATGCAAAGCTACCGTAATCTTATCCGCTTTGCCCGCCGAAATAACCTTAGTGTATCAGCCAGCCCACAGGATATCGGTGTGTTGACCCGTAAACTGTACGCCGCGTTTGAAGCGCTGCCGGGTAAAGTCACGCTGGTTAACCCGCAGATTTCGCCTGACCTGTCTGAACCGAATCTGACCTTTATCTATGTACCGCCGGGCCGCGCGAACCGCACCGGATGGTATCTGTACAATCGTGCGCCAAGCATGGATTCGATAATCAGCCATCAGCCGCTGGAATATAACCGCTATCTAAACAAGTTGGTGGCCTGGGCCTGGTTTAACGGCCTGCTGACCTCGCGCACCCGGTTGTTTATTAAAGGTAACGAGGTAGTCGATTTAGCGAAATTGCAGGAAATGGTCGCTGACGTTTCGCACCACTTCCCGCTGCGTCTGCCTGCGCCAACGCCGAAAGCGCTCTACAGTCCGTGTGAGATTCGCCATCTGGCGATTATCGTCAACCTGGAATACGACCCGACGGCGGCCTTCCGCAATCAGGTGGTCCATTTTGATTTCCGCAAGCTGGATGTCTTTAGTTTTGGTGAGCAGCAAAATTGCCTGGTTGGCAGCGTTGACCTGCTCTATCGCAACTCGTGGAACGAAGTGCGTACCCTGCACTTCAACGGCGAGCAGGCGATGATCGAAGCGCTGAAAACGATTCTCGGCAAGATGCACCAGGATGCCGCACCACCGGACAGCGTGGAAGTGTTCTGCTACAGCCAGCATCTTCGTGGTTTGATCCGTACCCGTGTACAGCAGCTGGTTTCTGAATGTATTGAACTGCGTCTTTCCAGTACTCGCCAGGAAACCGGGCGCTTTAAAGCACTGCGCGTCTCCGGCCAGACCTGGGGCTTGTTCTTCGAACGCCTGAACGTGTCGGTACAGAAACTGGAAAACGCCATCGAGTTCTACGGCGCGATTTCGCACAACAAGCTGCATGGCCTGTCCGTGCAGGTCGAAACCAACCATGTCAAACTGCCGCAGGTGGTGGATGGTTTTGCCAGTGAAGGGATTATTCAGTTCTTCTTCGAAGAGTCGGGTGATGACGCCGGTTTCAACATCTACATTCTGGATGAAACCAACCGCGCTGAGGTTTATCACCACTGTGAAGGCAGCAAAGAAGAGCTGGTACGCGATGTCAGCCGCTTCTACTCGTCGTCTCACGACCGCTTCACCTACGGCTCAAGCTTTATCAACTTCAACCTGCCGCAGTTCTACCAGATTGTGAATGTGGATGGCCGCACACAGGTGATCCCGTTCCGCACTCAGGCCATTGCGCCAGCCGTGCCAGCCAGCCAGGACGCAACGACACCGCTGTTGCAGCAGTATTTTTCCTGAGCCTTGTCGCCGGGTGGCGTTACTGTATGACCGGATACATAGGTGACAGATCAGACCGGGAACATAGGTAACACTTTTAGTCTATCCGGAGCACACTCTGGGTTTTACTGTCGTAGTACGCAAGTGTTATTCCATTAAAGATGATGGCTTCCAGGCCATCATCTTGTTCTTTCAGCATTATGTACTCACCAGTCAGTGCTTCACTCAGGAACACGGTCCCCTTTTTTCCCATATACAGTGTTCCCCTCGATTTCACCCTGTAGACCATGCCCCCTGTCGGATAAACATATTCAGGCACTCTGCCATCCCAGTGTCGGCCCGAGGGTTGCCACACCGTTCCGGGCGTTGCACCTGCCAGGGCTTCATGCGGCCTCTCGTGGTTAAACTCTTCCCGGTAGTCACTGAACCACCGCTGTTGTTCTTCCATCGTCATGAAGGTGTTGCCATATTTCACCGCACTTTTCAGGGAGCGGTGCATTCGTTCATGGCGGCCATTCTCTTCCGGGTGTCCCTTTCTGATACGTTCCGGCCTGATGCCCAGCTTGATTAGCCAGACTGCAAGACGGCTTAATCCGGCTATGCCTGTTCCCGCGAAAGGTTGACCGTTATCGGTTCTGAGCACTTCCGGCAGACCATATTCCAGGAATGCATCAGTCAGGCACGCTCTGACAAAGGGCTCACTCTCCCGGTGTGTTCCCCGGCAGCACAGCAGATACCGGCTGTGATTGTCGGTCAGAGTGAAGGGATGGCAGTACTCCCCGCTCAGCAACCTGAATTTGCCTTTAAAATCAGCACTCCAGACCTGATTGTTCTCACTGATGGTGGTCAGCGGCTGGCGATTACCCGGTGTTCTGCGTTTTCTCTTTTTATCCGGAACCAGCCCTTCACGCTTGAGGATATCGCCGATAGTACTGGCGGCAGGTACGGCAAAATCGACATGGTGATTGAGCAACCACATCCGCAGTTTTTTCGGCCCCCAGTCAGGGTGTTTCTGACGCAGGGCAGTCAGATGCCCGACGATATCATCAGGAACTGTCCGGGAGTGGGAATGCGGAGCGCGCGACTGGTCAGAGAGGGATGACAGGTCAGAAGGGTCAAAACGTTCAAGCCATTTGTAGCCGGTTTTACGGCTGATACCAAAAAGACGGCAAAGAGCGGAGAAGGAGGCCGTACCTGCATGGCAGGCACGGATAAAATCAAGGCGTTGCATAGGTTGGGTCTCAGTCCAGGGCATAGCGAGTCTCCTCTTCTATGCCAGTTATAACTGTTACCCATGTATCCGGTCTAAAGTGTTACCCATGTTTCCGGTTCATACCTTACGCTTACCCGGCCATAAACTACCTGAAACTGACTTCTTCACCCGCCTGCGCGGTCGCCGCCTGCTCCAGCAAATCCCAGAACGTTTCACCGCTACGGTCACAAACCCATTCGCCCTCTTTGAGATCGAAATGGTAACCGCCCTGTTTGGCTGCCAGCCATACCTGGTGAAGCGGCTCCTGACGGTTAATAATAATTTTACTGCCGTTTTCGAAGCTTAGGGTCAGGATACCGCCATTGATTTCACAATCGATATCGCTGTCGCCCTCCCAGTCGTCAAGACGCTCTTCGATAGTCATCCACAGGTTGTCGGCAAGGCGATGAAATTCACTGTCGTTCATGGTTTTGTTCCTGTTTTTCGTGATGCCGGCAGTATAACGCTAAATAATTCCCGTTGCAGGAAAGCGGCAAACTCTTGCTTTTGTGTCTTCTCCTGCGATGATAGAAACAGATTTGAACTTACGGGCAACTTTATAATGAAAAACGTTTTCCGAACGCTTGCCGTTCTCATCACGCTGTTTAGCCTGACCGGCTGCGGGTTGAAGGGACCACTGTACTTCCCGCCAGCGGATAAAACCGCGCCACCGCCGACGAAACCAGTACAAAGCACCATCGAGTCCTCTTCGCCGACGACTAACGATCGCGGTGATAATGGCGGCCCGACTCAGGTTAATTTCTGATAATTACGTTCTGTACCCGCGCAATGGAGCAAATGATGCAGTTCTCTAAAATGCATGGCCTTGGCAACGATTTTATGGTCGTCGACGCGGTAACGCAGAATGTCTTTTTCTCACCCGATCTGATCCGTCGTCTGGCGGACCGACATTTGGGCGTGGGGTTTGATCAACTGCTGGTGGTTGAGCCACCCTACGATCCTGACCTCGATTTTCACTACCGTATTTTTAACGCTGACGGTAGTGAAGTGTCGCAGTGTGGTAACGGCGCGCGCTGCTTTGCCCGCTTTGTTCGCCTGAAAGGGCTGACCAACAAGCGTGATATTCGTGTGAGCACGGCGAACGGACGCATGATCCTGAGCGTTACCGACGATGAGCTGGTTCGCGTGAATATGGGTGAGCCTAACTTTGAGCCATCCGCCGTGCCGTTTCGCGCTAACAAAGCGGAAAAGACCTATATTATGCGTGCGGCCGAGCAGACAGTATTGTGCGGCGTTGTCTCTCTGGGCAACCCACACTGCGTGATTCAGGTCGATAATGTTGATACCGCCGCAGTTGAAACACTTGGTCCGGTGCTGGAAAGCCACGAGCGTTTCCCTGAGCGTGCGAATATTGGCTTTATGCAGGTGGTAAAACGCGAACACATCCGTCTGCGTGTTTATGAACGCGGCGCGGGTGAAACCCAGGCCTGCGGAAGCGGTGCCTGTGCGGCTGTTGCGGTCGGTATCTCTCAGGGGTTACTGGCAGAAGAGGTTCGCGTGGAGTTACCAGGCGGTCGTCTTGATATCGCCTGGAAAGGACCGGGTCATCCACTCTATATGACTGGCCCGGCGGCACATGTCTATGACGGGTTTATCCATCTATGAAACAACCAGGGGAAGAACTTCAGGCATCAGAAACGGAACTGGACGACAGAGCTGTTATTGATTACCTGCTGCGCAATCCTGAGTTTTTTATCCGCAATGCACGCGTTGTCGAACAGATGCGCGTGCCCCATCCGGTGCGTGAATCGGTGTCACTGGTCGAATGGCACATGGCACGCTCGCGTAACCATATCAATCAGCTCGAAGAGAACATGACGCTGCTAATGGAGCAGGCAAGTAACAACGAAAGCCTGTTCTATCGCTTGCTACATCTGCAAGCGCGTCTGGCCTCTGCGCACAGCCTTGACGAGTTTCTCAGCCGCTTCCATCGCTGGGCGCGTGAACTGGGGCTGGCAGGCGCAACGATCCGCCTCTTCCCTGATCGCTGGCGCATCGGCGCGCCGTCCGGCTTTACCCATCTGGCGCTAAACCGTCAGGCGTTTGAACCGCTGCGCATTCAGCGTCTTGGCCACGAGAATCACTATCTTGGGTCGCTGAACGGACCTGAGCTGCTGGTGGTGTTGCCAGAGGCCAAAGCCATTGGTTCGGTGGCGATGTCGCTGATGGGGCGCGATGGCGATTTAGGCGTGATGTTGTTCACCAGCCGTGATGCGCACCATTATGAGCAAGGGCAGGGGACACACCTGTTGCAGGAGCTGGCGCTCATGTTGCCTGAGCTACTGGAGCGCTGGATTGAACGGGTATGACGGACGTACTGCTCTCGACTGACGTCACGCGCTTTCTGCGTTATCTGGGCGTTGAGCGTCAGCTAAGCCCGATTACGCTGCTCAATTATCAGCGTCAGCTTGATGCCATCATGCAGATTGCCGAAGAAATCGGCCTGAAAAGCTGGCAACAATGTGACGCTGCTACCGTGCGAGCCTTTGTGGTGCGTAGCCGCCGCAAGGGGCTAAGCCCGGCGAGCCTTGCGCTCAGACTTTCTGCGCTGCGCAGTTTCTTCGACTGGCTGGTCAGCCAGGGTGGCCTGAAAGCCAATCCGGCAAAAGGGATCGCCACGCCAAAAGCTCCGCGTCATCTGCCCAAGAATATCGATGTAGACGATGTAAACCGCCTGCTGGATATCGATCTTAACGATCCGCTGGCCGTGCGCGATCGCGCCATGCTGGAAGTGATGTACGGTGCCGGGCTGCGTCTTTCTGAACTGGTGAACCTCGATTTAAAACATCTCGATCTTGATACCGGTGAAGTGTGGGTAATGGGTAAGGGCAGCAAAGAGCGCCGCTTACCGATTGGCCGCAATGCGGTGTCCTGGATTGAGCACTGGCTGGATCTGCGCGGGCTGTTTGGCGCAGAGGAAAACGCCCTGTTTTTGTCGAAGCTCGGCAAGCGCATTTCGGCGCGAAACGTGCAGAAACGCTTTGCGGAGTGGGGCATTAAGCAAGGGCTTAACAGCCATGTTCACCCGCACAAGCTGCGCCACTCATTTGCCACCCACATGCTTGAATCGAGCGGTGATTTACGCGGCGTGCAGGAGCTGTTAGGCCACGCCAATTTATCGACCACTCAAATCTATACCCACCTTGATTTTCAACACCTTGCCTCGGTGTACGACGCGGCGCATCCACGCGCCAAACGGGGGAAATAATGCGTTTTTACCGCCCATTAGGTCAGATTTCAGCGCTGACGTTTGATCTTGATGACACCCTTTATGACAACCACCCGGTTATCTTGCGCACTGAGCAGGAGTCGCTGGCGTTTGTGCAGAACTACCATCCTGCCCTGAAAGAGATGCAGAACAAAGACTTCCAGCGTCTGCGTCAGGCTCTTCGGGAAACCGAGCCGGATATTTATCACGATGTCACTGAGTGGCGTCGCCGTGCGGTGGAGCAGGCGATGTTAAATGTTGGCATGAGTGCGCACGATGCCGCCATTGGCGCCGAAGCGGCGATGGAAAACTTCGCGAAATGGCGTAGCCGTATCGATGTACCGCAGGAAACCCACAACACCCTGAAAGCGCTTGCTGAAAAGTGGCCGCTGGTGGCGATCACCAACGGCAATGCGCAACCTGAACTCTTTGGCCTCGGCGACTATTTTGAATTCGTGCTGCGCGCAGGCCCGCACGGACGCGCTAAGCCGTTCAACGATATGTACCACCTAGCGGCGGAAAAACTCGACCTGCCGACAGGCGAGATCCTGCACGTGGGCGATGATCTGACCACGGACGTTGCCGGGGCGATCCGCTGCGGGATGCAGGCCTGCTGGATCAAGCCAGAAAAGGCCGACCTGATGCAGACCCAGGACAGTCGGCTGTTGCCACACATAGAAATTTCGCGGTTGGCATCCCTCACCACGCTGATATAATCACCAATAATATTGTATAAATTACCAGGGTTTTGGCGAATGCATGACCTTCGCCTGCCTGACATTACCTGGCGGTGCCAATGGACGTTTCCTACCTTCTCGACAGCCTTAATGACAAACAGCGTGACGCGGTTGCCGCATCGCGTACTAACCTGCTGGTTCTGGCTGGGGCGGGCAGTGGTAAGACGCGCGTTCTGGTGCACCGTATCGCGTGGCTACAAAGCGTAGAAAACTGCTCACCGTATTCCATTATGGCGGTGACGTTCACCAACAAAGCAGCGGCAGAGATGCGTCACCGTATTGCGCAGCTGATGGGCACCAGCCAGGGTGGTATGTGGGTGGGCACCTTCCACGGTCTGGCACACCGTTTGCTGCGCGCGCATCATATGGACGCCAACCTGCCGCAGGACTTCCAGATCCTCGACAGCGAAGACCAGCTGCGTTTACTGAAACGCCTGATCAAGGCGATGAACCTCGATGAGAAACAGTGGCCGCCGCGTCAGGCCATGTGGTACATCAACGGTCAAAAAGACGAAGGGCTGCGCCCGCACCATATTCAGAGCTTTGGCAACCCGGTCGAGCAGACCTGGCAGAACGTGTATAAGGCCTACCAGGAAGCCTGCGATCGCGCCGGTCTGGTGGACTTTGCCGAACTGCTTCTGCGAGCACATGAGTTGTGGCTGAATAAGCCGCATATTCTCCAGCATTACCGCGAACGATTTACCAATATCCTGGTGGACGAATTCCAGGATACCAACAACATTCAGTATGCCTGGATCCGGATGCTGGCTGGCGATACCGGCAAGGTGATGATCGTCGGCGATGATGACCAGTCTATCTACGGCTGGCGTGGCGCGCAGGTGGAAAACATCCAGCGCTTCCTCAATGACTTCCCTGGCGCAGAAACCATTCGTCTGGAGCAGAACTACCGTTCGACCAGCAACATTCTGAGCGCGGCGAACGCCCTGATTGAGAACAACAATGGACGTCTGGGCAAAAAGCTGTGGACCGATGGCGTCGACGGCGAGCCAATCTCCCTCTACTGCGCTTTTAACGAACTCGATGAAGCGCGCTTTGTGGTTAACCGCATCAAAACCTGGCAGGACAACGGCGGCGCGCTGGAGCAGTGTGCCATTCTCTATCGCAGCAACGCCCAGTCGCGCGTGCTGGAAGAGGCGTTGTTGCAGGTGAGTATGCCGTACCGGATTTATGGCGGGATGCGCTTCTTTGAACGCCAGGAAATTAAAGATGCGCTCTCGTATCTGCGTCTTATGGCCAACCGTAACGACGATGCGGCCTTCGAGCGTGTGGTGAATACCCCAACGCGCGGCATTGGTGACAGAACGCTGGACGTAGTGCGTCAGGCATCCCGCGATCGCCAGCTCACGCTTTGGCAGGCTTGTCGTGAGCTGTTGCAGGAAAAAGCCCTCGCCGGACGTGCCGCCAGCGCGTTGCAGCGCTTCCTTGAACTGATTGACGCTCTCGCGCAGGAAACGGCGGACATGCCGCTGCATGTTCAGACTGACCGGGTTATCAAAGATTCCGGCCTGTGGATGATGTACGAGCAGGAAAAAGGCGAGAAGGGCCAGACCCGTATTGAGAACTTAGAGGAACTGGTCACGGCAACGCGCCAGTTCAGCTACAACGAAGAAGACGAAGACCTGATGCCGCTCCAGGCATTCCTTTCCCACGCCGCGCTGGAAGCCGGTGAAGGGCAGGCGGATACCTGGCAGGATGCGGTGCAGCTGATGACTCTGCACTCCGCCAAAGGGCTGGAGTTCCCGCAGGTGTTTATCGTCGGGATGGAAGAAGGGATGTTCCCGAGCCAGATGTCGCTGGATGAAGGTGGACGTCTGGAAGAGGAACGCCGTCTGGCATACGTGGGAGTCACCCGCGCCATGCAAAAACTGACGTTAACCTACGCCGAAACCCGCCGTCTGTATGGCAAAGAGGTCTATCACCGTCCATCACGCTTTATCGGTGAACTGCCGGAAGAGTGTGTGGAAGAGGTGCGCCTGCGCGCCAGTGTCAGCCGTCCTGTCAGCCATCAGCGCCTGGGTACGCCGATGTCGGAAAATGACACCGGTTACAAGCTCGGCCAGCGCGTGCGTCATGCAAAATTTGGTGAAGGTACCATTGTGAACCTTGAAGGCAGCGGTGAGCATAGCCGGTTGCAGGTGGCATTCCAGGGGCAGGGGATCAAATGGCTGGTGGCCGCCTATGCCCGGTTGGAAACTGTGTAACTTTCAGAAAAATATCATTATTTTGTAATAATCTGCTAGCCTTATACGTTGAAGGTCAATTAATGCCCTTCAGCGTTTCGTTGCGTGTTGACGCCACTGTTACTGCTGGCGTAACATGCGCGCACGATTACGCTAAGAGGACATTCGCCTTGGACACACCCAGTAGATACTGGCTCAATTCCCTGTCAACCAGGAACAACTCCTAAGGCTATCTCCTCTTGCTGATGGCCTTAGTGGTTGTCAGCGACCTGTATTATTTCCCGTCGCGCTGAGTCAGGCTGTTTAATGGTCTGAAACCCAATTTGTTTCTGTGTGCCCACCGAACTGTCCGATATTTTTTGCATTGGGAGTCCCGGTCATGTTGAGCGCATTTCAACTCGAAAATAACCGACTGACTCGGCTTGAAGCCGAAGAGTCGCAGCCCCTCATTGATGCTGTATGGGTGGATCTGGTCGAGCCGGACGACGATGAGCGCCTTCGCGTACAATCCGAGCTGGGGCAAAGCCTGGCAACCCGTCCAGAACTGGAAGACATCGAAGCATCAGCCCGTTTTTTTGAAGACGAAGACGGTCTGCATATTCACTCCTTCTTCTTCTTTGAAGATGCCGAAGATCACGCCGGTAACTCCACCGTGGCATTTACCATCCGCGACGGTCGCCTGTTTACCCTGCGTGAGCGCGAGTTACCTGCGTTTCGTCTCTACCGAATGCGCGCCCGTAGCCAGGCAATGGTTGACGGAAACGCCTACGAGCTGCTTCTCGATTTGTTTGAAACCAAAATCGAACAGCTGGCGGATGAGATCGAAAACATCTACAGCGATCTGGAAAAGCTGAGTCGCGTGATCATGGAAGGCCATCAGGGTGATGAGTATGACGAAGCCCTTTCCACGCTGGCGGAGCTGGAAGATATCGGCTGGAAGGTGCGTTTGTGTCTGATGGATACCCAGCGCGCGCTGAACTTCCTGGTGCGTAAAGCGCGTCTGCCGGGCGGGCAGCTGGAGCAGGCGCGTGAGATCCTGCGCGATATCGAATCCCTGCTGCCGCACAACGAATCCCTGTTCCAGAAGGTCAACTTCCTGATGCAGGCGGCAATGGGCTTTATCAATATCGAGCAGAACCGCATCATCAAGATCTTCTCGGTGGTATCTGTGGTGTTCCTGCCACCTACGCTTGTGGCATCAAGCTACGGGATGAACTTTGAGTTTATGCCAGAGCTGAGATGGAGCTTTGGTTATCCTGGGGCGATTATCTTTATGATCCTCGCCGGGCTTGCGCCGTATCTGTACTTTAAGCGTCGCAACTGGCTGTAAAAATCAGGCGGGTGGCGCTGCGCTTACCCGCCCTACAAAACACCTACATCCCTCTGCGGGTCCTGCGCTGGGTATAAATCGCATCTGCGACGAATACCGCCAGTGCGACCCAGATAAACGCGAAGGTTACCATCTTGTCCGCGCCTGGCACTTCGCCGTAAAACACCACGGCCAGCACGAACATCAGCGTTGGGCCAATATACTGGAAGAAGCCCAGTGTAGAGAGACGCAGGCGCGTTGCCGCCCCGGTGAAGCACAGCAGTGGAATGGTTGTCACCACACCGGCGGCCATCAGCATCAGATTCAGCGACCACGGGTTGTTGCCCATATGGCTGGTCGCGCTGTCGGCAATGCCAAACAGATAAATTGCGGCCACTGGCAGAAGCCACAGGGTTTCGAACAACATGCCTGTTTGCGCTTCAACGGCGATTTTCTTACGCACCAGCCCGTAGAACGCAAAGCTGAATGCCAGCCCCAGGGCGATAATCGGCAGTGACCCAAAGGTCCACAGTTGCACCAGAACGCCGCAGAACGCCAAAATCACCGCCAGCCACTGCATACGGCGGAAGCGTTCGCCGAGGAAAATCATCCCCAGTACAATGTTCACCAGCGGGTTAATAAAATACCCAAGGCTTGCTTCGAGCATATGATGGTTATTCACCGCCCAGATAAACAGCAGCCAGTTGCCACCAATCAGCACCGCAGAGAGCGCCAGCAGGAAGACCTTCTTCGGGGTTTTTAGCAGCGTTTTGACGCCTGACCACTGACGGCTGATGCTCATCAGGGCAATCATAAAGAAGAAGGACCAGATTACGCGGTGAGTGAGGATCTCATCAGCCGGTACATAAGCGATAAGCTTGAAATACGCCGGAGCGACACCCCAAATAAAATAAGCGGCCAGAGCGAGTAATACGCCCTGCCGCGTCTGTTTAGCATCCATCGGGAAAATCCGTTACAAAAAAGTGAACTAACTTTACCCGATTTTGCGGCATCAACCCACCATATAAGTGGCGGTTGCGCTGGCGATATACACCTGTTCTTCGTTATGCAGTTCGACACGGGCGACGGCGACTTTGTTGCCTGCGCGCAACAGGCTGCTGGTGCAGGTAAAGCGATTTCCCCGACCAGGGCGCAGATAGTCGACACGTAAGTCGATGGTACCCATGCGGGATAAACGCTGGCGTAATTCGTCTTCGTTGATGGTGTCATGACGCGTCAGCGTGCTGCCGACACAGACCAGCCCCGCTGCTACGTCCAGTGCAGAGGCAATCACACCGCCATGCAAAATGCTTTGCGCCCAGTTACCCACCATCATCGGCTGATTATTGAAGCTGAGCTGGGCAAAGTCTTTCTCGTAGCGCTCCAGTTCCAGCCCCAGCGCGCGGTTAAACGGCATGTGGTAAACAAAGATTTCGCCCACGAGTTTTAAAGCATCTTCGGCGGTTAGCGTGGCTGACATGAGAAATGACGTCCTTATTGTTAATAAAATGTTGATTTTATGCCTCAACAATAAGGAATTCCACTTTCAGAAACGAGGAGGCGGAAGTTAGTGCGGAAGTCTGTAGAATGTCCGCCACATAACTATTCATGAAATCTCAATATTTGCAGGAGAACACCACCGATGCGGACGTATCTGGGTTGGTTACTGGCGGCGGTTTCGCTGCCCCTCACAGCATATGCGCAGGAAGCGACTGTTAATGAAGTACACGATACGCCAGCCGTTCGCGGCAGCATTATCGCTAACTTACTTCAGGAGCATGACAATCCGTTCACGCTCTACCCGTATGACACCAACTATTTGCTCTACACCTGGACCAGCGATATCAACAAAGAGGCGATTAAGTCTTACAACTGGTCTGATAATGCGCGCAAAGATGAGGTGAAGTACCAGCTCAGCCTGGCATTCCCGTTCTGGCGCGGTATTTTGGGGCCAAACTCGGTGCTGGGTGCGTCCTATACGCAAAAATCCTGGTGGCAGCTTTCAAACAGCGGCGAGTCCTCACCATTTCGTGAAACCAACTATGAACCGCAGCTGTTCCTCGGTTTCGCGACGGATTACGAATTTGCAGGCTGGACGCTACGCGACGTGGAGATGGGCTTTAACCACGACTCCAACGGCCGCGCCGACCCCACTTCACGCAGCTGGAACCGTCTTTATACCCGCCTGATGGCGCAAAACGGTAACTGGATGGTGGAAGTTAAGCCGTGGTACGTGGTGGGCGCTACGGACGACAACCCGGATATCACCAAATACATGGGTTACTACCAGCTCAAAATTGGTTACCAGTTAGGCGATGCGGTGCTGAGCGCGAAGGGGCAGTACAACTGGAATACCGGCTACGGCGGCGCGGAAGTGGGCCTGAGCTATCCGGTGAGCAAGCATGTGCGTCTTTACACGCAGGTATACAGTGGTTACGGCGAGTCGCTTATCGATTACAACTTCAATCAAACCCGCGTCGGTGTGGGCGTAATGCTGAATGATATTTTCTAGGCTGCTCGAATGTTTTTGCGTTAAACGTTGAAGTTTCTCTCTCAGGCGCTGAAAATAGCGCCTGTTTTATTTCTGGCAAATGGGGTTAACGTGGCGCAGGCGGAAGTATTGAATCAGGAATCGCTGGCTAAACAGGTTCTGCACGAAACCTTTGGCTACCAGCAGTTCCGCCCTGGCCAGGAAACCATCATTGAAACCGTGCTGGAAGGTCGCGATTGCCTGGTGGTGATGCCGACCGGCGGCGGGAAATCGCTCTGTTATCAGGTGCCCGCGCTGGTGCTTGATGGCCTCACGGTCGTGGTCTCTCCCCTTATTTCGTTGATGAAAGATCAGGTGGACCAACTGCTTGCCAACGGCGTAGCAGCGGCCTGTATCAACTCTACGCAGACCCGCGAGCAGCAGCAGGAAGTGATGGCGGGTTGCCGTACCGGGCAGATTCGGTTGCTGTATATTGCACCCGAGCGTCTGATGCTGGATAACTTTCTCGATCACCTTGCGCACTGGAACCCGGTGTTGCTGGCGGTAGACGAAGCGCACTGTATCTCGCAGTGGGGGCACGATTTCCGCCCGGAATATGCCGCGCTCGGTCAGCTGCGTCAGCGCTTCCCTGAGCTGCCGTTTATGGCGCTCACCGCCACGGCGGATGATACAACGCGTCTTGATATCGTTCGTCTGCTGGGGCTAAACGATCCGTTTATCCAGGTCAGCAGCTTCGACCGCCCCAACATCCGCTACATGCTGATGGAAAAATTCAAACCGCTGGATCAACTTTTGCGCTACGTGCAGGAGCAGCGCGGTAAGTCCGGCATTATTTACTGCAACAGCCGCGCAAAAGTGGAAGACACCGCCGCACGTCTGCAAAACCGTGGCTTTAGCGCTGCGGCCTATCATGCCGGGTTAGAAAACCACATCCGCGCCGACGTGCAGGAGAAATTCCAGCGTGATGACCTGCAAATCGTGGTCGCCACGGTAGCATTCGGGATGGGGATTAATAAACCCAACGTGCGCTTTGTGGTGCACTTCGACATCCCGCGTAATATCGAATCCTACTACCAGGAAACCGGCCGTGCCGGGCGTGATGGCCTGCCAGCAGAAGCCATGTTGTTCTACGATCCGGCGGATATGGCCTGGCTGCGCCGCTGCCTGGAAGAGAAACCGCAGGGGCAGTTGCAGGATATCGAACGCCACAAGCTCAACGCGATGGGCGCTTTTGCTGAAGCGCAAACCTGTCGTCGTCTGGTGCTGCTCAACTATTTTGGTGAAGGCCGTCAGGAGTCCTGCGGTAACTGCGATATCTGCCTTGATCCGCCAAAGCAGTACGATGGCCTGATGGATGCGCGTAAGGCGCTCTCGACTATCTATCGCGTTAATCAGCGCTTCGGGATGGGCTACGTGGTGGAAGTGCTGCGTGGCGCGAACAACCAGCGCATTCGCGATATGGGCCATGACAAGCTGCCCGTTTACGGTATCGGCAAAGAGCAGAGCCACGAGCACTGGGTCAGTATAATCCGCCAGCTTATTCATCTGGGGTTTGCCACCCAGAATATTGCCCAGCACTCTGCGCTTCAGCTTACCGAAGCGGCGCGCCCGGTGCTGCGCGGTGATATCGAACTGAAGCTCGCCGTTCCGCGCGTTATTGCGCTCAAGCCGCGGGTGATGCAGAAATCCTACGGCGGCAACTATGACCGCAAGCTGTTTGCCAAACTGCGCAAGCTGCGTAAAGCCATCGCGGATGAAGAGAATATCCCGCCGTACGTGGTCTTTAACGACGCGACGTTGATTGAGATGGCCGAACAAATGCCGCTCAGCGCCAGCGAAATTCTCAGCGTCAACGGCGTTGGCACGCGTAAGCTCGAGCGCTTTGGGAAGGAGTTTATGGCGCTTATCCGCTCTCACGCTGACGGTGATGATGAGGAGTAGTCAGCCGGGCTAAAAAGTGCCAGGATGGTGACTCACTAAATTATTTCCCCGCGAGTTAATTATGTTAATGCTATTTCTCACCGTGGCGTTAGTGCACATTGTTGCCCTGATGAGCCCGGGCCCTGACTTTTTCTTCGTGTCACAAACAGCCGTCAGCCGCTCCCGCAAAGAGGCGATGATGGGTGTGCTCGGTATTACCATGGGCGTTATGGTCTGGGCGGCAGTGGCGCTGCTGGGCCTGAATCTGATCCTCGCGAAGATGGCCTGGCTACATAACATCATTATGGTCGGTGGTGGCCTGTATCTGTGCTGGATGGGTTACCAGATGCTGCGCGGGGCGCTGAAGAAAGAAGAGAAAAAACCGGAAGAGCCAAAAGTCGAGCTGGCAACCGGTGGTCGCAGCTTTGTGAAAGGGCTGCTGACGAACCTGGCAAACCCGAAAGCGATTATCTATTTCGGCTCCGTGTTTTCCCTGTTTGTGGGAGATAGCGTGGGCGCAGGTGCACGTTGGGGTATCTTCCTGCTGATCGTCGTTGAGACGTTCGCCTGGTTTACTATCGTTGCGAGCCTGTTCGCCTTACCGGCGATGCGCCGTGGGTATCAGCGCGTTGCGAAGTGGATAGACGGATTTGCCGGTGCGTTGTTCACCGGCTTCGGCATTCATCTCATCATTTCTCGCTAAGCATGACGCGCTGACGCAAGCAGCGCGCCAACCAGCATAAACAGCGAACCAAACACTTTATTCAGGGCCTTCATTTGCTTAGGCCCTTTAATCCACGCCGCAATCCGCTGAGCCAGCGTCGCGTAACCAATCATCACAATGATATCGACAATGATGGTGGTCGCTCCGAGCACCACGTACTGCATCACCTGCGGCTGGTGCGGCACGATAAACTGCGGGAACAGGGCTGCAAGGAAGACGATACTTTTCGGGTTCGTCAGGTTCACAAACACTGCGCGCTTAAACAGACGTCCACGCGTTTGCGCCTGCGCAAGGGTGTTCAGGTTGATGGAGCCTGCCGCGCGCCACTGCTGAATACCGAGCCAAATCAGGTACGCCGCACCGGCCCATTTCAGCACTTCGAACGCCAGCACCGAGCGGGAAAACAGTGTCCCCAGGCCGATACCGACCAGCACGATGTGAATGCCCAGCCCGGTCTGCAAACCGGCAATGGATGCCGCCGCACCACGATAGCCGTGGTTGATCGAAGTGGTCATGGTGTTAATCGCGCCAGAGCCTGGTGAAAGGCTGAGGATGATGGATGTCAGCAGGTAAGCG
This sequence comes from Enterobacter sp. C4G1, assembly GCF_052886895.1. Taxonomy (NCBI): domain Bacteria; kingdom Pseudomonadati; phylum Pseudomonadota; class Gammaproteobacteria; order Enterobacterales; family Enterobacteriaceae; genus Enterobacter; species Enterobacter sp. C4G1. The sequence goes on along the minus strand of NZ_JBQVVV010000001.1, from coordinate 892,589 downwards.
AACCACCACTCGAAGGTCATTTGAAACTCCCGAATCGTCTGTTTTTATGCCACAATACGCTATTGTTGAGTCATTTTGTGACCTGTCACGAAAAAACGATATTCCTTGGCTTACAGGGGTGGAAACCCGATGTTTCAGCAGAAAAAGGATTGGGAAACTCGAGAAAACGCATTTGCTGCTTTCTCTATGGGCCCACTTACCAACTTCTGGCGTCAGCGTGAAGAGGCCGGATTTACCGGAGTGGGCAATGTTCCTGTACGCTTTGTTCGTTTTCGGGCTGAAAAAAACGATCGTGTCATTGTGGTTTGCCCTGGTCGCATAGAGAGTTACGTCAAATATGCCGAACTGGCGTATGACCTGTTCCACAGTGGTTTTGACGTGCTGATTATTGACCATCGCGGGCAGGGGCTTTCCGGGCGAATGCTGTCGGACACCCACCGTGGTCACGTAGATAATTTCAGTGATTATGTCGACGACCTTGCGGCATTCTGGCAGCAGGAAGTGCAGCCCGGCCCCTGGCGGAAACGCTATATTCTCGCGCATTCAATGGGTGGTGCCATTGCCACGCTGTTCTTGCAGCGCCATTCGCATCAATGTGATGCCATTGCGCTCAGCGCGCCCATGTTTGGCATCGTGATGCGTTTTCCTGACTGGATGGTACGACATATTCTCGACTGGGCTGAGGGCCATCAGCGTATTCGGGAAGGTTATGCTATCGGAACAGGACGCTGGCGCGCGCTGCCGTATGCCATGAACGTGCTGACCCACAGTCGACAGCGATACCGTCGTAACCTGCGTTTTTATGCCGATGAACCGCGTTTACGCGTTGGCGGCCCCACCTATCACTGGGTGCGGGAAGGCATTCTTGCCGGTGAGCAGGCGCTGGCGGGTGCTGGTGATGACAGCACGCCGACATTACTGCTTCAGGCGGAAGAAGAGCGTGTGGTTGATAACCGTATGCATGACCGCTTTTGTGAACTGCGTGCCGCCGCCGGTCACCCTTGTGAAGGGGGTAAACCGTGGGTCATAAACGGTGCGTACCATGAGATCCTTTTCGAAAAGGACACCATGCGCTCAGTCGCGCTCAACGCCATTGTCGAATTTTTCGACAGGCATAACTGATTTTCTATTGAGGTTAAATTTCCCTATGTACCAGGTTGTTGCATCTGACTTAGATGGCACGCTGCTTTCCCCCGATCACACCTTATCGCCTTTTGCGAAAGAAACCCTGAAGCTCCTGACTGCCCGTGGCGTGAACTTCGTGTTTGCCACCGGTCGCCACCACGTGGACGTGGGGCAGATCCGCGATAACCTGGGCATCAAAGCCTACATGATCACCTCCAACGGTGCGCGCGTACACGACACCGATGGCAACCTGATTTTCACGCATAACCTTGACCGGGATATCGCCACCGATCTGTTCGGCGTGGAGCACAACAACCCGGACATCGTGACCAACGTGTATCGCGATGATGAGTGGTTTATGAACCGCCATCGCCCGGACGAAATGCGTTTCTTCAAAGAGGCCGTGTTCAACTACACCCTGTATGAGCCAGGCCTGCTGGAGCCGGAAGGGATCAGCAAGGTGTTCTTCACCTGTGAAAGCCACGAAGAGCTGCTCCCGCTGGAGCAGGCGATCAACGCCCGCTGGGGTGACCGTGTTAACGTCAGCTTCTCTACGCTGACCTGCCTGGAAGTGATGGCCGGTGGCGTCTCGAAAGGTCACGCGCTGGAAGCGGTGGCACAACGTATGGGCTTTGAACTGAAAGACTGCATCGCCTTCGGCGACGGCATGAACGATGCGGAAATGCTCTCGATGGCGGGTAAAGGCTGCATCATGGAGAACGCACACCAGCGTCTGAAGGATCTGCACCCGGAACTGGAAGTGATCGGTTCTAATGCCGACAATGCCGTGCCGAAATATCTGCGCAAGCTGTTCCTTGAATAATCTTCATTTGGTTATTTATTGCTCAGTTGTCAACTAAAGAGTTCGCTACAATGCCTGTCCTTCTTTCAGAGAGACAAGCATTGTGGCGCTACTCATTATCACCACTATTCTGTGGGCCTTCTCATTTAGCCTGATTGGCGAATACCTTGCGGGTTCGGTAGACAGCTACTTCTCAGTGCTGATGCGCGTGGGGCTGGCGGCACTGGTATTCCTGCCGTTTCTGCGTACGCGTGGGCAAACGCTGAAAACCATTCTGCTGTACATGCTGGTGGGGGCAATGCAGCTCGGCATCATGTATCTGTTCAGCTTCCGCGCTTACGTGTACCTGTCGGTATCCGAATTCCTGCTGTTTACCGTGCTCACACCGCTCTATATCACGCTGATTTACGATCTGCTGAGTAAGCGTCGCCTGCGTTGGGGCTATGCGCTGAGCGCGCTGCTGGCGGTTGTCGGTGCGGCGATCATTCGCTACGACAAAGTGAGCGACCACTTCTGGACCGGTCTGATGTTTGTACAGCTGGCCAACATCAGCTTCGCCATTGGCATGGTGGGTTACAAACGCCTGATGGAAACCCGTCCGATGCCGCAGCATAACGCCTTTGCCTGGTTCTATATGGGGGCGGCCATTGTTGCCGTGGCGGCGTGGTTTATGCTCGGCAACCCGCAAAAACTGCCGACCACTTCCGTGCAGTGGGGCATTCTGGTCTGGCTGGGCGTGGTGGCGTCCGGGCTGGGATACTTCATGTGGAACTACGGCGCTACCCAGGTAGACGCCGGTACGCTGGGGATCATGAACAACGTGCATGTGCCGGCGGGTCTGCTGGTTAACCTGGCTATCTGGCAGGAGCAACCGCACTGGCCGAGCTTTATTATTGGGGGAACGGTGATCCTGGCTTCGTTGTGGGTACATCGCCGTTGGGTCGCTCCGCGCTCCGCACAAACGGAAGATGGTCGCACGCGTGGTTCCGCGCTGAACGAATAAACGCTTCTGTAACCGGTTGACGCTGCTCGCCATCGCGCACGGCAGCGTACAGCCGGCTCCACAGTCCTTCACCCAGGGTTTTGGTCACCACCAGGCCCTGGCGTTCAAAACTCTCCACCACCCAGTGCGGCAGCGCCGCGATGCCCATTCTGGCGGCAACCATCTGAATTAACAGCAAGGTGTTATCCACGCTTTTCAGCTGCGGGTTGATGCCTGCCGGTTGCAGGAAGTGACGCCAGATATCCAGGCGACTGCGTTGCACCGGGTAAATCAGCAGCGTTTCCGTGGCCAGATCTTCCGGCGTGACGCGCGTTTTAGCGGCCAGCGGATGATCCGGTGCCAGTACCAGGCGCACTTCATAATCAAACATTGGTGAGTAGTGCAGGCCGCTGCGCGGAAGGATGTCTGAGGTCATGACCAGATCCAGCTCGCCCTGCTGGAGCGAAGGCTGTGGGTCAAATGTCACGCCGGATTTAAAGTCCATCTCCACCTGCGGCCACTTCTGGCGGAAGTTCTCAAGCGCGGGAGTCAGCCACTGTATACAGCTATGACACTCAATGGCGATGCGCAATTTCGTCTGCTGCGGTTCGTTGCAGGACTGCAACGCGCTGGCAATTTGCGGCAGCACCTGATTTGCCAGTTGCAGCAAAATCTCACCCTGCGGGGTAAAGCGCAGCGGCTGACTCTTACGCACAAAAAGACGGAAACCGAGGCGTTGTTCCAGATCGCTGAACTGGTGTGAAAGGGCAGACTGGGTCTGGTGCAGCGTGGCCGCAGCCGCTGCGAGAGAACCGCAGTTCCGCAACGCTTGTAGCGTTTTCAGGTGTTTTATCTCGATCATGAAAGTCCTTCACTTCGGCATGAACATTTTGCGCTTGAGGAATATACAGTACCTGCCAATTATAGAAGTGTAAACATCTGGACGTCTAAATAACGAATTTCACAAGGGGTACACCATGACAATCCGCAATCACACACTCGGTTTCCCTCGCGTTGGTCTGCGTCGCGAACTGAAAAAAGCGCAAGAAAGCTACTGGGCAGGAAAATCCACCCGTGAAGAGCTGCTGGCCGTGGGCCGCGAGCTGCGCGCCCGTCACTGGGATCAGCAAAAGCAAGCGGGCATTGACCTGCTGCCGGTGGGCGATTTCGCCTGGTACGACCATGTTCTGACTACCAGCCTGCTGCTTGGCAACGTGCCGGCTCGTCATCAGAACAACGATGGATCGGTCGATCTCGACACCCTGTTCCGTATCGGCCGTGGCCGTGCGCCGAGCGGTGAGCCCGCTGCAGCAGCAGAAATGACCAAGTGGTTCAACACGAACTACCACTACATGGTGCCGGAATTTGTCAAAGGCCAGCAGTTCAAACTGACCTGGACGCAGCTGCTGGATGAAGTGGACGAAGGGCTGGCGCTGGGCCACAAGGTGAAGCCTGTGCTGCTTGGCCCGGTCACCTACCTGTGGCTGGGTAAAGTGAAGGGCGAGCAGTTTGACCGCCTGAGCCTGCTGAACGATATCCTGCCGGTATACCAGCAGGTGCTGGCGGAGCTGGCAAAACGCGGTATCGAGTGGGTGCAAATCGACGAACCTGCGCTGGTACTGGAGCTGCCGCCGGAGTGGCTGAACGCCTTCAAACCCGCGTATGACGCGCTCACAGGCCAGGTGAAGCTGCTGCTGACCACCTATTTTGAAGGGGTCACTCCGAATCTCGATACCATTACCGCGCTGCCGGTACAGGGCCTGCACGTTGACCTGGTCCACGGTAAAGATGATGTGACAGAGCTGCACAAACGTCTGCCTGCTGACTGGCTGCTTTCTGCTGGTCTGGTGAATGGCCGTAACGTCTGGCGTGCTGATTTGACGGAAAAGTATGCCCAGATTAGTGCGATTGTCGGTAAACGTGATCTGTGGGTGGCCTCTTCCTGTTCGCTGCTGCACAGCCCAATTGACCTGAGTGTTGAAACGCGTCTGGATGTCGAAGTGAAGAGCTGGTTTGCCTTCGCCCTGCAAAAGTGCGAAGAGTTGGCGCTGCTGCGCGATGCGCTGAACAGCGGTGACACGGCCGCCATTACCGAATGGAGTGCTCCAATTCAGGCGCGTCGCCACTCGACTCGCGTGCATAACGCGGCTGTGGAAAAACGTCTGGCGGCCATCACCGCCCAGGACAGCCAGCGCCAGAGCGCTTATGAAGTGCGTGCCGAAGCCCAGCGCGCCCGTTTTAACCTGCCAGCCTGGCCGACAACCACCATCGGTTCATTCCCGCAGACCACTGAAATTCGCGGCCTGCGTCTGGACTTCAAAAAGGGCAACCTCGATGCGAACAACTATCGCGCCGGCATTGCCGAGCACATCAAGCAGGCGATTGTGGAGCAAGAGCGTTTAGGTCTGGACGTGCTGGTACACGGTGAAGCCGAGCGCAACGATATGGTGGAATACTTTGGTGAGCATCTGGACGGCTTCGTCTTTACCCAGAACGGCTGGGTGCAGAGCTACGGCTCCCGCTGCGTGAAGCCGCCGGTGGTGATCGGCGATGTCAGCCGCCCGGAAGCAATCACCGTTGAGTGGGCGAAGTACGCCCAGTCCCTGACCGACAAACCTGTCAAAGGCATGTTGACCGGCCCGGTGACGATTCTCTGCTGGTCTTTCCCGCGTGAAGACGTGACCCGCGAAACTATCGCGAAGCAGATTGCTCTGGCGCTGCGTGATGAAGTGGCGGACCTGGAAGCGGCGGGGATTGGTATTATCCAGATTGACGAACCGGCTCTGCGTGAAGGATTACCGCTACGTCGCAGCGACTGGGATGCTTATCTGGCGTGGGGCGTAGAGGCGTTTCGCATTAACGCCGCCGTCGCAAAGGACGACACCCAGATCCACACACATATGTGTTACTGCGAATTTAACGACATCATGGATTCCATCGCTGCGCTGGACGCCGATGTGATCACCATTGAGACGTCACGTTCAGACATGGAGCTGCTGGAGTCTTTCGAAGAGTTCGAATACCCGAACGAAATCGGACCGGGCGTTTACGATATTCACTCCCCTAACGTACCGAGCGTGGAATGGATTGAGGCGCTGTTGCAGAAAGCGGCACAGCGTATTCCGGCAGAGCGTCTGTGGGTAAACCCGGACTGCGGCCTCAAAACCCGCGGCTGGCCAGAAACCCGCGCCGCGCTGGCGAATATGGTGAAGGCGGCGCAGAACCTGCGTCAGGTTTAACCCCGGCGCTCGTTTTACGCCTGCCCATCCATCAGGCGGCTAATATGAATGCTTAACCATGTCAGCTCATCTTTCGGTAAGGTGAGCTGATATTTATCCCGTACATAGTCGCGGATCACCCACGCTACGGTCATCGCATCCGGGCGATGGCGCATCAGTTCCTGATAAAAATCCTCGGTTTCACTCAACGCAATCTTCCCCGCCAGAACCCGCTCGGCAAAGTAACGCAGATGAGTAATAAAGCGCATATAGTTCACCGATTGCGTATCAATGGCCTTGCCGAGTTTATAGCGCACGATTTCGGCGATACGGTTCACCAGCTCAACCTGCTGGTGGGCGCTGCTGTCGTCATCCTGAGCGCTGGCGTTGATCAGATGAAAAGCGATATTGACTGCTTCGTCTTCCGGTAACTCAACGTCAAACTTATCGTTCACCTGCGCACGTGCCAGCAACCCTATGCCATATTCCTGCGGGTAGTAGCGCTTCACTTCCCAGCTGAGCTTATTGTGGATGAGTTGCCCGCTGCGGTAGCGTTCCACGGCAAAGTGCAGATGTTCTGCGAGTGTGAAGAGCAGCACCGAATTGAGCCTGTCCCCGAACTGACTGCGTGCAAGGGTAAGAATGTCGTGACTGATATCGAAGAATGCCGCAGGAATGGTGTCCGTCAACGATAAAAAATGGCGGGATTTGAGGTCGCTCAGCGGCAGGAAAACTTTCTCTACCTGCGCGAGATCGATGCTGGTGCCGGGTTTTGCGCCAAAGCCGATCCCCTTGCCGAACAGGATCATCTCCCGCTGGTCGTTGTCGACCAGCAGCATACTGTTATTAAGCGATTTTTTTATCGTTATCACGGTTATTCCTGCGGCCGGGCCGGTTAGCTCATGTCAGCGCCATTGCTGGCAATCACTTTTTTGTACCACCAGAAAGAGTCTTTCTTCAGGCGTTTTAACGTGCCGTTGCCTTCATCGTCCTGGTCGACATAGATAAATCCATAGCGCTTGGACATCTGCGACGTGCCCGCGCTGATAATGTCGATACATCCCCAGGTGGTGAATCCCATCACATCCACCCCTTCATTAATAGCTGCCAAAGTTTGCTCGAAGTGGGCGCGGAAATAGTCGATGCGATAGCTGTCGTGGATCTCGCCGTTTTCGACCACATCTTTCGCCCCGAGGCCGTTCTCAACGATAAACAGCGGTTTCTGGTAGCGGTCGTACAGTTCAAGCAGGGAGATCTTCAGCCCGACCGGGTCAATCTGCCAGCCCCATTCAGAGGCAGGTAGGTACGGGTTTTTCACCCCAAGAACCGTGTTACCGGGGATGCGCTCGACGTCCGGCTGTGTCGATTCGGTCATCGACATGTAGTAGCTAAAAGAGACGAAATCGACGGTATTTTCTTTCAAAATACGCTGATCGTCGGCCTGCATCTCAATTTGAATGTCCCGACGCGCCAGATCGCGCAGGATCAGCGGCGGATATTCACCAAACACCTGTACATCCGCGTAGAAGTAGTTCTCGAGATTTTTCTTCAGCGTCGCTTCCACATCTTCCGGGCGGCAGCTGTGCGGGTAGGTGGTGAGTTTGGTGAGCATACACCCGACCTGGCTGCCCGGAATTTTAGCGTGGCAGTCGCGCGTGACCAGCGCAGAGGCAACAAACTGGTGATGCAGCCCCTGGTAGATATCCTGTTTCGCTTTGCCCGGCAGACTTTTCTCTTCGCGGATACCTGCCGTGGTAAACGGGTGGCGATGGATACTGTCTATCTCATTAAACGTCAGCCAGTAGCGCACGAGATCTTTGTAGCGGTCGAAACAGACATTACTGAAACGCACGAAGGCATCCACCACATTGCGGTGTACCCAGCCGTTGTATTTTTCGCTCAGCGCCAGCGGCATTTCGTAGTGAGAAAGCGTGACCAGCGGCTCAATGTTATGGCGGCGAAGCTCGCGGAACATCTCCTCGTAAAATTTCAGGCCTGCCTCGTTTGGTGCAGCATCTTCGCCGGTCGGGAAAATACGCGACCAGGCAATCGACACGCGCAACACGGTGTAGCCCATCCCGGCAAACAGCGCGATGTCATCTTTATAGTGATGATAAAAATCAATGCCGCGGCGTTTCGGGTACAGCGCGTCATTTTTACCTTCAAACGCGTCGCGGATGTTTTCGTCGGTCAGCGCCATATGGCCACTGTAATCCTTCACGGACAGGTTAGGCTTCCAGGTGATGGCATCAGCCACGGACGGCCCTTTACCGTCCACATTCCATGCCCCTTCGGCCTGATTTGCGGCAATCGCGCCGCCCCATAAAAAACCTTGCGGAAACGGGAGGGATTTCTCCATTACACGGACTCCTTAAGCGTCATGATGATATGAGGATTTGGATTCTTATCGTCGGTATTACCTGATGTCAGCGAAAAGCGTTCGCCGTTAGTGACCACCATCATGACCACCGGATCGAGCCCGGCGGCGGTAATGGTGTCCAGTGAGAATTCAATCAGCGTGTCGCCGCACTTAACGTGCTGACCTTCGGCCACTTTTGCTGAGAAGCCCTCGCCTTGTAGCCTGATGGTGTCGATCCCGATATGGAATATCAGCTCGACACCGGCATCGGTGAGCAGGCTTAGCGCATGACCACTTTCAAATACATTCACCACAGTGCCGTCTGCCGGGGCGCGCAATACGCCCTGAGAAGGCACAATCGCTATCCCGTCACCCATGATTTTGCGTGAGAAAACATCGTCATTAACGTTCTCCAGCGGGATGATTTGCCCTTCTACCGGGCGGGTGAACGTCAGGGTATCGGTTTTTTCCGGCACCTTGTCGCGCCAGAGCACTAATGCACTGATAAATGCCACGGCAAATGACAACCCCGCACCGGCAAAGGCCCAGACGATGTTCATTGCGTTATCTGGCGAGACAAACATCGAGATACTGGCAAGGCCGGGGCCCACAAGCGCAAAAGCCTGAATACCCATCCAGCCGATAAACGCACCGCCCACCACGCCACCGAGGATCACGCTGTAGAGCGCTTTTTTATTCAGCAGCGTCACGCCATACAGCGCCGGTTCAGTAATGCCGAACAGCGCGGAGATCCCGGCTGAGAACGCGGTGGACTTCAGCACTTTATCTTTGCTTTTGAGTGCAATCGCCAGACACGCGCCGGATTCGGCAATGTTGTGCGCCAGCGATGCAGGCAGGTAGAGCATCTCACGCCCGAACTGGCTCATAGAGGCGACGGCGTAGGGCAGCATCGGCTTGTGCATCCCGGCGGCGACCATAAAGGGCAGGGCGGCGGCAAGCAGCCCGGTTGCCACAAAACCCAGTTTTCCGTACAGCCACAAAATGACCGTTGCCAGCCCGGCACCCAGCTCATAACCCAGTGGCCCCAGGATCAGCAGGGTAACAGGGACGGTGACCAGCAGAGAAAGCATCGGCGAGAGGAAAATGCGCAGCGCACCGGGTGAGTAGCGGTTAAACAGCTTTTCGGTCTGGGCGTAAAAAAGCACGCACAGGATCGCCGGAAACACCTGTGAGGCATACGCCACGTTGCGCAGGTCGAACGACATAAATGCCGTTCCTTCGGCAAGCTGTTTGGTCATGGCAGGCAACACCATGACCGACACGGCAGACACCGCAACCAGCACGTTCACTTTGAGCTTCATGGCGGTAGTGATCGCTACCAGAATCGGCAGGAAATAGAGCGGTGCAGAGCCGATGTTATCCAGAACCTTGTAGGTTGAACTGTTGCGGCTCAGCCAGCCCATCACATCCAGCAACAGCAGCAGGGATTTCAGCACCCCGCCGCCAGCAATTGCCGGCACCAGCGGCTGAAAAACGCTAATGACAAAATCGACAATCTGCGCCCCGCGGCTGACTCTGGCAGGTGTGTGCTGCCCACCGGCCTGCGGCGAGCCCACCAGAGAACGCACCGCATCAAACACCTGTACCACTTCGTGACCGATGATCACCTGGCACTGCACGTTGACGCGAACGCCCAACACGCCGTCGATGTTTGTCAGCGCCGTTTCGTTGACCTTGCTGTTGTCATACAGGCTCAACCGCAAGCGGGTGGAGCAATGTTCGATATGTTCGATATTCTCAGCACCGCCAACCAGGGCGATGATGTCCAGCGCAGTTTGCAAGTGGTTCATGTTCTGGCCCCTGTCTCCAGAGCAAAAAAAAAGACCTGAAGCCCCTCTCCACTCGAAAGAGGAGAGGGGCTTCAGGTCTTGCCTACGGCTCGTAGTTACACGCCTGTGCTTTGTATATCGGCCAGATTGTGCTTAAAAGTCAAACAACACAGGCGCTTCATGCATCAATTTGTGAGCCGCTTAACCCTTTTTAGCGCCATATTGTCGGAACCACGCCAGCATTCGTTGCCAGCCATCTTTGGCGGATTCTTCGTGATAGCTCGGCCGATAATCCGCGTTAAAAGCATGTCCTGCATCGGGATAAACCACGATATCCGCCTTCGCATTTGCCGCCCGCAGCGCATGACGCATGGTTTCTACGGTATCAAGTGGAATGCCGGTATCCTGGCCGCCGTACAAACCCAGCACCGGGGCGTTAAGATCCACGGCGATATCCAGCGGTTGCTTAGGTGAATTCAGCGTTTTTTCGCCGACCAGCTTGCCGTACCACGCCACGGCAGCCTTGAGCTGCGGATTATGCGCGGCGTACAGCCAGCTGATGCGACCGCCCCAGCAGAAACCGGTCACCATCAACCGATGTGGGTCGCCGCCGTTACGCGCCGCCCAACTGGCGACATGGTCCAGGTCCGCCAGCACTTGCGCGTCCGGGACTTTGCTGACCAGATTAGTGAATAGCGTCGGGATATCGCTGTAGTCATTTGGATCGCCCTGGCGGAAATAGAGCTCTGGTGCGATGGCCAGATAACCTTCCAGCGCCAGTCGACGGCAAACATCGCGAATATGCTCATGTACGCCGAAAATTTCTTGTATCACAATCACGACCGGCAGAGCGCCATCGGCCGATTTCGGGCGCGCATGGTAAGCCGGCATGTTATCCCCCTGTGAGGGAATGGATGTCTCTCCTGCAGTAATGGCTTCTTCGGGAGTAGTGACAATGGTTGAAGCATGAGGGGCCGCAGCAGGTGCAAAACCGGTTTTTTCAGTCATGGCATTCTCCGTACCAATGTTGAGTTAGCGCAAAGGTAAATATAGTCACAAGGTTAACAACTCACAGTGCCTTAAACGGTCTATCTTTTGTGCAACACACCACGGTATAACATTGTTAATGTGATGTTGATCACTTATTTATGGAAATAAACTGCAATCATTTTCATTCATGGTGAGATTCGTCACGAAATTACGCACACTGCTTCTGTAAAGTACCGTTTTACTTCTTCTGACAAACCGACCCACAGAGGAGTCACCTATGTCTAAGTCTGATGTTTTTCATCTCGGCCTCACTAAAAACGATTTACAAGGGGCTACGCTCGCTATCGTCCCTGGCGATCCAGAGCGTGTGGAAAAGATCGCCGCGCTGATGGATAAGCCGGTTAAGCTGGCATCCCATCGTGAATTCACCACCTGGCGCGCAGAGCTGGATGGTAAAGCGGTGATCGTGTGTTCTACCGGTATCGGCGGCCCGTCTACTTCTATTGCCGTTGAAGAGCTGGCGCAGCTGGGTATCCGTACTTTCCTGCGTATCGGCACCACCGGCGCAATTCAGCCACATATCAATGTGGGCGACGTGCTGGTCACGACCGCGTCCGTGCGTCTGGACGGTGCAAGCCTGCACTTTGCGCCAATGGAATTCCCGGCAGTGGCGGATTTCGAATGCACCACTGCGCTGGTTGAAGCCGCGAAATCTGTGGGCGCAACAACGCACATCGGCGTTACCGCCTCTTCCGATACCTTCTACCCGGGCCAGGAGCGTTACGACACCTTCTCTGGCCGCGTAGTGAGCCGCTTCAAAGGCTCCATGGAAGAGTGGCAGTCTATGGGCGTGATGAACTACGAAATGGAATCTGCAACGCTGCTGACCATGTGCGCAAGCCAGGGTCTGCGTGCCGGTATGGTGGCGGGTGTTATCGTTAACCGTACTCAGCAAGAGATCCCGAACGCTGAAACCATGAAGCAGACCGAAAGCCATGCGGTGAAAATTGTGGTTGAAGCGGCTCGCCGCTTGATCTAGTCCTCACTTCTTCAATAAAAGGCCGACTCGTTCGGCCTTTTCTTTTTTGCGTAGCGCCTCGCAGGAAAACCCTTTCAAACTGGACGTTCATACAGCACAATTCTATTTTATGCGGGTAAAACGTTGATGCAGGGGGCATTGTGGATATCTCAATCCTGATTTATGCAGTGATTGCGCTGGTGGGCGTGGGAATAGGCTGGCTCATATCCAGCTATCAGCACGCGCAGCATAAAGCCGATCAACTGGCAGAACGCGAAGAGATGGTCGCTGAGCTCAGCGCCGCGAAACAACAGCTTGCCCAGAGCGGGCACTGGCGCGACGAGTGTGAGCTGCTCAATAACGAACTGCGCAATCTGCGTGATATCAATACCTCACTGGAAGCCGATCTCCGTGAAGTCACCACCCGTCTTGAATCGACCCAACTCCATGCGGAAGACAAAATCCGCCAGATGATCAACAGCGAGCAGCGCCTGAGCGAACAGTTCGAAAACCTGGCGAACCGCATTTTTGAGCACAGCAACCGCCGTGTTGACGAACAAAACCGCCAAAGCCTGAACAGCCTGCTCACACCGCTGCGTGAACAGCTGGACGGTTTTCGCCGCCAGGTGCAGGACAGCTTTGGCCAGGAGGCGCGCGAACGCCACACTTTGGCGCATGAAATTCGTAATCTCCAGCAGTTGAACGCGCAGATGGCGCAAGAGGCGGTTAACCTGACGCGTGCGCTTAAAGGCGACAACAAAGCACAGGGCAACTGGGGTGAAGTAGTACTGACCCGCGTGCTGGAGGCTTCTGGCCTGCGTGAAGGGTACGAGTATGAAACGCAGGTCAGCATCGAAAACGATGCCCGCTCGCGGATGCAGCCTGATGTCATTGTGCGCCTGCCGCAGGGCAAAGATGTCGTTATCGACGCCAAAATGACGCTGGTGGCGTACGAACGCTACTTCAATGCCGAGGACGATTACATCCGTGAGTCTGCGTTACAAGAGCATATCACCTCTGTCCGTAACCACATTCGTCTGCTGGGCCGCAAAGACTATCAGCAGCTACCGGGGTTACGCTCCCTGGATTACGTGCTGATGTTTATTCCGGTTGAGCCTGCATTCCTGCTGGCGCTCGACAGACAGCCCGAACTGATAACCGAAGCATTGAAAAATAACATTATGCTGGTGAGCCCCACGACACTTCTGGTGGCGCTGCGGACGATTGCAAACCTCTGGCGCTACGAGCACCAAAGCCGTAACGCACAGCAAATTGCCGATCGCGCCAGCAAGCTGTACGACAAAATGCGCCTGTTTGTGGACGATATGTCCTCTGTTGGGCAGAGCCTCGATCGCGCGCAGGATAACTACCGCCAGGCGATGAAAAAGCTCTCTTCCGGGCGCGGCAACCTGCTGGCGCAAGCAGAGGCATTCCGTAGCCTGGGGGTGGAGGTTAAGCGCGAGATTAATCCTGAAATGGTTGAACAGGCTACCGCTCAGGACGATGAATATCGCCTGCGAGAAGGGGCTGGTGTGCAAAATACAGACAGCGAAGACAACGATTTAGCCGCGGATTTGTCACCTTCTGAACCGCCGAATCGTTTCTTTCACGGTGGTTGAACCGTAGGGCAAACGCGCCCAATCTGTTACACTTCACGGACATTTGACTGATAAGCAGGCTCTGAGATGGTTGACGATTCACAAGACACGACGCACTTTGGCTTTCAGACTGTTGCTAAAGCGCAGAAGGCTGACATGGTGGCCCACGTATTTCATTCCGTGGCGGCGAAGTACGATGTGATGAATGACTTGATGTCATTCGGCATTCATCGCTTGTGGAAACGCTTCACCATCGACTGTAGCGGTGTGCGTCGTGGGCAAACGGTGCTGGATTTAGCGGGCGGTACAGGCGACTTGACGGCGAAGTTTTCACGTCTGGTTGGCGAAACCGGTCGCGTAGTGCTGGCAGATATTAACGACTCCATGCTGAAAATGGGACGTGAGAAGCTGCGTAACATCGGCGTTGTGGGTAACGTTGAATATGTACAGGCGAACGCTGAAGCGCTGCCGTTCCCGGACAACACCTTTGACTGCATCACCATCTCGTTTGGCCTGCGTAACGTCACCGAGAAAGACAAAGCGCTGCGTTCCATGTACCGCGTGCTGAAGCCGGGTGGACGCCTGCTGGTGCTCGAATTCTCCAAACCGATTATCGAGCCGCTGAGTAAAGCCTACGATGCCTATTCGTTCCACGTGCTGCCGCGCATTGGTGAGCTGGTGGCGAACGATGCAGAAAGCTATCGCTATCTGGCTGAATCTATCCGAATGCACCCGGATCAGGACACCTTAAAAGCAATGATGCAGGATGCCGCATTTGAAAACGTTGAATACTTCAACATGACGGCGGGTGTCGTCGCGCTGCATCGCGGTTACAAGTTCTGAGTGGAGGTATCCCGTGCCATTTAAACCCTTAGTCACCGCAGGCATCGAGAATGCTCTGAATGCCTTTCTTTACCGTGCTCCGGCGCTAAAAACTGCGCGTCAGCGGCTCAACGGAAAGGTGTTACGTATTGTTTTAAAAGAGTTCTCTACGCCGCTGGTGCTGGTGTTCAGTGAACGCCAGCTTGATGTTTTGGGTGAGTGGGAAGGTGAGGCCGACTGCTCGGTCATCACGCATATGAGCGTGGTGCCAAAACTGCGCGACCGCCAGCAGCTGACTGCGCTTATCCGTAGCGGCGAGCTGGAAGTCGAAGGTGACATTCAGGTCGTGCAGAACTTCGTTGCGTTAAGCGATCTTGCCGAGTTCGACCCGGCAGAGTTGCTTGCACCTTATATTGGCGACATCGCCGCCGAAGGGATCAGCAAAGTCATTCATGGTGGTTCGGCATTTCTGCGCAAAACTGTTCAGCGCCAACAGCGCTACGCGGCAGAAGTGTTGACCGAAGAGTGGCGCATGGCTCCGGGGCCACTTGAAGTGGCATGGTTTGCGGAAGAAACTGCTGCTGTCGAACGTGCGGTTGACGCGCTAACCAAACGGCTGGAAAAACTGGAGGGCAAATGACGCCTGGTGAAATTCGGCGCCTCTATTTTATCGTCCACACCTTTTTGAGTTACGGGCTCGACGAGCTTATCCCCAAAATGCGTATCACTCTGCCGCTTCGAATCTGGCGACGGATGTTGTTCTGGATGCCAAATCGCCACAAGGATCAGCCGCTGGGTGAACGCCTGCGTCTGGCGTTGCAGGAGCTTGGCCCGGTATGGATCAAGTTTGGGCAGATGCTCTCCACCCGCCGGGATCTCTTCCCGCCTACAATCGCCGATCAGCTGGCGTTATTGCAGGATCGCGTAGCGCCTTTTGACGGTGCGCGAGCAAAGCAGCAAATCGAAGAAGCAATGGGGAATATCCCCGTTGAAACCTGGTTTGACGATTTTGAAATTCAGCCGCTGGCATCGGCCTCGATTGCCCAGGTGCATACGGCACGCCTGAAAGAAAATGGCAAAGAGATCGTTATTAAAGTGATCCGCCCGGACATCTTGCCGGTTATCAAGGCGGACATGAAGCTTATCTACCGCCTTGCGCGCTGGGTTCCACGTCTGCTGCCGGACGGTCGACGCCTGCGTCCAATGGAAGTTGTGCGCGAGTATGAAAAAACGCTGATTGATGAGCTCAACCTGCTGCGTGAAGCGGCAAACGCCATCCAGTTGCGTCGTAACTTTGAAGACAGCCCGATGCTGTATGTTCCTGAGATCTACTCTGACTACTGTAGCCAGAATATGCTGGTAATGGAGCGTATCTACGGCATTCCAGTATCTGACGTGGTGGCTCTCGAAAACCAGGGAACCAACATGAAGCTGCTGGCCGAGCGCGGAGTGCAAGTGTTCTTCACCCAGGTGTTCCGAGACAGCTTCTTCCATGCGGATATGCATCCGGGCAATATTTTCGTCAGCTATGAGCACCCGGAAAACCCGAAATACATTGGTATTGACTGCGGTATCGTGGGCTCTCTGAACAAAGAAGATAAGCGCTATCTCGCGGAAAACTTTATCGCATTCTTCAACCGCGACTACCGTAAGGTTGCTGAGCTGCACGTGGATTCTGGCTGGGTTCCGCCAGATACTAACGTTGAAGAGTTCGAGTTCGCTATCCGTACCGTGTGTGAGCCGATTTTCGAAAAACCGCTGGCGGAAATCTCATTCGGCCATGTTTTGCTGAACCTGTTTAACACCGCGCGCCGCTTTAATATGGAAGTTCAGCCGCAGTTAGTTTTACTCCAGAAAACATTACTTTACGTTGAGGGCGTAGGCCGTCAGCTCTATCCTCAGTTAGACTTGTGGAAGACCGCGAAACCTTTCCTCGAATCCTGGATTAAGGATCAGGTCGGCATTCCGGCGCTGGTGCGCTCTCTCAAAGAGAAAGCCCCGTTCTGGATTGAAAAAATGCCGGAGATACCTGAACTGGTTTACGACAGTTTGCGTCAGAGCAAGAACCTTCAGCACAGCATGGATAAAATCGCCCGCGAGCTTCAGTCCAATCGCGTTCGTCAGGGACAGTCCCGTTATCTCTTTGGGATTGGTGCGACACTGTTGCTGAGCGGCACACTGCTGCTGATCAATCGCCCGGACTGGCAGATGATGCCTGCCTGGCTGATGGCTGGCGGTGTGGTTGTCTGGTTTGCGGGCTGGAGAAAAACGCGCTGAATTTGCGTCGCTATCGCCGGGTTGCATACGTATAATGCGACCTGATTAATTAATCATCTATCACTGAGGAACATGTATGGGTGGTATCAGTATCTGGCAATTGTTGATCATTGCCGTCATCGTCGTGCTGCTGTTTGGCACCAAAAAGCTCGGTTCCATCGGTTCCGACCTCGGCGCGTCCATCAAAGGCTTCAAGAAAGCGATGAGTGATGATGAAAATAAGCAGGAAAAATCCAGCCAGGACGCTGATTTTACTGCTAAATCCATTGCCGACAAGCAAGATGAAGCCAAAAAGGAAGACGCTAAACGCCACGATAAAGAGCAGGTGTAATTCGTGTTCGACATTGGTTTTGGTGAACTGCTGCTGGTCTTTGTGATTGGCCTGATTGTGCTGGGCCCGCAGCGTTTACCCGTTGCGGTAAAAACGGTTGCGGGTTGGGTGCGTGCGCTTCGATCGCTTGCCACCACGGTACAAAATGAGCTGGCGCAGGAGCTTAAGCTTCAGGAGTTTCAGGACAGCCTGAAAAAGGTTGAGAAGGCGAGCATGGATAATCTGACGCCAGAGCTCAAAGCCTCGATGGATGAACTGCGTGAAGCCGCGGAATCCATGAAACGCTCTTACAGCGTTAACGATCCTGAAAAAGCGAGCGATGAAGCGAATACCATCCATAACCCGGTGGTAAAAGAGAGCAAAGCGCAGCGAGAGGGGGTGACCCCTGCCAGCGCAGAGCATCAGGCCGCAGCACCTGAACAGACGCCGCAGGAACCTGAAGTGAAAAAACGGGTGCAGCCGGAAGAGCCCGTTGTTAACACTTCGGCGACCGAAGCTAAAGCCGCTGCGCCTGTTTCCGAATCATCCACCTCGTCGAGTGATAAAGCGTAAACATGGCAGTAGATGATACTCAACCGCTTATTGCGCACCTTATTGAACTGCGCAAGCGCCTGCTGAACTGCATTATTGCGGTTTGCATCATTTTCTTAGGGTTGGTCTATTTCGCCAACGATATCTACCAGGTGGTTTCTGCGCCGCTGATTAAGCAAATGCCGCTGGGTGCAACGATGATCGCAACGGACGTTGCTTCGCCGTTCTTTACCCCCATTAAGCTGACCTTCTGGGTATCGCTGATTGCGTCTGCGCCAGTTATTTTGTACCAGGTCTGGGCGTTTGTGGCTCCGGCGTTGTACAAACATGAACGCAAGCTGGTGATCCCGCTGCTGGTGTCCAGTTCGCTGCTGTTCTATATCGGTATGGCGTTTGCTTATTTCGTTGTCTTCCCTCTGGCCTTTGGCTTCCTGACGCATACTGCGCCGGAAGGGGTGCAGGTATCGACGGATATCGCCAGCTACCTCAGCTTTGTCATGGCGCTGTTTATGGCGTTTGGCGTGGCGTTTGAAGTCCCGGTGGCGATTGTGCTGCTGTGCTGGGTCGGCGTGACCACGCCGGAAGACCTGCGTAAGAAACGCCCGTATATTCTGGTCGGGGCATTCGTGGTCGGCATGCTGCTGACGCCGCCGGATGTGTTCTCGCAAACGCTTCTGGCAATACCGATGTACTGTCTGTTTGAGGTCGGTGTGTTCTTCTCGCGGTTCTATGTCGGCAAACGACGCCCACAGGAAGGCGAAGAAGACGACGAGTCAGACAAGACCACTGAAGAGTAAAACCAGCCGCCCGTCAGGGCGGTTTTTACATGGGAAACCACATGTTTGATATCGGCCTTAACCTCACCAGCTCTCAGTTTGCCAAAGATCGCGATGACGTTGTCGCTCGCGCCTTCTCCGCGGGGGTGAAAGGCTTGCTGCTGACGGGAACCAGCCTGCATGAAAGCGAACAGGCGCAGCTGCTTGCCCGGTATTATCCACACTGCTGGTCAACTGCGGGCGTGCATCCACATGACAGCAGCACCTGGAATGCAGAGAGCGCCGAAACCCTTCATGCGCTGGCAAACACGCCAGAAGTGGTGGCGATTGGCGAATGCGGGCTGGATTTCAACCGCAACTTTTCCACCCCCGCTGAACAAGAACGCGCCTTTACCGCTCAGCTTGCGCTGGCGGCAGACCTGGGAATGCCGGTATTTATGCACTGCCGTGATGCTCACGAACGTTTTCTGGCGCTGCTCGAACCCTGGCTGGATAAACTGCCCGGCGCGGTACTGCACTGTTTTACCGGCTCCCGACAGGAAGCGCTGGATTGCCTGAACCGAGGGTTATATCTGGGGATCACGGGTTGGGTCTGCGATGAACGGCGTGGCCTGGAGCTGCGAGAGTTGTTGCCTGTTATTCCTGCCGAACGGCTGTTGGTTGAAACGGACGCGCCTTATCTTTTGCCCCGTGACCTCTCGCCAAAACCGTCTTCACGGCGTAACGAACCGGCATTCCTGGGGCATATTGTTGAAAGCGTCGCACGCTGGCGTAGAGAAGAACCACAGTGGCTGGCGGAACAAACGGATGACAACGTGCGCCGCCTGTTCGGCGTGCAGTTTTAAATTTTGCGAAAATCGGTGTTTTTGACGCTCTGAAGCACTTGCTTGTTCAACAAATTGAGCAACAGCATGGAGCGTGCTTCGCCGTCCGGCTCAGAGAAAATGGCCTGTAACCCTTCAAATGCACCTTCGGTGATCACCACGTCATCGCCGGTGTAAGGCGTTTCTGGATCGGTGATATCTTCAGGTTGCTGGTAGACCGAAAGCTGGTGAATGACCGTTGACGGAACTCTTGCCGGGTGCGCGCCAAAACGCACAAAGTGGCTGACGCCACGCGTGGCGCTGATGGTGGTGGTGTGGATCACTTCCGGGTCGAACTCGACGAACAGATAGTTCGGGAAAAGAGGTTCGCTGACCATCGCACGTTTCCCACGCTGCATTTTTTCAAGCGTGATCACCGGCGTCAGGCAATGCACTGACTGACGTTCAAGATGTTCCTGCGCGCGCTGAAGCTGCCCGCGTTTGCAATACAGTAAATACCAGGCCTGCATAATCACTCTTTCCCTTAGTTCGGGGCGCAAGCATATCAAAACCCTGGCGCGATCGCTAAGTTGATTATAATGGCCGAAAGTGGAGTAAGACGCGGAACTTCACGCTAATTTAACAAAATTACAGCATCACGCAGTCTTACGCCGTATAATGAAGCGCTTACAGAGAGGCCATGACTAACTGCATGAAATACCACGATCTACGCGACTTCCTGGCGCTGCTGGAAAAGCAGGGCGAACTCAAACGCATTACACTTCCTGTTGATCCTTATCTGGAAATGACAGAAATTGCTGACCGCACCCTGCGTGCCGGTGGCCCTGCGCTGTTATTTGAAAACCCAAAAGGCTACTCCATGCCGGTGCTGTGCAATCTGTTTGGCACACCACGTCGTGTGGCGTTGGGCATGGGGCAAGAGGATGTAACTGCGTTACGTGAAGTGGGCAAACTGCTGGCCTTTCTGAAAGAGCCGGAGCCACCAAAAGGCTTCCGCGACCTGTTCGACAAACTGCCGCAATTTAAGCAGGTGTTGAATATGCCAACCAAACGTCTGCGCGGTGCGCCGTGCCAGCAAAAAGTGCTGGAAGGTGAGGCGGTTGATCTGACTAAAATCCCTATTATGCAGTGCTGGCCGGAAGATGCTGCGCCGCTTATTACCTGGGGACTGACCGTTACGCGTGGCCCGTACAAAGAGCGGCAAAACCTCGGCATTTATCGCCAGCAGCTGATTGGTAAAAACAAGCTGATTATGCGCTGGCTGTCGCATCGCGGCGGCGCGCTGGATTTCCAGGAGTGGTGTGCTGAACACCCAGGCGAGCGTTTCCCGGTGTCTGTTGCCCTGGGCGCCGATCCGGCGACCATCCTGGGTGCGGTTACGCCTGTTCCTGATACGCTTTCTGAGTACGCGTTCGCAGGCTTGCTGCGCGGCACCAAAACCGAAGTGGTGAAGTGTATTTCCAATGACCTGGAAGTACCGGCCAGTGCGGAAATTGTGCTGGAAGGTTACATTGAGCAGGGTGAAATGGCACCGGAAGGGCCATATGGCGATCACACGGGTTATTACAATGAAGTCGATAACTTCCCGGTGTTTACCGTTACCCACATCACCCAGCGTGAAGATGCTATTTATCACTCGACGTATACCGGCCGTCCACCGGATGAACCGGCCGTTCTGGGCGTAGCGCTGAACGAAGTATTCGTGCCTATTTTGCAAAAGCAGTTCCCGGAAATTGTTGATTTCTATCTGCCGCCGGAAGGGTGTTCTTATCGCCTGGCGGTGGTCACAATGAAGAAGCAATATGCGGGTCACGCTAAACGCGTGATGATGGGCGTATGGTCGTTCCTGCGCCAGTTTATGTATACCAAGTTTGTTATTGTCTGTGATGATGACGTCAATGCCCGCGACTGGAATGACGTTATCTGGGCCATCACCACGCGTATGGATCCGGCACGTGACACGGTGTTAGTGGAAAACACCCCGATTGATTATCTGGATTTTGCCTCGCCGGTTTCCGGTCTTGGCTCAAAAATGGGACTGGATGCCACAAACAAATGGCCTGGCGAAACCGACCGTGAATGGGGTCGCCCGATCAAAAAAGATCCTGCCGTGACCGCGCGAATTGACGCGATCTGGGACGAACTGGCCATAATGAATAACGGTAAAACCGAATCTGACCGTTAAGCCCTATAGACTTCCCGACAGAGAGAGCGAATGACAACCTTAAGCTGTAAAGTGACCTCGGTAGATGCTATCACCGACACCGTATATCGCGTCCGTTTAGTGCCAGAAGCGGCATTCTCTTTCCGCGCTGGTCAGTACTTAATGGTCGTGATGGATGAACGAGATAAGCGTCCTTTCTCTATGGCCTCTACGCCAGCAGAGCAGGAATTCATCGAGCTTCATATCGGCGCGTCAGAGCTTAACCTGTATGCGATGGCCGTGATGGATCGCATTCTGAAAGAGCGCGAAATCCTGGTGGATATTCCTCACGGTGACGCCTGGCTGCGTGAAGACGAAGACCGTCCGCTGATCCTGATTGCGGGCGGTACCGGTTTCTCTTACGCCCGCTCTATTCTGTTGACCGCACTCGCGCGCAATCCAGACCGTGATATCACCATCTACTGGGGGGGTCGCGAAGAGAAACATCTCTACGATCTGTCCGAGCTGGAAGCACTGAGCATTAACCACCCGAACCTGCGTATTGAGCCGGTTGTCGAGCAGCCTGAAGAGGGCTGGCGTGGGCGCAGCGGTACGGTGCTGACGGCAGTATTGCAGGATTACGGCACGCTGGCGGAGCACGATATCTATATCGCGGGTCGTTTTGAGATGGCGAAAATTGCCCGTGACCTGTTCTGTAACGAACGTGGTGCGCGTGAAGACCGCCTGTTCGGCGATGCATTTGCGTTTATCTAAATAAACGAAATAAAAAACCCGCCCCTGACAGGCGGGAAGAACGGCAACTAAACCTTTCCCCGTCATCATTCACGCTGCCTCTTTGTTGGCTGCCTTCGCTCACCCCGGTCACATAGTTAACTATGCTCCCGGGGATTCGCTCAGTTGCCGCCGCGATGCAGCGCGAATGATTTAGGGGAATTATCTTTTCAATTACACCCTCTCAAACACCGTCGCGATCCCCTGACCCAAGCCGATACACATGGTTGCCAGACCAAACTGGGCATCCTGGCGTTCCATCAGGTTAATCAGGGTAGTGCTGATACGTGCACCGGAACAACCCAGCGGGTGACCGAGTGCGATCGCGCCGCCGTTGAGGTTAATCTTCTCGTCGATCTTGTCCATCAGCCCCAGATCTTTAATGCACGGCAGGATCTGTGCGGCAAAGGCTTCGTTCATCTCGAACAGGTCGATATCGCTGGCGGTTAATCCCGCTTTTTTCAGCGCCAGTTTCGAGGCCGGAACCGGGCCATAACCCATAATCGACGGATCACAGCCGACCACTGCCATTGAACGAATACGCGCACGTGGCGTCAGGCCTAATTCGCGGGCGCGGCTTTCGCTCATCACCAGCATCGCGGCGGCACCGTCGGAAAGGGCAGAAGATGTGCCGGCGGTTACCGTGCCTGTGACCGGATCAAATGCCGGACGCAGTGTGGAAAGTGCCTCGACCGTGGTTTCCGGGCGGATCACTTCGTCGTAGCTGAACTGCTTCAGTACGCCGTCAGCGTCATGCCCACCGGTTGGGACAATCTCGTTTTTAAATGCGCCAGACTGCGTGGCGGCCCAGGCGCGGGCGTGAGAGCGCGCAGCGAAGGCGTCCTGCATTTCACGGCTAATGCCGTGCATTCGCGAGAGCATCTCGGCAGTCAGCCCCATCATGCCCGCCGCTTTCGCCACGTTACGGCTCATGCCCGGGTGGAAATCGACCCCGTGGCTCATCGGCACATGACCCATATGCTCCACGCCACCAATCATGCAAGCCTGCGCATCGCCGGTCATGATCATACGGGCAGCATCGTGCAGCGCCTGCATTGACGAGCCACACAGGCGGTTAACGGTTACCGCCGGTACAGAATGTGGGATTTCAGCCAGCAATGCTGCGTTACGGGCGATGTTAAAACCTTGTTCCAGGGTTTGCTGCACGCAGCCCCAGTAGATATCGTCCAGCGCGGTGGGATCCAGCGCCGGATTACGCGCCAGCAGGCTACGCATCAGGTGCGCGGAGAGATCTTCCGCGCGAACGTTACGGAATGCGCCGCCTTTTGAACGGCCCATCGGGGTGCGAATTGCATCGACAATGACAACCTTTTCCATTGTGACTCCTTAAGCCGTTTTCAGCTCGCCAACCGGACGGGCAGGCTCAACTGCTGGATAGTAGGGTTCGTTATGGCGCGCTTTATTGCGCAGACCTTCCGGCACGGCATAAAGCGGGCCGAGGTGCTGATACTGCTGGGCCATATCGAGGTACTTCGCGCTGCCAAGCGTATCCAGCCAGCGGAACGCACCGCCGTGGAACGGAGGGAAGCCGAGGCCATAGACCAGCGCCATATCCGCTTCTGCCGGGCTTGCGATGATGCCTTCTTCCAGGCAACGCACCACTTCGTTAACCATTGGGATCATCATGCGAGCGATAATCTCCTCGTCGGTGAAGTCGCGTTTTGGCGCACTGACGTCCGCCAGCAGGCTATCCACCGCCGCATCTTCTTCTTTCTTCGGCTTACCTTTGCTGTCTTCTTTATAACGCCAGAAGCCCAGACCGTTTTTCTGGCCAAAACGGTTGGCATCGAACATGGCGTCGATGGCATCGCGATAATCTTTGCTCATGCGCTGCGGGAAGCCCGCGGCCATGACGGCCTGCGCGTGATGCGCCGTGTCGATACCGACTACATCCAGCAGATACGCCGGGCCCATCGGCCAGCCGAACTGTTTTTCCATCACTTTGTCGACTTTGCGGAAATCCGCACCGTCGCGCAGCAGCTGGCTAAAACCGGCAAAGTAAGGGAACAGCACGCGGTTCACAAAGAAACCAGGGCAGTCGTTCACCACGATCGGCGTTTTACCCATTTTGCTGGCCCATGCCACCACTTTAGCAAGGGTGTCATCAGACGTTTTTTCCCCGCGAATGACTTCAACCAGCGGCATCCGGTGAACCGGGTTAAAGAAGTGCATACCACAGAAGTTTTCCGGGCGCTTCAGTACGCTTGCCAGTTCGCTAATCGGGATGGTAGAGGTGTTCGACGCCAGAACTGTATCCGGGCGAACCTTATCTTCCGTTTCTGCCAGGACCGCTTTTTTAACTTTTGGGTTCTCAACAACGGCTTCGACAACCACGTCAACGCGATCGAAACCGCTGTATTCCAGGGTTGGCTGGATAGTGGAGATCACACCCGCCAGTTTCAGACCATCAATCTTGCCGCGCTCAAGCTGCTTGTTGAGCAATTTGGCCGCTTCGGTCATGCCCAGCGTCAGGGATTTTTCGCTGATGTCTTTCATCACTACCGGCACGCCTTTCCAGGCCGACTGCCAGGCGATACCGCCACCCATAATGCCTGCGCCCAGTACCGCCGCGTGTTTCGGGGTTTCGACGTTTTTGGTCAGCTGTTTGGCTTTTCCTTTAACGAACTGGTCGTTCAGGAAGATGCCCACCAGAGCGCGCGCTTCGTTGGTATGCGCCAGCGGAACGAAGCTCTGGTTTTCTAATTTAAGTGCCTCTTCCCGGCCAAAGCGGGCAGCGGCTTCAATGGTTTTTACCGCCGTGATAGGTGCCGGGTAGTGTTTACCTGCGGTCTGCATCACCATGCCTTTGGCAATGGTGAAACTCATGGCTGCTTCAATTTTGCTGAGCTTTAAGGGTTCAAGCTTCGGCTGGCGTTTCGCTTTCCAGTCGAGATCGCCATTAATCGCCTGACGCAGAATAGCGATAGCACCTTCAACCAGTTTTTCTGGCTTAACGACGCCATCTACCAGGCCAATTTTCTGTGCTTGTTCCGCGCCGACATCTTTGCCCGCAGCAATAATTTCCAGGGCGCTATCGGCACCCAGCATGCGTGGCATACGTACAGAGCCACCAAAGCCCGGCATGATGCCCAGCTTAGTTTCAGGCAGGCCGATACGCAGGTCAGGTGTCGCCAGACGATAATCGGTGGCCAGCACACATTCGCAGCCACCGCCCAACGCGTAGCCGTTAACGGCGGAGATCGTCGGAACAGGTAAATCTTCCAGGCGGTTAAACACGCTGTTGGCAAAATGCAGCCACTGGCTCAGTTGTTCTTCTGGCACCAGGAACAGAGACAAGAATTCGGTGATATCGGCACCGACAATAAAGGCCGCTTTGTTAGAGCGCAGCAGCAGCCCTTTTAAATCAGATTGCTTTTCAAGTACATCCAGCGCCTGGCCAAGACTGGCCACCGTCGCGGTATCGAGCTTGTTCACTGAGCCGGGGGCATCGAACACCAGTTCGGCAATGCCATCTTCCAGCCAGTTGAGGTACAGGGTGTCGCCTTTGTAGAGCATGTCAGTCTCCTGAATCCAGCAATTGGATCTGGTCATACCAGATGAGACGGAGTGTGGAATTTATGTTAATAAAATGCAAATCACTCATTAAAAAATTGCTGCATTGATCACGCTCGGTGGAAATCACGCAGGTGAGGGCAGGTGTGCTAAGATGCGAAGACTTGAGGTCGAAAAAACGAAAGGAAAAATGATGGACTCACTGGCTGTGCTCTATAAAAATCATATCGTTACCTTACAGGAACGTACCCGCGATGTACTGGCTCGTTTTAAGCTGGATGCCCTGCTGATCCACTCCGGCGAACTGATGAATACCTTCCTTGATGACCATGCTTATCCGTTTAAGGTCAACCCGCAGTTTAAAGCCTGGGTGCCGGTGACACAGGTTCCAAATTGCTGGTTGCTGGTTGATGGCGTGAACAAGCCGAAGCTGTGGTTCTATCTGCCGGTGGATTACTGGCACAACGTTGAGCCGCTGCCAACGACCTTCTGGACCGAAGAAGTGGACGTTATCGCGCTGCCGAAAGCCGACGGGATTGGCAGCCAGTTGCCTGCTGCGCGTGGCAATATTGCCTATATTGGCCCTGTGCCAGAGCGTGCGCTGGGCCTGGATATTCCGGCTGACAAACTGAATCCGAAAGGGGTTCTGGATTATCTGCACTATTACCGCGCTTATAAAACTGATTACGAACTCTTCTGTATGCGTGAAGCGCAAAAAACAGCGGTGACGGGCCACCGTGCTGCGCATGAAGCGTTCCTGTCTGACATGAGCGAGTTCGATATTAACCAGGCATACCTGACGGCAACCGGTCATCGTGATACCGATGTGCCGTACAGCAACATCGTGGCGCTGAATGAACACGCGTCCGTTCTGCACTACACCAAACTGGATCATCATGTTCCGTCTGAGATGCGCAGCTTCCTGCTGGATGCGGGCGCTGAGTACAACGGCTATGCCGCTGACCTGACCCGTACCTGGGCCGCCAACGGTGATACCGATTTTGCACATCTGATCAAAGACGTAAATGACGAGCAACTGGCGCTTATCAGCACCATGAAAGCGGGAACCAGCTATGTGGATTACCACATCCAGTTCCATCAGCGCATCGCAAAACTGCTGCGTAAGCACCAGATTGTGAAGGATATGAGCGAAGAAGCGATGGTGGAAAACAACCTGACCGGGCCATTCATGCCGCACGGTATTGGTCACCCGCTGGGTCTTCAGGTTCATGATGTCGCAGGCTTCATGCAGGATGACACGGGCACACATCTGGCGGCACCGTCTAAATATCCTTATCTGCGCTGCACGCGTATTATCGAGCCGCGTATGGTGTTGACCATTGAACCGGGTATCTACTTTATCGAATCCCTGTTGGCGCCGTGGCGTGAAGGCCAGTTCAGCAAGCACTTCAACTGGGAAAAAATTGAAGCGCTGAAACTGTTTGGCGGTATTCGTATCGAAGATAACGTGGTTATCCACGAAAACGGTGTCGAGAACATGACGCGAGATCTGAAACTGGCCTGATGGAAAGCTGGCTGATACCGGCGGAACCGGTCACCTTTGTTGAGGAAATCAAGAAAAGCCGTTTTATTACGCTGTTGGCACACACCGACGGCGTAGAGGCGGCAAAGGCGTTTGTGGAATCCGTTCGCGCACAACACCCTGATGCGCGTCACCACTGTGTCGCGTGGGTGGCCGGGCCACCGGATGACTCGCAGCAACTGGGATTTTCTGATGATGGTGAACCGGCAGGCACTGCCGGTAAGCCCATGCTTTCTCAGTTAATGGGAAGTGGTGTGGGAGAGATAACCGCTGTAGTGGTTCGCTACTATGGCGGCATTTTGCTCGGAACGGGTGGGCTGGTTAAAGCCTACGGTGGCGGCGTTCAACAGGCACTTCATCTGCTGATAACAACCCGCAAAACGCCACTCACCGAATATACTTTGCTGTGCGATTACGCTCAGTTATCGGGTATCGAAACCCTGCTAAAGCAATTTAATGGCGTGATTACGCGCAGTGATTACCAGGCGACAGTACAGTTGCGTGTGGCGCTTCCTCAGGCAGAACTGGATGCTTTTTCAGCAAAGCTGGCTGATTTTAGTCGTGGTTCGTTGCAATTGCTGCCGATTGAAGAATAATCCCCACCTTACTTTTTGAATACCTAAGGAAGCGGCAGAGATGCATTTTCGTGCCATTACCCGAATCGTTGGACTGCTGGTCATACTCTTTTCCGGGACGATGATTCTCCCTGGACTGGTGGCACTTATCTACCGGGACGGTGCGGGGCGTGCGTTTACCCAGACGTTCTTTGTCGCATTGATGATCGGTTCGATGCTCTGGTGGCCTAACCGTCGTGAGAAAGGTGAACTGAAATCCCGCGAAGGGTTTTTGATTGTCGTCTTGTTCTGGACGGTGCTGGGGAGCGTGGGTGCGCTACCTTTCATCTTTGCTGAGCAACCGAATCTGACCATCACGGACGCTTTCTTTGAATCGTTCTCAGGCTTAACCACCACCGGGGCAACCACGCTGGTGGGGCTGGATTCATTACCTCACGCTATTCTCTTCTACCGGCAAATGCTGCAATGGTTCGGCGGCATGGGGATCATTGTCCTGGCCGTGGCCATTCTGCCGATTCTGGGTGTCGGTGGGATGCAGTTGTATCGCGCCGAAATGCCTGGTCCGCTGAAAGATAATAAGATGCGCCCACGTATTGCCGAAACGGCGAAAACGCTGTGGCTTATCTACGTCTTACTGACGATTGCCTGCGCACTGGCGCTGTGGTTTGCCGGGATGCCTGCCTTTGATGCCATTGGCCATAGCTTTGCCACAATCGCCATTGGCGGTTTCTCTACGCATGACGCCAGTGTGGGCTACTTCGACAGCCCGACAATCAACACCATTATTGCCATCTTCCTGCTGATCTCCGGTTGTAACTATGGTTTGCACTTCTCTTTACTGAGCGGGCGTAGCCTGAAGGTCTACTGGCGCGACCCGGAATTCCGCATGTTTATTGGCGTCCAGCTTACCCTGGTCGTCATCTGCACCCTGGTGCTGTGGCTTCATGATGTCTATAACTCGGCAATCACCACGCTCAATCAGGCCTTCTTCCAGGTTGTATCGATGGCGACAACGGCGGGCTTCACAACCGACAGCATTGCGCGCTGGCCGTTGTTCCTGCCTGTGCTGTTGCTCTGTTCTGCATTTATTGGTGGTTGTGCCGGGTCTACGGGCGGTGGTCTGAAGGTCATTCGTATCCTGCTGCTGTTTAAGCAGGGGAACCGTGAGCTGAAACGCCTGGTGCACCCGAACGCGGTTTACAGCATCAAACTGGGGAACCGCGCGCTACCGGAACGTATCCTCGAAGCGGTGTGGGGGTTCTTCTCTGCCTATGCGCTGGTCTTTATCGTCAGTATGCTCGCCATTATTGCAACCGGTGTGGATGATTTCTCTGCATTCGCGTCCGTGGTGGCAACGCTTAATAACCTGGGGCCAGGGCTGGGCGTAGTGGCGGATAACTTTGCCAGTATGAACCCGGTGGCAAAATGGATCTTAATTGCCAACATGTTGTTCGGGCGTCTTGAGGTCTTTACGCTGCTGGTGCTGTTTACCCCAACATTCTGGCGCGAGTAAGGGAGTCATTGTTGAAAACACTTATTCTATTCTCCACACGTGACGGGCAAACGCGTGAGATTGCCTCTTATCTGGCTTCTGAATTAAAAGAGCTGGGGGTTTACGCAGATGTCGTGAACCTGAACCGTACAGAAGAGATTAGCTGGCAAGACTACGATCGCGTGGTCATTGGAGCGTCTATTCGTTACGGGCATTTCCATCCTGCGTTGGATAGCTTTGTGAAAAAGCATACGGCGGTGCTGAATGCATTGCCGGGCGCTTTCTATTCCGTAAACCTGGTTGCGCGTAAAGCTGAGAAACGCACACCACAGACGAACAGCTACACGCGTAAGTTTTTGCTGGGCTCTCCGTGGCAGCCAGATCTGTGTGCCGTATTCGCCGGTGCGCTGCGTTACCCACGTTATCGCTGGTATGACCGCTTTATGATCCGTCTAATTATGAAGATGACTGGCGGTGAAACGGATACCCGTAAAGAAGTGGTCTATACCGACTGGGCGCAGGTTGCCAGTTTTGCGCGTGAAATCGCACAATTAACGGTCAATTCGAAGGTAAAATAAGCGCAAAGTTTGAAAAGTGAGCGAACGAAAAGTTTTTTGAATTTTATGCTTGTCACTTCAGAATAACTCCCTATAATGCGCCTCCACTGACACGGAACAACGGCAAGCAAGCCGCCGGGTCAGCAGGGTTCTCCGGCGAAAGCCGCTGAAGAATCCCGGAGAAAAGCGAAAATAAATGCTTGACTCTGTAGCGGGAAAGCGTAATATGCACACCCCGCGCCGCAGCGAAAACGAAGCGGCACTGCTCTTTAACAATTTATCAGACAATCTGTGTGGGCACTCAAAGTGACATGGATTCTTAACGTCGCAAGACGATAAATGAATACCAAGTCTCTGAGTGAACATACGTAATTCATTACGAAGTTTAATTCACGAGCATCAAACTTAAATTGAAGAGTTTGATCATGGCTCAGATTGAACGCTGGCGGCAGGCCTAACACATGCAAGTCGAGCGGTAACACAGGGAGCTTGCTCCTGGGTGACGAGCGGCGGACGGGTGAGTAATGTCTGGGAAACTGCCTGATGGAGGGGGATAACTACTGGAAACGGTAGCTAATACCGCATAACGTCGCAAGACCAAAGAGGGGGACCTTCGGGCCTCTTGCCATCAGATGTGCCCAGATGGGATTAGCTAGTAGGTGGGGTAACGGCTCACCTAGGCGACGATCCCTAGCTGGTCTGAGAGGATGACCAGCCACACTGGAACTGAGACACGGTCCAGACTCCTACGGGAGGCAGCAGTGGGGAATATTGCACAATGGGCGCAAGCCTGATGCAGCCATGCCGCGTGTATGAAGAAGGCCTTCGGGTTGTAAAGTACTTTCAGCGAGGAGGAAGGCATTAAGGTTAATAACCTTAGTGATTGACGTTACTCGCAGAAGAAGCACCGGCTAACTCCGTGCCAGCAGCCGCGGTAATACGGAGGGTGCAAGCGTTAATCGGAATTACTGGGCGTAAAGCGCACGCAGGCGGTCTGTCAAGTCGGATGTGAAATCCCCGGGCTCAACCTGGGAACTGCATTCGAAACTGGCAGGCTAGAGTCTTGTAGAGGGGGGTAGAATTCCAGGTGTAGCGGTGAAATGCGTAGAGATCTGGAGGAATACCGGTGGCGAAGGCGGCCCCCTGGACAAAGACTGACGCTCAGGTGCGAAAGCGTGGGGAGCAAACAGGATTAGATACCCTGGTAGTCCACGCCGTAAACGATGTCGACTTGGAGGTTGTTCCCTTGAGGAGTGGCTTCCGGAGCTAACGCGTTAAGTCGACCGCCTGGGGAGTACGGCCGCAAGGTTAAAACTCAAATGAATTGACGGGGGCCCGCACAAGCGGTGGAGCATGTGGTTTAATTCGATGCAACGCGAAGAACCTTACCTACTCTTGACATCCAGAGAACTTAGCAGAGATGCTTTGGTGCCTTCGGGAACTCTGAGACAGGTGCTGCATGGCTGTCGTCAGCTCGTGTTGTGAAATGTTGGGTTAAGTCCCGCAACGAGCGCAACCCTTATCCTTTGTTGCCAGCGGTTCGGCCGGGAACTCAAAGGAGACTGCCAGTGATAAACTGGAGGAAGGTGGGGATGACGTCAAGTCATCATGGCCCTTACGAGTAGGGCTACACACGTGCTACAATGGCATATACAAAGAGAAGCGACCTCGCGAGAGCAAGCGGACCTCATAAAGTATGTCGTAGTCCGGATTGGAGTCTGCAACTCGACTCCATGAAGTCGGAATCGCTAGTAATCGTAGATCAGAATGCTACGGTGAATACGTTCCCGGGCCTTGTACACACCGCCCGTCACACCATGGGAGTGGGTTGCAAAAGAAGTAGGTAGCTTAACCTTCGGGAGGGCGCTTACCACTTTGTGATTCATGACTGGGGTGAAGTCGTAACAAGGTAACCGTAGGGGAACCTGCGGTTGGATCACCTCCTTACCTTAAAGAACCTGCCTTTGTAGTGCTCACACAGATTGTCTGATGAAAAATAGCAGTAAAAAACCTCTACAGGCTTGTAGCTCAGGTGGTT
This sequence comes from Enterobacter sp. C4G1, assembly GCF_052886895.1. Classification (NCBI taxonomy): domain Bacteria; kingdom Pseudomonadati; phylum Pseudomonadota; class Gammaproteobacteria; order Enterobacterales; family Enterobacteriaceae; genus Enterobacter; species Enterobacter sp. C4G1. The sequence goes on along the minus strand of NZ_JBQVVV010000001.1, from coordinate 860,472 downwards.
AGAGCGCACCCCTGATAAGGGTGAGGTCGGTGGTTCAAGTCCACTCAGGCCTACCAAATTTGCGATGCAAATTTGAAGAGGTTGGCAATACGATGGGGCTATAGCTCAGCTGGGAGAGCGCCTGCCTTGCACGCAGGAGGTCTGCGGTTCGATCCCGCATAGCTCCACCATCTTTACTGCGAAAACAAGAAAACTTCAGAGTGTACCTGAAAAGGTTCACTGCGAAGTTTTGCTCTTTAAAAATCTGGATCAAGCTGAAAATTGAAACGACACACCTTAAGTGGTGTGTTCGAGTCTCTCAAATTTTCGCAATTTGATGATGAATCGAAAGAAACATCTTCGGGTTGTGAGGTTAAGCGACTAAGCGTACACGGTGGATGCCCTGGCAGTCAGAGGCGATGAAGGACGTGCTAATCTGCGATAAGCGCCGGCGAGGTGATATGAACCTTTGACCCGGCGATTTCCGAATGGGGAAACCCAGTGTGTTCCGACACACTATCGTTAAGTGAATACATAGCTTAACGAAGCGAACCGGGGGAACTGAAACATCTAAGTACCCCGAGGAAAAGAAATCAACCGAGATTCCCCCAGTAGCGGCGAGCGAACGGGGAGCAGCCCAGAGTCTGAATCAGCTTGTGTGTTAGTGGAACGGTCTGGAAAGTCCGGCGATACAGGGTGATAGCCCCGTACACGAAAGCACACAGGTTGTGAACTCGAAGAGTAGGGCGGGACACGTGGTATCCTGTCTGAATATGGGGGGACCATCCTCCAAGGCTAAATACTCCTGACTGACCGATAGTGAACCAGTACCGTGAGGGAAAGGCGAAAAGAACCCCGGCGAGGGGAGTGAAAAAGAACCTGAAACCGTGTACGTACAAGCAGTGGGAGCACCTTCGTGGTGTGACTGCGTACCTTTTGTATAATGGGTCAGCGACTTATATTCTGTAGCAAGGTTAACCGTATAGGGGAGCCGAAGGGAAACCGAGTCTTAACTGGGCGTTAAGTTGCAGGGTATAGACCCGAAACCCGGTGATCTAGCCATGGGCAGGTTGAAGGTTGGGTAACACTAACTGGAGGACCGAACCGACTAATGTTGAAAAATTAGCGGATGACTTGTGGCTGGGGGTGAAAGGCCAATCAAACCGGGAGATAGCTGGTTCTCCCCGAAAGCTATTTAGGTAGCGCCTCGTGAATTCATCTTCGGGGGTAGAGCACTGTTTCGGCTAGGGGGCCATCCCGGCTTACCAACCCGATGCAAACTACGAATACCGAAGAATGTTATCACGGGAGACACACGGCGGGTGCTAACGTCCGTCGTGAAGAGGGAAACAACCCAGACCGCCAGCTAAGGTCCCAAAGTCATGGTTAAGTGGGAAACGATGTGGGAAGGCACAGACAGCCAGGATGTTGGCTTAGAAGCAGCCATCATTTAAAGAAAGCGTAATAGCTCACTGGTCGAGTCGGCCTGCGCGGAAGATGTAACGGGGCTAAACCATGCACCGAAGCTGCGGCAGCGACGCTTATGCGTTGTTGGGTAGGGGAGCGTTCTGTAAGCCGTTGAAGGTGTCCTGTGAGGGGTGCTGGAGGTATCAGAAGTGCGAATGCTGACATAAGTAACGATAATGCGGGTGAAAAGCCCGCACGCCGGAAGACCAAGGGTTCCTGTCCAACGTTAATCGGGGCAGGGTGAGTCGACCCCTAAGGCGAGGCCGAAAGGCGTAGTCGATGGGAAACAGGTTAATATTCCTGTACTTGGTGTTACTGCGAAGGGGGGACGGAGAAGGCTATGTTAGCCGGGCGACGGTTGTCCCGGTTTAAGCATGTAGGCGGAGAGTTTAGGTAAATCCGGACTCTTTTTAACGCTGAGGTGTGATGACGAGGTACTACGGTACTGAAGTAACAAATGCCCTGCTTCCAGGAAAAGCCTCTAAGCATCAGGTAACATCAAATCGTACCCCAAACCGACACAGGTGGTCAGGTAGAGAATACCAAGGCGCTTGAGAGAACTCGGGTGAAGGAACTAGGCAAAATGGTGCCGTAACTTCGGGAGAAGGCACGCTGATGTGTAGGTGAAGCCCCTGCGGGTGGAGCTGAAATCAGTCGAAGATACCAGCTGGCTGCAACTGTTTATTAAAAACACAGCACTGTGCAAACACGAAAGTGGACGTATACGGTGTGACGCCTGCCCGGTGCCGGAAGGTTAATTGATGGGGTTAGCGGCAACGCGAAGCTCTTGATCGAAGCCCCGGTAAACGGCGGCCGTAACTATAACGGTCCTAAGGTAGCGAAATTCCTTGTCGGGTAAGTTCCGACCTGCACGAATGGCGTAATGATGGCCAGGCTGTCTCCACCCGAGACTCAGTGAAATTGAACTCGCTGTGAAGATGCAGTGTACCCGCGGCAAGACGGAAAGACCCCGTGAACCTTTACTATAGCTTGACACTGAACACTGGTCCTTGATGTGTAGGATAGGTGGGAGGCTTTGAAGCGTGGACGCCAGTCTGCGTGGAGCCGACCTTGAAATACCACCCTTTAATGGCTGGTGTTCTAACGTAGACCCGTAATCCGGGTTGCGGACAGTGTCTGGTGGGTAGTTTGACTGGGGCGGTCTCCTCCCAAAGAGTAACGGAGGAGCACGAAGGTTAGCTAATCCTGGTCGGACATCAGGAGGTTAGTGCAATGGCATAAGCTAGCTTGACTGCGAGAGTGACGGCTCGAGCAGGTGCGAAAGCAGGTCATAGTGATCCGGTGGTTCTGAATGGAAGGGCCATCGCTCAACGGATAAAAGGTACTCCGGGGATAACAGGCTGATACCGCCCAAGAGTTCATATCGACGGCGGTGTTTGGCACCTCGATGTCGGCTCATCACATCCTGGGGCTGAAGTAGGTCCCAAGGGTACGGCTGTTCGCCGTTTAAAGTGGTACGCGAGCTGGGTTTAGAACGTCGTGAGACAGTTCGGTCCCTATCTGCCGTGGGCGCTGGAGAATTGAGGGGGGCTGCTCCTAGTACGAGAGGACCGGAGTGGACGCATCACTGGTGTTCGGGTTGTCATGCCAATGGCATTGCCCGGTAGCTAAATGCGGAAAAGATAAGTGCTGAAAGCATCTAAGCACGAAACTTGCCCCGAGATGAGTTCTCCCTGACCCTTTAAGGGTCCTGAAGGAACGTTGAAGACTACGACGTTGATAGGTCGGGTGTGTAAGCGTAGCGATACGTTGAGCTAACCGATACTAATGAACCGTGAGGCTTAACCTTACAACGCCGAAGCTGTTTCGGCGGTTGAGAGACAGAATATTTTCAGCTTTGATACAGATTAACAGAATTTGCCTGGCGGCTTTAGCGCGGTGGTCCCACCTGACCCCATGCCGAACTCAGAAGTGAAACGCCGTAGCGCCGATGGTAGTGTGGGGTCTCCCCATGTGAGAGTAGGGAACTGCCAGGCATCAATTAAGTGAAGAGGCCATCCGCAAGGATGGCCTTTTTGCGTTTTTCTCCCTTCCCGGTATCCATAAACTAATCACCTATCCTTCCCTATATACGGTAAACTATCCCGGTTTTTGCATCAGGATAGCGTCTATGAATCACTCCCTTAAGCCCTGGAATACCTTTGGTATTCAGCGGAATGCTAACGAAATTGTACGTGCCGAAAATGCCCAGCAACTGCTGGCTGCATGGCAAAACGCAACAGAAAACAGTGAACCTGTATTAATTCTGGGCGAAGGAAGTAATGTCCTGTTTCTCGACGATTTTGCAGGTACCGTGATCGTCAACCGTATCATGGGTATTGATGTCGAAGAAAGCGCCGATAGCTGGCATCTGCACGTTGGTGCCGGGGAAAACTGGCATCATCTGGTGCAATACACCCTTGAAAAAGGGATGCCTGGCCTGGAAAACCTTGCGTTGATTCCGGGCTGTACAGGATCATCACCCATTCAAAATATCGGTGCCTATGGCATTGAACTTAAACATGTTTGTGAATATGTCGACTGCATCGAACTGGCAACAGGGAACGCTCTGCGTTTGACCGCTGAACAGTGTCGTTTTGGTTATCGCGACAGTATTTTCAAACATGAATATCAGGATCGCTATGTGATTGTGGCCGTTGGCCTGCGCCTGACGAAAAGCTGGAACCCGATTCTTAACTATGGTGATTTGACGCGCCTTGACCCGGCAACTGTGACCGCGCGCGAAGTGTTTGAGTCTGTTTGCCACATGCGAATGACCAAACTCCCCGATCCGAAAGTGAACGGAAATGCGGGTAGTTTCTTCAAAAACCCGGTAATCAGCGGCGAAAATGCAAAAGCATTTCTCGCGGGCTGGCCAACTGCGCCACATTACCCGCAGGCCGATGGCAGCGTTAAACTGGCTGCGGGCTGGCTCATCGATCAGTGTCAGTTAAAAGGTGTCACGATGGGTGGTGCCGCAGTGCATCGCCAGCAGGCACTGGTTCTGATTAACCAGGGCAATGCGACCAGTAGCGATGTTGTGCAGCTGGCTCACCATGTACGTCAGTGTGTGGGTGAAAAATTCAACGTCTGGCTCGAACCAGAAGTCCGCTTCATTGGCCGTTCCGGTGAAGTGAATGCCGTGGAGGCCATTGCGTGAAGGATAATACCATTCCATTAACCCTGATCGGCATCCTTGCTGATGGTGAATTTCATTCTGGCGAACAGCTGGGCGATCGCCTGGGGATGAGTCGTGCCGCCATCAACAAGCACATTCAGACTCTCCGCGACTGGGGTGTTGATGTCTTTACGGTGCCGGGAAAAGGCTACAGCCTGCCAGAGCCTATTCAGCTCCTGAATGAAGAGCTGATCGGCAGTCAGATTGAGCATGGAAAGGTTGCCGTGCTGCCCGTTATTGACTCAACCAACCAGTATCTTCTGGATCGTCTGGGCGAGCTACAGTCGGGTGATGCCTGTGTAGCGGAATATCAGCAGGCGGGACGTGGTCGTCGTGGCCGTAAGTGGTTCTCACCCTTTGGGGCTAACCTGTATCTCTCTATGTACTGGCGTCTTGAGCAGGGGCCAGCTGCTGCTATTGGCCTGAGTCTGGTCATCGGGATTGTGATGGCCGAAGTTCTGCATGATCTGGGCGCGGATAAAGTCCGGGTTAAATGGCCAAACGATCTCTATCTTGAGGATCGTAAACTCGCCGGTATTTTGGTCGAATTAACAGGTAAAACCGGCGATGCTGCACAGATCGTGATTGGTGCGGGCGTAAACCTGGTGATGCGTAATGTGCAGGCCGATGTGGTAAACCAGGCCTGGACTAACCTACAGGAAGCGGGGATCACCATCGACCGCAACACACTTGCGGTACGGCTGATTAAAGAGCTTCGCGACTCGTTATCGCTGTTTGAACAAGAAGGGCTGGCACCGTTCCTCTCTCGCTGGGAAAAACTGGATAATTTTATCAACCGTCCGGTAAAACTGCTGATTGGCGAGAAGGAGATCTACGGTATCTCTCGCGGAATTGATGCGCAGGGCGCGTTGCTTCTTGAACAGGATGGCATGATTAAGCCCTGGGTTGGTGGGGAGATTTCGCTACGCAGCGCTGAATAAAATCCGGGAGCCACTGGCTCCCTTTTTTTCGCCTGCCAGTATGGTTATCTCCCCCCTCCAGAAAATAGTAGGCAGGAGATAATTTCAGTCAGAAGAAAGAGTTAAGCTAAATTATTAAAAAGTAACGACGAAAAAGTATTTCTAGATATTTCTCTGGGTAACAAATTATTAAATTAAGAATCATCTTAATTGGATTTTACTGCCATTATGTATGTTTTTATTGATTTGATATTCTACTTGAATATGTCTTTTCAATTATAAATGCCATCCTTAAGGCAATATTAAGTCAAAACCACTCCATGTTTTTTACCTTAAAAAACAGATAGCATGTGCACTGTTGATGTTAATGCTATTGCCGATAATAAGCCGCGTGGAAGTAAAGCTGTAATTTATACACGCCAATAATATGCGTACGGTATAACCGTAACGTTACTGTGCTCCTACACCTGAATAAATACATCCATTGATCGTACATGACCACTGAAGTCTAACCGTGGCAGGTGCATTATTGTTTTGTAAATCATGAGTATAACTATGAATCATTATGATGATTTGCAGCGATTTAAGGATAAAACGCGTAGCCAGGCGCTTGATTTTAAGGATTTCTCAGCTCAGAGCCATGCGCAGGAACAGGGAAACTGGGCGATTATCAACCAGCTTCTTCCTGCCACTGAAGTTAATTCACTTGCCGCTGGCGGACATGTTTCACTGTCAGCTCCTCAGTCGGTCACGGAAGAGACATTTGCGGTGAGCGAACTCACTCCAGTGCCACAGGTTCTTGTCGTCGAGCCTGCACCTGCGCCGGTGTCCTCGATCCTGCAAGGGGTGGATGAGCAACTGGTGTCATTGCCCCGGCAGGCACCTGCCATACCGACACCTGCCCAGGTTCAGGTATCACATCCCGTCACCGAGCCGGAACAAGGGTCTGTCGACTTTACTCGTTTGTTTGCCCCTGCGACCACAAAACCTGTCCCTGCGGCTGAGAAAAACCAGCCATTAAATTCACTGCTGGAAAGGATTGCCACATGCCGTTAGTTTGCGTTTGTTCACCGAAAGGTGGCGTGGGTAAAACCACCATGACCGCCAATCTGGCGTATGCACTCGCGCGCGCGGGGAGCAAAGTTCTGGCTCTGGATTTTGATGTGCAAAACGCGCTGCGCCTGCACTTTGGGGTACCCCTTTCCGACAGCCGTGGCTACGTTGCCAGGGCGGCTGAGTCTTCCGACTGGAGCCAGTTTGTGCTGACCGCCGGGGGAAATATCTTTGTCCTGCCTTATGGCGATGCGACCGAGCCGCAACGTCTGGCGTTTGAAGAACGCCTCACTCACGACGAGCACTTCCTGACCCGAGGTCTGAGTACGCTGTTGAACTATCCAGGACTGATTATCATCGCAGATTTTCCTCCTGGCCCAACGCCTGCGCTGAAAGCGATGTCCCGCCTGGCCGATCTCCATCTGGTGACGTTACTGGCCGATACAGCTTCGCTATCGCTTCTACCGCAAATTGAAAACCAGCGCCTGACGGGTGGGGTACTCAATCAGAAAGCAGGTCATTACTTCGTGCTTAACCAGAGCGACAACCGCCGCCAAATCAGCCGCGATGTGACGGCCTTTGTCGAGAACAAGCTGGGAGAAAAACTGCTTGGCGTCGTTCACCGGGATGAAAGCGTAGGTGAAGCCAACGCCTCTCAGCAATCCGTTTTCGATTTTAGCCCGGCATCCGCAGCGGCTTTCGACATTGAGCTTATCGCCAAAAAAGTTGCAGGCATCCTCGGGGTGAAAGTGGGTGACGGTACGGTTCATACCCTTCCGCGTATGTCGGGGTTCTAATTCCACGCAGGGTTTCCTATGAAAAAGTTGCTCTTAATTTTGCTGGTACTGGCAATGGTTCCTGTTGCCTTGCTGGTTGTCATTACCCCGATGGATAGCCAAAAGCAGTATATATTTGGCCTGATTAGCATCGGCCTGCTGTTTTTAATGGGCTTCAGTAAAAAGCGAAGCATTTCAGTGATTATGGTGGTGATGTCATTATTGATGTCCACCCGCTATATGTATTTTCGCCTGACGCAAACGCTGCATTTTAATTCAGAGATTGAAACCATCCTTGGCATGGGGTTATTTCTGGCAGAGGTCTACGTCTGGGTGTTGTTACTGCTGAATTATTTGCAAACTATCTGGCCGCTGAAACGCGAAATTGTGCCTTTGCCGGATGACATGTCGTTGTGGCCAACGGTTGATGTCTATATTCCTACGTACAACGAATCGCTGGAAGTGGTGCGCGACACCGTGCTGGCAGCGCAGTGTATCGATTATCCGCGCGACAAAATGAAAATCTACCTGCTTGATGACGGGAAACGCCGGGAGTTTGCGGTGTTTGCGGCGGATGTCGGTGTGGGTTACATCACGCGTAACGATAATTCTCATGCCAAGGCGGGTAACCTCAACCATGCGATGAAACTGACTCAGGGCGAGCTGATTACCGTATTCGACTGCGACCACGTAGCCACGCGCATCTTCCTGCAAGCAACAGTCGGTGGATTCCTTAAAGATCCAAAACTGGCGCTGGTGCAGACGCCTCATTACTTCTACTCGCCAGATCCGTTCGAACGTAACCTCTCTGTCGGGCGCAATATCCCGAACGAAGGCACGCTGTTCTATGGCCCTATCCAGCAGGGTAACGATAACTGGAACGCGACCTTCTTCTGCGGCTCATGTGCGGTTATTCGCCGTAGCGCACTCGAAGAGATCGGCGGTTTTGCTGTGGAAACCGTTACCGAAGATGCTCACACCGCGCTGAAGATGCAGCGTCTGGGCTGGAAATCGGCGTTCCTGGATATTCCGCTGGCTGCCGGTCTTGCGACCGAGCGTCTGGTGTTACATGTGATTCAGCGTACCCGCTGGGCGCGAGGAATGACGCAGATTTTCCGTCTGGATAACCCGTTGTTTGGCCGTGGCCTGACGATTCAGCAGCGTCTGTGTTACCTGAGCGCAATGCTCTATTACCAGTTTGCCTTACCGCGTATCGCGTTTCTAACCGCGCCGCTGGCGTATCTGCTGTTCAACCTCAATATCATTCACTCGTCAGCGAGCCTGGTCTTTGCGTACGCATTGCCGCATCTGTTCCTGGCGATCTACATCAACTCGCGCATGAACGGGCGCTACCGTTACAGCTTCTGGGGTGAAATCTACGATTTGGTGCTGGCGTTTCATCTGGTGCTGCCAACGGTTGTCACCATGCTCTTCCCGAAACGCGGCAAGTTTAACGTGACCGACAAGGGCGCTCTGCTGGACGTCGGGTATTTTGATTTCAGGGTTGTTCGGCCGCATCTGGTGATTGCCATTCTGCTTGGTATCGGCGTGATTGCGGGGATTGTCCGTGCCTTCGCGCATGACTACTACGGCGTTGATCCACGCGTTATCGCACTTAACGTGGGCTGGGGACTCTACAGCCTGATCTTCCTGCTGGCCGCCATTGCGGTGGCGCGTGAAACGCGTCAGACACGCAAAACGATTCGTATTGATGTCACCATTCCGGTGCTTATCCACTATGCCAGCGGTATCTCTTCGCGTAGCCAGACGGCCGATCTGTCAATGGGCGGCTGCCGTATTGAGCTGCCAGACGACCGTCATCTGACGGACGAGATTGAAGAAATTGAACTGCTTCTGCAATCAGGGGCGATCAGCATTCCGGTGAAAGTTGTCACGACGGATGAACACTATATCCGCCTGATGTTCGACGATATCCCGCTGTCACGACGCCGCGAACTGGTGCGTGTGGTGCTGGCGCGCGCCGATGCGTGGATCCAGCCGCCAAAACCGCAGGACAATCCATTCCGCTCGCTGGCGACCATTGTCCGCTGTGTGTTCGATCTGTTCTGGATGACCTGGAAAACCCGCCGCGCAAATCGCCGCGCGCAGGCAAAAGTGCAGGTTCAGGAGGACGGCAACGCATGAAACGTCTGACAACACTCACCCTGCTGGCGGCGTCGTTGTTTGCGCTGCCACTGCACAGTGAGGAAACCACAGTAGCGTCGTTATTGCCGGTTGAAATGCCTGCGCCAGCCGCGCCTGCTGCATCCTTTGCCCCTACCTCGGTGAACACCATTAGCGTGGCGCAAATGGGGCAACCGCAGGGGATTGTGCTGAGCGGAGGCCAGTTGCAGGGCGGTACGCGCTTTACCCTGCCGGTCGATCAGGTGGTCACTAACGCCCAGCTTTTACTGAATCTGAAAGTTTCTCCGGCGATGGCCACGCGTAATGCCACTATGCAGCTGATGCTCAACGGGCAACCGCTTGGCACTGTGCCGCTGGGAGCGGAAGAGAGCGATGTTTCACGATTCCAGCTGGATATTCCTTCTGCGCTGCTGGTCTCCAGCAACAGCCTGAGCTTTAAGATTAACGATGGCGATGCGATGCAGTGCCAGCGTGACCTGACGGACAAATATCGCGTTACGGTTCTGCCTGATTCCCGTTTTGAACTGGAAGGGCAGCAGCTGGATATTGGCGCTGATTTAAGCCACTTCCCGCGCCCGTTCTTTGACAGTATGCAGATGACGCCAGCCACCATCGCCTTTGCGTTTGGGGCAAGTCTTAGCAGCGATTCGCTCAGCGCGGCGGCACTGATCTCTTCCTGGCTGGGGATTCAGGCAGATTATCGCGGTGTCTCGTTTGCCGCGCTGAATGACACGCTGCCAGAGAAAAACGGCATTCTGATTGGTCATCCCGGCGAGAAGATTGGTGGTATGACATTGCCGCAAACCACTCAGCCGATGCTGCAAATCGTCGATAACCCGGCAAACCCGGTTTATAAGCTGTTGCTGGTCGTGGGTAAGGATGAAGCCGCGCTGCGCACGGCGGCATGGCGGCTGACGCGCGGTAACTTTGCACTGCAAACCGCCAGTATCTCGCTGCCGGTGCAAAAGATCCCTGTCAGCAAACCTTATGATGCCCCGCGATGGATCCCAACGGATCGTCCGGTGAAGCTTTCAGAGTTGATCCGTAAAGATCAAAGCCTGACCGTTACCGGGATCTGGCATCCGCCGCTGCGCGTTGCCTTTCGTGCAGCTCCCGATCTGTTCCTGTGGGATGGCGAAACAATCCCGCTGCACATTGGCTATCGTTTCCCGACCGAAAACTGGATTGACGAAAACAAGTCCTGGCTCAGCATGACGCTCAACGACACCTTCCTGCATAACCTGCCGGTGAACAAGCAAGGTGCGCTGGAAACCCTCTGGCACAAGGTGGGTGGCGATGCGCGGCAGGAGAAATTCGATATGCCGCTGGAGCCGTACATGATTTACGGCGACAACCAGCTTTCGCTCTATTTCAACATTACGGCAAAAGAGAACGCGCCGTGCAGCGTGCTGCTGAACAACAACATCAAGAGCCGTATTGACGAGGATTCGTGGATCGATCTGAGCCATACGCGTCACTTCGCGCTGATGCCAAACCTCTCTTACTTTGTCGGCGCGTCGTTCCCGTTCACCCGTATGGCGGATTACTCGGAAACGGTGCTGCTGTTGCCGGAACACCCGACGGAAACCCAGGTCGCAACGCTGCTGGACATGGCGGCGCGCTCCGGGAACGCCACCGGTGCTGCACTGTACAACAACCGCGTGGTGATGGGTGTGCCCACGGCGGGCGGCAATCTGGAGCTGCTGCGTACCCGCGATGTGCTTGCTGTCAGTGGGATGGCTCAGCATGACTTCAACCAGGCGCTGCTCAGCAGTTCGCCGTTTACCTCACACGACAACACCCTGGGCGTGCGTGAGCCGACAACCTGGCAGAAACTGCAACGCTGGCTTGCCGGAGACTGGACCTCTGATGGTGTAGACGCTGACCGCTACTTCTCTTCCAACGAAGCCTGGCGCGGGTTTGTGAGTTTCCGCTCGCCGTGGAACAGCGACCGGCTGGTGGTGATGGCGCTGGGCAGCAATGACGATCAGCTTGCACGCCTGCATGAGGATTTAACCTCAGCACGCATCAACGCCGGTATTCGTGGCGATGCGGCGATTATCACCAACGAAAACGGTGTACGCAGTTTCCGCGTCGGGTCGCAGTTCCCGAGCGGGCAAATGCCGATGCAAATGATGATTGTCTGGTATGCCAACCAGCATTCGGCGCTGCTGGCCATTCTTGGGCTGATTATCAGTTCGCTGACCGGGCTGGCGCTTTATGCCTTCCTGAAAAAGCGTGCACATAAGCGCCTGAACCCGGAGACAGGAAAGTGAAAAAAATAACAATTAAATCGGCTATCTGCCTTTCCGGTGTGCTGACGTTTGGTACGACGGCATTTGCGGCGCAAAACGATGCAGCGTTAAAAGCGCTGTTCGACCAGGCAAATTACTGGCATGAAAAATCCCATGATGATCTCGCCAGTGAGTCGTTGAAAAAAGTGTTGATGGTGGATGCCAACAACACCCAGGCACTTTATCTGATGGCATTGTGGGCGCAGCAAAATGGCGATTTACAAACCGCGGCCCAGTGGCGCGCACGGCTGGCTAAAGTCTCGCCAGATGATGCCGGATTACAGGCGCTGGATAACGCCAGGCAGATGACCCAGGTGCCACAGGGCACGTTAACTCTGGCGCGTCAGCAGGCACGTAGCGGCAATATTCCGGCAGCGCTCGATACCTGGAAAACGCTGTTTAATGGCGATACTCCACCGGCAAGCCTCGCGCCGGAATATTATCAGACGATGGGCAGCGACAAAGCGCTCTATCCTCAGGCTCTGGCAGAATTACAGCGCTTCTCGGCACAGAACCCGCAGGATAACGCGGCGCGCGTGGCGCTGGGGAAAATGCTCACCTGGCGGGAAGAGACACGCCGTGACGGGATGATGCAATTGCAGGAGATGGCCAGCGGCAGCAAAGATGCTGATGCCGGGCTGCGTCAGGCGCTGTTATGGCTGGGACCAAAACCGGGCGATGAACAGTTTTATGACACCTGGTTGCAGCGCCATCCGCAGGACAGCGAAGTGCAGGCGTACTACCGCAAAAACGTGGGCGGCGCGGCAAAAGGCGAAGGTTTTACCGCCCTGAACAGCGGCAATACCGATGCCGCAAAGCGCCAGTTCGAGCAAGTGCTGCAAACCAACCCGCAGGATGCCGATGCCCTGGCCGGGATGGGGTATATCGCACAGCGCAAAGGGGATTATCAGGCAGCGGCGCAGTATCTGGGGCGTGCGGCAGGTCAGGGCGGTGACGCCTCTGCGCAGCGACAAGCTCAGGCAGATGACGCGGCATTTTACGGCCAGCTTGCCCAGGCTCAGCAGGCGCTGAAAGAGGGTAATATTAGCCAGGCGCTCGCACTCTCCGCCCCTCTGGCCCAGCAAACAGGTGAGCGGGGGACGGCTGCCAAACTGTTCCGTTCCGATGTGCTGCGTCATAACAAAGACTACCCGCAGGCGGAACAAATCCTGCGTGAAATGGTGAACAACCAACCGCAAAATGGTGCGGCGCGCGAAAATCTCTATTACGTCCTGAAAGAGCAAAACAAAACGGATGACGCGCAGGCCATATTACGCACCTTACCGGCATCGCTTCAGGCGAAGCTTCAGCCGCGCGTGGTGACCGGTTTGCCGGGGATCCTGTTCGTCGTCAGGCACAACAGGCTGTCGATAGCGGGAATACGCAACAGGCGATCGCGATCCTGCGTCAGGGTGTTGCCCGCTTGCCGGACGATCCGTGGCTGCGTCTTGATCTGGCGCGTCTGCTGCAAAAATCAGGGGCTGATGGTGAAGCGGCATCTGTGATGCAACCTGCGTCACGCCCGGGGGCAGGAGCCAGTGCACTGTATGCATCCGCTCTGTTTGCCAGTGAAAACGATGCCTGGCAGCAGGCACAAACATTGTTGTCACGGGTTTCTCCCGCCAGCCAGACACCGCAAATGCGTGAGCTCTCGCAGCGGGTGAATTACAACCTGCAAATGGCTACCGCTGAGCGCTATCTGGCGCAGGGCAATGGAGTTGCGGCGGCCAACACGCTGAAAACCTTGTCGTCTCGTCCACCGGAAAGCCCGGCAGATGCAGGCAAGCTGGCCAGGATGTTGGCGCAAAGCGGCGACCTCACGGGGGCGGTATCGGTGGTTCGCAACAACATGAACGACGGGGTGAAAGGCAATGCCGGCGACTATGCCGATCAGGTTGCCGTGCTGAACCAGGCCGGGCTGAACGGCGAAGCTCAGCGCTTCCTGGCAAACCCGGAACTGCTTTCACGCAGTACGCCAACCCAACTGGCAGGCGTGCGTAATGGCTATGTGATCAACGAAGCGGATCAGCTTCGCGAGCAGGGTAACTACGCGGCAGCCTACGACAAACTGATCCGCGCGCTGCAAAGCGATCCGCAGAATACCGATCTGATGTTTGCGATGGCGCGTCTTTACCAGACCGGCAAAATGAACAAAGAAGCGGGCGTGGTTTATGACTACCTGATGACGCGCGATACGCCGGATCAGGATGCGCGCGTGGGCGCAATCGATGTTGCGCTGGCACAAGACAATGTCGTGAAGGCGAAACAGCTGGCTAATGGGTTGCAAACCAACAACTCGCCGCAGCGTTTGCTCTTGCTGGCGCGTCTGGAAGAGGCGCAGGGTAATCACCAGCAGGCGATGACCTATCTGCGTAGCGCGCGCGGCAAGCTGGTGGGGCTGGAGTCTACCAACAGCGCCGCCACGCCGACGATGGGCGGCCTGTTGCTGGCAGACAACCCGTTTGTCAGCACCAGTCGTACTTCTCAGGCGGCGGGAGCCACGGTGTCCAGCGAAAGCGCGTTGCCATGGCAACTGGCGCAAACCGCGCGTGAGCCGGGGTCTACGCTGCCAGGCACCACCCGGACCGACCTGCCGCAAGAAACTGTTCAGAGCCGTACCTTGCGTCAGGTGGATGACATGATGCTGCAGATGCAGGATCAAACCGGCACCTGGTTGCAGGGCGGCGTACAAATTCGTGGTCGTGACGGTGAATCGGGAACCAGCAAGCTTACGGAAGCGAAAGCGCCGCTTACCTGGTCCAGCTCGCCGTTTGGCGAGTCGCGCTTTGAATTTACCGCAACCCCGGTCACGCTCAGTGCAGGCAGCGCCAGCGGTGATGCGTGGCGCCGCTTTGGCTCAAACCCGCTGGCTAATGCGGCCTCGAACGTGATTTCTACCGTCACTAACGAGCAAAAATCTCTGGCGGCGATGAGTGATACCGACAGGGCAACCTATCTCGCCAGCCATCCTGAAATGGCGACGATTGACTCTCTCGGCACGCTTAATGCGAGCGACTTTAACCTGACCAGTACCGACGGGCAGCTCAATCTGGCGAAGCTTGGCGCTTACGACGGCGGGGCGGTGGGTGAATACCTTGAAGCCTCCAGCCACAAGCCAAACGTCAGCCAGCCAGGCGATGTGTCGACCGATTCGCAAAAAGCGAACGGCGTCGAGCTGAGCATGGCGCTGAGTGGTAAAGATTACCGTATGGACATCGGCAGTACGCCGCTCGGACAGGACCTGAGTACGCTGGTTGGCGGGGTGAAATGGTCGCCGAAACTCACCAATTACCTCTCGCTTATCCTGACCGGTGAACGTCGCGCCGTGACCGACAGTCTGCTCTCTTATGTTGGCCTGGAAGATAAGTACTCTGGCAAGAGCTGGGGGCGCGTCACCAAAAACGGGGGCAACCTACAGCTCAGTTATGACGATGGCGATGCCGGGTTCTACGTTGGCGGCGGTGGCTACAGCTATCTTGGCGAGAATGTGGCAAGCAACACCAGCGTGAACGCAGGCGCCGGGGTCTATTTGCGGCCTTATCATGACGATCTCCGTCAGGTACAGGCCGGGCTGAGCATGAGCTGGATGGACTTCTCGAAAAACCTGAGCCAGTTCACCTTCGGCCAGGGCGGTTACTTCAGCCCGCAGAACTACGTCAGCGTAGCGTTGCCGGTGGATTACACCCAGAAAATTGATAACTGGAAACTGAAGCTGGGTGGCTCCGTTGGGTATCAATCGTATAGCCAGGACAGCAGTGACTACTTCCCGACGAAAGACGCCTGGCAGGATCTGCTTGAAGGGGCGGTTGCCAGTGGTTTCGCCAAAGAGGCCCGCTATAAGAGCAGCTCGGAAAACGGTATTGGCTACACGGTTCGCGCAGGGGTGGATTACAACGTCAACAAAGATATGACCATTGGCGGCAACGTCGGTTATGACACCTTTGGCAGCTATAACGAAAGTACGGCGGGGCTCTATTTCCGCTACATGCTGGGAGATAAGTGATGACACAGAATATGGACAATCCTGCGCTGATGAGCTGGTTTCGTGGGCAGCAAACGCCAGAAGGCTGGTTTGATTTGCTGGCCTTAATGGTCGAAGGAATGGTGAGTAACGTCGGCGAACATGAAAGCCAGCCGTTCCTGCGCCAGATGGGGCACGCGCTGGCGGAGCAGTTCCCGCTCCAGCCCTCGGAAACCGTGGGTGAGCTGGAGGCGAATATCAACAGGCAACTGGCCCGTTTTGGCTGGGGATGTGTGGATATCACCACCCGCGACACCGATCTGACGCTTCGTCATCAGGGGCTACCGGTGAGCCGTGTTGCAGAGCAGCAAAACCGCTGGTGTCATGCCTTCTGTGCAATACTGGAGGGATTATATGCCCACTGGATGCAGGGGCAGGGCGGAAAAGCGCACGTGACAGTGAGTCGCGATCGTCTCTTTTCCATTTCGGACGTTCAGTTCCGCTATCACAATCCACAATGAGATGATTATGCGAAAGCCCGCATGTGCCGCGCTGGTGGTCATGATGAGTTTGTTGGTTTCGCCTTTCTCCCATGCCGGTCAGGCCTGGGAGCAATATAAGGCGCGTTTCTTTATGCCGGATGGCCGGATAGTTGATACCGGTAATGGCAATGTTTCTCATACGGAAGGGCAGGGCTTTGCCATGCTGATGGCCGTGGCAAACGACGATAAAGCCACCTTCGACAAGCTCTGGCAGTGGACAGACAGCACGCTGAAAAACAAAGACAATGGGCTGTTTTACTGGCGATATAACCCGGTGGAAGCCAACCCGGTCGCCGACAAAAACAATGCATCTGATGGCGATGTCCTGATTGCATGGGCGCTGCTGAAAGCTGACACCCGCTGGCATGACAAGCGCTACAGCACAGCATCGGACAGCATCACTAAAGCGCTGATTGCGCACAATGTGATCCGCTATGCGGGATACCGGGTGATGCTGCCTGGCGTGCAGGGATTTAACCTGAACAGTGAAGTGGTGCTTAATCCTTCTTACTTTGTGTTCCCTGCCTGGCAGGCGTTTGCCGATCGCAGTCATTTACAGGTCTGGCGGGAGCTGATTCAGGACGGACAGCGACTGCTCGGGAAAATGGGATCGGGTAAAGCGAATCTGCCAACAGACTGGGAGTCTCTGGAAGCGGGCGGCAAGCTGGTCCCGGCTAAAGCCTGGGCTCCGCGGATGAGCTATGACGCGATTCGTATCCCGCTTTACGTCGCCTGGACGGATAAACAAAGTTCGTTGCTGACGCCGTGGCGCAGCTGGTTTGCTCAGTTCAGCCGCGAGCAAACCCCGGCGTGGGTGAATGTCACTACCAATGAGTTCGCGCCGTACATGATGGAAGGGGGGTTGCTGGCCGTGCGTGATTTAACGATGGGGCAGGCGCCTGGTGAACCGGAAATCACTGCCAAAGATGATTATTACTCCGCGAGCCTGAAAATGCTGGTATGGCTCGCAGGGCAATAACGTTGGGGCCGGACGAGTTCCCTCTCCTTTTTGGGGAGAGGGAGTCTTGATTACTGCGGATACGGAACCCAGTCGCCGCCGTTCAGACGAACATACGGTTTGTTCTGGTACTGGATAACAACAGCGTTGGCATTTTCCGATACCTCAGCAGTCTGCGGCAGGCCGCTGGTAAGCTGATTCCAGTTCACGCTATCTTCCACAAACAGCTTACCGTCTACCGCACGTGCCACCAGCTCAGAAATCGCCAGATAGCTGCTTGGCTGTGTGATCTCAATTGGCGCGCCCTGGTGTGGAGCCTTCATACCGAAGAATTTAATCCCGGCAGGTACGTTGGTAATGGACGGGCTTGGGATATCACGCAGGCCAGACACCTGCATTCTGTCACCCTTCAGCGCACCACCGTGTTCCGGCACAACCACGACCATCACCTTGCGGCCAGATTTTTCCAGCTCGGTAAAGAACGCATCCAGCTCATCAAACATTTTCTGCGCACGCACTTTGTAATCAGCCGTTTTGCTGACGCCTGGGAAGTGGTTACCGTCATGCAGCGGCAGGGTGTTATAGAACGTGGCACTGCGCGGGTTAGCATCTTTCTCAATGGTTTGCAGCCAGCGCTGGAGAACGGCGGTATCGTCATAAACCGGTGAACCGTCAAAGCCCAGCAGTGATACCGGCAGGCCGGTCTGATCCATCAGCGGCGCTTGCATTCCGCCTTCTTCACGCACTTCTTTCAGGAAGTTGCCGAACTGGCCGTTATGGCCCAGCATCAGGTGCTGCGTAAAGCCCAGTTTCGACAGATTATCAAACAGATAACACTGATTCCCCGCGGGTTGATAAAGATTTTTATGCGATGGCTGACCACAGCTTGCGCGCAACAGACGAATCGCCGCCGGGCCGCTGTAAGAGGTAGCCGAGTTGAAATCTTTAAACTGAATATCGAAGTGCGACCACAGCGGATGGGAGCTCAAACCAGCGGCATCCACATCGGCCCATGACAGGGAACAGATGTTAATCACCAGCAGCTCGAACGGCTGAGCGTCAGCAGGTAACGCATCCGGGAATTTGGTCTGGCGCTTGTCTTCTGCGGTATAGAAGCTTGAAAGCCAGGCATTCAGGTTAGTGGATGTTGGTGGTGACGTCTGTGTTGGAATATCCCCAACGACCGGGTTATCTCCTGCAGTTGCCACTGTTGCGGCAGCGGCTCCACCCGTGGTAGTGACCGTGGTTGTCGGCTGGCCAGCAGGCCATAAAGAGAAGCCAGGCCCCGCCAGGGTCAGTACGTTAAGCCATATCAGGATGGCCACAACAAACACCGTTACACGCACCCACTGCGACAAGAACAGCCAGGCAACCAGCAGTACAAATACTGCCCCAATCATTTGCCAGTTAACAAACCGCTCGGTCAGATCGAGAATGTAGTCAGAGCTAAAGCCTGCGACCTGCGAGCCCTGGCTCATAATGCTGTCCGGGCCGGGTAGCCAGGTGTCATGCCAGAACAGAGCAAAGCCCACCGGAATGGCAATCCAGTGGCGCAAACGATGCAGCCTGATGCTGGGGATTGGCATCAACAGGAAGGCCATAAACACCAGGTTAAGCAGGGGGTGGAAATTCAGGTAGCCTGCCCATAGCAGACCAAACTTCACCAGGAAATAGAAGTTCCAGCCGGAAAGGCCGCGCCAGTATTGCCAGAGCGGCGATGGCGCCGAATGGGTATAGGTAGAGTTAGTCATGTTTTCGGTTTGCCTTGACGTGCGGAGCCCGTGTCAGTGTTCCGGCTGGTTTAACGTAGCGAGGTTTTACAAACAGCGCCCTGGCGGTATTACGAATACGGCCCATCGAATGGCGTGCATAGTAGCCGAGCGGGAAAAAAATGAGCGCACAGAGTACGACCAGTTGAATAATATCACTGATATTCATGATGATGCGTTCTCCTCATTCCCGGATAACAAGCGAAGTGGTTCAGGAACCCGACGCCATACATGCCCGTCATGTTTAGCATTGAGAATGGGTTTGGTGTCGGCAGTCATCGGCAACGGTTTTACCCACTGCTCAGGTGCGAGGGTTCGCATTTGCACCAGCTCGGCGCTGATCAGGCTGTCTTCGAACCAGACCATGCGATTAGAGAAGATATCCCCTGTTGGCAACGGGAAAATATGGTTCAGGGCGGTGTCGAGATCGTTCACCCGGCAGAAGGATAAAAACAGCACCAGGCGGTTGTCGCCAATCGTCATGATATCCCCCGAACGGTTCGGGCGGCACAGCGTGAGCGCCTGCTCAACGCGGATACCCGGCACAGGACGCAGGGCAACCATCACCCCTTTTCCGTCTGCCGGAAGCAGCGTGTTGTTCATCATGTTACTGACGGCATCACAGAACGTGTCCCATTTTTGATAGCCGCGCAGTTTCATCGGCTGAGTCATGGACAACAGCGTGGAGATATCTTCCGGCACGCGGCGGTTAAACTGCTGGCCCTGAATGCTTTCAATCAGCGTCAGGCAGCGTGAAAGCGGGGCATTCCAGGGAACGACCATGTTCGCACCACAGCCCAGCAGCAAGCGTTCGTCCGTTGCGCGCAGGCTGGTATTATTTTCACGTACCACGATTTTTAACGCGCTGCCGCGCTGGCGGCGTAAGATATGAATCTGTCTCGCCAGCGTTTCGATTTGGTTATTTTGCATCAAGGAAAAAACAATAGTGGCGGCCTGAGTGGTACGGGCTTCATTAAATAGCGCTTCGTTTGTTTCAAACAGCGACCAATTTTCAGAAAGGGCCGGCGCACCTTCTAATACCGTAATCTGGCTGAGAATGCGTTTTTCATCGCTGCGCGGTTGCACTACGGTTTCTTCTTGTTGCGCGACATGCCAATTGCCTTCGATAAGTTTGAGTGCAAGTTGTTGTCGCGCACTCACGCCTTTTTCATTACACCAGAAAGCAATATCGTAAAGAAAACTGTCGGTCTGGTCACGGATACTTGCAAGACCGAAAAGAGAACGATATTCCCCCATTAAAAGCGAGAATAGCTTGTCATTATTACTGCCAGGGTTTACGACCAATACCGTGCAGTTTTGATTTTTCGCCCATCTGTTGATTTTTTCAAGCCAGTGCAGAAGTTTCTCAGTCGGTATATTTTGCAGGGCATTATTTGAGCATTTAAGAATCACTAAATAGTGATCGGGATCAAGAGTGCACTGAATGTCGCGGGGCAAAAAGTATAGACTATCTGCCTCGGTTGACATGGAAAATAATTGAACCGTTTGTGGCCCGCGGTCATCCTCAAGCCTGATGATTTTCTTCGGTTCTTCACCCATGGTGATGACGGCGACGCGCGCATCCTTCGTCTGCGTGGCGATGGTTTGATTAACCAGACTTACAGCATCCTCATTGCGGTCAGTATTAATCCACCACACTCCTCCGACTGGCATGTGGCGCAATTCGTCCCATAATGACTGGATGCCAATAGAAAATATGGAGTCCACGGTGTCCCTCTTTTCATCTAATTTATCTGTATCTCAGTTTACTAGCGAAAGCGTAGAAATAAACCTAACATTGAAATTAAAGAACATCAGATTTAGCATGTAAACGAAAATTCCTGGCAGGACGCCTCGCTACATCTGATCGTAAGATTTTACTCAATGGGATGAGATAAAAATGCATAATAACGAACCCGGAACACCCGTCGACTCGAGTCTGGGGTACACATTCCAAAACGATTTTCTGGCTCTGACTCAGGCGTTTTCATTGCCTGAAATTGATTACACCGATATTTCCCAGCGGGAACAGTTGGCAGCGGCTATTAAACGCTGGCCTTTATTGGCTGAATTTGCCCAACAACAATAAGGGAGCCATTGATGGCCATACTAGGATTACAGGGCGTCCGCGGTGGTGTCGGTACGACATCCATTACAGCAGCGCTGGCGTGGTCATTACAGTTATTAGGTGAATCGGTGCTGGTTATTGATGCCTGCCCCGATAATTTGCTGCGCATGTCTTTCAACGTTGATTTTGATCACCACGATGGCTGGGCGCGCGCGCTGCTTGACGGTAAAGACTGGCAGGATGCAGGACTGCGCTACACCTCCCAGCTCGATCTGCTCCCCTTTGGGCATCTGACTGCAAAAGAACGTGAGAACTATTCCTCAAGCCAGCAAACCCTGGAGCAATTCACCTACGCGCTGGAGCGCCTGAAGGAACAGAGCCATTACGACTGGATATTGCTGGATCTGCCGCACGGTTTTGCGCCGCTGACGCGCCAGCTCATTACCCACTGTGATCACATTCTGTCGATTGTGAATGTGGACGCAAACTGTCATATCCGCCTGCATCAGCAAGCGTTGCCCGCAGACGCCCATATTCTGATTAACGATTTACGCATCAGCAGCCAGATTCAGGACGATCTTTACCAGATTTGGCTGCAAACTCAGCGCCGCCTGTTACCTATGGTGATTCATCGTGACGAGGGGATGGCGGAATGTCTCGCCTCCAAACAGCCACTCGGTGAATACCGTGGTGATTCACTGGCGGCAGAAGAGATCCTTACACTGGCGAACTGGTGTCTGTTGCACTTCACTCGTCGTCCAGAGTCTGCCAGGAGTGCTGTATGAGTCGTGTGTCCACCTGGTTACTCATCCCACCGGTCAGCGCGCGCTTAAGCGAACGCTACCGACATTGCCGTCGACACGGCGCATCGGTGTTAAGCGCTGCGCTTGGCTGTTTCTGGATGATCCTGGCATGGATGTTTATACCGCTTGAACACCCGCGCTGGCAGCGTATTCGTGCGCGCCACAGCGAGCTTTACCCGCACATTAATCCCGACCGGCCGCGGCCGCTGGATCCGGCCCGTTATCTTATCCAGGCTGTCTGGCTGGTGGCCACCATGCCCCGACAGGAACATAAAGCTCCGCGCTGGCGCAGCTTCGACCGGGTGGCGAATTTACGTGAACGCTACCATCAATGGCTGAACAGACTGCCCGATAGTGTGAGTCACAAAACCAGCCATCTGGATAACCACAAAGAACTTGGGCATCTGCACCCGGGCTTGAGGCGTTTTATCCTCGGCGTAATTGTCGTCTTCTCGCTCATTCTTGCTGTGGTCTGTATCACGCAGCCCTTTAACCCGCTGGCGCAGTTTACCTTCCTGATCCTGCTGTGGGGCGTGGCGCTGCTGGTCCGGCGTATTCCTGGGCGTTTCTCGGCCCTGATGCTGATTGTGCTGTCACTGACCGTCTCCTGCCGTTATATCTGGTGGCGTTATACCTCAACGCTGAACTGGGATGATCCGGTCAGCCTGGTGTGCGGTTTGATTCTGCTGTTTGCGGAAACCTATGCATGGATTGTGCTGGTTCTGGGTTACTTCCAGGTTATCTGGCCGCTCAATCGCCAGCCTGTTCCGTTGCCAAAAGACACCACGCAATGGCCGTCTGTTGACCTGTTTGTGCCAACCTACAACGAAGACCTGACGGTGGTAAAAAACACCATTTATGCGGCGTTAGGTATCGACTGGCCAAAAGATAAACTCAAAATCTGGATCCTGGATGACGGTGGCCGCGCGGAGTTCCGCCAGTTCGCCGAGGAAGTGGGCGTGGAGTATATCGCGCGAACTACCCACGAACATGCGAAAGCCGGGAACATCAATAATGCGCTGAAATACGCCAAAGGAGAGTTTGTCTCCATCTTTGACTGCGACCACGTACCGACCCGCTCGTTCCTGCAAATGACGATGGGCTGGTTCCTGAAAGAGAAGCAGCTGGCGATGATGCAGACACCGCACCACTTCTTCTCGCCGGACCCGTTTGAACGTAACCTCGGGCGTTTTCGTAAAACCCCAAACGAAGGTACGCTGTTCTATGGGCTGGTGCAGGATGGCAACGATATGTGGGATGCCACCTTCTTCTGCGGCTCCTGTGCGGTTATCCGTCGTAAACCGCTGGATGAGATTGGCGGCATTGCCGTAGAAACAGTCACCGAAGATGCCCATACCTCGCTGCGTTTACACCGTCGTGGCTATACGTCTGCCTACATGCGTATTCCGCAGGCGGCAGGCCTGGCGACGGAGTCTCTATCAGCCCATATCGGCCAGCGTATTCGCTGGGCGCGCGGCATGGTGCAGATCTTCCGCCTTGATAACCCGCTGGTGGGCAAAGGGTTAAAACTGGCGCAGCGTCTGTGCTACGTCAACGCCATGTTCCACTTCTTGTCCGGTATTCCGCGGCTTATCTTCCTGACCGCGCCGCTGGCGTTCCTGCTGCTTCACGCTTACATCATCTACGCGCCAGCGCTGATGATTGCGCTGTTTGTTCTGCCGCACATGATCCACGCGAGCCTGACGAACTCGAAGATTCAGGGTAAATACCGCCATTCATTCTGGAGTGAAATCTACGAAACGGTGCTCGCCTGGTATATCGCCCCGCCAACGATGGTGGCGCTGATTAATCCGCATAAAGGCAAGTTTAACGTCACCGCGAAGGGCGGCCTGGTGGAAGAAGAGTATGTCGACTGGGTGATCTCCCGTCCGTATATCTTCCTGGTGCTGCTGAATATCGTGGGCGTTATCGCTGGTATCTGGCGCTACTTCTACGGCCCGGAAAACGAAGTGCTGACCGTGTTCGTGAGTATGGCTTGGGTGTTCTACAACCTGATTATTCTTGGCGGCGCGGTGGCGGTTTCGGTAGAGAGCAAGCAGGTGCGCCGTGCGCATCGCGTTGAAATCAGTATGCCTGCGGCAATTGCCCGTGAAGATGGCCATCTCTTCTCCTGTACCGTGCATGACTTCTCTGACGGTGGTCTGGGTATCAAGATCAACGGCCAGGCGAAGGTGCTGGAAGGGCAGAAGGTCAACTTACTGCTTAAACGCGGCCAGCAGGAGTACGTCTTCCCGACGCAGGTTGTGCGTGTGTTAGGCAATGAAGTGGGTTTGCAGCTGATGCCGCTGACTAAAAAGCAACACATTGATTTTGTGCAGTGTACGTTTGCCCGCGCGGATACGTGGGCTCTCTGGCAGGACAGCTTCCCGGAAGATAAACCTCTGGAAAGCCTGCTGGATATTCTTAAGCTGGGGTTCCGTGGCTATCGTCACCTTGCAGAATTTGCCCCGTCGTCTGTGAAATTAATTTTCCGGTCACTTACCTCGCTGGTTTCCTGGGTCGTGTCGTTTATTCCACGCCGACCTGAGCGGGAAGAGGCGAAGCAATCGGACCCGGTTATGGCTCAACAATGATGATAACGCGATGAAAACAAAACTTTCCTGGTTATGTGCAGTGGCAATGGGAATGAGTGCGCTTCCCCCTATGATGGCGAATGCAGCCCCTGAGACTACGGCTACGCCTGTGGTGCAGGAAACCGATCCAACCGTCACCGCGACCGATAACGCTGAGTCCAATCAACCGGCAGACGGGACGGCTCAACCTATCGGCAGCGTCTTGCCTGGCGTGCGTGGTGCGAACGCGCCTGTTGTGGCGGATAATGCCCCGTCCAGGGACGTGAAGCTGACCTTTGCCCAGATTGCCCCACCTCCGGGCAGCATGGTCCTGCGTGGCATTAACCCGAACGGCGGCGTTGAGTTTGGAATGCGCAGCGATGAAGTGGTGTCGAAGGCGATGCTAAACCTGGAATACACACCGTCGCCTTCTCTGCTGCCGGTTCAGTCCCAGCTTAAGGTCTATCTCAACGATGAGTTGATGGACGTGTTGCCGGTTACCAAAGAACAGCTCGGCAAAAAGACGCTGGCACAGGTACCTATCAACCCGCTGTTTATCACCGATTTTAACCGCGTTCGTCTGGAGTTTGTCGGGCACTATCGCGATGTATGCGAAAACCCGGCCAGCAGTACGCTGTGGATGGATGTCGGTCGTAATACATCGCTGCAAATGACCTATCAGTCGCTGGCGCTGAAAAACGATCTCTCGGCTTTCCCTGTGCCATTCTTTGATCCGCGCGATAACCGCCAGCTCACGCTGCCGGTAGTCTTCGCGGCCTCCCCGGATGTGACTCAGCAGCTGGCTGCGACGATTGTCGCTTCATGGTTTGGTTCACGTGCGGCCTGGCGCGGTCAGAGCTTCCCGGTGATGTACGATAAACTGCCGGATCGCAATGCCATTGTGTTTGCAACCAATGACAAACGCCCGTCGTTCCTGCGCGACCACCCGGACGTGAAAGCACCGACGGTTGAAGTTATGAACCACCCGGATAACCCTTATGTGAAGCTACTGGTGGTATTCGGGCGTGATGATAAAGACCTGCTCCAGGCGGCGAAAGGTATTGCCCAGGGTAACGTCCTGTTCCGTGGCAATAGTGTGACTGTCGACAACGTAAAACCTCTGCTGGCGCGTAAACCTTACGATGCACCAAACTGGGTGCGTACCGACCGCGCAATTAGCTTTGGTGAGCTGAAAACCTATGAAGAACAGCTTCAGTCGACCGGGCTTGAGCCATCGCCAATCAGCCTTTCGCTGAACCTGCCGCCAGACCTGTATCTGATGCGTACCAACGGGATTGATATCAACCTGAAATACCGTTACACCGCGCCTGTAACCAAAGACAGCTCGCGCATGGATATCAGCCTGAACAACCAGTTCCTGCAATCCTTTAGCCTGACCAGTAGCCAGGACACCAACCAACTAATGCTTCGTCTGCCGGTGCTGCAAGGGCTGCTGGATGGTAAAACGGATGTCTCTATCCCTGCGCTGAAACTGGGCGCGGTAAACCAGCTGCGTTTTAATTTCCAGTACATGAACCCAATGCCGGGTGGTTCGGTGGATAACTGTATTACCTTCCAGCCGGTGCAGAACCATGTGGTCATTGGTGATGATTCAACCATCGACTTCTCCAGGTATTATCACTTCCTGGCGATGCCGGATCTGCGCGCATTTGCGAATGCCAGCTTCCCGTTCAGCCGTATGGCGGATCTCTCTGAATCCATCGTTGTGATGCCAAAAGCGCCAACCGAAGGCCAGGTGACAACCCTGCTGGACACCATGGCTTCCGTGGGCGCTCAGACAGGTTTACCGGCGATTAATGTGACGCTGACGGATGACGGCAGCCAGATCCAGAACAAAGACGCTGACATCATGGTGATTGGCTCCATCCCGGATAAGCTGAAGGATGATAAGCGTATTGATTTGCTGGTGAAGGCTACCCAATCTTGGGTGAACACGCCGCTGCGTCAGACCGAGTTCCCAAGCATTATGCCGGATTCGAACGATCGTCAGGCCAGCGTTCAGACCGAAGTATCGTCTTCTGGCTCAATGGCGGCAATCGTGGGCTTCCAGTCTCCGTTTAACGATCAGCGTAGCGTCATCGCGCTGCTGGCCGATAGCCCGCGCGGTTATGAGTTGCTCAACAACGCGATGAACGACAGCGGTAAACGTGCCTCCATGTTTGGCTCTGTTGCCGTTATCCGTGAGTCTGGAGTGGATAGCCTGCGCGTGGGCGATGTGTACTACGTCGGCCATCTGCCGTGGTTCGAACGCCTGTGGTATGCGCTGTCAAACCACCCGGTTCTGCTCGCAATTCTGGCGGCAGTGAGTGTCGTACTGCTGGCGTGGGTGCTGTGGCGTCTGCTGCGTATCATCAGCCGTCGTCGCCTTAACCCGGATCATGAGTAAGATGTGATGAAAGCCTTTCGCTGGTGTGCGTTAGCAGCGTTGATGCTGGCGGCGACGAATCTTCGCGCCGCCTGCACTTGGCCTGCCTGGGAGCAGTTTAAAAAGGATTACATTAGCGAGAGCGGGCGTGTCATTGACCCCAGTGACACGCGCAAAATTACTACCTCAGAAGGGCAAAGTTACGCCTTGTTCTTTGCCCTTGCGGCGAATGACCGCAAGGCGTTTGACCAGTTGCTGACGTGGACGCGCGATAACCTCGCCGGAGGGGATTTACACGAGCGTCTGCCCGCCTGGCTGTGGGGTCAAAAAGACAAAGACACCTGGGCGGTCATCGATACTAACTCTGCATCTGATGGCGATATCTGGATTGCCTGGTCATTGCTCGAAGCCGGTCGGTTATGGAAACACCCGGACTACACCCGCGCCGGGAAGGCGCTGCTCAAACGTATTGCCAGCGAGGAAGTGGTAAAAGTACCGGGTCTTGGCTCGATGCTACTGCCGGGCAAAATCGGCTTTGCAGAAGAGAATGCCTGGCGCTTCAACCCCAGCTACCTTCCCCCTCAGCTTGCGAGCTATTTCACCCGCTTTGGCGCTCCCTGGAAAACCCTTCGCGAGACTAACCTGCGCCTGTTGCTGGAAACGGCACCGAAAGGATTTTCCCCGGACTGGGTGCAATACCAGAAAAATAAAGGCTGGCAGTTGAAGCCGTATAAAACCCTGGTCGGCAGCTATGATGCCATCCGGGTTTATCTCTGGGTGGGGATGATGAACGACAAAGACCCGCAAAAAGCCCGACTGCTGGCGCGTTTCCAGCCGATGGCTGCGGTGACAAAAAAACAGGGTATACCGCCGGAGAAAGTGGATGTGGCGGGCGGGAAACGTACGGGTCACGGTCCGGTGGGATTTTCGGCTTCTCTGCTGCCCTTTTTGCAATCCCGTGACGCGCAAGCGGTTCAGCGCCAGCGTGTCGCTGATAACTTTCCCGATAACAACGCCTATTACAGCTACGTACTGACTCTCTTTGGACAAGGATGGGATCAGCATCGTTTTCGCTTCACCGAAAAAGGTGAATTAATACCGGATTGGGGCCAGGAATGCGCAAGTTCACATTAAATCTACTCAGTTTATCGCTTGGCCTGGCACTGATGCCGATGGCGCAGGCTGCCAACTCCCCCCAGCAGAAACAGCTGCTGGAGCAGGTTCGTCTGGGCGAATCAACGCAGCGCGAGGATTTGGTTCGCCAGTCGCTCTATCGTCTTGAGCTTATCGATCCAAACAACCCGGATGTGATTGCCGCACGTTTCCGTTATTTGCTGCGCCAGGGCGACACTGCTGGCGCGCAAAAAGAGCTGGATCGCCTGAAAGGGATCGCCCCGGGTTCGGCTGTGTATCAGTCTTCCCGTAATACCATGCTGCTTTCAACGCCGGATGGCCGCCAGGCTTTGCAGCAGGCGCGTTTGTTAGCCACAACAGGCCACACTCAGGAAGCGATTGTGGCTTACGACAAACTCTTTGCCGGAAACCCGCCTGGTGGCGATTTAGCAACAGAGTACTGGAATGTGGTGGCCAAAGATCCTGCCCGACGTACCAGTGCCATAAACCAGCTTAAGAAAATCAATGCCAGCAATCCTGGCAATGTGCAGCTACAGGCCACGCTGGCGCAGCTGATGTTCCAGAACGGGCGCCGTGATGAAGGATTCGCGGTATTGCAGGATATGGCCAAAACCAATAATGGCCGCGATCAGGCGTCTGACATGTGGTATCAGCAGATTAAAGACCAGCCTGCCAGCAGCGCCAGCGTGAGCGCGCTGCAAAAATACCTGACTGTCTTCAGCACTGGCGATAGCGTGACAGCGGCGCGTTCCCAGCTTGAAGCGCAGCAAAAGCAGCTGGCCGACCCGACGTTCCGTGCCAAAGCCGAAGGCTTAGCGGCGGTCGATGCCGGGCAGGGCAGTAAAGCGGTCACGGAACTGCAAAAAGCGGTTAGCGCTAACCATGCCGACAGCGAGGCCGTTGGCGCACTGGGCCAGGCGTATTCGCAAAAAGGCGATCGCGCCCGTGCAGTGGCGCAGTTTGAAAAAGCCATTGCCCTTGATCCGCAGAGCGATAACCGGGGTAAGTGGGATAGCCTGTTGAAGGTTAACCGTTACTGGCTGCTGATCCAGCAGGGTGATACCGCGCTTAAAGCGAACAACACCGCGCAGGCGGAACGCTATTACCAGCAGGCGCGAAATATCGACAACACCGATAGCTATGCGGTGCTCGGTCTTGGGGATGTGGCGGCGGCGCGCAAAGATAATGACGCAGCTGAGCGTTACTATCGCCAGGCATTGCGTATGGACAGCGGTAACAGTAACGCCGTGCGCGGACTGGCCAATATCTATCGTGCCCAGTCACCGGAAAAAGCCTCGCAGTTTATCCAGTCACTTTCTGCCAGCCAGCGCCGCAGCATTGATGATATTGAACGTAGCCTGACGAACGAACAGTTGTCCCGGCAGGCCGAGCAGCTGGAAAACGAAGGCAAATATGCCCAGGCTGCGGAAATTCAGCGTCGTCGTCTGGCGCTGTCGCCGGGCGATGTGTGGATAACTTATCGTCTTTCGCGCGATCTCTACAGTGCGGGCCAGCGCAGCCAGGCCGACACCCTGATGCGCCAGCTGGCAAACCAAAAACCGACCGATCCTGATCAGGTATACGCCAGCGGGCTTTATCTTTCCGGTAACGACCAGGACAGGGCCGCTCTGGCTCACCTGAACACCCTGCCGCGCAGCCAGTGGAATGGCAATATCCAGGAGCTGGCTGACCGTCTGCAAAGCAACCAGGTGCTGGAAACGGCGAGCCGTCTGCGGGACAGCGGTAAAGAGCAAGAGGCTGAAAACCTGCTCCGTCAGCAACCTTCTTCAACGCGTATCGATTTAACCCTGGCTGACTGGGCGCAGCAGCGTGGTGACCGTGCAGAGGCGAAAGCCGCGTATAACGCGGTGTTGCAGCGTGAACCGCAAAACGAAGACGCCATCCTTGGGCTGACGGAAATCTATATCTCGGAAGGGAATAAAGACGCCGCGCGCGCCGAACTGGCAAAACTCCCGGATGCGAAAGCCGGGCAACCGCAGTCACTGAACATGCAGCGGCGGATTGCGATGGCGCAGGCGGGGCTAGGTGATAACGCCGCGGCTGAGCAAACCTTCAGTAAGTTAATTCCTCAGGCGAAATCGCAGCCTGCGTCCATGGAGAATGCGCTGGTATTGCGTGACGCCTCGCGTTTTCAGGCGCAAAACGGCCAGCCTCAGCAGGCGCTGGAAACCTATAAAGACGCGATGGTGTCTTCTGGTATCACCACCACGCGTCCGACGGATAACGACAGCTTTACCCGGCTGACGCGTAACGACGAGAACGACGACTGGCTGAAGCGCGGTGTACGCAGCGACGCCGGTGATTTATACCGTCAGCAGGACGTTAACGTCACACTGCAACACGACTACTGGGGCTCAAGCGGTACGGGCGGTTATTCCGACCTGAAAGCTCACACCACTATGTTGCAGGTGGATGCGCCGCTTTCTGACGGGCGTATGTTCTTCCGTAGCGATCTGGTCAACATGGATGCCGGGACATTTGCCACCAAAGACGGGAAGTACGATCCGAAATGGGGTACTTGTGCGGCAACGCCTTGTCATGGCAATACCAACCAGACCGCAAACGGCGCGAGCGTTGCCGTGGGCTGGCAGAATAAAACCTGGGCGATGGACATCGGCACAACGCCGATGGGTTTCGACGTGGTGGATGTGGTTGGTGGCCTGAGTTACAGCAACGATCTGGGGCCAATTGGTTATACCGTAAACGCCCACCGTCGCCCGATTTCCAGCTCGCTTCTGGCGTTTGCCGGGCAGCGTGATTCCAACACCGACACCACATGGGGCGGCGTGCGTGCCACCGGTGGTGGCGCGAGCCTGAGCTATGACAAAGGTGAAGCGAACGGCATTTGGTCAAGCCTGAGTGCTGATAGCCTGACAGGGAAAAATGTGGAAGATAACTGGCGTGTTCGCTGGATGACCGGTTACTACTACAAGCTCATTAATAAAAATAACGAGCGCCTGACCGTTGGTGTCAGCAATATGCTGTGGCATTACGACAAGGATCTTAGCGGGTATACGCTGGGCCAGGGCGGTTATTACAGCCCGCAGCAATATGTCTCTTTTGCCTTGCCTGTGACCTGGCGTAAACGTACCGAGAACTGGTCATGGGAGCTGGGTGGTTCAGTCTCCTGGTCGCACTCCAAAACGGACGATGGAATGCGATATCCCATTCAGAGCCTGATCCCGACAGATGAACCTGGGAACTATACGGACCGGGGAGAGCCGGAAAACGGCAGCAGTTCGTCAGGCACGGGTTATACCGCCAGAGCGATTGTTGAACGTCGTGTAACGTCTAACTGGTTTGTCGGGATGGGCGTTGATATTCAGGAAGCAAAAGATTATACCCCGAGCCATGCGCTGCTCTACGTACGTTATTCTGCGGCGGGCTGGCAAGGAGACATGGATCTGCCACCGCAGCCGCTTATTCCGTACGCGGACTGGTAATCAGATTTACCTTAATCCAATTGTAAGTCTCTCTAATAAACGCAGCAATCGGGTATACTCAGGCGCACCAGGTTAACGCCCTGGTGCGCCTTGCGCTTTGAGTTTTGTGGAGAGTCATTTTGCGTGTCAGCCGTTCTTTAACTATCAAACAGATGGCGATGGTTTCTGCCGTCACGATGCTGTTTGTTTTCCTTTTCTGCGTCATTTTGCTGTTTCATTCCGTACAGCAGAATCGCTATAACACGGCTTCACAACTTGAAAGTATTGCCCGCGCAGTACGTGGGCCACTTTCTGCCTCTATCCTGAAAGGGGATATTCCTGAGGCGGAAACGATATTAAAACGCATCCAGCCTGCTGGTATAGTCAGCCGCGCGGATGTGGTTCTGCCTAACCAGTTCCAGGCGCTGCGGATGAGTTTTATCCCTGAACGTCCGGTTCCGGTCATGATCATGCGATTGTTTGAGCTGCCGGTACAAATTTCCCTGCCTGTCTATTCCCTTGAGCGCCCGGCGAACCCGCAACCGTTAGCCTATCTGGTGCTTCAGGCCGATTCATATCGCCTGTATAAATTTGTGATGAGTTGGGTTATTACATTAGTAACCACTTACTTACTTTTGGCGCTGATCCTCAGCGTGGCCCTGACCTGGTGTATTAACCGGTTGATTGTGCACCCTGTACGCCGCATCGCTCGCGAGCTGAATAACCTCTCGCCGCAGGAACAGGTGGGGCATCAGCTGGAAGTTCCGCATCTGCACCATGACGATGAAATTGGCATGCTGGTGCGCAGCTATAACCTCAACCAGCAGCGTATTTTGCGCCAGCAGGACGATCTAAACAGCAGTGCGACCCGTTTTCCGGTTTCAGAGCTTCCCAACAAAGCCTTTTTGATGGCCCTGCTGGAGCAGACCGTGGCGCGCCAGCAGACGACCGCGCTGATGGTTGTCGCCTGTGAAACCTTGCAGGACACGGCGGGTGTTCTCAAAGAGAGCCAGCGCGAAGTGCTGCTGCTGACGCTGGTGGAAAAGGTGAAATCTGTCCTGGCTCCGCGCATGGTGCTGACCCAGGTCAGCGGATATGACCTGGTGATCATTGCCCACGGCGTGAAAGAGCCGTGGCACGCGATTACATTAGGTCAGCAAGTACTCACTGTCATTAATGAGCGGTTGCCCATTCAGGGTATTCAGCTACGTCCAAGCGCAAGCATCGGGATCGCTATGTTCTACGGCGACCTCACAGCAGAGCAGCTGTATCGCCGCGCGTTTTCTGCCGCCTTCACTGCCCGTCGTAAAGGGAAAAACCAGATCCAGTTTTTCGAACCGGAGCAGATGGAAAAAGCGCAGCAGCGCCTGACCGAAGAGAGCGATATTCTGACCGCGCTGGATAACCGCCAGTTTGCCATCTGGCTCCAGCCACAGGTGAATTTACTGACGGGCGAAGTCAAAAGCGCAGAAGCATTACTGCGGATGCAGCAGCCTGATGGCTCGTGGGAGCTGCCCGAAGGGCTGATTGAGCGTATTGAGTCCTGTGGCCTGATGGTCACCGTGGGTTACTGGGTGCTTGAAGAGTCCTGCCGCCAGCTTGCGGCCTGGCAGGAGCGAGGTGTCACGTTGCCGCTGTCGGTGAATTTGTCTGCCCTACAGCTGATGCATCCAACCATGGTTTCGGAGATGCTGGAGCTTATCCACCGCTATCGGGTAAAACCTGACACGCTGATCCTGGAAGTGACAGAAAGCCGCCGTATTGACGACCCTAACGAAGCGGTCACTATTCTGAAACCGCTGCGTAATGCCGGGATCCGCATCGCGCTGGACGATTTTGGCATGGGGTATGCCGGGCTGCGTCAGCTCCATCACATGAAAACCCTGCCGGTTGATGTGCTGAAAATCGATAAAACCTTCGTTGACGGTCTACCGGAAGACAGCAGCATGGTGCAGGCCATCATCCAGATGGCGCGTAGCCTCAACCTGCATGTGATTGCAGAAGGCATTGAAACCGAAGCGCAACGCGACTGGCTGGCAGCCGCAGGGGTGGAGAGCGGACAGGGATTCCTTTTTGCCCGCGCAGTCCCTTCGGATGTGTTCGAGCAACGCTATCTGGCGAATGAAAGCAATAATGCAAAAGCGTAAATTTGTTGCTGGCTTGCGCGAGTCAGCTCAAATTTCTTAACATTTGTGTTTCAAAGTTGATGTAAGTTTATTTCTGTCATGTTTTACGGGTGTTATTTTAAAGCCGCAGGTTAACCAAAACCTTACAAAGCCTGTGGTTTTTCTTCCCAAGGACACCCTATGAAAACCTCACTCTTCAAAAGCCTCTACTTTCAGGTCCTGACAGCCATCGCAATCGGTATTCTGCTTGGTCACTTCTATCCTGAATTAGGCGCGCAAATGAAACCGCTTGGCGACGCGTTCGTTAAGCTCATCAAAATGATCATCGCCCCGATTATCTTCTGTACGGTGGTGACCGGCATTGCTGGCATGGAAAGCATGAAGGCCGTCGGTCGTACCGGAGCAGTCGCTCTGTTGTATTTCGAAGTGGTCAGTACCATCGCACTGATTATTGGTCTGATTATTGTTAACGTGGTGCAGCCGGGCGCGGGGATGAACGTTGATCCATCGACGCTGGATGCCAAAGCCGTCGCGATGTACGCCGAGCAGGCAAAAGACCAGGGCGTTGTGGCCTTCCTGCTGGACGTTATTCCTGGAAGCGTCATCGGCGCATTCGCCAGCGGCAATATTTTGCAAGTTCTGCTGTTTGCGGTGCTGTTTGGTTTTGCGTTGCACCGTCTTGGCAGTAAAGGTCAGCTGATCTTCAACGTGATTGAGAGCTTCTCGCAGGTCATCTTCGGCATCATCAACATGATCATGCGTCTGGCACCGATCGGCGCATTCGGGGCGATGGCCTTTACCATCGGGAAATACGGCGTAGGTACGCTGGTGCAGCTAGGTCAGCTGATTATCTGCTTCTACATCACCTGTATTCTGTTCGTAGTGGTGGTTCTGGGGTCGATTGCCCGCGCGGCAGGCTTCAACATCTTCAAGTTTATCCGCTATATCCGCGAAGAACTGCTGATTGTGCTGGGTACCTCATCGTCTGAGTCTGCACTGCCGCGAATGCTCGATAAGATGGAGAAACTGGGCTGCCGTAAGTCGGTGGTGGGGCTGGTTATCCCGACGGGTTACTCCTTTAACCTCGATGGCACCTCGATATACCTGACGATGGCCGCGGTATTTATCGCACAGGCAACGAACAGCCATATGGATATTTTCCATCAGATAACCCTACTGGTGGTGTTGTTGCTCTCTTCGAAAGGCGCTGCGGGCGTAACGGGCAGTGGATTTATCGTTCTGGCCGCGACCATTTCGGCAGTGGGACATCTGCCGGTGGCAGGTCTGGCGTTGATTCTCGGTATTGACCGCTTTATGTCAGAAGCCCGTGCGTTAACCAACCTGGTGGGTAACGGCGTGGCCACGGTTGTGGTGGCGAAATGGGTGAAAGAGCTGGATCACAAAAAGCTTGATGACACGCTGAATAACCGCAATTCTGACAGCAAGACTCAAGGTATATCCTCCTAATATCGTCACAAATGCCCGCTATCCCTTGTCGGGATGCGGGCTCCTGCGCATAATAACTGTTCATACCTGTCATAATTCGACAAGATTTTTTTAAGGTATATTTCACTTCCGTCCGTGACGTTTCGCAGAACACGCGGTCTAATCGAAGTGTTTTCATCGTCATCTTTTGGAGTGCTCCACGTCACGAGACACTCTTTTTAACCAGGAATGTTGATCAGGGGTTCACATGCAGGGCACAAAAATTCGACTCTTAACCGGCGGTTTGCTGATGATGGCAGCAGCCAGTTATGTGCAGGCAGATGCGCTCCAGCCAGACCCGGCCTGGCAACAAGGGACTCTGGCGAACGGTTTTCAGTGGCAAGTTTTAGCCACTCCGCAGCGCCCGAGTGACCGTATTGAAATTCGTCTGTCTGTGAATACAGGCTCTCTGACAGAAAGCACTCAGCAGACCGGTTTAAGTCACTTTATTCCCCGGCTGGCACTCACCCAGAGCGGCAGTTTGCAGGCAGTTCAGGTGCGTTCTCTCTGGCAACAAGCCATTGACCCTAAACGCCCACTTCCTCCGGCAGTCGTTTCTTATGACTACACCATGTTTAACCTGAGTCTGCCGAACAACCGTAACGATCTCCTGAAAGAAGCCCTGACCTATCTGTCTGATGCCACAGGCAACCTTGCCATCACACCAGACACCGTAAATTATGCGCTGAGCAACAGCGACATGGTGGCAACCTGGCCTGTGGACACGAAAGAAGGCTGGTGGCGCTACCGCCTGAAAGGCTCCACGCTGCTGGGGCATGACCCGGCAGAGCCGCTGAAACAGCCCGTCGATACCGAGCAGGTCAAATCCTTCTACCAGAAATGGTATACCCCGGATGCAATGACCCTGATTGTGGTGGGTAATGTTGATAGCCGTGCGGTGGTTGAGCAGATCAACAAAGCCTTTGGCGATCTGAAAGGCAAGCGTGAATCGCCAGCCCCTGTCCCTACACTTTCACCGCTGCGCGCAGAGCCGGTCAGCATTATGACGGACACAGTACGTCAGGATAAGCTCTCTATGATGTGGGACACCGCCTGGCAGCCCATTCGTGAGTCTGCGGCGTTGTTGCGTTACTGGCGTGCGGATCTCGCCCGTGAGGCGTTGTTCTGGCACGTTCAGCAGACGCTGAGCAAAAACAACATGAAGGACATCGGCCTGGGCTTTGACTGCCGTGTGCTGTTCCAGCGCGCCCAGTGCGCCATCAATGTGGAATCACCGGGCGACAAGCTGAATGCGAACCTGGGTCTGGTGGCGAAAGAGCTGGCGAAAGTACGCAAGGTGGGGCTGTCAGAAGAGGAATTTAATGCGCTGGTGGCGCAGAAAAAACTCGAACTGCAAAAACTGTTTGCGACCTATGCCCGCGCTGATACCGATATCCTGATTAGCCAGCGTATTCGTTCGCTGCAAAACCAGGTTGTTGATATTGCGCCGGAACAGTATCAGAAACTGCGTCAGGACTTCCTGAGCAGTCTGACGGTCGATATGTTGAATCAGGATTTGCGTCAGCAACTGTCGCAGGATATGGCGTTGATTCTGTTGCAGCCAAAGGGCGAGCCGGAATATGACATGAAAGAACTTCAGTCAACCTGGGATTCAATTATGGTCACTGCACCGCAGGCTGCGCAGACGACAACGGCAGATGATTTACACCAGGACGCAACGGATATTCCGCAGGGGCAGTAATGCCGGTGGGAGAGGCTTAGGGTGGGGGCATCAGCCCCCACCTGATTTACGCAGGCATTGCCTCGCGCGGAATAATCGCCCCGCGATACTGAATCACCGTACTGGCGGTCAGGTGCCCGCGCTGTGCCGCCGCTTCTGGCGTACCGCCCGTCAGACGTACCGCCAGATAACCCGCACTGAATGAATCGCCCGCAGCGGTGGTATCAATCACTTTCTCTTTGGCTAATTTGACTGCCGGGACTTCCACAACGGTTTCCCCCGCAATCGCCACCAGGCACGACTCTGCACCGCGCTTAATCACGACTTCACTCACGCCTGCAGCCTGAGTACGGGCGATAACCTCATCGACCGGTTTCTCGCCCCACAGGGCATCTTCGTCATCCAGCGTTAAGAACGCGATGTCGGTGCATTGCAGCATCTGCTGATAAACCTGCTGCGTCTCTTCGCGGCTGGCCCACAGACGAGGGCGGTAGTTGTTATCGAAAATCACCTTACCGCCATTGGCGCGGCATTCACGCAATAATGACAACAGTTTTTCGCGGCTGGACGGGCTTAAAATCGCCAGGCTAATCCCGCTCAGGTAGAGATAGTCAAAAGTAGCCAGTTCTTCACAAATGGCAGCTGCGGCGTCGCTTTCAAGCCAGAACTTGGCCGCGGCTTCGTTACGCCAGTAGTAGAACGTACGCTCGCCGGTGCTGTCGGTTTCAATGTAATACAGACCCGGCAGGCGGTTTTCCATCTGCTGAATCAGGGAAGTTTGTACATTTTCACTCTGCCAGGACTCCAGCATCTGCTGGCTGAAACTGTCCGTACCCAGTGCGGTAACATAGTTCACGGCGAGTGCGTCGGGAGCGACCTGACGGGCAATGTAAACCGATGTGTTCAATGTATCGCCACCAAAACCGCGGCTAACTTCCGCGCCTTTTTGTGACAGCTCAATCATGCATTCGCCAATCACGGCAATTTTTTTAGACATAGTCGTGAACCTGAACAGATAAATTAGAAGCAGTGTGCGCTGTGTGGATTATGTGGTCAACTATATTAAAACGACGTTCCAATATTTTTTTTGAGCCAGCGCGTATTCCTGATAATTTCTGTCATCTTAATTTCATTTTCCCGGCGAACTGGACATAAAGTTCTCAATTGTCCCGCCGATAACCCTTTGACGAGTCCAGAAAGGTCATCCCCATAAAACAGGACATCTGAAATGAAGTCAGAGCAGGTTATCCAGCGGCTAAGCACTACGCCTGAGGCAAGTATTGAGAACTTGCAGGAGCATCGCTACTGGCTGCAATGTGAGCGTGCCTATACCTATCAACCGATCTACCGTACTGACGGCCGGTTGATGGCCATTGAGATTTTAACGGTTGTTACGCATCCGTCGAACCCTTCACAGCGTATTCCGCCGGATCGCTATTTTGCTGAAGTGGCCGTTCGCCAGCGCATCGATGTGCTGGAAGAGCAGCTGAAAATGCTGTCGACAAAGCATGAGTTTTTCACTCAGCACAACATTCTTGCATCGGTGAATGTAGACGGCCCGACCCTGATAGCATTGCGCCAGAACGCAAAATTGCAGGAGCTGATCGCCACGCTGCCGTGGATGCGCTTCGAGCTGGTGGAGCACGTCAGCCTGCCTCAGGATTCGTCATTTGCCACTATGTGTGAGTTTGGCCCGCTGTGGCTGGACGACTTTGGTACAGGTATGGCGAACTTCTCCGCGCTCAGTGAAGTGCGCTATGACTACATCAAAGTGGCTCGCGACCTGTTTATTATGCTGCGCCAGACGCCGGAAGGCCGAAATCTGTTCACGTTGCTCCTGCAACTGATGAACCGTTATTGCCAGGGTGTCATTGTTGAAGGTGTTGAAACGCTGGAAGAGTGGCGTGATGTACAAAACTCACCTGCGGCAGCAGCGCAAGGCTATTTCCTCTCTCGTCCTGTCCCGATGGATACCCTGAATAACGTCGTTATTACGTTGTAAAGTAATCTGTTTCCCGTAATAGTGCGTCGCACTTACGCATTATTACCGGACGCAGTGGCCCCCGCTTACCTATGTCATGAGCTATATTGATGAAAGGTAAGGCCATCTGGAAAGGGGGAAACAATGACGAAAACAACCAGGATTGTCACCTGGGGATGTGGGATTTTCTTGTTGTTGATTGTGGTGGTAATCATCATTCTCGCGACGTTTGACTGGAACCGCCTTAAACCGACCATCAACCAGAAAGTCTCTACCGAACTGAACCGGCCGTTTGCCATTCGCGGCGATCTGGGCGTGGTTTGGGAGCGGCAGAAAGAGGAAACCGGCTGGCGAAGCTGGGTGCCCTGGCCGCATGTTCACGCCGATGACATCATTCTTGGCAATCCGCCGGATATTCCCGACATCACTATGGTGCACCTGCCGCGTGTTGAAGCCACGCTGGCCCCTCTCGCGCTACTGACCAAAACGGTCTATCTGCCGTGGATCAAACTCCAGCAGCCTGATGCGCGCCTGATCCGCTTATCTGAAAAAAATAACAACTGGACGTTCAATCTCGCCAGCAGTGGTGATAGCACGCCTGATGCTCAGCCGTCGTCCTGGTCTTTTCACCTGGATAATGTTCTTTTCGATCGCGGGCGGATCCTCATTGATGACAAGGTGAGTAAAGCGGATGTGGAGATCATGGTCGATCCGCTGGGGAAACCGCTGCCGTTTAGCGAGGTGACGGGCAGCAAAGAAAAAGGCGATAGCAGCAAAGCAGGCGATTACGTGTTTGGCCTGACGGCGAAAGGGCGCTACAACGGCCAGCCCCTGAGCGGCACGGGTAAAATCGGCGGGACGCTGGCGCTGCGAAGCGAAGGGACACCTTTCCCGGTACAGGCCGATTTTCGTTCGGGGAATACCCGCGTGGCATTCGTGGGTACGGTTAACGATCCAATGAAAATGGGCGGTGTTGACCTGCGGCTGAAATTCGCCGGGGATTCACTTGGCGAGCTATATGACCTGACCGGCGTACTGCTGCCCGATACGCCACCTTTTGAAACCGACGGGCATTTAACGGCGAAAATCGACCTGCAAACTGCGTCAGTTTTCAATTACCGCGATTTTAATGGCCGGATTGGGGATAGCGATATCCACGGTTCTCTGACGTATACCACCGGAAAACCACGTCCGAAACTGGAAGGCGATGTGGAGTCTCGCCAGCTACGCCTGGCCGATCTGGGGCCGCTGATTGGTATCGATTCTGGTAAAGGCACGAAGACCAAAGAGGTCAAAAAGGATCCCCAGCCGGCGGGTAAAGTCCTGCCTTATGAACGCTTTGAAACCGACAAGTGGAACGTCATGGATGCCGATATCCGTTTTAAAGGGCGCAAAATCGAGCACGGTAGCACCTTGCCCATCAGCGACCTCTCCACGCACCTGATCCTTAATAATGCCGACCTGCGCTTACAGCCGCTGAAATTTGGCCTGGCGGGCGGGACTATCTCTTCCAATATTCATCTTGAAGGGGATAAAAAGCCGATGCACGGGCAGGCGGATATTCAGGCGCGGCGGCTGAAGCTAAAGCAACTGATGCCGGATATTGCACTGATGCAGAAAACCCTGGGCGAGATGAACGGCGATGCGGATATTCGCGGTGTGGGTAATTCGGTGGCGGCGTTGCTGGGCAGCAGTAACGGCAACCTGAAGCTCCTGATGAATGACGGGCTGGTGAGCCGGAATTTGATGGAGATCCTCGGGCTTAACGTTGGTAACTACATTATCGGGCAGATTTTTGGCGACGATGAAATCCGTGTGAACTGCGCAGCGGCGAACCTGGATCTGGTCAATGGTGTTGCGCGCCC
Organism: Enterobacter sp. C4G1; assembly: GCF_052886895.1. NCBI lineage: Bacteria > Pseudomonadati > Pseudomonadota > Gammaproteobacteria > Enterobacterales > Enterobacteriaceae > Enterobacter > Enterobacter sp. C4G1. The sequence continues at coordinate 819,885 of NZ_JBQVVV010000001.1, read as the reverse complement.
GCAGATTTTTGCCTTCGACACGGAAAATGCCGTTATCAATGTCACCGGGACGGCCAGTATGGCCTCTGAACAGCTGGATTTGACTATCGATCCTGAGAGTAAGGGCATTCGTATCATCACCCTGCGTTCACCGCTGTATGTGCGCGGTTCATTCAAGTATCCGCAGGCTGGCGTGAAAGCCGGGCCGCTGATTGCGCGTGGTGCGGTTGCGGCGGCGCTGGCTACGCTGGTGACGCCAGCGGCAGCTCTGCTGGCTCTGGTATCACCGTCGGAAGGGGATGCGAATCAGTGCCGGACAATTCTGGCGCAAATGAAGAAGTGATGGTGCGGTCTGTTTGTGCCGGGTAAGGCGAAGCCGCCACCCGGCATGACCTGCTTACAGAGAATGATCTTTAGTTTCGTGGGTCAGCAGCAACGCAATCAGCGTCAGTGCCGCCATCGCTGCAAGATACACACCCACATAGAACAGACCATAGTTAGCCTGTAACCAGGTGGCAATATACGGCGCAACAGATGCCCCCAGGATAGAAGAGACGTTATAGGAGAAAGACGCTCCGGTATAACGCACTTCGGTCGGGAACAGTTCTGGCAACAGCGCGCCCATCGGGCCGAAGGTCAGTCCCATCAGGCTCAGACCAATCAACAGATAAGCCATCACCAGCGAAGGGCTGCCTGAGCCCAGCAGCGGCGGGAAGACAAACAGCGCAAACAGGATAATCAGCGAGGTGATAACAATCATGCTTGCGCGACGGCCAAATTTGTCCGCCAGCAGGCCTGCAATCGGCACCATCACGCCAAAACCAACAACCGCCATCATCAGCATCCACAGCACTTCATTACGCGGCAGCCCCAGACCAACAGGTGCGGCAGCGGTGCTGAACGTCATTGAGTAGACCGTCATGATGTAGAACAGCGTATAGGTCGCCAGCATGATGAACGTGCCCAGCACGGTCACGCGAACGTGTTTTGTCAGCAACGTGCCCAGCGGCACTTTGACCTGCTTTTTCGCCGCCGCAACTTTGGCAAACACTGGCGTTTCATGCAGAGAAACGCGCACGTACAGGCCAATCAGAACCAGCACGGCAGAGAAGATAAACGGAATACGCCAGCCCCAGTTCATGAACTGCTCATCCGTCAGCAGCCAGGAGAGCAGCAGGAAAGTGCCGTTGGCAAAGAAGAAGCCAATCGGCGCACCCAACTGCGGGAAAGAGCCATAAAGCGCGCGTTTACGGGCAGGGGCGTTTTCGGTTGCAAGCAGCGCTGCACCTCCCCATTCACCACCCAGCCCCAGACCCTGACCAAAGCGCGCCAGCGCCAGCAGAACCGGCGCCATAATGCCGATGGTTTCGTAAGTCGGCAGCAGGCCGATCGCCACGGTAGAAATCCCCATGGTCAGCAGTGACGCCACCAGCGTGACTTTACGGCCGATGCGGTCGCCAAAGTGACCAAACAGTGCAGAGCCAATCGGGCGCGCAACGAAGGCGATGGCGAATGTCGCCAGAGACTGTAGCGTGGCGGCCGTTGGGTCACCCTGCGGGAAGAAGATATGCGGGAAAACGATAACCGCAGCTGTGGCATAAATATAAAAGTCGAAGAACTCAATGGCGGTGCCAATCAGCGAGGCGACGACAACTTTATTACGTGAGTTAACCGGCGTGCTTTCCGGTTCAGTGTCGAGTGTTGTGGCGGTTGCTTGCATAAAATATTCTTATATTTTGACGAACGAACGGCCATATTACGCACAGCAAAAGCGACATTTCAATCTGTAACAAACTGGATGAATGGCGATAAAAGCAGCAAAAAGCGAATAATTTTCAGACCAGCAAAATATCTTCTATGAAATGCTTCACAGTTTTTAAATATTAGATGATAAAACTGGTTTTCGGTTAAATAAAAGTTACGGACTGGATTTATATTCTGAAATTATAGAACGGGCTGAATTTTTGCATTCTTATTCAGCCCGCATATTCCATCAGGTGTGGGTTTTACCAGGCATTCTCGGGTCATCTTTGTATTGCGCGGTGGCTATCCATGCGGCGCAGAACAGCGTCAGGCGGGCGAAGAAGTAGAAGAACGCCATTAACCCCAGCACCGAGCCAAATGCCGCTCCCGACGGGGATTTCACCAGCGCTGGCAGGGTGTAGGTCATCACGATTTTGATGATTTCAAAACCAATTGCCGCAATCAGTGTGCCGCGGATCAGCGCCTTTTTACGTGGCCGGTGGCGTGGTAACCGCCAGAATATCCAGAAGAACAGCAGGTAATTGGCAAAGACAGAAATGGCCAGCCCAATGCCTCGCCATGCAGGTTTAAGCCATTCAATGCTGTCGAGATAGAGCGCTGAGATAATCATCTGCTGTGCTGAACCGGCAACAGAGGTAATGGATAGCGTCACAATCAGGGCCACAAGCAGGCCAATCAGCGAAACAAAATCACGGAGGTACTTAACCCAAATTTTCTCTTGCTCCTGCGGCGTGCGTTCCCATACTTCGCGGGACTGGGCGCGAATGGCTTCACGCAGGTTTCCCATCCAGTTAATGCCGGAATAGAGCGCAATGAGCAAACCGACCAGACCCACGGTGGTACGCTGCTGCACGGCGGTATTGATGGTGCTTTTAAGCGTACCCGCAAGCGTGGGGTCGCTGACGTTCATCAGGATCTTGTCGAAGATGTCCTGGAGCAACGTCGGATGCCAGGCAAGAATAAAACCTGCGGCAGCAAACGACACCATCAGGATGGGGATCATCGACAGAAATGAGAAATAGGTGATGGCGGCGCCAAACTGATTCCCCATACGATCATTGAAGCGCTCAGTCGCGCGTATCAGATGGGCAATCAAAGGCCGACGCTGGATCTTCTGTGCCGTGCTGGTGACTGTTTTCAGCGCGTTGACGGCTTTTCCTGGGGTGTTTTCCTGTGGGGGACGTTGCTGGTTGTTTTCCGGCGTCACACGCTTTTCCTTGTTCGTTTGGCGGGATGTAATTGAAATTATAGCCTGCCCTTAATCAACATAGGCTTTCATTAATACGGTTAGCCACTCCATAAACAGATGCACCCGGCGGGAGAGGTTACGCCGGTGCGGATAAATCAGCGACACGGGCATGGGTTCTGCGCGGTATTGCGGCAGGATCTCGAGCAATTTTTTGGCACGCAGCGAATCACGCACACCAACACGGGGCACCTGGATTATCCCCAGCCCGGCGATACAGGCCGCATGGTAGGTTTCCGTGCTGTTTACGGTCAGTATCCCGCCCGTTTTTATCCACTGCGTCGTGTTGCCGTTGTAATACTCAAAGCCCTGCGGGCGAGTGCCCAGACTGGCGGCATAGTGAATGACCGCATGTGAAGCCAAATCGTCCAGACTATCCGGGTAACCAAAACGCTCCAGATACTCTGGGCTGGCGCAGTTAATCACCGACAGCTTACCTAGCGGGCGGGCAATCAGTCCGGAGTCCTTCAGCGTGCCGACGCGCACCACACAGTCAAACCCTTCGCGGATCACATCGACCAGGCGGTCACTGCTGCTGAGTTCCAGCTCAATACCGGGATACTGCTGTAAAAATGCCGGGAGTTTAGGGATGACTAAATTTCGAGCAACGCCCACAGGCATATCGACACGCAATCGTCCGCTGATGCTGGAGGGATCAAGCTGGAACATGCCGTCCAGTTCGTCGAGGTTGGTCAACAGATCTTTTGCACGCTCGTAATAGACCATGCCGTCCTGCGTCAGGCTGACGCGACGCGTGGTGCGGTGTAAAAGCTGCGTGCCCAGCAGGTTTTCCAGCGCCTGAATTTGCCGCGAAACGCTCCCTTTCGGCAGGCCTAAGGTATCCGCCGCGCGGGAAAAACTTTCCAGTTCTGCGACACGGATGAAGAGCTGCATTGCGTGAATTTTATCCATAGGCGTGGCTCATTGTTGTTTGTAATGAAACAGTGAAGCGTTTCTTACTGTCTTTATTGATCTTCTATCACCTAATAAGCTCTTTCTCAATCTTCATAACAGCCGGAACGAGGTTTCTTATGTCTGAACGTATTGCATTAGTAACAGGTGGTAGCCGTGGCCTGGGGAAAAACGCGGTATTGAAGCTGGCTGATGCAGGTACAGGAATTATCCTGACCTATAACAGCAGCGAGGAAGAAGCGCTTGAAGTTGTGCGGGAAATTGAGGGAAAAGGCGTTAAAGCCGCAGCATTACAGCTTAACGTCGGCAATGTCGCCAGCTTTGAGGATTTCACCAGGCAGGTTCAGGAAACGCTCAAAAACATCTGGCAGCGTGATACCTTTGATTATTTATTGAACAACGCAGGTACGGGTTTATATGCGCCCTTTGCCGAGACGACGGAAGCGCAGTTTGATGAGGCGATGAATATCCATTTCAAAGGCCCGTTTTTTCTGACCCAGCAACTGTTGCCGGTGATTAAAGACGGTGGCCGCATCCTGAATGTGTCCAGCGGGCTGGCGCGTTTTACACAGCCAGGCTCCGGGGCTTACGCCTCAATGAAAGGGGCAATGGAGGTGCTGACCCGCTATCAGGCAAAAGAGCTGGGTGCGCGAGGGATCTCGGTCAATATTATTGCCCCGGGCGCGATTGAAACCGATTTTGGCGGTGGACGGGTGCGAGACAACGCGCAGCTGAATCAGATGCTGGCGTCTCAAACCGCGCTGGGTCGCGTGGGCCTACCGGACGATATTGGTGATGCGATCGCCGCGTTGCTGAGCGATAAACTGGGCTGGATGAACGCCCAGCGTATTGAAGTTTCAGGCGGGATGTTCCTGTAATGCAATAATCTGCGGGGAGGGATCCCCGTATTGTCGGTGCTTAAGGTATTCCTTAAGGAAAATATGTCAAAATCTGGCAAAATTTAATCAAACTCAGCATTTTGTAACGCTTCCCGTCGTTGAGTTTGTTCTCAGGCAGACCCTCTGTAGAATCCCCCCTCGAATTATTAAGCCCTTATTATCTATCCATGACGATACTTCGTGGCACGGGGTTTTCAGTGGGAGTAAAAATAATGCGAGTTATCATGTTTGACAGGCAGTCAATATTTATTCATGGAGCGATAAACCGTCTGCAAGAATTAATTCCAGAAATAAATATATCGGGAACCCGTCAGACTGATGAGCTATGGGCGCTTTTATCCGCCTCGCCAACATCTATCCTCATGATTGACGGCCGCTTTATTGAGGATGCCGGCATGACGATGCTGGAAGAGATTATGCTGCGTTTTCCGGCACTGCGTGTGGTCATGGTGCTGGCAAAACACGATGTCAGATGGGTGGAGCAGCTTATGCAGAATAATGTCACGGCCATTATTCCCCGCAATGCACACCCGGAAATGATCGCTGCAATGCTGAAGTCGGTATCGAAGGGGATGGTCTGTTTCCCGTGCGACTGGCTTAAACAACCTTCCCGGCCGCAGCAGGAGCTCTCTTCACTGAGTGAGCGCCAGCGCGAAGTGCTAAAACTGCTGGCGGCGGGTGAGACGAACAAAGAAATTAGCCGCACGCTAAACATCAGCACGGGAACGGTAAAAGCCCATCTGGAAGCGCTTTTTCGCCGCCTGGATGTCAAAAATCGCACGCAGGCAGCCCTATTTTATACCCGGGTAGCCTGAGGTTTATTCGCTGTCGAAAAGTGCACATTCAGCCTGGCGTTGCTGCGCCAGGCTGTTGATCTTTTTGCCATTAAGCATAAGAGCATTACGCCAGAGCAGTGTCGCTTGCGCGTTATTACCGCGTGCAACCTCCTGAATAATGCCAGTGTTCAGACAGTCTTTAATCCCGCAGCTGAATATCAATGAAATAAGGGCATCATGTTTTTCTTGCGTCAGCGGACGGGCGATATTTTCCCGTAGAACGTCTTCACATTTCTGAATATCGTCGTAGAGAAATTGTTCGGCCTGAGCCAGAGTAATAAACGCGGAAGTTGTCTCTTTCGGACCGATCACGTGGCCAAATCCAATAATCCATAAACCACTTTCATCACAATATTTCTCAAGGGACAGACCCTGATATTGTTTAATTAATTCAATTCCAGACGACGATATCTTCAGCGAACGGCATATCATATTCGTTTCCTCTCTCTGGCATGACTGTAGAGGAAATGGTGGGTGATCAATATCCGCCAAATGGCCGTTGCGCTGTGCTTTTAAGCCTGAAACTCGTGTTTGAGCAAACCGAACAGCCAGTCATTTTGCCAGCGCCCGGACAGAAAATAGCTTTCGCGCATTTCGCCTTCCAGCCTGAACCCTGATTTTTCCAGTAAAGCCCGTGAGGCGATATTGCCCGCCGTGACGGTAGCGGTCAGCCGACGGATGCCGCCCTGGTTAAACGCAAAATCACAGAGTGCCTGCAATGACTCAAATCCATAACCTTTGCCCTGGGCGGATGGCGCGAAAAGAAAACCGACTTCGGCGCAATCGTCTTCCCGATGGATATAACCCGTGACCCCCAGCGGTGTCTGGCTGGCGGCATCACGCACCACCAGACATAACCACTGCGCGCTGCCTGGCACCCACGGGGCAAGGCGGGAATCAAAGGCTTCGCGGATGTCTGCAACAGAACGGTCTTCTGCGACAAAGCGCATGACGTCGGGATGCTGCTGCAATGCAAGAAAGAAGGGCCAGTCAGACGCTTGCAACGGCGAGCAGGTCAGACGTACGGTGGTGAGGGAAGGCATTCGGGTTCTCCAGAGCATGTGTAAATGATTATAGGGCTGTCACTGTATTTCAACAGAAACTCAGGTATGGTTTAACCTCGTATAAATAAAAAGAAAAATGACCTTATCGGGTCTGCCATGATGTATTCGTTGTCCCTGAAGGAAAACAATGACTCTCAGCACATCACATCATATCCGCGAGCAGTTTGAGCACTGCCTGGCGGTCATTCGTCAGGCCTCAGTCGAAATGTTGCTTCTCCTGAATGTCCATGTTTCGGAAGGCAAAGATCCTCGCTGGTTCCTTGAACAACTGGATAGCGCCCGCCTCGCATTAGGTGGCTGGGGCGCTGTGGCGAAAAAACTCAACCTGAATGATGCTGAAATGTCGGACTTTACGCTGCAACTGCGCCTGTTGCAGCAGCGAGTCCCACAGTACGAAAGTGGGCAGGATGTCAGTGAAAACCAGCTGATTGCGGCCATGCGTTTTGTGACCGCCCTGGAACACGTGCGTCTGCAACAGACGCTTTTAACCTACAGTACGGAGCTTGCGGCAGGCAACGAGATCCAACAACAGCAGGCGCAAAAGCAGGTTCGGGCAATTGAGCTGATGATTAAGGGGCTTATCCAGCAGGCATGGCCCGATCCGGTGCGGCTCAATAATCACCTTAAAACGTTATTTAACGCCGACCGCGTCCGGCGCTGGCTGAAGCTGGGTGAAATCAACGATATCCTCAGCGGCATGATGTTTAGCGAGCTGGCACAGATGCTGGTGGATAAACGGGAATTTAGCCGTTACTACTCCCCGTTGTTTAGCGACCCGTTGATGCTGACGTTGCTGGTTGAGCCGCGAAAAACGCTGCAAACCTTCCTGAATGATATCCGCCAGATCCGCAACAGCATTGCCGTTAACCAGCGTTTGAGCTCCGCACAAATTTTGCTGCTGGATAACTACTACACACAAATTACCCGCCCCGTTCAGCGGGCGTTTGAAGAAGGGCGCACGCGCATCAACCCGGCGGGATTGATGTCGGTGGATGCCAGCGAGCTGCATAACTTCTGGGAAAACGCGCAAAAAATGGACCGCATCACCGGGGGCGATCTGTTCGAGGTGCGCGACACCATTGAAAAGCCGACCCAGCGTGCGCCGCGTACACAAGAACAGCGCGACCAGTTGATTTCTGGCCTGCTATGGGCGGCGGTTGGGGTGATGGTGATTGCCATCGTGATGGGAGGTTTTTGGCTCGTCACCAGCGGTAAGCCGCCACCTGCAACCGCGAACGCAGAGGAAGCTTCCCCGACTCAGGAGATGCGCGAAGCGCCCACTTCACGTGAAACACTCACGCGCATGGGCGTGACCTGGGATGAAAACAATTTCCGTTCGGCCATCAACCGTAACGACACCCGCGTGGCGCAGCTGTTCCTCCAGGGCGGAATGGACTGGAAGCTTTCATGGACTGAAGAGGCGATGGCCGCGGAGCACGACGGCGTGCTGGAGTTGATGCTGCGTTACCGGTCGCAAATGGTGGAGGAAAAACCGTGCCGTCGGTTTATCAATACCCTCAGCCATGCCATGTCGAACGGTGATGCCCTGACTTCGCTGCGTAAGCAGTATCTTAAGGCGTTTTGCACAGTACCTGCGGTGGTGAAACGCCAGCAGCATGATACGGATATGGCCACGCGTCGCGCCCAGGCGCAGCCGGACGATAACACTAAAAAATGGCAGTCTATTCAGACCGCTATTTATGATGTGATTCGGTAACTTTGCGGGAGAGTGCCGGGGTGACTCACCGCTACCACCCCGGTAACCTACGGCTCCCCATACAACCCAATCAAACGCCGCACCACACCGTTCGTCCAGCCAAACCCATCCTGTAACGGATATTCACCACCGCCACCTTCACGCGGTGTGCTGCTGGCGATATGGTACTTCTCAATAAGCTTGTGATGTTTCTTATAGAAATGGTTCACCGTTTGCAGCCAGCTGTGGGCAATCTCATCGCCTAGCGAGTCGTTGCCATAGCGTTTAAACCCCTGAATAGCCATCCACTGCAACGGCGCCCAGCCGTTAGGTTTATCCCACTGTTCGCCGGTTTCATGCTCGGTCGCTAAAATACCGCCCGGCGTCAACAGACGGGCGTTAACGGCATCGGCCAGACGTTCGGCCTGCTCGTGGGTCGCCATGTCGACATACAACGGCACAATGCTGGCGGCGGAGAACAATGCCATCTCTTCGCGTCGCCAGTCGTAATCACGGTAACAGCCGTTCTCGTCATCCCACAGATAGCGGTTTACTGCTGCCCGGCGATCGCTTGCCTTCTGGCGGAAATGGGCTTCGGCCGCTTTATCACCTTTCCGACCAGAAAGATTAGCGATGGTGCTTTCCAGCTTGTACAGGAAGGCATTTAAATCGATGGGAATAAACTGTGTGGTGCGAATGCTGGCAAGACGCCCGGCATCGCGCAGCCAGCGGGAGGAGTAATCCCAGCCCGAAGCCGCACCCGCACGCAGGTCGCGATAGACCTCGTTCGGCGGGCGACCGGAGTGTTTCGCTGTTTCTACATCCTCAATCCATGATTCATCGCGCGGCGTGTCACGATCGTCCCAGTAGCGGTTAAGCATAGAGCCGTCCGGCATTCGCACGACGTGACGGTAGGCCTGATTCAGCAGCAGCGATTCCGCGCCATCCATCCAGAAGGCATATTCCAGTAACAAATGGTCGAGATAGCGCCGCGCGCCGCGCACGCCATCTTCCTCGAATAACTCGACCATCAGGGCAAACACCGGCGGTTGCGAGCGGCTCAGGTAGTAGGTGCGGTTGCCGTTGGGAATATGGCCGTAACGCTCAATCATCCACGCGAAGTTGTCCGCCATGCACTTCAGCATGTCGTGGCGTCCGCTTTCCGCCAGCCCCAGCATGGTGAAGTAGGAATCCCAGTAGTAGGTTTCGCTGAAGCGCCCGCCGGGCACGATATACGCCTGCGGCAGCGCCAATAGTGACGACCAGGGAATATGGTCCTGCGGCTCGCGCGTTAACACCGGCCACAGATTATCAATATGCTCTTTCAGGGAAAGATTTGGGTCAGAAATATATTCACTGGAGAGCACTTCCGGCATCCAGAAGTGGTTCTCAACGAACTGGCGCAAATCGAAATCCCGGTGACGTTTTACCTTGCGGTAGCGGATAAGAATATCCAGCGGATCCATTTTCGGTGCGCAGTCGGGAAAGGTTTTGCTGTCTGCAAACAGCCGCGATGACTGCACGTGCTCAAACAGTTCAAGGTAACGATCGGCGGGGGTGAGGGCATCGGATGCGGGCAGCCCCTCGATCATTTCGGGTTCCGGCTCCGCTTCAATCATTTCATCCAGTTTCAACTCGCAGGGATCGGCCTCGTAGCGAAGTTCTTCCTCAATCCCGAACTCGACGATATCGGCGGCGTGTAGTTTCTGGCTGAACATAGTGATAGGGACCTCCGGTTGTATTCACAATGACAGGTTTTTCCGGGTGTCTCATAAGCGTAGACATTCGCTTCGATGCGTGGGGAGTTAAATGTGCGGTAGATCACGTTTTGTCGCGCATATGGAAAGAGAGGGTTTTGTTATGTTGCTGATTTTTAATTGTACTGATGGATTATTACGAGCCGGTGCAGGGAAGGATTTCAGAACATTCGTTTTGCAACGATTTATGAATGTTAAAAAAATGCCCCTCGGGAGGAGGGGCATTCCGCAATTAACGCATGGTCACAAACTCTTCCGCCGCAGTTGGGTGGATAGCCACGGTGTTATCGAAGTCTTTCTTGGTTGCGCCCATTTTCAGTGCCACAGCAAAGCCTTGCAGGATCTCATCCATACCAAAGCCAATACCGTGAATACCGACAATTTTCTCTTCCGGGCCAACGCATACCAGCTTCATGCGGCATGGCTGACGGTGAGAGGTGACGGCGGTATACATCGCGGTAAACGCCGATTTGTACACTTTCACCTGGTCATCGCCATACTGTTCGCGCGCCTGCGGCTCGCTTAAGCCCACGGTGCCGATTGGCGGGTGGCTGAATACCACTGTCGGGATGTTGCTGTAGTCCAGATGCTCGTCCGGCTTATTGTTGAACAGACGCTCAGAGAGACGACGGCCAGCGGCCACCGCGACCGGAGTCAGTTCAACGGCACCGGTGTTATCACCCACCGCATAAATGCCAGGCACGCTGGTGTTCTGGAATTTATCGACGACGATATAGCCTTTGTCGTTGGTTTTCACGCCAGTGACGGCCAGGTTGAAGTTGTCGTTTGCCGGCTCACGACCAATCGCCCAGATCAGGCAATCGACGGTCTGGCTACGGCCATCTTCCAGCTCCAGGGTCAGGCTGCCATCTGCATTTTTCACGACCGCTTTTGGTACGGCGTGGGTATGCAGGGTCGGGCCTTCGGCGTTCATCACTTCGACCAGGGTATCGACGATCAGCGGGTCGAAGCTGCGCAGTGGTGCGTGCTTACGCACAAACAGATGTGCTTCGGCGCCCAGACCGTTAATCACACCCGCCAGCTCTACCGCGATGTAACCTGCGCCAACAACCGCAACGCGTTTTGGCAGAGCAGGCAGTTCGAAGAAACCGTCAGAGTCGATACCGTATTCCACACCTGGAATGTCCGGGTGGCTTGGGCGGCCACCGGTGGCGATCAGGATATGATCGGCAGTGATCGTCTCACCGTTGACTTCGATCGTGTTGGCATCAACAAAGCGTGCAAAACCCCGGATCACATCGACGTTGTTTTTACCCAGTACGTTGTCATACGAGGTATGGATTCGGTCGATATAAGCCGTACGGCTGGCAATCAGCTTGTCCCAGTCAAAGTTATTGATGGTGGTGTCAAAGCCGTAATCCGGGCCATACATATGGATAGCTTCACGGATTTGCGCCGCGTGCCACATCACTTTCTTCGGTACACAACCCACGTTCACGCAGGTGCCGCCAAGCTCTTTGGCTTCAATCAGCGCGCACTTCTGGCCGTACATGGCTGCACGGTTGATAGAGGCGATACCGCCGCTGCCGCCGCCGATTGCGATGTAGTCATAATGCTTCGTCATAGCTTTTATCCTTAATCGTGAATTGCCGCGATTGTATACCTGAAATCAATAGGTTCCACCAATGACTGCGATTACTCAGGCACGATCCAGCTCACTGTCGCATGGCCGGTACCGGCTGGCACCAGCGTTTTGTGCAGCCACGGCAGCACGTTGTTCATTTGCGCTTCGAGCTTCCACGGCGGGTTGATCACAATCATGCCGGAGGCGGTCATGCCGCGCTGGTCGCTGTCCGGGCGCACGGCCAGCTCAATTTGCAGGATTTTGCGGATGCCGGTGGCTTCCAGGTCTTTGATCATGCGCTTGATTTGCGCGCGCAGTACCACCGGATACCAAAGTGCATAAGTGCCGGTTGCAAAGCGTTTGTAGCCTTCGTTGATGCCGGTCACCACCGCCTGGTAGTCGGTTTTGATTTCGTACGGCGGGTCAATTAACACCAGGCCACGGCGGGAAACCGGCGGCAGTTTGGCTTTCAGCTGCTGGTAGCCATCGGCTTTTTCCACGCGGGCGCGGTTATCTTTCTGGAATTCGGAACGCAGCAGTGGAAAATCACTCGGGTGCAGTTCGGTCAACTGAAGGCTGTCCTGCTCGCGCAGCAGCTGGCGGGCAATCAGCGGAGAGCCTGGGTAGTAACGCAGCTGGCCGCTGCGGTTGAAATGCTCAACCACGCCGATATAAGGCTCCAGCTCTGCCGGCAGGTCATCCTGCTGCCAGATACGGGCGATGCCTTCGAGATATTCACCGGTACGCTCGGCGTGCTCGCCGCTCAGCTGATAACGGCCCGCGCCGGCGTGCGTGTCCAGGTAGAGAAAGGGTTTATCTTTCTCTTTGAGCGCTTCAATGATCAGGCTCTGAACGGTGTGTTTAAGGACGTCGGCGTGGTTGCCTGCGTGAAAGCTGTGGCGATAACTGAGCATGGATGCAGAGATTCCGGGAAGTAGACAAGTTAAGCGCTAGTTTACCGTAGATCCGCCTGGATTACCGCTAAAGCGCCGTGCTGTTTCAATTCCGGCAAAAGCGTTGCAAAACATATCGGTGTCATAAAAGTGTCAACCAGCAGGGCTAGCGTCGCAGGCAGGCAAGGTAATTCTTTGAATAAAAGGAAAAATAATGAAGCTGCAATTCACACTGCTCACATCAGCACTCCTCCTCGCGCTGCCGGTACTGGCAAAAGAGGTTCCGCTCAGCCAGGCGGCCGAGATCGCCAGCAGCGTTACGCCGGCATCTGCCAGCCCGTCGTTTGATGCTCTGGAAACTCAGACGCTGGCGCAACTGCGTGCCGCGCTGAAAGGTGATGCCGCCACGCTCACGCGTGACCAGCTCGAAAAGGCGAAGCAGAATAAAACCCAGGCCGATAAAGCCTGGCTTAAGGCAAGCGGCTATGACTTCCGGGTGAAAGAGAACCAGCAGGCGGGTATCGACCTGCTTTCGGTATTCAGTAAACTGCCCGAGACCGTTATCAACGCAAACCTCCAAACAGTGACCGCCATTAACCACGATGCTTCGCAACTCACTCGCCATCAGGCACTGGCGGATGCCGAAGGGATTAGCTATCTCTACTTCCTGAGCGACGCGCTGGGGCCGCGTCTGGGTAAGGCATTTCTTGCTGCCTATGACAAAGGGGAACTTGGCAAAGCCGCGGCGCTGATTAAGGCATCTGAAGTCAGCACTGGCGAGGCGAAAAAGCACTTTAATAACCCGCGCCCGTTCCTTATCCAGGGCAATACCATTCATCTGGTGCCTGATGACGTGGTGGTAAAAGACAATCAACCCTATACCGCTGACGGCGGCTCGTTCCCGAGCGGGCACACCAACACCGGTTACACCGACGCATTGATGATGGCAGAGATGATCCCGGAGCGTTTTGATGCGCTGGTGACGCGGGGGGCACGCTATGGCTATTCCCGTATTGTCCTCGGCGTGCATTATCCGCTGGATGTGATGGGCTCGCGAATGGTGGCGCAGCGTAATGTAGCCCATTATCTGAATGACGCCAGCTATCGCGCGCTGTTTAACGAAGCCCGCGACCAGCTGCGCACCGCACTGGAAAAAGAGTGTGGGACATCGCTGATTGAGTGCGCAAAGACCGACGGTAAGAACGATCCGTATCGTGACCCGGCCATGCAGACGTTCTATCGCTTCACCATGACCTACGATCTGCCGCAGCAAAAAGGCGAACAGCAGCGTCTGAAAGTGCCTGAAGGGGCCGATGTGCTGCTGGAAGCGGCACTGCCAAACCTCAGTGCAACCCAGCGCCAGGCGCTGATGGTGAAAACTGCCCTGCCTGCGGGTTATCCGCTCTCCGGGACAACGCCGGATCAGCAGTTCTGGCAGCGTCTGAACCTGCCTGCTGCCTATGCGCTCGGGCATCATGCACACTAAGTAACCCATACCCGACAGCGTTACGCTGTCGGGCGTAATTCCCCGCTTGCGCCATTGAAATCCTCTACACTTAACCCCATTACTGAACCAATATGTACAGCGCCGGATGCGCGCTTCATTCATCTTCTTCAACAGGACAGCGCTTATGACCAATCCATTACTGACGCCTTTTTCGTTGCCACCGTTTTCTAAAATCCTCCCTGAGCATGTGGTTCCAGCCGTTACGCAGTCGCTGGATAATTGCCGTGCGGCGGTAGAAAGCGTGGTAGCGCAAGGTGCGCCGTACACCTGGGAAACTCTGTGTCAGCCGCTGGCGGAAGTGGATGACGTGCTGGGCCGTATCTTTTCGCCAGTGAGTCATCTGAATTCGGTGAAAAACAGCCAGGAGCTGCGCGAAGCCTATGAGCAAACCCTGCCGCTGCTCTCTGAGTACAGCACCTGGGTGGGTCAACATGAAGGGCTGTACCAGGCCTACCGCGACCTGCGCGATGGCGATCACTATGCGTCACTGAATACCGCGCAGAAGAAATCTGTGGATAACGCGCTGCGTGATTTTGAGCTGTCCGGTATTGGTCTGCCAAAAGAGAAACAGACTCGCTATGGCGAAATTGCCGCGCGTCTGTCTGAGCTGGGCAACCAGTACAGCAACAACGTGCTGGATGCCACAATGGGCTGGACGAAGCAAGTAACCGACGAAGCAGAGCTTGCCGGGATGCCGGAAAGCGCACTGGCGGCAGCGAAAGCACAGGCCGAAGCGAAAGAGCTGGACGGTTTCCTGTTAACGCTGGATATCCCAAGCTACCTGCCGGTAATGACCTATTGCGACAACCAGGCACTGCGCGAAGAGTTGTACCGCGCTTACAGCACCCGTGCGTCCGATCAAGGCCCAAATGCGGGCAAATGGGACAACAGCCCGGTGATGGCTGAAATCCTCGCCCTGCGTCACGAGCTGGCGCAACTGCTGGGCTTTGAAAGCTATGCCTTCAAATCTCTCGCCACCAAAATGGCGGAAAACCCACAGCAGGTGCTGGATTTCTTAACCGACCTGGCAAAACGCGCTCGTCCGCAGGGCGAGAAAGAGCTGGCTCAGCTGCGCGCTTTCGCGAAAGCTGAATTCGGTGTGGATGAGCTACAGCCGTGGGATATCGCTTACTACAGCGAAAAACAGAAACAGCATCTCTACAGCATCAGCGATGAGCAGCTGCGCCCGTACTTCCCGGAAAACAAAGCGGTAAACGGTCTGTTCGAAGTGGTGAAACGTATCTATGGCATTACCGCCAAAGAGCGTACTGACATTGAAGTCTGGCACCCGGACGTGCGTTTCTTCGAGCTGTATGACGAGAAGAACGAGCTGCGCGGCAGCTTCTATCTGGATCTCTATGCGCGTGAAAACAAACGCGGTGGAGCATGGATGGACGACTGCGTGGGCCAGATGCGTAAAGCGGATGGTTCGCTGCAAAAACCGGTCGCTTACCTGACCTGTAACTTTAACCGTCCGGTTAATGGTAAACCTGCGCTGTTTACACACGACGAAGTGATCACCCTGTTCCACGAATTCGGTCACGGCCTGCACCATATGCTGACCCGCATTGAAACCGCAGGCGTTGCCGGTATCAGCGGTGTGCCGTGGGATGCAGTCGAGCTGCCAAGCCAGTTTATGGAAAACTGGTGCTGGGAGCCGGACGCGCTGGCGTTCATCTCTGGTCACTTTGAAACCGGCGAACCGCTGCCAAAAGAACTGCTGGATAAAATGCTGGTGGCGAAGAACTACCAGGCGGCGATGTTTATCCTGCGTCAGCTGGAGTTCGGCCTGTTCGACTTCCGCCTGCACGCCGAGTTCAGTCCGGAACAAGGGGCGAAAATCCTCGAAACCCTGGCCGAGATTAAAAAACAGGTCGCCGTTATTCCAGGACCAACCTGGGGCCGTTTCCCGCACGCGTTCAGCCATATCTTTGCAGGTGGTTACGCGGCGGGTTATTACAGCTACCTGTGGGCCGATGTGCTGGCGGCAGACGCCTTCTCTCGTTTCGAAGAAGAGGGCATTTTCAACCGTGAAACCGGCCAGTCGTTCCTGGATAACATCCTGACGCGTGGCGGCTCTGAAGAGCCAATGGTGCTGTTCAAACGCTTCCGTGGCCGTGAGCCGCAGCTGGATGCGATGCTTGAGCATTACGGGATCAAAGGCTGATTGTTACGTGAAGATCTGCTTAGTAGATGAATCAGGCGCCGGAGACGGCGCCTTATCTGTTCTGGCCGCCCGCTGGGGACTGGAGCACGATGACGAAAACCTGATGGCGCTGGTGATGACGCCAGAACATCTGGAACTACGTAAACGCGACGAGCCGAAGCTTGGCGGCATCTTTGTCGACTTTGTGGGTGGTGCCATGGCGCACCGGCGCAAGTTCGGCGGCGGTCGTGGCGAAGCGGTAGCGAAAGCGGTCGGGATCAAAGGCAGTTATCTGCCGGATGTGGTTGATGCCACCGCAGGGCTGGGGCGCGATGCCTTTGTGCTGGCGTCTGTTGGCTGCCGTGTGCGGATGCTGGAGCGCAATCCGGTAGTGGCGGCGTTGCTGGACGATGGGCTTGCGCGTGGCTATGCGGACCCGGAAATCGGCCCGTGGTTGCAGGAGCGTTTGCAGCTTATTCATGCCTCCAGCCTGACGGCGCTGACGGATATCACCCCGCGCCCGCAGGTGGTCTACCTCGACCCGATGTTCCCGCATAAGCAGAAAAGCGCGCTGGTGAAAAAAGAGATGCGTGTGTTTCAGTCGCTGGTGGGGCCAGATTTGGATGCCGATGGTCTGCTGGAGCCTGCCCGCCTGCTCGCGACAAAGCGTGTGGTGGTGAAGCGCCCGGACTATGCGCCACCACTGGCGGATGTTGCCACGACCAACGCGGTGACCACCAAAGGCCATCGGTTTGATATTTATTCGGCTACAGCGGAATAAAAAAGCCGGGTGGCGGCTTCGCCTTACCCGGCCTACATTCTATTCCCTCTCCCGGTGGGAGAGGGTGAGGGGAATTTAATTCACTTACTCTTCTTCTTCGTCGCGCAGTGGAACAATCAGCATATCCACGTGAACGGTGTTGATCAGCTGACGCGCTGAAGACATCAGCTTGCTCCAGAAGTCCTGGTGATGACCGCAAACCACCAGATCCATATCGTATTTCTTGATTGCATCAACCAGTACCTGACCCAGATCGCCGCTACCGCTTAAGGTTTCGGTAATAGGGTAGCCCGCGTTGGTAGACAGCTCACTCAGTGCATGGTGAGTCTCTTCAGAGATACGCTTTTGCATATCGCCCAGATTCACATCGATCAGACCGGTATAGAGATCGGAGTAATTCACATCAACGTGAATCAAAGAAACTTTCGCGTTATAGGGACGCGCCATGGATACCGCTTTATCAACCAGCACTTTGCTCTCCGGGGAGAGGTCTACCGCGATGAGAATGTGTTTGTAAGCCATAGTGTTACTCCTTCCTTAAGTTATCGATGACTAAAAGAGAAAGCCGTCGTCTGTTGCTTTCATTACGGCTCAGTTCAACAAATTTTTCAAGCCTTCGCGTTGATAACGATTAACCTTGTGGCAAAAAAATTAACGGATCTCCTACACTATTTAATGAGCCGTTCGGATATTAAAACGCGAACTGGATCGACTTTTGAGTCATTCTTTCACTGAACTGTCTGTCAGGGCATTGGGGTGCGGTAGCTCAGGGGCTTTGCTTCGAGGGCGGACGCCGGGGAGGATGTATGATTAGCACCGTCGCATTGTTTTGGGCGTTATGCGTAGTTTGCATAGTGAATATGGCGCGCTACTTCTCATCGTTACGTGCGCTATTAGTGGTACTTCGTGGTTGCGATCCGTTGCTTTATCAGTATGTGGACGGTGGAGGGTTCTTCACCTCGCATGGACAGCCCAGCAAGCAGATGCGTCTGGTGGGGTATATCTATTACCAGCGCTACCGCGATCATCACGATGAAGAGTTTATCCGTCGCTGTGAGCGCCTGCGTCGTCAGTTTATTTTAACCAGCGCCCTGTGCGGCCTGGTCGTGGTCAGTATGATTGCGTTGATGATTTGGCACTGAGCACAGGAAAGGCGAGGTTATCCTCGCCTTATTTTCGTTTATCTCAGGGGCTCACAGTAAACCGAAGGTCCGAGATATTGTCCTGAATTGAGATGACCTTCCCGCTGTAGGAGATGCTCACGTCTCCATTTTTATCTATGCTGGCACTGGTGATAGTGCCTATCCCCTCAATAACGGGATGCTTCGTAGCAAGCTCATGGATAACGTCTGTGTCTTTTCCTGCGATCTCATGTGACAAGTAGTATCGGTAAACCGTAGGCACGGTTGCTCCACCCTGATTATTAGCGGTCATGTAGAGCCTGACGCTGTCAGACAGGTTATAAACACGCTTGAGTTCATCGCTTTTTCGTGGGTCCGGCTGGTGATTCAGCCATATAAATCCTGTGACCAAAGCCAGAAGCACAAGTGTAACAAGCCGATGGAGCCATCTAATAACCATTCTGAATGGCATAATCTATCCCTTCTCTGATATTACGCTGGTCCGTTGGGTCGTCCCCATAGGGTGGTTTTTCGTACCATTTTCCCCATTCAGGCTTTGAGGTGCCGGCACGACCTTGAGCCCAACCCGCACCCATCAGAAGAATGCTTGCAGGAATACCTGCGGCAGTACCGGCAGCACCAAAGTTAAAATTACCGAATGCTGCAAAATATGGGTCGAATTTTTTGTAATCCCACGGACCGCCATTTCGAACTTTTTGGTAGAACCAGTAGTAGGTTGAGGGTGTGGCCATATTACGCGACATTCCATGGCTGCGTGCTTCACGCATGTTGTTGGCAATCACGATTGAGCCAGGCCCTGAGACAGGGACAGAAGCCATACATTCTCCTTTGCATTGTATTTTTTTCTGCCCGTCATGATAGTTTCCGCCAACCTGCTTTTTTGGACAAAAAATGTTCAGGATTTCCTGATGCCCCGATCGCTCCAGTACAAGACAGCTATAAAAAAAGCGGGCCAGTTTCCTGGCCCGCTTTTTTGTTGCGCTTAACGAATTAAATCAGCTTCAGCGCAATCCAGTACAAACCACCAGACAGCAGGATGGATGCCGGGAGTGTGAACACCCAGGCCATCAGAATGTTGGTAACCGTTTTGCGTTGCAGACCACCACCGTCAACAATCATGGTACCCGCCACAGAGGAGGAGAGTACGTGGGTGGTGGACACTGGCATCCCGGTGTAGCTCGCCAGACCGATAGAAACCGCCGCTGTCATCTGCGCGGACATACCCTGCGCATACGTCATGCCTTTCTTACCAATCTTCTCACCGATTGTTGTTGCCACACGGCGCCAGCCAATCATCGTACCGATACCCAGTGCCAGCGCAACCGCCATGATTATCCAGATTGGCGCGTACTCAATGGTATTGAGCATATCGCCTTTCAGTTTCTTCAGCAGTCGCTGGTCGTCAGCGCTTATGCCAGGCTGTTTCGCCACTTTATCCGTCACATCAGAGATGCAAAGCATAATGCGACGCAGCTGACCGCGCTGCTCAACGGTAAGTTTGTCGTAGCTTTCGATGTCGCCCAACATACCTTTCGCACGTTCCAGAGCATTAATCGCATTCGCCGGGTGGCAGTGGAACTCGCCAGGTGCGGTGGTTGCGCCTGCTTCCGGTGAAGGGATCAACTGGTCAACACCGGTCGCTTGCTTCAGCAGCTCAGGGTGCTGCTGGAAGTAAATTTCGACGTTGTTCACGGCATCACGAGTACGTGTGATTTCGTAACCGGAGGCATTCATGTTGACCACAAAGCCTGCCGGAGCAACACCAATCAGGACCAGCATCACCAGACCAATGCCTTTCTGACCATCGTTCGCGCCGTGTGAGAAGGCCACGCCGATAGCGGAAAGGATCAGGGCAATACGCGTCCAGAATGGCGGTTTTTTCTTGCCGTCTTTCTTCTCACGCTCTGCCGGTGTCAGGTGAATACGGGAGCGTTTTTTAGTATTGCTCCAGTAACGACGCAGGATGAAAATCAATCCACCTGCTACCACCAGACCCACGATAGGGGAGACGATAAGTGAGGCAAAAATCCCAATCACTTTCGGGATGTTCAACGCATCGACAACCGATGTACCGGTCATCAGGGCGTTCGTTAACCCAATACCAATAATCGCGCCGATGAGGGTGTGAGAACTGGATGCAGGCAGGCCGAAATACCAGGTACCGAGGTTCCAGATAATTGCGGCAAGCAGCATTGAGAACACCATAGCAAGGCCATGGCCAGAACTAACGTTAAGCAGCAGATCCGTTGGCAACATATGCACGATGGCATACGCAACGCTCAGTCCGCCCAGGAGGACACCAAAAAAGTTAAATACCGCCGCCATAACAACCGCAAGTTGCGATTGCATTGCGCGAGTGTAGATAACCGTTGCTACTGCGTTTGCAGTGTCGTGGAAGCCGTTGATTGCTTCGTAAAACAGAACAAAAACCAGTGCAAGCAATAATAAAAGCCCGGTATGTAAATCCAGGCCAGCAAACAAATGTAGCATAGGACGTTACGCCATTTTGAGGACATGAACGCGGCGCATTATCCAGGACAAATGCGCAACGGGCAAAGTGAAATATAGCTTTTTTTTGATATTCCTTCGGCTTTGTTGGGCTTAGGTAAAGAAATATATTTTATATTTCAAATATATGACTGATATCTGGCTTATTTGCGCTGGTGCGACCACAGCGGAAACTTTACAATCCGCGCAGTTAACGAAGAGGGTTTTGACGTGGAAAGGTTTGATGCCGTTGTGATTGGGGCCGGTGCGGCGGGTATGTTTTGTGCGGCAATGGCCGGGCAAGCGGGCCGTCGGGTACTGCTGCTGGATAATGGTAAAAAACCGGGACGCAAAATCCTGATGTCTGGCGGAGGCCGCTGCAACTTTACCAATTTGTATGTCGAACCCGCGGCGTATTTGAGTCAAAACCGTCATTTTTGCAAATCTGCGCTGGCGCGCTATACCCAATGGGATTTTATCGATCTGGTGGGTAAACACGGTATTGCCTGGCATGAAAAAACGCTGGGTCAGCTGTTCTGCGACGACTCCGCCCAGCAGATTGTCGATATGCTGGTGGCCGAGTGCGAAAAAGGCGATGTGGTCATGCGCCTGCGCACGGAAGTGCTGGAGGTATCGCACGATGAGCAAGGCTATACGCTGCAACTGAACGGTGAAACCGTCAGCACGGACAATCTGGTGATTGCCAGCGGCGGGCTGTCGATGCCGGGGCTGGGTGCGTCACCCTTTGGCTACAAGATTGCCGAACAGTTTGGCCTGAAGGTACTGCCTACACGCGCCGGGCTGGTGCCGTTTACGCTGCATAAGCCATTACTTGAACAACTTCAGACGCTCTCAGGCGTGTCTGTTCCCTCCGTCATCACTGCCGAAGATGGCACGGTATTTCGCGAAAATCTGCTCTTCACCCATCGCGGGCTTTCCGGCCCGGCGGTGTTACAGATCTCCAGCTACTGGCAACCGGGCGAGTTTGTGACGGTCAATCTGGTGCCTGATTGCGACCTGGAAAGCTTCCTGGACGAGCAGCGCAGTGCACATCCTAATCAAAGCCTGAAAAACACGCTGGCGATGCAGTTGCCGAAGCGCCTGGTTGAGTGCTTGCAGGTGTTAGGGCAGGTGCCGGATGTGTCTCTTAAGCAGCTCAACAGCCGCGATCAGCAGGCATTGGTCGATACCCTGATAAACTGGCGCGTGCAACCCAACGGCACCGAAGGCTACCGTACGGCAGAGGTGACGCTTGGCGGCGTCGATACCGATGGGCTTTCTTCGCGCACCATGGAAGCGCGTGACGTGCCGGGCCTCTATTTTATTGGTGAAGTGATGGACGTTACCGGCTGGCTTGGTGGGTATAACTTCCAGTGGGCCTGGGCGAGCGCATGGGCATGCGCGCAGGCTCTGGCAGAGAAATAATCACACTACGCAATTATTGCACCAACATTTCCCCGGCTTTCCACTAAGCTTCGACTCAGAAAAACATGTTCAGGTGCCCCGGCGCGTTCAGCAGGGGCAGTCTTCTCTTTCTCAGTCAGAGCCCCTTCCATGCAGCTACTCAGCATCATTATTTTGCTCACGCTAACCGTGGTTATCCATTCGCTGTGGATGTTTTGCGTTTTAAAATTCATAAACCTGGAAGTCGATTCTGCGGTGCGCGTTGTGCTGCGCAATGTCGGCATTGTGATTTCAATGATCTTTGCCCATCTTCTCGAAGCCAGCCTGTTTGCGGGATTCTACTTCCTGGTTGAGGCTTTTAACGACTGGAACACTAGCTTCTACTTCTCGCTGGTGAGCTACGCCACGGTGGGGTATGGCGATGTAACGCTGCCGCAAAACTGGCGGCTGATTGGTGGACTGGAAGGGCTGGTCGGCGCCCTGATGGTTGGCTGGTCAGTGGCGGTGCTGGTGGCCGTGCTCCAGCGGTTACGTGGTATGAGCGCCTAATCGAAAGATGCGTCCACCCCTTGTAGTAAGGTAAAATACGTTTCCTTGCGCAGCCGATTAGGCTGCGGCTTTGAGGGTGAAAGGCTGATAAACAGCCCACCCTTTTCTACTTCTGGTTTTAACCAGTCTGCATGGTTAGCGTTTTGTCTTCAAAAAGGGTTGTGTATGTCTGTTGCTCATCTCGGTTTCCCAACTGAAACCGTTGTTGTTTTTGTCGTGATGGCTGTCGGGGCGATGTTTATCGACCTCTTCATGCACCGTCACGATAAACCTGTCTCGCTGAAAAGCGCCGCCATGTGGTCTATTTTCTGGGTCATGATGGCGATGGTCTTCGCCGGGTTCCTCTATGTGCATCATGGCGCAGAGATGGCGAGCTTGTTCCTGACCGGTTATGCGCTGGAAGAGGTGCTGTCGGTCGATAACTTGTTTGTCATGATGGCGATTTTTGCCTGGTTCGGCGTGCCGGATAAGTACCGCCACCGCGTGCTCTACTGGGGCGTACTGGGGGCGATTGTCTTCCGCGGTATTTTCGTCGCCATTGGTACCAGCCTGCTGAGCCTGGGGCCCTACGTCGAGGTCATCTTTGCGCTGGTCGTTGGCTGGACGGCACTGATGATGCTCAAACGTAACGAAGAGAGTGACGAGGTTGAAGATTACTCCGGCCATCTGGCCTACCGTCTGGTGAAGCGCTTTTACCCGGTCTGGCCGAAAATCAGCAGCAATGCGTTTATCCTGACCCAGAAAGAGGTGGATGCAGAGCTTGAAAAGCCAGAAAACCAGGATGTTATGGTCGGGCGCATGAAGAAGGCGAAGCGTTACGCAACACCACTGCTGCTCTGCGTGGCGGTTGTTGAGCTGTCCGATGTGATGTTCGCGTTTGACTCGGTCCCGGCGATTATCGCCGTCAGCCGTGAACCGCTCATCATCTACAGCGCGATGATGTTCGCTATCCTCGGCCTGCGTACGCTCTATTTTGTGCTGGAAGCGCTGAAACAGTACCTGGTACATCTGGAGAAAGCGGTGGTCCTGCTGCTGTTCTTTGTCGCGTTTAAGCTGGGTCTTAATGCCACCGATCACTTCTGGCATCACGGTTACAGCATTGGCGCAACCGCCAGCCTGTTTGTGGTGCTAGGGGTGTTAGCGCTGGGGATAATTACGAGCGTGATGTTCCCAGGCAAACGTGCGGCCTGATGCTCTGTTTTCGCCCTCTCCCCACGGGGTGAGGGCACCAGAGCGCACTAACCCTTAATCGGTGAATTCCGGCGCTTGCGCGGATGATGGAAATGTCGCCAGTGCGGATCCTGCGCTGCCGCCAGCAGTTCGTGGTCACCTCGCGTGTCACCCCAGGCGCGCAGATGGTAATCGTTCAGATTGCCATATACTTTTTCCAGTCTGGCGACCTTCTGCGCACAGCGGCAGTTGTTACCGGTGATCCGTCCGGTTAGCTTGCCGTTTTTCACTTCAAGCTGTGTCCCGATAAGCTTAATGCCGAGCTTATCGGCCCACGGTTGCAATACCAGCGCCGGAGAGGCTGAGCAGATAGTCACCTCTGCACCGGAATTGACCTCTGCGGCAACCGCCAGCACACCCGCCGGGCGCATCAGCTTCGTCCAGTATTTCTCGCAAAACACCTCGGCCTGCTGGCGCAGCCAGTGTTCATCTACGCCGGTCAGGAAGGTTTTGATCAGCACTTCTTTCAGCTCATCACGCGTCAGCTTGCGGCGCACACAGTGGAGCGTTGGTAACGCCATACGCACCAGGCGCCCCGCAAAGTAACGTTTACCAAAGGCAAAACGCAGGAACGGGATAAAGCTGTCGTGGTGCGTCAATGTTCCATCAAAATCAAAAACAGAGAGCACGTTGGACTTGGCCACTGCCTCGTCGGCAATCATATTGGTCATAAATACGTCTTAGCTGAAATACACATTCTGCTCATTAGTTTACCTGCTTTACCCCATCAGTCCTTCTGTAACGTGCATTTTTTTATCAATCTTGCGACCTGAAAGTGAGTCCATTTTTGGTCCCGATAAAGATTGGGTAAAAAATGAGCTGTCTATATTATCACCGCATCGAAAGATATTTCGGGGGAACATTGGCCCCCACGCGTAAGGAAAAATTCACTCACTGCTTCTTTCTTGATATGACTCTTAGATCGCTTATTTCAATACTCTCGTTAAGTTTTGCTTCTTTTTCTGCATTTAGTTTTCAACTGCCCGCGTCGATGTTGTCCATGAACAGCGAGCTGGCGACTTCTCCGGCGAAGACTGCGCTGGTGCATCAGGAAACGGGCCCGCTGCGCTCACGTATTCTTGATCAATACCAGAAGTGGAAAGGCACCCAATATTTGTGGGGTGGCACCACGCACCGTGGGGTGGATTGCTCTGCGCTGATGCAGCACCTGTTCAGCGATGCGGCGAACCTCAACCTGCCGCGCACCACAGGCGAGCAGATCCATCGTGGTGTGCAGGTGGCACAATATCGCTTAAAAGCCGGGGATTTGGTGTTCTTCCAGACTGGGCCAAACCGTCGTCACGTGGGCGTGTACATTGGCGATAGCCAGTTTATCCATGCGTCGAGCAGCCAGGGCGTCACGGTTTCAACCTTGACCGACAACTACTGGCAAGAGCACTTTATTACTGCCCGCCGTGTGGCAGGCAGTTCGGCCTGAGCAGGTCAGATAATATCGTCCACCACGCCGCCATCCACGCGCAATGCCGCACCGGAGGTGGCGGAAGCCTGCGTTGAACAGACATACACCACCATATTAGCCACCTCTTCAACCGACGCGGCGCGCTGTATGACTGAGCTGGGGCGGTTGGCCATCACAAACTCTTTCGCCAGCTGTTCCAGCGATTTGCCGGTTCTTTCGATTTCGTCTTTCATCATCTCGGCGAAACCATCGGAAATGGTTGGCCCCGGCAGCACGCTGTTCACCGTCACGCCACTTCCCGCCACGAATTTCGCCAGGCCGCGTGCCAGTGAGAGTTGTGCAGTTTTGGTTACGCCATAGTGGATCATATCTGCCGGAATATTGCAGGCCGATTCCGATGAAATGAAAACCACACGACCCCAGCCTTTCTGCACCATACCCGGCAGCAGGGCGCGGGAGAGCCGTACACCCGACATCACGTTGGTTTGCCAGTAGCGCTCCCAGGTGGCATCGTCGGTGTCGTAAAAATCCAGCGGGCCGTAAATCCCGGCGTTGTTTACCAGAATATCGACACTGGTTGTGACCTTCAGCAGCGATTCAACCCCTTCCGGGGTGCTGAGGTCGGCAATGGCTGCCCGCACCTGGACACCCGGCACCGCCTGCTGTAATTGCTGTATCCCATTATTGACCGATTCGGTACTACGCCCGTTGATGATCACTTCCGCGCCGCCTTCGGCCAGCCCTTTGGCAATGGCAAAACCGATGCCGCCCGTGGAGGCCGTGACCAGCGCAACTTTCCCCGTAAAATCAATTTTCATTGTCTGCTCCTTGTGGTTTTCAAAGCTCAGACCTTAAAGCGTAGCAGTTGAGGTTTACCGGGGTGGGCTAAAAAGGCGCAGTAGCGTTTCAACCTGCTCGTCCAGCGGCGTCAGGGCGCGCTTTACGATCAGGTGCAGAGGCGTGGCACGGCGCGTACCGTGGCTCAGTGGCAGCATTTTAAGCACGCCCTGTTCAAGCTGGCTTTGAATGCGTTCCTCCGGCAACCAGCCATAGCCCACCTGATACATCACGGCCTCAATCGCGGCATCGATGGTCGAAAATGTCCACGACTCTCCAGCAGTGCTGGCGGCAGGCTGGTTATCTGCAATATGAATTAATGGCCACGGACGTAGCATCTCGTCATTGAGCGGCGTATTGAGCGCAAATAAGGGGTGATCGCGATGGGCGACGGCAACAAAATCAATGTTCATCAACCATTCGCCAAGCCCGGTGATGTCCTGACGGCGGGTTAACACCATGACATCGGCTTCATTATTGACGATATCCGAGCTGGCATTTTCCAGCACTTCCGTCAGCCTTACCTGGGTTTGCGGGTACATTTGCTGGAACTGGCGCAAAATGGCGAACAGACGGCGGCGCGGGAAAATGTTGTCTACGACCAGGTCCAGCCGCGTGCGCATCCCGTTGCGCAGCGTTGCCGCCCGTGTTTCGACGTACGAAAAAGCCTTGAGCAGCGGCTTTACCTGGTTGAGAAGCAATTCTCCGGCAGGGGTTAATACCGCGCGTCGACCTTCCGGCGCCAGCAGCGCTACTCCCAGCCGCTCCTGCAATAAAGACAGGTTATAACTCACGGAGGACTGGCTGCGGGCGGTCTCTTCTGCCGCTCTGGCAAAGCTGCCAAGCTCTACCACTTTCTCCAGTAGTGACCACTGTTCCAGCGTTGTCTTGTGCATAACGTATCTAAAATTTGAATGAATTTGATTCAAACATAGCGTTATTCATCCATTTTTTGAAGGAGTACGATCGTCTCATCAAAACAGAGGAGACACATTATGAGCACCTTCGACAAACATGATTTGAGCGGCTTTGTGGGTAAACACCTGGTCTACACCTACGATAATGGCTGGAACTACGAGATCTACGTGAAAAATGACACCACGCTGGATTACCGCATTCACAGCGGCATCGTGGCGAACCGTTGGGTAAAAGACCAGCAGGCGTATATCGTGAGGGTGGGTGAGAGTATTTATAAAATTTCCTGGACTGAACCCACCGGTACGGATGTTAGCCTGATTGTGAATCTGGGTGACAAACTCTTCCACGGTACGATTTTCTTCCCGCGCTGGGTGATTAATAACCCGGAAAAAACGATCTGTTTCCAGAATGATCATATCCCACTGATGAATGTGTATCGTGACCAGGGGCCGGCATATCCTACTGAAGTGATTGATGAGTTTGCGACCATTACCTTTGTGCGGGACTGCGGTGCGAACAATGACTCGGTGATTGCCTGTGCTGCCAGTGAATTGCCGGATGATTTCCCTGCTAATCTTAACTAAGCGCGACAATTCACTTATTTAGAAAGTTCCCGGGTGATTTCGTCTTTCAGGCGAAATGCCCGGAATTCTTATTTTGGTTGAGCATTTATTTACTTTTCTTATTATTTTCCCTGCAATCAAGTGAAATACAGCCTTAATTTGCCGTGAGCCTAATCACAAAAAATTCAAAAAAACAGAGATTCCATCTATCTTTATGTTGTTAAACGGTTTTTTCACTTCCCCTTCTTGTTAATCTCATTGTAATTTAGCTGTGTCTTAATTTTTTCCTAAGAAAAGAGGACTACTTTGCCTTAGTTGATGGTTTGTTGACATAAATGAAGCAACGACTAAATTTTATTTGGTATTTATTTAAATTCCATCTTGCATGATCCCATTGAGCTGCCCATTACGACAGCGCAGTAAAAGATGACGCCTTTAATACAGCAAGGAAATTAATAATGAGTGATTTTCTGCCTTTTTCGCGACCGTCGATGGGCGCTGAGGAAATTGCGGCGCTTCAGGACGTTTTGATGTCGGGCTGGATCACCACAGGGCCAAAAAATCAGGAGCTTGAAGAGGCATTTTGTAAGCTGACGGGGAATCGTCATGCGATTGCTGTCTGCTCTGCAACCGCCGGGATGCACGTCACGCTGATGGCGATGGGCATTGGCCCCGGTGATGAAGTCATTACCCCTTCTTTAACCTGGGTGTCGACCCTCAATATGATTGTGCTGCTGGGCGCAACGCCCGTGATGATCGATGTCGACAAAGACACGCTGATGGTAACGCCAGAGGCCATCGAAGCCGCTATTACTCCCCGTACCAAAGCCATCATCCCCGTGCATTATGCGGGTGCGCCTTTTGATATCGATGCGATTCACACGATAAGCGAACGTCACGGTATCCCTGTTATTGAAGATGCAGCCCACGCAGCAGGCACTTACTACAAAAATCGCCATGTTGGCTGGCAGGGTACCGCTATCTTCTCTTTCCACGCGATCAAAAACATGACCTGCGCGGAAGGCGGTTTAGTGGTGACGGACGACGAACAACTGGCACAACGTATCCGCAGTCTCAAGTTCCACGGGCTTGGTGTTGATGCTTATGACCGCCAGACTCACGGCCGCGCGCCGCAGGCGGAAGTTATCTCCCCGGGGTATAAATATAACCTCGCGGATATCAACGCCGCGCTGGCGCTGGTCCAGTTGGGTAAGTTGAGCGAAGCCAACGCGCGCCGTCGCGAAATCGCTGAACGTTATCTGACGGAGCTTGCGGATACACCTTTCGAGCCGCTGCGTATTCCAGCCTGGCCGCATGTCCATGCATGGCATCTTTTTATCATTCGCGTTGATGAAGCCCGCTGTGGGATCTCACGTGACGCGTTAATGGACGCGCTGAAAGCAAAAGGCATTGGTACTGGTCTGCATTTCCGTGCTGCTCATACGCAAAAATACTATCGCGAGCGTTTCCCTGAAGTCTCGCTCCCGAACTCCGAATGGAACAGCGCGCGTATTTGTTCACTCCCTCTTTTCCCGGACATGACGCATGACGACGCAACCCGCGTCATTACCGCGCTCCATCAGCTTGCAGGAAATTGATATGTTCAGCGCACCACCTGTACAAAAAGTTTCAGTTGTTATCCCGGTTTACAACGAGCAGGAGAGCCTGCCTGAACTTATCCGCCGCACCACGGCAGCCTGTGACACTATGGGCAAGGCGTACGAAATTCTGCTGGTAGATGATGGCAGCAGCGACGATTCTGCCCAGATGCTCACTGACGCCGCAGAGGTTGAAGGAAGCCACATCGTAGCCGTACTGCTTAACCGTAACTACGGTCAGCACTCTGCCATTATGGCTGGCTTTAGCCACGTAACGGGCGACCTGATCATCACTCTGGATGCCGACCTGCAAAACCCGCCGGAAGAGATCCCGCGCCTGGTAGCGAAAGCCGATGAAGGCTATGACGTGGTCGGCACAGTTCGCCAGAACCGCCAGGACAGCCTGTTCCGCAAGCTGGCGTCGCGCACCATTAACCGCCTTATCCAGCGCACGACCGGTAAAGCAATGGGTGATTACGGCTGCATGTTGCGCGCCTACCGTCGCCACATTGTCGATGCCATGCTGCACTGCCACGAGCGCAGTACGTTCATTCCGATTCTCGCCAATACCTTTGCCCGCAGAGCGACTGAAATCCCGGTGCTGCACGCTGAGCGCGAGCACGGGGAATCGAAGTACAGCTTTATGCGCCTGATTAACCTGATGTATGACCTGATCACCTGCCTGACCACCACGCCGCTGCGTTTGTTAAGCGTGTTCGGCAGTGTTATCGCACTGGCCGGGTTTGCGATTTCCGTTCTGCTGGTCGCGTTGCGACTGATCTTCGGCCCTCAGTGGGCGGCGGAAGGGGTCTTTATGCTGTTTGCCGTACTGTTCATGTTCATCGGTGCCCAGTTTGTTGGGATGGGCTTACTCGGTGAGTACATCGGCCGTATTTATAACGATGTTCGCGCACGTCCGCGCTACTTTATTCAACGTGTTGTCCGTCAGGAACACAAAGCATCTCAAGAGGAAATTCACCCATGAAAGCTGTTGTATTTGCCTATCACGATATGGGGTGTACGGGCACGCTGGCCCTGCTGGAAGCGGGTTATGATATTGCTGCAATCTTCACTCACCCGGACGCTGCCGGAGAAAATAACTTCTTTGGTTCCGTTGCGCGTATTGCCGCTGAGCGTGGCATCCCGGTGTATGCCCCTGATGATGTAAACCACCCGCTGTGGGTTGACCGCATTCGCGCGCTTTCTCCTGATGTGATTTTCTCTTTCTATTATCGCAATCTGCTGAGCAACGATATCTTAAGCCTGGCACCAAAAGGCGCATTCAACCTGCACGGCTCCCTGCTGCCAGCATACCGTGGCCGCGCGCCGCTGAACTGGGTGCTGGTTAACGGTGAAACGGAAACCGGCGTGACTCTGCACCGCATGGTGCGTCGCGCAGATGCGGGCGATATCGTGGCCCAGCAGAAAGTGGTTATTGAAGCCGATGAAACCGCGCTGCAACTGCATCATAAACTGTG
Source organism: Enterobacter sp. C4G1 (assembly GCF_052886895.1). Classification (NCBI taxonomy): domain Bacteria; kingdom Pseudomonadati; phylum Pseudomonadota; class Gammaproteobacteria; order Enterobacterales; family Enterobacteriaceae; genus Enterobacter; species Enterobacter sp. C4G1. The sequence continues at coordinate 789,194 of NZ_JBQVVV010000001.1, read as the reverse complement.
TGGCGTTGCGCAAAACCTGCTGCGTGATGTGCTGCCTTCCATTCAGCAGGGCTCTTTTAAAGAGACCGCGCAGGATGAGAGCAAAGCAAGCTGCTTTGGCCGCCGTAACCCGGAAGATGGTCGTTTGGACTGGGCGAAACCTGCGCGTCAGCTGCACAACCTGGTGCGTGCGGTCACTGACCCGTGGCCGGGCGCGTACAGCTTCGCGGGCGTAAGCAAATTTATTGTCTGGAAATCCCGCGTACGTGACGACATTCCGGCGGCAAAACCGGGTACGGTGGTCTCTGTTTCCCCGCTGGTAGTGAGCTGCGGCGAGCAGGCGCTGGAAATTCTGACCGGGCAAACTGACAACGGCGTATACGTTCAGGGCACGCAGCTGGCGCAGTCTCTGGGTCTGGTTGCTGGCGCAATTATCACCAGCGCACCGGTTGTGGCCATCAAACGCCGCACCCGCGTACTGATCCTCGGTGTGAACGGCTTTATCGGTAACCACCTGACCGAACGTCTGCTGCAAGACGACAACTACGAAATCTATGGCCTGGATATTGGCTCTGATGCGATCAGCCGCTTCCTGACCAACCCACGTTTCCACTTCGTTGAAGGGGATATCAGCATCCACTCCGAATGGATCGAATACCACATTAAGAAATGTGATGTGGTGCTGCCGCTGGTGGCGATCGCGACCCCGATTGAATACACCCGTAACCCGCTGCGCGTGTTCGAGCTGGACTTCGAAGAGAACCTGAAGATTATCCGCGACTGCGTGAAATACGATAAGCGCATCATCTTCCCGTCCACGTCTGAAGTGTACGGCATGTGTACGGACAAAAACTTCGACGAAGACACCTCTAACCTGGTGGTCGGCCCAATTAACAAACAACGCTGGATCTACTCTGTTTCCAAACAGCTGCTGGACCGCGTGATTTGGGCATATGGTGAAAAAGAAGGCCTGCGCTTTACTCTGTTCCGTCCGTTTAACTGGATGGGGCCACGTCTGGATAACCTGAATGCCGCGCGTATTGGTAGTTCGCGTGCAATCACTCAGCTGATCCTGAACCTGGTTGAAGGCTCTCCAATCAAGCTGATTGAAGGCGGCAAACAGAAGCGTTGCTTTACTGACATCTCTGACGGTATCGAAGCGCTGTTCCGCATCATCGAAAACAAAGATGGCCGCTGCAACGGTGAAATCATCAACATCGGTAACCCGGAAAACGAAGCCAGCATTCGTGAACTGGCTGAGATGCTGCTGGCAAGCTTCGAGCGTCATCCACTTCGTGACCAGTTCCCGCCGTTTGCGGGCTTCCGTGAAGTGGAAAGCAGCAGCTACTACGGTAAAGGCTATCAGGACGTTGAGCACCGTAAGCCAAGCATCCGTAACGCCAAGCGCTGCCTGAACTGGACGCCGGAAGTGAAGATGGAACAGACCATCGATGAAACGCTCGATTTCTTCCTGCGCACAGTGGAGCTGTCGGAACAGACATCATGAAAAAAGTCGGCTTACGTATAGACGTCGACACCTTCCGGGGCACGCGTGATGGCGTGCCCAAACTGCTGGAGTTACTGGGCAAGCATGATGTGCGCTCCAGTATCTTCTTCAGTGTGGGGCCGGATAACATGGGACGCCATTTATGGCGTCTGATTAAACCGGCGTTTCTGTTCAAAATGCTGCGCTCACGCGCAGCATCGCTGTACGGCTGGGATATTTTGCTGGCCGGAACCGCCTGGCCTGGCAGGCGCATCGGCGCGGGTAATGAAGACATTATCCGCGAAGCATCGCGTTTGCATGAGGTAGGGCTACATGCCTGGGATCACCATGCGTGGCAGGCCTGGGCCGGCGTGTGGGATATCCCACGTCTGGGTCGTGAAGTTGAACGCGGCATGATGGAGCTGGAAGCCATTACCTGTAAACCGGTGCAGTGTTCGGCGGTGGCAGGCTGGCGAGCGGATCAGCGCGTGGTGAAAGCGAAACAGCCATTCGCATTTCGCTATAACAGCGACTGTCGCGGCAGCGGGCCGTTTTTGCCTCTGCTGGGTGAAAACCTGTTCGGCACTGTGCAAATCCCGGTCACGCTTCCCACCTGGGATGAAGTGGTGGGACGCGAGGTGACTGCCGAGGGCTTTAACCGTTACATTCTGGATTGCATCCATCGTGATACCGGTACGCCGGTGTATACCATCCACGCCGAAGTGGAAGGGATTGCGTATCAGCAAGACTTTGATGCGCTGCTGACGATGGCCGCAGAGGAAGGTATTCAGTTTTGCCCACTCAGCGAACTGCTGCCTGACGACCTCAGCACACTGCCTGTAGGCAAAATTGTTCGTAAAGAAATGGCTGGCCGGGAAGGCTGGCTTGGCTATCAACAAACCGTGAGCCCGGTACCATGAAAGCAGCCCGTTATGGCTTTGCGCTTTTCGCACTGTTTGTCATTTACTACCTTATTCCCGTCGATATCCGCCTGTTATGGCAGCCTGATGAGACGCGCTACGCGGAAATTAGCCGTGAAATGCTGGCATCAGGGGACTGGGTCGTCCCGCATTTCCTGGGACTTCGTTACTTTGAAAAACCGATAGCCGGATACTGGGTTAACAGTATCGGGCAGATGCTGTTTGGTCATACCAACTTTGCCGTGCGCGCGGGAGCGATATTCTCCACCGGGCTGGCGGCGCTGCTGGTTATCTGGCTCGCATGGCGCATCTGGCGCGATAAACGCGTCGCCTTGCTTTCGGGCGTTATCTTCTTAACCCTCTTCCTGGTGTATGGCATCGGCACGTATGCCGTGCTGGATCCGATTATCACTCTCTGGCTGGTGTTTGCGATGTGCAGCTTCTGGCTGGCGGCACAGGCGAAAACGTTCGCCGGAAAAGCGGGTGGCTATGTGCTGCTTGGGCTTGCCTGCGGAATGGGGGTGATGACCAAAGGGTTCCTGGCGCTTGCCGTGCCGGTCATTGGCGTGCTGCCGTGGGTGATTGCCCAGAAGCGCTGGAAAGAGGTGCTGCTGTTTGGCTGGCTGGCTATCCTCAGCTGCGTGCTTATTGTTCTGCCCTGGGGGCTGGCGATTGCCCATCGTGAACCGGACTTCTGGCGTTACTTCTTCTGGGTTGAGCATATTCAGCGTTTTGCGCAGAGCGATGCCCAGCACAAAGCGCCATTCTGGTATTACATTCCGTTCCTGATTGCCGGAAGTCTGCCGTGGCTGGCCTTGCTGCCAGGTGCGCTGCGTCAGGGCTGGCGTGGACGACAGGGCGAAGGCGGCGGATTGTACCTGCTTGGTTGGGTGGTTATGCCGCTGGTGTTCTTCAGTATCGCCAAAGGTAAGCTGCCGACCTATATCCTGCCGTGCTTTGCACCGTTGGCGATGCTGATGGCGCACTACGCCTGCACCGTGGCGGAAAAGAGCGGCAAAGTGCTGCGCATCAACGGATGGATCAACCTGGCGTTTGGTGTGCTGGGTGTGGTGGCGGCGCTGGTGGTTTCCCCGTGGGGGCTGTCAAAACACCCGGTCTGGACGTCCGTTGAGCTGTATAAAGTCTTCTGCGCGGTTGTGGCTTTCCTGATCTGGGCCGCAGTGGGCTGGTTTACGCTGCGCCAGAGCCAGCAGCGCTGGTGGCTGGCGGCACTGTGTCCGCTTGGCCTGACGCTGCTGATTGGCTTTGCTATCCCGAATCGGGTGGTGGATTCAAAACAGCCGCAGTCGCTGGTGGACACCGTACGTGAGCCGCTTCAGGAGAGCCGTTTCGTTCTGGCGAATAACGTGGGCGTGGCGTCTGGTCTGGCGTGGGAGTTAAAGCGTAATGACATCGTTCTGTATGGTCAAAGCGGTGAAGTGCGTTACGGGCTGGACTACCCGGATGTGAAAGACCGGTTTGTCGGCAAAGACGATTTCCCACAGTGGCTGGAAGAACATCGCCAGCAGGGGCGGATCTCGGTGGTGATCTTGTTGTCGAAAAACGATGACCTTGAGCGCCTGAAGTTGCCAAAACCTGACAGCCTGTATATTCAGGGGCGTCTGGCTTACTTGCAGTATCTGCCACAATGATGACCTGGTTCTGGCTGGTTCTGGCTAGCCTGCTGAGTTGTGCAGGGCAGCTGTGCCAGAAACAGGCCACCCGTCCGGCGAAATCCGGGCGGCGTGGTGCGCATATCGTCTTCTGGCTTGGCCTGGCGCTGCTGGCGCTGGGCTTCGGAATGCTGGTCTGGCTGGTGGTGCTGCAACGCCTTCCTGTAGGGATTGCTTACCCGATGCTGAGCCTGAACTTTGTCTGGGTGACGCTGGCGGCGAAAACGTTCTGGCGTGAGAACGTCGCGGCGCACCACTGGCTCGGCGTAGGGTTCATCATGGTCGGGATAATCCTGTTGGGAGGGAGCCTGTGAAAGGCGCATTCTGGGCGTTGTGCAGCGTGGTGTTAGTCAGCATCGCGCAGCTGTTGTTACGGTACGCCATGGTCACACTCCCGCCGGTTGGCGAGGATTTTTCTTTTATCATCGCGCTGTGGCATTTTGCGCCGGGTACCGGGTCGCTGATGCTTGGGCTGATGGGCTATGTGGCTTCAATGGGGTGCTGGTATCTGGCGCTGCATCGTCTGGCGCTCAGCAAAGCCTATGCCTTGCTGAGTCTCAGTTACATCCTGGTGTGGGGTGCAGCCATTCTGCTGCCCGGTTGGGGAGAAACGTTCTCCTGGCACGGGCTGGCGGGTGTCGGATTTATTATTCTGGGTGTGCTGACCATTTTTATACCAGGTGCATCCCGTAATGTGAAATAGACTCAGCGGTCAGGTTAAAGGGAGTAGGTGTACAGACTGCGAGGCTCAGCGAGCCGAAACGTAGTTGACTCACTGAATGCGTCTGGGCGGTGCTGTCGATGCTGACGATCTGCCAGGCGCTGCCGCCACGTTGCTTCACAATCGCTTCTTTACGCGTCCAGATACGCCAGAATGCTGACAGTTTTGCCTCTGGTTCCTCGCTTTCCAGCTCATGATGCTCTGCCACGCTGAACACGGTATTGGCCAGAGCCTGCCAGTTCTCACGCGGACGGATCACTTCTATATCGCAGCCTACTTCGCCTTCATCGCTAACCAGTAGCGCAATGTCGTCCCCGCTATGGCTTAAATTAAACCAAAATGGATGTGCATCGATGAACGATGGTTTTCCCTGTTCACCGAACACAATTTCCGGTAGCGGAGTGGGGGATAGCGCTCTGGCGAGCAAGGTCCGCCCCGCAAGCCAGGAAGCGTTTCGTGCACCCTGAGGTGCCATGTCAGCAAGCGTTGACGCCAATGGGTCCGCGCTAAGGGTGGATATTTTTCCCAGTATAAACTGGTACATAGTTACGCCCAGCGTTTGATGATTATCGAGGTATTGATGCCGCCAAAGGCAAAATTATTGCTTTGCAGGTATTCGCAATCAATCTGGCGGGCTTCCCCCATAATATAATCTAAAGCGCCACATTGCTCATCTGGTTGTCTTAAATTAAGGTTCGGTGCGAACCAACCTTCACGCATCATTTGCAGACTCATCCACGCTTCCAGTGCTCCGCAGGCCCCCAAAGTATGGCCAAAATAGCTTTTCAGCGATGAGATTGGCACGTTATCACCGTAAATGGCGGCAGTCGCCTGGCTTTCTGCGATATCACCGCGATCTGTTGCTGTGCCGTGGGCAGAAATGTACCCCATGTCCCGGGCACCTAAACCTGCCATGGCCAGCGATTGCTCCATGCAGATTTGCATAGTTTCACGCTGCGGTTGGGTGATATGGGCTGCATCGCAGTTGGTGGCAAACCCTACGATCTCGCCATAAATAGTCGCACCGCGTGCTTTTGCGTGTTCCAGTTCTTCCAGAACCAGAGTACCTGCACCTTCACCAATCACCAGACCATCTCGCTGTGTGTCAAAAGGTGATGGCGTCGTTTTTGGCGCATCGTTACGTTGACTGGTTGCAAAAAGTGTATCGAAAACGGCCGCTTCGGACGGGCAAAGCTCTTCTGCACCACCCGCGACCATAACGGTCTGATAACCGTGGCGAATCGCTTCCCAGGCATAGCCAATTGCCTGGCTGCCAGACGTACAGGCACTTGATGTGGGGATCACGCGACCGCGCAGTCCAAAGAACAAACCTGTATTGACCGCCGTGGTGTGCGGCATCATTTGCACATAGGTCGTGCCAGTAATGTTATTGGTGTGTTTTTCGGTCAGCATGGTAGCGAATTCACTGACGGGGCCCGTGCTGCCTGTAGACGAACCATAGGCGATGCCGGTTTGACCGTTAGTTAATACCGCTTCGCCAATTAGGCCCGCCTGCTCCAGCGCCAGTTCGGTGGCGCGAGTCGACATCAGCGACACGCGGCCCATTGCACGGATGCGCTTGCGGGTGTAGTGATCCGGCAAAGTGAAATCATCAATAGGTGCACCAAGCAGGGTATGCAGGCCAGCATAAACCTGCCACTCTGGCATTTTGCGAACAGCATTTTCGTACGCGAGCAGCTTGCGGGAAACAGATTGCCAGTCTTCGCCAAAAGCGGTGACACCGCCCATCCCTGTAATCACCACACGACGTGTCATAGCATTCCTCCGTTAATGGAAATAACCTGGCGGGTGACATAGCCCGCGATATCCGACATCAGGTAACTGGCAAGCCCGGCCACCTCTTCAGCCTGTCCCACGCGTTTCATTGGGATCATAGACATCGCCTCTTTCAGCGCGGTCTCTTCCATCTCAATCATCCCGGTATCAATCAATCCCGGCGCAATACAGTTCACGGTGATCTTGCGTTTTGCCAGTTCTATCGCCAGTGCTTTGGTTGCGCCGATAATACCTGCTTTGGCTGCGCTATAGTTCACCTGGCCGCGATTACCCATCACGCCCGAAACGGACGAAAGGGTGATGATACGTCCACCTTTGCGGGTGCCAATCATTGGCATAATGCAGGGGTGAATGACGTTATAAAAACTGTCGAGATTGGTGTGAATCACACTGTCCCAATCGTCTTCGCTGAGCGCAGGAAATGCGCCGTCACGCGTGATCCCGGCATTGCTGACCACGCCATACCACGCGCCATGCGTCTCGATATCATTCGAGAGCACTTCACGACACTGCTCGCGGTTACTGACGTCAAACGAGAGCAAGCGACCCGCACCACCCTCCTGAATGATGGTGTCCAGCGTTTCCTGAGCGCCTGCTGCATCACGATGGTAATGCACGCCAATGGTGAACCCGTCAGACGCCAACTGGCGGGCGATGGCACGACCAATGCCTTTGCTGGCCCCGGTGACCAGAACAGAACGACTCATGCGTTAGATCCCTGATTGAAAAGCGATGTTAATTCTTCTGCACTTGGCTGAAAGGTGTTTACCCGCCCAGTGGCAAGTGTGGTGCCGCTTGCGGCGATCGCACACTCGAAACTGCCAAAACGTTCATCCTGCATCAGTAATTTGACGGTTATGGTCAATATTGATCCAGATGCAAAACGCCCTTCAGCACATACCAACTCCCGCGCACCGAGCACCATACCCAGCGAGATGTGCTCTTGCCCCTGGTGCTGACGATGCCAGCCTGACCAGACACCAACGGTCTGAGCCATCAACTCCAGGGCATACCAGCCTGGCAGGTCGCCGTTTGCGTCGAGAAACGGTGCAAGCACGCTTTGTCCGCTAACGGTTACCTGGCATTCCGCGCTATCTTCCTCAATACTCCCGACGGACTCCAGTAGCATCATTGGCGCGTCGTGGGGCAGATAGTCGACGGGGGATAAATAGCTCATGACACTCTCCCCAGCAAAATGCTGGCATTGTTTCCACCAAACGCAAATGAGTTGGACAAAATCACGGGTTTTTTCAGTGGCTCACTCTTATGCAGCACGCCGCAAGGTGGAAGTGTATCGTCCGGCGCGTAGCGTGAGAAATCCTGCGCTGGGAGCGGCAGGCCGCGGGTCAGGATAAGCCAGCTCAATGCTGCTTCTGTTATACCTGCTGCGCCCAGTGTATGGCCCGTAAGGTGTTTGGTTGAGCTACATGGGACGCTTTCACCAAACATATCGTGCACGACCTGAGATTCAATCTGATCGTTAAGCGGTGTGGCGGTGCCGTGCAGGTTGATGTAGCCGATGTCATCTGGCCCCATATCCGCTTCTTTCAGCGCCTGAGTGATGGCGCGAATAGCCCCTTCACCTTGCGGATGCGGAGCGGAAATATGGTATGCATCGCTCGATTCACCTGTACCCAACAGAGCAACGTCATTTGTTTCACGGGTCAGTACCATTAGCGCTGCGGCTTCGCCTATGGTGATGCCACGGCGGTCCCGGCCAAACGGTTCGCACAATGTAGGGGAGAGCGATTCAAGACTGCTAAAACCGTTTACCGGCATTCGGCTCAACGTATCCGCACCGCCGACAATGGCGATATCGACCAGTCCGGCCTCAATTAACCGACGTCCGCTGATCATTGCACGAGCACTGGAGGAACAGGCCGTCGAGAGGGTGTACGCCGGGCCTTCAAGCTGAAGCCAGTTAGCCAGGAAACGGGATGGATCACCAAGCTCCTGTTGCGGATATTGCCATCGCGGGCTGCTCTCTCCACTCAGAGAGAGACGAACGTGTTCGTCACCTTCATCAAGACCGGAGGTACTTGTGCCGAGGATAACGGCGACACGGTCGCGACCAACACGAGCGATCGCCTCATCGACGGTAGGTTGAATTTGTGCCAGCGCCGCCAGAAGCAATTGGTTATTCCGGGTACGATGGGCAGACAGACTATCCGGGATTGGCGGCAGTTCACCTTCCACCCCCCCCAGCACGGCATCGGGTAGCCCTTGCAGCCAGCCCGTTCTGCGGTGCATCCCAGGTGCAATTCCAGCGGTCAGGTTTGCGGCAATTTCGTCAGCAGAATTACCCAGTGCGTTGACCATGCCAACAGCGGAAATATAAATCATCTCAGTCACCCAGATATTGAATGGTGATGTGGTAGTTAAATACGTGCTGTTCGATGCTTATTGGTTCGCGCTTACCTTTACGTTGCAGATAGACAATCTCTGTGACCAATTTGCCGCTGGCATTACGCAGCTCGCGGCGATCGGCCGTGTCTTTTAACGTCCAGCCTTTTGGAAGCTGTGGCTGCCAGGCGCTGAGCGGCCAGTGGCTGAGCATGACATCTGCCAGAACCTGGCTGGCTGGCGGTAACTGCGGCACGACAATCGACTGTTCGGTGTATCCCGGTGGCATCGTAAGTGGCCAGGAACAGGCGAATACCCACTGAGGATAGCCCTGCGAGCGTCACTTTATGCGCATCAGCGTTGAGCATGACCAGTAACGACTGAGTCTGCCCGTTAAAACTGCCAGTCAGTAACTGCTGAGAACTGACGGCGGGAGTAATTCCTGGCGGCGGCAGCGTCACCTTAGTGCCTGGCTGCAACCATGCCTGCGGGCGTGCGCTGTCGGTATTGTTTGAGTGGCTACAGCCTGCCAGCAGTAAGACGGCGATCATTACAGCCGCACGATAAAAAGGGGTCATCCTCGTTTTCTCTCTTTTTTAGCCGGCATCGCCAGCGGGGCAAGCAGGAAGGCGGTGAAAATGCCGCTCACCAGCACAATGCCAAAGCTGCTAATGGCCTGAGTCGCGCTGAATACGAGCATTCCAAGCGTCAGCAGTGTGGTCGTCATCGCCAGGGTTATCGCAAGCATTGAGGTCAGTGGTGTACCGCGTGGATTGCCGAAAAACAGCGTGTAGTTGATGCCAATCCCCAGGACCAGCACCAGTGCCAGCAGCGAAAAGAGATTCACTGGGTGGCCCGTCAATGCCAGTGCCGCCAGACCGCTGCTCAGCGAAAGAACAGATGGCACCAGGCTTATCAGCCCCTTACGCCAGCCAAGACGCACCATTGCTCCGCAGGCAATTACCGCCAGCGCCACAAACAACAGCCCTGTAAGCAGCGTTCGGTAGAGGGAAAACAGACTGTCAAAACTGGCTTTGCGATCCACCCATACTACACCCTGGTATGTTGCCGCCAGCGCACTCAGCGCCGTGCTGTTTTTGACCCCATTTACGGGAACCAATACACCACTTTCACCGTCAGGTAAGGTGAGCCACAGTAAACGCCAGCCTTCGCTGGCCGGGTTTGCGAGCCATTCATCTACGGATACTGGCATAGCATTTAAATCCGGGGATACGGTACTGAGGCCCGCACTTTGCAGTACTTTCGTCACAGCAGGTGCAGCATTGCGCAATAGCACCAGATCACTTTTTTGTCTGGCAAGAGAATTGATCGGGATAGTGCGCCAGTCGGTTAAATCCCCTGCGTGTTGTGCCTGAGTCAGCGCCGGGGTAAAGGCTTCAAGTCGTTCCAGCGTTTGCTGGGCCGACATGCCGTGAATCACAAACCATTTCTGATCAACGCTCTGTCCGGTCAGGGCTGTAATGGTTTTCTCTTGCGCCAAAATATCCTGCGGTAAGGCCTGCAATTGGGAAATATCATCGTCCACCTTTAAGGTGGCGATCCCAACGGCTGACGCCAGCGCGAGCGCACAGGGCAGGCCAATAGCCAGTGTTTTATTGCGTCGCCAGGCCGCAAGCCAGCGTAGCATGAGTACCATAGCCGGTACCGGGCGCACAGGTAATCCACGGCATAGCCATGGGTGCCAGAAAATCACTGTCAGGCATGATGCACTTAACCCTGCGGCGGCAAATACAGCCATCTGACGGATCCCCGGGAAGGGCGCTAGCATCATAATCAAATACGCCGCGACAGTGGTTAGCAGCGCCAGCAACAGGGCGTTACGAACTTTTGCCAGACTTTGCCATGGCGAGTGTTCAGCGCCATGTACCATCCGCTCGGTCAGGTAGTAGAGCGTATAATCTGCCGAGATCCCAATGATGCTCATACTCATGACCAGCGTCATCAAATGCAGCTCGCCAAACAGCAGTAGTGTAATCACCGTTCCTGCAAGCGCACCAATAGCAATGGAGATCAGGCACAGCAATAGTGGGCGTAGAGAGCGAAATACCGTCACAATGAGCAGGATCACACCCAGGACCGTGGCGACACCCAGAGTAGAGACATCCTGTTTGGCCTGCTGGCTGGCGTAATCGCTGTAAAACACGGTTCCGCGTGAAAGTAGCTGCGCTTGTGGATAGTGTGTGCGAAGCTGCCCTTTCAGGGTGTTGAGCGTTGTCACCAACTGGTGAGTTTGCTGCATATCAAACGATGAACCCGCCAGCTCTCCGTGCAGGAGATACCAGTAATTTCCCGCTTCATCCTTTGCCACCAGCCATCCATCCATCAGCCGCAGCTTCTGGCCGTTTTGCGCCAGTGCAAGCTGAGAACCGCGCATTAGCATCAGCGGATCGTTTCGTAGTTCCTTGCCACTCACGCCGGAAAAGGCGGAGTAGAGCTGAGACAAGATCCATTGCGCCTGCGCCTCACCGCCGTTCTGTAGTCGTGAGCGAGTTGCAGGGTCAATCATGCCGTTGCGGTGTTGCCAGAAGAATTCCCCCCAGGCTTTTTGCCCTGCGGCATCCATCGGACCTTTTACTCCTTTGAGAGAAGAGCTGCCTTGCAGCAGCTCCAGCCAGGCTTGTGCTACCTGTGGATTTGGCTCTTTACCGGGGCTGACCAGCCAGACGAGCTGGCGATCAAGGCGTTGCATAAAACCGTCATTTAACGCCGGAGGAATAGCACCCAGAGTTTGACTGGGTAGCATGGCCAGTACGCTGCTGTTAAGCCGTGCTCCGGGCAGCAGCGACAGCAGCATAGCCAAAAGAACCAGGCATCCCGTGGCCCAAAGCAGCGCCGGGCGGCGTGAGTTATGGTGCGGCAAAACGTTGGCGTTCGTCATCGGTCAGGCTGGCGGGCGTCAGTTGGTGGTGAGAAAGGACGATATCCGTACGGTCGCCCTGTTTATCATTCAGGCGAATGGATTCCAGGTAAGTCGATCCACCCAGATCGAGGGTGGCAAAAATCTTGTCCAGCGGTGTTGTCGTGGGTGTTAACACCAGCGACCAGTGGCCTTGACCTCGATCTTTAAAATCGATACGGAAGTTCTCTTCCAGCACTTTACGGTCGGCCTGGAACAGCGCCCGCAGCAGATGGTTGAACTGAAACATCTGTGGATTGTTATCAGCGGTGATAGTCTGCGGTGGCTGACCGTTGATCACCTGTACCATCCGTTTGTCATCCAACAGCAGCGTCATCGGGAAAGGTGCTTTTTGATCCCACAACAGCCCGTTATCGCGTGCAATCAGCATCTCTCCCTGCGAGTGCAGCGGTTGAGGCATATCTTTGATTGTACGCGTCTGTTCAAAGTGGGCGCGTACGACGGGTTGCTCCGTAAAACGTTGTTGCAGCTCATCAAGCGTTACGGCGTTGACCAGTGGACTCACCAGAAGGGTAAGCAAAGGCAGCCATTTCATGGCGTAACTCCCATACGTTCAAACAGAATGGCCGGGCTAACAAAGCACATTTCGCGCGTTGCTTCTTCAACAGCCACCTGGATGGTGTAACCAGTGGTGGTGCGCTTGCCGGTTTGTGCATCGAAAATTTGATAAGCGATGCGTAGACGGTTCTCAAACTCTTCAATGTGCGCACGCACGCGTATGCGCTGTTCAAAGGTCACTGCATCGCGGTATTTCACGCGGGTATCGACCACAGGCCATACGTAGCCGGAGGCTTTCATCTGACGATAGCCGTAATCAAACTGGTTGAGCAACGCTTCGCGGGCAATCTCAAAGTAACGAAAATAGTTACCATGCCAGACCACGCCCATCATATCGACATCGTGGAATGGAACGGTGATCTCAACTTCAGTCGTAAAGCGGGGATCGGTTAGCACCCTTTACTCCTTCTCTTTGGCGTCCGGCAGTTGCCAGAAATCGAAAAAATTAAACCAGTCCAGTGGAGACATTAATGCGTAATGCTCCAGTCGCCGGGCATAACGATCAACGGCGTGCTGTAACGCTTGCTGGCGTTCACCGCGCGGCAGCAGCAGCGGGTCGGCAAACGGCTCGCAGTAAATGGTGAGTGCGTTTTGCTGGCGCAGGGCAAAAAGCAATACCACCGGACAGCGCAGAATCGAGGCCAGAATAAACGGTCCCTGCGGGAACGGGGCTGGCTGACCCAGAAAATTGCTCCAGATAACTCGCCAGTCGCCGCCGCGCTGTGGGGTGACGGCAATGCGGTCCCCCACAATCGCTACCCACTCTCCGCGTTCAAGTTTTTGCTGGATGGCAATGGCGGTTTCTGGGCCGATGTCGGTCACCGGCATCAGGTTAACACCCGCCTGTGGGGCCATCTCTTCCATGATTTGTTTAAAGCGTTGGGCGTTGTCGGTGAAGACCAGCGCGTTGATGACTTTGCTGCCTTCAAGCTGCCCCAGAGCCCGGCAGGCCTCCACATCGCCAAGATGCGATGCCAGCAGCAGTTTTCCCCGTGGGGAATCAAGTTCTAATGCCTCACGCGCACCGGGCGCGAAAACCACATCACGATTGAGCTTTAGCTCACCGCGCCAACTGGCGACTTTGTCCAGCATGGCATTGCCAAAACGCATAAAGTGGAAAAAACTGTTCAGGCGAGACGGCTCGGGCATCTGCCGCTGAGCCAGTTGCTGTTTTACCCGCGCGATCCACTGCTGAGATGCCTGCCTTGCCGGGCGGGCAGTCAGCCAGTAACCGCCGATCACCGGCCACAGAAGGGTAGTAAAGGCCCTGCGTCCGAGTAATTGCCAGACGCGTAGCATCAGGCGCATCCCCCACAGTCCTTTGACCTCTTGCTGCTGTGCCCAGTGCTGCGTGCGACGGCGGAAAAGCAAAGCAGGAATGCGCGGCAACATGCCGAAAAACAGACGTGTATGCATCAGTGAGATGCGAACGTTGTCCTTCAGAGCATCGAAGTGGGATAAACCGTCCTGGGGGTAGGTGACACGCGTCGGTAGAAAATAGCTGGTGTTGCCCTGCCAGTAGAGGCGTACCATTACTTCTGTGTCGAAATCCATCCGTTTGCCAAGGGGCACGCGCGTGGCTAGCTTTAGTGTGGGGGCAACCGGGTAGACGCGAAAACCACACATGCTGTCTTTCAGTTGCAGAGATAAGGTTTCAATCCAGACCCAGACGTGAGTTATCCAGCGACCATACAGGCGTGAGCGGGGGATAGAGTCGTCATAGATGGGCTGGCCGGAAATTAACGCCTCCGGGTGGCGCTCTGCCAGTGCCAGCAACTTCGGAATATCTTCGATGGAATGCTGACCATCAGCGTCCACCTGTATCGCATGGGTATAACCCGCGCGGGCACACTCTTCCAGCCCACGGATCACTGCGGCACCTTTACCTGCATTCTGTTCCAGACGCAGCAGCGTGACCTGTGGCTGCTCTGCTGCCAGGCGTTCAAGCTCCAGACGCGTGCTCTCCTCGCTGCCATCGTCCACTACCAGGCAGGGCAGGATAAATGGTGACAGGCGTGACAACACTCCTGCCATCATTGCACCGTGGTTGTAGCAAGGGATGAGCACGCAGGGACGGAAAGTTAATGACATAAACGGATTTTCCCGCTGCTTGCCGTATGGCGTTCAACCCCGGCATGTCGCTGGTAACTGAAATTAAGTACCTTGCGCTCGGCATTCCACCCCAGGAAGAGTGTCACCGTGCTTTCGGGCAGAAGAGGGGACTGGAACTTCACGTTCTGAATGCTGTGAAAACGAAAGCCAGGGGCCAGCAGTGTCGTGGCGTAGTGCATCACCCACTCGAGTTGAGCAACACCCGGTAGCAGTGGCTGTACAGCGAAATGCCCCTGGAACCAGAACAGCGACGGGTCAAGATATAAGGTGATCTCCAGGCTATCGGGTTGCACCTGGCGGCGCTCGATTTCATGAATTTTCATGAAATAACTCCTGTAACTGCGCATAGACACGCTTATTCATACTGTTCACCGGGATTTCATCGATGATGCGCCAGTAGCGAGGAATGGCAACTGGCTCAAGCCAGGGGAGCAGGGCTCGGCGCCAGGCAAATTCTTGTGCCTTTTTACCACGCTGATGCCAGCGTGAACGGGCATCAGCGTTAAGTACCAGCAGAACGCCAATCCCTTGACGGCCGCCTTTCGTCATCGGCAGCGCGGCGGCTTCACAAATACCGTCCAGCTCCAGTAAACGACGTTCGATTTCGTTCAGTGAAATGCGCTTTTCTTCAATTTTTACCACTCGCCCACGACGTCCGGCGATGCTAAACAACCCGTCGGTGTCAAAGTGCAAAATATCATCCAACTGGAGCCCTTCAGCCTCGTGGATGAGCGGTGAACTCACCCACAAGGCATCATCCTGAGTGCGAAATGTTACGTCCGGGAATGGCAGCCAGGGAACAATGTCGTCACAACGAAAACGCCAGGCCATGATCCCGGTTTCTGTGCTGCCGTAGATTTCATCTGGCCAGACGTTGAGCCAGTGGTGAGTGGTTGTTACATCATCCCACGGTAACATCCCACCGGCAGAGATCAGCATGGCTACGGAAGGCGGGGCCAGCTCCGTATCCAGTCGTTTCAGGAACGCCGGGCTACTGATAAACAGGTAGCGTCTGTCGTTCGACAAAGCTGCCAGCTGTTCTGCGTAATAGAGCATGGCAGCGTGCAAAGGCAGTCCAAGAGACATCGGTAAAAAAATGCGGAATGTCAGACCATACAAGTGCTGAGGCACCACAGAGGCCACCACGGAGCAGCCAGTCAGACGATCTCCTAAACGGGTTGCCAGCAGGCTGGCTTCGCGCTCAAGACTCATGATGTGTTTGATTACCCGGCGCGGTGTCCCCGTGGAGCCAGAGGTAAAGAGTTCGACAAAGCGCGAGTCGTCAACGGTTGGCAGTGGTGTAAAGACCCCTGTAGTGTGCATTGATGCGACCACTATCAGTTGCCCTGGGTAATCGAGATCCTGATCGCTTAACACACCGCTGAACAGGGCCTGTTGTTCCTTCAGCAATGAAACGCGGCTGTGCCCAGGTATAACGGGTATTTTACCCGCATGAAGCGAGGCCAGTAGAGCCACGATAAACAGGTAGCTATTCTCAAAGCACAGTGCCCAGCGCTCTCCTTCCTGCTGGCGCAGGACGTCAACCCATATTGTGACGTCGTGGCGAAGTTCGCCAAGCGTCCAGGTGCGATCGTCAAGCCAGGCAATAGGCGTATTGTCAGGACGTGGCGCATTTAGCCACTGGTTTAGAGGAAGGGTTTTATTCATTGTGCTTCTCTTTTTTTATCACCCATTGCCGTACCAGCCACTCCGCCGCCATCAGCGTACCCATCAGGATATAGGACACCATTCCATTCCACAGCGTCCACAAATGCATGTCCGCATGTATTACGGTAAATAATGCTATTGCCCCGTTGCCGATGAAAAATCCGCACCACACTTTGGTCACCTTGCGGGTATAGCGCACCGCAGCCACAGGTAAATTAGGCTCACGTATGCGCGCCAGCCGTTCGACCAACGGCATCGCTGTCCACAGCGAACCACCAAAAACGGCCAGCATCACCAGGTTGACGACCACGGGATAAAGCAGAAGCCACTGATGGGCTTTCAACGCATAGCTTGCTGCACAGAGCACAATACCCGCCAGAGCTACACTCTGGACAACATAGCGCATCGGCCCCGCGTTGTGCCGTGCCTGACGAAACCGCAGCAGCAGAACCAGCACCATCAAGGGCAGAAGCCAGTGCAGGCTGTTATGCGCCAATCCATACCCAATCAGAAATGGCCAGGCAAGCAGCATTAGCCCCGTCAGGAGTGGGAGTACTGGAAAAGACCGCACGCTGTGCACGGTGTCTTACTCTTCCCGCAGAAGCTGTTCAACGGCATCCACGACGTCCTGCACGGTACGTACCGATTTGAATGTTTCAGGTTTGATTTTCTTACCTGTCTTTTTCTGCAAATGGACAATCATGTCTACGGCATCAATGCTGTCCAGTTCCAGATCTTCATACAGTCGAGCCTCAGGCGTAATGTCCTCAGGAGCGATTTCAAACAGCTTGATCAGAAGCCCGGAGACTTCCTGATAAATGGTGTCGTTTTCTGTCATAACGGGTCAATTCTCAGGCGCGTTGGGCATTGATAAAAGAGGCCAGCGTGGCGACGGAAAAGAAGTGCTGACGCATCTCTTCGCTTTCGGCAGAAAGCACTACACCGTACTGGTTTTTCACGGCGAGACCCAGTTCGAGGGCATCGATAGAGTCAAGACCCAGACCGTCACCAAACAGTGCCGCATCTGTATCGATATCTTCTGGGGTAAGTTCGTCCAGATTCAGCGTAGAGATAATGAGATTCTTAATTTCAAGATAAAGCGCTTGCATCATTAATTCCTGACAAAGATTGAAGGCCTGATGTTAATCGATGTTGCAGATGCCGGTTCAACTGCCGTGCTGCCAGTGCCGGTTCTTGTTGGCTCGCATCGTAAAAATCGTGGATGTTCACACGATCGCGAACATCCACGGTGAAAACAGGTTTGTTTGGCGGTATATCGTACCAGTGACTTTTTTTATCCAGCAGGTGTTCACTGCAATGAATCAGTACAAGGCGCAGGTCGCTGCCACAGCGTACGGCGATATTCGCTGCGCCACGTTGCAGTGAGATCGCCTCTCCAAATCGTGTGCGCGTCCCTTCCGGGAAAATCAATAATGTATCGCCCTGTGCCAGACGTTGCTGACTGGCAGTGAGCAGGATTTCGGCTTCGCTGTTGATCAGGTAGTCTGCAGAGCGAATCACCCCACTGAGAAATGGATTGCGGAGTAGTGCGCTTTTCACCAGACAGTCAGTATCGGGCATCACGGAGGCCAGGAGCACGTAATCAATCAGTGTAGGGTGATTGGCAACGACCAGACAACCCTGCTCTGAGCGCAGAGCATCAAGATTGTTAATGCGATAGTCCAGCACACCAATAAATCGGGCCACCCTTAAAAAGAATCTGAAGCTGGCGGAAATACTGCGGCGCGACACGCTGCGGCGTTTGACGCTATCGCGCTGGACAATCAGCAGCAGGTTAAACCACACAAGTGAAAGTAGCAGGCCACCTATGCCAAAAAGCGCAAAACAGAAACCGGTCATGAGCAGTCGCCATAACCAGTTAATGCGTGTCGTTATCCTGCTCATTGGCGCGACCATTGCCACAGTAAACGTTCGCCAGAGACAACAAATTGTTGTTCGCTGCTCAGGTAACGTTTCAGGAACATCAGGCTTTGCGGTAATGGCGGTTCTACGCCGTCACTACCCAGGGATGTTGCGCAGTGCAGGGTGCTACCAGCTTCAATGACCAGTGCCAGGGCATAGGGCCAGGTAGGCATCTGTGGCGACAGGCCCGGGTGGTAAAAATCGGGTAATGTGCCGTCAAAATCAACCAATAGCACGCGCGAATAACCTGCCTGCAACAGGCTTAACACTTCGCAAAAACCTTGCTGGAAGGTATCCAGACCGGCAGATACCGACGAAGAGACAATCGGCTGAGAAGCGGTTATGGTGAGGTTGCCGACGGCTGAATTGTGTACAGACATCGCAAAATCGGTTGGTGACACGTCTTGATCTGTTGCTAATGCCTGGAGGATTCGGTAATTACGCTCAAGTTCACCGTGCCGACTACAATAGACAACGGCGTCGATACTGTGTTTGCGCAGCATTCCAAGACCAATATCAACGGCCAGCTTGCTACCTGAGTTGAGTCGACGAGCGGCCATCATTGGCAGGTTAGTGAGTTTAGCCAGAGGCGCTGTAGGTTCGATGGTAAGGGAATGGCGTGACCATGCCTGCCATTGTTCGGCATCGCTAAGGCCTGGCGCTCTGGCCTGCCAGTCGATAATGTTTAGTGTAAATTTCATCTACGCGCGTCCGCGATAAACCCGTAATCCAAAAACTGTAATCCAAATGCGGAATGACCGCTGAAGCAGTGAGTCTGCTCTATTTTTCATTTTTATAACAAATCAATAGGGTATGACCTACCCCAAGATTGTCCAGCCGCTGTTCTACGCGGAAACCAGCCATCTCCAGGTAGTTATAGAATTTTTCCACGCTGTAAAACCGACTATTACCATTCGCCATACAGGTGAAATACAACGATGTGGCATTCAGGCTAAAGGATGCAGCTTCGAATTTTTGGGCATCCCAGAACAGTTCCATAATGCACAAACGTGCACCTGGTTTCATGACCCTGGCAACGCGGGTCAGCATGGTGATGATCTGTTCCGGGGAAAAACAGTCCAGGAACTGGCTCATCCACCAGATATCGGCTTCGCCCGGTAGTTCTGATTGGCTAAGCATATCGACAGGATGGAACCCAATGCGATGAGATAATCCTGCTTTTTCGATGTTATTCGTCGCAAGCGCGATTTGTTGTGGCAAATCAAGGATGGTCACAGCTACTTTTTCATCATAACGACAGCAGCGTAATGCCCATTTCCCCGTATTACCGCCCACATCGTACAATTTTGTGGGTGAGCTTGCGAATATATGTGGCAGTGCAGCATCAAAAGCCGCATCAGAATAGTAATGATCGAAAGCGAACCAGCTCTCTTTTGCCCGCTCAGGTAATTGTGATAATGCCGGGTAAATCGTTGGCCAGTCGCCAAACACACTTAACCCTGCCGGTTTTTCTTCTTTGAGTGCATCAGAAAGATGGAATAGCCCCTGATAACAAACATCCTGAGTGAAATCCATATTTACACGGGTCATGTTGTCATGCAGTAAGAAGTGCCCCACTTTGGCGAGATAATAGCGCCCCTCCTTGTGGGTAACGATCCTGCCACTTAATCCCATGTCCAGTAGCAAACTCACACCATATTCATTCAGCGTGCTGTTTTCGGTAATTTCATCAAGGCTTGAGCCCTGCTTCCCCTGTTTATCGAGCCAGGACAGAACACCTGAATTACGCAGGCAAAGCGCAGTTTGAAACAGCATCGGGGCAAACGCGATACGTTGCGCTTCGGTAATGGCATCCAGTGCGCTTAGCGTGTCCTTTTCGTACATTGTTGCATAACCTGTGAGGGGCATAGAAAAAGGTTATCGGGCCATTACGGCCCGACTTTAATATATTTTACAGAGCAGCACCTGCGGAAAGGTTCATCTGAATATCATGGTCGAGGTTACGAACCCAACGATTATAGTTTTTATGAATTTTGCCATCGCTTGCTTTCAGGTTCAGGCTGCTTTCGTAGTTAATGGAGTAGCCGGTAGCAGAGTAAGGGATACGTACTTCAACAGAGTGATCGCGCGCTTGCAGTCGGCCTTTCAGGACACCAGGACCCGCATCAGTCATGATCCATTCACGCTTCTGACCGGCTTTTACAATGGCGGTTTTCACTTGCTCAGCAGTATGGCCAGTGCTTACGGTAGAGTGGATCTGTTCGATAGGGGCAGTACGTGCGCAGCCAGCCAGCGCGCCAACAACAGCAAAAGCAGCAAACCATTTAACTAACTTTTTCATCAACAACTCCGTATCAATAATTACAATTTAAGCCGATGGTCTTAACATTAATTATATAATCCAGGCTGATTAAGAATGCCTGGTTTATTCTGTGTGGGTGTGAATGTATACATTTATTTGCTGTAAAGGCGGTGAATAATATCATGAAAATAAGCGTTTCAATGAACCGCCTTGTGGTTTGCGTTAAATCAGCATGATTGCAATGGTTTATCGGGTTAAATACTTATAATTTCCACTGAATATCCCTTTATGCAAATAAATAACGCATCGTATTTATATCTGTCAGCAATAAAATGACGTGATTTATACGTTATTCACCCTACGTATATTGGTAGGGCTATTACCCCGGCAATCGGCTTTTTGGGCGCCCCGGGCCGAGCAAAATTGCCAGCTTGCTGCCACCTTTGGTTGTCTCCATCCAGATTTTACACACGCTGGTAAGCGGGACTGAAAGCAGCATCCCTACCGGGCCGAGCAGCCATCCCCAGATGAGTAACGATAAAAAGACCACCAGTGTCGACATCCCGAGCCGGTGCCCCATCATGCGTGGCTCGACAATATTGCCGATAAGCATATGCACCACCAGAAACAGCGCGCCCACCAACATGCATTCATAAAGGCCATTAAATAAAAATGCCTGAATCATTGGCGGTACGGCGGAAATCACTGCCCCGATGTTCGGCACATAATTCAGCAGGAAGGCCAGCACACCCCACATCAGCGCAAACTGGATGTCCATCAACACCAGCCCGAGCCAGACAACCACCCCGGTCCACAGGCTCAGTAAGGTTTTCAGCGCCAGATAGTGAGACACACCTTTGAGTGCGCGATGAAGGCCGGCAATATGGATTTGCGGATTATTCAGCGCAAAACGCAGCTTATAAGGCACATGACGCACCTCGAAGAGCATGAATACCACCGTCATCACCAGCAGCAACACGCTGGCCATCGCGCCGGAGAGCTGCGTCATCAGCGTTGTGGCCCAGGCCATGAGTTTTTCTGAATCCATCCGTTGCAGCATCCGCTCCGGGGACATGTGGATGTGCAGGAACGGGAGCGAATCCTGTAATTGCAGGACCTTGCGCGTGAGCTCTTTGTTGTATTTTGGCAGCATGGTGGAAAATTCATTCACCGAGGCGGCAAGCACGCCGACCAGCGCGGTGAGGACAATCAGCATGACGATAACCACAATTGTTATTGCCACTGGTCGCGACACACCGCGGCGGATAAACCAGGTCACCAGCGGGTTCAGCACGATGGCGAAAAAGAGGGCCAGCAGGAGCTGTACGATGATATCTGCCGCTGCATGGATGCCCGCAAGGATAACCACCAGGCTGGCGAGCTTTAACAAAATATGCAGACCTGTCTTGTCGGGCTGGGTAGATGTCATACGGATTCCTTTTGCCGGGAGCCTGTTAAGTGTAGTGCGCGGGTTGCGCTTCGTCTGACGCCGTTAATCTGAAAGTCACTGCTGCTTTTCTTAACCCATCGTGGTAATAGTGAAACACTGTTGTAAAAATCCAGGTAGAACCCCATGCCCGAACCTTCCGCCGAACCGGCACTCAGCGGATTACGCCTTAATCTGCGTATTGTTTCTGTCGTCATTTTTAATTTTGCCAGTTATCTGACCATTGGCCTGCCGTTGGCGGTCTTACCTGGCTATGTCCATGATGTCATGGGGTTTAGCGCATTCTGGGCGGGGCTGGTGATTAGCCTGCAATACTTCGCGACTCTGCTAAGTCGCCCTTATGCGGGGCGTTATGCCGATCTGTTCGGGCCAAAAAGCATTGTGGTCTTAGGGCTGTGTGGCTGCTTCCTCAGCGGGCTGAGTTACCTGATGGCCGGATTGAGTAGCGGCTGGCCGATAGTGAGCCTGGTGCTGCTGTGCCTGGGGCGCGTGATCCTCGGTATCGGACAAAGCCTGGCCGGAACAGGGTCAACGCTGTGGGGCGTGGGCGTTGTGGGTGCTTCCCACATTGGGCGAGTGATATCGTGGAATGGCATTGTCACCTACGGGGCGATGGCAATCGGCGCGCCGCTGGGTGTGGTCTGTTTTTCATTTGCGGGGTTAAACGGGCTGGCGCTGACTATTATGGCTGTCGCACTGCTGGCGATTTTGTTTGCCCTGCCGCGCCCGAAAGTAAAAGCCAGCAAAGGCAAGCCGATGCCGTTTCGTGCGGTGCTTGGCCGCGTGTGGCCTTATGGCATGGCGCTGGCGCTGGCCTCAGCTGGTTTTGGTGTCATCGCGACCTTTATTACTTTGTTCTACGACGCAAAAGGGTGGGACGGGGCCGCGTTTGCGTTAACCCTATTTAGCTGCGCATTTGTGGGGGCGCGTTTGCTGTTCCCGAACGGCATCAACCGCCTGGGCGGGCTGAATGTGGCGATGATCTGTTTTAGCGTGGAGATTGTCGGGTTGCTGCTGACCGGGATTGCCGCGGCACCGTGGATGGCAAAAATGGGTGTTTTCCTGGCGGGCGCCGGCTTCTCGCTGGTGTTCCCGGCGCTGGGTGTGGTGGCGGTGAAGGCCGTACCACAGCAAAACCAGGGGGCTGCGCTTGCGACCTATACGGTGTTTATGGATATGTCTTTGGGCATCACCGGGCCACTGGCGGGGTTGGTGATGGCGTGGGCAGGCGTGCCGGTTATCTACCTTGCGGCGGCGGGGCTGGTGGCGGTGGCGTTGTTGCTGACGTGGAGGCTAAAAAAATGGCCCCCGGAGCAAACCCCGGAGGCCACGTCACCATCGTGAGTAATTACTGAATCACGATGGTGTTAATGATGTTTTCAGCGGCGGTCTGCGCTTTCTGCTGATCGTCTGCTGGCAGGGTGATTTGCAGGGTCAGCAGTTTGTTGTCGACCTTGCCAAGCACCACAGAAGAGTAAGCGGTCTGGCCTTTTGCAGAGATGATGCTGTCCAGTTGTTGCATTGCGTGACCTTTCAGCTCAATGGACTTGTTGGTCACAACCTGCAACTGCGGGTCACGGCTGCGCTGCTGATCTTCCAGACGTTTGGACAGAACGCCCAGATCTTCGCTGGTGTCATCGCCCACAATCACAATCACGGCTTTCTGCCCGGTCGCATCGGAATAGACGTGCATATTGTTCGCCTGTGTACCCAGCTTACCGCTCTGATCGGTCATATCTGCTGGCAGAGAGAAACTCAGCTTGCCATCCAGAAGACTTACCGGCTGCCCGGCCGCATTACTTTCTGCTGACGCGCCTTGAGCAGGTGCTTTCGTGTCGCTGTTATCACAGGCGGCAAGGCCCACAACCAGCAGGCCAATCCCGACATATTTAACCAGATTGCGCATTGACTTCTTCCTTTCGATAAACGGCCATAACGGCTCATTCGAGCATCTTATCACAACTGTTAAAGCGAACCCTTAACCTGCCTGCAATGCAGAGATTTCAGATTTATCTGCCAGCCTTTTCAGCAGCATATTCAGCAATACGCCATACATCGGCAGGAAGAACACAATGCTGATAAGCACCTTGAAGCAGTAGTCCACCAGCGCGATTTCCATCCAGTGTTCAGCCATAAACGCATCCGGACTACGCCAGAAAGCGATAAAGAAGAAGGCCAGCGTATCGCTTACGTTACCAAACAGCGTGGAGGCCGTTGGGGCCATCCACCAGCGATGGTTTTGCCGCAGGCGGTTAAACACGTGCACGTCGAGGATTTGCCCCAGGGCATAGGCCATAAAGCTGGCGGTAGCGATACGCGCCACAAACAGGTTGAAGTGCGTTAGCGCCTCAAAGCCCTGCCAGCTTCCCATATAGAACAGGGAGGAAATCACGTAGGAGATGAACAGTGCCGGAAGCATCACCGCAAAGATAATTCGACGCGCCAGCGGTGCACCAAAGATACGCACGGTTAAATCGGTCGCGAGGAAGATAAACGGGAAACTGAACGCGCCCCAGGTGGTATGAAAACCAAAAATGGCGATCGGCAGCTGTACCAGATAGTTGCTGGAGGTGATCACCAGCAGATGAAAAAGAGAAAGCCAGAACAACGCTTTTACGCGCTGCGGTTGAGAGAACTGCGTCATATTGTGACCTTTTTGAACGTTGGGGTGAGGGAACCCAATAAAAACCGCTGCATGATACTGCTTTCATTCACCTTTGCAATGGCTAATTTTCACGCAATCGTTAACCTGGTTTGCATTGGCGGCAACGGGGCGTAAACTACAGCCGTTTTTATGTGAACGAGAAGAAAATGACCGACCTGTTTTCCAGCCCAGACCATACGCTTGATGCCCAGGGCCTTCGCTGCCCGGAACCGGTGATGATGGTGCGCAAAACCGTGCGTAACATGCAGACCGGCGAAACGCTTTTAATCATTGCCGACGATCCGGCAACCACCCGCGACATCCCCGGTTTTTGTACCTTTATGGAACACGAACTGGTCGCGCAGCAGACGGAAGCGCTGCCGTACCGGTATTTGATTCGTAAAGGTTAATCGCCTGCCCGGGGCAGGCGTTCGGGATCTTGTCGGCCCGGTAAGGCGAAGCCCCCACCGGGCGGTGTTTTACCTTTTACGCAACAGCCGCAGCGCGTTCGCTGTTACCAGCACGGTTGCTCCGGTATCTGCCAGCACCGCCAGCCACAGCCCGGTAATTCCGAGCAGCGTGGTCACCAGGAAAATCCCTTTCAGGCCTAGCGCAATCGTGATGTTCTGACGAATGTTAGCGCGAGTGGCGCGCGCCAGGCGGATCATCTGCGCAAGCCCTGTCAGGCGGTTATGCGTGAGCGCGGCATCTGCGGTTTCCAGTGCCACATCGGTGCCGCTACCCATCGCAATGCCAATGGTTGAGGCTTTCATTGCCGGGGCATCGTTGATCCCATCACCCACCATCGCCAGCGGCGCACTGCCATTCAGTCGGGTGACTGCCTTCACTTTGTCGGCAGGCAGCAGCCCGGCCTGAAACTCCATGCCTAACTCTGCGGCGATGCTCGCGGCGGCGCGTGGGTTATCCCCGGTCAGGATCACGCCCTGAACACCAATCTGATGCAGATCAGCCATGGCCGCTTTTGCATCCTCACGCAGGGTATCACGCAGTGCCAGCATCCCCAGCGCAGTGCCATCCTGCACCACAATAATCACCGTCTGTCCGGCCTGTTCCAGCTCATTTACGCGGGCAGCTAACCCGGCCACAGGGAATTTATCCGCAGCACTGATAAGCACTTTCTTGTCCCCGACGTGGGCTTCAATCCCTGAACCCACCAGCGCACGCTGGGCAGTGGCTGCCGGTATGGTCAGCCCACGGGACTGCGCTTCACGCACAATCGCCTGGGCCAGCGGGTGCGTCGAACCTTGTTCAACGGCGGCAGCCAGTGCCAGTAGTTCGTCTTCACTGATGTTCTGGGGATAAACGCCAGTCACCTGCGGTTTACCCACCGTCAGCGTACCGGTTTTATCAAATGCGATATGCTGAACCTGGCTCAACTGCTCCAGTGCCGCACCGCCTTTAATCAGCGCACCGCGGCGTGCTGCGGCGGCAAGGCCTGATGTAATCGCAGCGGGTGTGGAGATAACCAGCGCGCACGGGCAACCAATCAGCAGCAGCGTCAGGCCCTTGTAGATCCAGCCTTCCCACGGCGCGCCAAACAACAATGGCGGGATAATGGTGACCAGCAGGGCAACCAGCATGATGGCAGGGGTGTAAATGCGGCTAAAGCGATCGATAAAGCGTTCCACCGGCGCACGGCGCTCTTCGGCCTCTTCAATGAGCTTCAGAATGCGGTCGATAGCGCTGTCGCCTGGTTCGGAGAGTACGGTCAATTGCACCAGACGGTCGACGCTGGTGGCTCCGGCAGGGACTTTTTCACCCGCTTCACGCTCCACGGGAATCGACTCGCCGGTAAGGGCGCTTTCATCGAAACTGGCCGTTGCCGAAAGTAGCGCGCCGTCGGCAGGTAACCTGCCGCCTGCGGCCACTTCGATAACATCCCCGGGGCGCAGTGCACTGATAGCCACGGTTTTACGCTCACCGTTGACCAGCTGAGTTGCGGTTTCGGGTTTCAGCGCCATTAACGCACTGACACCTTTACGCGCACGGCTTGCAGCCCAGCCTTCAAGGCGCTCACCAATTAAAAACAGCAGCAGTACCATCGCCGCTTCTGCCGTTGCGCCAATGAACAACGCGCCAATCGCGGCAACGCTCATCAGTGTTTCGATGGCAAACCAGCTTCCGGTTTTCATCAGACGCACTGCCTGGCGGGCGATAGGGTACAGCCCGACCAGCGTGGTGGCGATAAAGGCCAGATTACCGAAAGGATGGTTGAACTGTTCCAGTGCCCAGCTTAACGCCATCATGATAATCAGCATTATCAGCGGGAGATTTTCGCGCAGCGGGCTGACTTTTTCGGCCGGGGCATCTTCGCTGCGCAGGGAATATCCGGCGCCTTTCACGGCGGCTTCAACCTGGGCGCTGATATCTGAGGCAGCACTGACCAACAGTTTTTCAGTGGCGAAAAGCACCTGAACATGGTCGACGCCTTTCACCTGCCGGACGGCATTTTCGACTTTACGTGCGCAGGCGGCGCAATCCATACCATTCACCACCCAACTGTAACGGTTTCCGTTATCGGGTAATGCCTGTTCAGGCTGAGTTGTGCAGGAGCCTTCGCAGCAGCAATCGTCTTTTGCGGGAAGAGGGTTAAGCTTAAGTGCCGAAAATTGTGGCACTTTTTTGTTTGTCTCTGGAGTCGACATGGCATTCTCCGGTAATGATAATTTTCTCATTAGCCGCAGCATACACTCTGGAGTCGACTCCAGAGTCAAGGGTTATTTAGATGTACAGCGATCGTACAATCAGGAAGTGCCCGGCAAAGTAACAGGCGGCGGCAATCGCGTTATCCGCGCGGAAACGGCCGCGATAATGGCTGCCCAGCCAGACAATATTGCCAATAAGCAGCAGCGTTGCGCCGAAGAATGCCGACATCGCAGCTGACGTTGGGCGGAAGAACCACAGCTCACCCGCCAGCCACACCATCACCAGCGTCATGGCGATAAAGGTGCAGATTGGCCATCGCATCTCTTCAAGGCGTGTCCAGATCACCGCGACCAGCAGTGCGCCAATCACCAGCAATACCAGCGGCAACGGCCAGAAGAAGGAGAGTGTCATCTGGCTGGCAAAGTAGATGGTGTAAAGCAGGTGCGACAGGAAAAATGCCCCAACGGCATACAGCAAGCGCTGACGGGGTAGCAGCGTTAAGGCATCGCCAACCAGTGAGGCGCACAGACCTGCGAGCACCAGGTAGCTGACGGCATTGAACATTGGAGCCTGCCAGGCGAGCAGCAGCAGGAGAAGTAGGGTAACGGGTTTAAACAACCAACGCTGCCAGGCAGGCCCGCGATAAGATGCATCGACGAAGAGCCAGCCAGACAAACAGACAGCGATAAATGACCAAAGCATATTAACTCCCTGTATCTGTTATGACTGAATAATCAGTTTCTGATTCAGTGTAGTGATGCGGGCAGGCGTTTGGCAATGTCGGATAAGGCAAGGTATCCTGATTTCCGCATAATCTGATGGGATAAACCAATGAGCAAGATGCCGCTGTTTTTCGTTGTCGTGGTGGCCATAATTGTTATCGCCGCCTCGTTCCGTTTTGTGCAGCAGCGCCGCGAGAAGGCCAATAACGATGCCGCGCCGTTACTGCAAAAACGCGTGGTGGTCCGCAATAAGCGCGAAAAACCCCTCAACGACCGCCGTTCGCGCCAGCAGCAAACAGCGCCAGCCGGGACATCCGTGCGGTATGAGGCGAGCTTTAAACCGGAAACCGGCGGGCTGGAAATGACGTTCCGTCTGGACGCGCAGCAGTACCATCAGCTGACGGTCGGGGACAGAGGGACATTGAGCTACAAAGGGTCGCGGTTCGAGGGGTTCAGGGCCGAATAATGCAAGGTCAGTCCCCTCTCCCGGTGGGCTGAGGGTTCCCCAGTAATTTTTGTCTTTAATTCAGCGATGATATTACGCCATTGAATTAAGGGACTTACAGCGGTGTCATGGTCCGGCTGAAAATCGCCGAAGCGTTTACGGAAGGCCGGGGCGACGCGCATGGATGCGCGGCGAGGGCGGCTTTACAGGGACGTTTCATCCGCCCGTCCCCGATTAGCCTGGAGCAAACGCTGAGGGCATCGCGAAGCGACGATTTTCTTGCCGGGAGCCCGGGTCGCCAGGGTAGCGGCGGTGAGCTACCCTGGCACGTTCACCGGTATTGTGGTGACAGAGTAGCAAGGAACGTAAAGTGAACGGAATGACCACCTGAGCCGTATGTTCCCCCTCACCCCAGCCCTCTCCCCAAAAAGGAGAGGGAGCCGTCCGTGCTCGTATTTTTGTGGGGATTCCTCAACCCTTGGGGAGAGGGTTAGGGCATCAGGCCACTTACTTCTTCACCTGCGCCTTAAACTTTTTCATCCACACCAGCAGTTCAAACACGCCAAAAATAAACACCCGCAGCTGCTGCCAGCCGGTCATTTGTGGGCCATCTTTCGGCAGACCGTTTTTCAGCATCACCATCTGCAACGCGTGCATAAAAGAGGTAAAGATCAGCGCCACGTTGACGAAAATATTCATCGGCCGCGGGAATGGATGCACCAGGTTCAGGATCAGAAATGCCCATACACCCAGCATCAGTAAACGTCCCAGATTAATCAGTACCGGCATCGGATCCTCCTTGTACTTGTCGGTGATACAGACGATAGGCAACCTGGCCTGCTACCTTTTCACGGTGCAGATCCCAGTAAACAGGCACTGGTGGTAAACCGTTTTCAACTTCGCTTTCTACGTAGATCAGCGCGCCGTCGGCCAGCCAGCCGTTGTTTTCAAGCAGGGAGAGCGTCTCTTCCAGCAGCCCCTTACGGAACGGCGGATCAACAAACACCACATCATGCGGTGTACCCGGCTGTGACAGGAAGGAAAGGGTGTTGGTGTTCACCACTTTGGCATTAGCGGCTTTCAGCGTCGCCAGATTTTGCACAAGCAGTTGAGCAACACCACGCTCCATTTCGAGCAGCGTGGCGCTGGCGGCATAGCGCGACAGCGCTTCAAGACCTAAAGCGCCGCTCCCGGCGAAGCAGTCAAGGCAGCGGGCATCTACCATTGAAGGTGCCAGCCAGTTGAACAGGGTTTCTCTTACGCGGTCAGTCGTTGGGCGCAAACCGGGGCTGTCCGGCACCAGTAATTTCCGGCCTCGCCACTGGCCGCCGATAATACGAATTTGCCCGGCCTGGCGGGTAGTTTTCTTCATTTCAGGAAAGCTCTGCTAACAATTGGCCTGCGATTGCAGGCGATGATGTTAATTAAGTTAAGTGATAGACTATTTCATCATTTTTTTAGCTTCCATGTATATAGCGCCGCGAGGAGTGTAGTCGCAGATGGCAAAACAAAAAAAACGTGGCTTCTTTTCCTGGCTGGGCTTCGGTGAAAAAGAGCAAGAAACAGAACAGAAAATCGAAGAACAACTGGCGGTTGAAGAGCATAAGCCGGCTGAAACGCCTGTCGAAACCGCCGCAGTTGTAGAAGCGGAAGAACATACGCACAGCAAAGAAGAGACAGAAGCCTTTGCTGAAGAGATTGTTGACGTCACCGAACAGGTTCAGGAAAGCGAGAAGCCAGAGCCTGAAGCGCTGGAAGAGGCATCTGAAACCCTTCAGGTTGACGCTGAGCGCGAAGATATTATTGAAGAAGCGCCTCAGGCGGTTGTTGAGCATGAAGCGTTGCCGCTACCGGAAGAGGTGAAAGCCGAAGAGATCGCCGCAGAAGAGTGGCAGGCAGAAGCAGAAACCGTTGAAATTGTTGAGGCGGTCGAAGAAGAAGCAGAGCTCGAGCCAGAACTCACCGATGAAGAGCTGGAAGCTCAGGCACTGGCGGCAGAAGCCGCAGAAGAAGCGGTTATCGTCGTGCCGGAGGAAGAGCAGGCAGAAGAAGTGGTTCAGGAGCAGGAAAAACCGACTAAAGAAGGTTTCTTCGCGCGTCTGAAACGCAGCCTGTTAAAAACCAAAGAAAACTTAGGTTCCGGATTTATCAGTCTTTTCCGCGGCAAAAAGATCGACGATGATCTGTTTGAAGAGCTGGAAGAGCAACTGCTGATTGCGGACGTAGGCGTTGAAACAACCCGTAAAATCATCACCAGCCTGACGGAAGGCGCGAGCCGCAAACAGCTGCGTGACGCCGAAGCGCTGTACGGTCTGCTGAAAGACGAGATGGGCGAAATTCTCGCAAAAGTTGACGAACCGCTTAATATTGAAGGCAAAACACCATTTGTTATTCTGATGGTTGGCGTTAACGGCGTGGGTAAAACCACTACCATCGGCAAGCTGGCGCGTCAGTTCGAACAGCAGGGCAAATCGGTGATGCTGGCGGCTGGCGACACCTTCCGTGCGGCAGCGGTGGAGCAGTTGCAGGTCTGGGGTCAGCGCAACAACATCCCGGTCATTGCGCAGCACACGGGTGCAGATTCTGCGTCCGTTATCTTTGACGCCATTCAGGCGGCCAAAGCGCGTAATGTGGATGTGCTGATTGCTGATACCGCAGGGCGTTTGCAGAACAAATCGCACCTGATGGAAGAACTGAAGAAAATCGTTCGCGTCATGAAGAAGCTGGACGAAGAAGCGCCACATGAAATTATGCTGACTCTTGATGCCAGCACCGGGCAGAACGCCATCAGTCAGGCGAAATTGTTCCATGAGGCGGTAGGGCTGACAGGGATTACGCTGACCAAACTGGACGGTACAGCCAAAGGCGGGGTGATCTTCTCCGTGGCAGATCAGTTCGGCATTCCTATCCGTTATATCGGTGTGGGCGAGCGTATTGAGGATTTACGTCCGTTTAAAGCGGACGACTTTATTGAGGCATTATTTGCCCGAGAGGATTAACAATGATTCGCTTTGAACACGTCAGCAAGGCCTATCTCGGTGGGAGACAAGCGTTGCAGGGGGTAACGTTCCACCTGCAACCGGGCGAGATGGCATTTCTGACCGGCCATTCCGGCGCGGGGAAAAGTACCCTGCTCAAGCTTATCTGTGGGATCGAACGGCCAAGCGCCGGGAAAATCTATTTCAGCGGCCATGACATTAGCCGCCTGAAAAACCGTGAGGTGCCGTTCTTGCGTCGCCAGATCGGTATGATTTTCCAGGATCACCACCTGCTGATGGATCGCACCGTATTTGATAACGTGGCGATCCCACTGATCATTGCCGGTGCCAGCTATGATGATATTCGTCGCCGTGTGTCGGCGGCGCTGGATAAAGTCGGGCTTCTGGACAAAGCGAAGAACTTCCCGATCCAGCTCTCTGGCGGTGAACAGCAGCGTGTGGGTATCGCCCGCGCGGTGGTGAACAAACCTGCTGTGCTGCTGGCGGATGAACCTACCGGTAACCTGGACGATGCCCTGTCGGAAGGGATCTTGCGTCTGTTTGAGGAATTTAACCGTGTTGGGGTGACAGTATTGATGGCAACGCACGACATCGGGCTTATCTCCCGTCGTTCGTACCGGATGCTGACTCTGAGCGACGGTCATTTGCACGGAGGCCTGGGTGAATAAGCGTGACGCAATAAACCAGATTCGGCAGTTTGGGAACCGCTTTGACCGGTTCCGTAAACCGCAGGGCGGCGGGGATAACAACCGCAATACGCCAAAGCGTGCGAAAGCTGCGCCAAAACCGAACTCGCGTAAAACCAACGTTTTCAATGAGCAGGTACGCTATGCCTTCCACGGTGCGTTGCAGGATCTGAAAAGCAAACCACTGGCCACGTTCCTGACGGTGATGGTGATTGCCATCTCCCTGACGCTGCCAAGCGTCTGTTACATGGTCTACAAGAACGTTAATCAGGCGGCTTCGCAGTACTACCCTTCACCGCAAATCACGGTGTATCTGGATAAAGCGCTCGACGATAACGCGGCAGCGCAGGTTGTGGGGCAAATCCAGGCTGAGCAGGGCGTCGATAAGGTGAATTATCTTTCGCGCGAAGAGGCGCTGGGTGAGTTCCGCAACTGGTCCGGGTTTGGCGGTGCGCTGGATATGCTCGAAGAGAACCCGCTGCCTGCCGTGGCCGTGGTGAACCCGAAGCTCGACTTCCAGGGAACCGAAGCCCTGAATACCCTGCGTGACCGTATTTCGCGCATTAAGGGGATTGATGAAGTGCGGATGGACGATAGCTGGTTTGCGCGGTTGTCGGCCCTGACTGGGCTGGTTGGCCGTGTGTCGGCGATGATCGGTGTGCTGATGGTAGCTGCGGTCTTCCTCGTCATTGGTAACAGCGTACGCCTGAGCATCTTTGCCCGCCGTGACACCATCAACGTGCAAAAACTGATTGGCGCCACGGATGGGTTTATCCTTCGTCCGTTCCTGTACGGCGGCGCATTGCTGGGTTTTTCTGGCGCATTTCTTTCATTGATATTGTCAGAAATTTTGGTGATGCGGCTTTCATCTGCCGTGACCGAAGTGGCGCAGGTTTTTGGCACTAAGTTTAATATCAGTGGCTTAGGGTTCGATGAGTGCCTGTTGTTACTGCTGGTTTGCTCTATGATCGGCTGGGTAGCGGCATGGCTGGCGACGGTCCAACATTTACGTCACTTTACTCCCGAATAATAAAAGCGTGATATAATCTTTCCCTGCACCGAGCTGTTCGCTTGCAGGGAAAGAGTCCCTGTTTTCTCTTCCCCCGCAATATCATCTTCATGTCACATTTTGTGCGTAATTTATTCACCGTTGCACCTGGAACTTGTGGATAAAATCACTGTCTGATAAAAGAGTGAATGCTAATCTCGTTGCTCAAACGCTTTGGCATGGTTGTTGCCTGATGGGGATAACCTGGACCAGAAGAAACATTGAGAGGAATGAATGACCAAAGAAATGCAAACTTTAGCTTTAGCCCCTGTTGGTAACCTGGAGTCTTACATCCGGGCTGCGAACACCTGGCCGATGTTAACGGCCGAGGAAGAAAAGGAGCTTGCTGAAAAGCTGCATTACCAGGGCGATCTGGAAGCAGCTAAGACGCTGATCCTGTCTCACCTGCGCTTTGTTGTTCACGTTGCTCGTAATTATGCGGGCTACGGCCTGCCGCAGGCGGACTTGATTCAGGAAGGTAACATCGGTCTGATGAAGGCAGTACGACGCTTTAACCCGGAAGTGGGTGTGCGACTCGTCTCCTTCGCCGTACACTGGATCAAAGCTGAAATTCACGAATATGTCCTGCGTAACTGGCGTATCGTGAAAGTCGCCACGACAAAAGCGCAACGCAAACTGTTCTTCAACCTGCGTAAAACCAAGCAGCGTCTGGGCTGGTTCAATCAGGATGAAGTTGAAATGGTGGCGCGTGAGCTGGGTGTGTCCAGCAAAGATGTGCGTGAGATGGAGTCTCGTATGGCCGCTCAGGACATGACGTTTGATATGTCTTCTGACGACGATGCGTCTGACAGCCAGCCGATGGCGCCGGTTCTGTATCTTCAGGATAAATCCTCCAACTTTGCTGATGGCATTGAAGAGGACAACTGGGAAGACCAGGCTGCCAACAAACTGACTCATGCGATGGAAGGCCTCGATGAGCGCAGCCAGGATATTATCCGTGCCCGCTGGCTGGACGAAGACAACAAGTCCACCTTGCAGGAGCTGGCCGACCGCTACGGTGTCTCCGCTGAACGTGTACGTCAGCTTGAAAAGAACGCCATGAAAAAACTTCGCGCCGCTATCGAAGCGTAATTTCCGCGAAGTATGACGAGAACCCTCGAATGTAAATTCGGGGGTTTTGTTTTTTTAGCGCCTCCTCTGGCGAATTCCTCCCCCCTGGCAAACACTTACAGATGCGCTATTTGCATTTTGGGCTGCTGAAATCTCAGGGGGACAGGGTGAAAAATAAAGAACTGAATGACCGGCGTTTGCAGGCGACACCGCGCGGTATCGGTGTCATGTGTAATTTTTATGCCGATAAAGCAGAGAACGCCACGCTGTGGGATGTGGAAGGTAACGAGGTTATCGACTTCGCCGCCGGGATCGCCGTGCTGAATACCGGGCATCGCCATCCAAAAGTGGTTGCGGCAATTGAAAAACAGCTCCATGCCTTTACTCACACCGCCTATCAAATTGTACCGTATGAAGGCTACGTGGCGCTGGCAGAGCGGATTAACGAACGTGTGCCTATTGACGGTCCGGCCAAAACGGCCTTCTTCTCAACGGGCGCAGAAGCCGTCGAAAACGCGGTAAAAATTGCCCGTGCTTACACCAAACGTCCTGGCGTTATCACCTTTGGTGGCGGTTTTCATGGCCGCACCTATATGACAATGGCGCTGACCGGCAAGGTCGCGCCTTACAAAATCGGTTTTGGTCCCTTCCCGGGCTCGATTTACCACGCACAATATCCCAATGCACTTCACGGCGTGAGCAGCCAGGAGGCGTTAAAAAGCATCGAGCGTATCTTTAAAGCGGATATTGCCCCGGACCAGGTTGCCGCCATTATTCTTGAGCCGGTACAGGGAGAGGGCGGTTTTAACGTCGCGCCTGCCGATTTCATGCAGTCGCTGCGCGCATTATGTGATACCCACGGTATTTTGCTGATTGCCGACGAAGTACAAACCGGGTTTGCCCGTACTGGTAAACTCTTCTCGATGGAACACCACTGCGTGAAGCCTGACATGATCACCATGGCGAAAAGCCTGGCGGGTGGGATGCCGCTCTCGGCTGTTTCTGGCCGGGCAGAGGTTATGGATGCCCCTGCACCGGGCGGGCTGGGCGGCACCTATGCGGGTAACCCGCTGGCGATTGCCGCGGCACATGCCGTGCTGGACGTGATTGACGAAGAAGATCTCTGCACGCGAGCGGCGCACCTTGGTCATCATCTGGTAGAAGTGCTCAACAAAGCGAAGGCGGATTGTCCGTTTATTGCTGATATCCGGGCGCAGGGGTCGATGGTAGCGGTGGAATTTAACGATCCGCAAACCGGGCAACCCTCACCGGACTTTACCCGCCAGGTCCAGGAGCGTGCATTGCAGGAAGGCCTGTTGCTGCTGAGTTGCGGTGTATACGGCAATGTTATTCGCTTCCTTTATCCGCTTACCATCCCCGAAGTGCAGTTCCGTAAAGCGCTGGATATTATCTCTGCCTCGCTGACACGATAAAGCCACTGCCCGGCAGCGAAACGTTGCCGGGCTTAGCATATATACATTTCAAATTAGCTATTCCAAATTCATAAAAATGGGGTATGTTCTAGCAGAGTATGCTGCTTTGGTACGGGCAGTGACCCAAAACATAACTATCATATGCTTTTCTTATGCCTATAAGAAAAATAATATACCGCACAACAACATCACAACAATTGCAAAAACCATAACAATGGGGATTCTCAGGATGAACAAGAAGGGTAAAGCGTTACTGGCAGGATGTATCACGTTGGCATTCAGCACGATGGCACATGCAGATATTAAAGTGGCTGTTGTCGGCGCAATGTCCGGTCCGGTAGCACAATACGGCGACCAGGAGTTTACTGGCGCAGAACAAGCGGTTGCAGACATTAATGCCAAGGGCGGTATTAAAGGCGAAAAACTGCAAATCGTAAAATATGACGATGCCTGCGATCCGAAACAAGCGGTAGCTGTTGCGAACAAAGTGGTAAACGATGGGATTAAATACGTTATCGGCCACCTGTGCTCCTCTTCCACCCAGCCAGCGTCTGATATCTACGAAGACGAAGGCATTCTGATGATCACCCCGGCGGCAACCGCACCGGAACTGACTGCGCGTGGCTATAAGCTGACCCTGCGTACCACCGGTCTGGATTCTGACCAGGGCCCAACTGCCGCGAAATACATTCTGGAAAAAGTGAAGCCGCAGCGTATCGCGATCGTTCACGATAAACAGCAATACGGTGAAGGCCTGGCGCGTGCCGTACAGGATAACCTGAAGAAAGCCAAGGCTAACGTGGTGTTCTTCGACGGTATCACTGCCGGTGAAAAAGACTTCTCCACGCTGGTGGCGCGTCTGAAGAAAGAGAATATCGACTTCGTTTACTACGGTGGCTACCACCCGGAAATGGGCCAGATCCTGCGCCAGGCACGTGCTGCCGGCCTGAAAACTCAGTTCATGGGTCCAGAAGGTGTGGCGAACGTGTCTCTGTCTAACATCGCCGGTGAGTCTGCGGAAGGCCTGCTGGTGACCAAACCGAAGAACTACGACCAGGTTCCAGCGAACAAACCTATCGTAGACGCCATCAAAGCGAAGAAACAGGATCCAAGTGGCGCGTTCGTCTGGACCACCTACGCGGCACTGCAATCTCTGCAGGCGGGTCTGAACCAGTCAGCCGATCCGGCTGAGATTGCGAAATACCTGAAAGCGAATACCGTAAATACCGTTATGGGGCCGCTGTCATGGGATGAGAAGGGCGATCTGAAAGGCTTCGAGTTCGGCGTGTTTGACTGGCATGCCAACGGTACGGCGACTGACGCCAAATAAACGCAAATGGCAACCTTAAGGTTGCCATTTTAGTGTTTGCTCCCTCTCCCCGTGGGAGAGGGCCGGGGTGAGGGCATCAGGCCGCACGCATCAGGCCGCACAAACCAAACCTAGCGCTTCTCCCACCCATTTTCCTGCGCCGTAAACCCTAACGCCTGCATAAACGCCGCCATCACGCTGCGGTCTTCTACGCCCACGTCGGCCATCCACCAGGAGGTCACGCTCGGGTTTTCGCGGATCACTTCTTCGATTAAATACTGCCCCACACCGCGACGGCGGGTGGCATCACGCACGCGCAGTGAATCGAGCGCACCTTCTGTCCCGCTCAGCGTCACGCGCACGGCCGCCAGCAGACGCTCATTAAAGCGTGCGGCATAAATACGGTGCGTCTCGTCAACGGTCAGTGATGAAGGGGAATATTCCGGCCAGATCTTGCCCAGGTCGATATGATCCTGATCGCTAAAGGTCACCAGACGGATGATAGTCAGTTTCATTAGCTGCTTGTCCAAATCAAAAAGAGTATGCGCAGTGTACTCAATTTATTCAGCCAGCGGCTTCCTCTTTTTAAACCATTTACCAGGCGATTAGTTTTTCGGCGTCACAATGTGCAGTTCGAAAACACATGGATCGAAAAACAAGCAGAATTTTAACCTAAATAGTAGTGATTTATTCGGCGCTTTGTACCGTTATTTTATGCTGCAAACCGTACTTTTATTTGTTTATCTCTGCCTGATTTCAGAATATTATCTTTGCTTAATCGCCTGAAAAATAGAGATTTTAGTCTGGTTTTTGACAAAAAACTGCGCTAAACCATTAAAGGCACTGGTAAAAATAGCGTTGTTCATTAAAAGTACAGAATGCTTTTTAACCATAATAAAACAAAATATATACACAACATCACGAATGGGGATTCAGAGATGAAAAGGAACGCGAAGACGTTAGTCGCGGGGATAGTTGCACTGGCGATTTCACATGCAGCTATGGCGGAAGATATTAAAGTTGCTGTGGTAGGTGCAATGTCCGGTCCGGTTGCTCAGTGGGGCGATATGGAGTTCAACGGTGCGCGCCAAGCGATTAAAGACATCAACGCCAAAGGTGGTATCAAGGGCGACAAACTGGTTGGGGTGGAATATGACGACGCCTGCGATCCGAAACAAGCTGTCGCGGTCGCCAACAAAATCGTTAACGACGGCATTCAGTACGTCATCGGCCATCTTTGCTCCTCATCCACGCAGCCTGCGTCTGATATCTATGAAGACGAAGGCATTCTGATGATCACCCCAGGTGCGACTAACCCGGAACTGACTCAACGCGGTTACCAGCACATCATGCGTACCGCAGGTCTGGATTCCTCTCAGGGGCCAACGGCCGCCAAATTTATCCTCGAAAACGTGAAGCCAAAGCGCATTGCCATTATTCATGACAAGCAGCAATACGGCGAAGGTCTGGCGCGCTCCGTACAGGATGGCCTGAAAAAAGGCGGCGCGAATATTGTGTTCTTTGATGGCATCACCGCAGGCGAGAAAGACTTCTCGGCGCTGATTGCCCGCCTGCAAAAAGAAAATATCGACTTCGTGTATTACGGTGGCTACTACCCGGAAATGGGCCAGATGTTACGCCAGGCGCGCGGCATCGGCCTGAAAACCCAGTTTATGGGCCCGGAAGGGGTAGGTAACGCGTCACTCTCTAACATCGCAGGTGATGCGGCGGAAGGGATGCTGGTGACGATGCCAAAACGCTATGACCAGGATCCGGCGAATAAGACTATCGTAGATGCGCTCAAAGCGCAGAAGAAAGATCCGAGCGGTCCGTATGTGTGGATCACCTATGCTGCCGTGCAGTCTCTGGCAACCGCACTGGAACGTACCGGCAGCAAAGAGCCGCTGGATTTAGTGAAAGATTTAAAAGCTCACGGGGCGAACACCGTGATTGGGCCGCTGAACTGGGATGAGAAAGGCGATCTGAAGGGATTTGAATTTGGTGTCTTTAAGTGGCACGCCGACGGTTCGTCTTCGGTCGCCAAATAATTATCCCACCGCCCGGGCGTCCGGGCGGGTATAAAAAGGTTTGCATATGTCCGAGCAGTTTCTCTATTTCTTGCAGCAGATGTTTAACGGCGTCACGCTGGGAAGCACCTACGCACTGATCGCCATCGGTTATACGATGGTTTACGGCATTATCGGCATGATCAACTTCGCCCACGGCGAGGTGTACATGATCGGCAGTTATGTCTCCTTTATGATTATCGCCGCCCTGATGATGATGGGGATCGACAGCAGCTGGCTGCTGGTTGCCGCCGGGTTCGTGGGGGCGATTGTGATTGCCAGCGCCTACGGCTGGAGCATTGAGCGTGTGGCTTACCGGCCAGTACGTAGCTCTAAGCGTCTGATTGCGCTGATCTCTGCCATCGGTATGTCCATCTTCCTGCAAAACTACGTCAGCCTGACCGAAGGTTCGCGCGATGTGGCACTGCCAAGCCTGTTTAACGGCCAGTGGATTGTCGGGGCAAGCGACAACTTCTCTGCGTCGATTACCACCATGCAGCTGGTTATCTGGATCGTCACCTTTGTTGCGATGCTGGCGCTGACCTTGTTCATTCGTTATTCCCGCATGGGGCGCGCCTGCCGTGCCTGCGCGGAAGACCTGAAAATGGCGAGCCTGCTCGGTATCAACACTGACCGCGTGATTGCGCTCACCTTCGTGATTGGTGCGGCGATGGCTGCGGTGGCTGGTGTATTGCTCGGCCAGTTCTACGGTGTTATCAACCCGTACATCGGTTTTATGGCCGGGATGAAAGCCTTCACCGCAGCGGTACTTGGCGGTATCGGCAGTATTCCTGGTGCGATGATCGGCGGCCTGATCCTTGGCGTGGCTGAAGCACTCTCCTCGGCGTATCTGAGCACTGAATATAAAGATGTGGTGTCGTTTGCCCTGCTGATTCTGGTTCTGCTGGTAATGCCTACCGGTATTCTGGGTCGTCCGGAGGTAGAGAAAGTATGAAACCGATGCATTTTGCAATGGCGCTGCTCTCTGCCGCCATGTTCTTCGTGCTGGCGGGCGTCTTTATGGGCGTTCAGTTAGAGCTGGATGGCACGAAGCTGGTGGTTGATACCGCCGCCGACATCCGCTGGCAGTGGGTGTTTATCGGCACTGCGGTGGTGTTCCTGTTCCAGCTGCTGCGTCCGGTGTTCCAGAAGACGCTGAAAAACGTCTCTGGGCCGAAATTCGTGCTGCCGGCTATCGACGGCTCAACCGTTAAGCAGAAGCTGTTCCTTGTGGCGCTGCTGGTCGCGGCTGTTGCCTGGCCGTTTGTGGTATCACGCGGTACGGTAGACATTGCCACCCTGACCATGATCTACGTGATTCTGGGCCTGGGTCTGAACGTGGTTGTAGGTTTGTCTGGCCTGCTGGTACTGGGTTACGGCGGTTTCTATGCCATCGGTGCCTACACCTTTGCGTTGCTGAACCACTATTACGGCCTGGGCTTCTGGACCTGTCTGCCACTGGCGGGGCTGGTCTCTGCTGCTGCGGGCTTCCTGCTGGGCTTCCCGGTACTGCGCCTGCGTGGTGACTACCTGGCGATTGTGACCTTAGGCTTCGGCGAAATCGTCCGTATCCTGCTGCTCAACAACACTGAAGTAACCGGTGGCCCGAACGGTATCAGCCAGATCCCGAAACCGACCTTCTTTGGCCTGGAGTTTAGCCGTTCTGCCCGCGAAGGCGGCTGGGATACCTTCAGCAACTTCTTCGGTGTGAAATACGATCCGTCTGACCGTGTCATCTGGCTCTATCTGGTGGCGCTGCTGCTGGTGGTCATTACTCTGTTCGTGATTAACCGTCTGCTGCGGATGCCGCTGGGCCGCGCGTGGGAAGCACTGCGTGAAGATGAGATTGCCTGTCGCTCTCTGGGCCTGAACCCGACCCGCATCAAGCTGACGGCATTTACCATCAGCGCCGCGTTTGCTGGTTTTGCCGGGACACTGTTTGCCGCGCGTCAGGGCTTTGTCAGCCCGGAATCCTTCACCTTTGCCGAATCCGCCTTTGTGCTGGCGATTGTGGTGCTCGGTGGGATGGGCTCGCAGTTCGCCGTTATCCTTGCCGCCATTCTGCTGGTGGTCTCCCGTGAGCTGATGCGTGACTTTAACGAGTACAGCATGTTGATGCTGGGTGGTTTGATGGTGCTGATGATGATCTGGCGTCCGCAGGGCTTGCTGCCGATGACCCGTCCACAGTTGAAGCTGAAAAACGGGCAAGCGAAAGGAGAGCAGGCATGAGTCAGCCATTATTATCCGTTAACGGTCTGATGATGCGTTTTGGCGGCCTGCTGGCGGTCAACAACGTCTCTCTGGATCTGCACAAGAAAGAGATTGTCTCCCTGATTGGCCCGAACGGCGCGGGGAAAACCACGGTGTTCAACTGCCTGACCGGTTTTTATAAACCAACGGGCGGCACCATTATGCTGCGCGACCAGCACCTTGAAGGGCTGCCGGGTCAGCAGATTGCGCGTATGGGCGTGGTGCGTACCTTCCAGCACGTGCGTCTGTTCCGTGAAATGACGGTGATTGAAAACCTGCTGGTGGCGCAACATCAGCAGCTGAAATCCGGTCTGTTCTCCGGTTTGCTGAAAACGCCAGCCTTCCGCCGTGCGCAGAGCGAAGCCCTCGACAGAGCGGCCACCTGGCTTGATCGTATTGGTCTGCTTCAGCACGCTAACCGTCAGGCGAGTAACCTGGCCTACGGTGATCAGCGTCGTCTTGAAATCGTGCGCTGCATGGTGACACAGCCGGAAATCCTGATGCTCGACGAACCGGCGGCCGGTCTGAACCCGAAAGAGACCAAAGAGCTGGACGAGCTGATTGCCGAACTGCGCGATCATCACGACACCACCATCCTGCTGATTGAGCATGATATGAAGCTGGTGATGGGCATTTCTGACCGTATCTACGTGGTAAACCAGGGCACGCCGCTGGCAAACGGGACGCCGGAAGAGATCCGCAACAACCCGGACGTGATCCGCGCATACCTTGGTGAGGCATAAGATGGAAAAAGCGATGTTAACGTTCGACAAGGTCAACGCGCATTACGGCAAGATTCAGGCGCTGCATGATGTCAGCCTGCATATCAATCAGGGCGAAATCGTTACCCTGATTGGGGCGAACGGCGCAGGTAAAACCACGCTGCTCGGCACCCTGTGCGGCGATCCGCGTGCCACCAGCGGGCGGATTGTGTTTGATGGCAAAGATATTACCGACTGGCAGACCGCCAAAATCATGCGAGAAGCGGTGGCGATTGTCCCTGAAGGGCGTCGTGTGTTTTCGCGTATGACGGTGGAAGAGAACCTGGCAATGGGCGGCTTCTTTGCCGACCGTGACCAGTTCCAGACCCGTATCAAGCGAGTGTATGAACTCTTCCCGCGCCTGTGGGAGCGGCGTATTCAGCGTGCAGGCACCATGTCTGGGGGTGAACAGCAGATGCTGGCGATTGGCCGTGCGCTAATGAGCCAGCCACGTTTGCTGCTGCTTGATGAACCGTCGCTTGGTCTTGCGCCGATCATCATCCAGCAGATTTTCGACACCATCGAACAGCTGCGTAAAGAAGGGATGACCATCTTCCTCGTCGAGCAGAACGCCAATCAGGCGCTGAAACTCGCCGACCGCGGCTACGTGCTGGAGAACGGTCACGTCGTGCTATCCGATACCGGCGATGCGCTGCTGGCCAACGAAGCGGTGCGGAGTGCGTATTTAGGCGGCTAGGTAAAAGCAAAAAGGCAACGCACGTTGCCTTTTTTAGTGTTTTCTCCCTCTCCCCGTGGGAGAGGGTCGGGGTGAGGGCATCAGACCGCACCCAAACCCCAATCCCCTTCACACAACCATCATCCCCCTGACGCTTTGTTGTCATCATTCTGTAAATAAACAGTTATTTTTCTGTCATTCGAGCATGTCATGTTACCT
Organism: Enterobacter sp. C4G1; assembly: GCF_052886895.1. Taxonomy (NCBI): domain Bacteria; kingdom Pseudomonadati; phylum Pseudomonadota; class Gammaproteobacteria; order Enterobacterales; family Enterobacteriaceae; genus Enterobacter; species Enterobacter sp. C4G1. The sequence continues at coordinate 746,370 of NZ_JBQVVV010000001.1, read as the reverse complement.
CGCGAGCATAAAACGCGTGATATCGCGCATCCGGCACAATAAGAGAGATGACAATGACATCGTTACGACACACAGCTTTGGGTCTGGCAATTGGTCTGGCTTTTGCGACGAACGCAATGGCTGTCACCACCATTCCGTTCTGGCATTCCATGGAAGGGGAGTTGGGTAAAGAAGTTGACTCCCTGGCGCAACGTTTCAACGACACCCACCCGGATTACAAAATTGTGCCGGTGTACAAAGGTAACTACGAGCAGAGCCTGAGCGCGGGCATCGCTGCCTTCCGTACCGGTAACGCGCCTGCACTGTTACAGGTTTATGAAGTGGGCACCGCCACCATGATGGCCTCTAAAGCCATTAAACCGGTGTATGAAGTGTTCAAAGACGCGGGTATCAACTTCGACGAATCCCAGTTCGTGCCGACCGTTTCCGGTTACTACACCGATTCCAAAACCGGCCACCTGCTGTCTCAGCCGTTTAACAGCTCCACCCCTGTTCTGTACTACAACAAAGACGCCTTCAAGAAAGCCGGTTTAGATCCAGAGCAGCCGCCAAAAACCTGGCAGGATCTGGCTGAGTACACCGCCAAGCTGAAAGCCGCGGGGATGAAGTGTGGTTATGCGAGCGGCTGGCAGGGCTGGATCCAGATTGAGAACTTCAGCGCCTGGCACGGCCTGCCGGTTGCCACCAAAAACAACGGTTTCGACGGCACTGACGCGGTACTGGAGTTCAACAAACCAGAGCAGGTGAAACACATCGCGCTGCTGGAGGAACTGAACAAGAAGGGCGATTTTAGCTACTTCGGCCGTAAAGACGAATCCACCGAGAAGTTCTACAACGGTGATTGCGCCATTACTACCGCCTCTTCCGGCTCGCTGGCGGATATCCGTCATTACGCCAAATTCAACTACGGCGTGGGCATGATGCCTTACGACGCTGATGCGAAAGGCGCGCCGCAGAACGCCATCATCGGCGGGGCAAGCCTGTGGGTGATGCAAGGTAAAGACAACGGGACTTACAAAGGCGTTGCCGAGTTCCTGGATTTCCTGGCGAAGCCAGAAAATGCCGCCGAATGGCACCAGAAGACCGGCTACCTGCCAATCACCAAAGCCGCGTATGACCTGACCCGTCAGCAGGGCTTCTATGACAAGAACCCGGGTGCGGATATCGCCACGCGTCAGATGCTGAACAAGCCGCCATTGCCGTTCACGAAAGGTCTGCGTCTGGGCAATATGCCGCAGATCCGTACCATCGTCGATGAAGAGCTGGAAAGCGTGTGGACCGGCAAGAAAACGCCACAGCAGGCGCTGGATTCAGCGGTAGAGCGTGGTAACCAGCTGCTGCGTCGCTTTGAGCAGTCGACTAAATCGTAATCTGTAACTTGCCCGGTGGCGCTGCGCTTACCGGGCCTACGATGTGCCACATGTAGGCCGGGTAAGGCGTAGCCGCCACCCGGCATTGTTCAGGAAGCAAATCTCAATGTCATCATCCCGTCCGGTGTTCCGTTCGCGCTGGCTGCCGTATCTGCTGGTCGCGCCGCAACTGGTCATCACCGTCATCTTCTTTATCTGGCCTGCGGGCGAAGCGCTGTGGTACTCGGTGCAACGCGTTGATCCATTTGGCCTTTCCAGCCAGTTCGTTGGCCTGGATAACTTCGCAGCCCTGTGGCATGACAGCTACTATATCGACGCCTTCTGGACGACGATCAAATTCAGCACCCTGGTGACCGTGAGCGGCCTTGTCGCCTCGCTGTTCTTTGCCGCGCTGGTGGATTATGTGGTGCGTGGCAGCCGTATTTATCAGACGTTAATGCTGCTGCCCTACGCTGTTGCGCCTGCCGTCGCCGCCGTGCTGTGGATCTTCCTGTTTAACCCTGGGCGCGGGCTGATTACCCATTTTCTGGCGGAGTTTGGCTACGACTGGAACCATGCGCAGAACAGTGGCCAGGCGATGTTTCTGGTGGTGTTCGCCTCTGTATGGAAGCAGATCAGCTATAACTTCCTGTTCTTCTTTGCCGCTCTGCAATCCATTCCGCGTTCGCTGGTTGAGGCGGCTGCGATTGATGGCGCAGGCCCGATCCGTCGCTTCTTTAAGCTGGCGCTGCCGCTGATCGCCCCGGTGAGTTTCTTCCTGCTGGTGGTCAACCTGGTGTACGCCTTCTTCGACACCTTCCCGGTGATCGATGCCGCCACCGCCGGTGGCCCGGTGCAGGCAACGACCACACTTATCTATAAGATCTACCGCGAAGGGTTTGCCGGCCTGGACCTCTCGGCCTCTGCCGCGCAGTCCGTCGTGCTGATGTTCCTTGTCATCATCCTTACGGTGGTGCAGTTCCGTTATGTCGAAAGTAAGGTGCGCTACCAATGATTGAGAACCGTCGCGGGCTGACGATTTTCAGCCATACCATGCTGATTCTGGGCATCATCGTCATTCTGTTCCCGCTGTACGTGGCTTTTGTTGCCGCCACGCTTGATACCAAAGCGGTGTTCGACACCCCCATGACGCTGATCCCGGGCGGGCATCTGTTCGAGAACATGAAAACCATCTGGACCCAGGGCGTGGGCGCCAACAGCGCACCGTTCTGGCTGATGATGCTTAACAGCTTCATCATGGCGTTCGGCATTACGGTCGGCAAAATCACGGTGTCGATGCTCTCGGCTTTCGCCATCGTCTGGTTCCGCTTTCCGCTGCGTAACCTGTTCTTCTGGATGATCTTCATCACCCTGATGCTGCCGGTGGAAGTGCGTATTTTCCCGACGGTGGAAGTGATCGCCAACCTCAAGATGCTGGACAGCTACGCGGGCTTAACCCTGCCGCTGATGGCCTCGGCGACCGCCACCTTCCTGTTCCGCCAGTTCTTTATGACCCTGCCGGACGAACTGATTGAAGCCGCGCGTATCGACGGCGCTTCACCGATGCGCTTCTTCCGCGACATCGTGCTGCCGCTGTCGAAAACCAACCTCGCGGCGCTGTTTGTGATCACCTTTATCTACGGCTGGAACCAGTATCTTTGGCCGCTGCTGATTATCCAGGACGTCAACCTCGGCACCGCCGTGGCGGGCATCAAAGGCATGATCGCCACCGGCGAAGGCACCACCCTCTGGAACCAGGTGATGGCGGCGATGCTGCTCACCCTTATCCCACCCGTAGTCATTGTTTTAGCCATGCAGCGTGCGTTTGTCCGCGGCCTGGTCGATAGCGAGAAATAAGATGGCAGGTTTAAAACTTCAGGCAGTAACCAAAAGCTGGGACGGCAAAACCCAGGTCATTCAGCCGTTAACGCTCGACGTAGCGGACGGAGAATTTATCGTGATGGTTGGCCCGTCAGGCTGCGGCAAATCGACGCTGCTGCGCATGGTGGCGGGGCTTGAGCGCGTGACATCCGGCGATATCTGGATTGACCGCCAGCGCGTCACCGAAATGGAGCCAAAAGACCGCGGTATCGCGATGGTGTTCCAGAACTATGCGCTTTATCCGCACATGAGCGTGGAAGAGAACATGGCCTGGGGGCTGAAAATCCGCGGTATGGGTAAAAGCCATATCGATGAGCGCGTCAAAGAAGCGGCCCGTATTCTGGAGCTGGACGGCCTTCTCAAACGCCGCCCGCGCGAGCTTTCCGGTGGCCAGCGTCAGCGCGTGGCAATGGGCCGCGCTATCGTGCGTGACCCGGCGGTGTTCCTGTTCGATGAACCGCTCTCAAACCTGGATGCCAAGCTGCGTGTGCAGATGCGCCTTGAGTTGCAACAGTTGCACCGTCGTCTTAAAACGACATCCCTGTACGTGACCCACGACCAGGTCGAAGCGATGACGCTTGCCCAGCGCGTGATGGTGATGAATAAAGGGATCGCCGAGCAGATTGGCACCCCGGTGGAAGTGTACGAAAAACCGGCCACCCGCTTTGTGGCGAGCTTTATCGGCAGCCCGGCAATGAACCTGCTGGAAGGGCGTATCAGCAGCGCGGGTACCCATTTTGAGCTGGAAAGCGGTATGACTTTGCCGGTCAACTGGTACTATCGTGGCTACGCCGGGCGTAAAATGACGCTCGGGATCCGCCCGGAGCATATTGGCTTGACCTCTCAGGCGGAAGGCGGCGTGCCGCTGGTGATGGACACGCTGGAGATGCTGGGTGCAGACAACCTGGCGCACGGACGTTGGGGCGAGCAAAAACTGGTGGTGCGTCTGGCACATCAGGAACGCCCTAAAGCAGGCAGCACGCTGTGGCTGCATCTGCCGGAAAATCACCTGCACTTATTTGACGGTGAAACAGGACAACGCATATGAGTAACTGGCCTTATCCCCACATCGTCGCCCACCGTGGCGGCGGTAAACTGGCGCCGGAAAACACCCTGGCGGCCATCGACACCGGTGCGCGTTATGGTCACACGATGATCGAATTCGACGCCAAGCTGTCGAAAGACGGCGAAATTTTTCTGCTGCACGATGACAACCTTGAACGCACCAGCAACGGCTGGGGTGTCGCGGGTGAGCTGCCGTGGCGCGACCTGCTGAAAGTGGATGCCGGAAGCTGGTTCAGCGGCGAATTCAAAGGCGAACCACTGCCGCTGCTGGCGGAAGTGGCCGACCGCTGTCGTCAACACGGGATGATGGCCAACATTGAGATCAAACCGACCACCGGCACCGGGCCGATAACCGGCAAGGTGATTGCCCTGGCCGCACGCGAACTGTGGGAAGGGATGACCGCGCCGTTACTCTCGTCGTTTGAAATTGACGCGCTGGAAGCGGCTCAGGCGGCAGTACCGGAACTGCCGCGCGGGTTACTGCTGGATGAGTGGCGTGAAGACTGGCACGCGCTAACCACGCGTTTAGCCTGCGTGTCGATTCACCTGAACCACAAGCTGCTGGATGAAGCGCGGGTGAAGATGTTAAAAGCGGCGGGGCTGCATATTCTGGTCTACACCGTCAACAAACCCCAGCGTGCAGCCGAACTGCTACGCTGGGGTGTGGATTGCATCTGCACTGACGCCATTGACCAGATTGGCCCGGCTTTTAATTCTGCGGATTATTAAGCATACTGCCATTCGACTGTGACGGCAGCATATGCTGCTGTCCGCTACTCTGCGTTGTTCCCCCGCCTAACATGCCGCCGTTTTGATTTGGCAGCGGTTGTTCACGTACCTGACCCTGCTGAATGCGTTGAGTATTGGCATTCATTTGATTTTGCAGGCTCTGCTGCTGGAGTTGGGTTTGCGTTTTCAACTGCTGGTTGAGCATCCCTTTTTGTTGCTGCTGTTGGCCCATCATCTCGGTTTGCATACGTTGCTGGCTCGGAATGACATAGCCCGGTTGGTTCGGGTTATTCATGGTGTTGAGTGGCTGTGCAAGTGCAGCAAAAGGTAACAATGCGGCCAGGATCAGTAATCGTTTCATGGTTTTCTCCCCCTCTGAGGCTTTTCTTAAGTTTACCTCGGATCCAGCATAACAATGATTTTTTAGGAGTTGTGAACCAGGCTTAACCCGGGAATATGGATCCCATCACCTGGAGAACAATAACTATGAAACCAACGTATTTGCGCTGGATTGCAATCGCGGCGTTAATGGCCAGCGGCACATTTAGCGTGGCGGCGAACCCGCCAGCCGCTCCGCCAGTGTCCTACGGCGTGGAGGAAGATGTGTTTCATCCCGTGCGGGCGACGCATGGCATGGTGGCATCGGTTGATGCGATGGCCACGCGAGTCGGCGTGGATATTCTCAGGCAGGGTGGGAACGCGGTAGATGCGGCGGTGGCTGTGGGTTACGCGCTGGCGGTAACGCACCCACAGGCCGGTAACCTGGGCGGTGGCGGCTTTATGATGCTACGCACCAAAGATGGCAAAACCACGGCCATCGATTTCCGTGAAATGGCGCCGAATCAGGCTTCCCGCGATATGTTCCTTGATGACCAGGGCAACCCGGACAGCAAAAAATCGCTTACGTCGCACCTGGCATCCGGCACGCCGGGTACGGTGGCAGGCTTCTCCCTGGCGCTGGAAAAATACGGCTCGATGCCGCTCAATAAAGTGGTGCAGCCTGCCATTAAACTGGCGCGAGACGGTTTTGTGGTAAACGATGCGCTGGCTGACGACCTGAAAACCTACGGCAGCGAAGTGATCCCGAATCATGAAAACAGTAAGGCCATCTTCTGGAAAGACGGCGAGCCGCTGAAAAAAGGCGACAGGCTGGTGCAGAAAAACCTGGCGAAAAGCCTGGAGCTGATTGCGGAGCACGGGCCGGATGCCTTTTACAAAGGGGCGATAGCGGACCAGATTGCCGAAGAGATGCAAAAGAACGGCGGGTTAATCACCAAAGCGGATCTGGCTGAGTACAAGGCGGTTGAACGCGAGCCGATTAGCGGAAGCTATCGTGGTTATCAGGTGTTCTCTATGCCGCCGCCGTCTTCCGGCGGGATCCACATCGTGCAGATCCTCAACATTCTTGAAAACTTCGATATGCGCAAGTTTGGCTTCGGCAGCGCGGATGCCATGCAGGTGATGGCGGAGGCGGAAAAACGCGCCTACGCCGACCGTTCGGAATATCTTGGTGACCCGGACTTTGTGAAGGTGCCGTGGCAGGCGTTGACCAACAAAGCCTATGCCAAATCCATTGCTGATGAGATTGATATCAATAAAGCTAAACCGTCGAGTGAAATCCGCCCCGGCAAGCTGGCACCGTATGAAAGCAACCAGACCACGCATTTCTCGGTAGTGGATAAAGACGGTAACGCGGTGGCGGTGACCTACACGCTTAACACCACCTTCGGTACCGGGATTGTGGCGGGTAACAGCGGTATTCTGCTGAATAACGAGATGGATGATTTCTCTGCCAAACCGGGCGTGCCAAACGTCTACGGGCTGGTGGGTGGTGATGCCAACGCCGTCGGGCCGAAGAAACGTCCGCTGTCGTCTATGTCGCCCACTATTGTGGTGAAAGACGGTAAAACCTGGCTGGTGACCGGTAGCCCTGGTGGCAGCCGTATTATCACGACCGTGCTGCAAATGGTGGTGAACAGTATCGATTTTGGGATGAACGTGGCGGAAGCCACTAACGCCCCACGTTTCCACCATCAGTGGTTGCCGGATGAGCTGCGCGTCGAGAAGGGCTTTAGCCCGGACACCCTCAAACTGCTGGAGCAGCGCGGGCAGAAAGTGGCGGTGAAAGAGGCGATGGGCAGCACCCAGAGCATTATGGTCGGGCCGGACGGTGCGCTGTTTGGGGCATCGGATCCGCGTTCGGTGGATGATTTAACGGCAGGGTACTGATTATTCCCCTCACCCTAACCCTCTCCCCATAGGGGAGAGGGGATTGCACGGTGCGGTCTTTTCTCCCTCGCCCCTATGGGGAGAGGCCGGGGTGAGGGGAGTGTGTCACTTCATTCTCGCCATATAATACGCATCCACATACTCGCCGTTGCGCAGCGCGAATTTCTTGCCCGTACCCTCAATGTCGAAACCAAATTTCCGGTACAACGCCAGCGCTGGCGGGTTATCAGCAAACACCGTTAACTCAATACGGTCGATGCGCATCCAGTTGTCGCAAAGGTTGATCATCTCACGCATTAACGCGCTGCCGACTCCGCGCCCCTGAGCCTGTGCTGCAACGCTGATACCAAAGGTTGCCACGTGGCTGCGGCGCGGGCTTGCTTCCACCTGAAGCGCCAGATCGCCGACGATTTTCTCGTCGATGCAGGCCACCAGGCGTTTTTGGCCAGGCTTAGGGATAAGGCGTTCCTGCCAATGCTCAAGGGAAGGATGAGGTAGTTGTAGCGTGTCGTGATACACCTCCGGATGCATATAATTCTGGCGTAATGCTTCGGCATCTTTCGGTTCAGCGTGGCGTATCACTATCTCACTCATTCCTTCGTCCTCTGTGGGTTAATGTCTCTTTCAACATCAGTGACTTTAAAACTTGAGTCAACCGCTATTTTTTGCAAAAAGTATTGGACAAGTGCGAATGAGAATGATTATTATTGTCTCGCATTCAGGAAAACCGCTACGGGAACCTGAAAGCACGACATTGCTCACATTGCTTCCAGTATTACTTTAGCCAGCTTCTAGCTGGCTTTTTTTTTGTTATGGTAAGTCCCAGTAACCTTCCAAAAGGACTGAGCCATGACCCTACATTGCGCATTTATTGGATTTGGTAAAAGCACCACCCGGTATCACCTGCCGTATGTTCTTAACCGCAAAGACCGCTGGCACGTTGCCCACGTCTACCGCCGCAGCGCGAAACCTGAAGAGCAATCTCCGCAGTATTCCCATATTCATTTCACCAGCGATCTTGATGAGGTCTTAAACGATCCGCAGGTCAAACTGGTGATCGTCTGTACCCATGCCGACAGCCATTTCGACTACGCAAAACGCGCGCTGGAAGCCGGGAAAAATGTGCTGGTGGAAAAACCGTTCACCCCGACGCTTGCCGAAGCGAAAACCCTGTTTGCGCTGGCGAAAAGCAAAGGGCTGATCGTCACGCCATACCAGAATCGCCGTTTTGACAGCTGCTTCCTGACGGCAAAAAAGGCGATTGAGAGCGGCAAGCTCGGTGATATCGTTGAGGTTGAAAGCCATTTTGATTACTTCCGTCCGGTGGCGGAAACCAAACCCGGCCAGCCGCAGGATGGCGCGTTCTATGGCCTGGGTGTGCATACGATGGACCAAATAATCTCCCTGTTTGGCCGCCCGGGTAACGTGGCGTATGACATCCGCAGCCTGCGTAATAAAGCCAACCCGGACGATACCTTCGAAGCGCAGCTGTTTTACGGCGACCTGAAGGCCATCGTCAAAACCAGCCATCTGGTGAAAATCGACTATCCGAAATTCATCGTCCATGGCACGAAAGGGTCGTTTATCAAGTACGGCATTGACCAGCAGGAAACCAGCCTGAAGGCCAATATCATGCCGGGCGACCCCGGTTTTGCGGCGGATGATTCCGTGGGCGTGCTGGAGTACGTGAACGATGACGGCGTAACGGCCAGGGAAGAACTGACGCCTGAAACGGGAGACTATGGCCGCGTGTACGATGCGTTGTTTGACACCCTCAGCAACGGCGTGCCGAATTACGTCAAGGAAACTGAAGTTCTGACCAACCTGGAAATCCTTGAACGGGCCTTTGAACAGGCTTCTCCTGCCACGATAACCCTCGCCAGATAAGTAAAAATGGCTCCTCTGTAATTATTCATATTTTTTGAACAGAGGAGTCAATTTTCACCCTCTATGATCCCAGGCCGTTTGCGTCCACACTTACTCCATCGAAACGAACTGAGGGTGAAACAATGATCTACTTACGCAAAGCAAACGAACGTGGTCACGCGAATCATGGCTGGCTGGACTCATGGCATTCATTCTCGTTTGCTGATTACTACGACCCGAATTTCATGGGCTTCTCTGCACTGCGCGTGATTAACGATGACGTGATCGACGCAGGCCAGGGCTTCGGTACTCACCCGCACAAAGATATGGAAATCCTGACTTATGTGCTTGAAGGGGCGGTTGAGCACCAGGACAGCATGGGCAACAAAGAACAGGTTCCGGCGGGCGAGTTCCAGATTATGAGCGCGGGTACCGGGGTGCGTCACTCTGAGTACAACCCAAGCAAAACGGAAAAACTGCACCTGTATCAAATCTGGATCATTCCAGAAAAAACCGGCATCACGCCGCGTTACGAACAGCGTCGTTTCGACGCAGAGCAGGGCAAACAGCTGGTGCTGTCCCCGGATGCGCGTGAAGGTTCCCTGAAAGTGAACCAGGATATGGAACTGTATCGCTGGGCGCTGGCGAAAAACGAGCAGTCTGTGCATCAGATTTCCGCCAACCGCCGCGTGTGGATCCAGGTGGTGAAAGGTGAAGTGACCATTAACGGTACTAAAGCCACCACGGCTGATGGTCTGGCAATCTGGGATGAGCAGGCACTGTCCGTTCATGCCGACTGCGAAAGCGAAATTCTGTTGTTCGATCTGCCGCCGGTTTGATAATTCATAAATAATTGCCCATCCTTCCCTCTGAAAGGGGAAGGATGGGCTTTGTCCGTGATAAACTGAGAAAATCTATCACTTAAGATTTCTCAGGACGATGAAAAAGAAACGCCCCGTACTTCAGGATGTAGCCGATCGCGTCGGTGTGACCAAAATGACGGTCAGCCGTTTTTTACGTAACCCGGAACAGGTTTCCGTGGCGTTGCGTGGCAAGATTGCCGCTGCCCTCGATGAACTGGGTTATATCCCCAACCGCGCACCCGATATTCTCTCCAACGCAACCAGCCGCGCGGTAGGTGTCCTGCTTCCTTCCTTAACCAACCAGGTTTTCGCCGAAGTATTACGCGGTATCGAAAGTGTGACCGATGCGTTTGGTTATCAGACCATGCTGGCGCACTACGGGTATAAGCCGGAACTGGAAGAAGAACGTCTTGAATCAATGCTTTCCTGGAACATCGACGGCCTGATTTTAACGGAACGTACTCACACCCCGCGCACGCTGAAAATGATTGAAGTGGCCGGCATCCCGGTGGTGGAGTTGATGGACAGCCAGTCGCCCTGCCTCGATATCGCCGTCGGGTTTGATAACTTCGAAGCGGCGCGTCAAATGACCGCGGCGATCATCGCCCGCGGTCATCGCCATGTGGCCTACCTGGGTGCGCGTCTTGATGAACGTACTATCATCAAACAGAAGGGATACGAGCAGGCGATGCTCGACGCGAACTTAACCCCGTACAGCGTGATGGTGGAGCAGTCCTCTTCCTATACGTCGGGTATTGAGTTGATGCGCCAGGCACGACGCGAGTATCCGCAACTGGACGGTATTTTCTGCACCAACGATGACCTCGCGGTCGGTGCGGCGTTCGAATGTCAGCGTCTGGGGCTGAAAATCCCTGATGATATGGCGATTGCTGGTTTCCACGGCCATGACATTGGCCAGGTGATGGAGCCGCGTCTGGCGAGCGTCCTGACACCGCGTGAACGCATGGGTCGTATTGGCGCAGAACGCCTGCTGGCGCGCATTCGTGGTGAGGTCGTGACCCCTAAAATGTTAGATTTAGGTTTCACCTTGTCACCAGGTGGATCTATTTAACCTGACAAATTTGAAGTAGCTCACACTTATTCACTTCGCGCACGTTTGGATATTGCTTCTGTTTTGCCCCGGCAGGACAATGTTACCGATAACAGTTACCCGTAACAATTGACTGAGGGACTCCCTTTGAGCACGACTAATCATGATCACCACGTTTACGTCCTGATGGGCGTTTCCGGTAGCGGTAAATCTGCCGTTGCCAGCGAAGTGGCGCATCAACTTCATGCCGCGTTTCTTGATGGCGACTTCCTCCATCCGCGCAGCAACATCACCAAAATGGCTGCAGGCGAACCGCTGAACGACGACGACCGCAAACCGTGGTTGCAGGCGCTGAACGACGCTGCGTTCGCGATGCAGCGCACCAACAAAGTCTCTTTGATTGTGTGTTCCGCGCTGAAAAAAACCTACCGCGACCTGCTGCGTGACGGTAACCCGAACCTCTCTTTCATCTACCTGAAAGGTGATTTCGAGGTGATTGAAAGCCGCCTGAAGGCGCGCAAAGGTCACTTCTTCAAAACCCAGATGCTGGTGACGCAGTTTGAAGCGTTGCAGGAGCCGGGTTCGGATGAAAAAGATGTCTTAGTGGTTGATATCGATCAGTCACTGGAAGGTGTTGTTGCCAGCACCATCGAGGTTATTAATAAAAGGCAGTAAGTTGTGAGTACATTAACGCTTGTTTTAACAGCAGTAGGTTCTGTTTTGCTGCTGCTGTTTTTAGTGATGAAAGCGCGTATGCACGCTTTCGTTGCTTTGATGGTGGTTTCTATTGGTGCAGGTCTGTTTTCCGGAATGCCGCTCGACAAAATCGCAGCGACCATGGAAAAAGGGATGGGCGGCACGCTGGGCTTCCTGGCGATTGTCGTGGCACTGGGTGCGATGTTTGGCAAGATTTTGCATGAGACGGGCGCAGTCGATCAGATAGCCGTCAAAATGCTGAAATCCTTCGGGCACAGCCGCGCGCACTATGCGATTGGTCTGGCCGGTCTGATTTGCGCGCTGCCGTTGTTCTTCGAAGTGGCGGTGGTGCTGCTGATTAGCGTGGCATTCTCGATGGCGCGCCATACCGGCACCAACCTTGTGAAGCTGGTTATTCCGCTGTTTGCGGGCGTGGCGGCCGCCGCAGCGTTCCTGCTGCCGGGGCCTGCACCGATGCTGCTGGCGTCCCAGATGCACGCTGACTTTGGCTGGATGATCCTGATTGGCCTGTGCGCGGCAATTCCGGGGATGATTATTGCCGGCCCGCTGTGGGGCAATTTCATCAGCCGTTATGTTGAGCTGCACATTCCTGATGACATTACCGAGCCGCACCTCGGCGAAGGCAAAATGCCGTCCTTCGGATTCAGCCTGTCGCTGATCCTGCTGCCGCTGGTTCTGGTGGGCCTGAAAACCATCGCTGCGCGTTTCGTGCCGGTGGGCTCTAGCGCCTACGAATGGTTTGAGTTTATCGGCCATCCGTTCACGGCGATCCTGGTGGCGTGTCTGGTGGCGATTTACGGCCTGGCGATGCGTCAGGGGATGCCGAAAGACCGGGTGATGGAGATCTGCGGTGCGGCGCTGCAACCGGCGGGTATCATCCTGCTGGTGATCGGTGCCGGTGGCGTGTTCAAGCAGGTGCTGGTGGATTCCGGTGTGGGCCCGGCTTTGGGTGAAGCGCTGACCGGCATGGGCTTGCCGATTGCGGTAACCTGCTTCGTGCTGGCGGCTGCGGTGCGTATCATTCAGGGCTCTGCGACCGTGGCGTGTTTAACCGCCGTGGGCCTGGTGATGCCGGTGATTGAACAGCTGCATTACTCCGGTGCACAGATGGCCGCGCTGTCAATTTGTATTGCAGGTGGGTCTATCGTAGTGTCTCACGTGAATGACGCAGGCTTCTGGCTGTTCGGTAAATTCACCGGTGCGACCGAAGCACAAACCCTGAAAACCTGGACGCTGATGGAAACTATCCTCGGCACAACAGGTGCAATTGTCGGGATGATTGCGTTTACGCTGCTGAGCTAACTCCGGTTTTCTCCCTCTCAAGGAAAACGCAAAAGGCAACGTAAGTTGCCTTTTTGATGTTTGCTCCCTCTCCCTGTGGGTGAGGGCCGGGGTGAGGGCATCAGGCCGCAGAGATTGGATTTTGTCGGGTGGCGGCTTCGCCTTACCCGACCTACAAAAAACTCAAATGCCGAATCTCAAATCGTAGGCCGGGTAAGCGCTAGCGCCACCCGGCTTTTTTGTGTGTACAGGGGAACATAAGGCTGAGGTGGTTATTCCGTTCACTTTATTTTCCTTGCTACTCTATCACCACAATACCCGTGAACGTGCCAGGGTAGCTCACCGCCGCTACCCTGGCAACCCGGCCTTCCGTAAACTCTTCGGCGATTTTCAGCCGGACCATGGCGCCGCTGTAAGCCTTTTATTTCAATGGCGTAATATCATCGCTGAATAAAGACAAAAATGACTGGGGAACCCTCAGCCCTCTCCCACGGGGAGAGGGAGCAGACACTAAAAACGGCAACGTGGTTGCCGTTTTGCATTTACCTTGCTAGCCTTTCATCCACGCTCGGATCCCGTCCAGGAACATCTGTGTCGCCATCATCACCAGAATCAGCCCCATCAGGCGCTCCAGCGCGTTCACCCCTTTCTCGCCCAGCAGACGTAAAAACAGCGACGATTGCAGCAAAATAATAAAGGTCCCGCCCCAGGCAATCAGCAGGGCAATCACCAGATGGCTCATCTGATTCGGATACTGATGCGACAGCAACATCAGCGTCGCCAGAATAGTCGGCCCGGCAACCAGTGGAATCGCCAGCGGCACAATAAACGGCTCTTCACCCGCTGGTAGCCCGCTGCTGCTCCCTTCCGCGCTCGGGAAAATCATCTTAATGGCAATCAGGAACAGGATAATCCCGCCGGAAATAGAGACCGTTTCTGCGCGTAAATTCAGGAACGCGAGGATTTTTTCGCCCGCGAAAAGGAAGATAAACATCACCAGCAACGCAATCAGCAGCTCGCGGATCATAATTGCCCGGCGGCGCTTCGGTTCGGTGTGTTTTAGCACCGACATGAAGATAGGTAAGTTTCCGAGTGGATCCATAATCAGGATCAATAAAACCGCTGCGGAAATGATTTCACTCATCGTAAGTTATCCCTGATACTTTCTATGGTCATTCTGATGATTAGCTGCTTTTCTGATTGTCTGGCAATCATCGATTAATTTCGCTTGCGACTTTGGCAGCATTTTGTAATGTGAAGCATATCCCAGTTAAATACTGGTTTGCACAAACAGCACACACCTCTCCAGGAAAAAAATGCTATGAAAAACGTTGGTTTTATCGGTTGGCGCGGTATGGTCGGCTCTGTACTCATGCAACGCATGGTTGAAGAGCGCGATTTCGACGCTATCCGCCCGGTCTTCTTCTCCACTTCCCAGCTCGGCCAGGCTGCACCGTCCTTTGGTGGTACCACAGGCACGTTGCAGGATGCTTACGATCTGGAAGCGCTGAAGGCACTCGACATTATTGTCACGTGCCAGGGCGGCGATTATACCAACGAAATCTATCCAAAGCTGCGTGAAAGCGGCTGGCAGGGCTACTGGATTGACGCGGCCTCTTCGCTGCGTATGAAAGACGATGCCATCATCATTCTCGACCCGGTTAACCAGGACGTGATCACCGATGGCCTGAACAAAGGCGTGAAAACCTTTGTTGGCGGTAACTGCACCGTCAGCCTGATGCTGATGTCTCTGGGCGGCCTGTTCGCGCAGGATCTGGTGGAGTGGGTTTCTGTTGCTACCTATCAGGCGGCTTCTGGTGGCGGCGCGCGCCATATGCGCGAACTGCTGGCCCAGATGGGTCAGTTGCACCACAGCGTTGCGGCTGAACTGGCCAACCCGGCGTCCGCTATTCTCGATATCGAGCGTAAAGTCACTCAGCTCACCCGCAGTGGCGAGCTGCCGGTAGATAACTTTGGCGTACCGCTGGCCGGTGGCCTGATCCCGTGGATCGACAAACAGCTGGATAACGGCCAGACCCGCGAAGAGTGGAAAGGCCAGGCCGAGACCAACAAAATCCTCGCAACCGCGAACACCATTCCGGTTGACGGTCTGTGCGTGCGTATCGGCGCGCTGCGCTGCCACAGCCAGGCCTTCACCATTAAACTGAAAAAAGATGTGTCTATTCCGACCGTTGAAGAGCTGCTGGCTGCGCACAACCCGTGGGCGAAAGTGGTGCCGAACGATCGTGATATCACCATGCGTGAACTGACTCCGGCGGCAGTCACCGGTACGCTGACCACCCCGGTTGGTCGTCTGCGTAAACTGAACATGGGGCCGGAATACCTGTCCGCGTTCACCGTGGGCGACCAGCTGCTGTGGGGCGCTGCCGAGCCGCTGCGCAGAATGCTTCGCCAGCTGGCGTAATAATTTGTTAAATCTCAGGGGTGCATTGTCACCCCTTTTTTTGCGTACTACATGGAGTAAACGCGTATGTCTTATTTTTTATCAGGAGTCATTTAGAGCGTTGGCTATGCTTTAAGGGAGAGTCTTTCTTACCTGAGGGTAGGACGAAGCAGAGAGGAGCTTCGTTCAGGTCACATTAAAAATCGCACCCGGGCGCTTAAAAAGGGGCGATTACTAAAAAACAGGATGAATACCATGTCTGATCGTGTGGATAGAGACGTGATTAATGCGCTTATTGCGGGTCATTTCGCCGACCCTTTTTCCATTCTGGGAATGCACCGTACCGACGCCGGGCTTGAAGTCCGCGCGCTGTTACCGGATGCCACAGAAGTGTGGGTCATTGAACCTAAAACCGGGCGTAAAGTGGGCAATCTGGAATGCCTTGATTCACGCGGCTTTTTTTCGGGCGTAATGCCTCGCCGTAAAAACCCTTTCCGTTATCAGCTCGCCGTTGTCTGGCACGGCCAGCAAAATCTCATTGATGATCCTTACAGCTTTGGTCCTCTTTTACAGGAGATGGACGCATGGCTGCTGTCTGAAGGTACCCATTTGCGCCCTTACGAAACGCTGGGCGCACATGCAGACACGATGGACGGTATCACGGGAACCCGTTTTTCCGTGTGGGCGCCTAACGCACGACGCGTGTCTGTCGTCGGCCAGTTCAACTACTGGGACGGTCGTCGTCACCCGATGCGCCTGCGCCGCGAAACCGGCATCTGGGAGCTGTTTATCCCCGGCGCGAATAACGGCCAGCTCTATAAATTCGAGATGATTGACGCGCACGGAAAGCTGCGCATTAAAGCCGACCCGTACGCCTTCGAAGCGCAGATGCGACCGGACACGGCATCGCTGATTTGCGGCCTGCCGGAAAAGGTCACCCAGAGCGAGGAGCGCAAGCAGGCGAACCGCTTTGATGCGCCTATTTCCGTGTATGAAGTGCATCTGGGTTCATGGCGTCGCCACACCGATAACAACTTCTGGCTGAGCTACCGCGAACTGGCCGATCAACTGGTGCCGTACGCCAAATGGATGGGCTTTACCCATCTGGAGCTTTTGCCAGTTAACGAGCACCCTTTCGATGGCAGTTGGGGCTACCAACCCACCGGGCTGTATGCGCCGACACGCCGCTTCGGCACGCGCGATGACTTCCGCTATTTCATCAGTGCTGCACACGCCGCCGGGCTGAACGTGATCCTCGACTGGGTGCCAGGCCATTTCCCGTCGGATGATTTTGGTCTGGCCGAATTTGATGGCACCCCTCTGTATGAGCACAGTGACCCGCGCGAAGGGTATCACCAGGACTGGAACACGCTTATCTACAACTACGGTCGCCGTGAAGTCGCGAACTATCTGGTCGGTAATGCCCTGTACTGGATTGAACGTTTTGGCATTGATGCCCTGCGCGTCGATGCGGTGGCTTCGATGATCTATCGCGACTACAGCCGTAAAGAAGGGGAGTGGATCCCTAACGAGTTTGGCGGGCGCGAAAATCTGGAAGCGATCGAGTTCCTGCGCAGCACCAACCGCATTATTGGTGAGCAGGTTGAGGGGGCTGTCACGATGGCGGAAGAGTCGACCGACTTCGCTGGCGTGTCTCGCCCTTCTTCCCTGGGTGGTCTGGGCTTTTGGTACAAGTGGAACCTGGGCTGGATGCACGACACGCTCGACTACATGAAGCTCGATCCTGTTCATCGCCAGTATCATCACAATAAACTCACCTTCGGGATGCTCTACAACTACACCGAAAACTTCATGCTGCCGCTGTCGCACGACGAAGTAGTGCATGGCAAAAAATCCATTCTCGACCGGATGCCTGGCGATGCCTGGCAGAAGTTTGCCAACCTGCGCGCCTACTACGGCTGGATGTTTGCCTTCCCAGGCAAAAAACTGCTGTTTATGGGTAACGAGTTTGCCCAGGGGCGCGAGTGGAACCACGATGGGAGCCTTGACTGGCATCTGCTCGAAGGCGGCGACAACTGGCACCACGGCGTTCAGCGCCTGGTTCGCGACCTGAACCTGACTTACCGCCACCATAAAGCCCTGCATGAACTCGACTTCGACGCATACGGTTTTGAGTGGCTGGTGGTGGACGATAACGAACGTTCGGTGCTGGCCTTTGTCCGTCGCGATAAAGCAGGCAACGAGATCATTGTCGTCAGCAACTTTACCCCTGTTCCTCGCCAGCATTATCGCTTCGGCATTAATCAGGCCGGTAAATGGCGCGAAATACTGAACACCGATTCCATGCACTACCACGGCAGTAACGCGGGTAACGGCGGGCTGGTGCAAAGTGATGCGATGGAAAGCCACGGACGCCCGAACTCACTGAGCCTGACGTTGCCGCCGCTGAGCACAATCTGGCTGGTTCGGGAGGGTGAATGACGCAACTCACGGCAGGTAGACCCGAACCGCTCGGGGCGAGTTTTGACGGAAAGGGTGTGAATTTCACCCTCTTTTCCGCTCATGCAGAGCGGGTGGAACTGTGTGTGTTTGACGGGGAAGGCAACGAACATCGCTACGACCTGCCCGCACGCACAGGGGATACCTGGCATGGCTACCTGGCCGGAGGACGGCCAGGAATGCACTACGGTTTTCGCGTTCATGGCCCGTGGGAGCCAGCGAAAGGCCACTGGTTTAACCCGGCGAAGCTGTTGCTCGACCCCTGCGCGCACCGCGTGGAAGGCGATCTGATTGACGACCCGGTTTTACACGTTGGCTACGGCGAACCCGATCACCGCGACAGTGCGCTCGTTGCGCCAAAAAGCATGGTGGTCAACGAGCTCTACGACTGGGAAGGTGACGAACCGCCGCGCACGCCGTGGGGCAAAACCGTGATTTACGAAGCGCACGTCAAGGGGCTGACGCAACTGCATCCGTCAATCCCCAAAGAGATCCGCGGCACCTATAAGGCGCTCGCGCATCCGGTGATGATTGCGTACCTGAAGCATCTGGGGATCACTGCGCTGGAGCTGCTGCCTGTGGCGCATTTTGCCAGCGAACCGCGCCTGCAACGACTGGGGCTGAGCAACTACTGGGGTTACAACCCGCTGGCGATGTTTGCGCTTGAGCCGCGCTATGCGGCGCACCCGGATAAGGCGCGGGATGAATTCCGCGATGCGGTGAAGGCGCTGCATGAGGCGGGCATTGAGGTCATTCTGGATGTGGTGTTGAACCACAGCGCTGAAAGCGATCTTGATGGCCCCACGCTCTCCCTGCGCGGAATTGATAACCGTAGCTATTATTGGATAAGGGAAGATGGCGATTACCACAACTGGACCGGTTGCGGTAACACGCTCAATCTCAGCCATCCGGCCGTGACGCACTATGCGTATGAATGTCTGAGGTATTGGGTTGAAACGTTCCATGTCGATGGCTTTCGTTTCGATTTAGCCTCGGTGATGGGGCGGACCCCGACATTCAGCCAACAGGCGCCGCTGTTTGAGGCGATAAAAAACTGCCCAGTGCTCTCGCAGGTCAAACTGATTGCGGAGCCGTGGGACATTGGCGATGGCGGTTATCAGGTGGGGAATTTCCCGCCGTTATTTGCCGAGTGGAACGATCATTACCGTGATGCCACGCGCCGCTTTTGGCTGGAAAGAAGTGTGTCGCTGGGGGAATTTGCCGGACGCTTTGCGGCTTCCAGCGATCTGTTTAAACGCGATGGGAAACAACCTTCTGCCACCGTCAACCTGGTGACGGCGCATGACGGTTTCACTCTGCGCGACTGCGTTTGTTTCAATCAGAAACACAATGAGGCAAACGGCGAAGAGAATCGCGATGGCACTAACAATAACCATAGCTTTAATCATGGTATAGAAGGATTAGGCGGTAGTCAGGACATCATCGAGAGACGCCGCGCCAGCATCCATGCGCTGCTGACAACGCTGTTGTTGTCACAAGGCACGCCGATGCTGCTGGCGGGTGATGAACATGGACACAGCCAGCATGGCAACAACAATGCCTATTGCCAGGATAACACTCTCACCTGGCTTGAATGGGAACAGGCGAACAGCGGGCTGGTGCATTTTACAGCTGCACTGATTCATCTTCGCCAGACCATCCCCGCGCTGACGGCAAATCAGTGGTGGGAAGAGGGTGATGGCAATGTTGTCTGGTTAAACAAAGAGGCGCAACCGCTGAGCGCACAAGAGTGGCAAAGCGGCGCGCCATGCCTGCAAATCCTGCTTTCGGAACGCTGGCTTATCACGTTAAACGCCACGCAAGACGTGGTTAATTTTGTATTACCTGATGGGGCGTGGCACGCCATTCCCCCTTTTGCCGGAGAGGATAACCCGGTCGTAATGGCAGTCTGGCATGGGCCTGCGCACGGAGTGTGCGTATTCCAGAGATGATAAAAAAGGAGTTAGTCATGGTGAGATTAGAGAAGAACGATCCCTTAATGTTGGCGCGCCAGCTACCATTAAAAACAGTTGCTTTGATACTGGCTGGTGGGCGCGGTACCCGCCTTAAAGATTTGACCATCAAACGCGCCAAACCGGCCGTTCACTTTGGTGGTAAGTTCCGTATTATCGACTTCGCATTGTCCAACTGCCTTAACTCCGGCATTCGTCGAATTGGCGTCATTACTCAGTACCAGTCGCACACTCTGGTTCAGCATATTCAGCGTGGCTGGTCATTTTTCAGCGAAGAGATGAATGAGTTTGTCGATTTGCTTCCTGCTCAGCAGCGCGTTCACGGTGAAAACTGGTACCGCGGCACGGCAGATGCGGTGACGCAAAACCTCGACATCATTCGTCGCTACGGCGCGGAATACATCGTGATCCTCGCCGGTGACCATATCTACAAACAAGACTACTCCCACATGCTTATCGACCATGTCGAAAAAGGGGCGCGTTGCACCGTAGCATGTCTGCCTGTGCCCGTTGCTGAGGCGGCGGCGTTTGGCGTAATGGATGTGGATGAAGACGACAAGATTATCGACTTTGTCGAAAAACCGGCTAATCCGCCGACCATGCCGAACGACCCAACCAAATCGCTCGCCAGTATGGGGATCTATATCTTTGATGCAGATTATCTTTATGAGTTGCTCGAAGAGGACGACAAAGACGAAAACTCAAGCCATGACTTTGGTAAAGACATCATCCCGAAAATCACCAAAGCTGGCATGGCTTATGCACATCCATTCCCATTGTCCTGCGTACAGTCTGACCCGAACTCGGAGCCGTACTGGCGCGATGTAGGAACACTGGAAGCATACTGGAAAGCAAACCTGGATCTGGCATCGGTGACGCCTGAGCTGGATATGTACGACCAGAACTGGCCAATTCGTACCCATATGGAATCCCTGCCACCGGCGAAATTCGTTCAGGATCGTTCTGGCAGCCACGGTATGACGCTGAACTCGCTGGTTTCTGGCGGGTGCATTATTTCCGGCTCTGTGGTGGTGCAGTCCGTGTTGTTCCCACGCGTGCGCGTGAACTCTTTCTGTAATATCGACTCGGCAGTATTGCTGCCAGATGTCTGGGTAGGGCGCTCATGCCGTTTGCGCCGTTGCGTTATCGACCGCGCTTGCGTCATCCCTGAAGGTATGGTGATTGGCGAGAATGCGGAAGAAGATGCGCGTCGCTTCTACCGTTCAGAAGAAGGGATCGTGTTGGTAACACGGGAAATGCTGCGGAAATTGCATGTCAAACAGGAGCGATAATGCAGGTTTTACATGTATGTTCAGAGATGTTCCCGTTATTAAAAACGGGCGGTCTGGCGGATGTTATTGGTGCATTACCTGCGGCGCAAATTGCCGGCGGTGTTGATGCCCGAGTCCTGTTACCCGCTTTTCCAGATATCCGGCGCGGTATTCCTGATGCTCAGGTCGTGACCCGCCGTGAAACGTTCGCCGGGCGCATCACGCTACTGTTTGGACATTACAATGGTGTGGGAATTTACCTGATTGACGCACCGCATTTATACGACAGACCGGGGAGTCCATACCACGACACCAATCTGTTTGCTTATCCGGACAACGTGCAGCGCTTTGCGCTGCTCGGTTGGGTGGGGGCGGAGATGGCATCGGGGTTGGATCCCTTCTGGCGACCGGATGTGGTTCACGCGCACGACTGGCACGCGGGGCTGGCTCCCGCGTACCTTGCCGCACGCGGCCACCCGGCGAAATCTGTCTTTACGGTGCACAATCTGGCGTATCAGGGCATGTATTACGCCCATCATATGAATGACATCGAGCTGCCATGGTCGTTCTTTAACATGCACGGACTGGAATTTGGCGGACAAATTTCCTTCCTGAAAGCGGGGCTGTACTACGCCGATCATATTACGGCGGTCAGCCCAACGTATGCCCGCGAAATCACCGAGGCACAGTTTGGCTACGGTCTGGAAGGGCTGTTGCGCCAGCGTCATCGTGAAGGGCGCTTGTCGGGGATTTTGAACGGTGTCGACGAGAAAATCTGGAGCCCCGAAACCGATCTCCTGCTGGCGTCCCGCTATGATCGTGATTCCCTGGAAGACAAAGCGGAAAACAAACGTCAGCTGCAAATCGCGATGGGGCTGAAGGTCAATGACAAAGCACCGTTGTTCGCCGTGGTAAGTCGCCTGACCAGCCAGAAAGGGTTGGATCTGGTGCTGGAAGCTTTACCGGGATTACTGGAACAGGGTGGGCAACTGGCGTTGCTGGGCGCAGGCGATCCGGTATTGCAGGAAGGTTTCCTCGCGGCGGCGGCTGAACACCCAGGCCAGGTAGGCGTGCAAATTGGTTATCACGAAGCGTTTTCACACCGCATCATGGGCGGTGCAGACGTCATTCTGGTGCCGAGCCGTTTCGAACCTTGCGGCCTGACTCAGCTCTATGGCCTGAAGTACGGCACGTTACCGCTGGTGCGACGCACGGGTGGGCTGGCCGATACTGTGTCCGATAGCTCTCTGGAAAACCTGGCGGACGGTATCGCCAGCGGGTTTGTTTTTGAAGACAGTAATGCCTGGTCGCTTCTAAGGGCGATTCGGCGTGCTTTCGTATTGTGGTCCCGTCCTTCTTTGTGGCGTTACGTTCAACGCCAGGCGATGGCCATGGATTTTAGTTGGCACGTTGCGGCGCAGTCATACCGCGATCTCTATCAACGCTTGATGTAACGAGGCGGAGTCACTGATATGAATGCACCTTTTAGCTACTCTTCACCGACACTCAGCGTCGAGGCGTTAAAGCACTCCATCGCCTATAAGCTGATGTTCACCATTGGGAAAGATCCGGTCATCGCCAACAAGCACGAGTGGCTTAACGCCACGCTGTTTGCGGTACGTGACCGTTTAGTCGAACGCTGGTTGCGCTCCAACCGCGCCCAGCTCTCACAAGAAACGCGTCAGGTTTACTATCTGTCGATGGAGTTTTTGATTGGCCGCACACTTTCTAATGCACTGTTATCGCTCGGTATTTATGACGACGTCAAAAATGCGCTGGAAGAGATGGGGCTGGATTTAGAAGAGCTGATTGACGAAGAAAACGACCCAGGGCTTGGTAACGGTGGTCTGGGGCGCCTTGCGGCGTGCTTCCTGGACTCACTGGCAACGCTGGCGCTGCCGGGCCGTGGCTACGGCATTCGCTATGACTACGGTATGTTCAAACAGAACATCGTTGACGGACGTCAGAAAGAGTCCCCGGATTACTGGCTGGAATACGGCAACCCGTGGGAGTTCAAGCGTCACAACACCCGCTATAAAGTGCGCTTTGGCGGACGCATTCAGCAGGAAGGCAAAAAGTCCCGCTGGGTCGAAACTGAAGAGATCCTGGCCGTAGCCTATGACCAGATTATCCCGGGCTACGACACCGACGCCACCAACACGCTGCGCCTGTGGAGCGCGCAGGCCAGTAGTGAAATTAACCTCGGTAAATTTAACCAGGGCGACTACTTTGCGGCGGTGGAAGATAAAAACCACTCCGAGAACGTGTCCCGTGTTCTTTACCCGGATGACTCAACCTACTCCGGGCGTGAGCTGCGTCTGCGTCAGGAGTATTTCCTGGTCTCCTCGACGATTCAGGACATCCTGAGCCGTCACTACCTGTTGCACAAAACGTACAACAACCTGGCCGAAAAAACCGCCATCCACCTGAACGACACCCACCCGGTGCTGTCGATCCCTGAGCTGATGCGTTTGCTGATTGACGAGCATAAGTTCAGCTGGGATGACGCGTTTGAAGCCACTTGCCAGGTGTTCTCCTACACCAACCACACGTTGATGAGCGAAGCGCTGGAAACCTGGCCGGTGGACATGCTGGGTAAGATCCTGCCGCGCCACTTGCAGATTATCTTTGAGATCAACGACTATTTCCTGAAAACGCTTCAGGAGCAGTATCCGAATGATACTGGCCTGCTGAGCCGCACATCGATAATCGATGAGTCAAATGGCCGTCGCGTGCGTATGGCCTGGCTGGCGGTGGTGATAAGTCACAAGGTGAATGGTGTGTCTGAGCTGCACTCGAACCTGATGGTGCAGTCGCTGTTTGCAGACTTTGCGAAGATCTTCCCGACACGTTTCTGCAATGTGACCAATGGTGTCACGCCGCGCCGCTGGCTGGCGCTGGCAAACCAGCCGTTGTCTGAGGTGCTGGACACGAACATCGGCCGGACATGGCGTACCGATTTGGGGCAGTTGCGTGAGCTTGAACAGCATATTGATTTCCCGACGGTGAACAAAGCCGTACGTGAAGCCAAGCTGTTGAACAAAAAACGCTTGTCGGTTTACCTTGCGCTGCACCTGAATGTGGTCGCCAACCCGAAAGCGCTGTTCGATGTGCAGATCAAACGTATTCACGAGTACAAGCGCCAACTGATGAACGTGCTGCATGTGATTACGCACTACAACCGCATCAAGGCCGATCCGACAGCCGAGTGGGTTCCGCGCGTGAAAATTTTTGCTGGTAAGGCGGCTTCCGCTTATTACATGGCGAAACACATTATTCACCTCATCAACGATGTGGCGAAGGTGGTGAACAACGACCCGGATATTGGCGATAAGCTGAAGGTGGTGTTTATCCCGAACTACAGCGTGAGCCTTGCCCAGCTGATCATACCGGCAGCGGATCTCTCCGAGCAGATTTCCACCGCAGGGACGGAGGCCTCCGGGACCAGTAACATGAAGTTTGCTCTGAACGGCGCGCTGACCATTGGCACGCTGGATGGTGCTAACGTCGAAATGCTCGAACACGTGGGCTCAGATAACATTTTTATCTTCGGTAATACGACGGAAGAGGTGGAGGAGTTGCGTAAGAAGGGTTACAAACCACGTGAATATTACGAGCAGGACGAAGAGTTACGCCAGGTTCTGATGCAAATCGCGACCGGTGTGTTTAACCCTGAAGAGCCAAGCCGCTACCGTGATTTGGTGGATTCGCTGATTAACTTTGGCGATCACTATCAGGTGCTGGCGGATTATCGTAGCTATGTGGATTGCCAGGACAGGGTGGATGAACTGTATCGTCATCAAGAGAAGTGGACCAATGTTGCGATGTATAATATCGCCAATATGGGCTACTTCTCGTCGGACAGGACCATCAAAGAGTATGCCGATTCGATTTGGCACATTGATCCGGTGAGGTTATAAAAGCAAAACGGCAACCCTGGTTGCCGTTTTTAGTGTTTGTTCCCTCTCCCACAGGGAGAGGGGCAGGGTGAGGGCATCAGCCCGCACCGATCGCATTACGACGCTAACGACAACTCGCGTTTCCCCGCGTTTTGCAACAGCCACTGCGCCACGCGAGACTGCTGTTCCGCATTAAGCCACATCCCTTCTTTGGTGCGACGCCAGATAGCATCGTCCAGACGGCGAACCCATTCGTGCTCAACCAGATAGCGCAATTCGGCTTCGTACAGCTCATGCCCGAAATGTTCGCCCAGATCCGCAAGTTCTTTCGCCTCGCCTAAGATCCACTCCGTGTTGCTGCCGTAGGTACGGGCAAAGTGACGCGCCATCGATTCGGTGATGAACGGGTAGCGACGACGCAATTTCGCCGCAAAGTCATTGCGATTGCCGTCAATGTCACCGCCAGGCAATACCGCCCCTTTCGTCCACGCCGGGCCAATGCCTTTGTAGTACGGCACCAGTTTTTCCAGTGCGTGTTCGGCCAGCTTGCGGTAAGTGGTGAGCTTGCCGCCAAACACCGACAGCAGCGGAGCCTGGCCGTCTACATCATGGATATCGAGCGTATAGTCGCGGGTGATAGCCTGCGGAGAGTCTGACTCGTCATCGCACAGCGGACGCACGCCGGAGTATGTCCAGACGATATCGTTGCGTGCCAGCTGTTTCTTAAAGTGTGCGTTATAGACCTTCAGCAGGTAGTTGATCTCGCTCTCGTCGATTTCGACATTTTTCGGATCGCCTTTGTACTCTACGTCGGTAGTGCCGATGATGGAGAACTCGTCCATCCACGGGATCACAAACACAATGCGTTTGTCTTCGTTCTGCAGGATGTAAGCCTGTTTCTGGGCATGAACGCGCGGAACGACGATATGGCTGCCTTTGATCAGACGGATGCCGTACGGGGAACGCAATTGCATTCCTTCGTCGAAGAATTGTTTCACCCATGGGCCGGTGGCGTTGACCAGGCCGCGGGCTTTCCAGCTGAATTTCTCGCCGGTATCCACGTCTTCGGCTTCGACAATCCACAGGCCGTTTTCACGGCGGGCAGAAGTGGCACGGGTGCGGGTTTTCACCTCACCACCTTTTTTCACCACCATCTGTGCATTCGCCAGCACAAGACGTGCATCATCCACCCAACAGTCAGAATATTCGAATCCGCGCACGATTTCTGGCTGAAGGACCGATTCTGAGCCAAAACGCAAACCACTTGAGCCTGGCAGGCTGGTGCGTTTACCCAGATGATCGTACATAAACAGACCAATTCGAATCATCCACGCCGGGCGAAGGTGTGGACGATGAGGGAGGCGGAAACGCATCGGGATGGCCAGGTGTGGTGCCATTTTCAGCAACACTTCGCGTTCAGCCAGCGCTTCACTGACCAGACGGAATTCGTAGTGTTCCAGGTAGCGCAGGCCACCGTGGATCAGTTTTGAGCTGGCGGACGATGTCGCACACGCGAGATCGTTAGCTTCCAGCATCAGTACGGATAAACCGCGTCCTGCGGCATCGACCGCAATACCGGCACCGTTAATGCCACCGCCTATCACAATCAGATCTTTGGTTTCCATGTCACCCTCACACACTTTCGTTAAAGCTCAGAAATGTTCGATATCGCTCATAATAGCAAACGAACGCGCTTTTGGTAACATCAAAAAAACAATTTAGAGTGATATGGATAACATAATGGCGTTTACCCGCCGCCAGGACGTACACTACGGGGTAAAATAGTGCGACTAACTTTTCCCTCTCTCCCGTGGGAGAGGGTTGGGGTGAGGGCATCAGCGCGCACCCAACCTGAACAACCGAAAGAGAACACCATGGATCACTTTGAATGTATTAACGTAGAAGAAGCCCATCAGAAGATGCACCAGGGAACGGCGGTGCTGGTGGATATCCGTGATCCGCAGAGTTTTGCAATGGGCCACACGCCAGGCGCGTTCCATCTGACCAATGACACGCTGGGTGCGTTTATGCGCGATAACGACTTTGAAACGCCAGTGATGGTCATGTGCTACCACGGCAACAGCAGTAAAGGTGCAGCGCAGTATCTGCTCCAGCAGGGTTACGACGCGGTATATAGCGTTGATGGTGGCTTCGATGCCTGGCATCGCCATTTCCCGGCAGAAGTTGAGCACGCGTTTGGCGGCTAAAACCATTCGCTCTATACTGTCCCCTTTTGTGTGGAAATAAGCGACTGTTGCAATGCTGATGATTACCTCTTTTACCAACCCGCGCGTTGCCCAGGCGTTTGTCGATTACATGGCGACGCAGGGCGTTATCCTGACCATTCAGCAACATACGCAAACGGATGTCTGGCTGGCAGATGAAAGCCAGGCTGAACGTGTGAATGCCGAACTGGCACGCTTTCTTGAGAACCCTGGCGATCCGCGATATCTGGCCGCCAGCTGGCAATCCGGCCATACGGGCAGCGGATTGCACTATCGTCGTTTTCCTTTTCTTGCCACCGTGCGTGAGCGCGCAGGGCCATTTACCCTGCTGCTGATGGCCGCCTGTATTCTGGTGTTCATCATAATGAATGTGGTGGGCGACCAGAGTGTGATGATAGCCCTCGCATGGCCGTACGATCCCTCTCTGGAATTTGACGTCTGGCGTTACTTTACCCATGCGCTGATGCATTTCTCAGTGATGCATATCCTCTTTAATCTGCTGTGGTGGTGGTATCTTGGCGGTGCAGTGGAGAAGCGGCTTGGCAGCGGAAAACTGATTGTCATTACCCTGATTAGCGCCTTGTTAAGCGGGTATGTGCAGCACAAATTTAGCGGCCCGTGGTTTGGCGGGTTATCGGGAGTGGTCTATGCGCTGATGGGGTACGTCTGGCTCCGGGGAGAGCGCGATCCACAAAGCGGCATCTATCTGCAACGCGGTTTAATAACCTTTGCGTTAATATGGCTTATTGCCGGATGGTTTGATTTGTTTGGCATGTCTATCGCTAACGGTGCACACGTTACCGGGCTGGCCGTTGGGCTGGCGATGGCCTTTGCCGACACGCTCCATGCGCGTAAACGAACATAATTTCCAGGGATATTTCATGAAACAAACACAACGTCATGACGCTATTATCGAACTGGTTAAAAAACAGGGATACGTTAGCACCGAGGAGTTGGTAGAGCAGTTTGCCGTCAGCCCTCAGACCATTCGCCGTGACCTGAACGACCTTGCTGATCAAAGCCGTATCCTGCGCCACCACGGTGGAGCCGCGTTACCGTCCAGTTCCGTCAACACTTCGTGGCACGACCGTAAAGCGACGCAAACGGCAGAAAAAGAGCGTATTGCCCGTAAAGTTGCCAGCCAGATCCCGAACGGGGCCACGCTGTTTATTGATATCGGCACTACGCCAGAAGCGGTCGCGCACGCGCTGCTGGATCACGAGAATCTGCGTGTAGTGACCAACAACCTGAACGTGGCCAACACGCTGATGCAAAAAGACGATTTCCGCATCATCCTGGCAGGCGGTGAATTGCGCAGCCGCGACGGTGGGATCATTGGCGAAGCGACGCTCGATTTTATCTCTCAGTTCCGTCTTGATTTCGGCATTCTGGGGATCAGCGGCATCGACACCGACGGCTCACTGCTGGAGTTTGATTACCACGAAGTGCGCACCAAGCGCGCGATTATTGAGAACTCCCGCCATGTGATGCTGGTGGTGGACCACTCTAAGTTTGGCCGTAACGCGATGGTGAATATGGGCAGCATCAGCATGGTGGATGCGGTGTATACCGACGTTATGCCGCCAGCGGGTGTGATGCAGGTGATCAAAGATAATAACTTGCAGCTGGAACTGTGCTAACGGTTGTGTCGGGTGGCGCTGCGCTTACCCGACCTACAAATTGTTCGCCCTCTCCCTGTGGGAGAGGGCTGGGGTGAGGGCATCAGGCCACACAAAACCTACACACCATACCCCATCATCTTCAACAGCTGCTGCGCATGTTGCACTGCATCCTGACGATGTGCGACACCCAGTTTCTGATACAGATTTCGGATATGCGTTTTGATGGTGGTTGCCGCCACGGCCAGTTCACCGGCAATCTGCTCATTGCTGTAGCCTGAATAAATCAGTCCAAGCACCTGCCATTCACGCTGGGTGAGCGGGCTGGTACGAATAAGCTCCGGCACTTCCGGGTGATTCAGCAGACGTTCAACAAAGTTCTCATCAAAGTGCGCAAACTTGTGGCGATGGTGCTGGTTAATTTCACGCAGAATACGCTGAGCGCGGTGCTGATCCAGCTCCGGCAGCGTATTCAGCTGAATGAGCTGGCGTAGCTGCTGTGCCATTACTTCGCCTTCAATAACAAAGTGACTGATAAAGCCGGTGCGGTTAGCAAGCTGTAATGCTTCCAGCAGCACACGCTGAGCATCGTTTTTACGCCCTGCCTGCCAGTAGAGCTGGTTAAGTAACAGCAGGTTGCGGTTCAGGTCGCTCATCAGGCGCAGGCTGCGCGCGTTCTCGTTCAACTCTTCCAGTACTATTTCGGCAGGTTCAAACTCGCCGAGCAGGATCTGCACACGGGCGATATTGCGCCACTGGCTTTGCAGGAAGTGGTTATTGGCAAATTCAGGTTTTGGCGTCTGGCGAAGCCAGTTGGCGGCGGATTTTTTGTCGCCGGTCATCTGCCAGTAAATCACCCGTACCTTATCGGCGTTCGATACCCAGTCGCTGTGGTACTGACCATTACCGAGCAGGTTTTCCAGGCGGTTAAGGTGGTTGCGGGCGTTGTCCAAATCCCCGCGCGCCAGCGAGCACTGCACCAGCAGTGCCAGACACTGTAACTGCTGTTGTGGCTGGAAGCTGGAGAGAACATCCACGCCCTGACGAGCAGAACTTTCTGCCTCATCCAGACGCGACCACGCCCACAGAAGCTGGGCACGAATACGCAACAGGAACTCATGCATCGGCAGTTGTTCCAGATGCTGATCGCGAATGAGCTGGAAGGCTTTTTCCTGATTTTCCCAGGCGGCTTGCAGGAACCCCTGAGCAAACAGGATTTCGCTTTGCTGAATCAGGCTCCACAACGCGTAATGCCAGACATCGTGGCGACGCGCCATCTGTTCGGTTTGCTGCATCAACGACAGCGAACGGGTGAGATCGCCTTTGCAGTGCAGCACTTCACCGTGAACCGATGTGGCCACAATGCGGCTGTAGAAGTTTGCCAGCGGCAGCTCGTCGAGCGCGACCATCGCCAGGCGTTCAGCTTCTTCGGGATCGCCATCATTAATCGCCACCTGTGCACGCAGCGCGTTGAACTCGCCGTGCAGAGTGGTATCCATGTCGCTTTCCATCTCCTGCTCTGCGCGAGCCAGCAGGGTGTTTACTTCGCTGTAGCGGTGCTGGCTCTGCATCAGCCAGGCTTGTAACAACACCAGGCGCGGATTTTCCAGCAGGCTTTCCCACGGCAAAGCTTTCAGGGACTCTTCCAGCAGCGTCAGTTCGCTGTGATTAAACAGCCCCCACGCATGGTTGAGCAGAATATCGCGCAGCATACTGGCATCACCGGCGGCAAGCGCGTGGTGAATGGCCTCACTCGGAAAACCTTGCGCCATCCAGCTTTCGGCGGCGGCGCGGTGGATTTCCGGCAATTCGACGGCAAGCTCCCACTGGCAACGCTGGCGCAGGAAACTGCTAAACAGCGGGTGATAGCTGAACCACTCGCCGGGGTCGTCCATGCGGGTCAGGAACAGGCCCTGACGTTCAATCTCTTCGAGCTGAAGCTGGCCGTTCTCGCTGCCGGTGACGCGCACAATCAACGCGTCGTTCATGGAGCGGAGCAGGGAGCTTTTCAGCAAGAAATTACGGGTCGCAGGATCGACGCTATCCAGCACTTCATCCACCAGATAATCCGACAGATGGCTGGCGTTGATCCCTGCCAGACGGCGTGCAGACTGATGTGTCGGGCTGTTGTTCTGGCGTGCTGATAAGGCGATCAGCTGTAGCGCGGTCGCCCAGCCAGCCACGTCATCACACAGGCGGCTGCTTTCGGAAGCCTCAATCGGGGACGTCAAACGGCAGTCGAAGAATTGTTTGGCTTCCTGGTGGGTAAAGGCAAGCTGTTGGCTGCCAACTTCCAGTAATTGGTCGCGCACGCGCAGGTTGGCAATGCCCAGTTGCGGCAGATTGCGCGACAACACCACCAGGGTCAGGTTTTCCGGCTGATGGCGCAGGAAGAAGCGCATCGACTCGTGAATAACCGGGTTGGTAATCAGATGATAATCATCAATCACCACATACAGCGGACGATGCCATTCGGCCAGTTCGATAAACAGCTGTGAGAAAAGGGAGGACAGGCTTGCATACTGGCGCTTTTGCACCATCACTTCGCTGGTGACGCAGTGCCCGTTGGTCGCCTGCTGAATAGCGGCAATCAAATAGCTGGCAAAACGCTCCTGCTGATTATCGCCCTCATCAAGGGAGTACCAGCCCAGATCATTTTTCCCTGCGGCCCATTGCGAAATGAGCGTTGTTTTTCCATAGCCTGCCGGGCTCGTAACCAGCGCCAGTCGGAAATTATGCGCGCCGGAAAGTTTAGCCAACAGACGTTCGCGGACCACTGTATGGTCGAGACGAACCGGGCGACTTAATTTAGACGGAATCAACATAGTTTTCACTTCACTGTGGGAACGAGGGATTTTATTTTTTTTGCGCTTCGTAATTAATAGATATAAGGTCGGCCAGAAAGGGAACTATTGCAAGTTATGTCTGGGTTTTGTGCCTCTGAATTTGCACTCTGTCACAAAATATTCAGGCTAAGAGGGGAACTTTTTAAAATGGCTCACATGCCGCGTGGATGCTGGCTTGTATGCATTTAGTGCGAATAAACTGAAACTGGTTTCAGAAAGGTATAGTGACGTCAGAGTTAATAAAGTTTCGGTAAAGTTGAGCAAGCTAAATAGTGTTCTTGGATATTCCCTAATTGCAGAAATATTATTCTACGTAAGTAATCATTTCTACGTGGAATAATTTTTTACGAAACTGCATTTCATTTTTTTGACACCCTTCCAGGTTATCTTTTCCCTATCCAGGCACACTCCGGCTATGCTCACTGAGTGGCCTTGATCACACTTTTATGCTCATCCCCACTACTCCTCCCTGTCTAATCCCCGACAGGATGAGGAAGAGGTGAAATGAGCCTGGCACACTAGCGCCAACATGTTTTTTCTCTCTACAGGATGCCGATTCCCTATGTCACAGCCTACCTTCAACAAAGCTCAATTCCAGGCTGCCCTGACGCGTCAGTGGCAGCGTTTTGGCCTACATGCTGCAAACGAGATGACGCCTCACCAGTGGTGGCAGGCGGTGAGCGGTGCGCTCGCAGAGCAGCTGGATGCTCAGCCGGTGGTGAAGCCCGTAAAAGGCCAACGTCACGTGAACTACATTTCGATGGAATTCCTGATTGGCCGTCTGACCGGCAACAACCTGCTGAACCTTGGCTGGTATCAGGAAGTGGGTGATGTTCTGCAAGAACACGATGTTAACCTCACCGATCTGCTGGAAGAAGAAATTGACCCGGCGCTGGGTAACGGTGGTCTTGGTCGTCTGGCAGCCTGTTTCCTGGATTCAATGGCAACCGTGGGCCAGTCGGCAATTGGTTATGGCCTGAACTATCAATACGGCCTGTTCCGCCAGTCTTTTGCTGATGGGCATCAGATGGAAGCACCGGACGACTGGCATCGCAATACCTACCCGTGGTTCCGCCACAACGCGCAGCTCGATGTGCAGGTGGGCATCGGCGGTAAAGTGTCGAAAGAGGGACACTGGGAACCGGGCTTTGTCATTAGCGGCGAAGCATGGGATCTGCCAGTGCTGGGTTACCGTAACGGCGTGGCGCAGCCACTGCGTTTGTGGCAGGCGAAGCACGCGCATCCGTTCAACCTCACCAAATTCAACGATGGCGATTTCCTGCGTGCCGAGCAGCAGGGGATCGACGCCGAAAAACTGACCAAAGTGCTTTACCCGAACGACAACCATCTGGCGGGTAAAAAACTGCGCCTGATGCAGCAGTACTTCCAGTGCGCCTGCTCTGTGGCCGATATTCTGCGCCGTCACCATCTGGCGGGGCGCAAGCTGGCGCAACTGCCAGACTTCGAAGTTATCCAACTGAACGACACGCACCCGACCATTGCTATCCCGGAACTGCTGCGCGTGCTGATCGACGAGCATCAGCTGAGCTGGGATGACGCATGGGCGATCACCAGCCGTACCTTCGCTTACACCAACCATACCCTGATGCCAGAAGCGCTGGAATGCTGGGACGAGAAGCTGGTGAAAGCACTGCTGCCGCGCCATATGCAGATAATCAACAAGATTAACGACAACTTTAAAGTGCTGGTGAAAAAGACATGGCCGGGTGACAAAGAGGTTTGGGCGAAGCTGGCTGTGGTTCACGACAAACAGGTCCGCATGGCGAACATGTGCGTGGTGAGCGGCTTTGCGGTTAACGGCGTTGCCGCGCTGCACTCCGATCTGGTGGTGAAAGATCTGTTCCCTGAATACCACCAGCTGTGGCCAACCAAATTCCACAACGTGACCAACGGCATCACGCCACGTCGCTGGATCAAGCAGTGCAACCCACTGCTGGCAGGGCTGCTGGATAAAACCCTGAAGAAAGAGTGGGCCAACGATCTTGACCAGCTCATCAACCTGGAAAAATACGCCGACGACGCGAAATTCCGCGAGCAGTACCGCAGCATCAAGCAAGAGAACAAAGTTCGCCTGGCGGCGTTTGTGAAAATACGTACCGGGATTGAGATCAACCCGAATGCCATTTTCGACATCCAGATTAAACGCCTGCACGAATACAAACGTCAGCACCTGAACCTGCTGCACATTCTGGCGCTGTACAAAGAGATCCGCGAAAACCCGAAATCCGATCGCGTTCCACGCGTGTTCCTGTTCGGTGCGAAAGCGGCGCCGGGCTACTACCTGGCGAAGAACATCATTCTGGCAATCAACAAGGTTGCTGAAGCCATCAACAACGATCCGAAAGTGGGCGATAAGCTGAAAGTGGTATTCCTGCCGGATTACTGTGTCTCTGCGGCTGAAATGCTGATCCCGGCGGCGGATATCTCTGAGCAGATCTCCACGGCGGGTAAAGAGGCTTCCGGTACTGGCAACATGAAGCTGGCGCTCAATGGCGCGCTGACGGTGGGTACGCTGGACGGAGCAAACGTCGAAATCGCCGAAAAAGTGGGTGAAGAGAACATCTTTATCTTCGGCAATACCGTTGAGCAGGTGAAAGCCATCAAAGCCAAAGGCTACGATCCGGTGAAATGGCGCAAGAAAGACAAGGTGCTCGATGCAGTGCTGAAAGAGCTGGAGAGCGGTAAATACAGCGACGGCGACAAACATGCGTTTGACCAGATGCTGCACAGCATGAACAAACACGGCGGTGACCCGTATCTGGTGATGGCCGATTTCACGGCCTACGTGGAAGCGCAAAAACAGGTCGACGTGCTGTATCGCGACCAGGAAGCCTGGACCCGTGCGTGCATTCTGAACACTGCCCGTTGTGGGATGTTCAGCTCTGACCGCTCAATCCGCGATTATCAGGCTCGTATCTGGCAGGCAAAACGTTAAGGAAGCGCAATGGATAGCAAACGTCTGGACAGTGCCGCGCAGGCGGCGGGGATCAGCCTCAGTTACATCAATGCTCACGGCAAACCGCAATCTATTGGTGCGGACACCAAAAGACGTCTGCTGGATGCCATGCACAAAACCAAAGCCGACGCGAAAGCGCCGGTTGCCCCGGTGCCGAATGTAAAGGTCTTTACCGCAGGCAAAAAGATGCCGCTGGCGGTGGAAGGGCGTGGCGAGTTTAGCTGGCTGCTCACGACTGAAGAAGGGCATCAGCATAAAGGTCACGCCACCGGTGGCAAACCATTTACCCTTCCGGCGAAGCTGCCGGAGGGCTACCACACCTTAACGCTCACCCAGGAAGACCAGCGTTTTCACTGCCGGGTGATCGTCGCGCCAAAGCGCTGCTATGAGCCGCAGGCACTGCTGGAAGGCAAGAAACTGTGGGGTGCCTGCGTGCAGCTCTACACGCTGCGTTCCGACAGCAACTGGGGTATCGGCGATTTTGGCGATCTGAAGAAGATGCTGGCAGATGTGGGTGAACGCGGCGGCGCGTTTATCGGCCTCAACCCGATCCACGCGCTCTATCCGGCGAACCCGGAGAGCGCCAGCCCGTACAGCCCGTCGTCTCGCCGCTGGCTGAACGTGATTTACATCGACGTTAACGCCTTAGATGACTTCAAAAACAGCAAAGAGGCCCAGGACTGGTGGAAACTCAGCACTACTCAGCAGGCGCTGAAACAGGCGCGCAACGCTGACTGGGTGGATTACGCCACTGTCACCGCCCTGAAGATGGCTGCACTGCGCCTGACGTGGAAAGGTTTTGCGAAGCGCGATGACGAACAGGTGGCAGCTTTCCGTCAGTTTGTTACCCAGGAAGGTGAGAGCCTTTACTGGCAGGCAGCTTTTGATGCCTTACATGCTTATCAGGTAAAAGAAGACGAAATGCGCTGGGGCTGGCCGGTATGGCCGGAAGCGTACCAAACCGTTGATACACCTGAAGTGAAAGCCTTCTGCGAAAAACATGCTGATGAAGTCGATTTCTTCCTGTGGCTGCAATGGCTGGCGTACAGCCAGTTCGCGGCCTGCTGGCAGGTAAGCCAGGGTTACAAGATGCCTATCGGTCTGTACCGTGACCTGGCGGTAGGCGTGGCAGAGGGTGGGGCGGAAACCTGGTGTGACCGCGAACTTTACTGCCTGAAAGCCTCTGTGGGTGCGCCACCGGATATTCTTGGTCCACTCGGCCAGAACTGGGGGCTGCCGCCGATGGATCCGCACGTGATGGCTGCGCGTGCTTACGAGCCGTTTATCGACCTGCTGCGCGCCAACATGCAGAACTGCGGAGCGCTGCGTATTGACCATGTGATGTCCGTGCTGCGTCTGTGGTGGATCCCGTATGGCGAAACGGCCGATCATGGGGCCTATGTTCAGTATCCGGTGGACGATCTGCTGTCGATCCTGGCGCTGGAGAGTAAACGTCATCAGTGCATGGTGATCGGCGAAGATCTGGGTACCGTACCGGTTGAAATTGTCAGCAAGCTGCGTGATAGCGGCGTGTATTCCTACAAAGTGCTCTATTTTGAAAACGACCATGAGAAAACCTTCCGTGCGCCAAAAGCGTACCCGGAGCAGTCAATGGCAGTCGCGACGACGCATGACCTTCCTACGCTTCGTGGCTATTGGGAAAGCGGCGATCTGACCCTTGGCAAAACGCTGGGACTGTATCCTGATGAAGAGGTGCTACGCGGTCTGTATCAGGATCGCGAGCTGGCGAAGCAGGGTCTGCTGGATGCGCTGCATAAGCATGGCTGCCTGCCGAAACGTGCCGGGCATAAAGCGTCGCTGATGGCGATGACCTCAACGCTCAACCGTGGCTTACAGCGCTATATTGCTGACAGCAACAGTGCCCTGCTGGGTCTGCAGCCGGAAGACTGGATAGACATGCCTGAGCCGGTGAACATTCCGGGCACCAGCTATCAGTACAAAAACTGGCGCCGTAAGTTGTCCGTAACGCTTGAGAAGATGTTTGCCGATGATGGGGTGAACAAGCTGATTAAGGATTTGGATAAGCGCAGAAAGGCAGTGGGTAAGAAGCGGTAGTTTCCTCTCACCCTAACCCTCTCCCTGTAGGAGAGGGAATAGAATGTTGGCCGGGTAAGCGTCAGTGCCACCCGGCTTTTTTACATCAGATAACCATATTCAACAGCAGAACCCCGACCAGACCACACACCGAAATGATGGTTTCCAGCATCGACCAGGATTTGATGGTTTCACCGATAGTCAGGTTGAAGTACTCCTTGAACAGCCAGAAGCCTGGATCGTTTACGTGAGAGAAAATCACGCTACCGGAACCGACCGCAATCACCATCAGCTCCGGGCTGACGCCAGTAGTTGCAATCAACGGTGCAACAATACCACCGGCAGTGATTGCTGCGACGGTTGCAGAACCCAGTGCGATACGCAGAACCGCAGCAATAGACCAGGCCATAAACAGTGGAGAGACGTTGGTTTCATGCATCATTGCGGCGATGTACTTATCCACGCCACTGTCGACCAGAACTTGCTTGAACGCACCGCCACCGCCGATGATCAGGAGCATCATGGCAATAATTTTGATGGAAGAGGTCAGCGTGTCGTTGATCTGATCCATTGAACGGCCACGGTTCAGACCGAAGGTGAACATCGCAATCAGCACCGCAATCAGCGTCGCCATAACCGGGTCACCCAGGAATTCGGCAACGGACAGGAACGCGTGACCTTTTGGCAGGATCATCTCTGCCACAGCACGCATTGCCATCAGAATCACCGGTACCAGAGAGGTCCAGACGCTGACACCGAAGCCTGGCATCTCTTCTTCCGTGAAGGTTTTCGCGCTGTACAGACCTTCCGGGATTGGCTTATCAATGCCTTTCAGGAAACGCGCAAATACCGGGCCTGCCAGAATCACGGTTGGGATCGCCAGAATCGTACCGAACAGCAGGGTTTTACCCATGTCTGCGTGGAAAATGGTCGCGATAGCAGTTGGGCCCGGGTGCGGCGGCAGGAAGCCGTGCGTCACGGACAGCGCTGCTGCCATTGGCACACCGACGAACAGCAGAGGAATGTTCGCCGCCGCGGCGATGGTGAACACCAGCGGCAGCATCAGCACGAAGCCGACTTCATAGAACAGTGCAAAACCGACGGTAAAACCGGTTAACACTACTGCCCACTGAATGTTTTTCTTACCGAATTTGGCGATAAGCGTGGTCGCAATACGCTGCGCACCGCCGCAATCCGCCAGCATTTTACCGAGCATGGCACCGAAGCCCATGATCAGCGCCAGGCTGCCGAGAGTACCACCGACACCGGCTTTAATGGAGCTGATGACTTTCACCAGCGGCATCCCTTGCATCAGACCGACTGCAAGTGCCACCAGAACCAGAGCGATAAATCCGTTCAGTTTGAAGCGGATCATCAAGAGCAGTAATAAGACTACACCGATAGCGACGATGACTAATGGCATGATTTACCTGGCCTTTGAATTGTTATGGGTAACGTCATTGTTTCAACGACAAGTTCCGATTGTCCCAACTGGGAACAGAGCGTTAACGGCACTAATACTGATGCCTGTGAAACTATTAAGTTTAGTCGGCTGTTATGAGGGTGCTTAGTGCCCACGAGAATGATACGGGTAACATGGTGTGATTGAGAATCACCCTGGGAGGCAAAATTTAAATTCTGGGACGCAGGTCAACATCTGGGGGGATAAACGCAAAACGGTAACCCAGAGGTTACCGTTTTTAATATTTTCTCCCTTTCCCGTGGGAAAGGAGCGGGCTGAGAGCATCAAACCGCGCATTTTGTAGGCCCGGTAAGCGCAGCGCCACCGGGCAAGCAGACGGGCAACTTAGTAGTAAGAGTGCTCGCCGCGTTGGTGCTCGGTCAGGTCACGCACGCCTTTCAGTTCAGGGAATTCGTTCAGCAGCTGCTTCTCGATCCCTTCTTTCAGGGTCACATCGACCATGGAACAGCCGTTACAGCCGCCGCCAAACTGAAGGATCGCCAGACCATCTTCAGTGATTTCCATCAGCGAAACACGACCGCCATGGCCTGCCAGCTGAGGGTTAATCTGGGATTGCAGCAGGTATTCAACGCGCTCCATCAGTGGCGCATCGTCAGACACTTTACGCATTTTCGCGTTTGGCGCTTTCAGGGTCAGCTGAGAGCCCAATTGGTCTGTGACGAAGTCGATTTCCGCATCGTCAAGATACGGTGCGCTCAGCTCATCTACGTACGCGGTGAGCTGTTCAAATTTAAGGGCAGTGTCAGTTGCTTCCACAGCGTCCGGGGGACAATAAGAAACACCACATTCTGCATTCGGAGTGCCTGGATTGATCACAAACACGCGGATCTGCGTCCCTTCTTCCTGATTTGCCAGCAGTTTGGCAAAGTGCGCTTGTGCAGAATCGGAAATACGGATCATAGCTTTGGCCTAATAGTTGACTAAATTACCTGGGTATAATCATACGCCCATTGAAGAAGGGCTACAAGGTACGGCACAGACACCATACCTGAACAGACGCGGCACCGCTTCGCAAAAGCAGTCGGGAAAGTTCAGCAACGGTACTGCCCGTAGTGACGACATCATCCACGATCGCGATATGGAGGCCTTTCACCGCGAATTCAAGGCGAAAGGCATTTTTAAGGTTCTTTTTGCGAAGCCGCGCAGTCAACTGGTGCTGTATCGCGGTGGCGTGAACGCGTTTGAGCGCAGACTCGGGATAGCGACAACCCAGCCAGTGAGCGAGCGGCCGGCAGAGCAGGTCGCTCTGGTTA
Source organism: Enterobacter sp. C4G1 (assembly GCF_052886895.1). Taxonomy (NCBI): domain Bacteria; kingdom Pseudomonadati; phylum Pseudomonadota; class Gammaproteobacteria; order Enterobacterales; family Enterobacteriaceae; genus Enterobacter; species Enterobacter sp. C4G1. Next base: position 706,874 of record NZ_JBQVVV010000001.1, on the reverse strand, counting down.
TAGCCACGCCGCCAGTGGCGACGGGCGTGCAGGGGCACATTCACGATGCAGTCGGCATGTGGCAAGATACGCGTGCGGCGCGCCTGTAAAATCGCGAGGAGCAACACGCGGGCAAGTGGGCTGGCCAGGGTGCTCTGGCGGGAAAATTTAAACTGGTGAACAAGCCCACTCAGTGGCGGGATGTAATCCGTCACTGCCACTAACGCACACCACGGCGGTGGCTTTTGCAGGCAACGCCCGCAAGGGATGTTCGGGTTCATGGCAGGTAAACCGCACTGTGGGCACCCACAGGCAGGGCGCATGAGCGCGCGCGTACACACTGAGCAGATCCCCCATCGGCTCAGGGCAAGTGGCATTCGGCATAGCCAGCACAAGCCAGGCACTGTTAGCATGTGCAACCTCCTTGTGAAAAAAGAGAACAGTAACTGATGAAGACTCTGTGGTGGCAGACCGTAGGGACGGGAAATTGCCATCTTGTGCTGCTGCACGGATGGGGACTGAACGCCGAAGTATGGCATTGCGTAAGTGAGGAACTGGCCTCGCATTTTACGTTGCACCTGGTTGATCTTCCGGGTTTTGGCCGCAGCCACGGCTATCAGGCGATGTCGCTTGATGAGATGGCACAGCACGTTCTGGATGCGGCGCCGCAAAACGCCATCTGGCTCGGCTGGAGTCTGGGTGGGCTGGTGGCAAGCAAGATTGCGCTGACCCACCCGGAACGCGTGCAGGCGCTGGTGACGGTGGCCTCTTCGCCATGCTTTAGCGCACGCGACGCGTGGCCTGGTATTAAGCCTGACGTACTGGCCGGGTTCCAGCTGCAGTTGAGTGAAGATTTTCAGCGGACCGTGGAACGCTTCCTGGCGCTGCAAACAATGGGTACCGAAACGGCACGGCAAGACGCCCGCACGCTGAAAAACACCGTGTTGTCACTGCCGATGCCGGACGTTGACGTGCTGAACGGTGGGCTGGAGATTTTAAAAACGGTCGACCTGCGTGAGCCACTGGCAACGCTTGCCCTGCCGCATCTGCGGATCTACGGTTATCTGGACGGGCTGGTGCCACGTAAAGTGGTTCCGCTGCTGGATACGCTGTGGCCGCAAAGCGAATCACATGTGGTTGTGAAAGCCGCGCACGCGCCGTTTATCTCCCATCCCGCTGAATTTTGTTCCGCTCTCGTTGCGTTAAGTCAACGTTTAAACTGATTGTTTTCCATCCAGCCTGGCAAAAGTTACACACCGCAACAATACTCATCATATCGTTGCGGTCGAACTGCCTACGATAATCAAAATTACAATCCTATGGAGAGTCATGGTTATGAAACTTGTTACAGGTATTGTCACTTCTCTGGTTATTGGGTCACTGTCATTTGGTGTTTTTGCAGCTAAAGAGCTGGAAAAAGATAAGCTTGCCGGGATGAATCTGACCAAAATTGGTGAGATCACGACCTCTGACACCACCGCGCCAATGGACGCGAGAAAAGAGTTGTCTAAAAAGGCAGATGAACTGGGCGGTACGTACTACGTCGTGACCAGTGCGGAAAAACAAACCAAAAACGTACGCGCAACCGCGGACGTGTATAAGTAATAAAAACGCCGGGAAGCGCTCTGCTTTCCCGGCATTATCAACGAAGCGTCCACCACTCCCTGAGACAGGCCTTTCCTTCCGGGCAGCTTTTGCAACTGCCGGATAAACAACCGTCTGCATCTTCCTGAATTCGCATGGCTTTCCCCATCGCCTCCAGTTTTTCAAGCATGGCATCGATCATCGGTTGCGGCGTATGCAGGCTGAGGCTCAACTGCTTTGCCTCCATACGCCCTTGCAGCGCCAGTAAATCACGAACCTGAATCAACGATGCCATGGCGATTCTCCTTAGTGACAGTCGCCTGCCGGGCTGTCGCAGCAGGTGGCGGCGGTTTTGCGCGTTGCCAGCAGGTTGATGTCGACACGGCTGCGCGCCCGGCGCAGCAGGCCCAGAACTATCACGTTGAACAAAATAACCGCCAGAATACAGACCAGGCTATAGCGTGGATGCTGGCTAAAGTTCGTTGCCTGATAGAAGAGCGTGGCCAGCGAGTAAGCAATGTTCAGCCCCCACAAAATCGAGAAGCCCATCCAGCCACGGCTGGACTCGCGGGAAATCGCACCCATCACGGAGATGCACGGGATGTAGAGCAGCACGAAGATCAGGTAGCTGTAGGCTGCGGATGCGCTGCCAAATTTCTCGCTCATGACACCCATTGCACCTGTCGCCATTTCGCCATCGCCTTTGCTGGCTTCGATTGGGTTCGCCAGCACGCTCAGACTGAAGGTATCTTTCAGGCTCTGCCCGGTTTCTTTTACTGCGTTGAGCAGTTCGTCACCGAGGTGGAAATCTGCCGGATTGAACTCTTGTTCCTGAATGTTTTCCGCCGTAAAGAGTGTGTTCAGTGTACCGACCACCACTTCTTTTGCCATCGCGCCGGTGAACAGGCCGACGGTCGCCTGCCAGTTATCCTCGTGCACGCCAATCGGTTTGAAGACAGGCGTGATGACGCGGCTGACGGAGGCAAGGGCAGAGTCGTTGATGTTGTCCGCCGCCTCACCGCTCAGCGTGAAGCTGTTCAGCGCGCTCAGGAAGATGCTGACGATGACAATCACTTTACCGGCGCGCAGTACAAAGCCTTTCAGGCGTTGCCAGGTCTGAATAACCAGGCTTTTCAGATGAGGAACGTGATATACCGGCAGCTCCATCACAAACGGCGAGGCTTCACCACGCATGATGGTGTGTTTGAGCATCAGCCCTGTAAGGATAGCCATAACGATGCCCAGCACATACAGCGAGAACACCGCCAGCGCCCCTTGTTGGCCAAAGAAGGCTGCGGCAAAGACCGCGAATATCGCCAGACGCGCGCCGCAGGACATAAACGGCGCCATCATGATGGTCATCAGGCGTTCACGCGGTGCATCCAGGGTGCGAGCCCCCATGACCGACGGCACGTTACAACCGAAACCGACAATCAACGGTACAAAGGATTTCCCTGGAAGACCCAGCGCCTGCATCAGGCGATCCATCACGAAGGCCGCACGCGCCATGTAGCCCGAATCCTCAAGGAAGGAGAGGAACAGGTACATCATGCCGATTTGCGGAACCAGCGGCAGAACGGTGTTGATACCGCCCCCAATCCCCTGAGCAAGGAAAATGGTCAGCCATTCCGGGAAGTGCAGGATGTAACCAATCCACTGAATACCATGGACAAATATCGCCACCGAGCCGGCGTCAAAAATAGGCTGAAGCGCGCCCCCGATGTTGATAGCAAGCAGGAACATCAGGTACATCACCAGCAGGAACACAGGCAGGCCGAGGAAGCGGTTGAGGACGATTTTGTCTACGGCGGCGGTGAATTTGCTTGGCTCTGCGGTCAGGGCGTTACTCACGACATCGCAAATGGCGGCAATGGCCTGATAGCGGGCATCTGCAATGTGCAGCGCCGGATCGTCCAGTTCGTCGCTAAGACGCGCCAGCGCAACATCCAGTTTATCGGCGGCGTTGCCTGAGTAGGCGCGGCTATAGATATCCCCTTCCAGCATTTGCAGGCCGAGCCACATACGCTGTTTAACCGGCATGTGTTGTTCCATTTCCTGCGCCAGCAGGCTGGCTTCGCGAAGCAGCGGTTGGGCATAGTGCACCAGCTCAACGCTGGTGTTGCCCGCATGGCGGTCGATTGCCAGTTTCAGGGCATCAATGCCGCGCGCGCGGGTGGACACCAGCGGCACAACTGGGCAACCCAGACGGGCAGAGAGCGCATCGACATCAATGCGCAGGTGTTGTTTTTCCGCGATGTCGAGCATATTCAGCGCCACGATGCACGGGATGCCAAGCTCAAGCAGTTGCAGCGTCAGATACAGGTTGCGCTCCAGATTGGAGGCGTCCACCACGTTAATTAATACATCGGCATCGCCGCTCAAAATATAGTGACAGGCAATCTGCTCATCGAGCGAGGTTTGCGACGAGATAGTGGTTAATGAATAGGTTCCGGGCAGATCAACCAGCGTGACCTGATGGTCTGTTGTGGAAAACTGACCTTCTTTTCGTTCAACTGTGACACCCGCCCAATTTCCCACACGCTGACGAGCGCCCGTTAACTGGTTAAATAAGGTTGTCTTGCCGGAATTAGGATTGCCAATTAAGCCAATAGTTAATTTTTTCATTGCATTAGACTCACTGAACCGCTGGCTTGTTATCGGGATATCGCTTCGACTTCGATTAATGCGAGGTCTTTTTTACGCAGAACCAGGTTTACGCGTCGGGTTTCGATATGAACAGGATCACCCAGCGGTGCCACGCGCACGACCTGGAATGACGAGCCAGGTAACATGCCTAATGACAGCAGTTTTTGCCGATAAGCCGGGCTAATTTCACGGGTGAAGCCGGTAATTTTCCATGCACTGTCGGGAGTGAATTGCATAGTGCCTGATTCCATGAAAGGTTAAATTATCTACTATGGGATGATAATGAGAATAGTTTTTATCAGCAATATTAAAACTGTGACGGAATGTTGTTTGCAGTATTAATTTACGGCCTGTTTGACCTTGCTCAATATTTGCTGAAATGACGGGAAAACGAAAAGGGGAGTATTTGTTAACGGGGTGATAATTAGCGGTTTAAATATGGCTACATCATATTTGTTTTAATTCGCTGCGGTCTGCTTGCCGGGCGGCACTGCGTTTGCCCGGCCTACAAAACCGTAGGCCCGGTAAGCGTAGCGCCACCGGGCATTGACAACCTTAGCGCTTTTTACCCATTGCGGCTGCCAGCGCATCCATCATGGCACTGTTACCCGCAGGCTGAGCATCACGGCCCCGCGGTTTTGCGGCCTTATTAGCCGCAGGACGCTGCTGCTCGCGAGTGCCACCGCCGTTGCCACGACGCGCATTGGTTTCACCTGGCTGCTCGTCCAGACGCATAGTCAGGGCAATACGCTTACGTTGCAGGTCAACTTCCAGCACTTTCACTTTCACGATATCGCCCGCTTTGACCACGGTGTGTGGATCTTCAACGAACTTATCGGCCAGCGAAGAGATATGGACCAGGCCATCCTGATGCACACCGATATCAACAAACGCGCCAAAGTTGGTGACGTTAGTGACGGCGCCTTCCAGTACCATACCCGGCAGCAGGTCGTTCATGGTTTCGACGCCTTCAGCAAAGGTCGCGGTTTTAAACTCAGGACGCGGGTCGCGGCCAGGTTTTTCCAGCTCTTTGATGATGTCGGTCACCGTCGGTACACCGAACTGTTCATCGGTGAAATCAGCCGCTTTCAGGTTGCGCAGGGCGCTGTTGTCACCCATCAGGTCTTTCAGTGCCTGCTGCGTGGCCGCCAGAATGCGCTCGACAACCGGATAGGCTTCCGGGTGCACGGTTGAGGCATCCAGCGGGTTATCGCCGTGGTTGATACGCAGGAAGCCCGCGCACTGCTCAAACGCTTTCGGCCCCAGACGGCTCACCTTCAGCAGCTGCTGGCGGTTCTGGAACTGCCCGTTTTCATCACGCCAGGCCACAATGTTCTGCGCCATCATGCGGGTTAAGCCCGCCACGCGGGTCAGCAGGGCAACGGAGGCAGTATTCAGGTCTACACCGACGGCGTTAACACAGTCTTCCACGACCGCATCCAGCTTACGCGCCAGCTGAGTCTGGCTGACGTCGTGCTGATACTGGCCCACACCGATAGATTTAGGGTCGATCTTCACCAGCTCCGCCAGCGGATCTTGCAGACGGCGGGCAATAGACACCGCGCCGCGCAGGGAAACGTCCAGATCCGGGAATTCCTGGGCTGCCAGCTCAGATGCGGAATAAACAGACGCCCCCGCTTCACTGACGATAACCTTCTGGGCAGTGACTTTCGGGAACTGTTTTTGTACATCAAGGAAGAAACGCTCAGTTTCACGGGATGCAGTCCCGTTACCGATAGCAACCAGCTCAACGTTGTACTTCTCGCACAGCGCCGCAACCGCGACGGCCGCTTTCGCAGCCTGGCCGGTGTGTGGGTAAATGGTGTCGGTAGCCACCAGTTTGCCGGTACCGTCAACCACTGCCACTTTCACGCCAGTACGCAGGCCAGGGTCGAGGCCCATGGTGGCGCGCAGGCCTGCAGGTGCCGCCATCAGCAGATCGTGCAGGTTACGGGCAAAAACGTTAATCGCTTCGTCTTCGGCGCGCTCGCGCACGGTGCCCATCAGCTCGGTTTCGAGGTGCATCAGCACTTTGATACGCCACGTCCAGCTCACTACACCTTTACGCCAACTGTCTGCCGGGGCGTTGTTCAGACGCAGTCCGAGGTGATCGATAATGATCTGCTCGCAGTGGCTCTCTTTTGGCGGCTCATCGAACTGCGGATCGGCATTCAGGGAAAGCTGCAACACACCTTCGTTGCGGCCACGGAACATCGCCAGCGCGCGGTGAGAAGGGGTGGTTGAAATGGGCTCGTGGTGATCGAAATAATCGCGGAATTTCGCACCTTCTTCCTGTTTGCCGCTCACCACGGTTGAAACCAGGTGCGCGTTCTTCCACAGATAGTCACGCACTTTAGAGAGCAGCGTGGCGTCTTCGGCGAAGCGCTCCATCAGGATATAACGTGCGCCATCGAGGGCGGCTTTGGTGTCCGCCACGCCTTTATCGGCATCGATAAATTTCGCGGCTTCGGTTTCCGGGTCGTGGGATGGGGTGTTCCATAGCAGCTCGGCCAGGGGTTCCAGACCGGCTTCAATCGCTATCTGCCCGCGCGTGCGACGCTTCGGTTTATACGGCAGATAGAGATCTTCTAATTCGGTTTTGCTCAGCGTGCCGTTAATGGCTTTTTCCAGGTCGCTGGTGAGCTTGCCCTGTTCGCCAATGGATTTGAGGATTGCCTGACGCCGGTCTTCCAGCTCACGCAGATAACCCAGGCGGGTTTCCAGATTACGCAGCTGAGTATCATCCAGACCGCCAGTGACTTCCTTACGATAACGTGCAATAAACGGCACGGTGTTCCCTTCATCAAGCAGGCGAACGGCAGCTTCTACCTGTTCGGCTCTGGCCTGAATATCACCCGCAATAATGCGGCAGAGCGAATCATTCATCATGGCTTTATCATCTGTTGAGTCGAAAAATCAGGGGATAGTTATACGGGCTGACACGGCAAAATGCCAGCCGTGGAGGGCGCTCTCGGACTATTTAACGTACTCTATCTCATTCACGTACCAGCTGGCCTCACCGGCAGGTGTCTGCACGACGGCCAAATCACCCACTTCCTTTTTCAGCAGCGCGCGGGCCATCGGTGAGTCGATAGAGATGTAATCCTTACGACCAAAAATTTCATCGTAGCCGACAATACGAAAACGCAGGGTGTTACCGTCATCATTTTCAATTTCAACCCAAGCGCCGAAGAACACTTTGCCCTCCTGTTGCGGGGAGTAATCGACGATTTTGAGGTTCTCAAGGCATTTGGTCAGGTAACGTACCCGACGGTCTATCTCACGCAGGCGTTTTTTGTTGTACTGGTAGTCAGCATTTTCGCTGCGATCGCCAAGACTTGCCGCCCAGGTGACCTTTTTGGTCACTTCCGGGCGCTCTTCTCGCCACAGGTAATCCATCTCTTTTTTGAGTTTTTCGTACCCTTCGCGGGTGATCAGGGGCGTTTTCATGGTGTGACCTTCAGACTCGACTTCATTGCAGACGTTGCGCACATTACGTATCAAATATAGTAACAGACAGCGTTAATAATGATTTATGTGATGAAATGTGCAGATAAGCTGCTGTTAAATATGCTTTGTAACAATTTCGACTAGAATTTATACCAGAATTAGCTGGTCGAACACGTGCACTTTTTTAGAATACGCTGTTACAAAGACTATCCGAACCTTTGGGAGTACACATAATGCAAGAGAACTACAAAATTCTGGTCGTGGATGACGACATGCGCCTGCGCGCGCTGCTGGAACGTTATCTGACCGAGCAGGGCTTCCAGGTTCGTAGCGTTGCGAACGCTGAACAGATGGACCGTCTGCTGACCCGTGAATCTTTTCACCTGATGGTTCTCGACCTGATGCTGCCTGGCGAAGATGGGCTTTCTATCTGCCGCCGTCTGCGTAGCCAGAGCAACCCAATGCCGATCATTATGGTGACGGCGAAAGGTGAAGAAGTTGACCGTATCGTGGGCCTGGAAATCGGTGCCGACGACTACATTCCAAAACCGTTTAACCCGCGTGAGCTACTGGCGCGTATTCGCGCTGTGCTGCGTCGTCAGGCGAACGAACTGCCGGGTGCGCCGTCTCAGGAAGAAGCGGTTATCGCGTTCGGTAAGTTTAAGCTGAACCTCGGTACGCGTGAGATGTTCCGTGAAGATGAGCCAATGCCTCTCACCAGCGGCGAGTTCGCGGTTCTGAAAGCGCTGGTTAGCCACCCGCGTGAACCGCTTTCCCGTGACAAGCTGATGAACCTGGCGCGTGGCCGCGAATACTCCGCAATGGAACGCTCAATCGACGTGCAGATCTCTCGTCTGCGCCGCATGGTGGAAGAAGATCCGGCGCATCCTCGTTATATTCAGACCGTCTGGGGTCTGGGCTACGTGTTCGTGCCGGACGGCTCTAAAGCATGAGGCGAATGCGCTTCTCGCCGCGAAGTTCGTTTGCCCGCACGCTGTTACTGATCGTCACCTTGCTGTTCGTCAGCCTGGTGACGACCTATCTGGTGGTGCTGAACTTTGCGATCCTGCCCAGTCTCCAGCAGTTTAATAAGGTCCTGGCGTACGAAGTCCGTATGCTGATGACCGATAAACTGCAACTGGAGGATGGCACTCAGCTGGTGGTTCCTCCGGCGTTTCGTCGTGAGATTTACCGCGAGCTGGGTATTTCGCTTTATTCCAATGAAGCGGCAGAAGATGCAGGCCTGCGCTGGGCGCAACACTACGAATTCCTGAGTCAACAGATGGCGCAGCAGCTGGGTGGCCCGACGGAAGTCCGCGTTGAGGTCAACAAAAGCTCGCCGGTTGTCTGGCTGAAAACCTGGCTCTCACCCAATATCTGGGTACGAGTCCCGCTGACCGAAATCCATCAGGGCGATTTTTCGCCACTGTTCCGCTATACCCTGGCCATTATGCTGCTGGCGATAGGGGGCGCGTGGCTGTTTATTCGCATACAGAACCGACCACTGGTCGACCTGGAGCACGCAGCGCTTCAGGTCGGTAAAGGGATTATTCCACCGCCGCTGCGCGAATATGGCGCGTCGGAAGTGCGTTCGGTTACGCGTGCCTTCAACCATATGGCGGCAGGCGTAAAACAGCTAGCGGATGACCGTACGCTGCTGATGGCCGGTGTCAGCCATGATCTGCGCACCCCGCTGACGCGTATTCGTCTGGCCACAGAGATGATGGGCGAAGAGGATGGTTATCTCGCGGAGTCTATTAACAAAGACATCGAAGAGTGTAATGCCATCATCGAGCAGTTCATTGATTACCTGCGCACCGGGCAGGAGATGCCGATGGAAATGGCGGATCTGAATGCGGTGCTGGGTGAAGTGGTGGCAGCGGAAAGCGGCTACGAGCGTGAAATTGATACCGACCTTCAGGTGGGTGAGATCCAGGTGCGAATGCATCCGCTCTCTATCAAACGTGCTGTCGCCAATATGGTGGTCAATGCGGCGCGTTACGGGAATGGCTGGATCAAGGTCAGCAGTGGATCTGAGCTTAACCGCGCCTGGTTCCAGGTTGAGGATGACGGCCCGGGCATTAAGCCCGAGCAGCGTAAGCATCTGTTCCAGCCGTTTGTGCGTGGCGATAGCGCGCGTAGCACCAGCGGCACGGGCTTAGGTCTGGCGATTGTGCAGCGTATTATCGATAACCATAACGGTTTGCTGGAAATTGGAACCAGCGAGCGGGGTGGTTTGAGTATTCGTGCGTGGTTGCCGGTACCTGTTACGCGACAGGTGAAAGAGGCTTAAAAAAGGGTGCGGCCTGATGACCTCACCCCATTAAAAAAGGCAACTTTCGTTGCCTTTTTGCTTTTACTTACAGCGTCGGTCCCGCACTCACCAGCGCAACACCTGCTGGTGTATCGGTATACTTCTCAAAGTTCTCAATAAACAGCTTCGCCAGCGATTCCGCTTTCTCACGCCACTGCTCCGGTGAGCCGTAGGTATTACGCGGGTCAAGGATATGCGTATCCACGCCCGGCAGTTCCGTTGGGATCGCCAGATCAAACATCGGCAGGGTGAAGGTTTCAGCGTTATCCAGCGATCCATCCAGAATGGCATCGATAATGGCGCGGGTATCTTTGATAGAGATACGTTTGCCCGTACCGTTCCAGCCGGTGTTGACCAGATACGCTTGTGCGCCGGATGCCTGCATACGCTTCACCAGTACTTCAGCGTACTGCGTTGGGTGCAGCGACAGGAATGCCGCGCCAAAGCAGGCGGAGAAGGTTGGGGTTGGTTCAGTCACACCGCGCTCTGTACCGGCCAGTTTAGCGGTAAAGCCAGAGAGGAAGTGGTACTGCGTCTGGTTGGCCGTCAGCCGTGATACCGGAGGCAGCACGCCGAACGCATCTGCCGTCAGGAAAATCACCTTCGTGGCATGACCCGCTTTCGACACCGGTTTCACAATGTTTTCGATGTGGTTGATCGGGTAGGAGACACGGGTATTTTCGGTTTTGGATGCATCATCGAAATCGATTGTGCCATCGGCACGCACGGTAACGTTTTCCAGCAATGCATCGCGACGGATGGCGTGGAAGATGTCCGGCTCAGCTTCCTCAGACAAACGAATGGTCTTGGCGTAGCAACCGCCTTCGAAGTTAAACACGCCATCGTCATCCCAGCCGTGCTCATCATCGCCAATCAGACGGCGTTTCGGATCGGTGGAAAGCGTGGTTTTCCCGGTGCCTGACAGGCCAAAGAACACGGCCACATCACCTTTCTCGCCAACGTTCGCGGAACAGTGCATGGAGGCAATGCCCTGCAATGGCAGAAGGTAGTTCATCACCGAGAACATCCCTTTCTTCATCTCGCCGCCGTACCAGGTACCGCCAATCAGCTGGATACGTTCGGTCAGGTTGAAGGCGATGAAATTCTCGGAATTCAGGCCTTGTTCTTTCCACTGTGGGTTAGTGCATTTTGCACCGTTCATCACGATGAAATCCGGGGTGAAATCCTTTAACTCTTCATCAGTCGGACGAATAAACATGTTTTTCACGAAATGCGCCTGCCAGGCCACTTCGGTGATAAAACGGACGGAAAGACGGGTGTCGGCGTTTGCGCCACAGAAGGCATCAATAATGAACAGACGCTTGCCGGAGAGTTGATGGGTGACGAGCCCTTTCAGATGCTGCCAGGTTTCAGGGGAGAGCGGTTTGTTGTCGTTCTTCCCTTTGCCTTTATCTGCCCACCACAGCGTATCGCGGGTGGTTTCGTCTCGGACGATATACTTATCTTTCGGCGAACGACCGGTAAAAATACCGGTATCGACGGCGATAGCACCAAGGTTTGTCAACACACCTCGCTCGTATCCTTCCAGTGCTGGATTGAGCTCTTCCTGATACAGCGTATCGTAATCGGGGTTGTAGATGACTTCCTGGACGTCGTGAATACCATAAGCCTTGAGATCTTGCGGGGTTAAACCAGTAACACGCATATCACTGCTCCTTAGCCAATATGTACTGCCTGAAATTGTAGGGTTTTTCTGTGTTTGTTAACCGCGACGGGGCTCATAGATTTACGTATCTGGACAAAACCCTTGCTAACGGAAAACGCTGCGACTCCAGTCACAGGGCAGGCGGATTATCGCAGGAATCGGTTTTTTGTTGGGGAAAATGTTCTTAAAAGGTTAAATGGTGGTGATTTTAACGGAAGGAATGTGAATGTAATCGCATACATGTAGGAAAATTACGTAAGGGTTACATTGTGAAAAACGATTCAGCTTATGGGGGGATTTTTGCCCCTCACCCCAGCCCTCTCCCCAAAGGGGAGAGGGTCAGGGTGAGGGGGAAAGAGGATCAGTGAACCTGCGGATCCGCCGGGGAGGCATTGTTGCGGATCTCGGCGATATCCATTGAATTGAACACGTAGTGCGTACTGCAGTAGTCACAGTGCATGTCAATTTCACCGTCTTCCGCCATGATGCTGTCGATCTCTTCATCCGGCAGGGTTTTCAGCGCGTCCGCGCAACGCTCGCGGGAACAGGTGCACTTGAACTCAACGGACTGCGGATCGTAAACCGTCACTTCTTCTTCGTGATACAGGCGCCACAGCACATCGGTTGCAGACAGGTTGAACAGCTCATCTGCCTTAATGGTTTCAGTCAGTGTTGCCAGATGTTCGAAGTCGTTGGTCTGTGCATCCTGCGCTGGCAGAACCTGCAACAGCATTCCGCCCGCCACAGGCTGACCGTCAACTTCACCGGTGCGGATGAACAGACGGGTTGGCAACTGTTCGGAGCGCATGAAGTAATCTTCCAGACATGCCGCCAGTGTGTGGCCTTCCAGACCAACAACACCTTGATAACGTTCACCTTCTTCTGGAGAAATAGTGATAACCAGATAGCCATTGCCGACCAGCGTTTTCAGGTCAGCACCTTCCGGTACGTCGCCCTGAACGCGCGCAACACCGCGCATTTGCTGCTGGTTATTCCCGTTGATCACCGCCAGCGTCATTGGGCCATCGCCCTGTAACTGCACGGTGATATCGCCGGCAAATTTCAGCGTCGCGGTTAGCAGGCTGGTGGCAACCAGCAGTTCGCCCAGCAGGGTTTTTACTGGCAGCGGGTAGTTGTGGTTTTCCAGAATCAGTTTCCAGGTTTCGGATACGGTCACCAGCTCGCCGCGAACGGCAAATTGTTCAAACAGATAGCGGTGTAATTGGTCGTGTTGGGCCATAATAGTCTCTCGTGCAGGTGAGGGGTTACTCGCTCTCACCGTGTTTAAATTTCATCAGTTCACGGCGCTCTTTTTTATCCGGACGCCGATCCGGGTGCGGCATGGTCAGTGCATTCATTTTGCGTGCCAGCGCCGTCTTTTCGCGTTTCTCGATACTCTCCGCCGTTTCTTCGTAGAGCAAAACAGCTTCGGTTGCGGGCCTGCGATGTTCGGTAATGGCTTTGATCACTACCGTTCGTTCATCGTTACCCTGACGCAGCGTTAAGGTGGCATTCAGCTCAACCAGCTTGCTCGGTTTACCGCGCTGGCCGTTGTAATGCACCTTGCCGCCGTCAATCATCTCTCGGGCAAGTGCGCGGGTTTTATAAAAACGGGCTGCCCACAGCCATTTATCCAGTCTCACCCCTTCAGAGGGTTTTTCTTTCATGGCGACTCCTTCACGGTCAGTGAGGGGATCATCCGACGATAGTCGTTCAGCCCCGGATGTCGCAGATAGCTTTTTTCAGCCAGGCCAGAATCAGGATTGGTCACGCCCAGGCAATAGCGAATGCCGAAGGTAGCGGCAGAATCCAGAATCGGTTCACTGTCATCTATGAACAGGGTTCTTTCAGGCTGCAAACCCGTCTCTTCTGCAACCGCGTGCCACAACCGCTGATCCTCTTTCGGATAACCAAATGTGTGGGTGGAAAGTAATAAATCAAGGTGTGAAGCAAGACCGGTATGCTCCAGCTTCACGGCCAGATTATGTGGGTGCGCATTGGTTAGCAAAATACGGCGCTTGCCGCTTGCTTTTAGCGCATCCAGGAAGGGTACTGTGTCCTCACGCAGCACGGCACGCGGGCCCTGGGCGGTGGTCATGGCACAGATATCCAAACCGAGGCGCTCGCTCCAGTAGTCCAGACAGTACCAGTTTAGCGTATGCTGCACGGCGCTATATTGCGAACGAATGAACTCCTGTGCTTCCGTCGGAGAGATGCCCTGCTGCTGTCCATAAGTTTCCGGCACCAGTTTTTGCCAAAAATAATTATCAAAGGCGAGATCGAGCAGCGTGCCGTCCATGTCCAGCAGGACGGTATCAACGTCCTGCCAGGCGATATCAAGATGCATAAGGGGAACTCTCCAGCCAGAAGTTACGTGCGCGACAGGGTAGCACAACTTGTCGCGCAGTGACGTTATCCGATCAGGCTCTCAGGGGCAGGGATGAGTTTGGGATTGAGGCAATTTTCGTAGTATTGCTGAATTTCAGCCAGACGCGTGCGCGAACGCTGATAGCGGCGTACGGCCATAAAACCGTTCCAGAAAATAGACACCAGCATCGCTATCATCAGCAGGGATGTTCCAATATAACGCCACAGACCGGCGCTGTCCGGCATCCGGTGCAGGTCTATATGGCGCGTGCCGTTGGCATCGGTAAAGATACCCGTCACAATCCCCTCGGCGCTGAACGGCGTCTGCATCAGCATCTGTGCCAGACGCTGAAATTCACCCCATTGCTCCTGGGCAGGATAATCATAGAGCGTGATTTGTGGGTACGGCTGATCGACCAGGTCGCTGCCTTCATCGCTGACAATCAGGAAGCCCCCAGGGGCCGGGCTATTCAGTGACTGCGCGGCTCGGGACGTTTCACGAATGACGAACGGCGCGGTAGAGGTTGCCACCAGGTTATCCAGCGATTCAGCGCTAACCGGGCGTAGCAGAACGTTAACACCGTCCAGCCGACCTGCTTCGGCACGTTTAACCAGCGATTCCCAGTCTTTACTGTTGCCGAGGTTCACGAGGGCATTCTTAAGGCGTACGCACTCATCGGGTGCGGAACATAAATCCTGTGTTTTCATCACGATTTCGCCAAAGTCATCCAGCAACACCATGCCGGATTTCTGAATGGCGGAGCGCAGCGCAGGGCTGACACGTGAATCATCGTCCGCTTTAGGATGCAACTGACGGCTTACCGTCTGGGTGAGCGCCGTCGCTTTGCCCACCACATCGGATTCCGGCAGAGGCAGCGGAGCGGCATCGTTCCAGATGATTTGCGAGCAATCAAACGGGGTAAACGGGGAGTTTTGCCGTGTATTCCAGGTGCCCGGGGTATGAATATTACACATCCCGGTTCCTTTCAGTCGCAGTGTATCGCCCACCCGCACACCGGCTTCTTCCAGCTGATTTACGCTGGTGGCCTCCACGGTTTGCGCCCCTTTAATCCACGACAGGGTAAATTTGATGGGCATATCGAGTGGCACGAAGAAAATCAGCATCATAAGCACCGCCGTGGCTCCACCCGCGATAACGGTACTCCGCAACCAGTGCTGGAGCGGGAAGTTCTTCACCTCGTCATGCAGGGACAAATACCGACCCTGACGCACGACATGGCGATCGAGATAGATATCGATGTCGGTTTTATGCCCTAAATCCTGGGCAATCCACGGCTGCCAGTGGCGCGGATAGATAAGGTCGATAATGCCAAGCGAGATGTTGTTGAGGTGTTCCTGGTCGTTCTCACCGAACAACCCCCAGCGTTTTGGCGTGCCGCGCAGGCAGTGAATTTCTCGTAAGGTAGTTTTGGCCGGAGGCGCAAACAGCCCCCACAGACCCGCAGCCAGCAGCAGTACCGCGCTGCCAGCCAGCCAGGGCGCAAACACATCTGGCGTCAGCAGGCAGATGAAGAACAGCAGGAAAGAGGCAACGATGAGCACTGCTTCCCGAATGCCATCCGGGCGGTTCAGGGCAAATTCTTCATGCGTCTCCTGACGAATATTGAGCAGCTCAATTTGTTCTGTCTCTTCGCCGCGAATGGAGGCCTGGGTTGAACTGGCGCTTTCCAGCGCAAAGCGAGGCGCTTCCTGAACGTATTCGCTCAGGGTGTGGCCGTTAAGGGCGATGACCAGAGGTAAGGCGTCGGTATGGATAAGCTCAACGCTGTTTTCATCATTGATATATTGCTCCCAGAAGGGGGGCAGATGAACTTCAACGGAGTCGAGATAGTAACGCCATTTGTTGGGATCGTCGGTGGTAATACCATAGCGGGTAATCGAACGCGTTACGCAGATAACGGTATCACTCTGTCCGTTAAGTTTGAGCGATACAGGCGCTGCACTGGCACCCGTCGGCCCAGGTGTCAGCTGCGAGCGGTTAAGCGTTTCAAGATAACTTTCAGCAGCGCTGCGTTCTTCCGGCGAGAGCTTACGCGTATTCGCACCGGCAAATGCAGTTAAAAATGGCAGCCGATATCGGCGCTGTATGCGACGCCTGTATACCCACCCTGCAATCAAAGCGCCGGCCAGCATAGCAGCGATAAAAATCAAAATGGTGCTCATGCTTTCCCCATCTTACTTATCTTCTTACAGGTGTAGTCAGTAGCACCTTTAACAATGAATGAGAGTCTGTGGCTGGCTATCGGCAAGTATGGAGTCGAACTTGAGCATTTTGAAGCGCATCCCAGTGATCTATGATGATAGCAAAGCCTGCCATGGGGCGATATCAGCAAATTCCTGGAATTATTTCAACCTCTTGACTTTTGTTTTGAAATAAGGATTGATTCTCATTAGGTTGCACAAATGTAAATAAAGAACGATTGACATTGCCGAAACCGTGCGGCGTATCGCACAATAAACCCAGTTCTCACAGCAAAGACCCATCAAGATGAGCAAACCATTACAAAAACCCACCATTCTGAATGTTGAAACTGTCGCCAAATCGCGCCTGTTTAATGTCGAAAGTGTGGACCTGGAGTTCAGCAACGGTGTGCGTCGCGTTTATGAACGTATGCGCCCCTCTGCGCGCGAAGCGGTGATGATTATCCCCATCATCGACGATCATCTGATTTTAATCCGTGAATATGCAGTGGGGACAGAATCTTACGAACTAGGTTTCTCTAAAGGGCTGATTGACCCCGGTGAAACCGTGTTTGAAGCGGCAAACCGCGAGCTGAAAGAAGAGGTCGGTTTTGGCGCGAAGGAACTGTCGTTCCTGAAAAAGCTCAGCATGGCACCCTCCTATTTCTCCAGCAAAATGAATATCGTGGTGGCAGAAGAACTGTACCCCGAGTCGCTGGAAGGGGACGAACCCGAGCCGCTGCCGCAGGTGCGTTGGCCGCTGGCGCATCTTCTGGATTTACTGGAAGACCCAGATTTTAACGAGGCCCGTAACGTGAGCGCGCTGTTCCTGGTGCGGGAGTGGCTGAAAGGGCAGGGGCGGTTATAGCGCATAAAAAAGCCGGGTGACAGCTTTGTCTTACCCGGCCTGAGTTGTTGTGCCCGGTTTTCACCGGGCATTTTCATTTTTAAAACAGCTCGTGCGTTTCGCCGTTATCAATCATTTCTGTACCCACTTCATGCACCGCCTGCGTGGTTGGCTGCGTGCCTTCGATGAAATACTCTTCACGGCTGTTACCGCCATTGGCGAGCTGCCCGGTGCCCCGGTCGATATTCACCGTCACCACGCCGGGAGGTGGGCTTAGCGGTTGTTCCGGCACACCATCCAGGACGGATTTCATGTAAGCATCCCATGCCGGTTGCGCACTCTTCGCGCCACCTTCATAACCGGAGATTTGATCTTTAATGGCGCCTGATGCCGTCGTACGACCCAAATCACGACGGTGATCGTCAAAGCCGATCCAGACCGATGTCACCACGCCCGGGCCATAACCAGAGAACCAGGCGTCTTTCGAGCTGTTAGTGGTCCCTGTTTTGCCGCCAATGTCGTGACGTTGCAAATCACGTCCGGCACGCCAGCCCGTACCCTGCCAGCCTGGTTCACCAAAGATGTTGGTATTCAGCGCGCTCTTAATCAGGAACGACAGCGGCGTGTTGATCACGTGCGGGGCGTACTCTTGCGCGCCACTTTGCGCGACCAGCGCCTGATTCGCCTGCTCCAGCTGAGGCTGTGGCACGGTGGAATTCTGCTGCTCCTGAGAAATCGCAACGTCTTCCATGTCCTTGTTCTCAAGCACATTGGATTTAGGCGTGTCGCCGTAAATCACCGGAATATCGCACTCGGCGCAAGCAATTTTCGGCCTTGCTTCGAACAGCACGCCGCCCTGATCGTTCTCGATTTTACTGATGTAATACGGATCGACCAGGAACCCACCGTTTGCCATGACAGAATAGCCGCGAGCGACCTGAAGCGGGGTAAAGGAAGCAGAGCCCAACGCCAGCGATTCGGTATGCACGATGTTCTGCGCAGGGAAGCCAAAGCGTTGCAGATATTCCGCTGCATAATCAACGCCCATCGCACGCATCGCACGGACCATCACTACGTTTTTCGACTGCCCCAGACCCTGACGAAGACGAATCGGGCCTGCATATTCCGCCGGGGAGTTCTTCGGCTGCCAGTCAGAACCCGCACCTGCATCCCAGCGAGAAATTGGCACGTCGTTGAGGATACTGGCGAGCGTCAGCCCTTTATCCATCGCTGCGGTATACAGGAATGGCTTGATGTTAGAACCCACCTGACGCAGCGCCTGTGTGGCGCGGTTAAATTTGCTCTGGTTGAAATCGAATCCGCCGACCAGCGCCATCACTGCGCCGTTTTGCGGGTTGATGGACACCAGCGCGGAGTTCACGTCTGGCACCTGCGCCAGCCACCAGGCATCGCCAACCTTGCGAACCCAGATTTGCTCCCCGGTCTGAATGGCATCGGTCACTTTGCGTGGCGTTGCGCCTTGCAGAGTGTCAGAGCGGTATGGGCGCGCCCAGCGAACGCCGTCCATGCGCAGGGAGACCGACGTACCATCTGCCAGCATTACTACGGCTTCCTGCGGATCGGCCTGAGTTACCACGGCAGGCAGTAACGGACCATACGTTGGCAGCGCTTTCAGCGAATGGGTGATTTTTTTGCTGTCCCATGCGCTTTCGCCCACTTTCCACAGCACGTTTGACGGGCCGCGATAGCCGTGACGCATGTCATAGTCCATCACGTTATTGCGCACTGCGTCCTGTGCCGCCTGCTGCACTTTACGGGTGATTGTAGTGTAAACGCGATAGCCATCTTCATAAGCGTTCTCACCGTAGCGGCTCACCATATCCTGACGAACCATTTCCGTGAGATATGGCGCAGAGAACGCAATTTCCGGCGCGTGGTAGTTGGCGTCAATCACGTCGTTACGCGCCTGATCATACTCGCTCTGGCTGATGTAGCCTTCGCTCAGCATACGTGAAAGCACGACGTTACGTCGCGCAGTGGCACGGTCAAGAGAGTAGAGCGGGTTGAACGTAGACGGCGCTTTTGGCAGACCGGCAATCGTGGCCATTTCGCTCAGCGTGAGCTGATCAACCGGTTTACCGAAGTACACCTGTGCGGCAGCACCCACGCCGTAAGCGCGGTAGCCCAGATAGATCTTGTTCAGGTAAAGCTCAAGGATCTCATCTTTGCTCAGCAGCTGCTCAATGCGGATCGCGAGGAACACTTCTTTGATCTTACGCATCAGCGTCTTTTCAGGGCTGAGGAAGAAGTTACGCGCCAGCTGCTGCGTAATGGTACTTGCCCCCTGAGACGCATGGCCTGAGAACAACGCAACGCTTGCAGCACGGAAAATCCCCACCGGATCGACACCGTGGTGCTCGTAAAAACGGCTGTCCTCGGTCGCAATAAAGGCTTTCACCATAACGGGTGGGACTTGTTTTAAGGTCAGCGGGATACGACGCTTTTCGCCGTATTGCGCCATGAGCTCGCCATCGGCGCTATAGACCTGCATAGGGATCTGGAGTCGAACATCGCGAAGCGTGGCGACATCAGGTAGCTGCGGCTCAATGTACTTGTACAAACCATAAATCGAGCCTGCTCCCAGCAGAATGCAACAGACTGCAAGGATCAATAAATACTTTACGAACTTCACCGGAGATTTCCCATTTGGTTTCACTTGGGCAGTTTATAAACAATCGCGCGGTAGTATAAAGGCAAGCCTGATGCATTGATATAGCCGTCAACCTGATGGTCGATAAGGAGATCGTGAAATATGGCTTTCAAAACATGGCATACGGGCGTTCATATTCAACAAGATAAGGTACGGATTGTTGCGCTGACGAAGGAGAAATCAGCCTGGAGTTTGCGCCGTTGGTGGGCTATCCCGCTGGCGGACGATATTATTCGCGATGGGAAAATTATTAATCCAGAACAACTGGTTGCGTCACTACGTGGCTGGCGGAGAATGCTACCGTTTTATCATCGGATCTATCTTGCTTTCCCAGCGGCCCGGACCCTGCAAAAGACACTTCCTCGCCCGGCTATTGCACTGCGTGACAGTGAACAGGCTACCTGGGTGAGCTCTGCGCTGGCGCGCGAACTTGAAATGCCGCCTGATTCGTTATGCTTTGATTATGCGCAAGATACCTTCAGCAGCACTTTCCATGTGACTGCGGCGCAAAACAAAGAGGTCGCAACCCTTCTGTCACTGGCGACAACCCTGCGCCTGCGAGTGGCAACCGTAACGCCTGATGCCGGGGCGCTGGTCAGCCTGCTTCCTTCGGCCGCACCCGCTCAGTGTGTTGCCTGGCGCGATGAACATCAGTGGCTGTGGGCTATGCGCCACCAGTGGGGACGCCGTTTATGCCACGAGGCAGCAAATGTGACTGAACTGGCCGCATTGCTGGCGCTTTCCCCCGACGATATTGCCCTGTTTGATGCCCAGGCTCGTGACCCGTGGGACGCCGTATCACGTTGCCAGCCTCCACTGCCTGAATGTGGGGCTGAATTTACAGTGGCGCTGGCGCTGGCCATGAACGAGATGCCCGTATGAGCAGGGTGAATCTGCTGCCCTGGAGGCAACAACGGCAGACGCGATGCATTCGGCTCTGGGGCTTGCTGTTGGTGGGCTGGTTGCTGATGGTGTTGACCGTCACGTTCTGGCTGCGGGCGCATCACTTTATCGGCATCCGCGCGCTACAGCAGGACATAGCAGGTCTGTCGGCTGTGCAGCACGCGCTCGAAGCGCGGCAGAAGCTGGTCTTACAGATTCCGCAGGCGGCTGTGCAACCTTCCGCGAATCAGCCGTGGCAACCAGTGCTGCTGTCACTGGCACAGGAGATCCCGTCTCAGGCATGGCTAACGCAGCTACGTTATCAGCCGCCTTCTCTGACGCTGACAGGCTATGCCGCATCGCTTTCGGCGCTCACCGCGATGGCTGACGCGCTCACAAGGGTGAAGGGGATGAGTCCGGGGGCCGCTGGCGAGTTACAACAGGATAACCAGGGGCGGTGGATGTTCACTTTCAGGCTGGTAAGTCAGGGATAGCCCGTGCACAACTTTTATGAACGCTGGTGTGCGTACCCTTTGCGGATACGGGTGCTCCTGGGGTGTTCAGGGGTCGCAATGTTAACGCTTGTCGCCTGGGGAGCGGTGGTGAAGCCGCTACATTCCCAGCAGGTGGCACTGAATGTTCAGCTTGCCGATACCCTGCGAACCCGCGCAACCCTCTGGACAATGGCCATGCGCTATTCACCTGCGGCAGAACAGGGTAACGCGCAAATACGGCAGGGCTTTTCACCCCTGGATTTTCAACATGGTGGCACGAAGCTCGTCCACTGGAAGCCCTCGCGGAATGGAGGCGAGTTGACGCTCGATGCTGACTGGGCGCAGATCCCTGACGTGTTTACCCGGCTGGCGCAGCGGGATGTCAATGTGGAGGCTTTCGACATGAGTCCACAGGGGGCACAGCTTCGTCTGAGCATCCAACTGGAGCGACTTCATGCAGAGTAACGTGCGTTTTCTGCTCCTGTGTTCCTTGCTGTTGTTAACCGGGATGCGCGATCCCTTTCATCCACCAGAAGACCGCTGTGCGGTGGGGCAGTTAGCGCTGTGGCGATATCAGGGGATCGTCAGCGGTATCAGCAGCATTGGTATTTTGCAGGATGGGCAAAAACGCTGGCATCGCGTCAGGGAAGATGATCGTTTGTCGGTGGGATGGCGGGTGATCGCTATGGATGAAAAGGAACTGGTCATTGCCCTGGGCGATGCGTGCGAGCCAAAGCAATGGCAGTGGCAACGAGAAGGAACGGGAAAAAATGAAAATCAGGATAATGCTCTTGCTGATGATACTCAGCCATCCGGTGTGGGCGGGCACCCCAAAGCCGGTCACTCTGGTCGTCGATGATGTTCCTGTGGTGCAGGTGCTACAGGCACTGGCCGCACAGGAGGATCGTAATCTTGTGGTGTCACCCGATGTGAGCGGTACGTTGTCGCTGAATCTGACGCGTATTCCCTGGCGGCAAGCGCTTAACACCGTTGTCGCCAGTGCCGGACTTGTCTTACGGGAAGAACGTGGGATTTTTTACGTTCACACCGCAGCCTGGCAACGTGAACAACAGACTCTTAAAGAGCAGGAACAGATCAAGCGGCAGCTTGATGCCCCGCTGCTATCGCGCAGTATTTCACTTTCATATGCGGATGCCGGGGAGTTGCAAAAGGCGGCTGAAAAACTTCTCAGCCCAAAGGGCAGTTTGTCGGTGGATAAACGCACCAACCGCCTGCTGGCGCGTGACAACCAGGCCGTGCTGGATTCGCTACAGCTCTGGGCTGAACAGATGGATATGCCCGTCGAACAGGTAGAGTTGGCTGCACACATTGTGACAATCACAGAAAAAAGTCTGCGTGAGTTAGGGGTGAAATGGAATCTTGCTGAATCCACGGGGGCTGGAAGCGTCGGGCAAGCGACCACGTTGAGTGCCGATCTTTCCGTGTCCCAGGCAACAACGCATGTGGGTTTTAACATTGGGCGGATCAACGGCAGGTTGCTGGACCTTGAGCTGTCGGCGCTGGAGCAAAAGCAACAGGTCGAGATTATCGCCAGCCCACGATTGCTTGCATCGCATATGCAGCCGGCCAGCATTAAGCAGGGCAGTGAAATACCTTATCAGGTGTCCAGCGGAGAAAGCGGAGCCACTTCCGTAGAGTTCAAAGAGGCCGTATTAGGCATGGAGGTGACCCCCGTCGTGTTACCCGGCGGGCGGGTGCGGTTGAAATTGCACATCAGTGAAAACATGCCGGGGCAGGTGTTGCAGCAGGAAAATGGCGAAACACTCGCTATCGATAAGCAGGAGATTGAAACTCAGGTTGAGGTCAAAAGTGGGGAAACGCTGACGCTGGGCGGTATTTTCTCGCAAAAGAATAAAACAGGGAGTGATAGTGTGCCCGGTCTTGGAAGAATCCCCTGGTTTGGGCAGTTTTTTCGCCATGATGGTAAGGACAATGAACGACGTGAGTTAGTGGTGTTTATTACGCCACGCCTGGTAGGTATCCACTAATGGGAAACGATCCCCGCAATGATTTTGCATTCAGTTTGTTGCAGATGTTTGACGTGGGGCATGAATTAGCATACAAGGAGTACCGATTTGAGTTGGACTTGTCTTATGGGTCTGGTGCGGTGATTTAATCAGTTGCCAAACAAGCCGTAGTATTGAGATAATTTTTAGTCTGACTCTCGCTCTATTGCATATGAGGTTTCAGTTCATGTCCTGCTACGCGAGGTGTCTGCGAAGCGGGGATTACCATTAACGAATAGTCTTAGTAGTACCGAAAAAATGGCAGAGAAACGCAATATCTTTCTGGTTGGGCCTATGGGTGCCGGCAAAAGCACTATTGGGCGTCAGTTAGCTCAACAACTCAATATGGAATTTTACGATTCTGATCAAGAGATTGAGAAACGAACCGGAGCTGATGTGGGCTGGGTCTTCGACGTAGAAGGCGAAGAAGGTTTCCGTGACCGAGAAGAAAAAGTGATCAACGAACTCACGGAAAAACAGGGCATCGTTCTGGCGACAGGCGGCGGTTCTGTGAAATCTCGCGAAACCCGCAACCGTCTCTCCGCCCGTGGCGTTGTGGTCTATCTTGAGACGACCATTGAAAAACAGCTGGCACGTACGCAGCGTGATAAAAAGCGCCCGTTGCTGCAAGTTGAAACGCCGCCACGCGAAGTTCTGGAAGCCCTGGCCGGTGAACGCAATCCTCTGTACGAAGAGATTGCTGATGTGACCATTCGTACTGACGATCAGAGCGCTAAAGTGGTTGCAAACCAGATTATTCATATGCTGGAAAGCAACTGATTCTGGCTTTATATACACTCGCCTGCGGGTAAAAGCATTTAAGGTGGATGTCGCGTCATGGAGAGGATTACAGTTACTCTCGGGGAACGTAGTTACCCTATCACCATCGCGGCTGGTTTGTTTAACGACCCAGCTTCCTTCTTACCACTGAAAGCGGGTGATCAGGCAATGCTGGTCACCAATGAGACTCTGGCTCCGCTTTATCTCGACCGTGTACGCCATCTGCTTGAACAAGCGGGCGTGAAGGTCGACAGTGTGATTCTGCCCGATGGCGAGCAGTATAAGAGCCTGACGGTACTGGATACCGTCTTTACCGCATTACTGCAAAAACCCCATGGTCGCGATACGACACTGCTTGCTCTTGGCGGCGGTGTTGTTGGCGATCTGACGGGTTTTGCCGCCGCAAGTTACCAACGCGGCGTACGCTTTATTCAGATCCCAACCACATTGTTGTCACAGGTCGACTCTTCTGTTGGCGGCAAAACGGCAGTCAACCATCCACTCGGTAAAAACATGATCGGCGCGTTCTATCAGCCGGCATCGGTCGTGGTGGATCTCGATTGCCTGTCGACGTTGCCAAAACGTGAGCTGGCCTCTGGTCTTGCTGAAGTGATCAAATACGGCATCATTCTTGACGGCGAGTTTTTCACCTGGCTTGAAGAGAATATGGATGCCCTGCTGCGTCTGGATGGGGCTGCTCTGGCCTACTGCATCCGTCGTTGTTGTGAGCTGAAAGCGGAAGTTGTAGCCGCAGACGAGCGTGAAACCGGCTTACGTGCTTTACTGAATCTGGGGCATACGTTTGGTCACGCTATTGAAGCCGAAATGGGTTATGGCAACTGGCTTCACGGCGAAGCGGTTGCAGCCGGTATGGTGATGGCTGCCCGCACCTCTGAACGTCTCGGTCAGTTCAAACCGGAAGAGACTCAGCGCATTATTACGCTGCTTGAGCGCGCTGGCTTGCCGGTGACTGGGCCGCAGGAAATGTCTGCACAAGCGTATTTACCCCACATGATGCGCGATAAAAAAGTATTGGCAGGTGAGATGCGTCTGGTACTCCCACTTGCAATAGGGAAGAGTGAAGTGCGCGGCGGAGTGCCGCATGATGTTGTTCTTGGCGCTATCGCTGATTGTCAGCAAGCGTAACAATTAGAAAGGTCAGGCCACTGTCAAACGTGGTCGTTTAGCTTCAGGTGAAATGCAAAGTCGTTGGCATAAGCCTTTGAGTGGGGTGTTAAATGGATGAATTCAAACCAGAAGACGAGCTGAAACCCGATCCCAGCGATCGTCGTACTGGTCGTTCTCGTCAATCTTCAGAACGTGATAACGAGCCGCAGATCAACTTTGACGAGGTTGATCTGGATGCAGACGATCGTCGCCCTTCACGCAGCCGTAACGCGCGTGATGAGCGAGAAGAAGAGGATTATGAGCCTGAAGAAGATTCAATGGACGAAGAGCCGGTAGAGCGTCGCCCGCGTAAACGTAAAAAAGCTGCGGCAAGCAAACCGGCTTCCCGCCAGTACATCATGATGGGCCTGGGCGTCCTGGTTCTGTTGCTGCTGATTGTTGGCATCGGTTCCGCGCTAAAAGCACCATCAACTGACTCAAATTCACAGACCGCTTCGACTGAGAAGAGCATCAACCTGTCTGATAATGATGCGTCCAATCAGGCGAATGGCGCGCAACCAGCGCCGGGCGCAACCGCTACAGAGCAGACCGCCGCAAACACAACGACCCCGCAGGATGTTTCTCTGCCGCCAGTCTCTTCTAACCCGACTCAGGGTCAGGCACCTGCTACGCCAGAAGGCCAGCAGCGTGTAGAAGTTCAGGGCGATCTGAACAACG
Organism: Enterobacter sp. C4G1; assembly: GCF_052886895.1. Taxonomy (NCBI): domain Bacteria; kingdom Pseudomonadati; phylum Pseudomonadota; class Gammaproteobacteria; order Enterobacterales; family Enterobacteriaceae; genus Enterobacter; species Enterobacter sp. C4G1. Next base: position 681,120 of record NZ_JBQVVV010000001.1, on the reverse strand, counting down.
CACTGACACAGCCTCAGAATCAGGAACAGGTAAACAACGTAGTGGCGAACTCTACGCTGCCAACTGAACCTGCAACTGTGGCTCCGATTCGTGGTGGTAACGCACAGCCGCAAACCGCCGCAACGGAAACTAAGCCGCGTCAGACGCAAACGGCAACGCATCAGGAACGTAAGCAGGTTGTCATTGAGCCGAAGCGTGAAGTTAAACCGCAGGCCGTTGTAAAAGCGCCAGAATCAAAAGTTGAAACGCAGCCAAAACGTACTGAAACAGCCGCAGTTAGCGAGCCTGTAAAAGCACCAGTAGCGGCAACACCGAAAGCAACGGCGACTACAACCGCGCCAGCGGCGACTCCGGCACCAGCGGCGAGTGCAGCTGCAACAGCGACGGCGTCCAGTGCAGCGACAGGCAAAACCGCAGGTAACGTTGGTTCCCTGAAGTCAGCACCGTCCAACAACTACACGCTGCAACTGAGCAGTTCGTCTAGCTATGACAACCTCAACGGTTGGGCGAAGAAGTCGAATCTGAAAAACTACGTGGTTTATCAGACGACCCGCAACGGGCAACCGTGGTACGTGCTGGTGAGCGGTGTTTATTCGTCTAAAGACGAAGCAAAACGCGCGGTAGCCTCATTGCCAGCTGATGTTCAGGCGAAAAACCCGTGGGCGAAGCCGATTCATCAGGTCCAGGCCGATCTTAAGTAATGTATAAAGCGCAGGATGCTGTCGGAGCTTTCTCCACAGCCGGAGAAGGTGTAATCAGTTAGTCAGCATGAAAAAAAATCGCGCTTTTCTGAAATGGGCAGGGGGGAAATACCCCCTGCTCGACGATATTAAAAAACACCTGCCGAAAGGCGAGTGCCTTATCGAGCCCTTCGTGGGTGCCGGATCGGTATTCCTGAATACCGATTTTTCTCGTTATATTCTGGCGGATATTAACAGCGACCTCATTAGCCTCTATACCATCGTTAAAATGCGTACCGATGAGTACGTGGATGAGGCGTGTAAGCTGTTTACCCCTGAGCACAACAATCCAGATATGTACTATCAACTGCGCGCAGAGTTTAATCAAAGCCAGGATCCGTTCCGCCGCGCGTTGTTGTTCCTGTATCTCAACCGTCATGGCTACAATGGCCTGTGTCGGTATAACCTGCGCGGTGAATTTAACGTGCCGTTTGGCCGCTATAAGCGCCCTTATTTCCCGCAGGCTGAGCTGTACCACTTTGCTGAAAAAGCGCAGAACGCGGAGTTTTATTGCCTCTCGTATGAAGAGTGCATGGAGCAGGCTGACGCGAATTCGGTGGTCTATTGTGACCCGCCTTACGCGCCACTTTCTGCGACGGCGAACTTCACTGCTTATCACACCAACAGCTTCAGCCCGGCTGAGCAAGTGCGTCTGGCGGAGATGGCAGAAAAGCTGGTCAGTAAAAGAATTCCAGTGTTAATTTCGAATCACGATACGCCGGATACACGCGAATGGTACAAAGCCGCGAAGCAATTCCAGGTTAAGGTACGACGCAGTATTAGCAGCAACGGCGGTACACGTAAAAAGGTGGACGAACTGCTGGCTCTTTATCGACCCTGAGCCGTTTTGCCTGCCGGTAAACACATTTCAAGGAGATGCGGATGAAACAGTTTTTGATTGCCCCCTCAATTCTGTCGGCCGATTTTGCCCGCCTGGGTGAGGACACCGCCAAAGCGCTTGCTGCGGGTGCGGATGTCGTCCATTTCGACGTTATGGATAACCACTATGTTCCCAATCTGACCATCGGCCCGATGGTCCTGAAAGCGCTGCGCAATTATGGCATTACCGCGCCGATTGACGTGCATCTGATGGTTAAACCGGTCGATCGCCTTGTTCCCGATTTTGCCGCTGCGGGTGCCAGCATCATCACTTTCCACCCTGAAGCTTCCGAGCACGTCGACCGTACGTTGCAGCTGATCAAAGAGAACGGCTGTAAAGCAGGCCTGGTCTTTAACCCGGCGACACCACTGACTTATCTCGATTACGTTATGGATAAGCTGGACGTGATCTTACTGATGTCCGTCAACCCGGGCTTTGGTGGTCAGTCGTTCATTCCTCATACGCTGGATAAACTGCGTGAAGTACGCCGCCGTATTGATGAGTCAGGCTATGACATTCGTCTGGAAGTGGATGGTGGTGTTAAGGTGAATAACATTGGTGAGATTGCGGCTGCGGGTGCAGATATGTTCGTCGCGGGCTCAGCTATCTTCGACCAACCGGATTACAAGAAAGTCATTGATGAAATGCGCCGTGAACTGGCAAAGGTAAGTCATGGATAAATTGCAGGCAACCCGGGGTGTAGCATTTGACCTCGACGGCACGCTGGTAGACAGCGCGCCGGGCTTAAGTAGCGCTGTCGATCAGGCGCTGTACGCGCTTGAATTGCCCGTTGCGGGTGAAGAGCGTGTGGTGACGTGGATTGGTAACGGCGCCGATGTGCTGATGGAACGTGCCCTGACCTGGGCGCGCCAGGAGCGTGCCGTACTGCGTACTGCACAGGGGAAACCCGGTGTTGATCATGCGGATATTCCGCAGGAAGAGCAGCAGCGCATTCTGCGTAAACTGTTCGACCGCTTCTATGAAGAAACGGTCGAGGAAGGGAGCTTCCTGTTCCCGGATGTGGCTGAAACGCTGAGCACCCTCCACGCGCAGGGCATTCCGCTGGGCCTGGTGACAAACAAACCCACGCCATTCGTTGCACCGCTGCTGGAAGCGCTGGATATCGCGAAATATTTTTCCGTGATTGTGGGTGGCGATGATGTGCAGAACAAAAAGCCACATCCTGAACCGCTATTACTGGTGGCAGGAAAATTATCCTTAACGCCTGAGCAGCTGCTCTTTGTCGGTGATTCACGCAATGATATTCTGGCTGCCAGAGCGGCAGGCTGTCCTTGCGTGGGATTAACCTATGGCTACAACTACGGTGAAGCCATCACGCTAAGTGAGCCGGACGTAGTGTTCGATCACTTCAAAGATATATTGCCCGCACTCGGGCTCTCGCACAGTGAAAATCAGGAATTGAAAAATGACTAAGCCCATCGTTTTTAGTGGCGCACAGCCGTCAGGTGAATTGACCATTGGTAACTACATGGGTGCGCTGCGTCAGTGGGTCAACATGCAAGATGACTACCATTGCATCTATTGCATCGTGGATCTTCATGCCATTACCGCGCGTCAGGATCCTGAGAAGCTGCGTAAAGCCACCCTCGATACGCTGGCACTCTATCTGGCATGTGGTATTGATCCAGAGAAAAGCACCATCTTCGTTCAGTCTCACGTGCCAGAGCACGCGCAGCTGGGCTGGGCGCTGAACTGCTACACCTATTTCGGTGAGCTGAGCCGTATGACCCAGTTCAAGGACAAATCCGCTCGCTATTCTGAAAACATCAACGCAGGTCTGTTTGATTACCCGGTACTGATGGCGGCAGACATTCTGCTGTACCAGACCAACCAGGTTCCCGTTGGTGAAGACCAGAAGCAGCACCTGGAGTTGAGCCGCGATATCGCCCAGCGTTTCAACGCCATTTATGGTGATGTTTTCAAAGTGCCTGAGCCGTTTATTCCGAAATCCGGTGCGCGCGTGATGTCGCTTCTGGAGCCAACCAAGAAGATGTCCAAGTCTGACGATAACCGCAACAACGTTATCGGCCTGCTGGAAGACCCGAAATCGGTGGTTAAAAAGCTTAAACGTGCAGTGACCGACTCCGAAGAGCCGCCTGTAGTACGTTACGACGTGCAGAACAAGGCGGGTGTTTCTAACTTGCTGGATATTCTCTCTGGCGTGACGGGTCGTACGATCCCTGAGCTGGAGCAGCACTTCGAAGGTAAGATGTATGGCCACCTGAAAGGCGAAGTTGCGGACGCAGTATCCGGGATGCTGACCGAGTTGCAGGAGCGTTATAACCGCTATCGCAACGACGAAGCTTTCCTGCAAAAAGTGATGAAAGATGGCGCGGAAAAAGCCAGCGCGCGCGCGTCCGAAACCCTGAAAGCGGTATACGAAGCGATTGGGTTTGTCGCGAAACCTTGAGTCTGCTTGCCGGGTGGCGCTGACGCTTACGCGGCCTACGAGATCGTGTAGGTCGGGTAAGGCGGAGCCGCCACCCGACTAAAAACCACACTCTCCAAAACTAAAAACCGGGAAATCCCGGTTTTTTTTATGCCTGAAAAACGCTTACTGCTGTGCCGCCGGACCGCAACCACCGATGATCTTCGAAATGGAGATCGCCGGGTGCAGCAGGTAATCATAGCTACAGTTATTTTTGGTGTTTTCAACGTGACCCGTACAGGCTGTAAGAGTCGATAACACGGCGACCAGAGCGGCTGCCTTTGCCAGTTTGAACATACGCATTCCTTGTCTAAAAACGAATTTTTGATGTAACACGAGGGAATAAATGGAAAAGTTCCACTTCGGGGCGGTATGTTAGCGGCGGCGACAAGAAGCGAGTAGTCCGGTTAAGGACTACCCGAAGAAGGGATGTTATGCGTTAGTGGTTAGAGAACCAGTTCAGTTTTTCGCGCAGTTCAACCACGCGACCTACCACAATCAGCGCCGGGCTTTCTACCTGCTGCGCCAGTTCACCTAACTGCGTTAATACGCCGTTCACCACGCGCTGAGTAATCGATGTACCATTCTCTACCAGGGCAACAGGCATATCTTCTTGCATTCCGTGCTCCAGCAGTTTCGCCTGAATGGTTGCGGCCTGGTTCAGCCCCATATAAAACACCAGCGTCTGTTTTTCGGCGGCCAGGTTGTACCAGTCCAGTTCACTGCCGGTTTTCAGGTGGCCCGTCACCAGACGCACGCTTTGCGCGTAGTCGCGATGGGTTAACGGAATGCCGGAGTAGGCTGAACAACCGGAAGCTGCGGTGATCCCAGGCACGACAGAGAACGGAATGCCCGCATTGCACAGGGTTTCCAGCTCCTCGCCGCCGCGGCCAAAGATAAACGGATCGCCGCCTTTCAGGCGCACCACGCGTTTGCCTTTTTGCGCTTCACGCAGCAGGATCTGGTTAATCTCTTCCTGGGGAACGCAGTGGTAACCCGCGCGTTTACCCACGAAGACGCGGTCAGCATCGCGGCGCACCAGGTTCATAATGTCATCGGAGACCAGACGGTCATAAACCACGATGTCGGCCTGCTGGATCTGCTGCAAACCCTTAAGCGTCAACAACCCGGCATCGCCTGGCCCTGCGCCCACCAGCACTACTTCACCGCGATTATCCAGCGGTTCGCTGAGCAACTTCCCGGTTATCTCTTCAACCGCTTTCAGATCCTGATTCGCCAGCGATTGCGCCAGCCTGTCATTCACAAAGAATTTTTCCCAGAAACGACGGCGCTCGCCGACGGTGGCGAAGGTTTTCTTCACCTGTGAGCGCAACTGGCCTGCATATTGCGCCACCTGACCGAGATGCTGAGGCAGGATCGATTCCAGCTTTTCCCGCAGCAGGCGAGCCAGAACCGGAGACGTCCCGCCGGACGATACCGCCACCATCAGCGGCGAACGATCGATAATCGACGGCATGATAAAGCTGGCTTCTTTCGGCGCATCCACCACGTTACAGAAGATACGACGTGTTTCGCAGGCATCGCTTACGCGCTGGTTAACGTCGTCGTTGTCGGTCGCGGCAATGGTCAGCCAGCAGGTATCGAGCAGGGATTCGTTGAACTCCCCCTGCACCAGTGTGAGCATCCCTTCCCGCGCCCAGGCGTCAAACTGCGGGGCGAAGGAGAGGGCGTTGACGGTCAGTCGGGCACCTGCATCTAACAGCAAGCGCGCTTTACGTTCAGCCACATCGCCACCACCTACAAGCAGGCAGTCGCGATTGCGTAATTGACAGAAAATAGGCAGGTGATCCACGACATTACCTCTTAAGAATGGGCTTTCGCCTGAGCCGTTGCGATGTTTGCCGGAGTCGGACGCTCCGCTTTCGGGGTAGCATACCAGTAACCTAAGCCCATAAACACTGCACCTGAAAGGGTATTACCCAGCGTTACCCACAACAGGTTATGGCCGATACCCGAAAGGGTGAAGGCTTCGTTATGATGGCCGAACCAGGAGAGGGCGAATAAAGTCATGTTGGCAACTGAGTGCTCATAGCCGGAAGCGATAAACGCCAGCAGACACCACCAGATAGCGATGAACTTCGCCGTGCCTTCGGTACGAATTGCCATCCAGATTGCCAGGCAAACCAGCCAGTTACACAGTGCACCTTTGAAGAACAGCACCATCGCCGGTTGTGTAGTTTTCGCCAGTGCTACGGTGTGCACGATGCTGGTATCCACCGGCAGCAGGCTACCGCCACCCCAGCTGTACAGCAGCGCCACGAACACCGAGCCCAGCAGATTACCCACCCAGGTTTGCGGCAGAATGGCCCACATCTGACCGTGGCTGATGGTGCCCGCTTTTACACCAAGCGTCAGGAACATGGTGTGGCCGGTGAAGAGTTCAGAGCCGGCGATAATCACCAGCGTCAGGGCGATACCGAAGGTTGCGCCCATCACCAGCGGACGTACTGACGGGTCGAGCAGATTGCCGAGAGTGAAAATTAAAATAATCCCCAGACCCACATAGGCACCTGCCATAGCGGAACTGACCCAGAAACCGAGTGGATTATTCTGGCTGAGCCGTGCGATGCGCGCAGCATTAGCCGCACACTTATTAATAGTGTCTGTAAACATGGTTTGATTATCCTGAAAAATAAAAGAAAAAATTTAAAAAGGGAGGCATTGCGCCTCCCCTGAAATATTTAACCGCGTAACTGCACTTTTCCGTCCTTCACCCGGGCGTCGTAATGCTTCACAGAGTGGCCCTCATCTTCCATGCAGTGCCCGTCGCTTAAGCGGAAACGCTGCTTTTTCAGCGGGCTTGCGACCCACAGTTCGCCCTGATGCTCCGCAATCAACCCACGGGACAGCACGCTGGCCTCAAAGAACGGGTCGATATTGCTGATGGCAAAAACCTGTTCGTCGTGGCGCGGTCGAAAAATCGCGACCTGCTCTTTACCCAGCAGCGCGCAGACGCCGGTGGCAGGCAGGATGTCGTTAATGTTGCAGATGTTTACCCACTGGCTCATGCGTTTTCCTCCACCAGAGTCACCGGAATACGTTCATAAGGTGTCGCCGGACGATGCTGTTCGCGCTCTGCCACAACCTGTACGTTCGGGTCGCGCTGGGTGCTGTTGATAAAGTGTTTGAAGCGCGTCTGCGCCGCCGGGGTATTCACGGTTTCAGTCCACTCGCAAATCACCGCGTCGCGCAGGCGAGCCATTTCGGCTTCAAGCTGCTCGTTCAGGCCCAGCTTGTCATCGATGATGACTGACTTCAGGTAGTCGATGCCGCCTTCCAGGTTGTCCAGCCAGGATGCGGTACGGGTCAGTTTGTCGGCGGTACGGATGTAGAACATCATGAAGCGGTCGAGATACTGAATCAGCGTATCGTGGTCGAGATCCGCCGCCAGCAGATCGGCGTGACGTGGTTTCATCCCGCCGTTACCGCACACGTACAGGTTCCAGCCTTTTTCGGTGGCGATAATGCCCACGTCTTTACCCTGTGCTTCGGCACATTCACGGGTACAGCCGGAGACGCCAAACTTCATTTTGTGCGGTGTACGAATGCCTTTGTAGCGGTTTTCCAGCTCAACGCCAAAGCCCACGCTGTCGCCCACGCCATAGCGGCACCAGGTGCTGCCCACGCAGGTTTTTGCCATACGCAGCGCTTTGGCATACGCGTGGCCGGTTTCAAAGCCCGCTTCAATCAGCTGACGCCAGATTTCTGGCAGGTCATCTTTCTGCGCACCAAACAGGCCGATACGCTGGGAACCGGTAATTTTGGTATACAGGTTAAATTCACGCGCGATACGGCCGACCGCCACCAGACCTTCTGGAGTGATTTCGCCACCGGCAGAGCGTGGGATAACAGAATAGGTCCCGTCTTTCTGGATGTTTGCCAGGAAGTTGTCGTTGGTGTCCTGAAGCGGCGTATGTTCTGGTTTGAGTACGTACTCATTCCAGCAGGAGGCCAGCAGAGAACCGACGGTAGGTTTACACACTTCGCAGCCATAACCCTGGCCGTGTTTCTCCAGCAGTTCGTCGAATGACTTGATGCCTTCCACGCGGATCAGGTGGTACAGCTCCTGGCGAGAATAAGAGAAGTGTTCGCACAGGTTGTTGTTCACTTCGATGCCCTGTTTCGCCAGTTCGGCGTTCAGCACCTGAGTCACCAGTGGAATACAGCCCCCGCAGCCGGTACCGGCTTTGGTTTCGGCTTTCAGCGCTGCAACGGTGTGGCAGCCTTTGTTGATAGCGGAAATCAACATGCCTTTCGTGACGTCGAAGCAGGAGCAAATCTGCGCGCTGTCAGGCAGTTTATCGACGCCGATCGATGGTTTACCGCTCGAGGCGTGAGCAGGCAGGATCAGGGCGTCCGGGTTTTCTGGCAGTTCGATGGCATTCAGAACCAGTTGCAGCAGGTTGCCGTAGTCGCTGGTGTCGCCCACCAGAACCGCGCCGAGCAGGGTTTTGTTGTCCTGGCTCACGATCAGGCGTTTATAGACTTCTTTGCTTTCGTCGAGATAAACATAACTGCGGGAATTCGGGGTGCGGCCGTGGGCATCGCCGATACCGCCAACGTCCACGCCCAGCAGTTTCAGCTTGGCGCTCATGTCTGCACCTTCGAAGGCGTTTTCGCTGCCAAGAATGTGGTCAACGGCAACCTGGGCCATTTTATAACCAGGCGCAACCAGCCCGTACACGCGGTTATTCCAGCTGGCACATTCGCCGATAGCGTAGATATCCGGGTCAGAGGTCTGGCAGGCGTCGTTAATCATGATCCCGCCGCGCTGCGCCACGGCCAGGCCGCACTGGTTAGCCAGTTTGTCGCGTGGGCGAATACCGGTGGAGAAGACGATAAAGTCCACTTCCAGCTCGCTGCCGTCAGCAAAGCGCATGGTTTTGCGTGCTTCACTGCCTTCCTGGACGATCTCTTTGGTGTTCTTGCTGGTGTGAACTTTCACGCCCATGCTTTCGATTTTACGGCGCAGCTGGTCACCACCCATGTGGTCAAGCTGCTCTGCCATCAGCATTGGGGCAAATTCGATAACGTGGGTTTCAACGCCGAGGTTTTTCAGTGCACCTGCGGCTTCAAGGCCCAGCAGGCCGCCGCCAACTACTGCACCGCGTTTGCTGCGACGTGCACAGTTTTCAATGGCTTTGAGGTCTTCAATGGTACGGTAAACGAAGCAATCCTGGGTTTCCGAGCCTTTGATTGGCGGGATCCACGGATATGAGCCAGTCGCCATGATCAGCTTGTCGTAAAAAACCGTACGTCCGGCGCTGGAGTGGATTACTTTTTCCTGACGGTTGATGGTGATAGCGCGTTCGCCCACCAGCACTTTTACGCCATGCTTCTCGTAGAATCCTTCACGCACCAGAGAAAGTTCTTCGGCGGTGTGGTGGGAGAAGTAGGAAGAAAGGTGCACACGGTCGTACGCCTTGCGGGGTTCTTCACAGAACACTGTAATATCGAACTGGGCAGCGTCAGCTTTATCGAGAAGATCCTCAATAAAGCGGTGGCCGACCATGCCGTTACCGATGATAGCGAGTCTGACTTTGCTCATTTTTGCCTCGATTTCTTTTCTATTACTGCCTACCTTAACGATTCAGCTACGGCGCTTATTGATGCAAATCAAATACGCCTTCAACTACTCCTTAAGTGGTATATAGTTGATTTGTCAGGATTTTTATAAGTTATGGAAATCGTTCGCTTTTCGTCTGAGACGATTTTGTGTACAAAATAGGTGGCTAATTTTAATAAACGCGTACTCCTGAATTTCAGTCGCGTTTTCCGGGGGGATAGGTATGTCTACAGCACCACTTTGGCTGGTCCAGAATGTTCGGTTACCAGATCGTGAAGGGTTATGGCAGGTCGCCATTGAGAACGGGCGATTTGGCGAGATCACCCCGATGGGGGAGGCCAGCAGTGAAAGCTACGAGATCTTAAACGGCCGTGGAGGGCTCGCTATCCCGCCGTTTATTGAGCCGCATATTCACCTGGATACCACTCAGACGGCAGGTGAGCCGAACTGGAACCAGTCCGGCACGTTGTTTGAAGGTATCGAACGCTGGGCGGAGCGCAAGGCGCTTCTCAGCCACGAAGATGTGAAAGCGCGGGCCTGGAAAACGCTGAAATGGCAAATCGCCAACGGTATTCAGTTTGTCCGCACGCATGTGGATGTGTCCGACCCAACGCTCACGGCGCTGAAAGCCATGCTGGAAGTCAAACAGGAGGTCGCTCCGTGGATAACGCTGCAAATCGTGGCCTTCCCGCAGGAGGGGATCCTGTCTTACCCGAACGGCGCGGCACTGCTGGAAGAAGCCTTAAAGCTGGGCGCCGATGTGGTGGGCGCGATCCCGCACTTCGAATTCACCCGCGAATACGGCGTACAGTCGCTACATATTGCCTTCGAACTGGCGAAGAAATATGACCGTCTGCTGGATATCCACTGCGATGAAATCGATGACGAGCAGTCACGGTTTGTCGAGACGGTTGCAACTCTGGCGTATGAGGCCGGTATTGGCGCACGCGTAACCGCCAGCCACACTACAGCCATGCACTCCTATAACGGCGCATATACCTCGCGGCTGTTCCGCCTGTTGAAGATGTCGGGGATTAACTTCGTCGCCAACCCGCTGGTGAATATCCATCTTCAGGGTCGCTTTGACGATTACCCGAAACGCCGGGGGATCACGCGCGTGAAGGAGCTTCAGGAGGCGGGCATCAACGTCTGCTTTGGCCATGATGATGTCTTTGACCCGTGGTACCCGCTCGGCACCGGTAATATGTTGCAGGTGCTGCATATGGGGCTGCATGTGTGTCAGATGATGGGGTATCCGCAGATTGACAGCGGGCTGAACCTGATTACCCACAACAGCGCCCGAACCTTTGGTTTGAGCGATTACGGCATTGCAAAGGGGAACCCGGCAAACCTGATCATTCTGCCAGCAGAGAGCGGATTTGAAGCGGTACGCTGCCAGGTGCCGGTACGCTGGTCGATTCGTCAGGGGCGGATTATTGCCACCACGCAACTGGCGCAGACGTGGATCCAAATGGACAACGGTGGGGAAGAGGTGAGTTTTGCCAGAAACAGCCCCTCTGCATAACGCAAAGGGGCGAGGCGATTAGTGAGAAGCCGCCGCCACATTATGCTGGCGGTGGCGGGTCACGAAGCCCAGGATAAAGCACATGATGAACACCACGGCATACAGAACGTTAGCCGTATGCAGTGCAGCCAGTGGGCCGCTGTGAGCCACAATCGGACCTGTTACCACAAAGGTCAGCATGGTGCCGATGGTGCCGCAGGTCAGAACGAAGTTCACCAGTTTTGGCGACGCCACTTTAGTTTGCAGTGAGCCCAGGGTGATGATTGAGGTGTAAATCGCGCTGGAGAAGAAGCCCAGGGTCAGAATGAACCACGGTAAATGTTCCGGTGAACCGTTGATGAACAGATACATCAGGACGGTCGCCATACCTGCCAGTACGGTCAGAATGCGTTGCAGGTCGAAGAAGCGCAGGATGAAGCTAAACGCCCACATGCCAAACATGTAAGACATCCAGAAATCGCTCACCAGTTTACCCGCGTCGTTCAGGCTCATGCCCAGTCCTTTGGCGTATTCCGGCACCCAGGAGATAAAGCCCAGCTGGCCCAGGATGTAGCACAGTGCGGCGATGGAGAGGAACAGCACGCCGATCCCCCATTTCTCTTTCGCGACCGGCTCTGCCACGGTTTGCGCTTTTTTACCCAGCGCCGGGAATTCACAGCCGAAGGTCAGAATAAAGATGGCCACGTAGACCAGTCCAATACAGGCATAAACCCAGTACCACTCAATGCTGCGCGCCAGCAGAACGGCGGCCACCATTGGGAAGATCATGCCTGCCATGCTGAAGAAGGAGTCGGTAAACAGCAGGCGTGCGCCGCGCTGACGGCCTTCATACATGTGAGTAATCAGGAACGTACCGATAGACATCGTAATACCGCTCACCAGGCCAAGTACAAACATGGCCGCAGAGAACAGGGCGATGCTGTGGCTCAGCATCAGGCCCGCTACGGCGGCGACCATCAGCACAAAACCAAAACGCAGCTGCGTTTTTAGCGGGACGATTTCCATCAGCCAGGCATTCAGGAAGATAGAGATCAAAATACCTGCGTTCAGGAAGGTGAAGGTGTTACTCATACTGGAAACGGGCAGCTGAAAGTAGTCTGCGATGTTCCCCATCACCATCCCGGTGACGATCACCAACGCGCCGGTCAGGGCGTAGGAGAAGAAGCTGATCCATGTGAGCTTGATGCGATTGCTGTTAGTCATGTCTGGCCTGTTCAAAGTAAAGTAAAACGCATTGACTGCGTTTGAGCGGGCAGATTTTAGTCGCGAAAGTGATCTATTTAAATCTTTTAGGAAACTTTTGATCCAGGTTGCAGGCTTTAGTGTGATCGCGATCACGTTAATTGGCGCTATAACCAATCGTTTGCGCAGTAACAACTGTTTCAATTTCGTAAAATTAGGTAAAAGGCTGGCCTCCGTTCATACTGCTCTTTAGAATCAAGCCACTCGCTCTCTTTACTGCGCTTTGTTAAGGAATTCTCATGCTCAAATCAACGCTGGCGGCTGTTGTAGCTGTGTTTGCTCTTTCTGCCGTTACCCCTGCTGCACTGGCAGCAAAAGGTGACCCTCACGTTCTGCTGACAACCTCTGCCGGAAATATTGAGCTGGAACTGAATAGCCAGAAAGCACCTGTTTCTGTGAAAAACTTCCTCGACTACGTGAACAGCGGTTTCTATAACAACACCACTTTTCACCGCGTGATCCCGGGCTTTATGGTGCAGGGCGGCGGTTTTACAGAGCAGATGCAGCAAAAGCAGCCTAACCCGCCAATCAAAAACGAAGCGGACAATGGCCTGCTGAATACCCGTGGCACCATCTCTATGGCCCGTACTGCAGATAAAGACAGCGCAACCAGCCAGTTCTTCCTCAACGTTGCGGATAACGCCTTCCTCGACCACGGTCAGCGTGATTTCGGGTATGCGGTATTTGGTAAAATTGTGAAAGGGATGGATGTGGCGGACAAAATTTCTCAGGTGCCAACCCACGATGTCGGCCCATATCAGAATGTGCCGTCCAAACCGGTTGTGATCCTTTCTGCAAAAGTTCTGCCGTAATCTTCCTTGCGCGGGCATTCTTTGCCCGCGTTGCTGACCCTCCCTGCGAAAGCGCGTTTTGCTGCTTATACTTGTGGCAAGCGGACACATTCAGGGAGGCGTTAAGTGAAAAAACTCACCGACAAGCAAAAATCCCGACTTTGGGAGCAGCAGCGAAATGCGAATTTCCAGGCCAGCCGCCGCCTGGAGGGTGTCGACAGCCCACTCGTCACGCTTAATGCCCTGGATGCACAGCGCCGCCTTGAAGAACTGAGGAGGCACTATGAGCGATAAATACGGCGACGACCGCGATCCCTACCTCTATCCTGGTCTGAATGTGATGCGCAATCTGCTGAACATCCATCAGGCAGACCGGCTTGCCCATGCTTCTTATGAACTCACCGCTCTGCGTGCGGCCACGCTCGGTTTAGGGCCGCCCGCGCGCGGGTTACCGCATCTGTGTGCTATCCACCGTCAGCTGTATCAGGACATTTTCGACTGGGCTGGTGATATTCGCGAAGTGGATATTTATCAGGGCGATACCCGTTTTTGTCATTTCGCCTACATCGAAAAAGAGGGCAACAGCCTGATGCAGGATCTCGAAGAAGAGGGCTATCTGGTCGGGCTTGAGAAAAGCGAGTTTGTTGCCCGTCTGAGCCACTACTACTGCGAAATTAACGTGCTGCATCCGTTTCGCATCGGTAACGGCATTGTCCAGCGGATCTTCTTTGAGCAGCTCGCGCTCCACGCAGGCTATCAGTTGAGTTGGCAGAATATCGACTCGCAGGCCTGGGCGGCAACAAACCAGAGTGGTGCGATGGGCGATTTAAGCGCGTTGACTGCCATCTTTAGTAAAGTGGTGAGCGAAGCGCGCGAAACTGAGTAGAATAGGGCGCCTTTTTGCTGTGGAGCCGCCATGATCCTGCTGATAGATAACTACGATTCCTTTACCTGGAATCTGTACCAGTATTTCTGCGAACTGGGCGCGGAGGTGGTTGTCCGCCGCAATGACGACATCACCCTTGCCGATATTGAGACGCTTGCTCCGCAGAAAATCGTTATCTCACCGGGGCCGTGTACGCCGTCGGAATCCGGTATCTCTCTGGACGTTATAAAACAGTTTGCCGGTAAGCTGCCGATTCTGGGTGTCTGTCTTGGCCATCAGGCTATTGCTCAGGTGTTTGGCGCAACCATTGTGCGTGCGGCGAAAGTGATGCATGGCAAAACCTCCCCCGTTACCCACAATGGCACAGGCGTGTTCAGCGGATTAAATAATCCGTTAACCGTTACGCGCTATCACTCCCTGGTGATTGATCCCCCTACGCTGCCAGCGTGCTTTGACGTCACCGCCTGGAGCGACACCAACGAAATTATGGGCATTCGTCATAAGAAATGGGATCTCGAAGGGGTGCAGTTCCATCCTGAAAGCATCCTGAGCGAGCAGGGACATCAGCTGCTGGCGAATTTCCTCAATCGCTGAATTTTTATTGCCTTATTGTGATTTTTTATGCATATTTTGTGATTATATTTTCACAATCAATGTGACATAAAATGGATGGGCATGACATGGCAACTGAACAATCAGCAATTACCCGCGCGACATTCGATGAAGTGATCCTGCCGATTTATGCACCGGCTGAGTTTATCCCGGTTAAAGGGAAGGGCAGCCGCGTCTGGGATCAGCAGGGTAAAGAGTACGTTGATTTCGCGGGGGGGATTGCGGTGACGGCGCTGGGTCATTGTCATCCTGCTCTGGTAGACGCGTTAAAAACCCAGGGCGAAACCCTGTGGCACACCAGTAACGTCTTTACCAACGAACCCGCGCTGCGCCTGGGACGTAAAATCATCGACGCGACCTTTGCTGAACGTGTGCTGTTCATGAACTCCGGTACTGAAGCCAACGAAACGGCCTTTAAGCTGGCACGCTACTATGCTTCAACCCGTCATAGCCCGTATAAAACCAAAATCATTGCCTTCCATAACGCCTTCCACGGCCGTTCGCTGTTTACCGTGTCCGTTGGCGGGCAGCCAAAGTATTCCGATGGCTTTGGCCCGAAACCGGCCGATATCATCCACGTGCCGTTTAACGACCTTCATGCGGTAAAAGCGGTGATGGACGACCATACCTGCGCGGTAGTGGTCGAGCCGATTCAGGGCGAAGGCGGCGTAATGGCGGCAACGCCTGAGTTCCTGCAAGGCCTGCGTGAACTGTGCGATGCGCACCAGGCGCTGCTGGTGTTTGATGAAGTGCAGAGCGGCATGGGGCGTACCGGCGATCTCTTTGCCTATATGCACTACGGCGTGACGCCAGATATCCTGACCAGCGCCAAAGCGCTCGGCGGCGGTTTCCCGGTAAGTGCGGTGCTCACCACGCAGGATATTGCTTCCGCGTTCCACGTGGGCTCTCACGGTTCGACCTACGGTGGCAACCCGCTGGCCTGCGCCATTGCTGGTGCGGCGTTCGATATCATCAACACGGCAGAGGTGCTGAACGGCGTTAATGCGAAGCGCGAGCTGTTCGTGAAACACCTTCAGCAGATTGATGAGCAGTACAACGTGTTCAGCGAGATCCGTGGTATGGGGCTGTTAATTGGCGCTGAGCTGAAGCCACAGTACAAAGGTCGCGCACGCGATTTCCTGCACGCCGCAGCTCATGAAGGGGTGATGGTGCTGAATGCCGGGCCGGACGTGATGCGTTTCGCGCCGTCGCTGGTGATTGAAGACAAAGACATAGAAGACGGCTTAAACCGTTTTGCTGCCGCGGTGGCGAAGATCGTACGCGGATAAACTGGCCGGCAAAATTAGTACGGCGTGCGTTTTAATACCCGCGTTAACCAAATCCCGTGATGCGGACGCTGACGCCATGCCACCGACGAAATGGTGTGCATGGTGCTCAGATGCCCCAGGATGCGCTGCAAATGCTGCTCCAGGGTGCTCATTGGGCCAAGCGTCAGTGTTTCCGGTGCTTCAAGAATATTCGAATCTCCAGCTTCTCCCGGCGCGTCGTACTCCAGGCGCTGCTGACATCGCTGCAAGGCAATCTCACAGGACTGCAAATAGCGCTGCGCCAGATCGGGTGTCAGCATCGTGTGCTCGCGTGCAAGCGTGGTCATGGCGTTAATGTGCTCGACGATAAACTGGCTGTGCGTCACCCACAGTTTCATGTCTGCCAGATAGTGGGAATTAAAGCCCGGCTCCTGCATCGCCTGGTTCAGTGAGTTAAACAGGGCGTTATGTGCCTGGTTAACCTTCATGCGCTGATACGCCAGCGGCGAAGGCTGTGGATCATCGCTCAGGATCAGGCGTATCGCCTGTTGATCTGCTTCCAGCGCATCATGGGCGTTCTGGCGCAACAACCCGCTTTGCCACTGGGGCCAGAGCCAGACCAGGCCGCCAAAGGCAATCAGGCAGCCAATCAGGGTGTCGACCAGGCGGGCGAGAATAAACTGTTCGCCATTGAGCGTGAGCAGTTGCAGGGTGTATACCGCAGTGACCGTAAAGCCCACCATCGCCCAGCCATAGTTCTTGCGAATAATCAGGTAGCTCACCATGGTGACAGCCAGCATCCCCAGCAGCGTATAGCCTTCCGGTACGTGGAAGTGCAGCGTCACCCCAGCAATGATAAGCCCCGCGATTGTGCCACCTGCCCGGTGCAGAATGCGCACCCGCGTAGCACCGTAACCGTTCTGCGTAACAAACAGCACGGTCATTAAGATCCAGTACGGTTTCGGTAAGTGCAGCGCGACGCCCATCAGACTGGCGGTGCTAAGCATCACGCTGATACGCGCGGCATTACGCAGCGCGGCAGATTTCAGTGACAGATAGCTTTTCAGGGCTGGCAGCAGCGGCAGACGCTTTTGTTTATCGGCCATCAGGTCACGGGGGTAAAGTGGCCGCTGAGTCCGCAGGACACGGGCGATGCGGCTGAAGTGCCACGCCGCAAATTGGCCCACCGGGTTTTCCGCGTGTTGATGGGCAATTTTCTCCAGCGCCCCCAGCTGTTTGTCCATGTTAAAACGCGTGGGATAGCGGTGATACAGGATATCGTCAGCGAGAATGCGCAGGCGCGCTGCCACGGTTTGGGCGTTCCAGCGGATCACCGCCTCGGCGTGGCTACGTTCGACCAGCTTTTGCACCTCCTGCGGATGATGCAGGCTCACAGAGATATGTTCCTGTAAATCCAGACCGACCTGGAAGATACGCAGCAGTCGCTTATAGTCATGATTTTTATTGGCGGCGAGCATGTGCAACTGCTGATAACACTGGCTAATCAGATCGACGACTTTTTGCTGGCGCGCCAGCAGCGGCGGCAGCGATTTTTCCGGATCCGTATGCTGAGTGAGCAGGGTGTACTTGGCTTCGCAGTAGTCGGCAAGCTGCACGTAGAGCAGGCTGAGCGATTCGCGCAGCGGTTGTTCGCGCCACAGGCGGAACCAGATCCAGTTGAACACGCCGTACCACAGGGTTCCCAGCGCGTAGATGAGTAGCGGCTCCCACACCGGCATATTCCCGGCGAGGCTCAGCGTGAAGATGGCGGCAATCAACGACGCGGGCAGCAACCGGGCATGTAGCGCGCTGATTTCAGCGGTCACGCCAAGCGTCATGGCCAGTACGGTCAGGATCAGGGGAAGCGGAATATCACGGGCAAGCAGCAGTTGTACAGCGAGGCTACAGCCTGCAAACAGACAGCCGCCAATAATCAGGCGCTTGAAGAAACGTTTATGCGGTGTGTCCAGACCTGCAATGTTGCAGCAGGCAGGAACCAGGGAGAACAACAGACCCTGTTGCAGATGGCCCAGCAGCAAACCCACGGCCACAGGAAGGCACAACACCAGCGTTTGTCGCAGTGCGTAGTTAACTTCCGGGTGATAAATTAGCCTGCGCCACATGGGGAGTAGAGACAAAAACGGCGTGACACCTTGCGATGGCACGCCGTTTGACCGGAATTAACGTGTTCCGTAAACCACGATGGTTTTACCGTGGGCGGAGATCAGGTTCTGGTCTTCGAGCATTTTCAGAATACGGCCCACTGTTTCACGGGAGCAACCCACGATCTGACCAATTTCCTGACGGGTAATTTTAATTTGCATTCCGTCCGGGTGGGTCATTGCGTCTGGTTGTTTCGCCAGGTTCAGCAGAGTCTGAGCGATACGGCCCGTTACGTCCAGGAAGGCGAGGTTACCCACTTTCTCAGACGTGACTTGCAGGCGGCGAGCCATCTGCGAAGAAAGACGCATCAGGATGTCAGGGTTAACCTGAATCAGCTGACGGAATTTCTTGTAGGAGATTTCGGCCACTTCACACGCGGTTTTTGCACGAACCCAGGCGCTACGTTCCTGGCCTTCTTCAAACAGGCCCAGTTCACCGATGAAATCGCCCTGGTTCAGATAAGAAAGGATCATTTCTTTCCCTTCCTCATCTTTGATCAGCACTGCCACCGAGCCTTTGACGATGTAATACAACGTTTCCGCTTTTTCACCCTGGTGAATCAGCGTGCTCTTCGATGGGTACTTATGAATGTGGCAATGAGACAAGAACCATTCGAGAGTCGGGTCTGTTTGCGGTTTGCCAAGCACCATGCGCTGTTATCCTCTGTTATAAGCTGTCACCAGAGTCATAAGATGCATCCAGACTCTGGGGTTGCAATCGAATTCTTACCCATACCCTGGGAAGTCGGCTGTCGTAATAGTCGCAGCCAGTAAAGTTTGATGTCCTCTGCATACATGTGTAACGTCAATGTATTACTGTAGCATCCAGAGTGTTTTAGCATAGCTTTTGTCGCGTGTCTCCTGGTGTCTCGCTTCAGCATGATGCAGGTCGCCTTCCGTTGCGAGAAATGTAACGTACGCGTAATCTGTCACCAAAAATGCAACGTTGGAGTTAATGAATATGCAAGCGCGTGTGAAATGGGTTGAAGGTTTAACGTTCCTGGGCGAATCCGCTTCCGGACACCAGATTTTAATGGATGGGAATTCCGGCGATAAAGCACCAAGCCCAATGGAGATGGTGCTGATGGCGGCGGGTGGTTGCAGCGCAATTGACGTGGTGTCGATTTTGCAAAAAGGTCGTCATGACGTGACGGATTGCGAAGTAAAACTCACTTCTGAACGCCGTGAAGAAGCGCCACGCCTGTTTACGCACATCAATTTGCATTTTATTGTGACCGGCAAAGAGCTGAAAGACGCTGCGGTATCACGCGCGGTGGATCTTTCTGCGGAGAAATATTGCTCTGTGGCGTTAATGCTGGAGAAAGCGGTAAAAATCACGCATTCGTATGAAGTGATCGAGGCGTAATGCAAGGGGCATCATACGCGTTGATGCCCTCACCCTAACCCTCTCCCACGGGGAGAGGGAAAAGGATCACGCGATCTGCTTACCTTCCATCAACCGCTGCACCAGCGGTGACATAATCAGTTCCATCGCCAGCCCCATTTTCCCGCCCGGCACCACCAACGTATTCATATGCGAAATGAATGAGCCTTGCAGCATGGCCAGCAGCCAGGGGTAATCAATGCCTTCGAGATTGCGGAAATGAATAACCACAAAGCTTTCGTCCAGTGAAGGAATGCTTTTGGCCGCAAACGGGTTGGAGGTATCTACCGTCGGCACGCGCTGGAAGTTGATGTGGGTGCGTGAGAACTGCGGCGTCAGGAAGTTAATGTAATCTTCCATCGAACGAACAACCGAATCCATCACCGCTTCACGTGAATGACCGCGCTCGCTGATATCGCGCGTCAGCTTCTGGATCCACTCCAGGTTCACAATCGGCACAACGCCGACCAGCAGGTCCACGTGGCGCGCCACATCATGCTGCGTGGTCACCACGCCGCCATGTAATCCTTCATAAAATAGCACGTCGGTAGGTTCGGGAAGAGGCTGCCAGGGGGTGAATGTCCCTGGTACCTGGTTCCAGGGAACGGCTTCGTCATAGGTGTGCAGATACTTCCGCGACTGGCCTTTTCCGGTCTGTCCGTATTCTTTGAAAGTCTGCTCCAGCAGACCGAAATCGTTCGCATCTGGCCCAAAATAGCTGATGTGTTTGCCGAGATCGCGAGCTTTGCGGATCGCCATATCCATTTCAGGGCGGGTGTAGCGGTGAAAGCTATCGCCTTCTACCTCTGCGGACCGTAAATTAAGTTGCGCGAAAATCTTGCGAAAGGCGAGGCTGGTGGTGGTTGTACCCGCACCACTTGAGCCTGTAACGGCAATAACCGGATGTCTGGCAGACATAGCAACTCCCTGACTGGAATAGTGTTAAAGGTCAGTCGTGAAAGGCATTGCGGGGCATGATATTGACCGTTTCGTGCAGCTCAGACCATACCAGCACCACCTCGCCACTTTTGAGCTGGCGCTTTACATCGTTGACCTTTTGTTCAAGCGAACGTTCTTGTTCACCATAATCTGTGCCTTCGCGTAATACAAAGCTTTCAATAAGATTATCGAGCGTTTCGGGCGCCAGTTCCTGCCAGGGGATAATCATTTTTTACCGTCCAGAAAAGCGGTGAGCCAGGCTGGAATGCGTGTTTCCAGCCACATCTGTGGGCGTCTGAGCGTGCCTCCGACAAAGCCAACGTGGCCGCCATGTTCGGTCAGTTGGTACTGCACGTTGGCGGGCAGAAATTCCTGCGCGGGGATGGAGTGATGATCCATGAACGGATCATCTTTAGCATGGATGATAAGCGTTGGTTTGGTGATTTTGCTCAACAGCGGCATGGCGCTGCACTGGCGATAGTAATCTATCGCATCGGCAAAACCGTGAATTTTGGCGGTGATCAAGTCGTCGAACTCGCGAATACGACGCACCTTCTTCAGCTGACGCAGGCTCACCGGCAGGGTGTCCGGGTAGGCTTTGAGCTTACGCGCGGCATTGGCCTTCAGCAGGTTGAGCAGATAACGCTGATACACCCGGGAAAACCCTTTTTCCATATGGTAGCTGCACTGCTCCAGCATAAATGGGGCAGAGACAATCACCGCAGCGTCCAGAGGAACCGTGTCGCCCTCTTTTGCCAGCAGGCAGGCCAGCATATTACCGCCCAGCGAATAGCCTACGGCCGCCGTGGGCACCGTACCAAAATTATCACTCAGCCAGTGTAAAAACCAGGTGCCATCTTCGGTTTCGCCTGAATGGTAAATGCGCTTCTGGCGATTTGGCTCGCCGCTGCACCCGCGAAAATGCATCACCACGCCGAGCCAGCCATGTTCTTTCGCCGCCTGGATCAGACCATGTGCATATGGGCTGTACAGGCTGCCTTCCAGACCATGAAACACCACCAGACGGGGTTTATGTTTAGCCTGCTCCGGCTCTTCGCTCCAGGCGAGATCCAAAAAGTCCCCGTCCGGCAAATCCAGACGTTGCCAGTGTGGGGTGAACTGAACCTTGCGGCGGATAAGGCGCGGCAACATGGTCTGCAAATGGCGATTGGCTACGCCACGCATGGGCACAAATTCTGCGCTCTCTTCGGCTGCAATGTCGAAGTCTGATGGGATGATTTGGGTCATAACGGCGATGCTGATTCTTGTCAGTTATTTACTATACCTTCCGAATTGTACCCCGTTTAGCCTGTTTTTCCGAAACATGAACTGATCCCGATCACAAATCTTTACGCTGATTATTACTCTCAGGCTAATGATTAAGCTCTGCGCTTAATTGATGCGTTTCTCACCAGAGTGCACACTTTATTCAGCGTTAGGCAAATCAAAATGATTAGCTGAATCAGGAGGTTAATAATGTTATCTGGGCAAACACCCACCCGGCAATGGAACACGCGACGCAGTGAGAAAGCGCGTCGTCTGGCATCCGTACCGGTGCAGGGCAAGGTACTGCCAACCGGCGATCTTGTCGCCATGCTGGAAAAACTGATCGCCCCTGGCGACAAAGTCGTCCTGGAAGGCAACAACCAGAAGCAGGCGGATTTCCTTTCTCGCTCACTTGCTGAAGTGAACCCGCAAATCGTCCACGACCTGCATATGATCATGCCAAGCGTCGGGCGTAGCGAACATCTGGATATCTTTGAGAAAGGTATCGCCCGCAAGCTGGACTTCTCCTTCTCCGGGACGCAAAGCCTGCGTATCTCGCAGCTGCTCGAAGACGGGCAACTCGAAATTGGTGCCATCCATACTTACATCGAGCTTTATTCCCGCCTGTATGTCGACCTTTCGCCAAACGTGGCGCTGATTGCTGGTTTCAAAGCCGACCGCAAAGGCAACCTCTACACCGGTGCCAGCACCGAAGATACTCCGGCGCTGGTAGAGGCCGCTGCCTTCCATGATGGGATTGTTATCGCGCAGGTTAACGAGCTGGTGGACGACGAGTGTGACCTGCCGCGTGTTGATATTCCTGGCTCCTGGATTGATTACGTTGTCGTAGCTGATAAACCGTTCTTTATCGAACCGCTGTTTACCCGAGACCCGCGTCTGATCAAGCAGGAACACATCCTGATGGCGATGATGGCGATTAAAGGCATCTACGCGGAACATCAGGTGCAGTCCCTGAACCACGGGATTGGCTTTAACACCGCTGCGATTGAGCTGCTGCTGCCCACCTATGGCGAACAGCTCGGTCTGAAGGGAAAAATCTGTAAACACTGGACGCTGAACCCGCACCCTACGCTTATTCCGGCAATTGAAAGCGGCTGGGTGGAAAGCGTGCACTGTTTCGGCGGTGAGCTGGGAATGGAAGAGTATATCCGCGCCCGTCCTGACGTCTTCTTTACCGGTGCTGACGGCTCTATGCGGTCCAACCGTGCCTTCTGCCAGCTGGCGGGTCAGTACGCGGTGGATATGTTTATCGGTTCTACCTTGCAGGTTGACGGTTACGCCAACTCCTCAACGGTCACGCGTGGTCGTCTTTCCGGCTTCGGCGGCGCGCCAAACATGGGCCATGACCCGCACGGTCGTCGTCACGCCACGCCAGCCTGGCTGAACATGATCACCGAGCCTGACCCAATGCAGCGCGGTAAAAAACTGGTCGTGCAAATGGTCGAAACCTTCCAGGCCGGTGCGAAACCCACCTTCGTGGAAAAACTCGATGCTGTCGAGGTGGCTAAAGCCTCCGGGATGCCACTGGCACCGGTGATGATCTACGGCGATGACGTTACCCACGTGCTCACGGAAGAGGGGATTGCCTACCTCTATCGTGCGAAAGACCTCGAAGAACGTCGCGCCATGGTGGCCGCAGTTGCCGGTATCACCGACATCGGTCTGGGCGTTGACGCTAAACGCGTGGCGGAACTGCGCCAGAGCGGCAAAGTGGTTTACCCGGAAGATATGGGTATTCGCCGCACCGACGCCACCCGCTCTCTGCTGGCGGCAGGTAGCGTGTCTGACCTGGTTGAATGGTCCGGCGGTCTTTACAACCCACCTGCGAAATTCCGGAGCTGGTAATGAAACTTCTGCCCCAGATTCAGGTTGAAGGCGGTGCCGAATGGCTGGCGCGAACCGCCACGCAGTGTCTGATTGACGAAGCACGTTTAAGCCCGAAACCCGGTCTGGTGGACAGTCGGGGGAACGGCGCGCACCACGATTTATCGCTTGCGCTGATGGAGCGCTCTGCGCACAGCCTGACCTCCACGTTTCAGGTGCTGGCGCAGCACAGCTGGCAGCGTCCGGCAGATATTGCGCTTAGGCAAACCGTCGGGCGGCTTGGCCGCGAAGGTGAGCAGCAAATGATGGCCGCAACCGGTGGCGTGAACACCCATCGTGGCGCGATTTGGGCGCTGGGATTGCTGGTGAGCGCGGTAGCGATGCTGGGCGGCGATGCAAAGGCAAATGTCGTCGCTAACACCGCCGCGCAACTGGCAAAACTGCCGGACGATGCCGCACCGAAGGTGTTCAGTAAAGGCTTGCGCGCCACGCATCGCTACCGTGTGCCAGGCGCACGCGAAGAGGCTCAGCAGGCCTTCCCGCACGTTATGCAGCGTGCGCTGCCACAGCTTCGTCTCAGCCGTCTTAACGGCAGCAGTGAGGTTCAGGCCAGGCTCGATGCACTAATGGCCATCATGACGTCGCTCACCGACACTTGCGTGCTGTCGCGCGCCGGGATGGAGGGGCTGGACGCCATGCAGGACGGCGCGCGTGCGGTGCTGAACGCCGGTGGGTGCGCAACGTTATCAGGCCAAAAAGCGCTGGCGAGCTTAGACCGTCAGATGCTGGCGCTGAACGCCTCGCCGGGCGGCGCTGCTGACCTGCTTGCCGCCACGCTGTTCCTCGACCGTATCGAGACGCCAAATTCAAAGCATTAAGAGGATGTTATGGAAAAAATCACATTGACCGTGCCAGCCAGCCGCGTGTTACGCGGCAGGGCGCTGGCTGGGGTTGTCGGTTCCGGGGATATGGAGGTGCTCTTCACCGCCGAGCCGGGCCAGACGTTAACCATTGATATCACCACTTCCGTCGACAACAGCCGTGGTCGTTGGGAAGCCTTGTTCAGCCGTCTGCAAACCGTCAGCAGCCTGCCTGCCGGCACGTTGACCATCCACGATTTCGGCGCGACGCCGGGCGTGGCGCGCATTCGTATCGAACAGGTCTTTGAAGGGGTGAGCCATGCGTGATGACAGCAGCTTTATCGAATTAAAAGCACGCCAGCGTGCGCAGGCGCTGCTGGATGACGGCAGCTACCGCGAACTGCTGGATCCGTTTGAAGGGATTATCTCGCCGTGGCTGGGGCCACAGGGCATTGTTCCACAGGCCGATGACGGCATGGTGGTGGCGAAGGGCACGATCAACGGTCAACCTGCGGTTGTGGTCGCCATTGAAGGTGCGTTCCAGGGCGGCAGCATGGGCGAAGTGTCCGGTGCCAAAATGGCGGCCGCGCTGGAACTGGCGGCGGAAGATAACCGCAACGGCATTCCGACTCAGGCGGTGTTATGCCTCGAAACCGGCGGCGTGCGCTTGCAGGAAGCCAACCTTGGCCTGGCGGCGATCGCTGATATTCACGCCGCGATTGTTGACCTGCGTCGCTACACCCCGGTCGTCGGGATTGTCGCCGGTACCGTGGGCTGCTTCGGCGGGATGTCCATCGCGGCGGCGCTTTGTAGCTATCTGATTGTGACCCGTGAAGCGCGTCTTGGCCTGAACGGCCCGCAAGTTATCGAGCAGGAAGCGGGGATTGAAGAATACGACTCCCGCGACCGGCCGTTTATCTGGAGCATGACCGGGGGCGAGGTGCGCTACCAAAGCGGGCTGGTGGATGCGCTGGTCGGTGACGGGATCAACGCGGTGAAAGGTGCGATGAACGACGCGATTGCCAAAGGCGTTCCGGCCAAACATCGCACCGATAACTATGACGATTACCTGAACCGTTTGACGCATTTCGACACCCGCAAGCAGGCCGATGCCGAACAGATTAACGCGCTTTTTGCCCGGGAGGTGAAATGATGAGTACTTCAATGAGTCGTGGCGAACTCTGGCTGGACACCCTCGCCCCGAACGCTAAACGTCTGGAAGGGTTATGCCCGTCCGTGCAGGCAGCAGACGGTGAACTTAACGGTGAAGCGGTGCGTTTTGTGGCCGTTGTGCCGGACGCCAACAACCATTTCCCGCGTGCGGCGCAAGGTGAAGTGGGTCTGCTGGAAGGCTGGACCCTGGCAAAAGTGGTGAGCGACACCGTAGCTGCCGATGCGAACAACGCCGTGAAACGCCCGATTGTGGCGGTAATTGACGTCCCGAGCCAGGCCTATGGCCGTCGTGAAGAGGCGTTTGGTATTCATCAGGCGCTGGCCGGTGCGGCTGCTGCGTATGCCAACGCGCGTCTGGCGGGCCACCCGGTGATTGGGCTTATCGTCGGTAAAGCGATGTCCGGTGCATTTCTGGCGCACGGCTACCAGGCTAACCGTCTGATCGCCTTCAATGACAAGGGGGTGCTGATCCACGCGATGGGTAAAGAGTCAGCCGCACGTATCACGCTGCGCACCGTCGAGGCGCTGGAAAAACTGGCGGCGACTATTCCGCCAATGGCGTATGACATTAGCAACTACGCCACGCTGGGGCTGCTCTCTAACCTCCTGGACATCAGCAACCCGGACGCACCATCCGATCTTGATCTGACGCAGGTGAAGACCACGCTGCAACAGGCCATCAATGACGCTCGTCAGGACACCACGTTAAAAAATCGTTTGGGTGCTGATAACCGCCGCAGCTCTGCTCTGGTACGCGAACGTATGCGAGCAAGCTGGTAAGTAAATTAAGACCTGCCAGAGAGGCATAACCCCGTGGGCGCATCCCTTGCGCCCGCGTGGGAACCTGCATCCTGAAAAATAATAAACATCGCACCAGTGCTAAAACTTTTTTAATACAGGTGATTTATGACTTACGTAATTGTTCATGCTCTTGCACCGATTTTCGTCATCATGCTGCTGGGATTCTGGGCCGGTAAGGCAAAGATGGTCGATAACAAAAATGTGTCCCTGCTTAATATCTTCGTGATGGATTTTGCGTTACCTGCCGCGCTGTTCAGCGCCACCGTACAAACGCCGTGGACCGGCATTGTGGCTCAGTCGCCGCTGATCCTGGTCTTGACCCTGGCGATGTGGATTACCTATGCGGCCATTTACTTCCTGGCGACCAGCGTCTTTAAAAAATCTCCGCAAGATGCCGCGGTACTGACGCTCACCGTTGCCCTGCCGAACTACGCCGCGCTTGGTCTGCCGATTCTGGGCAGCGTGCTGGGTGAAGGTTCTTCGACATCGCTCTCCGTGGCGGTTTCCATCGCCTGTGGTTCAGTGCTGATGACGCCGTTCTGCCTGCTGATCCTGGAGCGCGAAAAAGCGCGTGCCGAAGGGAATAACTCCGGCTCAACGCTCTCTATGCTGCCGGTGCTGATGTGGCGCTCGATTAAAAAACCGATTGTGATGGGCCCGCTGCTGGGGGTGATTTTATCTGCCATCGGCATCAAAATGCCGGAGCTGGTGCTGGCGGCCATCAAACCACTCGGACTGTCCGCAACCGCTGCCGCGCTGTTCCTGACCGGGGTGATCCTCTCGGCGCGTAAGCTGCAGATCAATACCATGGTTATTACCTCAACCCTCGCCAAGCTGCTGATCCAGCCCGCGATTGCCTGGGGTATTGTCTTGATCTTCGGTCTGCACGGCTCCGTGGCAATTACCGCTATCCTGATGATTGCGCTGTCTGCGGGCTTCTTCGGCGTGGTGTTCGGTAACCGCTTTGGCGTGCAGTCGCCGGATGCTGAAGCCGTGCTGCTGTTAAGCTCCATACTGTGTATCCTGTCGCTGCCGCTGTTTATCTCGCTGACTTCAGGAATGTAATCATGACCACAACATTACGCCCACACGACCTCATCTGGCTTACCGCGCGCGATGCCCTGGAAGGGATCACCGAATCCTGGGTGGATGCTGCCTGGCATATCGACCTGCCGGTCGTGGTGCGGCGTGATGTTGATAACAACGGCCGTATTCCCGTTGGCGTGCGCGGCCTGCGCCGCGACCAGCGGGCGGGCGGGTGGGTGAAGCCCGAAAACGTCCTTCGCGTTGTTACGCCTGAGGCGTTGAGCGTGACGGCCGATCTGCTGCGCTCGCCGTTTGTGACTCAGCCACCGGTTCAGGTGGCGTTACAGCTTTCTCAGCAGGCGTGGCCGTGGACGTGGGGCATTACCGGCAGCACCGGCTATGCGCTGGCGACCGGCATTCCGGTAATACATGCCGACAGCGATCTTGATCTGCTGATCCGCGCTCCGCAGCCGATTTCCCCTGATGCTTTTACCGCCTGGCAGTCGCAGCTCAGCCGCGCATTGTGCCGGGCGGATACGCAGGTTGATACGTCGAAAGGGGGCTTTGCGCTGGCGGAGTGGCTGCGTGACGGAAAAACACTGCTGAAAACCCGCCGTGGACCGCGCCTGGTGGCGGATCCGTGGCACAGGGAGGAGTGATGAAAATACTGTTTACCTTTCCGGGACAGGGCACGCAGCATGAAGGGATGCTGCAAAATCTACCGGGAACGGTGCTGGCTCAGGCCCGCGAGGTACTGGGGGCCGAAATCGATACGCTGGACAGCGCAGCCTCGCTAACCCACACCCGCGCGGTGCAGCTTTCGCTGCTGATTGCCGGTGTTGCCTGGGCGCGCGAGCTGGAACGTCGTGGGGTTTCCCCGGATATCGTCAGCGGGCTGTCTATTGGCGCTTACCCGGCAGCGGTTATCGCGGGTGCGCTGGAATTTACTGACGCACTGAAGCTGGTGGCGCTGCGCGGTGATGTGATGGAGCAGGCTTACCCGCACGGTTACGGCCTGACGGCAATTATGGGATTAACCCTGCCGCAGGTTGAAACGCTGATTGAAAAGAGTGGCACATACATCGCGAACCTGAACGCTGAAACACAAATAGTGATTGCCGGAACTGATGAGGGGATGGCACAGGTCGCGGCGCGCGCGCTGGCGTGCGGGGCAAGTAAGGCACATCGGCTGGCGGTGAGCGTGCCGTCGCACTGTGAGTTGCTGGCAATACCGGCACAAAAGCTGGCGGCGGCGTTTGAATCCGTCATGCTTTCACGCCCACGCTGTGCATACCTGAGTGGCAGTACCGGGCGCGTGCTCTGGCAGCCGGAGAAGATCGCGGATGATCTGGCGATGAACATGGCGCGAACCGTGCGCTGGCAGGAGGCGGTAATTTCCGCTAACGAGCGTGAAGCACGGCTGGCGATAGAGATGCCACCCGGTGGCGTGCTGACCTGTCTGACGCGGCAGGCCGCCTGGGAAGGGGAGTCTATTTCACTGGAACGCAGCGGCCTGGATGTGGCGGTGCATTTGGCGGGTAGGCTTCAGCGGTAAGCGTAGCGCCACCAGGCAATAACATCAGGTACCTTCTTGCAAACTACGCGCATACATCCGCCCTTCGGCGGCTAATGCGCGCAGGCTAGGGTCCTGCTCGCGGTTACGGGCAAACACAATGGCGATAAGCTGCTGCATCTGGTACGGCTGCGCCAGCTTCAGTAGCTGTACTGAATTCTCATACACTTTCTTCATCCTGCCCGGCATCAGCGTGAAGCCGACACCTGCCTGCACCAGACTGAGCATGGAGAAAATGTCATTCACGCGGGTCACGATTTCGGGTTCAAATCCGGCGATATGAAAGGCTTCCTGAAAGCCTGCATACGTGGCGAAGCCTTCCGCCAGCGCGACAAATTTCTGATCTTTATAATCACGGAGATCCGCTGGCCCGCGGGTATTCAGCGTGGCGGACGCCGGGGCGGCAAGGAAAATATCGTCATGGAACAGGGGCAGGACTTCAAGGCTGTTACGGTCGATATCGCTTTCGGAAATCGAAATTAACACGGCGTCCAGCGCGCCTTCATCCAGCAAATGCAGCAAGGTTTCGTTAGAGCCCATCGTCAGATCCATCTCCAGATCCGGACGGCGTAGCTTCATGCCCATTATCAGGCGCGGCACAGTTTCCAGCGTGAGCGAGTAGAGTGTGCCCACCCGCAGCCTTCCCTGGCCGATCCCGGCAATTTTGCGCGACTCTTCCACCCCGCGCGCCATTACCTGCATCACTTCCTGGCAATACTCCAGTAGTGTCCAGGCGGACGGAAGCGCAATCAGGTTGCGTCCCTTGTGGGTAAACAGCGGGCAGCGGACGTTTTCTTCCAGCGTATGCAGCGCGCGGTGCACGCTGACGCCGCTGAGGCCCAGAGTTTCGGCGGTACGCGCGATATTGCCCTTCTCCATGAACGTCATGAAGATGCTGAGTTTACGGAATGTAATATCGCTCGTGGTATCGAAACTCATAACTCTCCTGGCGGTTAGTCAGCCTGTAGCATCGTTTCCAGCTGCTCTTGTGCGGCCAGCCATGCCATTTCACACTCTTCGAGGCTGGATTTGGTTTTGGCCTGGGTTTGCAGACAGTCGGTCAGCTCGGCTTTGCGGCTCTGATCGTACAGCCCGCTGTCGCCCAGCTTCTCTTCAACGGTGGCAAGCGCGGCGTTGAGTTTCTCCATCTCTTTTTCCAGACGGGTGATCTCTTTACGCAGTGGCTGCGTCTGGGTGCGTAACTCCGCTTCGCGGCGCTTCTGATCTTTACGTGCCTGGGCGCTGTTGGCATTGTCTTTCGCCGCATCGTCCGGCTGGTTCTCTTGCTTTTGTACGTCTGTCAGCCACTGCTGGTAGTCTTCCAGGTCGCCGTCGAAGGGCTCGACTTTACCGTCGTGGACCAGATAAAGATCGTCGGTAGTCGAACGGATCAGGTGGCGATCGTGCGAGACCACAACCAGCGCGCCTTCGAACTCAATCAGCGCTTCGGTCAGCGCCTGACGCATGTCGAGATCCAGGTGGTTTGTCGGTTCATCGAGCAGCAGCAGATTAGGGCGCTGCCAGACGATTAACGCCAGCACCAGACGGGCTTTCTCACCGCCGGAGAAGCGTTCGGTATTTTCCGTCACCTTATCGCCCTGGAAGCCAAAGCCGCCGAGATAGTCGCGCAGCTTCTGTTCCATTTCCTGCGGCGCCAGACGTGCCAGGTGCTGAATCGGCGACTCATCGGCGCGTAAAAATTCCAGCTGATGCTGCGCGAAGTAGCCAAGCTTGATGCCTTTAGCCAGACCGATATCACCGCTTACCGGGTTCAGTTCACCCGCCAGCAGCTTAATCAGGGTCGATTTACCCGCACCGTTACGCCCTAACAGGCCGATACGTGAACCTGGCACCAGGTTGAGTTTGATGGAATCCAGAATAATGCGTTCACCGTAGCCCGCGCTGACTTTCTCCATTTTCAGCAATGGATTCGGCAGGCTTTCGGGTTCGCGGAAGCTAAAGTGGAACGGGTTATCCACATGCGCCGGGGCAATCATCTCCATGCGTTCCAGCATTTTGATGCGGCTCTGTGCCTGCTTGGCCTTAGAGGCTTTGGCTTTGAAACGATCAACGAAACTTTGCAGATGCGCGACACGCTGTTGTTGGCTTTCGTACATCGACTGCTGCTGCGCAAGACGCGTCGCACGCTGGCGTTCGAAAGAGCTGTAGTTGCCGGTGTATTCGAACATGGTTTGCTGTTCAATATGAATGATCTTATCCACCACTGGATCGAGGAAGTCGCGGTCGTGGGAAATCAGAATCAGCGTACCCTGATAGCTTTTCAGCCATTTTTCTAGCCAGATAACCGCATCAAGATCGAGGTGGTTGGTCGGTTCATCGAGTAACAACAGGTCAGAGCGGCAGATCAGCGCCTGCGCCAGGTTAAGACGCATACGCCAGCCACCGGAGAAGTCGCTCACCGGGCGTTCGAGCTGTTCGTTACTAAAGCCCAGCCCGTGCAGCAGGCTGGAGGCGCGGGAGCGAATCGTCCAGGCGTCGATGGCGTCCAGCTTGCCGTGAACGGTAGCGATGGCGTGGCCGTCGTTGCGTTCGTTGGCGGCGTTGAGCTCTGCTTCCAGCTTGCGGTATTCACGATCGCCGTCAATGACATAGTCGAGTGCGGGTTCGCTCAGCGCGGGGGTTTCCTGATTTACCCACGCAAGCTGCCAGTTACCCGGGAAGGTAAAGTTGCCGCCATCGGCGCTTATCTCGTTTTTCAGCAGCGCCAGCAGGGTGGATTTGCCACAGCCGTTTTTGCCGACCAGACCGACTTTTTGACCTGGATTGATGGTGGCCGTTGCGTTGTCCAGCAGGACACGCACGCCGCGACGAATTTGTAACGAGGAGAAAACAATCATAGAAGCGCCGTATGTTCCGACTATGTTAATTTGTCATTATGATAATGTAAGGTGTGGGCCATATTCCCCACCGGGCCGCCATGGTAGCCCAAAACGACAACAATACACAAAAACAGAACCGGGAGGGGAGTGATGTCTCAGACAGCAAAAGTGCTGCTGCTGTATGCCCATCCGGAATCTCAGGACTCGGTGGCGAACCGGGTTCTGCTTAAGCCGGCTTCACAGCTCAGTAACGTGACGGTGCACGATCTCTACGCGCACTACCCTGATTTCTTTATCGATATTCCATACGAGCAGGAACTCCTGCGTCAGCATGATGTGATTGTGTTCCAGCATCCGCTTTATACCTACAGCTGTCCGGCGCTGCTAAAAGAGTGGCTGGATCGCGTTCTGAGCCGGGGTTTCTCCAGCGGGGTAGGGGGCAACCAACTGGCGGGAAAGTACTGGCGTAGCGTCATTACCACGGGCGAGCCAGAGAGCGCTTACCGCTACGATGGTCTGAATCGTTATCCCATGAGCGATATTCTGCGACCGTTTGAACTCACGGCTGCCATGTGCCGTATGCACTGGATGAGCCCGATAATTGTTTACTGGGCGCGCCGTCAGGAGCCGCAGGAGCTGGCGAATCATGCCAAGGCCTATGGTGAATGGCTGGCCTCGCCGATCCCGGCAGGAGGTCGCTGATGGAAGGATCGAATTTACTGCTGGCTGGCGTTCTCTTCTTATTTGCCGCCGTGGTTGCTGTGCCGCTGGCATCGCGGATTGGTATTGGCGCGGTGCTGGGGTATCTGCTGGCGGGAATTGCCATCGGCCCGTGGGGACTTGGTTTTATCAGCGATGTTGATGAAATCCTGCATTTCTCTGAGCTGGGCGTGGTGTTCCTGATGTTCATCATCGGCCTTGAGCTGAACCCGTCTAAGCTGTGGCAGTTACGCCGCTCTATTTTTGGTGTCGGAACGGCCCAGGTAGTGTTCAGTGCTGCCATTCTGGGCGGGCTATTAATGCTCACTCATTTTTCCTGGCAGGCGGCGGTGATTGGCGGTATTGGTCTGGCCATGTCTTCCACGGCAATGGCGTTACAGCTGATGCGCGACAAGGGCATGAACCGCAGCGAAGCGGGTCAACTGGGTTTTTCGGTGCTGCTGTTTCAGGATTTGGCGGTGATCCCGGCCCTTGCGCTGGTGCCGCTGCTGGCAGGCTCTGGCGACGATCACTTTGACTGGGCAAAAGTCTCGATGAAGGTGCTGGCCTTCGCGGGGATGCTGATTGGCGGGCGCTTCTTACTGCGCCCGGTGTTCCGCTTTATTGCCGCATCCGGCGTACGCGAAGTGTTTACGGCGGCAACGCTGCTGCTGGTTCTTGGGTCGGCGTTGTTTATGGATGCGCTGGGGCTTTCTATGGCGCTCGGGACGTTTATCGCCGGAGTGCTGCTTGCCGAGAGCGAGTATCGTCACGAGCTGGAAATTGCCATCGATCCCTTTAAAGGACTGCTGTTAGGGCTGTTCTTTATTTCGGTGGGTATGGCACTCAATCTGGGCGTGCTTTATACCCATTTTCTGTGGGTAATGCTCTGCGTTGCCGTGCTGGTGGTGGTCAAAACGCTGGTGCTGTATGCGCTGGCGCGGATTTACGGGCTGCGCAGCGCTGAGCGAATGCAGTTTGCCAGCGTTTTAAGCCAGGGGGGAGAGTTCGCATTTGTGCTCTTCTCCATGGCATCGTCGCAGAAATTGTTCAAAGATGACCAGATGGCGTTGCTACTGGTGACGGTGACGTTGTCGATGATGACCACGCCGCTGCTGATGAAGCTGGTGGATAAGTTTCTGTCTCGCCGCTTTAACCTGACAGAAGATGAAGACGAAACCCCGTGGGTGGAAGATGATAAGCCGCAGGTGATCGTCGTGGGATTTGGCCGTTTTGGTCAGGTTATCGGGCGTTTGCTCATGGCGAACAAAATGCGTATCACGGTGCTGGAGCGTGATATTAGCGCGGTGAACCTGATGCGAAAATATGGCTATAAGGTTTACTACGGTGATGCCACTCAGCTTGAGCTTTTACGCTCTGCCGGGGCAGAAGCCGCTGAGTCCATCGTCATTACCTGTAACGAGCCGGAAGACACCATGAAGCTGGTGGAGTTGTGCCAGCAGCACTTCCCGCATTTACATATCCTCGCGCGCGCCCGTGGGCGTGTTGAGGCGCATGAACTGTTGCAGGCGGGGGTGAAACACTTCTCGCGTGAGACTTTCTCATCCGCGCTAGAGCTTGGGCGTAAAGCGCTTGTTTCATTGGGTATGCATCCTCATCAGGCCCAGCGTGCCCAGATGCATTTCCGCAGGCTGGATATGCGCATGTTGCGCGAGCTTATGCCTGTTCACACCGATACGGTGCAGATTTCCCGTGTACGGGAGGCGCGACGCGAGCTGGAAGAAATCTTCCAGAGAGAGATGCAGCAAGAACGACGCCAGCTGGATGGCTGGGATGAATTTGAATAAAAGGTAAATAACATGGCGGTACGTAAACGCTTTATTGCGGGTGCAAAGTGCCCGACCTGCCAGGCGCAAGATACGCTGGCAATGTGGCGCGAGAATAATATTGATGTTGTTGAGTGTGTTAAGTGCGGTCATCAGATGCGCGAGGCCGACAAAGAGGCGCGCGATCATGTTCGCAAAGAAGAGCAAGTGATCGGCATTTTTCATCCGGACTAGCGATATTCCCTGAGTTTTTTTAAGCTAAAGGGTACACGGGTGCAGATTTCGGCTACAATCTGCGCCAGCAATTTTCCCACGCTCAGGAGATATCATGAAAGTAGCAAAAGACCTGGTGGTCAGCCTGGCCTATCAGGTACGTACAGAAGACGGTGTGTTGGTTGATGAGTCTCCGGTGAGTGCGCCGCTGGACTACCTGCATGGTCACGGTTCCCTGATTTCCGGCCTGGAAACTGCGCTGGAAGGTCATGACGTTGGCGACAAATTTGACGTTGCTGTAGGTGCAAATGACGCTTACGGTCAGTACGACGACAACCTGGTTCAGCGCGTCCCTAAAGACGTGTTCATGGGCGTTGACGAACTTCAGGTTGGTATGCGTTTCCTGGCTGAAACCGACCAGGGCCCGGTTCCTGTAGAAATCACTGAAGTTGAAGACGACCACGTTGTCGTTGACGGCAACCACATGCTGGCTGGCCAGAACCTGAAATTCAACGTAGAAGTTGTTGCTATCCGTGAAGCGACCGAAGAAGAACTGGCTCACGGCCATGTTCACGGTGCGAATGGTCACGACCATGACCACGATCACGGCCACGATGGTTGCTGCGGTGGTCACGGCCACGATCACGATCACGACCATGGTCATGACCACGGTAAAGGTGGTTGCGGTAACGGCGGTTGCGGTTGTCACTAATTCCGTTATGCGGAAAATAAAAAAGCGGGATTATCCCGCTTTTTTTACGCCTCAATAATGAGGTGGTGGCGTCTCTTCAGATTGAGAGGCGATGTGCGATGACTGTGTGGCTTTCACTTTTTCAGTGAGCAGACGCAGCAGATCCCGCAGTTTTGCCATTTCTAGCTCGTGGGCGGTCACCGTTTGGTTGAGCTCTTCGATGGTGATGTCCTGAAAAGCCAGTCGGCTTTCAAGCTCGGCCAGTCTCTCTTCTATCATCGTGTCCTTCATGATTCACCTCGTCTGTTTCTGATTCGCCATAATGGGTCAGCGGCGGCGAAGTTTAACCGAGTTTATCCCTAAGTGCAGTATTCATCCCTGTAGCAAGAAACTTATTTAAACAAAAATAGTCTGAAAAGTGGCGAGAATCGGGAGAGTCTGTCTGTAGATTTCTTCCGCAACGATTTATAGTACGTAACTCATTTACGTTTAATGCTGGGGTGAAAGTCCCCAGGCCCTGGAGATATGGATGAAATCACTGTTTAAAGTAACGCTGCTGGCAACCACGATGGCGGTTGCACTGAATGCGCCGCTGTCTTTCGCTGCTGATACTGCTGCGAAACCTGCTGCGACGACAGACAGCAAAGCAGCGTTCAAAAATGACGACCAGAAATCCGCCTACGCACTCGGCGCATCTCTGGGTCGTTACATGGAAAACTCTCTGAAAGAGCAAGAGAAACTGGGCATCAAACTGGATAAAGCCCAGCTGATCGCCGGTGTTCAGGATGCTTTCGCAGACAAGAGCAAATTGTCTGACCAGGAAATCGAACAGACTCTTCAGGCGTTTGAAGCTCGCGTGAAAGGCGCAGCTCAGACCAAGATGGATGCTGATGCAAAAGACAACGAAGCGAAAGGCAAAGCCTACCGCGATACTTTTGCTAAAGAGAAAGGCGCCAAAACTTCTTCTACTGGCCTGGTCTATAAAGTAGAGAAAGAAGGTACTGGCGATGCGCCAAAAGACAGCGACACTGTAGTGGTTAACTACAAAGGTACGCTGATCGACGGTAAAGAGTTCGATAACTCATACACCCGTGGTGAGCCTCTTTCCTTCCGTCTGGATGGTGTGATCCCTGGCTGGACTGAAGGCCTGAAAAACATCAAGAAAGGCGGTAAAATCCAGCTGGTTATCCCACCAGATCTGGCTTACGGCAAAACTGGCGTTCCAGGAATCCCTGCGAACTCTACTCTGGTCTTTGAAGTAGAGCTGCTGGACATCAAACCAGCACCGAAAGCTGATGCGAAAACTGACGCGCCGGCAGACGAGAAAGCAGCGGCAGACGCCAAGAAGTAATGTTATGAAAACCGCCGCCTTTAAGGCGGCGGTTTTTTTTATTGTGGGGCAGATATAATTAACACTGGAAAGCGTTATACACGCTGTATTAATTTAGTTGTCCGTGTAGATAATGAGCCTGCCCTGAAAACATAACGACAGGCTCCTGAAAAGGAGTGTTTTTTTCATGTCCAGGTCGCTTTTAACCAACGAAACCAGTGAACTCGATTTGCTGGATCAACGTCCTTTCGATCAGACCGATTTCGATATTCTGAAATCCTACGAAGCGGTGGTGGACGGGTTAGCGATGCTCATTGGGTCCCACTGCGAAATCGTATTGCACTCCCTGCAAGATCTGAAGTGTTCCGCCATCCGCATTGCTAATGGCGAACATACTGGCCGTAAAATTGGCTCACCTATCACTGACCTTGCATTGCGTATGTTGCACGACATGACCGGTGCGGACAGCAGCGTCTCCAAATGTTATTTCACCCGCGCCAAAAGTGGTGTGCTGATGAAATCAGAAACGATCGCGATCCGAAATCGCGAGCATCGTGTGATTGGACTGCTGTGCATCAACATGAACCTTGATGTGCCATTCTCGCAAATCATGAGCACCTTTATTCCGCCAGAAACCCCGGACGTAGGCTCATCCGTTAACTTTGCTTCTTCCGTTGAAGACCTCGTCACGCAAACGCTCGAGTTCACCATCGAAGAGGTTAATGCCGATCGCAACGTATCTAACAACGCCAAGAATCGTCAGATCGTGCTGAACCTTTACGAGAAAGGGATTTTTGATATTAAAGATGCCATTAACCAGGTGGCTGACCGTCTGAACATCTCCAAACACACGGTTTACCTCTATATTCGTCAGTTCAAAAGCGGCGATTTCCTGGGGCAAGAAAAGTAATGCGCTTTGCCCTGATGGTGACTGGCCCGGCTTATGGCACACAGCAAGCCAGCAGCGCGCTGCAATTTGCACATGCGCTACTGGAAACAGGGCATGAACTGGTGAGTGTTTTCTTCTATCGCGAAGGCGTCTATAACGCCAATCAGTTTACTTCACCGGCGTCTGATGAATTTGACCTGGTGCGGGCATGGCAAGCGCTAAACGAAAAGCAGGGTGTTGAATTGCATATCTGCGTGGCTGCTGCGCTGCGCCGTGGTGTCACCGATACAACGGAAGCCGCGCGGCTGGGATTTCCTGCGGCAAATCTTCAGGCCGGTTTTTCTTTGAGTGGTTTAGGTGCCCTGGCTCAGGCCGCACTGACCTGTGATCGTATGGTGCAGTTCTGATGAATCGTGTGGCTTTCGTATTTTCCTCTGCTCCGCATGGTAGCGCATCGGGCCGGGAAGGGCTTGATGCACTGCTGGCGACATCGGCGTTAACCGAAGACATTGGTGTTTTCTTTTTGGGTGATGGCGTGTTCCAGCTTCTTGCCGGACAACAACCCCAGGCGGTGCTCGCCCGTGATTACATCGCGACGTTCAAAGTTCTGCCGCTTTACGATATTGAAACGTTCTATGTTTGCGCCGATTCTCTGGTAGCGCGCGGGTTAAATGAAAAGAGCACGTTTGTCCTCGATGTAACGGTTCTTGCGGCTGACGCGCTGCGCGAACAACTCTCTCACTACGATACCGTTCTGACTTTCTGAGGCTGTCATGCTCCATACCCTGAGCCATTCACCGTGGCAGTGCGACATTGAAGCATTAGTAAGAATGCTGCGTGAAGGCGATGATCTGCTACTCATTCAGGATGGCGTGCTTGCGGCAATTGAAGGCAACCGCTTCGTTGAAATTCTTACCAATGCCCCCATCTCTGTATCTGCGCTGAAAGAAGACATTGACGCGCGGGGTCTTACTGGTCAAATTTCAGCCAAAATTGACGTCGTTGGCTATACTGATTTCGTCAATCTTGCTGTGATGCACCCCAGTCAAATGAACTGGTGATTTGAGATCGCTGTATATTTCTTGACACCTTTTCGACGTAGCCCTAAAATTTCGCGTCCTCATATTGTATGAGGTCGTTTTATTACGTGTTTACGAAGCAAAAGCTAAAACCAGGAGCTATTTAATGGCAACAGTTAACCAGCTGGTACGCAAACCACGTGCACGCAAAGTTGCGAAAAGCAACGTGCCTGCACTGGAAGCCTGCCCGCAGAAACGTGGCGTATGTACTCGTGTATATACCACCACTCCTAAAAAACCAAACTCCGCACTGCGTAAAGTATGCCGTGTGCGTTTGACTAACGGTTTCGAAGTGACTTCCTACATCGGTGGTGAAGGTCACAACCTGCAGGAGCACTCCGTGATCCTGATCCGTGGCGGTCGTGTTAAAGACCTTCCGGGTGTTCGTTACCACACCGTTCGTGGTGCGCTCGACTGCTCAGGTGTTAAAGACCGTAAGCAGGCTCGCTCCAAGTACGGCGTGAAGCGTCCTAAGGCTTAATGGTTCTCCGTTAAGTAAGGCCAAACTGATTTATCTTAATGTCACACTAAACTCTTTGAGTTTTGGACAATCCTGAATTAACAACGGAGTATTCCCATGCCACGTCGTCGCGTCATTGGTCAGCGTAAAATCCTTCCAGATCCGAAATTCGGATCAGAACTGCTGGCAAAATTTGTAAATATCCTGATGGTAGATGGTAAAAAATCTACTGCAGAAGCAATCGTATACAGCGCGCTTGAGACCCTGGCTCAGCGTTCTGGTAAAAATGAACTGGAAGCTTTCGAAGTCGCTCTCGACAACGTTCGCCCAACTGTAGAAGTTAAGTCCCGCCGCGTTGGTGGTTCTACTTATCAGGTTCCAGTTGAAGTTCGTCCGGTTCGTCGTAATGCCCTGGCAATGCGTTGGATCGTTGAAGCTGCTCGTAAACGCGGTGATAAATCCATGGCTCTGCGTCTGGCGAACGAACTTTCTGACGCTGCGGACAACAAAGGTACCGCGGTTAAGAAACGTGAAGACGTTCACCGTATGGCAGAAGCCAACAAGGCGTTCGCACACTACCGTTGGTAATCCCTTCGGAGTCATAGT
This sequence comes from Enterobacter sp. C4G1, assembly GCF_052886895.1. Taxonomy (NCBI): domain Bacteria; kingdom Pseudomonadati; phylum Pseudomonadota; class Gammaproteobacteria; order Enterobacterales; family Enterobacteriaceae; genus Enterobacter; species Enterobacter sp. C4G1. The sequence continues at coordinate 641,517 of NZ_JBQVVV010000001.1, read as the reverse complement.
CACCAGACGGGCGCTTCAGAGAAGCTGCCCGCTCTGGGTTACTTAACTGAACGCCAAAGAAACAAACGAGGAATCAAATGGCTCGTACAACACCCATCGCACGCTATCGTAATATCGGTATCAGTGCGCACATCGACGCCGGTAAAACCACTACTACCGAACGTATTCTGTTCTACACCGGTGTAAACCATAAAATCGGTGAAGTTCATGACGGCGCAGCCACCATGGACTGGATGGAACAGGAGCAGGAGCGTGGTATTACTATCACCTCCGCAGCGACTACTGCATTCTGGTCAGGTATGGCTAAGCAGTACGAACCGCATCGCGTAAACATCATCGACACCCCGGGCCACGTTGACTTCACCATCGAAGTAGAACGTTCCATGCGTGTTCTTGACGGCGCTGTAATGGTTTATTGCGCAGTTGGTGGTGTTCAGCCACAGTCTGAAACCGTATGGCGTCAGGCGAACAAATATAAAGTTCCACGCATCGCGTTCGTTAACAAAATGGACCGTATGGGTGCTAACTTCCTGAAAGTTGTTGGTCAGATCAAAACCCGTCTGGGCGCGAACCCTGTTCCGCTGCAGCTGGCAATTGGTGCTGAAGAAGGCTTCACCGGCGTTATCGACCTGGTGAAAATGAAAGCCATCAACTGGAACGATGCAGACCAGGGCGTTACCTTCGAATACGAAGATATCCCAGCTGAAATGCAGGACCTGGCTGACGAATGGCACCAGAACCTGATCGAATCCGCAGCTGAAGCTTCTGAAGAGCTGATGGAGAAATACCTGGGTGGTGAAGAACTGACTGAAGAAGAGATCAAAAAAGCTCTGCGTCAGCGCGTTCTGAACAACGAAATCATCCTGGTAACCTGTGGTTCTGCGTTCAAGAACAAAGGTGTTCAGGCGATGCTGGATGCGGTAGTTGACTACCTGCCATCCCCGGTTGACGTTCCTGCGATCAACGGTATCCTGGACGACGGTAAAGACACTCCGGCTGAACGTCACGCAAGTGATGAAGAGCCGTTTGCTGCACTGGCGTTCAAAATCGCTACTGACCCATTCGTGGGTAACCTGACCTTCTTCCGCGTGTACTCTGGTGTGGTTAACTCCGGTGACACCATCCTGAACTCCGTGAAAGCGGCACGTGAGCGTTTCGGTCGTATCGTACAGATGCACGCGAACAAACGTGAAGAGATCAAAGAAGTTCGTGCGGGCGACATCGCAGCAGCAATCGGTCTGAAAGACGTGACCACTGGTGACACTCTGTGTGACCAGGACCACCCGATCATTCTGGAACGTATGGAATTCCCTGAGCCGGTAATCTCCATCGCTGTTGAGCCAAAAACCAAAGCTGACCAGGAAAAAATGGGTCTGGCTCTGGGCCGTCTGGCTAAAGAAGATCCATCATTCCGCGTATGGACTGATGAAGAATCTAACCAGACCATCATCGCTGGTATGGGTGAACTTCACCTCGACATCATCGTTGACCGTATGAAGCGTGAATTCAACGTTGAAGCTAACGTTGGTAAACCTCAGGTTGCTTACCGTGAAGCGATTCGCGCGAAAGTTACTGATGTTGAAGGTAAACACGCTAAGCAGTCCGGTGGTCGTGGTCAGTACGGTCACGTTGTGATCGACATGTACCCACTGGAGCCGGGCTCTAACCCTAAAGGTTACGAGTTCATCAACGACATCAAAGGTGGTGTAATTCCTGGCGAATACATCCCTGCCGTTGATAAAGGCATCCAGGAGCAGCTGAAGTCTGGTCCTCTGGCTGGCTACCCTGTTGTTGACATGGGTGTTCGTCTGCACTTCGGTTCTTACCATGACGTTGACTCCTCTGAGCTGGCGTTTAAACTGGCTGCTTCTATCGCCTTTAAAGAAGGCTTTAAGAAAGCTAAACCAGTTCTGCTTGAGCCAATCATGAAGGTTGAAGTAGAAACTCCTGAAGAGAACACCGGTGACGTTATCGGTGACTTGAGCCGTCGTCGCGGTATGCTGCGTGGTCAGGAATCTGAAGTAACTGGCGTTAAGATCCACGCTGAAGTTCCGCTGTCTGAAATGTTCGGATATGCAACTCAGCTGCGTTCTCTGACCAAAGGTCGTGCATCATACACCATGGAATTCCTGAAGTATGATGACGCTCCTAACAACGTTGCTCAGGCCGTTATTGAAGCCCGTGGTAAGTAATCCACAGGATTAAAACCTAAGTCCCGTGCTCTCTCCGAAGGGGAGAGCACTATAGTAAGGAATATAGCCGTGTCTAAAGAAAAATTTGAACGTACAAAACCGCACGTCAACGTTGGTACTATCGGCCACGTTGACCATGGTAAAACTACCCTGACCGCTGCAATCACTACCGTTCTGGCAAAAACCTACGGTGGTTCTGCTCGTGCATTCGACCAGATCGATAACGCACCAGAAGAAAAAGCTCGTGGTATCACCATCAACACTTCCCACGTTGAATACGACACCCCGACTCGCCACTACGCACACGTAGACTGCCCAGGCCACGCCGACTATGTTAAAAACATGATCACCGGTGCTGCGCAGATGGACGGCGCGATCCTGGTAGTTGCTGCGACTGACGGCCCAATGCCTCAGACTCGTGAGCACATCCTGCTGGGTCGTCAGGTAGGCGTTCCTTTCATCATCGTGTTCCTGAACAAATGCGACATGGTTGATGACGAAGAGCTGCTGGAACTGGTAGAAATGGAAGTTCGTGAACTTCTGTCTCAGTACGATTTCCCAGGCGACGATACCCCAATCGTTCGTGGTTCAGCTCTGAAAGCGCTGGAAGGCGAAGCAGAGTGGGAAGCAAAAATCATCGAACTGGCTGGCTTCCTGGATTCTTACATCCCAGAACCAGAGCGTGCGATTGATAAGCCATTCCTGCTGCCAATCGAAGACGTATTCTCCATCTCCGGTCGTGGTACCGTTGTTACCGGTCGTGTAGAGCGCGGTATCGTTAAAGTTGGTGAAGAAGTTGAAATCGTTGGTATCAAAGAGACTGCGAAGTCTACCTGTACTGGCGTTGAAATGTTCCGCAAACTGCTGGACGAAGGCCGTGCTGGTGAGAACGTAGGTGTTCTGCTGCGTGGTATCAAACGTGAAGAAATCGAACGTGGTCAGGTACTGGCGAAGCCAGGCTCAATCAAGCCACACACCAAGTTCGAATCTGAAGTGTACATTCTGTCCAAAGACGAAGGCGGCCGTCATACTCCGTTCTTCAAAGGCTACCGTCCACAGTTCTACTTCCGTACAACTGACGTGACCGGTACCATCGAACTGCCAGAAGGCGTTGAGATGGTAATGCCAGGCGACAACATCAAGATGGTTGTGACTCTGATCCACCCAATCGCGATGGACGACGGTCTGCGTTTCGCAATCCGTGAAGGCGGCCGTACCGTTGGCGCGGGCGTTGTTGCTAAAGTTCTGGGCTAATTATACGTTTTAATTAACGTTTTAGTCTTAAAAACCCCGAATTTATTCGGGGTTTTTTTTATTTTTACTTAATAATAAAATTAATATAAATAAAATAAGCCTGGCTTAATTTGATATTAAGTTGACTGATCGGATGAGCTTTCTTATTTCTTAAAACAATTCAGGGTCAATGTTAATAATTGAACTCACTGTTTGTTGGTTCTATCTTACGGCTTATTACATGTCAATGTAATAACCTAATGAATTAACACAAAAGGATTGTTGATTATGAAATTGAATTTCGCGACAAAAACACTATTTTGCCTGGGGCTGACATGCACAGCCTTACCAGCATTTGCTCTGGAAGCCTGGAGCGGTCAGGAAGGTGGCAGTACGATTGAAGTTATTTTTGATGGTGGCGTTTATAATAATGCCTGGTGGGTTAGCGCTTCTGATTGCCCGGGCAATGCCGCTGACGATCAGGCGAGTAACCCATGGCGTTATGAGCGTGCTGCTACGGCAGCGGAAATGAGCCAGTATGGTAACCCTACTACCTGTGAAACCAGTGGCGGCACTGTAACCTATCCGGTATATGATAATAACGCTGAATATAAAGCAGGAGATATAGTCTCTTATAATAATGCGACCTATAAAACTGCCTCTTCACAGAGTGCCTATGGTTTTGTCCCAGGACAAGACAATCCGTGGGAAGCATATTCCGTCGTTGCACAGTGGTCCTCTTCGACCATTTATAATAAAGGCGATAAAGTTCAGAAAAATGATCAGGAATATGAAGCTCTGTTTTATACCCAGGGCGACGATCCTTCTATTGCAGCAAACCAAAACCCAACTGGTACGAATGGCCGTCCATGGAAACCGCTGGGTGCTGTAATCTCTTATACTCAGGACCAGCTTAATAAAGCTCCGCAGTACAGTGCTTCGACCGTGTACGAAAGCGGCACGCTGATTCGTTATAACGGTGGTAACTACGTCTCGCAGTCCAAAGTACAGAAAGTGTCTCCTTCAGATACTAACCCATGGCACGTATTTATCGACTGGACGGGCACCAAAGAAAAAGTTGGCACGCCGAAATCAGGCTGGCCTGCACATGTTTATGCCCCATATGTTGATTATACCCTGAACTCACAGCCAGATCTGGCAAGCCTGGCGCAGAACCAGGGGGTAACCCATTTCACCATGGCGTTTGTGGTCAGCAAAGATGCCGAAACCTGTCTCCCGACCTGGGGGACGGCGTACAACATCAACGACTACGCGCAATACAGCAAAATCAAAGCACTGCGTGATGCTGGCGGCGACGTGATGGTGTCCATTGGTGGGGCGAATAACTCTCCGCTGGCGGCATCCTGTAAGAATGTCAACGATCTGAAGCAGCACTACTACGATATTGTGGAAAACCTGAATCTGAACGTACTGGACTTCGATATCGAAGGCACCTGGGTTGCGGATCATGAATCCATCAACCGTCGTAACGAAGCGGTGAAAGCCGTTCAGGATACCTGGAAGTCAGAAGGCCGTAGTGTGGGCATCTGGTATACGCTGCCAATTCTGCCAACCGGTCTGACCGCAGAAGGTATTTACGTACTGGAAGATGCGAAAGCTAAAGGTGTCGAGCTGGCGGGCGTGAACGTGATGGCAATGGACTACGGCAACAGTATCTGTCAGTCCGATGGTACTGAAGGCCAGAACATTCACGGCAAGTGCGCGACATCTGCCATCGAGAACCTGTTCAGCCAGCTGAAGCAGATCTTCACCGATAAGACCGATGCTGAAATCAACGCGATGATGGGCACCACCCCGATGATCGGTTACAACGATGTTCAGGGTGAAGTGTTCTATCTGTCAGATGCGAATCTGGTGATGAAGGATGCCACCGATCGTGGTCTGGGTATGATTGGTGCATGGTCTATGATGCGTGACCAGCCGGGTGTCGCCGGGCAGGTATCGCCAGAGCACAGCGGTTTAACCGCACAGCAGGCGCCGCAGTATGCGTTTAGTGAAGTATTTGCACCGTTTACAAAAGGCGATACTGGCGGCGATTTAGTTGGGGATGTGAAAGCCGTTTACTTAGATGTCCAGGACGGTCATCAATATGTGAACGTGAACTTTGATAGTAGCAAGTTAAGTGGTTCTAATAACTACCGCGTAGAAATTGACGGGAATTATAATTTCTCCACAGAGGGTCGTCAGAACTATTATAGCTTCCGCTGGGATTATGGCGAACAGTCAGCTTTACGCACCTACCCAGTGGACAATATCGTCCATGTTGGATCTGTTATTACGGTTAAACGGACAAACCCAAACCCTGAAGTATTGGCCACGCTGACCGTTACCGATGACATGTTGAAGGGTAGCAATCCGCTAGTAAGTAGTACCGATGTAACGTCTCTGGCGGTGAAAAAAGAAAATGGTAAGCCAATTACGTATGTCGGCTTTTTGGCAGATAAAGTTGCTGTAGGAACGAATAGCGCTTATGTCATTAAGGCGCAAGGTGGAGAAGTTAACGGCCGCTATCTGTTTAGCTGTGACAACGGATTATGCCACTATGCGTCATCATCGACGAAAGATGGAGTTACTACCGCAAGGCGCGAGGGGCCAACTCTTTCAGTGGGCGAAACGGTGATTGTACAGCGTATCACACCAAATCCTGCCACAATTGCGAAAATGCTTGTAACGGAAGATATGCTCAAGTAATACCAGAGCTAAGTTACTAATCTAAATAAGACCACCTACTATACTTGGATAGAGTAGGTGGTTTTTTTTAGATATAAAATAAAAAGTTATGCTTACACTACGTGCTTGAGCTTCGTCTTATTTATAGATTGAATTGTAATGATAACCATAATCATTTAATATCTAAGGTGTAAAGTATTCAGGAGCACTTATGTACATTTGTTTATGTAACGGTATCAGCGATAAAAAGATACGTCAGGCCGTACGCCAGTTTCATCCGCAGTCTTTTCAGCAATTGCGCAAGTTTATTCCCGTTGGAAATCAATGTGGTAAATGCACGCGTGCGGCACGAGAAGTTATGCAGGACGAGTTAATGCAAATGCCGGAATTTAAAGAAATCGCCTGAGTCACACTCTTTTTTTTGACATCCCTGTAGCCCGATCTACGCTTCAATGAGTGGAAGCGGAGGGACTATATAATGAAAGGTGATGTTAAGATCATAAATTATCTCAATAAATTATTGGGAAATGAGCTTGTCGCAATCAACCAGTATTTTCTCCATGCGAGAATGTTCAAAAACTGGGGCCTGAAACGCCTTAATGACGTTGAATATCATGAATCTATCGACGAGATGAAGCACGCTGATAAGTATATTGAGCGTATTCTCTTTCTCGAAGGTATCCCTAATCTTCAGGATCTTGGCAAACTTCGCATCGGCGAAGATGTTGAGGAAATGCTGCGTTCCGATCTGGCGCTTGAGTTAGAAGGGGCGAAAAACCTGCGTGAAGCTATCGCCTATGCCGACAGCGTCTTTGATTATGTTAGTCGTGACATGATGATTGAGATCCTGACAGATGAAGAGGGCCATATCGACTGGCTAGAGACCGAGCTGGATCTCATCGATAAACTCGGTATCCAGAACTATCTTCAGGCGCAGATCCGCGAAGAAGGATAGCCTTACAAAGTATGCCAGCAGAAGTAACCCCAGCCACATAATGCCAGCGCCGGACCGAAAGGTAGGGCGCCGGTGTAGCGCCCTTTCCGACGCCACAACAGTAGTCCATAGACAATCCCGACTAAGGATGCGGTGTAAAGTATTACCGGAAGACTTTGCCACCCGGTCCAGGCACCGGTTGCCGCAAGCAGTTTAAAATCCCCAAATCCCATCCCTTCTTTATGCCATATAAGCCAGATTATCCAGTAAATCATCCACAACAGAAGATATCCGGCTACGGCTCCCAGGATGGCATCTTCGCAAGATACGATCCCCGACAAGACATTAAATAACAGCCCGAGCCAAAGCAAGGGCAGGGTCAGTAGGTCAGGCAGTAATAAATGCCGGAAATCAATGACACTAAGGGCCAGAGCGAACCAGAAATAGAGAAAGAGCCCCAGCGCCAACACCAGTGCGTCAGGGTGAAGGATGTAGCAAAGCACCGCCATGATTGCACTACTGATTTCGAGAACAGGATATCGCCACGAAACGTGCAGGCCGCAATAGCGACACTTCCCTTTCAGGCGCAACCAGCTAAACACAGGGATATTGTCATACCAGGCCAGCGGGGTTTTGCAGTGACAGCAGTGTGACGGCGGTAGCCATAAATTACAGCGGAAGGACGTATCATCAGGCTGATATTGCTGTAAAACCATTAATGGGAGCCGCCAGGTGACCATTCCCATCGTACTTCCCGCCGCCAGACCGATGATGAGAAACAGTACGACTAATTCGTTATCCATTCTTTTTCACCCCAATAGTCAGGCGTGTCAGTGTGATAATCCCGGAGGATTGTTTGCTGGCATGAAACTCCACGGCTACAACGCGCAGCCCGTGTTTTAATTGCGCCTCTTCCAGCCACTGCATAAAGCGTTCTATGCTGACGTTGCTGGCGGTGATCTCCAGTTCACTGGCATTGACCTGCTGGATCGTTGCGAATACGCCGGCTTTTTTCAGGCTGCCCCTGATGAGCTCATCCGGTTTTCCCGACAGTTTTTTGTCGGGCAGGAGGCCCGCAGCACTAACCTGTTCGCTGAGCCACACCGTCTCTCTTTGTAATCTTTCACACCGGGTCTGAAGTGTCGCAATGGCCTGCCCGAGTGGATGGTAAAGACCAAACCAGAAAAAAAGGCTCAGGGTACATGCGCACAAGACGATGATGAATCGTTGCTCATGAAGGCTTTTTTGCCGGAATTTGTCCCGCGTGTGTTTAATCATTGCTGAGTGTCCACAGTCCCTGTTCGTGTTTGCCGATCTTCAATGAAAAGCCTGCTATGCCCTGTTTTATAAACTGCTGTACCTGGCTCTCATCGCTGGCATAGAGATACAGCTGTAATGATTTTTTCTGTGAGTTATAGCTCACCCCTTCCAGCGCCAGGCCTGGGAAAGAGGCAAGACCCGACTGTATTTGTAGCAGGAGAGCGAAAGGCGCCGGAGAGTGTTGTTGCAATTGCTTTGGCAGCCAGACGCGCACGTTACTGCTGTGTCGGTTTTCCGGAATATAGCGTTGCCATTGCTGTGCCAGAGTATTCCTGAGTTGTTTTTCCAGTCCAAGAAGTTGCCAGTAGCAGGCCCCCTGGATAAGTAGCGCGATACCTGCGGCCAGGGCAATACTGCAAAGTGAGACGGACTTTAGCCGCCCAGTCCACGGGGAAAGCTGTGCGGGAGGACAAATGCCATCGTGCAACAGATTGGGCAACTCTGTATCCGCAAAATGCGCCATGATGTGGCATTCTGATTTTACCAATGTGCCCTGGTGTGGTCCCGGCAGCGCGCCATAATGGGTTAACTGCTGGGGAGGGAAGTGCGTCAGTAGGTGGAGAAGCCACGTTTCTGTCAGACGAGATACAACTCCCTCCTGTGTTCTGACAAGCCAGGCGTCATCGTCTTTCAACACTGTCCAACCGTTCTCTGGTGCCGGTAAGCAGAGGGCGTCAATGGTCGCGTGCACAATGTTCAGGCCCGCTGAACTGAGCATCTTCAGCTCTGCATCTAGCCATGCCTTTTCTATGCCTGCGACAACGAGGCGTGTTCCCTGGCGAGACAGCAACGTCCAGTGAAGGGAGGGGGCATCCTCATCGAGTGTGTCATCGGCAAGCCAGTGCAACTTCTGATCGGTCAGTTCGTAGTTTTCATCAGGGATCACCAGGGTTCTGCACGTTGCTTTTTCAACCGGAACAAGCAGTTGGGTTTGCCGGGCTGCGGGCAGGGCAGCCAGTTCAGTGAGATTTTCACGTGGCAACTTTTGAACGTCTTTGCAGCAATCGTCTTGATATATGGCCCATTCCACAGGATCCTCCGTCTGTTTATGCAGGCGAACGATCAGTCTGGGCGCGGGCAGAGAGGTTGTTTTACTCTTCATGTTCGCCATCCGTGAGTTGGCGTAAATAGAGCCCAATTGTTTTCTTCTTGTCGTCATAATAGAAAAATGTTCGCATACCCGAAGTCAGCTCACCTTCATGAGCGGTGGATGTGACCAAAAAATAGTGGCTATTGGTCGTCAGATACTTTTTCAGCTGATCCACTCGTGGTTTAACCGCGCTGTAATCCTGCTGGGCCTGATAGAGAAAGGCATCGACTGTTTTCCACCCCTTTTCGGGGCGCTTTTTGAGCAATGCCCTGGCATCTGACGTACTGATATCGTTAAGAAAAATAGCGGCAAGAAGCGGTGCCTGCGCCGCGGTGAGACTATTGATATTGATGGATAAATCGTTGCTGAATGCGGTACAAATTAACGGGGCGAGTTTCTCGTAAATCGTGTGGGTCATGCCTTTTAATGTGCGGATCTCTGTGGGCAAAAAGAGCATCTGATTTGCGGTCAGATGCTGAATGCCGTCTCGTTGGTAATACTCATCTTCCGCCCCTTTGCTCCGTGGAGAGGTATCGGTGTCTATGTCATCCGCCACAGACTGGATAATCTCTTCTGCGCGACCTTTATCGACACCGAGTTTATCGAGCAGAGCTGCAAATACGCTGATCTCATAGGGCATAGAGGCCAGAGGTGCGGCTGGCGTGTTTTCCAGCGCATTCAGATTAAAGCAGTTTTGCATATCGTCAGTGCGCCAGCGTACCCTTGTGTTGTCACCCAGTTCCGCCATCCCTGCCAGGCGTTCATCATCATGTTTTACTACGCCGGAGGTGGCTTCACTTTCGGCATACAGCAGGGCGTATTTTGCCTGCAATGTGTCGCTGGTACGTCTGCTGCGCTGGAGCTGAGTCTGAAAACTCAGGGTCATTTCGGCCGCCAGTGCAGCCATCAACGCCAGAATCATCAGCACGATAAGCAGCGCTGCCCCTCTCTGTGTTTTCATTTGCTGGCCCCATCAGTGCGGGGCGTTTGTTTCTCTGGGATCCACCCGGGCAGAATAAACAGACGATGAATGGTCTGCTGGTTTTCCTGCTCCAGGGTTATGGAAACGGTGGTGGATAGATTGTTGCCCTCTGCGAGCGCCAGTGCGGCATTAAAATGAGTAATGCCGGATAACAGCGGGCGTGGCGTCTTATCCTCCTTGTCATCTGGCGCGTATTTCACCGCGCGATAGAGCGTTCCGTCCTGAACATACCAGTGGACCGTTGCCAGTACCGTTGCGGTGTCGAAAGGCAGCGCGGCATCTCGTGTCTGGGTGGTGAAAACCACATCATCCGAACTGCTTGTAAATGTCTGGTTAGTCTGACGATTTTTTCTGGGAACGAATTGCGTCAGGTCATTTTCAAGCAGCAACAGGGAGTATTGTAAGGCATGGAAATCGTTGGCAATTTTTTGCGCGCGCTGGTGCTGTTCTGATGCCTGGGAAAAGACAATCGTCGCCATAAAACTGAGCGCTGAGAAAATCGCGACCGCCAGCATCACTTCAAGAAGGGTAAAACCGTGCTGCCTGTTAATCATGCTTTTCCCCTTGCTCCCCGGATACCGAAGCCCAGTCGTTGAGGATTAGTGAACGCCCTCCCGGGGTTACCACGGTGATGCTGCTGCGCGTAAACAATCCCGGGGTTTGCGAGCGCCCGGAGAATTGCCAGGCAAAGGTCATGTTTAACTGTGATGACTGCCCGGTCTTCAATGCGTCCTGGCCACAATGCGCTTTAATCAGCTGATTATCCGCAACCCACCGTGCAAGCATCTCTTGTTTCAGGGTATCCAGCGCTGAGAGCTGCCATTGCATACTGCTGACTAACCCCGTAACCGCCGTGGCAAAAATGGCCAGTGCCAGCAATACCTCCAACAGGAGCATTCCACTCTGATTTTTCATTGCGGCTCCTTTACTGGCCTAATGTCCAGCGGCAGCGAACCGGCGCTGTGTATAAGCAGGATTTTTTCGCCATCATCTTTCCTGAACAGCAGGGTGAATGGCGTCATCTGGCCATCAGGCATAATAATAATTTGCGGTGAAGTGCCTTTCGTTGATGGGGTAATGTCCGGTGACTTCGCTCTTTCCCATTCACCGTGAAGCGGTAAGTTGTCGTGATTTGTGGCGGCTACCCATTGCCAGCCGGTACGTGTATCTATCTGCGGAAGGTAGAGTGCCCAACCCTCTTCAGACAGCCGTAAGGCAACGGCATGTTTTTCCAGCAGCGCAAGATCCACTGCGTATTCAACTGATTGCCTGAATGCATCGGCGCGCTGGCGTAGCTTTCCGCTCGTGCTCAGCCGATCGCTTTGCATGGCGGTTACCCCCGCAACCGCAGCTGCGAGAATGACCACCACCAGAAGCACTTCCAGCAAAGTGAATCCTTTTTGATGTGCCATGATTAGCGAGCTTTTTTGTCGTTATCCCAGTTGTTTACGTCGTCCGTTGTCCCCGCTTCACCGTCGGGCCCGACTGAGCTTAAGTCGATAGCACTGTGTTCGCCCGGGCTTACCAGAATGTAGTCATTACCCCACGGATCCGCGGGCAGGCGACAGATATAGCCACCGGGATTATAATTTTCAGCCAGCGGTGACAGCACAGGAGCTTCAACGAGAGCCTCCATTCCCTGTTCGGTCGTGGGGTAGCGATGGTTATCCAGCTTGTACATATCGAGCGCGTTTTCGAGAGCGGTAATGTCGCTGATGGCTTTTTGTCGATCCGCACGATCTTTGTTACCCATCAGGTTGGGTACCACCAGGCTGGCAAGAATGCCCAGAATCACAATGACCACCATAAGCTCCATCAAGGTAAAACCACGCTGTGTTCTTAATGTCTGTCGTTCCATAACCTTTCCTTAGTTCATCAATGAGTTAAGTTGTAATATCGGTTGCATGACCGCCACGACAATAAACAGCACGATGGCGGCCATGAGGACAATCAGTGCAGGTTCAAATATCGCCAGCGCCATCGTGATACGGTTTTGCAGATGAATTTCCTGGTTATCCGTCGCGCGCTGCATGAGCTCCCCCAACTGGCCACTTTTTTCCCCGGAGGCGATCATGTACAGCATCATGGGCGGGAAAATATGCGTCTTCCCAAGTGACTGGCTGACACTATTTCCCTGACGTACGCTTTCCGCGGCGTTGCACAGACGCTGGCGTATCTCCTGGTTCATCACCCCTTCAGCCGAAAGAGCCATTGCCTGAAGTAGTGGTACACCGCTCACGTTGAGAATGCTGAGGGCGCGTAAATAGCGAGCGCTGTCGATGGCGCAAACCAGCCGAAAGCGAGTCAACAGACGATGAAAACGAAGCCGGTTTCCTTCTCGCTTTAGCCAGCAGGAAAACAGGCCACCTAAGGTGATGAATAACAGCAACAGCCAGGGTCCCTGCGCTGACAGAAAGTGGCTAATGGCGAGCAGCAGGCGGGTTGTGAGCGGGAGCTCGTGCCGGAGATGAATAAACTGTGCGGCAACTTTTGGCACAACAGCGGTGAGCAGGATAACCACCACCAGAATGGCAACCGTGGTGAGCAGGGAGGGGTAAATTAACGCCTGCGTGAGTTTGCTGCGCATACGCTGCCGGGCTTCATTAAAGTCAGCCAGTCTTTCCAGAACCGCGCCAGCCTGACCTACGGTTTCTCCGGCCTTAACAAGCGTGCAATAGACGGTATCAAACAGTCGAGGATGCAGTTGCATCGCGGCGGAAAGGGATTGCCCTTCCAGCACTGCCTGACGAAGTGCTCCGATAATACTGACAAGATTTTTACTCTCTTTTTGCTGCTGGATAGCGGCGAGCGCCTCATCCAGCGGCAGTGCAGCAGCCATCAGGGTAGCGAGCTGGCGCGTAAAAAGCGTGAGTTCTGCATGACTGACCCGTGCAGAAAACCGCCATAGTGTTGTCCTGTGGCGCTGCTGCTTTATGGACTGCGGCAGCAGTGACTGGCTTCGCAGCCGGGCTACCATCTCCCGCTCGCTTTCGGCCTCGCTCACGCCAGTGTGACGGTCGCCGTTATCATCGGTCGCTACCCAGCGAAATTTCATCCTTTGTGCTCCGTTGAAGCGTGCCCTTCGGCAGTGACGCGCAGTACCTCTTCCAGTGAGGTCAACCCTTGTGCGGCTACGCGCAGGCCATTTGCCAGTAAGCTGAAGTGATTACGGCGCTGAAGCTGCTCCAGCTGTTGTTCATTGATCTCTGCGTGTACGGCTTCGCGTATCTCTGGTGTCATCACTAACAGCTCATGAATGGCCAGACGTCCCTGATAGCCACTCTGTCGACAGGCGCTACATCCGCTGGCCTGCCAAAGTTGCGAAGCATCAATTCCTTGCGCCAGCAATAACTGCTGCTGTTGAAGCGTGACGGGATGAGCGGATTTGCACTGGTTACAGAGGCGTCTTAGCAGACGCTGTGCGATCACCCCGACCAGCGATGATGAGAGCAGGAATGATTCCGTACCCATATCACGCAGGCGAGTCACTGCGCCGCTGGCGCTGTTTGTATGCAGGGTGGAGAGGACAAGATGTCCGGTTAATGAGGCCTGTACGGCAATCCGCGCAGTTTCAGCATCGCGTATTTCCCCTACCATCACCACATCAGGATCCTGACGCAAAATGGCGCGTAACCCGCGGGCAAAGGACATATCCACGCGGCTATTAACCTGCGTCTGGCCGATCCCCTCCAGCTCATATTCGATGGGGTCTTCAACCGTGAGGACATTACGTTCCGGGCTATTGAGCGCGGAAAGGAGTGCGTAAAGAGTGGTACTTTTCCCTGAGCCGGTGGGACCCGTGACCAGAATAATGCCGTGGGGTAGGGCGATAAGATGTTTCAGATTGCGGATGTCATCGGCTGACATATCCAGCCTGTCGAGCGACAGGCGCAGGCTGGTTTTATCCAGCAGGCGTAAAACAACCCGTTCTCCGTGCTGTGAGGGCAGCGTGGAGACGCGCACATCGACGTTTCGATTGCCTATCTTTAGGGTTATCCGCCCATCCTGCGGCAGCCTTTTCTCTGCAATATCCAGCCGGGCCATAATTTTGATGCGCGAGACGAGTAGCGCGGCCAGCTTTTTATTTGGCTGAACCACTGGTCGCAATACCCCATCCACACGAAAGCGGATGCTCATCGTCTTTTCAAACACCTCAATATGAATGTCCGAGGCGTGTTCCTTAAGCGCTTCACTGAGTACGGCATTTATGAGTCTGATCACCGGCGCGTCTGACTGCTCGTTGAGCAGATCTTCATTCACGGGGATCTCATCGGAAAGGACGCTGAGGTCGTCCGAGTTGTTAATATCTTCAGCAATGAGCTGGGCTGACTCGCTATTTTGCTGGTAGAGAATCTCAAGCTTTTCTGTAAATTGCGCAGGGGTAAGCCGCGTAAAGTGAGTGCAGTGGGGGGCAGCAGAGGCTACTTCAAGCAGATGCTCAAGCGTGGCATTTTCTGCATAGAACAACTCCTGCTGCTGGAAGGCAACACCGACACGCTGCGCTTTTTTCCAGGAATAGGGTGTCATTTTGCGCGGTTTTCCCTGAACGGATTTTTGGCAGCAGGCGCCGCAGGGGCGTTATCAAATGCGCGGTCATCCAGTTCATCAATGTTGTCGACATTAATGAGCTTGTCATGCTGCTTATCACTGCGCTCCCTTTGCATATCCTTGAAGCTGGTATATTTTTCCCGTGAGAGCGAGTGATATACGTCGTCGTCCCGAATGATGGTTGGGCGGATAAAGACCATCAGGTTACGTTTACTCTTTTCATTCGAGGTGTAGCGGAACAGCTGTCCAATCAACGGGATATCACCTAACAGAGGAACTTTCGAGACTTCCTGCTTACTGGCATCATCCATCAATCCGCCAAGCACAACGGTTTCCCCACTTTTTACCAGCACCGCATTCTGGATGGTGCGGGTGTTGAATGTGGGTCCCAGCGTGGAGGACGTTGTCGAAGAGTCGACGCTGGAAACCTCTTGCTCTATCTCCATTAAAACGGAGTCGCCCTCGTTGATTTGAGGGGTGACTTTCAGCTTCGTGCCGACGGTTTTACGCTCGACAGTGCTGTAAATGTTATCGGCTGCGGTGGTTTGGGAACCTGAGAGCACGGGAACGTCCTGGCCAACGTTGAACGCGGCTTCTTTGTTATCCAGCGTCACAATACTGGGCGTGGAGAGGATATCGTTTTTATTGTCAGTATTGAGAGCGGTCAGCAGTACTCCCCAGTCACCGTTGAAGAAGCCCGCCGCAAGACCGGTATAGCCACTGAAGAGATCGTACGCCGGGTTGTCGCTGGTAATACCACCCTGAGACTTAAACTCATGGATGCCCTGCGCCGCATTAAAGATGGGTAAGCCGGTTCTGGTAAACTGTTGCACACCAACATTTTTGTTCGCCCACTGCACACCCAGGTTAAGACCTCTGCCATCCTGAACTTCCACAATGATTGCTTCGACCAGAACCTGAGCCCGACGAATATCCAGCTTTGAGATAACATCGCTCAGTTGTTGCAGAATGCCCTGGTCCGCGGTAACCACCAGTGAGTTGGTCTGTTCATCGGCCGTTATTGAGATATCGTTACCGTTGCTATTGTTGGTGGTTTTGGATGATCCCGCTTTTTCATCTTTTAATTTTTGTGTGACGCCCGTCAGCACCTCAACGAGTTTGTCCGCTTTGGCATATTTCAAATACCAGACGCGGGTATTGCCTTGGCCCTGGTCTTGCGTATCGAGCCGCGCGATGAGCTGTAAAACGCGCGCGCGCGCGCGATCGGAACCGCTGACGATCAGCGAATTCGTTCTTTTGTCGGCAACGATGCGCGTCTGGAGCGTTGCCGGTTTCGCTTCTTTTCCGCTTTCCCGTGACAGGTCGGTGAGTACATCGGCCAGATCGCTGGCAGAGGCGTATTTCAGTGGGATGATTTGCTCTTTCTCATCACCCATTACATCGACGCGTTTTACAACCTCCAGAAGACGATTTACGGATGACGCTTTCCCGGTGATGATCAGCGCGTTTGAGGGTTCATAGTGCACAACGTTGCCCACGCTACTGCCGTCTAACATTTGCCGCAGCAGAGGAGAGAGCGCACGTGCGGGGACATTTTCCAGTGAGACAATACGTGTGACCAGCTCATCCCCTTTACCGGGCTGTGCGCCGCTGGTAATCCGACCAGGCAGGGTCTTTGCTTTTTCGGAGCGCACGACTTTCAGCAATCCGTTATCAAGACTGATGAGTGAAAAACCGTAAAGATCCAGTACGCTCAGGAAAAATTGATAATATTCTTCCTCAGTAAAGGTGTCTGAACTTCTTACAGAAATAGACGCCGTTACGTCAGGATCTATCAGAATGGTTTTCCCTATGTTCTGGCCCACAATACTGACAAATGTTTGAATGTCCGCGCCATTAAAGTTAGCGGTGTAATCTGCTGAAAATGCGGGTTTACCGGAAGTGACAAGTAACAATGCCAGCGAAAGGGCTTTCATTCGCTGGCCTGGAGAGGTCCCTTTCATCTGGTTTTATTTCCTTCCTGGAATTGTTCAACGGAAACAGTAATCCGTTGCGGTGATGCATTTCGCAATAAGGTGAATTGCACCCTTTGTAGCGTTTCAAGTGACGCCTGCGCTTTCTTGATATTAACTGGCTGTTTTAAGGACAGGTTATTGAGCATGATGGCGATATCACCCGGCTCAAGACCAGCATGAGAAAACAACGCTGCATTATCCCGCGGAAGCAGGCGTAAACCCTGTAGAGTAGTTTTAGTGAACACGGGGCTGGCAGCAATAAAGTCTGACAATATCGCCTGAGACCGCGAAGCGGCCTTATCGACGCCTGCTGAAGATGCGGGGAGTTCTTCTAACAGATTGAGATGTTGGGTATGTCCTTCGGTGGAAAAAAATACCTGATTCGTTGTGATGTCGGAGACACGTGTAATCTTTGAGGAGTTCAGACGATCGCCGATAGCATAGGCAGTCTGTTCACCTCCTTCCAGCAGGATGGTACGGGAATGTAATTTATTGGTGCTGTAAATAATTCCACTCAACTGAATACCGGACAATGTGTCAGTTTCTTTTATGGTTAAGGTGGTCATTGCTGGGTTTTCTGTTGCCGAGCTTGATAGGTTCCATTTATATTTTTTGCTCGTTTTATTTATTTCATAAATGTTGTTGTGGTTTTTATTCGATGAACTGTATTTAGATATCTTCATATATCCATTGTTTATTGAAATGAATATAGTTATAAAGCTTGTCAATATAATTAGCGCGTACAGCGTACGGGAAGAAAACGCGCTTCTTAGCGTGAGGGGTACAGTTATCATAAATTTATTATTAAGAATCTCTAAAGAGTAAATCTATTTCTTGTTAATGGTCGCGATAATATAATTGCTATCTGGTAAGCAGCAAGAAGTTTACAAGCAGGATGCTTATTTTAGGAAAAGAATAAATTTTGAGGCTAATACACTATTCATGGATGAACACATTCATTTCTATACTGCCCTGCGTCGCAGGATGCTGGACAGTCTGAGCACCACGCTGGCTCATGAACACTGGGTGGTGATGCAGGGTGTAACAGGCAGTGGCAAAAGCACACTGGCGCGTGGCGCTATCACCCACTGGCCTAATCGTTCTCTAACGATGAGCCCCACTAACAGTAAGGGCTATCAGTGGGAATGGACTGTGATTGCTGACACTGAAGTTTCGGGCAATTTAACCGGGAGGGCGTTTTCCAGCAATTCGCTCTGGCGTGAATTGTTGTGCGCTACCGACGCGATGCCAGACCACCCGCTTTTGCTGGTTCTTGAAGACAGCCATCGGGTACCAAAAGGCATTGTGGCCATAGTCGAGATGTTCATCGCACTTATGCCGCAAGCCCATCTTTTGATAACCGGCAATTTTTCCAATCGCCAACAACGTCAACTACGTATAAACCATCCGGTATGGTTTCAGCTTCCTGGCGTGAAAGTAGATGACTACCGACAGGTATTCGCTTTTTATGCCGGTATTGAGCCAGGGGAGGGGAGGGCGTTTCCTGACAAATTCATCCGCGACATGATGAAACGCAGCCAGGGGAATCTGCATTTAGCCGCCCGGGCAGGCAGACGCTACCACGGGAGTGCACCATCGGGTGATGGTGCACATGATACTCTGCCGCTATCCAAGCAAGCCGATACCCTACGTTGTCTGCCAGCACCCCGGCGGGGAGGACGACTGTGGCTGGCATTGTTCCTGGTGGCGATCGTGTCGGGCAGCGCGGGTGGGTATTTTGCGCAACCACTTTCACGCGGGTTTCCTTCTCCTGCAAGGTGGATTACTGCGACAAAGAGTCCGGTGAAACCGCCGGCGCTGACATCCGGGATTTTGTCTGCCAGGGGATCACTCGCATTACTCTATAGCGTCTGGGGTTATGAAGTGGATCAAGGAGAAGCCTGGTGCGATCAGGCATTCCGGGCAGGAATGGCGTGTGTGTCCGGAACCGATACGTTGGCATCGTTGATGGCTCAGGGGCTGCCCTGGATCGCCGCACTGGAGATAGATAATACGCACATCCCGGTTGTTATCATCGGGGGAGGGGGCGATTCGCTCGTTGCGTTGTCGGGGGAAAAAACCTGGGTTCTGAATAAAGCATGGTTCAGCAGCGTCTGGAAGGGGAGCTATACCCTGATGTGGAAGCCATCTCCTGACGGCAATGGGAGCATTTCAAAGAAGAGCAGCGCCGAGGATATTGTGTGGCTAGATACGATGCTTAGCCGCGTGCTTAACGTTGATGCCGAAGAGAGCGGCGAGTGGAGTCCAGTGCTGATTGAAAAAATTCGCCAGTTTCAAAGGCAAAACAAAATTAAGGCTGATGGCGTGATGGGGCGAATTTCGCTTATCAGGCTGTGGCAGGCACTGGGAGAAAGCCCGAAAATAACCTCTGATGGAGGAAAAGCATGAGTACGAAACGGGGTGACTCCCCGAACGTAAACGAAGGCTTTATCAGACCTGATATGCCGGTTACACCTGGGCGGTGTTTACTGCATTTGTTGTGTTGGCTGGTGTATATCATGGGATGCACCCTAGCGGGCTGCTTTATCTATCTCTGGATTTCTCAAACCACGGGGTCTGAACCAGCGCCCCTGAACTATCGCCTGTCAGATGAACACTATATATATAAGAAGAAACCTTTACCGCTGCCACAAGAGAGCGTGACAGAAGAGACTGCCTGGGAGGGTGATAGTGGAGAGCAACCAGCGCCAGAAAATTTCACTGAACAGTCCGAACTCAAAGCGCGGGTGAAGCAGGCTATGGCCGATATCGAACAGCAATGAGTACACCTTAATAAAGGTTGGTTATTATCGACACAGTTGACTTGCATTAAGTCTGTAAATACGTATAATGCGCGGGCTTGTCGTAATTGACGGCTGGTTCAATCTGAACCGGAGTAACTAATTTTGTTACTCAACAATGCTCCCAATCGGGGAGCTACGTAAGAACGGTTACACTCTCCCATCAATCGTAATGGGTTTGAGGAGTAATCATTTTCGTTTATAAAATAATTGGAGCTCTGGTCTCATGCAGAACCAAAGAATCCGTATCCGCCTTAAAGCGTTTGATCATCGTCTGATCGATCAATCAACCGCGGAAATCGTCGAGACTGCTAAGCGCACTGGTGCGCAAGTCCGTGGTCCGATCCCGCTGCCGACCCGCAAAGAGCGCTTCACCGTTCTGATCTCCCCGCACGTCAACAAAGACGCGCGTGATCAGTACGAAATCCGCACTCACAAGCGTCTGGTTGACATCGTTGAGCCAACTGAGAAAACCGTTGATGCTCTGATGCGTCTGGATCTGGCTGCCGGTGTAGACGTGCAGATCAGCCTGGGTTAATCAGGTCATCGAGCGATTGAGAGGTTGATACAATGATTGGTTTAGTCGGTAAAAAAGTGGGTATGACCCGCATCTTCACTGAAGATGGCGTTTCAATCCCAGTAACCGTAATCGAAGTTGAAGCAAACCGCGTTACTCAGGTCAAAGATCTGGCTAACGATGGCTACCGCGCTGTTCAGGTTACCACTGGTGCTAAAAAAGCTAACCGTGTAACCAAACCAGAAGCGGGTCACTTCGCTAAAGCTGGCGTTGAAGCTGGCCGTGGTCTGTGGGAATTCCGTCTTGCTGAAGGCGAAGAGTTCACCGTAGGTCAGGACATTAGCGTTGAGCTGTTTGCTGACGTTAAAAAAGTTGACGTAACCGGTACCTCTAAAGGTAAAGGTTTTGCTGGTACCGTTAAGCGCTGGAACTTCCGTACCCAGGACGCTACTCACGGTAACTCCTTGTCTCACCGCGTTCCGGGTTCTATCGGTCAGAACCAGACCCCGGGCAAAGTGTTCAAAGGCAAGAAAATGGCAGGTCAGCTGGGTAACGAACGTGTAACCGTTCAGAGCCTGGACGTAGTACGTGTTGACGCTGAGCGCAACCTGCTGCTGGTTAAAGGTGCAGTTCCGGGTGCAACCGGTAGCGACCTGATCGTTAAACCAGCTGTGAAGGCGTAAGGGGATAGCAATGGAATTAGTATTGAAAGACGCGCAGAGCGCGCTGACTGTTTCCGAAACTACCTTCGGTCGTGATTTCAACGAAGCGCTGGTTCACCAGGTTGTTGTTGCTTATGCAGCTGGTGCTCGTCAGGGTACTCGTGCTCAGAAGACTCGTGCTGAAGTAACTGGTTCTGGCAAAAAGCCATGGCGCCAGAAAGGTACCGGCCGTGCGCGTTCAGGTTCTATCAAGAGCCCGATCTGGCGTTCAGGTGGCGTGACCTTCGCTGCGCGTCCACAGGACCACAGTCAAAAAGTTAACAAAAAGATGTACCGCGGCGCGCTGAAAAGCATCCTGTCCGAACTGGTACGTCAGGATCGTCTGATCGTTGTCGAATCATTCTCTGTTGAAGCGCCTAAAACTAAGCTGCTGGCACAGAAACTGAAAGACATGGCTCTGGAAGATGTGCTGATCATCACCGGTGAGCTGGACGAGAACCTGTTCCTTGCTGCGCGTAACCTGCACAAGGTTGACGTACGTGATGCAACTGGTATCGACCCGGTTAGCCTGATCGCCTTCGACAAAGTCGTAATGACTGCTGATGCTGTTAAGCAAGTTGAGGAGATGCTGGCATGATTCGTGAAGAACGTCTGCTGAAGGTGCTGCGTGCACCGCACGTTTCTGAAAAAGCGTCTACTGCGATGGAAAAAACAAACACCATCGTTCTCAAAGTTGCTAAAGACGCGACCAAAGCAGAGATCAAAGCTGCTGTGCAGAAACTGTTTGAAGTCGAAGTCGAAGTCGTTAACACCCTGGTAGTTAAAGGGAAAGTTAAACGTCAAGGACAGCGTATCGGTCGTCGTAGCGACTGGAAAAAAGCTTACGTCACCCTGAAAGAAGGCCAGAATCTGGACTTCGTTGGCGGCGCTGAGTAAGTCGGAGGAGTAATACAATGGCAGTTGTTAAATGTAAACCGACATCTCCGGGTCGTCGCCACGTAGTTAAAGTGGTTAACCCTGAGCTGCACAAGGGCAAACCTTTTGCTCCGTTGCTGGAAAAAAACAGCAAATCCGGTGGTCGTAACAACAATGGCCGTATCACCACTCGTCACATCGGTGGTGGCCACAAGCAGGCTTATCGTATTGTTGACTTCAAACGCAACAAAGACGGTATCCCAGCAGTTGTTGAACGTCTTGAGTACGATCCGAACCGTTCCGCGAACATCGCGCTGGTTCTGTACAAAGACGGCGAACGCCGTTACATCCTGGCCCCTAAAGGCCTGAAAGCTGGCGACCAGATTCAGTCTGGCGTTGATGCTGCAATCAAAGCAGGCAACACCCTGCCGATGCGCAATATCCCGGTTGGTTCTACCGTTCATAACGTAGAAATGAAACCAGGTAAAGGCGGTCAGCTGGCACGTTCCGCTGGTACTTACGTTCAGATCGTTGCTCGTGACGGTGCTTATGTCACCCTGCGTCTGCGTTCTGGTGAAATGCGTAAAGTCGAAGCAGACTGCCGCGCTACTCTGGGCGAAGTTGGCAATGCTGAGCATATGCTGCGCGTTCTGGGTAAAGCAGGTGCTGCACGCTGGCGTGGTGTTCGTCCTACCGTTCGCGGTACTGCGATGAACCCAGTAGACCACCCACATGGTGGTGGTGAAGGTCGTAACTTTGGTAAGCACCCGGTAACTCCGTGGGGCGTTCAGACCAAAGGTAAGAAGACCCGCAGCAACAAGCGTACTGATAAATTTATCGTACGTCGCCGTAGCAAATAATTTTAGAGGATAAGCCATGCCACGTTCTCTCAAGAAAGGTCCTTTTATTGACCTGCACTTGCTGAAGAAGGTAGAGAAAGCGGTGGAAAGCGGAGACAAGAAGCCCCTGCGCACTTGGTCCCGTCGTTCAACGATCTTTCCTAACATGATCGGTTTGACCATCGCTGTCCATAATGGTCGTCAGCACGTTCCAGTCTTTGTTTCCGACGAAATGGTTGGTCACAAACTGGGTGAATTCGCACCGACTCGTACTTATCGCGGCCACGCTGCTGATAAAAAAGCGAAGAAGAAATAAGGTAGGAGGAAGAGATGGAAACTTTAGCTCAACATCGCCATGCTCGTTCTTCTGCTCAGAAGGTTCGCCTTGTTGCTGACCTGATTCGCGGTAAGAAAGTGTCGCAGGCCCTGGACATCCTGACCTATACCAACAAGAAAGCTGCGGTATTGGTTAAGAAAGTACTGGAATCTGCCATTGCTAACGCTGAACACAACGATGGCGCTGACATTGACGATCTGAAAGTTGCGAAAATTTTCGTAGACGAAGGCCCAAGCATGAAGCGCATTATGCCGCGTGCGAAAGGTCGTGCAGATCGCATCCTGAAGCGCACCAGCCACATTACTGTGGTTGTGTCCGATCGCTGAGACTCTGGAGACTAGCAATGGGTCAGAAAGTACATCCTAATGGTATTCGCCTGGGTATTGTAAAACCATGGAACTCTACTTGGTTTGCGAACACCAAAGAATTCGCTGACAACCTGGACAGCGATTTTAAAGTACGTCAGTACCTGACTAAGGAACTGGCTAAAGCGTCTGTATCTCGTATCGTTATCGAGCGTCCGGCTAAGAGCATCCGTGTAACCATTCACACTGCTCGTCCTGGCATCGTTATCGGTAAGAAAGGCGAAGACGTAGAAAAACTGCGCAAGGTCGTAGCGGATATCGCTGGCGTTCCTGCACAGATCAATATCGCTGAAGTTCGTAAGCCTGAACTGGACGCTAAATTGGTTGCTGACAGCATCACTTCTCAGCTGGAACGTCGTGTTATGTTCCGTCGTGCTATGAAGCGTGCTGTACAGAACGCAATGCGTCTGGGCGCTAAAGGTATCAAAGTTGAAGTTAGCGGCCGTCTGGGCGGCGCGGAAATCGCACGTACCGAATGGTACCGTGAAGGTCGCGTACCGCTGCACACTCTGCGTGCTGACATCGACTACAACACCTCTGAAGCGCACACCACTTACGGTGTAATCGGCGTTAAGGTATGGATCTTCAAAGGTGAGATCCTGGGTGGTATGGCTGCTGTTGAACAACCGGAAAAACCGGCTGCTCAACCTAAAAAGCAGCAGCGTAAAGGCCGTAAATAAGGAGCGTCGCTGATGTTACAACCAAAGCGTACAAAATTCCGTAAAGTGCACAAAGGCCGCAACCGTGGTCTGGCGCAGGGTACGGATGTTAGCTTCGGCACTTTCGGTCTGAAAGCTGTTGGCCGTGGTCGTCTGACTGCACGTCAGATCGAAGCAGCACGTCGTGCAATGACCCGTGCAGTTAAGCGTCAAGGTAAGATTTGGATCCGTGTATTCCCGGACAAACCAATCACCGAGAAGCCGCTGGAAGTTCGTATGGGTAAAGGTAAAGGTAACGTGGAGTACTGGGTTGCCTTGATCCAACCGGGCAAAGTCCTGTATGAAATGGACGGTGTTCCGGAAGAGCTGGCCCGTGAAGCCTTCGGCCTGGCAGCAGCGAAACTGCCTATCAAAACCACCTTTGTAACTAAGACGGTGATGTAATGAAAGCAAATGAGCTGCGTGAAAAAAGCGTTGAAGAACTGAACGCCGAGCTGCTGAATCTGCTGCGTGAGCAGTTTAACCTGCGTATGCAGGCTGCAAGTGGCCAGCTGCAACAGACTCACCTGCTGAAGCAAGTGCGTCGCAATGTTGCACGCGTTAAGACTTTACTGACTCAGAAGGCGGGTGCGTAATGACCGATAAAATCCGTACTCTGCAAGGTCGTGTTGTTAGCGACAAAATGGAGAAATCCATTGTTGTTGCTATCGAACGTATTGTGAAACACCCGATCTACGGTAAATTCATCAAGCGTACGACCAAACTGCACGTACATGACGAGAACAACGAATGTGGTATCGGCGACAAGGTTGAAATCCGTGAATGCCGTCCACTGTCCAAGACTAAGTCCTGGACGCTGGTTCGCGTTGTAGAGAAAGCGGTTCTGTAATACAGTAAGCCTTCTCGATACGAATAAACGGCTCAGCGATGAGCCGTTTATTTTTTCTACCCATATTGCAGAAGCGGTGTTATAATGCCGCGCCCTCGATATGGGGCTTTTTAACGGCTCTGATTTTAGAGTCTCAGGTAGTAGTTGACATTAGCGGAGCACTAAAATGATCCAAGAACAGACTATGCTGAACGTCGCCGACAACTCCGGTGCACGTCGCGTAATGTGTATCAAGGTTCTGGGTGGCTCGCACCGTCGCTACGCAGGCGTAGGCGACATCATCAAGATCACCATCAAGGAAGCAATTCCACGTGGTAAGGTCAAAAAAGGTGATGTGCTGAAAGCGGTAGTGGTGCGCACCAAGAAGGGTGTTCGTCGCCCTGACGGTTCTGTCATTCGCTTCGATGGTAATGCATGCGTTATTTTGAACAATAACAGCGAGCAGCCTATCGGCACGCGTATCTTTGGGCCGGTAACTCGTGAACTTCGTACTGAGAAGTTCATGAAAATTATCTCTCTGGCACCAGAAGTACTCTAAGGAGCGAATCATGGCAGCGAAAATCCGTCGTGATGACGAAGTTATCGTGTTAACCGGTAAAGATAAAGGTAAACGCGGTAAAGTAAAAAATGTTCTGTCTTCCGGCAAACTCGTCGTTGAAGGTATCAACCTGGTTAAGAAACATCAGAAGCCGGTTCCGGCCCTGAACCAACCAGGTGGCATCGTTGAAAAAGAAGCTGCTATTCAGGTTTCTAACGTTGCAATCTTCAATGCGGCTACCGGCAAGGCTGACCGTGTAGGCTTTAGATTCGAAGACGGCAAAAAAGTCCGTTTCTTCAAGTCTAACAGCGAAACTATCAAGTAATTTGGAGTAGTACGATGGCGAAACTGCATGATTACTACAAAGACGAAGTAGTTAGCAAACTCATGACTGAGTTTAACTACAATTCTGTCATGCAAGTCCCTCGGGTCGAGAAGATCACCCTGAACATGGGTGTTGGTGAAGCGATCGCTGACAAGAAACTGCTGGATAACGCAGCAGCTGATCTGACAGCAATCTCCGGTCAAAAGCCGTTGATCACCAAAGCACGCAAATCAGTTGCAGGCTTCAAAATCCGTCAGGGCTATCCGATCGGCTGTAAAGTAACTCTGCGTGGCGAACGCATGTGGGAGTTCTTTGAGCGCCTGATCACTATTGCTGTTCCACGTATCCGTGACTTCCGTGGCTTGTCCGCTAAGTCTTTCGACGGTCGTGGTAACTACAGCATGGGTGTCCGTGAGCAGATCATCTTCCCAGAAATCGACTACGATAAAGTCGACCGCGTGCGTGGTTTGGATATTACCATTACCACTACTGCGAAATCTGACGAAGAAGGCCGTGCTCTGCTGGCTGCCTTTGACTTCCCGTTCCGCAAGTAAGGTAGGGTTACTGAATGGCTAAGCAATCAATGAAAGCACGCGAAGTAAAGCGCGTAGCTTTAGCTGATAAATTCTTCGCTAAACGCGCTGAACTGAAAGCGATCATTTCTGATGTGAACGCTTCCGACGAAGATCGTTGGAATGCGGTTCTCAAGCTGCAGTCTCTGCCGCGTGATTCCAGCCCGTCTCGTCAGCGTAACCGCTGTCGTCAAACAGGTCGTCCACATGGTTATGTGGGCAAGTTTGGGTTGAGCCGTATCAAACTGCGTGAAGCCGCTATGCGCGGTGAAGTGCCAGGCTTGAAAAAGGCTAGCTGGTAATTACCAATTGAATCACGGGAGTAAAGACAGATGAGCATGCAAGATCCGATCGCGGATATGCTGACCCGTATCCGTAACGGTCAGGCCGC
This sequence comes from Enterobacter sp. C4G1, assembly GCF_052886895.1. NCBI lineage: Bacteria > Pseudomonadati > Pseudomonadota > Gammaproteobacteria > Enterobacterales > Enterobacteriaceae > Enterobacter > Enterobacter sp. C4G1. The sequence continues at coordinate 614,741 of NZ_JBQVVV010000001.1, read as the reverse complement.
GAACAAAGTTGCGGTCACCATGCCTTCCGCCAAGCTGAAAGTGGCAATTGCCAACGTGCTGAAGGAAGAAGGTTTTATCGAAGATTTTAAAGTTGAAGGCGACACCAAGCCGGAACTGGAACTTACTCTCAAGTATTTCCAGGGTAAAGCTGTTGTAGAAAGCATTCAGCGTGTCAGCCGCCCAGGCCTGCGCATCTATAAGAAAAAAGATGAGCTGCCAAAAGTTATGGCTGGTCTTGGTATCGCAGTTGTTTCTACCTCTAAAGGTGTTATGACTGATCGTGCAGCGCGCCAAGCTGGTCTTGGTGGCGAAATTATCTGCTACGTAGCCTAATCGGAGGAAAGAATGTCTCGTGTTGCTAAAGCACCGGTCGTCATTCCTGCCGGCGTTGATGTAAAAATCGACGGTCAGGTTATTACGATCAAAGGTAAAAACGGCGAGCTGACTCGTACCCTCAACAATGCTGTTGAAGTTAAACATGCAGACAACGCTCTGACCTTCGGTCCACGTGATGGTTTCGTGGATGGATGGGCTCAGGCTGGTACCGCGCGTGCCCTGCTGAACTCAATGGTTGTTGGTGTTACCGAAGGCTTCACTAAAAAGCTTCAGCTGGTTGGTGTAGGTTATCGTGCAGCTATCAAAGGGAATGCAGTAGGCCTGTCTCTGGGCTTCTCACACCCTGTTGAGCATCCGCTGCCGGCCGGTATCACTGCAGAATGCCCGACTCAGACTGAAATCGTGCTGAAAGGCGCTGATAAACAGCTGATCGGTCAGGTTGCAGCAGATCTGCGCGCCTACCGTCGTCCTGAGCCTTACAAAGGCAAGGGTGTTCGTTACGCCGACGAAGTCGTGCGTACCAAAGAGGCTAAGAAGAAGTAAGGTAACACTATGGATAAGAAATCTGCTCGTATCCGTCGTGCGACCCGCGCACGCCGCAAGCTCAAAGAGCTGGGTGCAACTCGCCTGGTGGTACATCGTACCCCGCGTCATATTTACGCACAGGTAATTGCACCGAACGGTTCTGAAGTTCTGGTAGCTGCTTCTACTGTAGAAAAAGCTATTGCAGAACAATTGAAGTACACCGGTAACAAAGACGCCGCTGCAGCTGTAGGTAAAGCTGTTGCAGAACGCGCTCTGGAAAAAGGCATCAGCAATGTTTCCTTTGACCGTTCCGGGTTCCAATATCATGGTCGTGTCCAGGCACTGGCAGATGCTGCCCGTGAAGCTGGCCTTCAGTTCTAAGGTAGAGGTGTAAGATGGCTCACATCGAAAAACAGGCTGGCGAACTGCAGGAAAAGCTGATCGCGGTTAACCGCGTATCTAAAACCGTTAAAGGTGGTCGTATTTTCTCCTTCACAGCTCTGACTGTAGTTGGTGATGGTAACGGTCGCGTTGGTTTTGGTTACGGTAAAGCGCGTGAAGTTCCAGCAGCGATCCAGAAAGCGATGGAAAAAGCCCGTCGCAATATGATTAACGTCGCGCTGAACCACGGCACCCTGCAACACCCTGTTAAAGGTGTTCACACGGGTTCTCGTGTATTCATGCAGCCAGCTTCCGAAGGTACCGGTATCATCGCCGGTGGTGCAATGCGCGCCGTTCTGGAAGTTGCTGGGGTTCATAACGTTCTGGCTAAAGCATATGGTTCCACCAACCCGATTAACGTGGTTCGTGCAACTATTGATGGCCTGGAAAATATGAATTCTCCAGAAATGGTCGCTGCCAAGCGTGGTAAATCCGTTGAAGAAATTCTGGGGTAATTGACCATGGCAAAGACTATTAAAATCACTCAAACCCGCAGTGCAATCGGTCGTCTGCCGAAACACAAGGCAACGCTGCTTGGCCTGGGTCTGCGTCGTATTGGTCATACTGTTGAGCGCGAGGATACTCCTGCTGTTCGCGGTATGGTCAACGCGGTTTACTTCATGGTTAAAGTTGAGGAGTAAGAGATGCGTTTAAATACTCTGTCTCCGGCCGAAGGCTCTAAAAAGGCGGGTAAACGCCTGGGTCGTGGTATCGGTTCTGGCCTCGGTAAAACCGGTGGTCGTGGTCACAAAGGTCAGAACTCTCGTTCTGGCGGTGGCGTACGTCGCGGTTTCGAGGGTGGTCAGATGCCACTGTACCGTCGTCTGCCGAAGTTCGGCTTCACCTCTCGCAAAGCAGCGATCACAGCGGAAATCCGTCTGTCTGACCTGGCGAAAGTTGAAGGCGGCGTTGTGGACCTGAACACGCTGAAAGCAGCTAACATTATCGGTATCCAGATCGAGTTCGCGAAAGTGATCCTGGCTGGTGAAGTTTCTACTCCGGTAACTGTTCGTGGCCTGCGTGTGACTAAAGGTGCTCGTGCTGCTATCGAAGCTGCTGGCGGTAAAATTGAGGAATAAGTAGCAGATGGCTAAGCAACCGGGATTAGATTTTCAAAGTGCCAAAGGTGGTTTTGGCGAGCTGAAACGCAGACTGCTGTTTGTTATCGGCGCGCTGATTGTTTTCCGTATTGGCTCTTTTATTCCGATCCCTGGTATCGATGCCGCTGTACTTGCCAAACTGCTTGAGCAACAGCGAGGCACCATCATTGAGATGTTCAACATGTTCTCTGGTGGTGCTCTCAGCCGTGCTTCTATCTTTGCTCTGGGTATTATGCCGTACATTTCGGCATCCATTATTATCCAGCTGCTGACGGTTGTTCATCCAGCCCTGGCAGAGTTGAAGAAAGAAGGGGAGTCCGGACGTCGTAAGATCAGTCAGTACACCCGTTACGGCACTCTGGTGCTGGCTATATTCCAGTCTATCGGTATTGCTACCGGTCTGCCGAATATGCCTGGTATGCAGGGCCTGGTGATTAATCCAGGCTTTGCATTCTACTTCACCGCTGTTGTAAGTCTGGTCACAGGAACCATGTTCCTGATGTGGCTCGGCGAACAGATTACTGAACGTGGTATCGGTAACGGTATCTCAATCATTATCTTCGCCGGCATTGTTGCGGGACTCCCGCCAGCCATTGCCCACACTATCGAGCAAGCGCGTCAAGGCGACCTGCACTTCCTCCTGTTGCTGTTGGTTGCAGTATTAGTATTTGCAGTGACGTTCTTTGTTGTCTTCGTTGAACGTGGTCAACGCCGCATTGTGGTGAACTACGCTAAGCGTCAACAGGGTCGTCGTGTCTATGCTGCACAGAGCACACATTTACCGCTGAAAGTGAATATGGCGGGGGTAATCCCGGCAATCTTCGCTTCCAGTATTATTCTGTTCCCGGCGACCATCGCGTCATGGTTCGGGGGCGGGACTGGTTGGAACTGGCTGACAACAATTTCGCTGTATTTGCAGCCTGGGCAACCACTTTATGTGTTACTCTATGCGTCTGCGATCATCTTCTTCTGTTTCTTCTACACGGCGTTGGTCTTCAACCCGCGTGAAACAGCAGATAACCTGAAGAAGTCCGGTGCATTTGTACCAGGAATTCGTCCGGGAGAGCAAACGGCGAAGTATATCGATAAAGTAATGACTCGCCTGACTTTGGTTGGTGCGCTTTATATTACTTTTATCTGCCTGATCCCGGAGTTCATGCGTGATGCAATGAAAGTACCGTTCTACTTCGGTGGGACTTCACTGCTTATCGTTGTTGTCGTGATTATGGACTTTATGGCTCAAGTGCAAACTCTGATGATGTCCAGTCAGTATGAGTCTGCATTGAAGAAGGCGAACCTGAAAGGCTACGGCCGCTAATTGGTCGCCTGAGAAGTTACGGAGAGTAAAAATGAAAGTTCGTGCTTCCGTCAAGAAATTATGCCGTAACTGCAAAATCGTTAAGCGTGATGGCGTCATCCGCGTGATTTGCAGTGCCGAGCCGAAGCATAAACAGCGCCAAGGCTGATTATTTCGCATATTTTTCTTGCAAAGTTGGGTTGAGCTGGCTAGATTAGCCAGCCAATCTTTTGTATGTCTGTACGTATCCATTTGAGTATCCTGAAAACGGGCTTTTCAGCATGGTGCGTACATATTAAATAGTAGGAGTGCATAGTGGCCCGTATAGCAGGCATTAACATTCCTGATCAGAAACATGCTGTGATCGCATTAACTTCGATCTACGGCGTCGGCAAGACCCGTTCTAAAGCCATTCTGGCTGCAGCGGGTATCGCTGAAGATGTTAAGATCAGTGAGCTGTCTGAAGAACAAATCGACACGCTGCGTGACGAAGTTGCCAAATTTGTCGTTGAAGGTGATCTGCGCCGTGAAGTTAGCATGAGCATCAAGCGCCTTATGGATCTTGGTTGCTATCGCGGTTTGCGTCATCGTCGTGGTCTGCCAGTGCGCGGTCAGCGTACTAAGACCAACGCACGTACCCGTAAGGGTCCGCGCAAACCGATCAAGAAATAATCGGGGTGATTGAATAATGGCAAAGGCACCAGTTCGTGCACGTAAGCGTGTAAGAAAACAAGTCTCTGACGGCGTGGCTCATATCCATGCTTCTTTCAACAACACCATCGTTACTATTACTGATCGTCAGGGTAACGCATTGGGTTGGGCAACAGCCGGTGGTTCCGGTTTCCGTGGTTCACGCAAATCCACTCCGTTCGCAGCTCAGGTTGCAGCAGAGCGTTGCGCTGAAGCCGTAAAAGAATACGGCATCAAGAATCTGGAAGTTATGGTTAAAGGTCCGGGTCCGGGTCGTGAATCTACCGTTCGCGCTCTGAACGCCGCTGGTTTCCGCATCACTAATATTACTGATGTGACTCCGATCCCTCATAACGGTTGTCGTCCGCCGAAAAAACGTCGCGTATAACGCTCGTTTTTTAGGTTAGTTGGAGATAGAAAATGGCAAGATATTTGGGTCCTAAGCTCAAGCTGAGCCGTCGTGAGGGCACCGACTTATTCCTTAAGTCTGGCGTTCGCGCGATCGATACCAAGTGTAAAATTGAACAAGCTCCTGGCCAGCACGGTGCGCGTAAACCGCGTCTGTCTGACTATGGTGTGCAGTTGCGTGAAAAGCAAAAAGTTCGCCGTATGTACGGTGTGCTGGAGCGTCAGTTCCGTAACTATTATAAAGAAGCAGCACGTCTGAAAGGCAACACAGGTGAAAACCTGCTGGCTCTGCTGGAAGGTCGTCTGGACAACGTTGTATACCGTATGGGCTTCGGCGCTACTCGTGCTGAATCACGTCAGCTGGTTAGCCACAAAGCAATCATGGTAAACGGTCGTGTTGTTAACATCGCTTCTTATCAGGTTAAAGCGAATGACGTTGTTAGCATTCGTGAGAAAGCGAAAAAGCAATCTCGCGTGAAGGCCGCTCTGGAGCTGGCTGAGCAGCGTGAAAAGCCAACCTGGCTGGAAGTTGATGCTGGCAAGATGGAAGGTACGTTCAAGCGTCAGCCAGAACGTTCTGATCTGTCTGCGGACATTAACGAACACCTGATCGTCGAGCTTTACTCCAAGTAAAGCTTAGTACCAAAGAGAGGACACAATGCAGGGTTCTGTGACAGAGTTTCTAAAACCGCGCCTGGTAGATATCGAGCAAGTGAGTTCGACGCACGCCAAGGTGACCCTTGAGCCTTTAGAGCGTGGCTTTGGCCATACTCTGGGTAACGCACTGCGCCGTATTCTGCTCTCATCGATGCCGGGTTGCGCGGTGACCGAGGTTGAGATTGATGGTGTACTTCATGAGTACAGCACCAAAGAAGGCGTTCAGGAAGATATCCTTGAAATCCTGCTCAACCTGAAAGGGCTGGCGGTGAGAGTTCAGGGTAAAGATGAAGTTATTCTTACTCTGAATAAATCTGGCATTGGCCCTGTGACTGCAGCCGACATCACCCACGACGGTGATGTTGAAATCGTCAAGCCGCAGCACGTGATCTGCCACCTGACCGATGAGAACGCAGCTATTAGCATGCGTATCAAAGTTCAGCGCGGTCGTGGTTATGTGCCGGCTTCTGCCCGAATTCATTCGGAAGAAGATGAGCGCCCAATCGGCCGTCTGCTGGTCGACGCATGTTACAGCCCTGTAGAGCGTATTGCCTACAATGTTGAAGCAGCGCGTGTAGAACAGCGTACCGACCTGGACAAGCTGGTCATCGAAATGGAAACCAACGGCACAATCGATCCTGAAGAGGCGATTCGTCGTGCGGCAACCATCCTGGCAGAACAACTTGAAGCTTTCGTTGACTTACGTGATGTTCGTCAGCCGGAAGTTAAAGAAGAGAAACCAGAATTCGATCCGATCCTGCTGCGCCCTGTTGACGATCTCGAATTGACTGTCCGCTCTGCTAACTGCCTTAAGGCAGAAGCTATCCACTATATCGGTGATCTGGTACAGCGTACCGAGGTTGAGTTGCTGAAAACGCCGAACCTGGGTAAAAAATCTCTTACTGAGATTAAAGACGTGCTGGCTTCACGTGGTCTGTCTCTGGGCATGCGCCTGGAAAACTGGCCACCGGCAAGCATTGCTGACGAGTAACCGGATCACAGGTTAAGGTTTTACTGAGAAGGATAAGGTCATGCGCCATCGTAAGAGTGGTCGTCAACTGAACCGCAACAGCAGCCATCGCCAGGCTATGTTCCGCAACATGGCAGGTTCACTGGTTCGTCATGAGATCATCAAGACGACCCTGCCTAAAGCGAAAGAGCTGCGTCGCGTAGTTGAGCCGCTGATTACTCTTGCCAAGACTGACAGCGTTGCTAATCGTCGTCTGGCATTCGCCCGTACTCGTGATAACGAGATCGTGGCAAAACTGTTTAACGAACTGGGCCCGCGTTTCGCGAGCCGTGCAGGTGGTTACACTCGTATTCTGAAGTGTGGCTTCCGTGCAGGCGACAACGCTCCGATGGCTTACATCGAGCTGGTTGATCGTTCTGAATCGAAAGCAGAAGCTGCTGCAGAGTAATCTGTAGTAACGTAAAAAGACCCGCTTCGGCGGGTTTTTTTATATCCGCAGAATCCCCACTTCTCTACAATAACTGTATCTTTTCTGTTCATCCCCTGGAGTCCGTTATGTGGTTGCTCGACCAGTGGGCAGAACGCCATATTTGCGATGCCCTAAGAAAAGGTGAGTTCGACAATCTCCCCGGTGCCGGTGCTCCGATTGCGCTGGATGACGATTCTCATGTCGCGCCTGAGTTACGTTCTGGCTATCGCTTACTGAAAAATGCCGGTTGCTTACCCCCGGAGCTTGCGCAGCGTAAAGAGGCTGTAGAACTTGTTGATCTGTTGAAAGGCATTCGCAAGGACGATCCCCGGCATCCAGAAATTAGCCGTCGTCTGGCATTGATCGAATTGAAACTGCGCCAGGCTGGAATGAATACAGATTTTCTGCATGGCGAGTATTGTGAACGGCTGATGCACAAAATGAAGGAGGAGTAGTTATGTATCGTATTGGTGAACTCGCAAAGCTTGCAAACGTAACACCCGACACCATTCGTTATTACGAAAAGCAGCAGATGATTGACCATGAGGTGCGCACGGAAGGTGGGTTTCGTCTTTATACCGATAATGACCTACAGCGCCTCCGGTTTATACGTTACGCACGCCAGCTTGGTTTTACCCTTGAATCCATCCGCGAGCTTCTATCGATCCGCATAGATCCGGCACATCATACTTGCCAGGAGTCGAAGAGCATTGTTCAGGCCAGACTGGATGAAGTAGAAGCGCGGATCCAGGAGCTTCAGACGATGCAGCGGTCACTACAGCGCCTGAATGATGCCTGCTGTGGTACGGCCCATAGCAGCGTCTATTGCTCAATCCTTGAAGCACTCGAGCAGGGAGCAAGTGGAGAAACACAGGGGTGTTGATTTTTAGTACGTCCAGGTCTAGACTCCGGTCGACTTAAACCATACTCAGGAGAAATTATGAGTCGCTATCAGCATACGAAGGGGCAAATTAAAGACAATGCCATCGAAGCCCTGCTCCATGATCCACTTTTCCGGCAGCGGGTAGAGAAGAATAAAAAGGGGAAAGGAAGTTATCTGCGTAAGGGCAAACATGGAAATCGGGGTAACTGGGAGGCCAGTGGCAAGAGAGCAAATTGCTTTTTTACCACTGGCCTTCCTGTTTTTTGCTTCTGATTAAGAACGGTTATTTTGTTCTTTTAACAGGTCGCGGATTTCGGTCAACAGTACTTCTTCTTTGGTTGGTGCAGGTGCTGCTGCCGGCTCTTCTTTTTTGCGGTTAAGCTTGTTGATAAGCTTGATCGCCATAAAAATAGCAAACGCGACAATCACAAAATCGAAGATGTTCTGGATGAACACACCGTAGTGCATCACAACCGCAGGGACATCACCTTGTGCATCCCGCAGCGTAACCGCGAACTGTTTAAAATCAATGCCCCCGATTAACAACCCTAAAGGTGGCATAATAATGTCGGCTACCAGTGATGAAACGATCTTACCGAACGCCGCACCAATAATGACACCCACAGCCAAATCCACCACATTCCCGCGCATCGCAAATTCGCGAAACTCTTTAATAAAACTCATTATGTTCTCCTTGAGCCAGCTGACGATTATAAGTTTAACAAATGATTAGCTAATTTCCATTGGTGATAAATAATCGTTATGAAAAATTAATGGCATATTAATGAGAGGGTTAATTTTGGGGTGCCCTTTTAAGAGCACCCCAATCATTACAGGAAGAATGGACTTGGCTGGAATAAACGTTCGACGTCGGTAATAAATTTTTTATCGGTAAGGAACATAATGACATGGTCACCTTGCTCGATACGCAAATTATCATTGGCGATCATGACATCATTACCACGCACCACCGCCCCAATTATGGTGCCTGGCGGTAGTTTAATTTCATCAATCGCCCTGCCTACCACGCGGGAGGTTGTTTCATCACCGTGTGCAACGGCTTCGATAGCCTCAGCGACACCGCGACGAAGAGACGAAACACCAACGATGTCGGCCTTACGAACGTGGCTTAGCAGTGCAGAAATAGTGGCCTGTTGCGGCGAAATCGCAATATCAATGACACTACCCTGGACCAGGTCTACGTAGGCGCGGCGCTGAATAAGCACCATCACCTTTTTGGCTCCCATCCGTTTTGCGAGCATCGCCGACATGATATTCGCTTCATCATCGTTGGTGACGGCAATAAACAGATCGACTTGATCAATATGTTCTTCGGCCAGCAACTCTTGATCCGACGCATCACCATAAAACACGATCGTGTTCTGTAATTTTTCAGCGAGCTCAGACGCACGTTGTTGATCGCGCTCGATCAACTTCACGCTATAGTCTTTTTCCAGCCGACGCGCCAGGCCCGCGCCGATATTACCACCGCCGACCAGCATAATGCGTTTGTACGGCTTTTCGAGACGCTGAAGCTCACTCATTACCGCACGGATATGCTGAGAAGCGGCAATAAAGAAGACCTCGTCACCGGCTTCGACAATAGTCGAACCTTGCGGACGAATGGGCCTGTCGTGACGGAAAATGGCTGCGACACGGGTATCGATATGCGGCATATGTTCGCGCATGGTCGACAGGGCGTTACCAATCAGTGGACCACCGTAATAAGCTTTAACTACGGCTAGGCTCACTTTTCCTTCGGCGAAGTTCACGACCTGGAGTGCGCCCGGGTATTCGATTAGACGGTAAATGTTGTCGATAACCAATTGTTCTGGCGCAATAAGATGGTCAATCGGAACCGCTTCAGAATTAAACAGCTTTTCAGCGTCACGGACATAATCCGGGGAACGGATGCGAGCAATCCTGTTTGGCGTGTTGAAAAGTGAGTAAGCAACCTGGCACGCAACCATATTGGTTTCGTCAGAACTGGTCACCGCGACCAGCATATCGGCATCGTCTGCACCGGCTTCGCGAAGTACTCGTGGGTGTGAACCGTGGCCTTGTACAACCCGAAGGTCAAACTTATCCTGCAAAACGCGCAGTCGATCGCCATTGGTATCGACAATAGTGATATCGTTGTTCTCACCAACAAGGTTTTCGGCCAGTGTTCCACCGACCTGTCCTGCACCCAGAATGATTATCTTCATATCTTGCGGCCTGTTCTCACATCACTCTTTGATTAGCTTAGCGTAAAAGAATCCATCGCCTTCTTCAGCACCTGGCAGGTTTTGCAAACCAGGGCGCTCTGGTGTACCTGTTCCATGCAGTGAAGCAGTTGGGGTACGTTTCAGGAATGCCGCGATCTGCTGACAGTTTTCTTCTGGAAGAACTGAACAGGTTGCATAAACCAGTGTCCCCCCAGATTTAAGATGTGGCCAAACTGCATCGAGAATTTCAGCTTGCAGCTGAGCAAGTTCGTTGATATCACGATCGCGACGTAGCCACTTGATGTCCGGGTGGCGGCGGATCACGCCGGTAGCTGAACAAGGTGCATCCAGCAAGATACGGTCAAATTGTGTATCACCACACCATTCAGCAGGCTTACGTCCGTCACCCTGTTTGACCTGCGCCTTTAACCCTAAACGTTTCAGGTTGTCATAGACGCGAGAAAGACGCTGCTCGTCGACATCAACAGCCATTACGCTGGCTTGCGGGGCAACTTCGAGAATATGTGTCGTTTTACCCCCGGGGGCCGCACAAAGATCGAGGATCTGCTCGCCATTTTTGGGTTCAAGCCATGTCATGCAGCCCTGAGCTGAGGCATCCTGAACCGTCACCCATCCCTCTTCAAAACCCGGTAATGCATGTACTGGCGCCGGGGTTGCTAAACGTACAGCATCAGGATAGGCATCATGCGTAAATCCGTTCATACCAGATTCTTCCAGCAGGGCAAGCCACGCATCGCGGGTATGATGAATACGGTTGACGCGTAACCACATCGGAGGACGTTGGTTATTGGCCCCGGCGATGTCCTGCCACTGCTGCGGATACGCTTTTTTAAGACGATTAAGCAGCCATGACGGGTGAAGGAACTGATTCTCGGTCTGGGCAAATTCAGCCAGCAATGCTTCTTGCTGGCGCTGGAACTGGCGTAGCACCCCGTTGATCAATCCTTTCAGCTGCGGGCGTTTAATGGCAACGGCGCCTTCTACCGTTTCTGCAAGCGCAGCATGAGGGGGAATTCGGGTATGAAGCAGCTGGTAGAATCCAACCATAATCAGGTAATGCACGGTGCGCTGCTTTCCTGTCATCGGGCGTGACATCAGCTTGTTAATCAGCCACTCGAGCTGGGAAAGGGTGCGCAGGACACCAAAGCACAGCTCCTGAAGTAGCGCTTTGTCTTTATCCGATACCTTTTGTTGAAGCGGTGGCAGTACATTGCTCAGCGACTGCCCTTGCTCAACCACTTGTTCGACGGCCTGCGCCGCCATACTGCGTAGATTTTGTTTTTTCATAGCCGTAAAAATAAAAATGCCCGGAAACACCGGGCCTTAAGGATAAATTTTCTCAGGCAAGACGTTTGCCGGGGATAAACCATTCGCGACGGGAATTTAACAGATCCTGGGCACTCATCGCTTTCTTACCCGCAGGCTGGAGCGACTCAAGGTTCAAAATACCTTCCGCCGTTGCAACCTGGATCCCCTTTTTGTTCGCATCGAGGATCGTACCGGGCTCTGCGGTTGAGTGACCCTCAATGACGGAAGCTTTCCAGACTTTTACTGGCTGATCATCGATCATTACCCAGCTCATCGGCCAAGGGTTAAATGCACGAATGCAGCGTTCAAGCTGAGCTGCCGACAATGACCAGTCGATCTGAGCTTCTTCTTTGCTCAACTTTTCGGCATAGGTAACCAGTGCTTCATCCTGAACTTCAGGCTGCGCCGTATTATCCGCAAGCTGTTGCAGTGTCTCGATGAGACCCAGAGGGCCAAGATCCGCCAGCTTGTCGTAAAGCGTTGCGCTGGTGTCTTCTGCGGTAATCGGGCAGGCGAGTTTATACAACATGTCGCCGGTGTCTAAACCTACGTCCATCTTCATGATAGTGACGCCAGTTTCTGCATCTCCTGCCCACAAAGAACGCTGAATAGGTGCAGCGCCGCGCCAGCGAGGCAGCAGAGAGCCGTGCACATTTACACAGCCCAGGCGAGGCATTTCAAGAACAGCTTTTGGCAGAATTAAACCGTAAGCCACCACCACCATGACGTCAGCATTCAGCTCGGCAACAAGTTGCTGATTTTCCTGCGGACGTAAGGATACGGGCTGGAATACAGGTAGTCCGTGTTCTTCTGCCAGTACTTTTACCGGGCTCGGCATCAGCTTTTTGCCGCGGCCAGCCGGACGATCCGGTTGAGTAAATACACCCACAACCTGGTGGCCAGAAGATAACAACGCGTCGAGATGGCGCGCTGCAAAATCAGGAGTTCCTGCGAAGATAATACGTAGCGATTTAGACACGTTATTCCTTGTATCCCGGGATGTTATGCACGAGAGCGCATACGATCCAGTTTCTCTACTTTCTGGCGAATACGCTGTTGTTTCAGTGGCGAGAGATAATCGATAAACAGTTTACCGACCAGATGATCCATCTCATGTTGAATACAAATCGCCAGCAGTTCGTCAGCTTCCAGCTCGAACGGATTACCGTCACGATCCAAAGCGCGAATTTTCACTTTTTCGGCACGTGGTACTAAAGCACGCTGTTCTGGAATGGACAGACAGCCTTCCTCGATACCTGTTTCTCCGCTCTTTTCGAGCAGCTCAGGGTTGATCAGCACCAGACGGCCATCGCGATTTTCAGAGACGTCAATCACGATAATACGCTTGTGAATGTCAACCTGCGTAGCCGCCAGGCCAATGCCTTCTTCGGCGTACATGGTATCGAACATATCATCGACGATACGCTGAATTTCTGCATTCACTTCTTTTACCGGTTCAGCGACGATGCGAAGGCGCTCGTCCGGTATATGTAACACTTGCAAAACTGCCATAAATTTCCAGAGTCGTATTCAGGAGTTGATAAGAATATTACCTCTATTCTAGACAAATCCCCCATCGATTGACAGCATCAGTGACCAATCGCAATGATTGCGGAGGCTGCTTATGGCAGGGAAAAGGATGACGTCCACAGAGATATGGTTACGACTGATAAACACGGCAACACTGTGCGGTGATACGATGCTGGAAGCAGCCGTATACCTGTTGCGCCAGACGAATATTGATAATGTTTCTATCAAAGATGCAGGGCTGTCGGTTAAGCAAGCTGAACGCTTTTTTGCACTCGGTGAGGCTGAGCTTGAGCGGAGCCTGATTTGGCTCGAACAGCCAGGTCATTTTCTGCTGTCCGCGAATGACCCACGATATCCACCATTACTTCGAATGATACCGGATTACCCTGGCGCCATATTCGTTAAAGGGCATGTTGAAGTACTCAATAGTATTCAACTGGGGGTTGTGGGGAGCCGTTCGCCGTCCTGGTATGGTCAGCGCTGGGGAAAGCTCCTGTGCGAGCAGCTGGCGCAATGTGGATTCACGATAACCAGCGGGCTGGCCTGTGGGATTGATGGTGTTGCTCATCGAGCGGCACTAGCGGTTAAAGGAAGCAGCGTTGCGGTGTTAGGCAATGGCCTTTTCAGTATTTATCCGCGCAGGCATCTTTCCCTTGCCGATCAACTGATTGAGGGCGGTGGGGCCGTTATTTCTGAGTTCTCCTTATCAACATCTGCCTGGCCCGGTAATTTTCCTCGTCGTAACCGCATCATAAGCGGGTTGAGCCTGGGGGTGTTTGTAGTTGAGGCGGCCTTACGTAGCGGTTCGCTTGTTACCGCCAGATGTGCGCTGGAGCAAGGCCGTGAGGTTTTTGCGTTGCCGGGGCCAGTTGGGAATCCTGGATGTGAAGGACCGCACTGGCTGATAAAGCAGGGCGCAACGCCTGTCACAAGCACAGAAGACATTCTGGAAAATTTGCGATATGGGCTGCACTGGCTTCAGGGGGAAGCCGAAAAGCGACAATATTCATCAGATCAGGAGGAGGTGGCATTGCCATTTCCCAAGCTCCTGGCTAACGTAGGAGATGAGGTAACACCTGTTGACGTTGTCGCTGAACGTGCCGGCCAACCTGTGCCAGTAACGGTAGCACAGCTACTCGAACTGGAGTTAGCAGGGTGGATCGCAGCTGTACCCGGCGGCTATGTCCGATTAAGGAGGGCAAGCCATGTTCGACGTACTGATGTATTTGTTTGAGACTTACATCCATAACGAAGCAGAAATGCGAGTGGATCAGGACAAATTGACACGGGATCTTACCGATGCGGGATTCGAGCGGGAAGATATTTATAATGCGTTGATGTGGTTAGAGAAACTGGCTGATTATCAGGAAGGCCTTGCCGAACCGATGCAGCTTGCTTCCGATCCGCTGTCTGTTCGCATCTATACAGCTGAAGAGTGTGAAAGGCTGGATGCCAGCTGCCGGGGATTCATTTTATTCCTTGAGCAGATTCAGGTGCTAAACCTCGAAACGCGAGAAATGGTGATAGAGCGCGTTATGGCGCTGGATACAGCAGAATTCGAACTGGAAGACCTCAAGTGGGTGATTCTGATGGTTCTGTTTAATATCCCGGGCTGTGAAAATGCCTATCAACAAATGGAAGAATTACTCTTTGAAGTGAATGAAGGTATGCTGCACTGATTCAAAGGTGCAGCACCAAGAGTTGTTATGGCCAAATCAGCACTATTCACGGTGCATAAAAATGAGCCCTGCCCGCAGTGCGGGGCTGAACTTGTCATTCGGTCCGGGAAACACGGTCCGTTTCTCGGTTGTTCACACTATCCGGAATGTGATTATGTCCGTCCCCTGAAAAGCCAGGCGGATGGTCATATCGTTAAGATTCTGGAGGGGCAGTTATGCCCTGTCTGCGGTGGTGAGTTAGCTTTGCGACAAGGCCGCTTCGGCATGTTTATCGGATGCAGTCACTACCCTGAATGTGGACATACAGAACAAATTGATAAACCAGATGAAACGGCAATCGCGTGCCCACAATGCCAGCATGGGCAGTTGGTTCAGCGTCGTTCTCGTTTTGGTAAGACCTTCCATTCTTGCGATCGCTATCCTGAATGCCAGTTCGTTATCAATTTCAAACCGGTAGCGGGAGTCTGCCCTCATTGCGACTACCCGTTACTAATAGAGAAGAAAACTGCGCAAGGCATAAAACGTTTCTGCGCCAGTAAACAATGTGGAAAGCCGGTTGCGGCGGATCAAACCAGTGAATAATAACCTGCCATCAGGCTCCATTGCGTATGCGGTGGACGTACTGAAAAAAGAAGAAGTCATCGCTTATCCAACAGAGGCTGTATTTGGGGTCGGTTGCGATCCTGACAGCGAAATGGCTGTGGGCCGTCTGCTTGAGCTGAAACAACGGCCTGTCGAGAAAGGGCTGATACTGATTGCAGCAAATTACGAGCAACTCAAACCCTATATTGATGATTCCATGCTGACGCCAATGCAGCGGGAAACAATCTTCTCCGCCTGGCCTGGCCCTGTGACCTTTGTTTTCCCGGCACAGCCGACAACGCCGCGCTGGCTAACCGGGCGCTTTGATTCCCTCGCCGTTCGCGTAACAGATCATCCGCTGGTGGTTGAGCTATGTCTGGCATTCGGTAAACCTTTGGTGTCGACCAGCGCTAACCTGACCGGGTTGCCACCTTGCCGGACTTCTGAAGAAGTGCTGGCGCAATTCGGGGATGATTTCCCGGTGGCTGTTGGTGAAACGGGCGGGCGCCTGAATCCCTCTGAAATCCGCGATGCTTTAACCGGCGAACGTTTTCGCCAGGGGTAATATGATGGAAACTTATGCCGTTTTTGGAAATCCGATTGCGCACAGTAAATCACCGCTGATTCATCAGCAGTTTGCTGAACAATTACAGATAGACCATCCCTATGGCCGGGTGCTGGCCCCAGTCGATGCGTTTGTTGCGACCCTGAATGCCTTTTTTGATGCGGGTGGTAAAGGGGCGAATGTCACCGTCCCTTTTAAAGAAGAGGCTTTCGAGCGAGCGGATGAACTTACTGAGCGAGCTTCTCTTGCTGGCGCAGTGAATACGCTTAAACGGCTTGAGGATGGACGCCTGCTGGGTGATAACACCGACGGGATTGGGCTGTTGAGCGATCTGGAAAGGTTGTCATTTATAAAGCCAGGCTTCCGGATATTGCTGATTGGTGCAGGCGGCGCATCACGTGGCGTGCTGCTGCCTCTGTTATCACTGGACTGTTCCGTTACCATTACTAACCGTACTTTTTCCCGGGCAGAAGAGTTAGCCGCATTGTTTGCACATACAGGCAGCGTGAGTGCTGTCGCGCTGGATGATTTGGCGGGGCATGAGTTCGATCTGGTGATTAACGCAACATCGAGCGGTATTGGCGGAGAAGTCCCGGCTATCCCTGCTTCGCTGGTGAATGCGCATCTCTTTTTCTATGACATGTTCTACCAGAATGGGAAAACACCTTTCCTTAACTGGTGCGAACAGCATGGAGCGAAACATCTGGCTGACGGTCTGGGAATGCTGGTGGGGCAAGCTGCACATGCCGTGTTGCTTTGGCATGGTATGTTACCTGCGGTCGAGCCTGTGATTGAGAAGCTGAAACAGGAACTGTCCGCGTGAATCAGGCCATTCACTTTCCCGACCGAGAAATCTGGGACGAAGAAAAACAAGCCGTTTGTTTCCCGGTGCTGGTACATGGGATGCAGTTAACCTGCGCAATCAGTAGGGATGTGTTGCTAGAACGCTTTGGCGGCACTCAGGCAATCGACGTATTTCGCGAAAATCGCTGGGACCTTGAAGAGGAAGCCAGCGATTTAATCCGCGATCAGCAGGAAGATGATCAAGGCTGGGTCTGGATATCCTGATCTAAATAGTCATTCTTCCATTTTACGTAGTTGTTCGCAGAGTATTTTAATCCTTCAATTTCCACCTCTGTTAAGGGGCGGATCTGTTTTACCGGGCTGCCTAAATAGAGATAACCGCTTTCGAGCCGTTTATTTTGCGGGACCAGGCTGCCGGCGCCAATCATCACATCATCTTCTACAACAACACCATCCAGCAGAATTGAACCCATACCGACCAGAACCCGGTTGCCTATCGTGCAGCCGTGGAGCATCACCTTATGGCCAACGGTAACCTCTTCTCCGACGATAAGAGGATTGCCTTGCGGGTTATACGAAGATTTGTGGGTTACATGCAGAACGCTGCCGTCCTGAATATTGGTGCGAGCACCAATCGCAACATAGTTGACGTCTCCCCTGATCGCAACGAGCGGCCAGATACTGACATCATCCGCCATTCGCACATCGCCGATGACAACACTGCTGGCATCGATCATCACGCGATCGCCTTTCTGGGGGAACAGATCTTTATAAGGACGCAGTACAGCTGACATATCTACCTCTGTTAATAAACGCTACACAGAAGACTTTGATCGCATTTATGGATCGAGGCAAGGCCAAAATGCGTCAATATTTAAGCAAATCGGGTGGGATTTCAGCGAAAAGAGTGGAAAAGCAGCAGTCAGAAAAAAAGATCTAAAAAACGCTTGTGCTAAAAACTGGGATCCCTATAATGCGCCTCCATCGACACGGCGGATGTGAATCACTTCACAAACAACCCGGTCGGTTGAAGAGAAAAAATCCTGAAATAACGGGTTGACTCTGAAAGAGGAAAGCGTAATATACGCCACCTCGCAACGGTGAGCTGAAAGCCACGTTGCAACTGCTCTTTAACAATTTATCAGACAATCTGTGTGGGCACTCAAAGTGACATGGATTCTTAACGTCGCAAGACGATAAATGAATACCAAGTCTCTGAGTGAACATACGTAATTCATTACGAAGTTTAATTCACGAGCATCAAACTTAAATTGAAGAGTTTGATCATGGCTCAGATTGAACGCTGGCGGCAGGCCTAACACATGCAAGTCGAGCGGTAACACAGGGAGCTTGCTCCTGGGTGACGAGCGGCGGACGGGTGAGTAATGTCTGGGAAACTGCCTGATGGAGGGGGATAACTACTGGAAACGGTAGCTAATACCGCATAACGTCGCAAGACCAAAGAGGGGGACCTTCGGGCCTCTTGCCATCAGATGTGCCCAGATGGGATTAGCTAGTAGGTGGGGTAATGGCTCACCTAGGCGACGATCCCTAGCTGGTCTGAGAGGATGACCAGCCACACTGGAACTGAGACACGGTCCAGACTCCTACGGGAGGCAGCAGTGGGGAATATTGCACAATGGGCGCAAGCCTGATGCAGCCATGCCGCGTGTATGAAGAAGGCCTTCGGGTTGTAAAGTACTTTCAGCGAGGAGGAAGGCATTAAGGTTAATAACCTTAGTGATTGACGTTACTCGCAGAAGAAGCACCGGCTAACTCCGTGCCAGCAGCCGCGGTAATACGGAGGGTGCAAGCGTTAATCGGAATTACTGGGCGTAAAGCGCACGCAGGCGGTCTGTCAAGTCGGATGTGAAATCCCCGGGCTCAACCTGGGAACTGCATTCGAAACTGGCAGGCTAGAGTCTTGTAGAGGGGGGTAGAATTCCAGGTGTAGCGGTGAAATGCGTAGAGATCTGGAGGAATACCGGTGGCGAAGGCGGCCCCCTGGACAAAGACTGACGCTCAGGTGCGAAAGCGTGGGGAGCAAACAGGATTAGATACCCTGGTAGTCCACGCCGTAAACGATGTCGACTTGGAGGTTGTTCCCTTGAGGAGTGGCTTCCGGAGCTAACGCGTTAAGTCGACCGCCTGGGGAGTACGGCCGCAAGGTTAAAACTCAAATGAATTGACGGGGGCCCGCACAAGCGGTGGAGCATGTGGTTTAATTCGATGCAACGCGAAGAACCTTACCTACTCTTGACATCCAGAGAACTTTCCAGAGATGGATTGGTGCCTTCGGGAACTCTGAGACAGGTGCTGCATGGCTGTCGTCAGCTCGTGTTGTGAAATGTTGGGTTAAGTCCCGCAACGAGCGCAACCCTTATCCTTTGTTGCCAGCGGTTCGGCCGGGAACTCAAAGGAGACTGCCAGTGATAAACTGGAGGAAGGTGGGGATGACGTCAAGTCATCATGGCCCTTACGAGTAGGGCTACACACGTGCTACAATGGCATATACAAAGAGAAGCGACCTCGCGAGAGCAAGCGGACCTCATAAAGTATGTCGTAGTCCGGATTGGAGTCTGCAACTCGACTCCATGAAGTCGGAATCGCTAGTAATCGTAGATCAGAATGCTACGGTGAATACGTTCCCGGGCCTTGTACACACCGCCCGTCACACCATGGGAGTGGGTTGCAAAAGAAGTAGGTAGCTTAACCTTCGGGAGGGCGCTTACCACTTTGTGATTCATGACTGGGGTGAAGTCGTAACAAGGTAACCGTAGGGGAACCTGCGGTTGGATCACCTCCTTACCTTAAAGAACCTGCCTTTGTAGTGCTCACACAGATTGTCTGATGAAAAGTAAATAGCAAGGCGTCTTGCCGAAGCAGACTTCAGTGTCCCCTTCGTCTAGAGGCCCAGGACACCGCCCTTTCACGGCGGTAACAGGGGTTCGAATCCCCTAGGGGACGCCACTTGCTGGTTTGTGAGTGAAAGTCGCCGACCCCCGTATCTCAAAACTGACTCAGTGAGTCATGTTTGAGATATTTGCTCTTTAAAAATCTGGATCAAGCTGAAAATTGAAACGACACACCTTAATGGTGTGTTCGAGTCTCTCAAATTTTCGCAATTTGATGATGAATCGAAAGAAACATCTTCGGGTTGTGAGGTTAAGCGACTAAGCGTACACGGTGGATGCCCTGGCAGTCAGAGGCGATGAAGGACGTGCTAATCTGCGATAAGCGCCGGCGAGGTGATATGAACCTTTGACCCGGCGATTTCCGAATGGGGAAACCCAGTGTGTTCCGACACACTATCGTTAAGTGAATACATAGCTTAACGAAGCGAACCGGGGGAACTGAAACATCTAAGTACCCCGAGGAAAAGAAATCAACCGAGATTCCCCCAGTAGCGGCGAGCGAACGGGGAGCAGCCCAGAGTCTGAATCAGCTTGTGTGTTAGTGGAACGGTCTGGAAAGTCCGGCGATACAGGGTGATAGCCCCGTACACGAAAGCACACAGGTTGTGAACTCGAAGAGTAGGGCGGGACACGTGGTATCCTGTCTGAATATGGGGGGACCATCCTCCAAGGCTAAATACTCCTGACTGACCGATAGTGAACCAGTACCGTGAGGGAAAGGCGAAAAGAACCCCGGCGAGGGGAGTGAAAAAGAACCTGAAACCGTGTACGTACAAGCAGTGGGAGCACCTTCGTGGTGTGACTGCGTACCTTTTGTATAATGGGTCAGCGACTTATATTCTGTAGCAAGGTTAACCGTATAGGGGAGCCGAAGGGAAACCGAGTCTTAACTGGGCGTTAAGTTGCAGGGTATAGACCCGAAACCCGGTGATCTAGCCATGGGCAGGTTGAAGGTTGGGTAACACTAACTGGAGGACCGAACCGACTAATGTTGAAAAATTAGCGGATGACTTGTGGCTGGGGGTGAAAGGCCAATCAAACCGGGAGATAGCTGGTTCTCCCCGAAAGCTATTTAGGTAGCGCCTCGTGAATTCATCTTCGGGGGTAGAGCACTGTTTCGGCTAGGGGGCCATCCCGGCTTACCAACCCGATGCAAACTACGAATACCGAAGAATGTTATCACGGGAGACACACGGCGGGTGCTAACGTCCGTCGTGAAGAGGGAAACAACCCAGACCGCCAGCTAAGGTCCCAAAGTCATGGTTAAGTGGGAAACGATGTGGGAAGGCACAGACAGCCAGGATGTTGGCTTAGAAGCAGCCATCATTTAAAGAAAGCGTAATAGCTCACTGGTCGAGTCGGCCTGCGCGGAAGATGTAACGGGGCTAAACCATGCACCGAAGCTGCGGCAGCGACGCTTATGCGTTGTTGGGTAGGGGAGCGTTCTGTAAGCCGTTGAAGGTGTCCTGTGAGGGGTGCTGGAGGTATCAGAAGTGCGAATGCTGACATAAGTAACGATAATGCGGGTGAAAAGCCCGCACGCCGGAAGACCAAGGGTTCCTGTCCAACGTTAATCGGGGCAGGGTGAGTCGACCCCTAAGGCGAGGCCGAAAGGCGTAGTCGATGGGAAACAGGTTAATATTCCTGTACTTGGTGTTACTGCGAAGGGGGGACGGAGAAGGCTATGTTAGCCGGGCGACGGTTGTCCCGGTTTAAGCATGTAGGCGGAGAGTTTAGGTAAATCCGGACTCTTTTTAACGCTGAGGTGTGATGACGAGGTACTACGGTACTGAAGTAACAAATGCCCTGCTTCCAGGAAAAGCCTCTAAGCATCAGGTAACATCAAATCGTACCCCAAACCGACACAGGTGGTCAGGTAGAGAATACCAAGGCGCTTGAGAGAACTCGGGTGAAGGAACTAGGCAAAATGGTGCCGTAACTTCGGGAGAAGGCACGCTGATGTGTAGGTGAAGCCCCTGCGGGTGGAGCTGAAATCAGTCGAAGATACCAGCTGGCTGCAACTGTTTATTAAAAACACAGCACTGTGCAAACACGAAAGTGGACGTATACGGTGTGACGCCTGCCCGGTGCCGGAAGGTTAATTGATGGGGTTAGCGGCAACGCGAAGCTCTTGATCGAAGCCCCGGTAAACGGCGGCCGTAACTATAACGGTCCTAAGGTAGCGAAATTCCTTGTCGGGTAAGTTCCGACCTGCACGAATGGCGTAATGATGGCCAGGCTGTCTCCACCCGAGACTCAGTGAAATTGAACTCGCTGTGAAGATGCAGTGTACCCGCGGCAAGACGGAAAGACCCCGTGAACCTTTACTATAGCTTGACACTGAACACTGGTCCTTGATGTGTAGGATAGGTGGGAGGCTTTGAAGCGTGGACGCCAGTCTGCGTGGAGCCGACCTTGAAATACCACCCTTTAATGGCTGGTGTTCTAACGTAGACCCGTAATCCGGGTTGCGGACAGTGTCTGGTGGGTAGTTTGACTGGGGCGGTCTCCTCCCAAAGAGTAACGGAGGAGCACGAAGGTTAGCTAATCCTGGTCGGACATCAGGAGGTTAGTGCAATGGCATAAGCTAGCTTGACTGCGAGAGTGACGGCTCGAGCAGGTGCGAAAGCAGGTCATAGTGATCCGGTGGTTCTGAATGGAAGGGCCATCGCTCAACGGATAAAAGGTACTCCGGGGATAACAGGCTGATACCGCCCAAGAGTTCATATCGACGGCGGTGTTTGGCACCTCGATGTCGGCTCATCACATCCTGGGGCTGAAGTAGGTCCCAAGGGTACGGCTGTTCGCCGTTTAAAGTGGTACGCGAGCTGGGTTTAGAACGTCGTGAGACAGTTCGGTCCCTATCTGCCGTGGGCGCTGGAGAATTGAGGGGGGCTGCTCCTAGTACGAGAGGACCGGAGTGGACGCATCACTGGTGTTCGGGTTGTCATGCCAATGGCATTGCCCGGTAGCTAAATGCGGAAAAGATAAGTGCTGAAAGCATCTAAGCACGAAACTTGCCCCGAGATGAGTTCTCCCTGACTCCCTGAGAGTCCTGAAGGAACGTTGAAGACTACGACGTTGATAGGTCGGGTGTGTAAGCGTAGCGATACGTTGAGCTAACCGATACTAATGAACCGTGAGGCTTAACCTTACAACGCCGAAGCTGTTTCGGCGGTTGAGAGACAGAATATTTTCAGCTTTGATACAGATTAACAGAATTTGCCTGGCGGCTTTAGCGCGGTGGTCCCACCTGACCCCATGCCGAACTCAGAAGTGAAACGCCGTAGCGCCGATGGTAGTGTGGGGTCTCCCCATGTGAGAGTAGGGAACTGCCAGGCATCAAATTTAGCGTGCTGATATGGCTCAGTTGGTAGAGCGCACCCTTGGTAAGGGTGAGGTCCCCAGTTCGACTCTGGGTATCAGCACCACTTAATACGTAGGTTGAAGTTCGGCACATAGTAAAAGAATTTGTCTGGCGGCTTTAGCGCGGTGGTCCCACCTGACCCCATGCCGAACTCAGAAGTGAAACGCCGTGGCGCCGATGGTAGTGTGGGGTCTCCCCATGTGAGAGTAGGGAACTGCCAGACATCAAATAAAACAAAAAGCCCAGTCTTCTGACTGGGCTTTTTGTTTTGCGTATCGTTTGTCGGTGTGAATGCTCTCATGCGGACATCAAATAAGTAAAAAGGCCATCCTTCGGATGGCCTTTTTACATTTCAGTGGTATAAACATCGTGACAGGCCCGGCAGGCAACACACCACCGGGCAGAGCAAACGACTAGTGAATCACCTGCGACAGGAAGGCACGGGTACGCTCTGACTTTGGATGAGCAAAGAACTCATCTGGCGGAGCCTGTTCCACAATCTCACCGCGATCCATAAAGATCACCCTGTCAGCCACGGTGCGGGCAAACCCCATTTCATGTGTTACGCACAGCATGGTCATCCCGGATTGCGCCAGACCAATCATGGTATCCAGAACTTCCTTCACCATTTCCGGATCGAGTGCGGATGTTGGCTCATCAAACAGCATAATTTTAGGTTTCATGCACAGTGAACGGGCGATCGCCACGCGCTGTTGCTGTCCGCCTGATATCTGTCCCGGAAACTTATTTGCATGTTCAGCAATACGCACGCGTTCCAGGTAATGCATTGCCAGTGCTTCCGCTTCCTTTTTCGGCATCTTTCGCACCCAAATTGGTGCCAGTGTGCAGTTCTGTAAAACCGTCAGGTGCGGGAAAAGGTTAAAGTGCTGAAACACCATCCCCACTTCCTGGCGCACACGTTCGATATTACGAATATCTTCATTCAACTCGATGCCATCAACCACAATACGTCCCTGCTGATGTTCCTCCAGGTGGTTAATGCAGCGAATGGTTGTTGATTTACCCGATCCTGAAGGCCCACAGAGAACGATTCGCTCCCCCTGTTTTACCTTCAGGTTGATATCTTTCAGAACGTGAAACTGTCCGTACCATTTATTGACGTTTTCCAGCGTAATCATCGCGTCGGCAGGTGTCATAGTAATCTGGCTCATAATTTCCTCAGTGCGGTGTACGCCCGGTGTTAAAGCGCTTTTCCAGATGCTGGCTATAGCGCGACATGCTAAAACAGAAAATCCAGTAAATCAGAGCGGCAAAGACATAGCCCTCAGTGGACATACCAAGCCAGACAGGATCGACAGTGGCCTGCTGCACACTGCTAAAGAGATCAAACAAGCCGATGATGATCACAAGGCTGGTATCTTTAAAGAGTGCGATGATCGTGTTCACCAGCCCTGGAATAACCAGCTTAAGCGCCTGAGGCAGTATCACCAGCCCCTGTGTTTTCCAGTAACCGAGAGCCAGTGATTCCGCAGCCTCGTACTGACCTTTTGGTAATGCCTGAAGACCACCGCGCACGACTTCGGCAACGTAAGCAGACTGGAATAAAATCACCCCTACCAGTGCGCGAATAAGCTTATCGATCGTCGTTCCTTCAGCCATAAAGAGTGGAAGCATGACCGATGACATAAACAGCACGGTAATCAACGGCACGCCGCGCCAGAACTCGATGAAGAGAACGGAAAGCACACGCACGACCGGCATTCTGGAGCGCCGCCCAAGCGCCAGTAAAATCCCCCAGGGTAACGCACCGGCAATCCCCACAGAGGCGATAATCAGCGTTAGCGTCAGGCCACCCCATTGGCGGGTTTCGACACGTTCCAGTCCCAGGAAACCACCGTACAGCAACACCCAGACAATAATGGGATAGGCCACCGCCCAGCAGGCAATGTAACGCCCACGATGCGGCAGTTTTTTCCAGAACATTGCGGCGATGGAGAGCAAACCGATGACCAGAGCCAGGTTAATTCTCCAGCGTTGTTCGTGCGGGTACAGCCCATACATAAACTGGCCAAAACGCTCGTGGATAAACACCCAACATGCGCCCGCTTTTGTACAGTCAGCTCGGGTAGAACCTACCCAGTTAGCCTGCAAAAACGCCCAGTTCAGCAACGGTGGGATCAATTCCCACATCAACCACAGACAGACAACGGTCAGCAGGCCGTTACTCCAGCTGGAGAACAGGTTCTTGCGCGCCCAGTTGATATAGCGTCCGCCAGGTTTTATGGCTGAACGCGAAGAGTGAGACAATATCGCTTTTGTCATCATGGCTCCTTAACGCTCAACCAGTGCGATGCGACGGTTATAAAGGTTCATCAGCAACGAAATAACCAGACTGATAATCAGATAGACAGACATTGTGATGGCAATAGTTTCAATCGCTTGCCCGGTCTGGTTGAGCACGGTTCCTGCAAACAGCGACACCATATCGGGATAGCCAATGGCGGCAGCCAGCGACGAGTTTTTGACAATATTGAGATACTGGCTGGTCAGTGGCGGAATGATGACCCGCAACGCTTGTGGAATAATGACCTGGCGAAGCGTCACTGTGTTCGGCAGGCCCAGCGAGCGAGCGGCCTCGTGCTGACCATAAGGCACGGCCTGGATCCCTGAACGGATGATCTCCGCGATAAATGCCGATGTATAAATGGATAGCGCCAGCGTCAGCGCCGCCAGCTCAGGAATTAAGACCATCCCTCCCTGGAAGTTAAAACCGCGCAAATGTGGAATATCCCAGTGCAGCGCAGCGCCAACGAACCAGTGTGCCAGCAGTGGCAAACCCACGATAAGGAGTGCGGCACCGGGCCAGGTTTTGCGAAGCTGACCGGTTTTAATCTGGTGTTTGCGGTTATAGCGGAATAGCCCTACAGAAAGGGCAATAGCGATAGCAATAGCAACAACAAACGCGTAAAGCCCTTCACCTGCCAGAGGCGAAGGAATGTACAGCCCACGATTACTCAGAAAAAGCAGGTCGAAGGCATCCACGGCCTGGCGAGGGCCTGGGAGGTTACGCAGAACGGCAAAATACCAGAAGAAGATCTGTAGCAGTGGCGGGATATTACGGAAAGTCTCGATGTAA
The DNA here is from genome assembly GCF_052886895.1 of Enterobacter sp. C4G1. Classification (NCBI taxonomy): domain Bacteria; kingdom Pseudomonadati; phylum Pseudomonadota; class Gammaproteobacteria; order Enterobacterales; family Enterobacteriaceae; genus Enterobacter; species Enterobacter sp. C4G1. The sequence goes on along the minus strand of NZ_JBQVVV010000001.1, from coordinate 588,889 downwards.
ATCGTCGACAGTTTTCGCAGCAGCCAGTTTTCAGAAAGCCGCGCCAGGCCGATAAAGAACCCCAGTACGGAAGCGAAAACAATACAGAGCGCCGAAACCAGCAGCGTATTCAGCAGGCCGACCACGAACACGCGTCCGTAGGTATCTCCTTCCTGATAATCAATAAGATGCTGAACAATGCCGAAACCCGCGCTGCGATCCAGAAATGCAAAGCCGGAGGTGATACCGCGGTTATTCAGGTTGGTAACAGTGTTATGGATTAAATAAACGGCGATAACCACAACCACGACGATGGCTATAATCTGGAACAGCCAGGCGCGAACCGCGGGATGAGAAAAGGATAACGATCCTTTTACGGCTAAGCGGCGATGGGACATAAAGAAACCTCGGTAACCATGACTCTGGAGTGGGCACCGCAGGCGCGGTGCCCGTTACAGCAATTGCTTAACGTACTGGCGGAGCGTACTGAATACCGCCGTTGTTCCAGAGATTGTTCTGGCCGCGTTTGATCTTCAGCGGGCTTTCAGATCCTACGTTGCGTTCGAAGATCTCGGAGTAGTTACCAACCTGCTTAACAATGTTGTAAGCCCACTTGTTGTCGAGCTTCAGGTCTTTACCGAAATCACCTTCTTTACCTAACAGGTGCGCCATATCCGGGTTAGTCGGGTTCGCCGCTTTCTCATCGACGTTTTTCGAATTGATGCCCATCTCTTCGGCGTTCAGCATGGCAAACAGCGTCCAGCGAACAATGGAGAACCAGTCTTCATCGCCGCGGCGAACGACCGGTCCCAGAGGCTCTTTGGAGATCACTTCAGGTAATACGATCCACTCAGCAGGATTGCTTAGCTTGATACGCAGGGCGTACAGCTGAGACTGGTCAGAAGCCAACGTATCGCAACGACCAGATTCCAGTGCTTTCGCTGATTCGTCAGAGCGGTCGAATGTCACTGGCGTATATTTCATATTGTTCGCTTTAAAGTAATCGGCGACGTTCAGCTCGGTATCGGTACCGGCCTGAATACATACGGTCGCCCCATCCAGCTCTTTGGCGCTTTTCAGGCCCGCTTTATTATGGGTAAGGAAGCCGATACCGTCGTAATAGGTCACGCCAGTGAATGACATCCCCATGCCGGCATCACGAGAAGAGGTCCAGGTGGTATTACGCGAGAGCATATCAACTTCGCCAGATTGCAGTGCGGTGAAGCGTTCTTTCGCCGTCAGCGGGGTATATTTTACTTTGCTGTCATCACCAAAAACGGCTGCGGCGACGCCACGGCAGACATCAACGTCAATACCGGTAAATTTGCCGTTGGCATCGGCATAAGAGAAGCCAGGTAACCCGTCACTGATACCGCACTGTACAAAACCTTTCTTTTTAACGGCATCAAGCGTTGTGCCCGCGTGGGCCTGGTTGGCTACAGCAAACAACACGCTCGCGGCGGCCAGGCTGGCTATCATCGTCTTTTTCATAATGCATCCTGTGTGGCGAAATTTATCGTTATAGAGGCGTCTTAAAACGCTTTGACCTGTCTGTGGCTTTGGCCAACGTTTATAAAGCAAACGTAATGCCAGGTTTGCGCTCGCGAAAATAAAGGACAACGGAACGCATAATGCTGAGTGTAGACAGGGTTAAATAAATCGAGCGCCCCGAAATGGTGCGAAATTACAACCTGCGCCACAAATTAGAGCAAAAGTTTGATTACATATCGGATATAACAATAGATAGTTTCTGGCGTGAATATTGGCAGGATATTTAATGTAATTGATTTGTGAAAATCATCACTGTTGAATATGAAATTTGAATCGATGCGCAAAAAAGATGTGATTAACGTCTGGATTAAAATAAGCTGATGGAAGAAACCAGGGCTAATATTTTACTTCTCTGAAAAAACTGCACTGTTTCAAAGCAAAAGCGCGGCCGGAGCCGCGCTTTCACAAGTGTACGTTTATGCCTTAGCGATTACTTCGTCAAAGCAACGATACCCAGCGTCAGACCTGCTACTGCGGCAGCACCGCCAGCGATTGCACCTGCTGTTTCCCAGTTATCCTGGGTGGTGCCTTTCATACAGGTATTGGTATGAACCAGTCGCCCCTGATCGTCGTATACCGGTACACATGGAGAGTCGTGCGCGCAACCAGCAAGCAGCGCAGCGAGTAGTGCAACGGAAATGAATCTTTTCATGATGTTACCTCTGCATTCTTTTTAATTCGCTATAAAGCCAGGAGGGCAATTAACGAATCGAGGATATTTTACCATTGTGATAAGCCCTGGTTGCATGGGGAATAATCTCAAATTATGTGGTTTGTAAAAATCATGGAGAAAAGAGACTTACCCGGATGAATTAATGGAGAAAGTGTGAAGCCACTTGCGGTTTTATTTTTACTTAATGCAAATGGCGCATTTTAAACGTTGTTACGTTTCCCAGGCCAATTCATTGTTTACGTTAAAAATAAAAAGGCACCCAGGGTGCCTTTTGTTAAGCGTTACTCTTTGTGACGGGTGAAACGTCGTCGGACAACCACAAAGAACACCGGCACGAAGAAGATGGCCAGAAGGGTGGCTGACAACATGCCGCCCATTACCCCTGTCCCCACGGCATTTTGAGCACCGCTTCCGGCTCCGCTACTCATCACCAGCGGCATCACACCCAGAATAAAGGCCAATGAAGTCATCAGAATAGGGCGAAGACGCATTCTAGATGCTTCAAGCGTTGCTTCAATAATGCCTTTACCCTCTTTCTCCATCAGGTCTTTTGCAAACTCCACAATCAGAATGGCGTTCTTGGCCGATAACCCTATCGTCGTGAGCAGGCCGACCTGGAAGTAAACGTCATTGTTCAAACCGCGAAGTGACGCTGCGAGAAGCGCGCCGATGACCCCCAGTGGCACAACCAGCATGACAGAGAACGGTATAGACCAGCTTTCATACAATGCGGCGAGGCATAAGAAAACCACGATCAAGGAGATGGCATATAGCGCGGGCGCCTGGTTACCTGACAGACGCTCCTGGAAGGACATCCCCGTCCAGTCGTAGCCGATACCCGCTGGCAGTTTTGCGGCCAGGCTTTCCATCATTGCCATTGCCTCACCGGTACTTTTACCCGGTGCGGATTCTCCGAGGATCTCCATTGATGGCATCCCGTTGTATCGCTCCAGGCGTGGTGAACCGTAAACCCAGTGAGAGCTGCTAAACGATGAAAAAGGGACCATCTCGCCGTTCGCACTGCGCACGTAAAGATTGTTGATATCGCCCGGCAGCATTCGGAAACGGGCATCCGCCTGGACATACACCTTTTTCACTCGACCATGATCAATAAAGTCATTCACATAGGTTCCGCCAAGCGCTGTCGAAATGGTCTGGTTAATATCCGACAGGCTTATACCCAATGCCTGTGCTTTTTCCTGATCCACATCCAGCTTGAACTGCGGCGTATCTTCAAGCCCGTTAGGACGCACGCGCACCAGCAGGTCAGGATGCTCTTTCACCATACCGAGCAGCTGATTACGCGCCTGGGTCAGCTGAGTATGTCCGAGGTTCGCCTGGTCAATCAGCTCAAAATCGAAGCCCGTAGCCGTGCCTAACTCCAGAATGGCAGGCAAGTTAAACGGAAATACCAGGCCATCTTTTATCTGGCTGAACGCTTTAGTAGCGCGGCCAACAATGGCCTCAACGTTGTTTTCACTCCCCGGGCGGTCTTCCCAGGGTTTCAGGCTTATGAACACCAGGCCCGAGTTTTGCCCCTGACCGCTGAAGCTAAACCCGTTAACGGTAAACACCGATTCCACATTGGCTTTTTCCTGGTTCAGGTAATAGTTCTGAACCTGGTCAAGGACCTGCTGGGTACGCATCTGCGTTGCACCTGCTGGCAGCTGAACCATTGTCATAAACACCCCCTGATCCTCTTCTGGCAGGAAGGAGGTTGGCAGGCGCAGAAACAGAACCGCCATGCCGCCGACGATAAGGACATAAATCAGCAGGTAACGACCGGTCTTGCGCAAAATACCGCTGACGCTGTTGGTGTAATGCTCCACACTTTTATCAAAGAGGGCATTAAACCAGCCGAAGAATCCGCCTCGTTTTTCGTGGTGCTCGCTGGCCGGTTTGAGCAGCGTGGCACAGAGTGCGGGCGTTAAAATCAACGCCACCAGTACGGACAGCGCCATCGCAGAGACAATAGTGAGTGAAAACTGTCGGTAAATGGCCCCCGTCGACCCGCCAAAAAAGGCCATCGGGATGAACACCGCAGAGAGCACCATGGCAATACCTACCAGTGCGCCCTGAATTTGTTCCATCGACTTCTGCGTGGCCTCTTTGGGCGGCAGTTTGTCTTCGACCATTACGCGTTCGACGTTCTCCACCACCACGATGGCATCATCAACCAGCAGGCCTATGGCCAGAACCATACCGAACATCGTTAGCGTGTTTATAGAGAAGCCAAATGCGGCCAGTATTGCGAATGTCCCCAGCAATACCACCGGAACCGCGATGGTAGGGATCAGGGTTGCTCGCAGGTTTTGCAGGAACAGATACATGACCAGGAAGACGAGTATGATCGCCTCAAACAGCGTCTTCACCACTTCATGAATAGAAATTTTCACGAACGGGGTGGTGTCGTACGGATAAACCACTTTCAGCCCTTGCGGGAAGAAAGGCTGCAACTGCGCAAGCCTGGTTTTGATCGCCGCAGCGGTATCCAGCGCGTTGGCACCGGTGGCAAGCTTAATCCCCAGGCCGGTTGCTGCCTGGCCGTTGATCTTCGTCACCATGTTGTAGTTTTCACCGCCCAGCTCAATACGGGCAACGTCTTTCAGATGCACCATTGAGCCATCCGGGTTCACCTTCAGCGTTACACGGCCAAACTCTTCCGGCGTTTTGAGACGGGTCTGCGCAATGATTGATGCGTTTAACTGCTGCCCCGGTATGGACGGCGTTCCACCCAGTTGGCCAGCAGCAATCTGGTTGTTCTGGGTTTTCAACTGGTTGATAACGTCCAGCGGTGTGAGCTGGTATTTGTTCATTGCATTGCTGTCTAGCCAGATGCGCATGGCGTACTGGGCACCAAACAGCTGAACATCGCCAACGCCGGATGTACGGCTAATGGCATCTTTCACATTCGATGCGACGTAGTCAGAGATGTCATCCTGGGTGAGGCTCTTATTGTCCGAAACAAAGCCCGCAACCAACAGGAAGCTGCTACTGGATTTCTCTACGCCAATACCCTGTTGCTGCACTTCCTGCGGCAACAATGGCATGGCGAGCTGGAGTTTATTTTGCACCTGTACCTGGGCGATGTCCGGGTCTGTACCTGACTGGAAGGTCAGGGTGATCGTCACGCTACCCGCAGAGTCGCTGGTGGAGGACATATACATCAGGTTATCGATACCGTTCATGTTCTGTTCGATAACTTGCGTCACGGTGTCCTGCACCGTCTGGGCGTCAGCACCAGGGTAAGTTGCCGTGACCGCCACCGCAGGTGGCGCAATGGTAGGATACTGTGCAATGGGCAGTTTTAAGATGGCAAGCCCACCGGCAATCATCAGAATGATGGCGAGCACCCAGGCAAAAACAGGCCTCTGGATAAAGAAATTAGCCATGTTCTCTTCCCTTAACTTGCTGTATTAGCAGTGTTATCGGGTGTAGCCACCACGGTGGTGCCAGGACGGGCTTTCTGTAAACCGCTGACGATCACGCGGTCACCGTTCTTTAACCCTTCGGTAATCAGCCAGCGATCGCCAATGGCTTGTGGTGCAACGACCGTGCGGGATTCAACTTGATTTTTGTCATTAACAACCAGCACGGTTGCATCGCCACGTGGTGTGCGAGTCACCCCCTGCTGAGGCACCAGAATTGCGTCTGGCTGTATGCCTTCATCAATGCGTGCACGCACAAACATGCCCGGCAATAGCAGGTGTTTAGGGTTCGGGAAAATAGCGCGAAGCGTAATCGAGCCGGTGCTTTCATCTACCGTCACATCGGAGAATTGCAGCGTGCCTTTCAGGGGATAAGGCTGACCATTTTCCATCAGTAACTCGACGGCACTGCTGCCATCTCCTTTTTGCAGGCTGGACTGTTTCAGACGCATAAAATCACTGCTGGGTTGGGTCACGTCGACATAAATAGGATCAAGCTGCTGGACGGTTGCCAGAGCAGTGGCCTGTCCATTGGTGACCAGCGCCCCTTCGGTAACGCTGGATTTACCGATCCTGCCCTCAATGGGGGATGTCACTTTGGTATACGCCAGATTGATACGGGCGCTCTCTACCCCTGCCTGCGCTGCGACCACGCTGGCATCAGCCTGCTGAGCCGTTGCTACGGCCTGGTCGTACTCCTGCTTACTGACATATTGTGTGCCCACCAGTGGGACATAACGTTTGACTGTCAGATGGGCAATATTTGCCGCTGCCTGGGCCTTTGCCAGCTCACCTTTTGCGTTGTCGTATGCCGCCTGGTAGGTTGCGGGATCTATCTGATAAAGGGAGTCCCCGGCTTTGACATCGCTTCCTTCCGTAAAGTTACGGCGCAGTATGATCCCGCTCACCTGAGGCCGCACTTCTGCAACGCGGAAAGCATCGGTTCTGCCCGGTAGCTCAGTGGTAACGGCCAGTGGTGCGCTTTTTACGGTATACACGCTGACCTGCGGGGATTGCGGATGCTGTTGTTGGTCATCCTGCCCATTGCAGCCCGCGAGCAGGGCGGCGCAAACAATTAAACCGGATAAGGGTAAGAGCCTGAAATGAAGTGTCATTACTGTTCCTTTAAATACCCATAACCGATGTTTGCCGAAAATCGGTGAGAGGGTTGAGGGGGCATAAAAACAAAAAATGTAGCTGCGTATAATAATGAGGGTATTTAATGTTTTTTAATTTATAAGTGCTGAGGAAGAGATGGGAACACCATAATCAGAATTTTACACTCTGTATTAGAGGTATCATGGCGATCGGTTTATTTATTTTATCCGTTGTCCATTCACATTATTAATGTGTTTAATGAATATGGCGCAATTGAATCATTTGCCAAATCTATGAATTAAATGAAGTGACTTTTTTTGTACAAAATGAATTCCCGTTCTGGTGAATACTTCTGTTTTTCTGAGCCCGCTTATTGGCTGCGGATTGCGTATCAACCCTGCGAGTAATGAGTTACTGCCTATGGCGCGTAAAACCAAAAAAGATGCACAAAAGACACGGCAACAGCTGATCGAAGCGGCCATCGGGCAGTTCGCTACGCGCGGTGTGGCGAACACGACCCTGACGGATATTGCCGATGCTGCGCGGGTGACTCGTGGGGCGGTGTACTGGCATTTTTCCAGTAAATCAGAAATATTTAATGCTATCTGGGAACAGCAATTACCGCTGCGGGATATTATCAGGGATCGTCTTTCACTTTCAGAAGATGATGATCCGTTGTTAATGCTTCGTGAGCAATTTATTACTACATTACAATATATCGCCCACGAACCCCGACAGTGCGCGCTATTACAAATTCTTTATCATAAGTGTGAATTTACTAACGAAGTCATTTCAGAGTATGAAATTCGTAAACGCATTGGCATAAATTTCGATTGTTTGCGTAAAACGCTGGAGCGATGTGTTTTAAACAATGCGATTTCACCCAGCGTGAATATTGATCTCACGCTGATTGTTTTCCACGGTTTCTTTAGCGGATTGATTAAGAATTGGTTAATGAACAGAGACAGCTTTAATCTCTATCAACAGGCTCCTGCTCTGGTCGATAATATCCTGGCGACACTGCATAGCACGCGCGTGTCGCCAGCGGTTTATGGCGTTGCGTTATGACACTCTGGTGGGAAGCAACTCCCCGTCCAGGCACAGGGCTTCAACGGCCTGTGCCGTAACAGGTTTACCTAACAGGTAACCCTGAAGCGTGTTGCAGCCCAGTTCTGTTAAAAATTCCTGCTGTGCCTGTGTTTCAACACCTTCGGCAACCACTTTCAGGTTAAGCGTTTTGGCCAGTGCAACGATAGCCGAGACAATCGTTGCATCATCACTCTCCCCGCTCAGCTCTTTCACAAATGCCCGGTCTATCTTCAGCTCACAGGCCGGTAAACGTTTAAGGTAAAGCAAGCTTGAGTAGCCTGTACCAAAGTCGTCAATGGAGGCTTTTACACCTGCATTGGTTAACTCGGTGAGCACACGTACACTTTCATCCGGGTTACTCATTGCCGTGGTTTCGGTCACTTCCAGAATCAGCATTTCAGGTGGCACATTGTGGCGCGCCAGGCAGTCGAGCACGGTTTTAACCAGTGAAGGCTGCTCGAACTGAAGCGTTGACAGGTTCACCGCCATCGACCAGCTCTGGTGTCCCTGGATATGCCATTCCCGCAACTGGCGGCAGGCTTCGTTAATCACCCAGTTACCGATAGGAATAATTAGTCCTGTTTTTTCGGCCAGCGACAGGAACATGTCCGGTGTCAGCAGGCCCTGTTTCGGGTGTTGCCAGCGCAGCAGGGCTTCAAATCCGAGGACTGGCCCTGCCGGAGCGTGGAATTTAGGTTGATAAAGCAGACGTAACTCATCGCGGTCGATAGCCAGCCACAGGTCATTCATGAGCTGGAGATGCGTTTGCGCCATGGTGTTCATTGATGGCTGGAAGAAGTGATAGCCATTTCGTCCCATATGTTTGGTGTGGTACATCGCCGCATCAGCGTTAAACATGAGCTCACGATCGTTATGACCGTCGTGCGGGTAGAGTGCAATGCCGATGCTGAGGGTCACGACCAGCTCGCAGGGTTCCAGGAGGAAGGGGCTATCAATCGCGCGAACCAGCGCGCTTGCCAGTGAGGCGGCATCATCTGGCCCTTCCGTTTCGGCCAACAGTACAAACTCATCTCCACCGATACGGGCAAGAGTGTACTGGCCTTTCAGTGGTAGTAGCATGCGTTTCGTGACGGCAACCAGCAGCCTATCGCCCACATCGTGGCCGTAGGCATCATTGATGGCTTTAAAGCCGTCGAGATCCATAAACATCAGCGCAAAATGGGAGCCTTCACGGTCAGCTTTGCTGATGGCTTGATCAAGTCGGTCTTCCAGCAGAATACGATTGGGCAGGCGCGTCAGCGTATCGTGTAGCGCCAGTTGTGCCAGCTCGCGGTTAGCTTCTGCCAGAGAAGAGGCCAGCAAAGACGTACGCGCCTGGAGGCGGGCATCCAGCATCGATACCAGCAAGCTGATCCCAAGAATTGAGAGCGCCACGACACTGACCAGTACCGCCAGCCAGCTGCCGTTAATGCCGTCGTGATGCACCATCGTCGACATTGGAAACTGTGCGGCTTTCATGCCAGCATAGTGCATCCCGGCGATGGCTATCCCCATGGTGATAGCCGCTCCCAGGCGCATCAGCGCCACCTGTGCGGCTTCGTGACGTAAACGGAACGTTAGCCACAATGCGGCGAGTGACGCGACGAGGGCGATGACGACAGAAATGGCCACCCAACCTTTATCCCAGACAATGCCCGGCATAACCTCAAGCGCTGCCATGCCGGTGTAGTGCATGGCGACAATACCGCTCCCCATCACTAACGCGCCGGGCAGCAGGCGGCGTAAACGCAGTTGCTCGCAGCTGACAAGCCACAACGCAAACATCGATGAGCCAATGGCAATCACCATCGATAGCACTGTAAGCGCCGCGTTGTAACTCATGCTCATGGAGAGATCCATGGCCAGCATCCCGATGAAATGCATCGCCCACACGCCGATACCCATTGCGATACCACCGCCCGCTAACCAGATGCGAGCAGCTACTCCCTGGCTTCCGGCGACGCGTGCAGCCATATTCAACGCGGTAAAGGCAGCAAGGATGGCGACAACAAAGGAGGTGACTACGAGGATTTGGTTGTATTGGCTAACCAGCATGGTCTTTTCAGCTCGTTGTGAGAGGTTTAGCAAGAGAGGTTGAGAAGGGCTGAGACATTATCACCGTCAGGTAATGACTCAAAGGGATTTAAATCCCTTCAATTATTGAGTGATAGCAGGGGTCGCAGTGTCTGACGCTTAATCGAGATCGGAACACTTCACGAGCTTTAACGGGTTCACAGAATTCATATTGCGGCACTTATCGGTTTCGGTGCTCATCAGTTCAATCCACTGCATCAGTAGCGCATCGAAAATGAAAACGGAGACAGCAAAGACAACCAGCCACCAGTATTTACGAATCATTGTGACATTCCGGGAAAAGAGAGGCCGTTAAGGTGGTGGAAATATACACGAAAAGTAGATGTTGAAAAGTGGGAAATGTGAAGGTTTACAAAGCATTGACGCTAAATGTGAGTGGCAATAAAAAAGGCGCTTCCCCATGCCGAAGAGCGCCTTTTTAAACAAGCATTTAACTGACTAGTATCAGTTCATGCCGTATTTTTTCAGTTTCTTACGCAGAGTACCACGGTTGATACCCATCATCAGCGCAGCGCGGGTTTGGTTACCGCGGGTGTATTGCATCACCATGTCCAACAGTGGCTGTTCAACTTCAGCCAATACCAGCTCATACAGGTCATTAACATCCTGACCGTTCAGTTGAGCAAAATAGTTCTTCAGTGCCTGTTTAACCGAGTCACGCAGGGGCTTTTGAGTTACCTGATCCTGAGAGTTAACGGTGGAAACGGTCAGTACGTCAGAATTTACGCGTTGTTCGAACATAGTTCTGTCAGCTCTTTATTTCATTACGCAAGATTTTCGAAGTATGCCTCCAACGCCTCCAGCTGTACGCTGGCATCCTCTATGGCGTTGAATGTGCGCCGAAACTGGTCATTCGGAGCGTGCTCCTGGAGATACCAGGATACGTGTTTACGCGCAATTCGGTACCCTTTTGCCTGACCGTAAAAGTCATGCAATTCCCGAACATGCGAACAAAGCAAGCGCTTAATCTCTGCCAGAGGCAGTGGAGCAAGCAGCTCTCCAGTGTCCAGATAATGCTGGATTTCCCGAAAGATCCAGGGTCTTCCCTGAGCGGCACGTCCTATCATCAGAGCATCAGCTCCCGTATAGTCGAGCACAGCTCTGGCTTTAAGCGGGTCAGTTATGTCGCCATTCGCGATAATCGGAATGGAAACTTTCTGCTTAACTGCCCGAATACTGTCGTATTCAGCTTCACCGTTGAACAAACAGGCGCGAGTGCGTCCATGAATGGTCAGGGCCTGAATGCCACAGTCTTCGGCCAGTTGGGCAATCTCTACACAGTTACGGTGATCCGGCGACCAACCCGTGCGAATCTTCAGCGTAACAGGAACGTCCACCGCGCTGACAACCGCCTCCAGGATTGACTTCACCTGGTCGGGGTATTGCAGAAGGGCTGAACCTGCAAGCTTGCGATTCACCTTTTTGGCCGGGCAACCCATATTGATATCAATAATCTGGGCGCCACTTTCCACGTTAATACGCGCGGCATCTGCCATCTCTTCAGGCACGCTTCCGGCAATTTGCACGGTACGAATACCTGGTTCATCTATGTGCACCATCCGCAGGCGGGACTTATCGCTTTCCCACACTTGCGGGTTAGACGACATCATCTCGGATACGGTTAATCCTGCTCCCATCTCGTAGCACAGCGTCCTGAATGGTCGGTCGGTAATACCTGCCATAGGTGCTGCGATCAGGCGATTTCTGAGCTGGTGGTGTCCGATGCGCATGAGTTAAGAAATGACCATACTGTGACTGCAAGGCGGCGTATATTACGCATTTTTTGCACGAGATGAAAGGCCAAACTTTGAACAATCCACTGTTGTAGATCAATGAATCGCCGCTCAGGGCCTATGGTAAAAATTATTCATTATTTAAATCATTATGTTATGCGATAACGGTTATTTTATCGTCTCTTACAATTTCCCGTAACTTCTCATCATTTCTGAATAAAGGTATCACTTAAGCGGGATAATCTGCTGTTTTTTGCAGCGGATTATCCCGGTTCTATGCGATCTACGTCGCAATTTAGAACATGATCTTAGCGCAAAAAATGCACGTTATTCGACAATGACGCGGCCATGAAGTGACTGTACCGGGCGGTTATTATCGTGATGCATGGTATGGGTGAATTTCTCCAGTTGTTCTGTAGAAAGGGTCAGTGGGTGTTTGAGGACAACCCAGGTGACGCCCTCAGAGCAAGGTGGAGTGGTCAGAGAACCGCTAAAACGCCAAAACGTTTTGTCGGTTGGCAGTAATTTATTCAGATTGAGGTTCGACGTAATGCTAACGTTCTGGTCGGCTTGTCCTGGCATCACGGCCCACAGTTTTTCCAGCTCTGAGTTAGCTGCGCCTTGATCAAACATCACGGCGACTACCACCAGTTCCCCCTCGGCATTTTTGTGCACCAGATGCATTTCCATCGCGTATTTTTTGCCATGCACTGTGTTTTCGCTTGGGGCATGGAAATGGAACTGTTGCAGGATCCAGCTCTGTTTATCGAGGGTGATACTGTCATGTGTTCCGGCCTTTTCACCCGCCTGAATGGTATGTCCATTATTCGTCAGAGAGACAGGCCCTTCGCTGTAATGCGTTTGCAAAGGAGAGAGGTGGGCTTTGGCGGTGGTATCGATGTTAACGGGAGACTGGTTAACCCCGTTTTTACAGGTTTTGTATGCGTCGTCCAGTTCTCCCCAATGCTCAGGTGCGCCTTCTCCTTCATAGCCCCAGTGAGACGCAGATGCTGAGAACGAGATAATGCTTAGCGCCAGCAGCGCTGCCTTGCCAGTAAAGTGAGTCATAGTATTCTTCCTGTGAATTTTATTATCCAAATCAATAATTATTACTATGATTTGTGTGGTTATTTTAACGAAGAATGGCAGGGGATGAGAGGAAAATCAGAAGGGAAAGGCGTGGTCAGATGACCACGCCAAAAACTTATTTTTTACGTCCTGTAATACGGCACCATTCCTCTTTCTCGACCACCGGGTCAAGCGCAAAGAGGTCGGCATAAGCTTCACAGACGCTGTCGGCCTGGCTTGCCAGTATTCCCGAAAGGCCCAGCAGACCCCCCTCAACGGGCAGCACGCTGATTAACGGGGCCAGTTCGCGTAATGGGCCGGCCAGGATGTTGGCGACCACCACATCGGCTTTCATGACCTCTGGCTGAGCGTCTGGCAGATACAGTTCAAGACGGTCTGATACGCCGTTGCGTTCAGCGTTATCACGGCTGGCCTGAATCGCCTGCGGATCGATATCGATCCCGATGGCTTTTGCTGCGCCCAGTTTCAGTGCCGCGATGGCGAGGATCCCGGATCCGCAACCGAAGTCGATCACTGTTTTTCCTTCCAGATCCAGACCGTCCAGCCATTGCAGGCACAGTGACGTTGTCGGGTGTGTACCCGTACCAAACGCCAGACCCGGATCAAGCATCACGTTAACCGCGTTTTCATCCGGCACGTCGCGCCAGCTTGGGCAGATCCAAAGACGTTTACCGAACTGCATCGGATGGAAGTTATCCATCCACTCGCGCTCCCAGTCTTTGTCTTCCAGTTGCTCAATCTTGTGCACAAAGCCTTCACCCAACAGCGGGTGGTTTTCCAGGACAGCGACCACCTCTTTCATGTCGGTTTCTGCGTCGAACAGGCCGATAACGTCAGTGTCGCCCCACAGGCGTGTTTCGCCAGGCAGCGGCTCAAACACCGGGGTGTCATGCGTGTCCTGGAAGGTGATAGAAACCGAACCGGCTTCCATCAGCGCATCGCTCAGCTCTTCGGCGTTAGCGCCGGTTGTGTTCAGTTTTAGTTGGATCCACGGCATGGCAAACTCTTTATTTATCAGTAGAAATTACGGCGGCCTGTGGCACAGGTTGACCAAAACGGTTACCCACCACAAACGCCAGCAAACTTAACAGTAGCGAAGGCACAATCGGATGGAAGCCCAGGTACTGAATTTTAAATGTTGCCAGGACGGCATACAGCACTCCCCCGACAATCATACCGCTTAATGCGCCAGCGGCATTTGCCCGCTCCCAGTACAGCCCCAGAACCAGTGGCCACAGGAACACGGCTTCCAGGCCGCCAAACGCAAGCAGGTTGAGCCAGATGATCATCTCTGGCGGACGCCAGGCGGCTAATAACAACAGCGCTCCCAGCACCAGTGTTATCAGGGCCGACATGCGTTTTAAGCGAGTTTCATTGGTGACCTGCTCGGGACGCACGTTCAGATAAAGATCTTTAATGATCGTAGCGGAACTTTGCAGCAACTGGGCGTTGATCGTCGACATGATGGCGGCCATTGGTGCGGCAAGGAAAATCCCGGCGGCAAACGGCGGCAGAACTTTGACCATTAATGTCGGGATCACCAGATCCGGCACGGTGAGATCCGGAATCACGGCGCGGCCTAATGCACCTGCCAGATGCATTCCAAACATCAGGATGGCAACCACAATGGTGCCAATGATGATGCCTTTATGAACCGCCTTACTGTCCTTATAAGAGATACAACGTACGGCGGTATGCGGCAGGCCAATCACCCCAAAGCAGACCAGCACCCAGAAGGAGGTCATGAATGTCGGAGAAAGGATATCATCCGCCCCCTGCGGCGAGACCAGTTTCGGATCGATCGCTTCCAGAGTTTCAACAGCATGGCTCAGGCCACCTGCGGCATGAACGATACCCACCAGCAGGACAATCGTACCGATGAGCATGACCATGCCCTGCATCGTATCGTTCAGCACGCTGGCACGGAACCCGCCAAAGGCAGTATAGAGCGCAATGCTGACCCCGAAGATGATAAGCCCCGTTTCGTAGGGAATACCCGCTGCGGTTTCCAGCAGACGCGCACCACCGATAAATTGCACCGTCATCGCACCAATAAAGGCGACCAGCAGGCTTAAGCTTGCCAGCCATACCAGTAAGCGGCTCTGGTAGCGGGCAAACAGCATATCGTTGAGCGTTACGGCATTATAACGACGTGCAAGGATGGCAAACTTTTTGCCGAGTATGCCCAGAGAGAGCCAGACGGCAGGAAGCTGAATCATCGCTAACAGCACCCAGCCTAACCCGTATTTATAGGCAGCTCCCGGCCCGCCAATAAACGAGCTGGCGCTGATGTAGGTAGCCGTGAGCGTCATGGCCAGCACGACGCCACCCATCGAGCGGCTACCGAGGAAATACTCGTTCAGGAAGGTGCCTGTCGTTCTTTTACGCATGGCATAAACCGACAGACCAAACACCACCAGCAGGTAAGCGATAAGGGGCAGAATGACCTCAAGCTGCATCATCGTCCTCCAGCGGAATATCACGATATATAAATTTCACCATTGCCCAGCACAACACAATAAAAACCAACGGTAACAGCAGGCAGGCCATTTCAAACCAGTGCGGCAGGCCGGTAATGCCAATAGCAGAGTCAGGTAAGTAAGCAGTCACTAACCATGCTGCAAGATAGAGAAGGGTCAGCCACAGCGCCCAGCGCGCCTCTTTATGGGCCTGAACAAAACGCGTGTCCATTTGTCGTCCCTTGTGGATGAAGAAAGCGGGGATTGTACATGATGGGGCTTTCGGATCCCCAGAAATAAAAAAGGCCGGATAATCCGGCCTTTTAGCGTCGATGCAGTCTTACTTCTCGTGCATACCGAGTTTTTTCTCCAGATAGTGGATGTTAGTTCCACCATTCTGGAAGTGCTCGTCGCTCATGATACGCATCTGCAAGTCAACGTTGGTTTTGATACCGTCGATGATAAGTTCTTGCAGGGCGTTTTTCATGCGGGCAATTGCCACGTCACGGTTTTCGCCGTAACAAATCAGCTTACCGATCATTGAGTCATAGTACGGTGGTACGGTGTAACCGGCGTAGATATGAGACTCCCAACGCACACCAAAGCCACCCGGCGCGTGGAAACGCGTGATTTTACCCGGGCTTGGCAGGAAGGTGTTCGGGTCTTCGGCGTTGATACGGCATTCTACCGCATGGCCTTTGACCACAACTTCTTCCTGTTTGATGGACAGTGGCTGACCGGCTGCAATACGCAGCTGCTCTTTGATCAGGTCAACACCGGTGATCATTTCGGTAACCGGGTGTTCTACCTGAATACGGGTGTTCATTTCGATGAAATAGAACTCGCCGTTTTCGAACAGGAACTCAAAAGTACCTGCACCGCGATAGCCGATATCCACACAGGCTTTAGAGCAACGCTCGCCGATGTAGCGACGCAGTTCCGGAGTAATGCCCGGTGCTGGTGCTTCTTCAACAACTTTCTGGTGACGACGCTGCATAGAGCAGTCACGTTCTGCCAGATAGATTGCGTTACCCTGACCGTCTGCCAGCACCTGAATTTCGATGTGGCGTGGGTTTTCCAGGTATTTTTCCATGTACACCATGTCATTGCTGAACGCGGCTTTCGCTTCAGCTTTGGTCATGGAGATGGACTGCGCCAGTTCAGCATCGCTGCGCACTACGCGCATCCCGCGACCACCGCCACCGCCAGACGCCTTGATGATTACCGGGTAGCCAATGCGTTTAGCATGAGCACGGTTAGCATCCATGTCGTCGGTCAGAGGGCCGTCAGAACCTGGAACGGTTGGAACACCAGCTTTTTTCATCGCCGTGATTGCAGACACTTTGTCACCCATCAGGCGAATGGTGTCGGCTTTCGGGCCGATGAAGATAAAGCCAGAGCGTTCAACCTGCTCAGCAAAGTTGGCGTTCTCAGAGAGGAAGCCATAACCCGGATGAATTGCCACCGCGCCGGTGATTTCAGCGGCGCTGATGATAGCCGGGATGTTCAGATAGCTTTTTACGGACGGAGCCGGGCCAATACAGACCGTCTCATCCGCCAGCAATACGTGTTTTAAATCGCGATCCGCGCTTGAGTGCACAGCGACAGTCTTGATGCCCAGTTCTTTACAGGCACGAAGAATACGCAGAGCAATCTCGCCGCGGTTGGCGATAACAATTTTATCCAGCATGTTCGCCTCGTTACTCGATGACGACCAGCGGCTCGTCGAATTCAACCGGCTGACCACTTTCGACCAGAATCGCTTTCACAGTACCTGATTTGTCTGCTTCGATCTGGTTCATCATTTTCATGGCTTCAACGATGCACAGGGTATCGCCTACATTGACTTTCTGACCGATCTCGATAAACGCTTTTGCGTCCGGGCTCGGGGTGCGGTAGAAAGTACCAACCATTGGGGAACGTACGATGTGACCACTGATTTCTGCAGCTGCTGCAGGTGCGGCTTCTGCTGCTGGTGCAACGGCTGCGGCCAGCGCAGGCTGCTGCATCATCGGTGCAGCGTAAGCTTGCTGCATTACCGGGAAGCTAGCGGCTGGGGCTGCACGGCTGATGCGTACAGACTCTTCGCCTTCAGAAATTTCCAGTTCGGAGATGCCTGATTCTTCAACCAGCTCGATCAGTTTTTTAATCTTACGAATATCCATGAGTGGGTTCCGTACTCTTGTTTAGTGTGATTGTGACAAGCGTTTTACCGCTGTCTGTAAAGCGTATGAATAACCGTCCGCACCAAGTCCGCAGATAACGCCAGCGGCGATATCCGACAGATACGAATGGTGACGGAACGGCTCCCGCGCATGTACGTTGCTCAGGTGGATCTCGATGAACGGGATACTCACCGCGAGCAGCGCGTCACGGATAGCAACACTGGTGTGCGTAAACGCGGCGGGATTGATCAGGATATAGTCCACATTGTCTTTAGCCTGATGAATACGGTCGATGAGTGCGTACTCCGCGTTTGACTGAAAATGATCCAAATCCACATTCAACGAGGCTGCTTCCGTCGCAAGACGGTTAACAATTTCACTCAATGTCAGCGTGCCGTACTTCTCTGGCTCACGGGTGCCGAGCATATTTAAGTTCGGTCCGTTCAAAACTAAGATCTGGAACTTGTCAGCCATTGTGCTGCTATCTCCTGCGATTCTCCGGTAAAAAACAAAATATACCTTCGATGCGCGATTGTCACCTTTTCAGAGGCCTAAAACCCCTGTCAGGAAAACCAAGGTCGCACATTATAACGATTTCGTAGCATTTGGCAGCTAAATACTGGTCTTATCAGGGAAGATTATCAACCGCTATCCGAAAAAGAGTCGCGGCGGATAAGTAATCTGCGGGAAAACGCACAGTTTGGCGAACTATCTCATCCACTGGCGGAACTTCTTGTAACGCCACGCTAAAAGCGCCAGGGCCAGCAGTGCGTAGATGATGGGTTGCGGGGATAAAATCTTCACTGACCACAGGTAATGTATGGGGGCGAGGATCGCGACAAGATAGACGAAGTTGTGTAGCAGTTGCCAACGCTTGCCCAGTTTTCGCTGCGCATATTGCGTCGAAGTCAGCGTCAGTGCCAGTAAAATCAGCCAGCTGACAATACCTAACGTCAGATAAGGACGCGTAACCAGCTCACGACCCAACAATGCCAGATTGTTAATACCCAGCTCAAGCAGCGCATAGCTGGTGAGGTGTAGCGTCGCCCAGGCAAAACACCATAGCCCTAAAAGCCGACGTGTACGTATCAATAATGGCTGTTTAGCGTAGCGCGCTAAAGGGGAAACCAGCAAGGTGGCCAGCAGAAATTTCAGAGCCATCCTACCGGTAAAGTGTTGAATATCCTTTGCCGGGTCGGCGCTGAAGTACCCGTGACTGGCTGCCCAAAACAGCCAGATAAAAGGAAGCAATCCCGCTAAGTGCAAAATGACCTTGAGCCAGGTTATTTGTTTTACGCTTAAACGCACTTAAAAATTCTCCCGTAAATTCAGGCCGCGATACAGAGAAGCGACCTCATCGGCGTAGCCGTTAAACAGCAGCGTTGGCTGACGCTTAACGTCCAATGCGCCGCCTGAGCCGATAAAACGTTCTGTAGCCTGCGACCAGCGCGGGTGATCCACATGTGGATTCACATTGGCAAAAAAACCGTACTCATCGGGCGCGGCCAGATTCCAGGTGGTAGGAGGGCGCTCGCGTGTGAGCTTAATACTGACAATCGATTTAATCCCTTTAAATCCGTATTTCCACGGCACGGTTAAGCGAACAGGTGCGCCGTTTTGTGGCGGGAGAGCTTTACCGTACACACCCACCGTAAGCAGGGTGAGCGGGTGCATGGCCTCATCGAGGCGCAACCCTTCTACATAAGGATAATCCAGCCCACCGCCGATAAACCGGTCCTTCTGGCCGGGCATCTCATCCGGGGAGTAGAGCGTCTGAAAAGCGACATATTTTGCATTGCTGGTGGGTTCTACCATCTCCAGTAGCTTATGCAGCGGGAACCCCACCCAGGGCACGACCATTGACCAGGCTTCGACACAGCGCATACGGTAGATGCGCTCTTCCAGCGGGAAACGGGTGGTCAGGTCGTGATGATCCAGGGTCAGGGGCTTCGCGACCTCACCGTCAATTTTCAGCGTCCAGGGATCGGTTTTCATTCCGCCAGCGTTTGCCGCCGGGTCGGCCTTATCAAGACCAAACTCGTAGAAGTTATTGTAACCAGTGACTTTGTCTTCGGGCGTTAAAGCGAGTTTGTTTTGCCATTCGGCTGGTTTGGTAAAGTTGAGTGGCGCGCCGGAAGGGGCTTTCGGGCGATCGTTACCTTTAAACCAGTCAAGCAGGTCGGCATGAGCTGCCGGTGAGAGCGTCAGGGCGGTTGCGCTGATGCCAAGCATTTTCAGGATCTGGCGGCGCTGTAACATAAAGACAGACTCGGACGTTACGTCAGCTTCCGTCAGTTTTTTGGTTTTCATGGCATCCTCCGTCATGCGTTTTTCTAAGCATGACGGAGGAGAAGGGTTAGCGCGAATATGTCACGAAAATTTGAAGATTAGACAATTTTCACCAGCGCGCGGCCGTGGAACTGGTTGTCCATGATCTTACCGGCATATTCCGGTGCCTGGCTAAGGCTAATTTCCGTTGCACTCTGGGCGTAGAATGATTCTGGCAGGTCACGAGACAAGCGTTCCCAGGCTTCTGCACGACGCGCCGCAGGGGTCATGACGGAATCCACCCCCTGTAAACGCACATTACGCAGAATAAACGGCATTACGGTGGTTGGCAGGGTAAATCCACCCGCCAGACCGCAGGCGGCTACGCAACCGTCGTAGTTCATTTGCGCCAGCACTTTTGCCAGCACTTTGTCGCCCACGGTATCGACTGCACCAGCCCAGATCTGTTTTTCCAGTGGACGGGTTTCGGCAAATTCGTCACGTCCCAGGATCCGGTTAGCACCCAGCTGGCGCAGGTAGTCGTGCGTGCTTTCGCGTCCAGATACGGCAGCAACCTGATAGCCTAATTTATGCAGCAGAGCCACGGCGGTACTGCCCACGCCACCGCTGGCCCCGGTGACAACGATTTCACCTGACTCAGGACGAATACCTGCATCTTCCAGCGCCATCACGCAAAGCATGGCGGTAAAGCCTGCGGTACCAATGATCATCGCTTTACGCCCATCCAGGCCTTTCGGCATAGGCACCAGCCAGTCACCTTTCACCCGGGCCTGAGCGGCCAGACCTCCCCAGTGGTTTTCGCCAACGCCCCAGCCGGTGAGCAATACTTGCTGTCCTGGGTGGAAGCGTGGATCTTCGCTCGTATGCACACGCCCGGCAAAATCGATACCTGGAACCATCGGGAAATTACGAATGATTTTGCCTTTGCCCGTAATGGCCAGCGCATCCTTATAATTCAGGCTGGACCAGTCGATGTCGACGGTTACTTCACCTTCCGGCAGACGGCTCTCTTCAATGGTTTGCACCGAGGCAAGCGTTTTGCCGTCCTGCTGTTCTAAGATCAAAGCCTGCATAAAGGGTCCTCACTACGTATGATGATTGGAAAAAATTTTCTGAAGACTATACTCGCTCATTGAAAGCCAATGCCGATTTAACGCAATAAATTGCCAGAAACACCAGGTTTGGTAGTATGCCGCATTTGAAATGCAAGTTAGCGCTTACTCGCTACCCCATCAACCCACGGAGTAATCTCAAGGATGCGATTAACGACGAAATTCTCGGCTTTTATCACGCTGCTGACGGGACTCACCATCTTTGTCACCCTCATCGGCTGTTCCCTGAGCTTTTATAACGCCATTCAGGACAAGCTGGTTAATCGGGTCCAGTCTGTTGCATCCGTCATTGATACGCGTCTGGTGACCACGCCGTTGCCAGCACTGTCCCGTGAACTGGATGAAATTATGGTGCCGGTTGATATCGTTCAGATAGACATCCGCCAGGGGAATTCGCTCGTCTTCAGCCATGCCCGGCAGGGAAGCTACCGTCCGGCAGGCATGATGAACCAGTATCGTGAAGTGACGGTTCATTCGCTCAAAAATCCAGGTATGACCATCAAACTGGCTTACCAGGATCCGATGGCAAATTACTTCCGCTCTTTAATGACCACCGCACCGCTTACTCTGGCGGTGGGGTTTATTGTGCTGCTGATTTTTCTGGCCGTGCGCTGGCAGCGTCGTCAGCTTTCAGGGCAGGAGCTGCTGGAAAACCGCTCGGTACGCATTTTAAATGGCGAACGTGGGCCGCAGGTTCGCGGGTCAATTTACGAATGGCCGACGCGTACCAGCAGCGCCCTGGACGTGCTGCTTTCGGAAATCCAGTTTGCCAGCGATCAGCGCAGTCGTATGGATACACTGATTCGGTCCTACGCCGCGCAGGACAATAAAACCGGCCTGAATAACCGTCTCTTCTTTGATAATCAGTTGGCTACGCTGCTGGACGATCCTGAAAAAGTGGGGACGCACGGGGTTGTGATGATGATCCGCCTGCCCGATTTTGATCTGCTGCGGGACAACTGGGGACGGGCTGTGGCGGAAGACAATCTCTTTATCCTTATCAACCTGCTGTCGACCTTTATTATGCGCTATCCTGGCTCTCTGCTGGCGCGCTATCACCGCAGCGATTTTGCCGTGTTGTTGCCTCACCGGACGCTAAAAGAATCTGAAAGCATTGCAGGTCAACTGCTTAAAGCCGTCGATGCATTGCCACAAAGCAAAATGCTCGACAGGGATGACATGGTACATATTGGTATCTGTGCCTGGCGCGGCGGCCAGTCGACTGAACAGGTCATGGAACATGCGGAAGCGGCCACCCGCAACGCTGTGTTGCAAGGGGCAAACGGGTGGGCGGTATATGATGACTCGCTGCCGGAAAAAGGTCGCGGGAATGTGCGCTGGCGAACGCTGATTGAGCAAATGCTGAGTCGCGGCGGGCCACGTATTTATCAAAAACCTGCGGTGATGAAAAATGGCCATGTACATCATCGTGAACTGATGTGCCGTATTTTCGACGGTACGGAAGAGGTGATTTCCGCAGAGTATCTACCGATGGTGCTGCAATTTGGGCTATCAGAAGAGTACGACCGCCAGCAGATTACGCGGCTTATTCCCTTCTTATCTTTTTGGCCAGAGGAAAACCTGGCATTACAGGTCACCGTCGAGTCTTTAATTCGCCCGCGTTTTCAGCGTTGGCTACGCGATATATTAATGCAATGCGAAAAATCGCAACGTAAACGCATTATTTTTGAACTTGCTGAGGCGGATGTAGGTCAACACATCAGCCGGTTACGCCCGATGGTACGTTTGATGAATGCGCTCGGCGCTCGTGTGGCGGTCACGCAGGCGGGCTTGACGCTGGTCAGCACCAGCTGGATCAAGGAACTGGATGTTGAATTATTGAAGCTTCATCCAGGGCTGGTAAGGAATATCGAAAAACGCACGGAAAACCAGCTGTTGGTTCAGAGCCTGGTTGAAGCGTGCAAGGGAACGCGAACACAAGTATTTGCCACCGGCGTGCGATCACGAAGCGAATGGCAGATGTTGACAGAGCGCGGTGTTGTGGGTGGTCAGGGTGATTTTTTTGCGTCCTCTCAGCCGCTTGACACCAATGTGAAAAAATATTTGCAAAGATACTCTGTTTGACCTGCCGTTTAATTTGTTTTCACGTAGAATATCGCGCCTGTAGCTTTGAGTTTGACGAGCAAAAGCCAGTGAACGACCTTTGACTGGTTACAAATGAAAGTGAGGGACGCTACTGTTTACTCAGCCCTGAGGGACTCAGGGGATGAATTTGTAACAAAGGAAACGTACTGCACTAATTTTCACCGTAGCAGACGATTTTTGCGCCTTGTCGCTGCTGCGTGTGGTTGGTAAAGTAAGCGGATTTTGTTTTCCGCCCCAGCTTTCAGGATTATCCCTTAGTATGTTGAAAAAATTTCGTGGCATGTTTTCCAATGACCTGTCCATTGACCTGGGTACCGCGAATACCCTTATTTATGTAAAAGGACAAGGCATCGTATTGAATGAGCCTTCCGTTGTGGCCATTCGTCAGGACCGTGCCGGCTCGCCAAAAAGCGTGGCTGCTGTTGGTCATGATGCGAAGCAGATGCTGGGTCGTACCCCAGGCAACATCGCCGCGATCCGCCCAATGAAAGACGGTGTTATTGCTGACTTCTTCGTGACTGAAAAAATGCTTCAGCACTTCATCAAGCAGGTTCACAGCAACAGCTTCATGCGTCCAAGCCCGCGTGTTCTGGTGTGTGTGCCCGTTGGTGCAACTCAGGTAGAACGTCGTGCAATCCGTGAATCCGCTCAGGGTGCTGGTGCGCGTGAAGTGTTCCTGATTGAAGAGCCAATGGCTGCGGCAATCGGTGCGGGTCTGCCTGTGTCTGAAGCGACCGGTTCTATGGTGGTTGATATCGGTGGTGGTACCACTGAAGTGGCCGTTATCTCGCTGAACGGCGTGGTTTACTCCTCTTCCGTACGTATCGGTGGTGACCGCTTCGACGAAGCCATTATTAATTATGTGCGCCGTAACTACGGCTCTCTGATCGGTGAAGCCACCGCAGAGCGTATCAAGCACGAAATCGGTTCTGCTTACCCGGGTGACGAAGTTCGCGAAATCGAAGTTCGTGGTCGTAACCTGGCTGAAGGCGTTCCACGCGGCTTTACCCTGAACTCCAACGAAATCCTCGAAGCGCTGCAAGAGCCGCTGACCGGTATCGTGAGCGCGGTAATGGTTGCCCTGGAACAGTGCCCACCAGAACTGGCTTCTGATATCTCTGAGCGCGGTATGGTGCTGACCGGTGGTGGTGCGCTGCTGCGTAACCTCGACCGCCTGTTAATGGAAGAGACAGGTATTCCTGTCGTAGTTGCAGAAGATCCACTGACTTGCGTCGCCCGTGGTGGTGGCAAGGCGCTGGAAATGATCGACATGCACGGTGGCGACTTGTTCAGCGAAGAGTAGTCGGTTGTGAAAGGGTAGCAAATTGCTACCCTTTCTCTCTGACGCGAGAATACGCATAGCCTATGAAGCCAATTTTTAGCCGTGGCCCATCGCTACAGTTTCGCCTGATCCTGGCGGTTCTGGTGGCGCTTGGTGTCATTATTGCCGATAGCCGCCTCGGTACGTTCAGCCAAATCAGAACGTACATGGATACCGCCGTCAGTCCTTTCTACTTTGTATCAAATGGTCCCCGTGAATTACTCGACTCCGTTTCTCAAACGTTGTCTTCACGCGACCAGCTCGAACTTGAAAACCGGGCGTTACGTCAGGAACTGCTGCTGAAAAATAGCGAGCTGCTGATGCTTGGCCAATATAAGCAGGAAAACGCGCGTCTGCGTGAACTGCTAGGCTCGCCGCTGCGTCAGGACGAGCAGAAAATGGTGACCCAGGTTATCTCCACCGTGAACGATCCTTACAGCGATCAGGTGGTGATCGACAAAGGCAGCGTCAACGGGGTTTATGAAGGCCAGCCTGTCATCAGTGATAAAGGCGTTGTCGGCCAGGTTGTGGCGGTCGCGAAATTGACCAGCCGCGTCCTGCTGATTTGCGATGCAACCCATGCACTGCCGATTCAGGTGCTGCGTAACGACATCCGTGTGATTGCGGCCGGCAACGGCTGTACGGACGATCTGCAACTGGAACACCTGCCAGCCAACACGGATATTCGTGTGGGTGATGTGCTGGTGACATCCGGCCTTGGCGGACGCTTCCCTGAAGGTTATCCGGTTGGGGTTGTCTCGTCTGTGAAGCTTGATACCCAGCGTGCTTACACCGTGATTCAGGCTCGTCCAACGGCAGGTTTACAGCGTCTGCGCTATTTGCTGCTGCTGTGGGGTGCCGATCGTAACGGCACTAACCCGATGACTCCGGAAGAGGTTCACCGTGTTGCGAATGAACGCCTGATGCAAATGATGCCGCAGGTGCTTCCGCCGGCTGACTCTATGGGGCCACCTGCGCCAGTCCCTGCGCCTGCTACGGGATTAACGCAGCCTCTACCGGATGCGCCACCGCCACCGCGACTCTCCCAGGGAGGGCAGTAGTGGCAAGTTATCGTAGCCAGGGACGCTGGGTTATCTGGCTCTCGTTTCTCATTGCACTATTGCTGCAAATTATGCCCTGGCCGGACGACATCCTCGTCTTCCGGCCAAACTGGGTATTGCTCATTTTGCTCTACTGGATCCTTGCCCTGCCGCACCGCGTAAATGTCGGCACAGGTTTTGTGATGGGTGCCATACTGGATCTCATTAGTGGCTCTACGCTTGGCGTGCGCGCCTTATCCATGAGCATTATTGCGTACCTCGTCGCACTCAAATTCCAGCTCTTTCGTAACCTCGCGCTCTGGCAACAGGCGCTGGTGGTGATGTTGTTGTCGCTTGCTGCGGATATCGTTGTTTTCTGGGCAGAGTTTTTAGTGATCAATGTCTCTTTCCGACCGGAAGTGTTCTGGAGTAGTGTAGTGAATGGTGTGCTCTGGCCGTGGCTGTTCCTGCTGATGCGTAAAGTTCGTCAGCAGTTTGCCGTGCAATAAAAGGTTTCTATGACGTCTGTATATCTTGCCTCTGGTTCACCGCGTCGTCAGGAGTTGCTCACTCAGTTGGGCGTCTCCTTTGAACGCATCGTTACCGGTATTGAAGAAAAACGTGCTGAGGGTGAAAGCGCCCAGCAGTACGTTTCTCGTCTGGCACGTGAAAAAGCGCGTGCTGGTGTGGCGCTTGTGCCGCGAGACTTACCGGTGTTGGGGGCAGATACCATCGTTATTCTTAACGGTGAAGTCCTTGAGAAACCCCGTGACGCAGAACATGCGGCGCGGATGCTGCGCAAGATGTCCGGACAAACACACCAGGTGATGACCGCAGTGGCACTGGCTGATAGCCAGGACGTACTGGATTGCCTGGTGGTCACGGACGTCACGTTCAGAGTGCTTACCGACGATGAGATCGCCGCGTATATCGCCAGCGGCGAACCAATGGATAAAGCAGGTGCATACGGTATTCAAGGGTTGGGTGGCTGTTTTGTCAGGAAGATTAATGGCAGCTATCACGCCGTGGTCGGCTTACCGCTGGTGGAAACGTATGAGTTGCTGAGCAATTTTAACTCACTGCGTGAGGGAAGGGATAATTATGACGGCTGAATTGTTGGTAAACGTAACGCCATCGGAAACCCGTGTGGCCTACATTGATGGTGGCATTCTTCAGGAAATTCATATTGAGCGTGAAGCGCGGCGCGGAATAGTAGGCAATATCTACAAAGGTCGTGTCAGTCGTGTACTACCGGGCATGCAGGCGGCTTTTGTAGATATTGGACTGGATAAGGCGGCATTTTTACATGCCTCCGATATCATGCCGCACACCGAGTGCGTGGCGGGCGAAGAGCAAAAACAGTTTGCCGTCCGCGACATCTCCGAGCTGGTGCGTCAGGGCCAGGATCTGATGGTGCAGGTGGTGAAAGATCCCCTGGGCACCAAAGGCGCACGTCTGACGACCGACATCACGCTTCCTTCCCGTTATCTGGTCTTTATGCCGGGTGCTTCGCACGTTGGCGTTTCACAGCGCATTGAGAGCGAAAGCGAACGCGAACGCCTGAAAAAAGTAGTGAGCGCGTACTGCGACGAGCAGGGCGGATTTATCATCCGTACTGCGGCGGAAGGGATCAGCGAAGAGGATCTGGCGTCTGATGCGGCCTACCTGAAGCGCGTCTGGACCAAGGTGATGGAGCGTAAAAAACGCAACCAGACCCGTTACCAACTGTACGGCGAACTGGCGCTCGCTCAGCGCGTATTGCGTGACTTTGCCGATGCGCAGCTCGACAGAATTCGTGTTGACTCCCGCCTGACGTATGAAGCGCTACTGGAGTTTACCGCCGAATATATCCCGGAAATGCCCGGTCTGCTGGAGCACTACTCCGGCCGCCAGCCGATTTTCGATCTCTATGACGTCGAGAACGAGATCCAGCGCGCGCTTGAGCGCAAGGTTGAGCTGAAATCGGGCGGTTATCTGATTATCGATCAGACCGAAGCCATGACCACGGTGGATATCAATACCGGGGCTTTTGTTGGCCATCGTAATCTGGACGACACCATTTTCAATACCAACATCGAAGCGACGCAGGCCATCGCGCGCCAGCTTCGTCTGCGAAATCTGGGCGGCATTATCATCATCGACTTTATCGATATGAATAATGAAGATCACCGCCGTCGCGTACTGCACTCGCTGGAGCAGGCGCTGAGTAAAGATCGCGTGAAAACCAGTATCAACGGCTTCTCGCAGCTGGGTCTGGTGGAAATGACGCGTAAGCGTACCCGCGAAAGCGTAGAGCACGTGCTGTGTAATGAATGCCCGACCTGTCATGGCCGTGGCACCGTAAAGACGGTGGAGACTGTCTGTTACGAAATCATGCGTGAAGTTGTTCGTGTCCATCACGCCTACGACTCTGACCGTTTTCTGGTCTATGCTTCCCCTGCGGTGGCTGAGGCCCTCAAAGGCGAAGAGTCGCACGCGCTGGCGGAAGTGGAAATCTTTGTCGGCAAACAGGTTAAAGTGCAAATCGAGCCGCTCTATAACCAGGAGCAGTTTGACGTCGTCATGATGTAAGACGCAGTACGCTGTGAGACCAAAGGCTGACAAGGAGAGATGCGTGAGGCGATTGCCGGGGATTTTACTGCTTACAGGGGCAACGCTTGTCGTGATTGTCGCGTTGCTCGTGAGCGGGCTGCGCCTCGTTTTACCGCATCTGGACAGCTGGCGCCCGCAGGTGCTGGCGAAAATCGAATCATCCACCGGCGTGCCGGTGGATGTGAGCCAGGTTAGTGCCAACTGGCAAAACTTCGGCCCGACGCTCGATGTGCGGGATATCAATGCCAGCCTGAAAGATGGCGGCTATCTGAAAATCAAACGTGTGACTCTGGCGCTGGATGTGTGGCAAAGTTTGCTGCACCTTCGCTGGCAGTTTCGCGATCTCACCTTTTATCAGCTCCAGTTTCTGACCAACACGCCGCTGCGCAGCGACGACAGTAGCCAGGGTATTGAAACCAACCGGATAAGCGATCTCTTCCTGCGTCAGTTCGATCATTTCGATTTGCGCGACAGCGAAGTGAGCTTTATCACGCTCTCCGGCCAGCGTGCTGAGCTGGCCATTCCGCAGCTGACCTGGCTTAACGGCAAAGACCGGCATCGCGCTGAAGGGCAGGTTAATCTTTCCAGCCTGAACGGGCAGCATGGCGTGATGCAGGTGCGTATGGATCTGCGAGATGACAATGGTCTGCTGAACAATGGCAAGGTCTGGCTGCAAGCCGATGATGTGGATGTGAAGCCCTGGCTTGGCGACTGGTTACAGCAAAACATGCAGCTGGAAACCGCCCGTTTTAGCCTGGAAGGCTGGATGACGCTGACCAAAGGCGAATTCGCCAGCGGCGATATCTGGCTAAAGCAGGGGGGCGGGAGCTGGAAAGGTGAAAACCAGCAGCATCAGCTTTCCGTTGATAACCTGACCGCACACATCACCAAAGTACAGAACGGCTGGCAATTTGCTATCCCGGATACGCGCATCACCATGGACAACAAACCCTGGCCGCGTGGCGCGCTGGCGCTGGCCTGGATCCCTGAGCAGGATGTTGGCGGGACAAGTGGTAAACGTAGCGATGAGCTACGCATTCGTGCCAGCAACCTGGATTTGGCCGCAGTCGAAGGGCTGCGTTCAATGGCGGCCAAACTCTCTCCAGATTTGGGTGACATCTGGCTGGCAACACA
Source organism: Enterobacter sp. C4G1 (assembly GCF_052886895.1). NCBI lineage: Bacteria > Pseudomonadati > Pseudomonadota > Gammaproteobacteria > Enterobacterales > Enterobacteriaceae > Enterobacter > Enterobacter sp. C4G1. The sequence goes on along the minus strand of NZ_JBQVVV010000001.1, from coordinate 559,937 downwards.
ACCAAGCGGGCAGATAGAGACGCTGGCGCTGGATATCCCATTACAGGCCACAGAAAAAACCCGCTTCCAGGCGACCTGGAAAGACCTGGCCTGGAAACAGTGGAAACTGCTGCCAGGCGCGCAGCACTTTAGCGGCAAGCTGGAAGGCAGCGTTGAGGACGGCAGTCTGACGGCAGAAATGGCCGACGCCAAAATGCCATACGAAACGGTATTCCGCGCCCCGCTGGAGATAGAAAAGGGCACCGCTACACTCAACTGGCTCAAAAATGATAAAGGCTTCCAGCTGGATGGGCGCAACATTGATGTGAAAGCCAAAGGGGTTCATGCCCGCGGTGACTTCCGTTATTTGCAGCCGGAGGGAGATGAACCCTGGCTCGGCATCCTGGCAGGCATTAGCACTGACGATGGCTCTCAGGCCTGGCGCTACTTCCCGGAAAACCTGATGGGTAAAGAGCTGGTGGATTACCTGAGCGGCGCGATTCAGGGCGGCCAGGCGGATAACGCCACGCTGGTGTATGGCGGCAACCCGCACCTTTTCCCGTACAAGCATAATGAAGGGCAGTTCCAGGTGCTGGTGCCTTTGCACAACGCCACCTTTGCCTTCCAGCCAAACTGGCCTGCGCTGAAAAACCTCGATATTGAGCTTAACTTCCTCAATGACGGGCTGTGGATGAAGTCGGCAAGCGTTGGGCTCGGGGGCGTGACCGCCAGCAACCTGACAGCGAACATACCGGACTATTCGAAAGAAAAACTGCTCATTGATGCGGATATCAATGGCCCAGGCAAAGCCGTTGGTCCGTACTTTGAAGAGACGCCGCTGAAAGAGTCCCTGGCTGCTACCCTTCAGGAGTTGCAGCTTGATGGCGATGTGAATGCTCGCTTACATCTGGATATCCCGCTGGATGGGAAGATGACCACCGCCAAAGGCGACGTCCGGCTCAATAACAACAGCCTCTTTATCAAACCGCTTAATAGCACCCTGAAAAACCTCACCGGGCAGTTCAGCTTTGAAAACGGCAATCTGAAGAGTGACCCGCTGAAGGCGAGCTGGTTCAATCAGCCGGTTAACATCGATTTTTCGACCACAGAGGGTGAAAAAGCCTACCAGGTGGCCGTCAATTTGGACGCCAGCTGGCAGCCTTCCCGTATGGACGTGTTGCCAAAGCCGATTGCGGGCGCCATTAACGGCGCTGTGTCCTGGAATGGTAAGGTTGCCATTGATCTGCCGTATCACGCCAGTGCGCGGTATAAAGTCGATATTACCGGCGACCTTAAAAACATCAGCAGTGACCTTCCGGCGCCGCTGGATAAGAAAGCCGGCCAGTCACTGCCAGTGAAGCTTAACGTGGATGGCAACCTGAACAGCTTTGAGCTGACTGGTAATGCGAACGGCACGAACCACTTTAATAGCCGCTGGCTGCTGAACCGCAAGCTTACGCTTGATAAAGCTATCTGGACCACGGACAGCCGCACAATCCCGCCATTGCCGGAACAATCAGGAATCGAGCTGAATTTACCGCCGATGGATGGCGCTGAATGGCTGGCCCTGCTCCAGCAAGGCATCGGGCAAAATGTTGACGATGCAGCGCAGTTCCCGCAAACCGTTACCCTGCGCACCCCGGCGCTGACCATGGCCGGACAGCAGTGGAATAACCTGAGCATTGTTTCACAGCCCACGGCGACGGGCTCGAAAGTCGAAGCGCAGGGCCGGGAGATCAACGGCACACTCACCCTGCGTAATAATGCGCCGTGGCAAGCGGCGATCCGCTATCTCTACTACAACCCGGCGACCGCGCCCGGGAAAGATCAGTCAGCAAACGCGTCGCCGTTCAGCAGCACTGCGCGTGTGGATTTCAGCGGCTGGCCCGATCTGCAACTGCGTTGCGCCGAGTGCTGGCTGTGGGGACAAAAGTATGGCCGTATCGACGGTGATTTAGCGATACAGGGAAATACGTTGAGTCTTTCCGGTGGTCTGGTGGATACCGGTTTTGGACGCCTGACAGCAGAAGGCGAATGGGTAAATAACCCAGGCGAGCAGCGTACATCCCTCAAGGGGCAAATTAAGGGGAACAAACTGGATGCAGCGGCCAACTTCTTTGGTATCAGTACCCCGCTGCGTGGCTCCTCGTTTGACGTTAACTATGATTTGCACTGGCGTGCTGCGCCGTGGAAACCAGACGAAGCCTCTCTGAACGGCATCCTGAAAACCAACTTTGGCAAAGGGGAAATTGCAGATGTCAGTACCGGTCATGCCGGGCAGATCCTGCGCCTGCTGAGCTTTGACGCGCTGCTGCGTAAGCTGCGCTTCGATTTCAGCGATACCTTCAGCGAAGGTTTCTACTATGATTCCATCCGCAGTACGGCCTGGATCAAAGATGGTGTGCTGCACACTGACGACACGCTGGTGGATGGCCTGGAAGCCGATATTGCCATGAAAGGGTCGGTGGATCTCGTTCGCCGCGAGCTGGATATGGAGGCCGTGGTTGCGCCAGAGATCTCTGCAACCGTCGGTGTTGCGACGGCATTTGTGGTGAACCCGATTATCGGCGCGGCGGTGTTTGCAGCCAGTAAAGTGCTGGGGCCGCTGTGGAGTAAAGTCTCTATTCTGCGTTACCGTATTACGGGCCCGGTTGATAAGCCGCAGATTAATGAAGTGCTGCGCCAGCCGCGCAAAGATGCACAGCAATGATTTGACGAAGGCGCTTAATTGCCTCACTCTCAACTGATAAGAATTTATTTACCGCCATGCGGCGGCAACGAACGAGTAGCAAAACGATGAGTCTGAACCTGGTAAGTGAACATCTGCTGGCAGCGAACGGCCTGAGCCATCAGGACCTGTTTTCCATTCTTGGTCAACTGACCGAACGCCGACTCGACTACGGCGATCTTTACTTTCAGTCGAGCTATCACGAATCCTGGGTTTTAGAAGACAGCATCATTAAAGATGGCTCTTATAACATCGACCAGGGCGTTGGTGTGCGTGCCGTCAGCGGTGAGAAAACCGGTTTTGCCTATGCGGATCAGATAAGCCTGACTGCGCTGGAGCAGAGCGCGCAGGCCGCGCGTACCATTGTGCGTGAAACCGGCGATGGCCGGGTAAAAACGCTGGGTGAAGTACAACATTCCGCGCTGTATACCAGCATCGATCCACTGCAAAGCATGAGCCGCGAAGAGAAGCTGGATATTCTGCGCCGCGTGGATAAAGTGGCTCGCGCCGCCGATAAGCGTGTGCAGGAAGTGTCCGCCAGCCTGAGCGGTGTCTATGAATTAATCCTGGTTGCTGCGACTGACGGCACCCTGGCAGCGGATGTACGTCCGCTTGTGCGTCTTTCTATTAGCGTGCAGGTCGATGACGACGGTAAACGTGAGCGCGGCTCAAGCGGCGGCGGCGGTCGTTTCGGCTATGACTGGTTCCTGGGCGATGTTGACGGTGAAACGCGCGCTGACGCGTGGGCCAAAGAAGCCGTGCGTATGGCGCTGGTGAATCTGAATGCAGTTGCTGCCCCTGCGGGGACATTCCCGGTGGTGCTGGGTGCTGGCTGGCCGGGCGTGCTGCTGCATGAAGCTGTCGGTCACGGTCTGGAAGGCGATTTTAACCGCCGTGGCACTTCCGTATTCAGTGGTCAGATGGGGCAGCTTGTCTCGTCTGAACTTTGCACTGTGGTGGATGATGGCACGATGCACGATCGCCGTGGCTCTGTGGCTATCGACGATGAAGGCACGCCAGGTCAGTACAACGTGCTTATCGAAAACGGCGTACTGAAAGGCTATATGCAGGACAAACTTAATGCGCGCCTGATGGGCGTTGCGCCAACCGGTAATGGCCGTCGTGAGTCTTATGCGCACCTGCCGATGCCGCGTATGACCAACACCTACATGCTGGCGGGCAAATCCACACCGCAGGAGATTATCGAATCCGTTGATTACGGTATCTTCGCGCCAAACTTTGGCGGCGGCCAGGTGGATATCACCTCCGGTAAATTTGTCTTCTCTACTTCAGAAGCGTATCTGATTGAGAAAGGCAAAGTGACCAAAGCTGTGAAGGGCGCAACCCTGATTGGCTCCGGCATTGAAGCCATGCAGCAGATTTCGATGGTGGGTAACGATCTGAAGCTGGATAACGGTGTGGGCGTCTGCGGTAAAGAAGGTCAGAGCCTGCCAGTTGGCGTGGGCCAGCCAACACTGAAAGTGGACAGCCTGACGGTGGGCGGCACAGCCTGACCTGACCCGTCATGAAAAATGGCGCTACTCTGTGGGTAGCGCCATTTTTTTTAACGTAAGTTTCCGCGCGGGAACTCAGGGTCGGGCTCGTGAGTGATGCGGTTACGCAAATCACGACGAATAATTTCAATCGACCAGAACCAGATCAGATGACCCACGATCTCTGAAACATGCTCATACCAGGGAAGTTCGAAGAGCGGTGGTGTCAGCCCCATCAGTGGGAACGAGATCATGTGAACAAAGAGCTGAGCTAATGCACCGGCGAGCAGGCCTTGCCAGAGTTTTATTTTTGGGAAGACTTCTGCAACTATGCAATAACCTACGGCGAAGACGATAGAAAAAATAATGTGCGTTACGCCAACCCAGTTAAATATATGACCAGCGAATGTGTAAACTGCCGCGTTAGGATCAACAACGCCCAGCCAGTCGCGTAGAAATATATAAGGCGGGTTTAAAAAGTTGCGAGAACAGTCAATCTGCCCTGCTGCTCTTATTAATTGCTCTGGCCCACATGCGCCGCTGAATAAATCAATAGGGCTACGCGGGGGCAGTGGTACTTCGGCTCCCCATTTGACGAACGCGGAGACAATCCCTGCGATTAAGCCAATGAACGCGGCTAGCCCGTAGCGCCTGCGCGAAGGCGGTGTTTGTTCAAATAGATTCATTTCTGGTCCTTGTTTAAATAATCCTGAAAATTATATTTTTATTATTCATATTGGTAACAAAAAAATAACAGTCTGAATGTCAGACTGCTTACACGGTAAATGTCAGGTGGTGGCAGTGTCAATTCGCTATTCTTGATAGGAGGGCGGGAAATTCCTTAAGTGCGGCGGAAAAATCCCGGAAATATTCATGCCAAATATTCTTTCCGGGATTTAATTATTACTCTTTGCGTCTTCCCCGCATTCCCTGAAACAGCTCCGCCACTTCCACAAAATACTCCGTCAGATAGTTAATACACACCTGCACTTTCAGCGGCAGCTTGTCTTTTTCGGTATACAGGGCATACACCGGACGCGGGTCGGATTGATAGCGCGGGAACAGGATCTCCAGTACCCCGCTGTTGATCTCGTTGATCACCCACATCAGTGGTACGTAGGCGATCCCGGCACCGGCAACCAGCCAGCGCGAGATGGTCATCGGATCGTTGGTGACAAACCGCCCTTCCGGCAGCAGTTTCGTTGAAAGGCCTTCCGGGGCAATCAACTCGAATTCGTTGTCCGGGCGAACGCTGTACTCCAGCCACGAATGGTTGCTGAGATCGGCGGGTTTTTCCGGGACACCATACTGCGCCAGATAGCTTTTTGAAGCACAGACCACCATGGGCATACTCCCCAGACGGCGAGAAAAGAGGCTGGAGTCCTGCAATGCGCCGACGCGGATCACCACATCAAGCCCATCGGCGATCAGATCCGGGGCGGGGATACCCGTGACCAGATTTACCGTTAATCCGGGGTACTCTTTGAGCATTTCAGCCGTCATGCCAGCGAGTACATTTTGTGCCATAGTTGAAGAACAACCGATGCGCAGCGTACCGATGGGCGTGTTGTTAAAGGCGTAGAGCTGCTCGTGCACCTCCTGCACTTCCTGCAACATGCGACGGCAACCCTGGTAGTAAATTTTGCCCGCTTCCGTCAGCCCAATACTGCGAGTGCTCCGGTTCAACAGTTTTACCTGTAGCTCATCTTCCAGTTTCGAAACCGTCTGGCTGATGGAAGAGACGCTCATCTGGAGCTGTCTGGCTGCGGCAGTAAAGGAGCCAAGTTCGACCACTTTGGCGAAGACCGACATGCGTTTTAAACGTTCCATTGTTCACTCTGGCTTAAAAGTGATTTAGATCACATATTATAGATAACAGCATAACAGTTACGTTAATATATTATTAATTACATAACGGCTACGCCACTCTCGCCCAGCCTTTCTTGCTCTCCTGCGGTGGCGTGTGCTTAAAAATTCTGTAGCCTGCACTCTCTCTAATCAAGGTCAACATGAGTCTGTTTCCCGTTATCGTGGTGTTCGGTTTGTCGTTCCCACCGATATTCTTCGAACTTCTTTTATCACTGGCGATCTTCTGGCTGGTGCGCAAGGTGCTGGTTCCTACCGGGATCTACGATTTCGTCTGGCATCCTGCATTGTTTAATACCGCGCTGTATTGCTGCCTGTTTTATCTAATATCGCGCATGTTTGTCTGAGGTCGATGTGAAAACGCTAACAAGAAAAATCTCCCGCACCGCCATTACCATGGCGCTGGTTATCCTCGCGTTCATCGCTATTTTCCGCGCCTGGGTCTATTACACCGAATCACCGTGGACGCGCGATGCGCGTTTCAGTGCCGATGTGGTGGCGATTGCGCCTGATGTCGCTGGTCTTATCACTGCGGTGAACGTACACGATAACCAACTGGTGAAAAAGGATCAGGTGCTGTTCACCATCGACCAGCCACGTTATCAAAAAGCCTTAGAAGAGGCTGACGCAGACGTAGCCTACTACCAGGCGCTGGCGGCTGAAAAACGTCGTGAAGCCGGACGCCGCAACCAGTTAGGTGTTCAGGCCATGTCTCGTGAAGAGATTGACCAGTCCAATAACGTGCTGCAAACCGTGCTGCATCAACTGGCAAAATCCGAAGCAACGCGCGATCTGGCGAAGCTCGATCTGGAGCGTACCGTAATCCGTGCGCCATCTGATGGCTGGGTGACTAACCTGAACGTTTATACCGGTGAGTTTATTACCCGGGGTTCCACCGCGGTCGCGCTGGTGAAGCAAAACTCGTTCTACGTGCTCGCCTATATGGAAGAGACTAAGCTTGAGGGCGTGCGTCCAGGGTATCGTGCAGAAATTACTCCGCTTGGCAGTAACCGCGTGCTGAAAGGTACGGTGGACAGCGTGGCTGCGGGTGTGACTAACTCCAGCAGCACCAGCGACACGAAAGGGATGGCAACCGTTGATTCCAACCTTGAGTGGGTGCGTCTGGCGCAGCGTGTGCCGGTGCGTATTCATCTGGATGAGCAGCAGGGTAACCTGTGGCCTGCGGGGACAACCGCTACGGTAGTGATCACCGGCGAAAAAGACCGGGATGCCAGCCAGGACTCTATCTTCCGTAAAATCGCACATCGCCTGCGTGAGTTTGGTTAATCGCTATGGGCATCTTCTCCATCGCCAGCCAGCACATCCGCTTCGCCGTGAAGCTGGCATGTGCCATTGTGCTGGCGCTGTTTGTAGGCTTTCACTTCCAGCTGGAAACGCCCCGTTGGGCGGTGCTGACGGCGGCTATTGTGGCCGCAGGCCCGGCATTTGCTGCGGGTGGTGAACCCTACTCTGGCGCTATCCGTTACCGCGGGATGCTGCGTATCATCGGGACATTCATCGGCTGTATTGCGGCGCTAACGATCATCATTCTGATGATCCGCACGCCTCTGCTGATGCTGATGGTGTGCTGTATATGGGCCGGTTTCTGTACCTGGATCTCTTCCCTTGTGAGGGTGGAAAACTCCTACGCCTGGGGGCTTTCGGGTTATACCGCACTGATCATTGTCATTACCATTCAGACCGATCCGCTGCTCGCACCGCAATTTGCAGTGGAGCGCTGTAGCGAAATCGTCATTGGTATTGTCTGCGCGATTGTTGCCGACCTGCTTTTCTCGCCTCGTTCAATCAAACAAGAAGTCGATATTGAGCTGGATTCGCTGCTGGTTGCGCAATATCAGCTGATGCAACTGTGCATTAAGCACGGCGACAGCGAAGTGGTTGATAAAGCCTGGAGCGGGCTGGTGCGTCGCACGGCGGCTCTGGAAGGGATGCGCAGCAACCTGAACATGGAGTCCTCGCGCTGGGCGCGTGCAAATCGCCGCCTGAAAGCCATCAATACGTTATCACTCACCCTGATAACTCAGGCGTGCGAAACCTATCTTATTCAGAACACACGCCCGGAAGTGGTGACCGATACCTTCCGCGAGCTTTTTGATGAGCCGGTTGAAACGGTGCAGGACGTCCACAAACAGCTTAAACGTATGCGCAGGGTCATCGCCTGGACGGGTGAGCGCGATACGCCGGAGACAATCTATACCTGGGTTGGTGCGGCGACTCGCTATCTGTTGCTTAAACGTGGTGTTATCAGCAACACCAAAATCAGCGCAACCGAAGAAGACGTCTTACAAGGGGAAGTGGTTATCAAGGCGGAGTCTGCCGAGCGGCATCACGCGATGGTTAACTTCTGGCGTACAACGCTTGCCTGTATGCTTGGCACGCTGTTCTGGCTCTGGACGGGCTGGACTTCCGGTAGCGGTGCCATGGTGATGATTGCCGTTGTCACCTCGCTGGCAATGCGCCTGCCCAACCCACGGATGGTGGCGATTGATTTCCTGTACGGGACTATTGCCGCCTTGCCGATCGGCGCCTTCTATTTCCTGGTGATCATCCCTTCGACCCAGCAAAGTATGCTGCTGCTCTGTATCAGCCTGGCGGTGCTGGCGTTCTTTATTGGTATTGAGGTACAGAAGCGTCGTATTGGTTCTCTGGGGGCGCTGGCGAGTACCATTAACATCATTGTGCTGGATAACCCAATGACGTTCCACTTCAGCCAGTTCCTCGACAGCGCGTTGGGTCAACTGGTGGGGTGTTTCCTGGCGTTGATGGTGATTCTGCTGGTACGCGATAACTCACAGGTGCGAACAGGCCGCGTGTTGTTAAACCAGTTTGTTTCGGCTGCGGTATCGTCCATGACTACCAACGCCGCGCGTCGTAAAGAGAACCACTTGCCAGCGCTGTATCAGCAGTTGTTTTTACTGCTGAATAAATTCCCTGGCGACATCGCTAAGTTCCGCCTGGCATTAACAATGATCATTGCACATCAGCGTTTGCGAAATGCGCCAGTGCCGATCAACGACGATCTCTCTTCATTTCACCGCCAGCTGCGTCGTACCGCCGACCATGTCATTTCCGCATCCAGTGATGACAAACGGCGACGCTACTTTAAGCAGTTGCTGGAAGAGCTGGATATTTACCAGGAGAAGCTGCGCATCTGGGAAGCGCCGCCGCAGGTCACAGAGCCGGTAGAGCGACTGGTGTTCATGCTTCATCGCTACCAGAATGCGCTAACAGACAACTGATTACCTTAAAAAACCGACGCCAAAAGCGTCGGTTTTTTTGTGGCTATACTTAGTCTTGCAAGTTCTTAAACTCAGAAAGGGAGGACACATGACTACCCAGGCACTTCAGGACAATGCACTCTTTCAGACCGGCTATCTGGTCAATGGCGAATGGAAAACGCTGGCAACCACCTTTGATGTACTCAACCCGGCAACGGGTGACGTAATCGCCAAAGTCGCAAAAGCAGGAAAAAAAGAAACCGAAGAAGCCATTGCGGCGGCGACCCGTGCTTTTCCCGCCTGGCGGGCGAAAACAGCGAAGGAACGTTCGACGATCCTGTATCGCTGGTATGAACTGATTATTGAAAACAAAAGCTGGCTCGGGTGGTTAATGACCACCGAGCAGGGTAAGCCCCTTAAAGAGGCCGAGGGTGAAGTCGAGTATGCAGCAAGTTTTATCCAGTGGTTTGCTGAGCAGGCTAAACGGGCAAACGGTGAGATTATCCCGCCGATCAAACCCGGCTCGCGTATTCTGGCTACCCGCGAACCTGTCGGTGTGGTGGCGGCAATTACGCCGTGGAACTTCCCGATGGCGATGCTGACACGTAAGCTCGGCCCGGCGCTGGCTGCGGGATGCACCGGTGTTATCAAACCGGCCAATAACACGCCCCTGAGCGCTTTTGCTCTGCTGACGCTGGCAAAACAGGCAGGTGTACCGGATGGCGTATTAAACGCCGTGGCAGGGAACACGCACGAAATCAGCGATGCGATTATGGCCAGCCACGATGTTCGAAAAATTTCCTTCACCGGCTCTACTGCGGTCGGCAAAACGCTGGTACGTAACGCGGCAGAGACAATGAAAAAAGTCTCTATGGAGCTGGGCGGCAACGCGCCCTATATCGTCTTTGAAGATGCAGATATCGATGCCGCCGTTAAAGGCGCTATCGCTAACAAATTCCGTAATGCCGGGCAGGTTTGCGTCAGTGTAAACCGCTTCTATATCCAGGAAACCGTCTACGACCAGTTTGTGAACAAGCTTGCTGATGCCGTGAAGGCCTTAAAGGTTGGTAATGGCCTGGAAGAGGGCGTTGTCGTGGGGCCGATGATTGAGCCTGCGGCGGTGAGCAAAGTGCGGGAGCATGTTGAAGATGCCGTTGCCAAAGGTGCAACCGTGCTGGCAGGCGGCAAGGCGCACCCTCTGGGCGGTAACTTCTGGATGCCGACCGTTCTGGGGGATTGCCACGAAGATATGCTGCTTGCAGCAGAAGAGACATTTGGCCCGGTTGCTGCCTGCTTCCGCTTTACGTCGGAAGAGGAAGTCATTCAGCGCGCCAATAATACTCCCTTCGGCCTGGCGGCCTATTTCTATACCCAGAACCTGTCGCGCGTGTTCCGTGTTTCTCAGGCCATTGAAAGTGGCATGATCGGCATTAATGAATGTGCAGTCTCGACCGAGCTGGGACCTTTCGGCGGCGTTAAAGAGTCAGGGCTAGGCCGTGAAGGCTCTGTGTTGGGGCTGGAAGAGTTTCTGGAAGTTAAAACCCTGCATATTGGGGGATTATAATCGTCAGGGCGGCATCTGCCGCCCGCCTGGACCGGGTGGTTGGCAATGAAAACCTACACATTTGATTTTGACGAGATCGACAGTCAGGAAGACTTCTATCGTGAATTTATTCGGGTGTTTGACCTGGAGCGGGAGAGCGTCACCAATTTAGACACGCTGTGGGATGTGGTTACTGGCAATCAGTTGCCATTACCACTGGAAATCGAGTTTATCCATCTGCCGGAAAAACTGCGCAGGCGTTTTGGCGCGTTGGTGTTGTTGTTTGATGAGGCTGAAGAAGAGCTTGAAGGGCAGCTGCGTTTCAACGCCCGGCATTGAACCACAGATAAAAAAAGCCCCTGACCGGAGTCAGGGGCAAGTCGTATGATGAGATACGACGAGGGTCTATTTGTACAGCTCAGCCGTTGCGTGCCAGTGGTCACCTTCATTCAGTTCGGTGATCCGATAGCTGCTGGCGCCTGCTTTTTCAGCTTTAGCGGCCAATTCCTGACGGATATCCATCGGAGAACCCGCTACTGCTGCAACAGATACGCTACCCATGGATTGCAGATTTTCTGCTTGTTCGGCATTAACCTGGTGAACTGCGGCGCTAGCGCCAAAAGAGAGAACAGAGGCCAGGCCAAGGGTTGCGATGATTAATTTAGTGTTCATAGTCATTACTCCTGAATCGTGTTTGCTCAACGGCGAGAAGGGTTAAACTGCTTTTTTTATGCCTGGTGCCGTTAAGGAAAAAAGTGTCTTCAGTTATCAGCAAATCTTATTTGTACAGTTCAGCCGTTGCATGCCAGTGGTCGCCAGTGCGGGCTTCAATGATGCGATAAGATGACGCACCTTGTTCTTCCGCTTTTTTGTTCAGCATGGCGTTCATATCCATAGGCGAAGTGCTGATAGCCCCTACGGAAACCGTACCGATTGCCTGGCGGGACTGCGCCTGATCTGCGTTGATGGAGTCGGCTGCGAAAGCACCGAATGACAGGACAGACAGAACGCTCAGAGCCGCTACAGTAGTTTTGATTTTCATGATTCATTACCTCGTCGAATTTTATTATTGGGGTCTTGTTTCGTGACCCTCATCACAAAATCAAGTATACACTAATAACGACAAAAATTAATACCATGCTAATTGTTTCTCTGGTAATTAAGTGTTAACCAACATATTTTTTATAACCAAAATGTATAAAAATGGTCATTTTCTCGTCACGATGTTTGGTTATGTCTAAAAAAATCATATGGATATGAGACTTTGATTTTTTGTGCGATTTGTTGATTTAGCATTCACCAAATGAATGTTTGAGCGTGGTAAAACGCACTATTTGTCAAAGTGAAAGGTGATACAAAGTAGGGCGAAACGAGGCGGGAGCAGGATGATCCCCGCAGCCAGCGGCCACGGGGAGAAGGGTTACAGCTCTTGTTCGAACAGCACCAGAATAGCTTCGTAGAGATCTTTTACGGAGAAGCCATTTGCCGGAGTGGTGAAGATGGTGTCATCACCGGCAATGGTACCGAGGATGCCTTCCGCTTTACCTAAGGAGTCCAGCAGACGGGCAATAAGCTGCGCAGCGCCCGGACTTGTGTGGATAACCACAACGGCATCGTTGTAGTCGATATCCAGTACCAGGTTTTTCAGTGGGCTTGAGGTTGTTGGCACGCCAAGCTCAGCAGGCAGGCAGTAGACCATTTCCATTTTGGCATTACGCGTACGTACTGCGCCAAATTTGGTTAACATGCGGGAGACTTTCGACTGGTTAATGTTATCGAAGCCTTGTTCTTGCAACGCCTGAACAATTTCTCCCTGAGAACTGAATTTCTCTTCTTTGAGTAGCGCTTTAAACGCCCTCACTAATTCTTCTTGCTTAGACGAGCTTCGCATAAGTCACCCGGAATATGACGGTAGAAACAACATTATTATGCATGTGGATGAATTTTTATGCAAACTATCTGCCAGGTGTAAGGCTGAAATAATGTTATGAAAGGGAGTGATTTTATCAGATTTCGTTATCAGAAAACATGCCTGGGTCACGCCGCGCAAATAAGGCTAAAAGTAAATTAAATGTTATCAAATTGATGTTGTTTTGGTGGCGGGGCAGGGTGTATTGTAACCACCTCTTAATTCGTTGCCGCCTGCTGTCCGATAGCATTCTGGCGTTGGCGAAAGGCGAGTGACCTCAAATTCTTTAGCTACGAAAATTGAAATTATTTACTTGCTGAATTAAGGTCGCCGCGACGGAGTTTTAGTTACTTAAGTTAACCATAATAAGGAGTTTAGGATGAAAGTCGCAGTCCTCGGCGCTGCTGGTGGTATCGGCCAGGCGCTTGCCCTACTACTGAAAACCCAACTGCCTTCAGGCTCAGAACTCTCCCTGTACGATATTGCTCCGGTAACCCCAGGTGTGGCGGTTGATCTGAGCCACATCCCGACAGCTGTGAAAATCAAAGGTTTCTCCGGTGAAGATGCGCGTCCTGCTCTGCAAGGTGCTGACGTTGTGCTGATCTCTGCAGGTGTTGCACGTAAGCCAGGCATGGATCGTTCGGACCTGTTTAACGTCAACGCCGGCATCGTGAAAAACCTGGTACAGCAGATCGCTGAAATCTGCCCGAAAGCGTGCGTAGGTATCATCACTAACCCAGTCAATACCACCGTGGCTATCGCAGCAGAAGTGCTGAAGAAAGCGGGTGTTTACGACAAGAACAAACTGTTCGGCGTGACTACGCTGGATATCATCCGTTCCAACACCTTTGTTGCTGAACTGAAAGGCAAACAGCCAACCGACATCGAAGTGCCGGTTATCGGTGGTCACTCAGGCGTGACTATTCTGCCTCTGCTGTCTCAGATCCCAGGCGTGAGCTTCACCGAGCAGGAAGTGGCTGACCTGACCAAACGTATCCAGAACGCTGGCACCGAAGTAGTGGAAGCGAAGGCTGGTGGCGGTTCGGCAACGCTGTCCATGGGCCAGGCGGCTGCACGTTTCGGTCTGTCTCTGGTTCGCGCTCTGCAGGGCGAGAAAAACGTGGTGGAATGCGCTTACGTTGAAGGCGACGGCGAGCACGCACGCTTCTTCTCTCAGCCACTGCTGCTGGGCAAAAACGGTATCGAAGAACATCAGTCTATTGGCAAACTGAGTGCGTTTGAACAGAACGCGATGGAAGGCATGCTGGATACGCTGAAAAAAGATATCACCCTGGGCGAAGAGTTCGTTAACAAGTAATATCGCTTCCAGGCATAAAAAAAACGGAGCTAATCGCTCCGTTTTTTTATGCCTGTTAATTTGTCGCGGGGTATTCCTGGATAGTCACCTGGATCGTCAGTTTCTTATCATTACGCATAACTTCTACCGGAATGATCGAACCAGGACGAATTTCCGCAACCTGATCCATGGTCTCCAGCGCAGATACCGCCGGTGTGCCATTCACTGACACAATCACATCGTTAACCTGAATACCCGCATTGGCTGCCGGGCCGCCAGGTGACACTTCGTTGACCACGATCCCCTGGATCTGATCAATGCCGCCCCCCTGGGTATGCATTGGCGCAATTTCACGCCCGCCAATACCGATGTAGCCACGGATCACGCGACCATCGCGGATCAGCTTGTCCATGATTTTGGTGGCCAGCTGGAATGGAATTGCAAAACCGATCCCTTCAGGCGTTTCGCCGTCATTACTCTTATCAAAGGATAAGGTATTGATCCCCATCAGTTCACCCAGCGAGTTCACCAGCGCGCCGCCGGAGTTACCGTGGTTGATAGAGGCATCCGTTTGCAGGAAGTTCTGTCTGCCAGACGGGTTCAGGCCGATTCGACCGGTGGCGCTGATAATCCCCTGGGTAATGGTTTGCCCCAGGTTATATGGGTTGCCAATCGCCAGAACAACATCCCCGATATGCGGCGTACGTTTGCGGTTAATCGGGATAACCGGCAGGCCGCCGGTGGCGTTGATTTTCAGCACGGCAAGGTCGGTCAGGCTGTCAGAGCCAACCAGCAGAGCTTCAAACACGCGGCCATCCTGCAATGCGACGATTATCTGGTCGGCATCGTTGATAACGTGCTTGTTGGTAATGATATAGCCGCGTTCGTCCATAATCACACCGGATCCGAGCGTGCGGATTTCCAGCTGGTTATGGCTCGAACTGTTAAGGCCGCGGTTATAGACGTTAACCACAGCAGGGGCGGCACGGCGAACGGCCTGGTTGTAAGTGGCAGGCGTTTCATCCGTGCTGTCAAATTGCGGTGCCGTCAGCTTATTGAACTGACGTAAAGACGGCATAGCCACTAACAGCAGGCCTGCAACGATCAAACCGATGGCAATGGAACGAAAGAGCTTTAAAAGCATGATGCGCGTGTCGTTAAAAAAGGAACGGTTTGCAGCATAACATGAGTTCTCCGGACATCACACGCAGCGGCGATGTCCGGAGTCGCAAATGCTTAGCGCAGTAAAATATAAATAGACTCATTGCCACGCATAATTTGCAGGGCAATGACCGTCGGTTTACTTTCCAGCACCTTGCGCATTTCCGCAATGGATTGCACGCGGTTGCGGTTCACACCGATGATCACATCATCCTGATGTAAACCCGCCTGAGCGGCAGGACTGCTTTTTTCGACGGTATCGATAGTAATGCCTTTCGTTCCGTCTTTAAGCTGCCCGTCACTCAACGTTGCGCCTTGCAGCGCAGGGGCGATAAGTTCTGCGCTGGCAGAGGAGGACGTGCTTTTATCCAGCGTCACTTCCACATCCAGCGGTTTGCCATCGCGAATCAGGCCGAGTTTCACTTTGGCACCCGGTTCGGTGGTGGCGATACGTGAACGAAGCTCGGCAAAACTGCTCAGGGGTTTATCGTTCAGGCTCACAATGACATCACCCGATTTCACCCCCGCCTTGGCGGAGCCGGAGTTTGGCAGCACTTCGCTGACAAACGCGCCACGCTGCACGTTGATGTTGAACGCTTTAGCAATATCCGCGCTCATCTCCATTCCTTTGATGCCCAACAGCCCGCGTTTCACTTCACCAAACTGCATCAGCTGTTGCGCCAGGGTTTTGGCCATGTTGCTCGGGATTGCAAAACCGATACCGATACTGCCGCCGCCAGGCGCCAGGATAGCGGTATTAATGCCAATCAGTTCGCCGTTCAGGTTAAGCAGCGCACCGCCGGAGTTACCCCGGTTAATAGAGGCATCGGTCTGGATAAAGTTTTCCAGCCCTTCCAGATTCAGGCCGCTGCGCCCCAGTGCTGAAATGATGCCGGAGGTTGCCGTTTGCCCTAAACCAAACGGGTTACCGACCGCCACGGCGAAATCGCCGACACGAAGTTTGTCGGAGTCGGCGATGGCGATTTGGGTCAGATTACTGGGATTTTGCACCTGCAACAGCGCGATATCACTCTGGTCATCACCGCCAATCAGTTTGGCATCAAACTCCCGGCCATCGTTCAGCTGAACGCTGATTTTATCGGCCTGGCTGATAACGTGATTGTTGGTCAGGATATAGCCTTTGGCGGCATCGATGATCACCCCTGAGCCCAGACCTTCAAAAGGCTGAGCCTGCTGGTCGGGAGATTCATCGCCGAAATATTTTTTCAGTTCTTCAGGTACGCGCTGGTTTTGCAGCGCAGTGCCTTCCACCTTTACGCTCACTACAGCAGGCAGCACTTTTTCCAGCATCGGTGCGAGGCTAGGAATGGCTGACTGTCCCGGAACCTGCGCAGGCAGGCTTGCGGTTGCAGGGAAGGACGCCGAGAGAGATAACCCGACACTTAACGCGATAGCGCTCAACAGCTGGTTTTTTTTCTTCATCGATGTTGACTCTCGTAACCTGAAATAAAGGAAGAACGGCCCCAAAAACACGTTGATGTTATTGAATTTTAAACCGCTGAACAATGAGGTATTTGACTAAATAATAGCTGGGGTCAGAAAGAAAGGACGGGTGCAGCATGTGCACCCGTAAAATATATTCAGGTTGTGCGATTAATCGCGTTTTGCGCCACCGCGCAGCAGGCCGGATGCGCCGTCTGAATAGTCACGTGGCATCTGCACCGGGGCTTGATCGTTACCGGCTTCGGAGTCAGCCAGACGATTGCGGAATGGGTTGGATTCCGCGGTCATTTCCGGCAGCAGGTTGCTGGAACTTTTTGCCATGTGTTGATACAGCTGACGATAGTCGGTGGCCATGTTATCCAGCAGCTCGGCGCTACGGGCAAAGTGGCTGACCAGCTCTTCGCGATACTCTTCCAGTTCAGCTTTATTCTTTTCCAGTTCGTACTGTAAGGACTGCTGCTGACGCAATTTGCGATTACCGAAACGCATGGCTACAGCACCGATCACGATGCCGACGACTAAACCAATTAGCGCATATTCCCAGGTCATGAACTTCTCCCGTTGTCTTGTGATTCCGTAGGGTGTTGGCTCGGCTCCTGCCTGTGCCTGATAATGCCACTATAACCGCTATTTCCGCAGAAGTGGAATCCTGACGTATCATCGCGTAGTGTAGAACGGCCTTTTTTTCATCAGTCGTGCACACTGATGAGCATTAACTGAAGGAATAACAACAATATCATGCAAAGCCTTTCCCCCTCATCGCGATACCAACAGGCCCTGAACGAGGGCTCACATCAGCCAGATGACGTTCAGCGTGAAGCGGTAAACCGACTGGATACAATTTACCAGGAACTCACGGCAAAACCCGCAGATGTAGTGCAAAGCGGTGGGTTAAAAGCGGCATTTGGGCGGTTGCTCGGTAAAAAAGAGCCGCAGGTGAATGCACCAGTGCGTGGCTTATATATGTGGGGAGGCGTGGGGCGCGGTAAAACCTGGCTGATGGATATGTTCTACCAAAGCCTGCCGGGAACGCGTAAACAGCGCCTGCATTTCCACCGTTTTATGCTGCGTGTTCACGAAGAGCTGACGGCGCTACAGGGGCAGAGCGATCCGCTGGATATTGTTGCCGAACGTTTCAAAGCCGAAACGGACGTGCTGTGTTTCGATGAATTTTTTGTATCCGATATCACCGATGCCATGCTGCTGGGCGGCCTGATGAAAGCGCTGTTCGCGCGCGGGATTACGCTGGTGGCAACATCGAACATTCCCCCCGACGAGCTTTACCGAAATGGTTTGCAGCGGGCGCGTTTTCTGCCCGCCATTGATGCTATTAAGCAGCATTGCGACATCATGAACGTTGATGCGGGTGTGGATTATCGTCTGCGCACGCTGACCCAGGCGCATTTGTGGCTCTCGCCATTAAACGCCGACACACAAGGCCAGATGGATAAACTGTGGCTGGCGCTTGCGGGTGCACCGCGAAATAACATGCCGGTGCTGGACATTAACCACCGGCCACTGCAAACGCAGGGCGTTGAGAATCAAACGCTGGCGGTCTCTTTCACCACGCTTTGCGTGGATGCCCGCAGTCAGCATGACTACATTGCGCTTTCGCGCCTGTTCCACACGGTGATGCTGCTGGATGTGCCCGTTATGACGCCGCTGATGGAGAGTGAAGCGCGTCGATTCATCGCGCTGGTGGATGAATTCTATGAGCGCCACGTGAAGCTGGTGGTGAGCGCAGAAGTGCCTTTATATGAGGTGTATCAGGGCGAACGGTTGAAGTTTGAGTTCCAGCGCTGCCTGTCGCGTTTGCAGGAGATGCAAAGCGAAGAGTACCTCAAGCGTGAGCATATGCCTTAAATGCCACCCCCTCCCGGTGGGAGAGGGGCTGGGGGTGAGGGCATCAGGCCGCACAAAACTCACCCCCCGAAAAACCCGCTCCGAATCACATTTAAGGGTCGATCTTTAACCTCAACTTCTCTATAATCTTGCGACCCCACGTTACGAGAAGGTTTTTTTCCCGAAACTTTCTATGTGTCGGCATTAGCTATTCGAAGGGGTAGGTTTGCCGGACTTTGTCGTGTGAACCTCAACTGACTAAACGTTTGGGTGTTCACCAACGTGTAACTTATTATTTGGGTAAGCTTTTAATGAAAACTTTTACAGCTAAACCAGAAACCGTACAGCGCGACTGGTATGTTGTTGACGCGACCGGTAAAACTCTGGGCCGTCTGGCTTCCGAACTGGCTCGTCGCCTGCGCGGTAAGCATAAAGCGGAATACACTCCGCACGTTGATACTGGTGACTACATCATCGTTCTGAACGCAGAAAAAGTTGCTGTAACCGGCAACAAGCGCGAAGACAAAGTGTACTACCATCACACCGGCCACATCGGTGGTATCAAAGAAGCGACCTTTGAAGAGATGATTGCTCGCCGTCCTGAGCGTGTGATTGAAATCGCGGTTAAAGGCATGCTGCCAAAAGGCCCGCTGGGTCGTGCTATGTTCCGTAAACTGAAAGTTTACGCAGGCAACGAGCACAACCACGCGGCACAGCAACCGCAAGTTCTTGACATCTAATCGGGATTATAGGCAATGGCTGAAAATCAATACTACGGCACTGGTCGCCGCAAAAGTTCCGCAGCTCGCGTGTTCATCAAACCGGGCAGCGGTAAAATCGTAATCAACCAACGTTCTCTGGAACAGTACTTCGGTCGTGAAACTGCCCGCATGGTAGTTCGCCAGCCGCTGGAACTGGTTGATATGGTAGAAAAACTGGATCTGTACATCACCGTTAAAGGTGGTGGTATCTCTGGTCAGGCTGGTGCGATCCGTCACGGTATCACCCGCGCTCTGATGGAGTACGACGAATCCCTGCGTTCTGAACTGCGTAAAGCTGGCTTCGTTACTCGTGACGCTCGTCAGGTTGAACGTAAGAAAGTGGGTCTGCGTAAAGCACGTCGTCGTCCACAGTTCTCCAAACGTTAATCAATTTCTGCTTCCGCAGAACGATTGGCGAAAAACCCGCTTCGGCGGGTTTTTTTATGGATAATGCTCAGGTTATCCACAAATTCAATGCATATATGTCCTCTTTTTCCACATTTCCAGAATCCCCTCACCACAATGGTCTTAAAATCTGGTAAACTATCATCCAATTTTCTGCCCAAATATCGGTGAATACTCGATTTTTGTTCGATTCTTGAACAATGTGTCTTCTCTGGGATGGGCGATATTTCATCTGGCTGGCCCTGGTGGGCCGGTAGCAGTAAATTCTGAATATATACCTGGAGGTTTTCATGGCTGTCGCTGCCAACAAACGTTCGGTAATGACGCTGTTTTCTGGTCCTACTGACATTTATAGCCATCAGGTTCGTATCGTGCTGGCCGAGAAGGGTGTCAGTTTTGAGATCGAGCATGTGGAAAAGGATAACCCGCCTCAGGATCTGATCGATCTCAACCCGAGCCAAAGCGTACCAACGCTTGTGGATCGCGAGCTGACCCTGTGGGAATCCCGTATCATTATGGAATACCTGGATGAGCGTTTCCCGCATCCACCACTGATGCCTGTTTACCCTGTTGCGCGTGGTGAAAGCCGCCTGTACATGCAGCGTATCGAAAAAGACTGGTATACGCTGATGAACGTCATCGTTAACGGTTCCTCGTCTGAGGCGGATGCTGCACGTAAGCAACTGCGCGAAGAACTGCTGGCGATTGCCCCGGTATTTGGTCAGAAGCCATTCTTCCTGAGTGACGAGTTCAGCCTGGTAGATTGCTATCTGGCACCGTTGCTGTGGCGTCTGCCTACCCTGGGCGTTGAGTTCAGTGGCCCGGGTTCGAAAGAGCTGAAAGGCTACATGACTCGCGTATTTGAACGCGATTCTTTCCTGGCTTCTCTGACAGAGCCGGAACGTGAAATGCGTCTCGGCCGAGGCTAATGACTGTGGAAATGTCACAACTTTCTCCACGCCGTCCTTATCTGCTGCGCGCCTTCTATGAATGGCTGCTGGATAACCAGCTCACGCCGCACCTGGTTGTGGATGTGACGTTGCCTGATGTGCTGGTGCCAATGGAATACGCGCGTGACGGACAGATCGTGCTGAATATTGCGCCGCGTGCAGTGGGGAACCTGGAACTGGCAAACGACGAAGTGCGCTTCAACGCGCGTTTCGGCGGCGTGCCGCGTCAGGTATCCGTGCCGTTGGCTGCCGTGCTGGCCATCTACGCGCGTGAAAACGGTGCAGGTACCATGTTCGAGCCGGAAGCGGCTTATGACGAAGACGGTGCCAGCCTGAATGATGACGACGTATCTGACGATCGCGAAAGCGATACGGTGATGTCTATCATTGATGGCGACAAACCTGACCATCACAACGACCACGATCCTGATGACGATCCGCCGCCGCCGCGCGGTGGCCGTCCGGCGCTTAGAGTCGTTAAATAATGCGCTGATAAGTCTCAAGAAAATAACCAGCCTGATAATACATCACGGTTGGTTATTTTTTTAGAATGCATAAAAAATCACGTATATGTTATAAAATATTTATATGTGTGATGGATTCTTACTTAAACCCGCTGTAAGCATTTTGTTCGGAAATATATATTTTGTGAGCATAAATGCCGGTTTTTACGCAGTTACTCCCTGATTTTATAATGGCGAGTTAATCATTTGAGTTTATCTAAACGTGACTGTTAATATTGCTAATTTGCATATATTAATATGATGGATATTATAGCGGCATGCAGTCAGGCATGAATTTTTGGATACAATATTAATTGTAAATTTAATATTATATCTGGATAATTATTATAAATATCATACGTTAAGGAATAACAAATGAAAAAGATTTTACTTGCTACAGCCCTTTCTCTTTGCGTGACGTCTGCATTTGCAGCGGAAACTGCAGTCATGAAAGTACAAGGTACATTAACGAATTCCGCATGCACGCCAGAACTCAGCAACGGCGGTGTTGTTGATTACGGTATTATTCGTCTGGGTGAACTTTCTGCGACTGATGTTAATCAGTTAGGCCAGAAAAATATCGATTTGACCATCAACTGTACTGTTGAGACCAGAGTGGGCTGGTCGATGATGGATGACCAGAGCAGCACCAGCGCCGGTATCAATATCAAAAATGCGACGCCTGAAGGTGGAGACATCGATTTAGCCTACTATCAGTTTGGTGTAGGTAAAACGGTGGGTGATGTTAAAATCGGTAACTACGGCGTATTTGTCAAAGATCGTACCTCAGTATTAGATGGTGTAAATATGACAACCATTGGGCGTATGGTTAGCGATACTACCTGGGGAACAACACCTGGCCCACGTAGTGATGCGTATAACATCGTGACAGCGGCAAACCCAGGAACGCTTGAGCCTGTTGCGTTCAAAACCGCAGTATTCCCGCTGGTGACCTCACTGGCGATTCAGGGCACTGACACCCTTGCGATTACGGATGATACGGCAATCGCGGGACAGGCGACGATTAGCCTGGTCTATCTGTAATAACGTTCAGGTACTTTGTGATATAGCGATCTAAAAAGAGCGATTTATTCGCTCTTTTTTATCAAACGGAATCCTGAATGTTAATTCCATAACCCCCGGGTGCTAAAAATAACCTATATCATTAATATTTTTGCATATTTCGATTTATCGGTGATGATTGTTATATAGCTGTGGTTTATTGAACAAGGCGTTCCCACCACTATTATGGTGCGTGTTTACAGGGTTTCTTTGGGTAAAAATACTCAATTTATATATATATAAGAAATCTTAAAGACTGATTCAATAATGCTAAATTGAAAACATTCAATATTTTTATATTATTTACTCATACATCGCTGCATTCAGGCAGGTATAGAAGGACGGTTTTCCCTGCCCTTTAAGAGCAATGTCTATAACACAATGTTTACAACTCAATGTTAAGGATTAACAATGAAAAAGGTATTAGTAGCGACAGTATTATCTCTTTGTGTCAGTTCGGCTTTCGCTGCGGAAACGGCGGTACTGAAAGTAACGGGTACGCTGACTAACTCGGCATGTACGCCAGAGCTTAGTAATGGCGGGGTCGTGGATTACGGTATTATTCGTTTGGGGGAATTGTCCTCCACGTCAAATAATCAGCTGGGTCAAAAAGAGATCAGCCTGGCCATTAACTGTACTGCGTCAACGAAAGTCGGCTGGAGTGTTTCTGACGATCGTGCCGATTCGAGTGCTGGAATCAAAATCAGCGGCGGAAAGGCAAGCGGTAATGATGCTAGTGAAAGCTATTTCCTTTTTGGTGTCGGTAAGACAAATGACGGCGTCAGTATTGGTAACTACTCCATCTTTGTTAAAGATTACAAAGTCACTATTGATGGTACAGAGGGCGATGTAACGGGCCATAATAAGGACTGGGCTGAAGGTACGTGGACACCTGCACCAAACACTATACGTTCAGATAACTTTTTGATAGTCAGTGCTGCTAATGCCGGTACTTCAGCTCCTGTTGCATTTAAAACAGCCGTTTTCCCACTGGTGACGACGTTAGCCATTAAAGATACCAATTCACTGGCAATTACGGATGATACTTCACTCAATGGTCAGGCGACCATTACGCTGACCTATCTCTGATTAATCTATCGCAGTGACTTTAAAACAAAAAAGAGTAAAGACCAAACCTTTACTCTTTTTAAATCAAGTCGATAAAAAGGATATTTGCACACTCTTATCATAGGCAATAGTAATATGTTTTATTCAAAATCGGGTTTTACTAAGTTAGCGTTTACTGCTTCATTATTTGCCTTTCACTTTTCTGTGAGCGCGGCAGGTATGGTGCCGGAAACCAGTTTACTGGTTATCGATGAAGCCACACACAGCGGCACGATAAACGTTAAAAATACGGACACCCATCCGTCACTGTTATATACCAGCGTGGTTGATCTGCCTGATGATAAAGGCATTAAACTGATTGCAACACAACCGGTTGTTCGCCTTGAGCCAGGTCAGACTCAGCAGCTTCGTTTTATCCTGCAAAATAAAGAGTCGCTGAGCGTTGAGCACGTTAAGCGTGTAACCTTTGAAGGTATCCCGCCAAAAAGCGACAGCAAAAACGTCAAAATCGGTATCAATATTCGTCAGGATATTCCTGTACTGATCCGCCCGGCGAAACTGAGTGTTGTGACTGATGCCTGGAAATATCTGGAATGGAATGCATCCGGCTCATCTGTCACGGTTAAAAACCCAAGCAAATATGTCGTTCGTCTGGCTCAAAACGTTGTACTACAGCCAACCGGCGTTTCCGGGATGCTGGCTAAAACCTATATTTTGCCAGGGGAAAGCATGACGCTTTCCATGGGTAAATCTGTCAGTGGGAATAATAAAGTTAAGTTTTTCCCGGCCAGTCGCTATGGCGTTGAAGTCCCGAGCTTTACCACGGAATTAAATAAATAATAAAGGACTATCGCGGTGCGTAAAAAAAGCCACCTAGCACTTTTTGTGCGCGCTGTTGTTTCCGGCGCATTACCTCTGCTACTGTTGAATTCGACTTCCCTCCTGGCGAGGGAAGTGACGTTTGATACGGGCATTCTGCAGTCGCGTGGGTTGGGAGCCGATCTCAACCGCTATTTTGCAGAGGCACCGCGATTTTTACCGGGTACCCATTCTGTCTCGATAAAAGTGAATGGCCAGGATCGTGGCGTTGCCGCAGTGCGCTTCAATGAAGACGGCGTCATGTGCGTGGATAACGACTTCCTGGAATTCGCTGGGATCATGCCGTTACCTATTAAAGCAGATGAAACCTGCCATGATATTCACACTGATTATGCTCAGGCCGTTGTCAATGCGTTGCCAAACCAGGAAGCCGTAGAACTCTATCTCCCCCAGGAATCCATTAATAGCCTGTCGGCTGATGTCAAAAATTTCCAGCACGGCGGTACGGCGGGGATGCTGAATTACTCCTTATTCAGCACCCGTAACGAATATGGTGATAGCGACAGCAACCGCTATTCACAGGCAAGCCTGGAAGCAGGCTTTAACGCGCTGGACTGGTCCCTGCGCAGCAGCTATATCCTGACGGACGATGACGGCAAGCGTAACGCAGAGAGCATTTATACCTACGCCGAGCATGTCTTTGTGCCACAGCGTTTAACCATGCAGGTGGGGCAAATCAACGCCAATTCGGACGTGCTGAGCGGTGTACCGATAACCGGTATTCAGCTTATGCCGACCACCGGTTTGCAGAAAAGTGGCTCAGGCGTGAGCGTGTCAGGTATTGCCCGCTCATCACAGGCGCGTGTCGAAGTGCGTCAGAACGGACGCTTAATATATAACACTCTGGTGCCTGCGGGTCCCTTCAAACTCGATGACGTACCTATGGTGCGCAACAATGTCGATCTCGACGTCACGGTGGTGGAGTCTGACGGTTCGTCCAGCCATTTCATCGTGCCTGCTTCTGCCGTTAAATCCAGTAACCTGTCACGTCCAAATGGGCTGACCATCTCTGCTGGACAGGTTCGAAGTATTGAAAGTGATTACAGCGACCCGCTTGTTTTAAACGTTTCTAATGGCTGGCGTATTCTGCCGTGGATGAATCTCCTGGCTTCCGGCGTGGCAGCCGAAAACTACCAGGCCGCGGGGGGCGGAGCGGAGCTGATGGTGACCGACAGTTGGGGTGTTTCGACCAGCATTGCTGCCAGCAAAGCGAACTTTGGCGACAGCGACAGCGGCATCAAGAATGAGTTGCAAAGTGAGTACTCATTAACGGAAAACATAGGACTCTCCGCCAGCGTTGCCCATTACAACGGTGAATATCGTGAGCTGGCCGACGCCATGGACGACGATTACCAGGGGTATGACAACAGCTACACGGGTAATATCCGTTGGTCGAACTCTGTGGCCGGGGCGTTCAGCGCAGGCTTCAGCTACAACCAGGCCACCGGCGATGATGAAGACTCACGCTACTTACTGCTCTCATGGGCGAGGACATTCAAGTATGCCTCCGTCACCGTGAACTGGCAGAGTGCGGTGGGGAATAGAGACGACGATCAGAACGACGATCTTCTCTATGTCAATCTCAGCATTCCGCTCGGCGGCTCGCAGAGCCTGAGCTCCTATATGCGTAAGCAGGGCGACAGCACCAGCTACGGTTTGGCCAACAGTGGCGCGCTGGGCGAGAACACCCATTACTACATTGCCGCTGACCGCGATCAAGAGTCGAAGGAAAACAGCTTCAACGGCAACATTAACACGAACCTGCATTACACCCAGTTGAGCGTGGGTGGCGGTACCAGCGGCAACAATCAGCGTAACTACAATGCGACGCTGTCGGGTGGGATCGCCATGCACAAAGACGGCGTTACGTTCTCGCCGTATTCCATCAAAGATACCTTCGCGATCGCCAAACTGAGCGAACCGAAAGCAGGCGTAGAAATTACCACGCCGCAGGGTACCGTCTGGACTGACCGCTGGGGTCAGGCCGTGATACCGGGACTGACGGAATGGCGTAACTCGCGCATCGAGATCGATGCCAACAAGCTGCCACAAAGTATGACACTCGCCAACGGTACAAAATACGTCGCCGCCG
This sequence comes from Enterobacter sp. C4G1, assembly GCF_052886895.1. Classification (NCBI taxonomy): domain Bacteria; kingdom Pseudomonadati; phylum Pseudomonadota; class Gammaproteobacteria; order Enterobacterales; family Enterobacteriaceae; genus Enterobacter; species Enterobacter sp. C4G1. Next base: position 533,696 of record NZ_JBQVVV010000001.1, on the reverse strand, counting down.
CGCACGGTTCGGTGAGTGAAGTGAGCTTTAAGGTACTGAATAGCCGTCGCGTGATGCTGCGTATCAAGCAGGCTAACGGTCAGCCGCTGACAAAAGGCTTGTCGGTGGTGGATGAGAAAGATAACTACGTGGTGACGGTTGTCGATGACGGACATGTGTTCCTGAACGATGCAGACCAGGTTAACAGCCTCTATGCCATCAATGATGATAACCAACGCCTGTGTAAGCTTGATTTCACACTCCCTGAGGAGCATGACGAAGATGCTTTTTATGAGGAAGTCAACGGAGTATGTCGATGAATATTAAACATTTTTTAGCGATTCTGCTGCTTGCTCTGCCCTGCTTTTCCTATGCTGATGATTGCCAGTTAACTCTCTCTCAGCAGGTGGTTGATTACCATCAGATGCGGCGCGATAACATCGTCTCGAGTCAACAGAGCTGGAATAAGATGCCGGACAAAGACATCAATGTCAGCGTTTATTGTCCTGACAAACAGCAGATGGCGATCTTGTTGCAAGGGGCTTCCGGGCAGAAAGGGCGATTCCAGTTTGGCCAGAACGGCGGTGTGGCAATAAAAGTGAGTAATCTGACGCTGGATGGGAAAAGTTACAGCGTAGGGAAAACGACTGATCAGGTTAATTTCACGCCAGAAAATGACAACGGTGCATCACTTTATATTCGCAATAACGAGGCGGTGGTGGCAGTTGAAAACGGTCAAGTACCCAGCGGCCAGCAATTGAATTTTACCGTGACCATTTTCCCGGTACTGAATGACAGTTCTTTCAGCAATATTTCGGACCAAACGAAGCTGGAAAGTGATTTGACCTGGCATCTTTTAATGAAGTGAACAGTAGTTGAAATACAAAGCAATATTGGATATTTAAACATAAGGAGTAGTAAATGAAAAAAGTATTATTTTTAAGTGCATTAGCGCTTACCGTAAACTCGGCAATGGCAGCAGAAACTGCGGTACTGAAAGTTACCGGGACATTAACAAATGCCGCCTGTACGCCGACGCTAAGTAATGGGGGGGTTGTTGATTATGGAACCCTTCGCCTTGGTGAGTTGTCAGCAACAAGCGTTAACTCTCTTCCGAATAAAACTATCGATTTAACAATAAATTGCACCTCTGCAACCAAAGTTGCATGGGATGGTATGGACAATCAGGCATCGAGCCGTCCATCACCTGCTTTGCCTGTCAATGCTGGTTCAGACCTTGCTACCCCAGCGAATACGTTGACTTTCGGCATGGGTAAAACCGATGGCGGTGTTAACATAGGCAACTATATTATTCGTATTGATACCGCACCTGTCTATGATGGTATTTCAGGACTTTTAATTACCCACAATACTGACTGGGGTAATGTCTGGAATACATCGGGAAATGCGCAACGTAACGACGGTTATTCCTGGTATACTGCGGCTCAGACAGGAACGACGGAACCTGTGGCATTTAAAACCGCAACATTTGCGCTTTCTATTCGTGGAACCATTCAGGATACAACAACCCTGGCAGTGACTGATGATACTGCCATTAATGGTCAGGCAACTTTCACACTGCGTTATCTGTAAAAGTATGAGTCCGGCAAGAAATTTCTGGACATTTCTAAGGACGCTAACGAGATTTGTTCAGGCTGGCTGTAAGTAAATGAAATCATCAGGACAAATCAATTATAGCTAACAACAATGTTAAGGATTAACAAATGAAAAAACTTATGTTACTGGCTACACTCGCTGTCAGTATTAACACGGCATATTCTGCAGAAACGGCTGTATTGAAACTTCAGGGAACGTTAACGAATTCAGCGTGTGTTCCTGAAATGAGCAATGGCGGCGTTGTAGATTATGGGATGATTCATCTTGGTGAATTATCTGCGACTGAAACGAATCAGTTGGGTAAAAAAGATTTCACGCTGACAATCAACTGCGTTACTCCGTCTAAAATGGCGTTTTCTGTGAATGATGACAGGGCAGGGACATTAGCCGATATTAAAGTTAAAAATGGTACAAATGATTCAAGAGATGTTATTGATACTGACAAACTTTTCGGCATAAATAAAACCGCAGGCGGGGTGAATATCGGAAACTACAGTATGAACGTCAGGGAAAGCAGCATGACAATAGACGGTGCTGCTGGACGTATAATTTACAGCGCGGATCAGGGAACCACGTGGGAAGATCTGGGGGTGGGTGAAGTGATGTATAACAGAACAAGAATTGTCTCTGTTGCTGCAAAGGGTCAAACGACGCCACTGGCATTTACTACGGCCGTACTTCCAATGAGTACCGTGATGGCGATTCAGGACACGACCACGCTTGCCATTACTGACGATACCCAAATCGACGGGCAGGCAACGTTTACGTTGATTTATCTATAACAGATTTCAAAAAAAAGATGCCCGGCTGTGCCGGGCATCTTTCTTACACTTCCAGGAAGTTCAGAATACCGTCGGCCGCTTTACGCCCTTCGGCAATCGCGGTGACCACCAGGTCAGAGCCGCGAACAATATCGCCACCGGCGAAGATTTTCGGGTTGCTGGTCTGGAACGCGTTATCGCTGCCTTCCGGTGCAATCACGCGGCCCTGCGAGTCCAGCTCCACGCTGTGCTTCGCCAGCCACTCCATGCTGTGAGGACGGAAACCAAACGCCATCACTACCGCGTCTGCCGGGATCACATGCTCGGAGCCTGCCACGATTTCAGCGCGACGACGGCCTTTTGCATCCGGTGCGCCCATCTCAGTGCGCGCCATCTTCACGCCGCTCACTTTACCGTTGGCATTCACTTCAATACCCAGAGGCTGGATGTTGAACTGGAACTCCACGCCCTCTTCACGCGCGTTTTTTACTTCGCGTTTGGAGCCTGGCATGTTCTCTTCGTCACGGCGATAAGCACAGATAACGTGAGTTGCATTCTGACGAATGGAGGTACGCACGCAGTCCATCGCGGTATCACCACCGCCCAGCACCACAACGCGTTTGCCTTCCATGCTGACGAAAGGCTCATCGGCCGTTTCGCCGTAACCCATAATCTGCTTGGTGTTAGCAATCAGGAACGGCAGGGCGTCAAATACGCCTGGCGCTTCTTCGTTCTCCAGACCACCGCGCATGGACTGATAAGTGCCCACGCCCAGGAAGACCGCATCGTAATCCTTCAGCAGATCGTCGAGCTGCACGTCGCGGCCCACTTCCACATTCAGCTTGAACTCAATGCCCATGCCGGTGAAGATTTCACGGCGACGGGTCATCACCTCTTTTTCCAGCTTGAAGGCCGGGATACCGAAAGTCAGCAGACCACCGATTTCCGGGTGACGGTCAAAGACCACCGCCTTCACGCCGTTACGGGTCAGGACGTCCGCACAAGCCAGGCCCGCCGGGCCTGCACCGATGATCGCCACGCGTTTGTCGGTTTGCTTCACGCCGGTCATATCCGGGCGCCAGCCCATCTCGAACGCTTTATCGTTGATATAGCGTTCGATGTTACCGATGGTCACCGCGCCAAACTCGTCGTTCAGCGTACATGAGCCTTCACACAGACGGTCCTGAGGACACACGCGGCCGCACACTTCCGGCAGGGTGTTAGTCTGGTGAGACAGCTCGGCGGCTTCAAAAATACGCCCTTCGTTGGCCAGTTTCAGCCAGTTCGGGATGTAGTTGTGTACCGGACATTTCCATTCGCAGTAAGGGTTACCGCAGGACAGGCAGCGGTCTGCCTGTGCTTTGGCCTGGCCTTCTGAAAACGGCTCGTAGATTTCAACAAATTCAATTTTACGGATCTTCAGCGGTTTCTTTGGCGGATCAACACGCTGCAGGTCGATAAACTGGTATACGTTCTGGCTCATCTGAATTCCTTACTGCGCCTGCACGCGCAGCTCTGCTGCGCTACGACTACGGTGACCCAACAGGGCTTTAACATCGCTGGACTTCGGTTTAACCAGCGCGAATTTCGCTGAGAACGCAGGCCAGTTCGCCAGGATCTCTTCACCGCGCGAAGAACCGGTATGCTGCACGTGTTCGGTAATCAAACCACGCAGGTGTTCTTCGTGGATGGCCAGCGTTTCAACGTCCAGCACTTCCACCAGCTCCGGGTTCACGCGTTTGCGGAACTCACCGTCTTCATCCAGGACGTAAGCAAAACCGCCCGTCATGCCTGCGCCGAAGTTCACGCCGGTTTTACCCAGTACGCAAACAATCCCGCCTGTCATGTATTCACATCCGTTATCGCCAATGCCTTCCACAACGGTGATAGCACCGGAGTTACGCACGGCAAAACGTTCACCTGCACGGCCTGCAGCGAACAGACGACCACCGGTTGCCCCGTACAGACAGGTGTTACCGATGATGCTCGCATCACAGCTACGGAAGGCTGAACCCACCGGAGGACGTACCGCCAGCAGACCACCCGCCATGCCTTTACCCACATAGTCGTTAGCATCGCCAGTCAGGTACAGCTCAACGCCGCCTGCGTTCCACACGCCGAAGCTCTGACCCGCAGTACCGCTGAAGTGCGCGGTGATTGGATCGGCAGCCAGGCCCTGGTCGCCATGTGTCTGAGCGATGTAACCAGAGAGCGACGCGCCAACAGAACGGTCGGTGTTGCGGATATCAAACCAGAACGTTTTGCTCTGTTTGTCATCCACGTACGCTTTTGCCTGTTGCAGCAGCTGTGCGTTCAACACACCGTTATCGAACGGCGGGTTGTTCTCGGTGCAGTACACCGCTTTACCCGCCTTAGGCTCGGCCGTTTCCAGCAGCTTAGACAGCTCCAGTTTCTGCTGTTTGGCAGTGAAACCTTCCAGCTCTTTCAGCAGGTCGGTACGGCCAATCAGGTCGACCAGGCGTTTCACGCCCAGCTGCGCCATCAGCTCGCGGGTTTCGCGGGCGATAAAGTCAAAGTAGTTAGTCACTTTGAACGGCAGACCATGGTAATGGTTCTTACGCAGCTTCTCGTCCTGAGTCGCAACACCGGTTGCGCAGTTGTTCAGGTGACAAATACGCAGATATTTACAGCCCAGCGCGACCATTGGACCGGTACCGAAGCCGAAGCTTTCAGCGCCCAGGATCGCCGCTTTGATGATATCCAGACCGGTTTTCAGACCGCCATCCACTTGCAGGCGGATCTTGTGACGCAGACCGTTTGCCACCAGAGCCTGTTGGGTTTCCACCAGACCCAGTTCCCACGGGCAACCCGCATATTTCACGGAGGAGAGCGGGCTTGCACCTGTACCACCGTCGTAACCGGCAATGGTAATCAGGTCGGCATAGGCTTTTGCCACACCGGTTGCGATGGTGCCGACGCCCGGTTCAGAAACCAGCTTCACGGAGATCATCGCTTTCGGGTTGACCTGTTTCAGGTCGAAAATCAGCTGCGCTAAGTCCTCGATAGAGTAGATATCGTGGTGCGGTGGCGGGGAGATCAGCGTCACGCCCGGCACGGAATAGCGCAGTTTGGCGATGTACGGCGTGACTTTATCACCCGGTAACTGACCGCCTTCGCCCGGTTTAGCACCCTGAGCGACTTTAATCTGAATGACGTCGGCGTTGACCAGATACGCTGGCGTAACGCCAAAGCGACCGGATGCCACCTGCTTGATACGGGACACTTTGTTGGTGCCGTAACGCGCAGGATCTTCGCCGCCTTCGCCGGAGTTTGAGTTCCCGCCGATGCTGTTCATGGCTTCCGCCAGTGCTTCGTGGGCTTCCGGGCTAAGAGCACCGATAGACATTGCCGCGGTATCAAAGCGTTTGAACAGCTCAGTCGCAGGCTCAACCTCGTTGATGCTGACGGCTTCATCACCTGGATTCACTGCGAGCAGGTCACGGAGCGTCGCCGCCGGGCGGTTGTTAACCAGCTCAGCGTACTGCTGATAATCGCTGTATTCGCCACTCTGTACAGCCTGTTGCAGGGTGCGTACCACGTCCGGGTTGTAGGCGTGATATTCACCACCGTGAACGTATTTCAGCAGGCCACCCTGATCCAGCGGTTTACGTGCCAGCCAGGCGCGTTTTGACAGGTTCGCCAGGTCTTGTTCGAAGTCAGTAAAACCGGCCCCGCCGATACGGCTGATCACGCCCTGGAAGCACAGGTTCGCCACGTCATCGTGCAGGCCAACGGCTTCGAACAGCTTCGAGCAGCGGTAAGAGGCAATTGTCGAAATGCCCATTTTGGACATGATCTTGTACAGGCCTTTGTTGATGCCGTTACGGTAGTTCAGCATCACTGCACGGTACTCTTTGTCGATAGCGCGGGTATCGACCAGACGAGCCAGTGTTTCGTAGGCCAGGTACGGGTAAATTGCGGTCGCTCCGAAGCCTAACAGCACGGCAAAGTGGTGCGGGTCACGCGCACTTGCGGTTTCAACAATGATGTTGGCGTCGCAGCGCAGGCTCTTGTCGACCAGACGCGTTTGGATAGCACCCACGGCCATTGGCGCAGGCACCGGCAGGCGGTCTTTCGCGATATTACGGTCGGACAGCACCAGCAGAACGGTACCATTACGCACCATCTGTTCGGCTTTGTCGCACAGGGCATTCACCGTCTCTTCGAGGCTCGCTTTCGTCACGTCGAAAGTGATATCGAGCGTGTCGGCGCGGTAGTGCTCCTCTTTCATGGTGGTGAGCTGTTTGAAATCGGAGTACAGCAGGATCGGTGATTTAAAGGTCAGACGGTGCGCCTGGCCTTCGGCTTCGCAGAAGACATTCATCTCGCGACCGATGCTGGTGGCCAGTGACATCACGTGTGCTTCACGCAGCGGATCGATTGGCGGGTTGGTAACCTGCGCAAACTGCTGACGGAAGTAATCGTAAATGATACGTGGCTGGCTGGAGAGCACGGCAAACGGCGTGTCATCGCCCATGGAGCCAACGGCTTCCTGGCCGTTTTCACCCAGCACGCGGATAACGGAATCCAGCTCTTCAGCGCTGTAGTTAAACTGTTTCTGGAAGCTCGCCAGTGTGTCGTCGTCCATTTCGCGGCTGCCAACATCTTCATCAGACAAGTCTTCGAACGGCACAAGGCGACGCACGTTTTTCTCCATCCACTCTTTGTACGGATGGCGGCTTTTCAGGTCGTTATCGGTTTCGGCGGAGTGCAAGATACGCCCACCGCGGGTGTCGATAACCATCAGTTCACCCGGGCCAACGCGGCCTTTCTCGACCACTTCATCAGGCTGGTAATCCCAGATACCGACTTCAGAGGCGCAGGTGATCAGTTTGTCTTTGGTGATGACGTAGCGCGCCGGACGCAGACCGTTACGGTCCAGGTTACAGGCAGCAAAACGACCGTCGGACATCACGATACCCGCCGGGCCATCCCACGGCTCCATATGCATGGAGTTAAAGTCGAAGAACGCGCGCAGCTCCGGATCCATATCCGGGTTGTTCTGCCAGGCTGGCGGCACGAGCAGACGCATGGCGCGAACGATATCCATCCCGCCTGCCAGCAGCAGTTCCAGCATGTTATCCATTGAGCTGGAGTCAGAGCCGGTTTCGTTGACGAATGGCGCTGCATCATGCAGGTCAGGGATCAGTGGAGTCTGGAACTTATAGGTACGGGCGCGTGCCCACTGGCGGTTACCGGTAATGGTGTTGATCTCGCCGTTGTGTGCCAGATAGCGGAACGGCTGAGCCAGCGGCCAGCGTGGAACGGTGTTGGTGGAGAAGCGCTGGTGGAACAGGCAAATGGCCGATTCCAGACGCAGGTCCGCCAGGTCCAGGTAGAAGCGCGGCAGGTCAGCCGGCATACACAGACCTTTATAGATGTTCACCAGGTTAGAGAGGCTACAGACGTAGAACTCTTTATCTTCCTGGAGACGCTTTTCAATGCGGCGACGGGCGATAAACAGACGGCGTTCCATATCACGTGGACGCCAGCCCGCAGGCGCGTTAACAAAAATCTGTTCAATACGAGGCAGCGAGGAGAGGGCGATTTCACCGAGCACCCCTTCGTTGGTTGGCACATTGCGCCAGCCGACAATCGACAGGGTTTCACGTTGAAGTTCTTCTTCGACGATGCGGCGTGAGGCGGCCGCTTTTTCAGGATCCTGATTCAGGAACAGCATCCCGACAGCGTAGTTTTTGGCTAAACGCCAGCCGCGTTCTTCCGCAACGATACGGAAGAAACGATCGGGTTTTTGCAGCAGCAGGCCGCAACCATCACCGGTTTTACCATCGGCAAGGATTGCACCACGGTGCTGCATTCGGGCCAGTGCGTGAATAGCAGTACGCACTACCTTGTGGCTAGGTTCGCCTTCTATGTGGGCGATCAGGCCGAAACCACAGTTATCCTTCTCAAGGGATTTATCGTACAACATATCAGTGAACCTCCCCAGGCTCGTCGGGCTTCCCACTGAACTTTACCGTGGCGCACAGGCACAGAAAGAGCATGGCGACGGGGTTTGCGTTTCATACGCGTACCTCGCATTCGCCCTCTTTTCATCCTTTCGCGCAGGTAAACAAGTTTGAGGACTTGCTTCAGAGGGAATCTCAATTACTGCATAAATATGATGAGCAGGCCGCTCATCCAGAAAGCTTCCAGCGGATTTCCAACTTATCGGGAATTGGTACACAGGTCAAATGGCAATCTTATTTATACAAAAATGTGCTAAAGAGGTATTAAATATTTGAATGTAAAAGATATTTAACTATTTTTACATCTACTAAACGTCCTGAGGAGTCACCGCGGAGTGTGATCTGACTCACTATATGAAAGCGGTATTATCAATGCAGCGTGCTGAATAGTGATTTTTTAGCAGGATTTTAATCTGGTTCTGGCTGTAAACCCGCATAAAGACACTGTTTTTCAGTGTTGATAGCATTAATGAAAAAAACAGTCTGAACATAAGGAAAAGTAATCACGCCTGCTGTGAATGAAATTGCAGTAATCTTGATTATTTATTCAAATGGATAAAGGCCGTCCAGGGCGATTGATCCAGGTCATCGCCGACAGAGGCTAAAAATGGCAGGCTTGTCCCCTTTCTTCGGGACGGTCTATCAGATTATGCAGTTACAGAAATTAGTCAATATGTTTGGTGGGGATCTTTTGCAACGCTATGGGCAAAAGGTTCATAAGCTGACGCTGCACGGCGGTTTTAGCTGCCCGAATCGCGATGGCACCATCGGGCGTGGCGGCTGCACGTTCTGTAACGTTGCCTCCTTTGCCGACGAGGCCCAGCAGCACCACTCCATTGCCGAGCAGCTTTCACATCAGGCCAGCCTGGTGAACCGCGCAAAGCAATATCTGGCTTATTTCCAGGCCTACACCAGCACCTGGGCGGAAGCGCAGGTGTTACGCTCGATGTATCAGCAGGCCGTCAGCCAGGCCAATATCGTGGGGCTGTGTGTGGGCACGCGCCCGGATTGTGTACCGGAGGCCGTGCTCGATTTGCTCTGCGAATACAAAGAGCAGGGGTATGAAATCTGGCTGGAGCTGGGGTTACAAACCGCACATGACAAAACGCTGCACCGGATTAATCGCGGGCATGATTTCGCCTGCTATCAAAAAACGACGCGCCTTGCCCGTGAGCGCGGGCTGAAAGTCTGCTCGCATCTGATTGTCGGTTTACCAGGAGAAGGGCAGCAGCACGGGCTGGAGACGCTGGAAAAGGTGGTTGAGACGGGCGTGGACGGTATCAAGCTGCATCCGCTGCATATCGTGAAGGGCAGCATCATGGCGAAAGCCTGGGAAGCGGGGCGGTTAAATGGCATTGAGCTGGATGAATATACGGTCACTGCAGGGGAGATGATTCGCCACACGCCGCCGGAGATTATCTATCACCGTATCTCCGCCAGCGCCCGCCGTCCAACGCTTCTGGCACCGCTCTGGTGTGAGAACCGCTGGACGGGGATGGTGGAAATTGACCGCTATCTACATGAACAGGGAGTACAGGGATCGGCACTGGGTAGGCCGTGGGTTCCTTTTTTTGAGCGCTAGCGTTTTATAATAATTAACATGAATAGTATTAATAAAAGCTCATCAATATAAATGAATTTCGTTATTCATTTATTTGATGAGCTTTATCAATTAAAACCCGTTGAGTTAGCCTGCACTTCTGTCGTGAGTAAGCGTCAAGCTATTAATATCGAAATGAACTCACCCTCACTCCCCCGTTTTTCATTCGCCGCATGAGTAATGCGGTTTTCTGTGATTATCATTGATATTTTATTGCATATTTAATTTCGTACGTTACAGGCGTACTGTTTTACATCGCCACTCTAAAAAGGATATTTTGTATGGTCGATAATTCCTGCTGTTTTGGTTCCATCATTGCGATTCTCTATCTGGAGAATGACTGATGACAGGCGTAAAAAAAAGCCCGTATTGCCCGCGCGTTATTTCAGAAAATGATATTCCTGTTCACAAAGGTCTGGGGCCGGTAGCCCAAACCCGCTGTATCGGCGTTCCACGACCAATGCCATGCATTGTGATTCTGGTGCACGGTGTGAATGATGTTGGGGAAGCTTATCAGAATCAGGAAAAAGGTATTATTGCCGGGTTAAGCAAGCGGTTGAACCGTTCAGACCTGTATGCGCACGAGTGGAAAGATTTCATCATGTCGCACAACGAAGAGGCGCAAAAGAAAATATGTGAGCCTGGTCGTTCTCCCATTATCCCCTTTTACTGGGGCTATAAGCCGGTCACGCATGAGGAGTGGCGCGCTGACCAGAAGCTTTATCGGGACGAAGTCGGAAAGCTTGGCAGCGATGCCCACATCCCTTACGACGCCTATCAGGAAGACGACGAAACCAAGAAGGCCGCGCTGGGTAATGACAGTAAAGGGACGCTCGCTTTTCAGAACGACTGCTTTAAAAATGCGCTCGATATCAATTTTGCCAAAGGCGGTGGCACATTTGCCAATGCAACCACCAATATACCGGACATGCTTGGCCCGGGTGCCGGTGGCGTTGCCGTCGCTGCCACTGGTTTTATGACGTTGCATGCAAATGGCGGCGATTTTACCCACCCCATCTTTCCCAACCCGCACCGCATCTACCAGTTTTTTGCCGCCCAGCGGCTGGCGGATTTGATTATTCAAATCCGCCAGGAACCTGTCACAACGAAGGATGTGATTAATATCGTGGCGCACAGCCAGGGCACTATTATTACGATGCTGGCCAATATGCTGGTAAAGCAGGCTGGCTACGATCCCGTTAACTGTACCATCCTGAACCACTCCCCCTATTCGCTGGGAGAACGAATGTTAGAAAACGCACAATCCGGGCATCACCAGACCAGCGCGGCCCGTCAGCAGACGTTCAGCAATTTCTGTGCCCTGATGGCGACGCAGTACAAAGGTGGCGAGGTGTCCGAGGCTAACCTACTGGCGATGGAGGCCGCGTGCACATTACGAAAACCGTCGGATAACCCGTTGCGGCAGGATGCGCGGTATCGTCGGGACAACAACGGTAAGGTGTATAACTATTTCTGCCCGAACGACGGGACGGTATCTCTGAAAAACATTCAGGGCATTGGCTGGCGGGGGATCCTGCAAAACATCGCCAGTGATATTCCAAACCTGTATCAGCGGGTCTTTTATCAGCACGGTCAGGTCGGTCTCCCGCCAGACGGAACGCGCTTTGAACCGCCCGCGATACAGAACGGGGATGCGAAATACAGTTCAGTGACGAACGCGGTTTACTCTGCTCGTGATGTCGTTGTAAATGGCGAAGAATTACCGGAACCATTCGTCTATGAATTACAGGGCGAGAGAAACCGAAAGGATAACGACCCGAGAACTTGCGATACCCCCTATGAAGCCTATATCGATCCAGACAGCCCGGATGCTTACATTTCGTATTCTGCTAAAGCCCATTCCCTGAGCAGAACAGCCTCAGCCATGTTTCCCATGGATAAATATTATTATCCCTCGATGAAGCCAGGCCATTCACTGACTCCAGACGAGTTGAAAGGGATGAGCTATGAACGAAAGCACAAGGTTATTCAGGGGGTTGTGTCGGGCGTCGATACGTTCAGAAACCTGACGCTGGTGTGGCTAAAAAACCGTGATGAGCTGGAAGAGGAATGGAAGAAAGCCGATCCCGTAGGGTACAGCCAGCATTCGTCTATTGTGATGAGTGAATTTGCGCCATCCCATGCTATGGCTTTTGATTTGGCAATTGGTCAATGCAAATCATTTGATTTTAAGGCAGGCCGTTTTTGGGAGGATCTTTTGCATCGTGCGGATTGGGGGGATCCGTTGAATAAAAATAGCTATGCAACCGATTATTACAAAACGGGACACCTTAATAAGGAAAATACTAAAGATTTTATGAATAAGCCCCAAAATGTACTTCCGAAAGGATGTTTTGGGGTGGTGAATGATTATGCAGGGACACGACCTAATCAACGTAATAGGTTGGAAATTGATATGGGAATTGTCAAGTCAGCCAGTTTCGAGGAAAAAAATATTTTGCAATGGGATATGCCACGGGCGTTAAGTCTTAGCCAAATTAGCGAAAAATAGGGATGCCGCATGAGCCGGAAATTTTTTATCTTATGGTTAGTATTAGTTATCGGTATTGTGGTCACCTGGGCGATGAATCAGCCTGCCGCAGATACCCGTCCTACTCAGATAGTATATCGTTTTGACGACCACCGCTACCTGGAACTGAAAGGCTGGAATTGCGAAGGTGAGCTTTGGTTTATCGATAAACAACGTAATATTCACTCACAAATTGCCTATCAGTTTTATCAAATTTTCACCAGACCATTTGTTCATCCTTCGGAGAAATATATCGCCATTCCATGGTGGGATACGATCACGGGTGGCTTTACTGTCTCAAAAGATTATGGAAAAACATGGGAAAGAGGGGGGGCATCGATGCGTGGCCCGAATGAGCCAGACGGAAGCAATGCGCCGTATTACAAAGACGTGCTTTCTTTCACTGTCGTAAACGACCAGGGATTTCTGCAAACCAAGCACAGGCTGTACATGTCATCCAAGCCCTATGATGACCCGCGTCTGGCAGCAGGGGGACCGGGGGTGACTTATCGACTGGAAGATGGAACAGTCCAGCGGATTGAGCCGCGCTCTCCCGGTGCCGCATGGGGCATGGTGTACATGACCAAAGAAGGGCTTCCGGGCAGTATTGAGCAATTTAAAATCAACTGGCAAGGACAGCCTGATAAGGTACCGGAAGTAAAAAATTATACCGGCTGGGATCACATGCGCTGCGATATGGATAAGGACTGAGGCGTTTGAATACGTTCCCAACCGGGAATGTATTCAAACAAACGAATCTCAGGCTAGCTTGGGGCGTTTTTACTTACTCCAGTCTACCGGCGGCGACCGCCTAACAGGCTCCCTAACATGCCGCGTACAATCTGGTTGGTGACCTGTCGCGCGGCGCTTTTTGCCATCGTCTGAACTACGCCATCGCGTTTACCCCCGCGCGGCCCGGTGCTACCAAACAGAATATCTTTCAGCCCACCCAGAATACCGTCATCCACGGCAGAAGGCTGGGCACTGGTGGTGGGGGTATTCTGTGATTCCGTGGTTGCCTGTACCCCTTTTTGCAGCATCTCGAACGCCGATTCACGATCCACTTCGTCTTCATACTTTCCGTAAACCGGCGAGTTGTTAATCAGACCGTTGCGCTCATCGTCGGTGACTGGCCCCATGCGGGAGTAAGGAGCGATGACCATCGCGCGATCTACCACAGACGGGCTGCCTTTCGCATCCAGGAATGAGATTAACGCTTCACCGGTACCTAATGCCTGAATCGCGGCTTCGGTATCAAATGCCGGATTAGCCCGCATGGTCTGGGCGGCCGCTTTGACCGCTTTCTGGTCCTTCGGCGTAAAGGCGCGCAGAGCGTGCTGTACGCGGTTGCCAAGCTGCCCGAGCACGTTATCGGGGATATCGGACGGGTTTTGCGAAACGAACCACACGCCAACCCCTTTAGAACGGATCAAGCGGATAACCTGCTCAATTTTGTCCAGCAGTACCTGCGGCGCATCGTTAAACAGCAGGTGGGCCTCGTCAAAGAAGAACACCAGCTTTGGCTTGTCGAGATCGCCCGCTTCCGGCAGCTGTTCGTAAAGTTCGGAGAGCATCCACAGCAGGCTGGCGGCATAGAGTTTCGGCATCTGATACAGCTTTTCTGCACTCAGAATATTGATGATACCTTTGCCGTTACTGTCAGTTCGCATCCAGTCTTTGATATCCAGCATGGGCTCACCGAAGAAATGCTCAGCACCCTGTTGCTCAAGGGTCAGTAACCCGCGCTGGATGGCACCCACGGAAGCGCTGCTGATATTGCCGTACTGGTTCTGGAACGATTTGGCGTTGTCGCCGATGTATTGGGTAATGGCGCGCAGGTCTTTGAAATCAAGCAACAGCAGCCCCTGGTCATCGGCGATACGGAAGATGATATTCAGTACACCAGACTGCACATCGTTCAGATTAAGCAGGCGAGCCAGCAGCAAAGGGCCAAGGTCGGACACCGTCGCCCGTACCGGATGACCTTTCTCGCCAAAGATATCCCACAAGACGACCGGGTTTTTATGTGGCTCCCAGTCAGTGATGCCAATATTTTTCAGCCGCTCGATGAGCTTTTCTGATGCCGTGCCTTCCTGAGCTACCCCGGTTAAATCGCCTTTTACATCGGCCATAAAGACCGGAACGCCAATTTCTGAAAGGGACTCTGCCAGCTTTTGCAGGGTGACGGTTTTACCCGTCCCGGTGGCGCCGGTGATTAAGCCGTGGCGGTTCGCCATTGCAGGCAGCAAAAACAGTTCTTTATCCAGCGTCCGGGCAATTAACAGTGGTGTACTCATGATGAACGTCCTCTCTTTGTCCTGGGTGGAGTATAGGCAACCTGGCGGCACTATGACTCAGTAAATTCCTTACTTTGCGGCGCATTATCCAGTGCGGACTATGCTTTTGCATACGGTTCACAACATTTCAGGAAATTATGTCCAGATTCTTCTTTAACGACCGCAAACAACTGGTCAACGACGCCATTGAAGGCATTTTGATTTCTGCTCCGCACGGCAACCTCGTCAAACTCGATATCGACCCGGCCATTCGTGTGGTTGCACGCAGTGACTGGGATAAGAGCCGTGTGGCGATTATTTCTGGCGGAGGTTCAGGGCATGAGCCGGCTCACGCCGGGTTTGTCGGGAAAGGGATGCTAACGGCGGCAGTTTGTGGGGACCTGTTTGCTTCTCCCAGCGTGGATGCGGTGCTGAATGCCATTGTAGCGGTGACGGGCGACCGGGGCTGCCTGCTGATTGTCAAAAACTATACCGGGGATCGCCTTAACTTTGGCCTGGCGGCGGAAAAAGCCAAACGCTATGGCCTGAAGGTCGAAATGGTGATTGTCGCCGATGACATCGCCCTGCCGGATAACAAACAGCCGCGCGGCATTGCGGGTACGGCGCTGGTTCACAAGATTGCGGGTTACGCGGCCGAGCACGGTAAATCGCTGGGTGAAGTACGGGACATTGCGCAACAGGCCTGTGACAACCTCTGGAGTCTGGGGGTGGCAATGCAGACCTGCAACCTGCCGGGAAGCGACGATGAAGAGGGGCGCATCAGAAAGGGCCATATCGAGCTGGGGCTGGGTATACACGGCGAACCGGGAGCATCGGTTGTTGATACGCAAAACAGCAAAGAGATTATCGACACGCTGGTCAACGCGCTGAAAGCACGGGCCGGTGAAGGGCGGTTTGCGGTGCTGATCAATAACCTCGGCGGCGTGTCGGCACTGGAGATGGCGCTGCTGACCAAAGAGCTGGCGTATTCCGCGCTGAAAGATCAGATAGCCTGGCTGATTGGCCCGGCGCTGCTGGTGAGCTCGCTGGATATGAAAGGATTTTCCCTGTCGCTGTTGAAGCTTAACGACCTGTTCGAAAAAGCGCTCCATGAAGACGTCGAGACGCTGGGCTGGCAGAAGCCAGTGGCGTTTGCACCATTGCGTAGCGTTGCGCACAGCGCCATTCATGACCGCGTGGAATATACCCCGTCGGAAAATCCACAGGTGGCGGGATATGTGTCGGCGGCAACGGACACGCTTTCCCGGCTGGAAAACCGGCTGAATGCCCTCGATGCAAAAGTCGGCGATGGCGATACCGGTTCGACCTTTGCGCAAGGCGCGCGGGAAATTGCGCAGTATCTTGACGCGGGGAAACTTCCGCTTAACGATCTGCCGGCGCTGTTGTTGCTGGTGGGGGAGCGGCTGGCAACGGTAATGGGCGGATCGAGTGGCGTATTAATGTCGATATTCTTCACCGCCGCCGGGCAGAAACTGCATGACGGGCAACCGTTGCCGCAGGCATTGCAGAGCGGGCTTGCCCAGATGAAGCAGTACGGCGGGGCTGATCTTGGCGATCGCACGCTGATCGATGCCCTGCAACCGGCGCTGGAGACATTGCAGAAAGGCGATCTTCATGCGGCGGCACGGGCGGCGAAACAGGGTGCAGAGGCAACGGCGAACATGGTGAAAGCCGGGGCTGGGCGTTCGTCGTATGTGAATAAAGAGAATCTGGAAGGGGTGATGGATCCGGGGGCTGTGGCGGTGGCAGAGGTGTTTAAGGCCATGGCAGAAGCAAAACGGTAACAACCGTTACCGTTTTTAGTGTTTGCGCCCTCTCCCCGTGGGAGAGGGTTGGGGTGAGGGCATCAGGCCGCACATTCCCCGGCAATATCACATCAAAAATCCGCTTTCAACACCACGCGGTAACGGGCTTTACCGTCACGAACGTGCTGGATAGCTTCATTGATTTTCGACATCGGATACAGCTCAGTGGTTGGTGCCACTTTGGTGCGTCCGGCAAACTTCATCAGCTTGCGCAACTCGAATGGTGTACCGGTGGCCGAGCCAGACACGCTACGATCCCCGCCGATCAGTGTAAACGCCGGAACCGGCAGTGGCTTCATCACGGCACCGACGGTGTGGAAGTTACCGCCGTAGGCCAGCGCTTCGAAGTACGGCTGCCAGTCAAGATCGACGTTGACGGTGTTGATGATCAAATCAAACTGACCCGCGAGCGCTTTCAGTGCCTCAGGATCGCGGCTGTTCACCACTTTGTCGGCACCCATCGCCAGCACTTCTTTCTCTTTCGCCGGGTTAGAGCTAAATGCCGTGACCTCGCAGCCCATTGCGTGCAGCAGCTTGATAGCAATATGGCCCAGACCGCCAATACCGATCACGCCGACGCGGCTGGTGGCGGTGATATGGTGCATCAGCAGTGGTTTGAACACCGTGATGCCGCCGCACAGCAGCGGGCCTGCGGATTCGATATCAATACTGTCCGGCAGTGGAATAACCCATTGCCAGTCGGCGCGCAGTTTATCGGCGAAACCGCCTTTGTTCAGGATGGTAGGCGTAGCGCCTTCGAGGCAGTTGATCTGATTGCCGCTGATACAGGCATCACAGTGACCACAGCTGCGTGCCGTCCAGCCAATGCCCACGCGCTGGCCGATCTTCAGGCCTTTATCCTGCGCAGCGGTTCCGAGGGCGACGACGCGTCCGATCACTTCGTGGCCGGCAACCAGCGGATAGCTGGAGAAGCCCCATTCATTGTCGATCATGGAGAGATCTGAATGGCAGACACCGCAGTAATCAACCTGCACTTCGACGTCTTCAGCTCTTAAATCGCCTGCATCATACTCGTACAGTTCAAGCTCAGCACCTGCCTGCGGTGCGGCGTAGCTTTTTATCTTCGACATCGTTTTTCCCCCGTTATGGTGTGAACTGAGAGTGTAGAGCATTCAGTTTACAGTCGCTTAACAGAAGACGGCCGGAACGAAATTTACAGAGCTTTCAGCATTCTGACTTCGCAATCAACATGGCCGGTGCAGCCAAGCGGCGCATCAATATGCTCAAAGCCCAGATGTTCATACAGGGCGATAGCTTCTTTGAGGAAGGCAGTTGTTTCGAGGTAGCAGCGTTTAAAACCCTGAGCACGCGCGTGTTCAAAGGCCATCAGCGCCAGTTTCTTTGCCAGGCCTTGTCCACGGACCGCAGGCAAAAAATACATTTTCTGTAGCTCACAGATATCCGGCTCACTACAGCTGAGTGGTGCAACTCCGCCACCGCCCACGACCTTGCCATCCTGCTCGATAACCCAGTAGGCATGGCCCGGCTGGCTGTATAGCTGGAACAACTCGTCCAGGTTGGGGTCGGCAACCGTATAGCCTTTATCGGCGGTCAGTCCGTACTCTGCCGAAACTTCACGGATAACCGAGGCGATGGCCGGGTTGTCCTGCTCAGTGATCCGACGCATGTTGGTCGCGACGGGGATAATCACGCTCATAGCATTACTCATGACAAAAATTGACACTCATCTGCTGTTAATAGCACCGCATAAAGGTGAGTGCAAGCGAGGATATTTCAGGAAGGAAACCCCTTACGCCCTGAAGCGTAAGGGGTAAAAGCATTACAGAGCTGCGATAACAGCCTGCTGCTCAATCAGCTTGGTCTTGGCATCAGCGAAGGCAACCAGACGCTCACGCTCTTTGGCAATGACCGCCTCCGGCGCGCGGGCAACAAAGCCTTCGTTCGCCAGTTTGCTTTCGATTTTGCCAATTTCCACATCGACCTTCGCCACTTCTTTCGCCAGACGAGCCAGCTCAGCGTCTTTGTCGATAAGGCCAGCCATCGGGATCAGCAGTTCTGCGCCGTCGATGATTTTAGTCACGGATACCGGACCTTTGTCATCAGCAGGCAGCACGGTGATGCTTTCCAGACGCGCCATGGTTTGCAGGAAGGTGTTGTTCTCGGTGACACGACGAACGGCAGCTTCGCTGCAACCGCGCAGCAGCAGCTCAAGCGGTTTACCTGGCGCGATGTTCATTTCTGCACGGATGTTACGCACAGCAACGATCGCCTGTTTCAGCCATTCGGTATCGGCCGCTGCGGCTTCATCAACACGGGCTGCATCGAATTCCGGGAATGGCTGGAGCATGATGGTGTCTGCGTTGATGCCAGCAATAACCTTCACACGCTGCCAGATGGTTTCGGTGATGAATGGAATGACCGGATGCGCAAGACGCAGCAGACCTTCCAGTACGGTAATCAGCGTATTACGCGTACCGCGCAGTTCCGCCTCAGTACCGCCGTTCATGACCGGTTTCGCCAGCTCCAGATACCAGTCACAGAACTGGTTCCAGGTGAATTCGTACAGGATGCCCGCAGCGATATCGAAGCGGTAGCTGTCCAGCGCGTCGCGGAACGCTTTCACCGTCTGGTTGAACTCGGCCAGGATCCAGCGATCGGCCAGAGACAGGGTCATCTCGCCGCCGTTGAAGCCGCAATCCTGATCTTCGGTGTTCATCAGCACGAAGCGGCTGGCGTTCCACAGTTTGTTACAGAAGTTACGGTAACCTTCCAGACGCTTCATGTCCCAGTTGATGTCACGGCCAGTTGAAGCCAGTGCCGCCAGGGTGAAACGCAGGGCGTCGGTACCGTGAGGTTCAATCCCGTTCGGGAATTGCTTCTCGGTGCGCTTGCGGATTTTCTCAGCCAACTGCGGCTGCATCATGTTGCCGGTACGTTTTTCCAGCAGGTCTTCCAGAGAGATACCGTCAACCATATCCAGCGGGTCAATCACGTTACCCTTGGATTTAGACATCTTCTGGCCTTCGTCGTCACGAATCAGACCGGTCATGTAAACGGTATGGAACGGAACCTGCGGCTTACCGTCTTCGTCTTTGATGAAGTGCATGGTCATCATGATCATGCGGGCAATCCAGAAGAAGATGATGTCGAAGCCGGAAACCATCACGCTGGTTGGGTGGAACTGACGCAGCGCATCGGTGTTTTCTGGCCAGCCGAGCGTGGAGAAGGTCCACAGCGCGGAGGAGAACCAGGTATCCAGCACGTCTTCATCCTGACGCAGGGCAACATCCGCGCTCAGGTTGTTTTCCTGACGCACTTCGTCTTCCGTACGGCCAACGTAGACATTGCCTTCGTTGTCGTACCATGCCGGGATGCGGTGACCCCACCACAGCTGACGGGAGATACACCAGTCCTGAATATCACGCATCCAGGAGAAGTACATGTTTTCGTACTGCTTCGGCACGAACTGAATGTCACCATTTTCAACCGCTTCAACAGCCGGTTTCGCCAGCACGTCGGCACGCACGTACCACTGGTCAGTCAGCATCGGCTCGATAACCACGCCACCACGGTCGCCGTACGGCACGGTCAGATCGTGAGGTTTGATTTCTTCCAGCAGGCCCAGTGCGTCAACAGCAGCAACAATGGCTTTACGTGCAGCAAAACGTTCCAGCTTCTGGAATTCTGCCGGGATGTCACTTGAGTAAACGTCAGTTTCTTCGCCTTTGGTATCGTACACTTCTGCGCTTTCACGGATATCACCGTCGAAGGTCAGAATGTTGATCATTGGCAGGGCGTGACGACGACCCACTTCGTAGTCGTTAAAGTCGTGCGCCGGGGTGATTTTCACGCAGCCGGTGCCTTTTTCCATGTCGGCGTGTTCGTCGCCCACAATCGGAATACGGCGGTTAACCAGTGGCAGCACCACGAATTTGCCGATTAGATCTTTATAGCGTGGATCTTCCGGGTTGACGGCCACGCCGGTATCACCCAGCAGGGTTTCAGGACGGGTCGTTGCAACAACCAGGTAATCTTTACCGTCTGCGGTTTTCGCGCCGTCAGCCAGCGGATAGCGGATATGCCACATGGAGCCTTTAGACTCGCGGTTTTCCACTTCCAGGTCAGAGATAGCGGTGCGCAGTTTAGGGTCCCAGTTTACCAGGCGTTTGCCACGGTAAATCAGGTCTTCTTTGTACAGACGGACAAACACTTCTTTAACAGCGTTGGAAAGACCTTCGTCCATGGTGAAGCGCTCGCGCTCCCAGTCCACGGAGTTACCGAGACGGCGCATCTGACGGGTGATCGTGCCGCCGGATTCTGCTTTCCACTGCCAGATTTTGTCGATGAAGGCATCGCGACCGTAGTCATGACGAGTTTTACCTTCTTCCGCAGCAATTTTACGTTCAACGACCATCTGGGTCGCGATACCCGCGTGGTCAGTCCCCGCCTGCCACAGGGTGTTTTTACCCTGCATACGCTGGTAGCGGATCATGGTGTCCATGATGGTCTGCTGGAAAGCATGACCCATATGCAAACTGCCGGTGACGTTCGGCGGTGGGATCATGATGCAGAAGGACTCTTTGCTTTCATCGCCGTTAGGCTTGAAATAGCCCTGCTGTTCCCAGTGCTCGTAAAGCGGCTGTTCGATATCGCGTGGGTTATATGTCTTTTCCATTATTTCCAGGTTGCCGTATTCAGGTTAAAACCAGCCAGGCGGTACGCCTTGTAACGATCGCGTGCCAGTTGTTTTAAAGATTCTTCGTAAGGGACAAAGTCTACCACTTCTGTGAAAGCGGTGGCAAAATCTGCAAAATCGATGCGCAAGCTAATCAGCACATCACGCGCGCTACTGTTGCGCTTCTGCGGCCAGGCAATTTCGACCGGTGCGCCGCCGCGCGGCCCTTCGCCAGACAAATTATGCGGAACAAAACTCTCCGGCGGGCGCGCCCATAGCGCTTCATCCAGGCGAATCGCCTGTTGCTCATCTTCACAGGCAATCAGAACGCGTTTGCCTGCGCGCCAACGTTCTGCGGCAATTTCACACACCAGTTGTTCAACGGCGCTTAAGCCATCCTGATGGGTGTCGTTGTCCAGAAGGTAGAACGTTGCATTCTTCATATATGGGGCTTCTTGTCGTGGATTTAAATGCAAAGCCGGGTGGCGCTATGCTTACCCGGCCTACGGTTGAGTGACGTTGTAGGCCGGGTAAGGCGAAGCCGCCACCCGGCGTTTTACATCACTCTTCGCCGTTAAAACCCGCACGATTGAGCAGGAACTGCGACAGCAACGCAACTGGACGACCGGTTGCGCCTTTGGCTTTACCGGAGCGCCATGCGGTGCCCGCGATGTCGAGGTGTGCCCAGTTGTACTTGCGGGTAAAGCGCGACAGGAAGCAGCCCGCGGTGATAGCACCACCCGGACGGCCGCCGATGTTCGCCATATCCGCAAAGTTGGACTCCAGCTGTTCCTGGTACTCGTCGCCCAGCGGCAGACGCCACGCGCGGTCACCGGCTTGTTCGGACGCGCCGATAAGCTCGTGTGCCAGCGGGTTGTGGTTCGACATCAGGCCGGTAATGTGGTGACCCAGTGCAATCACGCAGGCACCGGTCAGTGTTGCGACGTCGATAACCGCTTCTGGCTCGAAGCGCTCAACGTAGGTCAGCACATCGCACAGCACCAGACGGCCTTCTGCGTCAGTGTTCAGCACTTCAACGGTCTGGCCGGACATGGTGGTCAGCACGTCACCCGGACGGTACGCGCGACCGCCAGGCATGTTTTCACAGCCAGCCAGCACGCCGATGACGTTAATTGGCAACTGAAGCTCTGCAACCATGCGCATCACGCCGTAAACAGCCGCCGCACCGCACATGTCATACTTCATCTCATCCATGCCTTCGGCAGGTTTGATGGAGATACCACCGGAATCGAAGGTCAGGCCTTTACCGACCAGCACAACCGGACGCGCCTCTTCAGACGGGTTGCCCTTGTACTCGATGACCGACATCAGCGATTCGTTCTGAGAGCCGTTACCTACCGCAAGGTAAGAGTGCATCCCCAGCTCTTTCATCTGCTGTTCGCCAATCACGCGGGTGATGACGTTTTTGCTGTACGAGTCAGCCAACTGGCGTGCCTGGGAAGCCAGGTATGCCGCGTTACAGATGTTCGGTGGCATGTTGCCAAGGTCTTTAGCGGCTTTAATACCGGCCGCAATCGCCAGACCGTGCTGGATGGCGCGCTCGCCGCTGGTCAGTTCGCGGCGGGTGGGGACGTTAAAGACCATTTTACGCAGCGGGCGACGTGGCTCACTCTTGTTGGTCTTTAGCTGATCAAAGCTGTACAGGCTCTCTTTTGCCGTCTCAACGGCCTGACGCACTTTCCAGTAGGTGTTACGCCCTTTGACGTGCAGTTCGGTCAGGAAGCAGACTGCTTCCATTGAGCCGGTATCATTCAGCGTGTTAATGGTTTTCTGAATAACCTGCTTGTACTGGCGTTCATCCAGTTCGCGCTCTTTACCACAACCAATCAGCAAAATGCGCTCGGACAGCACGTTCGGAACATGGTGCAGTAACAGCGTCTGCCCAGGTTTGCCTTCCAGTTCGCCACGGCGCAGCAGGGCGCTGATATAGCCGTCACTGATTTTATCGAGTTGTTCGGCGATCGGGGAGAGTCGGCGTGGTTCAAAGACGCCCACAACGATGCAGGCACTCCGCTGTTTCTCCGGGCTACCGCTTTTTACACTGAACTCCATGCACTACGCTCCTGAATCTTAAAGACAACGGCGGCTGCTACGGATAGAATTGAAACCTTTCGTAACTCATGTCCGCTGTTGTGGTGACTTCGTGTTAATCTTACGTTATTACGGTTTCGACACGTCAGAAAATATCCTGAAGCGTGAATCCGCCGGGTTTTTTAATCTTAGCGATGATTTCGACGACTCAAGAGAATAAATGACGTTTAAGCCATGAAACAAGCGATTTTCCAGCAAAAAGACGGGTTTTTACGGGCGTATTTAAAGTGATAATCATAAGATATCTGGTGCGGGAAACGCTCAAAAGCCAACTGGCGATCCTGTTCATCCTGCTGCTGATCTTCTTCTGTCAGAAGCTGGTGAAGATCCTCGGTGCGGCCGTTGACGGCGAAATTCCAACGAATCTGGTGCTTTCCCTGCTTGGGCTGGGGATCCCGGAGATGGCGCAGCTCATTCTGCCGCTTAGCCTTTTCCTCGGTTTGCTCATGACGCTGGGTAGACTCTATACCGAAAGTGAAATCACGGTCATGCACGCCTGCGGCTTGAGTAAAGCCGTGCTGGTGAAGGCCGCCCTGGTACTGGCGCTATTTACCGGGATTGTTGCCGCAGTGAATGTCATGTGGGCGGGCCCGATGTCCTCTCGTCATCAGGATGAAGTGCTGGCCGAAGCCAAAGCCAACCCAGGTATGGCGGCGTTAGCGCAAGGGCAGTTCCAGCAGGCCACCGACGGTAACTCTGTGTTGTTCATCGAAAGCGTTGATGGCAGCAAATTCAATGACGTATTCCTCGCGCAGCTGCGCACGAAAGGCAATGCTCGCCCGTCAGTGGTTGTGGCCGATTCAGGCCAGCTGGCTCAGCGTAAAGATGGTTCTCAGATAGTTACGCTGAATAAAGGCACCCGTTTTGAAGGCACCGCGATGCTTCGCGATTTCCGTATTACGGATTTCCAGAACTATCAGGCCATTATTGGTCACCAGGCGGTTGCGCTTGATCCAGGCGATACCGAACAGATGGATATGCGCACGCTCTGGAATACCGATACCGACAGGGCACGCGCAGAATTCCACTGGCGTATTACTCTCGTATTCACCGTGTTTATGATGGCGCTGATTGTCGTTCCGCTGAGCGTGGTTAACCCGCGTCAGGGCCGCGTGCTTTCTATGCTGCCGGCGATGCTGCTGTATCTGGTCTACTTCCTGTTGCAAACCTCGATTCGTTCGAATGGTGCGAAGGGTAAACTTGATCCAATGGTCTGGACGTGGGTGGTCAACAGTTTGTATATCCTGCTGGCGCTGGGATTAAACCTGTGGGATACGGTGCCGGTGCGCCGCATTCGTGCCCGATTCTCGCGTAAAGGAGCGTTGTAATGCAGGCGTTTGGCGTTCTCGACCGCTACATCGGTAAAACGATTTTCTCCACCATCATGATGACCTTGTTCATGCTGGTGTCGCTCTCCGGCATTATTAAATTTGTCGACCAGCTGAAAAAAGCCGGGCAGGGTACTTACGACGCGTTGGGCGCGGGGATGTATACCCTTCTTAGCGTGCCAAAAGATGTCCAGATCTTCTTCCCAATGGCCGCTCTGTTAGGCGCACTGCTTGGCCTGGGGATGCTGGCGCAGCGCAGTGAGCTGGTAGTGATGCAAGCTTCCGGGTTTACCCGTTTGCAGGTTGCCCTCTCGGTGATGAAAACTGCTATCCCGCTGGTGCTGCTGACCATGGCGATCGGCGAGTGGGTGGCGCCGCAGGGTGAGCAGATGGCGCGCAACTATCGTGCGCAGGCCATGTACGGTGGCTCATTGCTCTCGACCCAGCAAGGGCTGTGGGCAAAAGATGGCAATAACTTTGTCTACATTGAACGCGTGAAAGGCGATGATGAACTGGGCGGTGTGAGTATTTACGCTTTCAACGACCAGCGTCGTTTGCAGTCTGTGCGTCACGCATCCTCCGCGAAGTTTGATCCCGAGCATAAGCAATGGCGCTTATCACAGGTTGATGAATCAGACCTCAAAGACCCGAAACAGATCACCGGCTCTCAGACGGTTTCTGATACATGGAAGACCAACCTTACCCCGGACAAACTGGGTGTGGTGGCGTTGGATCCTGATGCGCTGTCCATTAGCGGTCTGCATAATTACGTGAAATACCTGAAATCGAGCGGCCAGGACGCCGGGCGTTATCAGCTCAATATGTGGAGCAAGATTTTCCAGCCGATGTCCGTTGCGGTTATGATGCTGATGGCGCTGTCGTTTATCTTCGGGCCGTTACGTAGCGTGCCGATGGGGGTTCGCGTCGTAACCGGTATTAGCTGCGGATTCGTGTTCTACGTTCTCGACCAGATCTTTGGCCCGCTGACGCTGGTTTATGGCATCCCGCCAATTATCGGTGCACTGTTGCCAAGCGCCAGTTTCCTGCTGATCAGCCTCTGGCTGCTTCTGAAACGTTCCTGATAAATGCTTCTCCTCGCTCCCGGCCCGTCGGGAGCGAGGCTAATCTCCTGTTTCACCCCGCACTTTTTCTCACAACCTCCACCGCCCCGCCCTGAATTTGAGTATTATTGAGCGATAAAGTCGTGAAGGGATCCTCTATGAAGCAAATTCGAATGCTGGCCCAGTACTATGTCGATCTGATGATGAAGCTCGGCCTGGTGCGTTTCTCCATGCTGCTGGCTCTGGCGCTGGTTGTTCTGGCGATTGTTGTGCAGATGGCTGTCACCATGGTCTTGCATGGTCAGGTCGAAAGTATCGACGTAATCCGCTCTATCTTCTTCGGATTGCTGATTACGCCCTGGGCGGTCTATTTCCTCTCCGTGGTAGTGGAGCAGCTTGAGGAGTCCCGACAGCGTTTATCAAAACTGGTGGAGAAGCTGGAAGAGATGCGCGAGCGCGATCTCAAACTTAACGTCCAGCTCAAGGACAATATTGCCCAGCTCAACCAGGAGATTTCAGATCGCGAAAAAGCCGAAGCCGAACGTCAGGCCACGCTTGAGCAGTTGAAAATCGAAATGAAAGAGCGTGAGGTGACGCAAATTCAGCTTGAACAACAATCCTCTTTCCTGCGCTCTTTCCTTGATGCTTCACCGGATCTGGTTTTCTACCGTAACGAAGACAAAGAGTTTTCCGGCTGTAACCGGGCGATGGAGTTGCTCACCGGGAAAAGCGAGAAACAACTCGTTAACCTCAAGCCGCAGGATGTCTATTCTGAAGAGGCGGCGGCGAAGGTGATGGAAACGGATGAAAAGGTCTTCCGCCATAATGTTTCTCTCACCTATGAGCAGTGGCTGGATTACCCGGACGGGCGGAAAGCCTGCTTCGAAATCCGTAAGGTGCCTTACTACGACCGCGTGGGGAAACGCCACGGCCTGATGGGCTTTGGCCGTGATATCACCGAACGTAAGCGTTATCAGGATGCCCTGGAGCGAGCCAGCCGCGACAAAACCACCTTTATCTCTACCATCAGCCATGAACTGCGTACGCCATTGAACGGGATTGTCGGCCTGAGCCGCATCCTGCTGGATACGGAGCTAACGGGCGAGCAGGAAAAATACCTGAAAACGATCCATGTCTCTGCGGTGACGCTGGGTAATATCTTTAACGATATTATTGACATGGATAAGATGGAGCGCCGTAAAGTTCAGCTCGATAACCAGCCGGTGGATTTCACCAGCTTCCTGGCTGATCTGGAAAACCTGTCCGGCTTACAGGCTCAGCAAAAGGGGCTGAGCTTTGTGATGGAGCCAGCGTTGCCGCTGCCGCATAAAGTGACCACGGACGGAACGCGTCTGCGCCAGATCCTGTGGAACCTGATCAGCAACGCGGTGAAATTTACCCAGAAGGGCCGGGTGGCTGTGCGTATTCGCTATGACGAAGGGGACATGCTGCATTTCGAAGTCGAAGATTCTGGTATCGGCATTCTGCAGGAAGAGCAGGATAAAATTTTCGCGATGTATTACCAGGTGAAAGACAGTCACGGCGGTAAACCTGCGACGGGCACCGGGATTGGCCTGGCCGTCTCTAAACGCCTGGCTAAAAGCATGGGGGGGGATATTACCGTCGCCAGCCAGCCGGGCAAAGGTTCTGTCTTTACGCTGACGGTTCATGCCCCGGCGGTCGCGGAAGAGGTAGAAGACACCTTTGATAACGACGAAATGCCGCTGCCTGCACTGCATGTCCTGCTGGTGGAAGACATTGAGCTGAACGTGATTGTGGCGCGCTCGGTACTGGAAAAATTGGGCAACAGCGTGGATGTGGCCATGACCGGCCAGGCCGCGCTGGATATGTTCACGCCAGGCGAGTATGACCTCGTGCTGCTGGATATTCAGCTACCAGACATGACCGGGCTGGATATCTCTCGTGAACTAACGCGTAAGTACGCCGCCGATGAGCTGCCGCCGCTGGTGGCATTGACGGCGAACGTACTGAAGGACAAAAAAGAGTATCTCGATGCCGGTATGGACGATGTGCTCAGCAAGCCGCTGGCGGTTCCTGCATTAACCGCCATGATTAAGAAGTTCTGGGATACCTGTGATGAAGAGGAGAGCACCATGACGTCTGTTGATAGCGCGAAGACACAAGCGATTCTGGATACTGCCATGCTTGAGCAATACATCGATTTGGTTGGTCCGAAACTGATTACCGATGGTCTGGCCGTGTTTGAAAAAATGATGCCGGGCTACCTGAGTGTGCTGGAATCGAACCTGACGGCGCGCGATCAAAAAGGGATCGTTGAAGAGGGCCACAAAATTAAAGGTGCCGCCGGTTCTGTTGGCTTACGCCACCTGCAACAGCTTGGACAACAGATTCAATCCCCGGATTTACCTGCATGGGAAGATAACGTGGGTGAATGGGTTGAAGAGATGAAACAAGAGTGGCTGAACGATGTGGCGGTACTGAAAGCCTGGGTGGACGCCAGAAAAAAATGACCCCGGATTAACCGGGGTGCGCGAATACTGCGCCAACACCAGGGAAATCGTGGCTGCGCCTGATTTTTTGTGTTGTTTTCGCATGGACGCCGCCTGAAAATTTAGGCCGCACGCAATTAAGATAGCAAATCTTAAATAGTTTGTTACATGAATCAGTGAAATGTGTGAAGCATAGCGTTTTAATCAGAATTATTAATATGCTTCAGCGATTTGCAAAGAAGGAACGTCATGATGAAAAAGATTGGTGTCGTACTGAGTGGATGCGGAGTTTACGATGGTTCTGAGATACACGAATCGGTAATAACACTGCTGGCATTAGCCAGACGTGGCGCCGACGTTATCTGCTTCGCCCCGGATAAAAATCAGGTGGACGTGGTAAATCATCTGACTGGCGAAGCCATGCCGGAAACCCGCAACGTGCTGATTGAGGCGGCCCGAATTGCGCGGGGCGACATTCATCCCCTGGCGCAGGCTAATGCCGCTGAACTTGACGCGCTTATTGTCCCGGGGGGCTTTGGCGCGGCCAAAAATTTAAGCACCTTTGCAGCCCAGGGCAGCGAATGCCAGGTCGACAGGGATCTTAGCGTGCTGGCACAGGCGATGCATTCCGCCGGTAAGCCGCTGGGCTTTATCTGTATTGCTCCTGCCATGCTGCCAAAAATTTTCGATTTCCCGCTTCGCCTGACCATCGGGACAGATATCGATACCGCAGAAATGATTGAAGATATGGGGGGCGAACATGTGCCTTGCCCGGTCGATGATATCGTGGTTGACGAGGACAATAAGATTGTCACAACACCTGCCTATATGCTGGCGCAAAACATCGCAGAGGCGGCAGCTGGTATCGAGAAGCTGGTAGACAGAGTGTTGGTTCTGACTGAATGATCCGAAAATTCACGGCTGGCGTGTGGGTCAAACGGATCCTGTTGCGTATTGTCATTGTCCTGGCGGTATTCTGGGGCGGCGGTATTGCTTTGTTTAGCATCATGCCTGTCCCCTTTTCTGCCGTGATGGTTGAGCGCCAGCTTGGCGCCTGGTTATCCGGTGATTTCGGCTACGTTGCGCACTCTGACTGGGTGAGCATGGATGAGATCTCTCCGTTTATGGGGCTTGCAGTGATTGCCGCAGAAGATCAGAAATTCCCGGATCACTGGGGGTTTGACGTAGCGGCTATCCAGAAAGCGCTGGCGCATAACGAGAGGCATGAAGATCGTGTCCGGGGTGCATCCACGCTTTCTCAGCAGACGGCAAAAAACCTCTTTTTATGGGATGGGCGTAGCTGGCTGCGAAAAGGTCTTGAGGCGGGTCTGACACTTGGTATGGAAACGGTCTGGAGCAAAAAGCGTATTCTGACCGTCTATCTGAATATCGCTGAATTTGGTGATGGGGTGTTTGGTGTCGAGGCCGCCGCGCAACGTTATTTCCATAAACCTGCCAGCCGTCTGACGATATCAGAAGCCGCGTTGTTAGCGGCCGTGTTGCCCAATCCCGTCCGCTTTAAGGCCAGTGCCCCGTCGGGGTATGTTCGTGGTCGTCAGGCGTGGATTATGCGGCAAATGCGCCAGTTAGGCGGGGAAGGATTTATGACGGGAAATAAGCTGTATTAGTGACCCTCTCCGTGAAGGAGAGGGCGGATGCATCAGTCTAGTCTTCATCAAACCCGGCATTAAACAGTGCTATCACTGCAGCCAGAGCTTCTTCTTCCTGTGGGCCTGTTGCCTCAACTTCAATTTGTCTGCCCTTGGCAGAATCCAGCATCAGTAGCGCGATAACGCTATTGGCTTCAGCCTCTGTACCTTCATCGTTACGCAGCAGAACCTCCGCATCAAAGCCCTGCATCAGTTCAAACAGTTTCATCGCCGGGCGGGCGTGCATACCCAGCTTATTAGTGATTTCAACAGTTTGTTTTACGGTCATGTTTTACGTTTTTCCAGCGTGCGATGACGGGACTGAACGTTCTTCCCGCGTGAGCGGAAGTAGTCGGCCAGTTGTTCGGCAATGTACACCGAACGATGTTTACCACCGGTACAGCCAATCGCCACCGTCAGGTAGCTGCGATTGTTTGTTTCCAGCATAGGTAACCATAGCTCAAGGTAACTGCGCGTCTGGTAGATAAAATTGTGAACTTCTGTGTGCCTGTCGAGGAACGCCGCCACGGGTTTATCAAGACCGGTCATTGGACGCAGTTTGGGATCCCAGTGGGGGTTAGGCAGGAAGCGCACGTCGAAAACATAATCCGCATCGATAGGAATGCCGTGCTTAAAGCCGAAGGATTCGAACACCATTGTCAGTTCGCGCTCGCGTTTACCCAGCAAACGAGTTCGGAGCATTTCAGCCAGTTCGTGAACGGACATTTCAGATGTATCGACAATGAGGTCTGCACGAGAGCGCAATGGCTCCAGCAGGTCGCTCTCTTCGTCGATGGCGCTTTCCAGAGAGAGATTCTTACTGGAGAGCGGATGCAAACGGCGGGTATCGCTGTAACGACGGATCAGTGTGTTACGGTCAGCATCAAGGAACAGCAACTGAGGCGAAAACGAGTCAGGCAGGTTGCTCATCGCCTGTTCAAAGACTTCCGGTGATTCTGGCATGTTACGGACGTCGATACTGACGGCAGCAGACGTTTGTCGGTCCGCGAGCGTCCGGGCCAGGTCGGGCAGCAGCACAACCGGCAGGTTATCGACACAGTAAAAACCCATATCTTCAAGCGCGCGGAGGGCGACGGATTTACCCGACCCTGAACGACCGCTGACGATCATCAGCACCATGTTCCGTTTCTCCTCAGGACAACAGATGTAAAGGACATCTCCCGGTTATGCATCATCCTGATTGCCTTCTGCTTCAGTGATAATTTGATATAACTCTTCATCACTTTGGGCTGAGCGCAGTCTACGGCAAATAGTTTTATCAGCCAGACGTTTAGCGACCAGCGAAAGCGTATGCAGATGGGTTTTGGTCTGGTCAGCAGGAACCAGC
Source organism: Enterobacter sp. C4G1 (assembly GCF_052886895.1). Classification (NCBI taxonomy): domain Bacteria; kingdom Pseudomonadati; phylum Pseudomonadota; class Gammaproteobacteria; order Enterobacterales; family Enterobacteriaceae; genus Enterobacter; species Enterobacter sp. C4G1. The sequence goes on along the minus strand of NZ_JBQVVV010000001.1, from coordinate 502,491 downwards.
AGCGCGAAGAGGAGATCGACTGGCTGATTATCGATGGCGTCGAAGGCGATAGGCGTTTCGAGCTGCACAAATACACCGACGGCACGCAGGGTGTCTTCTTCCAGCTTACCATGCGGGATAGCAATGCCGTTGCCAATGCCAGTACTGCCCATTTTTTCGCGGGTCAGAATAGCTTCGAACACCACCTGCGACGGCAGGCCCAGCTGTTTTGCGGCCAGTTCACTGATGATTTCCAGCGCACGTTTTTTGCTCTGGCAGTGAACGCCACTACGGGTACATTCCTGGTTAAGGACATTGCTCAGTTGAAGAGCGGAATCGTTGTTCATCATAATTTCACCTAAGCGCTAACTGTACAAATGGCCTGTTGTGTTTCACAACAGGCCTTCCTGCACCCGTTAACTGCCCGGACAATTAGTGTTGTTTCAGTTTATCTTTATGTTTATTAAGCTGTCGTGCGAGCTTGTCAATCAAGCCGTCGATAGCAGCATACATGTCTTGCCCTTCCGCACTGGCATGGAGTTCACCCCCGTTCACGTGCAGGGTTGCATCCGAGATATGAGTCACTTTCTCCACTTTCAACACAATATAGACCTGGTTGATCCTTTCGAAATACTGTTCAAGTTTCGTGAACTTAGCGTTCACAAAGTCGCGTAAAGCATCAGTAATTTCGACGTTGTGTCCTGTGATGTTGAGCTGCATAGTGTCTTCCTTATCGGTTGTGTCAGACCAGTTGTTTACGCTGGTTAGACGGCGGAATGGATAAAGACTCTCGATACTTTGCAACAGTACGGCGTGCCACCATGATACCCTGATCGGACAGCATGGTGGTTAACTTACTGTCACTCAGTGGCTTCGCGGGATTCTCCGCGGCGATCAACTTCTTCACCAGTGCGCGAATTGCCGTCGACGAGGCTTCGCCGCCGCCTTCGGTATTCACGTGGCTGGAGAAGAAATACTTAAGCTCAAAAATACCACGTGGACTGTGCAGATACTTCTGCGTTGTCACGCGGGAAATGGTTGATTCATGCATTTCGACGGCCTGGGCAATATCTGCCAGCACCATCGGTTTCATATACTCTTCGCCCTGCTCAAAGAACGCCTGCTGCTGCTCGACAATACAGCGGCTTACACGGAGCAGCGTATCATTTCTGCTCTCCAGACTTTTGATCAGCCATCGCGCTTCCTGAAGATTGCTACGAATATATTGATTGTCGGAGTCGTTGCGTGCGCTGGTGCACATGGAGGCGTACTGCTGGTTGATTTGCAGGCGAGGAATGCTGTCTGAATTCAATTCTACAACCCAGCGGTCGTTATGTTTTCTGACCAGCACATCCGGGATAACGTATTCGGGTTCGCTGGTCTGGATGGATTGTCCGGGGCGAGGATCAAGCGACTGGATCAGATTGACGGCTTCTTTCAACACCTCTTCTTTCAGGCGGGTGACGCGCATCAGTGTACGGAAGTCATGGTTTGCCAGCAGATCCAGATGATCGCTGATGATTAACCGGGCTTCTTCAATCCAGGGGGTCTCTTTGGCGAACTGAGAAAGCTGGATCAGCAAGCAGTCGCGCAGATCTTTCGCGGCCACGCCAACCGGGTCGAAGCGCTGAATACGCTTCAGAACCGCTTCAATTTCCTCGAGTTCGATCTCCTCATCGCCGATGCTTTCAAGAATATCGTCCAGAGAAACGGTCAAATATCCGGTGTCATCAACGGCATCGACAATGGATGTTGCAATCGCACGATCGGTGTCAGAGAATGGCGTTAACTCCACCTGCCACATAAGGTAATCCTGAAGCGACTGGGTGGTTTCGCCCTGATAGACCGGTAGCTCATCATCCTGGTAGTCCGCGCGCGTCCCGGACGGGGTTCCTGCGGTGTAAATTTCATCCCAGCTGGCATCCAAAGGCAGCTCGTCCGGCATCTCTTTTTGTTCGAGAGCATCAACGGTATCGAGCGTTTCGGTGTCCTGCGTTTGCTGAGTATCTACCTCGTCATGAAGATCGGTTTGCTCCAGCAACGGGTTGCTGTCCAGTGCTTGCTGGAGTTCCTGCTGAAGTTCTAACGTGGACAGTTGCAACAGGCGAATCGCTTGTTGTAGCTGTGGCGTCATCGCCAGTTGTTGGCTGAGCCTTAATTGCAAACCTTGCTTCATGTTCAGAGCATTTTTCTCCGGTGCGGCGTTACGTTACCTCTACCCTATCAGAGTCTGAAGTCTTCCCCAAGGTACACGCGCTTAACATGCTCATCTTCGAGGATCTGCGTCGGCGTACCGTGGGCAATCAGATGGCCCTGGCTCACAATATAAGCGCGTTCACAAACGGCCAGCGTTTCACGGACGTTGTGGTCAGTGATCAGTACGCCAAGCCCGCTGTCACGCAGATGTTCAATAATACGTTTGATATCGATGACGGAAATAGGGTCAACGCCCGCGAAGGGTTCATCCAGCAGGATGAATTTCGGGTTTGCAGCCAGTGCGCGCGCAATCTCGACACGACGACGTTCACCGCCTGACAGTGCCTGACCTAAGCTATCGCGCAGGTGTTCAATATGAAACTCTTCCATCAGTTCGTTAGCGCGATCCTGACGCTGCTCGCTCGACAGATCGTCGCGGATCTGCAAGACGGCCATCAGGTTATCGAAGACGCTTAAACGGCGGAAAATGGACGCTTCCTGAGGAAGATAGCCGATACCACGGCGCGCACGGGCGTGCAGCGGCAGCAGGCTGATATCTTCATCATCAATGACAATGTTGCCTGCATCACGCGGCACAATGCCCACCACCATGTAGAAGGTAGTGGTTTTACCCGCACCGTTGGGACCTAAAAGGCCAACAATTTCGCCGGAGTTGACGGACAGACTGACATCTTCCACGACGCGGCGGCCCTTATAGGCCTTAGCGAGATTTTTTGCAGTTAATGTTGCCATAACGAATTAGTTACTCTTCTTCTGTGCCGGGGCCTGGCTTTTGCCTTTATCTTGCAGCTGTGAAGGAACAAGCACGGTGGTAACGCGTTTGCCTTTCTCGCTGGAAGCCTGCATTTTTTGCTCTTTCACCAGATAGGTGATCTGGTCGCCGGTGATATTGCTGTCCAGCTGTTCCAGGTAGGCGTTACCGGTCAGAATGACAAGATCCTTCGCCAGTTCATAGTGCATATGTGTGGCGTGGCCCTTCACCGGTTTACCGTTGTCCTGCATCTGGTAGAAGGTTGCCGGGTTGCCATAACCATCAATAATTTCTTTGCCTTGCTCGCCGCCCGGACGGGTAACGACCACTTTGTCGGCATTAATTTTGATGGTGCCCTGAGTCATGACGACGTTGCCGGTAAAGGTGACGACATTACCCTGCATATCGAGAGACTGGGTGTCAGATTCAATATGAATCGGCTGTTCGGTATCACCAGTCACAGCAAGTGCGGGAAGACTGGCTGCCAGCAGCGCGCTGGCGATAACAAAATTAAGGCTGAGTTTGTTTGTTTTGAATTTCATAAGAGGATCTAACCTTTTCAATCAGCTCGGCGTTTTTGCTGCGTAAGTTCCCGCGCATTCTCAGACCGCTGGAATTAAATGTTGTGCCATACAGTGTAACCAGATCTTGCGAAGTCACATCCTGGGTCACCAGGTTAATCTGGGCATTATCTGTTGTAATTTTACGCAGTTGAGAGTCAGCGGTCAGGGCGTTGACCTCAACATGACCATACAGATAAAGCATACGGTCATTTGTTAATTTTGCTCTGTCAGACTTAATCGACCACGTTGGCACTTTATCGGTATCAAATGTGGTCATTACCGGTTGGGTAAACCACGAGATACCATCATCTGAAAAATACTCAACATGCGTTGCAATCAGGCGATAGTTCAGCGCACCTTCTGGGCTGTAAACCACCGTGTCACTGTGATCGCTTTTGTATGTTGGATCGCTATTGTTGAACACTTCCGGTTGTGTATCGTCACGGTCAGCGAGGTTTACGCCAATCAGTACCAGTGCGACAAGCGTTAGCAGAATGATAACCCAACGTCTGGTTTTACTCATATTGATTGCCCTTTGGCCTCTTCAAGCTTGCCCTGCGCCAGCAGAAGCAGATCGCAGACTTCACGTACGGCACCGCGACCGCCGTTGATATGGGTGACATAGTCAGCACGCGGTATCAACAGCGGATGGGCATCGGCTACCGCGATGCTCAGCCCCACTTCGGCCATCACCGGCCAGTCGATCAGATCGTCGCCAACATAGGCAACATGCTCAGGCGCGATGGACAGTTTCGCAAGCAAATCGTTGAATGCCAACATCTTGTCGGATTGTCCCTGATACAGATGGGTAATGCCCAACGTTTCGCAGCGGTCTTCTACAAGTTTAGCTTTTCGCCCGGTGATGATAGCAACTTCGATCCCGGATGTGAGCGCGCAGCGAATGCCATAACCGTCGCGAACATTGAATGCTTTTAGCTCTTCGCCATTATTGCCCATATAAATCAGGCCATCGGAGAGTACGCCATCAACATCCAGGATCAGCAGACGGATGTTTTCCGCCTTCGCCATCATGTCTGTGCTCACCGGACCATAACAGGTTGCAAGGGATGCACCCGCATTACTCATTGTCTTATCCTTCATTACACTACGCCTGCGCGTAGAAGATCATGCATATGTACCACACCCAGCAGTTGGTCGCCATCGGCAACCATCACTGAGGTTATGTGGCGGGACTGCATCAGGTTCAGCACATCCACCGCCAGGGTGCCAGGACGAACGCGGATACCGCCTTGTGTCATGACATCGGCGATGCCTAAGGTGCGGACATCCACGCCCATATCGAACACGCGGCGTAAGTCACCGTCAGTGAAAATCCCCTGAATCTTCATGAGATCGTCGCAAACAACCGTCATGCCGAGATTTTTGCGGGTAATTTCCAGTAACGCATCACGCAGTGAAGCGGCTTTACTTACATGCGGGATCTCATCGCCCGTGTGCATAATGTCGTTTACCCGGAGCAGCAACTTGCGCCCCAGCGCGCCGCCTGGATGAGAGAGCGCGAAATCTTCTGGCGTAAAACCACGAGCTTCGAGTAATGCCACCGCAAGCGCATCTCCCATGACCAGTGCGGCAGTGGTGCTGGACGTCGGGGCAAGACCCAATGGGCACGCTTCTTTTGGCACTTTGACGCACAGGTGAATATCTGCAGCGCGGGCCATGCTGCTTTCCGGGCGGCTGGTCATGCAAATCAGCGGCACGTGCAGCCTTTTCAACACTGGAATAAGCGCCAGGATCTCGTTCGATTCACCGGAATTCGACAGTGCAATGACCACATCCTGCGGCGTGACCATGCCCAGGTCGCCGTGTGCTGCTTCCCCAGGGTGAACAAAGAATGAAGAAGTCCCGGTACTGGCAAAAGTTGCGGCCATTTTGCGCCCAATATGGCCAGACTTGCCCATTCCCATGACCACGACTTTGCCGGCACAGTAGAACATCTTCTCACATGCCAGACTAAAATCCTGATTAATGTACTGATCTAACTGCGCCAGACCTTCACGTTCAATCTCCAGAACGTCTTTGCCTGCTTTCTGAAAGTCAAAACCCGGCTGCAATTCTATTTGCGACATAATGCGTTTCCGTTTACCCAGAGAGAAGAGGCGAAAGCCAGTACAGCATCGCCATCCATACGATAAATCCACCTGTCAGCAGCGCGCCTGCGCCTTTGCCAATCTGACGTTTTCGCCGCCAGCAGAGCAGGGCAAAAATAACACTGACCAGCAACATCACACCGTAATCGCGCGAAAATGCCAGCGGATTAAACGGCCCTGGCGATATCAATGCCGGTAAGCCGGTCACGATCGCGATATTGAAAATGTTAGAGCCGATAATATTGCCAATCGCGATATCATCCTCACCTTTACGCGCGCCAGCAATGGCGGTTGCCAGTTCCGGCAGGCTGGTACCGATAGCAATCACGGTCAGGCCGATGGTTAATTCGCTCATGGCGAAGGCGTTTGCCAGTACGGTGGCATTATCCACCACCATGCGGGTGGCCATTGGCATAATAATGAGCGCCACGCCAAGCCAAAGCAGCGCGACCGGTAACGTTCCTTCCCGCGGCAGCTCTGCTACCTGCTCACGAGTGAGGCTATCATTACCCTGTTTTTCGGCCTGGCGGGCGATTTTAACGATAAACAGCAGCCAAATTACCGCCAGCGCCAGTAAGAAAATGCCATCGCTATAGCTCAGCACCCCATCATAGAGCACACAGCCCGCCAACAGGCTTACGATTAACATTAGCGGCAATTCACGGCGCAGAACATCAGAATGCACGCGAAATGGGTGCAGCAATGCAGCCAGGCCAAGAATCAGCAGGATATTGACGATGTTGGAACCTATGGCTGTGCCGATAGCGAGATCGACCTGGCCATGAAGCGATGCCGAGACAGAAACGATAATTTCAGGAAGAGACGTCCCGACGCTGACGACCGTCATCCCGATGATGATAGGCGGCACGCCAATCAGCCGGCACAATATTGATGCAGCGAATACCAAACGGTCAGCACTGTAGACCACCAAAAGTAAACCAATTATTAACAGTGCTGTTGCTAAAAGCATCAAAAGTCCTTTCTTCAGGTATACTCGCCGGTCCACTGCGCGTGAATTTTGGTGCTGCATACAGTCTAAGACGTAACGAATTCCTAATTTTGACTTTATGCGCCGGAAAAGTAAAACAAATGCCAGCTTTCGCTAACCTCAACGGCTATTATTCTGTAAAAATGTTGAGTTTAGGGCTGATTTAAGCGTCATGCTTAATGTGAATCAGGGTAAGAAAGGAAACATAAATGAGCCCCAATTTGGCGAATTTAGTCGATGTCCGTGGTGTCAGCTTTTCTCGCGGCAACCGATTGATATTTGATGATATTTCACTGACTGTACCCCGTGGCAAGATCACCGCCATTATGGGACCGTCGGGAATCGGTAAAACGACCCTGTTGCGTCTTATCGGTGGGCAAATCCCGCCGGATAGTGGCGAGATCCTCTTTGACGGAGAGAACGTCCCGGAGATGTCGCGTTCGCGCTTGTATACTGTCCGCAAGCGCATGAGTATGCTCTTTCAGTCAGGGGCATTATTCACCGATATGAATGTCTTTGATAACGTGGCTTACCCGCTGCGCGAGCACACCGAGTTGCCGTATGAATTACTCAAAAGTACGGTCATGATGAAACTCGAGGCCGTTGGCCTTCGCGGGGCTGCCAAATTGATGCCATCAGAGCTTTCTGGTGGTATGGCACGCCGTGCCGCACTGGCGCGTGCCATTGCGTTAGAACCCGATTTAATCATGTTCGACGAACCCTTTGTCGGGCAGGACCCTATCACCATGGGCGTTCTGGTGAAGTTAATCTCTGAACTGAACAGTGCGCTTGGCGTCACCTGTATCGTGGTTTCTCACGATGTACCGGAAGTGCTGAGTATTGCTGATTACGCCTATATTGTGGCAGACAAAAGGATCGTCGCGCACGGTGGTGCTCAGGCACTACAGGATAATTGCGATCCGCGAGTACGGCAGTTCCTGGACGGTATCGCAGACGGCCCGGTGCCGTTCCGCTATCCATCGGGCGACTATCGTGACGATTTATTGGGAATAGGGAGTTAAGCCACTCATGCTGTTAAATGCGTTGGCCGCTCTGGGACACCGTGGCGTAAAAACCATCAGGACGTTCGGGCGTGCCGGATTGATGTTATTCAATGCGCTGGTTGGCAAACCGGAATTCCGTAAGCACGCGCCTTTGCTGGTGCGACAGCTCTACAATGTCGGCGTTTTGTCGATGGTCATTATTATCGTTTCTGGCCTGTTTATTGGCATGGTACTGGGGTTGCAGGGCTATCTTGTGCTCACAACCTACAGCGCAGAGACCAGCCTTGGGATGCTGGTGGCACTCTCGCTGCTGCGCGAACTGGGCCCGGTTGTTGCCGCGCTCCTGTTTGCCGGGCGTGCCGGGTCAGCGTTAACCGCTGAAATTGGCCTGATGCGTGCCACCGAGCAGTTATCCAGTATGGAGATGATGGCGGTCGATCCTCTGCGCCGTGTGATTTCCCCGCGTTTTTGGGCGGGCGTGATTTCACTGCCGCTGCTCACTATCCTGTTCGTTGCGGTCGGGATCTGGGGGGGCTCGCTGGTTGGCGTACACTGGAAAGGCATTGATGCCGGGTTCTTCTGGTCTGCCATGCAGGATGCTATCGACCTGCGGATGGACCTGGTTAACTGTCTGATTAAGAGCGTGGTATTTGCTATTACGGTCACCTGGATTGCGTTGTTCAACGGTTACGATGCCATCCCGACGTCGGCGGGCATTAGCCGTGCAACTACACGTACTGTCGTACATTCGTCGCTGGCCGTACTGGGTCTGGATTTTGTGCTCACCGCACTGATGTTTGGGAATTGAGTTCATGCAAACGAGAAAAAATGAAATTTGGGTCGGCGTGTTTCTGTTGCTGGCACTGTTGGCTGCGCTGTTCATCTGTCTGAGAGCTGCGGATATCACGTCTATTCGCACCGAACCGACATATCGCCTCTATGCAACGTTCGACAACATCGGCGGCCTGAAAGCGCGCTCACCGGTGCGTATTGGCGGCGTGGTTATTGGTCGCGTGGCGGACATCACGCTGGACGAGAAGACCTATCTGCCGCGTGTCGCGATGGATATCGAAGAGCGTTACAACCATCTTCCGGACACCAGTTCGCTGTCGATTCGTACCTCCGGCCTGTTGGGTGAACAATATCTGGCACTTAACGTTGGCTTTGAAGATCCTGAACTGGGAACGACTATCCTTAAAGACGGTAGCGTCATTCAGGATACGAAATCAGCCATGGTGCTGGAAGATATGATTGGTCAGTTCCTTTACAGCAGTAAAGGCGGTGACGACAAGAAAACTGACGGTGCGCCAGCACAAAGTGAAGGCCATACTGACGCCGCGCCAGCCCCAGACGCGACGAATTCATCTCAGGAGAAGTAATTCATGTTTAAACGACTGTTCATGGTTGCCATGCTGGTGATTGCCCCTCTGACCGCAGCACATGCTGCCGATTTGAGTAACCCGTACAAACAGATGGATGAGGCCGCGAAAAAGACCTTCGATCGCCTTAAAAACGAACAACCTAAAATTCGTGCTAACCCGGATTATCTGCGTGAAGTGGTTGATCAGGAACTGCTGCCTTATGTGCAGATTAAATACGCGGGTGCTCTTGTGCTGGGTCGTTACTACAAAGATGCGACGCCTGCACAGCGTGATGCTTACTTTGCTGCGTTCCGTGAATACCTGAAACAGGCTTACGGTCAGGCGCTGGCAATGTATCACGGTCAAACCTATCAAATTGCGCCTGAACAGCCTCTGGGCGATGCGACTATTGTGCCAATTCGTGTGACCATTCTTGACCCTAACGGTCGTCCACCTGTTCGCCTGGACTTCCAGTGGCGTAAAAACTCCCAGACAGGTAACTGGCAGGCGTACGACATGATTGCGGAAGGGGTGAGCATGATTACCACCAAGCAAAATGAATGGAGCGACCTGCTGCGTACCAAAGGCATTGATGGCCTGACCGCGCAGTTGCAGTCCATCTCGCGTCAGAAAATTTCCCTGGACGAGAAAAAGTAATGCAACAGCAACTGAGCTGGTCGCGCGAAGGTGAGACGTTGTTGTTGTCTGGCGAGCTTGATCAGGATTTGCTGAACCCGTTATGGGATGCTCGCAACGATGCCATGAAAGGCGTTACGCTGATTGATTTGACCGGTGTTTCACGCGTGGATACGGCAGGAATCGCCCTGTTAGTACATCTTGTTGCGGAAGGCAAAAAGCAGGGGCTCATGGTTACACTGGCGGGTGCCAGCGATAATGTGATGACTCTTGCGCAGCTCTACAATTTGCCGGAAGACGTATTACCTCGTTAATATTTTCAAAGCGTTAATTCTGAAAGCCCCGACTGTTTCATCGTTGGGGCTTTTTGCTTGTTTAAGACAACGCCACTTTGCTCTAAGATGTTGGGCTTGTTTTCACTATCTGATGATGTAGAACCCATGGAAAATAATGAAATCCAGGCAGTGCTGATGAATGCACTCTCCCTTCAGGAAGCCCACGTCTCTGGCGATGGCAGTCACTTCCAGGTTATTGCTGTGGGTGAGATCTTCGACGGAATGAGCCGCGTGAAGAAACAGCAGGCTGTGTACGCGCCGCTGATGGAATACATTGCGGATAACCGCATCCACGCCCTGTCGATTAAAGCGTTCACCCCGCAAGAGTGGGCTCGCGATCGCAAACTAAACGGTTTTTGAGCTGAGGGCTATAGGCCCGCAGCACGGTTGAATTTATAAGAGAGCAAAATCATGGATAAATTTCGTGTGCAGGGGCCTACGCGCCTCCAGGGCGAAGTCACAATTTCTGGCGCGAAAAATGCTGCACTGCCAATCCTTTTTGCGGCGCTGCTCGCAGAAGAGCCGGTAGAGATCCAGAACGTACCGAAGCTGAAAGATATCGACACGACCATGAAGCTGCTCGGCCAGCTGGGCACTAAAGTTGAGCGCAACGGTTCCGTCTGGCTCGATGCCAGCAACGTGAATAACTTTTCTGCACCATACGACCTGGTCAAAACCATGCGTGCTTCCATCTGGGCGTTAGGCCCGCTGGTGGCGCGTTTTGGTCAGGGTCAGGTTTCTCTGCCGGGTGGTTGTGCGATTGGCGCGCGTCCGGTTGACCTGCACATCTTTGGCCTGGAAAAACTGGGCGCTGAGATCAAGCTGGAAGAAGGTTACGTTAAAGCCTCTGTAAACGGTCGCCTGAAGGGCGCGCACATTGTCATGGACAAAGTGAGTGTGGGCGCAACGGTGACCATTATGTCTGCGGCTACGCTTGCAGAAGGCACCACTATCATCGAAAACGCCGCGCGTGAGCCGGAAATCGTTGATACCGCAAACTTCCTCGTTGCACTGGGTGCGAAAATCACGGGGCAGGGTACTGACCGCATCACCATCGAAGGCGTTGAGCGTCTGGGCGGCGGTGTTTACCGCGTACTGCCAGACCGTATCGAAACCGGTACTTTCCTGGTCGCAGCAGCCATTTCTGGCGGCAAAATTATTTGCCGTAACGCTCAGCCTGATACGCTGGATGCCGTGCTGGCGAAACTGCGTGAAGCAGGTGCCGATATCGAAGTGGGTGAAGACTGGATCAGCCTGGACATGCATGGTAAGCGCCCTAAAGCCGTTACCGTTCGCACCTCGCCACATCCGGCATTCCCGACCGATATGCAGGCGCAGTTCACGCTGCTGAACCTGGTTGCTGAAGGGACGGGTGTTATCACCGAAACTATCTTCGAAAACCGCTTTATGCACGTACCGGAACTTATCCGTATGGGCGCACATGCAGAAATCGAAAGTAACACCGTGATTTGCCATGGCGTTGAGAAACTGTCTGGTGCACAGGTGATGGCAACCGATCTTCGCGCGTCTGCGAGTCTGGTTCTGGCGGGTTGTATTGCTGAAGGCACAACGGTGGTGGATCGTATTTATCACATCGATCGCGGCTATGAGCATATCGAAGACAAACTGCGCGCGCTGGGTGCCAATATCGAGCGTGTGAAGGGCGAGTAATCGTTCCGGCAGCCCCCTGCCAGAGATGACCGGGGGGTTGCTGTTCCTGTCAAAACCTGAGGGTCAGTTTTGATCCTCTTGCTTACTCTTTTTCTGGCGCATCATGCGTGTTCTGTCGATAAATTCGTGAGTGATGGGATCGTGGTAACGCGATGGTCAGATTATCCACGGGTCGGTTTCCAGTGCAATTGCGATAATTAATTCGCCCTTTGGCCATGGGCGAGTGAGTGCATTTGCTAGCGTAGAGGAACTCAGTCCGCTGCGACGCGATTCTGCTGCCAGCGATGTCCCTTTTTTGCGGAGTGCCGCAATAATATCGGCCGAGTGCCAGTCGATAAATTTCATATCCATAGTGCTGTCCTTGTGTGCGTATACGTCCGAGCCAGTTCTCTTGAAATGACAGCGTTACTATACCTTCTTCGAACAGCCGTTCTAAAAAGTTCGCATTACTGGAAGCAATATTCAGAATAAGACATAGCTTTATTCATGCGGCCTGTAAGCTGATGTTTTAACGTGAATATGAAATTTACAGGCGCTTATTGGAAGCTCCCCGTGAAGCACACGGGGAGAAGATGGCGTGTTAACGATCGCGCTGAACGGCGATGTGGGCAAGGCCGATCAGAGCATCCCGCCATGGGCTGTCTGGGATGACCTGGAGCGCTTCAATGGCTTTATCTGCCTCTTCCTCTGCACGCTGGCGCGTCCAGTCAAGGGAACCACAGATAGCCATTGTTTCCAGTACAGGTTCCAGAAGATGTCGACCATTTCCCTGCTCGATCGCTTCACGGATCATTTGTGCCTGTTCCGGGGTACCATTGCGCATGGCATGGAGCAGCGGCAGGGTCGGTTTGCCTTCGTTCAGGTCATCACCGACATTTTTACCGAGCGTTTCGCCATCCGCACTGTAATCCAGTAAATCGTCAATCAGCTGGAATGCGGTGCCAAGATAGCGGCCATAGTCCTGTAATCCGCGCTCCTGAGCCTCTGAGCATCCCGCCAGGATACCAGAGCACTGCGCTGCAGCTTCAAACAGACGTGCCGTTTTGCTGTAAATTACGCGCATGTAGTTTTCTTCGGTGATGTCAGGGTCGTTGACGTTCATCAGTTGCAGCACTTCACCTTCGGCAATGACGTTCACGGCTTCAGACATCACTTCCAGCACTTTCAGCGAGCCCAGACGGGTCATCATCTGGAAGGCGCGGGTATAAATAAAATCCCCCACCAGAACGCTGGCAGCGTTGCCAAATGCGGCGTTTGCCGTGGCTTTACCACGACGCATGTCTGATTCATCCACTACGTCGTCATGAAGCAGAGTCGCAGTGTGGATAAATTCGATCAGTGCCGCGATGGAGACGTGCGCATTTCCCTGATAGCCAACAGCTCTCGCCGCCAGAATAGCTATCATCGGGCGAATACGTTTGCCGCCGCCACTGACGATGTAATAGCCCAACTGATTGATCAGCTGAACGTCAGAGTTGAGTTGCTCCAGGATTGCTGCATTTACACCCGCCATATCTTGCGCGGTTAACTCGTTGATTTTTTCTAAATTCATCGCAAAAGCCGGGCTTTTTATCCTGTTTATCCCACATCAAATGGGTTAACGAAGGGTTTCGGTTTATCAAAAGTATTGCTGATTGTACTGAAAAAACGGCTCAGATAAACGTTACCGTACATGTTGTGTTTTTTTTCTTCATGTATTGATGGTAGCACTTGTCAAAGGCTCGCGTTTTGCGTAATATTCGCGCCCTATTGTGAATATTTATAGCGCACTCTGATTCATACGAGGACGTGCGCGGAAGCGGAGTTTATATGTACGCGGTTTTCCAAAGTGGTGGTAAACAACACCGAGTAAGCGAAGGTCAGACCGTTCGCCTGGAAAAGCTGGACATCGCAACTGGCGAATCTGTTGAGTTCGCTGAAGTTCTGATGATCGCAAACGGTGAAGAAGTCAAAATCGGCGTTCCTTTCGTTGATGGCGGCGTTATCAAAGCTGAAGTTGTTGCACACGGTCGTGGCGAGAAAGTTAAAATCGTTAAGTTTCGTCGTCGTAAGCACTACCGTAAGCAGCAGGGCCACCGTCAGTGGTTCACTGATGTGAAAATTACTGGCATCAGCGCCTAAGACCTGAGGAGAGATTTAAATGGCACATAAAAAGGCTGGCGGCTCCACACGTAACGGTCGCGATTCAGAAGCTAAACGCCTGGGCGTTAAGCGTTTCGGTGGCGAATCCGTTCTGGCGGGTAGCATCATTGTTCGTCAACGTGGTACCAAATTCCACGCTGGCAACAACGTAGGTTGCGGTCGTGACCACACTCTGTTTGCTAAAGCAGACGGTAAAGTGAAATTTGAAGTTAAAGGCCCGAACAACCGTAAATATATCAGCATCGTTGCTGAGTAAGGTTTTCTCGGTCCGGTAACGGATTAAAGCCCCGCACCCTGTTGCGGGGCTTTTTACATTGGAAACCCGGTAATTTTTTCTGTAGGGAAAACGGGCATGAAGCAGCAGGCCGGCATTGGTATTCTTTTGGCGCTCACTACCGCGATGTGCTGGGGTGCATTGCCAATTGCAATGAAGCAGGTACTGGAAGTGATGGAACCGCCTACGGTGGTGTTTTATCGCTTTCTGATGGCAAGCATTGGTCTCGGAGCCATCCTTGCTGTTAAAGGTAAGCTTCCGCCATTGCGACTCTTCCGCAAACCGCGTTGGCTGGTGTTGTTGGCTATCGCAACGGGTGGTCTGTTTGGCAACTTCATTCTGTTCAGTTCTTCCTTGCAATATCTTAGCCCCACGGCATCGCAGGTGATTGGTCAACTTTCACCGGTAGGCATGATGGTTGCCAGCGTCTTCATCCTGAAAGAGAAGATGCGTGGTACGCAGGTCATTGGGGCAAGTATGCTGCTCTGCGGTCTGGTGATGTTCTTCAACACCAGCCTGATTGAGATTTTTACCAGACTGACGGATTACACCTGGGGTGTGATTTTCGGTGTGGGTGCAGCAACGGTCTGGGTGAGTTATGGCGTCGCGCAAAAGGTGTTATTGCGTCGTCTTGCCTCACAGCAGATCCTCCTTTTGCTGTACACTTTATGTACACTAGCATTAGTGCCGTTAGCTAAACCGGGTGTGATCACCCAGCTTAGTGACTGGCAACTGGCGTGCCTCATTTTTTGTGGCTTGAATACGCTGGTCGGTTATGGCGCGCTGGCCGAAGCAATGGCGCGCTGGCAGGCAGCACAGGTGAGCGCGTTAATCACGCTGACTCCGCTGTTTACGCTGTTATTTTCAGATTTGTTATCAATGGCCTGGCCCGATGTCTTCGTCAAGCCGATGCTCAACATGTTGGGTTATCTCGGTGCGTTTGTCGTGGTTGCGGGCGCGATGTATTCCGCCATTGGTCATCGTCTTTGGGGACGTTGGCGCAAAAATGAAGCGGTAGTAGTAGAAGTCCCCCGCTCAGGCGAATGATTTACGGAGAGTAAAATGAAGTTTGTTGATGAAGCAACGATCCTGGTCGTAGCAGGTGATGGCGGCAATGGTTGTGTAAGCTTCCGCCGTGAAAAATATATTCCACGTGGCGGCCCAGACGGCGGCGACGGTGGTGATGGTGGTGACGTGTGGTTAGAGGCGGATGAGAACCTCAACACGCTGATCGACTACCGTTTCGAAAAATCTTTCCGCGCAGAGCGTGGCCAGAATGGCCAGAGCCGTGACTGTACCGGTAAACGTGGTAAAGACGTCAACATCAAGGTTCCGGTCGGTACGCGTGTTATCGATCAGGGCACAGGTGAAACCATGGGTGATATGACCAAACACGGTCAGCGCCTGCTGGTTGCTAAAGGTGGTTGGCACGGTCTGGGTAACAGCCGTTTTAAATCATCTGTTAACCGTGCTCCGCGTCAGAAAACCATGGGTACACCGGGTGATACGCGTGAGCTGCAGCTGGAACTGATGCTGCTGGCTGACGTGGGGATGCTGGGGATGCCGAACGCCGGTAAATCGACCTTTATCCGCGCGGTATCTGCAGCCAAGCCAAAAGTGGCGGATTATCCGTTTACCACGCTGGTACCAAGCCTGGGCGTTGTCCGTATGGACCACGAGAAGAGCTTTGTCGTCGCTGATATTCCTGGTTTGATCGAGGGTGCAGCAGAAGGCGCAGGACTGGGTATTCGCTTCCTGAAACACCTTGAGCGCTGCCGTGTACTGCTGCACATTATTGATATTAACCCTATCGATGAATCCGATCCGGTTGAAAACGCCCGTATCATTATTGGCGAACTGGAAAAATACAGCGAAAAACTCGCAGGTAAGCCACGCTGGCTGGTCTTCAACAAGATCGACCTGATGGATAAAGCAGAAGCCGAAGCAAAAGCCAAAGCGATTGCCGAAGCGATGGGCTGGGAAGAGAAATACTACCTGATCTCTGCTGCAAGCCAGGTTGGCGTGAAAGATCTCTGCTGGGATGTGATGACCTTTATCATCGAGAACCCAATTGTTCAGGCGGAAGAAGCGAAGCAGCCTGAAAAAGTTGAGTTCATGTGGGATGACTATCACCGTCAACAGCTCGAAGAGCTGGAAGCGGAAGACGATGATGAAGACTGGGACGATGACTGGGATGAAGACGACGAAGAAGGTGTCGAGTTCATCTACAAGCACTAATCTCTGTATAAGCCCCCTGCAAAGGGGGCTTTTTTTTAGCTCAGCATTGAAGGTAACCAGCAGCTGGCGATTAAACCACCTTCCGGGCCGTTCTCAAGCGTCAGCCTGCCGTGGTGGAGCTGGACAATACGCTGGACGATGCTCAGCCCCAGACCGCTTCCTCCGTAACGCTGATCAAGACGCCGGAAAGGTTCGGTAATCGATTGCCGGTGTGCCTCATCAATACCAGGCCCCTGATCGATAACGCTTACCTGAGTACCATCGTCTTGCTGTGTGACTCTGACAGTAATCGTTGTTCCTGTTGGGCTATAGCGTGCAGCATTCTCCAGCAGGTTCCTGAGCATCAGACGCAACAGAACGGCATCGCCCTGCACGGTCAGGGGACTTTTCTCCGGCCAAATCACCTGATGTTCTTTGGTTTCATGCTCAAGCCCGAGCGGCGCGATAATATTCTCCGTCCAGACCAGAGTATCGTAGTGGCCACTGGCCATCGCCTGCCCGGCTCGGGCCAGCATCAGCAATTGCTCTACCGTGTGCATCAGCTGATCGATTCGGCTAATTAAAGTCTTCGCCTGCGCAGAGCCCGTCTGTGCCATCAGCTCCAGGTGCAGCCTTATCCCTGCAAGCGGTGTACGCAACTCATGGGCCGCGTCTGCGGTGAACAGCCGCTCCTGCTGGATGGTATGATCCAGACGGGCGAGCAGTTGATTGAGTGATGTGGTGACCGCGCCAATCTCTTCCATATCGGAATACATCGGCAGGGGTGTGAGATTATCCGCCGAGCGATTGGCAAGGCTATCGCGCAGTTGATTAAGCGGCCGTGTTATCCAGGTCACTGCCCAGAAAGAGAAAAGCAGGGTAAAGCTGACCATGACCAGAGACGGCACCAGCAGCGAGGCAATGGCTTCACGGATCTCTTTTTCAACATGGTTGTTTCGCGCTTTCGCAGACAACGTCTCACTGACCAGAAAGCTAATCTGTTCACGGCTCTCATGCCACAGCCAGACAACGCTTATCAGCTGGAAAAATAACAGAATAACCGCCAGCAGAACCATCAGTCGCCGACGCATACTGTTCATTTCTGGCTCTCCAGGCGATAACCTACGCCGCGTACGGTTTTAATCCTGTCTTTGCCAAGCTTACGGCGCAAATTATGGATATGCACTTCAAGCGTGTTTGAACCAGGATCATCCTGCCAGGAGTAGATGTCTTGCTGGAGTGTTTCCCGGTGTACTGTCTGGCCGCTTCGCATAATAAGGCGCGTCAGCAGCGCAAACTCTTTAGGGGTGACTTCAACGGGCTGTGAACTACGCAGTACCTGCTGTGTTTGCAGGTTCAGCGTTATGTCGCCATCCGTCAGCAGGTTATCGCTGTGACCCTGATAGCGGCGGATAAGCGCCCGCGCTCGCGCCTGAAGCTCGGCGAGGGCAAAAGGTTTAACCAGATAATCATCTGCGCCAGAGTCGAGACCGTTGATCCGGTCTTCCAGGGAATCACGGGCGGTGAGGATCAGAACCGGGTTTGAAATACCGCGACGGCGCCACTGACTCAGCAGCGTTGCGCCGTCTTTATCGGGTAAACCTAAATCGAGGATCACCAGGCTATATTCACCGCTTTGGATCAAGGAATCTGCTTCAGCAGCGGTCGCTGCACAGTCCAGCGCATAGCCTTCGTTAGCCAGCGCCAGTGACAGTCCTTCCTGCAATAACAGATCGTCTTCAACAATAAGTAATTTCATCACTAATTATTCTGGTAGATGTCTTTGTAAAGCCGGCTCTCAAACCGAACCAGCGGAATACGACGATTGCGCTGATCGGTCGGTTCAACAGCATAGCCTGAGAGGTACTGCACGAATGCCATGCGTTGCCCGCTGGCGGTGGTGATAAAACCGGCAAGGTTGTATACCCCTTGCAATGAACCTGTTTTGGCTGAGACTTTGCCGTCTACGCCAGCAGCGTGAAGCCCGGCGCGGTACTGAAGTGAACCATCATGCCCGGCGAGGGGCAGCATCGAAATAAAGTTTAGCTCAGAGTCATGTTGTGCAATGTACTGAAGTACTTGCATCATGGTTGCCGGGGAGATCAAGTTATGACGTGATAACCCGGAACCATCAACGGCGATGGTATTACCAAGATCAACTCCGGCCTGCTGACGTAAAATCTGACGAACCGCATCGGAACCCGCGCGCCAGGTGCCGGGAACGCCGAAACGAGCATGACCAATCATTCTGAAGACGGTATCGGCAATCATGTTGTCTGATTTTTTCAGCATGATTTTCAGCAGGTCGTGAAGCGGTGCAGACTGCTTGCTGGCGATCACCGTGCCGGGTTGATTGACTTGTGTCTGGCGCAGCAGCGTTCCGGTGTAGGTAATTCCGGCCTGCTTAAGCTCGTCTTTAATAATGGCTCCGGCATAACTTGCGCCATCCTGAATAGCGAAAGCCAGCGGAAGAGGGTCTGCGCGTTGCGTCAGGCAGCCGGTAAGCGTGAAGCGGTTAAGATCGCCTGGTACAACGTCGAGCTCGCAATACTGTGCATCTGGCGAGCCTTTTGCCAGTGTGCGAACCTGGCTAAACATTGTCACCGGGTAATATGACGCCACACGGATAAACGCTAAATCATCTGGTTTTGGGGCGCTATAGAGCGACACTGAGAAGCAGTTACGATCAACAATGGCCGCAGCTGGCGGGGCGCTAAAACACTGCGTCATGTCGTTCCAGGGCCAGCCAGGTGCTTTATCATGGCTGGCAAAAATGGAGGTGTCTATGAGGACATTGCCTTCAATCTTCTGGACACCAGATTTTTTCAGTACCGCAACCATGTTGCGAATATCCTGGCGTTTTAACGTCGGATCGCCGCCAAATCGGGCGATCAAGTCACCTTTCAGCACGCCGCTATCGACATTACCTTTGCTTTCAAGCGTAGTGGTAAAGCGGAAGTCTGGGCCAAGCTGAAGCAGGGCGGCAAGTCCAGTGATAACCTTCTGGGTACTGGCTGGCAGTGCCATTTGCTGACTGTGATAGTCAATATCAGGCGTCTGAGCCCCGACCTTTTGCACGATCAGTGCAAGGTTGGCACCTGCGGGCAGCTGATTAATGTACTCATCAACA
Organism: Enterobacter sp. C4G1; assembly: GCF_052886895.1. Lineage (NCBI taxonomy): Bacteria > Pseudomonadati > Pseudomonadota > Gammaproteobacteria > Enterobacterales > Enterobacteriaceae > Enterobacter > Enterobacter sp. C4G1. The sequence continues at coordinate 483,115 of NZ_JBQVVV010000001.1, read as the reverse complement.
TTCGCGGCCTGGACGGTGAACGTTAAACTGGTAGTCAATCCGATGATAAATCTGGAAAATCGCATAATCTCGCGCTAACAACCCGGAAACAAACCGCCATACTACGGCGCAACCCCCTGCAAAGTAAACGATGACCCATAGTGAACTTCGCGGTAAAATGCGTATCAAATTGAAAAATTGCTGCTGACCTGGGCTTTGCTTCCGGGTCGGTTTTCTTTTTGCTTCTGGCCCGCACATGGTTATGACTTACGTGGGCACAGGGGTGGGGCGGGTCATGTCGCTCCCAACAGGAATGTTTAAGAGGTATAACAAATGCAAGCTATTCCGATGACCTTACGTGGTGCCGAAAAACTGCGCGAAGAACTGGATTTCCTGAAATCCGTCCGTCGTCCTGAAATCATCGCCGCTATTGCGGATGCGCGTGAGCATGGCGACCTGAAAGAGAATGCCGAATACCACGCCGCGCGTGAGCAGCAGGGCTTCTGTGAAGGACGTATTAAAGATATCGAAGCGAAGCTGTCTAATGCGCAGGTTATCGATATCACTAAAATGCCGAACAATGGCCGCGTTATCTTTGGTGCCACCGTCAATGTACTGAACCTGGACACCGAAGAAGAACAGACTTATCGCATCGTGGGTGACGATGAGGCTGATTTTAAACAGAACCTGATCTCTGTGAATTCACCGATTGCGCGTGGCCTGATCGGTAAAGAGCAGGATGATGTTGTTAACATCCGTACGCCAGGTGGCGAAGTGGAATACGAAATTATCAAGGTCGAGTACCTGTAATTCGCATCTCCGCTAAGATGTTGATACATTGTAAAGAAAGGAAAAAGGCCGCATAGCGGCCTTTTATCAACTCAAGGAGCGTGGCATTTTGCTCACCTGCTGAAAGAAATCCCTCGTTTTACACAGAAAATGTGTTTGATTCAGGATATTCTTAGCGTGGCAGCGAGATTTTACGCTCTTTAGATGGGCGATAGAGCACCAGCGTTTTACCGATGACCTGTACATTACAGGCGCCGGTTTCGCGCACGATGGCTTCCACGATCAGGTTTTTAGTGTCTCGGTCTTCAGAGGCGATTTTCACCTTGATCAGCTCGTGGTGTTCCAGCGCTTGTTCAATCTCGGCAAGCACCCCTTCGGTCAAACCATTGTTGCCAAGCATGACTACAGGCTTGAGCGGATGTGCCAGACCTTTAAGGTGCTGTTTTTGTTTAGTACTCAGATTCATCGTATATTTTTGCTTACGTTGGGATTGAAAACGGTTCATTCTACCGCCATCTCCCTAATATCGCCAAATAGCTGCGTAGAAATTTACGTCGCAGGCAAGCAACGATGAACCAGGACGGAAATGTTAAATGACAGGTAAAAAGCGTTCTGCCAGTTCCAGCCGCTGGCTTCAGGAACACTTTAGCGATAAATATGTTCTTCAGGCGCAGAAAAAAGGGTTGCGTTCCCGCGCCTGGTTTAAACTTGATGAAATACAGCAAAGTGACAAACTTTTTAAGCCGGGAATGACTGTTGTCGACCTCGGTGCGGCACCTGGCGGATGGTCGCAGTATGCGGTAACGCAGATTGGCGGCGCGGGCCGAATCATCGCATGTGATCTTTTACCAATGGATCCCATCGTCGGTGTGGACTTCCTTCAGGGCGATTTTCGTGATGAATTAGTGCTGAAAGCGTTACTTGATCGTGTAGGTGATAGTAAGGTCCAGGTTGTCATGTCTGATATGGCGCCAAATATGTGCGGAACACCGGCGGTGGATATCCCCCGTGCCATGTATCTGGTGGAGCTAGCGTTAGAAATGTGTCGTGATGTTCTAGCGCCTGGTGGTAGTTTTGTTGTGAAGGTGTTTCAGGGCGAAGGTTTCGAGGAGTACCTTAAGGAAATTCGCTCCCTGTTTGCGAAGGTCAAAGTTCGTAAGCCGGACTCTTCCCGGGCTCGTTCCCGAGAAGTGTATATTGTAGCGACCGGGCGAAAATGATAACCGGTGGATTTCAAACGAAAGTTTGAATGAAACTGAATATTGAGTATCCTGACGCTGTTTTTAACACAGTTGTAATGTGAGGTTAATCCCTTGAGTGACATGGCGAAAAACCTAATACTCTGGCTGGTCATTGCCGTTGTGCTGATGTCAGTATTCCAGAGCTTTGGGCCCAGCGAGTCGAATGGCCGCAAGGTGGATTATTCTACCTTCCTGCAAGAGGTCAATCAGGACCAGGTTCGCGAAGCGCGTATCAACGGACGTGAGATCAACGTTACCAAGAAAGATAGTAACCGTTACACGACCTACATCCCGGTGAACGATCCTAAGCTGCTTGATAACCTTCTGACCAAAAACGTCAAGGTGGTAGGCGAGCCGCCAGAAGAACCAAGCCTGCTGGCTTCTATCTTCATCTCCTGGTTCCCGATGCTGCTTCTTATTGGCGTCTGGATCTTCTTTATGCGCCAGATGCAGGGCGGCGGTGGCAAAGGTGCCATGTCGTTCGGTAAGAGTAAGGCGCGTATGCTGACGGAAGACCAGATCAAAACCACTTTTGCTGATGTCGCAGGTTGTGACGAAGCGAAAGAAGAGGTGGGTGAACTGGTAGAATACCTGCGTGAGCCGAGCCGTTTCCAGAAACTGGGCGGTAAGATCCCGAAAGGCGTTCTGATGGTGGGGCCTCCGGGTACCGGTAAAACCCTGCTGGCAAAAGCCATTGCGGGTGAAGCAAAGGTGCCGTTCTTTACTATTTCAGGTTCTGACTTCGTTGAAATGTTCGTGGGTGTTGGTGCATCTCGTGTGCGTGACATGTTCGAGCAGGCCAAGAAGGCAGCACCGTGCATTATCTTCATCGATGAAATCGACGCCGTAGGCCGCCAGCGTGGCGCGGGTCTGGGTGGCGGTCACGATGAACGTGAACAGACGCTGAACCAGATGCTGGTTGAGATGGACGGCTTTGAAGGTAACGAAGGTATCATCGTTATCGCGGCAACTAACCGTCCAGACGTACTTGACCCAGCGCTGCTGCGTCCAGGCCGTTTCGACCGTCAGGTTGTGGTTGGTCTGCCGGATGTTCGTGGCCGTGAACAGATTCTGAAAGTTCACATGCGTCGCGTACCGTTGGCGCCAGATATCGATGCGGCAATCATTGCGCGTGGTACTCCTGGCTTCTCCGGTGCGGATCTGGCGAACCTGGTCAACGAAGCTGCACTGTTTGCTGCTCGTGGTAACAAGCGCGTGGTGTCCATGGTGGAATTCGAAAAAGCGAAGGACAAAATCATGATGGGTGCGGAACGCCGCTCCATGGTGATGACGGAAGCGCAGAAAGAGTCCACGGCTTACCACGAAGCAGGTCACGCGATTATCGGTCGCCTGGTGCCGGAACACGACCCGGTACATAAAGTGACGATTATTCCTCGTGGTCGTGCTCTGGGGGTAACATTCTTCCTGCCGGAAGGTGATGCAATCAGCGCCAGCCGTCGGAAACTGGAAAGTCAGATTTCTACCCTGTACGGCGGTCGTCTGGCAGAAGAGATTATCTACGGTGTGGAGCATGTTTCTACCGGTGCGTCCAACGACATTAAAGTCGCGACTAACCTGGCGCGTAACATGGTGACTCAGTGGGGCTTCTCCGACAAACTCGGTCCACTGCTGTATGCAGAGGAAGAGGGTGAAGTGTTCCTGGGCCGTTCTGTTGCGAAAGCGAAACATATGTCCGATGAGACTGCACGTATCATCGATCAGGAAGTGAAAGCACTGATTGAACGTAACTACGGTCGCGCTCGTGAAATCCTGAACGACAATCTGGATATTCTGCATTCGATGAAAGATGCGCTCATGAAATATGAGACTATCGATGCTCCACAGATTGACGACCTGATGGCACGCCGCGAAGTGCGTCCTCCAGCAGGCTGGGAAGATCCAGGCGCTTCCAACAATTCTGACAATAATGGCACCCCACGTGCTCCGCGTCCGGTTGATGAACCGCATACGCAGAACCCGGGCAACACCATGTCAGAACAGTTGGGCGACAAGTAAGCCTCTGCTGTTGATGATATTGTCTGTACCTGAAACCCTGGAGCTTGCTCCGGGGTTTTTCTTTTTTGTTAACCCACTTTAATACCAGGGATTTCGCCATGAAACTTTTTGCCCAGGACTCGCATCTCGATCTTTCACATCCGCATGTGATGGGGATCCTGAATGTCACCCCTGACTCCTTCTCTGACGGTGGCACGCATAACACGCTTATAGAGGCTGTTAAGCACGCAAATTTGATGATTAATGCAGGTGCTACCATCATTGATGTCGGTGGGGAATCAACACGTCCTGGTGCGGCGGATGTTTCAGTGGAGGAAGAACTGGCGCGCGTAGTCCCTGTGGTCGAAGCCATTGCGCAGCGTTTTGAGGTTTGGATCTCTGTCGATACCTCCAAACCGGAAGTTATCCGCGAAGTGGCGAGAGTGGGTGCTCACATTATTAATGACATTCGTTCGCTCACTGAACCGGGTGCTCTGGACGCAGCCGCGGAAACCGGCTTACCGGTTTGCCTGATGCATATGCAAGGGCAACCGAAAACGATGCAGGAAGCACCTAAGTACGACGATGTATTTGCTGATGTGAATCGCTTTTTTATTGAACATATCGAACGGTGCGAACGTGCGGGTATCGCAAAAGAGAAATTGATACTCGACCCGGGCTTCGGTTTCGGTAAAAATCTCTCCCATAATTATGAGCTGCTCTCGCGCTTATCAGCATTTCATCAGTACGGCCTGCCGCTGCTGGTTGGAATGTCGAGAAAGTCGATGATTGGGCAGTTACTGAATGTGGGGCCGAGCGAGCGTCTAAGCGGCAGCCTGGCTTGCGCGGTCATTGCGGCGATGCAAGGCGCGCACATTATTCGTGTCCATGACGTCAAAGAGACAGTAGAAGCCATGCGTGTGGTTGAAGCCACACTGGCGGCGAAGGGAAATAAACGCTATGAGTAATCGTAAATATTTTGGTACCGATGGTATCCGTGGGCGCGTAGGCGATGCACCAATCACCCCTGACTTTGTCCTGAAGCTGGGCTGGGCGGCAGGTAAAGTGCTGGCACGTCATGGTTCTCGTAAAATCATTATCGGTAAAGATACCCGTATTTCAGGCTACATGCTGGAATCTGCCCTGGAAGCCGGCCTGGCTGCTGCGGGGTTGTCCGCTTCTTTCACGGGCCCGATGCCAACGCCTGCGGTTGCATACCTGACGCGCGCCTTCCGTGCTGAAGCCGGAATTGTTATTTCTGCGTCCCACAATCCATTTTATGACAACGGTATCAAATTCTTCTCGATCGACGGCACTAAGCTCCCGGACGAAGTCGAAGAAGCCATCGAAGCTGAAATGGAAAAAGAGATCACCTGTGTCGATTCTGCTGAGTTGGGTAAAGCCAGCCGCATCGTCGATGCTGCCGGTCGTTATATTGAGTTCTGCAAAGGCACATTCCCGAATGAACTGAGCCTGGGGCACCTTAAGATTGTGGTGGATTGTGCAAACGGCGCGACTTACCACATTGCTCCGAATGTTTTCCGCGAGCTGGGTGCGAAAGTGATCACCATTGGTTGTGAACCCGATGGTCTGAATATCAACGAAGAAGTCGGGGCAACGGATGTTCGCGCCCTACAGGCCCGTGTTCTGGCAGAAAAAGCGGATCTTGGTATCGCACTGGACGGCGATGGCGACCGTGTCATTATGGTCGACCACGAAGGGAATAAGGTCGATGGCGATCAGATCCTTTATATCATTGCGCGTGAAGCACTGCGTCAGGGCCAGCTGCGCGGTGGCGCAGTGGGCACGCTGATGAGCAATATGGGTCTTGAACTGGCACTGAAACAGCTGGGTATTCCGTTTGTCCGCGCCAAAGTTGGCGACCGCTATGTACTGGAAAAACTCCAGGAGAAAGGCTGGCGTATTGGCGCTGAAAATTCAGGTCACGTTATCCTGCTCGACAAAACTACCACCGGTGACGGTATTGTCGCGGGGCTCCAGGTCGTTGCGGCAATGGTGCGCAACCATATGAGCCTGCATGACTTGTGCAGCGGTATGAAAATGTTCCCGCAACTGCTGGTTAACGTTCGTTTCACTGACGGACATGGCGATCCGCTGGAAAATGCAAATGTGAAAGCGGTGATGGCGGATGTTGAAGCGGCACTGGGTAACCGTGGTCGCGTATTACTTCGCAAATCAGGTACTGAACCTTTAATCCGCGTCATGGTGGAAGGTGAAGATGAAGCGCAGGTAACGGAGTTTGCTCACCGTATTGCTGATGCCGTGAAAGCTGCATAATTTTTCATGTTAAGTGTTTAAAAAGGCGGCGCTTGCCGCCTTTGTTTTGTGCAATTAATGGCGTTTTGCTGTTTTTTTCCGCAGTTGATACAATGCACTGAAAATGCCCTTGCGAAGGTCATCCGCATTGGTTAGTATTCACACCCGCTTCAGTGGGAAACAAAAATCCTGCTAATTGGTCGAAGCATTGGTATGCGGCAAATCCGCAAGGAACAGGTTGATTATGTACGAAGCTCTTTTAGTTATTTTCCTTATTGTAGCCATCGCTCTCGTAGCGCTGATCATGCTGCAACAAGGTAAAGGCGCTGATATGGGAGCCTCCTTCGGAGCAGGCGCTTCCGGTACGCTGTTTGGTTCAAGTGGTTCTGCGAACTTCATGACCCGTACAACTGCGATTCTGGCCACGCTGTTCTTCATCATCAGTCTGGCGCTGGGCAATATCAACAGCAACAAGACCAGTAAAGGAAGCGAGTGGGAAAACCTGAGTGCGCCAGCAAAAACTGAGCAGACTACTCAGCCAGCTGAACCGGCTAAGCCGACCAGCGATATCCCGCACTAAAAGCAGTATCTGTACCGAGGTGGTGGAATTGGTAGACACGCTACCTTGAGGTGGTAGTGCCCTAACGGGCTTGTGGGTTCGAGTCCCATCCTCGGTACCAATATTCCAGAAAAAAGACGTCGAAAGACGTCTTTTTTTTCGTCTGTAGTTTTGTCTTTTGTAGGGCGGGTAAGCGCAGCACCACCCGCCATGTTGCCCTGCGCTTACCGGGCCTACGAAAACCCAAATAAAAAAGGCGCCCATCAGGCGCCTTTTTCCATTCTGATTAGCGATTACTTCTTATCGCTATGTTCCAGATTCTCAACCTGCGGCAGGCCATTACCGGAGTTTGCGGAAAGCAGGCCATTTTCAATGTAATTGAACAGCTTCTCGCGGGTATCTGTAATGTCCAGATTACGCATGGTCAACTGGCCAATACGGTCATCAGGAGAGAACACAGACTCGCCTTTTTCCATGGTCAGACGTTCAGCTTTGTAAGTCAGGTTGTCAGACACGGTGTTCAAAATTGAGTAGTCGTTACCGCGACGCAGTTCCAGCGTAACTTCACCAGTGATTGCGCTCGCCACCCAACGTTGCAGAGAATCACGCAGCATCAGTGCCTGTGGATCGAACCAGCGACCCTGATACAGCAGTTTACCCAACTGACGGCCATGAGAGTGATACTGCTCGATGGTGTCTTCATTGTGAATGCCGGTCAGCAGACGTTCGTAAGCGATATGCAGCAGCGCCATCCCCGGGGCTTCGTAGATGCCACGGCTTTTCGCTTCAATGATACGGTTTTCAATCTGATCGCTCATACCCAGACCATGACGGCCGCCAATGCGGTTAGCTTCCAGCATCAGTTCCACATCATCAGCAAAAGTCTGGCCGTTCAGGGCTACCGGGTGGCCGCGCTCAAAGCGAACGGTCACTTCTTCAGCCTGGATTTTTACATTCTCATCCCAGAACTTCACGCCCATGATTGGGTTAACAATTTTTACGCTGGAGTTCAGGAATTCCAGGTCTTTTGCTTCGTGTGTTGCGCCCAGCATGTTGGAGTCGGTGGAGTAGGCTTTCTCGACAGACATTTTGTAGTCAAAACCGCAGGCGATCATAAACTCGGACATTTCATGACGACCGCCCAGTTCATCGATAAAGTCAGTATCCAGCCACGGCTTATAAATTTGCAGTTCGGCGTTCGTCAGCAGGCCATAACGATAGAAACGTTCAATATCGTTACCTTTATAGGTGCTGCCATCGCCCCAGATATTCACACCATCTTCTTTCATCGCAGCAACCAGCATGGTGCCGGTAACAGCACGACCCAGTGGGGTGGTGTTGAAATAGGTCAGGCCGCCAGTGGTGTTATGGAATGCACCGCACTGAATAGCTGCAATACCTTCAGCTACCAGCTGCTTGCGGCAGTCAATCAGACGTGCGTTCTCTGCGCCATACTCCATGGCACGACGAGGGATCGCATCATAATCTTCCTCATCTGGCTGACCGAGGTTCGCAGTATATGCATAAGGAACCGCTCCCTTTTGGCGCATCCACAGCAGTGCAGCGCTGGTATCCAGACCGCCGGAGAAGGCGATGCCTATACGTTGTCCTACCGGAAGATGCTTGAGAATCGTCGTCATAAAATAAAACCCTGCTTGATTGACTGATTAGAGACCGCTTTCGCTCTCACTGCATGATTATGCAAAATAAGTGAGTTTTCATTTAATCATCTTTTGCCGGTGACCGGAAGAGATTCATGTGCTTTTTGTAAAAATTTCCCTCGCTGCAAGCCAGTTGTTGCAAGGATGCCAGAACAGAATAGTGCGCAATGGCGTATTCAGCAAAACGCATAGGCTGCAGGGTTGACAGGCAGGGTTAACTATCAATATACTGAACGCCGATTTTACGTCCCGTCTTCGGTACCAAATCCCAGCATTATTTGCATTTTCTACCCAAAAGGCGTAGAATTTGCCACGTTTCAGGCGCGGGGTGGAGCAGCCTGGTAGCTCGTCGGGCTCATAACCCGAAGGTCGTCGGTTCAAATCCGGCCCCCGCAACCACTTTCCCATAAAGTTCTTTTTCAAATATACTGTGAAGACTTAGAGCCTTCGTAGCTGGATTTGAAAAAATTCTTTCAGAAAGTGCTCCAGGCCGCAGTTGCGGCTATAGGGTTCAGTTATCTAAAGCCCCGATTTATCGGGGTTTTTTGTTATCTGACTACAGAATAACTGGGCTTTATGCCCTTTTTTTATGTCTTGGGGGTGGGCTTGTCCACATTAGAGCAAAAATTAACAGAGATGATTACTGCACCGGTCGAAGCACTGGGCTACGAACTGGTCGGCATCGAATTCGTTCGCGGCCGTACATCGACGCTGCGCATCTATATTGATAGTGAAGATGGCATCAATGTTGATGATTGTGCTGATGTTAGCCACCAGGTGAGCGCGGTAATGGATGTTGAAGATCCGATCACCGTTGCCTATAACCTGGAAGTTTCCTCACCTGGCCTCGATCGCCCGATGTTCACGGCCGAGCACTATGTGCGCTTTACCGGTGAAGAAGTGGCTCTCGTTCTGCGTATGGCCGTACAGAACCGCCGCAAATGGCAGGGTATTATCAAAGCCGTTGATGGTGAAATGATCACGGTGACAGTCGAAGGCAAAGATGAAGTGTTCGCGCTGAGTAATATCCAGAAGGCGAACCTGGTTCCCCACTTTTAACAGTCTGGATTGAGGTGAAAAGCCCGCGATGAACAAAGAAATTTTGGCTGTTGTTGAAGCCGTTTCCAACGAGAAATCACTGCCGCGTGAGAAAATTTTCGAAGCGCTGGAAAGTGCACTGGCTACAGCAACCAAGAAAAAATACGAACAAGAGATCGATGTTCGCGTAGAAATCGATCGTAAAAGCGGTGACTTCGATACATTCCGTCGTTGGGTGATTGTTGAAGAAGTGACTCAGCCAACCAAAGAGATCACGCTGGAAGCAGCGCGTTTCGAAGACGAAAGTCTGAACGTTGGCGAGTACGTTGAAGATCAGATCGAATCTGTGACCTTTGACCGTATCACCACTCAGACGGCGAAACAGGTTATCGTACAGAAAGTACGTGAAGCTGAGCGCGCAATGGTTGTCGATCAGTTCCGCGACCAGGAAGGCGAAATCGTTACTGGCGTGGTGAAGAAAGTTAACCGCGACAACATCTCTCTGGAAGTCAAATCCGAAGGGCTGGCGGGTAACGCTGAAGCCGTTATCCTGCGTGAAGACATGCTGCCGCGTGAAAACTTCCGTCCTGGCGACCGTATCCGTGGTGTTCTGTATGCCGTTCGCCCTGAAGCACGTGGTGCGCAGCTGTTCGTGACCCGTTCTAAACCAGAAATGCTGGTTGAACTGTTCCGTATCGAAGTGCCGGAAATCGGCGAAGAAGTTATCGAAATTAAAGCCGCTGCCCGTGATCCTGGTTCTCGCGCGAAAATCGCTGTGAAAACCAACGACAAGCGTATCGATCCAGTGGGTGCATGTGTAGGTATGCGCGGTGCGCGTGTTCAGGCTGTTTCTACTGAACTGGGCGGCGAGCGTATCGATATCGTCCTGTGGGACGACAACCCAGCACAGTTCGTTATCAACGCAATGGCGCCGGCTGATGTCGCATCTATTGTGGTTGACGAAGACAAGCACACCATGGATATCGCCGTTGAAGCGGGTAACCTGGCGCAGGCTATCGGCCGTAATGGCCAGAACGTTCGTCTGGCTTCACAGCTGAGCGGTTGGGAACTCAACGTGATGACCGTTGATGACCTGCAGGCTAAGCATCAGGCTGAAGCCCATGCAGCGATTGATACCTTCACTAAATACCTGGATATTGACGAAGATTTCGCCACCGTCCTGGTTGAAGAAGGCTTCTCCTCGCTGGAAGAACTGGCCTATGTGCCAATGAAAGAGCTGCTGGAAATTGACGGTCTGGATGAGCCAACCGTTGAAGCCCTGCGTGAACGCGCTAAAAACGCACTGACCACCCTGGCACTGGCTCAGGAAGAAAGCCTTGGTGATAATAAGCCGGCTGATGACCTGCTGAATCTGGAAGGTCTTGATCGTGCGATTGCGTTCAAGCTGGCTGCCCGTGGTGTTTGTACGCTGGAAGATCTCGCTGAGCAAGGCGTTGATGACCTGGCTGATATCGAAGGTTTAACCGACGAGAAAGCCGGCGAACTCATCATGGCCGCACGTAATATTTGCTGGTTCGGCGACGAAGCGTAATAAACTGTAGCAGGAAGGAACAGCATGACTGATGTAACTGTAAAATCGCTGGCTGCCGAGATTCAGACCTCTGTGGACCGCCTGGTACAGCAATTTGCTGATGCAGGGATCCCAAAGTCCGCTGATGACTCGGTGACTGCGACTGAAAAACAAACCTTGTTAGCGCATTTGAACCGTGAACACGGTTCTACGCCTGACAAGCTGACGTTGCAGCGCAAAACGCGCAGCACGTTGAATATCCCAGGTACCGGTGGTAAAAGCAAATCGGTACAAATTGAAGTCCGCAAGACGCGCACCTTTGTAAAACGTGATCCGCAAGAGGCAGAACGCCTTGCCGCGGAAGAGCAGGCACAGCGTGAAGCGGAAGAACAAGCTCAGCGTGAGGCAGAAGCAACTGCCAAACGCGAGGCAGAATTAAAAGCTGAACGTGAGGCCGCAGAAAAAGCGAAACGCGACGCAAGTGATAAAGTGAAGCGTGACGCTGCGGAAAAAGACAAAGTGAGCAATCAACAGACCGACGAAATGACCAAAACTGCCCAGGCTGAAAAAGCCCGCCGTGAAAATGAAGCAGCCGATCTGAAGCGTAAAGCGGAAGAAGAAGCACGCCGTAAGCTGGAAGAAGAAGCTCGCCGCGTGGCTGAAGAAGCGCGCCGCATGGCAGAAGAAAATGAGAAGAATGGTGTGAATACCGCTGAGCCGACTGAAGACACCAGCGATTATCACGTGACCACTTCTCAGCACGCGCGTCAGGCTGAAGACGACAACGACCGTGAAGTTGAAGGCGGTCGTGGCCGTGGCCGTAATACTAAAGCTGCGCGTCCAGCGAAAAAAGGCAACAAACACGCCGAGTCTAAAGCTGACCGTGAAGAAGCCCGTGCGGCCATTCGCGGTGGTAAAGGCGGCAAACAACGTAAAGGTTCTTCACTGCAACAGGGCTTCCAGAAGCCAGCTCAGGCTGTTAACCGTGACGTTGTGATTGGCGAAACCATCACTGTTGGCGATCTGGCTAACAAAATGGCGGTTAAAGGCTCTCAGGTCATCAAAGCGATGATGAAACTGGGCGCAATGGCTACCATCAACCAGGTTATCGACCAGGAAACTGCACAGCTGGTTGCAGAAGAGATGGGCCATAAAGTTATCCTGCGTCGTGAAAACGAGCTGGAAGAAGCAGTAATGAGCGACCGTGACACTGGCGCTGCGGCAGAACCGCGTGCACCAGTAGTGACCATCATGGGTCACGTTGACCACGGTAAAACCTCTCTGCTTGACTACATTCGTTCGACGAAAGTGGCATCCGGTGAAGCGGGTGGTATTACCCAGCACATCGGTGCATACCACGTAGAAACCGATAACGGCATGATCACCTTCCTGGATACCCCAGGCCACGCCGCGTTTACCTCAATGCGTGCTCGTGGTGCTCAGGCAACGGATATCGTTGTTCTGGTTGTTGCAGCAGACGATGGCGTGATGCCACAGACTATTGAAGCTATCCAGCACGCGAAAGCGGCGCAGGTGCCTCTGGTTGTTGCAGTGAACAAAATTGATAAGCCAGAAGCTGACCTGGATCGCGTTAAGAACGAACTGTCTCAGTACGGCGTTATGCCGGAAGAGTGGGGCGGCGAAGCGCAGTTCATTCCTGTATCGGCAAAAGCGGGTACCGGTATCGACGACCTGCTGAACGCTATCCTGCTCCAGGCTGAAGTTCTGGAACTGAAAGCGATCCGTAATGGTATGGCGAGCGGCGCGGTAATCGAATCCTTCCTGGATAAAGGTCGTGGTCCGGTTGCAACGGTTCTGGTTCGCGAAGGTACGCTGAACAAAGGCGACATCGTTCTGTGTGGTTTCGAATACGGCCGCGTGCGTGCGATGCGTAACGAACTGGGTCAGGAAGTGCTGGAAGCGGGTCCATCCATTCCAGTGGAAATCCTGGGTCTGTCCGGTGTGCCGGCTGCGGGTGATGAAGTCACCGTAGTTCGTGACGAGAAGAAAGCGCGTGAAGTTGCACTGTATCGTCAGGGCAAATTCCGTGAAGTTAAACTGGCTCGTCAGCAGAAATCTAAACTCGAGAACATGTTTGCCAACATGACCGAAGGCGAAGTTCACGAAGTGAACATCGTTCTGAAAGCAGACGTTCAGGGTTCTGTGGAAGCGATCTCCGACTCCTTGCTGAAACTGTCTACCGACGAAGTGAAAGTGAAGATCATCGGTTCTGGCGTAGGTGGTATCACCGAAACTGACGCAACCTTGGCTGCTGCATCTAACGCAATTCTGGTTGGTTTCAACGTTCGTGCTGACGCGTCTGCGCGTAAAGTTATTGAATCCGAAAGCCTGGATCTGCGCTACTACTCCGTCATCTATAACCTGATCGACGAAGTGAAAGCCGCAATGAGCGGGATGCTGTCTCCTGAGCTGAAACAGCAGATCATCGGTCTGGCTGAAGTTCGTGACGTGTTCAAATCGCCGAAATTCGGTGCGATCGCGGGCTGTATGGTTACCGAAGGTAACATCAAGCGTCACAACCCAATCCGCGTTCTGCGTGACAACGTGGTTATCTACGAAGGCGAGCTGGAATCCCTGCGCCGCTTCAAAGATGACGTTAACGAAGTCCGTAACGGCATGGAATGTGGTATCGGCGTGAAGAACTACAACGACGTTCGCGTTGGCGATATGATCGAAGTGTTCGAGATCATCGAAATTCAGCGTACCATTGCGTAACGATCGAGAGTAAGCCGGGATCGCCTCGCGCCACCCGGCAATAATTTTAAAAAGGGGCTTTAGCCCCTTTTTTGTCTGGAGAATTTATTATGGCGAAAGAATTTGGTCGCCCACAGCGCGTCGCGCAGGAAATGCAGAAAGAGATCGCACTCATTCTGCAACGTGAAATTAAAGACCCACGCGTGGGTATGATGACCACCGTGTCTGGTGTGGAAATGTCCCGCGACCTGGCCTACGCCAAGGTATTCGTGACTTTCCTGAACGATCAGGACGAAGCCGCAGTTAAAAACGGCATCAAAGCATTGCAGGAAGCCTCTGGCTTCATCCGCTCTCTGCTGGGTAAGGCAATGCGCCTGCGCATCGTGCCAGAACTGACCTTCTTCTACGACAACTCACTGGTCGAAGGTATGCGTATGTCCAACCTGGTGACCAGCGTGGTGAAGCATGACGATGAACGTCGTGTGAACCCTGCGGACGACAGCAAGGAGGACTGATGAGTCGTCCTCGTCGTCGCGGTCGCGATGTGCATGGTGTGTTACTGCTGGATAAACCGCAAGGCGCCTCCAGCAACGACGTATTGCAAAAGGTTAAGCGTATTTTTAACGCTAACCGCGCGGGGCACACTGGTGCATTGGATCCTCTGGCGACCGGAATGTTGCCGGTTTGCCTGGGGGAAGCAACCAAGTTTTCCCAGTATCTGCTTGATTCCGATAAGCGCTATCGCGTGATCGCAAAGCTTGGCCAGCGTACGGACACATCCGATGCGGATGGTCAGGTTGTTGAAGAGCGCCCTGTAACTTTCAGCGCAGAGCAACTCGATGCCGCGCTTGAGAGTTTCCGTGGCGACACGATGCAGGTGCCGTCGATGTATTCGGCGCTGAAGTATCAGGGCAAGAAGCTCTACGAATATGCACGCCAGGGCATTGATGTCCCGCGTGAAGCTCGTCCGATTACCGTGTATGAACTGCTTTTCATTCGTCACGAAGGCGACGAACTGGAGCTGGAAGTTCACTGCTCGAAAGGCACTTATATTCGTACCATCATCGACGATCTGGGCGAAAAGCTGGGCTGTGGTGCGCATGTGATTTACCTGCGTCGCCTTGCTGTCAGCAAATACCCTGTTGAACGTATGGTGACCCTTGAGCATCTTCGCGCATTGGTTGAGCAGGCGGAAGCGCAGGGAGTTTCTCCTGCTGATTTGCTTGATCCACTGTTAATGCCGATGGACAGCCCGGCTGCAGATTTCCCGGTTGTAAATCTGCCGTTAACCTCTTCCGTTTATTTTAAGAATGGTAACCCTGTTCGCACCACCGAGGCACCACTGGAAGGCCTGGTACGTGTAACTGAAGGCGATGACGGTAAGTTTATCGGCATGGGTGAAATGGATGGCGAAGGGCGTGTCGCGCCGCGCCGTCTGGTGGTTGAATACCCGGTTGAAGGCTAACGGTGATAACGTCTCACCTTGCGATAAACAGGGGAGACGAGTAGAATATCGCCGCTTAACGATCTGCAAATTGTTTAACAATCTGCTGGTCGTACACTGGGATTGCTGAATTAGAGATCGGCATCCTTACATTCTTTATATTTCGGAGTTTGAAAATGTCTCTAAGCGTTGAAGCTAAAGCTAAAATCGTTTCTGAGTTTGGTCGTGGTACTAACGACAGCGGTTCTACCGAAGTTCAGGTTGCACTGCTGACTGCACAGATTAACCACCTGCAGGGTCACTTTGCAGAGCACAAAAAAGATCACCACAGCCGTCGTGGTCTGCTGCGCATGGTTTCTCAGCGTCGTAAACTGCTCGACTACCTGAAACGTAAAGATGTTGCACGCTACACCGCGCTGATCGAGCGTCTGGGTCTGCGTCGCTAAGTCTTGCGAGTTTCAGAAAAGGGGGCCTGATGGCCCCTTTTTTCAACCAGACGGCAGCAATTCACTGGAAACTATTGTATTGTTGCTATAAATGATCTTCATTGCAGAGGTTCGCGCGGCTAATGAGAGGCTTCACCCATGGGGGTGTCGGTTGTCATTAGTCGCGAGGATGCGAAGAAGATCGGGTTAAATCGTCAGCACGCCGGTGGTGTGCTGTCAAACATCTAAGAAAGGACAGAACTTTGCTGAATCCGATCGTTCGTAAATTCCAGTATGGCCAACACACCGTCACGCTGGAAACCGGCATGATGGCGCGTCAGGCTACTGCTGCCGTAATGGTAAGCATGGATGACACCGCAGTCTTCGTGACTGTTGTTGGCCAGAAAAAAGCAAAACCAGGTCAGGACTTCTTCCCGCTGACCGTTAACTACCAGGAGCGTACTTACGCTGCCGGTAAAATTCCAGGCGGCTTCTTCCGTCGCGAAGGCCGTCCAAGCGAAGGCGAAACCCTGATTGCGCGTCTGATTGACCGCCCGGTTCGTCCGCTGTTCCCGGAAGGCTTCGTAAACGAAGTTCAGGTTATTGCGACCGTTGTTTCCGTTAACCCGCAGGTTAACCCGGATATCGTGGCAATGATCGGTGCATCCGCTGCCCTGTCTCTGTCTGGTATTCCATTCAATGGCCCAATCGGTTCCGCGCGCGTTGGCTACATCAACGACCAGTACGTACTGAACCCAACCCAGGAAGAGCTGAAAGAGAGTAAGCTGGACCTGGTTGTTGCAGGTACTGAAGCCGCTGTTCTGATGGTTGAGTCCGAAGCAGAATTGCTGAGCGAAGACCAGATGCTGGGTGCCGTGGTATTTGGCCACGAGCAGCAGCAGATTGTTATCCAGAACATCAACGACCTGGTGAAAGAAGCCGGTAAACCACGTTGGGACTGGCAGCCAGAAGCCGTAAACGACGCGCTGAATGCACGCGTTGCTGCACTGGCGGGCGCACGTCTGAGCGATGCATACCGCATCACCGACAAACAAGAGCGTTACGCGCAGATTGATGTCATCAAATCTGAAACCATTGCTACGCTGGTTGCTGAAGATGAATCTCTGGACGCTAACGAGCTGAGCGAAATTCTGCACGCAATCGAGAAAAATGCTGTTCGTAGCCGCGTACTGGCAGGCGAGCCGCGTATCGATGGTCGTGAGAAAGACATGATCCGCGGTCTGGACGTTCGTACTGGCGTACTGCCACGTACTCACGGTTCTGCACTGTTCACCCGTGGCGAAACTCAGGCGCTGGTTACTGCGACCCTGGGTACTGCGCGTGACGCACAGAACATCGACGAACTGATGGGCGAGCGTACTGACAGCTTCCTGTTCCACTATAACTTCCCTCCGTACTCCGTAGGTGAAACCGGTATGGTTGGTTCGCCGAAGCGTCGTGAAATTGGTCACGGTCGTCTGGCGAAGCGCGGCGTGCTGGCTGTGATGCCAGAAGCGGATAAATTCCCATACACCGTGCGTGTGGTTTCTGAAATCACCGAATCCAACGGTTCTTCATCCATGGCTTCCGTGTGTGGTGCATCTCTGGCGTTGATGGATGCAGGCGTGCCAATCAAAGCTGCTGTTGCGGGTATCGCAATGGGTCTGGTGAAAGAAGGCGACAACTTTGTTGTACTGTCTGACATTCTGGGCGACGAAGACCACCTGGGCGATATGGACTTCAAAGTTGCGGGTTCCCGCGACGGTATCTCTGCACTGCAGATGGATATCAAAATTGAAGGTATCACCAAAGAGATCATGCAGGTTGCTCTGAATCAGGCTAAAGGTGCGCGTCTGCACATCCTGGGCGTGATGGAACAGGCGATTAACGCGCCGCGTGGCGACATTTCTCAGTTCGCTCCACGTATCCACACCATCAAGATCAATCCAGACAAGATCAAAGATGTTATCGGTAAGGGCGGTTCTGTTATCCGTGCTCTGACCGAAGAAACTGGCACCACCATCGAAATCGAAGATGACGGTACCGTGAAGATTGCTGCAACCGATGGCGAGAAAGCGAAATTCGCTATTCGTCGTATCGAAGAAATTACTGCAGAAATCGAAGTGGGCCGTATCTACGCTGGTAAAGTGACCCGTATCGTTGACTTTGGCGCATTCGTTGCCATCGGTGGCGGTAAAGAAGGTCTGGTTCACATCTCTCAGATCGCTGACAAGCGCGTAGAGAAAGTGACGGATTACCTGCAAATGGGTCAGGAAGTACCGGTTAAAGTTCTGGAAGTTGACCGCCAGGGCCGTATCCGTCTGAGCATTAAAGAAGCCACCGAGCAGTCTCAGTCTGCAGCTGCGCCAGAAGCGCCGGCAGCAGAACAGCAAGGCGAGTAAGGTTGCCATTTGCCCTCCGCTTTGCGGAGGGCTTATTATCAGGCAGGACGCCTTGTTAAGCCGCCGGGGGACAGGACGTTCATCCAATAGTTGTCTTCGGGAGTGGGAAATGAAGCCTTTTTTGCGCTGGTGTTTCGTTGCGACAGCTTTAACGCTGGCAGGATGCAGCAACTCTTCCTGGCGTAAGAGCGAAGTCCTCGCAGTGCCATTGCAACCGACTTTGCAACAGGAAGTGATTCTGGCACGCATGGAACAAATTCTTGCCAGTCGGGCTTTAACCGATGATGAACGCGCACAGCTTTTATATGAGCGCGGAGTGTTGTATGATAGTCTCGGTCTGAGGGCATTAGCGCGAAATGATTTTTCACAAGCGCTGGCAATTCGACCTGATATGCCTGAAGTTTTCAATTACTTAGGCATATATTTAACGCAGGCAGGCAATTTTGATGCTGCCTATGAAGCGTTTGATTCTGTACTTGAGCTTGATCCAACTTACAACTACGCGCACTTGAATCGCGGTATCGCATTGTACTACGGCGGTCGTGATAAGTTAGCGCAAGATGATCTGCTGGCGTTTTATCATGACGATCCTAATGATCCTTTCCGTAGCCTGTGGCTTTATATCGTTGAGCAGAAGCTCAATGAAAAACAGGCAAAAGACGCGTTACAACAACGCTTCGACAAGTCGGACAAGGAACAGTGGGGATGGAATATTGTCGAGTTCTACCTGGGTAACATTAGCGAAGCAACGCTGATGGAAAGACTCAAGGCAGACGCAACGGATAACACCTCGCTCGCTGAGCATCTCAGTGAAACCAACTTCTATTTAGGTAAGTACTACCTAAGTCTGGGGGATAAGGACAGCGCTACGGCACTGTTCAAATTAGCGGTTGCTAACAACGTACACAACTTCGTTGAGCACCGTTATGCATTGTTGGAATTATCGCTCTTGGGCCAGGAGCAAGACGACCTGGCAGAATCGGACCAGCAATAGCTGACGACATAAACATCAGCCCATAATCTTTTGATTGTCATCACCTTAACTGGTGAGGGCGTTGTTGTTCGTCAATACACCTACTTTGAGCCGGTTCACACTTTTCAATGAAAATTGCTAATCATTTTCACGATGAGCTAAGTAGACTGGCCGCCATTAATATCGAGGCACTTGTACTACATGGCTGAATTCGAAACCACTTTTGCAGATCTGGGCCTGAAGGCTCCTATCCTTGAAGCCCTTAACGATCTGGGTTACGAAAAACCATCTCCGATCCAGGCAGAATGTATCCCACATCTGCTCTCTGGTCGTGACGTGCTGGGCATGGCCCAGACTGGTAGCGGTAAAACTGCGGCATTCTCGCTGCCGCTGCTGAACAACATCGATCCGGACCTGCGCGCCCCGCAGATCCTCGTCCTGGCTCCAACCCGTGAACTGGCTGTTCAGGTTGCTGAAGCAATGACGGAATTCTCTAAACATATGCGCGGCGTAAACGTGGTAGCCCTGTACGGCGGCCAGCGTTATGACGTGCAGTTACGCGCCCTGCGCCAGGGTCCTCAGATTGTCGTCGGTACGCCGGGTCGTCTGCTGGATCACCTGAAGCGCGGTACTCTGGACCTCTCTAAACTGAGCGGTCTGGTACTGGATGAAGCAGATGAAATGCTGCGTATGGGCTTCATCGAAGACGTAGAAACCATTATGGCGCAGATCCCGGAAGGTCATCAGACCGCTCTGTTCTCTGCAACAATGCCAGAAGCAATCCGTCGCATTACCCGTCGTTTCATGAAAGATCCGCAGGAAGTGCGTATTCAGTCCAGCGTAACCACTCGCCCGGACATCAGCCAGAGCTACTGGTCTGTGTACGGTATGCGCAAAAACGAAGCGCTGGTACGCTTCCTGGAAGCAGAAGATTTTGATGCGGCGATCATCTTCGTTCGTACCAAAAACGCGACTCTGGAAGTGGCTGAAGCTCTGGAACGTAGCGGCTACAACAGCGCAGCGCTGAACGGCGACATGAACCAGGCCCTGCGTGAGCAGACTCTGGAGCGTCTGAAAGACGGTCGTCTGGATATCCTGATTGCAACCGACGTGGCAGCACGTGGTCTGGACGTTGAACGTATCAGCCTGGTTGTTAACTATGATATCCCAATGGATTCAGAGTCTTACGTTCACCGTATCGGTCGTACCGGTCGTGCGGGTCGTGCGGGTCGTGCGCTGCTGTTCGTTGAGAACCGTGAACGCCGTCTGCTGCGTAACATTGAACGCACCATGAAGCTGACTATTCCAGAAGCTGAGCTGCCAAACGCAGACCTGCTGGGCAAACGCCGTCTGGAAAAATTTGCCGCGAAAGTACAGCAGCAGCTGGAAAGCAGCGATCTGGACCAGTACCGTGCACTGCTGGCGCAGATTCAGCCAACCGCTGAAGGCGAAGAGCTGGATATCGAGTCACTGGCTGCTGCGCTGCTGAAAATGGCACAGGGTGAGCGTTCTCTGATTGTTCCACCAGATGCACCGATGCGTCCTAAGCGTGAATTCCGCGACCGTGACGAGCGTTTCGAACGTCGTGGCGACCGTAACGATCGTAATGACCGTGGTCCGCGTGCTGACCGCCCAGAGCGTGGTGGCGAAGACCGTCCACGTCGTGAGCGTCGTGACGCAGGTGAAATGGAACTGTATCGCATTGAAGTGGGTCGTGATGATGGCGTTGAAGTTCGTCATATCGTTGGCGCGATCGCTAACGAAGGCGACATCAGCAGCCGTTATATCGGTAACATCAAGCTGTTCGGTTCTCACTCTACTATCGAGCTGCCAAAAGGTATGCCGGGCGAAGTATTGCAGCACTTTACTCGTACTCGCATCCTGAACAAGCCGATGAACATGCAGTTGATGGGTGATGCTCAGCCGCGTGAGCGCAGCGAACGTCGTGGTGGTGATCGTCCATCTGGCGAACGTCGTAGCTTCGGTGGCGGTGAGCGTCGTGAAGGCGGTCGTCCTCCTCGTCGTGAAGGTGGTGCGCCAGGCGCAGGTCGCTTCAGCGGCGAACGTCGTGAAAGCCGTGGTCCACGTCGCGATGAAGGTTCCAGCCGTCGCCGTGACGCGTAAACCTTACGCTTCTGACGTAAAGTAAAATATACAGCCCCGATAGCATCTATCGGGGCTTTTTTTATTCCCTTTGTACTCTTGTACTGGTACAGTGCGGCGCATTAAAATGCAGGACCAACATTTTTAACTGGAGACATGGCTGTATGGCGACACTAACCACCACACAAACATCACCTTCGCTGTTAGGCGGCGTAGTGATCATCGGCGGAACCATCATTGGTGCGGGGATGTTCTCCCTGCCGGTGGTCATGTCCGGTGCGTGGTTCTTCTGGTCGCTGGCGGCGCTGCTCTTCACCTGGTTCTGTATGCTGCATTCCGGGCTGATGATCCTCGAAGCGAACCTGAATTACCGTATTGGTTCCAGTTTCGACACCATCACTAAAGACCTGCTCGGGAAAGGCTGGAACATCGTGAATGGTATTTCCATCGCGTTCGTGCTCTATATTCTGACCTACGCATACATTTCTGCGAGCGGTTCGATTTTGCATCACACCTTCTCGGAGATGTCCCTGAACGTCCCGGCACGTCTGGCAGGGCTGTGCTTTGCGCTGGGCGTGGCGTTTATTGTCTGGTTAAGCACCAAAGCGGTAAGTCGCATGACGGCGATTGTGCTGGGCGCAAAGGTGATTACCTTCTTCCTGACCTTCGGCAGCCTGCTCGGGCACGTTACCCCGACTACGCTCTTTAACGTGGCAGAAGCCAATACTTCCTATATGCCGTACCTGTTGATGACCCTGCCGTTCTGTCTGGCGTCATTTGGCTACCACGGTAACGTACCGAGCCTGATGAAGTACTACGGTAAAGATCCACGCACCATTGTGAAGTGTCTGGTCTACGGCACGTTGCTGGCGCTGGGGTTGTATGTGATTTGGCTGCTGGGAACGATGGGGAATATCCCGCGTCAGGAATTTATTGGGATTGCTCAGAAGGGCGGAAACATTGATGTGCTGGTTCAGGCGCTGAGCGGTGTGCTGAACAGTCGAAGCCTGGATCTCCTGCTGGTAGTGTTCTCCAATTTTGCGGTAGCGAGCTCGTTCCTTGGCGTGACGTTAGGCCTGTTCGATTATCTGGCGGATTTGTTTGGCTTTGATGATTCTGCGATGGGGCGCTTCAAAACCGCGTTGCTGACCTTCCTGCCGCCGATTGTGGGCGGCCTGCTGTGGCCGAACGGTTTCCTGTACGCCATTGGCTATGCCGGGCTGGCGGCGACCATCTGGGCGGCAATTGTTCCCGCGCTGTTGGCGCGTAAATCACGTAAGCGCTTCGGTAGCCCAACATTCCGCGTCTGGGGCGGCAAGCCGATGATTGCGCTGATTCTGGTGTTTGGTGTTGGCAACGCGCTGGTGCATGTGCTGTCGAGCTTTAATCTGTTGCCGGTGTATCAGTAAACGCCTCTTTTCACCCTCTCCTGTGGGAGAGGGCTGGGGTGAGGGCAACGAAACGCACTACTCTACATTTCCTCTTTCACCTGCATTGCCAGCTCAAACGAGTGCAAACGCGCCTGGTGATCGAAAATCTGCCCGTTAACCATAATCTCATCCGCCTGTGTCTCGCGCAGCACCGCTTCCAGCCCGTGACGCACCTTCGCTTTATCACCCACCAGAGACATACTCAGCGCCTGCTGTACGCCATACTGCTCGGAAGCAGACCACAACTGGTGCATATTCTCCACCGGTGGTGGCAGCTGGCCCGTTTCACCGCGACGTAGTTTCACAAACGCCTGCTGCATAGAGGTAAACAGGAATTCTGCATCGCGGTTACTGTCGGCCGCAATGATGTTGATACACACCATCGCGTACGGTTTTTCCAGCCGTTCAGACGGTTTGAAGTTCGTACGGTAGAGATGCAGTGCCTGGTGCAGCATATCGGGTGCAAAGTGTGAGGCAAATGCAAACGGCAGGCCGAGCTGTGCTGCCAACTGAGCGCTATACAGGCTCGACCCCAGCAGCCATACCGGGATCTTTTCGCCGTAGCCCGGCACAGGGCGCACGTGCGGGTTCGGATCGCGCGCATCGAACCAGTCCACCAGCTCAGCAACATCGCGCGGGAAGTTATCAATGTCACCACTCATATGGCGGCGAAGTGCGCGCATAGTCGGCTGGTCGCTGCCAGGCGCGCGGCCAAGCCCTAAATCAATTCGGCCGGGATAGAGAGTATTCAGCGTGCCAAACTGCTCGGCAATCACCAGCGGGGCATGGTTAGGCAGCATTACGCCGCCGGAACCAAGGTGCAGAGTCGTGGTGTTCGCTGCCAGATAACCAATCAGCACTGAGGTGGCAGCGCTGGCGATACCAACCATATTGTGATGCTCAGCCAGCCAGTAGCGGTGATAGCCGCGTTTTTCGGCCAGTTGAGCAAGAGCAAGTGAGTGCGAAAAGGCTTCTCTCGCGGAGGCACCTTGAGGGATCGGTGCCAGGTCCAGCACCGAAAATGGAATGGTTTTAGCGGTCATAGCAGCTCACTTTGTCGACGGTCAATCTTTAATACTGCATCAAAGTTTAGTAACCGTTGTTAACAAAGTGAGCCTTTTTTAGGCCTGAAGTTCCAGGCCGGCGAGACGCTTCCAGTAACCATTGCAGTCACTATTAGCGGTCAGCGGCAGCGGAGACGAACCGTTTTCGTTAGCGCGGAAGGCATCCAGCATCGCAAACACGTTGGTATCCAGCGGAGATAAGCGCACCATGTCCACCAGCCCGTTCATCGATGCCAGTTCGTTGCCGAGGTTGTAAACATAGCCACTCATGGTCTGAATACCGTTCAGGACAAAGACCTGCTGGTTCTCCTGCGACAGCATACTGCGTCCGTTTGGATATTTGATGCAGCAGGTTTCGCATTCGTCTTTCGGGCGGTCTTCAGAGCGCGCGGTAAAACAACGCGCAGAGTAGGCCAGCGGCAGATGGCCATAGCTCAACACTTCCACGTCGAACTGGTTACGGATACCCAGCTCTTCGCACTGTGTCAGCAGGTTTGCCAGCCAGTCGCGGGAGAGTTCGACCGGCATGCACCAGCGCGTCATTCCTTGTTTCAGCAGCAGACGCAGCGTGACGGCGTTATAGCAGTTCAGGGCATGTCCGGCGACAAACGGCAGTTTGCGTTCGGCGCACATGTTCACCACGCCAAGATCGCTTGCCTCTATCAGAAAATCACCGTTTTCCACATAGCGTTTCAGCTCGCCCAGTTCGGATGAGGCCTGAACCAACGCCAGGGTTGAGAGCACAATCTGCTTGCCGCTTCCCGCCAGGTTTTTGGCCATATCAAGCCAGTCACCCACTTTAGTTGCCCGGCGCTTGCTGCATACTGCCTCGCCGAGGTAAATCACATCGGCGCTGCTTGTCGCCGCCTGCTGGTAGAAATCTTCCAGCGTCTCTTTTGACCAGTAGTAAAGCACAGGCCCTAATGAATATTTCATGGTCTTCTCACTGCCATTTACGGTGATACGCGCCCAGCGTAGTTTGCGTGCCTTCGGACATTGAACCGAGCGTGTCCATCCAGGCGGGTTGCGGCGCATAGTTTTGTGGGTCTGCCATGCAGCGATCGATGGCCTGACGCCAGACTTTCGCTACCTGGCTCACATAGGCAGGGCTACGCTGGCGACCTTCGATTTTCACGGAAGCAATGTTTGCCGCCAGCAGTTCCGGCAGCAACTCCAGCGTATTGAGGCTGGTGGGTTCTTCCAGTGCATGATAGCGCTCGCCATCGACCAGATAACGGCCTTTGCACAGCGTCGGGTAGCCGGCGTTTTCGCCGTCCTGATAACGGTCGATCAGCACTTCATTCAGGCGGGATTCCAGCCCTTGCGGCGTTTGCTGCCAGCGAACAAAGCGGGCAGGGGAACAGGCCCCCACAGTGTTCGGGGACTCACCGGTTAAATATGAGGAGAGATAGCAACGTCCTTCCGCCATGATGCACAGGCTGCCGAACGCAAAAACTTCCAGCGGAACTGGCGTGACGCGAGCGAGTTGCTTAACCTGATGAATAGAGAGCACACGCGGCAGTACCACGCGGGCCACGTCAAAATGGCGATGGTAAAAGCGAACGGCTTCTTCGTTGGTGGCGGATGCCTGAACAGAGACATGACGCTCAATATGCGGATAACGTTCTGCTGCATACTCAAGCATAGCGAGGTCGGCCAGGATCAGCGCATCGGCTCCTAGCTGTGCCGCCATGTCCACTGCGCGTTGCCAACGGGCGTAGCCATCAGGATGGGCAAAGGTATTGATAGCAATATGTAGCTTGCGGCGGTGCTGGTGGACGAAGTTAACGGCTTCCTGAAGCTTTTTCTCCGTGAAGTTGAGGCCAGCAAAATGGCGGGCGTTGGTATCATCTTTCAGCCCGATATAAACCGCATCGGCACCATTTTCGATGGCCGCCTTAAGCGCCGGAAGGTTTCCGGCAGGGCAGAGCAGCTCCATAATTTGTCCTGATAATCTCGATCTTGGCGATCGCAAAATTGTTAACGAACTGGGATTTTAATTAACCCATACGCGACAATTTTTGATTTAAGGCAGCTAATGGCGTATTGATGACACCAATAATGGCTCACGCCGGACGACGGTTTGTTGATTTACGCCGCTATGTTGGCCTCAGGATATGGCAAAATAACAGGACTATAGATTTCAGGGAGTAAAGCTCGTGCTGGATAAACTGCGTTCACGCCTCGTACAATTTGGTCCATCAATGCTGAGCGTGCCGGTAAAACTGACGCCATTCGCGCTGAAACGCCAGGTTCTGGAACAAGTACTGAGCTGGCAATTCCGCCAGGCGTTACAGGAAGGTGAGCTGGAATTCCTTGATGGCCGCTGGTTGAGTATTGAAGTCCGCGATATCGGGCTGCGCTGGTTTACTTCGGTAGAGAATGATCAGCTGATTGTTCGGGAATCTGCTGAGGCAGACGTAAGCTTTAGCGCTAACGCCAGCGATCTGCTGATGATCGTCGCGCGTAAGCAAGATCCTGACACACTCTTCTTCCAGCGTCGTCTGGTTATCGAAGGGGATACAGAGCTTGGCCTGTACGTGAAAAATTTGATGGATGCCATTGAACTGGAGCAGATGCCGAAAGCGCTGCGCGTGGTTCTGTTGCAAATGGCTGATTTTGTAGAGGCCGGGCTGAAAACCCCGCCTGAAAGTAAACACACTTCAGTAGGTGAGCCATGCTGATTCGAGTTGAAATTGGGATTGATGCACCGGGTATCGATGGGTTATTACGCCGTTCTTTTGCGAGCGATGCCGAAGCCCGACTGGTCCACGATCTCCGCGAAGATGGCCTGATCACCCTGGGTCTGGTTGCCACCGATGATGAAGGTCAGGTTGTCGGTTATGTGGCATTCAGCCCGGTGACGGTTCAGGGTGAGGAGCTTCAGTGGGTGGGAATGGCGCCGCTGGCGGTAGACGAAAGCTACCGTGGCCAGGGCGTTGCCCGTCAACTGGTCTATGAAGGACTGGATTCGCTGAATGAGTTCGGTTATGCCGCCGTTGTCACGCTGGGTGATCCTGCGTTCTACGGTCGTTTAGGTTTTGAACAGGCGGCGCATTACGATCTGCGCTGTCGCTGGCCGGGCACCGAGTCTGCGTTCCAGCTTCACCGCCTGGCAGATGATGCCCTGAATGGCGTAAACGGACTGGTGGAATACCACGACCACTTCAATCGCTTTTAATCAGGCTCTCACGTAGCGCCTCAAAGTACCCGTCTCCGGTGACGAGGCGCTCTTTCTGGCGCTTCGTCAGCTGCTTGATGCGGTATTCCAGCCTGAGCGCCAGCGAACGATCGCCCACGTGAGCCGAAAAGACCAGCCGCAATTCCCCTTTCCCGCGTAGCGCTTTTGCCCCTTTCCCCGATTGATGTTCCAGGAAACGCCGCTCCACATCCGTGGTGATCCCGGTATAGAGTGCGTTATCAGCGGTGCGGACAAGATAAAGAAACCAGGACACAGTAAACAGATTCAGTATGTTAAGGTGAACGCACCTTAGCATGAGAGACAAGAAAAATGGAAACACTGACGGCCATTAACCGTTGGCTGGCGAAACAACATGTCGTCACCTGGTGTGTTTATGATGACGGTGAAATGTGGTGTGCGAATGCGTTCTACTACTACGATCCTGAGCGCGTGGCCTTCTACGTCTTAAGTGAAGATAAAACACGTCATGCGCAGATGACAGGCCAGCTGGCGAAGGTCGCTGGTACGGTTAACGGCCAGCCGAAAACGGTCGCTTTGATCCGTGGCGTCCAGTTCAAAGGTGAGATCCGTCGTCTTGATGGTGAAGAGAGCGACGCGCAACGCAGGCGCTACAATCGTCGTTTTCCTGTCGCCATTGCGCTTAAAGCGCCGGTGTGGGAAATCCGCCTTGATGAACTAAAATTTACAGATAACACACTGGGGTTTGGTAAAAAGATCCACTGGCTGCGTCAGGAGTAAGGTATGAGTCAGGTACTAATTACAGGTGCGACCGGGCTGGTGGGTGGGTATCTGCTGCGTATGCTGATTCAGGAGCGAAAAGTGAACTACATCGCCGCCCCGACGCGTCGTCCGCTTGCCGCCATGCCCGGTGTTTTTAATCCTCATGCGCCGAAACTGAGCGATGCACTGGCTCATGTGTGCGACCCAATTGATATCGCCTTTTGTTGTCTGGGCACGACCCGCCGTGAAGCGGGCAGTAAAACGGCGTTTGTTCACGCTGACTACGCGCTGGTTGTGGATACCGCACTCAGGGCGAAAAGGCTCGGGGCCAAACATCTGGTGGTCGTCAGTTCGATGGGGGCAAACGCAAACTCGCCATTCTTTTACAACAAAGTGAAAGGAAAAATGGAAGCCGCGCTGATTGCGCAGAAATGGGAACATCTGACGATTGTTCGCCCCTCCATGCTGCTGGGGCACCGCGACAAGCGTCGTTTTAACGAGTCGATTTTTGCGCCTTTGTTTCGGATCCTTCCCGGTAACTGGAAATCAATTCATGCGCGTGATGTCGCACGTGCAATGCTGAAAGAGGCGCTGTCGCCATCGCAGGAGGGCGTTAACATTATCCCATCGGCAAAATTACGTGAACTTGCGCGAGGTGAGGCGTAGTATCTTCGGGCTTATTAACACTCCCTGGGGAATGCTATGACTGGTCAGTCTTCATCTCAGGCGGCTACGCCATTTCAATGGTGGAAACCCGCTCTCTTCTTTCTCGTTGTTATCGTTGGTCTTTGGTATGTGAAGTGGCAACCCTATTACGGAAAAGCATTCACTGCCGCCGAAACGCACAGTATCGGCAAATCCATTCTTGCTCAGGCTGATTCCAGCCCGCTTCAGGCGGCGTGGGATTACGCGATGGTCTATTTCCTTGCCGTCTGGAAAGCTGCAGTGTTGGGTGTGCTCTTAGGCTCACTGATTCAGGTGCTTATCCCGCGTAACTGGCTGGTGAAAACCTTAGGGCAGCCGCGTTTTCAGGGCACGCTTCTGGGGACGATATTCTCTTTGCCTGGCATGATGTGTTCTTGCTGTGCAGCGCCTGTTGCAGCCGGAATGCGCCGCCAGCGCGTTTCAATGGGCGGTGCACTGGCATTCTGGATGGGTAACCCGTTGCTGAACCCGGCCACACTGGTGTTCATGGGGTTTGTCCTCGGCTGGCATTTTGCGTTTATCCGCCTTGTTGCAGGGTTATTGACGGTGCTGGTGGTCGCAACGCTTGTGCAGAACCTGGTGAAAGACAAGACCGTTGAGCCTGTGTCTGTGGACGTGACCATCGCCGAGCCACAGGGCAGCTTCTTTGCGCGTTGGGGCAAAGCACTTTGGCAGCTGTTCTGGAGCACTATCCCGGTGTATATCCTGGCGGTTCTGGTGCTTGGGGCTGCGCGGGTTTGGCTGTTCCCTCATGCCGATGGCGCTATCGATAACTCGATGCTGTGGGTGATTGCGATGGCCATTGCAGGCTGTCTGTTCGTTATCCCTACGGCCGCTGAAATCCCGATTGTTCAGACGATGATGCTGGCTGGCATGGGGACGGCTCCGGCCCTGGCGCTGCTCATCACCTTACCTGCGATTAGCCTGCCGTCGCTTATCATGCTGCGTAAGTCATTCCCGGCCAAAGCCCTGTGGCTGACTGCGGGTCTGGTGGCATTGAGTGGAGTGATTGTGGGCAGTATTGCGCTGATATAAAAAAAGCCCGGTAGCGCTGGCGCTTACCGGGCCTACAGTCAGGTGTGTGTTATTTGATGTAGGTAAACGCGGTGGTGACGTGTTTCACGCCGCTTACCCGGCTGGCGATATCGGCAGCCGCTTTCCCTTCGCGGTCGGTGACCAGGCCCAGCAGGAACACTTCGCCGTTTTCGGTGGTGACTTTCACGTTGGAAGATTTCACCTGGTCAGTGCCCAGTAACTGAGAACGGACTTTGGTGGTGATCCAGGTATCGGACGATGCGTCTCCAAGACCAATCGGCTGCCCCTGACGCACTTCGTTAAAGACTTCTGTCGTACCCTCTACACCCATCGCGATCTGTTTGGCGCGGGAGGCGAGTTCCATATTCGGTGCCTGGCCCGCCAGTAGCACTTTGCCCTGATACGCCGTTACGTTGATGCGCGCTTCTTTCTTAATCTGTTCGTCTTTCGACAGTGCGCTGTTTACGCGCAGTTCCAGTGTACCGTCATCAACCTGAGTACCCACGGAGCGAGGATCGGTTGCTGCCTTTGTACCAACGGCTGCAGTACCCACAACAGCCGCAGCAATACATCCCTGAAGTAGCAGTGCAGACATCAGGACTGCGAGGGTCGATAAAGCCTTCATGAATACTCCTTAATCATCCTGGTGAGGGAAAAGCGTGTTATCGATCAGATCGCATAAGCAATTCACCGTGAGCATGTGCATTTCCTGAATGCGTGCGCTGCGATGAGAAGGAATGCGAATTTCCACATCCTGCGGCCCCAGAAGGCCTGCCAGCTCACCGCCGTCATAACCCGTTAACGCCACGATAGTCATATCGCGGGTGACAGCTGCTTCAACGGCTTTGACGATGTCGCGGCTGTTACCACGCGTGGAGATAGCCAACAGAACATCTCCGGCGTGACCCAGGGCGCGCACTTGCTTCGCGTAAATTTCGTCATGCAGACGATCGTTAGCAATCGCTGTTAAGACCACATTATCGGTGTTTAGTGCAATGGCAGGTAAACTAGGTCGTTCTGTTTCAAAGCGATTTATCATGCTGGCAGCAAAATGCTGTGCGTTGGCGGCCGATGTGCCATTGCCACAACAGAGGATTTTGTTGCCATTAAGCAGGGACTGTACCAGCGTCATCGCTGCGCGAGAAATCGCGTCCGGGAGG
The DNA here is from genome assembly GCF_052886895.1 of Enterobacter sp. C4G1. NCBI lineage: Bacteria > Pseudomonadati > Pseudomonadota > Gammaproteobacteria > Enterobacterales > Enterobacteriaceae > Enterobacter > Enterobacter sp. C4G1. Next base: position 452,667 of record NZ_JBQVVV010000001.1, on the reverse strand, counting down.
GCTTCCGCCGCTGCAATCTGAGTCTGAATGCTTTCTGTGAAGCACACTTTAATTCTTTCGAGCACGTTATCCCTTTAAATCGTATTCAGGTGTCTTCGCCAAACGCGTTTTTCAGCCACTCAATGTCGTTTCCGGTGAAGGCTACCACATCGAACCGGCAATCCACAGTATCAAAGCTCCCATTATGGCGGGCAAGCCACAAGAGGGCTGTCTGTAATAATTTTTGTTGTTTGGCGGGCGTCACGCTGGCGGCAGCCCCGCCAAATTGCGATGACTGCCTGAAGCGTACTTCGACAAACACGGTCGTTTGACCGTCTTTCATAATAAGGTCGATTTCGCCGCCCCGTCCGCGAACGTTGGCGGCGATAAAGCGCAGTCCCTTGCCTTCAAGCCAGCGACGCGCTTTGATTTCCCACGCGTCACCGGTCTGTTTACGGCTTAACTGGCCGGGACGACCTGCCCCTGCTGGTATTTGAGCCATGATAACTTCCTGTTAATCACGCAGTCCTGAGTGGCGGTCAAATCGCCGGTGTTGCCGTTGAGTTCGAACCCTGGCACCTGGCGCATCTGAGTAAAGTGGTTTGCCAGCGCCCATGCATCAACACCCATGGCATACAGGCGTGCCAGAGAGTAATCGTTACGCACGGCGCCCAGCGCCTGCTGCATCAGTGCCGGGTTACTGCCCGCCAGCATTGGAATTTCGCTGTATTGCAGGCCTTCCATTTCCAGACGGAAATCTGGGCCAGCCGTGCCTTGTGCGCTGCGAGAGCTTGCGTACAGTGTTGCACCGCTCTGGCTGCCGTTACGCATGGCGATCATCGGTTTGATGAACGCGATCTCTTCCGGGGTAGCGACGATGTAAGCAGCATCAACTTTACCGCCACCGCTGATTTGCGCATCGGTCGGTGGGGCAGGAATGTTCAAGCCACCAATGGTGACACCCTGCTGTTGTGGCAGGCTTGCTGAAACCGGGCTGCCGCTGAGCGAAATGCCCGCGCCGCTGTTGACACCGCCTCTCAGCTCAGACACTGAGCCAAATTTCTGCTGTAAAACAATGCCACCGCCCAGCTTCTGCCACTCTTGTGCAAATGCTGTCGCCACGCGGTCACCCAGCGTGCTGCGCGGAATGAGCAGCAGTGGCGCTTGTTTACCCTGCTCGTGAATATGGCGCGCCGCATCACGGGCTTCATCTTCCGGAGAGAGAGCGAAGTAACAGATATTCGCACGATTCTGAACTTGCTCTGGCTGGTTAAGCGCCAGGACATTCAGGGTGGTGTTGCTTTTCATCAGCTCATCGACGTTGTTTTTCAGCAGTGGGCCAACCACGATGCTGGCACCGTCCTGCTGAACCTGCGCCAGAACCTGATCGAGCGGCTGTGAGCTGGTGTCGTAGATTTTCAGCTCTGCGCCCGGATTCGCGCCGGTTGTCGCTACAGCCTGTGGCTGTGCTGCCGGTTGTTGCGCAGGCTGTGTCGTCTGAGGTTGTTCAGTCGCCTGCGGCTGTGCAGCTGTCGCAGGAGCTGCCTGGGTTTCTGGTGCAACAGGCGTTGTCGCTGGTGTCTGTGCCGGGGCCGCTGCTGATGCAGTCGCGGCTGGCGTTGTTGGCGCCGTGACCGGGTTTTGCATCGTACCCTGGGCAGGCGTTTGTGCCGTTGTCAGGTCGCTGGTTTCGGCAGCTGAAGGGCTGACCACGGTGTTGACGTTAGCGGCCTGAGCGGCCTGCTCTGGCACGGCATTGCCTGCAACGGCCGTTGTGCCGTTTTTCGCCGCTTCAAAACCCTGCTGGATCGCGCGACTGAATACCGCCGCCTGGCCGTTTAACGGCAGCAGCAGGGCGATTTTGCTGGTGGACGCAGGTTTAAAGTTCTGCACGTTAACCAGCTGCGTTGGCAGCATCTTCGCGCCAGGGTTTTGCGGGTAGCGAGTCTGCCAGTCGGTAATACCGGCTTTCAGCATGTTCGGATCGTTGCGGTTGTTAAACCACATCTGTTGCAGATCCAGCCAGCCCTGCAATACGTTTTCGTCGGCGTTGATCACCAGCTGCTGCGCTTGTTCCTGCGTCATTGAGGAGAGCGACTGCCAGGTGGCATCGATATTTTTTTGTTTGTCGGCAGCGCTAAGCAGTGGCTCCTGGGCAATCAGTGCGCGGAGCAGCGGCAGGGAAGCACGGCCCTGTTCTGCGGTGATACCTGCTTGCCAGAAACGAGCCTGCTGGTTTTTATCCAGCGCGCTGACGTCGATGTCGCCGAGGATCTTTTTGGCGGCCGCATAATCTTTCTGTGCCACTTTCAGCTCTGCTGAAAGCAATACCTGCTCACGACGCTGCGTGTCGTTAAGATCTTGCGGCAGCTGGTTGAACAGATCGGCGGCCTGCTGGGTTTTACCTTCTTTCAGCAGTGCACGAATGGCGAGTAATTGCCAGTTGGTCTTGGTATCATTTGAGCTCTGCGACATTTGTTGCAGATAAAAGCCAGAATCAGCCTGCGCGGATCCCTGCATATGGGTAGCGCTTTGATCGGGTGCCTGGGTGCCACAGCCTGCAAAGATCAGGGCTGCCAGCAGCAGAGGCACGCTGCGCGCGGCTTTTGTTCGAAGAAACGTTAACGGTACCATACTGTATCCAGTGATTTTTTTTACGCAATGCTCAATATTAAATCGGCAATACGGACTAAACAATGAAACAACGCGAAACGGCAGATAATTCTCAAGGCCAGCTTTATATTGTACCTACTCCTATCGGGAATTTGTCTGATATTACCCAACGTGCCCTCACTGTATTACAAGCCGTTGATTTAATTGCTGCTGAAGATACCCGCCATACCGGTTTACTGCTGCAGCACTTCGCTATTAACGCCCGAATGTTTGCCCTGCACGATCACAATGAGCAACAAAAAGCTGACACGCTGGTGGCGAAACTGAAAGAGGGGCAGAACATCGCCCTGGTGTCCGATGCCGGAACACCGCTGATTAACGATCCTGGCTACCATCTGGTGCGTACCTGTCGTGAAGCGGGTATTCGCGTTGTACCATTGCCGGGACCGTGCGCCGCGATTGCCGCATTGAGTGCGGCGGGTTTGCCGTCCGATCGTTTTTGCTATGAAGGCTTCCTGCCGGCGAAATCAAAAGGCCGCCGCGACGTGCTAAAAGATCTGGAAACCGAACCGCGCACGCTGATTTTCTATGAATCTACCCACCGTTTACTGGAAAGCCTGGACGATATGGTCACCGTCTGGGGTGAAGCCCGCTACGTGGTGCTGGCGCGTGAGCTGACGAAAACCTGGGAAACCATCCACGGCGCCCCGGTTGGCGAGCTGCTGGCGTGGGTAAAAGAAGACGAAAACCGTCGTAAAGGCGAGATGGTACTGATTGTTGAAGGCCACAAATCAGAAGAAGACGCACTGCCTGCGGATGCCATCCGCACCCTGACGCTGCTGCAAAGCGAGCTGCCACTCAAGAAAGCGGCTGCGCTGGCGGCGGAAATTCACGGCGTGAAGAAAAATGCGTTGTATAAGTACGCGCTGGAACAGCAGGGGGAGTAAGCCTCTTGCCCATGTATTTGCCGGGGGGCGGCTGCGCCTTACCCGGCCTGGAAGGTCAGACTTCTAAACACTTAAACAACAATCAGTTCAACTGATGTCTGTTTTAACGCTTTGCTGTCTTTCTCGACAATCCCTTCATCCGTAATCACGCAATCAATCTTCGCCATTGGCAGTACCTGATTGAATCCGCGGCGGTTGAACTTGCTGGCATCCAGTACCGCAATCACCTTATGGGCGGCGGCGGCCATCACGCTGCTGATCGCATAGCCTTCATTGAAGGTGGTAATGCCGTTTGTGGCGTCTATTCCGTCGGCACCCACGAACATCAAATCTGCGCTGATACCCGCAAGTGAGCGCTCGGCAATGGTGCCGTGCATTGAGTGGGTCTTATGGCGTACCGTACCGCCGCAAACCACCAGCGTAATGTCTTTGTTTTCAGAAAGGGCAAACGCGGCGGGAAGGCTGTTTGTGATAACCGTGATGTTGGCTTTTTTGGTCAGCGCTTCGGCAATCAGCATCGTTGTACTGCCGCTGTCCAGGATAACCGTCATCCCTTCTTCAATCATGGCTGCGGCGGCCAGTGCAATACGTTTTTTCGGGTCGCTTGCCAACTGATAACGATCTTCCAGGATGACTTCCTGGTTTTCGCTTTCGGCCAGATTGCTACCGGGCCTTGCTGCGCCACCGTGAAAACGTGTGACCAGCCCCTTTTCTTCCAGCAGGCGCAGGTCGGTACGAATCGTCACTTCCGAAATCCCAAACAGACTCGAAAGATCCAGCACCATGACGCTGCCCTGAGCGTTGACGAGGTCAACTATTTTGTTCCTTCGCTCAAATGAGTTCATATTGATTTGCCTGACAATTAACTATCCCTATTCTAATCGAAGGTATGCGAAAGGTGTACGATAATATTCGAAAGTAAATGTGAGCCAGCTCAGGTTGCTGGCTCGAAGGCTCAAGCGAGGCGTAGCATTATCTTGCCCTGCATGGGCGAGCCGTTCAGTGCCTGCACGGCCTGGGCAAAGCTTTCGCTATTGCCAACGTGCGCAATGAGCGGTTCCAGCTTCAGTTTTTTCTCTGTGAGCAGGCGCGCGGCCGTTTCCCACTCTTCGCCCGGCCAGGGGGCGGAATAGTTCATCCAGCTACCGAAAATGGTCAGCTCTTTTCGCAGAATTTTGCCAAATGTGGCAGCCGATAAATTCAGGTCATGGTGCAGCGTTCCCACCAGCGCCACTTTTGCGCGTGGCCCCGCGATATCAATAGCCAGCGAAACGGTCTGCGGCGCACCGGCCGTTTCCAGCACCAGTTGCTCAAAGCGGTTATCGTTCAGCTGGGCCGAGATCGCTTCAGCACTCATGACTTTACTGTTGAATATGCAGGTTGCTCCAAGCGTTTTCGCCAGCGCGAGCTTATCGTCGTTGATATCAATGGCGGTCACGCTTTTGGCACCCAGGGCCAGCGCGCACTGCATCGCCAGCAGGCCGATAGTGCCAGCGCCAACCACAATGACGTTTTTACCTTCGCATCCTGAAGCAAGGTGAAACGCATGAAGCCCTACGGTAATGGGTTCTATAAACGCGCCGTCTTCAATGCTCATCTCCGCGGGTAAACGGAACAGATTAGCGCGGTTAACGACGATGTATTCTGCGTTACCCCCTTCGCTGCGTGAACCGACAAACTGGTACTGCTTACATAACGAGTAGTAGCCTTTCTCACATTCCGGGCAGGAAAAACAGGGCAGCAGCGGGACGCAGGCAACTGCATCACCAGCCGTGAGATCGGTCACAGCCGAACCACAGGCTTCAACATAGCCGCTAAATTCATGGCCCAGGGTGATGGGGTAATAGTGTGCCCCTTTGGCGAAAATACGCGGGATGTCTGAGCCGCATAACCCCGAGCAGACTACGCGCACCAGCACATCATCCACCGCCTTAATTTGTGGGACAGGGCGTTCTTCAACGCGCACGCTGCCCTCAGCATGAATTACCACTGATTTCATGATTCACTCCAGAAAAAAAGGGGGAGCATCGCTCCCCGGATATCAAGATGCCGTCTGGTTTTGCGGGTTACTGGCCTTCTTTTCCGCAGCCATAAACGCGCGGGCACGACGCCAGGTGAGCAGAACGCCGGTGAAGTAAATCGCGCCAATCACGATAAAGCCCACCACGTTTTGCCAGGTAAAGAGCTGAATCAACAGCCAGGTAATCGGGGAACCGCCCTGGTCCATCGAGGCCACCAGCCCACCGGCTTTCAGTGCCCCGGCGTTCTGGGCAAGCTGCGTATGCAGGCCGATAGTTTGTGTGGCGATCCACAGCGTAATACCCATGATAATCACGCCGGAGATAAGCGTGCGGAACAGGTTGCCCTGATGCACGGCCACGGCCATCGCCACGAAGAAACCAATGGTGGCAAGGTCGCCAAACGGCAGAACCTGGTTACCCGGAACAAGCACTGCAATCAGAATGGTGAGCGGGATAAAAATCAGGCTCGCAGACACCACTGACGTATGGCCCAACAACAGCGCAGGATCAAGGCCGATTAAGAACTCCTGGCCGCCAAACTTAGCCTGCAAGCGCTTGCGGGCATGTTTTGCAATCGGCGTCAGGCCGTCCATGATAGGTTTGATAACGCGCGGCATCAGCAGCATGACGGCTGCGGTTTTGACCGCCAGCTGTAAGATGTTTTTGGCGTCGTACCCTGCCAGCATCCCGATGACCAGCCCCATGACGAAGCCGACGGTGACCGGCTCTCCAAACGGGCCGAAGCGTTTTTGAACATCATCAGCGCTGAAATGAATGCGATTAAGCCCCGGGATCTTCTCAATAAGCGTGTCCACAAGCACGGCGATAGGGCCAAGGTAGGCCGATGAACCGTGGGGAATGGCAATCCCCTCAAGCCCGAAGAAATCCCGCGTATCTTTGGCAAACCAGTCACCCAGTTTGTAAACAAACGCTGCGTGCGCCACAACACCCAGAATACCCAGCCAGTACGAACCGGTAGCCAGATGAAGCATTGCGCCGGTGAAGGTCATATGCCAGATGTTCCAGATATCCACGTTCACCACGCGCGTCATTCGTGTAACAAGCATGACCACGTTCACACCAATCGCCACAGGAATAGCAACCAGTGCAATTTGCGATGCCCAGGTCATTGGGGAGGAGCCTGGCCAGCCCACGTCCACAACATGAAGATTAATCTGGAAATGCTCCGCCATTGCCTTCGCTGCTGGGCCGATGGAGTCCAGCATCAGGCCGATAACCAGCCCAATTCCCACGAAGCCAATACCGATATGCAAGCCTGATTTGAAGCAATCGCCCAGTTTCATCCCCAGTAATTTCGAGAAGATGATAATGACGATTGGCAGCATTACGGTCGGCCCCAGATCGAGGATGTACCGCATGATTTCGGTAAACATGGTTTTACCCCTCGAGGATGGTCAGGATTTTTTGCTGCAACGCTTCAATGCCGACACCTGAAACAAACGGCATCCCATGTACTACCGGAATGTCGCCAAAGGATCTGTCGACTTTAGCCGTGGTACAAATCAGGTCTGCACCGTCCATATAGGTTTCAATTTCGGTTACGCGGCACTGCACCAGATCTAGCTCAATGTGGTGGGCTTCACACAGCTCTTTGATCTCTTCTGCAGCCATGGTTGAGGTGGCGACTGCACCGCCACAGGCAACAATAATTTTGCGTTTCATAGGGTACTCCTTTTTATTATCAGTATGTTATGAAGCCTGAGCGCAGGAGGAAGGCTCAAGGATCGTTTCCCGGAAACAGGCGGCCAGTTGTTCTGCTGGCGTGGCCAGCAGCATGTCCAGCGTTTGCGGGTTTTGCAGCTCACTAAAAAGACGGCGCAGCAACTTCATTTGCGCCGCCGGGTTTTCAACAATCAACGCGATAATGAGCGAAACCGCGACCTCTCCATCATCATCAGCCTGTTGAAAATTCACCGGTTTGTCCGGGCGAATCAGGTAGATAGCAGGGCTTTTGGCATGTACCGCTTCACAGTGCGGAATGGCGACTGCATGGCGCTCAAGAGCAATGCCAGTGGGATAATTCAGCTCTCTTTCCAGGAGTGCTGCGGGATAAGAGGCATGTACGACACCTTTCGCCAGCATCTCTTCGCCAATGTGTGCCAGCGCCTGCTGGCAGGTTTCGAACTCAATTCCGGTACGGACAAAAACGTGACTCATACAAACTCCGGGCATCAGGCTTTTTCAGGGGTGCAGCCAAAACGGTAGGCGCGTAATACATCTTGTATTTTGTCGATGATGAGATTTTGCGGTGTTGCAGCGATCTCATTCATGGATAAACGTTCGAACTGAACCGGCATAAACTGGCTAATAAGACCCAGCGGCAGTGAAATCGCGTCCAGATTGGCGAGCAGTTTTTCGACGCTCTGGCGAATTCGCGGATGCGGCCAGTAATAACGAATACGGTCAGATAAGCTGAAATGAATATCGACCATGGCCTGACTCCAGGTAGGGCGATAGTACTTTTTCCAGTAGTCCGGCTCGTTCAGCATCACTTCGTCGATAACGTCGAGCACGTGGCTACGCTGTTCCGGCGCGACCAGCTCATTTTCCATCTGCGCAAGGGCAAAGATGGCTTCACGCAGCGCAAAGGTCAGCGCCGGGCCCACTTTCAGAATGGCAAAGTGATCGTTCACCAGCGCGCGATAGGCCTGGCGGGTCTGGTAATCGGTGGAGTGCGCCTCATAGACCATGGGCGTCTGGCGGATCCAGCCAGACAGCGCTTCTGCGGCCTGTGGTTGATAGTGAATAATTTGGGTGTGATCGAACTCCACGCCTGGCTGAACCACGATAGCGATAACGCGCTTCATGGCCTCGTCCAGCCCCAGAGCACCAAATGCCACACGGTGCGTTTCCAGCGTTTGTGCGGCATCTTCAACGCGAGTGACATGCACGCTATCAATGCTGCTGGCTTCGCCACCTGGCACCGGCACCTCAGTACCAATGACGTAGGTCAGTGCGGCTTTTTGTTCATCGCTGGCCACCTCTTCTGCCGCCTGGCAAAGGCGTGCGGCACGTTGCGCCACGACTTTAGGTGCGAGCGGGACCGGATCGTCCGCGCAGGACATCGAAGCGTCAAGGTGGATCTTGCTAAAGCCCGCACGCACGTAAGCCTTGATAAGCTCGATGGATTTTTCCATGGCCGCATCGGCAGGTTCGTTCTGCCAGCAGTTTGGCCCCAGATGATCGCCACCGAGGATCAGGCGTTCCTGTGGGAACCCTACTTCTTTGGCGATATTCAGGACGAAATCGCGAAAATCGTCTGGCTGCATCCCGGTGTAGCCGCCAAACTGGTTGACCTGGTTTGAGGTCGCCTCAATCAACACTTTGTTGTTGGTGTTCAGGTCAAAACGCAGCGCGGCTTCGATGACCAGCGGGTGCGCTGAACAGACTGAACAAATGCCGAGATGCTCTCCAGCCTTGTGGTGGGCAATAATATCTTTCACGTTTTCCTCCGGTTAATAGCTGAATGCTGTGGTATTGCGCAGGGATCAGAGCTTCCCTTCACAACCGCAATCGGTAATGACTTTACGAACCACCTCTTTCATCGCGGTTTTTGCTGGCACCATGTAATGACGTGGGTCACTGGCATCCGGGTGGGCAGAGAAGTAGTTCTTCAGGGCGTTTGAGAAGGCAATTTTGAGTTCGGTGGCGACGTTAACCTTGCAAATCCCCAGCGCAATGGCGTGGCGGATATCCGCAGTCGAAAGCCCGGATGCGCCGTGTAATACCAGGGGGATATCCACATTGCTGCGGATTTCGGCCAGTCGTTCGAAGTCGAGTTTCGGCGTGGCGGTATACAGGCCGTGTGCGGTGCCTATCGCGACCGCCAGAGAATCAATGCCGGTCAGCGCCGCAAATTCGTGTGCCTGTTGTGGATGGGTGTAGAGCGCATCTTTACTGTCGACAACCAGGTCATCTTCCTGGCCGCCTAATCGTCCGAGTTCCGCTTCTACACTCACGTCGTAACGATGGCAGTAGTCAGTCACTTTTTTGACCAGCGCGACGTTGTCGGCAAACGGAAGGTGGGAGCCATCGATCATAGCTGAGCGAACCCCGGCCTGGACTTTCTGTGAGATGTCGTCGAAGACTTCGTGGTGATCCAGGTGAATGGCCAGCGGCTGGTTGTAGGTTTTGGCCAGATCGCTTGCGATCGCCACCACATTGCCGATCCCGGCGTAGCTGAACGTGCCGGGCGTTCCCGCAACGATCAGAGGGGAGCGCATTTCAGAGGAGGTTTCGACCACCACTTGCAGCGTTTCGAGATTGTGAATGTTGAATGCCGGAACGGCGTAACCTTCTCGCTGTGCCTTTTGCAGCATCGCTTTCGTTGAGATAACGTACATCTTTCCTCCGAAACCTTTCGTTTTGTTTATACGAAAGAAGATATAGGGTTTCGGAATGTTTTTTTGTGATTCACATCTTAAAAATGAAAGAAGCGAAAGTGAAAGTAAGTATGCGAAAGAAACGAAAGCAAAAAAAAAGCATGGCCGGAGCCATGCTAATCGAGGTTTACTGCAAAATCAGGTCACCGGCGCCGGGTTAAACACCGCCAGCTGGTTATGTAATCCCCATTGGTCAGAGAAGGTTTTCTTGCGACCACTTGCCACATCCAGAATAAAGTGGAACAGTTTCCAGCCCACCTCTTCAATGCTCTCTTCCCCGGTGGCAATGGTCCCGGCGTTAATGTCCATTAAGTCATACCAGCGGTTGGCAAGCTCGGTACGGGTCGCCATTTTAATGACAGGCACTGCCATCAGGCCGTACGGCGTGCCGCGCCCGGTGGTAAAGACCTGCACCGTAATGCCGGACGCCACCTGTTGCGTGCCGCAGACAAAATCACTGGCTGGCGTTGCGGCGTAGATCAGGCCGCGTTTGGTTGGGCGCTGGCCCGGAGAGAGCACTTCCACAATGGCGCTCTGGCCGGATTTGGCGATCGATCCCAGGGCTTTTTCCACCACGTTCGCCAGGCCGCCTTTTTTGTTACCCGGAGACGGGTTGGCGCTGCGGTCGGTTTGGCCCATATCGAGATAATTATCGTACCAGGCCATCTCTTCCAGCAGGCGTTTACCCACCTCTTCGTTGATGGCGCGTGGCGTCAACAGGTGGATGGCGTCACGCACTTCGGTGACTTCAGAGAACATCACCGTTGCGCCGCAGCGTACAAACAGGTCAGAGGCATAGCCGACCGCCGGGTTAGCGGTTACGCCGGAAAACGCATCGCTGCCGCCGCACTGCGTGCCGACCACCAGCTCAGAGGCCGGGCAGGTTTCACGCTGGCGCTTGTTCAGTTTATCCAGATGGCGTTCTGCAACCTGAAGAATATCGTCGACCATCGATTTGAAACCGACATGGTGCTCATCCTGTAAACGCACAATACTGGCATCGTCCACCGGAATGGCTTTTACGTCATCAGTACCTTGCAGCAGGCGCTCTGGTTGCAGCTTCTCGCAGCCCAGACCAATAACCATTACTTCGCCGCCAAAGTTCGGGTTCAGGGCGATATTGTGAATAGTACGGATAGGCACAACGGCCGCCGGCGCGTTGATGGCCACGCCGCAGCCGTAAAGGTGGTTCAGGCCCACCACGCCGTCCACATTCGGGTATTTCGGCAGCAGGTCGCGTTCGATGATTTTCACCACATAGTCCACCACGCCCGCCACGCAGTGGACGCTGGTGGTAATGCCGAGCAGGTTTTTGGTGCCGACGCTGCCGTCTGCATTGCGATAACCTTCGAAGGTATAACCTTCCAGCGGCGGCAGCGGTTCAGGAACGCGGGTCGCCAGCGGCAGCGTATTCAGCGGCGGTGCTTTTGGCAGCTCAACCAGGGACTCTTCAATCCAGCTTCCTTGCGGGATGGCACGAACCGCGTAGCCGATGATCTCGCCATAACGAACGATTTCGCCATGAGCAGGGATATCCACCAGGGCAACTTTATGTCCTTGTGGAATATGCTCAATCAGTTCCAGCCCGTCCGGGAATCGGGTTCCGGCTTTTAAACCGTTGTCGTTGACAATAATCGCCACATTATCTGTGTCGTGTACTTTTATATAGAACGCCGTCGGCGACGCTTGTCGAATTTCAATGTCGGCCATTGTTCAGTATTCTCCAGCAAAGTGTCTGATAATAAATGCAGCTGATTGGGTATTTATTTTCTTATTAGCGAAATAAAGACGCTGCTTTCTTAAATAAAGAATGTCAGGACTTAAGGGATAAGAATGTGATCCAGATCACTCAACAAAACCAGAGATAGCGCGTCCTGGTCAGTAATGCGTGATTCTGTGCATCAGCGCCCAGTGCTTTGTGCATATGCTCAATATATTATTGAAATGGGGTGTGATAATTGAGCATTAAAACAATGTGCAGTCGCCGGGTGATGATTATACTGAATCACGATTTCATTGCATCTGGTTAATTACCTGATATTGCCTGCTATCGATAAATAATCAGGAAATATTCTTTCTAAAAATTATAAATATAAATCTATCGATGTGCCCGAGGAAATAAACATGATACTGGATACTACTGTAGAAGCTAAAAAGGGTGTGCCCACCCGCTATTTAATTCTACTGATTATATTTATCGTTACGGCCATCAACTACGCTGACCGTGCGACACTATCGATTGCTGGTACTGAAGTGGCGAAGGAGCTGCAACTGAGTGCCGTATCGATGGGGTACATCTTCTCTGCATTTGGCTGGGCGTACCTGCTGATGCAAATCCCCGGCGGCTGGCTGCTGGATAAGTTTGGCTCCAAAAAGGTCTATACCTATAGCCTGTTTTTCTGGTCGCTGTTCACCTTCCTGCAAGGTTTCGTCGATGTCTTCCCGCTGGCCTGGGCAGGCGTGTCGATGTTTATCATGCGCTTTATGCTTGGTTTTTCGGAAGCACCGTCTTTCCCGGCTAACGCCCGCATTGTGGCGGCCTGGTTCCCGACGAAAGAGCGTGGCACGGCGTCTGCCATCTTTAACGCCGCGCAGTATTTCTCGCTGGCGATCTTCTCGCCGCTGCTCGGCTGGCTGACCTTCGCCTGGGGCTGGGAACATGTCTTTACCGTAATGGGTGTGATTGGTTTCGTGCTGACCGGTATGTGGGTGAAGTTCATCCATAACCCAACCGATCATCCACGGATGTCTGAGCAGGAGCTGAAGTTTATCTCCGATGGCGGTGCAGTGGTTGATATGGACCATAAAAAGCCAGGTGCACAGGTAGCGAGCGGTCCTAAGCTCCATTACATCAAACAGTTATTGACCAACCGCATGATGCTGGGCGTATTTTTTGGTCAATACTTTATCAACACCATCACCTGGTTCTTCCTCACCTGGTTCCCGATTTATCTGGTGCAGGAAAAGGGAATGTCGATTCTGAAAGTGGGTCTGGTTGCCTCTATTCCGGCGCTCTGCGGGTTTGCCGGCGGCGTGCTCGGCGGGGTGTTCTCGGATCGTCTGATTAAGCAAGGTAAGTCGATTACCCTGGCGCGTAAGCTGCCGATTGTACTGGGAATGCTGCTGGCCTCTTCAATCATCCTGTGCAACTACACCGATAATACCGCGCTGGTGGTAGCCCTGATGGCGCTGGCGTTCTTCGGCAAAGGGTTTGGCGCGCTGGGCTGGCCGGTGATTTCCGATACGGCGCCAAAAGAGATTGTGGGCCTGTGCGGTGGTGTGTTTAACGTCTTTGGTAACGTGGCGTCCATCGTGACTCCACTGGTAATTGGTTATCTGGTCAGTGAACTGCATTCGTTCAACGCGGCACTGGTATTCGTTGGCTGTTCAGCGTTGATGGCGATGGTCTGCTACCTGTTCGTAGTCGGCGACATCAAACGTATGGAATTGCAGAAATAAGCAAAGGTATAAGCGATGAGTAACGATATCTTCCCGAATAAGTTTAAAGCGGCCCTCGCGGCACACCAGATCCAGATTGGCTGTTGGTCAGCTCTGGCAAGCCCAATCAGCACAGAGGTGCTCGGCCTGGCAGGGTTCGACTGGCTGGTACTGGACGGCGAACATGCGCCGAACGATATCAGCACCTTTATCCCACAGCTGATGGCGCTGAAAGGCAGCAACAGTGCGCCGGTCGTTCGCGTCCCGACTAACGAGCCGGTGATCATCAAGCGTCTGCTGGATATCGGTTTCTATAACTTCCTGATCCCGTTTGTGGAAAACGTTGAGGAAGCGGTGCAGGCCGTGGCATCTACACGCTACCCGCCAGAAGGCATTCGCGGCGTGTCTGTTTCTCACCGCGCCAACATGTTTGGCACCGTGCCGGACTACTTTGCGCAGTCCAACAAGAACATCACCATCCTGGTGCAGATTGAGAGCCAGCAGGGTGTCGATAACGTCGATGCCATCGCGGCGACCGAAGGCGTTGACGGTATTTTCGTTGGCCCAAGCGATCTGGCTGCCGCATTCGGACATCTCGGCAATGCGTCTCACCCGGAAGTACAACGCGCCATCCAGCATATTTTTGCCCGTGCCAAAGCGCACGGCAAACCGTGCGGCATTCTGGCCCCGGTTGAAGCTGATGCCCGTCGCTACCTGGAATGGGGTGCGACGTTTGTTGCCGTCGGCAGTGATCTGGGCGTATTCCGCTCTGCCACGCAAAAACTGGCTGATTCCTTTAAGAAATAACCACCCCTGAGAGAAAGAGAGAGACGCAATTATGACACTGAAAATTGGTTTTATTGGCCTGGGTATCATGGGTAAACCAATGAGTAAAAACCTCATTAAAGCAGGTTACTCACTGGTGGTTTCTGACCGTAATCCAGAAGCGGTTGCTGAAGTGATTGCCGCAGGGGCAGAAACAGCAACCACCGCCAAAGCCATTGCCGAGCAGTGCGACGTGATCATCACCATGCTGCCAAACTCACCGCATGTGAAAGAGGTTGCTCTGGGTGAGAACGGCATTATCGAAGGCGCCAAACCGGGCCTGGTAGTGATTGATATGAGTTCGATCGCCCCGCTGGCGAGCCGTGAAATCAGTGAAGCGCTGAAAGTGAAAGGCGTGGATATGCTGGATGCCCCGGTAAGCGGTGGTGAACCCAAAGCGATCGACGGCACGCTGTCGGTGATGGTGGGCGGTGATAAAGCGATTTTCGACAAATACTACGACCTACTGAAAGCGATGGCGGGCTCTGTTGTCCACACCGGCGAAATCGGTGCAGGTAACGTGACCAAGCTGGCAAACCAGGTGATTGTGGCGCTGAACATTGCCGCCATGTCCGAAGCGCTGACACTGGCAACCAAAGCAGGTGTAAACCCGGATCTGGTGTATCAGGCTATCCGCGGCGGTCTGGCAGGTAGCACCGTGCTGGATGCGAAAGCGCCAATGGTGATGGATCGTAACTTCAAACCAGGTTTCCGTATCGACCTGCACATTAAAGATCTGGCGAATGCGCTGGATACCTCTCACGGCGTGGGCGCACAGTTGCCGCTGACCGCGGCGGTAATGGAAATGATGCAGGCGCTGCGTGCCGATGGTCTGGGCACCGCCGACCACAGCGCGATTGCGTGCTACTACGAAAAACTGGCGAAGGTAGAAGTCTCTCGCTAATAAAAACGGGCGCGGGAACGCGCCCGGTATTTTTGCCGAGTGCAGTAACAGGCTACAACTATGAAAATCGTAATCGCTCCAGACTCTTATAAAGAAAGCCTTTCTGCCACCGAGGTAGCTCAGGCGATAGAAAAAGGATTTCGGGAGATCTTCCCCGATGCACTTTATGTTTCTGTTCCTGTTGCCGATGGCGGGGAAGGTACGGTCGAAGCGATGATTGCCGCAACCCAGGGCGCGGAGCATCATGCCGTTGTGACCGGGCCCCTGGGTGAAAAGGTGAATGCCTGCTGGGGCATGTCCGGCGATGGTAAAACTGCATTTATCGAGATGGCAGCGGCAAGCGGCCTGGCACTTGTGCCTCCTGCGCTGCGTAACCCACTTGTCACCACCTCGCGCGGTACCGGAGAGCTTATCCTCAGTGCGCTGGATAAAGGCGCGCGCAATATCATTATCGGTATTGGCGGTAGCTCAACGAACGACGGTGGGGCTGGCATGGTGCAGGCGCTGGGTGCAAAACTCTGCGATGCTAACGGTAAAGAGATTGGTTACGGTGGCGGTAGCCTGATGGCGCTCAACAGTATCGATTTGTCTGGCCTTGATCCGCGCCTGAAGAGTTGTACCCTTCGCGTGGCGTGTGATGTGACGAACCCGCTGGTGGGGGAAAAAGGGGCATCCCGTATCTTTGGCCCGCAGAAAGGGGCGGATGAGGGGATGATCCTGGAGCTGGATGCCAATCTTAGCCACTATGCGGACGTGATTAGATCGTCCCTGCGCATCGACGTGAAGCATGTTCCGGGCGCGGGTGCTGCTGGTGGGATGGGGGCGGCGCTGATGGCATTCCTTGGCGCAGAGCTGCGCAGCGGTATTGAGATAGTCACTCAGGCGCTTAACCTGGAAGAACATATTCACGACTGCACCTGGGTTGTGACGGGAGAGGGGCGGCTCGACAGCCAGAGTATTCATGGCAAAGTGCCCGTCGGCGTGGCGAATGTCGCCAAAAAATACCACAAGCCGGTGATTGGTATCGCCGGTAGCCTGACCAAAGACGTGGGCGTTGTACACCAGTACGGTATCGATGCGGTGTTCAGCGTACTGACCAGCATTGGCTCGCTGGAAGAGGCTTTCCGGGGAGCATTCGACAACATTTATCGTGCCTCACGCAATATCGCGGCGACTTTGCAGATGGGGATGCGTACGCAAGGGTGACAGCGGCGTGCAAACCCTCTATACTGCGCGCCGAAGCTGACCAGACAGTCGCCGCTTCGTCGTCGTCCTCCTTCGGGGGGAGACGGGCGGAGGGGAGGAAAGTCCGGGCTCCATAGGGCAGGGTGCCAGGTAACGCCTGGGGGGGAAACCCACGACCAGTGCAACAGAGAGCAAACCGCCGATGGCCCACGCAAGTGGGATCAGGTAAGGGTGAAAGGGTGCGGTAAGAGCGCACCGCGCGGCTGGTAACAGTCCGTGGCACGGTAAACTCCACCCGGAGCAAGGCCAAATAGGGGTTCACAAGGTACGGCCCGTACTGAACCCGGGTAGGCTGCTTGAGCCAGTGAGCGATTGCTGGCCTAGATGAATGACTGTCCAACGACAGAACCCGGCTTATCGGTCAGCTTCACCTCATTCAAAAACAATACGTTGGTGTGTCTCAGGCCTTCATAGGTGAAAATGTGACACAGACTGTGATACAAACGAGGCACACCAACGGCTGTTCCATCCCGAATATTCTAAAGCGTGGCAACCGCTACAGCCTTCATTTCCGACTGCCTTCAGGCGGCTTTTTTCGCATGTCTCTGGGTTGCGATTCAGCCAGCAGAGCGGGGTCGGTCCAGCAGCATTTATACCTTTACCTACGTCACCAGGTCAAAGCATTGCCCCTATAGCTAAACCTTTGACACTTCATAAAGTGAATGAAAAAGCAGGAAATATTCACCTTGTAAATTATTCAAAATGCGGTTTTATTTTAAGAGAAAACCCTTTCTTTTTTGTGGTTGTTATTTGTACAATGAATGCCGTATGGAGATTAATATACTGTAATTAGAGGGAGTTATGGCTAAGGGATATATCCTTCATATGTACGATCCCTCCACTTGTGGCGGTCATGTGCTGGAAGGAGCACCAAACAGAAGAACCAATGGGACTTCAGTTGCCCGGATGGGTGATCGGGTATCATGTGGTAAAGATGGCAATACCTACCGCATCGTCGGTGGCATTGGATGGATTAAGACGGATGGTCGCCTTGTTGCAGGCAGTCTGGACAGTTTCAGCAGTTGCCCCTGTAATGCAAAAATCATCCCGCAGATAACCATACAAACCTATGAATCGCGCAGTGAATCCAGAAAAACGGCATCGGTAACTGTAACCACACCGCCGACAATCGTTTCCTCACGTTCATCACCAGTGGTTAGCACTGCTGTACTGCTGCCTGTCCCTGTCTTCGCTAAATCCCGCGAGCGTGGCTCAGGGAATACAGATGCAGGGAAACAACAAGAACCTCATACTAATTTTGCAGAGATGGGCCTGTTCCGGGCAGCACCTGCTGCCGATGCTGTAACAGATTCAGATGCGCCACAGCACGCACAGACGGCAAAGAAAAAACCACAAGCCCCGGAAGATATCCCTAAACCGAAGAAGCGCAGCGCTCTTTATAAGTGGCTAAACGGCAATCACGAAGAGTTACAATACCAGGCCACAGTCGCAGCCGCTGCCAGCGCGACCAGAGCACAGACAGCCACCGCAGGGGCAGGCGTTCTGGAACAAGTTGCCGGGCGATTTGCTACATATGGAACATGGGCGGTACGAGGTGCGGAAATTGCCGCTGGCGGCGTTGGTGCCTCCGTTGCCGGATTCTTAGTAGGCATGATGCCCGGCAAACTCAATGAAGGAGAACAGGACTTCATCGACCGTATGCGGCTTGCACAAATGCGGGAAGCCCCTACGCGTGTTCGCTATTCGTGGGAGAATGACACCAACGGAAATCCCGTACCGCGTGGATATCACACGCCACCGGGTAAAGATATGGTGCGAGTCCGTAAGATGGAATGGGACCGCCGCTATGAGGCGTACACCTTCACCACTGAGGAAGAAAGCCCAGTAACAATCATCTGGACTCCGGACAGTTCGGGAGTTAACACACCATCAAACACAGGCAACCAGACACCGCCACGGCTACCGGGAACCATCCTTGTTAACCCGTTACCGGATGGAACTCAGATCACCAGCACAACAACCCCGGCACCGGATGAGAAAAATTTCGCGGATTATATTCTGATCCTGCCCGTGTCAGACATCCCGCCGATTTATATCTATATTCGCAACAATCCGGGGCAAGTCAAAGGCAAAGGCCAGAAGGTTACTGGCACCTGGTTAGCTGATGCGGGACAGGGTAACGGATCACCAATACCGTCTCAGATAGCAGATAAACTGCGTGGTCGTACATTATCCAACTTTGATGGCTTCAGGGAAGCATTCTGGCAAGAGGTCAGCAAAGACCCTGAACTGTCAAAGCAATTTGATCCACGCAACTTAGCTACGATGAAAAATGGTCGATCCGCCTACGCAAGAAAACCCGATAGCATCGGGCAAAGGGTCAAGTATGAACTTCATCATATTGAAGAAATCAGAAATGGTGGTGCAGTTTATGACGTCGATAATTTAGGTGTCACTACACCAAAGCGGCACATCGAAATTCACCAAGGAAAATAAAATGGCAACGCGTAAAGAAATCACTGATTTTACTGAAGCTGAATTCCTGAGTTTTGTTGAAGATATTTGTATGGATACCTATCCCTCAGAAAAGGCTCATATGGCTGCTGTAGCAGAGTTTGAGCGGCTTTCTGAACATCCGTCAGGTTCTGATTTGATATATTACCCAGAAGAAGGGAAAGGTGGTCCGGTCGCGGTTGTTCAAGAAATCAAAGAATGGCGTAAAGCCAATGGAAAACCCGGCTTTCGAGATGAATAAGTCGCAAATTTTTGAGGCCAAGATGTTATGCCCCTGTTGTGAGCAGTTCGAGTTTAGCGGAGAGGGAAGTTTTGAATTATGCCCTGTCTGTGACTGGGAAAATGATTCAGTTCAGAGCGGTGATCCTGATTATGCTGGTGGAGCTAATATCATGAGCTTGAACGAAGCGCGCGAAGCATTCCGGCAAGGTCGAAAGGTAGGGTAACCCTGCTTTGGCGAATTCAATCTGTGAGTTGAACGGTTGGGTTTTGTCCCGGCCTTTCTTTTGCTTGTAAACCAACTTTATCTGCAACACCAACTGAGATACAGTCTGCGACAGAAGGCAACGCCAGCGCCGTAGATACCCGACGAGTTGAATGAACCCGCTTTATCGGTCAGCTTCAACTTCTTAAAGAACCCCCGCTTCGGCGGGGTTTTTGCTTTTAAACGCCGCCCGGCAATGTTTACAAACGATATCAATTCTCAAATTTGCGACACTTAGCACATTTCACTGTTTTTATCGCTTCAGTATCTCACCGCTCGCCGTTGGCGATCGAAATCACAAAATTTCACGCTAAAAAACCTTCACTTTACAGTGTTGTTAAGTTGTGGCGATTGTTGCTTTAATGGGGATTATTCTTTTCTTAATTGGTGTGTATATATTGAAAATGAATACATTTGTCCTGTAAATGTGTGACGTATTCCACTCTTTCCGTTTGTTTCGGCAAATTATTATTGATAATTTTGATAAAGCATAAAAATCGTTTAAATGAATAATGACTACTTATTAGCCTTTAATTGCCTGAAAGATAGTCTTTATTGATATTGGTAAATAGAATGGTTCTGCTCATGTTATCGCCATAAAATTAATTTATTACGCCTGTATTTATTGATCAATATCAGCGTAATTATGTTTTCATAATGATGCAATTAATTGATATGTATAGTTTTTAATGGGTTTTGATAGTGTGGGGCAACGGTATGAAAAGGCAAATTGTGAGTAACAGCACATACCCCTCTGATTAATATTGAGTAGAATCCTTCCCCGTCATAGGGAAATAAGCGCAGAATATTATGAACACTATTATTCTACCGAAAACACAGCACCTCGTGGTATTTCAGGAAGTCATTAAAAGTGGCTCCATAGGTTCTGCTGCAAGACAACTGGGCCTGACGCAACCCGCTGTCAGCAAAATTATCAACGATATCGAGTCCTACTTCGGTGTTGAAGTGATGGTTCGCAAAAACACCGGCGTAAAACTGACTGCCGCAGGCCAGGTGCTGCTGTCCTACTCTGAGTCGATCACCCGCGAAATGAAAAACATGGTGAGTGAAATTAACAGCCTCAGTTTCAGCACCGTTATGGATGTTTCCTTTGGCTATCCGTCGCTGATTGGTTTTACCTTCCTGTCGGAAATGATCAAAAAATTCAAGGAAGTGTTCCCAAAAGCGCGAGTCTCTATGTATGAAGCGCAGCTCTCCTCTTTCCTGCCAGCCATTCGCGACGGACGACTCGACTTTGCGATTGGCACCCTGAGCGACGAAATGTTGCTTCAGGATCTGCATGTTGAGCCGTTGTTTGAATCCGAATTTGTGCTGGTGGCCAGCAAATCCCGAACATGCACCGGATCGACTACACTGGCATCGCTCACGGATGAACAGTGGGTGATGCCGCAAACCGATATGGGCTACTACAAAGAACTCCTGACCACCCTGCAAGACAACCACATCAGCATTGAAAACATCGTCCAGACCGATTCCGTCGTCACCATCTACAACCTGGTACTGAATGCCGATTACCTGACGGTGATCCCGCGCGACATGATTGCGCCTTTTGGCTCAGACCAGTTTATTATACTGCCGGTTGAAGATGAATTACCCGTAGCGCGTTATGCCGCTGTGTGGTCTAAAAATTACAGTATTAAAAAATCGGCGTCAGTATTAGTCGAACTGGCAAAACAATATTCTTCACTGAACAGTGAACGACGACGATGATTCATTACTAACGTTAACAACAATACGTTTAACCCTTTTTAAAAACACCCAGAGTTTAACTTGTTAAAACTCTGACACCCTGATCTTGCCTGAAGAAAATGAATTATTATAACGAGGATATTATGCACATTACCTACGATCTCCCGGTGACAATTGAAGATATTCAGGACGCCAGAAAACGACTGGCAGGAAAAATATATAAAACCGGAATGCCGCGCTCAAACTATCTCAGCGAACGTTGTAAAGGTGAGATATTCCTGAAGTTTGAAAATATGCAGCGTACCGGTTCCTTTAAAATTCGCGGTGCATTTAATAAATTAAGTTCGTTGACCGATGCCGAAAAACGTAAAGGTGTGGTGGCATGTTCAGCGGGCAACCACGCGCAGGGCGTCTCTCTTTCCTGCGCGATGCTCGGTATCGACGGCAAAGTGGTGATGCCGATGGGCGCGCCGAAATCCAAAGTCGCAGCAACACGTGACTACTCGGCAGAAGTGGTGCTGCACGGTGAGAACTTCAACGACACCATTGCCAAAGTGAGTGAAATTGTTGAGATGGAAGGGCGTATTTTTATCCCGCCTTATGACGACCCTAAAGTCATTGCCGGACAGGGCACCATTGGTCTGGAAATCCTCGAAGATTTATACGATGTCGATAACGTGATTGTGCCCATTGGCGGCGGTGGTTTAATTGCCGGGATTGCAACAGCCATTAAATCCATTAACCCAACCATTAATATTATTGGCGTACAGTCTGAAAATGTTCACGGTATGGCAGCATCCTATTATGCCGGAGAAATAATGAATCACCGTACCACCGGTACATTAGCCGACGGTTGCGATGTTTCTCGTCCGGGGAATTTAACCTTCGAAATTGTTCGTGAATTAGTTGACGACATTGTACTGGTCAGTGAAGACGACATTCGCAACAGTATGATTGCTCTCATTCAGCGAAATAAAGTGGTCACTGAAGGTGCTGGCGCACTGGCGTGTGCGGCGTTATTAAGCGGCAAGCTTGATCATTATATTCAGGGCCGTAAAACCGTGTGCATTATTTCTGGCGGCAATATCGACCTGTCCCGCGTTTCCCAAATTACCGGCTTTGTTGACGCATAAAAGGATGACCTATGAGCAACACTGAAAGCATTATCGTTGGCCAGACAAAAACGTCCACCTGGCGTAAGTCTGATACCACCTGGACGCTCGGCCTGTTTGGTACCGCCATTGGCGCAGGCGTGCTGTTCTTCCCCATTCGTGCAGGCTTTGGCGGTTTGATTCCCATCCTGCTGATGCTGGTACTCGCCTTCCCGATTGCGTTTTATTGCCACCGCGCGCTGGCGCGTTTGTGCCTGTCCGGTAGCAATGTTTCCGGCAACATCACCGAGACAGTGGAAGAGCATTTTGGTAAAACCGGCGGGGTGGTGATCACCTTCCTCTACTTCTTTGCCATTTGCCCGCTGCTGTGGATTTACGGCGTCACCATTACCAACACATTCATGACCTTCTGGGAAAACCAGCTCCAGCTGCCTGCGCTGAACCGCGGCTTCGTGGCACTGTTCCTGTTGCTGCTAATGGCCTTTGTTATCTGGTTTGGTAAAGACCTGATGGTGAAGGTCATGAGCTTCCTGGTGTTCCCGTTTATCGCAAGCCTGGTGCTGATTTCCCTGTCGCTGATTCCATACTGGAACTCCGCAGTTATCGACCAGGTCAACCTGAGTGACATTGCCTTCACCGGGCATGACGGCATTCTGGTTACCGTCTGGCTGGGGATTTCCATCATGGTCTTCTCCTTTAACTTCTCACCTATCGTCTCTTCATTCGTGGTGTCGAAACGTGAAGAGTACGAACCGGAGTTCGGCAAAGAGTTCACCGAGCAAAAATGTTCCAAAATCATCGGTCGCGCCAGCCTGTTGATGGTCGCCGTAGTGATGTTCTTCGCCTTTAGCTGCCTGTTTACGCTCTCTCCGGAGAACATGGCGGAAGCCAAAGCGCAGAACATCCCGGTGCTCTCATACCTGGCGAACCACTTTGCGTCGATGTCAGGAACTAAATCTACGTTTGCGACGGTTCTGGAATACGGTGCGTCGATCATTGCGCTGGTCGCTATCTTCAAATCTTTCTTCGGCCACTACCTTGGCACGCTGGAAGGGATGAACGGCCTTGTCCTGAAGTTTGGTTACAAGGGCGATAAGAAGAAAGTTTCGGTGGGCAAACTGAACACCATCAGCATGGTCTTCATCATGGGTTCTACCTGGATTGTGGCCTACGCCAACCCGAACATTCTCGACCTTATCGAAGCTATGGGCGCGCCAATCATCGCCTCTCTGCTGTGTCTGCTGCCAATGTATGCCATCCGTAAGACCCCGGCGCTGGCGAAATACAAAGGCAGAACGGAGAACATTTTTGTCACCGTTGTCGGCCTGCTGACCATTTTGAATATCGTTTACAAACTGTTCTAAATCAAAGCTCAGGATGAGCGGAGTCACACCATGATTGAATTTCCGGTAGTACTGGTTATTAACTGCGGATCGTCCTCTGTTAAGTTTTCGGTACTGGACGCCAGCAGCTGCGATGCCCTGGTGACGGGCATTGCAGACGGTATCAATACTGAAAAAGCCTTTATTTCCGTGAATGGGGGTGAGCCAGCCAGACTGGCTCACCATGACTACGAAGGGGCGCTTGCTGCCATCGCCCTGGAGCTGGAAAAACGCAACCTGATGAGCAGTGTGGCCTTAATTGGCCACCGCATTGCTCACGGTGGTGAACTCTTCAGCGAGTCGACCCTTATCACCGAACAGGTTATTGAACAGATTCGCCAGGTTTCCGCGCTAGCGCCCCTGCATAACTACGCCAACTTAAGCGGTGTGGAAGCCGCACAGCAGTTATTCCCCGGTGTGCAGCAGGTGGCGGTGTTTGATACCAGTTTCCACCAGACGCTGCCACCGCAAGCGTATCTGTACGGACTGCCTTATCACTATTTTGAAGAGCTGGGCGTGCGTCGCTACGGTTTCCATGGCACTTCTCACCGCTATGTTTCTGGGCAGGCGCATCAGTTGCTGGCGTTATCAGGAGATGACAGCGGTCTGGTCATCGCTCATCTCGGTAACGGCGCCTCTATCTGCGCGGTGCGTAACGGCGAAAGCGTGGATACCTCCATGGGAATGACGCCGCTGGAAGGACTGGTGATGGGCACGCGCTGCGGGGATGTCGATTTTGGCGCGATGGCGTGGATTGGTCAGCAAACGGGGCAATCTTTTGAGGATCTGGAGCGCGTTGTGAATAAGGAATCCGGCCTGCTGGGGATCTCAGGGTTGTCGTCCGATTTGCGCACCCTGGAAAAGGCCTGGCATAACGGGCATCAGCGGGCACAGCTGGCGATAAACACCTTTGTCCATCGCATTGCGCGGCATATCGCCGGCCACGCGGCATCACTGCATCGTCTGGATGGCGTGGTCTTTACCGGAGGCATTGGCGAGAACTCAATCCTCATTCGCGCCCTGGTGGCAGAGCACCTGAAAGTTTTTGGCATCATCCTGGATGAAGCCAAAAACGCGCTACCGGGCAGTGCGGGTGAGCGCGTTATTTCCACTGATTTATCCCGCGTGGCCTGCGCGGTGATCCCAACTAATGAAGAAAAAATGATCGCGCTGGACGCCCTCCGTCTTGGAAAGGTGACCCCGGCTGCGGCTTACGCCTGATAAAGCGAGAATGTCATGAAAGTAACAATCGATACGAGCGTTGCACCCTACAGTGATGCATGGGCCGGGTTTCGCGGTGAAGAATGGAAAGACGCCGTTAACGTGCGCGATTTTATTCAGCATAACTACACCCCTTATGAAGGCGATGAAGCTTTCCTCGCGCAGGCGACGCCTGCAACGACGGCGCTGTGGCAGAAGGTGATGGTCGGTATTCGCCAGGAGAATACCACCCATGCCCCGGTGGATTTCGACATCAATATCGCCACCACCATTACCGCCCACGGGCCGGGCTACATCGACGAAGATCTGGAGACGATCGTCGGCCTGCAAACCGATAAACCGCTCAAGCGCGCGCTGCATCCGTATGGCGGGATCAACATGATCCGCAGCTCTTTTGAAGCCTACGGGCGCGAGATGGATCCGCAGTTTGAATATCTGTTTACCGACCTGCGTAAAACCCATAATCAGGGCGTATTTGATGTCTACTCACCGGAGATGATGCGCTGTCGCAAATCGGGCGTGCTGACGGGCTTGCCTGACGGTTACGGACGCGGGCGCATCATTGGTGACTATCGCCGCGTGGCGTTGTATGGCATTAGCTATCTGGTGCGCGAGCGCGAACTCCAGTTCGCGGATCTTCAGTCAAAACTGGAGCGTGGCGAAGATCTTGAAGCCACGATCCGCCTGCGTGAAGAGCTGGCCGAACATAAGCGCGCATTGCTGCAAATTCAGCAGATGGCGTCGAACTATGGCTTTGATATTTCTCGTCCGGCGATGAATGCGCAGGAAGCGGTGCAGTGGGTCTATTTTGCCTATCTGGCGGCGGTGAAATCACAGAACGGCGGGGCGATGTCGCTCGGGCGTACGGCCAGCTTCCTTGATATCTATATTGAACGCGATATGCACGCCGGACGGATAAATGAGGTGCAGGCGCAGGAGTTGATTGACCACTTCATCATGAAGATCCGCATGGTTCGCTTCCTGCGCACCCCGGAATTCGACACTCTCTTCTCAGGCGATCCTATCTGGGCTACAGAAGTGATCGGCGGTATGGGGCTGGATGGGCGAACGCTGGTAACCAAAAACAGCTTCCGCTATCTGCACACGCTGCACACCATGGGGCCAGCGCCAGAGCCAAACCTGACCATTCTTTGGTCGGAACAACTTCCGATTGCTTTCAAAAAATACGCCGCGCAGGTGTCGATTGTTACCTCATCACTTCAGTATGAGAATGACGACCTGATGCGTGCCGATTTCAACAGCGATGACTACGCCATTGCCTGCTGCGTTAGCCCGATGGTGATCGGCAAGCAGATGCAGTTCTTTGGCGCGCGCGCCAACCTTGCTAAAACGCTGCTGTACGCAATCAACGGCGGGGTGGATGAGAAGCTGAAAATCCAGGTCGGACCGAAAACCGAACCACTGCTGGATGATGTGCTGGAATACGACACCGTTATGGCGAGCCTGGATCACTTTATGGACTGGCTGGCGGTGCAGTACATCAGCGCACTGAATCTTATTCACTACATGCATGATAAGTACAGCTATGAAGCCTCGCTGATGGCGCTGCATGACCGGGATGTACATCGCACGATGGCGTGCGGGATCGCGGGGTTGTCGGTCGCGGCTGATTCCTTGTCGGCCATTAAATACGCCACGGTGAAACCGGTGCGTGACCATACCGGCCTGGCGGTCGACTTCGTAATAGAAGGCGATTACCCGCAGTACGGCAACAATGATGACCGTGTGGATAGCATTGCCTGCGACCTGGTTGAACGTTTTATGAAGAAAATTCAGGCGTTGCCAACCTACCGCAACGCGGTGCCGACCCAGTCTATTCTGACCATTACCTCTAACGTGGTTTACGGCCAGAAGACCGGTAACACACCGGACGGACGCCGTGGCGGCACGCCGTTCGCCCCGGGGGCAAACCCGATGCACGGGCGCGACCGGAAAGGGGCTGTGGCATCATTAACCTCTGTGGCGAAGCTGCCGTTTACTTACGCGAAAGATGGCATCTCTTATACTTTCTCGATTGTGCCGCAGGCACTGGGTAAAGATGAGATGGTGCGCAAAACCAACCTGGTAGGGTTACTGGACGGGTATTTCCATCACGAAGCGGCCATCGAAGGCGGGCAGCATCTGAACGTCAACGTCATGAACCGGGAAATGCTGATGGATGCTATCGAACATCCAGAGAATTATCCGAACCTGACGATCCGCGTTTCAGGCTATGCGGTGCGTTTTAATGCGCTGACGCGTGAGCAGCAGCAGGATGTGATTTCAAGGACGTTTACGCAAGCGATCTGATATAAGCCAGCAACCATGCCCCCTTCCAGCAGGGGGCTTTTTTTGTCCGCTTAACATACAAAATTGTTTATATAATTATTCACACATATTCATCCGCTCTTGAAAAACAATGCACCTGTTTTCAACGTAAACAGTATTTAAGGACAGTAAGATGATGAAAATGACCCGTATTGCTTTGGTTGCTGCGTCGCTGGCAGTGTGCAGTTTTACGGCACAGGCAGCCAATGTTGAAGCCGCGCCGTCGCCTTCGCAGGATCCGCTGGTACAGCACCTGAAGCTCAGTAACGAGCAGGTGAAGAAGATTGAATCGCTGCATCAGGCGCTGGAACAAAACGTCGCTAAAATCCCAATGACTGGCGTGAAAGATGGCGCGTTAATCGACATGTTCCAGGCCGGAAAATGGAATGAAAGCACGGTGAAAAGCCAGCTGGCGGCTTTCAGCAAAATAGAAGAACAGACCCGCTACTACCGCGTGAAATACTACTTCGACGTAAGCCAGGTCCTGACGCCTGAACAGCGTAAGCAGATTCGAACCGATATGGCGAATGCGCTGGCTGAATGATTTCTGACCCGCGCCTGGCGCGGGTTTTTTATTTCTTGAACCACATCACCTTTAGAAAAATCACACTTAATTTTCATATATCGAAGTAATTTTTCCTCCCATCACGTAAAAGCCACATAAAACTTGTGACTTTTTTCTCCCTCTCTCTAGGTATGATCTTTTCACTCTAATAACAAGCACCTGCAAACGTCTGGCTCATTATCGCTGGTGGGCAGAACCTTATAAAAACAACTGTTTACCCTACAAAATAAGCGAGTGCCTTATGGATACGGCAACAAATAGCAGTGTGATTGTGAACGACTCTCCCGCGGCAAGGCGGGCAGGGATGAGTGAAAGCGAATGGTGCGAGGCCATTAAATTCGACAGCACCGACACGGGCTGGGTCATTATGAGTATCGGGATGGCCATCGGCGCGGGGATCGTTTTTCTCCCGGTGCAGGTGGGGTTAATGGGGCTGTGGGTCTTTTTGCTCTCGTCGATTATTGGTTATCCGGCCATGTATCTGTTCCAGCGCCTGTTTATTAATACGCTGGCGGAATCCCCGGAGTGCAAAGATTACCCGAGCGTGATTAGCGGTTATCTGGGGAAAAACTGGGGGATTTTATTAGGGGCACTTTATTTTGTGATGCTGGTGATTTGGATGTTTGTCTATTCCACCGCCATCACTAACGACAGCGCCTCGTATCTGCACACCTTCGGCATCACCGACGGTTTGCTTTCAGAAAACCCGTTCTACGGTTTATTTTTGATTTGTATTTTGGTGGCTATTTCATCTCGTGGTGAAAAGTTGTTGTTCAAAGTTTCCAGCCTGATGGTGCTCACCAAGCTATTTGTGGTTGCCGCTCTGGGGCTGTCGATGATTGGCCTCTGGCATTTAGCCAACGTCGGTATGCTGCCACCGATGGGGTTGCTGATCAAAAACGCCATTATTACGCTGCCTTTCACCTTAACGTCGATTCTGTTTATCCAGACCTTAAGCCCGATGGTTATCTCTTATCGTTCCCGGGAAAAATCGGTAGAAGTGGCGCGACACAAAGCGCTACGAGCGATGAATATTGCCTTTGGTGTGCTGTTTGTGACGGTTTTCTTCTATGCCGTCTCCTTCACGCTGGCGATGGGTCACGATGAGGCGGTAAAAGCCTATGAGCAAAATATTTCGGCTCTGGCGATCGCCGCGCAGTTTATTAGCGGTGACGGTGCGGGCTGGGTCAAAATCGTCAGCGTGATCCTGAATATTTTCGCCGTCATGACTGCCTTCTTCGGCGTGTATCTCGGCTTTCGCGAAGCCACGCAGGGCATTGTGATGAATATCCTGCGCCGCAGAATGCGGGCAGAGAATATCAATGAACGTACCGTTCAGCGTGGGATCATGCTGTTCGCCATCCTGCTCGCCTGGAGCGCCATTGTCTTAAACGCGCCGGTCCTGAGCTTCACTTCTATTTGTAGCCCTATCTTTGGAATGGTTGGCTGCCTGATCCCGGCGTGGCTGGTCTACAAAGTCCCCGCGCTACATAAATATAAAGGAGTATCGCTGGTGATTATTGTCATCACCGGGCTGCTGCTTTGTGTTTCTCCTTTCCTCGCGTTCTCCTGAGGAGCAATAAAGGTCGTAACGATGTCTGAGCAAATCAATCCTTTATGGAACCATTTTATTCGTGCCGTGCAGGAAGAAGTTAAACCTGCGCTGGGGTGTACAGAGCCTGTCTCACTGGCGCTGGCCTGTGCCATTGCCGCGGAACAACTTCCCGGTGAGGTCACGCAGATAGATGCGTGGGTGTCGCCAAACCTGATGAAAAACGGGCTTGGCGTTACGGTACCGGGAACAGGCATGGTCGGGCTACCCATTGCCGCAGCACTGGGCGCCATTGGCGGTAACGCTCAGGCCGGGCTGGAGGTGTTGAAAGATGCCTCAGGCGACGCGTTGGCAAAGGCAAAAGCACTTCTGCAAGCCGGACGGGTACAGGTGAAGCTGCAAGAACCTTGCGATGAGATCCTTTATTCCCGCGCCTGCGTTCAAGCTGGCAACACATCGGCAATGGTCACCATTGCCGGTGGGCATACCCGCGTCGTGGAGATCGTTTGTCAGGGTGAAACGCGCTTTGTCCTTAACGAGCAGCCCGATGAGATGGGCGGCGATCCGCTGGCGGTGTTTTCACACACCACGCTGTCGCAGATCGTCGAATTTGTGGAGCAGGTACCGTTCGATGCGATCCGCTTTATCCTGGAAGCGGCACGTCTGAACGATGCGCTCTCTCGCGAAGGGCTAAGCGGAAAGTGGGGGCTGCACATCGGTGCCACTCTGCATAAACAGCGCGCGCGTGGATGGATGGCGCAGGATATAGGTTCAGACATTATTATCCGCACCAGTGCGGCCTCTGATGCCAGAATGGGTGGCGCAACGTTACCAGCTATGAGTAACTCCGGCTCGGGCAATCAGGGGATCACCGCGACTATGCCGGTTGTGGTGGTGGCTGAGTATGTTCAGGCTGACGATGAACGTCTTGCCCGGGCATTGATGTTGTCGCATCTGGCGGCCATCTATATCCATTACCAGCTTCCGCGCTTGTCGGCGCTGTGCGCTGCAACAACGGCGGCCATGGGCGCGGCGGCAGGAATGGCGTGGCTGATGGACGGGCGTTACCAGACGATTGCGATGGCCATCAGCAGCATGATCGGTGATGTCAGCGGGATTATCTGTGACGGAGCGTCTAACAGCTGCGCGATGAAGGTATCAACCAGCGTCGGGAGCGCCTGGAAGGCGGTGATGATGGCGCTGGATGATTCAGCTGTGACAGGCAATGAAGGGATTGTCGCGCACGATGTTGAGCAGTCTATCGCTAATCTGTGCTCACTGGCGTGCCGCTCGATGCAGGCAACAGACCGGCAGATCATTGAGATAATGGCGAGTAAGGTGTAGGTGTTTCCCCTCTCCTCCAGGAGGAGAGGGTTTTTACGTTACACCGGCAAATCAATCAACAGCGCGCGCAGCGGCGTATCGGCCACCAGCGTAATATTCGCTTCATCACGAATAAACGCCCCGTCACCGCAGGTGAGCGCTTCTTTTTCTTCCGTGTGCGTCACCGCATGTACCGTGCCATGAATCGACTGCAAATAGGCGCGCGGGCCATGAAGCTGGAAACTCGCCTGCTCACCTTTTTTCAGTTCAATATGGTGCAGCCACACTTGCTGGCGCAGTTGCAGGCTACCGTTGCTGCCATCAGGCGATGCAAGCAACTGCTGTTTTTCGCCCTTCAAATCTATCTTCTGTACCAGCGGATTTTCCCGCTCAGGGCAGGCATCCAACCACAGCTGCATTCGGGTCAGCGTCTTTTCTTTGCTGAGATTATGTTCGCTGTAGCTAATGCCGGGTTGCGTTGAAATCAGCAACGCTTCGCCAGCCTTCGCCTGGACATGATTGCCCTCGCTGTCGCGGTATTCTGCTTCGCCTTCCAGGATCAGGTTCAGGATATCGACTTTCGGATACGTGCGCGGCTGGAAGGACGCGCCTGGGGCGAGCACTTCCTGGTTCAATACGCGCAATGATGCGTAACCGAGGAGTTTTGGGTCAAAGTAGTGTCCAAAGGAAAAGGTGTAGCGGGCCTGGAGCCAACCGAAATCAGCTTGTCCGCATTGTTTAGCTGTTCTTGTCGTAATCATAAAACTTGACCTCTCTTTACACTAAAACAATGGTAAAGGTATGGACGCTTCATTGTTAGCCAGATATTCTGCCTGGTATGTTCAAATTTCCTGAATGAGAACGAAATGGCAAAAGAAAGAGCATTGACGCTTGAGGCGCTTCGCGTCATGGACGCGATTGACAGGCGTGGCAGCTTTGCCGCTGCGGCAGATGAACTGGGGCGCGTTCCGTCTGCGCTGAGCTACACCATGCAGAAGCTGGAAGAAGAGCTGGATGTGGTGTTATTCGATCGTTCCGGTCATAGAACAAAATTCACCAACGTTGGCCGGATGCTGCTGGAGCGTGGCCGCGTGCTGCTGGAAGCGGCCGATAAACTAACCACCGACGCCGAAGCGCTGGCGCGTGGCTGGGAAACGCATCTGACGCTGGTAACTGAAGCACTCGTGCCTACTGAGGCGCTGTTCCCGTTGGTGGACCGCCTGGCGGATAAAGCCAACACCCAGCTGTCGATCATTACCGAAGTGCTGGCGGGGGCATGGGAGCGTCTGGAAACGGGCAGGGCGGACATCGTGATTGCACCGGATATGCACTTCCGTTCATCGTCTGAAATCAACTCCCGTAAGCTTTACAGTGTGATGAACGTCTACGTCGCCGCACCGAATCATCCGATCCACCAGGAGCCTGAGCCGCTGTCTGAAGTGACACGCGTGAAATATCGCGGTGTGGCGGTAGCAGATACCGCGCGTGAGCGCCCGGTATTAACGGTACAACTGCTGGATAAGCAGCCGCGTCTGACGGTGACATCGCTGGAAGATAAGCGCCAGGCGCTGCTGGCTGGCCTCGGGATGGCGACCATGCCTTATCCCTTCGTCGAAAAAGATATCGCCGAAGGACGGCTGCGCGTGGTGAGCCCGGAGTACACCAGTGAGGTCGATATTATTATGGCGTGGCGCCGTGACAGCATGGGAGAAGCGAAGTCGTGGTGTTTGCGAGAAATACCGAAGCTGTTTGCCCACTACAATAAATAGGTTCGTAGGCCCGGTAAGCGAAAGCTACCGGGCAACGAATCAGGCGTTGAGTTTAGGATCGGCACCAAAGCGGTTTTCACCCGGCGTGCCGCTCTGACAGTTAAAGATCAGAATCACCAGCCAGCCGATAATCGGGATCAACAGCAGCAGTAGCCACCAGGCCGAACGGTCGGTGTCATGCAGCCGGCGGAACAGCACGGCCCATGATGGCAGCAGAACAAACAGGCCATAAATTGTAGTGAGAACACCTTCACCGCCAGCCCGTTCCCAGCCGAGAATTTTATCGACAATGCCCAGCACCACGATCAGGATGAAGTTCACCAGAACGAACATCCAGTACTCTTTGCGGCGGGCACGGCCACCAAATCCAATGTAGTTGCGCAGTACTTTTAAATACCAGTCCATTTTTTCCTTGCCTCAATGATCGGTCAATCACTTGTTTTCTAAGCAATCAAAGTAAGGATAGATGGATATTGTGAATTAAAAAAGGGCATCTATTGATGCCCTAAATATTTATCCAAATCGAACGTCGCGCCCGTGCGGCTCATCCAGATCCTGCCATGGCCCAATAGAAATAATGCCCGTTGGGTTGATGGTTTTATGGCTGCGGTAGTAGTGGGTGCGGATATGGCCAAAATCGACCGTTTCAGCAATGCCCGGTATCTGGTAGATGTCACGCAGGAACCCGTACAGGTTCAGGTAGTCGCTGATACGATGTTTATCGCACTTAAAGTGGGTGACGTAGACCGGATCAAAACGTACCAGCGTAGTCCACAGACGGATGTCTGCTTCCGTCAGGCGATCGCCCGTCAGGTAGCGATGCTGACCGAGGATCTGCTCCAGGCGCTCCAGCGATGTGAAGACGTTCGCGACCGCTTCGTCATAGGCTTCCTGGCTGGTGGCAAAACCGGCTTTGTAGACACCGTTGTTCACGTTGTCGTAGATCCAGCTGTTCAGCTCATCAATTTTATCGCGCAGCTCAACCGGATAGTAATCACCGGCGCGGGCGCCGTGCGCATCAAATGCGGTGTTGAACATGCGGATGATTTCAGCCGATTCATTACTGACGATCGTCTGGTTTTTCTTGTCCCAGAGCACCGGTACGGTGACGCGGCCGGTATAGTGCGGATCTGCGCGCAGATAGAGCTGGTACAGAAAATCGTGATGGTAAAGGTCGTCACCCGTTGCGGCAGGAAAATCACTGTCGAATGTCCAGCCGTTTTCCAGCATCAGCGGATTAACAACTGAGACAGGCAGTAATGATTCCAGACCTTTGAGTTTACGCACCATCAGCGTGCGGTGTGCCCACGGGCAGGCGAGTGAAACGTAGAGATGATAACGGTCTTTT
Source organism: Enterobacter sp. C4G1 (assembly GCF_052886895.1). NCBI lineage: Bacteria > Pseudomonadati > Pseudomonadota > Gammaproteobacteria > Enterobacterales > Enterobacteriaceae > Enterobacter > Enterobacter sp. C4G1. The sequence continues at coordinate 419,023 of NZ_JBQVVV010000001.1, read as the reverse complement.
TCAGCTGCAAAACCACCTTCACCGCTGGGGCCTGGCGCGCCATCGGCGGTAAGCCAGTTACGGAAGGCCGAAACAGAGCGCTTGAAGCGTCCTCCGGTGGATTTAGTGTCATACCAGACATCCTGCCAGACGCCGTCTACGAGTTGTCCCATTTTCTCTTCCTCCGTCAGATAGCAAAAGCGAGGAGATATCTCCTCGCTTTTTTTAAATCAGTATAGCGTGCTTACCACTTCTTATTCAGAACACGGTCGATGCTGAATGCGCCAGGACCGGTCACAGCCAACAGCAGGAAGCCGCCAGCGATAGTCAGGTTTTTCATGAACATCAGGGAGTTCACACCTTCCGCAAAGTTGCTGTGGAAGATAAATGCTGTCAGCAGTGTGAAGCCCGCGGTAAACAGTGCAGTGGTACGGGTCAGGAAGCCGAACAGTACTGCCAGGCCGCCGCCGAACTCAAGCAGAATGGTCAGTGGCAGCAGGAACCCCGGCACGCCCATTGCTTCCATATACTGTTGTGTACCCGCATAACCGGTGATTTTGCCCCAACCTGCAACGATGAACAGAATTGGCATCAGAATGCGTGCTACCAGTACACCAACATCTTCTAATTTTTTCATTTTACTCTCCAGGAAACCACATGAGCGGCTGATCTTTATTTGTGTGCAAATTCGGGTAGATACCGCGTCTTTGCTGTCGATGGAGAGAATCATAAACGTGACGAGTGACAATTGTTAGCAAGGAAAACTGTCAATCTTTATCAAAGATATTGAGTAAGGGGGATTTTGCCGGGTAAGCGCAGCGCCACCCGGCGAGAAGACTATCGCAGTTGCTGCTGACGAAGGGTTGCCTTCACCAGACGCCAGGCGCTCCAGACACCAAAGCCGCGACGCGTCCAGCGAATCAGCTTGCTGGGGTGACGCACACCCCAGATTGCCATCACGCTGCTGCCGACCAGTACCCATGAACGCAGGTTCAGGAAGGTATTCCAGCTACGATCCAGAGGGCGTGTCGCATCCACCCAGTCGCGACGGCTGGCGGCCAGATCCAGTCGTTGCTGCTGGATCTGGCTTAACAGAAACGCTTTTCGCTGCCTGAGCTCGGTTTTGCTGCTCATGGCTTGTCGTCCTCCAGTAGCGTGCGGTCGGCTGCAAGCTCCTGACGGGTATGACGCAATAGCGTAGATTTGCGCGCTTTTTGCAGCGTCCAGATACCACCTATCACAGCACCCAACAGCAACACTACGGTGGTCGCAATCATGGCATTCAGACGATACTGCGGATCGACAACCCAGATAACCAGTACCAGCAGGCTCATCAGGCCAAATGCGGCAAAGAGGAGTGTAAGACCGAGCATCAGCAGGATCTGGAAGATATTAGCTTTCTCTTCTTCCAGTTCAACCACGGCCAGACGAATACGCGTTTCAGCAATACCGACGAGCGTGGTTAATATCCGCTGTCCGATGCCAATAATGTTCTTTGCCGGACCTTCAGTATGACGATTATCTTCCATAATCAACGACGCGTGAGCAGGACACCCAGAACCACACCAACAGCGGCACCAATGCCTACACCAGTCCATGGGTTATCGCGAACGTATTCGTCAGCGCGTGCAGCCGCTTCACGGGTCTGCTTAGCCAGGGCATCACCGGTTTCACCCAGACGGGTACGGCTCTCTTTCAATGCTTGCTCGGCTTTACTGCGCAGTTTGCTGACTTCTTCCTTTGATTTATCGGTAGAGGAGTTCAGCACTTCTTCAAGGGTATCCGCCAGGGATTTCAACTCAGCGCGCAGGTTTTCTGACGTAGTATCTTTTGACATGATTTTCTCCTGTGAGACTTCCGTTAACTCAATAATCGCGGGATTCCAGCGCGTTCAGTTCGTCTTGCGCTTCTTTCAGTTTCTTCTCGCGTTTGGCAATTTTATCCGCATCCCCTTTCTCTTTCGCTTCCTGAAGATCGCGACGGCGCTCGGCAACTTCTTCCTTTTGCGCCGCGATTTTCTTCTGGTGGCTGGCGTGAAGCTCTTTGTCGGAACAGTTAGCTTTCACTTCGCTAAGCGCTTTTTTCAAGCCATTGATTCGGTTCTGATTGTTATGCTTTTCGGCATAACTGATTTCTCGCTGAATATCTTTCTCCTTCTCCAGACACAGGGAGGTGGCGAAAGAGGCTGTGCTTAATGAAAAAAGGGCCAGAGCCAGGGTGATGCGGTATTTCATTATTGGAACCTTCCATTGTTTGCAGCACGTCCGTGGAGTGTGCCGGTGTCCAAAGTCATGCGAAGAACATAGATATGATGCTCCGCGTACTTAAGCATAGTAAGTAAACGGGGTAATCACCAAAGTGAGTGAAAAGATTCAGAATCCTGGAGATTATCCAAACCGGTGTGATGTGTCGCGCAGAAGTGACAACCAGGCTGCTGGCTGGCTGTCATCTTCCTGCTGAGCAATGATGTATCCATGCGGCAACGTTCTGTCGAGCACGGCTTTGGCTGCTGCGCTTTGCGCACTGGAGTCAAATTTAATCAGTAAAACATCATCTTGTGGCGTGATGCTCTTGAAGCGGATCCCGTTTGCATCCAGGTGATGCCAGATGGAAAAACCGTCTGGCACGCTGGCTCCTTGATTCACCGGTCGGATTGCCAGTGTGGATTCCTGGTGCTGGAGCGCCGTCCATACCAGCAGCATCGCGCTGATGAATACCAGCACAATCAATGCGTAAGACAAGCGGCGCAGGGATAACGGTGAAATGGCCATCGTTAGCCCTTGGCTCCGTATTTTTTCTTCCACAGGACAACCAGAGAACCGACCAGACCAAAGACCAGCAGCACTACCGGCAGCAGCATCAGGCATGACATTAACTGGTCTTCATATTTCATAAACACAGGCGTTTTGCCAAGTGCATAGCCTAACGTCGTCAGGATCAGCACCCACAGCAGGCCACTCATCCAGTTAAAGAACTGGAAGCGTGTGCTGCTCAGGCCAGAAAGCCCAGCAATGGTGGGCAATAAGGTGCGTACAAACGCGATGAAACGGCCAATCAGTAGCGCTGAAAGCCCATGTTTGTGGAACAGGTGGTGCGCCCGCTGGTGGTAATGCGCCGGGAGATGCGAAAGCCAGTTTTGCACGATGCGCGTATTACCCAGCCATCGTCCCTGGATATAGCTCACCCAGCAGCCGAGGCTTGCAGCAATAGTTAATAGCAGGATGGTCTGGGGGAATGCCATTGCACCTTTGGCACAAAGCACGCCGACCAGAACTAACAAACTGTCGCCAGGCAGGAAGGCGGCAGGAAGCAATCCATTCTCAAGAAACAGGATCATAAACAAAACGAAATAGAGCATCCCAATCATAGACGGATTGGCCAGCGTTTCGAAGTCCTGAGCCCATAAGGCATGTAGTAGTTGGGTCAAAAGTTCCATTCAGTATTCCTGGAAATCGGTTAACGTCACGCCTGTTATCCGGGAAAAACAGTACGGCGACATTTTTATGATTTCATTATGGTCGCTCGCGGACACATTGGTGGTGGCCAGAACTGTTCCCTGTTAAATGGCTGGTATGCAAGCACTAACTTACAAGAAAGCAAATTGAATCCAATTGTAACAAAGCCCAACGTTCTGCGTCACAGATTTTGCACAGGCGGATTGATTTTGGCTTAAGCAATGAAGGTGAGCGAGGGGATTTACAAAGGCTGACACTATATATGTTTTGCTTACCCACCTGCGCCGGAAGGCGCAGCGAAGCGCCTGCCAGCGGAAAGGGGAACTATTTTGCGAGATTGGCCGCCGTATCGAGGTGAACGACAGGATTATCAGCAAAAAGATAGCGATCGGCGTTAAATTCGAAGTCATCACTGGTTTCGTTAAACAGCATCTGCTTGGTATTTTCCAGGTGCTGCCACATGGCCAGTTTTGCCGCGTGTGGGTCTTTACGAATCAGCGCTTTAAGAATTTGGTCGTGATCGTCACACCAGTTATCCACGGTGCGCAAATCGATGTGATCGTGCAATTTCTTCCAGTACGGGTTATGAACGCGCTGAGTCCACATTTTTTCAACGATTGCTGCCAGGGCGGTATTTTGCGTTGCCAGCGCAACCTGAACATGGAACTGCAAATCCCATTCTGAATCGCGGAAGCATTTTTCCTTACGCGCATTCTCCTGGATTTCCATCAGCTTCATGATGTCCTGCTTGGTCACCTGCGTGGCGGCAAATTCGGCAATATTGCTCTCGATCAGCTGACGCGCCTGTAGCAACTCAAACGGCCCGTAACTGGCGAACTCCAGACTCTCGTCCGGCACCGGGGAGTGTTTTGCCTGGTTGGAAATCACATGAATACCGGAGCCTTTGCGTACTTCAACATAGCCTTCGACTTCCAGCATAATGATGGCTTCACGCACCACCGTGCGGCTCACGCTTTTCTCATCAGCAATAAAGCGTTCAGCAGGCAGTTTATCACCGACAAGATAGACACCTTGCTCGATGCGATCTTTCAGCTCGGCAGCAAGTTGCTGATATAAACGACGTGATTCGGTGATTTCCATATGCGCTCCAGGCAGGGTACGACGGATTATTTGTTATACCACTTTTGCGAGCCAGTCTCCAGATTTCGCCATGAAAAAAGCCGCCCTAAGGCGGCTTTCTTGTTGTACTCGCCGGGTTGACCCGGCCTGCGGTTTTATTGGGTTTTGTAGGCCGGGTAAGGCGAAGCCGTCACCCGGCATAACATCATCAACGCTAACTCTGCGTTGCGGGTCCCCCAACGGACTCTTTCTGCAACTCTTCTGCCGATTTGCTTTTCAGCACTGTCCAGATAACTATCGCACCCAGCAGGTCGAAGACAGCCAGTACGGCGAACAGTGGGCTAAAGCCGATGGTATCTGCCAGAGCACCAACCACCAGAGCAAACATGGTACTCGCGGTCCAGGCAGCCATACCGGTCAGGCCGTTTGCCGTTGCCACTTCGTTACGACCAAAGACGTCTGATGAGAGCGTAATCAGTGCGCCAGACAGGGACTGGTGAGCAAAGCCACCAATACAGAGCAGGCCAATTGCTACGTATGGGCTGGTGAACAGACCAATCATACCTGGGCCAATCATCAGCAGTGCACCCATGGTAACAACCATTTTACGAGAGACAATCAGGTTCACACCAAACCAGCGCTGGAACAGCGGTGGCAGGTAACCCCCCACGATACAACCCAGGTCAGCGAACAGCATTGGCATCCAGGCGAACATCGCGATCTCTTTCAGGTTAAAGCCATACACTTTAAACATGAACAGTGGGATCCAGGCGTTAAACGTACCCCAGGCTGGTTCTGCCAGGAAGCGTGGCAGTGCGATACCCCAGAACTGACGGGTGCCCAGAATTTGCCAGACGGTCATTTTTTTGCCGTTGTTGGTCTGGTGCTGAGATTCCTGACCGCCAATGATGTAATCACGTTCTTCAGTAGACAGTTTTTTCTGGTCGCGTGGGTGTTTATAGAAAATCAGCCACGCCATTGCCCATGCAAAGCTCAGGACACCAGAGATGATGAACGCCATCTGCCAGCTGTGCATCACGATAGCCCAGACCACCAGTGGCGGAGCAATCATCGCACCAATGGAAGACCCCACGTTAAAGTAACCGACCGCAATAGAACGTTCTTTCGCCGGGAACCACTCGGAGCTGGCTTTCAGGCCTGCCGGGATCATGGCGGCTTCAGCTGCACCTACCGCACCGCGCGCCAGTGCCAGACCGCCCCAACTGCCTGCCAGTGCTGTTGCACCGCAGAAAATTGCCCATGCGACTGCGAAGAACGCATAACCGATTTTAGTACCGAGAATATCAAGAACATAACCTGCTATAGGCTGCATTACGGTGTAAGCCGCGGAGTAAGCAGCAATGATGTAAGAGTATTGCTGTGTGGAGATATGCAATTCTTCCATCAACGTAGGAGCCGCTGCTGCCACGGTGTTACGTGTCAGGTAGCCCAGCACGGTGCCCAACGTCACCAGTGCAATCATGTACCAACGTAACCCTTTAATTTTACGCATGTAAAACCTCATCGTTATGTTATTTCCGTGCCGGGGCACGGCAACCTCTCAACCGTTTCCGGGAGCTGTTGTGTAACGGGAGGGGCGTAACCGGGATAATTTCCCGGAACGGCCCGAACCTTGCCATAAGTAATCGTGCATAAGTCGGTATCCGTACCGTTAAATCCGATGTTTTTCGCACCAGTAATGCATTCCGTCGGCTAATTGTTTGCGACGGCGAAAAGATAACTTGTCATACAACTTTAAAAGGTGAGTGACATCACAAAAGTGTGATTCTTTGTAGGGACATTATGTTCTGCACGCAAAGCCAGTTCTGGCGCGGGCTGCGAAAGGGTTTACTCCGTTGAGGGTAATTTATTTGTTGACGTTTATTGATCTAACTCACGAAAAAAACTTCGGCCTCTGGAAATTGGTGTGATAACTTTGCAGCATCTGAACATAAGCTTTTTGACGCACTCGTTAAGAGGAAGACGATAAATGACTCCGTTTATGACTGAAGATTTTCTGCTAGACACTGAATTTGCTCGCCGGCTGTACCACGACTACGCAAAAGACCAGCCAATTTTCGACTATCACTGCCATTTACCTCCGCAGCAGGTTGCCGAAAATTATCGCTTCAAAAACCTGTATGACATCTGGCTGAAAGGTGACCATTACAAATGGCGCGCAATGCGCACCAACGGTGTGGCTGAGCGCCTGTGTACCGGCGATGCAACTGACCGCGAGAAGTTTGACGCATGGGCAGCGACCGTGCCGCACACCATCGGCAACCCGTTATACCACTGGACGCACCTGGAGCTGCGTCGTCCGTTTGGTATTACCGGCAAACTGCTCTCTCCAACCACGGCCGATGAAATCTGGAACCAGTGCAACGAATTGCTGGCACAGGATAAGTTTTCCGCGCGCGGTATCATGAAGCAGATGAACGTGAAGATGGTGGGTACTACCGACGATCCAATCGACTCGCTGGAGCATCACGCGGTTGTGGCGAAAGACACCTCTTTCGATATCAAAGTGCTGCCAAGCTGGCGTCCGGATAAAGCGTTCAACATTGAGCTGGCAACCTTTAATGACTATATGGCGAAGCTGGCGGAAGTGTCTGATACCGACATTCGTCGTTTCACTGACCTGCAAACCGCCCTGACCAAACGTCTGGATCACTTTGCTGCACACGGCTGTAAGGTGTCTGACCACGCGCTTGATGTGGTGCTGTTCGCGGAGTCAAACGAAGCCGAGCTGGATAGCATCCTGGCGCGTCGTCTGTCCGGTGAGCAGTTAAGCGAGCATGAAGTTGCCCAGTTCAAAACTGCGGTACTGGTGTTCCTTGGTGCAGAATATGCCCGTCGCGGTTGGGTACAGCAGTATCACATTGGTGCGCTGCGTAATAACAACCAGCGTCAGTTCAAACTGCTGGGCGCGGATGTGGGCTTTGACTCTATTAACGACCGTCCGTTGGCGGAAGAGCTGTCAAAACTGCTGAGCAAACAGAACGAACAGAATCTGCTGCCTAAAACCATCCTGTACTGCCTGAACCCTCGCGATAACGAAGTGCTGGGCACCATGATCGGTAACTTCCAGGGCGAAGGGATGCCAGGCAAGATGCAGTTCGGTTCCGGCTGGTGGTTTAACGACCAGAAAGACGGCATGGAGCGTCAGATGACGCAGCTGGCACAACTGGGCCTGTTAAGCCGCTTTGTCGGGATGCTGACCGACAGCCGCAGCTTCCTGTCCTATACCCGTCACGAATATTTCCGCCGCATTCTGTGCCAGATGATTGGCCGTTGGGTGGCTGCGGGCGAAGCGCCAGCGGATATTCAGCTGCTGGGCGAAATGGTAAAAAACATCTGCTTTAACAATGCGCGTGACTACTTCGCCATTGAACTGAACTAAGGCCGTTTGAGGTTGATATGCAATACATCAAAATCCATTCGCTGGATAACGTTGTCGTAGCACTGGCGGATCTGACCGAAGGTACCGACGTGACTGTCGAAAATGAGACAGTCACGTTGCGACAGGCGATTTCACGTGGGCATAAATTTGCCATACGCCCCATCACCGAAGGGGAAAACGTCGTGAAGTACGGTTTGCCTATTGGTCATGCGCTGGCGGATATTGCGCCGGGTGAACATATTCATTCCCACAATACCCGCACCAATCTGAGCGATCTGGACGAGTATAGCTATCAACCTGAATCCCCGGCGGACATCGGGCAGGCGGCAGATCGCGACGTACAGATTTACCGCCGTGCCAACGGTGACGTGGGGATCCGCAACGAACTGTGGATCCTCCCGACGGTGGGCTGTGTTAACGGGATCGCGCGTCAAATCCAGACGCGTTTCCTGAAAGAAACCAACGATGCCGAAGGCACCGACGGTGTGCACCTGTTTAGCCATACCTACGGTTGTTCACAGTTAGGGGATGACCATATTAATACCCGCACCATGCTGCAAAACATGGTGCGCCACCCGAATGCGGGCGCGGTTCTGGTGATTGGCCTGGGTTGTGAAAACAACCAGGTGGATGCCTTCCGCGAAACGCTGGGTGAGTTTGATCCTGAGCGCGTGCACTTTATGGTGTGCCAGCACCAGGACGATGAAGTGGAAGCTGGACTTGAGCAGCTGCATCAGCTGTATGAAGTGATGCGCCATGACAAACGTGAGCCAGGCAAACTGAGCGAGCTGAAATTCGGGCTTGAGTGCGGCGGATCTGATGGCCTGTCCGGCATCACTGCGAACCCAATGCTGGGCCGCTTCTCGGATTACATGATCGTTAACGGCGGTACCACCGTGCTGACCGAAGTGCCAGAAATGTTTGGTGCTGAACGCATTCTGATGAGCCATTGCCGCGACGAAGAGACGTTTGAGAAAACCGTCACCATGGTGAACGACTTCAAACAGTACTTCATCGCGCACAACCAGCCAATTTACGAGAATCCATCGCCGGGCAACAAAGCGGGTGGGATCACGACACTTGAAGAAAAATCGCTCGGCTGTACCCAGAAAGCAGGGGCAAGTCAGGTGGTCGACGTGCTGCGCTATGGCGAACGCCTGAAAACCCACGGTCTGAACCTGCTTAGCGCACCGGGTAACGATGCGGTGGCAACCAGCGCGCTGGCCGGATCAGGCTGCCACATGGTGCTGTTCAGTACTGGCCGTGGTACACCGTACGGCGGTTTTGTGCCAACGGTGAAAATTGCCACCAACAGCGAGCTGGCGGCGAAGAAAAAACACTGGATCGACTTTGATGCCGGCCAGCTGATACACGGCAAAGCGATGCCGCAGCTGCTGAATGAATTCGTTGATACCATCGTGGATTTCGCTAACGGCAAGCAGACCTGTAACGAGAAAAACGACTTCCGCGAGCTGGCGATCTTCAAAAGCGGCGTCACGCTGTAAGTCATCATGCTTTAAATCCGAAACGGCGTTTCATATAATGAAGCGCCGTTTCTTTTTGTCTGAACACAGGACTCCTTCATGAGCGCGTATTGGCTGGCCCAGGGCGTTGGCGTCATCGCCTTTCTGATTGGTATCACCACCTTTATCAATCGTGACGAGCGGAAATTCAAAATCCAGCTTTCGGTTTACAGCGCCGTTATTGGCGTGCACTTCTTCCTGATGGGCGCATTTCCGGCAGGCTCAAGCGCCATGCTCAACACCGTGCGTACGCTCATTACTCTGCGTACCCGCAGCCTGTGGGTGATGGCGGTGTTTATTGTGCTGACGGGGGGAATTGGGCTGGCGAAGTTTCATCATCCGATCGAGCTGCTACCGGTAATTGGTACCATTGTCAGTACCTGGGCGCTGTTTCGCAGTAAGGGCCTGACGATGCGCTGCGTTATCTGGTGTTCAACCTGCTGCTGGGTGATCCACAATTTCTGGCTTGGGTCGATTGGCGGGACGTTAATCGAAGGCAGTTTTCTTATCATGAACGGGCTGAACATCATTCGTTTCTGGCGAATGCAGCAGCGCGGTATCGATCCGTTTAAAGTGGAAAACCAGGTGCAGGAAGATAGCCCCTCCGTCCGCTGACGGAAGGGCTGACAGATTAGCTACGCAGGGCGTTTTTCGCTAAGCGCGCGTCTTCCGCCTGACAGGCAGCTGCGGTGAACAGGACATCGGTTGATGAGTTCAGCGCAGTCTCGCAGGAGTCCTGCAACACGCCGATAATGAAGCCTACGGCGACGACCTGCATTGCAATTTCATTCGGGATACCGAACATATTACAGGCCAGTGGGATCAGCAGCAGTGAACCGCCAGCCACACCTGATGCGCCACATGCGCAAAGTGATGCCACCACGCTCAACAGCAGCGCCGTTGGCAGATCCACCGGAATACCCAGTGTATGCACCGCTGCCAGCGTCAGCACGGTAATCGTAATCGCTGCACCCGCCATATTGACTGTCGCTCCTAACGGAATGGAAACCGAGTAGGTATCGCGATCCAGGTTCAGCTTCTCCGCCAGCGCCATGTTAACCGGAATGTTCGCCGCTGAACTGCGAGTGAAGAAGGCATATACGCCACTCTCGCGCAGACACATTAGCACCAGTGGATATGGGTTACGACGGATCTGCCAGAACACCAGCAGCGGGTTAATCACCAGTGCCACCAGCAGCATACAGCCTACCAGGACGACCAGCAGCTGAGCATAGCCCCACAGAGTTTCGAAGCCTGTGGTGGCAAGCGTAGAGGAGACCAGGCCGAAAATCCCGATTGGCGCAAACCGAATCACCAGTTTCACCATAAAGGTCACGGCATTGGACATATCGTTGACCAGATTTTTCGTGGTGTCGTTACCGTGACGCAGCGCGAAGCCCAGACCAATCGCCCAGACCAGGATGCCAATGTAGTTTCCGCCCATCAGCGCCGTGACAGGGTTAGAAACCATGCTCATCAGCAGACCGCGCATCACTTCCACAATCCCGGATGGCGGTGTGATATCACCGGCGGCGCTGGTCAGATGCAGCGTGGACGGGAACAGGAAGCTAAACACAACGGCAGTTAATGCAGCAGAGAAGGTTCCCAAAAGATACAGGAACAGAATAGGGCGAATGTTGGTTTTTTGTCCGTGCTGGTGATTCGCGATGGAGGCCATGACCAGCATCAGAACCAGTACTGGGGCAACGGCTTTGAGTGCGCCCACGAAGAGGGTGCCGAGCAGCCCGGTGGCTTCAGCGGCGGGTTTGGATACCATTGCCAGCAGGATCCCCAAAACCAGACCAACCAAAATTTGTTTGACGAGGCTGCCTTGCATCAGACGCTGAAACAGGCCAGATGATTGTGTAGTCATCATTGTTCCTTAAGTGAAATTGCGTTCCATCCCGGATGTGCTCTAAGTCACATTTATGTCCGGATGTAAGTAAATGTTTGCCTGGTCGAGTATAGGGAAAGTGGCCGGGGAGGGAAGCGTAAAATGCTGGATTTTACGTGTTGCGTCATGTTTTTTAACTATTGATTAACTGAAGTGCCCGGTAAGCGCAGCGCCACCGGGCAAAATGCACTACACCTGCTGCTTCTTATCGTGCTGGCGATTAACCCAGGTATTGATAATCAGCGTCACGATCAGAATGCCAAACACCACTCCGAGCGAAATGGCGATCGGGATATGGAAGAAATCGACAATCAGCATCTTGATACCGATAAACACCAGGATCACCGACAGGCCGTATTTCAGCATAGAGAAGCGCTCTGCAGCACCCGCCAGCAGGAAGTACATCGCACGCAGGCCAAGGATCGCGAACAGGTTAGAGGTCAGCACAATGAACGGGTCAGTGGTCACCGCGAAGATAGCCGGAATACTGTCTACCGCGAAAATAACGTCGCTCAGCTCAACCAGAATCAGTACCAGCAGCAACGGTGTGGCAAACATCAGGCCGTTTTTTCGCACGAAGAAGTGTTCGCTCTCGATCTTGTCCGTCATGCGCAGATGTCCACGGATCCACTTCACCAGCGGGCGATCGCCAATGGCGGAGCCGTCTTCTTTCGCCAGCGCCATTTTGATCCCGGTGAACAGCAGGAAGGCGCCGAAGACATACAGCAGCCATTCGAACTGGGTTATCAGCCAGCTGCCGGCAAAGATCATGATAGTACGCAGAACGATCGCCCCCAGCACGCCGTATACCAGTACGCGGCGTTGCAGTGCGGCAGGTACGGCGAAGTAACTGAACAGCATCAACCAGACGAAGACGTTATCCACGGCCAGCGCTTTTTCAATCAAATAACCAGTGAGGAACGCCAGCGCCTGAGGATCGGCAACCGCGCGGCCTTCGGTTGAGGCCAGATACCACCAAAAGGCGGCACAAAAGAGAAGAGAGAGGGTAACCCATACCAGCGACCAAACGGCAGCCTGTTTCATGGTCATGCCATGTGCGCCGCGACGCCCCTGCAAAAAGAGGTCTATCGCCAGCATGATAAGCACGACGATCGCGAATCCGCCCCACAACATTGGAGTGCCGACAGAATGCATACTATTTTCCTTACACATAAAAAACAAAAACGGCCATGGTCAGAAGACGATAGCCGTTAGCTTTTTATGCATAGACCTCGCCTTCCGGCAAGGTCTCACTTACAACTGAAAAGCCATGCTTTTCAGTTGCCCGGCGACCGGATGCGATTTTGCACGCATCGTAATGACGATCCACCGGCGAAGAAGTTACTCCCCTTTGCGGGTAACAAAATATGTCAGACCATCGGTTTCGTCAATGGTGTGCATGATTTCATTACACAGCTTTACGCGATCGCTTTTGCGCTCACGTCGTCTGCCGGGAACACCACGCCAGTCTGACGGCGGATCTCCGTTTGCAGCTTCGCCGTGGTGCGGCTTACCGAAAGCCCAGGGTGATTCACTTCATTATTTTCTACCAGGCGTGCAAAGACCTCTGCCTCATAGAGCATAGTGTTAATATGCTGTGGTTGCGTCAGCTCTTGCGCTTTCCCGCCGCGCGGCACGAAGCTCACTTTCTGACATTCAGAGATCTTCTCAATCACCAGCGATCCGGCTTCACCCTGAATTTCGCTCGGCAGCACCGAATCACTCACTTTAGAGTGTTGCAGCGTGACGCTGAAATCACCGTAGTCCAGCACCACGACACCGTGTGCATCTACGCCGCTTTCCAGCAGGCTGGCCGTGGCGGTTACGCTGTGCGGCTCACCCCACAGCGCCACTGCCGAGGCTAGACAGTAAAAGCCAATATCCATAATCGACCCGTTCGAGAAGGCCGGATTAAAGGTATTCGGGTTTTCGCCGTCCAGGTAGCGCTGGTAGCGCGACGAGTACTGGCAGTAGTTGATGAAAGCCTTACGCACGTTGCCAAGCTTCGGCAGGGACTGCTGCAACAGCAGGAAGTTCGGCAGGCTGGCGGTTTTGAACGCTTCGAACAGCACCACCTGATTTTCACGCGCCAGGGCGATAGCGGTTTCTACTTCCTGAATATTGGAGGCCAGCGGCTTCTCGCAAATTACATGTTTTTTATGGCTGAGGAACAGCTTCGTTTGCGGGAAGTGCAGGGAGTTAGGGCTGGCGATATAGACCGCATCAATGGCATCACTTTGCGCCATCTCATCAAGCGAAGTGAACAGGTGTTCGACCAGATAATCATTCGCGAAGATCTGCGCCTGCTCAAGGCTGCGGGAATAGACTGCGGTGAGCTTATATTTGCCGGTTTCGTGGGCGGCGTCGACGAACTGGCGTGTGATCCAGTTCGTACCAATGACTGCGAAACGTATCATAAACGTTTACGTACTCCGTAGCTGGGAACCTTTAGCCACTGTAGCACGGGATTATTGCAAAACCAGTGCGCTATTGCGCATTACCATTTAACGATAAATGCGTAAGCCACAGGCGGGTATCAAACTCGAGCTGGTGGTACTGCGGCTCCATGTGGCAGCACAGGGAATAGAACGCCTTGTCGTGCTCTTTCTCCTTCAGGTGCGCCAGTTCATGCACTACGATCATCCGCAGAAATGCTTCTGGCGCGTTACGGAACACGGTCGCCACACGGATCTCGGCTTTCGCCTTTAGCTTGCCACCCTGTACGCGGGAGATGGCAGTATGCAGACCGAGCGCGTTTTTCAGCACGTGGATCTTGTTGTCGTACATCACCTTATTGATCGGCGGCGCGCTCTTCAGGTACCGGCTTTTAAGATCCTGCGTATACTGCCAGAGCGCTTTATCGGTCGCGAAATCATGGGTGCCCGGGTAGCGTTTTTCCAGCACCGTGCCCAGCTTTTGCTCGGCAATCAGGCTGCGAACCTGAGAAAGTAAATGCTCCGGGTAGCCCTGGAGATAAGTAAGTTGGTTCATCAACGCCCCAAATCGATAATAAAACGGTATACTCACGCACCCTTTTTAGGGATACGCCGAAATTTTACCATTCAGGAGGGCCGATGAGCCACTTAGACAACGGTTTCCGTTCACTCAACCTTAAACGTTTCCCGGAAACGGACGACGTCAACCCGCTTATGGCGTGGGAAGCGGCGGATGAATATCTGCTGCAACAGTTGGATGATACTGAAATCAGCGGCCCGGTTCTGATCCTGAATGATGCGTTTGGCGCGCTGAGCTGTGCTCTGGCGGAACACACTCCTTACAGCATCGGTGATTCCTACTTAAGTGAGCTGGCGACGCGTGAAAACCTGCGCCACAACGACCTCGAAGAATCCAGCGTGAAGTTTCTCGACAGCACCGCGAATTACCCGCAGGCGCCGGGTGTGGTGCTGATCAAAGTGCCAAAAACCATGGCGTTGCTGGAACAACAGCTGCGCGCGTTGCGTACAGTTGTCACCCCAGAAACCCGTATTATCGCGGGGGCTAAAGCGCGTGATATTCACACCTCGACGCTGGAATTGTTCGAGAAAGTGCTCGGCCCAACCACCACCACGCTGGCGTGGAAAAAAGCGCGCCTGATTAACTGTACCTTCAGTGCGCCGGAACTGGCTGACGCACCAGAAACGCTGAGCTGGAAACTGGAAGGAACCGACTGGACCATCCACAACCACGCGAACGTTTTCTCCCGCACCGGTCTGGATATCGGCGCACGTTTCTTTATTGAAAATCTGCCGGAAAACCTGGAAGGTGAGATTGTTGACCTGGGCTGTGGTAACGGGGTGATTGGCCTGACGCTGCTGGCGAAGAACCCGGAAGCCAGCGTGGTGTTTAGCGATGAATCGCCAATGGCGGTGGCTTCCAGTCGTCTGAACGTGGAAACCAACATGCCAGAGGCGCTGGATCGCTGCGAGTTTATGATCAACAACGCACTGTCGGGCGTGGAGCCTTTCCGTTTCAACGCGGTACTGTGTAACCCACCGTTCCACCAGAAACACGCCCTGACGGATAACGTCGCCTGGGAGATGTTCCACCACGCGCGTCGTTGCCTGAAAATTAACGGCGAGCTGTATATTGTGGCTAACCGTCACCTGGACTACTTCCACAAGCTGAAGAAGATTTTCGGTAACTGCACCACGATTGCCACCAACAACAAGTTCGTGGTGCTGAAAGCGGTTAAGCTGGGTCGTCGTCGTTAAGATTGGGTATGTGCGGCCTGATGCCCTCACCCCAACCCTCTCCCACAGGGAGAGGGAGCAAACACTAAAAACGGCAACGGGGTTGCCGTTTTGCTTTTACCCTGGCCACCGGGCAAAAATCAAATCTCTAATGCCAGCTTCGTCCCCTGTGCAATCGCACGCCGTGCATCCAGCTCCATCGCCACATCACACCCGCCAATCAGGTGCACCGTTTTACCTGCTTCACGCAGCGGATCGGCCAGATCGCGTTTCGGCTCCTGTCCAGCACATAAAATGATGTTGTCCACGCGCAGCAGTTGCGGCTCACCGCCGATCAGCACGTGCAGCCCCTCGTCGTCGATCTTCTGGTAACTGACCGCAGGGATCATCTTCACGCCGCGCGACAACAGCGTGGCACGGTGGATCCAGCCCGTCGTTTTGCCCAGTCCTTCGCCCGGCTTACTGGCTTTACGCTGCAACATCACAATCTGGCGCGGGCTTTTTGGCAGCTGTGGGCCTTCAGGCCGTAAACCGCCAGCCTGACTCAGGCTGGTGTCGATACCCCATTCCACACAAAACTCAGCAATATTCTGGCTGGTAGCTTCACCCGGCTGGCTTAAATACATCGCCGTATCAAAGCCGATCCCACCGCAGCCGATAATGGCAACGTTCTCCCCAACCGGGGTTTTATCGCGCAATACGTCGAGGTAGCTCAGCACTTTAGGGTGATCAATACCCTCGATAGCCGGCGTGCGCGGGGCTATCCCGCTTGCCAGGATGATCTCGTCGAAATCAGTCAGAGCCGCTGCATTTACAAACTGATTTAACCGCAGATCCACGCCCGTCAGTTCGAGCATCCGGCGGTAGTAACGCAGAGTTTCGTAGAACTCCTCTTTGCCGGGGATCTGTTTGGCGATATTAAACTGCCCGCCTATCTCACTTGCTGCATCAAATAGCGTTACGCTGTGCCCGCGTGAAGCGGCATTGACGGCAAAGGCCAGCCCCGCAGGGCCCGCGCCAACCACCGCCAGACGCTTTGTATTGCTCGCCGGGATCACCGGCATTTTGGTTTCGTGGCAGGCGCGCGGGTTGACCAGGCAAGAGGTCACTTTGCCGACGAAGATCTGATCCAGGCAGGCCTGGTTGCAGCCGATGCAGGTGTTGATCTCATCTGCGCGGCCACTTTGCGCTTTGGACAGCAGTTCGGCGTCGGCCAGGAACGGACGTGCCATCGATACCATATCGGCATCACCCCGGTTCAGAAGGTCGTCCGCCACCTGAGGATCGTTAATACGGTTGGTGGTCACCAGTGGGATCGACACTTTGCCTTTCAGCTTGCGCGTCACCCAACTGAATGCCGCGCGGGGCACCGGCGTGGCGATGGTGGGAATACGCGCCTCGTGCCAGCCGATCCCGGTGTTGATGATGGTTGCGCCTGCCGCTTCAATGGCCTGGGCCAGCTGTATGGTTTCTTCGAAGGTGCCGCCACCTTCCACCAGGTCGAGCATCGACAGGCGGAAGACGATGATAAAATCAGCGCCTGCACGTTCGCGCACGGCGCGTACCACTTCGATGGCAAAACGCATCCGGCGTGCGTAATCGCCACCCCATTCGTCGTCCCGCTGGTTAGTGCGGGCCGCCAGGAATTCGTTAATCAGATACCCTTCAGAGCCCATCACTTCTACGCCGTCGTAGTCCGCTTCCCGCGCCAGTGCGGCACAGCGGGCGAAGTCGTCAATCAGCGTCAGGATCTCGTCGTGGCTAAGGGCGTGCGGTTTGAAACGGTTGATGGGGGCCTGAATGGCCGATGGCGCCACCAGTTTCGGCTGGTAGCTGTAACGGCCCGTATGCAGAATTTGCAGGGCGATTTTCCCACCCTCTTTGTGCACCGCATCGGTCACAATGCGGTGATGCGGCAGCTGGCTGGCATCGTTCAGCACGGCTCCGCCTTCCATACCCACACCTGATGGGGCGGGTGCTACGCCACCGGTGACAATCAACGCCACACCATGACGCGCACGTTCGGCATAGAACGCAGCCAGACGCTCAGCGCCGTCGGGATGTTCTTCCAGACCGGTATGCATCGAGCCCATCAACACGCGGTTTTTGAGCGTTGTGAACCCCAGATCGAGGGGGGCGAATAACGACGGGTAGCGGCTCATACTCTCTTCCAGTGTAAAATTATTGTTATGTGGTCGGATGAGTTACTAATTTAGCCAGCGGAGAGTAAAAGGGAAAAGGGGAATGCAGTGATTGTGATGGGAATCAAATAATGCCCCTCACCCTAACCCTCTCCCCGGACTGTACACCCCAAAGGGGAGAGGGTTAGGGTGAGGGGGATGTCCGCACCAGCCCCGGAGCCTGCCACATGGACGTGGTCAGCCCGCTGTCCACCAAACCAAGCTGGTCGGCGTAGACCGCCTGCCATTTTTGCATCATCCCGTCGTACAGCTCGCGGTGTTCCGGGTTTGGCGTAAATTCCCGGCTCCATTTCACCAGTCGTTCTCCGGTGGATGCCATATCCGCAAACAGGCCCGCGCCCGTTCCGGCGGCTATTGCGCAACCCAGCGCGGTGGCCTCTTTGACCTCAGGCACACGCACCGGCAACCCGGTAACATCGCTTAAGATCTGGCTCCACAACGCACCTTTTGCACCACCGCCTGCAAAGACCAGGCTTTCAAATTTCACGCCGGAAAACTGCGAAATCTGCGCCAGGTTGCAGGCCGAGACAATCGCGGCGTTCTCTTCCAGGGCACGGAACAGCGTGGCTTTGTTGCACTTTTCCGGATCGATGGAGAGGTTAATAAACGACGGTGCAGCGTGGTACCACTGCTTAAAATGCATCGCATCGGAGAAAATAGGCATCACGCCGTGCGAACCCGCCGGAACGCGAGCCGCCATCTCTTCCAGCAGAGAGTAAGTATCTATGCCCATTCGCCCGGCAATCAGTTTTTCCTCTGCGCAGAAGGCATCACGGAACCAGCGCATGGTTAATCCGGTGAAGAAACTGATGGATTCCGCCTGCGCCATGCCGGGGATTACGTGGGGGTTAACCCGGATATTCATATCGGGATCGGTACGTACCTGCGGCAAATTCACCACTTGCTGCCAGAAGGTACCGCCCAACACCGCCGTTTGCCCGGCGCGGACCACACCCAAACCCAGACACCCCAGTTGCACATCGCCACCGCCCACCACCACCGGGGTGCCTTCGCGCAGGCCACTTTGCTGAGCTGCTGCCCCGGTAACTGCGCCCAGCAGCGTGCCTGTTTCTTTCACCGGGGAGAGGATATCGGCACGCAGCCCGGCCATATCCAGCAGCGTCGGACGCCAGTTGCGGCTGAAGAGATCGAGCATCCCGGTGGTGCCCGCATTGGAGGGATCTACCGCCAGTTCGCCGGATAGCTTCGCCGCCAGCCAGTCGCTGATCATGGTAATAGTGGCGGCCTTACGGTAAATATCCGGACGATGGTGGGCCAGCCACAGCAGGCGTGGCATGGCGCTGAGCGCCAGCGTCTGCCCGGAAACATCGTACACTTCGGATTCAAAGCGGTAGTCGTGGATCTCTTTGAGTTCGGCCACCTCGCGGCTGGCGCGGGCGTCGACGTTGGCGCAGGCCCAGATAGCCTCGCCGTTGCGGTCATACAACACAATGCCTTCACGCATTGAGCAGCAGGCGACCGACTGGATATCGGCGGCGCTCAGGTGCGCGCGCTCCAGCGCCTGATGGATACACTGGCAGGCCAGCCGCCAGTTGGTGTCGAGGTCAAACTCCATCGATCCCGGCACGTTCTCCACGCTCAGGTGTTTCCACTCGGCCTGGCCGACGGCAATCTGGTTGCCCTGCAAATCGAAAATAACGGCGCGAACGCTGCCTGTCCCTGCATCTAACGCTAAAAGGTAACTCATGAGTTTGCCTCGTTGTTAGCGCGGGAAAGGCAGGCTCTCAGTTCGCCAGAGCCAGCACCGCGCGGGCTGTCGTCTCTTCCGTCACCAGGCCATTGATACGGCGACCTTTGAGTGCGGCATAAATCGCATCGGCTTTCTCTTCACCTCCGGCCACGCCAACGATGGTGGGTAACTGCGCCAGCTCATCGAGCGTTACGCCCAGTAATTCATGGTGGATCTCAAGTTCGTCTACGCATTCCCCTTCGGCATTGAGGAAATAACCCAGGATATCGCCCACGGCACCCTTGCGGGCATACATCAACTGTTCGCCTTCACTGATATAGCCGGAACGTAAAATAGTGGCATCGCGGCGCTGGTTCACCGCGCCAATTCCCACCACGGCAACATCGGCTGCGGTAGCGGCGAGGATCACATCCCGTACGCTGGTTTCGCGTTTTAAAATTCCGGCCACTTCGGCGGACGAAACGCGAAGCGGCGCCGGGATCATACTGACGCTACAGGCCGCATCCAGCTGACCGATGCCGGTCATATATGGACCCACGCCGCCCGAAAGCGTGACCAGGCGGATCTGCTGCGAGCTAATAAAACCGCTTAAGTGTTGCAGGCAGCTCATGGTGGTTTCACCAAACCCAACCGCCAGCAGCTGCCCAGGCTCCAGTACACCCATTAACGACTGCGCCGCGCCAATGCCTAACCGCACGTTCATCGGAGGGGTATTCAGGGCAGGTAACACCCGCACCAGCTTCAGGCCAAAGCGCCGTTGTAGCTCGGTTTCCAGTGCCAGACATCCTTCATAGCGGGAATTTATCTGGACGCGGATGACTCCCGACTGACGCCCTTTTTCCAGCAGGCGCGATATCTTCAGACGGGGCAGGCCAAGTCGCTCGCCAATATCGTTCTGGGTCAGGCCGTCGTGGTAATAGCACCAGGCGACGCGTGCCACCAGTTCTTCTTCCGCCAGTGCAAGCCCTGCAAACCGGCCTTCTTCAGCAATGCGTTTATCGCCCATATTTGAACTCTTATAAAAATTTAGATCATATGTTCGTGATGGCGCGGGCGGAAAGTGTGAGCCACGCGGCAAAACGGATCTTTTAGATTGTTTCTGGTTTATCTGGATCTTAATCGATAAAACTGTGATCCCTGCACGGTTGTAAATATAGTTCACCGTCTACGCTTTTGAACATTATTAATTCTAAAAATCATTTGTTCAATAGCGGAGCGATGATGACCCCACTTATCGAAGCACGTGATATCTGCAAACAGTTTTCTGGCGTGCCGGTGCTAAAAGATATTGATTTCACGCTACTTGCGGGCCAGGTTCATGCGCTGATGGGGGGAAACGGCGCGGGAAAATCGACGCTGATGAAAATCATCGCCGGGGTAGAGACACCGGACAGCGGTGAACTTTCAATCGCCGGGCAGTCATTTGCGCGCCTGAAGCCCGGGCAGGCGCACAAGCTCGGGATCTATCTTGTCCCCCAGGAGCCGATGCTGTTTCCGAATCTGACGGTACGGGAAAACATCCTTTTCCGTCTGCCCCGCGAAAACGATCTGGATAAAAAGCTTACGGATAAACTCCGGCAGCTGCAGTGCCAGGTCAACCTGGATGCCATCGCCAGCACGCTGGAAGTGGCGGATCAACAGATGGTGGAGATCCTGCGCGGGTTAATGCGCAATGCGACGATCCTGATCCTTGATGAGCCAACGGCTTCGTTAACCCCAGGGGAAACCGACCGGCTGTTTCGCCAGATCCGTGCGTTGCAGGATCTGGGGGTTGGCATAGTGTTTATCTCGCATAAATTGCCAGAGCTCCGCCAGCTGGCGAGCCATGTTTCAGTGATGCGCGACGGCGCCATTGTGCTCAGCGGTGAAACGGCGCACTACGACGATAACGCTCTTATTGGTGCGATGACGCCGGTTAGCCGCGATAAAGAATTAAGTGACACCCAAAAGCTGTGGCTGGCGCTGCCGGGGAACCGGCGCACCCAGGCGCAGGATTTTCCGGTTCTGCGGGTTGAAACGCTGACCGGGGAAGGGTTTATCGACCTCAGTCTTGAGATTTACGCTGGCGAAATTGTCGGCCTGGCCGGGCTGGTGGGCTCCGGGCGCACCGAGTTCGCCGAAACCCTCTATGGCCTGCGCCCGGTACGCGCGGGGCGCGTCTGGCTGGAAAACCAGGATATCAGCAGCGATTCAGTATTTTCGCGGCTGGATAAGGGGCTGGTGTATCTGCCGGAAGACCGACAGGTGTCCGGGTTGTTCCTGGATGCACCCGTTCGCTGGAACACGGTCGCCCTGAATGAGCCGTCAATCTGGCAGCAGCGCAAGCGCGAAGCGGCGGTGGTGGAGCGTTATCACCGGGCGCTGGGGATCAAACTCAACGATGCGGAGCAGACCGTGCGGACGCTCTCCGGTGGCAATCAGCAAAAGGTTTTGCTGGCGCGCTGTCTGGAGGCCAACCCGTTGCTGCTGATTGTGGATGAACCCACGCGCGGCGTGGATGTGTCGGCGCGGGCAGACATCTATCAGCTGATAAAAAGCGTGGCGGCGCAAAACGTCGCGGTGCTGATGATCTCAAGCGATCTCGACGAATTCCCCGGGCTTGCTGACCGGGTGCTGGTGATGCATCAAGGGATGCTCAGCGGGGAGTTGCCACGTCACGCCGTCAGCCTCGACAAAATGATGTCGCTGGCCTTCGGAGGACAATCATGAAGATGTTACTGCGAAACCGCGAGCTTAGCGCGCTGCTGGCTATCCTGGCGCTGTTTGCCGTGCTGGTGGCCCTTAACCCGGCCTATTTCAGTTTTCAGACCCTGGGAATGATCTTCGCCAGCTCGCAAATTCTGATCCTGCTGGCGCTGGGCGCGGCGATGGTGATGCTGACCCGCAATATTGATGTCTCTGTGGGATCTACAGTGGGCTTGTGCGCCATTGCCGTGGGGGTCGCGCTCAACAGCGGTTACAGCCTGCCGGTAGCGATGTTGTTTGCGCTGATCATTGGCGCACTGGCAGGGGCATTTAACGGTTTTCTGGTTGTCGGGCTACGCATCCCGGCGATTGTCGCCACGCTCGGTACGCTGGGGTTATATCGCGGCGGAATGCTGCTGTGGACCGGCGGTAAGTGGATAGAAGGGTTGCCGTCGAGCCTGAAATCACTCTCCGAGCCTGTGGTTATCGGGATCTCACCGATAGGGTTTGGCGTGCTGATTCTGGCAGGCGTTGGGGCATGGATTTTCTCGCGCACCCTGTTTGGCCGGGATTTTTACGCCGTGGGCGATAACCTTGCTGCTGCGCGCCAGCTTGGCGTGGCGGTGAACCGCACCAGGATGATTGCCTTCACGCTGAACGGCGTACTGGCGGCCTGCGCGGGGATCGTCTTTGCCTCGCAGATTGGCTTTGTACCGAACCAGACTGGCAGCGGGCTGGAGATGAAAGCCATCGCGGCCTGCGTGCTTGGCGGGATTTCGCTGTTGGGCGGCACCGGCACGCTCCTTGGCGCATTCCTCGGTGCCTTCTTCCTGACCCAAATCGACACCGTGCTGGTGCTGTTTAAACTGCCCGCCTGGTGGAATGACTTTATCGCCGGGCTGGTGCTGCTGGGGGTGCTTGTGCTCGACGGGCGTCTGCGTCAGGCCCTGGCACGTCATCAGCGGGCGCTGAAATACAGCCGCTTCCAGCCGGGTAACCGGGGGGGAAAGCACGTCACTCCGTTCCCAAAACGCAAAAAAGAGGTGGCGTAGATGAAGCTTAACTGGGAAAGCACGCTGCTGATCCTGCTGGTGCTCGAAATCCTGCTTTTCGGTGCCATCAACCCACGGATGCTGGATATCAATATGCTGCTGTTCAGCACCAGCGATTTTATCTGCATCGGCATTGTGGCCCTGCCGCTGACGCTGGTGATTATCAGCGGCGGGATCGATATTTCGCTCGGCTCGATCATTGGTCTGTGCGCCATTGCGCTGGGGGTGATGATGCAGGCCGGCTGGCCAATGCCGGTGGTTATTCCGCTGACTCTGCTGCTGGGTCTGCTGTGTGGCCTGGTTAACGCCGCATTAATCCACTACACCGGCATCAGCCCGCTGGTGATCACCCTTGGCACACTGTACCTCTACGGCGGCGGGGCGCTGCTGCTTTCCGGTATGGCGGGGGCAACGGGTTATGAAGGGATTGGCGGTTTCCCGGACAGCTTTACCGCCTTCGCCAATCTTACGTTGTTAGGGTTACCGGTTCCGCTGGTGCTGTTCGCGCTGATTACGGTCTTTTTCTGGCTGATTACCCACCGGGGGCGCTTTGGCCGCCACCTGTTTCTGATTGGGCAGAACCCACGTGCTGCGCGTTATGCGGCGCTGTCAGTCAACGGGATGCCATACGTGCTTTATGGCCTGGTGGGTGTGGCCTCGGCAATCGCCGCCCTGGTGATGGTTTCTTACTTTGGCTCGGCGCGCTCGGATCTGGGGCGTGATTTGTTGATGCCTGCTCTCACCGCCGCGGTACTCGGCGGAGCCAACATCTACGGGGGATCAGGTTCGGTTTTGGGTACAGCACTGGCAGCGCTGCTGGTGGGGTATCTGCAACAAGGTTTACAGATGGTCGGCATCCCCAACCAGGTGTCGAGCGCGCTGTCAGGGGCGCTGTTGGTTGTGGTGGTGATGGGACGTTCGCTGAGTCTGCACCGTGAATGGGTGCGATCTCTCTTCACAAAACTACCCGGAGCGTAAGATGAAAACAAAACTGATAGTCCTGGCGATAGCGCTTAGCGTGGCGTCTGCGCAGGCGGCAGACCGCATTGCTTTTATTCCTAAGCTGGTGGGCGTTGGCTTCTTTACCAGCGGCGGTAACGGTGCAAAAGAGGCGGGCAAAGACCTCGGTGCAGACGTCACCTATGACGGCCCAACCGAGCCAAGCGTCTCCGGCCAGGTGCAGCTTATCAATAACTTCGTCAACCAGGGCTATAACGCCATTATCGTCTCCGCCGTATCGCCAGACGGGCTTTGCCCGGCGCTCAAACGCGCAATGCAGCGTGGCGTTAAGGTCCTGACCTGGGACTCCGACACCAAACCAGAGTGCCGCAGTATTTACATCAACCAGGGAACCCCGGAACAGCTCGGCGGCCTGCTGGTAGATATGGCTGGCAAGCAGGTGACCAAACCGAATGCCAAAGTGGCGTTCTTCTACTCAAGCCCGACCGTCACCGACCAGAACCAGTGGGTGAAAGAGGCCAAAGCTAAAATCGAGAAAGAGCACCCTCAGTGGCAAATTGTGACCACGCAGTTTGGCTATAACGATGCCACTAAATCCCTACAAACCGCTGAAGGGATCTTGAAAGCCTACCCGGATCTGGATGCGATCATCGCCCCGGACGCCAACGCGTTACCTGCGGCGGCACAGGCGGCGGAAAACCTCAAGCGTGAAGGGGTGGCGATTGTCGGGTTCAGCACCCCGAACGTGATGCGTCCGTATGTGGAGCGCGGCACGGTGAAAACCTTCGGTCTGTGGGATGTGGTTCAGCAGGGCAAAATTGCGGTCAATGTCGCCGATCATTTGCTGAAAAAGGGCGATCTTAACGTTGGTGATAGCGTGGATGTAAAAGACATCGGGGCGCTGAAGGTCGAGCCGAACAGCGTGCAGGGCTATCAGTATGAGGCGAAAGGCAACGGCATCGTGCTGCTGCCAGAGCGCGTGATATTCACCAAAGAGAACATCAACAAATACGATTTCTGATGGGGGAGCACATGGCTGATTTAGACGACATCAAAGACGGCAAGGATTTTGGCATCGGCACACCGCAGCAGAACGTGCCATTCACCCTGAAGGGTTGCGGCTCGCTGGACTGGGGAATGCAGTCGAGGCTGGCGCGGATCTTTAACCCAAAAAGCAACCGCACGGTGATGCTGGCCTTTGACCACGGCTATTTTCAGGGGCCGACCACCGGCCTTGAGCGTATCGATCTCTCTATTGCGCCGTTGTTTGGCGAAACTGACGTGCTGATGTGTACCCGCGGCATTCTGCGCAGTCAGGTGCCTGCTGCCACTAACAAGCCGGTTGTTCTGCGCGCTTCTGGCGGTAACTCGATTTTGGGTGAGTTGTCCAACGAGTGTGTGGCAGTGGCGATGGAAGATGCCCTGCGCCTGAACGTCTGCGCGGTGGCGGCGCAGGTATACATCGGCAGTGAGTTTGAGCATCAGTCGATCAACAACATCATCAGGCTGGTGGACGCGGGCGCGCGCTACGGCGTGCCGACGCTGGCGGTGACGGGAGTCGGCAAAGAGATGGCGCGCGACGCGCGTTATTTCTCGCTCGCCAGCCGTATCGCCGCCGAAATGGGGGCGCAGTTCGTCAAAACCTATTATGTGGATGAAGGTTTTGAAAAAGTGACCGCCAGCTGCCCGGTGCCGATCGTCATCGCCGGGGGCAAAAAGCTGCCGGAGCATGAGGCGCTGGAGATGTGCTGGCGGGCAATCGACCAGGGCGCATCTGGCGTGGATATGGGGCGCAATATATTCCAGTCCAGCGCGCCGCTGGCAATGCTGAAAGCGGTGAAGAAAGTGGTTCACGAGAACATGAACGCGCGAGAAGCGTTCCAGTTCTGGCAGGAAGAGAAACAGGGAGAAGCAAAATGAACGTGACGTTAGTGGAGATCAACATCAAGCCTGAACGGGTGGACGAATTTCTGGAGGTGTTTCGCGCCAACCACGAAGGGGCGATTCAGGAGCCGGGGAACCTGCGTTTTGATGTATTGCAGGACCCACGCGTGAAAACCCGGTTCTTTATCTACGAGGCCTATAAGGACGAAGAGGCGGTGCTGGCCCATAAGAAAACGCCGCACTACCTGGCGTGCGTGGATAAGCTCGAGGCGTTGATGTCAGAGCCGCGGAAGAAACGCAGTTTTGTGGGGTTGTTACCGGCGTAATGCTTTTTGTAGACCGGGTAAGCGCAAGCGATTCAGGAATAAAATAACAACGCCCCCTCCTAGGAGAGGGCGTTGCGTTTACGCCTCTTCCACACTGACCCGCATCGCGGCCAGCGCTTTACGCGCCGCTTTCAGCACCAGCTCACACTGTTCAATGGTGAGCGTCAGCGGTGGTTCAACACGGATGGTTTTTGAGTTGTTGAGCGTACCTGCCACCAGTACCCGCTGGCGGAACATCTCGCTTGCGAAGCTGTAGCCGGTTTCGTTATCGACAAACTCAATTGCCATCAGCATCCCTTTGCCGCGTGCTTCCTGCACCAGGTCAGGATATTCACGACCCAACTGGCGGAAGCCATCCAGCAGCATGTCGCCTTTCTGCTCCGCCTGCGCAGGCAGGTTTTGCTCAAGCAGCACGTTGATGGTGGCCAGTGCTGCCGCACAGGAGAGCGGGTTACCGCCGAAGGTGGTGGTGTGCAGGAATGGGTTATCAAACAACACCGAGAACACCTCTTCGGTAGCAACTGTGGCACCAATCGGCATCACACCGCCGCCGAGCGCTTTCGCAAGGCACAGGATGTCTGGCTGCACGTTTTCATGCTCGCAGGCAAACATCTTGCCGGTGCGGCCCATGCCGGTCTGCACTTCGTCAAGAATAAGCAGAGCACCAAACTCATCGCACAGCTGACGCACGGCAGGCAGATAGCCAGGCGGTGGCAGGATCACGCCGCCTTCACCCTGAATTGGCTCCAGGATCACCGCCGCTACGTCGTCGCCGGTTTTACGGCACTCGCTTAGCATGGTGCGCATAGCGTTAATGTCGCCAAATGGCACATGGCGGAAGCCAGGCAGCAGCGGCATGAACGGTTTGCGGAAGGTGGATTTCGCGGTCGCGGACAGCGAGCCTAACGACTTACCGTGGAATGCGCCACTGGTGGCAATAAAGGTGAATTTGCCGCGCGGCGACTGGTACGCTTTGGCGAGTTTCAGCGCCGCTTCGACCGATTCCGTGCCGCTATTACTAAAGAAGCTGTATTTCAGTTTGCCGGGCGTTAAGGCCGCCAGCGTTTTCGCCAGCATGGCGCGAAGTGGGTCGAGCAGTTCCTGGCTATGAAGAGGTTGTTTCGCGAGTTGATTCTGTACGGCGGAAACCACAACTGGATTACGGTGCCCCACGTTGAAAATGCCAAAACCACCCAGGCAATCTATAAATTCCTGTCCCTGGGTGTCGACAAGCGTGTTCAGACTTCCCGCTTGCCACTCTACGGCTCCGTAATCCCCGCCGGCGGTAACAGATTTGCGATACTCCAAAAACCCAGGATTTACATGCTCTTTAAAGTAATCGATGACCTCTCGGTTAAGTTGTTTCATCTCCTCATGATCAAGCGTTCGCTTCTCAATGAGATTCAATGCGTGCGCGGTACAGGCAAGAGCCGAGGCGCTGGAAGGTAACCTGTTCAAAATGTGCTCCCGGGGATCGCGTATCACATGATACTGCGTTAAGTATTGCAGGGATTACGCCACTTCAGCTGACTTAACGAAAATCGGGATAAACGCCAGGTTAAATTTATGTTGCGCAATATTTAATCATGCCGAAATAAGCGAGACGGGATTAAGCGACAGAGAGAAGGCCGATGTTTTAGCGACCTATTTTGTCAATTGCACCTGGGTGGTGCATGGCGTGCTTCTTTAGTGGGCATTAACAGGTCATGCTTCAGGAGTAATTTCCTGACGAAAGTATTTTAAATCAATTAATTAGAAAAACGTACAGAAAGTGCGGTTTAACCTGGATTTGCGATCTCAATCAAATTTAACAACTAAAGATAAACTGTTTACCGCCGAAAAAAGATTAAGCCACAAAATTAACATTCAAATAACCTGCAAGGGATGCTCATAATGTCCTCTCCATCCTATGTCACCCAGAACGAATATCCTCTGGACGATGACACCACCTTAATGTCGACCACCGACCTGCACAGCTACATGACCCATACCAACGACACCTTTGTTCAGGTGAGTGGGTATTCACTCAAGGAACTGCTGGCACAGCCACATAATCTGGTGCGCCACCCGGACATGCCAAAAGCGGCCTTTGCCGATATGTGGTACACGCTACAAAAGGGTGAGCCGTGGAGCGGGATTGTCAAAAACCGCCGTAAAAATGGCGACCACTATTGGGTGCGCGCAAACGCGGTGCCGATGGTGCGTCACGGCCAGGTCACAGGGTATATGTCGATTCGCACCAAAGCGACGGCTGAAGAGATTGCCACCGTGGAGCCTTTATATCAGGCACTGAATGACGGGCGCTGCAACAAGCGGATCCACAAAGGGCTGGTGGTACGCAAAAGCTGGCTTGGCAAACTGCCTGCAATGCCGCTGCGCTGGCGGGTACGCAGTGTGATGGCGGCGCTGTTTGCGGTGATGGCGGCAACACTTTGGGCAACATCCGCAGGCTGGGCATCCTTCGTGGCGGCGGCTGTCGTAATGCTGCTGGGGACCCTGCTGTTTGAGCAGCAAATTGTCCGCCCGGTGGAAAACGTGGCGCGTCAGGCGTTAAAGGTCGCCACCGGCGATCGCAACACCGTGCAGCACCTCAACCGCAGCGACGAGCTGGGGCTGACTTTACGGGCTGTGGGGCAACTGGGGTTGATGTGCCGCTGGTTGATTAATGACGTATCAAGCCAGGTGGTCAGCGTGCGCAATGGCAGCGACAGGCTGGCACAGGGCAATGAGGATCTCAACGACCGCACGCGCCAGACCGTCACCAACGTGCAGCAGACCGTGGCGACAATGAACCAGATGGCGGCCTCGGTACAAAGCAATTCTGAAACGGCCGCCGAAGTGGATAAGCTTTCCATAGCCGCCAGCAGTGCGGCAACTGAAGGCGGAAATGCGATGCAGACTGTGGTGAAAACCATGGACGATATCGCTGACAGCACTCAGCGGATCGGCTCGATTACCTCGCTTATCAACGACATTGCGTTCCAGACAAATATTCTGGCGCTGAACGCGGCGGTAGAGGCAGCAAGAGCGGGCGAGCAGGGTAAAGGCTTTGCGGTGGTGGCAGGCGAAGTTCGCCACCTTGCCAGCCGAAGCGCCAATGCGGCCAACGATATTCGTAAGCTTATTGATGCCAGCGCCAGCAAGGTACAGTCGGGCTCCGACCAGGTTCACGCCGCAGGCCGCACGATGGACGACATCGTGGAGCAGGTGAAGAACGTGACTCAGCTAATTGCGCAGATTAGCCATTCGACCTCTGAGCAGGCAACCGGGTTATCTGAGCTGACCCGCGCAGTGGCAGAGCTGGACAGTATTACCCAGAAAAATGCCGACCTGGTAGAAGAGAGCGCGCATATCTCCGCCATGGTTAAACACCGTGCCGGGCGCCTGGAAGACGCGGTGACAGTGCTGCATTGAGTCAGTAATGTTCCAGAAAAGCCGTTTATTTCGTCCGGATTAAACGGCTTTATTATTTCCGTTATTTGTAATTACGATTAAGAATTAATGTTAAATATATATTAAATAACTAAATAAATTACCTCAGCTATTTATCCCTGCCTAAGTCAGTTTTCCACGATACTGTTTCAGAAATCGTCATTCCATTGGTTGTATAACGATCAATGCGCCAATATTAATAGTTAGCGCCTATCTATTGAGTCGATTATTGAATAAAAAAACGATCAAAGTCATAAAGTTAGGTGATGAGTTACCGATAACGGTCAACGTCTGGGAAATAATCACATCGATGGAGTAAATATGTTCTTACATGACGTAAAGATCGGCACGAAATTATTTCTGGCGTTTGGATTCTTTATTGTGTTGATGGTGGTAAGTGCAACCTTGTCTCTGCTGAGCCTTAACCGGGCCAACAACGGGATGCAAACCATCATCACCAGTGATTATCCGACCACGGTAAAAGCAAACGAGTTAATCGATAACTTCCAGGAATTTATTAGCACTCAGCAGCTCATGTTGCTGGATGAGCAGGGCAAGTACACCGCGCAGTCCCAACAGCGCCTGAAAGAGATCAGTGAACATATCACCGTTATCCTGGGCGACCTGAATAACGAACTGCACGATCGAAAATCTCAGCAGGTTCTGGCCGATATTCGCGGGGTACGCCAGCAGTATCTCGACTCCCGTTACCGCATTTTGCAGGCAATACAGAGCAACGATCGCGCAGGTGCCATTCAGGAGATGATGACCAACACCATCAACCTGCAAAAGGCCTACAAAGATAAAGTGAAGGAGCTTATCAGCGTTCAAAACGGCCAGATGCAAAGCGCCGGCGCGCAGGTTAATGGTGATTTCAGAAGCAACCGTCTGTGGCTGATTATTATCACACTGTTCAGCGTGGGCGCTGGCAGCCTGATTGGCTGGTATATTGTGCGTTCGATTACCCGTCCACTGGGTACCGCGGTAGCATTTGCCGAAGCGATTGCACAAGGTGACCTGACGCGCAATATCACCTCTCACGGTAAGGATGAAACCGGCCATCTGCTCAATGCGCTGATGGAGATGAAAACCCGCCTGCAGGAGATTGTGCAGCAGGTGCAGACCGGCTCTGAAAACATTTCCAGCGCTGCCGCGCAGATTGTCGCCGGTAACCAGGATTTAGCCGCACGCACAGAAGAGCAGGCCAGCTCTGTTGAACAGACTGCGGCATCGATGGAGCAAATCACGGCAACGGTAAAAAATACCGCATCACATACCGGGGAAGCGACCAACCTCTCTGCCGATGCGGCCACGGTGGTAAAAAACAACGGTGAGATGATGAAGCAGGTGACCAGCAAAATGCGCCTGATTAACGAAACGTCGAACCGGATGTCCGACATTATCGACCTGATCGACGCCATTGCCTTCCAGACCAATATTCTGGCGCTGAATGCGGCAGTGGAAGCAGCGCGTGCGGGTGAGCACGGTCGTGGCTTTGCTGTGGTCGCCGGTGAAGTGCGCCAGCTGGCACAGAAGAGTGCCTCTTCTGCCAGTGAGATCCGCCAGCTGATTGAAAGCTCAACCAGCCAGACGCAGGACGGGATGAACCTGGTCGAGAAAGCCAGTGGGCTTATCAACGGCATGGTCGGCAATGTGGAAGAGATGGACGTCATCCTGCGGGAGATCCGTCAGGCAAGCCATGAGCAGACTGAAGGTATTTCGCAGATTAACAGTGCGATTGGCCTGATTGACGCCACCACTCAGCAGAACTCGGCGCTGGTGGAGGAGTCTGTCGCGGCGGCTGCATCGCTTAACGAGCAAGCGACGCAACTGAAAGAGTTGGTAAAAGTCTTCCGCGTGAACGAGTACGCACCGGCTTAATCCAGCTGGGAGATCTCCAGCGCCGCGCGGTCGATAACGCCGATGATCTGCTTAAGCTGCGCGTCGCTGAGTTCTCCCTGATTGACCCTGAGGTCCAGCACGGCCTTGAAGTTATCCAGAGCCCGCTTCATCTGCGGGTTTTTTCGCAACTGGAAGCCAACACAGCGGGCTTTGATCCGCAGCTGAATGTTCTCCAGATGTTCCAGATTTTCATCTATCCAGTGTTGCCCGGCCAGGGTAATGGCAATCTTTTTGCGCCCGGTTTCTTCTTCCGTAATGGTGATAAAGGTCTGATCCTGCAAGAAATCGAGGGTCGGGTAGATGACGCCCGGGCTCGGGGTGTAGTTCCCCTGAGTCATGTTCTCAATCTCTTTGATCAGCTCGTAACCGTGGCTCGCATTCCGGGTCAGAATATCCAGAATCACCAGCCGCAGTTCGCCGTGGCCGAAAAATCGCTGGCGGCGTCCACCACCTTCATGTGCGTGTCGCATCGTATCTCCTCAAAATTGATATATCTAATTTATATCTAAATATGTATTAATAGCAATATAGTCACCATGTAATTGGTTAATTATATGATTATGTTGTTATTTTTATTGTGAGACTTGTCTGCTGTTAACTATATCAAAAAATATCTTGCAATCCTGATTGTTAGCAATCATTATCATTTGCAATTCAATTTAGATATATCGTATTCACATCAGGAAGGCATAAAAATGACATCGACCCGCTACCCACAACGCGTCCGTAACGACCTGCGCTTTCGCGAGCTGACCGTGCTCCGCGTTGAGCGTGTCGCGGCTGGCTTCCAGCGCATCGTCTTAGGCGGAGACGCCCTGGAGGGCTTTAGCTCCAGAGGTTTCGACGACCACAGCAAAGTCTTTTTCCCGGAGCCAGGGGCGACGTTTGTGCCACCAGTAGTGACCGAAGAAGGGATCGACTGGGGCGAAGGCGTGCGCCCGCAAGCGCGTGACTACACACCGCTGTACGATGAAGCGCGTCATGAACTGGTTTACGATTTCTTTGTCCATGATGGCGGGGTTGCCAGCAACTGGGCGCTACAGGCGAAAGTGGGCGACAAACTCACTATTGGGGGCCCGCGCGGTTCACTGGTAGTTGCAGAGGATTACGCCTGGCAGTTGTATGTGTGCGATGAATCCGGGATGCCTGCGTTGCGTCGCCGTTTAGAAGCGATAGCCAGACTGCCGGTGCGCCCAGACGTTCATGCCGTTGTGACCGTTGGCGATGCGTCTTACAAGGATTATCTGGCGCATCTGAGTGAGTTCAACATCACCTGGGTCGTCGGGCATAGCGAGCAGGCGGTGGCAGACCAGCTGGCGGCGATTAACTTGCCCACAGAGGATTACTTTATCTGGTTAACCGGGGAAGGGAAGGTGGTGAAAAGCCTGAGTCGCCAGTTTGAAAATGACGAGATTGATCAGCAATTAGTGCGTGCCAGCGCGTACTGGCACGCCAAATAATTACGCTGCGGTATCCAGCTGCGCTTCGCTTACCTGATGTTCGAGCGAGGCGCGGACGTCATGCAGGGCTTTCTCCTGCTGGATAAAGTAAGCTTCCATATTGTTCAGGGACGAGACCAGCAGCCAGGACTCTTCTTTTTCCAGCTCGGCCAACTCGTTCACTAAGGTGTCGATTTGCTCGCGTACCTGCGCCATTTTTTTGCGGATACGCTCCAGATCGTTCAGACGGTCGCTTGCCATCAGCGGCTCAAAGCCCTGTTGCAGGCGAGCAACCAGAGAGCGAATGGCTTTCACGTCTCCACGTTGTTTGGCCTGATTCAGCTGCACCATCATGGTGTTGGCTTCTTCTTTCAGATCGTCTGCCACCAGATCCGGGTGGCACAGCTTGCTTGCCTGACGCCAGAGCCGTTTTAGCTCGTTCTGATCTTCTTCGGAGAGGTTTTTCCCTTTCCGCAGACGTACCTCGGCATCATGGTGTTGTTCACGGTATTTTTCATACTCGTTATTGGCATTATCCCGCGCCTGACGTGCGGGCTCCTCTTCACGCGTTAACCCGCTTTCCAGCTCCAGTGCTTCGGCCAGCAGATTTGCAATCAGGTTGCTTTGCTGCTGAAGATGTTTGCGTGCTTCCGCAGCCTGCACGGAATCCGCAGGCAGATCGCGCCAGCGCTGAGTCAGTGTTGCTAACACCTCTACTGCCTGCGCCATATACTGCTGGCAACGGCGGTAGTCCTCTTCGCGACGACGTGCTTCCGCCTGTTGACGACGCAGATTCAACTCGGCAAGTGTTTTACGCAGGGCGAGGATCTGCTGCATCAGCGGCCCGAGGCGGGAGAAATAGAGATCGTTGAACTCATCAAGCTGCTGCACGCGCGCGTTGCGACGATCAATAAGATCCCGCAGACGTTCTTCCAGTGCTTTTAGCTCCAGCTTGCTGGCCGCCACTTGTGGATCGCGCCACTGGGTAATCGCCCGCTGGTTTTGTAACCAGGTGGTGATAGCCGCGATGGCGGCGGTGTAATTCTTCTGCTCAAGCGCCACGACGATTGCCTGTAGCTCATCGCCAAACGCTTCATTTTTCAGGCGTGCCAGCTGACTAAAGATGATGTCGTCATCTTCCAGTTCAATGGCATTTTTAATGATTTCTAGCCGTTTGATCGGTGTGCTCATGATGCCTTTCGCTTTGGGGCTTAAGTATTTGAGTTAAGGTTAGTTGTTGTAAACGCCACAGGAAATAATACACACGGATGATGATCGGCGCGATGGGGGATTTCTTTAGTTTTTAGGGTTTTTGACGGTGAGTGAGAGGTTTGTTGTTTTTCTGGTACGGGGCACACTGTTTGTAGGATCAGCAATAGGGCTGTCCAGCCGTTTGATAACCAAAAACTAACCGCAGATAAACGCTTTACCCGATGGCATTAAGCGAATGCGATGTTTCGCTTAATGCGTAATTTATCCTACGGATTAGGGGGCGCTAACAATGTTTGATTATCAGACTTCTAAACATGCTCATTTTGATGCAGCTTGCCGGGCGTTTGTGCTGGCGTACAATCTGGAAGATGTGGCCGCTGCCGTTGGTATGCGTCCGCAGATCCTGTGCAATAAGTTGAACCTGGTTCAACCGCACCGACTGACCTGCAATGAGCTTCTGGCTATCACCGATTACACCTAAGATGCGCGTTTGCTGGATGGGATGCTGGGGCAGATTAAATGCCTCCCGTCCGTTCCTATCAATAACGCCATTGAAGCCAACATGCCGTTTTGCGCGTTGAGTGCCGCAGCTAATGTGGGTGCGATCGCTGGGGAAGTTGTATCAACTGAGCACATGACCGCGGCGCGCCGCACACAAATTCTTGATCGTGCCCGTGATGCAATCCGTTCCCTTTCCGTTCTGGCTTACACCGTAGAAAGCCGCCTCCATTCTGTGCCGGTTCTTGCTGCTGGCGTCGATATCGTGACTACCAGCACCAGCGGCATGATTTGAGGGAAAACTATGAAAGCTTTCGTTTCTTACCTGAAAAAAGAATCTCCGGTTATGCTCGAAGAACCGGAGCAGGACGAATAAACCCTATATAGAAACAGAATGATGTTGGTTCGGTTAGTTCAGTTAGTTCAGTTGTTTTATGTGGCTGTATTTAAAAGATTCATCACAAATCGCCGAACCAACATACCCACCAAATGAACCAACAGAAAAACGACCAAATAAGGACATCTCATGGCGAAAGAAAGCGTATCAATCAATGAGGCACTGAACGTTAAATACGAAGTAGCGGAAAGCCTCGAAAAGAAAGGCCTCTGGAGGCGCGCAGCGGCAGCGGTACGCCGCAATAACTGCCAGAGAATGGTTAATAGAGTTAAGCGTGAAGAAAGGAGTCAGGAACGTTAAATATTAATATTCACGTCATTTATTTTTATATGTAATTTATATAATTATTCAATGTTAACCAAAAGTGCTGAATAAATATTGATAGTCCGTTTTCATAGTGGGATTATTTGTTTTTTAATTAAATGGAATTTATATGAATAAACAATACGCCAATGAATTAACGCCAGAAATAAAAGCCAAACTGGAAACATCGTCATTTACAGCGGAAGAAATTGGCGCAATGGACGATGAAGCACGCGCGATAATCGCAGAGGGAAGCATTACCAGACGTGGGGGGATCGTTGCTCCGATAGAACGTAAATCAAAACTCCTGCTGGATAATAGCCGGTACGCCAGCATGTACAAAGGGGCTGGCGTTGCGCTGGTGGGTAGCTTGCTGGATAACGGTGATGAAATTATCAGTACCCCGCAAGGGCATACGTATCTGGTTACGCGTGAAGGGATTGTGTCTGGGGCGGATTTTCTGACAATTACCGGAGCGTAACGCATGGGATACAGAACAAATCTCATGGGCCGCGGAATGGCACTGACAGGGGATAAAACCTCAACCGGGGCCACCTGCATTGGTTCGCTGCCGAACTGTATTGAATACGGGCGCATGGTCATTCGTGTTGGTGATAAAACGACGGCTTGTAAAAAATGCGGTAAACCTGGCACCGTTGCCGATGGTGAACCCAGTGTTGTATTTCACGGTTTAGCTGTTGCTGTTGATCGCTCTAGCGTCATGTGTGATTGTCCGACGGGAACAAATTACATTATCGCCCCGGTGGGTGACTGGCTGGGCGCTGGGCCGTCACCGGAACAAATCGCGCAGGAAAAGCACACCGCCATGCTGGCTGAACGCAGTGCAGAGCAGGAGAGGGAGGAAAAACGCAGAAAAGAGGAAAGGGAGCGCAACCGGGTATTCGCAAAATCCTGCCTGCGCGGTGATGGGTGCAATGATGCCGGTGACCAGCGCGAACCCCACACTAATTTTGCTGATATGGCATTTTTTCAGGCCAAGCCCGCCAGCGACCTGGCAACCGATTCAGACGCCCCGCAGCACGCACAGACCGCAAAAAAGAAAAAGCCAGAGGATATCCCCGAACCGAAAAAGCGCAGCGCTCTTTATCGCTGGTGGAACGGCAACCATGAGGAGATGGATTATCAGGCGGCCGTTGCTGCCGCAGCTGCAGCTTCACGCGCGCAGACGGCCACGGCAGGTGCAAGCCTGCTGGAGCTGATAAGCGGCAGGGCACTGACCTACGGCACTTGGGCGGTGCGTGGCGCTGCCGGGATGGGTGAGGTAGCCGCCGCCGGAGCGGGTGCACCCGTGGCCGGGCTGCTGGTGGGAATGTATCCAGGCCACACGAACGACGGCGAACAGGACTTTATTGATCGCATGCGTCTGGAGCAGATGCGTGAAGCCCCAAGCCGTGTTCGTTATACGTGGGAGAACGACAGCAGGGGTAACCCGGTACCGCATGGCTGGCACACGCCGCCTGGCCGGGATAGTGTGCGCGTCAGAAAAATGGAGTACGACAGCAGCGCGCAGGCGTACACCTTCACCACGGAAGAAGAACCGCGCATAACCATCGTGTGGACGCCTGACCGGACAGACGAGAAAAAGCCGTGGAATACCGGCAACCAGGCGCGGCCGGTGCTGCCGAACCCGGTGGTTGTTGACCCGCTGCCCGATAACACCAGCATAACGGCGACCACCAGCCCGGCACCGGAGGAAAAGAGTTTCGCGGATTACATACTGATCCTGCCGTTCCCTGACCTGCCGCCGATTTATATCTATCTGAGCAAACCACCGGTAGAGTTTCTGGAAGTCGAGCAATACAGTGACTTTAAACGCCGTTCGCGGCAGGGGGTTTATGAGGCGGATCACATGCCGTCAAGGGCGGCGGTTGAAGCATATTTAACTGCGCTTTATCCTGATGTTGATCCAAAAGATATCAGTAAATTAGCTGATGATGTGGCAGCAATAGTAATCCCCAAAGAAGTACATCAAAAAATAAGTGAAACGTATGGGGGCCGTAATACTCCGGCACAAATCGAACTCGATTCAATAAACCTGCGCGCGGCGCTTGATCGCAACCTAGATGCTATCAAACCAGCGCTAAAAGCACATGGTGCAACAGAAAGCCAGATTGAGGCGGCGAGGGCGAAAATGCACAGACTGAACAGTGAGCAGGGATTATACAAATGACAATAAACGTTAATGCGCTGATTGAGGGGTTAGGGAAAAGTTACAAAGAGCTGATTGATTCTGAATTAATCATGTACAAGTCACCTCCGAAAGGTGCATCCGGCTCTCCTGTTCTAAGTCTTGATATGTCCAAAGAAGGGGTATTTTTATCTTTTTGGCGAGAAGGACGGATTTTGAAGGCGCTGACTTTAACCATTCAGGACGATGACAAAGCTGATTGGGTGTTTCCAAACGATCTGCCTGAGCCTTTAGCTAAAAAGATGACCCGGAAGTGGGTACATGAAAATATTGGTGAGCCATTAAGAAGCAGTCCCCCTAAAGTGATCATGAAGCGTTCTTTTGGATGGACGGATCTTTACGAGGCAAAAGGACGGGAAAGACCGACCAGTATGCAAATAAGCTATGACGTAATGGATAACGTGAGAGCTGTTACATTTATGCCAACCTCCGAGCTTCGCTGGTAATGCTCTATGCAAGCCCCGAAAGGGGCTTTTTTGTGATCGTTTCTTACTGAGAATTCGCAAGTAAGCTGACCTGCTACCCGTTGATTAATACACCCCGATGTTAGTAATGTCTTCATATGACCCTGACCCCGAATATGCTCCAGTCATAATCAGGAATAACCGGCTTCTGACCCTGACCCCGAATATGCTCCAGTCATAATCAGGAATAACCGGCTTCATGTTGGTTGCATATTCTGGCAACCGGTAGATTTTTCTGCAAATTCGGGGTCAGGGTCAGTGCGGCTAGCTTTCGCTTTTGCAAAGTTTGCAGAGCATCGTTCTCTTGTTTGGGATGCACCTTCAAGCGCTTTGCTTATTCTCTCAGGAATAGTGCCAACGTGAGGAGTATCATAATTGCTATGATTAATCTCGAATTCAGCTAAACATTCCAACGCTAATCTTAAGCTTTTCTCTGATATGTGACTAATTTGATTAAATAAATTTGAAGGTACCTGTCCTTCTCTTTTCCACCAATCCTTGACGAATATTTCAAGCTCAAAAAGTGAATCGTAGTAGAGCACCAATTTGATTGCCTTGCTTCCATTTAAGTCTTTGAACTGGATTGCATTTGGGTAAAGATGCGGGAGTTGGGGAAGAAAATCTTCTTTAAGATCGCCTAGGTTAACAAGGTCATGAATGTTTGAGGCTAGTGGCAGTCTTAGCTCGCCATTTTTGATGTTCTCAGCCCAGTTAACGCTGAAATTTATTATTGCCCTTTCTTGGATATGAAGCAGGCGAACTACTGTTCTTAACAGTTCCGGAGAAAGATATTGTACAGCTTCATTCTCCTTTTTTATCTTAGAGTTAAACTCTCTACTTCGAGTGTTAATGTCAGATATCCAAGCACCTAGTAATGATGCTCCAGCACCAAACAGAGCTCCAGAAACTGTTGCAAATCTGGTAGTTGTAAGAAAAATTACGCCCAAACAAAAAAGAAACAACGATGGCCCTAAGTGAGGGTTAGTTTTGAAAAAATTAATAACAGTTGTTTTCAAATTCATGTTCGTTCGCCCTCATACTCTAGGTCCTCTGGAAGCACTAAATCCCCTCGTTGCTGAAGGTGAGGGGACAAAAAGGGGACGGTTATCATTAGTTCAACAAAAAAGCCACTCTTTCGAGTGGCTTAATTATATGATTTTAAAGCTAAAATTTGGTGGCCCCTGCTGGACTTGAACCAGCGACCAAGCGATTATGAGTCATAAAATTGGCATGTTTTTAATTGTTCGCCATTGTCTCGGTTTGTATTTTTAATTGTCTATAATCAATCAGTTATGAGGTTGTTTTTGTTTCTGATTGGTTCTCTTATTTCCCCATTGTACTATCCTTACCTGACCCGTTACCTGACCCGAAATGGGCATCGGGTCAGGTAACGCTTATTCTCAGAAAGGTAAACTCATGGCCGCTAATCTTACCGAGACTGCTATACGTGGATTGAAGACAAAAAGCACGGCGTACTACGTGTGGAGCAACAGTGCTCAACGTGGTACTGGCAGGCTTGGCGTTAAGGTTCAGCCTTCAGGCAGCAAAGTTTTTTATTTCCGTTATTACATTGAGAAAGGGAAGAAAGAGAAGTTCATCCAGTTGGGCATCTGGCCTGAGATGAAACTGGTGACGGCCAATGAGCTGGCGAAAAAGTATGGTGCCTGGCTTGTTGAAGGAAAAGAGCCCCATCAAGAGCTTGAGCAGCAGCGCCTGGCCGAACAGCACATCATGCAGTTGCATCGTTCTCAGGGATCGTTTGAAGAACTGGTGCATGGTTACGTCAATAAGATGAAGCTCGACAACAAACGGACGTGGGCTGATGTATTGAAGCGCATGGAAAGAGAGTGCTACTCGGTTATTCCTCGTGATACCAAAGCGAAGGACGTGACGCCTCTGCAGATCAAAACCATTCTCTCAGGCATTATCCAGCGTGATGCGGTGGTCCATGCGAACCGAATTCGTTCCTACCTGATGGCGGCATTTAACTACGGTCTGAAGGCTGATAACGATCCGATGAATACCAGCGTGGGTATTACGTTCGGTCTTGAGGTTAACCCAGTATCGGCCATACCGAAGCAGTCTTCGGCGGAAAAAGTGGGTGATACATGGCTAACGCTGGAAGAGTTGCGTGTTGTCATGGAGCAGTTCGCAGAGGCCACCAATGTTGGGCCGCTGATGCAGCATTTAATCCGCTTCTGCGTTTATGCTGGTGGGCAGCGTCCGTTCGAAATGATTGCCAGCCAGTGGAGCGTGATTGACTGGCAGCAAAAGACGTTGCTGGTCATTGCCGATGTATCGAAAAACAAGCGTGAGCATCTGATCCCACTGACTGAATCGGCATTAAGTGAACTAGCCTCTGTTAAAGAACTGACTAAGGAAAGTAACAGCCCCTATATTTTCCCGCTATCAACCAACGGTGAGCGCCCTGTACGTACCGACAGCCTGGCACGTTCTATCATGTATTTCCGGGCTTTTAATCCTGAGTTTAAAGTTTTCACAGCGCGAGATTTACGTCGGACCTGTAAGACTCTGATGGGGGAGGCGGGGATCAGCAAAGAGATCCGGGACCGTATCCAGAATCATGCTTTGAACGACGTCAGCTCGAAACACTATGACCGTTATGATTACTTGACTGAAAAACGCAGGGCGCTTGAGATCTGGGAAGATCGGGTTAATAACTTTCAGCGACAGCAGGAAAACAACGTTGTGAACTTGTTTGGGCGGAGGTGAGAGCTTGGCAAAATATGAGCTTAATTCAGCAGAAGAGCGGTATCAGCCGGGCTCTGGGGACTTGGTGCTGGCTAATAAGCTGGGGATCACTGATGAAGAGGAAATGGAGGCGCTGGAATCAGGCCTTTTGCTGATGCTTTATGAACAGCTATTTATCGAAGGCCAGCCGCCAGCGGTGCTGGCTTTTGACCATATCAGCGGCTGGCATCGTCAATGGCTGGGGAACGTGTACGACTGGGCGGGGAGATTGCGTAATGCCAACTTAACTAAGGATGGTTTCCAGTTTGCCGCTGCCGACAGGATTCCGCTGCTGCTTGATAGTTT
The DNA here is from genome assembly GCF_052886895.1 of Enterobacter sp. C4G1. Taxonomy (NCBI): domain Bacteria; kingdom Pseudomonadati; phylum Pseudomonadota; class Gammaproteobacteria; order Enterobacterales; family Enterobacteriaceae; genus Enterobacter; species Enterobacter sp. C4G1. The sequence goes on along the minus strand of NZ_JBQVVV010000001.1, from coordinate 377,767 downwards.
CGAGAAGCAGTTTCTTTCCCGGTCTGGTGAACTGAAATCCCTAGCTCGTTCGGAACTGGTTCGTTATCTGGCTGAATGCCACGTGGAGTTTATTTTGATCCACCCATTCAGAGAAGGTAACGGGCGTCTGTCGCGGCTGCTTTGTGATGTGCTGTCGGTTCTGGCAGGGAAGAGCTTACTTGATTACAGCTTATGGGATGAGCATAAGATGTTTTATTTCAAGGCAATACAGGCGGGGGTATCAGGTAACTACAGCCCTATGATGCAATTGATGAGTGATATCCTGCCAGATTAACGGGCGAGGCCAACGGCCTTAGCCTGTGCCTGATTTTGTTTGAGTTGCTGCTCAATTTTTTGCACAGAAGCACCGGTTTCTATCGCGGTCGAGCTGGCAACGGCGCGGTAGATTTGAGTTCTGGTGATCTGGCTATGTACTGTTTTTTTTGTCATGGTAAAGCCTCGTTTTGTTGCTCTGATTCTAGTGTGAATAGGGGCTGCCCGCAAGGCTGGTATCAATTGGGAACAGGTTACGGTCGCTTCGTTAAACTTGGGATATTACTTAGATACCTAAAGTAGACTTTCATACTTCGGAGAAGGGCTCTGGCACTGGCGGGCTGAGTCCAGCCACCAATTGTACGAAATAGCAGATACCCATAGTGGAACATCATATGGATTATAATTTTAAGATTAAGCAAGTTGTAGTTCCCCTTTTCGGGATCGTGGAAAATAAGGATCAAACGCAGTGGCTGAAGAACTTTTCTGCACCGTTTACCCCTACCAATATAGTATTGAACGATACTGCTTTTAAGATGATTGCAGAAAATCTAGGACTGGATGCAGATGGTTTAGCCTACTCAGCACATCGCTATGTATCTGGGCAATACAGGGCTGAAACAGCAGGCCTTTCCGGTTCGACCTTGGGAGATATTGGTGAGGTTTTAACCTACCTAGTTAATCGCAATGCGGGCAAAGATATAGTGAGGGTGGTAAGTGGTAATCGGACCGGCAGGAGCAACACTGAAGAGAATAAGTTTCCACAGCCTGACTTCATTGTCTGGGAACCTGGTCAGCCAGCCGCCGCCCTTGAGGTTAAGTCAACACAGGCACTTGATTATCAACTCTTGCTCAACGCTAATAACTGGAAGCTGCTTCAGCCTTGCTCTGTGGTGAAGCAATGTAGGGTGGATGCGCTTCCTCAGTTAGGATATATCGGTGGAATTTTGACGCCGCAAAAGCATTCCTTGCGTATACGGGATGGAAGTGTCGTGCCATTCCCAATAGCGAAAGGTATTGCTGTAGCATTGGCATCTGTTGATGGCCGTGTTGATACGTTGCGCACAATTACCAAGTTAAAAACACCCAAGAAATGTCGGGATAAGAAACGCAGTTGCTGGGACTGCTTGCCAGAGAATGATAGCCATTTCGTCCTAACTACCATGCCTAATTCACCAAATATGCTTTCCCTTGTTGGTACCCCCAATGACGGTGGTGCCGCTTGGATAGTGGCCTATAGACACTGGTCGGAGTCGTTGATGGCACGCGATCTCTTGGCTGCAGAGGAGATGACACTAACGCTCGCACGTACCGTACGGGAGTGGCTCGATTCTTTGGATATCTCCAGAGATGACGTAAAACCGTTACGAGAATTTTGGAGAAATTATGTTTCTAGTGCTCTTGCCAGCCGAGGACTAGATATTGGAGTACCTTCGGACCTTGAGGATGACGAAGCCAGAGAAATCAATCAACCACCACGCCGATCATCTATATCTGTAGCAGAGAAAAACTTATCATTGAGAGAAGTGCGAGATCTAATCAACAAACCAGGATTGACATCCGTTGGGGGGGGATTGTCCTTTCGTGTGCCGGATTTGAGTGGGTCGCTATCTTTTTTTCACGACGATGAATGTATTGAACTCCGGATGATGTCTTCAGCTTGGTGGAGTCAAGAGAAGCCCCCTATTAGCGAGCGTTATGCGCAGTTAATAGCAGCCCAGTTACTTGCTGTTTCACTGGGGCATGAGAATTTACCAACCGAACTTATCATTGCACCTTTGCGGAAAATTGAAGCAAAGATAAACGAATCAGCCATGCTAATTGGCTGGGAATGGGATGCTTCTACCGAAGCTAGGGGATATGTATGGCCGATATTATCAAGCTTAGGCATTATCAAATCACCTCCGCACCGCTCACGTTGGTTGATGTCTCTGCTCTTTGGAGATCCTCGTGCCCTCCTCCGAATCGCGGAAAATGGGCGAGGTATTCTCCGCATTCACAAATCGATCTTCGAATAGTACGCTCTTTCTTTTCCCGTTAATGGGCGAATGCTTTGAGTCGATTTTATCTAGTGGCCTTTAAACACAACTCATCTCACAGTGTTTGGGAGGCCACTTTAGTTTTGTATTTACTATCATAAGCTTGGAATTGCATTTCGACCTATAACCTGCTCACCTTAAGTTATTCAGGAAATTTTAGAGGGTAGCAATAGTGGTTGAAGGGATAGGCCTAATTTCACATTAGGCTATATAAATTAATGTATAAAGTGCATATGTTAAATATAGAAAAACGTCACACAGGACGACCGATCGAATGACATTAAAGCGGCCCGATTTTTACCCTTTGTCAATGGCATCTGAAAAGTGCCATATCATGTCTGAAAATTTACTGAATGATTGGCTTGATCATAAAGTTCCACTCTACATTCGGTTGGATGCTTTGCCATGCCAGATCGTCAGGTACCTTGGTGGAGGCCAATTTCTTCTTAAAGATTGGGAGAGGAAAATTAAATCAGGCATGGATTATTATCAGCATGAAAAAATGCCAGAGTTTAAAATAAGGCAATTTTACCCGGAGAAAGATGCAGAAATTGAATCTCGACTTCTGGAGGGTGACTTGGGGATATGTCGTTATACCTACAATGGGCATGCACATGGTTACTGGCGGTTAAAGGCTACGCCAGTGACTCGTTTTGCTGAAGACCATTACGTGCTAACGGATATGGATACTGTCAGAGAAAATAATAATATTGCAGGTGCGATTGCGGTATATGGTAAAGATGATAGAGATTATTTGATATTTCCAAGTGAAGTTTTTCGAGATAAATCAGAACTGTTTTTTGATGCAAATGAATTGTCACCACAAAGTGTAGAAAGCATGCCCTGCGTGAAAAAAGAAAAACAAACCCGCATTTCTAGGCCAGAAAGAATAGCTCTGTATGTCATGCTGAAAGAGCATTATCTTGATGGCAATGGTGAGGTCAATTTTTCAAAAATGGCGGAGATGCTTACTGTGGCATCCAAAAAATATGGATTCAGTGACTCATTCAGTGATGACACTATCGCTAAGTGGATAAAACGTATTGAGAATGAAAATCAATAGACTCTCTCCCGTTAGTAATAAATCGTCATAATGGCGCTTCGTCCACTTTAAAGATGGAAAAATCATCAATGAGTGGACACGCCAGTTGAATCGAGAACCACAGCAACCGCATTAAGCCCCGCAATAAGCGCTAACACCTTAATAAGGTGTCCGCTGCTATCATTCAGTTACCCACTTGCGACATGCTGCATCCACTGAAACAAAGGAGGCAGTATGAGTACAACATTTATCACCCCCACCCCGGAAGAACGCCTGAAAATCCTGCGTGATTATGGTGAGCAAGGTGATCGTCTGGTGCGTGAACGGGAGCGCCAGCGTATCACGTCCATTTCCCGCTCTACCGCGTGGAAACTGGAACAGGTTGGTAAGTTTCCACAGCGTAAGTCTATCGGCCTGAAATCCTGCGGATGGCTGTTAGGTGACCTGCTTTGTTGGATCAATGATCGTTAACCTTAGGTTTTTTTATTTATTTTTTTGTTTTTTCCTTAATGCCCCGTGTTCATCCTGCTATTTCTGCCATTAATAGCGGAATAGCAATGTGAGGGGAATCGTTTTAAACGTTAACTGAATAAGAGGTATCTATGCTGTGTGGTCGTCCTTTCCCTGTGCATGTGTTCCCGCAGATCATCAGAAATGCGGTATATGAAGTGGAACAGCACACGCAGGCTCCTCAGGCTTTGATTACCGCATCAGTACTGGGGGTTATTTCGCTTGCCTGCCAAAACCGGATTGATGTGTGCCGACTGAATAATCTGCGTAGTCCGGTATCACTTTTCTTACTAACGCTGGCGGAATCTGGTGAACGCAAAAGCACTGTGGACAAACTACTGATGAAGCCATTGTATCAACTGGAAGAAGAATGGTTTGAAAAATATACTCAGGACTTGATTGTCTGGAGAAATGCGGAAACGGTTTTTAATATTGAAAAGAAAGCCCTGATGTCAAAATTGAAAACCGATATTCGCCGTAATAAAGATCACTCCTCAACGAATGAACGGCTGAAAGCGCTACTGGCGGTGTCTCCAAAAGCACCGGTCAGGTTAAGGCAGATATACAGCGATGCCACACCTGCAGCGATGAAAGACTCTCTCTGTGGACGCTGGCGGTCCATCGGCCTTATGTCTGATGAAGCTGGCACCATTTTTAACGGCTACGCGCTGAATGAACTGCCTTTCATCAATAAAATGTGGGATGGCGCAATGTTTCCCGTGGAAAGAAAAAGCGAGCCAGATAAATTAATCAAAGATGCCAGAATGACGCTGGGACTGATGATTCAGCCTGATGTGTTTAAAAAAGGTTATCTGGAACGAAAAGGCGATGCCGCGAAAGGGATCGGATTCTTCGCCCGATGCCTGATATGTCAACCGGGTTCAACACAGGGCTACAGGCAAATTACTAGTCCGGTTGTCTCAAGTGAGCATCTGCCGATATTTCATCAACGACTGATGGACATTGTTAACGAGAGCATTGCCAGAAATGAGGAAAATGATCGTCAATGTCTACGTTTCTCTCCCGAAGCAGAAAAACGCTGGCTCGAATTTTATAACAAAGTCGAGTCAGAAATGGGGCTGATTGGCTTCCTGTCTGATTTTAAGGATTATGCTTCTAAAATGGCGGAGAATATGGCAAGGATCGCCGCACTGCTGCATTACTTCAACGGCGATGAAGGAGATATATCCCTTATTGCCGTGGAAGCCGCAGTAGATATAATCGCCTGGTATGTTGATGAGTATGTGAGAATTTTCTCTAAACCTCAGACGTTGCTGCTGGTAAGTTCAGAAGCAGACGAACTTTACTCGTGGATAAAAGATTATTGCTACAGGTGTGTGGTGCCGTATATCAGGAAGACAACCATCATGCAATATGGTCCGAACCGGTTCAGGAACCGGAGTAAAGTGAATGAACTGCTCAGTACACTTTATTCGCAAAACAAAATACGGGCAGAGAAAAGAGGGAAAACCATATTTATACAACCTGTCGATGGTTTTATATAACGAACAGAACAAATGCAAGTAGGAATAATTCCTTTATTAAAGAGCCATCATTGTAACTAATTACAGAGTAACATTTAATCAGTCATCGCAGGCTGTGGCTATTTTTTGTCTGGAATTAATTGTCGGATAGTTAATATATTGTCATTAACAGTATCTGTATATCCACCACACTAATAGCCATATCAGTAATGCGATGACTGCTATCTATCAAGGAATAAATTATGAACCTCTACGATAGCGAATATGGAAGTCATGTTAAATCATACAAAGAAAGAATTATTGAAGTTATTAATAAAGCCGTTAAAGAACACGGACGTACACTGGCAATACGGGTGGATCTGCATGACCCGGTAATGCTGGATAATGGTGATACCATTTCCTGTATCGCTAATACTGACTTAGGATCTCTATCAAGATTCACCAATTCACTGAAAGCCAAACTGGCAGCAGATGAACAGCGCAAGCGTAAAGAAGGTAAACGGGTACACCCGAATACGCTCCGCTATGCGTGGGTGAGGGAATTTACCCAGAATGGTAAGCGTCATTTTCACGTATTTCTGTTTCTGAACAAGGATGCTTACTACCACTTAGGGGATTTCAATCTTGATGAAGATACGTTAAGAACTATTATTACCTCGGCATGGTGCAGCGCATTAAGTATAACTCCCGAAGAGGGACAGCACCTAGTGCAGTATCCTTCTAATGGTAAATATACCCTGAATCGTGATGATATTCTTAATGATGTTTATCCCAGCGATTTACTGAATCGAATTGATTATCTCACCAAAGTGAAAAGTAAGAACTTTGATGACGGTTATAGATCGTTTGGGTGTAGTAATAATTAACTAGCATTAATTAGGGCCCTTATCAGAGAGATAAGGGCTAGCGAGTATTAATAGAAACCATAATGGTTATAGCACCATCACCAGCTGCTTTATCCCTCGTTCAAAGTATCAACAACTTGCTCCAACCATAGTCGGTCACCTTGACACCTTGTGAGATCATCTACTGGAATTACTATTAGCAAATGGTTAAATTCATGCGAAATACGCAGTTTGTTTCGCAACCGCCGTTTCTGTTCTTCAACACTTCCATCCACACGCCTCGAGATAAGAATTAATTTCCGTCCTTTATTCTCAACCAGTTCACGGAAAAGTCCATTAATATGGCTATCATCTTTATTAAATCCAAAACCTACAACAACAATAGCATCAGATTCAGCATAAGCATCAAAAAGACTAACGTATCGTCTTGACATAGTTACTGATGTTAAAGGCTTAAGACCGCTTTGCGTCAGCATGAATGGAACATGAATCTGACTTTGGTCTACGTTATCTGGATTTTCACAAGTGATAACCGCATTCTTATAAGGGTTATAGTAGTCGTGTACACTGCCGTTCAGGTGAATAATTTGTGGTAATTCTATATTCATACCACGGAAAACCTCTGCCAGAAGGCTGTTATAATTAGCTGTACCAATTGCTGAAATTGTTAGATCACCATCAAAAGTAGCTAAGTCATGATAATAGCCATGATCGGGAAGATCTTCGATAGATGGTGCCTGGGCACTAATATAATCGCGTGCGATCTTGAGGAAAATAACCATCCGAGTAAACTTAGCCCATTCTGTGGAAGGTGAGAAGAGATATCGGAAATGGTCATCTATCAATTTCTGGTAGTCGAGTACTGTAGTGAACAGATTCTCTAATACTTTTTGGGCTATAGCACAGAAAAGTGTAAGAGCTGTTGCATCCTCATCAATATTGAAATTTCTATTTTCTTCCAGCAATAGTTCCAAAGCTGTCGAACCAATGCGGTTAAACTCCAGACGGAACATACCGGTAATATCATCGAAGATGGGTAAATCATCCGGTGCAGCCTCAAATAACTCTTGGTTTAGGCGTTGAACAAGAGATTGTCCGTGTGCACCGACCAATAATTGTAAAAATGATATGACGTACCTTTTTAAATCATCATTGTTATCTGATTCTCGTACCACGTCCAACATAGCAGAGTAATATTCAGACTCGAATAATCTAACATCTCTGGCTAGTAACTCGTTAAGACGAATATCATGTGTATACAGACGCTCACCAATGACATGTCCTGTTAACTCTGAAAATAAATTTTCTAATATGGCCTTATCAATTCCTAGAGTTAATAGGGCATCATCACACTCTTGATCAAAACGATTTAGACGGCGAATTATTTCTTCACGTTTATATTCGATAGATGATTCAATAATACTGGAAAACTCGTTACGTCCAAAAGCATAAATGCTTTTATCAGCATACCCCTGAGGTAGCCAATCATTGGCGTAAGGTGAGCGTGAATCCACTAATCGCAGTTGTTGGCGGAGCTCAGTTTTATACTGACTTGGATCTTGTCTAAAAAGATCAATGGCAAATTTGCCTCCACTTGGTAAACCATACCCAATTTCTGCTCCTGCACCAAAAAAAAAGCCTAAGTTCATAGTCATCACCCACTCTTTCAGTTAACTAAATAGCTGCGCGGAATAGTAGATCCCTTAAAGGGAACTTAGTCGGGATTTTGCGATCTGATCAATTGCTAAAGCTACCAAAATCACCAACCGGACTAAGCGATGCCGATCATAGCACCAATACCTCATGACGAACGACGCTTGATGCAGAAAGCTATTCATGAATCTCACGATAAAATCATGCCCGCAGGCTCACGGCTATATTGATGATTCATCGGGGGGAACGTGTCAAAGCAACATACTTAAGTCTCCGCTAAGTAGAGCCAACATCACCTCTTCATGGCTTTCAATGTTTTTGATACCTTGTCGCTCAGGTCCCCATTCCTCATAGCTCATCATGATGGCTTGTTTTAAGCTCTCAGATCGCTCTGTTTCAGCATAGAACTTTTTCTTATCCGCAGGAGAATAGTTACTGAGTCTTGAGTTGCTGCTTGGTGAAATCAGGCAAAGATTCCCGAAACGATGGACATCATTCCCCATTTTATTTGCTCCAGATGGATCGGTTTGGGGAAAGTAGTGCTCAACCGATGTTCGACTCGGTGAAAACTGGAAATCCTCGAAGTGTTTCTTAATATCGGGATGATTAGCCCCTTTACCGTCGAAGCTCTGACCCGCAGTGAGATCACGCCACAAGCGATAATCGAGCAAATTAAACACATAGTTCTGCACACCAGTGCCCCGATGCAGAGCTTCAGCATTAAATTGCCCTTTTTCACCACAGATCTCAGCCAGAAACTCACTGCTGAGCTTCTCAAGCGCCTCCAGATAAGCCGTTCCGTTTATGTCCAGTTCGTTCGAAGCAAGACCATTCAGAATGACCAGAGAGCGATTGAGCCATCGCTTGTAAACATAGGCGGGGTGTGAGACATGGAACATCGACAAGATCATCGTCAGTTGTCTGTTTACTCCAGACAAGCCATCCTGGTCGAAAGAGTTGTTATAGCTAAAACTCGAGTTCCTGTCTCTGGCATAGTATTCAAGCGTCAGCAAGCTCCACTTCTCGTCCTGATCGCGTTTAATAATATAGCGGTCAAACAAGACCCGAAACTTCAACAAATCAAATGCAAACTGAGTGATTTTTTCTCTGTCATTTTTTATGATCTCAAAGGCCTGGAGCAGCTTTTTATCATCCAGAGAAACGGTATCGGCAACAGTCACTTTCAGAACATGTAGCAGAAAGTTGGAGAAATCGATAATAGAATCAAAGCGCTGCTCTTTGACTTTTTCATTGTCGTTATCCGTGTAATGAAAGCGTCGAGTCCCGATAATGTTCCGCAGTGTCGGTTTTTCGTCTGTGCCATGATGGGTTTCTGTCACGCATTTGATTGCCTCAAAATCGGTTGGGAAACCTGACCATTTTTCGCCAAATAAAACCTTGCGAGCCTCCGGGCTAAAGCCTAATTGTACATAGCGCCCCATGTCTGCGCAGGCATCCCATATGGCTGAAAAGCTATTTCTTGAAGCCGTGTCGCCGCTGTAAACCGACATCAAATGTGCTTTCAATACCTCATGTTTTTCCAGTTGCTCACCCCGGTTATTCATGATTTCAAAGTAGTGGTTGAGGTCGGTATCTTTGGGCACTGGGACACGCAAAATAGTCACGTGTTTGAGCAGATACTGGCAGAAGTCGCTGGTGTCTATGTTATGGGTCTTAAAGTAGTGCTCTATAAGGCTAAACGCAGCCCGGATTGAGGGTTCTTCCGGATCATTCCTCTGCGCCTGTTGAAACAGATTTTGCAGTGTTCGTGCTGATTTGGGGCGGCTGTCAAAGTCAAGATTGAGGTCAAGGTGCGATAAAGCTTGTTTGCTGCTATGAACAACGGTTTTTAAGTATGCGAGCAAAATCGACAGCGTTGTATGTCTTTGCTGTCCATCAATCGTTTCATAAACGATTGCATCTTTATGAGGGCTATCAGCACCATCTCGGATATACACTACCAGGCTGCCCAGATAGTATTTAGCCTCTTTTTGTTCTCCGGTCTTTTTGAGGTTTTGAACACCATCGGCAATGTCCTGAATGAGCTGCTCGATCTCCGCTGCTCCCCATGCGTAGTTACGCTGGTAAATGGGAATAACATAATGGCTGTTTTCGCTGAATAATTTTTCGATAGTCAGCAATGCTAAATCGTTACTTGTTGTCATCGACATCTCCCAGCATTTGAGCGATTGAATCCTGTACGGACCTGGCATTGAGAAAGCGGATATTTTCACATCGCTTTGGCTCGAAGCGCAGAACTTGTTGTGGGTGGATGGCTTTACCCATCACTCTTAACAGTCCTCTGGCCTCACGCGCATAGCTATCAATACTGTCCATGCCGATTTTTTGATATTGCAGTCGTAAGTAGTAACTCCAGCGAAAACAGGTCGTTGCCGCCTGAGCTAGTTCGTTATCACCAAACTTGTCGTAATAGGCCATCACCGCGCACATAAAGAGATTTTTGATATATATATCTCCCTTACGTGAACTGCCGGAATAACGGGTATGTTTTTTTAAGAAATCGCCAAGCAACGCTTTCTCACCATCAAACAGGGTGTGATGCAAAGACTTGTAGTGCTGGATGTACTCAAAAAAGCGTTTTCCGTTAATGATGATCTGATTAATTTGAAACGGATAAGACTGATGCTGCTTATCCCACTTCCTTGCGGGGTCGTTATTGTAATGTTCAACGGCAAAATCCAGGGCCAGCAGAGACTGCAGGTAGTGGTAATCACATGTGGAGAGGTTGATGCCTTTGAACACCTCAAGATTGTGGCGGCTGAACTGAATACCATAGTCGCCATCCAGCCAACGGCGCTGGCGGAATAAGAACTCGCCCATAATGAGATGAAGGCTGGCGGACCCATCATCCGGACTGACACCTTGTTCCCAAAGGCTGACGTGATGGAGTCGTTCTGCCTGTCCGGTTGTCTCCATCATTTCGCGTAAATGGTATGCCTTTAGCAAATCATAAGGTGCTAGGGCTCTGCCTCTGGCATTTTGCGAGTCGAAAAACTGAAACGCTTCGCTTAAGTCATCGAGCGTCACTTCAATGAGCTCACATCGGTTACACACAAAATGAAGCAGTGATTGACGTTCATCATCGTTAAGCCCCATGAGGCGGCTTTCAATGACTTTGGCATTGTGCTCAAGGTTATTGATGCTCACCCTTGAAGCAAATTCCTGCTCCAGCAAGGGGGACGAAAACTTACCGCGTTGATCGAGTAGTGTACAAAGTAGTGTGAGCGTCAGAAGGCGCTGCTGTCCGTCAACAATATTAAGCGCTATCGCATTAGCTAATTTTAATTCATCTTTGTGCAATACCACCGTTCCAAGCCGGTAGCATTCTTTATCCCGGTGGCTTAACACGTCATCAATCAGTTGATTAACATGTCTGGGTTGCCATTTGTAGGGGCGCTGGTAGGAAGGAATAGTAAGATGGTGTTTTAGCAGGTCCCCGACTTTTTTTACCTGAAAGTTTACCTTTCCCATGATTACAGTACCTGCCCAACGGTCGTATTTGTCAGTTGAACGAGGTGGCGCAATCTGACTGTATGACAGCGGTTGAATTTATGACAAAGAGTCATTCGCGCATTTCCTTTGGCTTCATTCTTTTAGTAAAAATTGAAATTGCATTCAATACCCCGCTACAACCTGCTACTTGTAGCAGCCTTCAGAGGGACAGACTTACATTTTGTGTAATATTTATTCATTGGATAAGAGCTGGGCCTCAACCTAATGAAATCTTTTAGACGCGTAATCTTAAGAGGGCACACTACTTAAGTAAGCGGCAATTCAAAACACTTCACCGGTTTCCCATCCTGCATTTCTATCAATAACCGTGCTGATTGCGGTTGCTCTGCCAACAATCCCTGTTGGAATTGACCGAACAGTAAATGGGCTTCTTCAATAGCCATCTTTTGCTGCATTAAAGTCGTTGTCGTCCATTTCCGCAGCAATACTTTGTTGGCGTTTGTCGTATTACTCTGTTCCGCCAATGCGCTGATACCTTGTATCCGCTGGTGAAGCTGACTCTCAACTTTGTCAACAACGCTTTCGAACTCCTGATAGTTATGAACAATGGTTTGTTGGCGGTGCCTGACGAGTTTTGTGTTACCTTCGGCATGAGTCAGAAGATGCAACGCTTGCGCACGAACCTTCATCGCTAGGTCCCATTCATGGATTCGCTCATCAAGGATCTTTTGTTGTGTCTGGATCTTATTCGTAATCTCCGTGCTGCCAAAGAGCCCACGGTCTTTAAGCGCTGATACTTTGTCACCAGCAGCAGTAATATCAGTCAATAAGTGTGCCTGCAGGGCGGAAAACTGGACTTCAATATCCTCCAGTTTTTGACGTATTGCGGGCGAGCATTGCCCCTCTAGTACCACGGGGGTAATTTGCTGCAAATACTGTATGGCTCCAATGATCTCTGACTTACGTGCATTGCTCTGGAACGCAGAAACCTCACGCACCGCCTCAACAATTTCCGTCAATTTATTGCTGATATCTGCCAGATGTTTTTGCGCCAACACAGCAGAAGCAACATTCAACAACATACCGGCGTTAACAAGTTGATTGAGTTTGTCAGGATTAAGCAGAACGGCATGTTCCTTAATACCTTTTTCTCCCAGGCTGAATCCACGAAAACCTGGGCCACCTTTTACACTCGCCAGAGGGCCATTAATAATGACCTCCATATATTGATGTCTGGCAATGTGTGCAGAGGTAGCCAGTGAGGGCAACGTTTGCAACAGCGGGCTCAGGCGTGAAATACCTGTAATATCCTGTTCCTGCATCGCTTCTGTGCTGATAAGTTCCGAAGGTGGAATTGTCGAAACCATAAGCGCAGGTTGGTTAATATCCTGCCCAAAACCCCAGCGTTGATCGTATGTGAGAGCAGACATCGTGGCTGGTGATGATTGGGTGGCAAGTCGGAACTGGCGGGAGTTTTTTAAACGAATCCAGGCAATCTGCACTACGCAGGGCAGGGTCACTCGAAATGCCGGGTTTGAGATGTCATAGGCTGTATACAGACCGGTAATAGCCAGACCAACCGGCCCCGTAAGAACTCCCAAAACACGCCCGATCCCAAGCCCTGCAATCAATGGCAGGGCTTTGCCTGCTGTAGTTTCGGCAAGACCATTGGCAACTAATGCTGCTCTCTGCCAGACGGGCATATCCATTCTGGATAATTTATCCATGCTGACAGATGGGCTTATGCCCATATCACGCAGAATCTGGCCGCGTTCATCATCCGATATTTTTTTCCATGATGAGGTAAAGACACAGTCAATGATCAGCGCTTCTTTTTCTTCTACAGTGGAAGAGGTTGGGGCTTTAATCTTCAGATGGCTGGCAACGTCATCCACAATTTCGTTATAGCCGACACCGTTACGGCGAAACAGATTTACGAAGGTATTACCACCAAAATGTTGTAACTCACGCACAAGCAGGCGCAGAGTTTCCTCATCGGGCACATCGTGGCGCTTGGCGTCCTGCAATACGGTCTTCACGCTGTCTGACATTGAAAAACCAAATTTGCCAGTGTTGGTGATGTAATCGATCAGCAGATCAATATCGCCTTTATCCGCGTTCAGCAGCAGTGTAACCAGCGCTTCATCACCCTGGATGTCTATCTCACTCATGAAAATTCCTCTGCAGTATTCATCTCCTGAAACTATTAAAACCCACGCATTCCATCAATAAACGTATCAATCACGCCACGTACGCGCTCATATACGCGTGTGCGTACCGTTTTACGTTCCAGAATTTTTGGTTGCCAGGTGAGAGTATCGGCAACCTGATCTTCTCGCGGGAGTACATCGGTGAAAATGTAATTCTCCAGTAGTCCTGTGAGCTTAATGGCATCCAGTTGTTCTTCTTCACACAGTACTGAAATGGCTCTACTTTTTTCACGCTCAACATAGGTTTCAAATGTCTGAGTGACATCTTCATCATGGGTGACGTGCAGCAGATTTTCTTCAATAAAGTTTTCAATCAGCTCACGTTTACTGCGCAGCGTGACATCGCTGTCGACGATATCCATGATCTTTTTCTTCTGCTCTTGCTGCTCTTTCGGCGGCATTGCCTGAATACCTGCCAATAGTTTCAGAATGTAGCCGACGTTAATCTCATCGCGGTGGATCAGCGACACTTCAAAATCGATATCATCAAGAATGGATACTTTCTCTTTGCTTGAATGCTTTTTCACCTTGTCGTGAATATCGAGGTATTTACTAGTGTAATCTGCCAGTGTCTGCTCGGACAAAGGTTTCGCCGAGTCCTCGAAATCAGCAAAGCTTTCGAGAATATTTTTAAGCCGCATGACGTCACGGAAAGCGGTCACAAATTCCAGCTGCGCTTTTTCATCCGGCAGACTATCCACACTTTCAACCGTTGGTGTTAGCGTCAGCAGGCGATCAACAGCATCCTGATAATCACTCAAATATTCTTCAAACGGTTTAACCAGTACCACGGAAGACGCATCTTTATTGGAAAACAGCGCAATCGCCTCGTCTGTCGCCTTTTTCAGGTTGCGGAAGCAGACGATGTTCCCGTGGCTTTTCTTCTCGTTAAGGATGCGATTGGTACGTGAAAAGCCTTGCACCAAACCGTGGAAACGAAGGTTCTTATCCACATACAGCGTGTTCAGTGCGGGGCTATCAAAGCCGGTAAGGAACATGTTCACTACCAGCAGAATATCGATGCCTTTTTCTTTGGTGCGCTGAGCGATGTTTTTGTAATAGTTATAGAAACTTTGTGAATCATTGGCCGAATAGCTGGTGCCGTACAGTTCGTTGTAATCCTTGATAAAGCTGTCAAGGTGGTCACGGCTGGATGTGTCAATCTTCGCTCCCTGCGGCAGGCTAATGTCTTCTTCATCCAACAGGCCATTAACCGCTTCTTTATCACTTTTGTCCGCTTCGTTTGCGGCATAGGTAAAGATGGTCGCCACTTTCAACGGTTTGTAATTTGGATTTTCCGCGACCATGGCGGCCTGTTTTTCTTTAAATAGTTTGTAGTAGCGGATTAGCATATCCACTGACCCGACGCAGAACATGGCGGTAAATTCACGGTTGCGGGTCTTGGCGTTGTGGTGCGCCAGAATATAGTCGGTGATTTTCCCCAGCCGTATGTCGCTTTCCATCACCTCTTTGGTATCGATATCTTCCACCTCGATATCAATTTCATTACTGCTCTCTTTGCGTTTGTAGGTGCCAACATACTCCACTGCAAAACGCAGCACGTTCTCGTCACGTATGGCATCGACAATCACGTATTTGTGCAGGCATTTCTCAAACAGCATTTCGGTGGTCTGCTTGATACCATTGGTGATATTGACGTTATCGGCGAAAATCGGCGTGCCGGTGAAACCAAACAACTGCGCGTTTTCAAAGAAATTCACAATTGCTTTATGGGTGTCGCCAAACTGGCTGCGGTGGCATTCATCAAAGATAAACACGATGCGCTCTTTGCGCAGGTGTTCCAGTTGTGCTTTATAGCCATCGTGAGTAATGGCGTTATTCAATTTCTGAATAGTGGTCAGCGTCAGTTTGCTGCCGGTGGTTTTAAGATGTTTAATCAGCGTGCTGGTGTTACTGGTGGTGTCCACGCTGTCTTTGGCAAAGCTGTTAAATTCTTTTGCTGTCTGGTAATCCAGATCCCGGCGGTCAACCACGAAAATAACTCGATCTACTTCGGGCATCTCCATGATTACCTGGCTTGCCTTAAACGAGGTCAGCGTCTTACCGGAACCGGTGGTGTGCCAGATATAACCGTTATGTGGCTTGCCCTGAAGATGCAGGCTTTCCTTCACATGACGTATCATCGCTTCACAGGCGTAATACTGATACGGACGCATCACCATCAGGCACTTACGGGTTTCATTCAGTACCGTGTAGTGGGTGATCATTTTGGCGATATGGCAGACTTTCAGGAACGCTTCGGCGAATTTATCCAGCGCTTTTATCGGCTCGTTTTTTTCATCGGACCAGAAGTACGTCTGTTCAAAGTGATTGGCACGGTTGTTGGCGTAGTATTTTGTATCCACGCCGTTGCTGATAATAAAAATCTGCACATACTGGAACAGGCCGCTGCCGACCCAGAAAGCATCACGATGGTAACGGTCAATCTGATTAAAGGCTTCTTTCAGGCCTAAGCCACGGCGTTTAAGCTCAATTTGTACAAGCGGCAGGCCGTTGATTAACAGGGTTACGTCAAAGCGAGTCTTACGGCTGTTTTGCTCGGCATTAAACTGCTTCACCTGGCGAGTGACCTGAAACTCGTTCTGGCACCACTCCTCTTTATTAATAAAGCTGAGCCATTTCTCTGTGCCGTCTTCACGCTGCAAATGGTAGCGATCGCGTAGCGTTCTGGCGCGATCGATAACTTCGTTACCTTTAGTCAGGTGCTGGAAAACACGGTTAAATTCGGTGTCAGTGAGTGGCGCTGTTTCCAGCCGATTGTGGATTTCAATCTGCTTTTTCAGGTTGGCTTTCATGCTGGCTTCATCAGTAACGAAAACCTGCTCGTAGTGTATACCAACCAGTTGATCCACCAACTGCGTTTCTAACTCGTACTCGCTTTGCGTTGCCATCAGTGTTTAATGCCTTCTGCTGTGATAGAAGCCCGATACCGACCGGGCCAGAAAATAATCAAACGAACATTTGCTGGAGCAGACCTTGCTTCCAGGTTTTTAGTTTGTCGAGTTCTACTTTTTTTGTGGTGATTTTGTCGTCAATGGCGGATAGGAAATTGGCAATTTTGATTTGTTCATTTAGAGATGGTATATGGAGAGACGTTTTTCCTACATCATCTTGACCAATAGTTGTCATAGTAGCGGTTTTCCCACCTTTAATTAGCTGGCTTCTAACTTGAGATGTTTTTAAGCAATAATAAAGAAATTGTGGAAATACCTTTGTCTTATCAGGAGTCATTTTAATCAAATGACCATCGTAAGTTATATCATCAGAATTTCCGAGATATATATTGGACCATGCGATACCTTCTTTTACTAATGATGATCTAGTAAAGAAGATATCGCCATTTTTTACTTTATTTTTATTAAATGTTTTTTCATCTAAATTAAGACGGGTAAGGTCGTTCTCATCAATATGGGGTTCTTTATACATATTGACAACGTTAATTAATTTATAGCCGCTTCCGGTGTTCATTGGGTCGTTAAATACACCATTGGTTAATGTATTATTTACGGCAAGTCCAAACAAGTTTTCGCTTTTCCATGGAGTCGATCCCTTAAACCGCAGTTCCTGACTAAAAATCTTCTGCATTATGCCTTTTTTGTATTGGTACAGCAGTTCGTACTGCTTGCTAAGTAGCGAGATTTTTTTGTCAACAGAGGACAGAAAATAGGAAATTTTGGTTTGTTCTATGACCGAAGGTGAATAAATTAGAAAATTTCGGATATTTTCGAAGTTTAAACCTTCACGGCCACTACCACTTTGTGAGCTATCTATTAATTTTTGACCTTTTTCAGAACTAATAAAAGCTTGGAAAAATTTTGGACTATTACTTGGCAAGCGAATAATACAGACGTGCTGATTCACATTACCTTGCTTGAAATTTTCTGGTACGACACAACTACGGCCTATGGACGCACCAGTGATATTCAACAAAATATCACCGGGTTTTACACGGCTACCTTTCATTTTTTCGTCTATATCAGAGGAAATGAAAACCAGATCTTTCAAGTTTAACTGTTCATCATAAACGTTTTGGCTACGGATAAATGGTATACCAGTTGATTTGTAAACTTCTGAGCCGCCTTTAGGTGTACTTCCACTGCCAATTTTTGATGCAATATCACCTAGATATGTTGATTCCCAATGTTCTTTAAACTCCCTAAAACGCAACTTAGGCACCATCACTTATTTCCCTCCACCACTGTAAATGGTGCTTCAATCCCCAACTCCTGACAGAACCCAGCAATGGTCTTATCGATCGCCGCCACCTTACCTTCCAGGTAGCGAATTTCTTTCGCTACAGCATTCAGATCGATTTCATCTTCTGCTTCAAAGGTATCGACGTAGCGCGGGATATTGAGGTTGTAATCGTTAGAGCGAATATCTTCCAGAGTGGCTGTGTGGCTGTATTTCTCGATAGCTTTCCAGTCGTTATAGGTATCGGCGATTTTGTCGATATGTTCCGGCAGCAAGCGGTTCTGAGTCTTTACCTTCTCAAAGTCGTTGCTGGCGTCGATAAACAGAATGCTGTCGTTATGCTTACGGCATTTTCGCAGAACCAACACACACGTCGGGATGCTGGTGCCGTAGAAGATATTAGCTGGAAGGCCGATGACCGCA
The DNA here is from genome assembly GCF_052886895.1 of Enterobacter sp. C4G1. Taxonomy (NCBI): domain Bacteria; kingdom Pseudomonadati; phylum Pseudomonadota; class Gammaproteobacteria; order Enterobacterales; family Enterobacteriaceae; genus Enterobacter; species Enterobacter sp. C4G1. The sequence continues at coordinate 359,599 of NZ_JBQVVV010000001.1, read as the reverse complement.
TCAATACAGTTCAATTTTTCAATCATAAACTGGCGAATATGACCTTCGGCAGCGCCACGGAACAACACACCGTGGGGTAGAACCACTGCCATGGTGCCGTCATCTTCAAGGTGGTGGAACATATGCTGCAAAAACGCCATATCCGCTTTGCTGGACGGAGCTAGTTTGCCGTACTGGGCAAAGCGTTCATCGTTCATAAACAGCGAACTGGCGCTCCATTTGGCAGAGAACGGCGGGTTGGCGACAATGGCATCAAACTTCAGGTGCGTATGCTGCGGATGTTCCAGCGTATCTTCCTGGATGATTTCAAAATCCGCGAAGTGAACCCCGTGCAGGATCATGTTCATACGTGCCAGGTTATAGGTGGTACGGTTCATCTCCTGACCGAAAATTTTACCCACTGACGACGCTTCACGTTTTACACGTAACAGCAATGAACCGGAGCCACAGGTCGGGTCATAAACGTTTTTCAGTTTCAGCTTGTGAGTAGTAACGATTTTCGCCAGAAGTGTTGAAACAGGTTGTGGTGTATAGAACTCACCGGCTTTTTTCCCTGCGCCCGAAGCGAATTGGCCAATCAGGTACTCGTAGGCATCACCGAGAATATCGGAGCTGGCTTCGCTCAGGTTAAAGCTTAGCTTGTCGAGTTCTGTAATGACTTTGCCAATTAACTCGTTTTTCGCTTTTGCGGTGCTGCCCAGTTTACTGGAGCCTAAGTCCAAATCTTCAAACAGGTTGCTGAAGTCATCTGCAGAATCGGTACCCAGCGTGCTTTGTTCGATATTGCGCAGCGTCGCAGCAAGATCTTCCAGAATAAAACCGGTACCAGCGCCTTTAGGATCGTTGGCGATACGTTCCGCCATGGTGTGGAACAAATCCGTTGGTGGCAAGAAGTAGCCTAATGTGCGGATGCTGTCTTCTTTTACCGCGTCCACAATGTCCTGATAAGCTGGATGTTCTGCAGTCAGCTCGTTGTATTGAATTCCATCTTCAGCAAGGATTTTGTTTGCGTAGGCGACAAATTTCTCGGAAAGATACTTATAGAAAACAAAGCCGAGGCAGTAATCACGGAACTCATCGGCATTCATCTTGCCGCGCAGGGTATCGGCGATATTCCACAGGCGACCTTGCAGTTCACTTAAATTTTGCGCTTCAATTTGGGGAGACATAGTTCTTCCTGATGTTCTGTTGCGTAACCTAATCGGGTTACGTTTTGGGTCAAATCATATCACTGAGCTGTTTCAGGATCTGTTGTTCGTTAAGCTGGGCGATACGTTCCTGGTAATAACGCTTTTCACGTGCAGCCAGGTAAAGCTCCCCCATCGCATGTTGCTGCGCAAGAGAGGGGAGTGTAATCACAAAGTTTTTTAATTCGTTAACGGCAATCCGCTGTACCACAGTCGAGCCTTGTGTAGCCTGTGCCCGCTGGCGTCGCCCTTCGCTGCTTTCGTTGAAATGCCAGACGAACCAGGAAGCGCTCAACTGCGTGGCATCAACATCCACTTTGACGTAGTTATTGCCCAATATCCGACCTGCATAAATTGGACTCACTAGTACTGCTTTGCCATGGATCAGACTAATGACGACGTCACCCGCTTTCGTGAGCAGTACCGCCTGGTCCGTTTTTACGATTTGTTCCTTAGTGCTGATGTTTTCGCTGTACTGCCAATCATCTGCCAGAAAGTGTTCGGTGGCATAAAAAAAGTAAGCTCGCCCGTGGTCACTTTGCTGGATACGGCTGATATGAGAACCCGCTGTAAACGTGGCAATATCCTTGTAGGTGAGCAGCATTCAAACTCCGAATAAAGATAAATTACATTTTAATTGTGGGTGTAGCATACTCATGCTGAATAGAATAAATCAAGTAATTTAAATTTATTACGTGTGCTCGTGATCAATTTTTTTCTGGTAAGAATAGCGTTATATAGTGCTCAGATATCAGGTTGAACACAAAAAATCACTCATAACTTCAAGTCTTAAAGCATGGGAACCCTTCATGGCTTGCTGATGGCGAAGGTAAATGCTATTGAAATTAATGATTTTTATTGGCAAGGCAGTCTTTCATTAAAGGATAATGAGAATGTATTTGAGGAAGCTGGCAGTCCGTAATTTCAGAAGGCTACACGATGTTGTCATCGATCTTGCGTCAGACATTTCAATTTTTGTAGGGGCGAATAACAGCGGTAAGACTTCAGTCGGTCATGCTCTTCAACTATTCACCGGTAAAGGCCGGTTCAATATTCATGACTTCAATGCAGAACTTTGGACTGACATTGTCAGATTTGGAGAAGGGGCGGATGCTGTGTCGCTACCTTCACTGGAAGTTGATATTTGGTTTGAAGTAACATCGAATGATGTTCATCGTGTAGTAGATCTTCTTCCCAGCTTATCGTGGTCTGGTTCTCTAGTCGGAATGCGCGTTGCATTTGCCCCCTGCAATCCCGAAGAAATACGTTCGCGCTTCCTCGCAGTCCGTCAGCTTGCCGTCGATGCCACACCTAAAGATGAAAATGGAACTCCCAAATACGATCCTTCACCTCGTAATCTGTGGGAATATCTTCGCGATAGCCTCAATGACGAATATGAACTCCGCTATTTTGTTCTCGATCCATCACGTTTCAATGCGGAAATGATATTTGAGGAAGGCTATGAGCCTACTCCGCTCACAGGACGTGATCGAAGTGGTCGCGAAATACTGAATAGCCTTATCCAAATCAACTTCTTGAATGCTCAGCGCCATCTTTCAGATGGTTCCGGAGGATCCCGTTCGGAGGATCTCTCTCGTGTTCTCAGCCGTTTTTACGGACGAAACCTTGAACAAAAAGGTGAAGATTACGAAGCATTAAGTGCTTTGGCTGCGTCTGAATCAGCCTTCAACCAGCATCTTGAACGTGTTTTTGCTCCTACGCTGAAAAGTCTGGCGAAACTCGGATACCCTGGACTTTCAAACCCACGCATGATGATTCGTTCGGCCTTAGACCCAGCGCAGATTATGAACAACCAAAATGGGGCCGTTATACATTATGCGCTGGGGGTTGATGATGGTAACCCTACCCCTCCGACATTACCCGATAGTTATAACGGACTTGGTTTTAAGAATCTGATCTTTATGGTTGTTGAATTACTCGACATCCACAATCAATGGTTAGCAATAGAAGAGAATCGACCACCAGTTCACCTGATCTTCATTGAAGAGCCAGAAGCTCATCTCCACGCACAGTTACAGCAGGCTTTTATACGCAAGATAATGGATCTCCTTGCGATGGAGAGTGAGGAGCTTATGCACTACACCACTCAAGTGGTGGTTACTTCTCATTCAACACATATTCTTTACGAACGCGGTTTTCGGCCGATCCGTTACTTTCGGCGCAAGCGTTCATCAAATATGTCAGCAACAGATGTGCTCAACCTCTCTGTTTTTTATGATAATACTGATCCTGAAATTCGAGATTTTCTTGAGCGTTATTTGAAGCTGACCCATTGTGATTTGTTTTTTGCCGACGGGGCTGTGCTTGTAGAAGGTAATGTTGAGCGGTTACTGCTACCGCAAATGATTGCTACCGCCGCACCTAGATTAAAATCCTCTTACCTTACAGTCCTCGAGATTGGCGGTGCTTTTGGTTATAGATTCCAAAAATTAATTGAATATCTTGGACTTACCACGCTTATTATTACTGATTTAGATAGTGTGTTCTGTACACCTCCAGTACAGAATGAAACAGACACTCCGGCTGCAAATGATGATGGCGAGGAGCCTGATGATGAGGAGGAGGAAGAACAGGCCAACACAGAAACACCAGGAAAGGCTTGTATCGCCAGTCATCCTGGAGCTATGACCTCTAATCAAACACTTCGGCAGTGGTTACCGAAATGTGACACTGTTGCCGCTTTATGGGAGGCAACGGAGGAAATGAAAATACAAAGCCGCACAGCTGAGTGTGACGCTTTGGTTCGTGTTGCTTACCAGTGCCAGACAAATGTTACATGGAAAGAGGAAACACTGGCACTTGCTGGTCGTACTTTGGAGGAAGCTTTTGCGCTTGAAAATCTGTCCTGGTGTCAAGATGTGAGCTGCAAGCCACTCAAGCTACGTATTGCCAGAGCGGTAAGTATGGATCTACTGCCTCTGGCCCAGCGCATTCACAAGCGAGTGCAATCAAAAAGCTTCAGTAAAACTGATTTTGCCCTGAATTTACTTCTTAAAAAACCGGATGAATGGTCTGTCCCAACATACATTGCTGAAGGGTTGAAATGGCTTGAAGCTGAAATTGCCCCGCCGAAACTAGAAATTGCAGAAGGTCAGGAAGAGGGTGTTGAAGATATGTCCGTCGATCTGGCTGAAATTGATGGTGGGAGGGTTGCATGACCAGTCGCATTGGTAGCCCTGATACACAGGCAGATCTTGATGTTCGTGCTTGTTTGGATAGCTCGCCGCCATGTTCATTTGTCATGGTGGCAGGTGCTGGCTCAGGGAAAACAACATCTCTGATTAAAGCCCTCGCACATTTAGCGGGTACTCGTGGTTCTGATTTACGTCGTGCCGGGCAAAAAATATCCTGTATTACGTATACAGAAGTAGCTGTTGGTGAGATTGCCGCTGACGTTGGTAACTCACAGTTATTTCATATTTCAACCATTCATAGCTTTCTTTGGTCAGTCATCCGACCTTTTCATTTAGATATCACAAAGTGGGTCATAGCGCGAATACATGAAAAAATAGCTGAAAAGCAAGCCCATTATGATAGGCCCAGAACTCAAGCTAAAACAAAATCCCGTCTTGAATATGAAATTGCCTATCTCTCTGCCCAACTTGAGTGCATTGATGATGTTGATAAATTTATCTACGGGACAGGAAGTAACTATGCTAAGGGTATTCTAGGGCACGATGATATTCTTAAGCTCGTCCCTGCTTGTGTTGAGGCTCATCCCCTTTTGAGAAGGATTGTCGCCAAGCGCTTTCCATTTGTTTTTGTCGATGAAAGTCAGGATACCGATCCGGATGTGATCTCTGCGCTTCGAACTATTGTTGATGACAATCTTGACATGTGCATAGGATTTTTTGGTGATCCAATGCAGAAAATCTATATGAGCGGAGCTGGTGCCGTTCCGTTAAGTGATGGGTGGTCTGAAATTACAAAACCAGAGAATTTTAGGTGTCCGACGTCTGTACTTGGTGTTATCAATTCGATTCGTGCTTCTGGGGATGGTCTCCAACAAATTCGTGGTCGAACAACTATCGTAGATGGCGTTGAACAAACTGTATCAGGCACAGTGAATCTTTTCATCTTGCCTTCAAATGTGGAACGAAGTGCCTATCTCACATCTGTCAGACGTTACCTTGCAAATGAAACTAGCGATGAGCAATGGTTAAGTGATACACGTGAAGGTGATGTTCGTCTTCTTGTTTTGGTGCATCGTATGGCAGCTAATCGACTGGGGTTCCCGAATTTATTTGCTGCTCTTACTGATAAAGCACCGATGAGTTTGAGTGAAGGGGTGAACGATGGGTCAGCTTGGCCGCTTCGTCCGTTTGTCCAGCATATACTTCCAATTTTTGCTGCGGCTCAGGCAAATGATCAATTTCAGATTATGTCGATTATGCGTAGCGAGTGCCCAAAGCTGGAGCCGTTACGACTGCATGGTCAAGCTATGGTGGCAGTTTTAAATGAACTACAACAAGCCATCGATGGCCTGCTTGCGTTGTTGGGAGAAGGATCGCAAGCAACAGTTCGGGATATATTGCTACATGTTAGAGACTGCGAGCTGTTACGTCTTGACGATCGCTTTGAAAATCATTTAAGTGATGAACCTGTGAATGATGGCAATGATGACTTCGAAAATGTTCAGAACTATCTAAGATGCAATGCCCATGAACTTTGGGCATACCGGCGTTACCTTTCAGAGGAATCACCTTTTGCCACTCATCATGGTGTAAAAGGTGCACAGTTCGAGCGCGTATTGGTTGTTATTGATGATGAAGAGGCTCGCTTCAGCCAATATTCGTATGGGAAATATTTCCAATACATTCCCCTTTCCGACAATGATCTAACCAATCTTGAAGAGGGTAAAGAGTCAGTACTCGACCGTACTCGTCGCCTTTTTTATGTCTGCTGCTCCCGTGCACTGAAAGACTTGGCTGTTGTCATCTTTGTTCCAGATGTCGCCGTCGCTCAAGCGGCAATCATTGAGCAAAATTTATTTCCAGTATCGGTAATTTTAGGGGCGCATGATCTGGGCTAGCATGAATTATATATGGCCAGTAATTGACGAGAAATACTACGCTTATGGCCGGTTATAGACCTAGTTTTGTTAATAGGATACCTGCATTCTAAAATTTTTCAGACATATATCATTTTCCTGAACGCAACATCATTACGGCGAATCCATAAGGGTTCGTCGTTTTTGTTTTCATTATCTCAGGAGATGTCATGAGAAATCAGGAAGGCATGCAGTCCTTGCAGGGCTCACTTATGGGCTTACCGGAATGGGCCTCAGAGCGGGTCATGCAGCAGATTCGTCAGCTCACAAACTACGAGCCGGTTATCGGCATTATGGGGAAAACCGGGTCAGGAAAATCCAGTCTGTGCAATGCCCTGTTTGCCGGAGAAGTATCACCAGTCAGCGATGTGGCCGCCTGTACCCGTGAGCCACTACGCTTTCGCCTGCAGGTTGGCGAGCGCTATATGACCATAGTGGACCTGCCCGGCGTGGGCGAAAGTGGCGTTCGTGATACCGAGTATGCTGCGCTGTACCGCGAACAACTACCCCGGCTCGACCTGGTGCTTTGGTTGATTAAGGCTGATGACCGCGCACTGGCGGTGGATGAGCATTTTTACCGACAGGTGATTGGTGAGGCATACCGGCATAAAGTTCTGTTTGTTATCAGTCAGTCAGATAAGGCTGAACCCACCAGCGGTGAGGGGCAGTTGTCTACGGAGCAGAAGCAGAACATCAGCCGAAAAATCTGCCTGCTGCATGATTTGTTTCAGCCCGTACATCCCGTGTGTGCGGTGTCGGTCCGGCTGCAGTGGGGACTACGGGTGATGGCCGAGCGGATGATAAAGTGCCTGCCACCCGAGGCCAGCAGCCCGGTGGTGGCGCAACTGCAGTCTCCCTTTCGTACAGCGACAGTCCAGGAAAAAGCGCGTGATGATTTTGGTGAAACCATCGGTGCTGCGCTGGATACGGTAAGTGCCCTTCCGCTGATTCCGGCCCCGGTGCGGGCCGTGATACGCGCTGTACGTGACACGGTAGTATCGGTCGCCCGTGCCGTATGGAATCTCTTCTTCTGAACGTTTAAACCTACCTGTTGTTCCTGAACCCTGTCGCCTCTGTGCGACAGGGCTTTCTTTTATTCATTTTCCAATCTTAAGGAGTCTGCAAATGGTAAACGCACGCATACCCGTGCGGTGCGTGGGATTGATGGCGATGTGAAGCTTAATCGTGCTCTGTGGGTAATGGCGGAAGCTCTGTTGTCGCAGTTACAGTCTTGACACTCACAGTTTGCCTGCTAGGTCATTGTTAACATCTCGTTAAAAGCGGACATGCCCTGTCCGCCACGCCTTGAAAAATCGCTTAATAAACAGCCTGATACTGTGACGGGCCGCATCTGTACTGATGTACGCAAAAGTAAAAAATAGTTTCTGACGTGTCCATACCCTGTCCGCCCCCCTCTTTAAAGTAATCACACTCTTTTCAGTCAGTTAACTTCCGTGAGGAATGCTCCATGACACAGGCAGAACACCGCCATGACCGGCTGGCTGTCAGACTGTCGCTTATTATCAGCCGTCTTGTTGCTGGTGAAACCCTGTACGTGCGTAAGCTGGCGGCTGAATTTGGTGTATCGGTCAGAACGCTGCGCCGGGATTTCCGTGAGCGACTGATGTATCTGGATCTCGACTACCAGAGCGGATATTGCCGTTTACGTGCCGGGGTAAGTGGTGCGCAGGGAGAACTTGACGTACTCACCTTTGCCCACCGTACAGGCCTGGCAGGCCTGTTCCCGGGGTTTGATCGTCGGCTCGTCAGTCTGTTGCTCAACTGTGAGGATGCGCCCTGTTTGACGGGGGATGCGCTCAATATCAGCAGCCCGTCGGCCTCACTGTCTTTTTATCGCCTGATAAAAGCCATCACCGCCTGTCAGCGTGTGACGCTGCTTGCTGACGGAGAGCGCTACGAACGACTGGCTCCTTACCGGTTGGTGGCAACGGATGGCTCCTGGTATCTGATTGCTGAATATCACGGACATCCAGTGGTGTTCACGCTAAATGAAATCCACGTTATCCAGCCGACAACAGAGATATTCATCCGTAACCGACAACTTTACCGGCTGGTTGAGGATATCGATTTTATCCGCGCCCTGCCGCATTTCCGTTTTATTCAGCAGTCACTGAATGCCCTGTCTTTACCCTGAGTTTTCACCGGTCTGCACCCGTCTGGCGGGTGTGGGCCTTTTATTATTTACACACAACAAGGTTAATACGATGAAGCGAAATCTGAACACCAGCTACCGGCTGGTATGGAATGAGGTTCTGGGCGCATTTATTGTCGTCTCCGAGCTGGCAAAAGCAAAAGGAAAACGTACCGGTTCCGTACTGGCGCTGGCGGTTGCCGGGCTGGTGGCAAGTCCTGCCGCACTGGCCGATGATGCACCGGGTAATATCAGCACTATCGCTGCCGGAGACGTGGTGCACAATGCCGTTATCAGCAACCATGACACCCAGCTGGTCTTTGGTACGGCAAATAACACGGTCATCAACACCGGTCAGGAATATGGCGATGATGACGATGCCAACAGCGGTGGCCAGTTTGTTCAGGCTGGTGGTGTGGCGAACCAGACAATCATTAATGATAACGGTCTGCAGGGTGTACTGGCAGGCGGCAGCGCCACGGACACCGCCGTCAACAGCGGCGGCGGTCAGAGCGTACATGGTCAGGCGACAGATACGGTACTCAATGGCGGGGCGCAGTGGATACACAGCGGCGGCAGCGTATCCGGTACCGTCATTAATGCAGGCGGATATCAGATGGTCAAAGCCGGGGCGCAGGCGACCGGCACCGTGGTTAACACCGGTGCGCAGGGTGGCCCGGATGCGGAAAACAGTGACGGAATGTTTGTCGCCGGTACGGCAACGGATACCACCATTAATGCAAATGGCCGTCAGATTATTGCCGTCGGTGGGCTTGCCAGCGGCACAGTGATAAAAGTGGGCGGCGACCAAAGTGTGCACGGTTCGGCAAACATAACCCGTCTGGATGGCGGTAATCAGTACGTGCATGCCGGTGCATCCGCAACTGACACGGTAATCAATGCGGGCGGCTGGCAGGTGGTGAAAAGCGGTGCAACAGCTGACAACACCACGGTTAACGCGGACGGCAAACTGCAGGTGAGTGCCGGAGGCAATGCCACGAACGTTACCCAGAATGCCGGGGGCGCGCTGGTGACGAACACCAGCGCCACCGTGTCCGGGACCAACGGCCTGGGTAACTTCAGTGTCGATGCGGCGACTGCCAACGCCACTAACGTGCTGCTGGAAAACGGCGGGCGTCTTGATGTGCTGGGTAACGGCAGCGCCGATACCACCACGGTTAATCAGGGCGGCGTTCTGGCAGTGGCGACCGGCGGTAAGGCGCAGAACATCGTGATGCATGACGGCGGCGTACTGATTGCCGATACCGGCGCAACGGTCAGCGGCACGAACACATCCGGCGCATTCGGCATTGACGGGGCAACCGGCAAAGCAAGCAACCTGCGCCTCGATAACGGCAGTCAGTTCACGGTATTGGGTAACGGCAGTGCGGATAACACCACCGTAGGGGCGGGCAGTACGCTGAACGTGGCACAGGGCGGTACGCTTACTGGCACTACCACATTCAGTAACGGTGCATCGTTGACCGGGGAAGCCACCAACAGCGGACAACTGCACTTCAGCACGGGTAATGGGCAGAATGCGGCCATCAGTGGTTCGGTAAGCGGTGACGGTCAGCTACTCAAGGACGGTGACGGCATCCTGACGGTGAGCAACGGCACGCTGTCCCAGTCACAGGTAACTCTCAATCAGGGTACGCTGGCGCTGGATAATGCCATCATCAACAGCGACATCATCGCACAGTCCGGTACGCAGGTGCGCCTGACCGGCAACTCCGTGATGAATGGGGCGATTGACCCGACCGACGTCACCCTCGACAGTAAAGCAAACTGGAATATTCAGCGTGGTGCGGCGGTGAAATCGGTGCTCGATAACCTGGATAATGCCGGAACCATCAGCTTTACGCCAGCCACCGGCAGTCAGTTTGCCCCTGAAACGCTGACGGTAACGAATCTGACGGGACGCAACGGCACCCTTAACCTGTCGATTCGTCTTGATGACCCGACCTTCCCGACCGATATGCTGGTCATTGACGGCGGACAGGCAACCGGCAAAACCTGGCTGAACTTCACTAATACAGGTGATGCAGGGCTGGGCCTGGCGATAATCGGCAACGGTATCAAAGTGGTGGATGCGATTAACGGGGCCACTACCGAAGCCGGGGCTTTTGCGCTTGGCCGTAAACTGCAGGCCGGGGCGTACAACTACACCCTCAACCACGGCAGCGCCGATGAAAACTGGTACCTCACCAGTGAAGCGGGCTATCGTGCCGAAGTGGCACTGTACGCTTCTTTGTTTGCTCAGAGTATGGATTACGACCGTGCGCTGGCCGGGACATACAGTCAGCGCAGCAGTGCGGTGTCTGACCAGGGGCTGTGGGGACGCATTCAAGGTGGCCATACCGGGCATGGTAATAACGGCGGGATTGCGAAAGGTGACACGCCGGAAAGCAGTGGCAGCTACGGATTCATTCAGCTTGGTAGCGACCTGCTGAAAACCAGCGGCGGCCCTGTATCGCTCACTGCGGGTGTTTATGGCGCGGCAGGTCAGTCTTCCATGGATGTGAAGAATGATGACCGTTCTGCGGCAGGCTCTGTCCGCGACAGCGTTTACAGCCTCGGTGGTTATCTGACTGCAGTTCACGAAACCAGCGGTCTGTGGGCTGATGTCCTGGCTCAGGGCTCACGTCACAGCCTGAAAGCCAGCTCAGATGACAATCGTCTCGACACCCGTGGCACCGGCTGGCTGGCCTCTCTGGAAACTGGTCTGCCATTTAACATCAGTCAGGGGCTGGTGCTGGAGCCACAGCTGCAGTACGTCTGGCAGGGCCTGTCTCTGGATAACGGGCATGACAACGGCGGTTACGTGAACTTTGGTGACGGCAGTGCGCAGCATGTCCGCGCTGGTATTCGTTTCGGCAGTTCGTCTGAAATGGACTTCGGTCAGGGTACCTCTGCAGTCGCAGGGTTTGCTGACAGCATGAAGTGCAGCGTCAGCGAACTGCCGGTTAACTGGTGGGTGCGTCCGTCCGTTATCCGCACCTTCAGCAGCGACAGTGACCTGAGCATGGGCACCGCAACGGCAGGCAGTAATGTCAGCTTCTCACCGTCTCAGGATGGCACCTCGGTAGACCTGCAGGCAGGTATTGAAGCGCTGGTCCGTCAGAATGTCACGCTGGGTCTGCAGGGGGGGTACACCCGCAGCGTCAGTGGTAACAGCTCTGACGGTTACAACGGCCAGGCTTCGCTGAAAGTCGCTTTCTGATAATACCCTCATGCCCGGTTTCGGCGCATGACATCACCAGTCCAGGCCCCTGTTGCTTCTGCAGCAGGGGCTTTTTGCATGTAAGTACAGCGCTTTCTTTCAGTCCGCAGCATTATCACTCACCTCACGCCAGCCCTTACCGGCTGGCTTTTTTATTACGGAGCAAAACCATGACCACACAAACTGACACCGCCCACTCACCGGTTAGTGATTTACAAATAGCTAACGCCATTACGGCCAGCCTGGTATCCGATGAAGAGCGTGCTGACTTCTGGCCGCTGCACTTCGGGCGTATCCCTCAGTGGATTTTTATCGAACCCCGAATCTTTAGCTGGATGGAACGCTTCTGCGAATACTACAGCGGCGGTATCTGGAACTTCTACACACTCAGTAACGGTGGGGCCTTTATGGCACCTGAAGCGGAGGATGACAAAAAATGGACGCTGTTTAACAACATGAATGGCAACAGTGCGGGAATGATTGCGGAAGCTGCTGGCATTGCAATGTGTCTGATTGAGTACAGCCACCATGTCTGCCGCACGGAGTGTGATGCCATGACGGCTCACTATTACCAACTGCGGGACTATGCCCTGAACCATCCTGAATCCCGCGCTATTCTCACCATCATTGATTAGGAGATTTACCATGGAGAAACCACAGACGCTGTTTGTGCCGGAACTGCCGCTGACTTCACAGCGCATCATCAAACGCGCCCTGAGACTGCTTGACCACCACCTTCGCGAACCGGGTCTCGCCTTCACCTCCACACAGGTAGCACGTGACTGGCTCAGGCTGAAGATGGGAACTCTTGAACGGGAGGAGTTTATTGTGCTGTATCTGAATAACCAGAATCAGTTACTTGCCTGGGAAACGCTGTTCACTGGTACTCTCAGTCAGACCGAGGTGCATCCCCGCGAGGTGGTAAAACGCGCCCTGTACTTTAATGCGGCGGCGGTGATATTGGCCCACAACCACCCTTCAGGGGAGGTGGCTCCTAGCCAGGCAGACAAAGCCATCACGCAACGGCTGGTGCAGGCGCTGATGCTGGTGGAGATCTGTGTACCGGACCACCTGATTGTCGGCGGCAGGCAGATATTCTCCTTCGCGGAACATGGTCTTCTTTAACAGGAATAAAATGATGAATAACGACGCTACCCCAGCCTGGGGCCTTAAACGAGAGATCACACCGTGTTTTGGAGCACGGCTGGTGCAGGAAGGTCATCGTCTGCATTTTCTGGCAGACCGGGCTGGATTCAACGGTTCATTCAGCGAGATGCAGGCCCGAGATCTGAATGAAGCCTTCCCGCATTTTGTCGCGCATCTTGAGCTGATGTTGCTCTCTGGCGAACTGAATCCCCGCTATGCACACAGCGTTACGCTGTACCGTAACGGACTGACTTGTGAAGCCGATACGCTGGGCAGTCATGGGTATGTGTATATCGCAATTTATCCCTCAAATCAGGGTAAAGACTGATCTTCACCATCATCTCAGCTTTGTAAGCCTTCAAATCTTCCATTCCTTTATTTAAGAGACTCAACACATGCAAATCTCATCTGTACCGGCCACGGTGCCGGTTTCGTCACACCTGTCGCCCGTACAGGTCTGGCAGCAACTTTTAACGTATCTACTGGATTACCATTACGGCCTGACTCTCAACGACACACCATTCCATGATGACGCGGCTATCCAGGAGCATATCGAGGCGGGTATCACGCTTGCTGATGCGGTGAATTTCCTGGTGGAACGCTATGAACTGGTTCGCACCGACCGCAAGGGATTCACCTGGCAGGAGCAGACACCGTTCCTGACCGCTACCGATATTCTCAGAGCAAGGCGAGCTACCGGATTAATGAATACTTAAATTCTTCGAGCCTCATTCCTGATTTTTACCTCTGCACTTTCCACCCTTTTTATTCATCGCATAATGCGCCTGCCACTGCCGGCAGGCGGGTTTGCTTTTATGGAAGATTAACGATGCAAACAGAACCCGACGTGTTGACGGAACATAATGAACTCATTCTTTCGACCAGTATCGAGCGTGTTGTCACTGGTCGCGATTCCGCACTTAAACAGATTGAACAACTGATTCAGCAACTTGATGCTATTTCACGGCTAACCTCAGAAATTGGCGGTGGTACAGCGCAAGATTGGGCAATGAAAGTCGGGCACCGTTACGACAGTTGGATGACTGAAAATGCTGATAAAGCTCTGCCTGCTATCACCCGTAATATCGACCGCAGTATCTGGCGAGACTTGATGCTGAAGTCCGGCATGATGGCCTTGATGGATGCTCAGGCTCGCGACCAGTGGCATAAGAACCTTGAGGAGGGCGACCTCCCTGCAATAAATGAGGCGAATATCCTCAGCACCTTTGAGCAGTTACATCTCAACAAAATGGATGTCTTCGAACGTGGCATCATCAACGTCTTCAAAGGCCTGTCTTGGGACTACAAAACCAATAGCCCCTGCAGCTTCAGTAAGAAGATCATCATCAACAATCTGGTGAGTCACAATCGCTGGGGATTTAGTTTGAACTGGGGCTGGCGGCGGGATCAATTAGCGGACCTGGAGCGAATGTTATTTTTGCTGGATGGTAAACCGATTCCCGACAACCGTGGCGATGTTACTACTCGATTGATGGAGCATATTCGGAACAACCCTCCGAAGGATGTTTACGAAGATGAATTCTTCAGTATCCGTTATTTTCAGAAAGGAACCGCGCACATCATTTTTAAACGTCCCGACCTGACAGAAAAGATGAATGATATCGTGGCGAAGTACTATCCGGGAATGCTGGCAGCGAGATGAAGAGGGTAAGGAGGTAATTCCTTACCTGACCCATTACCTGACCCGATTCGTATAAAACGAAAAAGGAGTCAGACGATTTCTCATCTAACTCCTTGTTTTATTTGGTGGCCCCTGCTGGACTTGAACCAGCGACCAAGCGATTATGAGTCGCCTGCTCTAACCACTGAGCTAAGGGGCCGTGGCAGTGAATTATAAAGTAACTCCCCGCAGCAATCCAGCCATTCGCACCTGCCTGCTGTTTTTATAAACAACGCATAATCAATCCTTTATACTTCCACGATGATGTATCGATCGGGAGTAAATATGATCAACGATATTCTTGCCCCTGGCCTGCGGGTGGTGTTCTGCGGTATTAACCCCGGTAAGTCCTCGGCGCACACCGGTTTTCACTTTGCTCATCCGGGCAATCGCTTCTGGAAGGTTATCCACCAGGCGGGGTTTACTGACAGGTTGCTGAAGCCCGAAGAGGAACAGCATCTGCTGGATACGCGATGTGGGATAACCATGCTGGTCGAGCGGCCAACGGTACAGGCAACCGAAGTGAATCTGCACGAACTGCGCAGTGGCGGGCGTGAACTGATTAAAAAGATTGAAGACTACCAGCCAGCGGCGCTGGCGATCCTCGGTAAGCAGGCTTATGAGCAGGCATTTAGCCAGCGCGGAACACAGTGGGGTAAACAACGCATCACTATCGGCGTTACGCAGGTGTGGGTGCTGCCAAACCCGAGCGGGCTGAACAGGGCGACGCTGGATAAGTTGGTTGAGGCGTATCGCGAACTTGATGAAGCGTTGGTTGTGCGCGGGCTGTAACCGCCGGAGCCTGAGGCTCCGGCGTCACTATCAGAACTCGAATCGCGCGCCCATGTTGTAGCGGCGTCCTTCCAGGATGGAAGACTGGTTATAGGACGTTTTGTAAATCGGGTTCACGTCGAACAGGTTATAAACCCCCGCCATCAGCGTGATGCGCTTATTGAGATGGTAGCGGGCGCCTAAATCGACCAGCGCATAGGCCTCGGTTGAGGTTGATTTACCGGTGTTTGGCGTATTACTGCGCCAACTGCTGGTGGTCCACAGCTCCAGGTCATTGAGCGCATTCCACGTCAGTGACAGGTTGGCCATACTGACTGGGAATTCGTTCAGCGCTTCTCCCTTATACTGACCGCTTTTTTGCTCGCTGTGGGTGTACGTATAGTTTGCGTTAGCCTTCAGCGCAGGAGTGACCTGCCAGTCGGCGTTCAGCTCCAGACCATAGATTTCCGCATCGCTGACGTTGAAATACTGGGACACTTCTTCAGCTTCATAACCGTTGTAAATACACTTCTGCGTGGCGGTTGCGGTACAGATGGTGTAGTCGCTGATCTTGTCTTTAAATTTGGTGAAGAACACGGTGGCATCCAGCGCCAGCGTATCCTGCTGCCAGTAGACGCCCAGCTCGGTGTTAACGCTTTGCTCTGGCTTCAGGTCATCGTTACCGATCCCAATGTACGAGTAAGGATAAGAGCCATAGACGCTGGTGAAGCCTTCGTTGTTCTCACGCAGGTCAGGTTTTTTATACCCCGCCGATACACCACCTTTCAGCGCCCAGCTTTCATCGATGGTCCAGTTCCCGTAGAGCTTCGGCGTCACGTGGTAACCAAAGTAGCTGTCGTGATCGAGACGCGCCGAGGTGGTCAGAGTGAAGTCTGGCACCATCATCCACGCGTCTTCGGCAAACACGGCCCAGCCGTTGCGGCTGATCTCGCTGACCGGCGTGATCCCCGGAACCTCTTTGTCGGCGATGCCGAACGTATCATCCAGCTCGTTGCGGGTGAAGTTGATCCCAAGCGTCAGCTTATGATCGCCGAGATTAAAGGTGTTTGCGCTGTTGGCTTCATAGTTTTTCTGCTTGATAAACTGCGAGCTCATGCCCGGGACACGGTATTCGGTTTTGGCGTTCTCGTAGCTGATGAAGTTCTTCACTTCCACCAGGTCGTCGCCGTACCACGCGTGCTGGGATAACGACGCGGCATCTCGGTCGAAGTCCCATTGCCAGGCTTTATCGTTGTGTGATTTTACCTGATGCCCTTTGACGACGTTCAAATCCCACAGCTGGGTGTCGGTCGGGGCCATATTAATGGTGGCGTCCAGGTTGCCAGCCTGGTGCTTAACAAAACGCTCATCTTTCTGGCTGTCATCGTCACGGCGATCAAGGTAATCCGCCGCCACGCTCACGCCGAGTTTGCCAGGAATGACAGGCCCCATCAAAAAGGCATTGG
This sequence comes from Enterobacter sp. C4G1, assembly GCF_052886895.1. NCBI lineage: Bacteria > Pseudomonadati > Pseudomonadota > Gammaproteobacteria > Enterobacterales > Enterobacteriaceae > Enterobacter > Enterobacter sp. C4G1. The sequence continues at coordinate 342,902 of NZ_JBQVVV010000001.1, read as the reverse complement.
TCTGGTTGGTGTTGCCGTACTCGCTTTTTTCCTGAAGGAAGTAGTTATCCTCCAGCACCCCGGTCCATTTATCCAGGTTATAGCCTTTTTTGGTGATGACGTTCACCACGCCGCCAATGGAGTCTGAACCATACAGGGAGGACATCGGCCCACGGATCACCTCGATGCGTTCGATAGCCGCAAGCGGTGGCAGGAATGCCGCTTCGGTGCCGATATGGTGGCCGTAAGGGCGGGACTCGCGGGTCCCTTGTTTGATGCCGTTGACCATATAGGAGGTATACGTGGAGTCCATGCCGCGCATCTGCACATCACCGGTGGCAAGGCTCCCGTTACCGTTCCCCACTAATACACCGGGCATATCACGCAACGCCTCGGTCACGTTCTGGTTCGAACGGGTATTCAGCTCTTTCTCGCCGACCACGGAGATGGTCGCCGGTGCTTCGCGGCGCTCCTGAGCGAAACCGGTGGCGGTGACCACAATCTGATCTTCATTAGCGGGTGTTGTCTCTTCGGCGAAAACGGCCGCAGGAAGGCTGGCGAGGGCGAGCGAAATCGCCAGCGCCGTACGTGTCTGGTTAATCACAAAGCAATCCTCAGAATTGGGTTAAATCGAGTTTGAGCACATAGTCAGCCTGGGTGGCTTTTTCATCCTGCTTCACGCTGACAAACAGCGTTTTGCCGTCAGGAGAAAGCGCCATGCTGTTTGGCATGGCGGCCGTTTTTACGGTGTGTTTCAGGCTGTAGGTGTCGGCATCGATAACGCTAATCTGACGTGCATTGCGGTGGGTAACGTATACTTCGTTGCGCGCCGGGTTGTAGACGGCAGCAATGGAGTTCGGCGTCGGAACCCGGTGAAGGATCTTGCCGGAATCGAGCTGAACAACCAATACGTCCCTGGTGTTGCTATCGGTGATAAAACCCACCCCTTTGGCGGCGTTCAGCGCGATGTTGAGGAAGTAATGGTTAGGCTCAGACGGATCGACCTTCACGCGGGAGATTGCCAGAGAGGTTTTGCCATCCAGGGTGATCAGTTCACCTTTTCCGGTCACGGCGTAAACCTTGTTGCCTGCTTCATCAACGGCAAAGCCGACCGGATCCATCCCTTTCAGGGTATGCTCAAGCTTCTGGTTTTGCGTGTCGACAACCCACAACGTGCCTTTGCCTTCACTGCCAATACCAGAGACGTAGAGCCGCTGATGTTTCTTGTCGAGAACCACTTCACGGACATGGGCCTGATTCTCTGAATCGGCGAGCTGGAGGGTTTTCAGTTCTTTGTGGGTGCGGGTGTCCAGCAGGGAAACGGAGCCATCCAGCGCATTACCCAACCAGAGAATATGATTTTGCTCATCCAGCGAGACAGCAAAAGGGCGGCGCTGGGTGGCGATCCGCGTGTTAATTTTCAGGGAGTCAGCGGCGAGCTGAAAAACGTCCCCGGTCGTTTTGTCCTTATCGAAAGAGGGTGCGGACGCGGCATAAACTGTTTTTTGACCAGCATCATAAGCCAGCTCGTAAACGCCGTGCCCCAGCGGTTGGGAGGCGAACCGATCCTCTGAGAAGTCCTTTGCAAAGGCGGGGCCCGCCTGAAGTGCCAGAGAAATGAAGAGCGCACAGAGAGATTGATTTTTTAATGTTTTGAAATTCATGTAATTTTTCTTTACAGTAGTTTACGAAAAGAAAAATGATAATGAAAATAAATATCATTTACAATTTCATCTGTGATTTGGGCCCCTACCAATTTTTGTACTCTGAACGGAAAACCCCAAAAAAAAAGCTCCCCGGAGGGAGCTTTTTCATCGAGGACCGATTAGTCGTCCAGGAAGCTACGCAGCACTTCAGAGCGGCTCGGATGGCGCAGTTTACGCAGCGCCTTCGCTTCGATCTGACGGATACGTTCGCGGGTAACGTCGAACTGTTTACCCACTTCTTCCAGCGTGTGGTCGGTGTTCATGTCGATACCGAAACGCATACGCAGAACTTTTGCTTCACGGGCGGTCAGGCCAGCCAGAACGTCGTGCGTTGCGGCACGCAGGCTCTCGGTGGTCGCAGAGTCCAGTGGCAGCTCGAGGGTGGTATCCTCGATGAAATCACCCAGATGCGAATCTTCATCGTCGCCGATCGGCGTTTCCATGGAGATAGGCTCTTTGGCAATCTTCAGCACTTTACGGATCTTGTCTTCCGGCATCAGCATACGTTCAGCCAGCTCTTCTGGCGATGGCTCGCGGCCCATCTCTTGCAGCATCTGGCGGGAGATACGGTTGAGTTTGTTAATCGTCTCAATCATATGCACCGGAATACGGATGGTGCGCGCCTGATCCGCGATAGAGCGGGTGATAGCCTGACGGATCCACCAGGTTGCGTAGGTGGAGAACTTGTAACCACGACGGTATTCAAATTTATCTACCGCTTTCATCAGACCGATGTTGCCTTCCTGAATAAGATCCAGGAATTGCAGACCACGGTTGGTGTATTTCTTAGCGATAGAGATAACCAGACGTAAGTTTGCTTCAACCATCTCTTTTTTCGCACGGCGGGCTTTCGCTTCACCGATAGACATACGACGGTTGATATCTTTCACCTGCTCGATGGTCAGGCCGGTTTCTTCTTCAATTTGCTGCAGTTTCTGAAGCCCGCGATGCACGTCTTCTTTCACGTCATGCAGTTTTTCAGACCACGGCTTGTTCATCGCGATAGCGGCGTTGAACCAGGTTTCGCTGGTCTCGTTGCCGGTGAAGAGCGTGATGAAGTTCTTCTTCGGCATCTTGCACTGTTCAACACACAGTTTCATGATGATACGTTCCTGGGTACGCACGCGGTCCATCATGACGCGCATACTGTTTACCAGGTAATCGAACTGTTTTGGCACCAGACGGAACTGTTTGAATACTTCAGACAGTTTCAGGATCTCTTCCTGAGCAGCGGCGTGGCTACGGCCTTTTGCTTTGATGGTGTCACGGGTCAGTTCGTACTGGGTACGCAGTTCACCGAACTTCTCACGGGCCAGCTCAGGGTCGATGCTGTTGTCGTCATCGCTGCTGTCGTCGTCTTCCTCTTCATCTTCGTCTTCGTCGTCATCCATCTCTTCCTGAGACAGTTCAGAACCGACGTGAGTAGCGGTTGGCGCCAGATCTTCTTCAGCGTTCGGGTCAACAAAACCGGTGATCAGATCAGACAGGCGCGCTTCTTCAGCTTCAACGCGGTCATACTGTTCCAGCAGATACGTGATCGCTTCCGGGTATTCGGCAACGGAACACTGAACCTGGTTGATCCCGTCTTCGATGCGCTTAGCGATGTCGATTTCGCCTTCGCGGGTCAACAGTTCAACGGTGCCCATTTCGCGCATGTACATGCGGACCGGGTCAGTGGTGCGCCCGATTTCAGATTCCACGCTGGACAGTACCTGTGCAGCAGCTTCTTCCGCATCTTCGTCAGTGTTGTTGGAGGTTTCAGCCAGCAACAGATCATCGGCATCCGGTGCTTCTTCCATCACCTGAATGCCCATGTCATTGATCATTTGGATGATGTCTTCGATCTGATCTGAATCGACGATATCTTCCGGCAGATGGTCATTGACCTCGGCATAGGTCAGATAGCCTTGCTCCTTACCACGTTGGACAAGAAGTTTCAGCTGTGACTGCGGGTTTTGCTCCATAAGACGGTATCCACACTTAATTCGTTTGATTGGTGTTGGCGATGGTGCTGCCAACCTTTAAAGCGAGGGCGTACTTATATTTTTGCCGCTGCCTCTCAGTGCGGCTGCCGGGGGCTCCCCGATCGATATTCGGCACTTAAGCCGTTAAATTCATTTTTTTTCCAGGGCTTGTCTGATTTCCCAGAACTCCCTGCGTTCTTCACTGCTTAAACCGTGAGTGCGATCGCGAGCTATCAACTCTTCCTGTCGCTGTTCAAGCATTGAATCAAAAATTCGGTTTAGCGTGTCGGTGAACATTTTTTCAACATTCTCATCCTTTATATCGTTCCAGGCTGAGAGTTTTTCAAGTGTTGAGTATTCACTTGTCCCGCGATAGTTCTCTAAAAGCTGACCCGTATTCAGGCCTGGCTGGGCTACACAAAGACTCACCAGCTCGTTGAACAGGCTGAGTCCAGGTAGCTTGCTCTGCACCAGCCCATGCAAGGGTGGCACCAGCGGTGCCAGATTCGGGTTTTGCACCAGCAGTCCTATAAGTATACGCATAGGAGTTTGTTTTATCTGCTGAGTGGGACGTACGACACCACTTTCTGCCTGTTTTGGCATTAAACGATCAAGTTGGCCGTCATCAAAAATGCCCAACTTCAGACCCAGCGTCTGGCGCAGCTGAATACGGTGCGCATCGCCAGGGACCTGACTGATAAGCGGCAGCGCCAGCGCTGCCAGCTGCGTACTGCCATCTGGTGAGCTCAAATCGACCTGCGGCAACAGACTATTAAACAGAAACATGGAGAGCGGCTGAGCCTGCTCCATCCGTGCTTCAAACGCCTCTTTGCCTTCTTTACGCACCAGCGTATCCGGGTCTTCACCGTCGGGCAGAAACATAAAGCGTAGCTGACGACCGTCCGTCATGTAAGGCATTGCCGTTTCAAGCGCACGCCATGCAGCATCTCGTCCTGCACGGTCGCCGTCGTAACAACAAATAACGTTATTCGTTGCCCGGAATAACATGTGCATATGATCGGCTGTGGTCGATGTTCCTAGCGACGCAACGGCATAATGAATACCGTATTGCGCCAGGGCGACAACATCCATATATCCTTCGACAACCAACAGTCGTTGTGGCTCAGCTTGATGCTGCTGCGCTTCATAAAGGCCATACAGCTGGCGACCCTTATGGAAAATATCGGTTTCCGGGGAGTTAAGGTATTTCGGCGTATCGTTACCCAGTACGCGGCCACCGAATCCAATAACCCGGCCCCGTTTGTCGCGAATCGGGAACATTACGCGATTGCGGAAACGGTCGTAAGTTCTTCCCTGGTCGTTGTTGACCAGCATTCCGGCATCGAGCAGCAGCTTCCTGTTGTCGACATTACCACCGAAACGTTTTAACGCGTTGTCCCAGCCTGGCGGAGCAAAACCAATAGCGAACTGCTGAACAATCTCGGCGCTTAGACCGCGTTGCTCCAGATACTGACGTGCAGGCTCGGCATTGGGTTGGGTGAAGGATTGCTGATAAAAATCATTTAACCCCTCCATTAACTGATAGAGATTTTGCCTTTGATGGCGTTCTATCTGACTCAGGCCAGTTCCGGCTTCATACGGCACTTCAAGGTTGTGCATCGCCGCCAGCTCTTCGACGGTTTCAACGAACTCGAGCTTGTCGTAATTCATTAAAAAATCGACGGCATTACCGTGAGCGCCACAGCCGAAGCAGTGGTAAAACTGTTTTTCACCGTTTACGGTGAAAGAGGGGGTTTTTTCGTTATGGAACGGACAGCACGCATGGTAGTTCTTGCCCTGCTTTTTGAGCTTTACCCGCGCGTCGATGAGATCGACGATGTCGGTTCTGGCAAGCAGATCATTGATGAAAACGCGTGGGATTCTTCCGGCCATATGCCCCAAAAATTTAAGCGACTTATAAACGAAAACAAGCCGCGCATTCCTTCCGGAAGCACGGCCTTACGACTATTACTCTGCCTGTCAATTGAGGACCGCAGCCCTCAACAGATTAGTACAGACGAGTACGGCGTGCGTTTTCGCGAGCCAGTTTCTTCGCGTGACGTTTCACAGCAGAAGCTTTAGCGCGTTTACGTTCGGTCGTTGGTTTTTCATAGAACTCACGACGACGAACTTCCGCCAGAACACCTGCTTTTTCGCATGAACGTTTGAAGCGACGCAGTGCTACGTCGAACGGCTCGTTTTCACGTACTTTAATTACCGGCATGTAACTCTCACCTTTAATAAATTCGGTTTGCCGCTGGCATCAACGCCAGCTTATTTCAAAATGGTGCGGAATTTTACTGCAAATGCTGCTGCTTTGTAAAGCACCGATGCGATTTTGAAAGGGACTTTAATAAGGGTGAGGAGTATACACGAGCCTTCTTCCTGGGGCGAACAAAGTTTTACATCAACCCGCCCAGGCTCTACACTGCGCGGTATTGAAATGAGGTAAAACAAGTCATGCGTGTACTGGGTATAGAAACATCCTGCGATGAAACCGGCATCGCGATTTACGACGACGAAAAAGGGCTGCTTGCCAACCAACTGTATAGTCAGGTGAAACTCCATGCTGACTACGGTGGTGTCGTGCCTGAACTGGCCTCTCGTGACCACGTACGTAAAACGGTTCCTTTGATTCAGGCGGCGTTGAAAGAAGCCGGATTGAGCGCAAAAGAGATCGATGCAGTTGCCTATACAGCAGGCCCGGGTCTGGTCGGCGCGCTGCTGGTTGGGGCCACGGTCGGGCGTTCTCTGGCGTTCGCGTGGGATGTTCCGGCGATTCCGGTGCACCATATGGAAGGGCATTTGCTGGCGCCAATGCTGGAAGATAACCCACCTGAATTCCCGTTTGTGGCACTGCTGGTTTCTGGTGGCCATACCCAGCTGATTAGCGTGACGGGAATTGGCAAATACGAACTGCTGGGCGAGTCTATCGACGACGCGGCCGGTGAAGCGTTCGATAAAACCGCCAAACTGCTTGGACTGGATTACCCGGGCGGCCCGATGCTATCGAAAATGGCATCGCAGGGCACCGAAGGGCGTTTTGTCTTCCCGCGTCCGATGACCGATCGCCCGGGGCTGGATTTCAGCTTCTCTGGCCTGAAAACCTTCGCGGCCAATACCATTCGCAATAACGAAAACGACGAGCAGACTCGCGCTGATATCGCCCGCGCGTTTGAAGATGCAGTGGTAGATACACTGATGATCAAATGCAAACGTGCACTGGATCAGACCGGCTTTAAGCGTCTGGTGATGGCGGGTGGCGTGAGCGCTAACCGTACCCTGCGCGCGAAGCTTGCAGAGATGATGCAAAAACGTCGCGGTGAAGTGTTCTACGCGCGTCCGGAGTTTTGTACTGACAACGGCGCGATGATTGCTTACGCCGGGATGGTGCGTCTGAATGCGGGCGCAACGTCTGACCTGAGCGTGTCCGTACGTCCGCGCTGGCCGCTGGCAGAATTGCCAGAGGCGTAAGTTTTTTTGCCGGGCGGCACTTCGTTTGCCCGGCCTACGGTTTTGTAGGCCCGGTAAGCGCAGCGCCACCGGGCAATAAACTGCACTACACCCGCAACATTCCTTTCTCTTCCAGAAACGCAATAATCGTTGTTAAACCGTCACCCGCCTTCAGATTGGTAAAGGTCCACGGACGCTCGCCACGCATCCGGTTGGTGTCACGCTCCATCACCTCCAGCGAGGCGCCAACGTACGGCGCGAGATCGGTTTTATTGATCACCAGGAAATCTGATTTAGTGATCCCTGGCCCGCCCTTACGCGGGATCTTCTCGCCTTCAGCAACGTCGATCACATAGATGGTCAGATCCGCCAACTCCGGGCTAAAGGTGGCGCTCAGGTTGTCGCCCCCGCTTTCGACGAAGATCAGATCCAGATTGCCGAATTTCTCGCTTAATGCCTCTACTGCCGCGAGATTCATCGACGCATCTTCACGAATGGCAGTATGCGGACACCCGCCGGTTTCCACACCCACGATGCGCTCTGGCTCCAGCGCGCCCGCTTCGGTCAGGATACGTTGATCCTCTTTGGTGTAGATATCGTTGGTGACCACCGCCAGATGATACGTGTCGCGCATTGCCTTGCAGAGCGCTTCCAGCAGTGCGGTTTTGCCCGACCCTACCGGGCCGCCCACGCCAACGCGTAGAGGGTGTTTGTAATCAGCCATGTTGCATCCTCAGGAACGGAATAACCGTGAATATTGTGTTTCGTGTCGCGCAGAGGCGATGGCGGAAAGTGGCGTTGCCGCACCCAGCGCCTCATCACCCCGTAAAAATGCTGCATCCAGCCCTTTAGCAAAATGGTCGCTCAGCCCGATAATCAGCTGTTGCGCAGCCTGCTGTCCGAACGGGACGAGCTTAACGCCCGCCATCACGGCGCTCTCAATCCAGCTATAGCCCAGACTCAGGGCCAGCTCGCGGGCACCAATTCCCCAGCGCATACCCAGCCACGCCATGCCGCAGAGCTGGCTTTGCGCAATTAATGCCAGCCAGTCTGCCGGGCAGTCCGGCTCCCAGCTTTTAATCAACCGCGTAAAGGCTGCGCCGCGATTGCGCTCTTCTTCGCGCAGCTCGCGCGTTTCCCGGCAGGCGAGCAGGTAAGCTGTCCAGCGTTTGGCTGCGGCCAGTTCCTGCCGCTCGCAGGCCTGATACAGACGGATAAACAGCGGCAGGTCGACGCAGAAAAGGCTCTGTTCCATCTGCTGAATTTGCCAGTCTTTGAATGCATCGGCACTGGTTACCCATCCGGCCTCAACGGCCCATTCCAGCCCCTGCGACCAGGTAAATGACCCGACCGGCAGGCTGCTGCTGGAAAGCTGCATCAGTCGCAGCCACTGGCGGGAGTGTTCCATTAGCTCATCAGCGCCAACAGGGCAGAGACAATCAGCCCGCCGCCGAAGGTTTTACGCAGACCGTCGTGGCGGCGCAGCAGTAATCCCGCCGCAAAACTGGCACACAGCACCGTGGCGCTGGCGAACATAAACCCGCTGGTGAAGAGCCAGAAGTTATGGCCAGCCATCTCCACGCCGTGCGCCCAGCCGTGGAACATTGCCAGCGCAGGCACCGCCAGCAGCAGACGATTTTCAGTTTTAAACATCATCACGCCACATACCGCCAGTGAGGCGATAATCAGCATCTCCATCCCGCTAAAGCCGCCGAGCTGGCTGCCCGCAATTGCGCCGGTCAGCATCATCCCGAGAGTGGCAAAGGGCAGTAGCAGCTTGCGGCCGCTCAGTGCCGACAGCACGCCCGCGCCTGTTAGCATCAGCAGATGATCAAGCCCGGTCAGCGGATGGAAAAAACCTGCCTGAAAACTGTCGGCACCGTGGCCCGGATGAGCCAGCGCCGGAAGGGAGAAAGCCAGCAGTAACAGAGGTAAATACTTACGCATGATTAATCCTTAATGTGAGTGAGCGTGCGAGTGGCTATGGCTGTGGGCATCGCTGGTGTAGGCACCTGCTTCCGGTTCAAAGGGCAGGCTGGCATAGGTCACCTCCAGCCCGAACTGGCGCAACATATCGTCGAGGACATGATCGTGGTGATAGCGCAGTTCGCCTGGCATGATTTGCAGCGGAACATGGCGGTTGCCCAGGTGATAACAGGCGCGAGCCAGCAGGAACGGATCGGCACAGCGCACGACCGACACGGATTCCGGTGCGGCAATCACCTCGATCACTTCGCTGCCGTCTTCACTGGCCAGCAGGTCACCGCCGCGCAGCAGTAAACCTCGGGGAAGCATCAGCCCGGCTTCACGACCGTCGTTCAGCGCAACACGGGCGCGGCTTTTCACCCGCACATCAATCGGCAGCGTAACGCTGGCGGTGACGCGGTGCGCGTGGTCAAGGCGTTGAGTTAAGTAGATCATTGTCGCTCCTCAAAACAGGAAATAGCGTTGTGCCATCGGCAAAACGTCAGCCGGTTCGCTGGTAATCAGTTCCCCGTCAACACGCACTTCATACGTCTGCGCATCAACGGTGATATTCGGTTGCAGGCCGTTGTGGATCATGTCGGCCTTTTTCACGCTGCGGCAGCCTTTCACCACGGCGGTGGCGCTTTGCAGGTTGAGTTGCCCGGCAAGGTTGGCGGATGCGGCGGCCTGGGAGATAAACGTCAGCCGGGTAGCATGTCTTGCGGCACCCAGAGAGCCAAACATCGGGCGATAGTGCACAGGCTGTGGCGTGGGGATCGAGGCGTTGATGTCGCCCATCGGCGCGCAGGCAATCATCCCACCTTTGACGATGGTGGCCGGTTTCACGCCAAAGAAGGCCGGTGACCAGACCACCAGGTCAGCCAGTTTTCCCGCCTCAATTGAACCCACTTCATGTGCGATGCCATGAGTCAGCGCCGGGTTAATGGTGTATTTGGCGATATAGCGTTTGACGCGAAAGTTATCGTTATCGCCGCGTTCTTCCGCCAGCGCACCGCGTTGCACCTTCATGCGGTGAGCCACCTGCCAGGTGCGGACAATCACTTCACCCACGCGGCCCATGGCCTGAGAATCGGACGAGGTCAGCGAGAAGGCACCGATATCGTGCAGCACATCTTCGGCGGCAATGGTTTCCCGGCGAATGCGGGATTCAGCAAACGCCACGTCCTCGGCGATATCCGGGTCGAGATGGTGGCAGACCATCAGCATGTCGAGATGTTCGTCGATGGTGTTGACGGTGTAGGGCAGCGTCGGGTTAGTGGAGGAGGGCAAAATATTCGGGTGCGCGCAGGCGGTAATGATGTCCGGCGCGTGTCCACCGCCCGCGCCTTCGGTGTGGAAGGTGTGGATGGTGCGCCCGCCAATTGCCGCCAGCGTGTCTTCAACAAACCCGGATTCGTTAAGCGTATCGCTGTGCAACGCCACCTGAATATCCATCTCGTCGGCAACCGTCAGCGAGCAGTTAATGGCCGCAGGGGTTGAGCCCCAGTCTTCATGAATTTTCAGGCCGATGGCTCCGGCGGCGATTTGTTCGCGCAGGGCGTCAGGGTTCGAGCCATTTCCCTTACCCAGTAAACCGATGTTGACGGGAAGCGTATCGGCGGCCTGCAACATGCGGGCGATATACCACGGCCCTGGCGTACAGGTGGTGGCGTTAGTACCTGCCGCTGGCCCCGTTCCGCCACCGATCATGGTGGTAACGCCAGAGACGAGCGCCTCTTCTGCCTGCTGCGGGCAGATCCAGTGAATATGGGTGTCGATCCCGCCGGCGGTAACGATCTTCCCTTCGGCGGCGATCACTTCCGTTGCGGCGCCAATTGGGATCGTCACACCGGGCTGGATATCCGGGTTTCCGGCTTTACCCACGGCAAAGATCCGGCCGTTTTTGACGCCGATATCGGCTTTCACGATCCCCCAGTGATCGACAATCAGCGCATTGGTCAGCACCAGATCCACGCACTCCTGCGAGGTCATTTGCCCCTGACCCATGCCATCGCGGATCACTTTTCCGCCGCCGAATTTAACCTCTTCGCCGTACACCGTTAGATCGTTTTCGACTTCGATCCACAGTTCGGTATCGGCCAGACGCACTTTATCTCCGGTGGTCGGGCCGAACATGTCGGCGTAAGCCTTGCGTGAAATGTCAGCCATTTTTCACCTCTCCCATCACATCGCCGCGAAAACCGAAAATGCGCTGTGCGCCCGCCACCAGAACCAGCGTTACCTCGCGCTTTTGGCCGGGTTCAAAGCGCACCGCAGTGCCTGCCGGGATATTGAGCCGATAGCCTTTCGTGGCCTCACGATCGAATTTCAGCGCCGGGTTTACCTCATAAAAATGGTAATGCGAACCTACCTGGATCGGCCTGTCGCCGTGGTTTTCAACGATCACACTCACTGTTTTACGCCCGGAGTTAAGAGCGATGTTGCCGGGTTTAACCTGATATTCGCCTGGGATCATCAGTGGCTCCTTACACGATCGGGTTGTGAACGGTGACGAGCTTTGATCCGTCCGGGAAGGTGGCTTCCACCTGAATATCGGGGATCATCTCCGGTACACCTTCCATTACCTGCGCGCGCGTCAGGACATGGCGGCCTGATTCCATGAGCGAGGCCACGGTTTCGCCATCGCGTGCGCCTTCCATAATAAAGGCGCTGATCAGTGCGACCGATTCCGGGTAATTGAGTTTTACTCCGCGCGCAAGACGGCGTTCGGCAACCAGCGCGGCGGTGAACAACAACAGCTTGTCTTTTTCTCTGGGGGTCAGTTCCATAACGTTTCTCTTATGTCTGCCAGATACGCGGCGAACAGGCGGTTTTGGGGGTTAAAAGCGGGCGAAGCGACTGCCAGATATCGCGCATTACCCGCTGGCAAATCAGGTTGTCATGTGCAAGAAAGCGTACCGACAGTAGGTCGTCGGTGAGGGTGGCACCGGCAAAATTGTCCAGCGGACCCAGCCGCTCGCGTACCGTTTCAAGGTGATTTTCGCAGGCGGGATAAAACAGTAAGGTGCCGATCCACGGATGGCCGGCGACGGGCGTCAGGTCGCCATTGCTGAGATGCTGGCGCTCAATCAGGCGTGGCTCGTCGTCGACCCATACCTCAAGACGGCTCTCAAGCGTGCCGTGGCTGAAGGTTTCATTAATGACCGGACGGCCCAGACAGTACAGCTCCCAGGCCAGCAAGGTGCTGGATGCCCGCAGGTGAAAGACGGAACGCAATGCGGCATTCGCGCCGGGGAAGACAATGGTGTCCTGCGGTAGCCACTCCAGCGTTGCATTTTCATCAAGGTAAAAGTGCTGGTTCAGGCAGGCCTGAGGACCGCTACTGCGATAGAACTTACTGGCACCGGGCATGGTGATCAGTGCGTGGCTTTTCGCGTCCAGCCGGACAGAGATATCCAGCGAATCACCACCGACAATCCCGCCAGGCGGGTGCAACAGGTAGAGATGGCAGGTTTCACCTTCGGGATAAAATGGCCGCTGAACGGTGAGCGGCCCGACATGGTGAGCGGAGTGCAGGAGGGTTTTCTCAGGGGTGTGACAAAATTGCAGAGCAAGCGATGCCTGCCAGCCTTTGTAAGAGTTATCAGTGACCTGAGTTGCTAACATGCTGCATCCATCTGCTCACCATCGGGTTACGTTTCAGTATGCCCTGGCGGAAATGAAGGCTGTCATATGAGTCGCTTATGGATAAGTCTTGAGGTTTGTTCCGTTCACCGCAGCGGGCGTTTCAGATAGCAGAGGTGCTGTAGTGAACGGAACCATTCCACAATTCAGTTAAAGAAGAAACTACCGGTAATCCTCCGCATCCACATCATACCCAGACGGTTCCCAGCGGATCGCCAGCAGTGAGGCCAGGCCGATAAACGGCGCCAGGGCGATCACCCAGAACACGGCGGTGTCGAGGGACGCGACCAGCAACGGGAACAGGAACAGCGATAGCGTTGAACTGCTGCGCATCAGTGTCTGGTTAAGGCCTACGCCCACGCCGCGCAGCGAGGTTGGGTAGCTCAGGGAGGCAAAGGTCATGGTGTGCGCGCCCGGTCCAAAGCCCTGACCAAACAGGAACAGAGCCAGCATCGCAACGGCGGCAACACCTTCTGCTGCGCCCTCGGGGCGACCAATCAGCGCCAGGCCGAGCAGGGCGATAAGCTGACAGGCGTAACCCGCAAGCGACATCCGCCATGCGCCGAAGCGCGGCACGTAGCGCACCGCCAGCAGCCCACCCACGAAGGCAAACAGCAGGTTAAGCACCAGCGAAATCAGAATAGTGGTCAGCATCGACTGCACAAAGAAACTGGAGATAATCACCGGCAGCCCAAAGGCGACCGCGTTATAGGCGAACGAAGAAACCACAGACAGCAGTGTGGCGAGCGTAGTGCGTCGTAAATAGATGCCGCGGAACAGGTTCAGATAGTTTGACCATTTCGCCTTGTTGACCACCGGTGCGGGCTGGTCGAGCGCATCCTGCGGCACGTGGGCGTTGATGTTATACGACTGGCGTAAAATAGACGCCGCCTCCTTCAGGTTACCCTGATTCGCCGCCCAGACCGGAGACTCGCTCATATAGCGGCTGCGGATAGCAATAATCACCAGTGCAGGTACCGCGCCAAAGCCCAGGATCAAACGCCACAACCAGTCGCTGTGGCTTTCCGGCAGTACGGCGTAGAAAAAGAGCACCAGCAGGTAAGAGATACTGATGGCGGCATACCAGGTCGGGCACCACATGGCGACGCTTGAGGCTTTATTCCCCGGCCCTTTCAACCTGGCGAACTCGCTCAGAAACGCCATCGCCACTGGCAGGTCAATCCCCACGCCAAGACCCATCACAAAGCGTGCGCCTGCCAGTACATACTCGTTTGGCGCCAGCGCACAGGCGATGGCTGCGACCACAAAGAACACCATGTCGGCCATAAAGACGCGATAGCGCCCGATTTTGTCCGTGAGATAACCGCCGAGCAATGCCCCGACAATGGCACCGAAGGTAATGGCCGAAGCCACCATTCCGGTGCCCGCAGGGGTGAGACTGAATTCGCGGGTAATATCTTTGATACCGAACGCCAGCGCGCCAAGATCGTAGGCATCCAGGAAAATACCGCCCAGCGCGATACCGATGACGATACGGGCATTGGCCCGGCCCTGAGAGCCATCGTTGACCAGGCGTGAAACATCTGATGCGTTACGCACCCACTTGATGTCGCCATCAGGGGAATTTCCTGCCGTCGAAAGGGGAGTTGTTTCTGTGATTTCTGCCATTTTCTTTTAGTGTGGTTGTGTTGTGTCTCTAACAGTTACCACAGGCAGAAGGTGACCTAAATCACATTTGGTTATAAGACATAACCTGAAGGGGACAATGTCGATGTTGGCCCGTGCAAGCAAAGCGCCGCCGGGCATGTCGATTACTCAGGTTCTTTCTTTTTCCGCTTCAGCTTCGTCCAGATTTTCGTTTCCTGACGTCGCCACAAACGCTGAATATTGTCGTGGTGACGCAGCAGGATCAGACAGGAGAGCATCGATACCGGGAAGGTAAATTGCGGCTTGAACCACCAGACATAGAACGGCGCGATCAGTGCGCTGACAATCGCACCCAGCGACGAATAACCGCTCAGTAAAATGGTCAGCAGCCAGGTGCCAGCCATGACGCCGGTTAAATCCCAGCCGATAGGCGCAATAGCACCAAACGCGGTTGCAACGCCTTTGCCGCCTTTAAATCCGAAAAATATGGGCCAGATATGGCCAACACAGGCGGCGATGGCGATGAGGCCAAGCCAAAACGGGGTAATGCCCAGAGCATAGGCGCCCCAGACGGGTAGCATTCCTTTCAGAACATCAAAAATCAAAACCGCTACGGCTGCTCCCTTGCCGCCAATTCGTAGTACATTGGTCGCCCCGGGGTTCCCGGAACCACTTACGCGAGGGTCAGGTAACCCGGCGATGCGGCAGACCAGAATGGCGCTGGAGATTGAGCCGCAAAGGTAGGCGAGGAGGATCATTCCAGGCGCGATTGCACTCATAACGCTGTTCCGTTTTGAAAATGTATCTGTATTCTCAACATCTGTGGATAATACGCATAATTCGCCGGAAGTGGTATCCGGTTTAGCCAAAAAGCAGGCAGGTCGTGATGGATATTGTATTTATAGAGCAACTTTCGGTAATCACCACTATTGGTGTTTACGACTGGGAACAGACCATTGAACAGAAGCTGGTGTTCGATATCGAAATGGGCTGGGATAACCGCAAGTCGGCAAAAAGTGATGACGTCAATGACTGCCTCAGCTATGCCGATATCAGTGAAACGGTCATTAGCCACGTTGAAGGGCAACGTTTTGCGCTGGTAGAACGCGTGGCGGAAGAGGTTGCGGAACTGCTGCTGAACAAATTCAACTCGCCCTGGGTGCGCATCAAACTGAGCAAACCTGGAGCCGTGGCGCGTGCAACAAATGTTGGCGTTATTATTGAGCGTGGCCATAATCTGAAAGGACGTAATTAACGTCATAATTGCTAAACCATTTTCTGTTATATCGGTCTTAACGCTGTAACTTTCACGGTTGCCTGATGGGTGAACCGTTTTTTTATATCTTTTTAGGGGTTTATAGATGAGCGATATACACTCGCTGCTGGTGGCGGCAATACTGGGTGTGGTCGAAGGATTGACGGAGTTTTTACCGGTTTCCAGTACCGGTCACATGATTATCGTTGGCCATCTGCTGGGCTTTGAAGGGGATACGGCAAAGACATTTGAAGTCGTTATTCAGCTCGGTTCTATTCTGGCCGTAGTCGTGATGTTCTGGCGTCGTCTCTTTGGTTTGATTGGTATCCACTTCGGTCGTCCGCCAGAGCACGAAGGGGCAGGTAAAGGTCGCCTGACGCTTATCCATATCCTGTTGGGGATGGTTCCGGCAGTAGTGCTGGGGCTGGTGTTCCATGACACGATCAAATCGCTCTTCAACCCTATAAACGTGATGTACGCGCTGGTGGTGGGGGGCTTCCTGTTGATTGCGGCGGAAGTGCTGAAACCGAAAACGCCACGCGCAGAAGGTCTGGACGATATGACCTATCGCCAGGCGTTTATGATTGGCTGCTTCCAGTGTCTGGCGTTGTGGCCGGGCTTCTCCCGTTCAGGAGCGACCATTTCTGGCGGGATGCTGATGGGTGTCAGCCGTTATGCAGCGTCGGAGTTTTCGTTCCTGCTGGCGGTACCGATGATGATGGGCGCGACCGTGCTCGACGTCTATAAGAGCTACCACTTCCTGACGGCAGGCGATATTCCGATGTTCGCGGTGGGCTTTATCACTGCCTTTATCGTGGCGCTGATTGCGATCAAAACCTTCCTGCAACTGATTAAGCGTATTTCGTTTATTCCGTTCGCTATCTATCGCTTCATCGTGGCGGCTGCCGTTTACGTGGTCTTCTTCTGACCGATTGCCCTCAGTCTTTGGGCTGAGGGCAACGATGTTCCTTCCACGCTGTTACCGCGTCAATCCGGCGCTTCGTTAGCTCTTCGCGAATTTCCGGGCCTTTGAATCCGGCGTCGACGACATCTTTTGTCGGCACGGCTCTGGCGACATCCCACGCTTCACGCAGCAAACGCGCTTGCGGGTAATCGCAGGCTTCAAACCCGGTGCGCCCACGCACGTCGGCTTCGCTGGTTAAGGCGATTTGCTCCACGCGCTGCGGTTTGCGCCAGGCGTCGATGTTATCGAACAGCTTAATGATGGTGGCCGGTTTCAGGATCGGGAAGGTGTGGATCAGGTCGTGGAACTCTGCCACCAGTTTCGCCAGGTCACGGATGTCGTTAGGCACGCGTAGGCGCTGGCACAGTCCTTCAACCAGCTTCACGCCTGCCGGACCGTGTCCGTGGTGGCGCGGCCAGAGTGCTTTTGGTGTTAACCCCTTACCAAGATCGTGGCACAGCGTGGAAAAGCGCACGTCCACTTCCGGGCTCAGCATCGCAGCCATACTCAGCGTCATCAGCGTGTGAACGCCGGTATCAATTTCCGGGTGCCACTTAGCCGGAGCCGGGACGCCAAACAGATTATCTACTTCCGGGAAGAGAACTTTCAGTGCGCCGCAATCGCGCAGCACCTGGAAAAAGACCTGTGGGTTGCGGGTCGTCAGAGCGTTTTCCGTCTCTTTCCAGACGCGCTCTGGTGTGAGGTGTTCCAGTTCGCCAGCATCCGTCATGGCCGTCATCAGTGCCATCGTCTCATCTGCGATACGGAAGCTCAGATGGGCGTAACGGGCAGCAAAACGCGCCACGCGCAGCACGCGTAACGGATCTTCGGAAAAGGCAGGGGAGACATGGCGCAGAATACGGTTGCTCAGATCGTCCTGACCGCCGTATGCGTCAATGATGTGGCCCTGATCGTCCTGCGCCAGGGCGTTAATCGTGAGATCACGGCGCAGTAAATCTTGCTCCAGTGTCACGTCCGGCGCGGCATAGCAGGTAAAGCCGGTATAACCAGAACCGGATTTTCGTTCTGTGCGCGCCAGGGCATACTCTTCGCGGCTTTGTGGATGCAGAAAAACAGGAAAATCGCGGCCAACCTGCTGGTAGCCCGCGTTGAGCATCTCTTCTGGCGTGGCGCCGACCACTACCCAGTCTTTATCTTTGACCGGCAGACCTAACAACGCATCACGAACCGCACCACCGACCAGATAACTCTTCACGCCCAACACTCCCGTTTTCTCTTTTCGCAAGATAGTACGTAAGTCTGGCATCGAAGACGAATTAATTCATCCAGCGGTCTTTACGCTTACGGCTAGGGATAAGGAGTGGCAGAACCAGACCCATCACCAGACCGACGCCCAGCACGCCGCCGCCATACATGAACCACTGCATGATGATGGTGCGTTGTTTGTCATCGAGCTGGAGGTTGGCGGCATTGACTTTCTTCTGCGCGACAATCAGCTCGTTTTTCAGCTTCTGGTTTTCGTCCTTCAGGCCACTTATCACGCTGTCGCTCTGCGCCACTTTCTGCTGCATTTCTGCGGTGCGCTGATTCCAGGTGCCGTCAATATTGTTCAGCTTGTCGGTCAGGGTTTTCACCTGATTTTCCAGATCCGGTACGCGGGTACGCAGGCTTGGCACATTGCTCAGCTCTTTCAGTGGGATCCAGGAAGTACGACCAGTGCTGTCGCGAACCTGACCATAGTTGGTGTCAGTGTTGGTCTGTAAAAGCGACACTTCCTCGCCGGCATTTACCGTGCCCACGAGGCGATAATTATCCCCAGGGCCGCTGCGTACCCAGGTGTTCAGTTCGTCAGAAACGTAACGTTTCTCTTCAGCGTGTACCGCCGTCGCGGCGCTTAAAGCAAGTAAAGTGAGTCCAATCAGGCGTAATTTAAGCATATCAGTCGTTATTTTCATAAAAAGTGGAACGATAGTAGTGGTAACAGTGTCTCTACGCAAAGTATTCATCATCAATCAGAATCATCTGTGTCCTGCTAACCACAGCTTCAAACTTTTACACCCGTCAAATTGCTCATTGCGTGGCAATTTGGCGCAAAATACTATGTACTGACAAGAAACTGGCGAGTAAGTTCGCCTTAATTGATTCAGCTGTGACACAACCGTAAGTACAAGGCTATGGCTCAAGAGATCGAATTAAAATTTATAGTAGAAAAAGATAGCGTTGATGCACTCCGTCAACACCTGAATCAGCTGACCGGCGAGCATCATGAACCGGTTCAACTGCTTAACATCTATTACGAAACGCCGGACAACTGGCTGCGCCGTCATGATATGGGGCTGCGTATTCGTGGCGCCAGCGGGCGCTACGAAATGACGATGAAAATCGCCGGCCATGTGGTGGGCGGTTTACATCAGCGTCCTGAATATAATATCGACATCAGCAAGCCCGAACTTGAACTGGATCGTTTCCCGGCTGAAGTCTGGCCCGACGGCGGGCTGCCAGCAACGCTTGCGGAGCAGGTGCAACCGTTGTTCAGCACCGATTTCTGGCGCGAAAAATGGCTGGTGAACGAAGGTAAAAGCCGCATCGAAATCGCCCTTGATTTGGGTGAAGTAAAAGCGGGCGAATTCCAGGAACCGATTTGCGAACTGGAGCTTGAGTTGCTCGAAGGCGAGGCTGAAGACGTGCTGAAGCTGGCGCGCAAGCTGGTGAATCAGCCCGGTTTACGCCAGGGCAGTCTGAGCAAAGCCGCGCGTGGATACCATCTGGCGGCCGGCAATGCGCCACGCGTGCTGAAGCCGACCGCTATTTTGCGCGTAGCGCCGAAAGCCTCTGTAGAGCAAGGGCTGGAAGCGTCTCTGGAGCTGGCGCTTTCGCAATGGCAATACCATGAAGAACTGTGGTCACGCGGCGTGAAAGGGGCGAAAACCCATGTGCTGGCGGCGATTGGCCTGGTGCGCCATACCCTGGCGCTGTTTGGCGGTATTGTTCCTCGTAAAGCGAGCGCTCACTTACGTGATTTACTGACGCAAACCGAAGCGGTGATGCTTTCGGATGTGTCGGCGCAGACAGCCATCTATAGCCCGCAAACCGCAACGGCAAAACTGGCGCTGACAGAGTTCCTGGTTTCGCACGGCTGGCGCGCATTCCTGGACGCGAAAGCGCAGGCTAAAATCGCCGAATCGTTCAAACGTTTTGCCGATACCCATCTTTCTCGCCATGCCGCTGAGCTGAGAACCACCTTTGCGTACCCGCTGGGCGATCAGTATGGTGACCAGCTTCCCCGTCTGGCACGCAACATCGACAGCATTTTGCTGCTGGCGGGTGCGTATGATGCTAAAGCACAGGCCTGGCTGGATAACTGGCAGGGGCTGAAGCACGCCATCGAAACCCGGCAACACATAGAAATAGAGCATTTCCGCAACGAGGCCATTTCGCAGGATCCGTTCTGGCTGCACAGCGGAAAACGTTAACTCTGGCAAGGAACCCCAATAATGCCGCTCTCTTCGCAGTTACAGCAGCAGTGGCAGACCGTTTGCGAACGTCTGCCTGAGTCATTACCGGCGTCATCATTAAGCGAGCAGGCTAAAAGCGTGCTCACGTTCAGTGATTTTGTGCAGGCAAGCGTAACCGCTAACCCTGACTGGCTGGCGGAGCTTGAGAGCTCACCACCGCAGGCTGACGAGTGGCGGCATTATGCCAGCTGGCTACAAACCGCGCTCAGTGGCGTGGCAGATGAAGTAACGCTGATGCGCGAGCTACGTCTGTTCCGCCGCCGGGTGATGGTGCGCATTGCCTGGGCACAGGCGCTGGAGCTGGTCAGCGAAGAGAGCACGTTGCAACAGCTGAGCGAGCTGGCGCAGACGCTGATTGTCGCGGCACGAGACTGGCTGTACGACGCCTGCTGCAAAGAGTGGGGTGCGCCGTGCAGCGAAGAGGGGGTTCCTCAGCCGTTGCTGATCCTGGGGATGGGCAAGCTCGGCGGTGGAGAGCTGAATTTCTCTTCTGATATCGATCTGATATTTGCCTGGCCCGAGAAAGGAACGACGCGCGGCGGTCGGCGTGAGCTGGACAACGCGCAATTCTTTACCCGCCTGGGGCAGCGCCTGATTAAAGCGCTGGATCAACCTACTCAGGATGGCTTTGTCTATCGCGTAGATATGCGTTTGCGTCCGTTTGGCGACAGCGGTCCGCTGGTGCTGAGCTTTGCGGCGCTGGAAGATTATTACCAGGAGCAAGGGCGCGACTGGGAGCGTTATGCGATGGTCAAAGCGCGGATCATGGGCGACAACGGCGATGTCTACGCCAACGAGCTGCGCGCCATGCTGCGCCCGTTTGTGTTCCGCCGCTATATCGATTTCAGCGTGATCCAGTCACTGCGTAACATGAAAGGGATGATTGCCCGCGAGGTGCGCCGCCGTGGCCTGAAAGACAACATCAAACTCGGCGCGGGCGGTATTCGTGAAATTGAGTTTATCGTTCAGGTCTTCCAGCTTATTCGCGGCGGGCGTGAGCCTTCGCTGCAATCCCGTTCGTTGCTACCGACCCTGACCGCCATTGAGCAGCTTCATCTTCTGCCGGAAGGTGATGCCAGCACGCTTCACGACGCCTATTTGTTCCTGCGTCGGCTGGAAAACCTGCTGCAAAGCATTAACGATGAGCAAACGCAGACCCTGCCGGGCGATGACCTTAATCGCGCACGTCTGGCCTGGGGAATGCGGGTGGACGACTGGACGGCACTGACCGAAAAGCTGGAAGCCCACATGGCGGGCGTACGCCGGATCTTTAACGACCTTATCGGCGACGATGAAAGTGAATCTCAGGACGATACGCTCTCTGAGCACTGGCGCGAGCTGTGGCAGGATGCGTTGCAGGAAGATGACACTACGCCGGTACTGGCTCACTTAAGTGACGATGACCGTCACCGCGTGGTGGTGCTGATTGCAGATTTCCGTGGTGAGCTGAACAAGCGCGCGATCGGCCCGCGTGGCCGTCAGGTGCTGGATCATTTGATGCCGCATCTGCTGAGCGATGTCTGCTCCCGTGCGGATGCACCTGTGCCATTGTCGCGCATGATGCCGCTGCTGAGCGGGATCATCACGCGGACAACCTACCTTGAACTGCTGAGCGAGTTCCCTGGTGCGCTGAAACACCTCATCACGCTGTGCGCCGCATCACCGATGGTGGCCAATAAACTTGCCCGCTACCCGCTGCTGCTGGACGAACTGCTCGACCCGAACACGCTTTATCAGCCGACGGCGACCGATGCCTACCGGGATGAGCTGCGTCAGTACTTGCTACGCGTGCCGGAAGAGGATGAAGAACAACAGCTGGAGGCGCTGCGTCAGTTTAAACAGGCGCAGATGCTGCGTGTGGCTGCGGCGGATATCGCCGGAACATTGCCGGTAATGAAAGTGAGCGATCACCTAACCTGGCTTGCCGAAGCCATCATCGATGCGGTGGTACAGCAGGCGTGGATGCAAATGGTGGCGCGCTACGGGCAACCGAAACACCTGGCCGACCGTGAAGGCCGCGGTTTTGCCGTGGTGGGTTACGGGAAACTTGGCGGCTGGGAATTGGGCTATAGCTCTGACCTTGATTTGATCTTCCTGCATGACTGCCCGGTGGATGTGATGACCGACGGCGAACGTGAGATCGACGGGCGTCAGTTCTATCTGCGCCTGGCACAGCGCATTATGCACCTGTTCAGCACCCGCACTTCGTCGGGCATTTTGTATGAAGTGGACGCGCGTCTGCGCCCATCGGGTGCCGCGGGGATGCTGGTGACATCCACGGAGTCGTTTGCCGATTACCAGCAAAACGAAGCCTGGACGTGGGAGCATCAGGCGCTGGTGCGCGCACGCGTCGTCTATGGCGATCCGCAGCTTAAAACCCAGTTCGATACCATTCGTCGCGACGTGATGACCAAAACGCGTGACGGCAGCACGCTGCAAACTGAAGTGCGTGAAATGCGTGAAAAAATGCGCGCCCACTTAGGTAATAAACATCGCGACCGCTTTGATATTAAAGCCGATGAAGGCGGTATTACAGATATCGAGTTTATTACGCAGTATCTGGTGCTGCGCCATGCTAACGAGAAGCCGAAGCTTATCCGCTGGTCGGACAATGTGCGCATTCTGGAACTGCTGGCGCAAAACGACATTATGGATGAGCAGGAAGCGCAGGCGTTAACGCGCGCCTACACCACATTACGGGATGAGCTGCATCATTTGGCATTACAGGAACAGCCCGGCAATGTGGCGCTGGACTGTTTTACGCAGGAACGCGCGCAGGTCACCGCCAGCTGGCAGAAGTGGCTGGTGGAACCGTGCGTAACAAAACAAGTGTGATATTATCGCGCGCAAATTGTGAATCTTTCTGGAGTCAGGAATGAAAGTAACACTGCCAGAGTTTGAACGTGCTGGGGTTATGGTTGTCGGTGATGTGATGCTGGATCGCTACTGGTATGGGCCAACCAGCCGCATCTCCCCGGAAGCACCTGTTCCGGTGGTTAAGGTAGACACCATTGAAGAGCGTCCCGGCGGCGCGGCAAACGTGGCGATGAACATTGCTTCTCTGGGCGCGCATTCGCGTCTGGTAGGGCTGACCGGTATCGACGATGCAGCGCGTGCGCTGAGTAAGTCGCTGGCGGACGTGAACGTGAAGTGTGACTTCGTATCTGTTCCGACACACCCGACGATTACCAAACTGCGTGTACTTTCCCGTAACCAGCAGCTGATCCGCCTCGACTTTGAAGAAGGGTTTGAAGGTGTTGATCCTGAGCCGCTGCACGAGCGCATCAATCAGGCGCTTGGGAATATCGGCGCGCTGGTGCTTTCCGACTACGCCAAAGGCGCGCTGGCAAGCGTTCAGAAGATGATCCAGCTGGCGCGTAAAGCCAATGTCCCTGTGCTTATCGACCCGAAAGGGACGGATTTTGAACGCTACCGCGGTGCAACGCTGCTGACGCCAAACCTTTCTGAGTTTGAAGCGGTGGCGGGCAAGTGCAAAACGGAAGCTGAAATTGTCGAACGCGGCATGAAGATCATTGCTGACTTCGAGCTGTCAGCATTACTGGTGACCCGTTCAGAGCAGGGTATGACCCTGATTCAGCCGGGCAAAGCACCACTGCATATGCCAACTCAGGCGCAGGAAGTGTATGACGTGACCGGTGCTGGCGATACGGTGATTGGCGTGCTGGCTGCAACGCTTGCCGCGGGTAACTCGCTTGAAGAAGCCTGCTACTTTGCCAACGCTGCTGCGGGTGTAGTGGTCGGCAAGCTGGGGACATCAACCGTTTCGCCTATCGAGCTGGAAAACGCCGTGCGCGGCCGTGCAGATACCGGTTTCGGGGTGATGAGCGAAGATGAACTGAAAGCTGCCGTTGCCGCAGCGCGTAAACGCGGTGAGAAAGTGGTGATGACCAACGGCGTGTTCGATATCCTGCACGCCGGGCATGTCTCGTATCTGGCGAATGCGCGCAAGTTGGGCGACCGCCTGATTGTGGCGGTGAACAGCGATGCGTCAACGAAACGCCTGAAAGGCGAAACGCGCCCGGTGAACCCACTGGAACAGCGTATGATCGTGCTTGGCGCGCTGGAAGCGGTGGACTGGGTTGTCTCGTTTGAAGAAGATACCCCGCAGCGCCTGATCGCCGGCATTTTGCCTGATCTGCTGGTAAAAGGCGGTGATTACAAGCCAGATCAAATCGCGGGTAGCGAAGAGGTTTGGGCCAACGGCGGTGAAGTGATGGTGCTCAACTTTGAGGACGGGTGTTCAACCACCAACATCATTAAGAAGATCCAGAAAGACAGTCAGTAATCTGTGCGGGCTGATGCCCTCACCCCAACCCTCTCCCACGTGGAGAGGGAGCAAACACTAAAAACGGCAACCGAGGTTGCCGTTTTGCATTTACCTTATGCCTGGTCGTCCACCGGTGGAATGGCCGGTGCCGGTTTCACCTCTTCCGGTGCATTGCGGTTTTCCAGCTCGGTTAAACGCTGTTCCAGCAATGCCAGTTTTTCGCGGGTGCGCAACAGTACTTGTGTCTGCACGTCAAACTCTTCACGGCTGACCAAATCAAGGCGAACCAGTTGCGCCTGCAACGTCTGGCGGATTTTCTTCTCAACGTCATCACCAAATTCACGAATGCCTTTTGGCATGGACTCATGGACCTGGCGCGCAATTTGCTCAATTTTTTTCGGGTCAATCATTGTGGCTTCCCTTGATGAAACGGTGTTGATGACCATTGTAGCGCGTCATGCACCAGGTTAAACCAATATTGTTTGAAGCTTATGCATTGCCCAGGTTAATCAATAGCGTTATAGTTAATTCGCTTATTCTCAGGGCGGGGCGAAATTCCCCACCGGCGGTAAATCAGCGTGACGCTGAAAGCCCGCGAGCGCTTTGGGTGAAAACTCAAAGGTCAGCAGATCCGGTGTAATTCCGGGGCCGACGGTTAGAGTCCGGATGGGAGAGAGTAACGATCAAGTCGGGCATGGGCCCGCTCACGTTATTTTTTTGCCGCTTATGCGGCGCTCCTAAGACTGCCCTGATTCTGGTAACCATAATTTTAATGAGGTTTTTTTACCATGAATCAGACGCTACTTTCCTCTTTTGGCACTTCAACTCAACGTGTTGAACATGCACTGGATGCACTGCGCGAAGGCCGCGGTGTGATGGTGCTTGACGATGAAAACCGTGAAAACGAAGGCGACATGATTTTCGCCGCCGAAAACATGTCCGTTGAACAGATGGCGCTGACCATCCGTCACGGTAGCGGCATCGTTTGCCTGTGTATTACCGAAGACCGTCGTAAGCAGCTCGAGCTGCCGATGATGGTCGAAAACAACACCAGCGCTTTTGGTACCGGTTTTACCGTGACCATCGAAGCGGCGCATGGCGTGACCACTGGTGTGTCTGCGGCCGACCGCCTGACCACCGTACGTGCAGCGATTGCCGATGGAGCTAAGCCGTCCGACCTGCATCGTCCAGGCCACGTCTTCCCACTGCGCGCGCAGGCGGGCGGCGTTTTGACCCGCGGCGGTCACACCGAAGCGACTATCGACCTGGTGACACTGGCAGGCTTCAAACCTGCGGGTGTGCTGTGTGAGCTGACCAACGATGATGGCACCATGGCGCGCGCGCCGGAGTGCATCACTTTTGCGCGTTTGCACAATATGCCGGTGGTGACGATTGAAGATCTGGTGGAGTATCGCCAGGCGCACGAGCGCAAAGCCAGCTGAAATGGCTGATGTGAAAAAGCCGGGGAAACCCGGCTTTTTTGTTTCTGGCTGGTGTGGCTACTGGTAGTTAACTTTTACAATAATATCTTTACTGAATGGCCCGACAGTCACCGCTTCACCAGGTTTGCGGGTGAGTTCAGCCGTATAGTCGTGAGTCAGTGTCGTTACCGTATCATCTGGGCGATAGGTTGCAAAAGGGAGATACTGATTGTATATCACTTCACCGTTGATTTTATCAATGAGGCGCATGAGTAAACCATTTCCTATGTCCAGATGCGTATCATCGTAGAGCGTATCAGTGGTGTAAAAACTGGTGGTGACATCGAACTGTTCAGTACAGCCCGCTGTGGCATCTTTGATTGTCGAGACGCTGAAAGGAGCTGTGAGCGCCTTCGCCTTAATGGCACTCTCGTTGAATTGCCCAAAATTCACGATCTGATTTTCAGGATAAATTTTGATATTTACTCCGCAATCAAGAAAGTGAATATTGTCCAGACCATCAATATCGTAGTGGAGGTTTTTTGCGTCAGGCATGACGTTAATGCCACCGATACCATCAAAAGTGAGGACGGTGACTTTTGGAAACGTATAATCAAACTGTGCTTTAGGCACGGTCTTCAATTTAACATAGAGACGGAATCGTGCCGTAAAGGAGACGCTTTTCTGAATGGTTGTGCCATTACAGGCTGCAACCTGGTATTTACGGGTATTGTCTTCCATTTTGTCTAAACACGCCCCGGTATCGATTTTGATATCAGGAGTATCGTAATCGATGCCGTTATAGGTCACGCCAAACGCCAGGTTGGGGTTATTCGTGACCATACTGTCCGTATTGTGGTAGCTATCCAGAATATATACGAAAATATCCTCACTCCACGGATCGTCTTTTACCGATTTCTTATGATCGCGCGTAGCGCTGTCACAGTAAACGGTGACCAACAGATCGCCGCTTTCCCAAATTTTTTGCCCTGGAGGCGCATTGGCCGGGACATTGAACGCCGGTAGCGTGGTCGCGAACTCGCTTAAACCGCCAGGGCCGTTTTTATAGCAGTTTAGTGCCCATGCGGAGGATGAAAAAAGACAAAAAATAGCGATCAGGGCGAGGTAAATATTTTTCATCATTATCCCTTATTCACCGGTTTGCTCTGGCAGGTATTCTGCACCGCGTTACAGCTCACCTTAAACATTTCCAGGCCACCATAATCGCCGATATAGCCAATTTGGAAATCAGCGGGCAGATTAGCCAGCGGTTGGCTGGCCTGACCGAACGGCTCGATCATGACGCTCTCCGCACCCGGCAAGAGTGTTTTTCCATTCAACCCGATATATCCCACGGTGATATGGTAGGGGCTGGTATTATTGAATTGCAGTCCATCAGTGGAACGGGATATGACCACTTTATCCAGTGGTACAAATTGCCCTTCTTTTAGCTCAATGGCTTTTGGTCGCCAGAACAGCTTCAGGCGGCTTTGCATCGCAATTTGCATCACGTTCTGCTGCCCTGATTTCGGTGGTATTTCCCGCATGTTGTAATAAAACAGGGACTCTCGATCGGCAGGAAGCTGGCTGAGTTTTTTCTGGGCCATCAGGCGAACCTGCGCTTGTTCGTCTGGCTCAATACGCAACAATGGCGGAATAGGGGAGATAAACTCGCGTGTTTTTTTGCCCTCTTTATCCTCTATCCACGACTGAGCCAGATAAGGATCGGTTTTACTCTGGTTTGTCAGTCTGACCGACACGCTTTTTGCTGAAGCGTTGAAAATGATGCGCGTTCTGTCGGGCGATACGGTGGCATGTGCAAAGCTGCACATGCCGAGGAAACAGATCATTCCCTTTGAGAAAATCGAGATGTTCATTTTATTCATCCTGAATTAATGCACTGTTTTACAAGGTAAAAATATAGCGTCACCGCTAAGGTTACTTTGGTTCGGTGGCGTGATTTCGCACACTTTGCCAGACCAGGTGAGACGTAACGCACTGTTTTCCTTAATTCCGCTGAGATAAGCGAACCCTTCTTCTGCGACCAGCCCGACCTCTTTACCCGAAATGCTGTCGACGATACTGACGCCCAGAGGCGGGAACTGACCATTTTCCTGTCGAATAATGCCGACAATCTGGTAGCCCGTGGTGGCGTTTAGTTTGCTGTAACCAATGGCACCTTCTGTCAGCGTGGTTCGAATGATGGAGGTTTCAATGTCTACGCCATCAGGTAACGTGTTGCTGTTTACGCGCACCGTTGAGGTGGTGTAGTTGGTGAGTGAAGGGACAACGGCAATACCAAATGCGTTAGTCCGCGTACGCGAACTGTTGACCTCAATCCCCGCAACGCCATCGGCATCGATCATCATGCGGGCGTTATCGGCCGGGCTGTAATCATGCAGGGCAACGCCATGCCGTGTGGCGGTAAGTGAGCCATTCCAGCCAGCGCTTATTGAACGATATTGATTAGGCTGAACGCTTCCTGACAGGTTGAGGCGTCCGTAAGGGGAATAGTGCTGGTATCCACCGCGCAATGACGGTTCACCTTCGCGTAAATCGTCTTCGGTCGTAGAGGCGGAGAGGTTCCACGTATTATTGCGATCGGAGGAGTCATAGTAAGAAGCCATATGAGACGCGCTGTCGCCGCCTGAGCGCTGGTAGCTGTACATAATGCTACGACTCTGTTCCAGCGGGAGTGTAAATGAGAAATAGACCTGATTTTCGTCACTGTCATCCCAGCGTACGCGGCTCAACGCCAGCGATGCGGATAGACCTCTAAAATTGCCGATATCGAAATTGCGGCTGATCGAAAAGGAGTAGTTCGTGTTGCTGCTGTTGTCCCAGTAGGTGTTACGGGTGACGTTGAGATACGTATTTAATGCCAGAGAATCAAGGTACTGGTTGAAGGAGATAACATAGCTCTCTTTTTCGTTTGTCGTTGAGGTATCACCGTCCCGAGACGCGAGATATTCGCTCATTGAGACATACTCTTTATCCGAGAATCGATAACCCGCAAAGGTAATCTGGCTGCCGGTTGCCTCGAAGCGTTTAGCATAGTTTGCGCGATAGCTGTATCCACGCTGCTTTTCATTTTTTTCCTGTTGCAGTGTGGCCTGGGCACCTGTCACATCAAAAGAGATCGAGCCGAGTGAATCAAGGTTAAAACCGATACCGGTGGTCATAGCCTGATAATCATCCGCCGTCAGCATGGTGCCGCCATACAGTGAGACATTGCTCGACCAGCCCCAGGAGAGTTCACCTGTCCAGAAAAGGGGATTATTAATGTCGTTATGGCCCGTGGCTGTGGGTTTACCGATGGATGTTTTATAACGCACCTGGCCTTTTCGGGTCAGGAAAGGGATTGAGGATGAGCCGACCTGGAAGGTGGTTTTACGCCCATCTTCCTCTTCGACTGCCACATCCAGTTGTCCCTGGTAAGTTTCACCCAGGTCAGAAATTGTGAAAGGACCCGGCGCGACAGTCGTTTGATAAAGAACGCGGCCAGACTGAGAGACAGTCACTTTGGCATTGGTCTGCGCGATGCCGGTAATTTGCGGTGCATAGCCTTGTAAATCAGGCGGCAGCATACTTTCGTCACTTTCCAGTGAAGCACCGGTAAAGTGGAAGGTATCAAAAATATCTGAGCTTAAATCATATTGTCCCAGCGTCATTTTTGATGAAAGCGAAGGGATTGGTCGGTAGAGATAGGTTCGCGCCAGACTGCTGTCGCTGCCCGTAGACTCACCGTTACGAAAGTTTTGGTTATATTGATAATCTGAACGTAGACGCCAGGCGCCGAGGTTAAACCCGAGCGTGCCGTAGGTGCTGATATTCTGGCTGTCGTCGCCCCCGTGCGGGTCGTACTGGCTGGCATAGAGATTATAATCGAGTAAAACACCCGCAATACCCTCGTCCCAGAATTCTGGCGGCGTCCAGTTTTGCGCCTGATATTTCATCCACGCCTGGGGAACGGTCACGGAAAGTACCATCGTCGCTTTATTAAGGGAAAAGCCCAGTTCCGGAACAGCCGAAAGGTCAAGGCAACGTCCGTTCTGTGGATAATGGAGTCGCGAAATGAAATCTGTGCTCAGTCCGAAAGCAGATAATTGCCCGGCGTTAACACAAATTTGTGAACCGCTTTCGTTTTCCGTTGCGATCCATTCCATTGTTGTGGATTGAGGTAACGTGTTTTTATTGACCTGAATACGGACGAGATAGCTACCCGGTGTGATATGGCCTTTTTTCTCAAACTGGGAAATATCAATATTACTTCGGTCTTCAACATCAATCATATCCGTGTTGAATTCAACCGCAGATACTGGCAAGACGAATAATGCTGAGTAAAGTGTTGCACTCAGCGAATGCTTTATAAAAGCAGAGAGGCGAGATAGTTGAGGCGCTGAGTGTTTTAGCATAAATCCGTTTCGCTGATTAAAGAGATAATTAAAAAGCCGATGAGTCCATCATCGGCTAGTAATTCAGGCGTTAAACTGAATTACTTATAGTCGAGAACGTAGTTCGCCTGGGCCTGAACGTTACCTGGGGTAGCCGTTTTGCCTGTTACAGGCTCCATGCGGGCTTTAAAGTTCAGTTCCTGATAAGAGTTAACAGATGGGAATGACACTGGAATCGCAGTACCCAGCGTCACTTTATTACTGCCGCTATCCAGCAGACGAATACCTACGCCGGTCGCACCGCCGATGTTGCCATCCAGGGTGTTTTTCATCAGGCTGGTGTCAGTGCTATCGGTGCTGGCAGAGGTAAATGTCACCTTCACTTTATCGATAGTGGTTGGCGTTTGCCCGCTGTTGTCGGAAAGAATACAGTCTTGCAGGTGGATATTTACGTCAACCGGCAGCGAGTTTTTACCGCTGTTCAGCACGCTATCCGCGACTTCGCCTAATTCAATGGTCTGGTTTTCATCACCAGGGGTGATAGAGCAAGGTGCACTGATGACTTCACCGGTGAAAGTGATCTTCCCTGAGCCCTGGTTATCTGCTGCCACAGCAGTAAAGGACAGGCCAGAAAGCAGTGCAGTTGTCGCAACTGCCAGGATAGTCTTGTTAAGCATGAAGATATAATCCTTTATCTAAGATTGGACATCGCAATAAATTTAATGAATTAATATTGCAACACTTTTATTGCATTAAAGCGGGTGAAATATATCAGCCACAATATAGGTGTTCTCGTGAGTATTTCTTAATGAGGGATTTAGGATTTATTAATAGATTGCTTGAAGTTATGAGTGGGATGGATGCTGTATATCAAAAGCTGAGATGCTTAGTTAAACAGTGATTAACATCTATCTTTTGTCGTTTATTTAATACGCGAAGCGGTATTTATTTTACAGGGAATAGTTATAAATAATATTTCTTAATTGATTTCTATGGCGGTCAAGAAGTATGACGTCGGACTTTATATTATTAATACTGATAGTTGGTATTCACTTACACTTCATAAAATTGCGCTCCCTCAATAAAGGGAGCGCAACCTTTCAGCCAATACCTGCCGTTTGTAACAATACCAGGCTAAGCCCCATTACAGACATACCGCACAGCACACCGTAGCTGGGGTTGTTGTCAGGATCGATCTCTTTCGCCAGTGGCATCAGCTCATCCACAGAAAGAGCAACCATTATTCCCGCGACCGCTGCCATAATGGCTGCCATCACAACGGGTGAAACCAGGCTGCCAAGAATCAACCATGCAAGCACACCGCCCAGGATTTCAGCCATCCCGGAAATGCCCGCCCAGAAGACAGCGGTACGTTTTGAACCCGTAGCAGCATAAACCGGCCCGGCAACGGCCAGTCCTTCAGGAATATTGTGCAACGCCACGGCAAGGGCGATGCCAAAACCCATCTCCAGGTTATTACTGGCGGTCACGTAGGTGGCGACACCCTCCGGGAAGTTATGCAGACTGATACCCAGTGTCAGCAAAACTGCGGTACGCTTAATATTGTGCGGCAACGTTGCCACGTTTTTTTGCATGAGATCCTGCGGATGCGCGTGAGGCAACATGCGGTCGAGCGCAAAGTAACCCAGCAGACCAAACACAAACATGCCATAGCCCAGGACCGGAGACATGCCTTCTGTGCCAAGCGCAGCAGGGAGCATCTCCATCAGAGAGATAAGCAGCATGATCCCGGCGGCAAAACCCAGTGAGAACGCCAGCACGCGGTTAGACGGTTTCTGACCAAGCACGCCTAAAATCGCACCGATAAAGGTCGCGGCACCTGCAAGTATTGTCAGGATCAAAGGGACTGACATGCACTGCTCCTTATGATAATGATTATCATTAATATTAATGATTCATTGATGGCAAAGCGAGAGCGGAGACTCTGCTTTACACATTCCTTACATTCAAATTTCCTGATGATGATCTTCACGCTTATCTGCGTTCATCTTTGCCAGATTACGCGTAATGTAGAACCATCAAATTGACACCTTCTGTAAGGATATCACCATGACTTCTTCTCGTATGCCAGCACTGTTTTTAGGCCACGGCAGCCCAATGAACGTTCTGGAAGATAACGTCTATACCCGCGCCTGGCGTCATCTGGGAGAGACGTTGCCACGCCCGAAAGCAATTGTGGTGGTTTCCGCGCACTGGTTTACCCGCGGCACAGGCGTAACGGCGATGGAAGCGCCAAAAACCATCCATGATTTTGGTGGATTCCCGCAGGCGCTCTATGACACGCATTATCCGGCACCTGGCTCGCCTGCGCTGGCACAACAGCTGGTGGAGCTGCTGGCACCCGTCCCGGTTGCACTGGATAAAGAAGCCTGGGGCTTTGACCACGGCTCCTGGGGTGTGCTCATCAAAATGTATCCTGATGCGGATATCCCGATGGTGCAACTGAGTATCGACAGTACCAAACCTGCGGCCTGGCATCTGGAAATTGGCCGTAAGCTGGCCTCACTGCGTGATGAAGGCATTATGCTGGTGGCGAGCGGCAACGTGGTGCATAACCTGCGCACGGCACGCTGGCACGGAGAGAATACGCCGTACCCGTGGGCAACCTCATTCAACGATTTTGTAAAAGCTAACCTGACGTGGCAAGGCCCGGTTGAACAGCACCCTCTGGTGAACTATCTGGAACACGAGGGTGGTTCACTCTCTAACCCAACGGCGGATCACTTCCTGCCGCTGCTGTATGTATTAGGTGCGTGGGATGGCCAGGAGCCGATTACGATCCCGGTTGATGGGATTGAGATGGGGAGTTTGAGTATGTTGTCGGTGCAGATTGGGTAAAAAACATGCCGGGTGGCGGCTTCGCCTTACCCGGCCTACATGTCGCGCGTAGGCCCGGTAAGCGTAGCGCCACCGGGCAAGCCTTATTCGACGAAGATGTGCGGATAGAACCGTGACAGATCCTGAGTGATCAGCGCGCGATCTTCGCGGATGCCGATCCCGGCAGGCTGATCGTTAATGAGCCAGCTACCAATCAGCGTATAGCTGTCGCCAAACTTCGGCAGTTGATAAAATTCCTGGACGATCATCCCTTCTTCGCCGTAAGGCCCTTCAACCGCTTCCAGCGTTTTGCCGTTTTCGATGATGGACACGTTCGCCCCTTCGCGAGAGAAGATGGGCTTCACGACGTATTTATCCATCGGCGGGAAATCATCTTCAGCAAAGTAAGCGGGCAGCAGATTAGGGTGATTCGGGAACATCTCCCACAGCATTGGCAGCAGCGCCTTGTTAGAAATAATGCTCTTCCAGGCAGGCTCCAGCCAGCGTACGCCAGCATCTTCCAGCTTGGTCGAGAACATCTCGCGCAGCATATATTCCCAGGGATAGAGCTTGAACAGGTTACTGATTACCTGATCCTGCATATCCGTGAACTGACCCTTTTCACCCAGGCCGATGTCTTCAATATAAAGGAATTCGGTAGCGACTTCGGCTTCGGCCGCACAGTCCTGTAAATACTGCACTGTGCCACGATCTTCTTCTGTATCGCGACAGCAGGCGAGGTGCAGCAGGGTGAAGCCATGCTGTTCACGCAATTCGCCAAAGCGCTCAATCAGCTTTTCCTGAAGGCTGTTGAACTGGTCGCTGCCTTCCGGCAGGTTTCCTGCATTCACCTGGTCTTCAAGCCAAATCCATTGGAAGAATGCAGCTTCATACAGAGAAGTTGGCGTGTCGGCGTTGTTTTCTAACAGCTTAGGTTCACCCACGCCGTCCCATGCCAGGTCGAGGCGCGAGTAGAGCGATGGCTGGCTGGTTTTCCATGACTGGCGAACGAAGCTCCAGGTGTGTTTTGGAATGCGGAATTTAGCCATCAGCTCGTCGCTATCGATGACTTTATCAACCACTTTCAGGCACATCTGGTGCAGCTCAGCGGTCACCTCTTCCAGTTTCTCTACCTGGGCGAGGGTGAGCTTGTAATAAGCGTCTTCACACCAGTACGGCTCGCCGTACATGGTGTGGAAATTAAAGCCGTATTCAGTCGCTTTTTCGCGCCAGTCAGGGCGCTCGGTAATACTGACTCGTTCCATGATCAGCCGCCCATTGAGCGGGTAGAAGAACCCGTTGCGCTACGCTGCATGGAAGTTTGTTTTGCAACAGACTCACCAAAGCCGCCGCGGGTAATGGTACTGGTGGTCGCTGGTTTTGGTGCCATCGCGGTTTTCGGCACGGTCATTGTGCGGCCGGGTTGCGCTGCACCGTAACCTTTACCGCTGGCATCGGTGTACTGACCGTACGCCGGGCTTGCCGGGTTTTTTGAGCTAAACAGCGGCTGCTGCTGGTAGCCAGCACCGCCGCCCATCAGACGACCCATCATGTAACCGGCCATCAGCGGCATCCAGAAACTGCCGCTGGATTGTGCCTGCGCCTGGTTTTCAGGTGCCGTGCCCGCCTGGGCTGGAGCTTGCTGGCACTGGCCTTCGCCAAATTCAGCAACGCAGTCAGCACGAGAGGCATATTTCGGTGCGGTACGCTCTGCTTCTTTCAGCGCCGTGTTGTACGCAGTAGTACATTCTGCGGCTTTGCCGGTGGCGGCTGAACAGTCATCCGCGTTCTGATACAGCGATACCGTTTCGTCGGTTTTCTCACAGCCCGCCAGCATAAAGACGGCAGTGATCGCCAGCGCGACAGGGGTGAGATGGCGCGCGTTCCAGCTTTTGCGGAACGATGCGTGATTAATCGATTTTGTCCGTTTCATTTTTGTCTTCCAGGACCCAGTGGTAGAACGAAGTAAATAAGGCTCAGGATAGAGGATGAGTGGTTGAAAATGAAGCTAAGGGGGGTGGAAACAGGGAGATCTTTACGTTGACTTACGTTTGGATGTGATTTTGCGCCGGGTGTCACTTCGCTTACCCGGCCCGCGGTGAAGCAGGTTCAATAAGCGAAGTGACAGCGGGCAATACTAATACTTAATTACGGAACGGATTGGTGCTCTTGCTGGCAGGCGTGGTTGAACGCGTAGCCGCAGGTTGTGCTGCAGGGGTATTGCTGTCGGCGTTAAAATTATCAACTGCGGCAACCTGCTGCGGATTTTCAGGCGCAACGCTATCTGGGGATGTAGAAACCGGCTTGCCGAGTGCTGCGTTCAGCGCTTGCAGATCCTGCTCATTCAACGTACCCAGTGCTGATTTGATGTTCAGCTGGTTAATCAAGTAAGTGTAACGTGCGCTGGAGAGCTGTTGTTTCGCGTTATACAGCGTGGTCGTTGCGTCTAACACGTCAACGATGGTGCGCGTACCAACGGAATAGCCTGCTTCCATTGCATCCAGTGAGCTCTGGGCAGAAATAACGGCCTGTTTATAGGCGTTGATGCTGCTGATGGAGGCGTTCACGTTGTTGAAGGAAGAACGCACGGTTTGCACCACGTTGCGGTGTGCACTTTCCAGTTGCTCGCTCGCACCCACAAAGTTGTACTGCGCCTGTTTCACCTGGGAGTTCACCATTCCGCCCTGATACAGCGGCAGGGAGAAGCTCAGGCCCACTTTGTTTTGACCCTGATTGCTGTCGTCATACTGGGCAGAGTTGGTTTTAGAGCCGCTGTAGGTGGTATCAGACACGCCAGTAGAAGCGCTTAAGCTCAGGGTTGGCAGATGACCATCCTGTGCCTGACGAATCTGTTCACGCGCCAGATCCTGGCTCAGACGTGCCTGCAGCAAGGCCAGGTTACGGTTTTCTGCTTCTTTCAGCAGCGCATTTACCGTCTGTGGTTTGTCCGTTTTGAAATGGTCCACGTTTAGCGAGGCCAGTTCAGGGTAGTAGTTACCGGTGACCTGACGCAGTGATTCCAGCGCATTATCGAGGTTGTTACGCGCGGTCACTTCGTTTGCCAGTACGCTGTCGTATTGTGAACGGGCGTTCTGCACGTCGGTAATTGCAACCAGACCCACGTTGAAACGCTGGGTGGTTTGGTCCAACTGACGATAAATCGCCTGTTTCTGCGCTTCAGTGTAGGAGAGCGAGTCGATGGCGCTCAGCACGTTGAAGTAAGCGGTGGCGGTATTCAGGATCAGCGTCTGCTGATCGGTCTGATAGGTCACATCCTGGATGCCGGCGCTCTTCTCTTGCAGCGTCAGGGCGCGCCATTTTGACATATCAAACAGCGTCTGGGTCAGCTGCAGCGATGCGCTGGTGGCGTTAGAGTTAACGCCGTTAGCATCGCGAAAACCGTTGCTATAGGTATAATCTGCACCTAAGCCCAGCTGCGGCAGCAGCGGGCTACGTGCTTCGTTAATTTTTTCAAACGCAGCATCACGATCGGCGGCTGATTTACGTAAATCAGGGTTGCCCAGACGTGCCTGCTGGTAGACCTGTAACAGGTTTTCCGCCTGACTCATTGCACTGAAGCCCGTCAGGCTCAGGCCGATAAGGATGGGGAGCAATTTCTTCATTTGCATTCCTTGTTGTGAAGCAGTATTAGCGCTGATCTAATTAAAAATAATTGCCGATTCTAACAGAATCTTCCACACCAAAAGGTTGGCGTTACGTGCCATCCGGCTGTAATTTGCACCAATCTATCATATAGCCTTATATACAGCCTTGAAATTAATGATTTCAACACTATTGCTACAAAGGTATGACTCATGCAAAAACCAGATAAGTTGCCAGTGACATTCGCCAAAAACGATGTAGAAATTATTGCACGAGAAACGCTATATAGCGGTTTTTTTTCGATGGATCTTTACCGTTTCCGGCATCGCCTGTTTAACGGGCAGATGAGCGGCGAGATCAGACGTGAAATTTTTGAGCGCGGTCATGCGGCAGTCTTGCTACCCTTTGACCCAGTGCGTGATGAAGTGGTACTGATTGAGCAGATCCGAATCGCGGCGTATGACGTTAGCCCAAGTCCATGGTTGCTGGAGATGGTCGCCGGGATGATAGAAGAGGGCGAGACGGTCGAAGATGTCGCCCGCCGCGAAGCGCAGGAAGAAGCAGGGCTGGTGGTTGGCCGCACCAAACCGGTGCTTAGCTATCTGGCAAGCCCTGGCGGCACAAGTGAACGCTTATCCATTATGGTGGGCGAAGTGGACGCCACGACGGCGGAAGGGATCCACGGTCTGGCAGATGAAAACGAAGATATTCGGGTTCATGTGGTGAGTCGGGAGCAGGCTTACCAGTGGGTTGAAGAGGGGAAAATCGACAACGCAGCGTCTGTCATCGCCCTGCAATGGCTGCAACTGCATTATCAGACATTACGAAACGAGTGGAAAAAATGAAGCGTTATACACCTGACTTCCCAGAAATGATGCGCTTGTGCGAAACCAATTTTGCACAATTGCGCCGCCTGTTGCCGCGAAACGACGCACCCGGCGAAACGGTGAGCTATCAGGTGAGCAACGCGCAGTATCGGTTAACGATCACAGAATCAACGCGCTACACTACGCTTGTGGAAATCGAGCAAACGGCACCCAGTATTAGCTACTGGAGCTTGCCGTCAATGACAGTACGCCTGTATCACGACGCGATGGTCGCTGAAGTGTGTTCAAGCCAGCAGATCTTTCGCTTCAAGGCACGGTATGATTATCCGAATAAAAAGTTGCATCAACGCGACGAAAAGCATCAAATTAACCAGTTTTTAGCTGACTGGCTAAGATATTGTTTAGCACATGGAGCAATGGCGATTCCGGTTTGTTAGCGTCATAAACCTACCTAAGGACACCATTTGGAAAGCCTGTTGAACCTGACTGTTGCTGGTGGGGCGCCAGTCAGGATATTACAAATCACCGATACTCACCTGTTTGCCGAAAAGCATGAGACTCTGCTGGGAGTGAACACCTGGGAGAGTTATCAGGCAGTACTTGGCGCGATTCACGCTGAAAACCGTCCTTGCGATTTAATCGTCGCGACGGGCGATCTCGCGCAGGATCAATCCTCCGCGGCCTATCAGCATTTTGCTGAGGGTATCGCGAGCTTTAACGTGCCTTGTGTCTGGTTGCCGGGCAACCATGACTTCCAGCCCGCCATGTACAGCGCGCTTCAGGAGGCAGGCATCTCTCCGGCCAAGACCGTCATCGTGGGTGACCAGTGGCAAATCCTGCTGCTCGACAGCCAGGTATTTGGCGTGCCGCACGGTGAGCTGAGCGAGTTTCAGCTTGACTGGCTGGAGACAAAACTCGCCGCCGAGCCGGAACGCCATACGCTGTTGTTGCTCCATCACCATCCGTTACCGGCTGGCTGTAGCTGGCTTGATCAGCACAGCTTACGCAACTCTGCGGCGCTGGACCGTGTTCTGGTCAAATTCCCACGGGTGAAAAATCTGCTTTGCGGACACATTCATCAGGAACAGGATCTCGACTGGAACGGCCGCCGGATGCTGGCAACGCCGTCTACCTGCGTGCAGTTTAAACCGCATTGTGCCAACTTTACCCTGGATACCATTGCCCCAGGCTGGCGCTGGCTGGAACTCCACGCTGATGGTGTGCTGACCACTGAAGTGTGCCGTTTGTCAGGGTTAAAATTCCGTCCAGATACCGCTTCAGAAGGCTATTGATGTCTACCCTCCTTTACCTGCATGGGTTTAACAGTTCGCCGCGATCCGCGAAAGCGACACAATTCCGCGCGTGGCTGAGCGAACATCATCCGTATGTTGAGATGATTATCCCGCAGCTGCCACCATACCCGGCTGACGCCGCAGAAATGCTGGAATCTATCGTGCTGGAGCACGGCGGGGAATCCCTGGGAGTCGTCGGCTCCTCGCTGGGCGGTTATTACGCCACCTGGCTATCGCAATGCTTCATGTTGCCAGCGGTAGTGGTCAACCCGGCGGTGCGGCCATATGAGCTGTTACGGGACTTTCTTGGTCAAAACGAGAACCCCTACACCGGACAGCAATATGTGCTAGAGTCTCGCCATATTTACGATCTCAAAGTTATGCAGGTAGACCCGCTTGATGCGCCCGATCTTATCTGGCTGCTGCAACAAACGGGGGATGAAGTGCTGGATTACCGCCAGGCAGTGGCGTATTACGCATCCTGCCGCCAGACTATAGAAGAGGGCGGAAACCATGCTTTCACGGACTTTGAGAATCATTTCACCCAGATTGTCGATTTTCTTGGACTGCACAGCCTCTGACAATCAATGCGAATTGCTAGTTTAAATCATGACGCAAACCTATAACGCTGATGCCATTGAGGTACTCACCGGGCTTGAGCCGGTTCGCCGCCGCCCCGGGATGTACACCGATACGACGCGCCCAAACCACCTGGGCCAGGAAGTTATTGATAACAGTGTGGACGAAGCGCTGGCAGGTCATGCCAAACGCGTAGACGTGATCCTGCACGCCGATCAGTCGCTGGAAGTGATTGATGACGGTCGTGGGATGCCGGTCGATATTCACCCTGAAGAGGGTGTACCTGCTGTTGAGCTGATCCTCTGTCGTCTGCACGCGGGCGGTAAGTTCTCTAACAAGAACTACCAGTTCTCGGGCGGCCTGCACGGCGTGGGGATCTCCGTGGTTAACGCCCTGTCCCGACGCGTAGAAGTCAATGTGAAGCGCGATGGCCAGGTGTATAACATCGCGTTTGAAAACGGCGAAAAAGTGCAAGAGCTCCAGGTTGTAGGGACATGCGGTAAACGCACGACCGGCACCAGTGTTCATTTCTGGCCAGACGAAAGCTTCTTCGACAGCCCACGTTTTTCCGTTTCTCGCCTGACGCACCTGCTGAAAGCCAAAGCAGTGCTCTGCCCGGGCGTGGAAATCACCTTTAAAGATCACGTTAACAATACCGAACAAACCTGGTGCTACGCCGATGGTCTGAACGACTATCTGTGCGAAGCAGTAAACGGCCTGCCGACGCTGCCGGAAAAACCGTTTGTCGGTAATTTTAACGGTGACACCGAAGCAGTGGATTGGGCGCTGCTGTGGCTGCCAGAAGGCGGCGAGCTGCTGACGGAAAGCTACGTCAACCTGATCCCAACCATGCTTGGCGGTACGCACGTAAACGGCCTGCGCCAGGGCTTACTGGACGCGATGCGCGAGTTCTGCGAATACCGCAATATTCTGCCGCGCGGCGTGAAGCTGTCGGCGGAAGATATCTGGGATCGCTGCGCGTACGTTCTGTCCGTGAAGATGCAAGACCCGCAGTTTGCCGGTCAGACCAAAGAGCGTCTGTCATCGCGCCAGTGCGCGGCCTTCGTTTCTGGCGTGGTCAAAGATGCCTTTACTCTGTGGCTGAACCAGAACGTTCAGGCGGCAGAAATGCTGGCTGAAATGGCGATTTCCAGCGCGCAGCGTCGTCTGCGTGCGGCGAAGAAAGTGGTGCGTAAAAAGCTGACCAGCGGCCCTGCGCTGCCGGGCAAACTGGCCGACTGCACCGCACAGGATCTCAACCGTACCGAACTGTTCCTTGTTGAAGGGGACTCGGCAGGTGGATCCGCCAAACAGGCGCGCGATCGTGAATATCAGGCGATCATGCCGCTCAAGGGTAAGATCCTGAATACCTGGGAAGTCTCTTCTGATGAAGTGCTGGCGTCCCAGGAAGTTCACGATATCTCTGTGGCGATTGGCATCGATCCTGACAGCGACGATCTGAGCCAGCTGCGCTACGGTAAAGTGTGTATCCTCGCGGATGCGGACTCCGATGGTCTGCACATTGCCACTCTGCTCTGTGCGCTGTTTGTGAAGCATTTCAGAACGCTGGTGAAAAACGGTCACGTCCACGTGGCGCTGCCGCCGCTGTACCGTATCGACCTCGGCAAAGAGGTGTATTACGCGCTGACGGAAGAAGAGAAAGCGGGCGTGCTTGAACAGCTTAAGCGCAAGAAGGGCAAACCAAACGTTCAGCGCTTTAAAGGGCTGGGCGAAATGAACCCGATGCAGCTGCGTGAAACCACGCTGGATCCGAACACGCGCCGCCTGGTGCAATTGACGATCAGCGATGAAGACGAACAGCAAACCAACGCCATGATGGATATGCTGCTGGCCAAGAAACGTTCGGAAGACCGACGCAACTGGTTGCAGGAAAAAGGCGATCTGGCAGATATTGAGGGGTGATGCTCCTCATCCTGACCCTCTCCCGGTGGGAGAGGGTATTGGATCGTAGGCCCGGTAAGCGATAGCGCCCCGGGCTTTTTTACATCAAAATTCCATCTTCACCGTAAACTGCACTTCGCGTGGATCGCCAATCTGGTTGCCCAGGTTATTGGTGGCGATTGAAGAGGTGTAGTAGGTTTTATCAAACAGGTTCTTCACGTTCACCTGCAACGTCACCGGGTAATGCAGCTTCATCTTATACGCCGCAAACGCATCCGCAACGACGTAACCTGGCAGATAGTAATCCGCACCGTTGGTAGCTGAACGACGGCTCACGCCGTGCCCGCCGCCGCCAAGCGTCAGGGTATTCCCGCCGATCACGTTATGAATGTCGTAGGTCAGGAACAGGGAGCCAGTGTGACGTGGCACGTTTGGCAGCGGTTTACCCGCGTAATCAGGATCTTCCAGCACTTTGGCATCGGTATAACCGTAGCTAGCGATGATGTTGGTGTTCTCGGTGAGCGATCCGGCGAGATCCACTTCCACGCCCTGCGAGCGCACGCGGCCTGCGGTTTTGGCGATGGTTTCATCCCCCACGCTTTCGGTATACAGCACATTGCGCTTATGAATATCAAACAGCGCGATATTGGCGGTAATGCCGTTGAACAG
Source organism: Enterobacter sp. C4G1 (assembly GCF_052886895.1). Classification (NCBI taxonomy): domain Bacteria; kingdom Pseudomonadati; phylum Pseudomonadota; class Gammaproteobacteria; order Enterobacterales; family Enterobacteriaceae; genus Enterobacter; species Enterobacter sp. C4G1. The sequence goes on along the minus strand of NZ_JBQVVV010000001.1, from coordinate 301,074 downwards.
GTCAAACTTTGCACCCACTTCGTAAGCATTTGACGTCTCTGGTGGCAGGTCGCCGATATAGCTCGCAATAGAGGATTGCGGCATAAACGTCTGCGAATAGTTAGCAAACAGCGACACGTTTGGCGTCAGCTTGTAGACCAGGCCCAGCTTCGGCGTCCACTGATCGTCACGGCTGTCGGTGTTAACGTTAAACGGACGGCCTTTACCCGCATACTGGGTGTAGTACTGGTAACGCATCCCGGCGACGGCGATCCATTTATCGGTCAGATACAACGCGTCCTGCGCATAGGCGGAGTAGCTGTCCTGCTTGATCGTCTGGTCACTATCGGACGCAGAAACGGTTGTACATTTACCGGTATTGCCGTAGGTCGGGTTATAGATGTTGAAATCTTTCACGTTCTTACAGCGGATCATATCCGTGCGCAGCAGATCGTAATTCTCATAGGAGATGCCGGTCAGGATCTCGTTGTAGAAGCCGGCGATATCTACATTTCCCTGCAAATCGGCACGGGTGGTGTGCATTCGCTGCGTCGAGCCTTGCGTTGCATCCACACGGCGGGTCAGGTTGCCGGTGGCAGAGTCATAGGCCATCACGCGCGCCTGGTTGTCGCTGTATTTATCCTGGCTGTAGCTATAGTCGAACTTCGCGGTCCACTGGCTGCTCAGGCGGTATTCCGCGTTGAGCTGCGCCAGGTCGGATTGCCCGTCGGTGATGTTAAACGGCTCATCAAAGCGGGTTTTTCGGTCAACCTTTACCGCCTGTTTGGTATTGAGATCGAAGATCGTTCCACGATCGAACGGTGTCTTATAGTCGCGATGGGAGTAGAGCACCGTGACGGTGGCATCATCGCCAAACCAGGTCAGCGATGGGGCGATAAAGGTGCTGCGTTCTGTGCCGAAGTTACGCCAGTAATCTTCGTCCTGATATTCACCCGTCAGGCGCCAGGCAAGGCGCGTCCCTTCAATCGGGCCGGTAACATCAAATTGCCCGGTCCCGCCGCCAAAGCTGGAAGAGGTGGCTGAAATTGAACCGCCAAACGTCGTTTCCGGGCGTTTGGTGACCACGTTAATCAGGCCGCCAGGATCGAGAATGCCGTACAGGGTCGACGCCGGGCCTTTCAGCACTTCCACACGCTCGGTTGACGCGTTAAAGCTGCGCGGCAGTACGGTGCGCAGGCCGTTGGTCATGATTGAGCCATCGCGATTAGCGCCAAAGCCCCGGCGTACAAACGCATCCTGGGTGCCGCCCAGGGTGTTGGTCTGCACAACGTTGCTGACGTTATACAGCGCTTCGTCGAGCGTGGTAGCGTGCTGATCTTCAAGCACCTTATCGCTGACGGTATTCACCACCTGCGGGATGTCCAGCATTGGCATGTTGGTCAGTGTAGCGGTGGAGGTGTTCAGCGGCTGATAGCCGTTTGTGGCATCGGTGGTTGCATTTGGATCGGCGGTAACAGTCAGCGTTTCGCCATCTTTAGCCGTTGTGGTATCTGCGGCCTGCACCAGCGGTGTGATGAATAACAGTGAAAAGAGCGCGCGCCCTTTTACTCCAGAGAGAGAAGGTGTGAACTTAGCCATTACATCTGTTTTCCCGAAATATCCCGCGCATGAATGTTCGCGGAAGAATGTGTGATTCATTGCCCTTAACGGTCTGTCCGTTCGCCATGTCAGGCATCGAACATGTAATTGAGAATCATTCAATCATGCGGGGATGTAGTAGTAAATGGAAAACAGAAAAAATCGACTACAAAAGAAAAACACCCGTGCATGTCCGGTTATTCCTTTTTTAACAATCTGAAAATAAAAGGATTAACAAAGATGTTGTTAGCGTAGTAGTCCGTCATTATCCCTGGGTTTTTCGGGGTATTTATTCACTTGACTACTACATGGCGCAGCGGCAAACTCCCAAAAGAGAATGAGTTTTATTTTTATTTGTTTGTCATTTTATTAAGTTGGCGTTCACGTGGCTCATAACACGAAAAAGCAGGGGTTGGTGCTTGAAAACCTCTCTGCTGGCTATCAGAAAAAAATCATCGTTGATGATATTTCCCTGGCGATCCCTCAGCAGAAAATGACTGTCCTGATTGGGGCAAACGGCTGCGGAAAATCCACCCTGCTCAGTACCATTGCGCGCCTGCTTCAGCCGCTTGGCGGTAGCGCATTTCTGGACGGGAAGGCAATCCATGAACAACCCACCAAAGCGGTTGCCCGCAGCCTGGGCATTCTTCCGCAATCGCCAATACTGCCGGAAGGGTTAACCGTGTTTGAGCTGGTTTCACGCGGGCGCTTTCCCTGGCAAAACTTTATGCGCCAGTGGAGCGACGAAGACGAGCACGCCGTTGAAGAAGCCCTGCGTCTGACCGGCACCACGGAATTTGCTCACCTGCCAGTCGAAAGCCTGTCCGGCGGCCAGCGTCAGCGCTGCTGGATAGCCATGGCGCTGGCGCAGCAAACGCCATATATCCTGCTGGATGAGCCGACGACGTATCTCGACCTTCGCTATCAGGTCGAGATCCTGGAACTACTTCACACGCTGACCCGCCATCACGGACGTACCGTTGTGGTGGTGCTCCATGATCTCAATTTTGCCGTTAACTATGGCGATTCGCTGGTCTTTCTGCGGCAGGGAAAAGTGCAGGGCGTGCTTCATGAAGGCGATACCTGTACGCCTGAACTGATCAAAGCGGTTTTTGATGTCGACGTGCATATGTCGGTGAACCCATTGACCGGAAAGCCGTTCTTTATGCCTTTTCGTCAGGGAACCGCAAAACCATGATGCGCACATCTCTGGCTTTCATCCTTTTTGCGCTGCTGCTGGTGGCGGGTGGCATTGCCCATCTGGGGATCGGCGCGCGCTTTATTGCCCCGCAAACGGTGGTGCAGGCGCTCCTTCATTTCGATCCGCGCAATTTCGACCATAACGTCATCGTAAAGCTGCGGTTGCTGCGCTTGTTCGCCGCGCTGACCACCGGCGCGGCGCTTGGCGTGGCGGGTGTGTTGCTGCAATCCGTTATCCGCAACCCGCTGGGGGAACCGCATATTCTGGGGCTGAATGCCGGGGCAGCACTGGCGGTGGTGTTAACCAGTGCTCTGGGGCTTAGCCTGCCGTTTGGTCGCCCGCTGATTGCTGCGATCGGTGCCGGGGCGCTGTTTCTGCTGGTGCTGATGTTCTCATCCGCCGGGCGCACCGGGTTAACCCCGATGAAGGTGACTCTGTGCGGCGTGGCGTTGTCGGCATTCGCGTCGTCTATTACCGCCGCAGTGCTGATCCTGGATGAACAGACGCTGCTCGCCATGCGTACCTGGCTGGCGGGGGATTTAGCTGGATTAAACGGCGAGATAGTTCGCACGGCATCCTGGGTAGCTGGTGCAGGTTTCGCGCTGGCGCTGTGGCTGTCGCCATCGCTGAATATGCTGGCGCTGGGCGACCGTATGGCACAGGGATTAGGCGTTTCGCTGCTGAAAACCCGCCTGTTTGCACTGTTGGCGATTGCGCTGCTGTGTGGTGCTGCCGTTTCCATTGCCGGGCCCATCGGGTTTATTGGCCTGGTGGTACCGCAGTTGATCCGCCGTCTGGTGTCAGTAGATATTCGCGTGATGGTGCCGCTTTCTGCCGTGTGCGGTGCGCTGGTGTTACTGATTGCCGATCTCGCCGCCCGCACGCTAATCACCCCTTATGAGCTGGCCACCGGCGTTATGACGGCGCTGGTTGGCGCACCGGTCTTTATCGTTATGGCATCGAGGATGTTCAAATGAAGCGGGCGGTTTTGCGAGCCGGTCTGCGGCCGTTACGCATCGGCGCCTTTTCGGCGCTCGTGCGCCCGCGCGTGCTGGCGTGCCTGACGCTGTTCCTGCTGATGACGGTGCTGCTGCTCAGTTTTGGCCTGACGCGCGGCTCACTGCCTATTCCCACTTCCACTATCGGTCGTGCGCTGTTTTACCCTGAAAGCCTGCCTGCGGATGCGCGTTACATCGTGATGGATATTCGTCTGCCACGCCTGCTGATGGCCGTGCTTTGTGGCGCCATGCTGGGGATGGCGGGGGCGGCAATGCAGTCCATTACCCGTAATGGACTGGCCGACCCGGGGCTTATCGGCGTGAAAGAGGGCTGTAGCGCGACGGTGTTGCTGCTGATTTTTCAGTTCCCGGCGCTGAGCCTGTTCTGGCGTCCGGCAGTGGGTATGGTCGGCGGGCTGCTGACGGCATTACTGGTGGTGGCTCTGGCGCGTGATATTTCGCGGCCACGTTTTATTCTGACCGGTATTGGCGTCTCCTGGGCTTTTGCGGCGGCAATGGGCGTCTTTATGACCACGGCTGACGTGCGTGATGTCCAGACCGCGATGCTGTGGCTGGCGGGGAGTCTGCATACGGCAAACTGGGCGTTAGTGAGCGTGGCGGCAGGGTGGGCTGTGCCTGCATGTGCCTTACTGCTCTTTACCGCCCGTGCGGCCGACGTGGCCCTGCTCGGCAATCAGGCTGCCACCGGGCTGGGCGTTCGTACGCCACGGCTGGCGCTGCTGCGCCTTCTCGCCCCTGTAGTGCTGACTGCTGCCTGTGTCTCCTGCGTGGGCAGTATCGGGTTTGTCGGATTAATTGCCCCGCATATGGCGCGCGCCTTGTTACGTGGCGGGCAAACCGCATTGTTGTTGGGGAGTGCCGTGCTGGGCGCACTGCTGGTGCTGATGGCAGATAACGTCGGTCGTCTGGCGTTTTTACCGCTGCAACTCCCCGCAGGCATTGTGATTTCTTTAATTGGCGGGCCGTTTTTCCTGCTGCTGCTCTGGCAGCGTCGGGACAGATTTTAGGGGATAAAGATGCGCGTACTTTTTTCATTGCTGTTGCTGGTCGGGTTTTCGCTGAGTGCGGCAGAGCCGACTCAGGTGTTCACGGACGATCTGGGGCGCAAGGTTACCGTGCCCGTTCATCCGCAACGGATTGTTTCGCTGCACGATCTGGATATCACTATCCCCTTAATCGAGCTTGGCGCGCCTCCGGTTGCCAGCCACGGTCGCACGCGACCGGACGGCAGCCATTTTATACGCTCCAGTGGGATGTTAACGGGCGTTGATTTTGATAACTCCTCCATCAGGTTTATCGGCACCGCGGATATCGATATCGAAGCCATTGCTGCCGCAAAACCGGATCTGATCATCACCGAGCCGACCCGCAACACGCCGGTTGAGCAACTGGAAAAAATCGCCCCCACGGTGAGTATCGATCACCTCGATGGCGGTGCGCCGGAAATTTACCGCAAGCTGGCGCAACTGACGGGAACGCAGGCGCGGCTGAAGATCCTTGAGCGTCGCTATCAGGAGCAAATCAATGCGCTGAAAGCGACCATTGATACCCGCAAAATCACGGTGTCGGTGATTCAGGCTAATCAGGGCAAAATCACCGCCATGCACAGCTATCACTCCCTGGGACGCGTGCTGCGTGATGCCGGGTTCACCTTCCCGCCGCTTATCGAGAGTATCCCGGATGGCGGGCGTATTGACGTCAGCGCCGAGCGCCTGCCAGAGCTGGACGCCGATTTTGTCTTTGCTACCTGGCGTGGCGATACGGGCGGAAAACCGCAGGATGAGCTGGTGGCGATGGATGCGGTGATGCCTGGATGGTGTCAGTTTCTGAATGCCTGTCGTACCGGGCGTTACATCCTGATTTCCCGTGAAGAGGCGATTTCAAACTCATTCGCTTCACTGGGGCTGATGGCCGCTCAGGTGCAGTCTCAGATAGCGGGGCGTCCGCTGCCGGAGGCCTCCAGGTGATCAGAAAAGACAAAGCGCGGGTAGACGTATATGGCGAACGCTTCCGATCCCGCGGGCATCAGCTGACACCGCGCTTGCTGCTGGTGGCGCGGTATATCAATGAGAACCGTGAGGCAGTAATGGAGCAGACGGCAATGGAAATCGCCACGCTGCTGAAAACCTCCGATGCGACCGTGGTCCGTGCCATTCAGGCGCTGGGCTTTGCCGGGCTGCGCGACCTGAAGCAAACGCTGGAGCAGTGGTTTGGCCCGGTGGTGAGCTCCAGCGAAAAGATGTCCACCACGGTGAATACCCTCACCAGCGATGTGAACGCGAGCATCGATTTTGTGCTCGAAGGGCATCAGCATACCTGCGATGTGTTGTCTGAGCCGGGTAACCGTTACGCGATGGCGCAGGCGGTGTCGCTGCTGGCGCAGGCACGGCAGGTCGCTATTTTTGGCATTGGCGCATCCGGTATTCTGGCCGAATACACTGCCCGACTGTTCAGCCGTATTGGTCTGCCCTCCACACCCCTTAACCGCACTGGCATTGGCCTGGCCGAGCAACTGATTGCGCTTCAGCGGGGTGACGTGCTGGTGATGATGGCACAGAAATCTGCTCATCGGGAAGGGCAAACCACCCTGCGTGAAGCCAGGCGTCTGGGCATTCCGACCATCCTGCTGACTAACGCGCTGGAGTCGCGCTTCAGTAAAGAGGCAAGCGTGGTCATCCACGTGCCGCGCGGCGGCGAGAAAGGCAAAATCCCGCTGCATGGCACCGTGCTGCTGTGTCTGGAGATGATTATTTTGTCCGTGGCCTCAACCGAGCCGCAGCGCACCATTAAGTCGATGAAGCGCATCAACGAGTTTCACCGCGGGTTAAAGCCGGGGAAGAAGAGCAGCTGATAGGTACGGTTTTGTTGTTTTGTAGGCCGGGTAAGGCGTAGCCGCCACCCGGCAATAACCCCGCTCAGCGGTCAGCATGGTTCTTCCGGTACTGCAACGGCGTTTCGCCAATCCCCTTCCTGAATGCACTGATAAACCAGGTCACGTCGGAAAAACCCACCTGTTCGGCTATTTCACGTACGCTGGCATCCGTGTGCAGCAGGCATTCGCACGCCTTCCGCAGCCTGATAGTGTTCAGATAGTCGTGGATCTTCTCGCCCGTTTCAGCATGGAATTTTCGCGACACGTAGCTTCGTGACTTCCCCAGCTCTTCGGCCAGCGCATCCAGCCTGAATTTTTCCCGATAGTGTTCATCGAGCCAGAACATCACCTGGCTTGCGATCCCGTGGCTGCTGCCGGGTGCTCCGTCATTATCACCGGGTAACATGGCAAACAGGCTAATCAGCAGGCTGGCAATATTTTCACTGTTAAGGGGCTGAACGCCGGCGCGCTTTGCATAGCACTCCAGCAGGTGATCAATGTGCGCGTGGCTGGCAAACACATCCGCGACCCAGGCCTCCCCGCCACGGCGTGAGAGCTTTTGTAATCGTTGCAGGGTCTGCGGGAAATCACGCAGTACCTTCAGCACCGCATGGGGATCGAGGTGAATAATGGTGCGTCGATAAATCGCCTCTGCCTGCTCATCCACCATCACTTTGTGCAGGGTAAAGGGTGGGAAGAAAAACAGTCGCCCGGGGCGCATGGTGTAGTGGCGGTTATCAACAATCGCCACGCCAAATCCTTCCTCCACATACAGAATTTCCAGACACTGATGCCAGTGGTGATAACGCACGGTATTGGCAAAGAGCCGGCTAAACGACGCAATGGCATCGTTTAAGGTGATCAGCTCAAGATGATCGGATTTTAGCGTGTCGCGCATAGTGCAATAAAACTCAACTTTTCCCCGTCTGACTATCTTTATAAACCACCTTTTTAAATTTTCTCAACTGCGAGTTTATTCATCACTCTCTCCTGTGACATGGCTAACATTTCTGCCCCCCGAGGATTCACTATGCTTTGCCGCAGTTGATGACGAGGACAAGCCTATGTCTGCGGTAAATAAAGAAAAATCAAATCCATTGTCTTCCCGCCAGGATGTCGTGGCGGCGTTAAATACCCTGCTGGGTGCGCTGGATACGCAGTTTCCGGCAGGCCATTCGCGCTTTTCACTGGGGGATACCTGTGCGCATTACGCCACGGATATCGCGCAGATGGAGGGGCTTTCCCGCGCGTTGTGGGGGCTATTTCCGCTAATGGCATCCGGTGAAACCACCGCGTTTAGCAACAAGTACATTGCGGCTATCAGGGCTGGCACCGATCCGCATAGCGAGGGCTACTGGGGGGAAACTGCGCCTTACGATCAGCGTCTGGTCGAGATGGCGTCGTACGGGCTGGGGCTGTCACTGTTGCAGGACACGCTCACATCGCAGTTCAGCGAGCGCGAGCTGATGAACCTGCACACCTGGCTGAACCAGATAACAGATGCCCAGATGCCGGACAGCAACTGGAACTACTTTGCCATTATGGTTCAGCTTGGGTTTAAACGTGCCGGGCTGCCGTTCAGCCAACGGGCCATCGATGAGCGTTTTGCGATGATGGACGCCTACTATCTGGGTGATGGCTGGTATTCCGACGGCCCGGGCCGCCCGAAAGATTATTACATCTCAATGGCGTTCCACTTCTACGGTCTGATTTACGCCACCCTGAGTGGTGATGAACCGAGGGCGACCATTCTGCGTGAACGCTCGCGTCTGTTTGCCACGGACTTTATTTATATGTCTGCCGCTGATGGCGCGTCGGTGCCGTTTGGCCGCAGCCTGACCTACCGCTTTGCGATGGTTGCCTTCTGGAGTGCGGTGGCCTTTTCCGGGCTGGAGGTGTTCACGCCGGGTATCGTGAAAGGGATTGTTCTGCGCCATCTGCGCTGGTGGCAACAGCAGCCCATTACCGATCGTGACGGTATTCTGACGCTCGGCTTTGCCTATCCCAACCTGGCGATGTGTGAAGACTACAATTCCCCTGGCTCACCGTACTGGGCGCTGAAAACATACCTGATCCTGGCTCTACCAGAGACTCACCCGTTCTGGCAGGCCGAAGAGCAGCCGTTGCCCGCGCTTGCTGAAAAACAGGTGATCCCCCATGCCCAACAGATCCTGATACACGCGGACGCATCGCAGCATGTCACGTTGCTCACCGCCGGGCAGCTTGAACTGAATAACTACGTCAATACCGAAGCCAAATACACCAAATTTGCCTACTCCAGCCATTTTGGTTTCACCATTGAACGCGGGCGTTATGGCCTGAAGCACGCCGCCTGTGACTCCATGCTGCTGCTGGCTGACGGGGATAACTACTTCCGCGGTCGCCGCGGGTGCGACGCGGTACGGGTGGATGAAAATTACCTCTATTCACGCTGGTCGCCGTGGCATGACGTCCATATCGAAACCTGGCAGGTCCCGTTCGGGGAGTGGCATTTGCGCCTGCACCGCATCAACAGCGCCCGCGTTCTGCAAACGGTGGAGGGGGGCTTTGCCGTGATGAAAGCTGAACATCAACTTCGCGAGCACGGCTGTTACCTGGACGCGCAAAACGGCAGCAGCGCCATTGTGTGCCTGTCGCCAGAACTGTTGCGCCAGCCAGACAGCATCGTGACGCCGCCGAACAGCAGCATTATGTTCCCGGAGTGCGCCTCTGTTCCGCTGTTGAAAACTGATATCCCGCAAGGGGAGAGCTGGCTGTGTTGTGCCGTCATCGCCAGTGAAAAACAACAACACTACGCGGCAGTGCCGCAACTGAATATTACTCATCACCAGGTCGTGATCCGCGAACCTGGAGGCGAACGTCAGCTGTCGTTCACATTATAAAAACTCTGGCCCTACACGTCGGCGAGGATGATATGAAAAATACATCTACGAATAACAGAACCGAATATTACAAAATAAGCAGTTTTATTTTTCTCTACTTTTTTACCTGGTCGGCCAGTATTGGCCTGCTGGCAATCTGGCTCGGACAAAAAGCCAATCTCAGCGGTACGGTTATCGGGACGGTATTTGCGGTTAACGGTGTGTTCTCCGTTATTCTGAAACCCATCTATGGCTATATTCTCGATAAGATCGGCATGAGCAAATACCTGCTCTATTTTGTGGTGGCGATGTCGGCCCTGATGGCGCCGTTCTTTATTTATGTTTACCAGCCGCTGTTAATGTCCAACACCCTGCTGGGGATTATCCTCGGTGCGCTCTATTTAAGCTTTGCCTGGTATGCGGGGGTGGCGGCGTGCGAATCCTATTCTGACCGTTTCAGCCGCTTAAACGGTATGGAATTTGGCCAAATTCGTATGTGGGGTTCGCTTGGCTGGGCGGTGGCGTCCTCTTTCTCTGGCCTGCTGTTTAACCTCTCTCCGGCCTATAACTTTATCATGGGCAGCGTAGCCTCGGTCATTATGCTGGTGGTGTTGATTAGCCTGAAAGTGAACACTAACTCCGCTCATGCAAGCGAGGTGTTAACCAAAGAGAAAATCGCCCCGGCGGATGTCTACGCTTTGCTGCGTAACCGTAAATTCTGGGCCTTCTGCCTGTATGTGGCAGGCGTGGCGTGGATGATGTTTATCGCCGAGCAGCAGTTCTCGCGCTATTTCGTCACCTTCTTCGATGATGTTCATCAGGGTAACGCGGTGTTTGGCTATCTGGGCACGGTGCAGTCGGGGATGGAGTTCATCATGTATATGGTGATCCCACTGTTTGTGAATTTCATCGGTGCCAAGCGCGGGTTATTAATTGTCGGGCTGATTGTTGGCGCGCGGCTGATTATTTCCGGTCTGTGCGATTCCCATTTATTAATTTCCGTCCTGAAGCCGCTCTACGGTCTGGAAATCTGTCTGTTGCTGGTTTCAGTATTTAAATATATCGCCGAACATTTCGATAAACGCGTTAATGCCACCATGTATTTACTGGGGTATCAGGCGATGCTGTATGTCGGCAATGTGGTGGTCTCTTCACCGGCGGGTTTACTGTATGACCGCATCGGTTTTGAACAGACCTACATCATCATGGGCGCCACGGCGCTGACCTTTACCCTTATTTCTGCTTTTACGTTATCTGCCTGCCAGTGCAAATGGCGCAGCGCACAGGCGCTGAAGGTTGCAGAACAACATTCCACTCGCTAATGAAGCCGTCAAAGAAGGAACCGAAATATGTTAAGTCGTATCACTGAAGAGCGCCTGCCCGCTATTCCTGCACCCGTTGATCCGCGTGCGTTTGGTGATGAACTGAGTTCGGCACGCAGCCATATCCTCGACCTGATTGGCCGTCACTTAACGGCGTTCGGCGAGCGCTTCCCTGCGGAAACCTGCCAGGAGGGGGTTTATCCGCTGACGGACAACGTGGAGTGGACAACCAGCTTCTGGACCGGGCAGCTTTGGCTGGCGTGGGAGATGAGCGGGGAGGAGAAATTCCGCGCGATGGCGGAAAAGCATGTGCGCTCATTTGGCCTGCGTATCGCCGGGCGTCACGACACCAACACCCACGATTTAGGCTTTTTGTATACGCTTTCCTGCGTGTCGGCCTGGCGACTGACCGGCAACCGTGAAGCGCGCGGTTTCTCTCTGCTGGCGGCAGAAGCGCTGCTGGAGCGCTTCCACGAGAAGGCGAAAATCATTCAGGCGTGGGGCGATCTGGCCGATCCGGAACAGGCCGGGCGGATGATAATCGACTGCAACATGAACCTGCCGCTGCTCTACTGGGCAACCGAACAGACGGGCGATCCCCGTTTTGCCGATGCGGCGAAAGCCCACGTGATGCAGGCGGCAACCTATCTTATTCGCGAAGATGCCTCGACGTTCCACACTTACTATATGGATGTGGTCACCGGCGCGCCGCGTTATGGCAACACTCAGCAGGGCTATGCCGATGACTCCTGCTGGTCGCGCGGGCAGGCGTGGGGAATTTACGGTTTTCTGCTGAGCTACATCTATACCGGCGATGAGACGATGATCGCTCTGTCCAAACGGCTGGCGAACTACTTCCTTAACCGCCTGCCGGAAGATTACGTCTGCCACTGGGATCTGGCGCTGGTGGGAACCGATGCGCTGCGCGATTCGTCATCGGCGGCCATTGCGGTGTGCGGATTGCTGGAGCTGGTGAAGCATCTGCCGGTAACCGATCCCGACAGAGAACATTATCTTGAGTGGGCAAAAGGGATCATGTCATCGCTCACAAAGCACTACCTGATGGGCAAAGACGAGAAGGGCAACGGGCTGCTGAAGCACTCGGTCTATCATCTGGCGAGCAACAAAGGGGTGGATGAGTGCGCAAGCTGGGGGGATTACTTCTACGTTGAGGCGCTGGTGCGGTTTACCCAGAGCTGGAAGTTGTACTGGTAGTGGATAAAACAAAGCCCGGTGGCGCTAGCGCTTACCGGGCCTACGGTTCAGGGTCAACCGAACTTAAACCCCTTGCTCCAGAATACGGATATGGGTTTCCAGTACGTCACCTTTCACCGCATCGCTCCACGCTTTCATGTGCGCGGTTTGCAGGTGTGCTTCAAGGTGCGCCACGGTTTCCCACAGTTCAACCATAATGATTGAATCGGGCGCAGTTGCCTGGAAGCTGGCGTTTGTCGTGGCATCAACCATCGGCGCGTAGCCGTGGCAGCCTTCTTCTTTCAGTACGGTCGGGATAATCTTCGCGAACTGATCCAGCACCGCCTGGCGGTGATGTTGACCTGGACGAGTACGGATTTCAGCAATAACGGTAAGCATGGTTAACTCCTTCTAATTCCAGGCTACCAGTTAAGCAAAAATCTCGCCGAGATGCTTGCGATATTCTGCGATATAGCGCGGGACGTCCGGCATTTTAATTACGTCATTGACGATAAAGGTCGGCAGTGGGTCCATCCCCAGGAACTGGTTTGCTTTGTGGAACGGCAGATATGCACCGTCTACGCCCACGCCTTCAAAGAACTGGTCATTTTCGGTAAATGCTTCCATTGGTGCATTCCAGGTCAGGGAGAGCATGTATTTTTTGCCCTGAATCAGACCGCCAGAACCGTATTTTTTAGCCGCATCTGAACGGGTACGACCGTCGCTGGCATACAGTGAACCGTGACCTTCAGTGAACACGTCATCCATGTACTTTTTCACCGTCCACGGTGCGCCCATCCACCAGCCTGGCATCTGCCAGACGATCACATCCGCCCACAGGAAATTCTGCACTTCTGCTTTGATGTCATAGTCGCTGTCAGCGCGTACAACTTTAACATCATGCCCGGCGTCGCGCAGGAAACCGTCCGCGACCTCGGTCAGGGTGTCATTCAGTTGGCCTTTAGAGTGCGCGAACTCTTTCGCGCCGTTGATAATCAGGATGTTGCTCATTGTTTGTCCTCGTTAATGCAATGCTGGCAACAATTCTACGCGCGAGGGCGAAGCGATAAAATGAGCAAAATGTGCAAAGTCTTTTGCCTGAGAAGCAATAATGCGGCTACCAGCTCACCTTTACTTCACATCCGCCTTCCGGTGCATTATCCAGAGTGACGTGCATCCCGTGCAGCGCAGCAATACGCTTCACGATAGATAACCCCAGGCCGCTGCCCGTTTCAGTCTGCCCCGGCGGGCGGTAAAAGCGCTCGCCGATCCGCGCCAGCGCATCGGGTGTAATCCCCGGCCCGTTATCACGCACGGTAAAGCTGCGGGCGTCGAGCGTAACGTTCACCACGCTGCCGCGCGGACTGTAACGCACGGCGTTGTCCAGCAGATTACGCACCAGCAGGCTGAGCAAAAGCTGCTGCCCGGTATGCGTGGTCTGCGGGGCATTGACCTGAAGCCGCACGTCGATGCCTGCCTGCTGCGCAGGATGATAACAATCCATCACGGCGGATTGCAGCACATCGGCCATCGGCAGGGTTTCAACGTCATCCAGGTTTTCCAGAGAATCCAGGCGCGATAGCGTCAGAAGCTGATCCACCAGGCGCGATGCCCGGTCGATCCCCGCGTGCAGCTGCGCCAGGGCGTTAGCCTGCAACTGCGGGTCATCCAGGGAAAGCTGCGCCACATCGGTGTGGACTTTCAGCGCAGTGAGCGGGCTACGCAGTTCGTGAGCGGCATCAGACGTAAAACGGCGTTCACGGCTCATCATCTCCTGGGTGCGCATGAACAGATGATTGAGCGCATCAAGCAGCGGGCGAACTTCGGTCGGCACGCCGCCGGTCGGCAGCTTGTCGGTGGCATCCGGCGAGCGTGAGCGTAGGGTTTGCGCCAGATTTTTCAGCGGCTTCAGTTCCCGACTCAGCAGCACGATAAGCAACAGCAGCATGACGGGTAGTGCCACTATCCACGGGATAAGCTGCGAACTGACGATATCCAGCGCCATCTCCTGACGGTATTCCCGCTCCTGGCCGACCACCACCCGGTATTTGCCGTCTGGCGCGGTGAGCCATAAAAAACGCCACGCGTCGTTATCGTCTTTCAGTCGCCCGTTGTCGAACCCCTCGCGGCGATAGTGATACGGAATATCACGGCCATTTTCACCATCATTCAGCAGCATTTTTCCGTCGGGGGAGTAGATAGCGAAAGCCAGAGCATCATCGTCCAGGCGGCCATGTTTGGCCTTTTTCGGGAGCTCACGCATCCGTTCTGGTGCATGGATCTCGTCCAAATTCATGGTCAACAGCCGTTTGGCAAACAGCATTTGTTGCGTATCGAACAGCTTATCGAGCTTGTGCGAGGTCTGCTGCCAGGCCACCACGCTGGCGGCAAACCACGCCGTCAGCGACAGCAATAAAAAGAGGAGCGTCAGGCGCAGTTTCAGGCTCAGACGTTGAGTCAGTTTCATGCGTCACCCAGGGTGTAGCCGATGCCGTGCACCGTGCGGATAAAATCAGTGCCGAGCTTGCGGCGCAGATGATGGACGTGAACTTCCACGGTATTGCTGGAGACATCATCGTCCCAGTTGTAGAGCTTCTCTTCGATAAGTTTGCGCGGCAGCACGCGCCCGGCGTTGCGCATCAGCAGTTCCAGCAGCGCGAACTCTTTGGGTTTGAGCGCCAGAGTTTCGCCGTTGCGTGTGGCAATCAGGCTTGTGGGATCAAGCACCACGCTGCCGTGGCGCAGTTCACTGCGCGCCTGACCGTGGCTGCGGCGTACCAGCGCTTCAAGCCGTGCTGCCACTTCTACCAGGGCGAAGGGTTTGCAGAGATAGTCATCTGCGCCAAGACGCAGGCCTTCAACCCGCTGGTTGAGCGCATCCCGCGCTGTTAAAATCAGCACCGGCTCGCTGCGGCCGTTTTCACGCCATTCACGCAGGATATCAAGACCGTCGATTTCCGGCAGCGTCAGGTCGAGCACCACGGCATCGTAGGGGGCTGCGTACAGCGCGGCTTTGCCCGTTTTACCCTCGGTAAACCAGTCCACACTAAAGCCCATTTTCGTCAGCCCGGCTTTAAGGCCATCGCCAATCAGCCTGTCGTCTTCTACTAGTAAGATGCGCATATTCCCTCCTTGATAACGCCAGTAAACCCTCTGGGCAAGCCTGCTGTACAGCAATAATAAATAAATTTTCCCCTTAAGAAGTTGTTAAGGATTACCCTGTTTAATGGACTGCGAACCGACATTAAAGGGAGAGATAAAATGAAAAAATTCGCTGCTATTGCTGCCATCATGATGATGACCACGGCTCCGCTCTTTGCGGCAGAAGGGGGCTTTACTGGCCCAACGGCCACCACCGCGAAGACGCAAACTCAGCAGGGCGGTTTTATTGATAACGACGCCAACCTCACCACCGCGCTGAAAGTTAAAGAGATGAAGGACGATAGCTGGGTGAAACTGCGCGGGAACATCACGCAGCGCCTGTCTGATGACCGCTATACCTTCCGCGATGAAACCGGCACCGTCAATGTGGAAATCGACCACAAACGCTGGAACGGCGTGACGGTCAGCCCGCAGGATAAAGTGGAGATCCAGGGTAAGGTCGATAAAGAGTGGAACGATTTCGAAATCGACGTGAAGCAGGTTACCAGGCTGAATAAATAACCCGAAAAGGGCCACATACCTGGCCCTTTTTCTTTGTGACTCAACACGCCAGATAGGGTAGTATCTGCGGCAATATTGCCTGAAACCGGCAGGTTTCTGAGTTGAGGAATCACATTTAATGAGCGATATGGCAGAGCGCCTCGCGCTACATGAATTCACGGAAAACGCCTACCTGAACTACTCCATGTACGTCATCATGGACAGGGCGTTGCCGTTTATCGGTGATGGCCTGAAACCCGTTCAACGACGCATCGTCTATGCAATGTCTGAACTGGGCCTGAGTGCCAGCGCTAAGTTCAAAAAATCCGCCCGTACCGTGGGTGACGTACTCGGTAAATACCATCCGCACGGCGACAGCGCCTGTTACGAAGCGATGGTGCTGATGGCACAGCCGTTCTCTTACCGCTACCCGCTGGTAGACGGCCAGGGGAACTGGGGTGCGCCGGACGATCCTAAGTCATTCGCAGCGATGCGTTATACCGAATCCCGCCTGTCTAAATACGCCGAAGTGCTGCTGGGCGAGCTGGGTCAGGGAACCGTTGACTGGGTACCAAACTTTGACGGCACGATGCAGGAGCCGAAAATGCTGCCTGCGCGCCTGCCGAACATCCTGCTGAACGGCACCACCGGTATTGCCGTGGGGATGGCGACGGACATCCCGCCGCATAACCTGCGCGAAGTGGCAAAAGCCGCCATCACTCTGATTGAACAGCCGAAAACCACGCTGGATGACGTGCTGGATATCGTGCAGGGGCCGGACTACCCGACCGAAGCTGAAATCATCACCTCACGTGCGGAAATCCGCAAAATCTATCAGAACGGTCGCGGCTCCGTGCGTATGCGTGCGGTGTGGACGAAAGAAGATGGCGCGGTGGTGATTACCGCACTGCCACATCAGGTGTCCGGGGCGAAAGTGCTGGAGCAGATTGCGGCTCAGATGCGCAATAAAAAGCTGCCGATGGTGGACGACCTGCGCGATGAATCCGACCACGAAAACCCAACCCGTCTGGTGATCGTACCGCGCTCTAACCGCGTGGACATGGAGCAGGTCATGCACCACTTGTTCGCCACCACCGATCTGGAAAAAAGCTACCGTATCAACCTGAACATGATTGGCCTGGACGGGCGTCCGGCGGTGAAAAACCTGCTGGAGATCCTGACCGAGTGGCTGACGTTCCGCCGCGATACGGTTCGCCGCCGTCTGAATCATCGTCTGGAGAAAGTGCTCAAGCGCCTGCATATCCTCGAAGGTTTGCTGGTGGCGTTCCTCAACATCGACGAAGTGATTGAGATCATTCGTACTGAGGACGAACCGAAACCCGCGCTGATGTCGCGCTTTGGGATCAGCGAAACCCAGGCCGAAGCCATCCTCGAACTGAAACTGCGCCATCTCGCCAAACTGGAAGAGATGAAAATTCGCGGTGAGCAGAACGAGCTGGAAAAAGAGCGCGATCAGTTGCAGGCGATTCTGGCGTCCGAACGCAAGATGAACAACCTGCTGAAGAAAGAGCTTCAGGCCGATGCCGAGGCCTTTGGCGATGACCGTCGTTCTCCGCTGCACGAGCGCGAAGAAGCGAAGGCCATGAACGAGCACGACATGCAGCCGTCTGAGCCTGTCACTATCGTTCTCTCTCAGAGTGGCTGGGTGCGTAGCGCCAAAGGTCACGATATCGATGCGCCAGGGCTGAGCTACAAAGCGGGCGACAGCTTTAAAGCCGCGGTGAAAGGCAAGAGCAACCAGCCGGTCGCCTTTATTGACTCCACGGGCCGCAGCTACGCTATCGACCCGATTACGCTGCCTTCTGCGCGCGGGCAGGGCGAGCCGTTAACCGGCAAGCTGACGCTGCCGCCGGGTGCCACCGTTGACCATATGCTGATGGAAGCCGACGAGCAGAAATTGCTGATGGCCTCTGACGCGGGTTACGGTTTTATCTGTACCTTTAACGACCTCGTAGCGCGCAACCGTGCCGGTAAAGCGCTCATCACCCTGCCGGATAACGCCCACGTTATGCCGCCGCTGGTGATTGAAAACGAAAGCGACATGCTGCTGGCGATCACTACCGCGGGCCGAATGCTGATGTTCCCGGTCAGCGACCTGCCGGAGTTGTCGAAAGGGAAGGGCAATAAGATCATTAACATCCCGTCGGCGGAAGCGGCAAAAGGCGAAGATGGCCTGGCGCACCTGTTCATTCTGCCGCCGCAGAGCACGCTCACCATCCACGTGGGTAAACGTAAAATTAAGCTCCGCCCGGAAGAGTTGCAGAAAGTGGTGGGTGAGCGCGGTCGCCGTGGCTCACTGATGCGCGGGCTACAGCGTATCGATCGCGTAGAGATTGACTCTCCGGCGCGAAGCCACGCGGGCGACAGCGAAGAGTAATCCCGTACCCATCCCCCTCCGTTCCGGAGGGGGTATTTCATTAAAATTTCCCGTAAAAACGTTGTTAATTCGTGCGTTGCGATTAACAATACGCGCTCGTAATAAAGTCCTTACCTGGCCACAGGTGAAGTATAATTGTCAGCTGTTGGGGCTTCAGAGGTCGCTATGCTATTCATTGTTCGTTTAATTCTTACCGTTATCTACTGCATTCTGGTCTGTATTTTCGGCTCTATTTACTGCCTGTTCAGCCCGCGTAACCCGAAGCATGTCTCGACCTTCGGTCACATGTTCGGTCGCCTTGCGCCGCTGTTTGGCCTGAAAGTGGAAAAACGCCTGCCGGAAGGCGCAGAAAACTTCGGTAACGCCATTTATATCGCTAACCATCAGAACAACTACGATATGGTGACGGCTGCTAACATCGTCCTGCCACCGACGGTGACGGTGGGTAAAAAGAGCCTGCTGTGGATCCCGTTTTTCGGCCAGCTGTACTGGCTGACCGGTAACCTGCTCATCGATCGTAACAACCGTGCGAAAGCGCACAGCACCATTGGGGAAATGGTGAATCACTTTAAAAAACGCAAAATCTCCATCTGGATGTTCCCGGAAGGGACGCGCAGCCGTGGTCGCGGCTTGCTGCCGTTTAAAACCGGTGCGTTTCATGCTGCAATTGCGGCAGGCGTTCCAATTATTCCTGTGTGTGTTTCCAATACATCTAATAAGATTAATCTTAATCGCCTGAATAATGGGTTGGTGATTGTCGAAATGCTGCCGCCGGTAGACACCAGCAAATACGGCAAAGATCAGGTACGTGAGCTGGCGGCACACTGCCGTGAACTGATGGCTCAGCATATTGCACTGCTCGACAAAGAAGTCGCAGAGAGAGAAGCCGCCGGTAAAATTTAATCCGGCGTGAAAGGGAAAACGAATTCCCGCGTTGTTAGTCGTTTCAGATGGAGCTTATATGTCACTCAGTCGGCGTCAGTTTATTCAGGCTTCGGGGATTGCCCTTTGTGCGGGTGCGATTCCGTCGACAGCCAACGCCGCCGGGCAGCAACCGCCGCTGCCCATTCCGCCGTTGCTGGAATCCCGTCGCGGGCAACCGCTATTCCTGACGCTACAGCGTAGCCACTGGTCTTTTACCCAGGGCACGCGCGCGCCGGTCTGGGGGATCAACGGGCGCTATCTAGGGCCAACCATTCGCGTGTGGAATGGTGATGACGTTAAGCTGATCTACAGCAACCGCACGTCTGAAAAGGTGGCCATGACCATCAGCGGATTGCAGGTGCCAGGGCCGCTGATTGGCGGCGCGGCACGCATGATGTCACCTAACGCTGACTGGGCGCCGGTGCTGCCGATTCGTCAAAATGCCGCAACGCTGTGGTATCACGCCAATACCCCTAACCGCACCGGGCAGCAGGTTTACAACGGCCTGGCCGGGATGTGGCTGGTGGAAGATGACATCAGCAAATCGCTGCCGATCCCGAACCATTACGGTGTGGATGATTTCCCGGTCATTATCCAGGATAAACGCCTGGATAATTTCGGCACGCCTGAGTACAGCGAGCCGGGCAGCGGTGGCTTTGTCGGCGATACCTTGCTGGTTAATGGCGCGCAAAGTCCGTATGTCGAAGTGTCTCGCGGTTGGGTGCGGCTGCGTTTGCTGAATGCCTCCAACTCACGCCGCTATCAGCTGCAAATGAGCGATGGCCGCGCGTTACATGTGATTTCGGGCGATCAGGGCTTTTTACCTGCACCGGTTGCTGTCAAACAGCTGGCGCTGTCGCCGGGTGAACGTCGTGAAATCCTCATTGATATGACCAACGGGGATGAAGTGTCGGTCACCTGCGGTGAAGCGGCGAGCATTGTGGATCGCATCCGTGGGTTCTTTGAACCCTCAAGCATTCTGGTGTCGACCCTGGTGTTGACCCTGCGTCCTACCGGCCTGCTGCCGCTGGTGACCGATACCCTGCCAATGCGTTTGCTTCCGCAGGAGATCATGAGTGGTTCGCCCGTGCGTAGCCGTGATATCAGTCTGGGTAGCGATCCGGGCATCAACGGCGCGCTGTGGGATGTTAACCGCATTGATATCACTGCCCAGCAGGGAACATGGGAACGCTGGACCGTGCGTTCAGACATGCCACAGTCGTTCCATATTGAAGGGGTGAACTTCCTGATCCGTAACGTGAATGGCGCGATGCCGTTCCCGGAAGACAGGGGCTGGAAGGATACCGTCTGGGTGGATGGCCAGGTTGAACTGCTGGTCTATTACGGTCAGCCTTCATGGCCGCACTTCCCGTTCCTGTTCCACAGCCAGACGCTGGAAATGATGGACAGGGGTTCTGTGGGGCAGATGCTGGTAAACCCGGCACCGTAAC
This sequence comes from Enterobacter sp. C4G1, assembly GCF_052886895.1. NCBI lineage: Bacteria > Pseudomonadati > Pseudomonadota > Gammaproteobacteria > Enterobacterales > Enterobacteriaceae > Enterobacter > Enterobacter sp. C4G1. The sequence continues at coordinate 280,612 of NZ_JBQVVV010000001.1, read as the reverse complement.
CGTAACCACTATTCCCGGTTCGCCGGGAATAGTTTAGGTGCGCCAGAAAAAGCGCGTAAACAGGATCAGTACCGGGTAAATTTCAAGACGCCCTAATATCATCGCCGCGCACATCAACAGCTTCGCCCCTTCTTTCAGCGTACCAAATGTCGACGCCGTCTCGCCAAATCCCAGCCCCATATTGTTGATGCAGGCAGCCACCGTGGCAAATGAGGTGAACAGGTCGTAGCCCATCAGGTTCAGCATCCAGACGAATAAGCCGGTAATCATCACGTAGAGGAAAAAGAAGCTCCATACCGAGCGCAGGACGCGTTCATTGACCACGCTTTTACCGACTTTAATACTGAGCAGTGCTCTTGGGTGGGCTAACTGCTTCAGCTCCTGAGCACACTGTTTGAACATGATGAGAAAGCGCAGCGCCTTGATGCCGCCGCAGGTAGAGCCTACACAGCCGCCAAAAAAGCTGGCGCTGAGTAACAGGAAGATAGTATGAGGGGGCCATTTGGCGTAATCCGCTGTCGAAAGGCCATTATCTGTCATCATCGAGCTGGCTAAGAAAAAAGCATGAACAAGGCTGTCGGTGGCGTTATACATCCCCGCAAACCACACCTGCCAGGCTGTAATGGCTATCACTATAGTGGCCGCTACCAGAAAAAACTTCACTTCCGGACTGTGACGGATAGGCTTTAGCGTTCGTCTGGTGATGACGACATACCAGAGGGTGAAGTTAAACGCTGACAGCAGCGAAAAGAGGCCCGCAACCAGCTCTACCGCGTGGCTGTCGAAGAAGCCAATACTCTCGCTGCGGGTAGAGAACCCACCCAGTGACACGGTCGAAAGCCCGTGGCAGAGCGCGTCAAAAAAAGACATCCCCGCCAGCCAGTAGGCGAAGGTGCAGGTTAAACCGAGAATTAAATAGGTCAGCCACAGGGTGCGGGCGGTATCTGCCAGTCTCGGGGTGAGACGCTCCTCCTTAAACGGACCAGGCATCTCGGACTGATAAAGTTTCATGCCGCCGATCCCCAGTAAAGGCAGGACGGCAACGGCCAGCACGATAACACCTAACCCACCAATAAAATTAAGCTGGGCACGATAATAAAGATAGGATTTGGGCAGGGCGCTGACATCGCCAACAACGGTTGCACCGGTTGTGGTGATCCCTGAAACCCCTTCAAAAAGCGCATCGGCAAAGGAGAGCTGTAACCCGTCATCCATCCACATTGGCATGGCGCTAATCAATGAAAACAGCAGCCAGAACAGCACAATAATCACAAAACCATCGCGGGTGCGGAGTTGTATACCGGCGTGTTTTGTCGAACGCCAGGTGAACCCACCGAGAGTGAAAAAAGCTAAAAAGGTGATTAAAAACGTAAAATAGCTACGCTCTTTATTCAGCAGGGCTATAACCATCGGCGGCAGCATAGAGAGGCTGTAAAGACAAACTAAAAAACCGCACAGGTGAAGCACAACCCGCAACTGGGATATGTTTAACGAAGCGTTGGACGTCACGGGCAACTCCCAGCCAGGTAACGGGTTTCTGAGGTTCAATGCCGGAGAAATATAGTGGATATTATGATCTAAAACTACGGATATGCTGGGATTTAACATCTTCCATGATTTTCTGTTTTGATCCTGCATCCTTTTCTTCATTTCTGGCAGATTAACAGCGTATAATCCCCGCCCTTTTGTTTATTTTTTCTTCGGAAGTATTATGAGCGCAATTTCCCTGATCCAGCCGGATCGTGACCTCTTCTCCTGGCCCCAGTACTGGGCAGCCTGTTTTGGGCCGGCGCCGTTTCTGCCGATGTCCCGCGAAGAGATGGACCAACTGGGCTGGGACAGCTGCGACATCATTCTGGTCACGGGCGATGCCTATGTCGACCACCCGAGCTTTGGGATGGCCATCTGTGGCCGAATGCTCGAAGCACAGGGCTTCCGTGTAGGGATCATCTCCCAGCCTGACTGGAACAGCAAAGACGCGTTTATGGCGCTCGGCAAACCGAACCTGTTTTTCGGCGTCACCGCCGGCAACATGGACTCGATGATCAACCGCTATACTGCCGACCGTAAGCTGCGCCATGACGATGCCTATACCGCCGATAACGTGGCGGGCAAACGCCCGGATCGCGCGACGCTGGTGTACACCCAACGATGCAAAGAAGCATGGAAAGACGTGCCGGTCATCCTGGGTGGCATCGAAGCAAGCCTGCGCCGTACCGCGCACTATGACTACTGGTCTGATACCGTGCGTCGTTCAGTGCTGGTGGATTCCAAAGCTGACATGCTTATCTTCGGTAACGGTGAACGTCCGCTGGTAGAAGTGGCGCACCGTCTGGCGCAGGGTGAGCCGGTCAGCGAGATCCGCGACGTGCGTAACACTGCGATCATGGTGAAAGAAGCACTGCCAGGCTGGAGCGGTGTGGATTCCCGCATCATCGATATGCCGGGCAAAATAGACCCTATCCCACATCCGTACGGTGAAGATTTGCCGTGCGCGGATAACAAACCGGTCGAGCCGAAAAAAGCCGAAGCTAAAGCCGTTGTCGTGCAGCCGCCGCGTCCAAAGCCGTGGGAAAAGACCTATGTGCTGCTGCCGTCCTTTGAGAAGGTCAAAAGCGACAAAGTGCTCTATGCGCACGCCTCGCGTATTCTGCACCATGAAACCAACCCGGGCTGTGCCCGCGCGCTGATGCAAAAGCACGGCGAGCGTTACATCTGGGTTAACCCGCCAGCCATCCCGCTGTCGACCGAAGAGATGGACAGCGTCTTTGCGCTGCCGTACAAGCGTGTTCCGCATCCGGCATATGGCAACAGCCGTATCCCGGCGTATGAGATGATCCGCTTCTCGATCAACATCATGCGTGGCTGCTTCGGTGGCTGTTCCTTCTGCTCCATTACCGAGCACGAAGGCCGCATTATTCAGAGCCGCTCTGAAGAGTCGATCGTCAACGAGATCGAAGCCATTCGTGATACCGTACCCGGCTTTACCGGGGTTATCTCCGATCTGGGCGGCCCAACGGCCAACATGTATATGCTGCGCTGTAAGTCCCCGCGTGCGGAGCAAACCTGCCGCCGTCTGTCGTGCGTCTACCCAAGCATTTGCGAGCATATGGACACCAACCACGAGCCGACGATCAATCTCTATCGCCGCGCCCGTGACCTGAAAGGCATCAAGAAGATCCTGATCGCCTCCGGTGTGCGTTACGACATCGCGGTTGAAGATCCGCGTTATATCAAAGAGCTGGCAACGCACCACGTTGGCGGTTACCTGAAGATTGCCCCGGAGCACACCGAAGAAGGCCCACTGTCCAAGATGATGAAGCCGGGCATGGGCAGCTATGACCGCTTTAAAGAGCTGTTCGACACTTACTCGAAACAGGCCGGTAAAGAGCAGTATCTGATCCCGTACTTTATCTCCGCGCACCCTGGTACGCGTGATGAAGACATGGTGAACCTCGCGCTGTGGCTAAAACAACGCCGCTTCCGTCTGGATCAGGTGCAGAACTTCTATCCGTCACCGCTCGCAAACTCAACGACCATGTATTACACCGGTAAGAACCCGCTGAGTAAGATTGGCTATAAGAGTGAAGATGTGGTGGTGCCGAAAGGGGATAAACAGCGTCGCCTGCATAAAGCGCTGCTGCGTTACCACGATCCGGCTAACTGGCCGCTGATCCGTCAGGCGCTGGAAGATATGGGTAAAAAACACCTGATCGGCTCGCGTCGCGACTGTCTGGTACCCGCGCCGACGCTTGATGAAATGCGCGAAGCACGTCGTCAGAACCGCAATACGCGCCCGGCGTTGACCAAGCACACGCCGATTGTGCATCAGCGTTCGAACGGCAATTCCAGTGCGAAGAAGCCAGTGAAGCGTAAAGCTTAGTGCAAAATGACGGTGGAATACCCTAAGGGGTATTCCACAGCGCTACCTCTTTTTCCCGGCGGTTGACCAGCCCCGGTACTTTTTTGCCATTGTCGTAAACCCAGCGCCGCATCTGATCGGGAACGCCAGCAAAGTTTCCGTTGTTAAGTACCTTCAGCAAGGTACTGTCCAGGAAAGCACCGTTACCCACGTTAAAGGCAAATGACACCAGCGCGTCGAATTGGTTTTGTGACAGAATCTGCTGGACGCTGTTGTTAATCAGGGCTTCAACGGGATCAAGATCTTGATCCAGTAACGCCCAGCACTGGTTCTCTGTGAGCTCGTCCTTGTACCTCACTGTATCGCCCGCGATAGTTAGCTTTCCCGAGCGCCGTTCTGAAGGGGTCAGCAGATGGCCGATACCAATCGTTGGTGCCCCTCCCGAATCCAGATATTCATAGGGAATAAGACCTTCCCACTCTTTGAACAAAAGTTTACCGCTCGTACCTACCCGCATGTTGCTCATAGCCCGATCTCCGAAGTGATCATGTTGACAGACTATACACAGCGCTGGTTGGGTTACGCCCCAGGCAAAAAGTTGTAATAATTGCGGCGGAGTAAGACGGGTAGGTTAAAAAGAACCCCGGGCGATGCCGGGGTTGAGAAGAGATTAACCGCCAAACTGATCCGGGTCCGGCCCAAGCCGCTTGCCCTGATCCAGCTTCGCAATTTCACCCAATTCATCTTTGTCCAGACGGAAATCCCAGACGTCGAAGTTCTCGGCGATGCGCGCTGGCGTGACCGATTTCGGGATAACCACCAGACCACTGTCCAGATGCCAGCGGATGACAATTTGCGCAGGGCTCTTGCCATATTTATCCGCCAGTTCACGGATAATTTTCTGATCGAAAACGCCTTCACCACCCTGAGCCAACGGGCTCCAGGACTCGGTCTGGATTTTGTGCGTGGCATTCCAGGAATGGAGCTGACGCTGCTGCATCAGCGGGTGCAACTCAATCTGATTAATGACCGGAACCACTCCCGTTTCGTCAATAAGACGTTGCAGATGGTGAACCTGGAAATTACAGACCCCGATACTTTTCACCAGCCCAATTTTTTGCAGCTCAATCATCCCTTCCCAGGCTTCAACATAGTGGTCAATAGCCGGAACGGGCCAGTGCATCAAGTACAGATCGACGAAATCAAGCCGTAGTTTATCCAGGCTTTCCTGTAACGCTTCACGCGGGCGCTTTTGATCGTCGTTCCACAGTTTGGTGGTGATGAAAAGGTCGTCGCGTGAGACGCCTGCAGTGGCAAGCGCTTTACCCACGCCGTCTTCATTCTTGTACGCGGCGGCGGTATCGATAGAGCGATAGCCGACTTCCAGTGCTTTATGAATGGCGGATACGACCTCGTCGTTACCGGCTTTCCATACACCGAGCCCCAGCTGGGGCATCACGTTGCCGTCCTGAAGCTTGATTACGGTTTGGTTTGCCATTTTTCCTCCTTCATTTGCTCATCCATCGGGGGCGAACCCCCGATGGCGTGTGTGCATTAAGTCTGGACGAAATGTCAAAAAACGAAAGGCGGGATGATAAAAACGCTTAGCGCGCCGCTTCGTAGATACGACGGCTCACGTCCAGCGTGATGTCGCCATGTTCGCCCAGTTGTGTCATGCCGTGTTCTTCCAGTTTTGCCAGCAGGGCAGGGATGGAGCTACCATCCAGGCCGTAACCAGAAAGACGTGTCGGAACACCCAGCACTTCAAAGAAGTTGCGGGTTGCTTCGATTGCGGCATCGATACGTGCATCTTCTGAGCCTTCGGTGATATTCCACACGCGCTCAGCGTATTGCAGCAGTTTGGCGCGCTTGGTATCACGTTTTTCGTTCCACAGTGCAGGCAACACAACCGCCAGCGTCTGAGCGTGATCCAGACCATGCATTGCCGTCAGTTCGTGGCCCAGCATGTGCGTTGCCCAGTCCTGCGGAACACCCGCACCGATCAGGCCGTTCAGCGCCTGAGTCGCGGCCCACATTACGTTGGCACGCACGTTGTAGTTTTCAGGCTCTTTCAGCGCTTTCGGGCCATCTTCTACCAGCGTCAGCAGAATACCTTCCGCGAAGCGATCCTGAATTTTGCCGTCAACCGGATAAGTCACATACTGTTCAACGGTGTGAACGAATGCATCCACGACACCGTTAGCCACCTGGCGAGCAGGCAGGGTGTAGGTGTAAACCGGGTCGAGGATTGCGAACACAGGCTGTACGTGATCGTTCATAAAGGCCTGTTTGTCGCCCGTGGTTTTACGGGAGATAACGGCACCTTTGTTGGATTCAGAGCCGGTAGCAGGCAGGGTCAGGACCGAGCCCATTGGGATCGCGCTTTTCACGTCGCTGCCACGGGTTTCCAGGATATGCCACGGATCAACGCCGTCTGCGTAATGCGCCGCAGCAGCGATGAACTTAGTACCGTCCAGTACGGAGCCGCCGCCAACAGCCAGCAGGAAGGTGATGTTCTCTTCGCGGGCAATTTTGACCGCGTTCATCAGAGTTTCATAAGATGGGTTTGGCTCAATACCGCCAAACTCACGCACGTCCAGACCTTCCAGGGCGCTGTACACCTGATCCAGCACGCCGGTTTTTTTCACGCTACCGCCGCCGTAGGTAATGAGTACGCGGGCGTCAGCCGGGATTTGTGCACGCAGGTCGGCGATAGCGCCTTTACCAAACAGAATGCGGGTTGGGGTGTGGAGATTAAAATTGTTCATTGCTCGTTCCCTATCGTGGGTGAAAAATCGTGGTGGCGCGATGGCTACCTGATGCTGCACATTGTGGCGGGCTCGCGCCATCCTCTCAATGCACATTCCTGCCGATGTCTTGCCCATTTCTACAGAGCGCTGGAGAAACAGCAAAAAACTGCGCACACTGTTAAGGTCGGAAACCGTACCCGGAGTAACTAAGAATGAACCGCGAAGAAATTTGCCTTCAGTTAACCTCTCAGATTAAACATCTGATAGATAAAGATAATAATAGTGGTGAGCTGCTGCCGGATATTCGCCTGCTCTACGGGACCCAGCCGGGTACGCGTACGCCGGTGATGTACCAGCCGGGCATCGTTTTTCTCTTCTCTGGCCATAAAATTGGCTATATCAATGAGCGCGTGTTCCGTTATGACACCAATGAATATCTGCTCCTGACAGTACCTTTACCCTTTGAATGTGAAACCTTTGCGACAGAAGCCGTTCCGCTGGCCGGTATTCGTTTAAATGTCGATATCCTTCAGTTGCAGGAGCTGCTGATGGAGATCGGCGAGGACGAGCTGTTCCAGCCGTCGATGGCAGCAAGCGCGATTAACTCGGCCACGTTATCGGAAGAGATCCTCTGTGCCATTGAACGCTTGCTGGATGTGATGGCGAGGCCGCTTGATGCCCGCATTCTGGGCAAACAGATTATCCGTGAAATTCTCTACCACGTGCTGCTGGGGCCGGGTGGCGGGGCGCTGCTGGCGCTGGTGAGCCGCCAGACGCACTTTAGCCTGATAAGCCGCGTGCTCAAGCGCATAGAAAGCCAGTACACGGAAAACCTCAGCGTTGACCAGCTGGCGGCGGAAGCGAACATGAGTGTCTCGGCGTTTCACCATAATTTTAAATCAGTGACCAGCACCTCGCCGCTGCAATACCTGAAAACATACCGGCTGCATAAAGCGCGCATGATGATGATCCACGACGGCATGAAGGCCAGCGCGGCGGCAATGCGGGTAGGCTATGAAAGTGCGTCGCAGTTCAGTCGGGAGTTTAAGCGCTACTTCGGCGTGACGCCGGGGGAAGATGCTTCACGCATCAGAATGATGCAGGGAGCCTGACGGGAAATGTAAGCCGGGTAAGGCGTAGCCGCCACCCGGCAATTTTTTATCACGCGCTGCAATACTTCTTCTTAATCACTACTGCAATAGTTCCCACCAGGCCTGCTACCAGCAGGAACATCGGCAGGATCATCAGGAAGGTCATCACCTGATCTTCATGGTGTTTCACAAACGGGATCATGTTCAGCGCATAGCCGAGTGAGGTCACCACGCCGACCCACAGCAGCCCACTCAGCCAGTTGAAGAACTGGAAGCGGCGATTCGAGAGGCCAGAGATACCGGCCATCGTCGGCAGCAGCGTGCGGACAAACGCCAGGAAGCGCCCGGCGAGCAGCGCGAGCAGGCCGTGCCGGTCAAACATGCAGGTCGCACGTTGATGATATTTATGGGGTAACTGCGAAAGCCAGCTCTTCACCATGCGCGTATTCCCGAGCCAGCGGCCCTGTAAATAGCTTAACCAGCAGCCCAGGCTGGCGGCAGAGGTGAGAATGACCATCGTCGGGGTAAAGTCCATCACACCCTTTCCGATTAATGCGCCGGCCAGCAGAAGCAGGCTGTCACCGGGCAAAAATGAGGCTGGCAGTAATCCATTTTCCAGAAACAGGGTCGCGAACATCACGAAATAGACAACACCCACGACATGTGGGTCCGCCAGTGCGGCAAAATCGTGTTGCCAGAGTGCCGCGATAATATCTTGAATAACAGCCATGGACTTTCCTGTGGAACAGCAGATATAGCGCTATTGTACACCCTGATTTGCCCGCAGGGTTTGATCGCGGGCGCAACTAATGCAGACTTTTCTGGTGGCGGTGTTCACAAAAGAGTCCAGGAGTACATTTTCAGCCAGCACTCTACACGATACGCTCAAACCCTGCCGCTAAATCCGCAATTAAATCGTCCACATTTTCTAAACCGATATGCAGGCGGATCAGGGTTCCGCTGAAGTCCACCTCGCCGCCCGGGCGCAGGTCTGCTATCTGCTCTGGCTGGTTTGGCAGGATCAGGGATTCAAAGCCGCCCCAGGAGTAGGCCATGCTGAAGAGGGTAAAATTATCCAGATAGCTCGCCAGCTCATCGTTATTCAGCCGTTTTTTAAGAACAAATGAGAACAAACCGCTGCTGCCTGTAAAGTCACGTTGCCAGAACTCATGACCTTTGCTGCCCGGTAGGGCAGGATGGTTCACGCGTTCAACCTGCGGGTGCTGCGCCAGCCATTCAGCGATTTTCAGGCTGCTCTCGTGATGCTGACGCAGGCGCACGCCCAGCGTACGGATCCCGCGGCTGGTCATGTAGGCCGTATCGGCATCAACCATTTGTCCCATCAGGTAGGCATTTTCGCGCAGTTGATCCCAGCAGCGGGCATTGGACACGGCGGTGCCAATCATGCCATCGGAGTGGCCAATCAGGTATTTGGTTGCTGCCTGAATAGAGATATCAATGTCGAAATCCAGCGCCTTAAACAGCACGCCTGCCGCCCAGGTGTTGTCGATCATGATGATGGCTTCCGGCGCTTTGCTGCGCACGGCTTTCACAATGGCGGGCACGTCATGCACTTCCATGGTGATAGAGCCCGGGGATTCCAGAAACACGATGCGCGTGTTTGGCTGAATAAGCTCGGCGATACCTTCACCAATCAGCGGATCAAACCAGCCGGTGGTGACGCCGAGCTTGCTGAGAATTTTGGTGCAGAAATCCTGGCTTGGTTCATAGGCGGTGTTGGTCATCAGAATGTGGTCGCCCTGTTCCACAAACGCCAGAATGGTATTGGCAACTGCCGCAGCCCCGCACGGGAACAGGGCGCAGCCCGCGCCGCCTTCCAGTTCGCACATGGCTTCCTGAAGTGAAAAATGGGTCAGCGTTCCGCGACGACCGTAAAACAGCCCGCCTTTGGCACGGTTACGCGTTGCGATTTTTTTGTCTTCAACGGTATCAAATACCAGTGAAGAGGCCCGCTGAATCACGCTGTTCACCGATCCCAGTGTGTATTTCTTGCTGCGTCCTGCCTGCACAAGCGTGGTATCAAGCTGCTTCTTAGTCATGTTCGCCAACCCTGTTTTATACGTCTGGACGTCCAGACTACCACGATTGAAAAAATGTGCACCCGGATGCTTATCGAATAAGCAGAAAATTTTATGAAAAATACGCATAAGAAATTTTTACTGCGTAAGCGCAAGGAAAGTGAGCGAAAATTACGGCAATATGTAAATACTAATGAGAACTACTATCAATTCGACGGCGTTTTGATATTATTACGCTCAGATTTTGTGATTTGCGTCCTGGAGATACAGTGTGGGTAATAATTTGATGCAGACGGATCTTTCCGTCTGGGGCATGTATCATCATGCTGACATCGTGGTTAAGATTGTGATGATCGGCCTGATTCTGGCGTCCGTTGTCACCTGGGCTATTTTCTTCAGTAAGAGCGTTGAGCTCATTTCGCAGAAGCGTCGCCTCAAGCGCGAACAGCAGCAACTGGCAGAGGCCCGCTCTCTGGATCAGGCTTCTGATATGACCTCTTCCTTCCACGCCAAAAGCCTGAGCACTCTGTTAGTGAACGAAGCTCAGAACGAGCTGGAACTCTCCGCAGGCAGTGAAGATAACGAAGGCATTAAAGAACGTACCGGCTTCCGCCTGGAGCGTCGCGTTGCCGCTGTTGGCCGTCATATGGGCCGCGGTAATGGTTTTCTGGCGACTATCGGTGCGATTTCCCCGTTCGTGGGTCTGTTCGGTACGGTGTGGGGCATCATGAACAGCTTCATTGGTATTGCCCAGACGCAAACCACTAACCTGGCGGTTGTGGCGCCTGGTATCGCAGAAGCCCTGCTGGCAACGGCAATCGGTCTGGTTGCGGCAATTCCTGCGGTGGTTATCTATAACGTCTTCGCGCGTATGATTGGCAGCTACAAAGCCACTCTGGGCGACGTGGCAGCGCAGGTTCTGCTGCTGCAAAGCCGTGACCTTGACCTTGACGCCAGCTCCGTTAAACCGGTACACGCGGCGTCGAAACTGCGTGCAGGTTGATTAGCTATGGCAATGCGTCTTAATGAAAATCTGGACGATAACGGCGAAATGCATGAAATCAACGTGACGCCGTTTATCGACGTCATGCTGGTTCTGTTGATTATCTTCATGGTGGCGGCGCCTCTGGCGACGGTTGACGTGAAGGTGAATCTGCCAGCCTCTTCCAGCCAGCCGCAGCCGCGCCCGGAAAAGCCTATCTATCTGTCGGTGAAGGCCGATAAATCCATGTTCCTGGGCAATGACCCGGTGACGGATGAATCAGTTATCCCGGCACTGGAGCAGCTTACGGGCGGGAAGAAGGACACCACCGTCTTCTTCCGTGCGGATAAAACGGTTGATTACGAAACCATGATGAAGGTAATGGACACGCTGCATCAGGCGGGTTACCTGAAGATTGGCCTGGTTGGCGAAGAAAAAGCCGCCGTTAAATAAAAGAGAGCTGGCGAAAGCCAGCTTTTTTTCTGCTGTATATCCCCACTCTTCATATTTATTTATCAATAAAGCCATAGTTAATAATCTATTGATAGTTAAGAAAATATCAGTATTCGGCTGCGTCATTAAAATATATCTTTTTGCTGAAATGGCAGCGTGGGATATACCCACTACGCTTAAAACAGATAATAAAAAATACCTTCTTTTGAAGGGCTTATTTCACCTGCACAGCAAGAGACTCCCTATGGCGATGACGACATGGCTGCACCCGCACGCACCTCAACGCGACCTCATCTCTTTATCTGCAATACGACAACGTGCTGACCGCTTAATGCTGGTGCTTATCTGGGCCATGTGGGGCGTTTCGCTGTGCGTGGGATATATGAACGACAATATGGCGCAGGGGGCGATTATCAGTACCCTGCTGAGCTGTTTCTCAACGCTGCTGGCGATGCTTTGCCCCGGCTCGCTGCTGTTGCGCCTGAGCTTTGCTTTCGTACTGATGGCGTTTTCCGCGCTGCTTATCCATCTTGGCGAAGGGGAGACGGAGTACCACTTCTCTGTTTTTGTCCTGCTTTCGGCACTGCTGGCCTGGCGTGACTGGCGTCCGCTGGTGATGGGCGCTACGGTCATCGCGCTGCACCACCTGGTGTTTAATTATCTCCAGGAAAATGCGTTGTTCGACGTGGTGGTCTTTATGCACACCGGTTTTCATATGGTGGTCTTCCACGGCCTGTTTGTAGTGGTACAGACGGCCATTCTTCTCCTGCTGGCGGTACGTATGGAGCAGGATGCCCGCTCGGCCAGCGAGGTGGCGAGGCTCGCGGGGGTGATTAACCGCGAGCCAGGCTATCTGACGCTGGCCGTTGATAGCGAACCTGCTGACTCCTCTTTCGCCCGCACCTTTAGCCTGACGCTCGGCACAATGCGTTCCACGCTTGAGCAGGTGAGCGCCAATATCGGACAACTGCTGGAGGCCTCCCGGGCACTGCGGCAACGTAACAGCGCGCTCTCAGAGCGAACCGATCATCAGGCGTCATCGCTTGCGACGGCGGCCAGTGCAATGGAGCATCTCAGTAACGTGGCGACCCAGACCAGCCACAAGGCCATTCAGGTGCGGGAGATGGCGCTTAGCGCCAGTGAGGTGGCAGAACAGGGTGGCGAGAACGTTAGCCGGGCCATCGCGGCCATGGATCAGATCCGCGAAGAGTCCCAACGTATTTACACCATTCTTGAGCTGATTGACGGAATCGCATTCCAGACGAATATTCTGTCGCTGAATGCTTCTGTCGAGGCGGCAAGAGCAGGGGAACACGGAAAAGGGTTCGCCGTGGTAGCCTCCGAGGTTCGTATGTTAGCCCAGCGCAGTGAAGGGGCTGCAAAAGAGATCCGTCAGCTGCTGACCACCTCTCAGACGACCACGCAGCAGGGTGTCGAGCACGTAGAGCACGCCGGACAGACGATGAAATCGATTATCGAGAGTATCGACGGATTGCGCTCGCTGCTGGAGGAGCTTTCGCAGATGAGTGAGGATCAACGGTCCAGCATCGCGCAAATGAACGGCAGTATTGCCAGTATTGATGCCAGCGTGCAGGAGAATGTGCGTCATGTCGCGCAGACGATACAGGTTGCCGAGCAACAACAGCAGCAGACCGGGCAGCTAAAAGAGGCGATAGCGGTATTTAGATTTGATTAGCTTTGCGGGTCAGCGGGCGCGTTGGTTTTGGATGCCAGCGCGTCTTCATTCAGCGCAACATAAGTGACATTCGACGTGCGGTATTCGCCGTCGGAGAGTTTGCGGGTCAAACGTAGGGTGGCCGTTTCTCTGGTCAGCAGGTACTGGTAGTTGGCTTCCAGACGCCCGAGGATCTTCTCTTTAAGCTCTGGTCGTTGCTCAATCAGCGCATTCATCACTGCGCCGTAAATTTCTTCTTTAACCTGGAGCGCATAAATCTCGCGGCGGTTTTGCCATTTCAGGCGCACCAGCGTGGCGGGTATTGAAATCAGATCTTGCGTAATGCGCGTCATTTCCACATTTTTTGTGTTTCTCAACGCCTCGAGATTTTGCTCTAAGATAAACTCATCACTTTTTTTGTCATCTAAAGTCAAATAAACATTATTATCTTCAATACCTTTCACGTTAATCATCCCCGAGGTTATAAAAAATAGGGTTGTTTTTTTCGCGGGTAATTAAATTAAGCCAAATTTTATTGCCGGCCTCATTTATTTCTTTTGTTTTTTCGACCATTATTTGACTTAGTGTCTGGGCATCTATTTCACCTTCGGCCTGCAAGTCATCCAGAAGGTGAACAAAGGCTTCGATTTTAACAACGCGAAATAGCCGGTCTTTTATATGACGATCGTGCTCTTCCAGCAACATATTACGAGACTTCCCGGTTCGGGAAACACCAATTAATACGTCTGCTTCAAAATCGGAGAGCTTTCTTTTTCCCTGAGTGAAATTAGCCTCTTTTTCTGCTTCCACCGGTTGCTGTTCCACAGGCGCAATGTGGTACTTAGCCGGGACGAGATTGTCGGGCAGCATTTTTAATTTCCTTTAATTTCAACAGGGTGGGGTTGGTAAAGGCGTGAGATTCGTTGACAATAACATGAGGCAATTTTAAAATCAAAAAAAATGGAGCCTACCCATGAACAGTATTTTCTTTACGGTCATAACATTACTATTACTGACCGCTGGTGTTCTTTTATTGATGCAAGAGTTCAATAAAACGAAAGTGTCGAAAGACGCCAGTGAACCGCCTGAACCTGAACTGATGACTAAAGAGGAAGGAGAGGATCATTTTTCCGTTTTGATGAACTCTGTGACTCCGGTTTGGTACTGGCGAGTTAACCACGAATATATCGATTTTCTTCATGCCACAATAAAGCGCATGAAGATGTCGCAAATTAATGACACGCCAGGGCTGTTTGAAGCCCAGCGCCGTTGCAGCGACCTGAATTCCGCTGTGTATAAATATTACGACAATATCAAGAAGCGTTGTCTTAATGGTGAGAAGGTGTCGTATTCCGATCTGGATGTTTTAAATTTGCGGCAGTGCTTTCGCGAGTTCAGCCTGGAAGCCTACCCGGAACTGGTTGTTTTGGTATGGCCTGAGTATGCTCGCCCTGAAGTAAACCCAGATGAAGTGTAGGTGTTTTGTTGGTTAGTTGTTGCAAAGAGTAAGCGCCGTTAAGATATACTGCGCTTATTTTTTTGCACAAAGGACTCTATGGAACGCTTTTTTGAAAATGCAATGTATGCCTCCCGTTGGTTACTGGCACCGGTCTATTTCGGCCTTTCTCTGGCACTGGTCGCACTGAGCATTAAGTTTTTTCAGGAAATTTTTCACGTCTTACCGAACATTTTTTCCGTAGCTGAGTCCGATTTGATCCTGGTGCTGCTGTCACTGGTGGATATGACGCTGGTGGGTGGCTTGCTGGTAATGGTGATGTTCTCTGGCTATGAGAACTTTGTGTCTCAGCTGGATATCGATGAGCATAAAGAAAAACTGAGCTGGCTTGGCAAAATGGATGCCTCGTCGCTGAAGAACAAAGTCGCCGCCTCGATTGTGGCTATCTCTTCCATCCATCTGCTGCGCGTGTTTATGGACGCGAAGAATATCCCGGATAACAAGCTGATGTGGTATGTGATTATCCACCTGACATTTGTGCTGTCAGCGTTTGTGATGGGGTATCTGGATAAGTTGAGTAAGAAGTAAATCAGAATAGGGAGCCCCACAAAAAACCGGGCACGTTCGGCTCCCTCTCCCGGTGGGTTGAGGGATCCCCACAAAAATACGAGCACGGACGGCTCCCTCTCCTTTTTGGGGAGAGGGCTGGGGTGAGGGGGAACATACGGCTCAGGTGGTCATTCCGTTCACTTTACGTTCCTTGCTACTCTGTCACCACAATACCGGTGAACGTGCCAGGGTGGCTCACCGCCACCACCCTGGCGACCCGGGCTCCCGGCAAGAAAATCGCCGCTTCGCGGTACCCTCAGCGTTTGCTCCAGGCTAATCGGGGACGGGCGGATGAAACGTCCCTGTAAAGCCGCCCTCGCCGCGCATCCATGCGCGTCGCCCCGGCCTTCCGTAAACGCTTCGGCGATTTTCAGCCGGACCATGACACCGCTGTAAGTCCCTTAATTCAATGGCGTAATATCATCGCTGAATTAAAGACAAAAATTACTGGGGAACCCTCAGCCCACCGGGAGAGGGTTAGGGTGAGGGCAACAGACCACTCTACTTATCCGACGACGCCTGCCACAGATTCAGCTCTCCATCCGCAACATGCTGGTCAATCCGCTTCAGCTCATCGTCCGTAAAGTGCAGGTTATTCAGCGCCTGGACGTTCTCTTCCAGCTGTTCCGGGCGGCTTGCGCCAATCAGCACCGACGTCACGCGTTCATCTTTCAGCAGCCAGCTCAGGGCCATTTGCGCCATTGATTGCCCGCGAGCATGGGCTATTTCGTTCAGCAAACGCAGGCTGTTCAGGTTGGCTTCCGTCAGCATTTTCTCCGTCAGGCCGCGGACTTTCTTACCTTCGCGCTGCATCCGCGAGCCATCAGGAATGCCATTCAGGTATTTCCCCGTCAGCAACCCCTGCGCCAGCGGCGTAAAGGCGATACAACCGGTGCCATTTTCCGCCAGGGTATCCAGCAGCCCGGTTTTATCCACCCAACGGTTGAGCAGGTTGTAGGACGGCTGGTGGATAAGCAACGGGATTTTCCACTCGCGCAGTAGCGCGGCCATTTTCTGCGTGCGCTCTGTTGAGTAGGACGAAATCCCCACATACAGCGCCTTACCGCTCTGAACCGCCTGCGCCAGCGCGGAGGCGGTCTCTTCCATCGGCGTGTTTTCGTCTACGCGGTGGGAATAGAAAATATCAACATACTCCACGCCCATGCGTTTCAGGCTCTGGTCGAGGCTGGCCAGCAGATACTTACGCGACCCACCCGAACCGTATGGCCCAGGCCACATGTCGTAGCCCGCTTTGGTCGAGATAATCAGCTCGTCGCGGTACGCGGCAAAATCGTTGCGCAGCAGGCGGCCAAAATTCTCTTCGGCGCTGCCCGCAGGCGGGCCGTAGTTATTGGCAAGGTCGAAATGGGTAATGCCAAGGTCGAAGGCTTTACGCAATAGCGCGCGCTGGGAATCGAGTGCCTGAACGTGGCCAAAGCTGTGCCACAGGCCAAGTGACAGCGCAGGCAGGCGCAGGCCACTTTTTCCGCAGTAGCGGTACTGCATATTTTCATAGCGGCCGAAGTAAGGGTGCCAGGACATGATGTCTCCTTTCTTGTCGATGAATTTTCGAAACAACGTTTTCATTCTATGCTTATCAAATCACAATTCATGGAGATAAGCGATGACGCGCCTGACCGCCAAAGATTTTCCACAAGAATTGCTCGACTATTACGACTACTACGCCCACGGTAAAATCAACAAGCGCGAGTTCCTCAATCTCGCGGCACGCTACGCCGTGGGGGGCGTGACGGCGCTGGCCCTGTTCAATATGCTCAAGCCCAACTATGCGCTGGCAGAGCAGGTCAAATTCACCGATCCCGATATCCTGCCTGAATATATTCATTACCCCTCGCCAAACGGCCACGGCGAGGTGCGCGGCTATCTGGTAAAGCCTGCTAAAGCCCATGGAAAAGTGCCTGCCGTGGTAGTGGTCCACGAAAACCGGGGTCTTAATCCGTATATCGAAGATGTGGCAAGACGCGTGGCAAAAGCCGGGTACATTGCGCTCGCGCCAGACGGTTTAAGCTCGGTGGGCGGTTATCCGGGCAATGACGAAGAAGGGAAGGTTTTACAGCAGAAGGTTGACCCGACAAAGCTGATGAACGACTTCTTTGGCGCCGTTGAGTTTATGAGAAAGCACCCGGATGCCAGCGGCAAAGTGGGGATTACCGGATTTTGCTACGGTGGAGGTGTGGCGAATGCCGCCGCGGTGGCTTACCCGGAGCTGGATTGCGCCGTGCCGTTTTACGGACGCCAGCCCGCAGCGGCAGATGTCCCGAAAATAAAAGCGCCACTTCTGCTGCATTATGCCGGGCTGGATAAAAATATTAATGAGGGCTGGCCTACCTATGAAGCAGCGCTTAAATTGAATAATAAGGTTTACGAGGCGTACATCTATCCGGGCGTAAACCACGGATTTCACAACGATTCTACCCCAAGATACGATGAACCCGCAGCTGAGCTTGCCTGGAAGCGAACGTTAAGCTGGTTTGAAAAGTACCTGAGTTGATTAATAAAACGTCACCAAAATTCATCATAAAAGGTTAGATTTTCCGCAGCATCTGCCGATAACGAGGGTAAGTCTCGCCTCTGGGCGAATTCACCCTCACGGCAAGGAACACTCTATGCAGATGCTTCGTAATTTCACGATCCGCTTCGTCATGCTGACGATACTGGGGATCTTTTGTTTGATGTGGGCGGGTGTAGGCCTCTACAGCACCTGGTCGCTCTCCCGTGTGTCTGATGGCAACGAAGTCGACAGACAGTTGGTGCAGCAGATGACGGTGCTCAGCCAGGGCAACGATCAGTATTTCCGCTTTGTTACGCGCCTGAGCCGCGCGATGGAAGTCAAAGCCAGCGGGGGTAACCCTGACCTGGCCTCTGCACAGCAGGCGCTGGACAACATGGGCAAAAAGCTGGAGCAGATGAAGGCTATCTCTCCAGGCCCAATGGATGAGCAGGTTTCCGCTCAGGTGATCAGCTCCTGGCAGGCGCTGCTCGACCAGGGTGTTGCACCGCAGATGCAGCAGGCGCAGCAGGGGCAACTGGACGGCTATCGCCAGCAGGCGAACAACGTCACTCCGCCACTGAGCCGCGCGTTTGGTGCGGCGGCTGAAAGCTTTAACAAAGCTGCGGGCGACCGTCTGGACTCCACCCGTGTGGTGGTCGACGGCCTGACCGCTATGACCCGCACCGTGATTATCGCTGCTACCATTATTGGCCTGCTGATCCTGCTCTTCACCGACCGCTACCTGGTAGCGATGCTGGTCAAACCGCTGGATCGTATCCGTCAGCAGTTCCGCCAGATTGCGCAGGGTGACCTCAGCCACCCGATTGAACCTTTTGGCCGCAACTGTGTGGGGCAACTGGTTCCGCTGCTGAGCGCCATGCAGGACAGCCTGCGTGAAGCGGTCAGCACTATCCGTTCGGGCAGTGAAAATATCTGGCGCGGCGCGACGGAAATCTCCAGCGGTAACAACGATCTCTCTTCCCGTACTGAAGAGCAGGCCGCCGCACTGGAAGAGACGGCTGCCAGCATGGAGCAGCTGACCGCAACGGTGAAACTGAATGCCGAAAGCGCGCGTCAGGCCAGCCAGCTGGCAGATGTGGCGTCAACCACGGCCAGCCGTGGCGGCTCGCTGGTGGACGATGTCGTCACTACCATGAGCGGGATTTCCGACAGCTCGAAGAAAATCGCGGAAATCACCAACGTGATCAACAGCATTGCTTTCCAGACTAACATCCTGGCGCTTAACGCCGCGGTAGAAGCCGCGCGTGCGGGTGAGCAAGGGCGTGGTTTTGCAGTTGTTGCCGGGGAAGTCCGTAACCTCGCAAGCCGCAGTGCCAATGCAGCAAAAGAGATCGAAGGGCTGATCGCTGATTCCGTCAACCGCGTGGAGCAGGGTGCGCAGCTGGTTAATGACACCGGCACAACCATGGAAGCCATTCTGCGTGCTGTGACCGAAGTGACCACCATCATGAAGCAGATTGCGTCTGCATCGGAAGAGCAGAGCAAAGGCATTTCGCAGGTTGGCGTGGCCATCAGCCAGATGGACGGCGTGACGCAGCAGAACGCCTCGCTGGTGGAACAAGTTTCCGCTGCGGCATCCGCGCTGGAGCGTCAGACTGAAGATCTGCAACGTTCGGTGCAGAAATTCCGCTTATCAGCCCAGGAGCCACAAGCTCAGACTGCTGCCGCCCCGCTCAAAACTCCCGCACGAGCTAAACCTGCGACGACGCCGGACGACTGGGTTTCGTTCTAAATCCCCATCCTGAAGGCCGCCTCGTGCGGCCTTAATTATCTCTGGCTATCGCTCAAAATATCGCTATATAATTTAATATATAGCGATTGAGGGTAAAGCGATGGAAAACCATTTTGGCAAAGGGCTGATGGCGGGGATGCGGGCAGCGCAGGCCGACACGGCGAAAAATGTGGCGCACTTCTGCGCTGACTATAAGCGTGGGTTTGTGCTGGGATTTTCGCATCGGATGTTTGAGAAAACCGGCGATCGTCAGCTCAGTGCGTGGGAAGCGGGTATTTTAACCCGTCGTTACGGGCTGGAGCGTGACATGGTGATGGACTTCTTCAAAGAGAGTCACTCCAGCACTGCGTTGCGCTATTTTATGGCAGGCTATCGTCTGGAAGGCTGACAGCCCTGGATGACATGCGTCACCTGCGAAAGCTGGCCGATTTTCACTTCGCTCGAACGCTGAAATTTACTTTTATCGATCAGTAACAAAGACTGGCTGGCGCGGCTTAACAGCTGTGCTTTAAACGCGGCGTTGTGTGCAACCGGGTCCCACATGATGCCCTGTTCATCCACGCCTTCGCAGGAAAAGATAAACAGGTCTATCTCCAGCGCTTTGAGCTGGGTCACCAGCGCCGGGTTGACATAACAACGGTACTTGCGCTCCAGTGTTCCGCCCGAACAGACCAGCGTGATTTTCTCGCGCCTGGCCATTTCATGGCAGATGGGCAGGCTGTTGGTAAAAACAGTCAGCTCCAGGTCTGGCAGTTGTCGTGCCAGATGAAAACAGGTTGAGCTGGCATCCAGCGCAATCGTCATTCCTTCGCTGATGTATTCCAGCGCATGCCGGGCAATATCGGCTTTATCGGCGTAATGGCTTTTGAGCCGCGCACCAAATGGCTCGCCGCTATCGCGACTGTCGGGGTGGATCAGCCGTGCCCGCCCGTGCTGACGCAGGATCTTCCCCTGCTGTTGCAGGCCGCTCAGATCGCGGCGGATCGTCTCTTTACTGACGCCGAGATACCCGGCAAGCGCGTCAGTGGTGAGCCAGTCGCTGTTGCTCAGCAACTTAACGATGCTCTGCTGTCGGCTTTCCTTCATGCGTCGGTTCCGGTACGTGAGATAGAGATAAGCGTTGTGCCAATCGCCACGCCATTTTTCCCGGTGTGTTTAATCTGGTACATCGACTGATCCGCGCGTCTGAGTGCATTCACAAAATCATCCTGCGAATGTACTTCATCAATCCCGATTGATGCGCCGACCCGCGCTTCGCCGTTATCGAGTTCAAACGGCATCAGCGCCGCCCGCAGGCAAGTGTGCGCCGTACTGTTGACCAGCAAGCTGGAGAGCGGGAAGGGCAGCAGCAACACAAATTCATCCCCACCCAGTCGGCCGATGATCGTGCCTTCCGGGCAGCTTCCGCGCAGGCGCTGGCTGAGTTGAATTAAGAGTTCATCACCGCTGCGGTGGCCGAAGGTGTCGTTCACGGTCTTAAAGTCATCGAGATCGATAAACGCCACGCACAGCGGGCCGATAGCTTTTAGCTCGGCAAAATGCTGAATCAACGCATGGCGGTTGGCAAGCCCGGTGAGCGGGTCGTGGTTGGCAAGTAGTGCGAGCTGTTCTTCGTACTGCTTTTCTTTGGTCATGTCGATGTGGGTGCCGGTAACCTTGATGGGATTACCCTCGTCGTCCCATTCGCTGACGCGACCCCGGTCCAGCACCCAGGTAATGGTGCCGTTTTTATGTTGCATCCGGTGTAGCGCTTCGTAGAAGGGCGTTTTGCCGTTCAGGTGGTCGTAGAATGCGTCCAGTACCTGCTGTTTATCTTCAGGGTGAAGATGTTCGCGCCAGACATCAAACTGTGCGCTCAGCTCTTTTGGCTGGTAGCCGAGCATAGAACCCCAGCGGCGATTATAAATAATCAGTTTTCCCGTAGGCACGTCGAGCTGCCACAGACACAGACCCGTGCCGTCGAGAGCGGCGCTGAGTTTGCTGCGGGCGTCACGCGCCAGCCTGGCAAGCCTGGCGTTATGCTTTTTCAGATTCTGGATCTGCTGTTTTAGCGCCTGTTCTGACATGCGACGATTCTTCGGGAAATAAGAATGATTTTTGCCAGTTTAGACGTGCTTGTAAATATGATGTTGAAAAAAGAGGCTGATTTGCGTTAAGGGTGCGCAAGGTGACTCACTCGCCCTTTTGCTATCTCCGCAGGTGCTATTCTTTGGCAATCTCCGATGTTTTTTCTGCCCATCTTTTAAAAGGTGTTGCTATGAACAGATCCGTGTCTGCCATTACATTCCTCTTAATTATGCTGTGCTCTTTTACCGTTAACGCAACCGAGCAGGGACAACAACGACGTGAAGCGCGCGACACCCGACAGGATACCCGCGAAGCCTCACGTCATATGAAGCAAACCTGCGTGGTTAACAACAACCAAAGTAATCACGACTGCCGTCAGGACAAGCGGCAAATGAAACAGGCCGGACGACAAAAAGCACGGGACATAAAGTATTGATCTGTTTTGCGAGGCGGCTTCCGGGAATGCCCCTTGTCGCCTCGTGTTAATCGCAGTATCTTTTTGCCGCGCCTGCAAAATCAGGCGTCGGGATTGACCTCCTGGTACAAGTTACAGGCGACATGGATTACTATGTCGCGCGCACGGTTTCACCTCAATGGCGGGCCGGGCGGGGGCGTCGCAAGACGCGCCGGTTTCCTGTAACGCCGGTAAGGTCAACCTCGTCTGGTTCTGCCACCCGTGAGATTGACCTCTCCGATGGCAGATGTTTATACCGTTACAGGAGGCTGCCATCATGGCTACGATCCCAACCCAGACACACGCGTTATTTACCACGCCCTTTGCCAACACCACCGATTTCACCGAGCTGGCGGACAACTGCGAGCAGTACGCTTATTCTCTGGTGGAATGCGACGACATCACCGAAAAACTGGCGCTTTGCGGGCGTCTCTCCGCCTGCCTCGCACTGTTGCAACCCACGCTGCACGAGCCTGTTCCGGCGCACTTAATCCCGCATTTCATCGTGGACGATTTGCCGTCGCGCCTGCCTGCTTTTGAGCCTGAAAGTGACCAGCTGGCGCAGTATTGCCAGGTATTAACGCAGTTGTTGATAAGCCGGGCATTGCCACCAGAGATGGCAGCGGTTATGGAAAGTTTGCTCTGTGAGCTGGTGGGTTATTTCGCCGATACGCTGAAGGCACCGCGCTGGATAAATACGCTGGAAGGGAATATCGCGATTAATTAAAACGCCGTAAGTTGCCGGGTGACGGCTGCGCCTTACCCGGCCTGTGCCATTTGTTCTATTTATTAATGTAACAATAAATTTGGCATTTTCTGCACATTGCAAAGAACGAAAATTAATATTGTCTTAAGAAAGGCTCGCCATAATTCTATTTCTGAATTGTATCTGGAATATAATTTACTATGAAAAATCTCTTTATTTTACTGGCCGCCCTGGCCGGGTTAGCCATGGCCAATTCGGCAATGGCGCAAAGCGTCACAGTGGATGTGCCGAGCGGCTATAAAGTGGTGATTGTCCCGTCATCGACCACGGTCCCCCAGGCAGTGGCCGTTGCGCCAGCCCCCGCACCCACCACCTATGCCGCACCTGCGCCGGTTTATCACCCGCGTGCACGCCATGTGGCGAGCGTGGCGGAAGGGATGGTGATTGAACATCAGTATGATGATCACCATTAATCTTATTTGAAGGGAATGTCTTCGTAGGCCGGGCAAACGCAGTGCCGCCCGGCGAGGTTTTTAGTGCGTGGCTTCACCAATCAGCGCGCCAGAGCCAGCACCCACGGCTGCACCTTTCAGTACGCTCTTACCGGTTACAGCCGCAGCGCCCGCGCCAACGGCAGCGCCGACAGCTCCGCCTTTACGCGCGGCTTTACCTTTATCGCCGTTTTTGAACATCGCCCCTGTACCCGCACCGACGACTGCGCCACCGACAGTAGACTTCACATCTTTGCCTGCAACGGCGCCAATGGCAGCGCCTGCTACCGCACCAGCGGCGGTTTTATCCATCGCCATGGTGGATGCAGAAACGATAAGGGTGCTGAGAAGAAGCGTGGTTTTCAGGTATTTCATGACGGTTCCTTGTAGTCGTAAATCAAACATCGGCGTGAAGTCTGTCAGTCGGCCCGAATACCTGGTAGGCCAATAATGCTTGTTTACCTACCCCCAAAGCACACCACGACTCCGATGTACTATCGCTGTATAATCTTTTGCATAACGAAAATGTGAGGATTATATGAAACAACGCTTTTGGCAGGCAGTCGCGTTTAGCGTACTGATTTTACTCCCGTTATCATCCCAGGCATCCCGCCAGATAACTGACCAGATTGGCCGTACCGTCACCATTCCTGATGAAGTTGACCGTGTGGTTGTGCTCCAGCACCAGACCCTGAATCTGCTGGTGCAGATGAATGCCACCGACAAAATCGTCGGTGTGATGGCGAACTGGAAACAGCAGTTGGGCGACGGCTACGCGCGCCTGGCACCAGAGCTGAACCAGAAAGCCGCGCTTGGCGACCTCACCCACGTCGACCCGGAAAAACTGGTAGCGCTGAAACCGCAGGTGGTGTTCGTCACTAATTACGCCCCGCAGGAGATGATCGACAAGATCAGCAGTCTGGGTATTCCGGTGGTCGCCATTTCCCTGCGCCACGATGCCGCCGGTGAAAAAGCCAAACTGAACCCGACAATGGCGGATGAAGAACAGGCTTACGATCTGGGTTTGCGAGAAGGGATCACCCTGATTGGCGAAATAGTCAATAAACAGCCAGAAGCGAAAGCCCTGATTGCAGCGACCGACAACGGTCGCAAGATGGTCAGCGATCGCCTGAAAGATATCCCGGCAGAAAAACGTGTTCGCGCTTACATGGCTAACCCGGAACTCACCACCTACGGCTCCGGGAAATATACCGGCCTGATGATGGTGCACGCGGGCGCGGTTAACGTGGCAGCGGCCACCATTCAGGGTTTTAAAACCGTGGCGATGGAGCAGGTGATTGCCTGGAACCCGCAGGTGATCTTCGTGCAGGACCGTTACCCGTCTGTGGTTAACGAGATCAAAACCGGTGCGCAGTGGCAGACTATCGACGCGGTGAAAAATCAGCGCGTTTACCTGATGCCGGATTACGCCAAAGCCTGGGGCTACCCGATGCCGGAAGCCATGGGCATTGGCGAGTTGTGGATGGCGAAAAAGCTCTACCCGGAGAAGTTTAAAGACGTGGATATGCGCAAGGTCGCAAACGACTGGTATCAGCGTTTTTACCGCACCACGTATCAGGGCATTGATTGATGCGCGTGCTGGCGGCGGGCAGCCTGCGGGTGGTGTGGCAGAACTTAATGGCGCACTTTCCTGAACCGGTCGAAAGCCAATTCGGCCCGGCCGGGCTGTTACGGGAACGTATTGAAACCGGCGAGCCGTGCGACCTGTTTGCTTCGGCAAATCTTGCCCATCCGCAGGCGTTATTCGCGTCCGGGCAGGCGTTATCGGTGGTGCCTTTTGCCAGCAATCAGCTTTGCCTGACGGTGCGCAGCGATGTGCTGCGCGCGGGGGATGACTGGTTCTCTTTGCTTACCCGTGATGATGTGCGTATCGCAACCTCTACGGCGGGAGCCGATCCGTCCGGGGATTACACCCAGGCGCTGTTTACCCGCATGGGCGAAGCAGGTGAGGGGGTAAGAATGCGGGCGAAAGCGCTGGTGGGCGGGCGAAATTCCGCGCCGATTCCGACGGGCAAACTGGCGGCTGAGTGGATTATTCATGGCGGCCAGGCGGAGGTGTTTATCGGTTATGCCAGCTATGCCGCAACATTGCGGGAAGTCGACGGGCTGATGGTTATCGACATTCCCGCACCGTATAACCCGCGCGCGGAGTATGCGTGTGCGGTGGTGACGCCGAAGGGCAGAGCGCTCGCGGAATATCTGGTGTCAGCAGAGGCGAAGATGATCCTGCAACAGGCAGGGTTCGGCGCGTAATTCAGCCGGGTGGTGCTGCGCTTACCCGGCCTACTTTTTTATTCCCTCTCCCACTGGGAGAGGGTGAGGGCATCAGCCCTGACGCTTATCCTCGGTATTCGTATCAAAATCGCTTGCCGCATGGCGTTCATGCAGCTGCTCGCTCGGCTCACCAAAGGTGCGGTTAACCATACGGCCGCGCTTCACAGCCGGGCGGTGCGCCACATCTTTCGCCCAACGCTGCACGTTGGTGTACTGCTGCGCATCCAGGAACTCTGCGGCGTTATACACGTTCCCGAGCACCACGTTGCCGAACCATGGCCAGATAGCCATATCAGCAATGGTGTACTCTTCTCCCGCCACATAGCGGCTACGCGCCAGCTGTTTGTCCAGCACGTCGAGCAGGCGTTTTGACTCCATGGTGAAGCGGTCGATCGCGTACTCAATCTTTACTGGCGCATAGTTGTAGAAGTGACCAAAACCGCCGCCGAGGAACGGCGCAGAGCCTTGTAACCAGAACAGCCAGTTCAGGGTTTCTACCCGGCCCGCCGGATCTTTTGGCAGGAAGTGACCAAATTTCTCTGCGAGATACAGCAGGATATTGCCGGATTCAAATACGCGCGTTGGCGGGGTGGTGGAGTGGTCACGCAGTGCCGGTATTTTCGAGTTCGGGTTCACGTCCACAAAGCCGCTGGAGAACTGATCGCCCTCACCGATGCGGATAAGCCACGCATCATACTCTGCACCCGTCACGCCCAGCGCCAGTAGCTCTTCGAGCATGATAGTGACTTTCTGGCCGTTCGGTGTCCCCAGGGAATAGAGCTGCAACGGATGCGCTCCCACCGGCAGCGTTTTTTCATGGGTTGCGCCGGATACCGGACGGTTGATGTTGGCGAACGCACCGCCGTTGTTCTGTTTCCATTCCCACACTTTCGGTGGCTGATAAGTGTTGTCTGACATGTTGGCCTGCCTTTTGAGTGATGTGTTGAGGCAGTGTAGCAGGAGATTTGTGAATGGTTTAACGAACTGAGCGCAATAGAGTCGCGGCTATTCCTTCTGGCGCTTATATATATCAAAACCGTTATAAGCTTAATCGAAAATCGCATTTTCATTGTTAATGCGTATTACCGCAAAGCTGAATATGATGCTGTCATATAAAGAAAATTATCAGTAGTAAATACTTTATCAGGCAAGGAGTTAGTGAGATGCGTAAGCTTCTGTTATCCGCAGTTGTAGTATCGCTCGCGTTAGGTCTGGCAGGCTGTGATGATGCGAAAAATAAAGAGACGGCGAATGCGCCAGCAGCGAAAAGCGACGCACCAAAAGAGGGGGGCTCGCTGATTATCGGTATTACCTCCGGCGACCCGTTAGCGGTTAACCCACTCTATGCCAGCGATCGTACCACCTTAACCATCATGCAGGCGCTTTATGCTCCGCTGTATAGCTTCAACAACGGCAAAATCGAATGGGGTCTGGCAGAAAGCCTGACGCCATCCGCCGATAACCTTAGCTACACCCTGACCTTAAAACCCAATCTGAAATGGCAGGACGGTCAACCGCTGACGGCGGACGACGTGGTATTCACCTTCAATAAACTGCTGGATGCCAAACAGCACAGCTTCTTCCGCAGCATGTTCACTTACGGCGACAAACCCGTAGCAGTGAGCAAGGTTGACGATCGCACCGTGAAGTTCACCTTACCGCAGGTGAGCGCAGCCTTTACCGGAACCCTGGTGCAGATCTACCCGATCCCACAGCACGTGTTCACGAATGAAGGCGATCTGGAAAAGAGCACCAAAAACGATGCGCCGGTGGGTTCCGGGCCGTTCAAGTTTAAAGAGTATCGCGCCGGGCAGTATTACGCCCTGACCCGTTTTGACGATTACTGGAACGGTAAAGCGAAGCTCGATTCCGTGACCTACCGTTTTGCCAAAGACAGCAACTCCGCCAACCTTGCGCTGCAAAACGGTGAAATCAACCTCAAGATGGTCGACCCGCAGGACGTGAACCGCCTGAAAAACACCGGTAAATTTGATTTTGTGGTCTATCCGGAAGGGCGTCTGGCGTACATGACCTTTAACCAGAACGTGCCGGTCATGAAAAGCAAAGAGCTGCGTCAGGCCATCGCGTATGCCATCAACAAAGATGAGCTGACCCAGACCGCGTTTACCTCGCTGGACTACGCCAAACCGGCAACTTCGTTCCTGACGCCGGACACGCTGTATCAGACTGACGACGTAGAGCAGTACAAGTTCGATCTGCAAAAAGCCAAAGATCTGCTGAAAGCCTCCGGTGCGCCGGAAAACCTGAAGCTGCATCTGGCGTATGTGAACACCAACAAAACCCAGGAGAGCATGGCGCTCTACATTCAGCAGGCGCTGAAGGGCATTGGGGTGAACGTCGAACTGATGCCGCTGGACTCCAACGCCATGTCCCAGCGTAGCCTGGATATGAACAACACCGCGTGGGAGCTGAACCTGGGTGGTTACATCATGGGTTCAGAGCCGGATGGCTACAAATCGCTGTTTATGAGCAACGAAGCCTACAACTACGCTCACTACAAAAATCCGCAGTTTGATGCCCTGTGGGACAAAGGTGCAGTGGAAACCGACACCGCGAAACGTGCTGATATCTACAAGCAAATTCAGCAGACCGTGGCAAACGACATGACCTACTACCCGATTGCCTACACCAACGCGACCGTTGCCGTGGATAAACGCTTTGGCGGCACGCAGGAAGCGGAACCGAAGCCGGTTTATCTGTTCCAGGATCTGTCAAAAATCTACCAAAAATAAGTAGTTACCCCGGTCACCTGGCCGGGGTTTTTCGTATGGTAAGTCGTGTAAGGGCATGTCGTGAACACATTACTCACGCGTCGGCTGCTGCAACTGCTGCCGATGCTTTTCTTTATTTCGCTGGTGGCGTTTTTGCTGGTCAAACTCGCGCCCGGCGATCCGGTTGCTGCGTACATTACGCCACGTATGGCCCCGGAGGATATTGAGCGTATTCGCCAGAGTATGGGGCTGGATAAACCTCTGGTGACGCAGTACGTGCTGTGGCTGAAGAACGTTTTACAGGGCGATCTGGGCTATTCGCTGATTTACCACCGCCCGGTGCTGGAGATGATCGGCGAGCGCATTCCGGCAACGTTAGGGCTGATGGGCGCCTCGCTGCTGATGGCGATTGTGCTGGCCATCCCGCTGGGACTGCTGGCTGGGGCATTTAAGCACCGTTGGCTGGATCACGTGCTGAACTTATTCGCCTATATCGGTATTTCGGTGCCGATTTTCTGGTTTGGTATTCTTCTCATTACCGTTTTTGCCGTGCAGCTGAACTGGTTCCCCAGTATGGGAATGCGCACCATCGGCATGGACGACAACTGGCTGGATGTCCTGCGCCACGGCGTGCTGCCGTGTATCGCGCTGACCTTTTATAACCTCTCCAGCTACGTGCGTTACATCCGTTCGAATACCATTTCACAGCTTTCTGCCGACTACGTGCAAACCCAGCTCGCCTACGGCGCGACACGTTCCGGTATTCTGTTCCACCATGTGCTGAAAAACGTGCTGCTGCCGGTGATAACCCTGTTTGGCCTGTCGTTTGGTGAACTGGTGGTAGGCGCGTATGTGACAGAAAGTGTCTTCTCCTGGCCGGGAATGGGCCTGCTTGGGATCCAGTCGATCACCTCGCTGGATTACCCGCTGATAATGGCAATCATCATGCTCTCTTCGATGATGCTGATCCTCGGCAACCTGGTAGCGGATCTGCTTTATCGCTTCGCCGATCCCCGCATTCGTACACTGAGGTAACCCGGATGAGCAGACGCTGGCAACAGGTTCGTCACCAGTTGCGCCGCAATCGTCCGGCGCAGTTTTCATTATTTGTTCTGTTTATTTTCGTCATCGCGGCCCTGTGCGCAGGGCTGAGTCCTTACGATCCCGACCAGATGGCGCTGGGTGCCCGCACCTTACCCCCGGATGCCTCGCACTGGTTTGGCACCGACGAATACGGGCGTGACTACTTCACCCGCGCGCTGTATGGCGGGCAGATATCACTGATGGTCGGTTTTCTGGCGATGGTTTTTTCCACGCTGATTGGCACGGTCGTCGGCACGGTAAGTGGTTATTTTGGCGGCTGGCTCGATAACCTGATGATGCGCGCCGTCGATATCCTGATGGCTATTCCGGCCTTCTTCCTGCTGCTGGTGGTGAACGCCTACCTCAAGCCCGGAGTGGATAACATTATCCTTATCATCAGCCTGCTGACGTGGATGAGCATGTCGCGGCTGGTGCGTGCGGAAACCCTGTCGGTGAAAGAGCGCGAGTATGTGCTCTATGCTCGCGCATCCGGGGAACACCCGCTGCGTATTATTGTGCGCCATATTATTCCTGGCGTACTGCCGACCATTATTGTGGCGGCTACGCTCAACATCGCGTCGGCCATTTTGATGGAATCGACGCTCAGCTTCCTTGGGCTTGGCGTCCAGGCACCTGCAGCGTCCTGGGGCAGTATGCTTAACAATGCGCAGTCGTACATTGGTGAAGCCTCATGGCTTGCGATGTTCCCCGGCATTTTGATCCTGCTGACGGTGTTCAGTTTTAACGTGCTGGGCGATGTGTTCCGTACCGCCTTCGAGCCGGGAGCGAACCGCGATGAGTAACTTATTAGAACTCGATAACCTGCAAACCACCTTTCACACGCGCGATGGCGATGTTCATGCCGTGCGCGGCGTGAGCTTTCAGGTTCAGCCTGGAGAACTTGTCGGCATCGTCGGTGAATCCGGCTGCGGCAAAAGCGTCACCTGTAAGTCGATCATTCAGCTTCTGGGCAGCAACGGGCGGATAACCGGTGGCAGTATCCGTTTTCAGAACGACGATCTGGCACAGAAAACCCCCGAGCAGCTGCGCGCCATTCGTGGCAACGACATTGCGATGATTTTCCAGGATCCGATGACGGCCCTGAACCCGGTGCTGACCATCGGCAAACAGATGTCAGAGATCCTGGTGCGTAACAAAGGTTTGTCAAAAAAAGCGGCAAAAGCTGCGGCGATTGACATGCTGGAGCAGGTCGGCATTGCCGAGGCTGAACGCCGCTATAGCCAGTATCCGCACGAGTTCAGCGGCGGGATGCGCCAGCGCGTGATGATAGCGATAGCGCTCTCCTGTAACCCAAAACTGCTGATTGCCGACGAGCCCACCACCGCGCTGGACGTGACCATTCAGGCGCAGATCCTGCGTCTGCTGAAAAGCCTGCAACAGAAAACGCAGACCGCCATTTTGTTGGTCACTCACGATCTCGGCGTGGTTGCGCAGGTGTGTAGCCGCGTGGTGGTGATGTACGGCGGGCTGGTGATGGAAGAAGGGAGCGTGGAGGACATTTTCTATCGTCCGGCGCACCCTTACACCCAGGGGCTGTTGGCCTCGCTGCCGCGCCCAGACGAGGTGAATCATCGCCTTTCGCCTATCGAAGGCTCACCGCCAGGCTTGCTCAACCCGCCCCCGGGCTGCCCGTTTGCCGAACGTTGTCCAAAACGGATGCCCCAGTGCGAAAGACAGCCAGCGTTTTACACCACAGGAGAAGGCCATCGCGCCGCGTGCTGGTTATGGGCAGATAAGGAGGTTCAGGCATGAGCGAGCAACATTCGCCTTTAGTGAGCGTACGGGAACTGCGCAAACATTATCAGCTTAACGGCGGCCTGCTGCGCAAAGGCGTGGCGGTGAAAGCAGTTGACGGGGTGAGCTTTGATATTCAGCGTGGTGAAACCTTTGGCCTGGTCGGGGAATCCGGCTGCGGGAAATCGACCCTCGGGCGTGCCATCCTGCGCCTGTTCGATATCACATCGGGCGAGATCCATTTTGCCGGGCAAGAGATCGCCCACGCCCGCGAAAAAGAGCTGAAGCCGCTGCGTAAAAGAATGCAGGCGATTTTTCAGGACCCGTATTCGTCGCTTAACCCTGGCATGACGGTGCAACAGCTGGTGGCCGAGCCGATGCAAATCCACGGCTACAGCCGGGAAGAGCAGCGGGAGCGGACTGAAACACTGCTGTATAAGGTCGGGCTTAAAAAGGAACATCTTGAGCGATTCCCGCATGAGTTCAGCGGCGGCCAGCGTCAGCGTATCAGTATCGCGCGAGCGTTGTCCGTGCGCCCGGAGTTCGTGCTGTGTGACGAGCCGCTGTCGGCACTGGATGTATCAGTCCAGGCGCAGGTGGTGAACATTTTGCAGGATCTCCAGCAGGAGCTGGATCTGACCTATCTGTTTATCGCTCATGACCTGTCGATGGTGCGCCATATTTCCAGCCGTATCGGGGTGATGTATCTCGGTAAGCTAGTGGAGGTTGCGCCCGCAAACGAGCTGTATCATCATCCGGCGCATCCTTACACGCGTGCACTGCTGGCGGCGGTGCCGCAGCCGGACCCGCGTATTCGTAACCTCGAAGAAGCGACTTTGCGCGGTGAAATTCCCGGGCCAACCTCAACGCTGCCGGGCTGTAAGTTTTGCAGCCGTTGCCCACATGCCATGCCGGTTTGTCAGGCGCAGGAGCCCGCGATGCAGGAGATAGCGCCAGGGCATTTTACGGCGTGCTGGTTGTTTAAGATTTGAGCCTTAAACGTGTCGGGTGGCGCTTCGCTTACCCGACCTACAGGGTTTCGTGTTTTGTAGGTCGGGTAAGGCGCAGCCGCCACCCGACATGACAGGCTGCACAACGCTATCCCAGAACCCGTTTCGCCCACACTTCTACGTCATCGCCACTGCCCAAATCCGCCTGCACCAGGCCATTGACCATAAACGTCGGGGAGACGTGAATACCGTTCTGGCGCGCATATTTACAGTGCCATTTAATCTCGGTTTGCAATTCCGGGCGGGCAAACGCCTCTGCAACCTGCACCCCGCTGTAACGTTCAATGCGTGCGACGATCTCTTCCGGCGTCGCCTGCATATTCGGGCCGCTACAGTGGTCGGTAAACTCAAACTCTTCGCGATGATCGGCCACGGACTGCATCACCTTGTGCGCTGCGGCTTTGCCATCCGGCAGTGTGGACGCCGCCAGAATGCAGCGCACAATCACGCCGGAAAACAGATGCCACGGCTGAGACTGTAAACGGATTTTGACCGTCACCTTATCTGCACCCGCCTGTTCCAGGAACGCGTTTAACTTGTTGAATGTTTTAACCGAGAAAGGGCAGGTTGGTTCCAGGAACACTTCGAAAGTGTGTGGGCCGTGACCCCATTCAAGCGGTTGCGCTTGTAAGCTCATGTTGACTCCTGATGTTGTGAATTTTTTAGTTATTGTCGCGACGAATAATTTGCCACGCAGGTGTATGATAAATCCACCTCTGTCAGGTTAATTACAACGTGCAGACGACGACAACCCTTCAAAAAATTGCCGCCTGCCTGTTTTAGGTTGGATACATGCGTAAAGGAAAGTTAAGCAGTGACGCTCCGTTCGGGACGTTGTTAGGTTATGCGCCGGGTGGCGTGGCGATTTACTCTTCAAATTACGGCAGCCTCGATCCACGTAACTACCCTGAAGACGCGGATTTCAGAAGCTATATCAGCAACGAATACATGGGCCACAAGTGGCAGTGTGTTGAGTTCGCCCGCCGTTTCCTGTTCCTCAACTACGGTGTGATTTTTACCGATGTCGGCATGGCGTGGGAGATCTTCTCTCTGCGCTTTTTGCGCGAAGTGGTGAACGATAACATCTTGCCATTGCAGGCTTTTGCCAATGGCTCAAAACGCGCGCCGCAGGCCGGGGCGTTGCTTATCTGGCAAAAGGGCGGCGAGTTCCATGAAACCGGGCACGTTGCCGTTATTACCCAGCTGCTGGATGATAAGATCCGCATTGCGGAGCAGAACGTTATTCACTCCCCGCTCCCGTTAGGGCAGCAGTGGACGCGTGAACTGCGTCTGAGTGTTGAGAACGGGTGTTACACCCTTCATGACACCTTCAACGACACCGAGATCCTCGGCTGGATGATCCAGACCGATGACACCGAACACAGCCTGCCGCAGCCGGAAATCGACGGCGAGTTGCTTAAAATCAGCGGTGCGCGGCTGAAAAACAAACGTCAGTTCGACGGGAAATGGCTCAACGAAGACGATGCCCTTCAGAAGGCCTACGTGCAAGCGAACGGTCACTTTATCAATAAAGATCCCTGCCAGTATTTCACCATTACTGAAAGCGCCGAGCAGGAACTTATCAAAGCCACCAACGAACTGCATCTGATGTACCTGCACGCCACCGACAAGGTGCTGAAAGACGATAACTTACTGGCGCTTTTCGACATCCCGAAAATCCTCTGGCCGCGTCTGCGTCTTTCCTGGCAATGGCGTCGTCACCATATGATCACCGGTCGTATGGATTTCTGTATGGATGAGCGTGGGCTGAAGGTATACGAGTACAACGCCGATTCCGCTTCCTGCCACACCGAGGGCGGGTTGATCCTTGAAGAGTGGGTGAAAAATGGCTATCGCGGGAATGGCCACAACCCGGCTGAAGGGCTACTGGAAGAACTTACTGGCGCGTGGAAACACAGCCACGCCCGGCCGTTTGTTCACATCATGCAGGACAACGATATCGAAGAGGATTATCACGCCCTGTTTATCCAGCGCTCGCTCATTCAGGCCGGGTTTGAAACCCGGATCCTGCACGGACTTGGCGCGCTAAGCTGGGACAGCGCCGGGCAACTGGTCGACAATGAAGGTCGCCACGTGAACTGCGTGTGGAAAACCTGGGCCTGGGAAACGGCGATTGAGCAAATCCGTGAAGTGAGCGAAACCGAATACGCTGCGGTGCCGATCCGCACCGGGCATCCTGAAGGTGAAGTTCGCCTGATTGATGTGCTGCTGCGCCCGGAAGTGCTGGTGTTTGAACCGCTGTGGACGGTTATTCCTGGCAACAAGGCGATCCTGCCGGTGCTGTGGCAGCTCTTCCCGAACCATCGTTACCTGCTGGATACCGATTTTGAGGTGAACGCCCTGCTGAAACAGACTGGCTATGCCGCTAAACCGATTGCCGGGCGCTGCGGCAGCAACATCGACCTGATAAGCCCGCAGGATGAACTGCTGGACAAATCCAGCGGCAAGTTTGCTGACCGTAAAAATATCTACCAGCAGCTGTGGTGCCTGCCAAACGTCGATGGCAAGTATATTCAGGTGTGTACCTTTACCGTGGGCGGGAACTATGGCGGCACCTGTTTGCGCGGGGACGATACGCTGGTGGTGAAAAAAGAGAGCGACATTGAGCCGTTAATTGTCGAGAAAAATAAGTAATGCTAACTGCTCCGGGGGATTGTTTCCCCGGAGCGGTATGTCTCCCTTCTTGCGCGCCATCCCCGCTAAATGAATAAAATTTCGTGGTCAGCGAAACCTTTTCGACATCATTAGCGAACTACTCTTCAGGTAATACATTTTTCCTGATGGAGCTGACCATGAAACCGTTGAAAACGTTGTCTGCCGCCGCTGTACTGAGCTTTTCTCTTTTTGCCATGAGCGCGCATGCTGCGCTGGAAGTGGGGGATAAAGCCCCGGACTTTAGCCTGCAAGGGGCGCTGGGCGGTAAACCGCTGACCTTCTCGTTGCAGCAGGCGCTACAGAAAGGGCCGGTGGTGCTCTATTTCTTCCCGGCGGCATTTACAAAGGGCTGTACGCTGGAGGCCCACGCCTTTGCCGAAGCCACGGATGACTTTAAAAAACTCGGGGCAACTGTGGTGGGAGTGACCGCCGGAAATGTCGACCAGGTGGATGAGTTCTCGAAACTGGAGTGTCGCGACAAATTTGCGGTGGCGGCCGACCCAGGGGCAAAAGTGGCGGCAGAGTATAAAACGCTGATGCAGATGAATGGCAAAACTCTGTCTGACCGCACCTCGTACGTTATCGCCCCGGACGGCAAAATCCTGCTGAGTTACACCGACCGTAACCCGGATGAACATATCCAGAAAACGATGGATGCCGTGAAAAAATACGCGCAATCGCACTCGTAACTTAGCCTCTGGGGTTTTCTATGCTAACGGCTATTCTGGCCGCCTTCGCGGGCGGCATTATTCTCAACTTTATGCCGTGCGTCTTTCCGGTGATTTCGCTGAAGGCGCTGGGGCTTTTACGTCATCAGGGCAACAGCGCGAGCGCCCGTACGGAAGGGCTGGGCTTTTTGCTTGGCGTTATATTTACCATGATGGCGCTGGCGGCCGTGCTGCTGGCACTGCGCGCCGGAGGAACGGCGGTGGGCTGGGGATTCCAGCTCCAGTCACCGCTGGTGATTGCTGCGCTGGCGTTGATCATTCTGGGGGCGGCGCTGAACCTGCTGGGGGTGTTTGAAGTCGGGTTGTCGCTTCAGCGGGCAGGGGAAATCAACGCCGAAGG
Organism: Enterobacter sp. C4G1; assembly: GCF_052886895.1. Lineage (NCBI taxonomy): Bacteria > Pseudomonadati > Pseudomonadota > Gammaproteobacteria > Enterobacterales > Enterobacteriaceae > Enterobacter > Enterobacter sp. C4G1. The sequence continues at coordinate 245,093 of NZ_JBQVVV010000001.1, read as the reverse complement.
GCGCGGTGCGTTTGTACGTTCAGCCTTAACTGGCGCACTGGCTATTGTGGTGGCTACCCCCTGCTCGGCACCGTTTATGGCGGGGGCCGTGGGTTACGCGCTGGTTCAGCCGCCTGTCGTGGCGCTGGCCATTTTTCTGGCGCTGGCGCTTGGGTTTGCTGCGCCATTTACCGCGATTTCGCTCTTTCCGGGGATGGCAAAACGCTTACCGCGCCCGGGAGCCTGGATGGATATCCTCAAGCGCGGCCTCGCTTTTCCCATGTTTGGCGCTTTTGCCTGGCTCGTCTGGGTGCTGGCGCAGCAGGCGGGAACCACCGCGCTGGCGGCGATGCTGGCCTGTGCCGTGGTGGTGAGTTTTACCGCGTGGCTGTACGGTATTGCCCAGCGCAGGCGATTTACCGGACACAGCTATAAAGTGCTACTGGCGGTGACGGTGGTGGTGTTTCTGGCGGCGATAACGCCGTTGCCGGGCGTTATGCACACGCAAACTGCCCAGCCGGAAAGCCCGCTTGCGGATAACATTACCGAGGTGAAATGGTCGCCACAGACTGTGGCGGAAATGCGCGGTCACGGCAAAGCCATTTTCGTCAACTTCACCGCATCCTGGTGTATTACCTGCCAGGTAAACGATCGCACATCGTTATCCACCCAGGCGGTGAAACAGGCGATTTCCCGCACCGGAACTGTCTATATGGTCGCCGATTCAACTAAATTTAATGCTGATATCGACGATGCTATGAATGCGTTTGGGCAGGGCGGGCTGCCGCTGTATGTGGTCTACCCGGCGGATGGCAGCGCACCGAAAGTGCTGCCGCAGGTGCTTACGCCGTCGATTGTGGTGAATGCCCTGAATCAGGCATCCGGTAAAAAAGCATGAGGTAACAATATCGTGGCGGACTATGGATAACGATCTCGCCCCGCGTGAGCGCTGGCCCGCGCTAATGGCCTCCGCCCAGGCGGGGGATCGCGAAGCCTATACGCAACTGCTGCGGGCCATCGTCCCGGCCATCCGGGTGCTGGTTCGCAAGCAGATTGCCGATAGCGCACTGGTTGACGATGTCATCCAGGATGTCCTGCTGACGGTGCATCGGGTTCGCCACACCTACGACCCGGCGTTTCCGTTTCTACCCTGGCTGATGGCCATCGTGCAGGCGCGTGCCGTTGACGCGTTGCGTCGCCGCGGGCGTTATCAGCAGCGAGAAACGGATGACGAAAGGGCGTATGACGGTGCCACGGTAGAAAACCCGGAACATCGGGAAAATGAAGAACAGCTGGCGCGGATCTTAGACCAGCTTCCGTCGCGACAGCGGCAAATTGTTGAACATATCCATTTGCAGGAGATGAGCCTTGCGGAGGCCGCTGCGCGCCATAATCTGAGCATTGCCGCCGTGAAATCATTACTTCACAGGGCATTAACCAATCTTCGCCGTATGGGAGCGAATCATGGGCAGTCATGAGGTGTTAATTGAACAGCTGAGCCGGGACGCGAAGCCTGTCTATCGTCCCTGGACAAACAGCCGGAGAGTCATTGCCTGGCTGCTGATGGCGCTGCCCTGCGGTGCCTTGAGTAGCCTGATGTTTCAGCGTGTCGCCACCGACTGGACACAGCCCGGCGCGGCGTTAGCTGTGCTTCAGTTAATCCTGGTGTTTATTACCGGCACGCTGGCTATTCGTAATGCGTTTTTGCTCAGCATCGCCGGGCGAAAACCCTTGAGCTGGCGATGGTTTGTGCCGCTGGTGGTGCTCTGGCTGGGCAGCGTGGGGTTAAGTCTCGGCCAGACGAATACGCAGGCCCATCACCCTGATGAGGTGAACTGTTATGTCTTTATGATGGCGGTGAGCGCGCCGATGATGCTGCTGGTAATCGGTTATTTGCGCCGAACCCGGGCGCTGTATCCGCTGCGAACGCTTGCAGTGGCGGGAGCGGGCGTTGCCTGTATGGCGTTAACGTTGCTTTCGTTTTGTCATCCCGTAGAGGTGCATCCGGTGGATTTTTTGCTGCATGTGGCGGCGGTGGTGACGATTGTACTGGGGACGATGGGCGTGGGGTGGAAGTGGATTGCGCTACGTTGAGGATAAAAAAACGGGGCCATTAGTGGCCCCGTTTTACAGTCACGATTAGAACATCTTGCGTACACGCAGGCTGAAGGTGTGCGCCTGGTAACGGTCACCCGCTTGCAGGTCGTAGCGAGCATCCAGGTTCAGGTTATCTTCGCTATACAGCGTGCTGCCGATGGCCACGCCAGCCATATCTTCCACCGGGGCAGTACCTTTAGACATAAAGCCCGTTTCACCCACGGTATCTGCGGCATACGATGCATGACTGCTGGCCTGACTTGTATCGTACTGGTGCAGCCAGGTGACCTGAGCGAACGGTGTGAGGTTACCCACGCTGGTGGCGAAGGTTTTCTCAACACGAGTGCCGATTTCGCTGACGACAGACTGCGTGTGGCTGCTGCTTACGTCCAGCGCCATACCATTGCCGCCCGTTTCTTTGTAGCCATCAACGTGCTGGTAGCCGTAAGTCAGGCTGGCAAGTGGTGTCAGTACCACATTTGTTGGTAGCGTGAACGGATAGCCGAACTCGGTCTGTAGGGTAATTGACTGACCGTTAAATTTACCGTCGGCAGAGCCGGAGAAGCCGGTAAATTCAGCACGACGAACGGAACTGTAATTCTGACGGTTCAGACCCGCGGACAGGTTCAAATACCACGGCTGACCCGTATATCCTGCATAGCCAATGATCCCGTAGTTGTCGGCGGTAGAGGTGTTGCCGCTCAGGTTATCTTTACCGCGAACAGAGGTGTTGCTGTAGTTCAGTGCTGCGCCCAGACGCCAGTCGTCACCCAGCGAACGATCCGCACCGAGGATCAAGCCGCCAAATTTCGCCGTGTAGCCACTCACATCTGCGGTGCTGTCCTGGCGAGCGTACCCACCAAACGGCTGCCCCCAGACAATCCAGTTACTTTCGTAGTCGTCACCGGTTGCAACACCGCTGGTTCCGGCGCTGCTCGGGTTACGCACAGCATCGATATGCGCCCCGACCACAGCCTGCGCCGTTGACGTAGCAACCGTTGCCGCGGAGCTGGTGTTGAGGTTTTGTGCAGATGACAGGCTCTCACCAACACGGTTAGCTTCCCGCTTGCCTTCGATCGCCAGTGAAGCGTTGTAGAGGTCAAGTAGCTGCGGGGAGGCAATACCGGTGTAATTCGCCAGGCCACCCAGTGCGGCTTTCGCGCCAGGCATGGTCGCAAGTCCAGGTCGGGTTGGTTCCGGGGTAACGACCGGAGGCGTGACCACTGGAGGCGTGATTACCGGAGGCGTCACAACCGGAGGCGTGACCACTGGAGGCGTGATTACTGGAGGCGTCACAACCGGAGGCGTGACCACTGGCGGGGTGACCACTGGCGGGGTCACAACCGGAGGTGTCACTACAGGTGGAGGCGTGATTACAGGTGGTGTCACAACCGGAGGTGTAATCACCGGCGGAGGCGTAACCACTGGTTCAGCACCTACGGTTAAAACCAGTGCTTTATTTGAACCGTCATCAACCACTGTTCCTGTCACTGCCCCGGCGTAACCTACCGCTTTGTAGTTCAGCTGATCTGCGTTGAAATTAGTGCTTGCACCGGCAGCAGAAACCACCACGTAGCGTTGCCCTTCGGCGAAGTTGTATGTGTTGCCGGTGCGCAGCAGGTTCACGCTGGAGCCCGCATCGATCGTGGCGTTCCCGCTCACGTTCAAACGTCCATAGCCGAAATCGCTCTGGCTATTGCCATCTGCGGCGACCAGGTCGGAAATCCCGGAGATCAGCGTTGCAGCTGCATTCTGGTGATAGTCGCCTGTAATGCTGATGTTATTGTTAACCTGCAACGAGGCTGCATCGTTGAGCACTCTGCTGGTTGAAACGTTAACATTATCATTCAGCAGCAGTGAACCTGTGCCAAAGACTACGTCGGAACGGGTAGCACTGATATTACCGATGCCCGTCAGCCCGGTTAATGTGCCTGTTGTTCCCGTCCCGCCATTGATGACTAATGGCATCGAGCCGTTGGAGTAAATGTCACCGGAAACTAACCCGCTGTTGGTCAGGGTGACGCTGGAGCTCGCGTTAGTATCGTTATAGATATTAAGCGCATAACCCGAGCCGGTTAACGTACCGTTGTTAACAATGCTCGTTTCAGGGTTCAGGCTACTGTAGCTTGAGAGGTAAATACCTGAGTAACTCCCGGAGATAGTACCATTGTTAATAATGCTACTGACGACTTCGGTGCTGGACGTGTTGGCATAAATCCCGGAACTGCTGGAACTGATCTGTCCATTGTTTTCAATGGTGTCAATAGAACCATAGTTGGAAATACCAAAAGTATTACCACTAATGATATTGTCGTTAATGATATTATGGATGGTACCCCAGTTAATGACGGCACCAGAATCTAAGAAACCCAGGTTACCATTGCTGAGGGTCCCGGAATTATACAGTGTACCGATGGTGCCATAATTATTAATTGCGCCATTCTGGCCGGGCATAGGCATAAAGCTGGAGTTGTTTGAGATAATAAGACCGTTGTTGGTGATATTATCGATAGTGCCCTGGTTATAAATGCCAATATAACCACTAATGACGGCATTAGTGGTATTAGTCAGTTGATGAACATAACCCATGTTGTCGATAGTGCCAGCATTCATCATGCCGAAATTATAACTATTTGGATTGTTCTGGATGGTTCCATTGTTGATAAAAGTATCAACTGAACCCGAAGTACCGATTGTAACGATATCGCCATAATTAAAGGGATCGGTACTGGTAATAAAACCGTTATTGGTTAATGTGTCAATTGTACCATCAATCTGAACGATGCTACTGTAGACGGAATCCGGGATATTATCGTTAAAATCACTAATGGTGCCGTCATTGGTCAGTGAGGTGAGTGTCCCACCCTGACTTAAGGTAAATGCCGTTGTAGGGCTACCTGTCAGCGAACCGGTGTTGGTGATATGTACCTCAGGAATAGTGCCTGCAACCTGCAAGCTACTTTGTGCTGAGTCGATAGTAATAATACCTGGAAGCGCAAAAACAGGATTAACTAATAATCCTTGTGCTGCCGTAGAGGCAACCAGCAGAGAAATCAGCTGGCTGAGTTGTTTTTTTTCCATGATGAGCCGCCACAAAGTTGCGATATGTGTAGTTGCAGGTGCAATGTTATTCGGATTAATCCGATATTGTTGCGGCGAAGAATATACAATTTGTTGCAGAAAACAATAAGGTTTGTTTAATTATTTCATATTGAAATAAGACCATGTTTTTAGTGTTGATATTAATTTAACTTAAGGTGATGGAGTGGTATGCAAATAAAAAGCAAGGCATTATTAGCTGGCATACTGATTAGCTTATCTTTTTTATTTGCAGGCTGTGTTTCGGTAGATTCCCGAACCGAAGCAACCCGGATCGCCAGTACCGCTGGTCTGAACAGTGAAAACATACCGACACGTTCTTTCGTGATAGCGACATGGGGCCGATTCACTCCGCCTGTGAACTCAATACGTGTTTATATCGAAGGTGATGGATTTGCCTGGAAAAGCCGTACTCAACCCTCTGATGATCCTACACCTCATCAGCCAACAGGGCTGAAGCTGGCTGCCGCCGATCCGGGGCAGAATGTGCTGTATCTCGCCAGACCTTGCCAGTTTATCGGGCCCCCGTTGCCAGCAACTTGTCAGGTGAACTGGTGGACCAACGATCGTTTTTCGGCGGTTGTGATTGATACCATGAATGAGGCGCTGGAAGTATTTGCCAGCCGCTATCCTGGGGTGAAACTCGATATGGTGGGGTATTCCGGTGGCGGGAACATCGCGGCGCTACTCGCTGCTCGTCGTAAAGATGTTCGGTCATTACGTACTGTTGCAGGGAACCTCGACGTTGCATGGGTGAATACCATGCATAATGTTACCCCAATGCCGAATGCCATCAGTGCAATTGATCGTGCTGCCGAACTGCGTACATTGCCGCAAATCCATTACAGCGGGGATGCGGATAAAACGGTTCCTGTTGATGTTGCAAGGCGTTTCCAGCAGGTAGTCGGGGGAAATTGCATTCGTGTGGAGGTTGTCAGTGGAATGACACACAGTGCCGACTGGGCGGCAATTTGGCCGCAATTACTGAAGAATCCATTGCCTGGGTGCTAATTGAATAGACGAAAAATACAATTATCTGATTGTGTTATTAATGTGGAATATTCACTTGGGTTAGTGCGTTGAACAGATGTAATAACGGTATTTCTTCAGGGGGCGGGTAGTAAATAACTAGCCAAAATTTTCCTGAGTGAAATTGGGCTGAAGTAAAAGTATAAGCGCAGGAGATTGTTTGAAGGGAGAGTCCCTTTGCTGGATGGGCCATTTTCCCACAAAGCAAAAAACCAGCCCTAAGGCTGGTTTTTCTGAATAGTGGTGCCCGGACTCGGAATCGAACCAAGGACACGGGGATTTTCAATCCCCTGCTCTACCGACTGAGCTATCCGGGCAACGGGGCGCATTAAACCCGATCCACATTCTGGCGTCAACGAAATTTGTTGTTTTCGTTACAGACTGCACACTCTCTCGCCAGTTTGTGGCCATCTCAGGCGAAAAAGTGTGTCCAGAGCGCAGAAAGCGGCATTGCTATCAGCAGGGCAGGCAGCATATTTACTACTGCGAACATCTTAATCCCGCAGATGCGCAACCCGGTTGCCAGCAGCAGCAAACCGCCCACGGCGGTAAAATCTGCCATCATTGCCGGAGTGGTCAGCGGCAGAATAAGCGTCGCGCAGGTTGCCAGCGCCAGCTGGATAAGCAGCATCGGCACGCAAATCGCGGCTACCGCTATGCCAAGCGTGGTGGCAAAAATAGTGGCGGTAAATAAATCCAGAAAGGCTTTAGCAATCAATATACTGGGGTCACCTGTCATCCCTTCCTGCATCGAGCCGAATATCCCCGTGCCGCTGGCGCAAAACAGAATAATGATGGCGACATAGTTTTGAATAAACGACTCGTGATTGCCGTGCTTCGCTTTGCCCGGGCGCGTAATCAGGTTCTTCGCTTTACTTACCGCGTTGTTGATCCCTTTTTCCAGATAGCAAAACTCGCCTATTAGCGCGCCGAGCAGGGTCGCGAGCACCATCACCGGCAGGTTGGCACATTTAATGACCAGCAGGATACCGATACCTAACGATGCAAGGCCGAAAATAGAAGGCATGGAGGAGCGAATACGCTCCGGTAACCGCTGGCTTAATACGGCGCCAAGTACACCGCCCAGTAAGACGGCACCTGCATTAATAAAAGGACCGATAACCACAGTAAGCTCCTGTTATTTAATCATTGATATTGCATTATTATTGCACGGACTCGGTGTTAAAGGCTTAGCTTTGGATGATTAAGTGCATAATGATTCCTTCTTGCACCCTAAAATAAAAGGTGACATGATTGCGCGAATTTTCTCCTCTTCTGATACGGAGCCGCCAATGTTGACACTGCTTACCGCTGCGCGAATGCCTGTCCGTATCACGCTATTCTACTCTTGTCTCACCGTGCGGTGAGGGTAACGCTGGCTCACTGCAGGACAACAGTAAAACCAGACGCGTTCTGATTTTACTGATGTCTGGCGGTCGGAGCTGATTCCGATCAGACACATTCGTTGGGCAGGGTATTTACCCTGTCCGGGGCCTTTTCTCCCCTGAAACGGGTATTTGTGCTTATGAAATCAATGAAAATTGCCGTCAGCCGCGAGCTGGTGTCCACCGTGTCTACTCACCGCGAAAAGGTGACGCTGGACAATACCGATTTTACCGACGTGGCGGCAGTCGTCATTACGGTCGCTGAGAGTTGCAGCGGCATCCTTGCGTTACTGAAGCGTACCGGCTTCCACTTACCGGTGTTTATGTTCTCACAAGAGCCAACGGATGTTCCTGAGGGCGTGACGGCAGTTATCGCCGGTAAAGCGCAGGAGTTTCTGGAACTGGAAACGGCTGCCTGCCGTTATGAAGAGGATCTGCTGCCGCCGTTTTTTGACACCCTGAGTCAGTATGTGGCGATGGGGAACAGCACGTTTGCCTGCCCTGGGCATCAGCATGGCGCGTTTTTCAAAAAACACCCTGCGGGACGGCAGTTCTATGATTTCTTCGGTGAGAATGTGTTTCGCGCCGATATGTGCAATGCCGATGTGAAACTCGGCGATCTGTTGATTCACGAAGGTTCTGCCAAGCACGCGCAAAAGTTCGCGGCAAAAGTCTTTAATGCGGATAAAACCTACTTCGTGCTCAACGGAACATCTGCCGCCAACAAGGTGGTCACCAACGCGCTGCTGACCCGTGGCGACCTGGTGCTGTTCGATCGCAATAACCATAAGTCCAACCACCACGGTGCGCTGATCCAGGCCGGCGCTACGCCGGTGTATCTCGAAGCAGCGCGTAACCCGTTCGGCTTTATTGGCGGTATTGATGAGCACTGCTTTGATGATGGATATCTGCGGGAGTTGATCCGCGAGGCTGCGCCGGAAAAGGCCGACGAGGCACGGCCGTTCCGCCTGGCAATCATTCAGCTTGGCACCTACGACGGCACTATCTATAACGCCCGTCAGGTGATCGACAAGATCGGCCATCTGTGTGACTACATCCTGTTTGATTCCGCCTGGGTAGGTTATGAGCAATTTATCCCGATGATGGCGGAAACATCTCCGCTGTTGCTGGAACTCAACGAGAACGATCCGGGTATTTTCGTGACCCAGTCTGTGCACAAGCAGCAGGCCGGGTTCTCGCAAACCTCGCAGATCCATAAAAAAGACAACCATATTCGTGGCCAGGCGCGTTTCTGCCCGCACAAGCGGCTTAACAACGCGTTCATGCTGCACGCCTCGACCAGCCCGTTTTATCCGCTGTTCGCAGCGCTTGATGTGAATGCAAAAATTCATGAAGGCGAAAGTGGCCGCAGGCTCTGGGCGGAGTGCGTGGAGCTGGGCATTGAGGCGCGTAAGGCGATCATTGCGAACTGCCATATGATCAAACCCTTTATTCCACCCGTGGTGGCAGGGCGTCCGTGGCAGGATCACCCGACATCGACCATCGCCAGCGAGCGTCGTTTCTTCAGCTTTGAGCCAGGCGCGAAATGGCATGGGTTTGAAGGCTATGCCCGCGAGCAATATTTTGTCGATCCCTGCAAACTGCTGCTGACCACCCCAGGTATTGACGCGGAAACCGGTCACTACACTGAGTTTGGCATCCCGGCGACCATCCTCGCGCACTACCTGCGTGAAAATGGCATCGTACCGGAGAAATGCGATCTGAACTCGATCCTGTTCCTGCTAACCCCTGCTGAAAGCAGCGAGAAGATGGCGCAGCTGGTGGCGATGCTGGGGCAGTTTGAGCAGCATATTGAAGATGACACCCCGCTTGCCGACGTGCTGCCGACCATTTATCAGAAATACCCGGTGCGCTATCGCGACTACACCCTGCGTCAGCTGTGTCAGGAGATGCACGATCTGTACGTCAGTTTTAACGTGAAAGATCTGCAAAAGGCGATGTTCCGCAAAGAGAGCTTGCCTGCGGTGGTGATGAACCCACAGGATGCTAACCAGGAGTACATTCGCGGTAACGTCGAACTGGTGCGTATTCGTGATGCCGAAGGGCGCATTGCTGCTGAAGGGGCGCTGCCGTACCCGCCGGGTGTGCTGTGCGTGGTGCCTGGCGAAATCTGGGGTGGGGCGGTGCAGCGTTACTTCCTGGCGCTGGAAGAGGGCGTTAACCTGTTACCGGGCTTCTCGCCGGAGTTGCAGGGCGTTTACAGCGAAAAAGACGCCGACGGGATCCAGCGGCTTTATGGGTATGTATTGAAGTAAACCCCTGCCGAACGAACGCCGGGTGGCGCTAACGCTTACCCGGCTAACAAAAACATTCAGACCTCTGCCCGCCTGTACATTCTGCGCGGATGCCCAATCTTCCCGTACAGCATTTCCACACTCAAAAAACCTGCCTCCACGCAGTGCTCCAGATAGCGCCGGGTTGTCGTTTTACTCAACCCCGTTTCGGTCACTACCTCGTCAACGGAAAAATAGTGGGCTGATTTCTGGTTAAACAGGGTTTGCACCAGCGCCAGCGTATTCTCTTCAATGCCTTTACTGCCATTATCCTGGCGATAGTTTTTGGCCTGGAGCTGGTACAGCGAATCAACGTTCTGCTGATCGACAATCTTCCAGACCCGCTGCTGTTCGGCGAACTGCACAAAGCGTTCAAGCGACTGGCTGAGCCTTTTCCAGGACACGGGTTTCAGAATGTAATCAAACGCGCCGTTGCGAATGGCCTGGCTGCACGTGTCCATGTCGCTTGCGGCCGTGATGAAAATCACCGAGCAGTTAGCGCGGGTCAGCATCGGGTTGCTGATAAGCGTGATCCCTTTGCCATCGGGAAGGTAGTTGTCCAGCAGCATCAGCTGCGGCTGTTTGCTTTCGAGCTGCACCTGCGCGTCAGCCAGGGACGATGCAATACCCACCAGGCGCAGTCGCGGGTGTTTGCTGATAAGCTCGGCGTGGAGCTGTGCCAGCGCGCGCTCGTCTTCAACAATCAGTACGTCGATAAGTTCATGTTGCATAATCGGTATCTTCCAGTTCCTGAACGGAACGCCGGGCGGCTCCCGTGGCGGGAATAAACAGTGAGAAAATTGCGCCACGCGGCATGTTATCGGCAACTTCTATCGAGCCGCCAGCCTGCGTGACATAGCTTTCAATCAGGTACAGGCCAATACCATGATCGCCGCGTGTTTTGGTGGTGATGCCGCGCTCAAAAATCCTGTCGCGGATCTCCGGTTTGATGCCCACGCCCTGATCGGCAACTTCAACGATCAGTTCCTGTTCGCTCAGTTTGATCAACACCTCCACCGGTGCGTGCGGCAGTTCAGAGCGTTGCGTCGCTTCGATGGCGTTATCCAGCAAATTACCAATGATTGAGATCAGCTCGGCTTCATGCAGGGGCTGGAACACGGTGTCCATCCGACAGGCCGGATCGAAATTCAGCTCGACCCCTTTTTCACGCGCGCGGGCTGTTTTACCCAACAGCAGGCCGCACAGCGTGGGCGAGCTAAAGCGGGATGAAATAAAGTCCAGTAGCTCCTGAGCGTGCTCCGATTGTGCCTGAATATAGCCAATGGCTTCTTCATAACGGCCCATATGCAGCAGGCCAGAGAGCGTGGTCATGCGGTTAAGCTGCTCATGGCGCATAATGCGCAGGTTATCGACATAGCGTTTTACCTGGCTGAGCTGGGCGCTCAGGGTATCTATCTCATTGCGATCGCGGAAGGTGATCACCCATCCCTGAAGCGAATTTTCCAGCATGATGCGGACCCGGCTGGCAATCACCGTGAGATCGTTAAAGCGGCAGATCTCATCGTGGGTGTCTTTCGCCAGCATGGTTTGTGGGGCAAAGAAAGGGACAGGTTCGATAACCTGGCTAATCAACTGGCCGCGCAGCTCCCGGGCGGGCTGGCTTAACCCCAGCAGCTTTCTGGCCGCCTGGTTGATCACTTCAATGCGCAGGTTATCATCGATGGCGATCACCCCTTCATAAATGGACTCCATCATCGCTTTTTGCTGGCGCACCAGCAGGCCGATTTCGCGTGGCTCCAGGGAGAAGATCTGCTTCTTTATACTGCGGGTAAAAAACCACGAGAAGATAAACAGGGCGATAAGCAGTAGCACCGCTGCAATTAAAATATTGACGACCTTATTCACGGTAATGGTGTCGAGATAGCTGGTGAGATACCCCACCGAAACAATCCCCACCACCTGCCCGGCATCGTTAAAAATGGGCGCTTTGCTGCGCAGAGAAATGCCCAGCCCGCCTTTGCGAATGGTAGTGGTGCTTTTCCCCAGCAGCACTTCTTCGTTATCGCCGCCGACAAGCGTTGTTCCGACCCGGTCAGCAAACACGGAATGGAACAGATGCTGCCCTTTGTTATCGCCAATCACAATAAAACTGGCATCACTGTGGGTGGCTATTTTTTGCATAAAGTCATGGATTGACTTGATATCTTTTTGTTCGACTTCGTTACGTAAAGTCGGAATAAGCGCAATCTCTTCAGCTTGTATTTTAGCGCGTGTACTCATTTCCTGATAAAGCTGCCTGCCAACATCGACATAATAATATCCTCCCAGTAATGTAAACAGCACTGAGAAAAAGGCTACCAGCGAAATAAACAGCTTGATCTGAAACGATACTTTCATAACTATCACGCAGGGTATCAATGAGAAGCGCCAATATATCATCTTTTCTCGTGCCAGCCCCCGGTTTGCCAAAAACTTGTGATCCCTTGCACAGCACGGCCTGTAAAAGATTTATCTGAAAGGTTTATCGCCCTGAAACGAAATTCATAAATGTTATTTGTTTGTTCAATTTAGAAAAGAAACCATAAAAACCACGGCCATTAATAAGGTGTAAATCACACTAAATAAAAGAAACCATTAAAACCATAGCTGCCATTAAAACTTCGGTTTTAATATGTCATTCCTCACATAAAGTAAGCCTTTGTGACTTTAAGCTGAACGCACAAAATAACCAAGGGGCTTATTATGAGCACAACTGACGACTCTTTCTCTGTTACCCACGACCCGATTGATATTCAGCGGCCATCGCTCAAGGAGCGCTGGTGGCATATTATGGATACCTGGAAAGTCGGGATTATTCCTCTGCCACTGTTTGTTCTGGCGGGCGCGCTGATTGCCATTGACTGTCTGGGTGGCAAACTGCCAAGCGACATCGTGGTGATGGTGGCGACGCTGGCGTTCTTCGGCTTTGCCTGCGGTGAGTTTGGCAAACGCCTGCCGATTATCGGCAAGCTGGGCGCGGCGGCGATTTGCGCCACCTTTATCCCGTCTGCGCTGGTCTATTATGGCCTGCTGCCGGACGTGGTGGTCGAATCCACAACCAAGTTCTACAAATCTACCAATATTCTCTATCTCTACATCTGCTGCATTATCGTCGGCAGCATCATGAGCATGAACCGTACGGTGCTGATTCAGGGCTTCCTGCGCATCTTCTTCCCGATGCTGTGCGGTGAAATCGTCGGCATGATTGTCGGGATGGGCGTTGGTCTGGCGCTGGGTCTTGAGCCCTTCCAGATCTTCTTCTTCATTATTCTGCCGATCATGGCGGGCGGTGTAGGCGAAGGGGCCATTCCACTCTCGATTGGTTATGCCACCTTGCTGCATATGGACCAGGGCGTTGCGCTCGGCCGCGTGCTGCCGATGGTGATGCTCGGCGGTCTGACGGCAATCATTATCTCTGGCTGCCTGAACCAACTCGGTAAACGCTACCCGCATCTGACCGGTGAAGGCCAGCTGATGCCAAACCGCGCCAATGCCGATGCAACTGCCACTCAGCCTGCGTTCTCTGGCAAAGCCGATGTCACCACGATTGCCTCTGGCGCACTGCTGGCGGTACTGCTCTATATGCTCGGGATGCTTGGCCACAAGCTGATTGGCCTGCCTGCACCGGTTGGCATGTTGTTTATGGCGGTGCTGGTGAAGCTCTGCAACGGCGCATCCCCGCGTCTGCTTGAGGGCTCGCAGGTGGTGTACAAATTCTTCCAGACCTCTGTGACCTATCCAATCCTCTTCGCCGTCGGTGTTGCTATCACCCCGTGGCACGAACTGGTGGCTGCGTTCACCATCAGCAACCTGCTGGTGATTGTGAGCACCGTCTCTGCGCTGGTCGCGACCGGGTTCTTCGTCGGTAAAAAGATTGGGATGCACCCAATTGATGTCGCCATCGTCTCCTGCTGCCAGAGCGGCCAGGGCGGTACCGGTGACGTGGCGATCCTGACCGCAGGCAACCGCATGAGCCTGATGCCATTCGCCCAGATTGCCACCCGTATTGGCGGCGCGATTAACGTCTCCGTCTCACTGCTGATTCTGGGCAACTTCCTCGTTTAAGTTTTCAGGAAAGAACAATGAAACTCGCAAGCTTTTTATACCAGGGTAAACGCAGCTACGGCATCGTGCAGGCCGAAGGTGTGATTGATTTAGGTCGCCGTCTGGGCGACCGCTACAGCGACCTTAAAGCGCTGTTGCAAGGGAACGGGCTGGCACAGGCCACCCGTTATCTCAACGATGCCGTGGATGTGCCGATGAGCGCCATCACCTTTTTACCGGTGATTGAGCAGCCGGAAAAAATCCTCTGTGTGGGCATGAACTATGCCGACAAGCGCAAGGAGTTCGACCAGCACAACCCGGCACCCACGCTGTTTGTCCGCTTCCCGGACTCCCAGACTGGCCACAACGAGCCGGTGCTGAAACCGCGCCACTCCAGCGAGTTCGATTATGAAGGCGAGCTGGCGGTGATTATCGGTAAAGGCGGGGAGAACATCAGCCGCGACGACGCTCTGCGCCACGTGGCCGGTTACAGCTGCTACATGGACGGCTCAGCCCGCGACTGGCAGCACACCTGGTTTACCGCCGGGAAGAACTGGCGTCAGACCGGGGCGTTCGGTCCGTGGATGGCTACTGCAGATGAAATCCCGGACCCGCACCAGTTAGCGATCCGCACCTGGCTGAATGGCCGCATGGTGCAGGAAGACAACACCAGCAGCATGATCCACAAGGTGGCGGAACTGATCGAGTACATCACCACCTTCACCCGCTTAAGCCCTGGCGATGTGATCATCACCGGCTCCCCGGGTGGCGTAGGTAAAAAGCGTAACCCACCGCTGTTTATGAAAGAGGGGGATCGCATTGAGGTGGAGATCGAACATATCGGCCATCTGAGTAACGTGATCATGGAAGCGCCGGCAACCACGCTTGCGGCAGCACATTAAGTAAGGCGGCAGTATGCAATCGCAACCCACTATCGATTTTCGTCTGACAGACGTGGCGAAACACCCGGAACGCTTAAGCCAGATCCGTTATTTACTGGCAGACAGCGGTCTTGGCCTGGACAACGACATTACGCTGTTCGTTGAGGCCTGGGCCGGAATGCAGCTGGTGGGTTGCGCAGGCCTTGCCGGTAACGTCATCAAATGTGTGGCGGTAAACGAGCAGCTTCGGGGCGAGAACTTGAGCGCGCGGTTACTGGCAGAGGTGGAGAACGCTGCGCTGGCGCGTGGGCACTTTCATCTCTTTCTGTGCACGCGTCCGTGCAATAAAGAGCGCTTTTCCCGCAGCGGCTTCTGGCCCATTGCCCAGAGCGGTAACAACGCCGTGTTGATGGAGAACACGCCGCAGGGCATTGAGCGTTACTGCCGTACGCTTAGCGCTAAGCGCAAGTGTGGCGAGAAAGTGGGGGCGATTGTGATGAACGCCAATCCGTTCACCCTTGGGCACCGTCATCTGGTGGAGCAGGCCGCGCAGCAGTGCGATGTGCTGCATCTGTTTGTTGTGCGTGAAGACGCGTCGTTCTTCCCGTTCAGCGCACGCCTGGAGATGGTGCGTGCAGGTGTGGCGCATCTGCCAAACGTGGTTGTGCATGAAGGCTCGCAGTACATCATTTCCCGCGCGACCTTCCCGGCCTATTTCCTGAAAGATACCGGCAAAGTGCAGCAGGCATGGAGTGAAATCGATGTGTTGATCTTCCGGGATCACATTGCGCCGGCCCTGGGGATCACCCACCGTTTTATCGGCTCAGAGCCATTTTGCGATATCACCCGTCAGTACAACCAGACGCTGCACGCGCTGCTTTCCTCCCGCATCGACGTAGTGGAAATGCCGCGCATAAAGGCCACCGGCAACGCCATTTCAGCCTCGGAAGTTCGCCGTTTACTCAAGACACAGCAGTTTACCCGGATCCGGGAGATTGTCCCGGAATCCACTTTCGCGCATCTCGAAGCGCACTACAGTGCGCGCGCGGAAGTCGCATAACTATCAGGAATTTATCATGAAAATTGTAAGGGAGTCGCTGGCCGGAACGCAGGAGTCCAGCGACCTGATGGTGAAAATCGCTCCCGCTCACGGTGAGCTGGAGATTGTCATCCACAGTGAAGTGATCAAGCAGTTTGGCGAGCAGATCCGCCAGGTCGTCGATGAGACATTACGCGCGATGAACGTGCAGCAGGGATTGATCATCGTTGAAGATAAAGGGGCGCTGGACTGTGTGATCCGCGCCCGTCTGCAAAGCGCGATTCTGCGCGCCGCAGAAGAACAGACCATCAACTGGGGGGCGCTGAAATGAGCAAACTCCGCCGCAGTATGCTGTTCCTGCCGGGGGCGAACGCCGCCATGCTCTCAACGGCGTTTATCTACCGTCCCGACTCCATCATGTTCGACCTTGAAGACGCGGTGGCGCTGCGCGAGAAAGACACCGCGCGCCTGCTGGTCTTCCACGCGTTACAGCACCCGATGTATCAGGATATCGAAACCGTGGTGCGTATTAACCCACTGAGCACACCGTTTGGCTTGCTGGATCTGGAAGCCGCCGTGCGTGCCGGTGTGGACGTGATCCGTCTGCCGAAAACCGATACGCCTGACGATATTGCTGAACTGGAAGGCCACCTGGAGCGCATCGAGCGCGAATGCGGGCGTGAAGTGGGTTCTACCCGTGTGATGGCGGCCATTGAATCGGCTATTGGCGTCATTAACGCCGTGGCGATTGCCCGCAGCTCCCCGCGTTTAATCGGTATCGCGCTGGCGGCCTTTGACTACGTGATGGACATGCAAACCGAGCGCGGTGACGGCACCGAGCTGTTCTACGCCCGTTGTGCCGTGCTGCACGCGGCGCGCGCCGCAGGCATCGACGCCTTTGATGTGGTGTGGTCAGACGTAAACGACGAAGCCGGGTTCCTGCGTGAAGTGGAACTGATCCGCAAGATGGGCTTCAACGGCAAATCGCTGATTAACCCGCGTCAGATTGACCTGCTGCACAACGCCTATGCGCCAACTCAGCAGGAAGTGGATCACGCCAGACGGGTGATTGAAGCAGCAGAAGAGGGCGAGCGTAACGGCCTGGGCGTGGTATCGCTCAACGGCAAAATGGTCGATGCCCCGATTATCAACCACGCGCAGATGGTGCTGGAACGCGCGGCGGCCTCCGGCGTGCGTCGTTAAGGATTTCAAAATGAATCAGACAGAACTTATCCATGTGAATTTTCCCCATCTGCGGGCGTTAACACCTTTCGATACCGCCCACAGCGCGACGCCGTGGCTGAACAGCCCGGAAGAGAAGCATAATCGTAAGCTGTGCGCATCCGTTGAAGAGGCGGTGTTACGCAGCGGCCTGCAGGACGGCATGACCATTTCGTTTCACCATGCGTTTCGTGAAGGCGACCGGGTTATCAACACCGTGGTGGCGTTGCTGGCGAAGATGGGCTTCAAAAACCTGACCCTGGCCTCCAGCTCGCTGATGACCTGCAACGATGCGCTGATTGAACATATCCAAAGCGGCGTGATCAGCCGTATTTACACCTCCGGGATGCGCGGCAAGCTGGCAGATGCCATCTCTCACGGGCTGATGGATGAGCCGGTGCAGATTCACTCCCACGGTGGACGGGTCAAATTATTGCAGGACGGGGAGCTGAATATCGACGTTGCGTTCCTCGGCGTGCCTTGCAGCGATGAATTTGGTAACGCCAACGGCACGCACGGGAAATCGAGCTGCGGCTCGCTGGGATATGCCATGGTAGACGCCCACTTTGCCCGCAAGGTGGTGCTGCTGACCGAAGAGCTGGTGCCATTCCCTAATATGCCCGCCAGCCTGGTGCAGGATCAGGTGGACTACATCGTGCAGGTCGAGAGCGTGGGTGACCCGGCCAAAATCAGCGTTGGTGCCGCGCGTGTAACCAGCAACCCACGCGAGTTGATGATTGCCCGCTACGCGGCAGATGTGATTGAACACTCCGGCTATTTCAAACCGGGCTTCTCCATGCAGACCGGCTCCGGCGCGGCAGCCACCGCCTGCACGCGCTTTATGGAAGAAAAGATGGAACGCAGCGGGGTGAAAGCACGCTTTGCACTCGGCGGTATAACCGGCAGCCTGGTGGATCTGCACGAAAAAGGGCTGATTGAAAAGCTGCTCGATACCCAGTGCTTTGACGGGCAGGCGGCGGCATCGCTGGCGCGCAACCCGAATCACGTGGAGATCTCCACCAACGTCTACGCCAACCCGGGCAGCAAAGCCGCATGTTGCGACCAGCTCGACGTCGTTATCCTTAGCGCCCTGGAAATTGACGTCGATTTTAACGTTAACGTGATCACCGGCTCCGACGGGGTAATGCGCGGGGCATCTGGCGGGCACTGCGATGTTGCCGCGGCAGCGAACCTGACGATTGTGGTAGCGCCGCTGTTGCGTAGCCGTATTCCGACGGTGGTGAAGCGTGTTACCACTCGTCTGACGCCGGGAGAGAGCATCGATGTGTTAGTCACTGACCACGGCATTGCGGTCAACCCGGCGCGCCCGGAGATCCGCGATCGTCTGCTTGAGGCCGGGCTGAAAATCGTCGATATCGATACGTTATACGAGCGGGCTATCTCGCTAACGGGCGTGCCAAAAGCGATTGAATTTACCGATAAAATTGTGGGCGTGATCCGCTACCGCGACGGCAGTGTGATCGACACCGTAAGACAGGTGAAGGAGTAATCATGACGACAGCGACACCCGTGCAGGCGGGTGTCAGCCTGGAAGCGTTGCTGGCGGCGAAAGAGCGCCGCGCAGCACGCCAGGCTGACTGGCTTGCGCACTATCAACAACCGGTGATTTCTCTCACCCTGGTCACGCCGGGTGAAATCAAAGACAGCCTGCGTTATCGCAATACGATGGGTGTAGCACTACAGATGTGCGATCAGCTGCTGTGGGAGAACCGTTGGCAGGTGCTTGACCGCCAGGTTTTATGGCTGCCGACAGGGCCAGAGGCGCTATGGTGCGTGGCCCATCAGGCGGCGGAAATGAAAGCCCACTGCGCAGAGCTGGAACAGACGCATCCACTCGGCAGGCTCTGGGATCTGGATGTGATTTGCCCCCATAACGGCCATGTTGGCCGGGTATCGTTAGGAGCGAATCTGCGTCGTTGCCTGATTTGTGACGAACCCGCCCACGCCTGTTCCCGTTCGCGAAATCATCCTGTTGAACAGGTGACGGCTCGCGTGGAGAAGATGATTGATGACTGGTTTGCTCGCGACTAAACCGCGCCAGTGGGATGTGCCCGGGCTTGCGGAAGAGGCGCTCTGGCAGGAGCTGGAGCTGACGCCAAAACCGGGTCTAGTGGATAAGCTTAATAATGGTTCCCACCGCGATATGGACCATGCCCTGTTTGCCCGCAGCATTGCGGCAATTTCGCCGTGGTTTACGCGCTTTGCCGCGCTGGGCGATGCCCATGCAGATAAGCCTGTGACAGAACAGTTGCGCCTTATCCGCCCGATGGGCATAGCCTGTGAACAGGCCATGTATATGGCAACGGACGGAGTGAACACTCACAAAGGTGGGATTTTTGCCCTCGGCTTGCTCTGTTTTGCCTCCGGGAGGGTGCAAAAAGTGAGCGCAGAGAGCCTGTGCTGTGAGGTGAGTAACATCTGCCGTGGGCTGGTGACGCGTGAGCTGGCAGGGCGCAGCGGGCAGGCAACGGCGGGCGAGCGGCAGTTTCAGCAGTATGGTCTAACCGGCGCACGCGGTGAGGCGGAAAGCGGTTTTTCGACGGTACGCAACGCGCTGGCGAAGTGGAGCGGGCGTTCGCTTCATGAATTACTGTTATGCCTGATGGCGGTTAATCAGGACAGTAACCTGGTGTCGCGCGGCGGTATCGATGGGCTGCGCTACGTGCAGGGCTATGCGCGTGAACTGCTGGCGAATGGCTGGGATCATGATGCGCTGCTTAAGATGGATAACGCATTGATTGAACGGAACCTGAGCCCGGGAGGCAGTGCGGATTTGCTGTCGGTGGGATGGGTGCTTTCTGAAATAAAATAGCCGGGTGGCGCTAACGCTTACCCGGCTATCTTTCTGTGCTTTTGTAGGCCCGGTAAGGCGTAGCCGCCACCGGGCACAACACGCCAAAGATCAATGCGCGATTGGCTGCGCACCGTTCGGAACGCGAACGTGTTTGTACTTGAACAGCGCGATAAACGCGAAGAACAGTACCAGCGAGTACGCGGCGAAGATGAGCCACACAGGCTGCCAGTTAGTGATGCCGTTGGTGGTGTACATCTCAACCACTTTACCGCTCACCACACCGCCCAGAATACAGCCGAAGCCGTTGGTCATCATCAGGAACATACCCTGAGCACTGGCGCGGATTTCAGGCTTCACTTCTTTTTCCACAAATACGGAACCCGAAATGTTGAAGAAGTCGAAGGCGCAGCCGTAAACAATCATCGACAGAACCAGCAGCACGGTGCCGAACGGGCTTGGGTCGCCGTAAGCGAACAGGCCGAAGCGCAACATCCAGGCAGCGATACTGATAAGCATCACGTTCTTGATGCCGTAGCGGCTCAGGAAGAACGGGATGGTCAGGATGAACAGCGTCTCAGAGATCTGAGAGATAGACATCATGACGGATGCGTGTTCAACGATAAAGCTACCGGAGAACAGCGGGTTGTTATCGAAGCTGTGCAGGAAGGTGTTGCCGAACATGTTGGTGATTTGCAGTTCCGCACCCAGCAGCATGGAGAAGATAAAGAAAATCGCCATGCGTTTGTTTTTGAACAGCGCAAATGCATCCAGGCCCAGCATGGTGCTCCAGCTCTGGTTTTTCTGCTGGTTAGATACCGGAATGTGCGGCAGCGTCAGGGTGAAGATCGCCAGCACAACAGACAGCGCAGCACCGATATAGAGCTGCATATGGCTCAGTTCGAAGCCCGCGAAGCTCACGCCCCACATCGCCATGATAAAGCCGATAGTGCCCCAGATACGGATTGGCGGGAAGTCAGTCACAATATCCATACCGTTTGATTTCAGGCGGTAGTAGGAGATGGTGTTGATAAGGCCAAGCGTTGGCATATAGGCCAGCGAGTTAAGCAGGATAATCATGAACATCGCGCCAGGCGTGGTGACTTCGGCTGCCATAAACAGCGTCCCCGCACCCACCAGATGACACAGCATGTATAACCATTTTGCGCTTAACCATTTATCCGCCACGATACCCAGCAGCGTTGGCATGAAGACAGCCGCAATACCGAGCGAGCTGTATACGGCACCGATAGACGCACCATCGAACTTGAGCGTCACAAACATATAGGAGCCGAGTGTAGTCAGCCAGCTACCCCACAGGCAGAACTGCAGAAACGACAAGATTTTAAGCTGCAGCTTAAGGTTCATGTTACTTTCCTCACAAGTGAGCGGGAGATATGTTGTTATAGAAACATTCAGGGTTGGTATTTGATGCAATTCTATCAGCAGGCAACAATTTGTTTTGTTACCTCCCGCAAAAAAATGCAATCCACATTAATTTGCAGTTTGGATTGTGATGCAAATAACATTTTCGTATGGGTTGGATCTTTTTACCCTCTCCCCTTTGGGGAGAGAGCAGGGTGAGGGGACTAACGGCGACGGTAGTTCTTCTGCGCCGTATTGACCTTATACAGATAACGACGGGATTCCGCAGACGGGTGGCGGGAGGTCAGCGTCGAATAGACATCTCCCGGCGCCATGCTGTTGATGATGTTCGCGGCCTGCACTTTGTCATTCGAGAAGACGCGCAGTACGCTGCCTGCACCTCCGTTATACGCGGTGATGACCGCATAGCGACGTGAGGTTGGGTTATCAATTCCGCCAAGATAGACATTGCTCAGCATCGCCAGATAAGCCGTGCCGGTATCAATGTTGCTTTGCGGATCGAACAGGTAGTTACGACTTGGCGTCCCCGATTTCCCCTGCGAGCGGAAAACGTCTTTCCCGGCGCTGTGCTGGACAACCTGCATCAGGCCCAACGCATCAGAACGGCTTACGGCGTAAGGGTTAAAGGAAGACTCGGTCTGCATAATCGCGAGAATCAATGACTCATCCACACCGTATTTCCGCGACGCCTGACGCACCATGCCCACGTATTTATGTGCACGTTTATCAAGGTGGTTTGGCACCAGATTGATGGTCACGCTGTAAATAATACGCAGCCCGTTAGTCCGGCTCTTCAGACGCGTTTGCAACAGGTAGTCGGCGAATTTCGTGGCGCGGCCTTCCCAGCGAATCGCCTGACCGGTCTGATCGACAACCTGACCGTACAGGAACGGTTCTTTGGAGATAGTAATGTCGTCAGCATCGGAGTAGAGGTCAATAGAGCCCGGATCGTCGCCCATCAGCAGAGTTTTGATGATGGCCTGGCGCAGGTGCGCGGCAGGTTCGGTGCCTGCGATAGTCTCGACCGTGATCGTACCGTCATCAAAATTGATGTGGCTACGGGTCTGATAAGCGTCGGTGTACTTAACGTAGTCCTTAGGGCCAGCAATAAGAACTTCGTTAAATCCCCAAATGTTTTCGATGTTATGGGCAAATTGCCCCATCAAAATGTCAAAACCGTTGGTGTCCTTTACCCAGGCTTCGTTGTAATCATCGCCTTTTTTAGACGAACAAGACACAAGCAACGGCGCAATAAGAGCTAGCGCTAAAATTTTTTTCATCATTCCGGGAGTGCGTGTTGTGTTTGCTTAGTCGTTGCTTTCGCCGGTTGGCGCTGCGCTTACCCGGCCTACGAAACCGTAGGCCCGGGTAAGCGAAGCGCCGCCGGGTACCAGCCCGCAGAATATTATTTTTCCGGTGGCGTATAGCCTTCGATGTGCACGTCTTTACCTTCGAACAGGAAGTTCACCATTTCTTGTTCCAGCAGCTTGCGGTGTTCCGGGTTCATCATGCTGAGTTTTTTCTCGTTAATCAGCATGGTTTGCTTTTTCTGCCACTGTCCCCAGGCTTCTTTGGAGATTTCGTTATAGATGCGCTTTCCTAATTCGCCTGGATAGAGCTGAAAGTCTTGTCCTTCAGCGTCGTGCTGTAAAAAAGTGCAAAAAATGGTTCTGGCCATACTCATTCCTCTTTATCTAGCCGATGCTAAACCATTGCACCGGCACGTAATTGCTGTAACAGACGCTCTACGGGAGCCGCGAGCCCGACTGATGGCGGTTGCGCTAAGTTATACCAGAGAGCCGGACCTTCATCCATGCACGAGGCAAATGAGGACACGGGAAGCCACATTGGCACAATATCCAGATGGAAATGGCTGAAGGTGTGGCGAAACGCGGTCTGTTGCATGAGGTTATCGGCAGCAATCCCGCGCTGCTTAAGCCATTCCCGCAGCGATGCTTCATCTTCAAATTGTGGGAAGCAGTATAGACCACCCCACAGGCCGCTTGGCGGGCGCTGGGCGAGAAATACATCATCGCCCTGCTGCATCAGCAACATGTAGCCAGTGCGCTCTGGAAGCGTCTGTTTCGGTTTTTTGCCCGGGTACTGCGCCCAGCTTTTGTTGGCATAGGCCACGCAAATATTATTCACCGGACAGAGTTCGCACTTAGGTCGGGAACGGGTACATACCATCGCACCCAGATCCATCATCGCCTGATTAAAACGTTCCACACCTTTAGCGGGCGTGACCACTTCACTGATTTCCCACAGACGTTTCTCAACGTCTTTCTTGCCAGGCCAGCCGCCCACCGCGTAAGAACGTGCGAGCACGCGTTTGACGTTGCCGTCGAGGATTGGGAAATGTTTACCTAATGACAAAGAGAGGATCGCGCCTGCGGTTGAGCGCCCAACGCCAGGTAAATCAGCAACCTCTTCAAAGGTTTCAGGGAATTTGCCATGATGGCGAGTGGCAACCTGCTGTGCGGCTTTGTACAGATTACGCGCACGGGCGTAATAGCCAAGCCCCGTCCACAAGTGCAGTACCTCGTCCAGCGGGGCATTCGCCAGGTCGGTCACCGTAGGGAAGCGTGCCATAAAACGCTCAAAATAAGGAATAACCGTGGCGACCTGCGTTTGTTGCAACATCACTTCGGAGAGCCATACTTTGTAAGGCGTTTTTTCAATTTGCCAGGGCAGGGTTTTACGCCCGTATTTGTCGTACCAGTCCAGCACCTGGGCTGAAAATTGAGAGGCTTGCATGGTTATCGATTCGCATAATCAGGGACGCAGATTGCAGCACAGCGTCAATCTGCTGTAAACCGGATCTTTCCCATGCTTGCATAGAAGCCTTAACTTTGGATAATGCCCGTTTCCCGAACATTCTCACAAGCAGACAACTCTTTTATGAAAAACGACGTCATTTCACCGGAATTTGATGAAAACGGCCGCCCGCTGCGCCGTATTCGCAGCTTTGTCCGCCGTCAGGGCCGCCTGACCAAAGGGCAGCAACATGCGCTGGACAACTACTGGCCGGTGATGGGCGTTGAGTTCAGTGAACAGCCTGTTGATTTCGCCGAACTGTTTGGCCGTGAAACACCGGTTACGCTTGAGATTGGTTTTGGCATGGGCACGTCGCTTGTGACCATGGCCAAAGCGCGCCCGGAGCAGAATTTCCTCGGTATTGAAGTTCACTCGCCGGGTGTGGGTGCATGTCTGGCCACCGCCCATGAAGAGGGTGTAGAAAACCTGCGCGTGATGTGTCACGACGCGGTAGAAGTGCTGCACAAAATGATTCCTGACAATTCTTTGAACATGGTTCAGCTCTTTTTCCCTGACCCGTGGCACAAAGCACGTCATAATAAACGCCGTATCGTTCAGGCGCAGTTTGCTGAGCTTGTAAAAAGCAAACTTAAACTGGGCGGCGTCTTCCACATGGCGACCGACTGGGAACCTTATGCGGAACATATGCTGGAAGTGATGTCGTCTCTGGACGGGTATAAAAACCAGTCTGAGAGCAACGACTATGTACCGCGCCCGGATTCACGTCCGGTGACGAAATTTGAACAGCGTGGCCATCGTCTTGGTCACGGTGTATGGGACTTAATGTTCGAGAGGGTAAAATAATGGCAAAGAACCGTAGCCGTCGTCTGCGTAAAAAAATGCACATCGAGGAATTCCAGGAAGTGGGTTTCTCTATCGCATGGCGTTTCCCGGAAGGTACAAGCGTAGAGCAAATTGATCAGGACGTTGATGCCTTCATCAGCGACGTGATTGAGCCAAACAAGCTGGCGTTTGACGGTAGTGGTTACCTGTCATGGGAAGGCCTGATTTGCCTGCAAGAAGTGGGTAAATGCACTGAAGAGCATCAGGCGGCAGTACGTAAATGGCTTGAAGACCGCAAATTTGAAGACGTGCGCATCAGCGAACTTTTCGATATTTGGTGGGACTAAGTAAGCATCAAGGGGCCAGCATTAGCTGGCCCATTTTGTCTGAGGGAGTTTTTATGATGCGCAAAACGTTGCTGGCCGTTGCTTTAATGGCAACCGGATTCACCGCCCATGCGGAGTATAAATGTGGCGTGACGCCGCGCGACGATGTGGTATTAAGCCCGCAAACCGTGCAGGTTAAAGGCGAAAACGGAAATCTGGTGATTACGCCGGATGGCAACGTAACGTTTAACGGCAAACAGTACAATCTGAGCGCCGCGCAGCGCGAGCAGGCAAAAGATTATCAGGCAGATTTGCGTACCGCGCTGCCGTGGATTGATGAAGGTGCGCTGACACGCGTTGAAAAGAGCCGTGTCGCACTGGATAAAATCATCACCAAAGAGGTGGGTGAGAGCAGCAATATGCGTACTCGCCTGACCAAGCTGGACAAACAGCTGAAAGAGCAGATGAACCGCATCATTGAGCATCGCACCGATGGCCTGACGTTCCACTATAAGGCGATTGACCAGGTCCGTGCCGACGGCCAGCAGCTGGTGAATCAGGCGATGGGCGGTATCTTGCAGGACAGCATCAACGAAATGGGCGCCAAAGCCGTGCTGAAAGGCGGCGGAAACCCATTGCAGGGCGTTTTAGGTAGTCTGGGCGGCCTACAGACCTCGATTCAGAACGAATGGAAGAATCAGGAAGATGATTTCCAGCAGTTCGGTAAAGACGTGTGTAAGCGCGTGGTATCGCTGGAAGACAGCCGTAAGGCGCTGGTGGGGACGCTGAAGTAAGATTTCTGCGCGCTGTGCCCCTCACCCCGGCCCTCTCCCACAGGGAGAGGGGGTAAGCGTTCCCTCTCCCTGTGGGAGAGGGTTAGGGTGAGGGCATCAGGCTCTGCAATTTTTGCAAAATAACCATCAAGACTTCTTCTTCATTCACCCTGAACTCGTTATTCCAGAACCGCAAAACTTCCCAGCTGTTTGCGTTTAAGAACGCAGTTCTTCGTAAGTCATACGCCGCTTCATCCTGATGTTGCCCTCCATCCAGCTCAACGATCAATTTCGCCTTAAAGCAGGCAAAATCGACGATATACGTGCCAACCGGCATCTGGCGGCGAAACTTATACCCATAGAAGCGACGACCTCTGAGCAAATACCAGAGGCGTAATTCTTCGGGCGTCATTTGTTTACGGAGTTGTTTTGATTTGTCCATCCCCACACTCTGCCAGCCTTTCTCTCAGCTGGCAGAACGGGATGCAAAATCCTGAATCAGCTTTCAGGCTCTTCGGCGAGGAACAGCTCAAGAAGGGAATTTAAGAACAGTTTTCCATGCTCAGTTATCTGCCAGAAATCATCACACTCGGTGAGATACTTCTGTGCCAGCGCTTCGTCAATCTGTGGGCGTATCACCGACTCCGGCAAGCCGGTGTACAGCGTAAACTCCGCACGTGGGGCGGCTTCCAGCAGGCGGAAGCGGTTCATAAAGAACTCGAACGGTTTATCAGCAGCCTCAACATCGTGACTGCGCTCCAGATAACGTCCTTCCATAAACCCGCGTGGATGACGCGTTTTGGCGGTACGCAGAATGCGCCCGTCCGGGAAGGTCACTTTACCGTGCGCACCGCAGCCAATACCCAGATAATCACCAAATCGCCAGTAGTTCAGGTTGTGCTGACACTGGTAACCTGGCTTCGCATACGCGGAGGTTTCGTACTGCTGATAGCCTGCGGCGGTTAGAAGCTGATGCCCCTGCTCAAAGATATCCCACAGCGCGTCATCATCCGGCAGTACCGGTGGGCGGGAGCCAAACAGCGTGTTCGGTTCAATGGTCAACTGATACCAGGAGAGATGCGGCGGGTTCAGTTCAATTGCCTGGCGCAGGTCGTCCAGCGCCTCTTCCAGGGACTGATCCGGCAAGCCGTGCATCAAATCGAGGTTAAAGCTGCGAAGGCCAAGCCCTGTCGCCAGGTGTGCCGCGCGTTTTGCCTCTTCCGGGCCGTGAATACGTCCCAGACGTTTTAATTTTGGCTCGCTAAAACTCTGCACGCCGATGGAAATACGGTTCACACCCGCACGCTGATACTCGACAAAACGGTCGGCTTCAACGGTACCGGGGTTGGCTTCCATTGTAATTTCAGCATCCGCCGCCAGATTGAGGCGCGCTCGTACGCCATCCAGCAGCGTTTGCATTGCCGGGCCTGACAGCAGGCTCGGCGTACCGCCACCAATAAAAATGGTCTTAACTTCACGTCCCTGTGCGTAAGGTACGTCGGCATCCAGGTCAGCCAGCAGATGCGCAACGTAATCGTCATGCGGTACTTCGCCTTTCAGCGCATGAGAGTTGAAATCGCAGTACGGGCATTTCTGCACGCACCACGGGATATGAATATAAAGACTCAGAGGTGGCAAATTAGCCATTACGTAATGCTTCCAGTAACAGTTTCAGTGCGCGTCCACGGTGGGAAATCGCGCTTTTCTCTTCGCGGGTCAGTTCCGCAGCGGTTTTGCCCTCAGTCGGGACAAAGAAAATCGGATCATAGCCAAAACCGCCGTTGCCTGCCGCTTCACGGGTAATCACGCCCGGCCAACTGCCGTGGCAGACAACGGGTGTTGGGTCTTCTGCATGACGCAGATAGACCAGCACGCAGTGGAACTGCGCCTGACGCTTTTCGTCAGGAACATCTTGCAGCGCAACAAGCAGTTTTTCCAGATTCTGCTGGTCAGTAGCATCAACGCCTGAATAACGCGCGGAATAGATGCCTGGTGCACCACCCAGATAATCAACAGCCAGACCAGAGTCATCGGCAATCGCGGGCAGGCCAGTAACCTGTGCCGCGTGGCGCGCCTTCAGGATCGCGTTTTCAATAAACGTCAGGCCTGTCTCTTCGGCGGACTCTACGCCCAGTTCAGTCTGTGCGACGACATCCAGACCAAAATCATTCAACAGCGAGGCCAGCTCGCGCACCTTACCGGCGTTACCGGTAGCGAGAACAACTTTCTGCATCGTTTATTCCTGTTCTTTCAGAGCCGCGACTTCCGTCGGGATGGATTTCGGGTCGAGGATTTTTACCTGTTTATGACGCCCAAGTTCACCCTTTTCAATGATGACCTGACTTTTGGCGACGCGAAACTGTTTAGCCAGATATTTGGTCAGATGCGCATTCGCCTGGCCATCAACGGGTGGGGCGGTGATGGCGACTTTTAATTCGTCGCCATGCAGTCCAACAATACTATCGCGGCTGGCTTTAGGTTGAATATACAACCTTAAAACCAGCCCATCGGCGCAGGTGCTTACTGCACTCATAACGCCATCCACAGCCCCGGCAGCAGCATGTTGCCCGTAGCCTGTAGCAGCTCGGTGATGCCCATGTTGATGACGTACAACAACAACACCAGAATCATCGGTGAAAAGTCGATGCCGCCCATCGAAGGCAACAGACTGCGGATTGGGCGCAGCAGCGGCTCGGCAAGCTGAATCAGGGCATATTCCACCGGACTACGGCCCTGGCTTACCCAGCTCATGATTGCCATCACCAGCAGGACCCAGAAGATCAACAACCCGATGGTTTTGACCAGAATCAGAACGGCGGCGATCCAGATAATCGGCTGGAACGTCACCACCATAAACAGCACGATGGCCTTAATGACGCTGAGTACAAAAGCGACCAGTAAAGAGGCGCTGTCAATTGGGCCCATCGCCGGGATCACACGGCGCAGCGGTCCCACTACAGGTTGTGTGATTTTCACAACAAACTGCGAGAAGGGATTGTAAAAATCACAACGCGCCCACTGCATCCAGACGCGCAGTAATAGCGCCATCGTATACAGTTCAATCACCGTTGAGAGCAGGAAAGTCAACGTCTTCATGGCGTTCCTCAGGTTTCCTTATTTTTGGGGGTAATCGCGCGCACCGAAAATAGCTGTGCCAATGCGCACCATAGTGCTGCCTGCCGCAATTGCGGCTTCCATATCTTCCGACATGCCCAGAGAAAGCGTGTCGACCGTAGAGTAGCGCGCTTTAAGCGCCTCAAATGCTACAGCCATTTGCTGTGCCACGGCAAACTGCCTTTCGTAACTTGACTCAGGCGCCGGGATGGCCATCAATCCGCGCAGGGTTAACCCCGGAAGCGCGGCCACCTCTGCCGCCAGCGTATCCAGCTCGTTTAGCGCGATGCCCGACTTGCTGTTCTCGTCACTGATATTGATTTGAATCAGCACGTTAAGTGGCGCGAGTCCGGCCGGACGTTGCTCGCTGAGACGGGTCGCAATACGCAGGCGATCAAGGGTATGACACCAGTCAAAGTGCTCTGCGACCAGACGGCTTTTGTTCGACTGCAACGGGCCAATAAAGTGCCATTGCAGGTCGCTATTTCCCCGTTCCTGGAAATAACGAATTTTGTCCACGCCCTCCTGCACGTAGTTTTCACCAAACGCACGATGGCCAGCGGCAATCGCTTCTGCGATGGCGCTCGCAGGCTTGGTTTTGCTCACTGCAAGTAACGTAACTTCTTCTGGAGCACGGCCGCAACGCGTTGCTGCGGCTGAGATTTTGTCCCGGACCTGTGCCAGGTTATGCGCAATGTCGTTCATTTTCCGAGGAGAGTCGTGTGGTAATGGAAGAAATTGTGGCCCTTAGTGTAAAGCATAATGTGTCGGATCTACACCTGTGTAGTGATTCACCGCCACGCTGGCGCAGGGCAGGTACGCTTGAACCTGCGCCATTCCCGCCGCCGGATATTACGCAGCTATTAAAAACGTGGCTTAACGACGAACAACAGGGAACCTGGTGGGCAAATGGGCAGGTGGATTTTGCAGTGACGCTCACTAGCCAGCAGCGTTTACGCGGCAGTGCATTCCGCCACATTAACGGGGCCTCACTCACGCTCAGACTCTTGCCGGCGAGCTGCCCGCAGCTTTCGGCGCTGGGTGCGCCGCGTGTGCTCCCGGTACTGCTGGACAACGACAGTGGTCTGATTCTGGTGACAGGGGCAACCGGAAGTGGCAAATCCACCACGCTTGCGGCAATGGTGGATCATCTTAACCGCCACTGCGATAAACACATTCTGACGCTGGAAGACCCGGTTGAGTTTATTTATCAAAGCGATCGCTGTCTTATCCATCAACGGGAGATAGGCCAACACTGTCCTTCATTTGCAGAGGCGCTTCGCGCCGCATTACGTGAAGATCCTGATGTGATTTTGTTGGGGGAGCTTCGCGATAGCGAAACGATCAGGCTGGCCCTTACGGC
Source organism: Enterobacter sp. C4G1 (assembly GCF_052886895.1). Lineage (NCBI taxonomy): Bacteria > Pseudomonadati > Pseudomonadota > Gammaproteobacteria > Enterobacterales > Enterobacteriaceae > Enterobacter > Enterobacter sp. C4G1. The sequence continues at coordinate 214,651 of NZ_JBQVVV010000001.1, read as the reverse complement.
AGCGGAAACCGGCCATCTGGTGCTGGCAACGCTGCATACGCGTGGTGCAGCGCAGGCAATAGAGCGCCTGGTCGATACCTTTCCGGCACAGGAAAAAGAACCGGTGCGTAATCAGCTGGCGGGCAGTCTTCGCGCGGTACTGGCGCAAAAGCTCTTTCGGGATGTTCAGGGAGGGCGCGTGGCACTGTACGAACTGCTGGTGAATACTTCAGCAGCGGCAAATCTTATCCGTGAGGGCAAAACCTGGCAATTGCCTGGTATTATCCAGACCGGGCAACAGGCGGGGATGCAGAATTTTGACCAAAGCTTTGCCGAACGCAGATCGCAAGGGCGGCTTCACGAAAGGTCGGCGGTTGCGCCGGGTTGACCTTGTATCCTTGCGTGCGAGCGGTAGAATCGAGTCTCTATCTTTTGAGCAAACGAAACCATGTCATCACAACCAAATCAAAGCCTGATTGACGGTATACGCTGTCTGCAATACCTGGTGTCCAGCGATCGTGCGATTGGGTGTCGCGAGCTGGCGCGTCTGATGGGAATTAACACCACTCGCGCTAACCGCCTGCTGATGACAATGGCCTCGATTGGCCTGACGATGCAGGACGAACACCGCCGCTATTTGCCGGGGCCAGGTATCCATGCCCTGGCGGCGCAGTCCATTCGTGGTTCAGCGCTTTTTTCCCGCGCGTTGCCAATACTGGAGCGTTACGCTCCGCGCGATATTGTCGTCGCGCTCGGGGTGCTGTGGGAGGATCAGATTATCTACATCTGGCACTCGGTGCCAGGCAGCCAAACGACACAGGCGCTGGCCGGTTATCGGATGCTCCCGGCCTGGCAGTCCGTCATTGGCATGGCATTACTGGCAGAAGAGAGCGACGAACAGCTGAAATTACGCTTCACCGACGAGCAGTGGCGCAACCTGGCGCCCCACGTTGAGCTGCAGCGTAAAACCGGCCACGTTATCTGGCATCACGATGATGGGGAAGTATCGATGGCTATTCCGGTTGGTGTTCATCATGCTGCGCTGGCATTTGCCGGAATGTGGAATGTCGGGAATGATGTGGTGGAAGCGCGCCTTCAGGCACTACAGGAACTCAACGCTAAACTGCTGAGAATGCCCGATTTTACGGGCAATTCAGAAGAGGCTCAGTAACCCTGCTCGAAATAGCTTTCGAGGATCACCACAGCAGAAGCAGAGTCCACGCTGCCCTTGTTGAGCGCCCTGAAACCGCCATGCTCGAACAGGCCAGCACGGGCTTCGACAGTGCTAAGGCGCTCGTCGTGCAGCTTCACTGAGACACCAAAGCGGCCATGGATTTTGTTGGCGAACTTACGCGCACGCGCGGTGAGCGGTTGTTCGGTGCCATCCATATTCAGCGGTAGCCCAACGATAACGTCATCCGGTTGCCACTCTTTGAGCAGGCGTTCGATAAGCGTCCAGTCTGGCGTGCCATCGTTCGCTTTTAACGCCGTCAGTGGGCGCGCCGTGCCGGTAATACGCTGGCCGACGGCAACGCCAATACTTCGGGTGCCAAAATCAAAAGCTAAAAGCGTCCCGCTCATTATGCGTGCCCCGCTACGCCCGGCATGGTCAGAATATCAATGCCAATGAGTTTAGCTGCATCGCGCCAGCGATCGGCGATAGGGGTCTTAAACAGGATGTTCAGATCCGCAGGCGCAGTCAGCCACGCGTTATCCAGGATCTCCTGCTCAAGCTGGCCTTTTTCCCAGGACGCATAGCCCAGCGCAACCAGCACTTCTGAAGGCTGTTCGGCGGTGCCCAGCGTTTCAAGCACGTCGCGCGAAGTCGTGATCACGGTGTTATCCGAGATACGAATGCTGGAAGAGAAACCCGGCGGCGTATGCAGGATAAAACCGCGATCTTCAGCAAGCGGCCCACCTAACATCACCGGTTTATCAAGACGAATTTCAGGCAGACGTTCTTCAGTGGTGATTTTTAGCTTTTCCAGAATGCCTTCAATTTGCAGGTTTTCCAGAGGCTTATTAATGATGATACCCATCGCACCGTCTTCATTGTATTCACAGATATAAACGACGGAACGGCGGAAAATAGGATCCTGGAGAGCAGGCATGGCAATAAGAAAGTGATGCTGTAAATTCATTGTCAGAGGTTCTGTTTCCTGGTTTAAAAAGCGACAGCGCCCAGTATGGGGACAAACTCAGGCGCTGTCACAGGTTATTTCTGTAAACGTTTTTCAATAGCGTCCATCAGCATTCCGGTGATCGAGATTGGGAATTCGGCCTCGATTTCACGAATGCAGGTTGGGCTGGTGACGTTCACTTCGGTCAGGCGGTCGCCGATGATATCCAGGCCAACGAAGATCAGGCCTTTGGCTTTAAGCGTTGGGCCAACGCGGCGGGCAATTTCCCAGTCGCTTTCGGTCAACGGACGCGGTTCGCCACGGCCACCTGCCGCCAGGTTACCACGGGTTTCGCCGCCCTGCGGGATACGCGCCAGGCAGTAAGGAACCGGTTCGCCATCCACCACCAGAACGCGCTTGTCGCCATCGACGATGGCAGGCAGATAGTTTTGCGCCATGCAGTAACGGGTACCCAGTTCGGTCAGCGTTTCGGCAATCACGCCAATGTTCGGATCGCTCTCTTTCACGCGGAAAATCGATGCGCCGCCCATACCGTCCAGCGGTTTCATGATGATATCGCCGTGCTTCTGCCAGAAGGCTTTCAGCTGTGCTTTATTGCGGGTTACCAGCGTTTCCGGCGTCAGATCCGAGAACCAGGCGGTGTAGAGTTTCTCGTTACAGTCGCGCAGGCTCTGCGGTTTATTCACGATCAGCGTGCCTTTTTCTTCTGCGCGCTCAAGGATATAGGTGCAGTAGATAAATTCGGTGTCGAACGGCGGATCTTTACGCATCAGGATCATATCGAGATCGGCAAGCTGGATATCCTGCTCGGTGCCGAATTCGTACCATTTATCGTAGTTCTGCTCGACGTTAACAATACGGGTGCGTGCGCGGGCTTCACCGTTGATCAGGTAGAGATCGTTCATCTCCATGTAGTGGAGTTCATAGCCGCGACGCTGCGCTTCCAGCAGCATAGCGAAGCTGGAATCTTTCTTGATGTTAATGTTTGCGATGGGATCCATCACGATGCCGAGCTTGATCATGTTCCTCTCCAATAATGCTTCAACCCAGATCGCCAAACCGCACTTGCAGCGCGGTAATGGCAGTGAGTGCCGTTGTCTCAGTGCGCAGAACGCGAGGTCCCAACAGAATATCAGTAAACTCGTAACGCGCCGTCATAGCAATTTCGTCAGCAGACAGGCCGCCTTCCGGGCCAATCAACAGGCGAACACGTTCAACGGGCAGCGGCAACGTATTAATACTGGCGCTGGCGCGCGGGTGGAGGTTGAGCTTAAGCCCGCTGTCCTGTTCGGCACACCAGTTTTCCAGATCCATCGCCGGGCGGATCTCCGGGATGCGGTTGCGGCCACTCTGTTCACAGGCAGCAATGGCGATTTTCTGCCACTGCTGGATCTTTTTGTTCAGACGTTCCGCATCCAGTTTAACGCCACAGCGCTCAGAAAAAAGTGGCGTAATGAGGCTTACACCCAGTTCGATCGATTTCTGGATGGTGAATTCCATCTTTTCACCGCGCGACATCACCTGGCCTAAATGAATATGCAGCGGCGATTCACGGTCATCCACTTCGCCACGCAGCACATTTACATGCACGCTTTTCTTATCAGCACGGGTGATTTCAGCGTCGAAAACCTGATTTGAGCCGTCGAAAAGCTGGACAGTCTGGCCTGCGCCCATGCGCAGCACGCGGCCAACATGGTTGGCGGCTTCGTCGGACAGGGCGATTTCGCGGCCTGCGATAATCAGTTCAGGGTGGTAAATGCGAGGGATGCGCATAGTCAGAAATTCCGTGTGTCATGCAATGTAAGCGAATTGCCGCTAGTGTAGGTTAGCTCTTTTGCGCCTGGCAAGCTCGCTGGACATAAGGGTTATGATTCCCCTGCGCTTTGGCGATGCGTTCGTCGCGCTGGCACTCCCAGTCGGTGACCGGATATTGCTTATCCCAGGCATTAAACAGCTGTGTCTGCTGGCGGGAGAGGGTGAGGTCGTAACGGTCACGCATATAGAAGTAGGTGCGGGCGATACTGCCGCGCGCACGAGCCGGCGGCTCAGCCACTTTCTCTTTAAAATCTACCTTCATGGCGCACTGCCCGTACTGACCTTCGCCGCCATTCCACTGGCCGTACATAAAGTTGCCGCGATCGCCATTCACTTCGCCCACCGCCGGTTGCAGGTTATGCATATCGCTTTCCATCTGGCGGTAGACCGGGTCTTTGGCGCAGTTTTTTCGCCCGCCGTCCTGCCAGCACTGGCGTTGGTGGCCAAACTGCCATGCCGGAACAACGTGTTCCCATTCGATTCGGCTGGCGCGGTTTTCATTTTTACGCACTTTATAGCCGCAGGATTCGAGATCAACGATCCCTTTTTTGCCCTGCCAGTTAATCTTACAGCCACAGTAGAAATCACCGGGAACGTCGGCGTTAACTTTTACACCTGCGTTTTTAGCCTGAGAGAAACTGTTAATACCGTCGGCCAGCGTATAGCCTGAGAATGCCGTCGCCAGAAAAGCGACCGCAAGAGAAATATTACGGGACATCGTTAACTCCGTGTCAAAACGAGCCCGCAACGTAACGAATGTTGTTCCTGTATGCAATCAGTCAGATCAGGAATGTTCCTGATTGTTCAATTGATTATTCTGCAACCAGCGGCTCACCGCATTTGACGCAGCGATAGGTGGCTTCACCGCGTACCACACGATTATGACGGCGCACGGTCAGTTGATGCTGCTGGCACTGGCAGCGGTAGGGGAAGGTATTGCGGCGAACCGACTCCAGCTCGAACTGATGAGTTCTGCGTGCCGGAATGCCAAGCACCGCTTCCATCATCCATTTCCACTCTTTGCCGTGCGGCGCAACGCGCCCAAAGTGTTTCCATACCAGCAGATGGGCCAGCTCGTGCGGAACCACTTCATCGATAAACGCCTGCTGGTTTTCCATCATCAGCACCGGATTAAGACGGATTTCGTACGACTCCAGCCAGGCCGTGCCGGCAGAGGTTCCACGCTGCTGATAGACGAGCTTAGGTTCCGGGTAATTGCGATCGAGCTTCTGGTTTGCCTGGGCGAGTTTTTCCCGCAGGCTGCGCATTACGGCCTGCTGAATAGCGATGGGAAGACGGGGCGTTTTCATAGGGGCAGAGCATAGAGCTTGCGAAAGGGAGGTGCAAGAGGCACCTCCCGCAGGCAGGTTAGTCGTGCGCGCCAATCTCGCGCAGAGGACGGCCTTTCATCAGATTACGTTCAATATGTTCCAGCGACACGTGTTTGGTTTCTGGAACCAGCCACACGGTCAGCACAATAAAGAACAGGTTCAGAGCAGAGTAAACCCAGAAGGTGTTGGCATTACCCAGGCTATTAAGCATGGTCAGGAAGGTTGCACCGACAATCATGTTGGCGATCCAGTTGGTTGCGGTAGAGCAGGTGATACCAAAATCACGCCCTTTCAGCGGCTGGATCTCAGAGCACAGGACCCAAATCAGCGGGCCGGCGCTCATCGCAAAACCTACAATGAACATCAGCAGCATGGCCACGGCAAAGTACTGTGCAGAAGGTGAGTGAATGCCCACATGCATCATGGTACCGAGGACGCCCATCCCCACCGCCATCACCAGGAAGCCCAGCGTCAACGTTGGTTTGCGTCCCCAACGGTCAACCAGGCCAATGGCGATAAAGGTGGCCAGCACGTTGGTCAGGCCCACGATCACGGTGCCCCACATCTGTTCGGTGGTATTGGTGTAACCCGCCAGCTCAAAAATTTTTGGCGCGTAGTACATGATGACGTTCATCCCGGTGAACTGCTGCATCACCTGGAGGAGTACGCCCAGGAATACGGCGCGGCGGAAGTTGCTGTTTTCTTTGAACAGTGCCCAACCGGACTGTTTCACCTTCAGGCTTTCGCGGATCTCTTCCAGCTCTTTTTTCGCTTCTGCGCTGGTATCGCGCAGGCGTAATAACACGCGCTCAGCATCCACGAAGCGGCGTTTTGCCGCAAACCAGCGCGGGCTGTCCGGCAGGAAGAACACACCAATCAGCAGCAGGATCGCAGGGATAATAATGACGCCGAGCATCCAGCGCCAGGCGCCGCTGTAGCTGAAGGCGGTATCGGAAAGGTAGGCTCCCAGAATACCGATGGTGATCATCAGCTGATACATCGAAATCATGCTGCCACGGATTTTCTCTGGTGCGATTTCTGACAGGTAAAGCGGGGCGGTATAAGAGGCTACACCAACCGCCAGACCGAGCAGTACACGGGATAGCAGCAGCACTTCTACGTTTGGTGCCGCCGCAGAGAACAGTGAACCGGCTACGAACAGAATAGCGCCGATCATCAGGCTTTTTTTACGGCCCAGTTTGAAGGAGAGCCAACCGCTGCCGACTGCACCCACCGCTGCACCAAACATCATGGAGCTCACTACCCATTCCTGAGTGTGGGCGGTTATCTGGAACTCATCGGTGATGAAGGGTAGCGCACCGGCAATCACGCCGATATCCAGGCCAAAGAGTAATCCTGCCAGGGCGGCGAGGAAGCAGACGAAGAAAGTCATCGCCTTGTTGGACGTACGCCCCTGTTTTTTATTGTCAGGCATTATGCCCTCCAGTTGGGTTATCAGTTTTATCGATGTAAAGGGTAGGTTAGTGAGGAGTGAAAATATGTGATACAAATCACATTGGTGTAATCGGTTACACCGATGTGTAATCGTAAATGCCATTAACTTATTGAAAATAGAGATATAAATTAACTGATACGCATCGGGTTTGTTTGAATTTCAGACTTGACTGAAATGAAATGTAACAACAAAGAAAAGGCGATTATGCAAAGGGATTATTCTGAAAGCAGGGTATATTTGGTGTGGTGTAAGCGGTTTCAAACATTGCCGGGTGGCAGCCTACAGGTACCTCAGTACTCGTAGGTCGGGTAAGGCGTAGCCGCCACCCGACATAAAAAAGGCCAGCGCAAAGGCTGGCCTGTTTAACGCTGTGAGTCGATTATTTCAGGCCGGCAGCTTCACGCAGCTGAGCGGCTTTGTCGGTTTTTTCCCATGGGAAATGTTCACGACCAAAGTGACCGTACGCAGCGGTTTCTTTGTAGATTGGGTGCAGCAGATCCAGCATCTGAATCAGGCCGTATGGACGCAGGTCGAAGAACTCGCGCACCAGCAGGGTTAGCTGTTCAGAAGGCACTTTCTCAGTACCGAAGGTTTCAACCATGATGGAGGTTGGTTCAGCCACGCCGATAGCGTAGGAAACCTGAATCTCACAACGGTCAGCCAGGCCCGCAGCAACGATGTTTTTCGCAACATAACGTGCAGCGTACGCAGCAGAACGGTCAACTTTAGATGGATCTTTACCAGAGAATGCACCGCCGCCGTGACGCGCCATGCCGCCGTAGGTATCAACGATGATTTTACGACCGGTCAGACCGCAGTCACCCATTGGACCACCGATAACAAAGCGTCCGGTTGGGTTGATGAAGAATTTGGTCGACGCGCTCAGCCACTCGGAAGGCAGTACCGGCTTGATGATCTCTTCCATCACGGCTTCTTGCAGAGATTTCTGATCAATATCTTCGGCGTGCTGAGTGGACAGAACTACGGCATCGATGCCGACGATTTTGCCGTCGTCATACTGGAAGGTTACCTGGCTTTTCGCATCCGGGCGCAGCCATGGCAGGGTGCCGTTTTTACGCACTTCAGCCTGACGCTGCACCAGACGGTGTGCGTAGGTCACAGGTGCTGGCATCAGCACGTCAGTTTCGTTGGTTGCATAACCGAACATCAGACCCTGGTCGCCCGCGCCCTGTTCCAGCGGATCGGCACGGTCAACACCCTGGTTGATGTCCGGAGACTGTTTGCCGATTGCGCTCAGTACTGCACAAGAATTGGCATCAAAGCCCATATCAGAATGTACATAACCGATTTCACGCACCGTGTTACGGGTGATCTCTTCGATATCAACCCATGCGCTGGTGGTGATCTCACCGCCAACCAGAACCATGCCGGTTTTGACATAGGTTTCACACGCTACGCGCGCTTTAGGATCCTGCTCGAGGATCGCATCCAGCACCGCATCGGAGATTTGGTCAGCAATTTTATCAGGATGTCCTTCTGATACGGACTCGGACGTAAACAGGTGTTTTGCCATGTTTTATTTCACCTAAGAGGAATTTGGTTAGCTCAAGCTGCTGTGTGGAATAGCCAAAGGAGATAATTCTACCAAGGCCTGCAGGATTTTGACACTGGCAGTCTGAGTGTTAATCAGTATGGATGGATTAACATCTGGACGTCTATTTTAGGTCACTTCTTCACCCGATTTCCAGTTTTTTTTGACTAAGCTCTCACTGTGTTGAAATCGAAGCTGGAAATATTTCCTGACGGCGATGGCAACACGCATATTTTTGTTTTGCTTTTTAGCCACCTTCTCGGTATAAAACGCGGCGCGCGGCTCATGCAAAAAAAGCGCTCGATGAACTCATCGTGTCGCCACTTCCAGCCGGGTTAAGCAGTGAACTTTTAGCTTTGGCTTGTGGTCCGTTTCAACAGGAGCGGCCGTGGAGGTGATACGAGATAATGAACCATCGTTTTCCGCTAATTCAGCGCAGCCGTTCTGGCGCGCATTTGATTCCCGCAACCCGCATTTCTAGTCTGCAAACCTGCCGATGTTATACCCATCTCGGCGCTTCTCAGGATTCCAGGGCCGGTCACGCTTTGTGAAAACTGAACAAGGGCGCTCTTGTTAATACAAGAGTTTTCTCGTGGTTTCGCCGAACCTTGTCATACAGAGTTCGGATACGTGTTTTACAATGATATGAATAAGAAACCGGTCGCACGGTCAGGATTTCAGCATACTATGCTGGAAAACGGAGCCGTTTATGGGTTGTTATCGCCGTATAACGCTGCGATAGTAGTCAACTGTTTTACACTTATTACAAAGAGTTGAGGTTCGCTATGTCTGACGACATGTCTTCTTTTTCGCCTTCGTCAGCGGGCGAACAGGGTGTACTACGTTCTATGCAGGAGGTTGCGATGAGCTCCGAGGAAGCCAGCAAGATGCTGCGCACTTACAATATTGCCTGGTGGGGCAATAACTACTACGACGTCAACGAACTGGGCCACATCAGCGTTTGCCCGGATCCCGACGTCCCTGAAGCGCGCGTGGATCTCGCCAAGCTGGTCAAAGCCCGCGAAGCACAGGGCCAGCGTTTGCCTGCACTGTTCTGCTTCCCGCAGATCCTGCAACATCGTCTGCGTTCTATTAACGCCGCGTTCAAGCGCGCGCGTGAATCCTACGGCTACAAAGGCGACTATTTCCTGGTTTACCCGATCAAGGTGAACCAGCATCGCCGCGTCATTGAATCCTTGATCCACTCTGGCGAACCGCTGGGGCTGGAAGCCGGTTCAAAAGCGGAACTGATGGCTGTACTGGCGCACGCGGGGATGACCCGGTCCGTGATCGTCTGTAACGGCTATAAAGACCGTGAATACATTCGTCTGGCATTGATTGGCGAGAAGATGGGCCACAAGGTCTATCTGGTTATCGAGAAGATGTCCGAAATCGCTATCGTGCTGGAAGAAGCCGAGCGTCTGAACGTGATCCCACGCCTTGGCGTGCGTGCACGTCTGGCCTCCCAGGGCTCCGGTAAATGGCAGTCTTCCGGTGGTGAAAAATCCAAATTCGGCCTGGCGGCAAACCAGGTGCTGCAACTGGTGGAGATCCTGCGTGAGCGCGGTCGTCTGGACAGCATTCAGTTGCTGCACTTCCACCTCGGTTCGCAGATGGCCAACATTCGCGATATCGCAACAGGTGTACGTGAGTCGGCGCGTTTTTACGTTGAGCTGCATAAGCTTGGCGTGAATATTCAGTGCTTCGACGTGGGCGGCGGCCTGGGTGTGGACTATGAAGGTACGCGTTCGCAGTCTGACTGTTCCGTAAACTACGGTCTGAACGAATACGCTAACAACATCATCTGGGCGATTGGCGATGCCTGTGAAGAGAACGGCCTGCCGCACCCAACGGTGATCACCGAGTCTGGCCGTGCAGTCACCGCGCACCATACGGTGCTGGTGTCCAACATTATTGGTGTTGAACGCAGCGAAATCACCGAAGCGACGCCTCCGGCAGACGATGCCCCACGTTCCCTGCAAAGCATGTGGGAAACCTGGCAGGAGATGCACGAGCCGGGCACGCGCCGTTCACTGCGCGAATGGCTGCATGACAGCCAGATGGATCTGCACGACATTCACGTCGGCTATTCTTCAGGCACCTTTAGCTTGCAGGAGCGCGCGTGGGCAGAGCAGCTCTATCTAAACATGTGCCATGAAGTGCAGAAACAGCTCGACCCGAGCAACCGCGCGCACCGTCCGATTATCGATGAGTTGCAGGAACGTATGGCGGATAAGATTTACGTCAACTTCTCGCTGTTCCAGTCGATGCCGGATGCATGGGGTATTGATCAGCTGTTCCCGGTACTGCCGCTGGAAGGGCTGAACCACGCCCCGGAACGCCGTGCGGTGCTGCTGGATATCACCTGTGACTCAGACGGTGCCATCGATCACTATGTGGATGGTGACGGTATCGCGACCACGATGCCAATGCCGGAATACGACCCGGAGAACCCACCAATGCTGGGCTTCTTTATGGTCGGGGCGTACCAGGAGATCCTCGGTAACATGCACAACCTGTTCGGCGATACCGAAGCGGTGGACGTGTTTGTCTTCCCTGACGGCAGCGTGGAAGTTGAGCTGTCCGATGAGGGTGACACCGTGGCGGACATGCTGGAATACGTTCAGTTGGATCCGAAAAAACTGCTTATCCAGTTCCGCGATCAGGTGAAAAACACCGGTCTGGACGATGCCTTGCAGCAGCAGTTCCTGGAAGAGTTTGAAGCGGGTCTGTACGGGTACACTTACCTGGAAGACGAGTAATTCCTTCCCCCTCTCCCCTGTGGGGAGAGGGGGAAGGGGCAAAGACCGCACAATGCCCTATACTCTCTTGAACCCGTATGAATTAACGGCGATAATTCGCCTCAATATGCTATTTACGAATCAATCCCTTCCTCGTCGGGTTTAACGACGCGGAGGGGATTTTTTTTCATCTTTTTTTAATGAGTCGACTTTAAAAGAGGTCAGGACATGAGCACTTTAGGTCATCAGTACGATAACTCTCTGGTATCTAACGCGTTTGGTTTTTTACGCCTTCCGATGAATTTCCAGCCGTACGACAGCGATGCCGACTGGGTTATTACCGGCGTGCCGTTTGATATGGCCACCTCCGGCCGCGCGGGTGGTCGTCATGGCCCGGCCGCTATCCGTCAGGTATCGACTAACCTGGCCTGGGAGCACAATCGCTTCCCATGGAACTTCGACATGCGTGAGCGCCTGAACGTGGTTGACTGCGGTGACCTGGTGTACGCCTTTGGCGATGCGCGTGAAATGAGCGAAAAACTCCAGGCGCACGCCGAGAAGCTGCTGGCTGCTGGTAAGCGTATGCTCTCCTTCGGTGGTGACCATTTCGTGACGCTGCCGCTGCTGCGTGCTCACGCGAAACACTTCGGTAAAATGGCGCTGGTGCACTTCGATGCGCATACCGACACCTATGCGAACGGCTGCGAATTTGACCACGGCACCATGTTCTTCACCGCGCCGAACGAAGGCCTGATCGATCCGAACCACTCTGTGCAGATCGGTATTCGTACTGAGTTCGATAAAGACAACTGCTTCACCGTGCTGGATGCCGGCCAGGTGAACGATCGTGGTGTTGACGACATCATCGCGCAGGTTAAGCAGATTGTTGGCGACATGCCGGTTTATCTGACCTTCGACATCGACTGCCTGGATCCGGCATTTGCTCCGGGTACCGGTACACCGGTGATCGGCGGCCTGACGTCTGACCGTGCCATCAAACTGGTGCGTGGCCTGAAAGATTTGAACATCGTGGGTATGGACGTGGTGGAAGTTGCGCCTGCGTACGATCAATCTGAAATCACAGCCCTGGCAGCTGCGACGCTGGCACTGGAAATGCTCTATATCCAGGCGGCGAAAAAAGGCGAGTAAGCTTAGCGGTTAAGTAAAAACCCTCACCAGCAGGTGAGGGCTTTTTTACGCTTAAAACACGTTAAACGGGTATTCCACATAGATACGGATTTCGTCCCCGCCCACGTTGTAATCACTGGCGTTACTGGACACGCGCAGTACGGAGTAGCGCAGTTTCAGTTTCAGATCTTTCGCCGGGCCATCCTGCACCTGGTACTGAACCTGGTTAAACCACTCATGCTCTTTACCGTTGCTGGTTTCAGAGGTTTTTATGTTGTCGCCGCGCACGTATGCGGTAGTCCAGCTCAAGCCCGGTAAGCCGAGTCCGGCGAAGTCTAGCCCGTAAGATGCCTGCCATGAGCGTTCGTCTTCACCGTTAAAATCAGACCAGTAAGAGTTCGCAAGCCAGATGGTATTACCACCGTCACCCACGCCGCCCTGATCGCGATAGCTGCCATAGTGGTAACCGGTGCTGCCGCTGCTTTGCTGATACGCCACCTTAAAGGTATGAATATCCCAGATATAGCTTGCCGCCATGCTCCAGATGGTGTTGCTCCGACCTGTATCGAGGCTGTCAGCGTAACCCTGATCCAGACGTGAGTTGTAGCCGTTAAAGTCGAGAACCAGCTGTTGCCCGGTGCTGAACGGCTGTTTGAAGTTCATGCCCAGATACTGCTTGTTCATTACCTCTTCAACGTGAGAAGCGTAAAGCGCGCCGCTGAACTGGTCATTGAACTGATAGCTCGCGCCGCCGAAGGAGAGGCTTTTCAGGCCGCTGTCGTGGCGGTCGTCGCTTTTGCGTTGTTCGTCAGTGAAGTAACCCGCATTGACTTCCAGCCCGTCTATCTCTTTCGAGGTCAGCATCGTCCCGGTATAGCTTTCAAACAGCAGGCGGGAGCTGTCGGCATTCACAATCGGAAGTTCAGGACGCTGGTTACCGTAGCTCAGCACGGTATTGGAGATGCGCATTTTGGCGGTCGCACCAAATTTCGCCAGATCGGATTTCGCACGGCCATCGTCTTCCTGTTTGAAAAAGTCGATACCGCCTGCGCCGCTCTTACCACGGCCACCATCAAGGCGTACGCCGTACTGGGCAATTCCATCGACGCCAAAGCCGACCAGGCCTTCGGTGTATCCAGATGCAAATGTGGCGACGATACCCTGACCCCATTCAGCTTTATCCTGCTGGCCTTGATGATAGTCGCGGCTGATATACGCATTGCGTAAAAACAGATCCAGATGGCTGTCGTCAATAAAACCCTGGCTGTCTGATTGTTGGCTTGCAAACGCAGGTAATGCGGCAAATAAACTTAAAGCAACTAACGATAATTGTTTTTTCACGGAGGGAACATCTCTGTCTTGATATATTAATTTGAAAGACTGCGAAGGGATAATTACCGGAAAGTTTACCGATTGCAATAATTATGTGAGCAAAGGTTTCAGTGTCAGGATGCTGTTGTAGCGCGGCTTGCAGGGTGTTATCGATACGTGCGGTTAAATTGACAATACGTGCGAAATAAAAAAGGAGGCAATGTTGCCTCCTTCATAAATTATTTAATTCCGTCTGCTGCCATACGATCGCGAATATGTTGTGCGCGTTCTTCTGACGCTGGATGATCGTCAAACATTGAGCTTTGGCGTCCCGCTTCCTGTTTTGCCAGTTTTTCGAAGCTGGTGGCTAACCCTGACGGATTAATGCCGCGTTTGCGCAACAAGTCGTAGGAGTAGTCATCGGCCTCGGATTCCTGACGCTGAGAGAACTGAGAGTTGACCAGTTTTTCACCCATATCGCCCAACTGAGACTGGGACAGGCTGCCGACAATCCCACCTGCGGAGGCCGCTGCCGCGCGAACGGCGTTGGTGCCCAGCGCAACCTGCATCCCTTTTTTCACGTGGCCGAGTGCAACGTGACCCATTTCATGACCGATGACCGCTTCAACTTCGTTGTCGTTCATCATGTCCATCAGCCCGCTGTAGACGCGAATACAGCCGTTTGCCATGGCAAATGCGTTAACGTCTTTCGCCATGTAGACCTTGTAGTTCACGGGCTGGCCGTTGATGTTGTCACCCAGAGCGGAGGCTATCTTATTCAGACGCTGCGCGTATGTGCTGCTGGCAGGGGCGATAGTGGCTTTTCCGTCCATATCTTTACAGGCCTGGTCGCTCAACGCTTTTACCTGCGCATCGCTCAGGGAATATGCCTGAAATGCTTCCGCGCCAGAGGTCATCAGACCATTAGAATCCATATTCTGACAGCCGCTCAGCAGGAGCGTTGTACCCAGGGCCAGCACAATTGCACGCATTTTCATGATGTTGCTTCCGTACTCGTTAGTCTGAATTAAATCCGAAAAGTGCACCGGCCAGAAAGCCAGTGTCGGGCTAAGTATAAGGAAGATATACGGTAGCGAGCGAGCAGATTGCGCAACATGCGAGCATGATCCAGAGATTTCTTAAGCGGCAAAAGAATGCTCCATGTACATGCCTTGTCGCTTGGGTTACATTGTTGGCACTTTTTTCCGGCGTAGCCCAAAACGCGCTGTCGTCAAGGGCATGGCCTTTAACAGTCCGATCTGGAGTTAAAATGTCCTCACGTAAAGAGCTTGCTAATGCTATTCGTGCGCTGAGCATGGACGCAGTACAGAAAGCCAAATCCGGCCACCCGGGCGCCCCTATGGGTATGGCTGATATCGCCGAAGTCCTGTGGCGTGATTTCCTGAACCACAACCCGCAGAACCCGGCCTGGGCTGACCGCGACCGTTTCGTGCTGTCTAACGGCCACGGCTCAATGCTGATCTACAGCCTGCTGCACCTCACTGGCTATGACCTGCCAATCGAAGAACTGAAAAACTTCCGTCAGCTGCACTCCAAAACCCCGGGTCACCCGGAAGTGGGCTACACCGCTGGTGTAGAAACCACCACTGGCCCGCTGGGTCAGGGTATTGCTAACGCTGTGGGTATGGCGATTGCCGAGAAAACTCTGGCAGCACAGTTCAACCGTCCGGGTCACGATATCGTTGACCACTTCACCTACGCTTTCATGGGCGACGGCTGCATGATGGAAGGCATTTCTCACGAAGTGTGCTCCCTGGCAGGTACCCTGAAGCTGGGCAAACTGGTTGCGTTCTATGACGACAACGGTATCTCCATCGACGGTCACGTTGAAGGCTGGTTTACTGATGACACCGCAGCACGTTTCGAAGCCTACGGCTGGCACGTGGTGCGTGGTGTTGATGGCCACGATGCTGACTCGATTAAACGCGCAGTAGAAGAAGCTCGCGCCGTGACCGACAAACCGTCCCTGCTGATGTGCAAAACCATCATCGGCTTCGGTTCTCCGAACAAAGCGGGCACCCACGATTCCCACGGTGCGCCACTGGGTGATGCGGAAATCGCGCTGACCCGTGAAGCTCTGGGCTGGAACCACCCTGCATTCGAAATCCCATCTGACATCTATGCTCAGTGGGATGCTAAAGAAGCCGGCCAGGTGAAAGAAGCGGCCTGGAACGAGAAGTTCGCGGCGTACGCGAAAGCCTTCCCGCAGGAAGCAGCTGAATTCACCCGTCGTATGAAAGGCGACATGCCGTCTGACTTCGACGCGAAAGCGAACGAGTTCATTGCGAAACTGCAGGCGAACCCGTCCAAAATCGCCAGCCGTAAAGCATCACAGAATGCGATTGAAGCATTCGGCCCTTGGCTTCCAGAATTCCTGGGCGGCTCCGCTGACCTGGCGCCATCTAACCTGACTATCTGGTCTGGCTCTAAAGCGATCAACGAAGATACCGCCGGTAACTACATCCATTACGGTGTACGTGAATTCGGTATGACCGCTATCGCGAACGGTATCTCCCTGCACGGTGGCTTCCTGCCGTACACCTCTACTTTCCTGATGTTCGTAGAATATGCACGTAACGCCGTGCGTATGGCTGCGCTGATGAAACAGCGTCAGGTGATGGTCTACACCCACGACTCCATCGGTCTGGGCGAAGATGGTCCAACTCACCAGCCGGTAGAGCAGGTGGCTTCTCTGCGTGTGACCCCGAACATGAGCACATGGCGTCCATGTGACCAGGTTGAATCTGCGGTGGCGTGGAAATACGGCGTTGAGCGTCAGGACGGCCCGACCGCACTGATCCTCTCCCGTCAGAACCTGGCACAGCAGGATCGTACCGAAGAGCAGCTGGCGAACATCGCCCGCGGTGGTTACGTGCTGAAAGACTGCGCTGGCCAGCCAGAGCTTATCTTCATCGCCACCGGTTCTGAAGTTGAGCTGGCCGTTGCTGCGTGGGACAAACTGTCTGCCGAAGGCGTTAAAGCGCGCGTGGTTTCTATGCCGTCTACCGACGCGTTCGACAAGCAGGATGCGGCCTATCGCGAATCCGTACTGCCTAAAGCGGTTTCCGCTCGCGTGGCAGTGGAAGCGGGTATCGCTGACTACTGGTTCAAATACGTGGGCCTGAATGGCGCTATCGTTGGCATGACCACCTTCGGTGAGTCTGCACCGGCAGAGCTGCTGTTCGAAGAGTTCGGCTTCACCGTAGAGAACGTTGTCGCGAAAGCGAAAGAACTGCTGTAATTGCTGTTTTGCCCGGTGGCGCTACGCTTACCGGGCCTACAAATGGCACGAAAGTAGGCCGGGTAAGCGCTAGCGCGCCACCCGGCTTTTTTGTATGCACTATTCCTCTGGCATGTAACATCGCTGTAAATTATTCCACCGAAAGTGTGACGCAAGTCATATAGCTCGCTTATACATCTGGACAGACATTCCTTTTATTCCCCGATTCGCTTATTCTAGCTGAAGCGTTTCAGTCGATTAAATGTTCGACAATTGACCAATCAATCGCAGTTTGTGACAGGCAAGGATTCCCCTTCGGGCGTAGCTGGATTACTCTTTCAGCCACCTCAAACCCAGGGATAGCTTTGCAGGAGATCTATGACCGTACGCGTAGCGATTAATGGCTTCGGTCGCATCGGGCGTAACGTGGTTCGTGCTTTATATGAATCCGGGCGTCGTGCGGAAATGACCGTGGTGGCAATCAATGAACTGGCGGATGCCACGGGCATGGCGCATTTATTGAAATACGACACCAGTCATGGCCGCTTTGCCTGGGATGTTCGCCAGGAAAGGGATCAGCTTTTTGTCGGTGACGATGCGATTCGTGTGCTCCACGAGCGCAGTATCGAGGCGCTACCATGGCGTGAGCTGGGTGTGGATGTAGTGCTGGACTGTACCGGTGTGTACGGCAACCGTGAACATGGTGAAGCCCATCTGGCGGCAGGCGCGAAAAAAGTCCTGTTCTCACATCCGGGGAGTAACGACCTCGACGCCACCGTCGTCTTTGGCGTTAACCAGCAAGAACTGCAAGCTGAACACCGTATTGTTTCCAACGCCTCCTGTACCACCAACTGCATTATTCCGGTCATCAAACTGTTAGACGATGCGTATGGCATTGAATCCGGCACCGTGACCACGATTCACTCCGCCATGCACGATCAGCAGGTTATCGACGCATACCACCCGGACTTACGACGCACTCGCGCGGCGAGCCAGTCGATCATTCCGGTGGATACGAAACTTGCGGCAGGGATTACCCGTATTTTCCCGCAGTTTAACGACCGTTTTGAAGCGATTGCCGTGCGTGTTCCGACGATTAATGTCACCGCAATTGACCTCAGTGTAACGGTGAAAAAACCGGTAAAAGCCTGTGAAGTCAACCTGTTGCTGCAAAAAGCGGCACAGGGTGCATTTCATGGTATAGTTGACTATACGGAATTACCGTTGGTCTCAGTAGATTTTAACCACGACCCGCATAGCGCCATTGTTGATGGCACTCAAACGCGAGTCAGTGGCGCGCACCTTATCAAGACGCTGGTCTGGTGTGATAACGAATGGGGCTTTGCTAACCGAATGCTCGACACCACGTTAGCAATGGCTGCTCAAGGTTTCAGGTAAGACGCATCGTGCGTCTGCAAAACTTTAAGAATCAACGAGAGGATTCACCATGTCTGTAATTAAGATGACCGATCTGGATCTGGCTGGTAAACGCGTTTTCATCCGTGCTGATCTGAACGTACCGGTTAAAGATGGCAAAGTGACCAGCGACGCGCGTATCCGTGCATCTCTGCCAACCATCGAACTGGCACTGAAGCAAGGTGCAAAAGTGATGGTAACCTCCCACCTGGGTCGTCCAACTGAAGGCGAATACAACGAAGAGTTCTCTCTGCTGCCAGTTGTTAATTACCTGAAAGACAAACTGTCCAACCCGGTTCGCCTGGTTAAAGATTACCTGGACGGCGTTGAAGTGGCTGCCGGTGAACTGGTTGTTCTGGAAAACGTTCGCTTCAACAAAGGCGAGAAGAAAGACGACGAAGCACTGTCTAAAAAATACGCTGCACTGTGCGACGTATTTGTGATGGATGCATTCGGTACGGCTCACCGTGCTCAGGCTTCTACCCACGGCATCGGTAAATTTGCAGACGTTGCGTGTGCAGGTCCTCTGCTGGCTGACGAACTGGAAGCACTGGGTAAAGCACTGAAAGAACCTGCTCGTCCAATGGTTGCCATCGTTGGTGGTTCTAAAGTTTCTACCAAACTGACCGTTCTGGATTCCCTGTCTAAAATCGCTGACCAGCTGATCGTTGGCGGTGGTATTGCAAATACCTTCGTTGCCGCTCAAGGCCACAATGTGGGTAAATCCCTGTACGAAGCAGACCTGGTTGACGAAGCTAAACGCCTGCTGACCACCTGTGATATCCCGGTTCCAACTGACGTTCGTGTCGCGACTGAGTTCTCTGAAACAGCAACTGCTACCCTGAAATCTGTAAACGACATCAAAGATGAAGAGCAGATTCTGGACCTGGGCGATGTTTCTGCGCAGAAACTGGCCGAAATCCTGAAAAATGCAAAAACTATCCTGTGGAACGGTCCTGTTGGTGTGTTCGAGTTCCCGAACTTCCGTAAAGGTACTGAAATCGTTGCTAACGCAATCGCAGACAGCGAAGCGTTCTCAATCGCAGGCGGCGGTGACACGCTGGCAGCTATCGACCTGTTCGGTATCGCTGACAAGATCTCCTACATCTCCACTGGTGGCGGCGCATTCCTCGAGTTCGTGGAAGGTAAAGTACTGCCAGCAGTAGCTATGCTCGAAGAGCGCGCTAAGAAGTAAGCCATTTAAGGGCAGGGAAACCTGCCCAATTTTCAGCGCGCTTTAGGGCACGCACCTCTTTCCAAGGCCGAAGATACAGGACTCGTAACATGTCTAAAATTTTTGATTTCGTAAAACCTGGCGTGATCACTGGTGATGACGTTCAGAAAGTGTTCCAGGTAGCTAAAGAAAACAACTTTGCTCTGCCAGCAGTTAACTGCGTGGGTACCGACTCCATCAATGCCGTTCTGGAAACCGCTGCAAAAGTTAAAGCACCGGTAATCGTTCAGTTCTCTAACGGCGGCGCTGCGTTCATCGCAGGTAAAGGCGTGAAAACTGACGTTCCTCAGGGTGCTGCAATCCTGGGTGCTATTTCTGGTGCGCACCACGTTCATCAGATGGCTGAACACTACGGTGTTCCGGTTATCCTGCACACCGACCACTGCGCTAAGAAACTGCTGCCATGGATCGACGGTCTGCTGGACGCGGGTGAGAAACACTTCGCGGCAACCGGTAAACCACTGTTCTCTTCTCACATGATCGATCTGTCTGAAGAGTCACTGCACGAAAACATCGAAATCTGTTCTAAATACCTGGCGCGCATGTCCAAAATGGATATGACCCTGGAAATCGAACTGGGTTGCACCGGTGGTGAAGAAGACGGCGTGGACAACAGCCACATGGACGCTTCTGCACTGTACACCCAACCAGAAGACGTTGATTACGCATACACCGAGTTGAGCAAAATCAGCCCACGCTTCACCATTGCAGCGTCTTTCGGTAACGTGCACGGCGTTTACAAACCAGGTAACGTGGTTCTGACCCCAACCATCCTGCGTGATTCTCAGGAATACGTTTCCAAGAAACACAACCTGCCGCACAACAGCCTGAACTTCGTATTCCACGGTGGTTCCGGTTCTTCTGCTCAGGAAATCAAAGACTCAGTAAGCTACGGTGTAGTGAAAATGAACATCGATACCGACACCCAATGGGCAACCTGGGACGGTATCCTGCAATACTACAAAACCAACGAAGCTTACCTGCAAGGCCAGCTGGGCAACCCGAAAGGCGAAGACCAGCCGAACAAGAAATACTACGATCCACGCGTATGGCTGCGTGCTGCACAGACTTCAATGATTACTCGTCTGGAGCAGGCATTCAAAGAACTGAACGCGGTTGACGTTCTGTAATTTGAGTCGCTAAACACCACAGAAGGTCCGCAAATGCGGGCCTTTTTTTATGGCTTTTCAATGGACTGCTAGTCTGGTTTTTGTGATCTGCTTGGCAATATTTGTCCTTTTTGTTTACCCTTTACTGACCTGCCTGTCTCCATGGGGGATGGATTTTGTGTATTGGTTTAATAAAAGGAAGAATAAATGGAACAACTCGATGTCGTAGACAGCATCAATAACGCCGGTACCTGGCTTGCGCGTAACCAGGAGTTACTGCTGAGTTATGCCGTGAACATCGTTGCGGCAATCGCGATTATCATTGTCGGGATGATCGTGGCGCGGATTGTGTCAAATACCGTTAACCGCGTAATGGTGGCGCGAAACATTGATGCCACGGTTGCCGACTTCCTATCTGCGCTGGTGCGCTATGGGATTGTGGCCTTTACTCTGATTGCCGCCCTGGGGCGTGTTGGTGTGCAAACGGCATCGGTCATCGCAGTACTCGGTGCCGCGGGTCTGGCGATTGGTCTGGCGTTGCAGGGATCGCTGTCGAACCTCGCCGCTGGCGTGCTTCTGGTGACCTTCCGTCCATTCCGCTCTGGCGAATATGTTGATTTGGGCGGCATTGCCGGAACTGTGCTCCAGGTGCAGATCTTCTCTACCACTATGCGTACCGTCGACGGCCGTATTGTGGTGGTTCCGAACGGTAAAATTATCGCGGGGAACATTATTAACTTTTCCCGCGAGCCGGTGCGCCGCAACGAACTGGTGATAAGCGTCGCGTATGATTCGGATATCGATCAGGTGAAGTCGCTGATTACCAACATCATCGCGTCGGACGACCGCATCCTGAAAGACAAAGAGCAGACCGTACGACTGAACGAGCTGGGTGCGTCATCCATCAACTTCGTGGTACGTATCTGGAGCAAAAGCAGCGATCTGCAAAACGTTTACTGGGATGTCCTGGAACGCATCAAGCGTGACTTCGACGCCAATGGCATTAGCTTCCCGTACCCGCAGATGGACGTGAACGTTAAGAAAGTGAAAGAAGCCGAATAACGTTCTCCCCCAGGCCCGGTACGCGTGAGCGCCACCGGGCTTTTTATTAGCGATGCTAATCACCAATTAATATTATCAATTTCCTCTAATGTCGCTCTCGCAGTATAGTCTGTCTCCAAGACAACTCTGTGAGATTTCCGTCATGTTATCCTATTATTTTCAAGGTCTTGCGTTAGGCGCGGCCATGATCCTTCCACTCGGCCCCCAGAATGCATTTGTGATGAATCAGGGAATTCGCCGTCAGTACCATCTGATGATTGCGCTGCTGTGCGCGATAAGTGATTTGCTGCTGATTTGCGCCGGGATTTTTGGTGGTAGCGCACTACTGATGCAGTCGCCCTGGTTGCTGGCGCTGGTCACCTGGGGTGGCGTGGCGTTTCTGCTGTGGTACGGTTTTGGTGCGCTGAAAACCGCCATGAGTAGCAATCTTGAATTAGCCACGGCCGAGGTCATGAAACAGGGGCGATGGAAGATTATCGTCACCATGCTGGCAGTCACCTGGCTTAACCCGCATGTGTATCTCGATACCTTTGTCGTCCTGGGAAGTCTTGGCGGGCAACTGGATGTCGAACCAAAACGTTGGTTTGCACTTGGCACGGTCAGCGCCTCTTTCTTGTGGTTCTTCGGCCTGGCGATACTGGCGGCCTGGCTGGCTCCCCGTCTGCGCACGGCGAAAGCACAGCGGATCATTAACACGCTTGTGGGTGTCGTTATGTGGTTTATCGCTTTCCAGCTGGCAAAAGACGGTGTTCAACATGTACAGGGTTTACTCAACTAAGTGTTGTCTTATGGACAACTGAATAAGACCCGCTAAGCTTGCTGGCATGTGCTCTGTTGATAGGGCACTCTTCGCAACATGGAGGAATGACAGTGAAGTTTAAAGTGATGGCCCTGGCGGCATTAGTAAGTTTAGGCGCGGTGTCGGTTCAGGCGAATGAATTGCCTGCTGGCCCGCACATTGTGACTTCAGGCACGGCAAGTGTGGATGCCGTCCCGGATGTGGCAACGCTGGCAATCGAAGTGAATGTGGCCGCAAAAGATGCCGCTTCTGCCAAAAAACAGGCAGACGATCGTGTTGCGCAATATCTCTCCTTCCTCGAACAGAATGGTGTCGCGAAAAAGGATATCAACTCCGCAAACCTGCGCACTCAGCCTGATTACGACTACCAGAACGGCAAAAGTATTCTGAAAGGCTATCGCGCGGTGCGTACCGTTGAGGTCACGCTGCGCCAGCTCGATAAGCTCAATTCATTACTGGATGGCGCGCTGAAAGCGGGTCTGAACGAAATTCGTTCTGTCTCACTGGGCGTTGCGCAACCTGAAAAATACAAAGACGAAGCGCGCAAAGCGGCCATTGATGATGCAATCCATCAGGCGCAGCAGCTGGCTTCAGGCTTTAACAGCAAACTCGGCCCGGTGTATAGCGTGCGTTACCACGTCTCTAACTACCAGCCAAGCCCGATGGTTCGGATGATGAAGGCCGATGCTGCGCCGGTTTCTGCTCAGGAAACTTACGAGCAGCCGACTATCCAGTTCGACGATCAGGTTGATGTGGTGTTTGAGCTGGAACCCGCTCAAAAATCCGCTCAGTAAACCAGTAGGCCGGGTAAGGCGTAGCCGCCACCCGGCTTTTTCTTTTTAATCCTGTCTTAATACCTTATGCCCAAATGCCAGCAGTGCATCTGTCACGTTGCGCATCATGCGGCTCTCGGGTGCAAAACGATGCCAGTAGAGCATCCGGCGCTGGTACAGCCCCGGCGTTAAATCGATAAGCTCACCGCTTTTTAACTCTTTCTCAATTTGCAGATGCGGGATCATGCAGCAGGTGGTTCCCTGACGCGCAAGCTGCACAAAGGCTTCAGATGAGTTCACAATGTGGCACGGCACGCTGCCAGGCGGCAGGTCGAAGTTTTGTTGCAGGAAGGCCTGATGCATATCATCAAGATGGTCGAACGCAACGGCAGGGGCTTTAAGCAGCGCTGCACGGGTAACGCCATTCGGGAAATAGCGTTCTGCGAAAGCCTTCGAACCCACAAACAGGTAATCCAGCGCACCGAGCTGATCCACAAGGCAGCTTGGCAGCGCTTGCGGCTGAATACTGACGGCACCCACCACTTCGCCGCGGCGCAGGCGTTCCTGGGTACGGGTTTCATCTTCTACCTGTAAATTCAGGCGAATAGGGGAGTCGGCCAGTACCGGGGCAAGGGCGGGCAGCAGCCAGGTTGCCAGGCTGTCGGCGTTCACCGCCAGCGACAGCAGCAGTGGCGTGGAGCCGGTCTGTTCGTCACCCAGCCATTCATCTTCCAGCAGTTCAACCTGGCGCAACAGGGCAAGGAGCTTTTGACCTTGTTCCGTTGGGCGAGGGGGTACGGTACGCACCAGCAGCGGCTGCCCGAACATGTTTTCAAGCTGTTTGATACGTTGTGATACGGCGGATTGAGTGATGCACAGCTTTTGCGCCGCGCGCTCAAAACCTCGTTCACGAATAACCGCATCAAGTGCCTGTAGTGTTCTGTAGTCCGGACGTTTCATTGCTCTGGCTTACTCCTGAAATGTGCTTATTCAGCACTATGACACAAATTTACGTTTGATACAGACGAAATGCACCCACATCGGATCTGTCAGGGCTTTGCGCGGTTATGTGATGGTGGTCACAGGGACATTTCCTGCTTACGTGTTCTATAATGCGCCCTGAGTTTTCACACCACAGGCAAAAAGATCATGACGCAGGATGAACTGAAAAAAGCAGTAGGATGGGCCGCTCTCCAGTACGTGCAACCAGGAACAATTGTTGGTGTCGGCACGGGCTCTACGGCGGCGCACTTTATCGATGCGCTGGGCACGATGAAAGGGCAGATTGAGGGCGCAGTATCCAGCTCCGATGCTTCCACGGAAAAGCTGAAAAGCCTTGGCATTACCGTTTTTGACCTGAACGAAGTGGATCGCCTGGGGATCTACGTTGATGGCGCTGATGAGATCAACGGCCACATGCAGATGATCAAAGGCGGCGGCGCAGCGCTGACGCGTGAGAAGATCATCGCTTCTGTTGCGGATAAATTTATCTGTATCGCGGATGCCTCTAAGCAGGTTGATATCCTGGGTAAATTCCCGCTGCCGGTAGAAGTGATCCCAATGGCGCGCAGCGCAGTGGCGCGCGAACTGGTGAAGCTGGGTGGCCGCCCGGAATACCGTCAGGGTGTTGTGACTGACAACGGTAACGTGATCCTGGATGTGCACGGTCTGGAAATTCTGGATGCCATTGCCCTGGAAAATGCCATTAATGGCCTTCCAGGCGTAGTCACCGTAGGGTTATTTGCCAACCGTGGCGCGGATGTTGCGCTGATCGGTACGGCTGACGGCGTGAAAACCATCGTAAAATGATCTGACGGGGGGAAGTCTCCCCCCGCTAAAAAATTTTTGAAAAGCTAAATTCGGTGACTTGTGTCACGTTTTTGTACCTCTTTTGCCGATCCTGCCACTTTCGTAAACTTATGCAGCATTTTCCTCTGCCATTTTGCCCTGTATGACTTTTCTTCAGAGTGCCGACGCAAACGTTCATATTGCTGCAATAGTTTTTTTTGATATGTTGGCTACAGCGGATTCAAATCCAGCACAACATCAGTTCAGACAAAAACAGGGTCGGGGAAATGGCAAAGGTATCACTGGAGAAAGACAAGATTAAATTCCTGCTAGTAGAAGGCGTGCACCAAAAAGCACTCGATAACCTTCGTGCAGCAGGCTACACCAACATCGAATTTCACAAAGGCGCGCTGGATACTGAAGAGCTGAAAGCGTCCATCCGTGATGCCCACTTCATTGGCCTGCGATCCCGTACTCACCTGACTGAAGACGTTATCGCTGCGGCGGAAAAGCTGGTGGCTATTGGTTGCTTCTGCATCGGTACCAACCAGGTTGACCTGAATGCGGCTGCAAAGCGCGGTATTCCTGTCTTTAACGCCCCGTTCTCTAACACCCGTTCTGTTGCGGAACTGGTGATTGGCGAACTGTTGCTGCTGCTGCGCGGTATTCCTGAAGCGAACGCCAAAGCACACCGCGGCGTGTGGAATAAACTGGCGTCCGGCTCTTTCGAAGCGCGTGGCAAAAAACTGGGTATCATCGGTTACGGCCATATCGGTACGCAGCTGGGTATTCTTGCTGAATCCCTCGGTATGAACGTCTTCTTCTACGATATCGAAAGCAAACTGCCGCTGGGGAATGCTACCCAGGTTCAACACCTGTCTGACCTGCTGAACATGAGTGATGTCGTGAGCCTGCATGTGCCGGAAAATGCGTCCACGAAAAACATGATGGGTGCAGAAGAGCTGGCGCTGATGAAGCCTGGTTCACTGCTGATCAACGCCGCGCGCGGCACCGTTGTCGACATCCCGGCACTGTGTGATGCGCTGAAGCGTAAGCATCTGGCAGGGGCGGCAATCGACGTATTCCCGACCGAGCCTGCAACCAACAGCGATCCGTTTACATCTCCGCTGTGCGAGTTCGATAACGTGATCCTGACGCCGCACATCGGTGGTTCAACTCAGGAAGCGCAGGAGAACATCGGCCTGGAAGTGGCGGGCAAACTGAGCAAATACTCCGACAACGGCTCAACGCTTTCTGCGGTGAATTTCCCGGAAGTGTCTCTGCCGCTGCACGGTGGCCGCCGTCTGCTGCACATTCACGAAAACCGCCCAGGCGTGTTGACCGCAATTAACCAGATCTTCGCTGAGCAGGGCGTCAACATTGCTGCACAGTATCTGCAAACCAACTCTCAGATGGGTTACGTGGTTATTGATATTGAAGCGGATGAAGATGTGGCCGAGAAGGCGCTGCTGAGCATGAAGGCGCTCCCGGGGACTATCCGCGCGCGTCTGCTTTACTGATCGTGCGGTTTGTAGTGTCGGGTGGCGGCTGCGCCTTTCCCGACCTACGTTGAGGTTTTGTAGGCCGGGTAAGCGTAAGCGCCACCCGGCTTTATTCTACCAGGTCCAGGTTTTACTGGGCGTCACCACCGCAGGCAACGGCACATCCCATTTCTCCACCGGCAACGCCTCCACGCCCTGACAATCATGCGCATAGCCCACCGGCTGCAATCCATACTGCTGCCAGTTTTGCAGCGTTCTGTCGTAAAAGCCGCCCCCCATTCCCAGGCGCTGACCTTGTTCATCGAACGCTACCAGTGGTGTCACCAGCACATCCAGATCCGCAAGTGGGAGCACGTCGCGCACGTCCAGTTTCGGTTCGGTGATTTTCAGGCGATTGACCACCAGGTCACTGTGTGGATGGTAGTTCAGGAACAGCAGGTTCCCCTCGCTAAACGGATGCAGCACCGGCAGGTAAACCTTTTTCCCGGCGCGCCAAAGCTGTTCGATAAGCGGCTGGGTATCCAATTCGCCATCAAACGACAGAAACAGGGCGACCGTATGTGCCATCACAACCGGCGGGTATGCCATCATGCGTGCGGCGGCCTGCTGGGCGAAATGCGTTTGCTGTTCGGAGGTTAACGCACGACGGCGTTTACGGATTAACTGACGGATGTCCTGGCGTGAGGCAGAAACTTCAGAAAGTAGAGTCATGGTAGTCGGTAGAAGAAGAGAGAGGGAATCTCCGAGATGCCGCCGCAGGCTGTAACCCTTGAACCCTTGGTTCAAGGTGAATGTGTCGTCATAGTTTTAAGGCTTCTCGGACGGACCGAGCATGCTCACCAACCATGGAGCGCCACATTCTTGTGGTATGAAATATCGGCTCAGGGGACTGGCCCGCTTGCGAACATCTCAGAGAAATTTTGTCTTCCCAGTTACTCTACCATAGTCAACTGAGAAGTGTTATTCAAACTTTGGTCCTGGTCTTTCGGGAGTGCGACCTTGATCAAGCAATGCCTGTTCTATGGTCTGCTGGAGCATTTTAATGCGTTGCTCCATGCTCGCCGCGTAATCGCGGGTCTTTGCTTTTTCCTGAGTCAATTCATAGCTGATGTTCAACGCGGCGATGAAGACCAGCTGCTCAGTATTTGTGACTCTAGTGCGTTCTTTTAGATCTTGCAACCGCTGATTCAAATCGTCCGCAGCCTGATTCAAAGCATCCCTTTGTTCAGGTGGACAATTCACTCGCAGTGAACGGCCAAAAATCTGGAGATCGACGGGTTGTGCAGACATGCCACCTTCCTGCTGATTGACTGCGCTGCCTTCGCTTACTGCCCCGGGGGCCGCGAAGGGGCGACACTATAGCTACCCTGATGTGAAGATACAAGCCCTTTTCTGGTATCACCAGGGTCCAAAGTGGTAGCATACCATGAATATTCTCCCTTTGATGACGAATGCATATGTCTATACAGAACGAAATGCCTGGTTACAACGAATTAAACCAGTTACTGAACCAGCAGGGAGTGGGCTTAACCCCTGCCGAAATGCACGGTCTGATCGCCGGGATGTTGTGTGGCGGAAACAGCGACAGCTCATGGCAGCCGCTGGTTCACGACCTGACGAACGAAGGGCTGGCGTTTGGTCACGAGCTGGCTGAAGCGCTGCGTAAAATGCACTCCGCAACCAGCGATTCTCTGGAAGATGACGGCTTCCTTTTTCAGCTTTATCTGCCTGAAGGCGATGACGTTAGCGTCTTCGAACGCGCCGATGCGCTTGCCGGTTGGGTAAACCACTATCTGCTGGGTCTTGGCGTGACACAGCCTAAGCTCGATAAAGTGACCGGCGAAGCGGGTGAAGCTATCGACGATCTGCGCAACATCGCACAGCTTGGCTATGACGAAGAGGAAGACCAGGAAGAGCTGGAAATGTCCCTCGAAGAGATTATTGAGTACGTTCGCGTTGCGGCGCTGCTGTGCCACGACACCTTTACGCGCTCGCAGCCAACCGCGCCGGAAGTGCGCAAGCCAACCTTACATTAAGAAAAATAACGCACAGGAGGGTGTCATGGTTATCTCGAATCAAGAGTATTCTCGCCGTCGTCAGGCTCTGCTGGCAAAAATGCAGCCAGGAAGCGCTGCGTTAATTTTTGCTGCGCCTGAAGTGACGCGCAGCGCCGACAGCGAATACCCCTATCGCCAGAGTAGCGATTTCTGGTACTTCACCGGGTTTAACGAGCCTGAAGCGGTACTGGTGCTGATAAAGAGCAATGACACCCACAACCACAGCGTGCTTTTCAACCGCGTGCGGGATTTAAACGCCGAAATCTGGTTTGGCCGTCGCTTAGGTCAGGAGGCCGCGCCTGCAAAGCTTGGTGTCGATCGCGCCCTGGCGTTTAGCGAAATCAACCAGCAGTTTTACCAGTTGCTTAACGGCCTGGACGTGCTGTACCACGCCCAGGGTGAATATGCCTGGGCCGATGAGATTGTCTTCAACGCGCTGGATAAGCTGCGTAAGGGTTCGCGCCAGAACTTAGCTGCGCCAGCTACGCTTACGGACTGGCGCCCGGTGGTCCACGAGATGCGTCTCTTCAAGTCTGAAGAAGAACTTGACGTGCTACGCCGTGCAGGTGAAATCAGCGCTCTGGCGCATACCCGCGCGATGGAGAAGTGCCGTCCCGGGATGTTTGAATACCAGCTCGAAGGCGAGATCCACCACGAATTTACCCGCCACGGCGCGCGCTATCCGTCCTACAACACCATTGTGGGTGGCGGGGAAAACGGCTGCATCCTGCACTACACCGAGAACGAAAGTGAACTGCGTAAGGGCGACCTGGTGCTGATTGACGCCGGTTGCGAATATCAGGGCTATGCAGGGGACATCACCCGTACTTTCCCGGTAAACGGCAAATTCACGCCTGCACAGCGTGCGATTTATGACATTGTTCTTGAATCACTGGAAACGGCGCTGACGCTCTATCGTCCGGGCACCTCGATTCAGGAAGTCACCGGTGCTGTCGTGCGGATAATGATTACCGGTCTGGTGCGTCTTGGCATCCTGAAAGGCGAAGTTGATACCCTGATCACCGAAAATGCCCATCGTCCGTACTTTATGCATGGCCTGAGTCACTGGCTGGGGCTGGATGTTCATGACGTGGGTGCCTATGGTTCTGAACGCTCGCGCGTGCTGGAACCAGGCATGGTATTAACCGTTGAACCCGGGCTGTACATCGCCCCGGACGCGGATGTCCCACCAGAGTACCGCGGGATTGGCATTCGTATTGAAGATGACATTGTCATCACCGAAACCGGCAATGAAAACCTGACTGCCTCTGTTGTGAAAAATGCCGACGACATTGAGGCGCTGATGGCAGCGGCACGCGTATGAGCGTGATTATCGTTGGCGGCGGCATGACAGGAGCCACGCTGGCTCTGGCAATATCTCATTTAACTCAGGGGCAGCTTCCGGTTCATCTGATTGAAGCTGTCGCACCTCAAACCACCGAACATCCTGGTTTTGATGCCCGCGCAATTGCGCTGGCACAAGGCACCTGCCAGCAGTTAGCGCGTATTGGTATCTGGCAGGCTATCGCCGACTGCGCGACTGCCATTGAAACAGTGCACGTCAGCGATCGCGGTCATGCGGGGTTTGTTACCCTTGATGCACAGGATTATCGTATCGACGCGCTGGGCCAGGTTGTTGAGCTGCATGACGTTGGGCTCCGCTTGTTCCGCTTGTTACAGGACGCACCCGGCGTGACGCTACACTGCCCGGCGCGCGTGGCAAGTTTTAGCCGCAGCGAAGATGCCGTTAACGTCACGCTCGACGATGGCACGACACTTGAAGGCAAGCTGCTGGTTGCGGCTGATGGTTCCCGTTCTGCGCTGGGCACACAGTGTGGCGTGGAATGGCGCACCCAGCCTTATGGGCAGGTGGCGGTCATTGCGAATGTCTCAACACAGAGCGAGCATCACGGGCGTGCGTTTGAGCGTTTTACGCAGCATGGCCCGCTGGCGATGCTACCCATGGCGGAGGACCGCTGTTCGCTGGTGTGGTGCCATCCGCAAGACAGGGCGGATGAAGTGCTGTCCTGGAGCGATGAGCGCTTTTGCACTGAGCTGCAAAAAGCCTTCGGCTGGCGGCTTGGGCGCATCACCCATGCGGGGAACCGATCTGTTTATCCGCTGTCGCTGACGACGGCGTCCCAGTCCATTTCCCATCGCGTTGCGCTGGTGGGGAATGCCGCGCAAACCCTGCACCCGATTGCGGGTCAGGGGTTTAATCTGGGCCTGCGCGATGTCATGAGCCTGGCGGAATCGCTGGCGCAGGCGTGGGGTGAACAAAAAGATTGTGGCGCATATTCGGTGCTTAGCCATTATCAGAAGCGCCGTCATGCCGATAAAGAAGCCACAATCGGCGTCACGGATGGCCTGGTGCATCTGTTTGCTAATCGCTGGGCACCGCTGGTTGCCGGGCGCAACCTCGGGCTGATGGCGATGGAATTATTTATCCCGGCACGTGATGTGCTGGCGCAGAGGACTCTTGGTTGGGTCGCTCGTTAAGGAGTTATCACCGTGCAGAATGTTGATGTCGCCATTGTCGGCGGCGGAATGGTCGGGCTGGCGCTGGCCTGTGGTTTACAGGGTAGCGGCCTGCGTGTGGCCGTGCTTGAGCAAAAACTGCCTCAGCCCGTTGCACAGGATGCGCCGCCAGAATTACGTGTGTCGGCCATCAATGCAGCCAGCGAAAAACTGCTGACTCACCTGGGCGTGTGGGCGGATATTGTCGCGCACCGCGCCAGTTGCTATCACGGAATGGAAGTGTGGGACAAAGACAGCTTTGGCCACATTGCTTTTGATGACGAAAGTATGGGGTACAGCCATCTGGGCCATATTATTGAGAATGCAGTTATCCACCACGCGCTGTGGCAAAAAGCCCAGCGCTGTAGCGATGTCACGCTTATGGCGCCCGCGCAAATCCAGCAGGTGGCCTGGGGCGAAAATGAGGCATTCATTACCCTGCAAAGCGGCGATATGCTCACCGCGCGGCTGGTAGTAGGGGCCGACGGCGCAAACTCCTGGTTGCGTAATAAAGCAGATATTCCGCTGACCTTCTGGGACTATCGTCATCACGCGCTTGTGGCCACGATCCGTACCGAAGAGCCACACGGCGGCGTGGCGCGTCAGATTTTCCATAATGACGGTATTCTGGCATTTCTGCCGCTTGCTGACCCGCACCTCTGTTCCATTGTCTGGTCGCTGGTGCCGGAAAAAGCCCAACGGATGCAGGAAGCCACGCCTGAAGAATTTAACCAGGCGCTGTGCGTTGCCTTTGATAATCGTCTGGGGTTGTGCACCCTTGAAAGCGAACGGCAGGTCTTCCCGCTTACCGGACGCTATGCACGTCAGTTCGCGGCGCACCGTCTGGCGCTGGTGGGTGATGCGGCGCATACCATTCATCCTCTGGCCGGGCAGGGGGTTAATCTGGGCTTTATGGATGCCGCTGAGCTGGTTGATGAGCTGCGTCGTTTGCACCGTGAAGGCAAAGATTTTGGTCAGCATTTATACCTTCGTCGCTACGAACGTAGCCGCAAGCACAGTGCCGCGATGATGCTGGCAGGAATGCAGGGCTTCCGCGAGCTGTTCGCAGGCGCAAACCCGGCCAAAAAACTGCTGCGTGATATTGGCCTGAAACTGGCCGACACCCTCCCAGGCGTAAAACCGCAACTCCTGCGTCAGGCGATGGGTCTTAACGATCTGCCGGACTGGCTACGCTAACTTAGATACCCGTCACACTTTATTTTCCCGGCCTCTGCGCCGGGGAAATTTCCTCGTTTGAAATATTCTAATTCCACGCCATTTTTCGCATTAGATTATCTAATCTTACGTTTTTTATGTTACGGAAATTCGGCCCATTTTTCCGCATGAAATATCACCATGTGCTAAATCATGTTGGCGTGACGTTAATTTTATGCGGGATTAATCGCATTTTTCCAGTGAATAACTCTGTGGGCTTTTTGGCGATTTTTAGTCATAAGCTAATGTGATGACCCGCTTTGCCTTATGGTTAATCACCGGTTTCGGTGGTAACTTCAGGTCAAAGAGAACGTTTGCGTCGACGTCCGTAAGGTGATGCCGACGCCGGGTTTCGTGGCGATTTTGGGCGCATGAAACGCAAGATAGCCCTGCTTATTCAACGAGGAAAAGATGGCTCAACAGACTCCTTTGTACGATCAACACGTGTTATGCGGCGCGCGCATGGTGGACTTCCATGGCTGGATGATGCCGCTGCACTACGGCTCACAGATTGATGAGCATCATGCGGTGCGCACCGATGCCGGCATGTTCGACGTGTCCCATATGACCATTGTCGACCTGCGCGGTAGCCGCACCCGGGAGTTTTTGCGTTATCTGCTGGCAAACGACGTCGCAAAACTAAAGACCCCAGGCAAAGCGCTCTACACCGGGATGCTCAATGCTTCCGGCGGTGTGATAGATGACCTGATTGTTTATTACTTCACTGAAGATTTCTTCCGCCTCGTTGTAAACTCCGCCACCCGCGAAAAAGACCTCTCCTGGATTTCCCAACACGCTGAACCTTTCTCTGTTGATATCACTGTTCGTGATGATCTGTCGTTGATCGCCGTACAGGGACCGAACGCACAGGCAAAAGCAGCTTCTCTGTTTAGCGATGAGCAACGTAAAGCGACTGAAGGGATGAAGCCGTTCTTCGGCGTGCAGGCAGGTGATCTGTTTATCGCGACCACCGGCTATACCGGTGAGGCGGGCTACGAAATTGCCATGCCGAATGAGAAAGCCGCCGATTTCTGGCGTGCGCTGGTAGAAGCGGGCGTTAAGCCGGCGGGTCTGGGTGCGCGCGATACGCTGCGTCTTGAAGCCGGGATGAACCTCTACGGGCAGGAAATGGATGAAAGTGTGTCTCCGCTGGCAGCCAACATGGGCTGGACCATTGCGTGGGAGCCCGCAGACCGTGAATTCATTGGTCGTGAAGCGCTGGAAATTCAGCGTGAACAAGGCACCGAACAGCTGGTCGGCCTGGTGATGACCGAAAAAGGCGTGCTGCGCGGCGAACTGCCGGTACGTTTCACTGATGCTAACGGCAATCACCGCGAAGGCATTATCACCAGCGGTACCTTCTCTCCGACTCTGGGCTACAGTATTGCACTGGCACGTGTACCGGCGGGAATTGGCGAAACGGCGATGGTGCAAATCCGCAACCGCGAAATGCCGGTCAATGTGACCAAACCGATTTTTGTTCGCGCCGGTAAGCCGGTCGCCTAATCATTTTTATCAGGAGAAATTCAATGAGCAATGTGCCAGCAGAACTGAAATACAGCAAAGAACACGAGTGGCTGCGCAAAGAGGCGGACGGCACTTACACCGTAGGGATCACCGAGCACGCGCAAGAGCTGCTGGGGGATATGGTGTTTGTTGATCTGCCAGAAGTGGGCGCGACCGTAGGCGCAGGTGACGATTGCGCGGTTGCGGAATCTGTTAAAGCGGCATCCGACATCTATGCACCTGTCAGCGGCGAAATCGTGGCCGTGAACGATGCACTGAGCGACTCCCCGGAGCTGGTGAACAGCGAACCATATGAAGGCGGCTGGATCTTTAAAATTAAAGCCAGCGACGAAGCGGAAGTTGCCGCCCTGCTGGATGCGACCGCGTACGAAGCCCTGTTAGAAGACGAGTAAGCCATTATCCCTCTCCCCAAAGGGGAGAGGGAGAAAACACATTCACTGCACGTTTCAGGAACCATCGCTCATGACACAGACTTTAAGCCAGCTTGAAAACCGTGGCGCTTTTATTGAACGTCACATTGGGCCGGATGCTCAGCAACAGCAGGAGATGCTGAACACGGTTGGCGCGGATTCATTAAACGCACTGATCGGCCAGATAGTGCCAAAAGACATCCAGCTTGCAACACCGCCGCAGGTAGGTGAAGCCACCACAGAATTCGCCGCACTGGCGGAGCTGAAGGCCATTGCCGGCCTGAACAAGCGCTACAAGTCTTACATTGGCATGGGCTATACCAACGTGCAGTTACCGCCGGTTATCCTGCGCAATATGCTGGAAAACCCAGGCTGGTACACCGCTTACACCCCTTATCAGCCTGAAGTGTCTCAGGGCCGTCTGGAAGCGCTGCTGAACTTCCAGCAGGTCACGCTGGATCTGACTGGCCTGGATATCGCTTCCGCGTCTCTGTTGGATGAAGCGACCGCTGCGGCAGAAGCCATGGCGATGGCCAAACGTGTCAGCAAGCTCAAAAATGCCAACCGCTTCTTCGTGGCGGCAGACGTTCACCCGCAAACACTGGACGTGGTACGCACCCGTGCGGAAACCTTCGGTTTTGACGTGATTGTTGATGATGCAGACAAAGTGCTGGATCATCAGGACGTCTTCGGTGTGCTGCTGCAACAGGTAGGCACT
Source organism: Enterobacter sp. C4G1 (assembly GCF_052886895.1). Classification (NCBI taxonomy): domain Bacteria; kingdom Pseudomonadati; phylum Pseudomonadota; class Gammaproteobacteria; order Enterobacterales; family Enterobacteriaceae; genus Enterobacter; species Enterobacter sp. C4G1. The sequence goes on along the minus strand of NZ_JBQVVV010000001.1, from coordinate 179,829 downwards.
ACCGGTGAAGTTCACGACTACAGCCCGCTAATTGCCGAGTTAAAAACCCGCAAAGTGGTAGTGAGCGTCGCCGCTGATTTTATGGCGCTGGTATTGCTGACAGCACCGGGCAAACAGGGCGCGGATATTGTGTTCGGCTCTGCACAACGCTTTGGCGTACCGATGGGCTACGGTGGCCCGCACGCGGCATTCTTCGCCGCGAAAGATGAATTCAAACGCTCTATGCCTGGCCGTATTATCGGGGTGTCGAAAGATGCTGCTGGTAACACTGCACTGCGTATGGCGATGCAGACTCGTGAGCAGCACATCCGCCGCGAGAAAGCGAACTCTAACATTTGTACCTCGCAGGTCTTGCTGGCAAACATTGCCAGCCTGTATGCCGTCTTCCACGGCCCGGCTGGCCTGAAGCGCATTGCTGACCGTATCCACCGCCTGGCGGATATTCTGGCCTGCGGCCTGCAGCAAAAAGGCCTCAAGCTGCGCCACGCTCACTACTTTGACACCCTGTGTGTTGAAGTGGCAGACAAAGCGGCCGTTCTCGCGCGTGCTGATGCAGCAGAAATTAACCTGCGCAGCGATATTCACAACGCGGTGGGCATTACGCTGGATGAAAGCACCGCGCGTGAAGATATCCTGAACCTGTTTAACGTGCTGCTTGGTGACGCGCACGGCCTGGATGTTGACTCACTGGATAAAGACGTGGCCCATGACAGCCGTTCCATCCAGCCATCCATGCTGCGTGACGATGCCATCCTGGCGCACCCGGTGTTCAATCGCTATCACAGCGAAACCGAGATGATGCGTTATATGCACTCTCTGGAACGCAAAGATCTGGCGCTCAATCAGGCGATGATCCCGCTGGGCTCTTGCACCATGAAGCTGAACGCTGCGGCTGAGATGATCCCAATCACCTGGCCTGAGTTCTCTGAGCTGCACCCGTTCTGCCCGCCAGAGCAGGCAGAAGGTTATCACCTGATGATCAACCAGCTTTCTGACTGGCTGGTGAAACTGACCGGTTACGATGCACTCTGTATGCAGCCTAACTCCGGCGCACAGGGTGAATATGCAGGTCTGCTGGCGATCCGCCACTATCACGAAAGCCGCAACGAAGGGCATCGCGATATCTGCCTGATCCCAAGCTCTGCTCACGGTACTAACCCGGCATCTGCACAGATGGCAGGGATGGAAGTGGTCGTTGTGGCTTGCGATAAGAACGGTAACATCGACCTGGCTGACCTGCGTGCGAAAGCAGAACAGGCGGGCGATAAGCTCTCCTGCATCATGGTGACTTACCCGTCCACCCACGGCGTGTACGAAGAGACTATCCGTGAAGTGTGCGAAGTGGTGCATCAGTTTGGCGGCCAGGTATACCTCGATGGTGCCAACATGAACGCCCAGGTTGGCATTACCTCTCCGGGCTTTATCGGCGCTGATGTGTCGCACCTGAACCTGCACAAAACCTTCTGCATTCCACACGGCGGTGGCGGCCCGGGTATGGGTCCAATCGGTGTGAAAGCGCATCTGGCACCGTTTGTTCCTGGCCACAGCGTTGTGCAGATTGAAGGCATGTTGACCCGTCAGGGTGCGGTATCTGCGGCACCGTTTGGTAGCGCCTCTATCCTGCCTATCAGCTGGATGTATATCCGCATGATGGGTGCGGAAGGGCTGAAGCAGGCAAGCCAGGTGGCTATTCTGAATGCCAACTACATTGCGACTCGCCTGAAGTCTGCCTTCCCGGTGCTCTATACCGGCCGCGATGGCCGCGTGGCGCACGAATGTATTCTGGATATTCGTCCGCTGAAAGAGCAAAGCGGCATCAGCGAACTGGATATCGCCAAGCGTCTGATCGACTACGGATTCCACGCCCCAACCATGTCGTTCCCGGTAGCGGGTACGCTGATGGTGGAGCCAACGGAATCCGAGAGCAAAGCTGAGCTGGACCGCTTTATTGATGCGATGCTGGCGATCCGCATGGAGATCGATCGCGTGCTGGACGGCGAATGGACGCTGGAAGACAACCCACTGGTTCACGCGCCACACACTCAGCACGAGCTGGTGGCAGAGTGGAACCACAGCTACACCCGTGAGCTGGCCGTCTTCCCGGCTGGCGTGGCGAACAAATACTGGCCGACCGTGAAGCGTCTTGATGACGTTTACGGTGACCGTAATCTGTTCTGCTCCTGCGTGCCGATGAGCGAATACCAGTAACAGTCCTGGTGTAGTAACGTAGGCCGGGTAAGCGTTAGCGCTACCCGGCTTTTTTATTGGGAGAAGAGAATGGGAATTGCACTTGTGACCGGTGCCAGCCGCGGAATTGGTAAAGCCACCGCGCTACAGCTGGCAGGCGAAGGCTACACCGTTGCGGTGAACTATCACCGCAACATCAAGGCGGCAACCGATGTCATCAGGACGATTGTTGATATGGGCGGTAAAGCCTTTGCCGTGCGTGCGGATATCAGCGATGAAGCGCAGGTGCTGGCGATGTTCGAAAGCCTCGACCGGGAAGGCGAGCCGCTGACCGCGCTGGTCAACAACGCCGGGATCCTTTTCGAGCAATCCACCATCGAAAACCTGTCTGCCGAGCGTATCAACCGCGTGCTGGCCACGAATGTGACGGGCTATTTTCTCTGTTGTCGCGAAGCGGTAAAACGCATGTCGCATAAGCATGGTGGCCAGGGCGGGGCCATTGTGAATGTCTCTTCGGCGGCGTCACGCTTAGGCGCGCCGGGCGAATATGTAGACTATGCCGCTTCCAAAGGTGCGGTAGATTCGCTGACCACCGGGTTAGCACTGGAGGTGGCCGCGCAGGGTATTCGCGTCAACTGCGTGCGTCCCGGGCTGATTTACACCGATATTCACGCCTCGGGCGGTGAGCCGGGGCGTGTGGATAGGGTCAAGTCTATGCTGCCAATGCAGCGCGGCGGCCAGCCGGAAGAAGTCGCTCAGGCCATTGCCTGGTTGCTGAGCGACAAAGCGTCCTATGTGACCGGCAGTTTCCTGGAACTTGCTGGCGGAAAGTAAAACCTACGATGCCAGCCACAGTCTCAGGCGCATGCCCCAACTGCTGGTCCAGCCGGTGGTGATCGACTTCACCTCACCGTGAGAAATGACCACCATCGTCGGCGTTACCTGAACGTCCCACTGACGCGCCAGCTCTCCGCTGGCGTCATTGACCGTCGGTAGCGTCATCTTCTTCTTCGCAAGCCACGTTTCCAGCATGGCGTTATCGCCAGAGCGCAACGCAACGGATATCACGTTGCCACCCTCTGCGGCGAGCGTCGCCACCGAGGGGGTGGTGTAACGACACACGCCACACCAGGTCGCCCAGATGTAGACCAGCAGCGGCCGATCCCTGCTCATGGCGGCAAGATCAACGGGCTCACCGTCGAGGGTTTGCAGCGCCGTCGCGGTGAAATTCTGCGGCAGCGCAGGCTGGCGGAAATAGTCCACCGCGATGCTCACGACAACGCCAATCGTCAGCCATAGCGCCAGCTCGCGCAGTAAGCGCGTGAGTTTACTTGCCACGGGCGGATGGCAGCTGTGCTTTCACCAGCTCCTCCAGATCGTCATAGGGGATCGCACCTGCAACCATTTGGTCGCCGATGATAGTCGCCGGAGTACCCTGGATATTCAGCACCTGCGACAAAATCAGGTTCATTTTCAGCGAGTCCATGGTTTTTTCATCCGTCGTGATGTTGTCAGTGCCGGTTTTCACCCGTGCCGCTGCGATGCTGGCATCATCGTGATAGCCCTTTTTCATCATCAAACGCTGGTGCAGTGGCCAGAACATTTCGGGCTGCTGACGCCATGTAGAGAGCGCTGCTTTAGCGGCATTCACCGAGCTTTGTCCCTTGAACGGCAGCAGCTTGATGATCAGCTGCACGTCGGGGTTATCGCGCACGATTTTCTCCAGCATGGGGTCGAACTGCTTGCAGTAAGGACAGTTGTAGTCGGTGAACGAGACAATGGTCAGCTTTGGCTCTTTGGCACCGGTTCGCGGGCTGTAGGGGTCGTTAAACAGCAGTTCTGCCAGCTGGTCATCAGACGATTTTTCAGACGGTGCAGCGACGCTGAACGTTGATAAAGACAGCAGCAGTAAAGCAACAATGGCTCTCATGTTATTTTCCTTTCGCATTGGACAGGGTGGTTAACACCGCTTCGCGGCTCAATAGCGCAGGCAGCACGTGGCCCTGCGGCAGTCCTGGTCCGTAAATCTGGTTAAACGGCACGGCGGCGCTGCCGCGCGTGGTTAAGAACTGGCTAATGCTGGCGGAGGGGCGGCTCCAGTCTCCGCGCAGGGCGACGATATCCGGTGCTGAAAGCGCGTCCTGTACGTCGTCGCGAAGCAACACGTTGTATTTATTGGCTTTACAGGTCACGCACCAGTCGGCGGTCACGTCGACGAAGACGCGCTTGTTCTCCGCCAGCGCGCGGGCAATAGCCTGTTCGCTAAGCGGCTGCCAGTTCACCCGGTCGCGACGGGGGTTCTCTCCACCGGAGCCGGTCACAAACGCGACAGCACCTGCAGCCACAATGGCTAATGCTCCGGCGCGCAGTGCCGTTTGCCAGCGGTAGCGCCAGGCCGTCGCCAGCAGCAGAAAGATGATCAGTACCACACCCAGCGTGATGACAGGCAGGGTGCCGATGTGCGCGACCAGCAGGCTCAGCAGCCACAGTGACGAGCCGAGCATCATCAGGCCAAGCATGACTCGCACGACATTCATCCAGCGACCGGGGCGCGGCAGCCGTTGCGCCAGCCCCGGCCAGGCGACGACGAATAGCCAGGGCAGGCTCATCCCGATCCCCATCGCCAGGAAAATGCCCCACAGCAGCGGGAGCGGTGCCGCCAGTGCCACCGACACGGCGGTACCAAGAAACGGCGCGGTACACGGCGTCGCCAGCAGGGTGGCAAAAGCGCCTTGCCAGAAATGGCCCGCCAGTCCATTGCCGCCGCGCGTGGCGAGGAAGGTGCTGGCAGAAGAGGTAAGCCGAATCTCAAATAGCCCCAGCAGGCTGGCGCTGAACAGCACCATCACCAGCGCCATCGCAGCGATAAACCACGGATTCTGGAACTGGATGCCCCAGCCGAGCGCCTGGTTGCCTAAGCGTAACACCGTCATCATCAGCGCCAGCGCGAGGAATGAAATGACTATCCCGCATACCGAAGCCAGAAACTGCCTGCGTACCTGACCGCGCGCCTGATGTTCGGTTTGCATCAGCGTGCCCAGCTTCATCGCCAGCATGGGCAGTACGCAGGGCATCACGTTGAGGATTAACCCACCCACCAGCGCCATCAGCAATACCCAGCCTAAGGCGGGGGCTGGCGCAGAGCTGCCTTGCCCGACAGGCAGGCTGGACTCCTGCGCCTGACCGCTATCGGCCAGCACCAGAGACAGGGTTTTGCCGCTGAGATTCGGTGCCGTCTCGCCCCAGCTATCGGACACCGGCACGGTGGCAGTGAGCGTGCCGTCGCGCACGGAGAAGCTCGGCTTGCCGAAATCGATATCGTCCATGCTGTCGATAAATAACGATGGCTGCTGCCAGCCCGCGTCGCGTTGCGCGGTCACCGTCAGCTTGCCGGAGGCGTAGCGAGCGCTAAGCGCAGACGTCAATCCACTGCTGAGTGGCAGCGTGCCCATCGCCCGGTTGAAATCATAATCAAAGCCACCGCCCGTAGAGGTCGTCAAATTCAGTGAGAACGGGTAGTCGGTCAGAATACAGACGTTGCTACAGGTGGACAGAGTCAGCACGCCGCTAAGGCGTTCGGGTACGTTGCCGCGCAGGGTGATGGGGAAACTGACGTCGCCGTGATATCCCTGCGTGGTGATACCCGCCACGTCGAAACGCTCGGGCGTTGGCCAGCGCCAGAGCGCCTCCAGCGGTTGATGCCAGGTTATCGCCGGGGCGATCCCGCCTTCTCCCGGCGATCGCCAGTAGGTCTTCCAGCCTTTCTGTAAGACAACATCCAGCAGCAGGCGGGTTTCGCCGCTGTTTTCAGTTTGGGCACGCAGCCTGACGCTGGCGTGCTGATTATCGGCGGCGCGCAGCCAGCCCGTGTCGGCGGCCTGGCTGAGGGGTAGCCATAGCCAAAGCAGGCAGACCAGCAGCCGCCTGAATACAGTAAACATAAATTTTCTCCGTAAATGATGAATTAACCTGATGTGTCAGGCGAATGCTCATTCACGGAAGACGCATAATCGCAGATGCACCCGCAATCGGGGTGGGGAGATAACACGAGGAGGCCACAGACGCTCGCGGCGCGGTGGAATCGCTGCCAGCAACGCCAGCAGAAGGGTAACGGCGAACAGTGCGCTTTCAAACAGCACAGGCGGCACCGCCATCAGCGATTTTGCGCTGAGTTCACACGGCGTCACCGGCGCGTCGCTGCTCTCCTGGCCCTGCTGAACGGACTGGGCTGAGGTGGTGGCATTTATGACAAGCGCGTGCATCCCGGCCATCCGCTGGGCGGTGCATATCAGCACCACCAGACAGGCCAGGGCTACAAGCAGGATTGCTTTGCGTTGTCGCTTGATCATGTTCGCCTCAAATATTCACGAGGCCTATCTTATAGGGCGCAGGTTTTTTGGCAACGCGAAAGCTGTAAAGAAGTGTCTGGAAGATAAGCAGTTTGCCCTCTCCTGCGGGAGGAGAGGGCGAAGGATTACAACTGTTCGCCGTTGCTGGCGATCACGCCCTGGTACCAGTTAAAGCTCTTTTTACGGGAGCGGGACATGTCGCCGGTGCCGTCGTCGTGTTTGTTCACATAGATAAAGCCGTAGCGTTTGCTGTACTGGCCGGTGGTGAATGATACACAGTCGATGCAGCCCCACGGGGTGTAGCCCATCAGATCAACACCATCGTAAGTGACCGCTTTCATCATCTCTTCCACGTGAGCACGCAGGTAGTCGATACGATAGTCATCGTTGATGCTGCCGTCCTCTTCCACTTTGTCGTATGCACCAAAGCCATTTTCGACGATAAACAGCGGCTTCTGATAACGCTCGTACAGCTCACACAGGGAATAACGCAGACCCACCGGGTCAATCTGCCAGCCCCAGTCGGATGCATTCACGTGTGGGTTCGGCACGCTGCCCTCGAAGCCGGAAATAGCATCACCGGTACCGCCTTCCGCTTTCACGGCGTTGGTCATGTAGTAGCTGAAACCTAAATAATCACAGGTACCGTCACGCAAGATCTGTTCGTCGCCGGCTTCCATTTTGATGGAGAAACCACGGCGTTCCCACTCGTTCAGCACGTAAGACGGGTAGTAACCACGCAACTGCACGTCGGTAAAGACGTAACGTTCGCGCATAGATTCCTGAGCAAACATCACATCTTCTGGTTTGCAGGAGAATGGATAGAGCGCAACCATTGCCAGCATACAGCCGACTTTCATTTCCGGGTTAATACGGCGTGCCGCTTTTACCGCCAGAGCGCTGGCCACGAACTGGTGGTGCAGCACCTGGTACATGGTCTCTTCCGGGTTGTCGTGTTCGGTATAGACCACGCCAGAGCAGCAGTAGCCGAACAGCGGCGCACGCCAGTTACGCTGGTTGTTGATTTCGTTGAAGGTCATCCAGTATTTGACCTTGTTTTTGTAGCGCTCGAAGACCACTTCAGAGAAGCGTACAAAGAAATCCACCACTTTACGGTTGGTCCAGCCGCCGTATTCCTGCACCAGGTGCAGCGGCATTTCGAAGTGGGAGAGGGTGATCACCGGCTCAATGTTGTATTTCAGCAGTTCATCGAACATGTCATCGTAGAACTTCAGCCCTTCTTCATTTGGCTGCGTTTCGTCACCTTTCGGGAAGATGCGGGTCCAGGCGATAGAGGTGCGGAAACATTTGAAGCCCATTTCAGCAAAAAGCTTGATGTCTTCTTTGTAGTGGCCGTGGAAGTCGATGGCTTCGTGGTTTGGGTAGTATTTGCCAGGCTCCACTTGCTGGGTGATTTCGCGCGGTACGCCGTGGGCGCCGCCAGTCAGCACGTCACAAATGCTTGGCCCTTTACCGTCTTTGTTCCAGCCGCCTTCAACCTGGTGCGCCGCAACTGCGCCACCCCATAAAAAATCTTTTGGTAAGGTGAGTTTTTTCATCTTTGCTATTCTCAATTTATGACTTAATGATATCGAGTCTAGCAAAGCGGAATTAAATGTCACGATATAACAATTCTCAGAAAATGTAATTTGTCACATTGAAAAAACAGGGTGTTTTATTCTGTTAGTTTCTTCGCCAGTTTACGCCCCAGTGATTCCAGAATATAGATGACGGGAATTTGCGTTGTAATATCGTAGACGCCCGCAATACGCGTTTGCGGAACATGCCAGGAGAGATTAAAGTCTGCCAGTTTTGCCAGCCGGGAGTGCTCGTGGCTGGTAATCGACAGGACCTTGCAGTGGTGGAGGCTGAACTGGCTGGCGAAGCGCAGGATCTCTTCTGTTTCTCCCGAAACGGAAAGCACGATCGCCAGCGCATTTTTGGCCATATCGTTGGTTACAGGGAAATAAGGGTCATCGATATGATTGCTGAATTTCCCGATATTTGAGAAAAACCGCGCGCCATATTTTGCAAGCGATCCTGATGTGCCAGCGCCGACAAATATAATTCGCTCAGAGGATAATATAATATCAACGGCATCATCTAATAACGCATCGAACTCTTCATTATTAACGCTTTTAAAGAAGCTAATGATTTCGCTGGCACCGAAATTTGCCTGCTGGGGTTCGTTCTGCTCTAAATAGAGTTTAAAGCGCACGCGGAATTCGGAGTAGCCTTCGCAGCTGAGCTTGCGACAAAAGCGCAGAATGGTGGTGGTCGAAACTCCCGCCGCATCCGCCAGTTCACGGATGGTCATGTACATCACTTTGTCACGATTTTTAATGACATAGTTGTAGACCATCATCTCCAGATTGTTGAGACTGGCAACGGCGGAATGGGAGAACATGCTCACAGTGGCTACACTCACTCATCAGACTTTATCTTCAGGGAATAATAACATGCAGCCAAACGACATCACTTTTTTTCAGCGCTTTCAGGATGACATTCTGGCCGGGCGTAAAACCATCACCATCCGTGATGAAAGTGAATCCCATTTTAAAACCGGCGATATCCTGCGCGTTGGGCGCTATGAAGATGACGGCTATTTTTGCACCATCGAAGTAACGGGAACATCGACCGTCACGCTGGATACGCTGACGGAAAAACATGCCGAGCAGGAAAACATGACGGTGGGTACGCTGAGAAGTGTGATCGCCGAAATCTATCCAGGGCAGACCCAGTTTTATGTGATTGATTTTAAATGCGTTTAAGTTAAATAAACACATTTGTTAGCTGAAATGTTTTTGTAACTCTCTGATTGTAAATTGGAAAATTGAGAGTTAACTTTATTTTAGCTAACAGGTGTTCACTGGAATCATTCTCAGTTAGCATAGTCGGGCGATGAATAATCATCTTTTGTTTTCCCGGAGTTACTTATGGTGGGCAAGCCATTAATCGCACAGGGATATTCGCTGGCTGAGGAAATAGCCAACAGCATTAGCCACGGCATTGGCCTGGTATTTGGGATTGTCGGTTTAGTGTTACTGCTGGTGCAGGCGGCGGATACCAACGCCAGCGCCATGGCGATTACCAGCTACAGCCTGTATGGCGGGAGCATGATCCTGCTGTTTCTGGCATCGACGCTGTACCACGCTATTCCGCATCAGCGGGCTAAGATCTGGCTCAAGAAATTTGACCACTGTGCTATCTATCTTCTTATTGCAGGCACCTACACGCCGTTTTTGCTGGTGGGGTTAAACTCTCCGCTGTCGCGTGGCCTGATGATCGTTATCTGGAGCCTGGCGCTGCTGGGTATTCTGTTTAAGCTGACCATTGCGCACCGGTTTAAGGTGTTGTCGCTGGTGACGTATCTGACAATGGGGTGGCTATCACTGATTGTGGTGTATCAGCTGGCAATCAAGCTTGCGGCAGGTGGGGTAACCTTGCTGGCCGTTGGCGGGGTGGTCTATTCGCTGGGCGTGATTTTCTACGTCTGTAAGCGCATTCCCTACAACCATGCTATCTGGCACGGCTTCGTGCTGGGCGGCAGCGTGTGTCACTTCCTGGCGATTTATTTGTATGTGGGGCAGGTGTAGTTTTCTGTCGGGTGGCGGCTCCGCCTTACCCGACCTACGGGTTCTGTAGGCCCGGTAAGCGCAGTGTATGACCGGATACATAGGTGACAGATCAGACCGGGAACATAGGTAACACTTTTAGTCTATCCGGAGCACACTCTGGGTTTTACTGTCGTAGTACGCAAGTGTTATTCCATTAAAGATGATGGCTTCCAGGCCATCATCTTGTTCTTTCAGCATTATGTACTCACCAGTCAGTGCTTCACTCAGGAACACGGTCCCCTTTTTTCCCATATACAGTGTTCCCCTCGATTTCACCCTGTAGACCATGCCTCCTGTCGGATAAACATATTCAGGCACTATGCCATCCCAGTGTCGGCCCGAGGGTTGCCACACCGTTCCGGGCGTTGCACCTGCCAGGGCTTCATGCGGTCTCTCGTGGTTAAACTCTTCCCGGTAGTCACTGAACCACCGCTGTTGTTCTTCCATCGTCATGAAGGTGTTGCCATATTTCACCGCACTTTTCAGGGAGCGGTGCATTCGTTCATGGCGGCCATTCTCTTCCGGGTGTCCCTTTCTGATACGTTCCGGCCTGATGCCCAGCTTGATTAGCCAGACTGCAAGACGGCTTAATCCGGCTATGCCTGTTCCCGCGAAAGGTTGACCGTTATCGGTCCTGAGCACTTCCGGCAGACCATATTCCAGGAATGCATCAGTCAGGCACGCTCTGACAAAGGGCTCACTCTCCCGGTGTGTTCCCCGGCAGCACAGCAGATACCGGCTGTGATTGTCGGTCAGAGTGAAGGGATGGCAGTACTCCCCGCTCAGCAACCTGAATTTGCCTTTAAAATCAGCACTCCAGACCTGATTGTTCTCACTGATGGTGGTCAGCGGCTGGCGATTACCCGGTGTTCTGCGTTTTCTCTTTTTATCCGGAACCAGCCCTTCACGCTTGAGGATATCGCCGATAGTACTGGCGGCAGGTACGGCAAAATCGACATGGTGATTGAGCAACCACATCCGCAGTTTTTTCGGCCCCCAGTCAGGATGTTTCTGACGCAGGGCAGTCAGATGCCCGACGATATCATCAGGAACTGTCCGGGAGTGGGAATGCGGAGCGCGCGACTGGTCAGAGAGGGATGACAGGTCAGAAGGGTCAAAACGTTCAAGCCATTTGTAGCCGGTTTTACGGCTGATACCAAAAAGACGGCAAAGAGCGGAGAAGGAGGCCGTACCTGCATGGCAGGCACGGATAAAATCAAGGCGTTGCATAGGTTGGGTCTCAGTCCAGGGCATAGCGAGTCTCCTCTTCTATGCCAGTTATAACTGTTACCCATGTATCCGGTCTAAAGTGTTACCCATGTTTCCGGTTCATACCGCAGCGCCACCGGGCGATACAGGATCACTCTTCCAGCGAATACGGCAGTGGCTCGATGCTCAGGGTTTTTGCATCGTCACGCACGCGGAACACGCTGTCTGGCTCCATGTCGTTATTCATCACCGCTTGCACCAGCACGCGGCCATCATCCAGCTGTACTGCGGCTAAAACCGTGCCGGTACGGCGCCAGTTTTCACCCATTTTCAGCTCGAGATCTTCACCGGCTTCCGGTACGCGGCTGGCGTGGCCTGCCAGCGTCCATAGAGCACGTTTATTCGCACCGCGGAATTTTGCACGCGCGACCATTTCCTGGCCGGTGTAGCACCCTTTCTTAAAGCTAATGCCCCCCAGCGCCTGTAGGTTGGTGGCCTGCGGGATAAATTGTGCGCTGTTCGCCGCATCAATGATCGGCAGCCCGGCTTCAATGTTGAGTGCCAGCCACTGTTGGCTATTATTCAACTGAGCTTCACCACGCAAGGCATCGGTGACGCGTTCTGCGGTGGCGACGTCGGTCACTAGCAGGAAACGCTCAGTCGGGTGCTCAAACCACAGGATTGAGGTCGCGCCGTCATGCACCAGCTGCGTTTCGGCATCTGGCAGCTCGCTGAACAGATTTTTCAGGGCCGCGCGTGCCTGGAACCCGGCGACGCCAAGCAGGACATGCTCATCGTCAGGTGCGATGGTGACTTTGGAAAAGACCGCGTATTTTTTCAGTTCGGTCAGTTGGGCGTCGCGCAGGCTGCGGCGCTCAATAAGCGCGAACCCGCCCAGGCGGCGGAACAGACGCAGATTGCTCCACATCTTGCCTTTTGGGTCGCAGTGCGCAGCCAGTAAATGCTGGTTTTCAGTCATCTGGCTGACGTCAGCAGTGACCTGACCCTGCAAATATTTTTCGCTGTCGGCGCCGGTCAGTGTCGCCAGCGCCCAGTCATCAAGAGTAATAAGCGTCAGCGGCAGACGCGCAGAGGCGACGGGCTGGCGAGGAGAAAATGGAGTAAAAGCCATAGTGATGTCCTGAATTGCTTAACGCTTTGATAATTCCTAATGGTAAAAGAGACTGTTGTCATTGCAAGCGCTTTCAGCAGACCATTCGTGCCATATCTGACTTCTGCTTAGCGCTACGCAAAACAGTGTAATCCGCTATCTTAATGTGGTTTATTCTGGAACCCTGCTCCGGGTTCGCAATATTCCAGTAAAGAAACGGTCAAAAACACGTTACACTAGCCAGAGTTCCCGGCAGAAATAAAGCATCCCGAACGGGACACCGACTGTGCCAAACGTAATGCAGGAAAAAGAACATGGATATTAACAACAAGGCCCGTATCCACTGGGCTTGCCGTCGCGGAATGCGTGAACTTGATATTTCCATCATGCCTTTCTTCGAATACGAGTACGACAGCTTAAGCGAAGACGATAAGCGTCTGTTTGTTCGCCTGCTTGAATCCGACGATCCTGATTTGTTCAACTGGCTAATGAACCACGGCAAACCCGCCGACACCGAGTTGCAACGGATGGTGCAATTAATTCAAACACGGAATCGGGAACGTGGTCCTGTGGCAATCTGATCTTCGCGTTTCATGGCGCTCGCAGTGGATGTCTTTATTGCTCCACGGGCTGGTTGCGGCATTTGTATTACTGATGCCGTGGCCGCTTAGCTATACCCCTCTCTGGTTGCTGTTATTGTCATTCGTGGTGTTTGACAGCGTGCGTAGCCAGCGCCGTATCAATGCCTGTCAGGGTGAAATCAAACTGATGATGGATTCGCGCCTGCGCTGGCAGGGGAAAGAGTGGGACATTATTGGCACGCCCTGGATGCTCAGTTCCGGCATGATGCTCCGGCTACGTAAGGTGGGCGGTGGGCGTCGCCAGCATTTGTGGCTGGCAGCTGACAGCATGGATGAAGTGGAGTGGCGGGATCTGCGTCGGATGGTGTTGCAACAACCGACGCAGGAATAGGGCGGTTAGCTAAACTTTTCGGCCATTTCGCCCAGAATTTGCTCGCACCAGTTTTGCACACGCTCTTCGCTGAGGTCGTACTGGTTGGTTTCATCCAGCGCCAGCCCGACAAAAAGCTGTCCGTCGGCAATAATCGGTTTTTTGCTGGTGAACTCGTACCCTTCGGTCGGCCAATAACCGATAAACGTAACGCCTTTCAGGGCCAGTTTATCGTGCAACATACCTAGCGCATCCAGGAACCACTCGCCGTAACCTAACTGATCGCCCATCCCGTACATTGCAATGATTTTGCCGTCGAGGTTGACGGTATCAAGCTGATCCCAGATAGCTTCCCAGTCTTCCTGTATCTCGCCAAAATCCCAGGTCGGGATGCCAAGGATCAGCACATCGTACTGCTCCATCAGCGCGACCGCGTCATCTTTCAGGTTGTGCAACGTCACCAGTTCCGGGCCAATGATGTCACGAATTTTTTCTGCCGCCATTTCGGTGTAGCAAGTGCTGGAACCGTAGAACAGACCAATATTCATCGCGTAAATATCTCAATTCTTGCTTTGACTTTGCGCGTAGTGTACCAGAAACCACTGGCAATCAGGCATAATGCGCGGATTGCAGAAACAAAGGGGTTGATGTGGAAAAGGATCTCGCACTCATTGAACAGTTTCTCGATGCGCTGTGGCTTGAGAAAAACCTGGCCGACAACACTATTAGCGCCTATCGACGTGACCTTACCCTGCTGGTGGAGTGGCTGGCGCACCGGGAATTGGGGCTTGAGAACGCGCAAAGCGATGACCTGCAAGGACTGCTGGCCGAACGCATTGACGGGGGCTACAAAGCGACCAGCTCCGCGCGCCTGTTAAGCGCCATGCGGCGGCTTTTTCAGCACCTTTACCGTGAGAAGATCCGTGCCGACGATCCCAGCGCGATGCTGGCCTCCCCTAAACTCCCGCAGCGACTGCCTAAAGATCTGAGCGAAGCACAAGTTGAGAGATTATTACAGTCGCCAGCGGTTGACCTGCCGCTGGAGTTACGCGATAAAGCCATGCTTGAGCTATTGTATGCTACCGGTTTGCGTGTTTCTGAGTTAGTCGGGCTGACGATGAGTGATATCAGCCTGCGTCAGGGGGTTGTGCGTGTGATCGGTAAAGGGAACAAAGAACGGCTGGTGCCGCTGGGAGAAGAGGCGGTCTACTGGCTGGAAACGTATCTGGAGCATGGCCGCCCGTGGTTGTTGAACGGCGTTTCTATTGATGTGCTCTTCCCAAGCCAGCGTGCGCAACAGATGACGCGGCAAACTTTCTGGCATCGCATTAAGCATTACGCCACACTGGCAGGTATCGATAGTGAAAAACTGTCGCCGCACGTTTTGCGTCATGCCTTCGCGACGCATCTGCTAAACCACGGAGCTGATTTACGCGTGGTGCAGATGCTACTTGGGCACAGCGATCTTTCAACGACGCAAATTTATACCCATGTCGCGACGGAACGCCTGCGGCAGCTTCACCAACAGCACCACCCACGCGCGTGAGTGCCGACGAATTGTAATAGGATTGAATATGAAAAAGTCTTTAGCGCTGCTCTCTTTGCTGGCAGCTTCTTTTACCGGTTTTGCTCACGCTGATGATGCCGCAATTAAGCAATCGCTGACCAAGCTTGGCGTAACCAGCAGCGATATCCAGTCTGCGCCAGTCGCCGGCATGAAAACTGTGCTGACCAACAGTGGCGTGCTGTACGTGACCGAAGACGGCAAACACATCATTCAGGGGCCAATGTATGACGTCAGCGGCGGACAGCCGGTGAACGTGACCAACCAGCTACTGATGAAAAACCTGAACGCGCTTGAAAAAGAGATGATCGTGTATAAAGCGGCGCAGGAAAAACACGTTATTACTGTCTTCACCGACATCACCTGTGGCTACTGCCACAAGCTGCATGAAGAGATGAAAGACTACAACGCGTTGGGGATCACTGTGCGTTACCTGGCCTTCCCGCGTGCGGGCGTGCAGAGCCAGCCAGAGCAGGACATGAAGGCTATCTGGTGTGCAAAAGATCGCAATAAAGCGTTTGATGATGCAATGAACGGCAAAGGCGTTACGCCTGCTTCTTGCGACATTGATATCGCGAACCACTACGCGCTGGGCGTGCAGTTTGGTGTGAACGGTACGCCTGCTATCGTGCTGAACAATGGCTACGTTGTGCCTGGTTATCAGGGGCCGAAAGAGATGAAAGAGTTCCTCGACGCGCACCAGAAACAGTTTGGTGGTAACTAATCCGCGTGAAAGCACCCATCCAACTCCGTCGTCGTGAAGTGAATGAGAACGCAGATCTTCCTGCGGATATGTCACCGCTTTTACGTCGGCTTTATGCCAGCCGTGGCGTGTTAAACACCGCCGATCTTGAACGTAGCGTGAAAGGGATGCTGCCCTGGCAGCAACTTAGCGGGGTTGAAACAGCCACCGCGATGCTCTACGACGCCTTCCGTGAAGGGACGCGGATTGTGGTCGTCGGTGATTTTGATGCCGATGGTGCGACCAGTACGGCGCTGAGCGTGCTAAGCCTGCGTGCGCTTGGGTGCGATAACGTCACCTACCTGGTGCCTAACCGCTTTGAAGATGGCTATGGTCTGAGTCCGGAAGTGGTGGATCAGGCCCATGCGCTTGGCGCGCAGATGATCATGACCGTGGATAACGGGATCTCCTCACACGCCGGTGTCGATCGTGCGCATGAACTGAAGATCCCGGTGCTGGTTACCGATCACCATTTGCCGGGTGAAACCCTGCCTGCCGCCGAGGCAATCATTAACCCTAACCTGCGCGACTGTGAATTCCCGTCCAAATCACTGGCCGGTGTGGGTGTGGCGTTTTATCTGATGCTGGCACTGCGCACGCTGCTGCGTGAAAAAGGCTGGTTTGACGCGCGTGGAATTGCGATGCCGAACCTGGCAGAGTATCTCGACCTGGTGGCGCTGGGAACCGTGGCGGACGTTGTGCCGCTCGATACCAATAACCGCATTTTGACCTGGCAGGGGTTAAGCCGTATCCGTGCAGGCAAATGCCGTCCTGGCATTAAAGCACTGCTGGAAATTTCCAACCGTGATCCGCTCAAGCTGGCGGCAAGCGATTTAGGCTTTGCCCTGGGGCCGCGTCTGAACGCCGCCGGAAGGCTGGACGATATGTCCGTCGGCGTTGCGCTGCTGTTGTGCGACAACATCGGCGAAGCGCGGATGCTGGCAAACGAACTGGATGCGCTGAACCAGACCCGTAAAGAGATTGAGCAGGGGATGCAGGCCGAAGCGCTGACCCTGTGCGAAAAGCTGGAACGCAGCGGTGATGCGCTGCCTGGCGGCCTGGCGATGTATCACCCCGAGTGGCATCAGGGCGTGGTGGGTATTCTGGCGTCGCGCATCAAGGAGCGTTTCCATCGTCCGGTGATTGCGTTTGCCCCGGCAGGGGATGGCACGCTAAAAGGCTCGGGCCGTTCGATTCAGGGACTGCACATGCGCGATGCGCTGGAGCGCCTGGATACGCTCTATCCTGGACTGATGATCAAGTTCGGCGGGCACGCGATGGCGGCAGGTTTGTCGCTGGAAGCGGCGAAGTTCGACGAGTTCCAGCGCCTGTTTGGTGAGCTGGTAACGGATTGGATCGACCCGTCTTTGTTGCAGGGTGAAGTGGTTTCCGATGGTGCGTTAACGGCCGCTGAAATGACCATGGAAGTGGCGCAGATGCTGCGCGATGCAGGTCCGTGGGGGCAGATGTTCCCGGAACCGCTGTTCGATGGGCGTTTTCGCCTGCTGCAACAACGTATCGTTGGCGAACGCCATCTTAAGGTGATGGTCGAGCCGTCAGGCGGCGGCCCACTGCTTGACGGGATTGCTTTCAACGTCGACACCGCCATCTGGCCGGACAACGGCGTACGTGAAGTCGAGCTTGCCTACAAGCTGGATATTAACGAGTTTCGCGGTAACCGCTCACTGCAAATCATCATCGACAATATCTGGCCAATTTAGCGTCAGTAATCTCTATAAAAAAGGGCGTGGATTCGGTACAATCCCGCTCTTATCACCGCATTTTGACAAGTCCATAAAAGAAAACAGACCATGTTTGAAATTAATCCGGTAAAAAACCGCATTCAGGACCTCACGGAGCGCTCTGACGTTCTTAGGGGGTATCTTTGACTACGATGCCAAGAAAGAGCGTCTGGAAGAAGTAAACGCCGAGCTGGAACAGCCGGACGTCTGGAACGAACCTGAACGCGCTCAGGCGCTGGGTAAAGAGCGTTCCTCTCTCGAAGCCATCGTTGATACGCTGGATCAAATGGCGCAGGGTCTGGAAGATGTTTCTGGTCTGCTGGAGCTTGCTGTCGAAGCTGAAGACGAAGAAACCTTTAACGAAGCCGTTGCAGAGCTCGACGTTCTGGAAGAGAAGCTGGCGCAGCTGGAATTCCGCCGCATGTTCTCCGGCGAATATGACAGCGCCGACTGCTATCTCGATATTCAGGCCGGTTCTGGCGGTACAGAAGCGCAGGACTGGGCCAGTATGCTGGCGCGTATGTATTTGCGTTGGGCAGAAGCACGCGGTTTCAAAACCGAAATCATCGAAGAATCTGAAGGTGAAGTCGCGGGTCTGAAATCCATCACCATTAAGATTATTGGTGATTACGCCTACGGCTGGCTGCGCACTGAAACCGGCGTTCACCGTCTGGTACGTAAGAGCCCGTTCGATTCCGGCGGCCGCCGTCATACCTCCTTCAGCTCCGCGTTTGTTTACCCGGAAGTGAAAGACGATATCGATATCGAAATCAACCCGGCCGACCTGCGAATCGACGTTTACCGCGCATCCGGTGCGGGTGGTCAGCACGTTAACCGTACGGAATCGGCGGTGCGTATTACCCACCTTCCAACCAACACGGTTACGCAGTGCCAGAACGACCGTTCCCAGCATAAGAACAAAGACCAGGCCATGAAGCAGATGAAAGCGAAGCTTTATGAACTGGAGATGCAAAAGAAAAATGCTGAGAAACAGGCGATGGAAGACAACAAGTCTGACATCGGTTGGGGCAGCCAGATTCGTTCTTACGTCCTTGATGACTCCCGCATCAAAGACCTGCGTACCGGGGTTGAAACCCGTAACACGCAGGCGGTGCTGGATGGCAGCCTGGACCAATTTATCGAAGCAAGTTTGAAAGCAGGGTTATGAGGAACCAACATGTCTGAACAACAAGCACAGGGCGCTGACGCGGTAGTCGATCTTAATAACGAACTGAAAACCCGCCGCGAGAAGCTGGCAGCACTGCGTGAGCAGGGCGTGCCGTTCCCGAACGATTTTCGTCGTGACCACACCTCAGACCAACTGCACGCTGACTTCGACGGCAAAGAAAACGAAGAGCTGGAAGCGCTGAACGTAGAAGTGTCTGTGGCTGGCCGTATGATGACGCGTCGTATCATGGGTAAAGCCTCTTTCGTGACCTTACAGGACGTTGGCGGTCGTATTCAGCTGTACGTTTCCCGTGACGACCTGCCAGAAGGCATCTACAACGAGCAGTTCAAGAAGTGGGACCTGGGCGATATCCTGGGCGCGAAAGGCAAGCTGTTCAAAACCAAGACCGGTGAGCTGTCTATCCACTGTACCGAGCTGCGTCTGCTGACCAAAGCACTGCGCCCACTGCCGGATAAATTCCACGGTTTGCAGGATCAGGAAGCGCGCTATCGTCAGCGTTACTTGGATCTCATCTCTAACGATGAATCCCGCAAGACCTTCAAAATCCGCTCCCAGATCATGGCCGGTATTCGTCAGTTCATGGTTAACCGTGACTTTATGGAAGTGGAAACCCCAATGATGCAGGTGATCCCAGGCGGCGCGTCTGCACGTCCGTTCATCACGCATCACAACGCCCTGGACCTGGACATGTATCTGCGTATCGCGCCGGAACTGTACCTGAAGCGTCTGGTGGTAGGTGGTTTCGACCGCGTGTTCGAAATTAACCGTAACTTCCGTAACGAAGGTATCTCCGTTCGCCATAACCCAGAGTTCACCATGATGGAACTCTATATGGCTTACGCAGATTACAAAGACCTGATCGAACTGACCGAATCCCTGTTCCGTACCCTGGCGCAGGACATTCTGGGCAAAACCGAAGTGCCTTACGGTGACGAGGTGTTCGACTTTGGTAAGCCGTTCGTTAAGCTGACCATGCGCGAAGCTATCAAGAAATACCGTCCAGAAACTGAGATGGCTGACCTGGATAACTTCGACTCTGCGAAAGCGATTGCAGAAAGCATCGGTATCAAGGTTGAGAAGAGCTGGGGTCTGGGCCGTATCGTGACCGAGATCTTCGAAGAAGTGGCCGAAGCGCACCTGATTCAGCCTACCTTCATCACCGAATACCCTGCTGAAGTGTCTCCGCTGGCGCGTCGTAATGACGAGAACCCGGAAATCACTGACCGCTTCGAATTCTTCATCGGTGGCCGTGAAATCGGCAACGGCTTTAGCGAGCTGAACGATGCGGAAGATCAGGCGCAGCGCTTCCAGGATCAGGTTGATGCGAAAGCGGCTGGCGACGACGAAGCTATGTTCTTCGACGAAGACTACGTGACTGCACTGGAACACGGCCTGCCGCCAACCGCGGGCCTGGGCATTGGTATCGACCGTATGGTAATGCTGTTCACTAACAGCCACACCATCCGTGACGTGATCCTCTTCCCGGCGATGCGTCCGGTGAAATAAGCCGTCAGGACGTAAAAAAAGCCCCGTGCGATTATCGCCGGGGCTTTTTTATTGTGTGGCGAAAGCACGGAGCGCGTCGCGTGCGACGGTGGCTTCCATCACCATCCACGGGCTAAATGCCCAAGGCGTTGCGTCCAGCGCACGGAATAACGCTTCCAGCGCGACCCACTGGTATTCCATCACTTCGTCATGGTTGATGGTGACGTCGGCAGTGACGCGTGCGGCATAAACCGGGCAGATCTCGTTTTCGACAATCCCGGAAGGATCGACTTCACGATAGCGAAATTCAGGCGCGACGGCGGTAATGTCAGTAATCTCTGCGCCCACTTCAAATCGGCAGCGGCGGATAATGGCCTGTTCAATCTCTTCACCGGATTGAGGGTGGCCGCACACGGAGTTGGTCCAGACGCCAGGCCAGGCTTTTTTGCTCATGGTGCGCCGTGTCACCAGACATTCGCCTTTTGCGTTAAACAGCCAGGATGAGAAGGCCAGATGCAGCGGGGTATGCGACGTGTGTGCGGCGTATTTCTCCTGAGTGCCAATTACCGTTCCCTGGTCATTTACTAAAATGACGTGTTCTTGAATGCTCATTATTGCTCCAGTACAAAGACCGCAGGTTAGGGCTGCGCACCACCACCTGCGGCTTTATTATACGGCATTCTTATACGAACAGTTTGGCCCACAGAGCTGAAAAGGGCATAACCAGTATCAGACCGGGCAACATATTTGCTACCGGGAATGCCTTAATGTTGCAAATGCGAAGACCGGTCGCCACCATTATAAGCCCTCCCGCACAGGAGAAATCGGCCATCATATCAGGCGTAATCAGATGCAGGATAAACACTGCGAGCGTGGCCAGTGCGACCTGCACAGCGATAAGCGGAATTCCGATGGTCATCACCGAGAAGCCGAGCATGGTCGCGAAGATAGCCGCGGTAAAGAGATCCAGCACCGTTTTGATGTAGAGAATAGACGGATCGCCGGTCATACCTTCATGCATCGCACCAAAAATCCCCGTTCCGCTGGCGCAGAACAGCACCAGAATGGCGACAAACTTTTCCGTAAATTCGTCATGCGATAACCCCTGAACCGGCGGGAAAATGCGGTTGATCAGCCCGCGCGTGGTTCCCGCCGCTTTGCCAATCTGCTTTTCCAGGAAGAAGAGTTCACCAATCACCGCGCCCAGCACCATGGCCAGAACCACGGCGGGCATAAATTTCACTTTGATTACCAGGTTGATGCCCAGACCCACCGAGCAGAGGCCAAACGTTAATGGCAGCGCGGTTTTCACCCGGTCAGGGATGCGTGTCCCGACCAGAGAACCCGCGAAGCCACCCAGAATGACGGCCGCGCCATTCACATAAGGACCAATTAACATGATGTTTTCCTAAGTATTATTCTGTGTAGAGCAGGTTGCCTTCGCCCCAGCGCGGGATGTTTTTCACGTCCAGACCGAAGAGGTCCAGTGCGCGGCTGACGCTGTGTTGAATGATCTCATCTGCACTCTGCGGCCGCTGATAAAGCGCTGGAACTGGCGGGAAGATAATCCCGCCCATTTCCGTTACCGCGGCCATGTTGCGGATATGCCCAAGATTCAACGGCGTTTCGCGGGCCAGCAGTACCAGATGACGCCGCTCTTTCAGCACCACATCGGCAGCGCGTGTCAGCAGATTGTCCGTCAGACAGTGAGCCACTGCGCCAAGCGTGCGCATGGAGCAAGGGGCAACCAGCATTCCCAAAGTTTTAAACGAACCACTGGATATCGATGCCCCCAGATTGCTAATGGGATGAACGACATCCGCCAGCGCCATCACCTTATCGAGCTGATAGTCGGTTTCCAGTTCGCAGGTGCGCTCCGCCCCTCTGGACACCACCAGATGCACTTCCAGATCCAAGGGTTTCAGTAGTTCAAGCGCTTTAACGCCGTACTGGAATCCCGATGCACCGCTGATCCCGATGATGATACGTTGCGTGGTCACGTTAATTCCTCTTACTCGAAGTCTGGCAGGAAGCGTTTCACATCTACCTCTTTGAATTTTGAACGTTCAAAGTGGTGTTTGAGGTGGAACGGGACGGTGCAGTCGAAAATGGTTTTGCACGACATCCCCTGCTGGAGAATGCTCGGGCTGTATTCCGGCACCTGTGACGGGTCGAGCGGATGGCAGCGTACGCCGGGAATAAATACGGTGTCCACATCGCCCTGGTAGCGGGTCTGCATCGCCCACATCACGTCGTCGCTGTCGAAAATATCCACGTCCTCATCCACCAGAATGACGTGCTTCAGTTCCGGGAATGCTGAAAACGCAAGTAGTGCCGCCTGGCGCTGGCGCCCTTCGTCTACTGCGGCCGCTTTCTTAAACTGCATTACCGCCAGTAACTTGCCGCCGCCTGCGGAGTGGGCAAACACGTTCAGCAGTTTGCCCGGCATGGCGCGCTCAACCATATCGAGGATGCTGGCTTCCGTTGGGATACCGGCCATGTTCACGTGTTCTTCACCAGGCCCGACAGTGGTGCGCCAGATTGGGTTGTGGCGATGGGTAACGGCTTTCACCTTGATGACCGGGATCGCCTCTTTGGCTTCGCCGGTATAGCCCGGGAATTCCGGCATGGCTTTACCGGTGTTGGTGTTCTGATCTTCGCGCACGCGCACGTTTGGCAGCAGCTCGCCTTCAATAACGATTTCGGCATGGGCAATCGCTTTTTCGTTGATGGTTTTGCACTGCACCATCTCAACTGCGTGGCCTCGTAACGCGCCCGCCACGCTCAGCTCGTCAAAGCCAAGCGGGGTGGTTGGCGGCTCGAAGCAGGCGGCAATCTCGATGGCCGGGTCAACGCCGATACTGATGGAAATGGGTAGCGGTTTACCTGCCGCTTCGGCCTTCATGCGAAACGCATCAATATGGCGGCCAGGGGTCAGCCACATGGAGAGCTCGTCTTTGCTCTGCACGCACAGGCGATGAATGGTGATGTCGGATTCGTGGGTTTCTGGGTCAGAGGCGTAGCACAATCCCATGGTGATATACGGGCCTGCATCCTCTTCGGTATTGGTTGGCGCGGGCAGCAGTTTGCGCAGGTCGAAACCTTCGTCAGTGGCCAGATGTACTACTTCCTGACAGACTGCGTTATTGCGCGCGATGACCGGTGAAATCGGGTTCTGCACAGAGTTTTTCAGCAGGTGACCGAGTTTTTCCGGCTCACAGTTCAGAAAGTGGCTGACGCGTTTGCGTGAACCATTAAGACCAATCGCCACGCTGATATCGTGAAAGCCTTTCACCTTATTAAATACCATCACCGGACCGTTTTTACGGGTCGGGCGCTGGCAGGTTCCGCCTGCGCCAACGTAACGGTAAACACCCGACAGTTCGGCATGAGGATCAACTTCAACGCTGGTTTCAACATATTCGCCCGGCAGCGTTTTTAATAACGCCAGCGCGGAACGCAGGTCATGAACATTGTTATCGCTATTTGACATGATGGATTCCATCTCAGGTAACAGGAGTGGTTCTACGATATTGCGGCACCGTTATTCCGACAAATACCGTTTAACGGAGGCGAACCAGATCAAAAAGGTTTAATTTGCAGGTTTGTTATTAATGTTAAATAAATGCGGTATAAGGAAATACTTCCCCTTTACGATATCGGGTGTGATACTGACAGGCGAAAAAGAGAAGGGGCGTTCAATATGGATCTGAAAAGGCTACGTTATTTTTGCAAAGTGGTGGAGCAGGGCTCGGTGAGCCAGGCGGCGAAGTCGCTCAACATGGCGCAGCCGCCGCTCAGTAAACGCATTCAGGAGCTGGAAGAAGAATTACAGGTTGCGTTATTTACACGCCGGGGAAATCGACTCGAACCGACAGAAGCCGGTTATTTTCTTTATCGTAAAGCCTGTGAAATATTACGCCAGATTGAAGATACCGCGCGTGAAACAACAGAAATTGCGCAGAAAGATAAATTTCAGTTACGCATCGGTTTAACCCATCTTTTTCAGTCCTATTTTAAACCGCTGTTATTAGAATTATATCGCCGCCACCCTCATGCCGAAATTAACATATCTGTGTCGGATTCCAGCCATTTAGAGACGCAGCTTAATGCTGGGACAATCGACGTCGCACTTATTCAGCGACCTTATCGCAGTGAAGGGTTCGATTATGTTTCCTTCGATCCGATCAAGCTGGTGGCGGTGATTGCTAAATCTTGTCTGCCCGCGCCGCCTGCCAATCCGTTTGATTACGCCGCGCTGGGTGATTTTCCATTGGTATTGCTGCATCGGGCAAAGGACTCCGGCACTTACGAAATGCTGATCGATCTGTTTCGCAAAGCGGGCGTGAATCCGAAAGTGATTATGCATATCACCCAGCCTGGCGTCATTCTGGACTGGCTAGAGTCTGGTTTGCAGGCCGCTACGCTGCTGCCTTCCTCTGAGGTGGATGCCCGTAAGCTCAGCCACTGTTATGTGGTAGATGTCTTTCCTTCGCCGCAGATTTTCTACCCGGCGCTGGTGAAGTTGCCCGCGATGCCCTATATGCCGGAAATGATGGAAATTATTGCCCACGGATATCCGTTTGCAGCAGCTGTTGGGCATCAGGATTGAGGCTGGTATCATAGTGCGCCATTTACGCTGACCGAGGATCCGTTTTGTTTGCAGGAAGCCTGACCAGAAACCCCATTATTGCCTTATCCCTTCTGACGCTAACACTACTGCTGGCGGGGTGTTCGGGCAGTAAATCCTCCGATATGGGCGGTACGGTGTACACCGTTAAGCGCGGGGATACGCTGTACCGAATTGCGCGTACAACGGGCACTAGCGTGAAAGATCTGGCGCGGATGAACAATATCCCTGCGCCCTATACCATCGAAGTGGGGCAAAAGCTGAAGGTTAACGGCGGCTCTTCTTCTACAGCAAAAAATTCCACGTCGTCTAAAACGAAAACCGCCAAAGTGACACCATCTTACGCAGTGCCGCAATCGTCCTGGCCGCCGGTCGGGCAGCGCTGCTGGGTCTGGCCTGCCAGTGGCAAAGTAGTGATGCCGTATTCAACGTCTGAGGGCGGAAACAAGGGCATTGATATCTCTGCGGCGCGCGGGACACCTGTTTATGCATCCGGTGCCGGAAAAGTGGTTTACGTCGGCGACCAGCTGCGCGGCTACGGTAATCTGATCATGATTAAGCATGGCGAAGATTACATCACGGCGTATGCGCACAACGACACTATGCTGGTGAACAATGGGCAGAACGTGAAGGCGGGGCAGAAGATTGCGACCATGGGCAGCACAGGGACGGACTCGGTGAAGCTCCACTTCCAGATCCGCTATCGCGCCACGGCCATCGATCCGCAGCGTTATCTTCCGGCACAGGGCAGCAAACCGAAATGCTAAGTGATTATTTAATCGCCACTTAGTCATCAAGAGGCTTGTGTGAAAGTGCGTAAGGCCTATAATGCTTTACGCACTTCAAAGCGGGTGTAGTTCAATGGTAGAACGAGAGCTTCCCAAGCTCTATACGAGGGTTCGATTCCCTTCGCCCGCTCCAGAATCTCCCCTTGTGGAGCAAGCATTCTAAAATGCTGCTCTGCCAGCATGTTACGCAGTAGTGCTTACTAACATGCTGAGGCGTTCTACCATAGTTCACTACTTTGACACTTGTCACGAATGGTTACTCGGTGAGATGAGAGTGTAGCCAATCGTCGGCGGTGGTTTCAAGTTCTTACCGCGATAGCCCAACAATGAACGCAAAGCCTACACCAGGCAGCGACGGATCGCACTTCTCATAACCTTACAGTGAAGCGCATTTTTTGCCGATGCTCCCACATGCCACACGTCGAGATGACGTTGCAGGGAATAAACAGGTTTTATGGTGGTGATGCT
Source organism: Enterobacter sp. C4G1 (assembly GCF_052886895.1). Classification (NCBI taxonomy): domain Bacteria; kingdom Pseudomonadati; phylum Pseudomonadota; class Gammaproteobacteria; order Enterobacterales; family Enterobacteriaceae; genus Enterobacter; species Enterobacter sp. C4G1. The sequence goes on along the minus strand of NZ_JBQVVV010000001.1, from coordinate 153,797 downwards.
CCGGTAGCTACAGATCCGGCTCTGCCAGCGGTTCGGCCTCGCTCCTTCGGGTACATGGTCATCCTGATAAACTTCACTGTCTGACATAACCCTGATGAAGTCGCCTAACGGCTCCGCACGTTGTCTTACCACCAACGGGCATTATGGTTTCTATTCTCTAAAATCTGTGAGTTGCGCATTTTCTGCACCCTGGTTAACCTAAGATTAATCTGAATAAATCAAGGGTGAGTATGGCTATCGGGAAGAGACAGAATCAAGAGGAATCACCCAAAGACGAGTTAGATCGCTTGCTGGATGAGCTTGAACTCACACAGGCGCAACGGGAGTTTATCGAATCTATGCGGCAAGAGGACGGGGATAAAACCAACGGGGAGTAATACCCTAAAGAAAAAGGGGCATTGCGCCCCCGGCAAGAAATTGGTTAGGCTTCTTGAGCACATTCGCTTTGATACTGTCGCCAGTACATTTGCGCAAAGTCCATAAACTTCGAGAAATCAGCCTTACTTAGTTCTTTGTTGGCTCGGATAATGTTGCATACAGCAATGTGCTCTTTCGCTGCTTCGTCCTTGTCGGCAATGTCTTTAAAACGTAGCGCTATTGCACTTTTCACCTCAAGGATCGCATCTAACCGTTTCTCAGATAGCCGTGGGTGTTTTTCCTGCAACTCTTCTTGATAGAGTTCAATGTCTTGCTTGATTGAATAAGAATTGTATGTCGCCATTTTATCTCCTCGTTCGTTATGGTTATTTCAAAGCCCGTAGCCACATCATAAGCAAATGAAGCTGGCTTCCTGTCATGGCAGGGATTCGGACGGTTTTACCGTTGCTTACGTTGCACAGCGCGAGCGCTAACGCCATAATGTGCTGATTCGGCATCTCTAACTCTCCGTTGGGATTGTTGAATACGGCGGGGGCTGGCTTCTTGGTGGTTGGCGGCCCCTGCCACTTGCTGATCAACTGCTCTTCTAAGGTTTGTTGGTAACAGGTGACGCTGTATCGTCGTCCCTGCAAACTTTACTACCTGCGTATAAACGCACACCGTAGCACCACACCAGATAAAGCTGGTGATTAGCTCTTCTTCCTTTTTCACTCTTCCGAATCCTCTGTATTGAAGGTTTTCGTATAGGGACATTTCCCCTTAGTTACGTAGGTGAACAGGTAATTGCTGTTCTGATACGTGCATAGCGTTTTTCCGTTCTCCGTCTGTTCCTCCTCTGGGTTGGTCATCGTAATTTGTCCTGCATGAGACGCCAGCGGCAGCAGTACCAGCACGTAAAGTAAGCGCTTCATGTTGATCACCATTCTAAAGAAAACTCGTCTGTTAAATCGTCCTGCACATCCTGACCATACCCGATGTAATACATCGTTGACCGTGGATCTGTCTGTCCCAGGAAATGGGCGATCTGTTCAATCGGCACCCCATTCTCGAATAAAATTCGGCCCCGACTTTTTCGGGGTGTATGGCATCCCACATTAGAGAATCCCGCTCTACGGCCCATCTTGCCGAACTCGGCAAACACCGTGTTACGTGTAACGGGGTTTCCTCTACTGCGTAATGTGGCAGCACTGAAAATGTAATCTGTAGCTACAGGCATCTTAGCTTGTTCTGCCTTGCGTTGTGCCACCACTGACAACATGGACGCTGTAACTTTTGGCCTTACCACGTTCCCCGTTTTCTCCTGCTTCACCTTGAGGTGAGATTGCCCCTCTACGTCTTCATACTTGAGCTTGAGCACGTCAGAGATACGCAAGCCCGATTCATACATAAACACCCACAAGCAATAGAACAGGTTGGTGGTGTTGTTGCGCTGTAGCTCTGCTGCCACCGCCTTAACATGGTCTGCACTCTTTAGCGCCTGGCTAATACCTTTCATCTTTACCCCTCCTCATGTTCGTTTCGTTGAAATCATCATTGATCAGAAATTGATCATTTTCAATAAGTTGTACGATACGTAAATTTAAGAAGAGCACAAAATGATCAAAATGTGTGCGCGGTTGCCTGAGCTGCTGAACGGCTTACAAAGGCCACCCCGATCTGAAATCGCCAGAATCGGAAAATATCAGTAAGTAATTGAAAAATAAATGAAAATACACTCACCATCATGATTCATGAAACGGTGGTTCTGTCAAGAGATTTATTTTCGATGGCGGGGTGTTACCCCTGTTTGCACGGTGAAGTGATGGAAAAGTGTGCTGATTCATTTAAATCAATGAGTTACAGAATACACTTTACCAAAGTGTATCGAAGTAGGGCGTTATTGCTTTGTAGATGATAGTGGTTCTCATCCACAACGATGTGATCTGAGTTGTTGAGAATTATTATCAAAAAAGGCGATTTTGGCATGGAAAATCGTGTTGTTACATTATAACAAAAAAGTCGTTAAGCAGGATGTGCTTACATCAAAGTGATGATCGTTGTGACAATCAGTGACAAGCCGCACGGCGCAAGGCTTTACGCAAAGAGAGTGATAGTTACTATGGCAACTTTAACCCCGTAACAATGGCATTCTTTACCTGCCAATTACCAGCGGTTTAGATGCCTGTTAGATGAGAATTACATTGGAGTTGTTGTATGGGATAGTTTGGAGAGAACAGGGCAAAGGGCTAACCCTAATTGGTGTCAATTTGTCACCGACTGACAGAATGGCATCCATGAATAAGTGACAAAATGGCACTGATTCAAAGGTAACAGGTGACAAAATGGCACTGATTAGGCTGTGATTGGTGACAAGTTGGCACTCTATACAAAGAGATTTTCAAAGCGACTTGTAAAAGAGAGCTTTGAAAAGATCTTATGAAAGATTCGCTTTGCTGGCGTGTATCGCCTGGCAAGGTTCACTGGTTCGCCTTTGGTGGCTACCCGTTCAGCCGCTCACGACGCAGCGTAGCGTATCTATCTGTAATTGTGCCAGGGCTTCGCCCTCGTGAAACGAGGCACAGAAGCAGTGCGCCGTGTGCGCAATCTCTTTCGGCATAACTTCTGCCTGTCTTCCATGCTCCGCATTTCATCCATGCAAAGTTAGCCCACGGCTAAGGCTTCACTGGTCACTGATAGCTCCAGTTCATCCAGCCTCAATCCAATACCATCACCTACTATCATGATAACTACCGTTATCCCTCTGTAGTTGTGCTATTGGTTTCGGTAAGTGCCAGAGGGCGCACAGGAAGCCCTCAGAGCGCTTTAAAGAGGGTAGGGAATACCGATGTAGTGTATGTATGTGCAAACCTCGCATAGCTCGATACATCCCGTTTTATGGTGATTGGTAGAGCTTGATCGTTTTTGGTGAGTATGCTATGATCTTAAATGGGTAAAAATAATTATTGACTTTTATCTTATTTCGTGTTAAATTAGTATCAGGAGCTAAGAAAAAGATTCTTACCTTCTATCTTTGAGGTATTCAGCCTCCCAAAAATTCCAAATCGCAATGCACTTTGAGCCGTCAGGCTGCAAGGTGTTTTTATTTTATCTCACGTAAGGAGAACCAGTATTAAATACTTTGACATAGATACTACGGTATCACAGCTTGTTAACGGTGAAGTCACCCGCTTCCAAATTAAAGCTATACGCAACACCAATCGTAAGCACGGCTATAAAGAGCGGGAAGAGTTCTTTAACGAAGTGCTACGACGCTTCGATCTAATTAGAGCAGCACAGAAAGAAACTGACAAATAAACCAGAAGGAGAAAACTGAATGAGCGAAACCCAAAAGAAGAAACCAGCCGGAACATTCGTAAAACTGCCTGATGAAGTGTTTACCACTTTATTTAAAGAGGCACGGGCGCGAGGCGTAACAGTGCAGGAGATGTTAATTGACGCTGCAACCATACTTTCATTATCAATCAAGAGCGGAGAACGTTCTACTAAATAAGGATACACCCTAACATGACCGACATTATAAACGGAGACATTTACAAGTATTTTGGTACAGAAGAAGCATTATCCGAAGCAAGTCACATAACCAACGTTAATACAGGTGAGCGTGTCGAGCTATCTAACAATACCAAAGCATTATACGCTCGTATGCGCAAGCGTTTTCATTTTTTTACCACTTCGAACATTGGCGGAAATAAAGGGATCTACCATGACAACGTAGAAGAATTAGCCGCAAGTGTTGGAATCTCGAAACGTACAGCATTGCGTTGCCTAGAAGACTTGAAACAAGTGGGTTTGGTGATTGCTAATCTTTCAGGACGTTCCAATCAATGGATAGTGACGGACTTAACACCTGATGCCTTTAGGCTTGAACGTAGGACGGGAACAACAGCCGATCCAGTGTGGATTGATTGCCTAAAAAACCCTGTGTTTGGTAACGTCAAAGAAGATGTAGCGCAAGGAGTGCAGGAAGAAAAACAGCAGCCAGTGCCAGAAGAGGCCAAAGCAGATCCGAAGCCGGAGAAGCCAAAGCAAATACCTACGAAGAAACTCGCCTCCATTCCAGCTAAAGAAATTAAGATAGAAGCCGTCAACCCTGTTTCTATCGGGTTGTATCGGGATGAATGGGAAAACCCAGAAAAGAATTTACCTGTTTCACAACATCCGAAAATCAGATGGCTACTTATTAACGGATACCTGGACACAGAGAAGAATCCAAAACTTAAAACAATCTATGAGGAAATAAAACATCTATGTTAAAAATAGCATCACCAAAGAAATACAGTGAAAGAGATTTGAATGTTATTCACCTTGCCAGTCTTATTAACCCAGAAGTTGAAAGAGGCGTTGCATTCGAGCAAGCGCAAGAGCTTGTAGACGTATACGCAGAACGCGGAGAATTACAGTATGCTAATGCTCTTGTGGCTTTATTTAATGCAGCAATGACACCAAAGCAGAACCCAGTTAAAGATTATGCCTTAAATAAAAACTTAGGAGCTTCACAACGGATCGTTATGCTGTACTTTTCATCTTGCTTTAATTTGGATAACGTCACTAAGAAAGAGATAGAAGAAGCAACAGGACTTTCAAAAAGTACAATTGATCGTGTGTTTCCTGAACTCATAGAGAAGAATTACATTTTAGCGGAGCGTTTGGGTGCTGGCCCTGGTATTGGATACAAAGTAACAATTTTGAAATAAAGAGGACTATGAACAAATTATACCTATTGAATGAATGCACAAACCATCAAATCGAATGTAACACCGTTTGCCAGCGTCTTTATTTTCACCTTGCATCTCTCAAACGTGAAAGCGGAGCAATAAAAGCCACCGTGAAATACATTGCTGATGGTGTCGGTATAAGTGAAAGCGGGGCGCGGTATTGGATGTTATTAATGCACGATGCAGCCGTTATTACTATGGAGCGTCACGGCAAGTATTACGACATTACCGTTAATGATGCGGTGAGTTTTATCACTACACCCCACTGATAAGCAACACTAACAAACAATCGGGAAACTTTTATGATCATCGCTATCTATTGGCTATTTGCATTTTACGCAGTATGGAGCATAACGAGGAAATACGGAAGTTTCCCTTTACGAGGAATTAATGGGAAGAAAAGAACGCAGTAACATTGTTAGAATCGAAAAAGCAGTGAGAGCAACAAAACGTAAATACAGCCATAAGTTAAAAGATTATTCAAGAGAATCTATTCCTGGCGAGATGGTAACGACAATTATAGAACACCCTCCAACGGTTCCAGCCGGATCAGAGTTTGAATTATTGCAGGATGTTCTATCGTCAACGGACAACGTTTATTACAAACCGCGACGTAGAAAAGAATACTTTATTGACAGTAGCCAACTTAAATCCTGGCAAATTATCGGGTTTGAGCATTACGCCGATTATGTCGGGTATTCACAAACTAACGGCCTGAGTGGTCACACTGCCGATTTGGATTTTTTATTTAATGACGATAGGGAAAATTATAATGACTAACGACACAATTCAATCTCTACTCCTTAGTTTCGAAGATAATTATCATCTCCCGCTACTACAGGAAGTGAATAAAACATACATCACAGCAACGCCTGAGAGCCTCCTGAACGCTGTCAGACATACAGAGCAAGCCATTACAGCCCTTGAGCACCTGCAAACCTCTGTAGCGCGTTTGGTGGAGCGTGACGGCAGCACAATAACCGCTGATCAGGCGTGGCGAGCAGCAAATGCCCTTGAAGAGCTTGCTTGCTCCCTGCAAGTCATTACGCTTGAGCTGGGAGAGCTTGCCGTTAGCATTGCAGAGAAATACGCCGCAAGTGAAATTGAATAGTCATTCACAATAAGTGCTTGACAATTCGTAGCGAAAGTGTTATAGTAGTATTAGGGTAAGTATTCGAATCACTTCCCCCTCCTGAATGCCGTTTCCCATAGCGGCACTCTCTTTTGAATGCTTTTTTTGAAAGTGTTGGTTCTTTCTTCTTCTTTTTTGTTTAGTTCCGAAGGAATGCGCGGGATGTAATGTCTCGTTGTGTTGGCATTACATGCAATCACCCGCGCATCTCCGACCTTTTCAAAAAGAGCATTCGCTCTTTATCCCTCATTCATTCCGTTAGGATGAATGTAGTCAGACTTAACTACCCTTGAATTGTGAGAGGTTCAGGAATTACGTTAAGCTGGCAATCTTCTATTAATAACACTCCCGAAAGTGTCAGCTAATAGATAATGAAATCAAGATCTGTTATTGCCAGCGTGAAGGGCTTCACGTTTAACAGATGCAAAGTACCCCCGATCTTTTTAAATCTCCTAAGATAATAAAACGGGGGTCTTTTTATTAGATTGTATTCTTAACTTCATTTCTCCTGAAAAATGACGTTAATAATGCTTTCTTTAGCAAGGGGCATTCTCTCCAGGGGCTTGATCGCCCCTTTTTAACAATCTGTGTGTAACGCTTTCGTTATTAATGCTTTCGTAATTAATGCACAGACCAACGCGAAGGAACAACAATGTTCTTATTAAATAATCGCGACCGAATCCTAAAATACAAAGATGAAGTGATTTTGTGTAACCCTGAAATGATAGCTAAAGTGGCTGAAATGGCAGGATGCACTGTAGAAGAAATAGAAAAGGCTGTAGAGCGTTATTTCCCTTCTGAAAACACCACTCCAAATAAGTTAAGTATTCAGGAACGGATCGCCAATAAAGTAAAAAAGGAATCAACCAAACAATGATTATCACCCTATCAGACGTTTTTCCGGTTCGTAAAAGCTACACAGACATTGTGAGTGCTGCGACCGATAATTTTGCAGCAGTAGACAGTAAAGTGTTTGCTTCTCTTCCTGCTGATGTGCAGTGCGGCGATGTTATAGACGCTTCCGGCGATCTCTATACATCTGGGAATGTGGCTTTCGTAGTCGTCAGTGAATTTGTCACTGCTGGCAGTAATAAGCCTGTAAACGTCCTACGCGCTCCCAACGTTGGATCATACGTTGCCCTCAAGAGCGACAACCTCAACGCAGCTAACCACGCAGCAGCGATCAGCGCATTACAGGCGCAAGGCTTCGCCACTCGTGAATTTTTCACCTCTTAAGCAAGGAAGATAATAATGATTATTGGAAATGAACGTGTGGATCTGAGTCCACTATTCCAGCTAACCAGTACCCGCAATTTTTTACTGTCGTCACTAAACATTTTTGATGGCGACGGAGTTACATCTCATAAAGTGAGTGTTTCCCGTTTACTGGAAGATAACACCAGCCTTTATAATCAGCCTACTGCAAGGTTCTCCAACGAACATAACGTAACATCCCGTCAAAGCGGTAAAGAATGGCTGATCGAGCTTCCGTATTTCCTCCGTGAGGATCTTATTGTCCCGGCAGACATTCAGGGCAAGCGTAAGCCTGGAAGCGACATTCAAGAAACCGTGACTGACATTTACAGCGATTACATGAATAAACACGCTATAGCGTTTATGCGCACTCGTGAAAGTTACCTCGCACGATCACTCTTCTCTGGTCAGGTGTATACGCCTAAGACAGACGATCTGTTAATCGACTTTGGCGACCTGTTCGGCGTAGCCCCGATGAATGCCACTCTTGATCTGTCAGCTACCGATAGCAGCACTCTACGTGCCATTGACGACATGGTGAGCCAGATTACCGAAGCGGCACAAAGCCAGGCGTCGGCAGTGGAGCGAATTATTGTTTTTGCTACAGGCTCATTCTATAGCGATCTGCGTTTCAGCCCTGCAATGGAAGCGGCTTTCCGCTATGTCAGCCCATTGGACGAAGGGAACGTAGTGTTCCAGCGTCGTGACCTCCTGCCAGGTGTGAGCACCTTCTCGATCCCTGGTTCAAATGTAGATGTGATCAAAGTAACTGACCCATTGCTGATCGCACAAATGGGCGATGCTGATGCTATCGCTATCCCGCAATTCGCTAAGGGAAGCGGTATTTACACCAACATTTACGGCGCAGCCAGCAGCACCTTTGAACTCCTTAATGCAGCACCTGCGGAAGTTTATAGCTGGAGCTTCGAAAGCGAGCGCGGAAACGCGATTAACGTGATCTCGGAAAACTCAGCACTGCCAGTTAACCACGGCCTGAACTTCTCCGTTCACATTAAAGCCTCCGAATAGCGAGCGATAGACGGTAGTTCTTCCCGTCTTGGAAATAACAGAAGAGCTTTTTAATCAGGGGCGTAGGGAACTGGAACACGCAAAGCAAATGCGCCAGCCCTTGCCCCTTTTTTATTTCCAGAATAAGAGGAAAGATAAAATTGGAAATTATCCTAAAGAGTCGAGGCTTGCATTTACAACTTAATGATACAAGCGCAGAGCAAATACTCAATTTAGCAGCCGTATCGAGAGCACTTGATGTGAGTCATTCACATTTAAGACAACTTATTTTCAGAGGAATGAGTGTATCAGATGCACTTAATTATCTGGTGAACGAAAAGAAAGGCGGTGAATAATCATGCTTGAGATTAACACTTCTAAAATTAATAACACGGTGACATTTAGTGTTGACCGTAATTCTATGAAGACAGCCCTTGATGCTTTTGACCAGATTCAGAAAAAAGCAAAAGGTATTAAAGACCCCACAATAAACATGAAGAGATTCAGCCAGGGGCTAAAGTCTGCTGAAAGAGAATTAGATAAGCTGAATAAGAAAGCCTCTAAGCCACGTAATAGCGATGAACGAGAAAAGGCAAGGGCAGCTAAGGCGCAAGCCCGTGTAGAGGCTCAGGCAGCGAAAGAGGCCGCAAGAAACGCACAGCGCCGTGAAAGGGCTTCGCTAAAATTGCTCGATACAGCTTCGAGTTTCAAAAGTATGCAACACCTAACCAACGTCGAACTAACCCAGGCTGCATTACAGGCCAGCAAGATTACCCGTAGTTATGCTGATGGAACGATCAGTCTACAACGTCAGAATAGTGAGATTAAGCGCTTACAGCAGGGTTATCGCAGGCTCAATGCTTCACGTAGGGAAGCAGCTAAACGAGGCGCTACGGCTCCTGTAGGTGGCTCTGGAGCGATTACAGGCGGATTGATGGGCTTAGGCACTGGTGCGCTTGCTGGCGCTGGTATCGGTGCGGCGGCTTATGGTGCTTATTCATGGGGTAAAGAGGCTGTTACAGCCCAGGAAGAGCGCAGCGAAATTGTACAGCGTGCCAGATTAGGGAACGTTGATTACAACGCGCTACAAGCACAAAGCCAGTATGCGACGGCTAACGGGATTGATTCGGGAATGGGTATTCAAGGTCAGCGCAAACTCCTTGATAATTATAAAGATATTCAGGATCGCATTGGTCAAACTCTCAATGAGGCTAAATTCGATAAGAAGTCGGGACAGTGGAAAGGTGGAGATCAGGGGATTCTGTCAGCGGTGAACACTGCCGGATTTAAGATGGACGATTTACGACAGTATCAAACAAACCCGATGGGCTTCGTTAGCGCACTGACGAATACTCTTGAGAAGCAGGGCAAATCACCAGAGCAAATCCTCGCATCGTTGGAACAGTTAGGTGATGACCTTGGCCTATACCATAAAGCCTTTATGAATGGCGGTAAGGCGCTCACTGATCAGGTGGACGTGCTCAAGCGTAACGGGCAATGGTTGAACCAGGAACAGCAAGATCAGCTTGTGGCCTACCGCAAATTCAATCAGGAACTTAGCATTCTCTCCGATAGCCAGAAGCTGGCATTCTTCGAAGGTTTCATGGAGTCTCTCGACCCTGCGACGGTTAAAGAGTGGAAGGAAGCGATGCAGGAGGCGTTGCCTTTCTTTCAGGGGATCGGACGGGCAGCGGGGGATGTGGTGGACGGTCTGATGAAAATGACCAACTGGATCAGTGGTAAGCTGAATCTCCTGAACGGTGACAACACTACTAAAGAGGCGGTGAGCCAGCATTACGGCACAACGTCAGCACCTGCACAGGCTGGAAGTAATCCTGTGGCTAACACCTATGGAGCCAGCCAGCCTAAAGCAGACGGTCATGAGCCTAATGTATTCGACACAATGCGTGAATGGTGGAACGGTACGAGCGGGGCGCAGGATGTTAGCAGCTACGCACAGAGCGCCAACGGTGATTATTCTCCTGTTTCGATGTTGAAACAATCCGCAGCGGCTACAGTAACACCGCCAGTTAATAATACAGTGGTGCAACCTGTGGTATTGCAAAATAACCTACCGGAAGGAATGATCTCTCTCACTATTTCCCCTGATCCGACATTTGGAAACATGCTAAATGCGAGCGTAGATCAGCGTATTAATCAGAACAATCAGCGTATGGTGCTGGCTGTTTCATCTGGACAGGGGTCGGGGGGCTAATTGCCCCTCTTCATAAGGAATAAAATAAAATGGCAACACCAGGAAGTTTAACAATCGGGGGCGATTCTTCCCGAATCAATTCAACCTCAAATAGTAATAACAGCAGCGCTACCCGTAATAAAGGTGAAAACGGATTCACTATCCTTGCATCTGTTTATAATCCAGCTTCTGAAAGCTACATTCAAAACTATCAGGCAATTATTTTTGATGCCGTGACAGATACGGGAATACGCAGACAGGCAGAAATTACAAGCTATCCCGTCGAGAGTGGCGCAGAAGTGAGCGATCACGTTCAGATTAAGAATAATACATTCAAGCTATCGGGGATTATTACCGAAACTCCGGTAAGGCTTGAGAAAGATTTATTATACAGTGCTGGCGTTAATGGCACTCGTATTTCTCAGGCTATCCAGTATCTTGATAAAATCTTTGATAGCCGTCAGCCTATTACATTAGTGACAGAGCACAAAGTTTATGAGAATGTCATTCTCTCTGGTATCAGTTACGATTATAAATCTGAATTTGCTATGCAATTCGATCTTGAATTTGAACAGATAAGACTTGTTAGCACTGCTACAGTTAATGTAATTGCGACTAAAACGCAAAGTAATAGAAGCGTTGGTGGTACGGTGAAACAGAAAGTAGTAAACAATGCACCAAAGAAAACTGAATCTGATACTGTTACTACGGAATTTAAGAAATAAATAAGGGCATTTTGCCCCTTTTACAAGGAAGATTATTCAAGCTATACCAACGAATCTACGTTCTCAAATGGGATGGATTTAAAAAGATAACCCTGTAACCCCCAAATGCCTACTTCACGCAAGATTTCCATACTTTTTCTATCCTCAATGCCTTCAATAACAATTTTGTCGCAGTATTTTTTAATTAATACAATTAATTCGTAGAAGGTTGGTTTTTTCACCTGCTCATTAAAGAAAATGCGATCTATTTTTACTACTTCAAAGTAACCTTCTATCAAACTAACTACATGCGAATTACCTGCCCCAAGGTCATCGAGCCACAGCCCATTCACACCCTGGCTCAGCGACTTTAACAAGGGGCTTTTTAATCCTTTATCTAAACCTGGGAAATTCTCAGAAAGCTCAAGTTTGATGAATGGCATCGATTCGAAAGTTTGTCTAAGTATGTAGTCATGACGTATCAGAAAAGCCATTTGCTGATCAATGTTCAGTGTACAAAATAGATTCTTTCGTTCGAACCACTTTTGCATACTGGCAATGTTTCCGCATTGTTCGTATAGGAAAAGCCGTTTCCTATCTAAATCCCAAGATGAAATTACGGACTCAGGATGAAGGGGGCGTCCATCTGGGGAAATGAAGCGAGTGAGAAGCTCAACGCCCAACAACTTTTCGTCAATGCTTACTATAGGTTCAGCAATGAATGTAGTATCCATAACAAACACCTTAAATTTCTACATAGGTTCATTCATAATGTGGTTTTTGTAACAAAAAATCAACAATGGTTTCTGTTATGTAAGTGTGTAACTTGCTGAATTTTGTTAGTTTTTTTTGGTTTTGGTGTTAAGGGTTTAATGCTTTTTTGTTACTATTTTAATCTTGCTTTGCTCGTAAAGCAATCATTAGCGTGTATTATTCACAAATAATAGCTTATTAATCTAATCAATTTGTTTATAAATAAGGGGCTTACGCCCCTTATTTCGTTTCTGGGAAGATGATCTCTGGATAATCCACCATTTCCACATAGTCGGACAATTCTTTCATGGAACACCCCGCGCTGTATGTCTTGAATGCTTCTGTGGCTGCGGCTTGGGAAGAGTGCCCCGTGATGTAGCCTATACGCTGTTCGGGTACTCCGGCACGGTCAAGACACGTGATAAAATGCCCCCTCAAACTGTGAAAGCATTGGCGATCTGTAGCCATAGGCACTACGCGACGCCGTAAGCGGGTGAATGCCTGGGAATAGAACGGCCCCTTTTTCCCGTCTTTGCGTTCAATCCTGTTAGCCTGTGGTAACAGGTAATCTCCAGTGTTCAAACTCAGATAATAATCCACCATACCGATCAGAAAAGCGTGGATCGGTATGTGCCTAACCCCTGCTTTTGTTTTCGATTTGCTAATGAAGAAAGTCTGTATCCCTTCCACTATAACAACATCTGATTTTTTCAAGCTGGCGATTTCGTCCAGCCTTGCACCAGAGAACAAACCGATCAGAATGACGGCTCGTAGTTCTTCATCGGCTTCGTTGAGTAAGGTAGATAGCTGATGCCATTCAAACGGCTGATAGCTTTCAATGGTGCGACGCGCTTCAAGGTTGTGACCATGAAACGGATTTAGGGGCGCTATAGCGTCATAGCGACGTTTGGCGAACTCGTAGAGACTACCTAATGATGTAAGCCAGTTTTGCACCGTCTGGGGTGCTACATCGCGTTTCTTCTGTTCTTCTATGAAGTCTGTAACTAATCGGCGTCCAATCTGATCCAGACTGATATCAACTTTCCCGATACTCTGGAGAAACACCTCAACGGCTCGCGCTGATTTGCTCAGGGTAGAGAATGATCTCCGTTCCTGGTAGGCAGTTGCGTATTCATCTCGTAAGAAGCATAGGTGAGGAATAACACTGGCTCGCTCCTCGATCAGCGGTTTATTTTTGTTCTTCCTGATCTGAGAGTGCAGAGAAGTGATCGCAAGCTGGATGCGCCTGTCCTCTGTATCTGGCTTGAACTGCTCTTTCAGGTTGTTCCACTCTACCAGCATGTGATTACGGAAGTGACGCGCCTTGTAAATGTCTCTTGTACCAGTGCTTTTCCGGTACAGACGTTTCCCGCCGAACATGTGACGCATGTAAGACGGGATGTAAATCTGAAACTGCCATACACCGTCCGGTGAAAGATAAAGATACTCCTGACCCTTGATTGTCATGAGATTGATCCTCTAAAATCTCGCAATCAAGTATCAATAATAGTTACTATGTTGATTCGATGATCGTCGCGTTGCGGAAATTATGAAACAGAGTTTCGATTCCCTTCACCCGCTCCAAAATTCCCCTACCTTTATTTTCCCATCCGCCCATGAACAAAAAACAATACAATTTCGGTGCAACTGGCGGGGTATCTTTGTTTCACGCAAGAGTTTCCCATCTGCTTTGCTCATAGCTTGAAGTTATTGTTTTTCGCTCATTTTAAATCTGCCGCAGGCGTTGTGCGAGCAGACCATGCTGATTCCATTCATAACCCTCTACTGGTGCTAATAGTTTTGCGTATCTTGCCCGCCGAAAATATTGGCCCGACTGCTGGATGTTGTGCCATCGTCATAGCGACAGTCCTGTCCATCAAAAATGTTGGCTCGGCAACTATCCGCCATAGCAGTATTCAACGAACCCACAAAAATAATAAATACTAAAACCCACGGCTTAGCGTTCATGGCTATTCTCTGAAAATGAATGGGAGCAACGGTAGCTATACTATGTCTGACAGCGTAGTTAAAGGGTAAAACGAGAACTTCCCAAGCTCTATACGAGGGTTCGATTCCCTTCACCCCATCACGCCAATTACCCCTGCAACAATGAAAGTACCGCATCCGGCAGATGGTTCGATTTCGCCAGCACCGAGTTCCCCGCCTGTTGCACAATCTGCGCGCGAGACATTTTCGACACTTCCTCTGCGTAATCAGCGTCTTCAATTCGCGAGCGCGAGGTGCTCAGTGCGGTAGAAGTTGCCGTTTGCACATTCTGCGCGGATTCGAGGCGGTTCATGGTTGCGCCCAGCAGGCTACGGCGCTGATCGACACGGGCAATCGCCGCATCGAGGGTTGCCAGCGGATCTTCCGGGTTACGCAGACGGATCCCGTCTCCGGTTTCCCGCAGATTGATGGTGGTCCAGCCCGTTGCTGCGTCGGTTGTGGCGGTATAGCTGTTGGGATAATAAATCTGGATCTCGCCGCTGCCGTTGAGTGTCTTAATCAGCAGTGAGCCGTCACTTTGTTGTACCAGCGTGGCGCTTTTTCCGTCTGCGCCGAGGTTCATCACATAATTCCCGTCAGCATCGCTATCGAGTACGTTAGCGAAGGTTTTGCCGTCGTTATCCGTATAGTTCAGCTGCATCTTTGCCGGGTCGATCGTTATGTAAGATGTACCGCCGACGGTGCTGACGTCCGTGAAGGTGTTTTGTGCAGTCGCGGTGTTTGCCTGAACGGTCACGGCGGGTGTTCCGCCATCGCTGCTGACAGCAACAGAGGCGGCGTAATAGCGAAAATCGCCGCCGCCGTTGTCCACTTCCATGAAATACGAGCTGCCATTTTTCACCAGCCGCGCGGCACCGGAAACCGCATTCCCGCTGCTGTCCAGGAAGGTGGGGGTTACC
Organism: Enterobacter sp. C4G1; assembly: GCF_052886895.1. NCBI lineage: Bacteria > Pseudomonadati > Pseudomonadota > Gammaproteobacteria > Enterobacterales > Enterobacteriaceae > Enterobacter > Enterobacter sp. C4G1. The sequence goes on along the minus strand of NZ_JBQVVV010000001.1, from coordinate 138,753 downwards.
GTCGTTAAATCTACCGCTGGTGTCGTGGTGACGTTAACCGGTGATGCCAGGGTCGTCAGCGCCGTGGGGTCAGTGACTTTTGCCTGCATTGCCCCGGTCGGGCCCCAGTTGAGTTCAGCTTCGTAATAGTCCGTTCCCTGCTGGATATAGTATTTGCCGTTGCTGCTTACCAGCGCATCGGCGCTCATCGCCGCGTTGCTGTCGTCCACAAACGAAAGTCCTGACACCGCGCGTGATGGCAGCGTGGAGATATCGCTGTAGAGCGGTGAAGAAGTCACGGCTGAAACGCTCACGCTGGCCGAACTGGTGGCGGTGTTGTACGTCGCGCCGTAGTTCGCCGTCAGATAGGTGTTTTTCCCCTGCGCGTCGGTGCCCTGAATAAACAAAATACCGCTGCTGCTGCGAACCAGTTTGGCGGATGTCAGTGCGACGCCTGCGGTATTAAAGGTGACGCTGGTACTTCCGCTGCTCAGCGAGATATTGCTGGCGGAGCCCAGTAGCTGATCGGTCGGCGTCACTTTGCCGCTAATTCCGCGGATCACCAGGTCGGTCAGTCCAAGTTCGTCAACGCTGAAACCCGGTTTGCCAAGGAAGAGGCCAAGGGTTTCATTATCATTTACGCCAACCTGTATCGGCACATTCCCGGCGCTGCCATCGAGCACGTTTTTGCCATTAAAGGTGGTCTGCGAATTAAGGCGGGCAATCTCTTTCAGGTTGACGTTAATTTCAGCCTGAATGCTGTCTGCATCTTCCAGGGTGTAGGTTTCACTTAACGACTGAACGGACAGCTCACGAATGCGCTGCAAGCGCTGGTTAATTTCGCTGAGCGCACCTTCCGCTGTTTCGGCCATTGAACGCCCGTCGCTGGCGTTTCGCTGCGCCTGAAGAAGACCTTTAATCTGGCTGCCCATACGGTTAGCAATCGCCTGACCTGCCGCATCGTCTTTGGCGCTGTTAATTCGCATCCCGGAGGAGAGTCGCTCAACGGATTGCTGTAATACGGAACTGTTTTTTAACGCGGTATTTTGTACTACCAGAGTATTGACGTTGGTGATGATCCCAGACATCGTTCACCTGCTTTTCTTAGTATTATGCTTTGAGAGATCATCGTCCTGAAAGAGGATATATTTAGGTTAAATTAACCACTATATTTCAGAGGTGACTTTACCGAAATTGTTCTGATCCGCCTGGCTGAAATTTAAAATTAAACCCCCTTTCTTTTTACTCGCTAAATATCGCCTGATATATCTGTGCGCTAGCTCATTGGCTGGGTCATGCGCCCCGCGCCGTTTTATCCGGCAGCTACGATAATCCACATCTCTGGTTTGCCAGCGTGAACTACAGTTATCAGTTCTGAAGCAGTAACCGCTTAATTTTCTGGTCTATACTGGCAAAGACGTCAGGCTACAGGGCAGTGCCATGCATATTTTACCTCCTGTTCGACCCGAACAATCCATTGAACGTCTGACCGCGATCCTTGAACCGATCACGGAGAAAGTGAAGTTAGTCCCGCGTAAGCGCATCACCTGGACGCACAAAGGCCGGCAGCAAATGTACCTTTTCCAGCAGGGCGAACTGTCGCTGCTGCGTGCTTCGGACGGACTGCTGCTGGTGACGGTCTATGAACCGCATCTGTTTGGGATCGCCGAAATGATCCAGCCCACGCAGGGGCACATTCTGCGGGTGGAAACCGAATCGACGGTTTTGCGTGCCGATGCAGATCATGCCGCTACGCTTTTTCGCGAACAGGGCGTATGGGAGGATGTAGCGGCAGTGCTGTCATATCACACGGCTTATTTAATTTACCGCGATGCCCAGGTAGTACAGCAACGTACCTATTCCGTTATTCGTAATCATTTGCAGGAGATGATATTGCTGCCCGAAGAAGCGCGAATGCGCACGACAATTCTGGACTATATTCAGGATCGTACGTTACTGTCGCGTAGCAGTGTTCTCAATGTATTATCGGCGTTAAAACAAGGAAAATACATCTCATTTAAGCGCGGCGGTTATTTGCTGGAGATGACGCATTTGCCGGAGTCTTTCTAGAGATAATTTAAAATTAAACTGAAAATAAATTAACGGTGCGCATATTTATCTATATCGTTTGCTGACTGAAAACATTCAACTAAGCAAACGGGATTTCTATGAAAAAGACACTTGTCGCATTAATTATTGCTAATGCCTTTACCGCAACCACGGCGTTTGCGGCAGCTGATGCAGGTACCTGGTACAGCGGTGCTAAATTTGGCTGGTCACACTATTTTGATGCTAATACCGCGTCTAAGGCGCACGACCACAACAACGGCTCTGACCAGTATAATGTCGATCACGATAACGTCGGTGGCGGTATTTATACGGGTTACCAGATAACGCCATGGCTGGCCGTTGAAGGCGGTTATGATTATTTAGGGAATATGCAGATTAATGGTCATCATAGCGCGGGTGCGCAAATGAAAAGCCAGGGTTTGCAGATGTCCTTAAAAGCCAGCTACGGCCTGACGGACAGCTGGGATATTTATGGTCGTGCCGGGGCGATGGCCTATCGTGCTGAGTCCGATGTAAGTGGTCACAATCGCTTTGATACCGGCGTACGTCCGCTAGCTGCTGTCGGTACGGAGTACGCATTCAACAAAAACTGGGCGGGTCGCCTGGAGTATCAGTGGGTGAGCAACGTGGGTAATGCCAACCAGATAGGCGTCAGCAGCGATGTGAGCTCTGTAACGGCAGGGTTAACCTATCGTTTTGGGCAGCACGATTAAGACTTGCCATATTCTCGATGATAAAAAAGCCTGGCTACGTTTGTAGCCGGGCTTTTGACATTTAACCGGCCATTAAAGGCTGAAGGGCGATATTAATATTCCTCAGACCCATTTCATTATTATCTTTCAGATATTGCTGGTTAATCATATCCAGTTGCTCAAGCTTCGTCAGTGAGGCATACACGCGCTGGACCGGGCTGTCTTCGGTAAAAATATCTTTTGAGGTCGTATCTTTTAAATAGTGTTCTTTCAGGCTGGTGGTTAGCGCATTAATGTGCTGTTTGTTCGTTTGGTAAAGTGCCGCAATGTGTGAAGTTTGCACCTCTGCGGGTTTTTCACCTGGCAGAACCAACGGGATTTGCAGGTGGTTTATCTTTTCAACCTCATCCTGATGAGGGGCGCTACATGCGGTTAATGTACTCAAGCTGAATATAGCCACAAATAATGACAGTTTCTTCATGGAATAACTCTGGGTAAATGAGAGAGACTGACATTATCTAAAACGTTGGCGGCGCTATCAGATTTAAATTGTTTATTTTTAAATGTATTAGCTATGGGGTATAAAACATGCAGGTGGTAGCTTTGTTTCTTCGAAACTCATTATTATCTATCGAGGATTTATGAAACTGGAAATGCTTGTTAGTGCAAAGAGGTTATTGCGCCACTTTTGCAGGAAATGATCAAGGGCGAGGAGGGCAATGTTATCTGGAATCCGCATTGCCTGGATACCTTTGATTTCTGGTTCAATATTGTTACGCCATAAGCGGTAGCACGCGTTTGTGTCGGGTGGCGCTTCGCTTACCCGACGTTGGTTTTGCAGGCCCGGTAAGCCAAGCGCCAGCGGGCACTGTCAGGTTTTCATCACCCTTTCGGGAAGATCCAGACGTGTTTTTCCGGTAACGACAAATGGCAGTGCTGCGGATCGCGAACGTCGTGGCCGTAGGCACGGATCACAAAATCGTCCCCCGAGGTACGGAACAGATATTCCCAGCGATCACCCAGATACATACTGGTGAGTAACGGCAGCTCAAGCTGGTTTTCTCCCGGACCTTCCACCACTGCAACACGCTCCACACGGATAACCGCCGTGGCTTCACTCCCTGCTTTCACGCCTTCCGCCGCCTGGCCCCACAGCCTCCAGCCGTTGCCTTCAATGTGCGCTTTGCCGTCGCGGACTTCGGTCACTTTGCCATGCAGGCGGTTGTTACTGCCCATAAACTCGGCGGTAAACAGCGTTTTCGGCGAGCCATACATCTCCTGCGGCGTACCTTGTTGCTCAATTTTGCCGTTGTTCAGCAGCAGAATACGATCGGAAATCGACATCGCTTCATTCTGATCGTGCGTGACCATCAGCGCCGACAGGCCGAGCTTGATAATCAGCTCACGCAGGAACACGCGGGCCTCTTCGCGCAGCTTGGCGTCCAGGTTCGAAAGCGGTTCATCCAGCAGGATCACTGGCGGGTTATAGACCAGCGCCCGGCCAATCGCCACGCGCTGTTGCTGACCACCGGAAAGCTGGTGCGGGTGGCGCTTACCCAGATGGCCCAGGCCGAGTTGATCCAGCACATCCTGAACGCGCTGGGTTACCTCTTTCGCTGGGACCTTACGCAGCTTTAAAGGATATGCCACGTTCTCAAAAACGGTTTTGTGCGGCCACAGGGCGTAGGACTGAAACACCAGCCCCAGGTTGCGTTCCTCTGCCGGGATTTCACTGCGCGGTGTGCCGTTGTAAACGCTGTTTTTGCCGATGACAATCGAACCCTGGGTCGGCTTTTCCAGGCCCGCAACCGCGCGCAGCAATGTGGTCTTGCCGCTGCCCGATGGCCCCAGCAAGGAAACTACTTCGCCGCGTTTGAGGTTCATGGAAACCCCTTTTAACACCGGGTTGTCGCCGTAGGTTAAGTGCAGATTTTCGACCGCTAATTCAATCATGTAATTTAACTCCGAAGCGAAGGGCAATGCCCAGACCTACCACGACCAGCAGGATGTTAATAAAAGAGAGCGCAGCCACGATATCAATGGCACCCGCCGCCCACAGGGAAACCAGCATCGAGCCTATGGTTTCCGTACCTGGCGAAAGCAGGTACACACCGGTTGAGTATTCGCGTTCAAAGATCAGGAACATCAACAACCATGAGCCGATAAGACCGTAGCGTGATAACGGGATGGTGACGTGACGGGTAATTTGCCCGCGCGTTGCCCCTGTGCTGCGCGCCGCTTCTTCAAGTTCAGGCCCGACCTGGAGCAGCGTTGAGGAGATAAGCCGTAGCCCATATGCCATCCACACCACGGTGTAGGCCAGCCAGACGCTGAAGATGGTGCTGCGTAATGAACGCAACCAGACAATCAGATGTTCACGCATCCAGTCTGACCACGCAAACCCGGAAAGCCAGCCTGATTTCAGTGAGTTATCCAGCCACATTGGCAGGAACAGGAACACCCACAGGAAAGCCAGACCCGCAAGCAAGCCCGGCACCGCACGTGGCACCAGCACGCTGTAATCGAGGAACCGCGTGGTGTTGTCCGGTTTGCGGTGCATGGCAATACCAACAAACAGATAACAGGCCACCGCCAGCGCACCGCCAATCACGCCGATAGACATCGAGTTGACGATGGCGCGCAGCAGGTTTGGTTGTGCCCAGATAGTGCGGAAGGTGCTCAGGGAAAGCTCATCCCAGAGAGATACTCCCACCCCCCAGTTTGAGATAAACGCGCGTAACACCACGCCAAGCAGCGGAACGCCAATGGTCACGGTCAGCCAGAACGCCACCACGGCACCTGCCACCCAGCGCCATTTGCCCAGCGGCAACGCGCGCGCCTGTGACGCTTTGCCTTTCACGGTCACAAAGCGGTTGGCAGTGCGCATCAGGCGGCGCTGTAACATGACCAGTGGGATGGTGATACAAATCAGCACCACGGCCACCGCCGCCATCAGGTGATAAGACGGTGTGCCGAGCTTGTTGGTCAACTGATACAGGTAGGTTGCCAGCACCATGTTGCCTTCTGGATCGCCCAGCACCAGCATCAGGCCAAACACCTCCAGCCCGAGGAAGAACAGCAACACGATGGCGTACAGAATAGACGGACGCACCATCGGCAGGCTGACGGAGGTCATGACCTGCAACGGAGAAGCCCCCGCCGTGCGCGCGGCTTCTTCTACATCAGAACCCACGCTTCGCAGCGCCGAAGAAATATACAGATACGCGTGCGGAACATGTGTCAGGCCAGCGATGACCACGATGCTCGACATGTCGTAGATATTCCAGGGCACAAAACCAATCAGCGACTGCGCCCACAGAGATAAAAACCCAACCGGCCCGGCGGCGACCACATAGCCAAAGCCCAGAACCATCGGCGACACAAAAATCGGCACCAGGATCAGCGGCTCAATCAGACGCCGGCCAGGCAAATCGGTGCGGACCATCAGAAACGCCAGTACCCCGCCAAGTGGAATGGCGATGATGACCAGACCGAACGCGAGAATGAAGCCGCTTCTGAGTGCTTTATAGAAGTCGGGGTCGGTGAAAATAAATCCAAATGATTCAAAGCTCCACTCTTTAGCCGGAGAGAAAAAGGGAGCGGATAAGAAGCTCTGTATCACGATGAACGACAGCGGAATATAGATAACCAGAGCGGTTATCAATACCACTACGCCGCGAGGCAGGCTTTGCCACTTTCTGTGTAATGTATTCATAGTGTATCCCTGGTGCTGGAACCCAGAACAACGACATCAGGTGAAGGAGCGCGGCAGAGCCGCCGCGCTATGACCGGACTTATTTAGCTGCGGCTTCGCGCCACTGTTTGATGTAGTCCAGACGTTTTTTCGGTTGCAGGTATTCCAGCAGGCTTTCATCAACCGGGATCGGTTTCAGCGCGCTGCCCAGCACTTTGGTCAGGCCGTCGATATCATTTTTGCCTTCGATATCGTTACGAATGGACGGGATATCAGCCTGATTCGCCAGAATACTTTGCCCTTTTTCTGACAGCACATAGTCCAGCCACAGCTTCGCGGCGTTGCTGTTTTGCGCCTGCTGGCTGATAAAGGACACGCGCGATAATACCAGGGTGTAATCCTTCGGATAGGAGATGCCCAGTGACGGATCGTTCTTCGCACGGGCTTCAGCGTAGGAGCCAAGGATGTTAAAGCCAATCAGGTTTTCACCTGACGATACCCTTTCCATCATCGTGCCGGTTGAAGACTGCACGGCTAAACCGCCTTTGGCGACGTCAGCCAGGGTTTTCAGGTAGTTAGGATCTGCCTTGAAATCCTGAACGGAGAGCATAAAGCCCAGCCCGGATTTTTCGATGTCGTAGGTGGTGACTTTGCTCTTGAACTTATCGCTTTGGCTGGCGATAAGTTTGGCCAGTGCCGCGTGTGAATCCGGTACTTCGGCCGCAGGGATAAGGCGTTTGTTGTAGATAAAGACCACCGGCTCATAGGTGGTGCCGTAGGCTTTATCGCTCCAGACTGCCCATTTTGGCAGCTGGCTCTGCTCAGGGGATTTGTACTCCTGCGCATAGTCGGTGGCGAGCTTCAGCGCGGTATCCATTGAGGAGCTCCAGACCACATCACCGCTGCCGCCACCGGAAGCCTGTTCGCTGATAAAACGGTTGTACAGCTCGGTGCTGTTCATGTCGTTATATTCAACTTTAATGCCCGGATAGGTTTTCTCGAAGCCCTCAATCAGCGGCCCGGCGGCTTTGGTGTCGGTGGTGGAGTAAATCACCACTTTGCCCTCTTTGGTCGCAGCATCCACGACTTTTTGATACTCGGCAGGATAGCCCTGCGGTAAAGCAGACATTGCAGACGTAGAGATCAGTACAGTAGCGGTAAGCAGAGAAATTCGGAAAGTGTTCGACATTATAATTAACCTTTTAGTTACATTTGAGGAACTAATGGTCAACATAGCGTATGGGGAACATCAGACAATAGGGGGGCGAAAGCCCCGCTTCCGAAGTGTGATTGTCGGCGTTGTTTCGGCAATTAACACCATTAAATCCGCAAAACACCACCCGGTTTACGGCTTATTCTTTGGCAGGTGCTTTGCGATATAGCCGTCTTGGATGGCCAATATTGCCGTACAACATTTCGATGCTAATAAAACCGCTCTCCACGCAGTATTCCAGATAACGGCGGCCCGTGGTTTTGCTGATGCCCACGTTTTCTACCACCTCTTCTACAGACATATTGCTTTCAGGGTTATCCGTGAAAAAGCGCTTAATGCGCTCCAGCGTATTGGGCTCAATCCCTTTTGTGGAAGGGGCCGGGGAGGATTCTGCCGCAGGCAGATTAAACAGGCGATCCAGCGCATGTTGGTCCACCACTTTCACCTGTTGCACGGTGTGGACGAATCGCAAAAACCGCTCAAGCGAGGCGTGCAGGCGCTGGAAAAAGACCGGTTTTATCAGGTAGTCGAACGCGCCGCTGCGCATAGCATGGCTACAGGTTTGCATATCGCTGGCCGCAGTGATGAAAATGACCGAGCACTCAAAACTCTTCAGCAGCGGGCTGTCGATTAAGTTCACGCCTTTACCATCAGGAAGATAGTTATCAAGCAAGATCAACCGTGGCTGATGGCGGCTAATCAGCTCACGCGCCTTTTCCAGCGAAGGGGCAATGCCGACAACGCGCAAATGGAAATTCTGCTCAATATACTCACGATGCAGCTCGGCGAGGTGAGGTTCGTCCTCAACAATGACGACATCAATTGCCCGGGTAGTAGTCATGTGTTAGCCCTGTCGAACGGAAGGTTTAAAGGGAATAAACACCGTGAAAATAGTGCCTTGCGGGGTATTGTCGGTGATTTCAATATTACCACCAGCCTTATCAATATATCCTGCCACCAGAAACAGACCGATACCGTGCTCGGAGCCCGTTATTTCGTTGCCGGTGTCGGGCTTACTTGTAAATCCCTGTTGGAAAATATGCGGCTTCATGGCATCGTCCACGCCGCAGCCCCGGTCGGCTACTTCTATCAGCAGCTCCTGGTTTCTGTCCGAAATATAGAGTTCCACTGCGGCGGGTACGGAGGCTTTTAGCGTGGCGTCCACGGCGTTATCCAGCAGGTTGCCTATAACCGACATCAGCTCTGTTTCGTTGAGCGTTAACGGTATATGGGTTAACTGGCAGGCAGGATCGAAAAGCAGTTCAACACCTTTTTCGTGCGCGCTGACGTATTTTCCCAGCAGCAACCCGCATAATGCCGGCGATGTGAAACGGGCAGAGACAAAATCCAGCACCTTTTGCGCGCCATCGGACTGGGCCTGAATGTAGCGAATGGCCTCGTCATAATGCTTCATCTGCAATAACCCGACGAGGGTAGCGGTCCAGTTCAATTGCTCATGGCGCATAATGCGCAGATTGTCAGCGTAACGCTTTATCTGGCTCAGCTGGCTGCTGAGGGTGTTAATGTCGTTTTTATCGCGGAAGCTATACACCCAACCGCTTTCGACACCCGGCTCGACCTCCATTGCCACGCGGTTAACGATCACTTCCCGATGATTAAGGACGGCAATCTGATCGTGGCTACCGCTGCTTATTGAGGTATAGCGCTGTGAAAAGAAACCGGGTGAGGTCTGTAACACCTCATCGAGCGGTTTGCCGATAAGCTCTTTTTCGCTCTGGCGAATATCCAGCAGTTCTCGCGCTGCCCGGTTTATTAAAATCAGCTGCTTTTCAGCATTTACCGCAAATACGCCCTCGTACATGGCTTCAAGCAGGGCTTTTTGTTGCAGAACCAGTTGGGCAATATCTTTGGGCTCCAGGCGGAACATCTGCTTTTTGAGATTACGGGTAAACAGCCAGGAAAAAATAAACAGCAGAAGCAAAAGTCCAATGCCATATAAGCCCGACTGCCAGAGGATGCGGGCATTAATATTAGCAATGTACGACGTCAGATAACCCACCGAGACAATCCCGATCACCTGATGTTGTGCATTAAATATCGGGGCTTTACTACGTAATGAAACACCTATCCCGCCTTTACGTACGGAAATAATGGTTTTTCCCTTTAAGACCTCGGCATTATCCCCACCAATCATGGGTAAATTAAGGCGTTCAGGTGATTCTGAGTGATACAGATGCTGTTCGCGGATATCCCCGATGACAATATAACTGGCATCGCTTTCTGCGCGTAAAGGCTGAATTAAGCGGGCAATGCCGCTGATATCTCTGGCAGCGACTTTATCGGCAAGCCCTGGCATCAGGGCTATTTCGCTGGCCTGCACCCGTGCACGTTGTCCGAGGTCGTGGTGCAGCTGTCGGTCGATAAAATGGAACAGGATCGCACCCAGCAGTGCTAATAGCAGGCAGGAAAAAAACACCAGAGATAAAAAAAGCTTCACCTGAAAAGGGAGTCTGCGTTTCATATGTCCTGCGGCTGAAATACAAAAATGAGATATTTGCGGAGCCTGACATGGGGAAATGTGACGTGCAATCTGACAAAAACAGAGTTGTGAGCTGGCTTTTCGTTTTTTGCGTGGATAGCCATCAGGATCCCACAAGGCTATGCTTTGTTTAGCACCATAATAACTACAGAGGCAATGTCATGGATAAAGAACTACTGGATGCCGGTTACCGGGCCTATACCGGGGACAAAATTGATGTCTACTTCAACACCGGGATCTGCAAACATTCAGGGAATTGTGTGCGCGGTAGCGCTAAGCTATTCAATCTGAAACGCAAACCGTGGATCATCCCGGATGAAGTGGATGTAGAAACGGTTATTCGTGTGATTGATACCTGCCCGAGCGGTGCGCTGAAGTATCGCCAAAAATAAGCGAGGAACTATGGATATTCTGGAAGGCCATAACAAGTTTTATGTGAACGATGCAGACGGAAATCAGGTCGCCGAGATTGTGTTTGTCCCAACCGGCGAGCACCTGAGCATTATCGAGCACACCGATGTCGATCCGAGCCTGAAGGGGCAAGGCGTCGGTAAGCAGCTGGTGGCGAAAGTGGTGGAGAAGATGCGCGGTGAGAACCGCAAGATTATCCCACTGTGCCCGTTTGCGAAACATGAGTTTGATAATACGCGAGAGTATGACGATATTCGGGCGTGATGTTCCACCGTCTGCACGATCGGTGGTAGCGTTCCGTTCACTATAGCTTCTCCGCTACCTGTTTATCCCGCTGCGGTGAACGTGTTAAGGGGGCTATCGCCGCCCCCTTAACAATCCCGGCTCCCGGCCATGAAAATCGCCGCTTCGCGGTTCCCTCGGCTTTTTCCCCTTCGCTTTCGGGTCGGGCGAGATCCTGCATCCATGCAGGTCACGCCCTCTCCGCGCATCCCTGCGCGTCGCCCCGGCTACGGTGAAACGCCTCGGCGATTTTCTGCCGGACTGGCATCACCTCAACCTACACTGCGGCCGGAAAGGGGCACGGGTGTTGAGTCCCCGCTAAAATCGGCGAGCCGGAGACCGGATGACAAGGTCTGGACGCCATGGATGGCGGCCAGAGGCGAATCGAGACAGGATGTCGAGTTGAGCCGACCGCAGGCAGAGGGTCGGGAGGTGAGCGAAGTGCGAAGCACCGATTTTGTTGCGGGGCCGCGGGGATTGAAAAGGGGGCCGCGGTGGCCCCCTTTTCCCGTTCACGGGCTGTGAAGAATAAATGTTATACCGGAATAGAAGTGAACGGAACAGCCTGCATCCTCATTCCTCGAATCACCCCACAAACATCACCGACACACACAACACCCCCACAATCAACGTCAGCAAATTCCCCACCGAACGATACTGCTTCAGCGATGGAATCAAATACGTCGACAGCGTCGGCATAATAAACAAAATCATGGCAATCAGCGGGCCGCTGATGGCGTAAATCATTGAAATCGCATTCGGGTTAATACAGCACACCACAAAGGTAATCAGCGACACGCCCAGGATGGAAACCGCACGGTTAAAGGCGCGGCTTTTCTTCACTCCGACCTGATTCAGCGACGACTTCACAATCTCCGTCGCTCCCTCAATCACCCCAAAGTAGGTGCCGAGGAACGATTTCGACATCGCGATAATGGCGACAATAATGCCGGAAATCCCAAGCCAGGCAGGAGAAGAGGGCATCATCGACAGCGCCGACAAAATCGTTACCCCTTCCTCTTTCGCCGCCACAATGTAAGACGGTGGAATGGAAAGCAGGCAGCTGAACACGAAGAACAGTACGCTCAGGCAAATAATCAGGTACGCCACCTTCATGATTTTTTTGCATTTACCCATGGCGGCGTCACCGTATTTCTCGCGACGATCAACCGCGAACGTCGAGATTATCGGGGTATGGCTAAAAGCGAAAACCATCACCGGGATAGAAACCCACACCTGGTGCAGCGTATGTTGATCGAATGCCATCTGGCTTGTGAGCAGCTCAGGTTGCCAGCTACCCGTCAGATAGAGCGATAAAAACAGGAAGTAGGCGATCAGCGGAAAGACCAAAAATCCCATCACTTTAATGGTGATATGGCGCCCCATCAGGAAGATCAGATTCAGCGCCAGCACCACGCCAAAACTCACCATCACCCGCACACTAAGGTCGACCGTCATGCGCTTCGCCAGCTGTTCGGTTAGCGAGTTTGTAATCGCCACCGCGTAGATAAGCACCACCACAAAGAAGGCGACAAAATAGAGCGTGGTGATCAGGTTACCAATCTTCTTCCCGTAGTAGTGGCTAACCGCTCCGGTGATCCCTTCGTTGCCTTTTGTTTTCGACGACAGGATAAATTGCGCCAGCGCTTTGTGCGGCCAGTAGGTTAACGGATACGCCACGAGGGCAGTAATGAGCAGGACAATGGCGCCTGCGGAGCCGAGCTGAATGGGCAAGAACAAGGTTCCTGCGCCCACGGCAGTACCGTAGAGGGCGAAACTCCAGAGAGTCTCTTCTTTTGACCAAATTTTCGACATTAGAGCAACGTATCAACTATAAAACGAACAAAAAGGAGTGCAATTTACCATAATTATGAGAGGAGATCGCCGTTGCTTCTGAGGGGGTTGGCCGGAGCGGGTGTCCGGCCAGTGGCGAATTAGCCTGCCAGGGCGCGTCGTTGCTGGCGACGCTTGATGATTTTCTCGCGCAGAGTATCGTACGCCCAGTTATAGAACATAGTGTAGGGCAGGAAGAACAGGAAGAAACCTATTTCCAGTGTGAATGCCTCAAGCAGCGTGACGCCGAGCACGGCAGACACGATGCTTACGCCGATCACGATAAAACCGCATTCGAATCCTAACGCGTGCAGGGCGCGGACTTTGGCCGTGCGTTTCACCCGCTGTACAGGCCAGAAACGGTCAAAGCCAAAGTTATAGATGATATTCCACACCATCGCCGTGGTGGCCAGAATAATGGTCAGGCCGCCCATTTCAACCACTGAACGTTGCATTAACCACGCGGCCGTCGGGGCGAGGATCGCCGTGGCAATCCCTTCAAAACAGACCGCATGGAAGATTCGCTCCGGTAGCTTACGCTGGAGTGCATCCTGATGTTGCATAGTGACCTCGTTAATTCGCCAGAATGGGCGTTGTTGCGGTCTATTTTTATCGCTAAAGATGATATATAAAAGATGGTATCCATCGATAAAGTAGATACTTCATGCGCTATTCACCCGAAGCCCTCACGGCGTTTGTTGAAACGGTTGCCGCCGGTTCGTTTTCTGCTGCCGCGCGTCGGCTGCGCAAAAGCCAGTCCACCATCAGTACCTCTATTGCCAATCTTGAGGCCGATCTGGGCTTTGAGCTGTTTGACCGTTCGGCGCGTCAGCCTGTATTAACCGCGCAGGGCGAACAGGTGCTGGGTTATGTGCAATCCATTCTTGCGGCCAGCGCGCGGCTCGACGAGCTGGCGGTATCGCTGACGGCGCAAACCGAAGCGCGTCTGACGTTTGTGCTTTCCGATACGCTGAACCCGGATGTGCTGGAAGACCTGATGAAACAGTTCGACCAGCGTTTTCCCCATACGGAATTCGAATGTCTGATCGGCGAGGAAGAGGATGTTATCGATCTTCTCCAGAAAGAGAGGGCGCAGGTCGGGCTGACGGAAGCGCGTGATGGTTACCCGACCGATATCGGCGCAACCCGGCTGCCCATGCAGACCCGGATGGCCATCTATGTTTCTGCCGATCATCCCCTTGCGGCGCAACATGAGACACAGGCTGACGAACTTCACGGCTGGCGCGAGTTGCGCCTGAGTACCTATCTTGAGCGGGAAACAACGCTTGCGCGGGGGCCGGTCTGGTCAGCGCCCAATTACCTGTTACTCTTGAGTATGGCGGTGCAGGGCTTTGGCTGGTGTGCGCTGCCATGCGCGCTGGTGGATGAGTTTGCGGCATCAAAATCTCTGGTGCAGCTGAACGTAACGGGCTGGCCGCGCGCGATCGGGGTTGATCTGCTGTGGAACAAACGATCCCCGCCAGGCGTCGCCGGAAGCTGGCTGCGCCAGTATTTGCAGGATGCACGCTAATCCTGTGACTAAACTCACTTTTTTTAAACAATTGCGTCAATTGTTGATAACAATCCTCTACTATCGTCATGTCATTTTATACAGAGGTCGTGATGAAAGATGTCGTTATAGTGGGTGCGTTGCGTACGGCTATCGGCTGTTTTCAGGGAGCACTATCGCGCCACTCTGCCGTTGATCTGGGCAGCGTGGTGGTGAAGGCACTGGTGGAACGCAGCGGGATCGCCGGGCATGAAATCGACGAAGTGATCCTCGGTCAGGTGCTGACTGCCGGTGCCGGGCAAAACCCTGCGCGCCAGGCGGCGCTCAAAGGCGGCCTGCCGAATACCGTGTCTGCAATTACCATCAACGATGTCTGTGGCTCTGGCCTGAAAGCGCTGCATCTTGCTACCCAGGCGATACAGTGTGGTGAAGCGGATGTGGTGATTGCCGGAGGGCAGGAAAACATGAGCCGCGCCCCGCACGTCCTCACCGACAGCCGTACCGGCGCGCAGCTGGGCAACAGCCAGCTTATCGACAGCCTGGTGCATGACGGGTTGTGGGATGCGTTCAATGACTACCACATGGGCGTGACGGCGGAAAACCTGGCGCGGGAGTACGGCATCAGCCGCGAGCTTCAGGATGCCTACGCGCTAAGCTCACAGCAAAAAGCCCGTGCGGCTATCGATTCCGGACGGTTTCGCGATGAAATCGTGCCCGTCAGCACGCTTAGACAGAGCGGTGAATCTGTTGTCGTCGACACGGATGAACAGCCGCGTACCGATGCCAGCGCCGAAGGGCTGGCAAAGCTGAATCCCGCATTTGAAACCCTGGGCTCGGTGACCGCCGGGAACGCATCCTCTATTAATGACGGTGCAGCAGCGGTGATGATGATGAGTGAAAGCAAAGCCCAGGAGCTGGATTTACCCGTGCTGGCGCGTATCAAGGCGTTTGCCAGCGTAGGTGTTGACCCAGCCTTAATGGGGATCGCACCGGTCTATGCGACCCGTCGCTGTCTGGAGCGCGCGGGCTGGCATCTCAGTGATGTGGATCTTATCGAAGTGAACGAAGCCTTTGCGGCTCAGGCCATTTCGGTAGGCAAAATGCTGGAATGGGATCCGCTGCGCGTCAATGTCAACGGCGGGGCGATAGCCCTTGGCCACCCGATCGGCGCATCCGGCTGCCGGATCCTGGTGTCACTGGTCCACGAAATGATGAAACGTAATTCCCGTAAGGGGATCGCCACGCTGTGTATCGGTGGTGGGCAGGGGGTTGCGCTAGCAATCGAAAGATAATATTCCATCAACCCGACACTAAAGCCTCCTGCCTGGAGGTTTTTTTTGACATGAAGAATCATATTTTTACCCTCTTCAGGTAAATCTAAAGTTATCATTAATACTTGCACGCCGAATTATATTCCCCGCTAAGTTTTTAGTGTGATCTCTCCCATAAAAATTCACCTTAAAGCCCCTTTTTTGTTGACGGGGTTCACGTCGATCTTTGCCAAAAAAAATGAAACAAATAATTACGATCTTTGTCACTAAAATTGCGTTTATAAAAAAATAAACTGCAATTCCATAAAAACGAAACGTTATTTCAATTGAGGGTTTTTCATGTTTAAGAAATCTCTGGCTCTTGCTTCCCTTGTCGGTGCGTCTTTTGCAGCTCAGGCTGTTACTGTTGATTTACGTCATGAATACATCGATAGCGGCTCGAACGCAGATCGCGTATCTGTTTCACATCGTTTTGAAAACGGCTTAGGTTTTTCGGTTGAAGCGAAATGGAAATCTGGCGGTGATAAGGCCGACCAGCCATTTGCAGATGTGGTGGGTAACGGCCACGAAGACCAGATTAGCTGGCGCTGGAAAGCAACGGACAATATCTCGTTGACGCCTGCGTTTACGATTGAGAGTAATGACAGCCGTACTATTTATAAACCGAACCTGCACTTGCAATATAGTTTCGATAATGGATTCTACGTTGCAGCGCGTTATCGTTATGAATATACCCGTTATCCGTCAAGCTCAAATAAAGAAGATGATAAAGTCAACCGTGGCGATGCCTGGGTTGGCTGGGTGATGGGCGATTTCCGTACCGAGCTGAACTACGTTTACGCGAAAAGCTCGGAAGGTATGATTCGTAATAACAATAAAGATTACTCCAACGAATATAACGCCAAGCTGGCATACAAATGGGATAAAAACTGGGCACCCTATGTTGAAGTCGGTAACGTGGGCGTGAAAGATACCGATGAGCGCCAGACCCGTTTCCGTTTAGGTGTGGCGTACTCTTTCTAAGACATAATAAGCAGTACCTCCGGGAAAAAGACCGGCTCCGCGTGAGTAATGCTTGTCAGTGAAGCACGGTGCAGGGTTCCGTTCACCTTAATATCAGCAGAAAATAATTCGTTCAGAACACGTGAACGGGATAAGGGGGCCATCGCGGCCCCCTTATCAATCCCCGCGACCCGCAAAGAAATCGGTGCTTCGCACTGCGCTCACCTCCCGACCGTTTGCCTGCGGTCGGCTCGACTCGACATCCTGTCTCATTTCGCCTCTGGCCGCCATCCCTGGCGTCCAGCCCTTGTCATCCGGCCTCCGGTTCGCCGATTTCTGCGGGACTCAACATCCGTGCCACTTTCAGGCCGCAGAGAAGGTTGAGGGAGCGTGAGTCCGGCTGAAAATCGCCGAAGCGTTTCCTGAAGGCCGGGGCGACGCGCAGGGATGCGCGGCGAGGGCGGATTTACAGGGACGTTACCTCCGCCCGTCCCCGATAAGCCGGAAGGAATAAGCTGAGGGTACCGCGAAGCGGCGAGTTTCTTTGCCGGGAGCCGGGATTGCTAAGGGGGCGGCGGCAGCCCCCTTAGCACGTTCACCGCAGCGGATTATGCAGGTAGCAGGAAAGCCTAAGTGAACGGAACGATGCCACTCAAATAGCAGAGTGGTTTAATATCGCTTAACTGACTGGCATTAGCTCCGCGTGAGCCGGTTTTTTTATGCCCGGAACTCCCGGTTTTGTAGGCCCGGTAAGCGCAGCGCCACCGGGCAAAAAAGCACGCACTGACCCCCAAAAAAAAGCCCTCCATAAAGGAGGGCAAGGCCAGTTACAGAAACACTAACTCAAATCATGCTTGCAACATTTCAGGTTGCTCGGGGAGTTTCGCGATATAGAGAGCAGGTTTGCCGTCTTTATCGGAACTGTACAGAACCGCTTTATCATCCGGGGTAAAGGATGGGTGCGGATGGGTCACCTGGCGGCTATTGGCCACCGTTGCCCAGGAGGTATCGTGACGGGCGATGCGGAAGTACGCTTTTTTCTCCACATCAAAGGCATAAAGATAAGGATCGTTATCGATGGTATAACCGCTGGTATCCTTCACATCGACCGGCGTGCCGGAGCCGTCCCCAACCAGCATTGTGCCGTCGAAGTTGCTCATCAGGTGTGAACAGGCGGGCATCTGCATGACGGCATCGTTAACGCCGGTATCCGGGTTAAAGCTGTAAATCGTGCGGCCCTGCTGACCTTTCAGATACGAGACGTAGACCAGTGCAGAACCATTCGGCACCCAGAATTCATGGGTGCAGCTTTCACCTTCTGCGTGCTCTTTCACTTTGCGCACGTTGCTGCCGTCTTCGTTGACCAGCCACATGCGGGCATCCACCAGGTCGTGCGGCCCTTCGTGACAGAAGGCCACGGTGTTGTCGTCGAACGGACGATAAATAGGGTGCCCCAGCCAGTTTTTCTCTTCGTGGATGGTTGAGCTTTCACCGGTTTTCAGATCCACGCGCAGCAGGCGACAGTGTGGGCCTTTATGGAAGAAGTCGTGGAAAATCTTCCAGTCGTTGAGCGGCGTCCAGTCACTTTTGGCAATCTCAATACCAACCAGTTTGGTGCAATCGCTATTGGCCACCCAGGTACCGTAACCCACCCATTCGTCAGAGACGCGGTACACTTCGCGCTCGGCCAGGGTGTGTAAGTTCACTTCCAGCAGCGTGCGGTCGTTCTTCACATAGTAGAAGGACTTATCATCCGGGGAGAGGAACCCGCCAAAGGTGTTATCGCCGGTACCTTCAGTCAGCTGTACGGCTTCTGCTTTTTTCAGATCCAGCAGGTAGTAGTTCCAGTTCCCGTCAAACTCTCCCGCGAACAGCAGGTGGCTACCATCGTTAAAGAAGCACTTCTGATAGAAGTAGTTGCGATGACAGGTTACTTCGGGTGGGGTCAGGCGGGTGACTTCCACGCCTGTATCCGGATCGCGGCTGACCTCGTAGTTCAGCTTGACCCGCATACCTTTAGCCATAATGCACTCCTTTATACGATAAAAATTGAGTTAAAAACTGGGTGTTAAATTATCAAAACATCGTTTCAATTTGTGTGACTGATGGCGCAATTTGTAAGAAAAATTGATGAAAGCGATGTCATCTTAGATTTTTAACGCTGAATGTTTTGTAGGCCGTCATATTTCAAAGGTTTTATAACTTATTGTTTATTATGATTAACATCCAGGCTGCTTTTAACCATTTCTGCGTCAACCCCTCAACAATCGTGATCCGAACATCATTTCTGGCATAAAGATACAGAAAAAGTGAAACGTCGTTTTAAATGCAATTGAAAACCCATTTCTCAGGGGATACTATGTGCCAATCGAGAAAACGGAACGATGTTTCGTTAATTATTTTGCCTTCGGGCACGGATCACTTCTGGAGGTTACCGTGGACGTCAGACAAAGCATCCACAGCGCGCACGCTAAAACGCTGGATACCCAGGCGCTGCGCAACGAGTTTTTAGTTGAGAAGGTATTTGAAGCCGATGCGTACACCATGGTCTACAGCCATATCGATCGCATTATTGTTGGCGGCATCATGCCGGTGGCAAAAACGGTTTCTGTTGGTGGCGAAGTGGGCAAACAGCTCGGCGTGAGCTACTTCCTGGAACGCCGCGAACTGGGCGTTATCAATATCGGCGGTCCTGGCACTGTCACCGTAGACGGCCACTGTTACGAGATTGGTCATCGCGATGCTTTGTACGTTGGCAAAGGCGCGAAAGAAGTGGTCTTCGCCAGCATTGATAGTGGCAAGCCGGCGAAGTTCTACTACAACTGTGCGCCAGCCCACACCACGTACCCAACCAAAAAAGTGACACCTGCGGACGTAGCCCCGGTCACGCTTGGCGATAACCTCACCAGCAACCGCCGTACCATCAACAAATACTTTGTTCCCGATGTGCTGGAAACCTGCCAGCTCAGCATGGGGCTGACCGAGCTTGAGCCGGGCAACCTGTGGAACACCATGCCGTGCCATACCCACGAGCGCCGCATGGAAGTCTATTTCTACTTCAACATGGAAGAAGATGCCTGCGTGTTTCACATGATGGGGCAGCCGCAGGAAACGCGTCATATCGTGATGCATAACGAGCAGGCCGTGATTTCTCCGAGCTGGTCGATTCACTCAGGCGTGGGAACCCGTGCGTACACCTTTATCTGGGGTATGGTCGGTGAAAACCAGGTCTTTGATGACATGGACCACGTCGCTGTTAAAGATCTGCGCTAGTCGCGGGCAGTTAAGCATAAACCTGCCTGTTCGTGACAGGCGTTAAAAGATTAAGGAACTAACATGATTCTGGATGCATTTTCTCTACAGGGTAAAGTGGCTGTAGTTTCCGGTTGTGACACCGGTCTGGGCCAGGGTATGGCATTAGGTCTGGCGGAAGCCGGCTGCGATATCGTCGGGATCAACATTGTTGAACCGACTGAAACCATTGAACGCGTCACCGCACTGGGCCGCCGTTTCCTGAGCCTGACCGCTGACCTGCGTAAAATCGATGCCATTCCTGAGCTGTTGGATCGCGCTGTGGCAGAATTCGGGCATATCGATATCCTGGTCAACAACGCAGGCCTGATCCGCCGTGAAGATGCTATCAACTTCAGCGAGCGCGACTGGGACGACGTGATGAACCTGAACATCAAGAGCGTGTTCTTTATGTCTCAGGCGGCGGCGAAGCACTTTATCGCCCAGGGTAAAGGCGGCAAGATCATTAACATCGCCTCTATGCTGTCGTTCCAGGGCGGAATCCGCGTACCGTCTTACACCGCGTCAAAAAGTGCCGTGATGGGCGTGACCCGTCTGCTGGCGAACGAGTGGGCGAAGCACAACATCAACGTCAACGCCATTGCACCAGGCTACATGGCGACCAATAACACTCAGCAGCTGCGTGCTGATGAACAGCGTAGCGCGGAAATCCTCGACCGTATCCCGGCTGGCCGCTGGGGGCTGCCGAGCGACCTGATGGGGCCGATTGTGTTCCTGGCGTCCCCAGCTTCTGACTACATCAACGGCTACACCGTTGCCGTTGATGGTGGCTGGCTGGCGCGTTAATTCCGCCCCCAGACGAAGAACCTCTGCCTTATGGCGGAGGTTTTTTTTGCACAAAAAATGTCATTATCCATACCCGTAAAGATGAAAAATCCATACCAAAAATGCATGAATGACATAAATCACAGTTTTATTGCTTAAAAATTAACTGATTAGTAAAAAAATGTGATTATTCAGCATTAGTTGAAATTGTAATGTCCATCACAGATCGGTATGTCGCAGCGAAATTATCCATATCTTCGCGGATTCCCGCCTGACACTTTTTTTCGCCATCTCGTAATTTCAGTTAACGAATTTCGCTGTTCAGGCAGGAAAATATGACATCTATAAATGACTCTACCCTCATGCCCGGCGCGCTGCGCGATACCCGCCGGATGAACCAGTTTGTCTCTATCGCGGCAGCGGTAGCCGGGTTGCTGTTTGGGCTGGATATCGGCGTGATTGCCGGTGCGTTGCCGTTTATTACCGATCACTTTACGTTGAGCAGCCGCCTCCAGGAGTGGGTGGTGAGCAGTATGATGCTCGGCGCAGCTATCGGTGCGCTGTTTAACGGCTGGCTTTCGTTCCGCCTTGGGCGCAAATACAGCCTGATGGTTGGCGCCATTCTGTTCGTCGCCGGTTCACTCGGCTCTGCGTTTGCCACAGGCGTGGAATTGCTGTTGCTGTCCCGCGTGCTGCTGGGCGTAGCGGTGGGGATTGCGTCGTACACCGCGCCGCTTTATCTGTCAGAAATGGCAAGCGAGAACGTGCGCGGCAAGATGATCAGTATGTATCAGCTGATGGTGACGCTCGGTATCGTGCTGGCGTTTTTGTCCGATACATATTTCAGCTACAGCGGTAACTGGCGGGCGATGCTGGGTGTGCTGGCGCTGCCTGCGTTGCTGCTGATCGTGCTGGTGATATTCCTGCCGAACAGCCCGCGCTGGCTGGCGCAAAAAGGGCGTCATGTGGAGGCGGAAGAGGTGCTACGCATGTTGCGTGATACGTCTGAAAAAGCGCGTGACGAGCTGAACGAAATCCGCGAAAGCCTGAAGCTGAAGCAGGGCGGCTGGGCGCTGTTTAAGGCCAACAGCAACGTGCGTCGCGCGGTGTTCCTCGGCATGTTGTTGCAGGCGATGCAGCAGTTCACCGGCATGAACATCATCATGTATTACGCCCCGCGCATCTTCAAAATGGCCGGATTCACCAACACCGAACAGCAGATGATAGCCACGCTGGTGGTCGGGTTGACCTTTATGTTCGCCACTTTTATTGCGGTATTCACCGTTGATAAAGCCGGACGTAAACCGGCGCTGAAAATTGGTTTTAGCGTGATGGCCATCGGCACGTTGATCCTCGGCTACTGCCTGATGCAGTTCGATAACGGCACGGCATCAAGCGGGCTTTCATGGCTCTCTGTCGGCATGACCATGATGTGTATTGCAGGGTATGCGATGAGTGCCGCGCCGGTAGTGTGGATCCTGTGCTCTGAAATTCAGCCGCTGAAATGCCGTGACTTCGGGATTACCTGTTCTACAACCACCAACTGGGTGTCGAACATGATTATCGGTGCGACATTCCTGACGCTGCTGGATTCGATTGGCGCGGCTGGTACATTTTGGCTCTATACGGTGCTGAACGTGGTGTTTATCGGTATTACGTTCTGGCTTGTTCCTGAAACCAAAGGCGTGACGCTGGAACACATTGAACGCAAGCTGATGAAAGGCGAGAAATTGCGGGATATCGGCGTCTGATGGCGTGCCCGGTGGCGCTACTGTATGACCGGATACATAGGTGACAGATCAGACCGGGAACATAGGTAACACTTTTAGTCTATCCGGAGCACACTCTGGGTTTTACTGTCGTAGTACGCAAGTGTTATTCCATTAAAGATGATGGCTTCCAGGCCATCATCTTGTTCTTTCAGCATTATGTACTCACCAGTCAGTGCTTCACTCAGGAACACGGTCCCCTTTTTTCCCATATACAGTGTTCCCCTCGATTTCACCCTGTAGACCATGCCCCCTGTCGGATAAACATATTCAGGCACTCTGCCATCCCAGTGTCGGCCCGAGGGTTGCCACACCGTTCCGGGCGTTGCACCTGCCAGGGCTTCATGCGGTCTCTCGTGGTTAAACTCTTCCCGGTAGTCACTGAACCACCGCTGTTGTTCTTCCATCGTCATGAAGGTGTTGCCATATTTCACCGCACTTTTCAGGGAGCGGTGCATTCGTTCATGGCGGCCATTCTCTTCCGGGTGTCCCTTTCTGATACGTTCCGGCCTGATGCCCAGCTTGATTAGCCAGACTGCAAGACGGCTTAATCCGGCTATGCCTGTTCCCGCGAAAGGTTGACCGTTATCGGTCCTGAGCACTTCCGGCAGACCATATTCCAGGAATGCATCAGTCAGGCACGCTCTGACAAAGGGCTCACTCTCCCGGTGTGTTCCCCGGCAGCACAGCAGATACCGGCTGTGATTGTCGGTCAGAGTGAAGGGATGGCAGTACTCCCCGCTCAGCAACCTGAATTTGCCTTTAAAATCAGCACTCCAGACCTGATTGTTCTCACTGATGGTGGTCAGCGGCTGGCGATTACCCGGTGTTCTGCGTTTTCTCTTTTTATCCGGAACCAGCCCTTCACGCTTGAGGATATCGCCGATAGTACTGGCGGCAGGTACGGCAAAATCGACATGGTGATTGAGCAACCACATCCGCAGTTTTTTCGGCCCCCAGTCAGGATGTTTCTGACGCAGGGCAGTCAGATGCCCGACGATATCATCAGGAACTGTCCGGGAGTGGGAATGCGGAGCGCGCGACTGGTCAGAGAGGGATGACAGGTCAGAAGGGTCAAAACGTTCAAGCCATTTGTAGCCGGTTTTACGGCTGATACCAAAAAGACGGCAAAGAGCGGAGAAGGAGGCCGTACCTGCATGGCAGGCACGGATAAAATCAAGGCGTTGCATAGGTTGGGTCTCAGTCCAGGGCATAGCGAGTCTCCTCTTCTATGCCAGTTATAACTGTTACCCATGTATCCGGTCTAAAGTGTTACCCATGTTTCCGGTTCATACCCTACGCTTACCGGGCCTACAAAGTAGCGCCAAATGTAGGCCGGGTAAGGCATAGCCGCCACCCGGCTTTTTTTACACCCGCGCCATATAAAGCGCAGGCATTCCTTCCTCATCAGACGTATACAACACCCACTTATTATCCGGCGAAAATGACGGATGCGGATGCGTCACCTGACGGTCGCCATCCAGCACTTTCCAGCTGGTGTTGTGCTGACAAACGGCCTTTTGCGTCCCCGCACGCACATCAAATACCCAGATAAACGGATCGTTGAGGCTGATATCCCCGGTATTATGCGGCGCGCCGTCACCGACAATCAGCGTGCCATCGTGGTTGCTCATCAGGTGAGAGCAGGGCGGGATCGCCATCAGTTGGCGGTTTTCCAGCGTTAGCGGATCGGCGCTGCACAGATAGCGTTTCGGGTCGTTCTCTTTATGTTCTACGTAATACAGCGTGGAGCCGTCCGGGACCCAAAATTCATGGGTGAAACTCTCGCCGGGCGCGTGCTGGCGAACCTTGCGCACGTTGCTGCCGTCGGCATTAATCAGCCACATGCGGGCATCGATGGCATCACGCGGACCTTCATGGCAAAACGCGACGGTGGTGATATCAAACGGGCGATAGATCGGATGCCCGAGCCAGCGGTTTTCCTGCAACATCACCCGGCGTTCGCCAGTGCGTAAATCGATATTAATCAGGCGGCATTCAGGCTGGGTAAAGTAAAACGCGCGGAACTTGCTCCAGTCGGTCAGCGGCTGCCAGTCGCTCTTTTTGATTTCGATCCCGACAAGCTTAGTGCAGTCTGAATTTGCCACCCAGGTGCCGTACGCCACCCATTCGTCATCCACATCATAAACGATAAACTCCTCAAGGCTGTCGAGGTTGACGCGCCGGAGTTCGCGGTTATTTTTCACATACCACAGGGACTTATCATCATCAGATAAAAAGCCGCCAAAGGTATTATCCCCGGCTCCATCGGTAAGCTGGGTTGCCTGTTGTTTCTCAATATCCAGCAGGTAGTAATTCCAGTGGCCTTCAAATGCACCGCCAAAAATCAGCTTGCTGCCATCACAGGTGAAGCATTTTTGATAGAAGTAATTACGGTGACAAATAATGTGCGTGGGCGTCATCCGTATCACCTCGTGCCCGGTTTTATTATCCAGGCGAGTGCGAAAATTCAGCGGGATGATTTTGCCTTTCATTTTTCTCTCCTTGAGATAAAAAAATACCCCGCCACAGTTAGTGGCAGGGTATGTTCTGGCCAGGGGATTAGCGCATGGCGCGTTTCAGGATACGTTCCGCCTGACGCTGGAAGTCAGCGGCAGTCTCTTCCACGGTTTTCTGGCCATAGTCGATGTACTGAAGAGAGGTGCCGAACTGGGCAACAATCTGTGGGTCATCAAAGTATGGCGATACGGACAGTTTCGCAGGCAGAGACTGCGCCAGACGCAGACCTGCAACGGAAGGATCGCTCTCTTTGATGGTGCCGTCTTCGGTCAGGAATTGCACAGCTGCTTTGCTCAACGGCACACCGCGCTCCAGACCCAGCGTATCGACACCTTCTTTGCTGTTCAGCAGGAAGTTAATCAGCTTGGCTGCGGCTTCCGGGTTCTTGGTGGATTTACCAATCGACAGCATCTGCGCCGGTTTGAAGAACAGGCCCGCATCAGTGGCGCCCGGCAGCATTGGGTAATTACCCAGCTCCAGTTTTGCCGGTGGCTTCAGGTTGTCGGAATATTTGTTAATGGTGGAGTTCCACATATAGGTTCCGCCCCATTCCCCCTGGATCCACGGCTTCATCTCATACATGTTGCTCTTACCAAATGACGCATAGTATTTGGTGTCTGGCATCACGTGACTATCAACCAGTTTTTTATAGGTCTGGAAGAATTCCACCCACTGCTCTTTGCTGTAGGCGAATTTTTTGGTCTTTTCGTCCACGGCTGGGATGTTGTACTTCTGGATCATGTAGGAGTTCAGCAGCGCCAGGGTGTCCTGGTGTTCCAGCACTACAGGGTAGTACTGTTTGCCAAGCTTGCTCTCGAAGGCCTTGCCTGCGGCCATCAACTCATCCCAGGTTTTCGGGTATTCGACGCCCGCTTTTTTCCAGGTTTCGTCATTAAAATAGAACACACGCGCGGTCACGGAGATTGGAATACCGTTCAGCTTGCCGTTCACCGTGGTGGATTGCAGCTCTTTTGGATCGAACTGGCTCAGGTCGATCACGTCTTTCATTTTGTTCAGATCGTAGAAGCCTTCCCCGCTTTTGGAGAAGATCGGCAGCCAGTTCCAGTTCGTTTGCATCACGTCCGGCTCGGTGCCGCCAGCAATCTGGGTCGTCAGACGGGACAGGTGACCATCCCACCCGGTGTATTCCGCTTTCACGTTAATATCCGGGTTCTGCTTGTGGAACTCTTCCAGCGCTTTCAGGGTAACCTGGTGGCGGCCATTACCGCCCCACCAGGACATACGTAAATCAACATCTTGTGCCATCGATGGCAAAGCAGTAAGGCCCAGGGTAGCGGAGATAGCGGCGCTTAAAAGCACTTTTTTCATTTTTATAACTCCATTAGAGAGAGATGTTCTGTTCAGTTTTAGCGTCAAAAATATGACATTTATTCATATCAAACTTGAAATACACCTTACGATGAAGCCCCTTATCAATCATTGGCTTAGCTTCGTCGGAAGGAATTCGGGCGGTCAGTTCGTAATCCGCGACTTTCAGGTACACAAAGAACTCATGGCCCATGTTTTCCACACGCACCATTTCGCCGCTGCAACCCCCTTCCTGGAAAGGTTCGTCTGAGAGCGAAACAAATTCAGGGCGCACGCCGTAGAAGATCTCCTGGCCCGCGTAGCCAGACACTTTCTCCTGCATTTCACCGTTGAGCGGCATGGTTTCATTGCCGATAGCGATAAGCAGATTCCCCTCTCTTTCCACCAGCTTGCTGGCACGAATGTTCATTTCTGGCGCACCGATGAAGCCTGCCACAAACATGTTTTTTGGCTTGTGGTAGAGATTATCCGGAGTATCCACTTGCATGATATGGCCGAGCTTCATCACACAGATGCGGTCACCCATGGTCATGGCTTCGGTCTGGTCGTGGGTCACATAAACGGTCGTCGCCGGTTTACCGGATTTCTTCAGCTGCTTGTGCAGGTCAGAAATACGGATACGCATCGAGGCGCGCAGCTTGGCGTCGAGGTTTGATAAGGGTTCATCAAACAGAAACACGTCCGGCTTTTTCACAATCGCACGGCCAACGGCCACACGCTGCGCCTGGCCGCCGGAAAGCTGGCGTGGCAGGCGGTCGAGCAGCTCTTCCAGTTCCAGAATTTTCGCCGCTTCATTCACCTGATATTCAATCTGATCTTTCGGCAGCTTGCTCAGCTTCAGACCGAAGGCCAGGTTTTCGCGCACCGTCATGTGCGGATACAGCGCATAGTTCTGGAATACCATCGCAATCCCGCGCTCTTTCGGCGCCAGGTTGTTGACGATTTTCTCACCAATGCGTACTTCACCACCGCTGATGGTTTCCAGCCCGGCCAGCATTCGCAGGGTGGTGGATTTTGCGCAACCGGATGGCCCGACGATCACCATGAATTCCCCTTCAGCGATTTTCAGGTCGATAGCATGTACCGCTTTGAAGCCGTTGGAGTACACCTTTTCCAGTTTGTTGAAAATAACTTCAGCCATGATATTTCCCTCTTAACCTTTAATTCCGCTGCTGGTTACGCCCTGTACGAAGTAGCGCTGTGCCAGGAAGAAGACAATGATGGATGGCAGAATGGAGATACTCGCCATTGCCAGAATTTCGTTCCACGGCGCACCTTCGGTGACGTCGATGGACATTTTCAGAGCCAGTGCAATCGGGTATTTGTCCACGCTGTAAACGTAAATCAGCGGCCCGATAAAGTCGTTCATTGACCACATGAACTGGAACAGTGCGACCGAGATAATGGCCGGTTTCAGGATTGGCACTACCACGTACCACAGCACCTGGATGGAGTTACAGCCGTCAATCTGCGCCGCCTCTTCCATGTCACGCGGTACGCCACGCAGGAACTGGATCAGCATAAAGACGAAGAACCCTTGTGTGGCAAACGCCAGCGGCAGGTACAGCGGCATATAGCTGTTCAGCATGCCCATTTCACGGAACATCAGGTACTGCGGGATAAGCAGGACGGTGCTTGGCAGCAACATGGTGGTGATAAGCGTCGCGAACCAGAATTTCTTCCACGGGATCTCGAAGCGGGCAAAGCCGTACGCCACGATGGTAGAGGAGATAATGGTCAGGATCACTTTCGGGATCACATACTTAAAGGTGTTCAGCATGTAATGACCGAAGTTGTACTCAGTCCCGGTTTTCCAGCCGTTAATAAATCCATCCCAGGTGATGTGTGCAGGCCACAGGCTGAGAGTAGTGAAGATCTCGTGGTTTGGTTTAAACGACGCCGAGAACATCCACACCAGCGGATAGAGCATCAGCAGGCCGACAAACAGCAGGATCACATAGCGGATACTGGCGTTGATTTTCTCTTTGCGCAGCGTGCGAGCCACTTCGCGCTCAGCAATGCTTCTCGCCGTGGAGAGTTGTTGGATATCAGCCATTTTTGCCTCCTTTATCGGCGGAGTAGAACACCCAGTATTTCGAAGACTTAAAGGCGATAGCGGCAAAGACGGCAACCACCAGGAACAGGATCCAGGCCAGCGCAGCGCCGTAGCCCATGTCAAAGTATTTGAAAGCGGTGTCGTAGATGTAGAGCGAGAACAGGTAAGTCGAGTAGGTTGGTCCGCCGCCGGTAATGACGTATGGCCCGGTAAATTCCTGGAACGCCTGCGTGGTCTGCATGATGAAGTTGAAGAAAATCACCGGCGTAATCAGCGGCACGGTCACTTTCATGAACATCTGCCATTTTGATGCGCCGTCGATCATTGCCGCTTCATACTGTGATTGCGGAACGTTTTGCAGCGCGGCAAGGAAGATAACCATCGCAGAGCCGAACTGCCAGACGCGTAGCAGGGTTACGGACATCAGCGCCAGAGAAGGTTCACCCAGCCAGTTCACCGGGTCAAAACCAAATACGCCAATAAAGCTGTTCAGCAGGCCATCGATGGCAAACAGTGCACGCCACAGAACCGCAATTGCTACGGAGCTTCCGAGGATCGACGGAATATAGTAGGCAGTACGGAAGAAACCGATGCCGCGTAATTTAAAGTTCAGAACAAACGCAATTCCCAGAGCAAATGCCAGTTTTAATGGAATGGTCAAAAATACATAGGCAAAAGTTACGCCCATGGATTTCCAGAAGAGAGTATCTTCCGTAAACATGTAACGATAGTTCTCGATGCCGTTAAACACCGGCGGGCTCATCAGATCGTAATCAGTAAAACTGAGAAAGAACGATGAGACAAAGGGAAACGCGGTAAAGATTATCAGCCCGATTATGTAGGGTGATATCCACGCTAGCCCCAGCATTTTGTTTTCATTCATACATACCTACCTGGCAATCAATGGTTTTAAAACGGAATCCGATTGTGATGCTGTCGCCCCGCGCCTGATGGCAGGCCCGGGGATGTGTGTTCGATATGAAACGCGTTACGGTTACTTCCTTACCTTATGTTTTATATAACATTTTATTGGGTAGTCCTGGCAAGCCTTGTCAGGGTTTTAAAAACTAACGAACTGTTGTTCTTGAATACTAAAACATCGTTTTATTTTATTTTATTGCTATTTATTTCCGCGTCATGCGCTTAATGATGGAAATGTGATCGATGTCGAAACGCTGTTTCAATAAGGTGAGGAAGGTGGCACTTTTAACCGGGATATGAGTCACCGTAAAACGGCTGGAGAGTGGATGAGTCTTCAGAAAGAATGATTAACGTTCGTGATATAGCGCCAATTTTTACTACTAATTCTGATAGTCAGGTATCAGGTTTTAATCTTTTGGCATTCAGATAATTCTTACTTTCTTGTATCATCGAACGCTCAGGGACCTCTCAGGCAGATTCACTGCGCCATCAAAATAGAAGAATTGTTATGTCAGTCATGGATTTTAAAAAAAATACGGATGTGGATTTTTCCCGTCATGCCTCCCCGGCACATGAGTATAAAGAGATTGACCTTCTGGGATTATTGGATGTCTTGTGGGTCGCCAAAAAACGTATTCTGGTCACCGCGTTTATCTTTGCAGTAGCAGGCCTGGCAATGGCATTTATCCTGCCGCAAAAGTGGACCAGTAAAGCGGTGATCACGCCGGCAGAACAAACGCAGTGGAACCCACTGCGACAGATGCTGGTGGCACTTCAGGTACTGGATGTGGACGTAAAAATCGCCCGCCCTGATGTATTCAACCTGTTTATCAAAAAATTCCAGTCACAGTCACTGCTTGAAGAATATATGACCTCCTCGCCGTTTGTTATGGCGCAGCTGGAAGGTGCAGATATTGATCCTGTTGAGCTGCATCGCGCCGTGGTCAATATTGCCGAGGAGATGAAAGCGGCGGATAACACCGCGGCGAAAGATGCCGATAAAGCGCCCTATGCGTCCTGGACGTTGAGCTTTACAGCGCCGACGGCAACAGATGCGCGTACCGTGCTTGAAGGCTATATCCAGTTCGTATCCGCGCTGGTCGAAAAAGAAACGATGCAGAACATTCGTAATCAGGTCACGCTGAAAACGCGAATGGAGAGAGAGCAGCTGGAACTGGACAGGGTTCGTCTGACCAATATTCACAACACCAACCTGCAACGACTGAATTATTCCCTGAAAGTGGCCAATGCCGCCGGAATCAAAAAGCCGGTATACAGTAATGGCCAGGCGGTTAAAGATGACCCGGATTACTCCGTGGCGCTGGGCGCTGATGGTATTGCGCAAAAGCTGGAAATTGAAAAATCGATCAAGGATGTTGCTGAGCTGAATTCCGATTTCCAGAATCGTGAATATCATCTGGCTCAGTTGCAGAAACTGTCTGTTGAAGATGTGAAGCTTGAGCCTTTTAAATATCAGCTGTCACCGTCTCTGCCGGTGAAAAAAGATGGACCGGGCAAGCTGGTTATTGCGCTGCTCGCAGGCATTGTTGGTGGGCTTTTCGCCTGCGGCTTTGTGCTAGTTCAAAATGCGATGCTGATGCGCAAGCCTTTAGCGGAAGCCCTTCCGGAAGCGGAAATGTAATAAAAAGGGCGGGTGGCGACGCCGCCCTTTTATTTATTGCAGAAAATCTTCGCGCACAGGCGTAAAGGTATCAAGCAGTGTGCCGGGTTTCAGACACACGCAGCCATGCATGATATGCGGCTCTTTATAGAGTGTGTCTCCCGCCGTCACGACATGTTTTTCATCACCAATGGTGAATTCGAACTCGCCGGAAAGCACATAGGTTAACTGCTCGTGCGGATGGTTATGCATCGGCCCGATGGCGCCCTGCTGGAAATTCACCTCTACCGCCATCATCTTTCCGTCATGCGCCAGAATTCGGCGTGTCACGCCGTTTCCGAGATCTTCAAGCGTTGTCTCTTTGTGAAAAATAAACATATCTAGCCCCGCAAGGTAATGAAACATTGTTTCATTTAATTTATATCACCGCGCGGTAAAAAGAAACGGCTAGCCAAAGAACTGGAAACAGGATCACAAGTTTGCTTCACTGGAAGAAACATAAAGGAGAGAGTATGAAAACGATCGGACTGTTAGGTGGAATGAGCTGGGAATCGACCATCCCCTACTACCGCCTGATTAATGAAGGGGTGAAGCAACGTCTTGGCGGGCTGCACTCCGCAAGCCTGCTGCTGCACAGCGTCGATTTCCATGAGATAGAAGCCTGCCAGGCGAGCGGTGAGTGGGATAAAGCCGGCGAGATACTGGCGCAGGCGGCGCTGGGGCTGGAGCGTGCGGGCGCAGAGGGGATTTTGCTCTGTACCAACACCATGCACAAAGTGGCGTCACACATTGAATCGCGCTGTTCGCTGCCGTTCCTGCATATTGCCGATGCCACCGGGCGCGCGATTACCGCCTCCGGGATGACGCGCGTGGCGCTGCTGGGAACCCGCTACACCATGGAGCAGGATTTTTATCGTGGGCGACTGAGAAGTGAATTTGGGATTGAAAGCCTGATCCCGGATGAGGCAGACCGGGCACGCATTAATCAGATTATCTTTGAGGAGCTTTGTCTCGGAACCTTCAGCGAACCCTCGCGCGAGTACTACGTCAGCGTGATTGAGAAGCTCGCACAGCAGGGGGCAGAGGGTGTTATTTTCGGTTGTACAGAGATTGGTTTACTCGTGCCGGTTGAGCGCAGCTCGATCCCGGTGTTTGACACGGCAACCATTCATGCCGCGGATGCCGTTGAATTTATGCTCTCCTGAGCAGCACAAAGCCGGGCTTGCCCGGCTCAGTCTTGTTCGTTGGCGGCATCATAAGCTGATTGCGCGGCGACGATGGCATCCATATTACTTTCTACCCAGTGAGCCAGCACGGTGACGGTTTCAGTGAGCGCCTGGCCGAGCGGCGTCAGGCTGTACTCTACCGTTACCGGCACAGTGGCAAACACTTTTCGCGAAACCAGGCCGTCTCGCTCTAGCTTGCGCAGCGACTGGGTCAGCACTTTCTTGGTGATCCGCTGAATATCACGTTGCAGGTGATTAAACCGCATCGGTCCGTTTTCCAGACGCGCAAGGATCAGCAGCGCCCATTTATCGGCTATACGCGACAGTACATTGCGTGTCGGGCAGCGCTCGTCGAACACATTATACGGTGGCATCTCTTTTGTTGCGGTTTCAGCGTCAGTCATGGTGGTTCCCTCGAGGTAACCAGGTGAGGTAAAGGTGCCTTCTTACGCAAGCGAATGTTTGCGTGTATAAAACGACGTAAGGTTTCTATTTGATACCAGGGAACCGAAAATGGCAACCCAGCCGTAAATGTTTGACTTCTTGAGCAATATTCCATCAGGAGACACATAATGAGCGTTGTAGTTATCTATTATTCCGGCTACGGTCACACAAAACGCGTAGCTGAAACGGTTGCTGAAGGCGCGCGTGCTGATTTGATCGCGATTGATAGCAATGGCGATATTCAGGAAAGCGACTGGCAAAAACTCAACGATGCGAAGGCGATTATTTTTGGCGCGCCAACGTATATGGGCAGTGTGCCGTGGCAGTTCAAGAAGTTTGCCGATGCCACGTCGAAAGCCTGGTTTGTGCGCAGCTGGCAGGACAAAGTGTTTGCGGGCTTTAGCAACAGTGCGAGCCTGAACGGTGACAAACAAGTGTCTCTTCAGTATCTGCAAACGCTGGCTTCACAGCATGGCGGTATCTGGGTGAGCCTGGGTCTGCCACCGTCAAACACTCAGGCTGCCACGCGCCAGGATATCAACAACCTGGGCGGTTCTGTTGGGCTGCTGGTGCAGTCTCCGTCAGATGCTGACGCAGGTGCGATTGCATCGGGCGATCTGGAAACTGCAGTGAAATTCGGTGAGCGTGTAGCTTCTGTCGCGAAACGTTTCAACTGAATTGACGAATGCCCGGCAGTTAGCCGGGCATATTGTTAAGCACATCGTCCAGTTTTGCAGTGAACGTGCTAAGCCCCCCTTGCAGATGTTCACTGAAGGCATCCACCAGTGCCGAAGCCGGGCGGTGAAGCGGGCGGATAAGGCTCACGGTAAAAGGAACGGATACGCTAAAACGGCGGATAACGATCCCGGTTCCGGCATAATCCAGCGCCGTTAGGGGATTCACCACCGCAATTCCCACACCCGCGCGCACCATCGCACATATTGAGGCGGCGCTGTGCGTCTCGACCACCATTCGGCGTTTAACCTGATGCTCGGCAAACAGGGTATCCAGTAACTGCCGGTAGCTGTCGGTCTGTGAAAGACTAATGTAATTTTCGCCCTGAAAATCGGCGGGAGTCAGGATCTGTTTCTGCGCTAACGGGTGTCCTGCTGGCAGTACGCAAACTTCATCTAAAGAGAGCAACTCGGTGCGCTGCGTTCCCGCAGGGGTGACAAGCGTTTCGGTCAGGCCGAGATCATGGCGCTGAGCCGAAAGCCACTCTTCCAGCAGCGGCGACTCTTGCGGCACGATGGTGAGGTTGACCTCGGGATAGCGCGTCAGAAAAGGGTGCAGCAGCATGGGCAGAAATGACTGCGAAAAGACGGGCAGGCAGACAATCGACAGCTCACCCTGGCGGAATTCCCGCAGGCTTTCGGCCGCACTGACAATCCTGTCCAGGCCGTACCAGGATCGCTGTACTTCTTCAAACAGGCGTAACCCCTGCACCGTGGGATGCAGTCTGCCGCGCGTACGTTCAAACAGCTTCAGCCCCAGCACTTTCTCAAAGCGTGCCAGCTCGCGGCTGACTGTTGGCTGCGAGGTATGCAGCATAAGTGCAGCTTCGGTGAGATTCCCCGTGGTCATCACGGCGTGAAAAATCTCGATATGGCGTAAGTTGACGGCGGGCATTGGGCACCTGATGACTGAGGGTTATCCATATCATTTTTGCATAGACTCACGATAAAACGATATTTTTTATTCTCTTCGCACTGTGGCGTAATCATAAAAAAATGACATCACCCGGAGAAGACCATGCCACGCCCGCTTAACCAGACTGATACCGATTTGAACGCCGATAATTTACTTCGCCTGCCAGCCGAATTTGGCTGCCCTGTGTGGGTCTACGACGCGCAGATCGTCCGCGAAAAGATTGCCGCGCTGCATCAGTTTGACGTGGTGCGTTTTGCTCAGAAAGCCTGCTCGAATATCCATATTTTGCGCCTGATGCGTGAGCAGGGGGTGAAGGTCGATTCGGTTTCTCTTGGTGAAATTGAACGCGCGCTGGCGGCCGGATACGATCCGAAGAGCGACAGCGATGCCATTGTGTTCACGGCTGACTTGATTGATGAACCTACACTTGCCCGCGTACATGAACTGCGCATTCCGGTTAATGCAGGTTCGGTGGATATGCTGGAGCAGCTCGGTCAGGTTTCTCCTGGTCATCGCGTATGGCTGCGCGTGAACCCGGGTTTTGGCCACGGTCACAGCCAAAAAACCAATACCGGCGGTGAAAACAGCAAACACGGGATCTGGTATACCGATCTGCCTGCGGCGCTTGAAGTGATACAGCGCTACAGCCTGGAGCTGGTGGGTATTCATATGCATATTGGTTCCGGTGTCGATTACGGTCATCTGGAGCAGGTATGTGGCGCGATGGTGCGCCAGGTTATCGATTTTGGTCAGGATATGGAGGCGATCTCCGCCGGTGGCGGTCTGTCTATTCCCTATCGTGAAGGCGAAGAGGCGATTGATACCGATCACTATTACGGCCTGTGGAGCGCGGCGCGCGATAAAATTGCCGCCCATCTGGGGCATGCGGTGAAGCTGGAAATCGAACCGGGTCGTTTCCTGGTGGCGGAGTCTGGCGTGCTGGTGTCGCAGGTTCGTAGCGTGAAAGAGATGGGGTCACGTCACTTTGTGCTGATTGATGCAGGCTTTAGCGATCTGATGCGTCCGGCCATGTACGGCAGTTACCACCACATTACCGCGCTGGCCGCAGACGGGCGCGATTTAACGCAGGCTCCGCGGGTTGAAACTGTAGTGGCAGGCCCGCTGTGCGAATCGGGCGATGTGTTTACTCAGCAGGAGGGCGGTAAAGTGGAAACCCGCGCGCTGCCTGAAGTGAAACCGGGTGATTATCTGGTGCTGCATGATACCGGAGCGTACGGGGCGTCAATGTCCTCGAACTACAACAGCCGCCCGCTGCTGCCGGAAGTGCTGTTCGATAATGGTGTGGCGCGGCTGATTCGCCGCCGCCAGACCATTCAGGAACTGCTGGCGCTGGAACTATTTTGAGTGAAAATACGGGCCCGTGGTTACTGAGTCGCGCAACACCAGCGTGCCGGTAAACGGCGGGATCGTTTCGACCGGCTGGTTTTTTGCCAGCCGGATCGCCTGATCGATAGCCGTCACTATCATATTATCGATAGGCAAATAGACCGAAGAGAGTGCAGGCTCCAGCCACTTCGCGCTCGGCGCATCATCAAAGCCAAACAGCGAAATATCCTGAGGAATACGCAGCCCGGCCTGATGTAACGCCTTAGACGCACCCAGAGCCATATCGTCGTTACAGGCGAAAAGCGCGCTAAACGGCACGTTTTCAGTGATGAGCTCTTTGCACAGCTCATATCCCCGCGTCATTCCTGCATCGCCATATTTCACCCGACGATCGTCCCAGACAATTCCGTGCTTTTCCAGTGCCTTGCGATACCCCATCAGGCGCGCCTTACCGGTTGGCGTGTGGATCGGAACGGTGATACAGGCAATCTCGCGGTGGCCTTGGCTTATCAGATAATCCACGGCTTTAAAGGCGGCATCCTGTTGTTCGAAGAACACGCAGCGGTCCGCCGCCTGGCTCACTTCGCGGTTGATGATCACCAGCGGCGTTTGCACGGAATGGATGAGCTTCATGATCGCTTTTTCGCTCATGTAGCGGGTATAAAGCACGATGGCATCGCATTTGCGGTCTGCCAGCATTTGCACGGCCATCTCTTCCTGTTCGGGGGCATCGTGACCGTCGGTGACGATCAGCTGCTTGCCGTGCGTTTCCGTTTGTCGCGATGCCTGCTGTAACAGGCGTCCGAAGTAAAAACCGTCAAATGTCGACACCACCAGACCAATGCTGTTGCTGGTCTGGTTCGCCAGCGAGCGCGCAAGAAAGTTCGGCCGATAACCTAACTCTTCCATTGCCTTAAACACCTGCTTGCGCGTGCTTTCTTTTACCTGACCTGTGCCGTTCAACACGCGTGAGACTGTGGCTTTTGAAACACCAGCGCGTAATGAGACATCCAGCATTGTTGCCATTAGAAATTCCTGCTTTCACGTAATCGTCCGCAGTTTATCACAGACACTCAGGCACATATGTGCAGCGGCGAAGGCAAAATCCCCACCACGATCACGCTTTTTGGCAACGGGCTATCACAACAGCATAAAACGGAATAAGTGGCATACCAAAGTGGTTGTAAATCATGATTTGGAATACCTGTTGTCATGATGGGAGATTAATCACAGAACGAATAGCACCAGAAAGCTATTTTTGGTATGCCAATAACAGGCGGCTGTAGATCTACTCCAATAAAAGCCCTTCACTGAGGTATTACCCTATGGCATTGCAGGAAAAACTGATCGACGCTCTGGGCAGTTTCGCCACCAAATTCAATAGCTATCGCTATATCATG
The DNA here is from genome assembly GCF_052886895.1 of Enterobacter sp. C4G1. Taxonomy (NCBI): domain Bacteria; kingdom Pseudomonadati; phylum Pseudomonadota; class Gammaproteobacteria; order Enterobacterales; family Enterobacteriaceae; genus Enterobacter; species Enterobacter sp. C4G1. The sequence goes on along the minus strand of NZ_JBQVVV010000001.1, from coordinate 101,936 downwards.
GCGATCAAGTCCTCCTTTATTACCTTAATGCCGGTCATCATCGTTGGCGCATTCTCTGTGCTGATCTCCAACATGGTGCTGGATCCGAAAAATGGCCTGGCGAGCTTCGAATCGCTCTCTTTTCTCGCCGCGCTAAAACCGATTACCAGTGCGATTAACTACGCCACCCTGAACTTTCTGAACATCGGTGCGGTTTTTTTAATCGGTATTGAGCTGGGGCGTATCAACGGGATCAAATCGCTCTTCCCGGGTCTGCTGGCGGTGATCTGCTTTATCTGTGTTACGCCGACGACGGTTGAAATGATGGTCGACGGGCAGATGCATGTGGTGAAAGACGTGCTGCTGCGCCAGTTCTCGGATACCCGCAGTTTGTTCCTAGGCATGTTTATTGCCATTCTTTCCGTTGAGATTTACTGCTGGCTGGAAAACCGCAAAGGCCTGAAGATTCGGATGCCGGACACAGTGCCACCTAACGTGGCAGCGTCATTCTCGGCGCTGATCCCTGCCATCATTACCACTACCGCTATCGCGACGTTTGGCTTCGTTTTCCACCAAATTACCGGCATGTACCTTTACGATGCGGTCTATCAGGTGGTGCAACAACCGCTGGAACGTGTAGTACAAAGCCTGCCGGGTATTCTTCTGCTGATGTTTGTGGCTCAGCTGTTCTGGGTTATCGGTATTCACGGCAACCAGATGATCAAACCGATCCGCGAACCGCTGCTTCTGGGGGCGATCACCGTCAACATGAGCGCATTTGAGCAGGGAAAAGAGGTCCCGAACATCATCACCATGCCGTTCTGGGATGTGTATATGAGCATTGGGGGTTCCGGTTTAACCATTGGCCTGCTGATTGCGGTGATGATTGCCACCAAACGCAAAGAGATGAAAGAGATAGCCAAGCTTTCCATCGGCCCTGGCCTCTTTAACATCAATGAACCGGTGATTTTCGGGATGCCTATCATGCTTAACCCGATCCTGGCGATCCCGTTCATCATCACCCCACTGGTGACAGGCTCCATCGGGTATTTCGCAACGGCTACTGGCTTTGCCGGAAAAGCTGTGGTGATGGTGCCCTGGACCACGCCGCCGCTGATTAACGCCTGGCTTTCAACTGCGGGCTCAATGGGGGCGGTTGTCACTCAGCTTATCTGTATTGTAACGGCCGTGATTATTTACCTGCCGTTTGTGAAGATCGCTTCCCGCCGCGCTGAACAGGCTGCATTGCAACAAGCCACCAACAACGCGTGAGGATCTGATGAGCACCAAACAGATAGCAATACCGAAAGATTTTATCCTGGGGGCGGCGGCATCTGCCTGGCAGACGGAAGGCTGGAGCGGCAAGAAGGCGGGGCAGGACTCCTGGCTCGACCTCTGGTATAAAAACGATCGCCACGTCTGGCATAACGGCTATGGCCCGGCGGTGGCGACCGATTTTATCAACCGGTATCGTGAAGATGTCGCGCTGATGAAACAGGCGGGGTTGACGCACTATCGCACCTCGATCAACTGGTCGCGTTTTTTGACCGACTACGAAAACGCGACTGTGGACGAAGAGTACGCGGCCTATTACGACGCCCTGTTTGACGAAATGCACCGTCAGGGGATCGAACCGATGATCTGCCTGGAGCATTACGAGCTACCCGGCGTGCTGCTGGAAACCTACGGTGGCTGGGGGTCAAAGCATGTTGTCGAGCTGTTTGTGCGTTACGCTGAAAAAGTGTTTGAGCGCTACCACACAAAAGTGACGCGCTGGTTTAGCTTCAACGAGCCGATTGTAGTGCAGACCCGCGTTTACCTCGATGCGCTGCGCTGGCCCTATGAGCAGAACACCAGTACCTGGATGCAGTGGAACCACCATAAAGTGCTGGCGACGGCGAAGGTGGTGAAGCTGTTCCGCGAGAAAGGTTATCACGGCTCTGTGGGCTGCATTCTTAACCCGGAAGTGACCTATCCGCGCTCGCGTGCGCCGCATGATGTGCGCGCCGCCGAAATGTACGATCTGTTTTATAACCGCGTATTCCTTGACCCGCTGGTGCACGGGCATTACCCGCAGGCACTTTTTACCCTGCTGGACCAACACCAGGTTCAGTGGGATTACACGCCAGAAGAGCTGGCGCTGATTGCCGACAACACCGTTGATGAGCTGGGGATCAACCTCTATTACCCGCACCGGGTGAAAGCGCCATCCCGCGCCTGGCATCCGGAAACACCTTTCCACCCGGCATACTATTATGAGCCGTTTGAACTGCCGGGGCGGCGGATGAACAAATCCCGCGGTTGGGAAATCTACCCGCGCATTATTTATGACATGGCGATGCGTATTAAAAACGACTATCGCAACATCAGTTGGTTTGTGGCGGAAAGCGGTATGGGCGTTGAGAACGAAGCACAGTTCCGCAATCGTGATGGCATTATCGAAGACAATTACCGTATCGAATTTATCAGCGAACATCTCTACTACACGCTGCTGGCGCGGGAAGAGGGGGCAAACTGTCACGGCTTTATGCTGTGGGCGTTCACGGACAACGTCTCGCCCATGAATGCATTCAAAAATCGCTATGGATTGATTGAGATCGCTCTGGAGGACAACCGCGCCCGACGCGCCAAAAAGTCGGCCGCCTGGTTCCGGCAACTGCGCGATGCGCGCGTGCTCACGCTCTGTATTGACGATGAATGGAAGTAAGCGCAAACAGTGTGGGTTCTGGTAAAATAGTGCACAAACTGGTCGGGAGGATGCCCGGCCTGCGCATTAACAGATAAGTACAGGTGATATCGTGGATCAGGCAGTCGTCCCGCCAGAAAAAAAACAGTACCAGGAGATTGGCGAGGATTTGCGCGCGCAAATTATCCAGGGGCATTATCCCGTTGGCTCGCGCCTGCCGCCGGAGCGAAACATTGCCGAGACCTATGGCGTAAGCCGTACCATCGTGCGTGAGGCGTTACTGATGCTGGAGTTGCAGGGCACAGTGGATATTCGCCAGGGGTCGGGCGTCTATGTGATGCGCATCCCTGACGAACATGAAAGTGAAGAAGAGCGGTTCCTGAATAGCGATGTCGGCCCGTTTGAGATTTTACAGGCCCGACAGCTGCTTGAAAGTAACATCGCTGCGTTTGCCGCAAAAATGGCCACCCGGGCGGACATCGATAACCTGCGCCGCATCATCGAACAGGAGCAACGCGCCATTGCCGCCGACGATAAAAGCCAGGATAACAACAAAATGTTCCACCTGGTGCTGGCGGGCGCAACGCAAAATCAGATGCTGCTGGCAACGGTTGAAAGCATCTGGCATCACATGGACAGCAGCCCGTTGTGGCAGCAGTTCAACGTGCATATTGGCAGCCGCGCCTGGCGTCTGAAATGGCTCGGCGATCGTCAGACGATCCTTGCGGCACTACGTCGGCGCGATGTGATGGGCGCATGGCAGGCCATGTTCCAGCATCTCGAAAATGTGAAAAAGAGTCTGCTGGAACTGTCTGACGAAGATGCGCCAGATTTTGACGGTTATCTTTTTGAGTCTGTGCCTGTATTTCAGGGGAAGCTGGTGTGAAAATTATGCCGCTTTATGCCGCGCCGCAGTTTGCAGAGAAGGTTATCGACTGGATCTGGCAGGCTTTTGGCGACGGCCTGCCGCGTGAGTTTTTCCAGAACGTGGTTGAGCACAGCCAGACCCCGGGCGCGTTGCCGCTGACGTTTATCGCCGTGGAGGACGAGCAGCTTCTGGGGACGGTGGGATTATGGCGCTGTGATTTGATTAGCCGTCAGGATCTTTATCCCTGGCTTGCCGCGTTGTACGTTGATGAGGCGGCTCGCGGCAAGGGGCTGGCGGGGTTACTGCAGGAACATGTCATCGCGTTTGCCGCGCAGGCCGGGTATTGCGAATTACATCTCTGGTCTGCCTGCTGCAACTTTTACGAACGTTACGGCTGGCGTTATATCGGTGATGGTCTGGAATACCCGAACAAAACGGTCCATCTCTATCGTTATTCGCTTAGCCCTTCAACGGGTGACGCCACGGAGTGACGGCGCACCAGCGTTGGGCTGAACAGATGCGTAATTTCCGGCGGCTGGCGGTTATCCGCCAGCGCTAATGCCAGCTCCGCCGCCTGCGTTGCCATCGTTACAATAGGATAACGCACGGTGGTCAGACGCGGACGTACATAGCGGGACACCAGCACATCATCAAAGCCAATCAGCGAAATTTCTGCCGGCACGTCAATACCGTTGTCATTTAACACCCCCATCGCACCCGCGGCCATTGAGTCGTTATAGCTGGCAACAGCGGTGAAATTCCGCCCGCGGCCTAACAGCTCCGTCATGGCCTGCTCGCCACCGCTTTCGTCAGGCTCACCGTAGGCAACCAGGCGGTCATTACACGGCAGACCGTTTTCGCGCAGTGCGTCGTAGTAGCCTTGCAGGCGGTCATCCGCATCCGAAATGGGGTGGTTAGAACAGAGATAGCCGATGCGGGTATGACCCTGCTGGATCAGATGACGGGTCGCCAGCCAGGCACCGTAACGGTCATCGAGCGCAACACAGCGTTTTTCATATCCGGCAATAATGCGGTTGATTATTACCATCCCGGGAATTTGTTTCATCAGGTTGATGAGTTCTTCATCGGGCAACATTTTGGCATGGACGACCAGCGCGGCACAGCGGTGGCGGATCAGCTGTTCGATGGCCTGGCGTTCTTTTTGTTCATTATGGTAGCCGTTGCCAATCAGCAAGAAGTTACCTGTTTGGTAAGACACCTGTTCGACGGCTTTAACCATTGCGCCGAAAAAGGGATCTGACACATCACCCACGACCAGACCAATGGTTTCTGTCGACTGCTGAGCCAGGGCGCGGGCGTTGGCGTTGGGGTGGTAATTCAGCGATTCCATGGCGCTTTGTACTGCCTGGCGTGATGCGTCACTGGCTTTCGGTGAGTTGTTAATCACGCGCGAGACGGTCGCGACGGAAACACCTGCCAGACGGGCCACATCCTTAATTGTCGCCATTTAATACCTTCTTAGTGGGGGTAAGCGTTTACACACGAACTAGTGTTGCGGAAAAGCAGCGCGCATTCAAGGGGCGAGGGTTTTAGCAATCCACAAACGTGACGCAGAACATACCCTGACGGTGTAATCGTTACACAGCAAGTCATGTCAAAATAATGTCAATCTGAACCTTTAGTTACACTTTGCCTCAGGCTGTTGCGATTGTCTGATAGTCGGGACGGTTGGCAGATTGATAGAGTCGAGATCCCAGAGGTATTGATAGGTGAAATCAACTCCGGTTGATTAACACGATTTACACCAACCTGCGTTTCTACGCAGGTTTTTTTTGCCTCACAGTTCAACCTGTAACAGCAACAGAGAATATTCACAACTGGTTGCACTTCGGCTCATTCCCTTGCGTTTTCTCACTGGCGAAGCACATGGTGAACATCCACAATCAAGATCCCAGAGGTATTGATTGGTGAGAATTCTTAGTACGCATCTCGTACTCATCACTTGCACCAACCTGCGCGGATGCGCAGGTTTTTTTTGCCCGGTTTTAGCTATCGCTCCTGCTGCACTTCTCGTGTAATCTGCCACCATTTAAAGAACATCCCACTCTGGCTGGCAAGGGAGTTGAAATGCTTTTTGGGTTCTTCCGTACACTCTTTCGTATCCTCTTTCGCATTCGCGTCACCGGTGATACCCAGGCGCTAAAAGGCGAGCGCGTTCTTATCACCCCAAACCACGTTTCCTTTATTGATGGCATTTTGCTGGCGCTGTTCTTGCCTGTGCGTCCGGTTTTTGCCGTTTATACCTCTATCAGCCAACAGTGGTTTATGCGCTGGCTGGCACCACTGATTGATTTTGTTCCACTCGACCCGACAAAACCGATGATGATTAAACATCTGGTACGCCTGGTTGAGCAGGGGCGCCCGGTAGTGATTTTCCCGGAAGGGCGAATCTCGGTGACAGGGTCGCTGATGAAAATCTACGATGGCGCGGGTTTTGTGGCCGCGAAATCGAAAGCAACCGTTGTACCGCTGCGTATTGAAGGCGCGGAGCTGAGCCATTTCAGCCGCCTGACAGGGCTGGTGAAGCAGCGTTATTTCCCGAAGATTACCCTGCATATTCTGCCGCCGACCACGTTGCCGATGCCTGATGCGCCACGTGCGCGCGACCGCCGTAAAATTGCGGGTGAAATGCTGCACCAGATAATGATGGAAGCGCGCATGGCGATCCGCCCACGCGAAACGCTCTACGAATCATTGCTATCGGCGCAACATCGTTATGGTGCGAAGAAAAACTGTATTGAAGACATCAACTTTACGCCTGATACCTACCGTAAGCTGCTGACCAAAACGCTGTTTGTTGGCCGGATTCTTGAAAAATACAGCCAGAAAGGCGAAAAAATTGGCCTGATGCTGCCTAACGCCGGTATCAGTGCGGCGGTGATATTTGGCGCTGTCTCCCGCGGCCGCATTCCGGCAATGATGAACTACACGGCGGGTGTTAAAGGGCTGACCAGCGCTATCACTGCGGCGCAACTTAAAACCGTCTTTACCTCGCGTCAGTTCCTCGATAAAGGCAAATTGTGGCATCTGCCGGAACAGCTGACTCAGGTTCGCTGGGTGTTCCTGGAAGATCTCAAAGCAGACGTGACAACGAGCGACAAGCTGTGGATCTTTGCCCACCTGCTAATGCCACGCCTGGCGCAGGTGAAACAGCAGCCGGAAGATGCGGCGATTATCCTCTTTACCTCTGGCTCGGAAGGGAACCCGAAGGGGGTCGTCCACAGCCACAAGAGCATTCTGGCTAACGTCGAACAGATCAAAACCATTGCTGACTTTACGGCGAATGACCGCTTTATGTCGGCGCTGCCGCTGTTCCACTCCTTTGGCCTGACGGTGGGGTTGTTTACGCCGCTGCTGACCGGTGCCGAAGTCTTCCTCTATCCAAGCCCGTTGCACTATCGCATTGTGCCGGAACTGGTGTATGACCGTAACTGTACCGTGATTTTCGGAACATCCACTTTCCTCGGAAATTACGCCCGTTTTGCCAATCCTTATGATTTCTATCGTGTGCGTTATGTGGTTGCCGGGGCGGAAAAACTCCAGGACAGCACCCGTCAGATTTGGCAGGACAAATTTGGCCTGCGCATCCTTGAAGGCTACGGGGTGACGGAGTGCGCGCCGGTAGTGTCTATTAACGTGCCTATGGCATCAAAACCTGCAACCGTCGGGCGAATTCTGCCAGGCATGGACGCGCGTTTGCTGGCCGTGCCGGGCATTGAAGACGGTGGCCGCTTGCAGCTGAAAGGACCGAACGTGATGAACGGGTATTTGCGTGTCGAAAACCCAGGCGTGCTTGAAGTGCCAACGGCAGAGAACATTGATGGCGTTGTTGAAACAGGCTGGTACGACACGGGTGATATCGTCCGCTTCGACGAGCAAGGTTTTGTACAAATCCAGGGGCGAGCAAAACGTTTTGCCAAGATAGCAGGCGAGATGATTTCGCTGGAGATGGTTGAACAGCTGGCGACGGCGGTTTCTGCCGACAAACTTCATGCTACGGTCGTGAAAAGCGATGCCAGCAAAGGTGAAGCGCTGGTGCTGTTCACGACCGACAGTGAACTTAAGCGCGAACAGCTGCTTCGCCATGCCCGTGAACACGGCATTCCTGAACTGGCCGTGCCACGCGATATCCGCTATCTGAAACAATTGCCGGTACTGGGCAGCGGTAAGCCCGATTTTGTCACCCTGAAAGGGATGCTTGAAGAGGCGGAACAGCAGAATGCGTGAGTCAGTGCACACTAACACCTCAATCTGGTCAAAAGGCATGATGGCAGTGATTGCTGCCCAGTTCCTGTCAGCCTTTGGTGATAACGCATTGCTGTTTGCCACCCTGGCACTGCTGAAAGCAGAGTTCTACCCCGACTGGAGTCAGCCGATCCTCCAGATGGTGTTTGTGGGTGCTTACATTGTTTTTGCTCCCTTTGTGGGACAAGTGGCGGACAGTTTCCCGAAAGGCCGGGTAATGATGTTTGCCAACAGCCTCAAGCTGCTGGGTGCTGCCAGTATCTGTTTTGGTTTCAACCCGTTTATCGGTTATACGCTGGTGGGTATTGGTGCGGCGGCCTATTCTCCGGCGAAGTATGGCATCCTCGGTGAACTGACCACCGGAGACAGGCTGGTTAAAGCTAACGGTCTGATGGAGTCTTCAACGATTGCCGCTATTCTGCTCGGCTCCGTAGCGGGCGGCGTACTGGCCGACTGGCATGTGCTGGCGGCGCTGGGCATTTGTGCCGTGGTATACGGCGGAGCGGTAGTGGCGAACCTGTTTATCCCGAAACTGGCCGTGGCAAGACCGGGGCAATCCTGGCGATTTACGCCAATGACCGCCAGCTTCTTTAATGCTTGCCGCGTGCTGTGGCGTAACGGCGAAACGCGTTTTTCGTTAACCGGAACCAGTATGTTCTGGGGGGCGGGCGTTACCCTGCGCTTCCTGCTGGTGTTGTGGGTTCCTGTGGCGTTGGGGATCACTGACAATGCCACGCCGACCTATCTTAACGCGATGGTGGCGATCGGGATTGTGGTTGGCGCAGGCGCTGCGGCGAAGCTGGTGACGCTCGACACCGTCGCGCGTTGTATGCCTGCGGGGATACTGATAGGCGTTGTTGTGCTGATTTTCTCTCTGCAACATGCATTACTTCCGGCGTATGTCTTGCTCGTTCTGATCGGTATTCTCGGCGGTTTCTTCGTTGTGCCGCTCAATGCGCTGCTCCAGGATCGCGGCAAGCAGACCGTTGGTTCGGGAAATGCTATTGCGGTGCAAAACCTGGGTGAGAACGCGGCGATGTTGCTGATGCTTGGGCTGTACTCGCTGGCTGTGAAAGTGGGTACACCAGCCGTGGCGATTGGGGTCGGGTTTGGCGCTATCTTCGCGCTGGCGATTGCCGGGCTGTGGGTCTGGCAGCGTCGGCGTTAAGTGTTGTAGGCCCGGTAAGCGTAGCGCCACCGGGCAATGGCAGGCACTGACACCGACAAAAAGCCGGGTGGCGGCTTCGCCTTATCCGGCCTACGGTATTCTGCGGCGCAAAAAAAACGGCAACATGTGTTGCCGTTCTGCATTTATTACGGTGCCGGGTAGGTATAAACCTGATGCACCGCTTCAATTTCCGCTAACACCTCTTCGCTGAGGTGAAGATGGAAACTCTCAATGTTGGTCTTCAGCTGTTCCATAGTGGTCGCGCCCAACAGGGTGCTGGCAACAAACGGCTGACGACGCACGAAAGCCAGCGCCATCTGCGCAGGATCCAGTCCGTGTCGTTTAGCGATATCAACATATGCCGCGACGGCTTTTTGCGTCTGCGCGCCACTGTAACGGGTAAAACGGCTGAACAGGGTGTTACGCGCGCCGGCAGGTTTCGCACCATTCAGGTATTTACCGGTCAGTGTGCCAAAGCCCAGGCATGAGTAGGCGAGCAGCTCAACCTCTTCATACTGTGTCACTTCGGCCAGACCCACTTCATAGCTGCGGTTCAGCAGGCTGTACGGGTTTTGAATAGTGACGATACGCGGCAGATCGTGTTTATCCGCCAGATGCAGATAGCGCATCACGCCAAATGCCGTTTCGTTAGAGACGCCAATGTAGCGGATCTTGCCTGCGCGCTGGCATTCAGCCAGGGCTTCCAGCGTTTCGAGCAGGGTGACGACCGGCGCGCTTTCATTCCAGCTATAGCCGAGCTTACCGAAACAGTTTGTCGGGCGCTGTGGCCAGTGCACCTGGTAAAGATCGAGATAGTCGGTTTGCAGGCGCTGAAGGCTGGCATCCAGCGCAGCGCGGATGTTTTTGCGATCGAGGATCTGGTTTGGGCGGATCCCGGCATCATTGTTACGTGACGGACCGCTGACTTTAGAGGCGACAATCAGCTTTTCACGATTACCGCGTTTTGCCAGCCAGTTTCCGACATACGTTTCTGTTAAGCCCTGCGTTTCCGGGCGCGGAGGAACAGGGTACATCTCTGCAACGTCAATCAGGTTAATCCCCTGACTCACGGCATAATCGAGTTGTGCATGGGCATCGGCTTCGCTGTTTTGTTCACCAAATGTCATCGTGCCCAACCCCAGTTGGCTTATCTCCAGAGAGCTGTGGGGGATACGGTGATAATGCATAGCCGGCTTCCTTTACAATGGGCGTCAGGAACTCCCCGACGAAGGAATATAAACATGGCAGAGGGGAGGCAAAAGGGGAAGAGAAAAATCAAAAAGGCCAGCAAGTCACTGACCTTTATCTGTTTACCGCTCGATGATTTGCGAAACTTCGTCGCGATTGATTTGCATTTTGTTGCCTTCCTGGTCGCGGTAGCTGACCAGCCCGGTATCGTCATCAACTTCGGGTTTGCCGTCTGTCAGGATCATCCGGCCATCTTTTGTCGACATAACGTAATCACTGCTACAGCCCGATACTGCAAACGCTAAACCGACTGCTGAAATTAACACTGCCCATTTTTTCATCGTTATCGTCCTCACCTGGCTCGTATCAAATCATAGTGTAGTAATAACCCGATAATCCGACAGGAGAAAGCGGTAAAATCTTAAAAACCAGGTGATTGTGTTTGATACATCGCAAATTTCGTGAAAAATCTATGTTCTTAGTAAGAAATGACGAGCAAGCAGAGCGCCGGTGAAATTCTTTTTGAGATAAAAGCCGCGGGGCAGCGTCAGGATCGGTTCGCCATGAGCGCCGATAGCTTCTGTAAGCGCTTTACTGTTGGCAGCTTTAGGGCGCAACTGTAAAACTTCGCCATGCCGGGCGGTAATGCGCTCAACGTGCCCAAGCACGATCATATCCATCAACTCTTCCCAGTCCAGGCACAATTGTCTTTCTTCATCTTCGTCCGGGCTCCAGAGCAACGGCGTACCGACGCGGCGCTCTGCAAGCGGAATTTGCCTGTCGCCTTCCACAGGTACCCACAGCACGCGTTTCAGTTTATGGCGTACATGGCTGGTTTCCCACGTTACGCCTGTATTACCGGTTAATGGCGCAACGCACACAAAAGTGGTTTCCAGCGGCTTTCCCTGGCTATCCACAGGGATCGTTTTCAGTTCAATGCCAAGTGCTGCGAAATCTTGCTCGGGTTTACTGCCCGCGCTTGCCCCCAGCCACAACTCAAGCAACATGCCAATCCAGCCTTTGTCACGTTTGAGATCGTTGGGAATGGGCAAGCCTGCCATCGCGGCCAGCTCGCCAAGCGAAAAACCCGCCAGGCGCTGTGCCTGATGCAGCAATTGGTCTTCGTTGGTGGGAGGAGAGAGCAGCGGCGTAAGCGAATGCATGAAGATAACCTTTTGATTAAAAAATGAACTAAGTTTTTGTGCCTTGTGGATAGAGTTTAACTTTTTCTGTACGAATATGCCATGTGCATGATTTATATGTGATTTTATCTTTTGTTTAGAAATCAAATGGGTGCAAAAAACAGGTTGTTCAAATCTGGTCACTGGCAATAAACAGGATCTTACACCATGTTATCCACAGAAAAGTGGGATAACTGGGAATAACCCCTACTACTGTTTCAATTTACAGCCTTGACGTGCGACGAAAATCGAATTTTCACACAAATTGTGTCTAACTTATTGGCATTATCTGTGGATAAAACCGACGCTGCTCGATCTTTCATCAGCATGACGATCTCTCGTGTGATGATCATCACGTTATTCATGTTTTTTGGCATGAAAACATAATTAATTATATGAAAAACAAAGAGTATATTTATTTCGTATCGCAGAGGATTTTAACGTCCGAAAAGGTTGTTCATCGGTAATTCCGTACTTCTTCACAACTATATCCACAGAAAAGGTGAATAAAATTGGCCTTATGGCACCTTATCTGTTTATAACTCCACTCATAATTGTGGGTTATTCAAATGTTATTAGGTTACAGGCCTGTAAGAGAGTGGTTTACCGCCTCCCTGGAGTGTGAAACAATCATTCATATATAAGGTTTAGTTTGGGGTAGTCCGGTGATAGATGACGATGGCTACCGCCCAAACGTAGGAATTGTAATTTGTAATCGTCAGGGCCAGGTCATGTGGGCCCGGCGATATGGTCAGCACTCATGGCAGTTCCCGCAGGGCGGGATCAATCCAGGAGAGTCCCCAGAACAAGCGATGTACCGGGAGCTGTTTGAAGAGGTCGGTTTAAGCCGGAAAGATGTTCGCATCCTGGCTTCAACCCGCAACTGGTTGCGTTACAAGTTACCGAAACGTTTGGTGCGATGGGACACAAAGCCGGTTTGTATCGGCCAGAAACAGAAGTGGTTTCTATTGCAGTTGGTGGGAAACGATTCAGATATCAATATGCAAACCAGCAGTACGCCGGAGTTTGATGGCTGGCGCTGGGTGAGCTACTGGTATCCTGTTCGTCAGGTCGTGTCCTTTAAGCGCGATGTTTACCGTAGGGTGATGAAAGAGTTCGCAAGTGTGGTGATGTCGCTTCAGGAGACGCCTCCTAAGCCGCAAAGCGCACCTGCCTGGCGACGTAAAAGAGGTTAAGCTACGCAAATCATGCTCACCCGCTTGCGAGAAATAGTCGAAAAAGTGGCCAGTGCGCCTCGTCTCAACGAGGCGCTCAACATTCTGGTTACTGACATCTGTCTTGCGATGGAGACCGAGGTTTGTTCGGTGTATCTGGCCGACCATGACCGGCGTTGCTATTACCTTATGGCGACCCGAGGTTTGAAAAAACCACGCGGACGCACCGTTACGCTCGCATTTGATGAAGGTATTGTCGGCCTGGTAGGGCGGCTTGCCGAACCCATCAACCTTGCCGATGCGCAAAAACACCCGAGCTTTAAATACATTCCATCCGTGAAAGAAGAGCGCTTCCGCGCGTTTCTGGGTGTGCCTATCATTCAGCGCCGTCAGCTTCTCGGCGTGCTGGTTGTTCAGCAGCGCGAGTTGCGTCAGTACGATGAAAGTGAAGAGTCTTTCCTCGTCACGCTGGCCACGCAGATGGCGGCCATTCTTTCACAGTCTCAGCTCACCGCACTGTTCGGGCAGTATCGTCATACCCGTATCCGCGCGCTCCCTGCCTCACCGGGTGTTGCCATCGCAGAAGGCTGGATGGACGCCACGCTGCCGCTGATGGAGCAGGTGTACGAAGCCTCGACACTGGATGAAGCGCTAGAGCGTGAGCGCCTCACTGCCGCACTGGAAGAGGCGGCAAACGAGTTTCGTCGTTACAGCAAGCGTTTTGCTGCGGGGGCGCAAAAAGAGACGGCTGCAATTTTTGATCTTTATTCACACCTGTTGTCCGATGCACGTTTGCGCCGGGAGCTGTTTGCTGAGGTGGATAAAGGCTTTGTTGCCGAGTGGGCTGTAAAGAAGGTTATCGAGAAATTTGCCGAACAGTTTGCCGCGCTGACTGACGGTTATTTGAAAGAGCGCGCAGGGGATTTACGTTCCCTGGGCCAGCGCCTGCTGTTCCACCTCGACGACACCATTCAGGGCGCAAATGCCTGGCCAAAACGCTTCGTGCTGGTTGCCGATGAGCTGTCGGCAACGACACTTGCAGAGCTGCCGCAAGACCGGCTAGCCGGTGTGGTGGTGCGTGATGGTGCCGCCAACTCTCATGCCGCCATTATGGTGCGTGCACTCGGCATTCCGACGGTTATGGGGGCCGATATCCAGCCATCGGTGCTGCACAGACGTACGCTGGTGGTGGATGGTTATCGTGGTGAGTTGTTGGTTGATCCTGAACCCGTTCTGCTTCAGGAATACCAGCGTCTTATCAGCGAAGAGAATGAATTAAGCAAGCTGGCAGAAGATGACGTTAACTTGCCCGCGCAGCTGAAAAGCGGCGAGCGGGTCAAAGTGATGCTCAATGCTGGCTTAAGCCCTGAGCATGAAGAAAAGCTCGGCAGCCGAATAGACGGTATTGGCTTATATCGCACTGAAATCCCGTTCATGCTGCAAAGCGGCTTCCCGTCTGAAGAAGAGCAAGTCGCCCAGTATCAGGGCATGTTGCAGATGTTCAACGACAAACCCGTTACGCTGCGTACTCTGGATGTTGGGGCAGATAAACAGCTGCCCTATATGCCAATCAGTGAAGAAAACCCGTGCCTGGGCTGGCGAGGGATACGCATTACGCTCGATCAGCCAGAGATCTTCCTGATCCAGGTGCGCGCTATGCTGCGTGCGAATGCCGCGACCGGTAATCTCAGTATCCTGCTGCCTATGGTCACCAGTATTGACGAGATTGACGAAGCGCGGCGTTTGATCGAACGCGCCGGGCGTGAAGTTGAAGAGATGATCGGTTACGCGATCCCCAAACCGCGTATCGGCGTGATGCTTGAAGTCCCGTCAATGGTCTTTATGCTGCCGCAACTGGCTAATCGTGTTGATTTTATCTCTGTCGGCACCAACGATCTGACTCAGTATATTCTGGCCGTCGATCGTAACAACACCCGCGTCGCGAGCATTTACGACAGCCTGCACCCAGCCATGCTGCGAGCGTTGTCCATGATTTCCCGCGAAGCTGAGCAGTACGGTATCGACCTGCGTCTGTGCGGTGAAATGGCCGGTGATTCCATGTGTGTGGCTATCCTTATCGGACTGGGATTCCGCCATTTGTCGATGAACGGACGCTCCGTGGCGCGCGTGAAATACCTGCTACGTCATATCGAATTTGAAGATGCTCGTGAACTGGCCGCACGAAGCCTCGAAGCGCAACTGGCAACCGAGGTACGTCATCAGGTTGCTGCCTTTATGGAGCGTCGTGGCATGGGCGGGCTGATCCGCGGCGGCCGCTAAGCCGCTTTTCGCCTTCTCCCCGTGGAAGAGGGCATCTGGCGGCACAAAACTCTATACACATCTTTTACATCTCAGGCGCATCCTCAGCCTCAGGCTTATGCTATGATTCGCAACCTTGGAGCACCTGCCAACGGCGGGGACGCATTTTTACCGCTGTCCACTTTCAGCGGAATAACAACATCTTGTGGTGACAGATGAACAGTGGTTATCTGCATTTTCCGGAATTTGATCCGGTCATTTTCTCAGTAGGACCTGTAGCGCTTCACTGGTATGGTTTGATGTACCTGGTGGGCTTTGTTTTCGCTATGTGGCTTGCGGGCCGTCGCGCCAGCCGCCCTGGCAGTGGCTGGACGAAGAACGAAGTCGAGAACCTGCTGTATGCTGGCTTCCTTGGCGTATTCCTGGGTGGCCGTATCGGCTATGTCCTGTTCTATAACTTCCCGGTCTTCCTGAGCGATCCACTCTATCTGTTCCGCGTCTGGGACGGTGGCATGTCCTTCCACGGTGGCCTGATTGGTGTGATCCTGGTGATGGTGATCTTCGCCAAACGCACCAAACGTAACTTCTTCCAGGTATCGGATTTCATTGCGCCGCTGATCCCGTTTGGGTTGGGTGCCGGGCGTCTTGGTAACTTCATCAACGGTGAGTTGTGGGGCCGTGTCGACCCGAGTGTCTCCTGGACCATGCTGTTCCCGGGCTCCCGCGCTGAAGATATCGCACTGCTGCCGTCTCATCCTGAGTGGCAATCTGTTTTCGATACGTACGGCGTTCTGCCGCGTCACATGTCTCAGCTTTATGAGCTGGCGCTGGAAGGCGTGGTGCTGTTTATCATCCTGAATCTGTTTATCCGCAAACCGCGCCCGATGGGGGCTGTTTCTGGCCTGTTCCTGATTGGCTACGGCGCGTTCCGTATCATCGTCGAGTTCTTCCGCCAGCCGGATGCACAGTTTACCGGCGAGTGGGTACAGTACATCAGTATGGGGCAGATCCTCTCCATTCCGATGATTGTCGCGGGTGCCATTATGATGATTTGGGCGTATCGTCGTCGCTCACAGCAACAACTTTCCTGAGGAACCATGAAACAGTATCTTGAATTGATGAAAAAAGTGCTCGATGAGGGCACGCCGAAAAATGACCGTACCGGTACCGGCACGCTCTCCATTTTTGGCCACCAGATGCGCTTCAATCTGCAAGAAGGCTTCCCACTGGTGACGACAAAGCGCTGCCACCTGCGCTCGATCATTCATGAACTGCTCTGGTTCCTGCAAGGCGATACCAACGTGGCTTATCTGCAAGAAAACAACGTCTCTATCTGGGACGAATGGGCAGATGATAACGGCAACCTCGGCCCGGTATACGGAAAGCAATGGCGCGCATGGCCAACGCCTGATGGCCGCCATATCGACCAGATCACCACTGTGATGAACCAGCTGAAAAACGACCCGGATTCGCGCCGCATTATCGTTTCGGCGTGGAACGTTGGCGAACTGGACAAAATGGCGCTGGCGCCTTGCCATGCGTTCTTCCAGTTCTATGTCGCAGACGGAAAACTGTCTTGTCAGCTCTATCAGCGTTCCTGCGATGTGTTCCTCGGCCTGCCGTTTAACATTGCAAGCTATGCGCTGCTGGTGCACATGATGGCGCAACAGTGTGACCTGGAAGTGGGAGATTTCGTCTGGACGGGTGGTGATACCCATCTGTACAGCAACCACATGGAACAGACGCATCTTCAGCTCACCCGTGAGCCGCGCGCACTGCCGAAACTGGTTATCAAACGTAAACCGGAATCAATCTTCGACTATCGCTTTGACGATTTCGAAATTGAGGGTTATGACCCGCATCCAGGTATCAAAGCTCCTGTCGCTATCTAATAGCGTAAATCCTGACACAACCGGTGCTTTTTAGCGCCGGTTTTTTTTCGCCTCCATTCTGTTTTTCGAGCTGCTATCCAGCGATTTTGCAACACCCTGCAACAGGGTTAATTCACTGGAAAGCACCTCGTAATGTCTTGATTTTTGACTCGTCAGCCTTACTGCGCTGTACCACACTGCCGCCATGAAAAAACAGACGGGCTTTACGCTAATCGAAACCCTGGTCGCTATTTCACTGGTTGTCATTCTTAGTTCTACCGGGCTTTACAGCTGGAACAGCTGGCAACAGCAGCAGCGTTTATGGCAAACCGCCAGCCAGGTACGTGACTACCTTGTGTTCCTGCGCAACGATGCCAACAGGCATAACCGTGAACATAAAATTTCCCTTCAGGAGAACGGGGAAAGCGGGTGTCTTTTCAGCTCCGTTGTCCTGGACTGTGAGGCGGGGGGCGCCTTTGTCCTAAAACCACTCTGGCCGGAGGTCACTATCACTGAATTGACTCCTGCGCTTGGGTTCTATGGGCTAAGAGATACAGCATGGGCCGGGCACGTTCGGGTGAGCAGTGGGGCGGGTGAATGGCTGGTGATTGTCTCTAACACAAGTCGAATCAGGATGTGTAATACCGCCGGAGGGAGTGTATGTCGTTAAAGCAACGCGGCTTCTCGCTGACAGAAGTGCTGATTGCCATGCTGATTGGCAGCATTCTGCTGTTGAGCACTGCCCGGTTTTTACCCGGGATGCAGCGGGCTGTTCTGCTGCAATCAGGTCGACAGGAGCTTGAAGAGGAGGTCTGGCAACGGCTTTTTTCAATAGGTAAGCACCTTCAGCGAGCGGGATACTGCGCAGGAGGTTGTCAGGGAGAAGGACTGGTCATTGGTCGGCAAGGGCGTTGCGTAATAGTGCGATGGGATGCGAACAGCAATGGTATCTGGGATATGTCTGCATCGGAAAACGACAGTACGGGCTTTCGCCTGGAGTCCGGTTCACTGGAAACCCTGCGTGGTGCGACATCATGCGATGGCAAAGGCTGGGAAAAACTAACCGACCCGGACAGGCTTTTTATCCAGACATTCGTGGTAAGCAAGCGTGAGCGTTCTGGTTTCGCTCCAGAGCTGAATATTGAGCTGGCCGCCAGCCGAAAAAACGGGCAGGGCGACGCTTATCTGGCGCGCTATGGTGTGACGGGGTTTAATCTGTGAACCGGCAATCCGGGATATCGTCACTGGCTATGGTTCTGCTTTTGCTGGTGCTCGGCAGTTTGATCCTGACGGGGCTAAACCAACAGCTTGAAACCTTTAGCGCACTGGTCAGTAGTGAGAGAAACGCCATCCACCACCAGGCCAACGTGCAGTCGGCGCTGGAGTGGGGCAAAGGCCAGCAATGGGCGCTACAGCCTGATGTTCAGTGCAGGCAGCCTGGTCAACAATCACGAGTCTGTTTGCGACTGCTGAGTGACTATCAGGTGTTACTGATCGCAGGAAGCCATGACCAGCTGTTGTGGCGGTTGGGGGACATTACAGAAGGGCGTATACGTTTTTCACCCCATGGCTGGACTGATTTTTGCCCACTGAAGGAGAATGCACTATGTCAGTTGCCCTGAACAGACAGCAGGGTTTTAGTCTGGTTGAAGTCTTGCTGGCGATGGTACTTCTGGTGATGACCGTCACAGCATTGTCCGGCTATTACCGGGCTCTGGCGTCCCGATTCGTGACGCTAAACCAGTATCGTCAGCTCTGGCATAACGCCTGGAATCAGTCTCAGGTTGACGTCAACGCGTTACCAGCGGGCTGGCAGGTGAGCCGGGTGCAGACATTGCAGTCCGGATGTGTCAGCATCACAGCTATTATTATTTCTCCTCTGGGGCAGCGCGGTGAGATGACTCGCCTGCACTGCCCGGTTAGCCAGTAGTCGGGAGCGTTTATGTTAAGGGTCTATCACTCAAATCGTCTGGATGTGCTGGAAGCGCTGATGGAGTTTATCGTTGAGCGAGAACGCCTTGACGATCCGTTTGAGCCAGAGATGGTGCTGGTGCAAAGCACCGGTATGGCACAGTGGCTGCAAATGTCCTTGTCGCAAAAGTTTGGCATCGCGGCAAATATTGAGTTCCCTCTGCCCGCGAGCTTTATCTGGGACATGTTTGTTCGCGTGTTGCCTGATATTCCAAAGCAGAGTGCGTTTAACAAGCAAAGCATGAGCTGGAAGCTGATGTCGCTGCTGCCTGGAATGCTGCCGCGCGATGAGTTTGCCATGCTGCGGCACTACCTCACTGATGACACCGACAAGCGCAAGTTATTCCAGCTGGCGTCGCGTACCGCCGATCTCTATGACCAGTACCTGGTTTACCGTTCCGACTGGTTAATTCGCTGGGAAGCGGGGGAACTTGTAGAAGGTTTATCCGAAGCGCAAATCTGGCAGGCTCCGCTGTGGAAAGCGCTGGTGGAACATACTGAGGCGCTGGGTCAGCCGAAATGGCACCGTGCCAACTTATATGACAAGTTTATATCCATACTGGAAACGGCTTCTGAAACCCCGCCCGGCTTGCCATCGCGGGTGTTTATCTGTGGTATATCGGCCTTACCTCCGGTCTATCTGAAAGCGTTGAATGCGTTGGGTAAGCATGTTGATATCCATATTCTTTTTACCAACCCGTGCCGACATTACTGGGGTGACATCCAGGACTCCCGCTGGCTCTCACGGCTCGTTACCCGCCAAAGACGACGCATCTTTGAGGAACGCACCGTGCCGTTGTTTAAAGACAGCGCAACCGCTTCGCAGCTTTTCGATGAAGAGGGGATTCAAAACCTGCCTAACCCTCTGCTGGCATCATGGGGAAAACTGGGGCGCGACTATATCCACATGCTCTCTGATATCACCTCTTCGGGTGAAGGTGACGTGGATGCGTTTGCTGAAATAACACCGGATAGCCTGCTGCACAACATTCAGCTAGATATTCTGGATTTGGAAAACCGCGCGGTCATGGGCATCACCGCGGAAGAATTTGCACACAGCAACAATAAAAGACGACTGGATCCTGACGATCGCAGTATCACGGTCCACGTTTGCCATAGCCCGCAGCGTGAGGTAGAGATCCTGCACGACCGGTTACTGGCGATGTTGCAGGACGATCCAACCCTTACACCGCGCGATATTGTGGTAATGGTGGCTGATATCGACAGTTACAGCCCGTTTATTCAGTCGGTATTTGGCAGTGCAACAGGAGAACGCTATCTGCCGTATGCGATTTCCGACCGCCGTGCGCGTCAGTCTCACCCCGCATTACAGGCTTTTGTGAGCTTGCTGTCGCTACCGGATAGCCGATTTATTTCTGAAGATGTGCTGGCCCTGCTTGATGTACCCGTGCTGGCCGCACGCTTTGACATTGACGAAGAGGGGCTGCGCTACCTTCGACAGTGGGTTAATGAATCCGGCGTGCGTTGGGGAATCGACGACGATAACGTTCAGGAATTCGAACTCCCGCCGACAGGTCAACATACCTGGCAGTTTGGGTTGACGCGAATGCTGCTTGGCTATGCCATGGAAAGCAGCCAGGGCGAGTGGAATGAGGTACTTCCTTATGACGAATCCAGCGGCTTAATTGCCGGGCTGGTCGGCCATCTTGCTTCGCTCCTGATGCAGCTCAACCGATGGCGTCGTGAACTGATGCAGCCTCGTCCGCTGGAAGAGTGGCTGCCGGTATGCCGTGAGATGCTCAGCGATTTCTTCCTGCCTGATAGTGAAACCGAAGCTGCAATGGCGCTAATTGAAAAACAGTGGCAGGCCATCGTGGATGAGGGGGTCGGATCGCACTACACGGAAGCGGTTCCGTTATCGCTGTTACGTGACGAACTGACACAACGTCTTGATCAGGAGCGTATCAGCCAGCGTTTCCTCGCAGGGCCGGTCAACATTTGTACCTTAATGCCTATGCGTTCGATCCCCTTCAAAGTGGTTTGCCTGCTTGGTATGAACGACGGCATCTATCCGCGGGCATTAGCGCCGCTGGGCTTTGACCTGATGAGCCCACAGCCGAAGCGCGGTGACCGTAGCCGCCGTGACGATGACCGCTACCTGTTCCTCGAAGCACTGATATCCGCCCAAAGTAAGCTGTACATCAGCTACATCGGGCGCTCCATTCAGGACAACAGTGAGCGCTTCCCGTCCGTACTGGTGCAGGAACTGGTGGACTATATCGGGCAGAGCCACTATCTGCCCGGTGATGAAAAGCGCAATTGTGATGAAAGCGAGCAGCGGGTTAAAGCGCATATTACCTGTAGCCATACCCGAATGCCGTTTGACCCGGTGAACTACGGAGCGAATGAGTACCGAAGCTATGCTCGTGAGTGGCTGCCTGCAGCGAAGAAAGAGGGCGCCGCGCACACTGATTTTATTCAGGCGCTTGAACCACCTCCTTGCGTCACGCTGACCTTTGAGCAGCTCCAGCGATTCTGGGCTCATCCGGTGCGGGCATTCTTCCAGCAACGATTGCAGGTCAACTTCCGTTCTGAAGAGAACGATATTCCGGACTCAGAACCCTTTACGCTGGACGGGCTCGAACGGTATCAGCTCAACCTTCAGCTTTTGAATGCGCTCGTTGAACAGGAAGATGCACACAATCTTTTCCGCCGCTATCGCGCAGCGGGGCAGCTACCTTATGGCGCGTTTGGCGAAATCGCCTGGGATGCGCAATGTCAGGAGATGCAGGCCCTTGCTGAGCGCGTTATTGAATGCCGCAAGCCGGGTAAAAGTATTGAAATCGATCTCAACTGTAACGGTGTCCAGCTTACGGGCTGGTTGCCCCAGGTTCAGCAAGATGGGCTGTTACGCTGGCGACCTTCGATGCTCAGTGTTTCACAAGGATTGCAACTCTGGCTCGAACACCTTGTCTACAGTGCGGGTGGCAACGAAGGTGAAAGCCGGTTATTTGTGCGTAAAGAGGGGGAATGGCGCTTCCCACCAATGGCTTCCGGGCAGGCAATGGAATATCTCTCGATATTCATCGAAGGATATCGACAGGGGATGACAAAACCTCTGCTGCTGCTGCCAGAAAGTGGTGGTGCGTGGATAAAAGCCTGTTATGACGCGCAGAATGATGCCATGTTAACGGATGACATTTCGCTGCAAAAAGCCCGTAGTAAATTTATCCAGGCGTACGAAGGGAACATGATCGTGCGCGGGGAAGGGGAAGATGTCTGGTATCAGCGTTTATGGCGCACGCTTGAGCCAGAATACTTTGACGCTATCACGGAAGAGGCACAGCGCTACCTGTTACCTTTGTTCAAATTTAATCAGTCCTGATGACCGTATAAAAATTGCGCATATTTGACTGTTCATTTATTATGCAATTCCTGTCACGGACTGATGTATCAGAGAAAGAGATGTTGGCGTGTCCAGCACGTAGTTTGTTAATGATGTAGCCGTGATAAAGAGGTCCGTTAATGCCAGGCAGCACCTTGTTCAAAGCGTTTGTTTTGTTTGTCGCCCTTTGGGCACCCATCACTCAGGCAGATTCCGGTTGGCAACCCGTTCAGGAAACTATCCGTAAGAGCGAAAAAGATACCCGCCAGTATCAGGCTATTCACCTTGATAACGGGATGACTGTGCTGCTGGTTTCCGATCCGCAGGCGGTGAAATCGCTTTCTGCGCTGGTTGTGCCTGTTGGATCACTTGAAGATCCAGAAGCCCACCCGGGGCTTGCTCACTACCTTGAGCACATGACGCTGATGGGGTCTAAAAAATACCCGCAGCCGGATAGCCTGTCTGAATTTCTGAAAATGCATGGCGGTAGCCACAACGCAAGCACTGCACCTTACCGTACCGCGTTTTATCTCGAAGTTGAAAACGATGCGCTGGAAGGGGCGGTCGATCGCCTTGCGGATTCAATAGCGGCGCCGCTGCTGGACAAAAAATACGCCGACCGTGAACGCAATGCCGTCAATGCGGAACTGACTCTGGCGCGTACGCGAGACGGGATGCGAATGGCGCAGGTCAGCGCCGAAACGATAAACCCGGCACACCCGGGTTCGCGCTTCTCGGGCGGTAACCTGGATACTCTGAGCGACAAACCTAACAGCCCGGTGCTCGATGCCCTGCATGCGTTTCGTGATAAATACTACTCAGCCAACCTGATGAAAGCGGTTATCTACAGCAATAAACCGTTACCAGAGCTGGCAGGTATAGCCGCGCAAACTTTTGGTCGGGTGCCAAATAAGAACATTGAGTTACCGCAGATTAACGTGCCGGTAGTCACGGACGCGCAGAAAGGTATTGTGATCCATTACGTGCCTGCGCTTCCTCGCAAAGTGTTACGCGTTGAATTCCGTATCGATAACAATACGGCGCAGTTCCGCAGCAAAACGGATGAACTTGTCACCTACCTTATTGGCAACCGTAGCCCGGGAACGCTTTCCGACTGGTTGCAAAAACAGGGCCTGGTGGAAGGTATTCGCGCTGATTCCGATCCCGTTGTGAACGGTAACAGCGGTGTGCTGGCAATTTCCGCAACCCTGACGGATAAAGGCCTTGCCAACCGTGATGAAGTGGTTGCCGCTATTTTCAGCTACCTCTCCCTGTTACGTGATAAAGGCATAGATAAAAGCTATTTCGATGAGCTGGCACACGTGCTGGATCTCGATTTCCGCTACCCTTCTATCACGCGTGATATGGACTACGTGGAATGGCTCGCCGACACTATGATCCGCGTGCCGGTTGAACACACGCTGGATGCGGTCAATATTGCCGACCAGTACGATGCTGCGGCGGTAAAAGCCCGTCTGGCCATGATGACCCCACAGAATGCCCGTATCTGGTATATCAGTCCGAACGAGCCACACAATAAAACGGCTTATTTCGTGGAAGCCCCTTATCAGGTGGATAAAATCAGCGAACAGACCTTCTCTGACTGGCAGAAAAAAGCCGGAGAGATCGCGCTTAAATTACCGGAGCTGAACCCCTACATCCCGGATGATTTCTCGCTGATTAAAACCACAAAAGCGTACCCGCACCCGGAGCTTATCGTTGATGAGCCAACGCTGCGTGTGGTCTATGCGCCGAGCCATTATTTTGCGAATGAGCCGAAAGCGGATGTCAGCGTGGTGCTGCGTAATCCAAAAGCGATGGACAGCGCTAAAAACCAGGTGCTGTTTGCACTTAACGACTATCTGGCAGGTATCGCGCTTGATCAGCTCAGCAACCAGGCCGCGGTCGGGGGGATTAGCTTCTCCACCAATGCCAATAACGGGCTGATGGTTAATGCCAACGGCTATACCCAGCGTTTACCTCAGTTGTTCCAGGCCTTGCTTGAAGGGTATTTCAGCTACACGCCAACGGAAGAACAGCTCGAGCAGGCGAAATCCTGGTATGCACAGATGATGGACTCCGCAGAGAAAGGCAAAGCCTACGACCAGGCGATTATGCCAGCGCAGATGCTGTCGCAGATCCCGTATTTCCAGCGTGAAGATCGGCGTGCTCTGCTGCCGTCTGTCTCGCTGAAAGATGTGCTGGATTACCGTGATTCTCTGAAAACTAACACCCGTCCTGAATTCCTGATTGTCGGGAATATGGGTGAAGAACAGGCCAAAACGCTGGCGCAGAATGTGCGTACTCAACTGGGTTCGAAAGGTGAAGTCTGGTGTCGTAACCAGGATGTGTTGGTTGAGAAAAAACAGAATGTGATTTTTGAAAAGCCTGGGACCAGTACTGATTCCGCTCTGGCTGCGGTATTTGTCCCAACCGGTTATGACGAATTCGCCAGTTCGGCGCAGAGTGCGGTGTTGGGCCAGATTATTCAACCCTGGTTCTATAATCAACTGCGCACTGAAGAGCAGCTTGGCTACGCGGTCTTCGCGTTCTCAATGAACGTCGGGCGTCAGTGGGGATTAGGTTTCTTGCTGCAAAGCAGTGATAAACAGCCAGCCTATCTCTGGAAGCGCTATCAGGCCTTCTTCCCGCAGGCAGAAGAAAAACTGCGTGCGATGAAGCCTGAAGAATTTGCCCAGATCCAGCAGGCGGTTATCGCGCAGGTGATGCAGCCGCCGCAAACTTTGGGTGAAGAAGCCTCGCAACTGAGCAAAGATTTTGATCGCGGTAATCTGAGTTTCGATTCGCGTGATAAAGTAGTGGCAGAGATAAAACAGCTGACGCCTCAAAAGGTTGCCGATTTCTTCCATCAGGCGGTAGTCAAACCGCAGGGAATGGCCATCTTGTCTCAGGTTTCCGGTAGCCAGAACGGGAAAACGGAATACGTAAACCCGAAAGGCTGGAAAGTCTGGAAGAGCGTCAGCGCATTGCAGCAATCTATGCCCTGGAGTAAGAAAGAATGACCGATACCGCTGAGTCCCTTGATCCCTTACGTTTACCTCTACAGGGTGAACGATTGATTGAAGCCTCAGCGGGAACGGGAAAAACCTTTACCATAGCCGCGCTTTATCTGCGCCTGCTGCTCGGGCTTGGAGGAAACGCGGCTTTTTCACGCCCTCTGAGTGTGGAAGAGCTGCTGGTGGTGACCTTTACCGAAGCCGCCACCGCTGAGCTGCGCGGGCGTATTCGTTCAAACATCCACGAACTGCGCATCGCCTGCTTGCGCCAGAGCACGGATAACCCCCTTTACGCGCGTCTTCTGGACGAGATTGTCGATAAGCAGCAAGCAGCCCAGTGGCTGCTGTTAGCAGAACGGCAAATGGATGAAGCCGCCGTCTTCACCATTCACGGCTTCTGCCAGCGAATGCTGAGCCTGAATGCGTTTGAATCCGGCATGTTGTTTGAACAGCAGCTTATCGAAGACGAATCTGAGCTGCGCTATCAGGCCTGCGCGGATTTCTGGCGCCGTCATTGCTATCCATTACCCCGCGATATTGCCGAAGCGGTTCATGCGTTATGGAAAGGGCCGGAAGAGCTTCTTCGCTCTATCGACCGTTATTTGCAGGGCGAAGCGCCGGTGATTAAATCACCCCCTCCGGCTGATGAAACGCTGGCATCACGTCATGAAAAAATCGTGTCGCAAATTGCCGCCCTGAAGCAGAAATGGAACGAGTCGGTCGGTGACATTGAGGCCATCGTCGAAAATTCAGGTATCGACAGACGCAAGTTCAACCGCGGTAACCAGGCAAAGTGGATTGAAAAAATCAGCATCTGGGCGCAGGAAGAGTCCCGGGGCTATCAGCTTCCGGACGCGCTGGAAAAATTCTCGCAGCGATTCCTGATTGAACGAACGAAGGCTGACGGCGTTGTCCCTGAACATCCCCTGTTTGTTGCCATTGAAGCCTTGCTGGCCGAGCCATTGACCCTTAATGATCTGATGATCATCCGCGCAATGGCCGAGATCCGCGAAACAGTGGCTCGTGAAAAGCAGCGTCGTGGTGAACTTGGATTTGACGATATGCTGAGCCGGCTCGATGCCGCGCTGCGCAGCGAAAACGGTGAAGCCCTGGCCACCGCCATTCGTGCCCGTTTCCCGGTGGCGATGATCGACGAATTTCAGGATACCGATCCGCAACAATACCGTATCTTCCGCCGTATCTGGCGGCAGCAGCCGGACACGGCGCTGCTGCTGATTGGCGATCCAAAACAGGCTATTTATGCCTTCCGTGGTGCGGATATTTTTACCTACATGAAAGCCCGTAGTGAGGTAGAAGCGCATTATACGCTGGATACCAACTGGCGTTCATCACCCGGCATGGTAGAGAGCGTAAATGCGCTGTTCGAGCGCATGGATGCCGCTTTCATGTTCCGGGAAATCCCGTTTTTACCGGTCAAATCTGCACCTAAAAACGCCGCCCTTCGTTTTGAGTTCAATGGTGAATTTCAGCCAGCGATGAGTTTTTGGTTGCTGGAGGGAGACGGTTTCGGGATAAGCGACTACCAGAACGCGATGGCCCAGCACTGTGCGGCGCAAATTCGCGACTGGCTCAGTGCTGGCGTGCGGGGTGAGGCGCTGCTATGGAAAGGCGAAACTGCCTCCCCGGTGAAGGCCTCCGACATCACGGTGCTGGTGCGTAGTCGCCAGGAAGCAGCGCTGATCCGCGACGCGCTGACAATCCTGAATATCCCCTCGGTCTACCTGTCGAATCGCGATAGCGTATTTGAAACCCTTGAGGCCCAGGAGTTGCTCTGGCTGTTGCAGGCGGTGTTGTCACCGGAGCGGGAAAGTACGCTTCGCAGTGCGCTGGCAAGCTCAATGTTGGGGCTGAACGCCCGGGATATTGATGCGCTCAACAACGATGAAATTGCCTGGGATGCGGTGGTTGAAGAGTTTGTTCACTATCGTGAGCGCTGGCAAAAACGCGGTGTTATGGCGATGCTGCGTGAGCTGATAACCCAGCGTCATATTGCTGAGAACATGCTGGCGACGCCGGGCGGAGAACGTCGCCTGACGGATATCTTGCATATCAGCGAGTTATTGCAGGAGGCCGGCACGCAGCTTGAGAGCGAACACGCCCTGGTGCGCTGGCTGGCGCAGCAAATTGCCGATCCCAACAGTAACTCCTCAAGCCAGCAAATGCGCCTCGAGAGCGATAAGCATCTGGTGCAGATTGTCACCATCCACAAATCGAAAGGTCTGGAATATCCACTGGTCTGGCTGCCTTTCATTGCGAATTACCGGGCACAGGATCAGGCGTTTTATCACGACCGGGACTCTTTTGAGGCAGTACTGGACCTCAGCAAGGCCGATGCGAGCGTTGAGCTGGCGGAAGCCGAACGTCTGGCAGAAGATTTGCGACTGCTTTATGTAGCCCTGACCCGTTCAGTCTGGCATTGCAGCCTGGGTATTGCACCGCTGTTCCGTCGACGTGGCGAGAAAGCGGGAGAGTCTGATTTCCATCTGAGCGCGGTGGGGCGGCTTATCCAGCAGGGCGAGCCAAAAGATGCGGCAGGGCTGCGTCAGTGCCTTGAGTCCATTTGCGACGAGAATATTGCGTTGCGTGTTCCTGGCCTGCCAGATAACAATCGTTGGGAAATGCCGGAACAACGTGAACCCGATCTGGATGCCCGAAAAATAACGAGAACCGTTGCGGATAACTGGCGCGTAACGAGTTACTCCGCTTTGCAGCAGCATGGCCAAAGCATCGCGCAGGATCTGATGCCTAAGCTGGATGTGGATGCCGCAGGAGTGGGCGATGTGCAGGTAGAGCCAATGCTTACGCCGCACCAGTTCCCGCGCGGGGCATCGCCGGGCACATTTTTACACAGTCTGTTTGAAGAGCTTGATTTCACACAACCTGTTTCCCCGGAATGGGTGCAGGAGATGTTGCAGAAGGGCGGTTATGATGCCGCCTGGCAGCCGGTGCTGACAACCTGGGTGAGCGCAATCTTACAAGCGCCGCTGACGGAAAACGGCATCTCCCTGAACCAGCTCACCACCAAAGACAAACAGGTGGAGATGGAGTTTTACCTTCCTATTGCCAGCCCGCTTAACGCGAACGAGCTGGATGCGATTATTCGCGCACATGATCCGTTATCTGCGGGCTGTCCGCCGCTCGATTTCCGTCAGGTACAGGGAATGCTGAAAGGCTTTATCGACCTTATTTTCCGCCATGAAGGACGCTATTACCTGCTGGATTACAAATCGAACTGGCTGGGTGAGAACAGCGAAGCCTATACGCAGCAGGCGATGGCCGCTGCAATGCAGTCTCATCGCTACGATTTGCAGTATCAACTTTATACCCTGGCGTTGCATCGCTATCTGCGTCATCGCATTGCTGACTACAGTTACGAAGAACATTTTGGCGGCGTTATCTACCTGTTCCTGCGCGGGGTTGATGCCGCCGATCCGCAGTCGGGGGTATATCGCACCCGCCCGGATGCAGCTTTGGTTGAAAAAATGGATAGCCTGTTTGCAGCAATCACGGAGGACGTGGCATGACAATGCAGGAATTATTGCTTGGGGCCACAGAACAGCGCCTGCTGCGTCAACTCGATGTGCAATTCGCCATTATGGTGGCTGGCGAGCAGCCTGCCGTGATGCTTGCCGCAGCCATCCTGAGCCGGGATGCTGGCGAGGGTCATGTGTGTCTGCCGCTTTCACGACTGGTCTGTGATGACAAAACCCCGCCCGCGTTGCAATCCTGTTTTGCACTTCTGGGTGACGCTGTGAACTGGCAACGCGTTTTGCTCAATTCATCCGCCGTCAGTGACGGTTCGACACCCGCTCCGCTAATCCTCACTGGCGGGCGTTTATACCTGAATCGTCTGTGGCGCTATGAGCTGACAGTCGCCCGTTATTTTAGCGAGGCCAACGCTCCTCTCCCTTGCGATGAGGTACTGCTCCGCCAAACGCTGGATGGCCTGTTTACCTCGCAGGAGCCCATTGACTGGCAAAAAGTTGCCGCTGCCGTGGCGCTGACGCGTCGGATTTCGGTTATTTCTGGTGGGCCAGGTACGGGCAAAACAACCACGGTGGCAAAATTGCTCGCGGCGCTTATCCAGCTGTCTGGCGAACAAAAATGCCGTATTCGCCTGGCGGCACCTACCGGAAAAGCGGCGGCGCGTCTGACGGAATCGTTAGGCGGTGCTCTGCAAAAACTGCCGCTCACGCAAGAACAGTTAGTGCTTTTCCCTAATGAGGCCAGCACGCTGCACCGTTTGCTCGGCGCACAGCCTGGTAGCCAGCGTCTGCGTTATCATGCCGGCAACCCGCTGCATCTTGATGTGCTGGTGGTGGACGAAGCGTCCATGATTGACCTCACGATGATGTCGCGCCTGATTGAGGCATTGCCTTCCCATGCGCGCGTCATTTTTCTGGGCGATCGTGACCAGCTTGCCTCCGTGGAGGCCGGTGCGGTACTGGGGGATATTTGCACTTATGCAAGCCTGGGCTACACCACGGCGCGAGCGCAGGAGCTGGCGCGTCTGACCGGATGCGTGCTGGAAGGCAACGACAACCCGCTCGCAGGTGCATTACGCGACAGCCTTTGCCTGCTGCAAAAAAGCTACCGCTTTGGTAGCCATTCGGGTATTGGCCAGCTTGCGGCGGCGGTAAACCGTGGCGATCGCAATGCAACACGCTCGGTCTTTAGCGGCGAGTTTGACGATATCGAGAAGAAATCGCTGCAAAATGGCGAAGAGTACCAGGCCATGCTTGATGAGGCTTTGCAGGGGTATCAGCTTTTCCTTGCGAGCGTACAGCAGCAACGTCCCCCTGAGCAGGTGATCGCCGCCTTTGGCGAATATCAGCTTCTGTGCGCCCTGAGGGAAGGGCCGTTCGGCGTGGCAGGCCTGAACGAGAGGCTGGAGCAGGTGCTGGCTCAGAAGCGCAGAATTACCCGTTTACCGCATTCGCGCTGGTATGAAGGGCGTCCGGTGATGATCTCCCGTAACGATAGCGCGCTGGGTCTGTTTAACGGTGATATTGGCATTGCGCTCGACCGTGGTCAGGGCCTGCGTGTGTGGTTCCTGATGCCCGATGGCAGCGTGAAGTCGGTACAGCCAAGCCGTTTACCCGAACATGAAACGGCCTGGGCGATGACGGTGCATAAATCGCAAGGTTCTGAGTTCAACCATGCCGCGCTGATCCTGCCTTCGCAGCTTTCGCCGGTGGTAACCCGTGAACTGATTTATACCGCTATCACCCGCGCACGTAAGCGCCTGTCGCTGTATACCGATGAGCGTGTACTGGTGCAGGCGATTGCCACCCGTACGGAGCGTCGTAGCGGGTTAAGCGCGATATTTGAGGCAAGCTAAAGGTTGGCCCTCACGTTAGGGTGAGGGCTGCACGTTCTATCCCAGATCGGCCATCAGCACTTTTGAACGGCGCTGATAGTTGTACATCTCTTTTTTACTTTCCGGCAGGGAATCAATATCCACAGGCGTAAAACCACGCTCCTGGAACCAGTGGATACTGCGGGTGGTGAGAACAAACAATTTACTCAGGCCAATCTGGCGTGCCTGCACCGCAATGCGCTCCAGCAGCATTTCGCCGCGTGATGAGCTGCGGTAGTCAGGGTGCACGGCAACGCAGGCCATTTCACCGATCTTCTCTTCCGGGAAGGGATAGAGTGCGGCGCAGGCGATGGTCAGGTTGTCGCGTTGAATAATGGTAAATTTGTCGATCTCCATTTCCAGCTGCTCGCGAGAGCGACGCACCAGAATACCTTGCTGCTCCAGCGGGCGGATCAACTCCAGAATACCGCCAATATCATTGATGGTGGCGCGACGAATTTGCTCGGCGCTCTCCATCACAATCTGCGTACCGATACCGTCACGGGAGAACAGCTCCTGCAACAGCGCGCCATCTTCCTGGTAACTGATGAGGTGGCTACGGCGCACGCCGCTGCGGCAGGCTTTTACCGCCCCACGCAGAAAACGCACCGTGCCGGAATGGTAATCGCTTTTCGCTTCCAGCTCTTCGACACGGGCCTGCGCTTCGTTCGGGAATAATTCCGGTACAATTACGCCTTCATCGTTAACAACACCCTGTGAGGAGCAAAAGCCAATCATTTTTTCCGCTTTTAGCTTGATAGCCAACTGGGTGGCTATTTCTTCTGAGGTGAGGTTAAAACTTTCACCGGTCACGGAGACCGCGACTGGCCCCATCAGCACGATTGCGCCGCTGTCCAGCTGGCGGTGAATGGCTTCTTCATCAATACGACGAATACGACCGCTGTGGCAATAATCCACGCCATCGTCCACGCCGAGCGGCTGCGCGATAATAAAATTGCCGCTGACCACGTTAATATGCGCACCCTGCAATGGGGTGTTGTTCAGGCTCATGGATAAACGCGCCGTGATATCTAGCTGCAAAAGTCCGGCGGCCTGTTTTACCAGTTCGAGGGTTTTCGCATCTGTTACGCGGGTGTGTTTGTGGTAAATCGGCTCATGATGATGTGCGGCCAGATTGGCATCGATTTGCGGACGCGCACCATAGACCACAACCAGACGAATGCCGAGGCTGTGCAATAAGCCAATATCATTGACAATACTGGAAAAGTTTTCATGCTCGATGGCTTCACCGCCAAGCATGATGACAAACGTTTTTCCCCGATGGGCATTGATATAGGGAACAGAATGGCGGAATCCCTGGACCAGTTCGGTTCTACGTTCCTTCACCATGACACAACCCTTAATGAATGTTTATTCGTAATTTGTGTATTTTTATTCGATTGTGGCCGCGCGCGCAAGCCTAAATTTTCCGCGAAGCATAGAAATTTATAAGTAATGCGTGCGTTAACGTATGATTGTTTACCCTTTTATAGATGACAGTTTATGCGTCATTCGTTAAAGTTTTCGGTCAATTTGGGCGTTTATTTTTCAATTTGATTTCTTGCTCGGGAGAAGCATGTCGGGATCCAAATCAACAATAAGCCGCCGCCGCTTGTTACAAGGGGCCGGGGCGATGTGGTTGCTTAGCGTCAGTCAGGTTGCGTTTGCTGCTGTCAGTCAGGTGGTGGCGGTGCGTGTCTGGCCGTCGTCAACCTATACACGTGTGACTGTCGAATCTAATCAGGTGCTGAAGTATAAGCAGTTTGCGCTAAGCAACCCTGAACGTGTCGTGGTGGATCTCGAAGGTGTTAACCTGAACTCCGTCCTGAAAGGGATGAGTGCGCAGATCCGCGGCGACGATCCCTTTATCAAATCTGCTCGAGTGGGGCAGTTTGATCCGCAAACCGTGCGTATGGTGTTTGAGCTTAAGCAGAACGTTAAACCGCAGCTCTTTGCTCTGGCACCGGTTGCCGCATTTAAAGAGCGCCTGGTGATGGATCTCTATCCGTCGAATGCCACGGATATCCAGGATCCGCTGCTGGCACTGCTGGAAGATTACAACAAAGGCGATCTCCAGCGTCAGGTTCCGCCTGCGCAAAGCGGGCCGCAGCCTGGTAAAGCCGGGCGCGATCGTCCGATTGTGATCATGCTTGATCCGGGGCACGGTGGAGAGGACTCCGGCGCGGTTGGGAAGTATCACACCCGTGAAAAAGATGTGGTGCTGCAAATTGCGCGTCGTCTGAAGGCCCTGATCGACAAAGAGGGCAACATGCGCGCTTACATGACGCGTAATGAAGATATCTTTATTCCACTGAAAGTCCGTGTGGCAAAAGCGCAAAAACAGCGCGCGGATCTGTTCGTATCTATCCACGCCGATGCCTTTACCAGCCGTCAGCCCAGTGGTTCTTCGGTGTTTGCACTGTCGACCAAAGGGGCAACCAGTACCGCAGCGCGATACCTGGCCGACACGCAGAACGCCTCTGACCTGATTGGTGGTGTGAGCAAAAGCGGCGATCGCTATGTCGACCACACCATGTTCGACATGGTGCAATCCCTGACCATTACCGACAGCCTGAAATTTGGTAAAGCGGTACTCGGCAAGCTTGGCAACGTCAACAAACTGCATAAAAACAGTGTGGAGCAGGCCGGTTTTGCGGTGCTGAAGGCGCCTGAAATACCGTCTATTCTGGTCGAAACGGCGTTTATCAGTAACGTTGAAGAGGAGCGCAAGCTCAAAACGGCGAAGTTCCAGCAGGAAGTGGCGGAATCGATATTGTCGGGAATTAAAGCCTATTTCTCTGACAGCGCAACGCTCGCCAGAAGAGGGTAGTGACTGATGCCGGGGCATTACCCGGCAAATTCACTTATTACAGATACAAAAAAACACCCATAAGGGTGTTTATTGTTTTAGAAGTGTTGGTTGCGGGGGCCGGATTTGAACCGACGACCTTCGGGTTATGAGCCCGACGAGCTACCAGGCTGCTCCACCCCGCGTCCGTCTTCTGCTTTTAGCAGAACTTACTTCTTCAAATTTGATTGGTTGCGGGGGCCGGATTTGAACCGACGACCTTCGGGTTATGAGCCCGACGAGCTACCAGGCTGCTCCACCCCGCGTCCGTCTTTTTGCTTCGTATTTCAAATCACATCTGCGTTGGCTTTCCTCGTTCACCTCAGTCACTTACTGGAGTAAGCTCCTAAGGATTCACTGCGTCGCCGCCTTGCTGTGATTCGAACTACTTAACAAAAATCTCTTCTATCATAGAAGATACTTCATCAAATTTTAATTGGTTGCGGGGGCCGGATTTGAACCGACGACCTTCGGGTTATGAGCCCGACGAGCTACCAGGCTGCTCCACCCCGCGTCCGTGGATGCGCACTATACGCGGATAGCATTGTGATGCAACCCCTTTTTACGTAATTGATGAAATTTGTATGTAAATTGAACGACATCGCATCCTATGGACTATTTTTTGCGCAAAATTTGCCAAAGGGCATGTGATTGCATTTCATTAGCCCTGGTGGTTTGTTATCTTCATCACGCGGATAAGGGCAACTTAAAGACGAGATATAATGAAAGGACGTTGGGCGAAGTATCTAATGACAGGCGCAATGGTAGCTATTCTTGCGGCCTGCTCTTCCAAACCGACCGATCGCGGTCAACAGTATAAAGACGGGAAATTGTCCCAGCCTTTCTCTTTAGTTAACCAACCCGATGCCGTAGGCGCACCGATTAACGCCGGGGATTTCTCCGAGCAGGTCTATCAGATCCGCAGTGCGTCGCCGCGTCTGTATGGCTCACAGAATAACGTTTACAGTGCAGTACAGGACTGGCTTCGTGCGGGCGGCGACACGCGCAATATGCGCCAGTTTGGTATTGATGCCTGGCAGATGGAAGGTGCAGATAACTACGGCAACGTCCAGTTTACTGGCTACTACACGCCTGTCATCCAGGCGCGACACACCCGTCAGGGCGAATTCCAGTACCCTATCTACCGGATGCCACCAAAACGTGGGCGTTTACCGTCCCGTGCAGAGATTTACTCGGGTGGCTTAAGTGATAGCTATGTGCTGGCCTACAGTAACTCCCTGATGGACAACTTCATCATGGACGTGCAGGGCAGTGGTTATATCGATTTTGGTGATGGTTCTCCGCTTAACTTCTTCAGCTACTCCGGTAAAAACGGACATGCCTACCGCAGTATCGGCAAAGTGCTCATCGATCGCGGTGAAGTGAAGAAAGAAGATATGTCGATGCAGGCTATCCGCGAGTGGGGCGAAAAACACAGCGAGGCCGAAGTGCGCGAGCTGCTGGAGCAAAACCCATCCTTCGTCTTCTTCAAACCGCAGAACTATGCCCCGGT
Source organism: Enterobacter sp. C4G1 (assembly GCF_052886895.1). NCBI lineage: Bacteria > Pseudomonadati > Pseudomonadota > Gammaproteobacteria > Enterobacterales > Enterobacteriaceae > Enterobacter > Enterobacter sp. C4G1. The sequence continues at coordinate 67,220 of NZ_JBQVVV010000001.1, read as the reverse complement.
GAAAGGGGCAAGTGCCGTACCGTTGATTGGCCGTGCTTCTGTGGCATCTGATCGTTCAATTATTCCGGCGGGTACCACGCTGCTGGCGGAAGTGCCTCTGTTGGATAACAACGGGAAATTCAGCGGCCAGTATGAATTACGCCTGATGGTTGCCCTGGATGTCGGTGGCGCGATCAAGGGTCAGCATTTCGATATTTATCAGGGGATTGGCCCGGATGCTGGTCATCGTGCTGGCTGGTATAACCACTACGGACGCGTCTGGGTGCTGAAAGCGGCAGCACCGGGCGGCAACGTATTCAGCGGCTGATTATGGTATTCTGATCGGAATACGGATTACTGTTCAGGGTGAGGGATAACCTCACCCTTTTTACATCTGAGGTTTTATGTCTGTGGTAATCAGCGATGCGTGGCACCAGCGTTTTGGCGGTACGGCACGTTTATATGGCGAAAAAGCCCTGCAACTGTTTGCAGATGCGCACATGTGCGTAGTGGGGATCGGTGGTGTCGGCTCCTGGGCGGCAGAAGCGCTGGCCAGAACCGGTATTGGTGCCATCACATTGATTGATATGGATGATGTCTGCGTCACCAACACCAACAGACAAATCCACGCTCTGCGGGATAACGTAGGTCTTGCCAAATCTGAGGTGATGGCCGAGCGTATTCGTCTGATCAACCCTGAGTGCCAGGTCACGGTGATTGATGATTTCGTGACGGCAGATAACGTTGCTGAGTACATGAGTAAAGGCTATAGCTACGTAATTGATGCCATCGACAGCGTGCGTCCAAAGGCGGCGTTGATTGCTTACTGCCGTCGCTACAAGGTTCCGCTGGTGACAACCGGTGGCGCGGGTGGGCAAATCGACCCGACGCAGATCCAGGTGGCTGATCTGGCGAAAACGATTCAGGATCCTCTGGCGGCGAAACTGCGCGAGAGATTAAAAAGCGACTTTAACGTCCTGAAAAACAGCAAAGGTAAGCTGGGTGTGGACTGCGTATTTTCGACAGAAGCGCTGGTTTACCCACAGGCTGACGGGTCTGTTTGTGCCATGAAAAGCACAGCGGAAGGGCCAAAACGGATGGATTGCGCTTCCGGTTTTGGCGCGGCCACCATGGTGACCGCGTCCTTTGGCTTTATCGCGGTGTCGCACGCGCTGAAGAAAATGATGGCAAAGGCGGAGCGTCAGGCCTGAGCCTGTCGCGCCGCGTCCTGCACCGCTTCGCTAAGCGCGGTCAACCCCTGACTGCGCGAGGCGCTAAGCTGCGCACGCAGGCCCAGCTCATCAAACAGCGTTAAGGGTGAATGGGCCAGCAGTTGCGCGGCGCTTTTGCCTTCGACGGCGGTCAGCAGTACCGCCAGCAGGCCACGAACGATACGGCCTTCGCTGTCACCAAAGAAATGCAGCGTTTCGCCGGTAGTGCTAAACCCCAGCCAGACGCGATTTTCACACCCGGCAATCTCTTTTGCCTGTGCCCGAAGCGCGTCTGAAAGAGCAGGTAACTGTTTACCCAGCATAATCAGCTGACGGTATTTATCTTCCCACTGGGTAAGTGGGGCGAAGGTCTGTTTTAGCGTCTCTTCTGTGATGACGGTACCAAACGGGTGTCCGGCTAAAGCGGGGCTAGTCATTAATCCACCAGTAATTCAAGGGCGCGGTCGACGGCTGCAACCAGCGCTTCGACATCGTTTTTTGTATTGTACGGAGCAAAAGAGGCACGCAGCGTACCGCTGACGCCCAGTGCGGCCAGTAACGGTTGTGCGCAATGCTGTCCGGCGCGTAAGGCAATGCCATATTCGGCAAGCAGTGTCACCATATCGCTGTGATGAACACCTTCAAAATCAAAGGCTAACAGACTTGAATCCTGAAGGCGAAACGACCGGAATCCCGGGCGCTTTTTGAGTTCTTCTTCCGCAAGGGTTGCCAGTCCGCGGCTCCAGCTTTCAGCCTGGACGATGTCCGTTTCGCCAAGCCACTCCAGCGCCGCGCTTAGCCCAATAACCCCCGCCACATTGGGGGTGCCAGCTTCCAGTCGGTAAGGAATGTCCTGAGTTTTAAAGCCATCGAACGTGACTTCGGTAATCATCTTGCCGCCGCCAAGCCACGGTGTCATCTGCGCCAGCAGCTCAGGTTTGCCATACAGGGCGCCAATGCCGGTCGGCCCGTAGAGTTTGTGCCCTGAAAATGCATAGAAATCGATATCGAGTTTTTGTACGTCTGCCGGAAAGTGCACAACACCCTGCGCACCATCAACCATGACCACCATGCCGCTGGCATGGGCGGTGGTAATGGCACGCGCTAAATCCGGGCAGCCACCAGTGACATTAGACATCTGCCCCAGCGCCAGGATCCGGCTGCGGGCGGTGATAAGCTCGGGCAAACGAGCCATATCGGGCAGATTATCGGCACCCAGCGGCAGCCTGATGACACGTGCCCCGGTTTGCCCGGCAACCATCAACCAGGGAACCAGGTTGGCATGGTGTTCAGCTTCACTGACGATAATCTCGTCGCCGGGTTGCAGGAGCGGTCTGGCGTAACACTGGGCAACCATGTTTATGGCTTCTGTGGTTCCGCGCGTCCAGACGATATTTTTACCGCTTTCGGCATTCAGCAGGCGCGCTACCTGATCGCGGGCGGCTTCATAGCGCGCGGTTAAGCGTTGTGCTTCGGCAAACTGACTGCGGTGGACGTTACCGGCACTCAGGCTATAGAACTGCTCTGTTGCCTCGATAACCGCCAGTGGCTTGAGCGCGGTTGCAGCACTATCAAGGTAAACACCGGCATCGGCCAGCGCCGGAAACTGTTCGCGAAAATGTGCGGGACTGAAAGCGTTCATGGAATTCCTCATTTCTGTCCTTAGATCGTCGCGCAAATTTGGCGGCAGGGCAAGGTCGTTAAAGGAAACGCAGGGGGAGAAAGCCAGGAGGTAAAAAATGGACAAAAAAAAGCACCGCAAATCGGCGGTGCTACATTAATCACTATGGACAGACAGGGTAAATGTACAGGAAGTGAAAAATTGGTAGCGTTGCTACCGTGGTCTGAATAGCAGACCAATTGCAAACACAACAACACAACATCACAACCGTAAGCCAAAAGCCTTTTAGAACACGCATTCCAAAAAAAGCTTTTCGTTCCGGCTCAGGAAGTGCCGCCACTATAGGTATTTGCTGGTAGTTCCTCAACGGACAAATTATAATGTCTCAGATAAAAAAAACTAATAGGTTAAACGTTGTTTCCTATATGTTAAATTTCGTTAACATCTAAGCCAGATAACCATGTCGAAGCGATTACCACCCCTTAATGCATTACGTGTTTTTGATGCAGCAGCACGTCACCTGAGTTTCACCCGCGCAGCAGATGAGCTTTTTGTGACACAGGCCGCAGTAAGTCACCAAATCAAGTCTCTGGAGGATTTCCTGGGGCTTAAGCTGTTTCGTCGTCGCAACCGTTCGTTGCTTCTGACGGAAGAGGGGCAGAGCTATTTTCAGGATATTAAAGAGATTTTCTCCCAGCTCACTGAAGCCACGCGCAAGCTACAGGCACGCAGCGCTAAAGGCGCGCTAACCGTAAGCTTATTGCCCAGTTTTGCGATTCAATGGCTGGTGCCCAGACTCTCAAGCTTTAACTCAGCTTATCCGGGAATTGATGTCCGAATCCAGGCTGTAGACCGTCAGGAGGATAAACTGGCGGATGATGTCGATGTGGCGATTTTTTATGGCCGTGGCAACTGGCCGGGTTTACGTGTCGAGAAATTATACGCAGAATATCTGCTTCCGGTCTGTTCCCCGATTTTACTTACCGGCGATAAAGCATTGAAAACGCCATCAGATTTGGCGCTACATACCCTTTTACACGATGCTTCTCGTCGGGACTGGCAAACTTATACGCGCCAGCTAGGTCTTAATCATATAAACGTGCAGCAAGGCCCCATTTTTAGCCACAGTGCGATGGTGTTACAGGCTGCGATTCACGGGCAGGGTGTGGCGTTGGCAAACAACGTCATGTCTCAGTCCGAAATTGAGGCAGGGCGTCTGGTGTGCCCTTTTAATGATGTTCTGGTCAGCAAGAATGCGTTTTATCTGGTTTGCCATGACAGCCAGGCAGAACTGGGTAAAATAGCCGCCTTCCGGCAGTGGATCCTGGCGAAAGCGGCGAGCGAGCAAGAAAAATTCCGCTTCAGATATGAACAATAACTTTTTGTGTGCAGGGCACGCATAACTTTAGGACCGAAACATGACCAGCCGATTCATGCTGATTTTTGCCGCGGTGAGTGGCTTTATTTTTGTCGCACTGGGCGCCTTTGGTGCGCATGTGTTAAGCAAATCCCTGGGGGTTGTGGAAATGGGCTGGATCCAGACCGGCCTCGAATATCAGGCGTTCCACACGCTGGCTATCTTCGGACTGGCCGTGGCGATGCAGCGTCGTATTAGTATCTGGTTTTACTGGAGCAGCGTCTTCCTGGCGCTGGGTACGGTGCTGTTCAGTGGCAGCCTGTATTGCCTGGCGCTCTCGCATTTGCGCCTGTGGGCGTTTGTTACACCTGTCGGCGGCGTAAGTTTCCTGGCCGGTTGGGTATTAATGTTTATCGGAGCTATCCGTCTGAAACGCAAGGGCGTTGTTCATGAATAAGGTTGTTTTATATTGTCGCCCGGGGTTTGAGAAAGAGTGCGCCGCGGAAATTACTGATAAGGCTGCACGCCGCGAAGTGTTCGGTTTTGCTCGCGTTAAAGAGAACGCGGGCTACGTGGTGTTTGAATGTTATCAGCCTGAGGATGCGGATAAGCTGGCACGTGAGTTGCCGTTCAGTTCGCTTATTTTTGCACGTCAGATGTTTGTTGCGGGAGAACTGCTGAAAGATCTTCCGCCTGAAGACCGCATTACACCTGTTGTGGGCATGTTGCAGGGCGTAGTCGAGAAGGGCGGCGACCTGCGCGTTGAGGTGGCAGACACTAACGAAAGCAAAGAGCTGATGAAGTTCTGCCGCAAGTTCACCGTTCCGCTGCGCGCTGCACTTCGCGAGGCCGGGATCCTGACAAACTACGAGACGCCGAAACGCCCGGTGGTGCATATCTTCTTTATTGCACCGGGCTGTTGTTATACGGGGTATTCCTACACCAATAATAACTCGCCGTTCTTTATGGGCATCCCGCGTCTGAGGTTCCCGTCCGACGCCCCCAGCCGTTCGACGCTGAAACTGGAAGAGGCGTTTCACGTCTTTATTCCAGCGGATGAGTGGGACGAACGTCTGGCAAACGGGATGTACGCCGTCGATCTCGGTGCGTGCCCGGGTGGCTGGACCTATCAGCTGGTGAAACGCAACATGTGGGTCTCTTCTGTCGATAATGGCCCTATGGCGCAAAGCCTGATGGATACCGGGCAGGTGACCTGGCTGCGCGAAGACGGTTTCCGTTATCGTCCAACCCGTAACAACATCTCATGGATGGTGTGCGATATGGTAGAGAAGCCAGCGAAAGTTGCTGCGCTGATGGCATCCTGGCTGGTGAACGGCTGGTGCCGTGAAACGATTTTTAACCTCAAATTGCCGATGAAAAAGCGCTATGAGGAAGTTTCTCAGAACCTGGCGTACATTCAGGAGCAGATGGATGAGCACGGTATTAACGTGGTCATCCAGGCGCGTCAGCTGTATCACGACCGCGAAGAGGTGACGGTGCACATTCGTCGCTGGTGGGCGGCTGTGGGCGGGCGTCGCGACGAGCGATAGTCCCCTCATCCTAACCCTCTCCCCATTGGGGAGAGGGTATTAACTGCGCTCTAACCGCAGTTGCTGCAAATTCCCGTCCAGCTGCAAATCCGTCTGTAATGTCGCCACATCCCGGCAGATAAATGCCATCTCTTTATGCGCTTCCAGCTTCTTACGCCATTTTTCTGGTACGTCTTCCAGTCGGGCATAAATCCCCTCCAGACTCTGAAAATCAGTCAGGAGTTGAGCGGCACTCTTTGGCCCGATACCGGCAACACCGGGCACCTTCGAGCTGCTGATCCCCGCCAGGCCCCAGTAATCAGGAAGTTGTTCAGGCGAGACGCCAAACTCGCTGGTGATAAACGGCGCATCAAGCCAGCGTTTTTGAAAGTAATCACGAATACGGATCGTGGGGGAGAGCAACTGACAGTAGCCTTTGTCAGTTGAGACAATCGTCGCCTGATGTCCGGCGCTTGCGACCTTTACCGCAAGCGTTGCCGCCAGGTCGTCTGCTTCACAGCCCTCAGCGCCCCAGCAAGGGACGCCACGCTGTTCAAAGGCGGCGCGGATTGCGGGCATTTCGGCGTGCAGATCGTCTGGCATCGGCGCGCGCCCGGCTTTGTAGTCGGGCAGTCGTTGGTGGCGCCAGCCTGTATTTCGGGCTTCGTCGTCAAACACCGCAACCACATGGGTTGGCTCACTGTGGCGGATAAGCTGCTCCATAGCGTGCAGACAGGTGTCTTTACAGGGGGTGCCCTGCACCGCATGGATACGGCGAATCAGGTTAAGTGCGTCGACGATAAGCAAATGAACAGCCACAGATAATCTCCCTTAAATCTACTGAGTAAAGGGTAACACTGTCGGCAGGATGAAACGAATAGTGCGGGGGAAAACAGGAAGAAGCCTCGCAAAACGAGGCTTCTTAAGCGGTTTAATCGCAGGTCACGATCTTCATCGCCAGGCCACCGCGAGAGGTTTCACGGTATTTGGCGTTCATATCTTTACCTGTCTCGTACATGGTTTCGATAACCTTATCGAGACACACGCGCGGCTCGCTGGTACGACGCAGCGCCATTCGTGCCGCATTGACTGCCTTAACAGAAGCAATCGCGTTACGCTCGATGCATGGCACCTGAACTTGCCCGGCGACAGGGTCACAGGTTAGCCCCAGATTGTGCTCCATGCCGATTTCGGCGGCGATGCACACCTGAGTCGGGCTCGCGCCCAGTAGTTCAGCCAGGCCCGCAGCCGCCATTGAACAGGCCACACCGACTTCACCCTGACAGCCCACTTCCGCACCGGAAATTGAGGCGTTCATCTTGTAGAGTGAGCCGATGGCACTGGCAACCAGCATATAGCGCGCCAGAGAGTTGGCGTTCACTTCACGGATAAATTTGTCGTAGTAGGCAAGCACGGCAGGAACAATACCGCACGCACCGTTAGTCGGTGCTGTAACCACGCGGCCACCTGCGGCGTTCTCTTCGTTTACCGCCAGCGCGAACATGTTAATCCAGTCGACAACGGCCATTGGGTCAGTGGTGGTTTTGTCGGTGCTGACCAGCATCCGGCGCAGCGCTGCCGCACGGCGCGGTACACGCAGTTTGCCTGGCAGAACGCCTTCGGTGGTGATCCCGCGCTCGATACCGCCGCGCATCACTTCCCAGACGTTAGCGAAGTGTTGCTCTAGCTCTTCTTTGCTGTGCAGCGCCAGTTCGTTTTTCATCATCAGGCCAGAGAGCGACAAACCCGTCTCCTGGCAGTGACGCTGTAAATCCGCCGCGTTTTTGTACGGATACGGTACTTCAACAGCAGAATTGTTGGTCTGGCCAAAATGGTCTTCGTCGACGATAAAACCGCCGCCGATGGAGTAATAGGTCTGGCTATAGACGGCGTTATCGCCGGCCAGTGCGGTAATTCGCATCCCGTTTTCGTGCAGGGAGAGATTGTCGGCATGGAAGTTCATGCACCGATCAACCGGGAATTCCACTTCGTGCTCGCCGTTCGCCAACAGCAAACGACCGTGAGTATTTACGTCCTGGATGAAACCAGGGATCGCGTCAATATCAACGGTATCCGGCAGGTTTCCCGCCAGACCCATGATGATGGCGATATCGGTATGGTGGCCTTTACCCGTCAGGGAAAGGGAACCGTATACATCGACAACCACGCGGGTTACGTCGTGCAAAATGCCGCGTGCAATCAAGTCATCCGTGAATTGTTTACCGGCTTTCATTGGTCCGACGGTGTGAGAGCTGGAAGGACCAATACCGATTTTGAAGATATCGAATACGCTAATCATGATGCGTCCATTGCTATCAGTCAGGAGGGAGGAGTGCGCCGCCCGAAGGCGGCGCGGGAGATAATCAGAACATGGTGTACAGGGAGTAGAAGATCGCAGAGATAGCGATAAGTCCCATGATGACAATGAAGATGTTGCTGACCTGGCCGCTGTACTTACGCATAGCAGGTACTTTCTGAATCGCATACATCGGCATCAGGAACAGAATCATTGCGATAACCGGGCCACCCAGGGTTTCAATCATGCCCAGAATGCTTGGGTTCAGCGTGGCAACAGCCCAGGTGCTCAGCAGCATGAACAGAGCGGTCATTTTGTTCAGTTTGTTGATTTCAATGCTCTTGCCTTTACCGCGCAGAGATTTAATCACCATGCCGTTGAAGCCTTCACGTGCGCCCAGATAGTGGCCCAGGAAGGATTTGGTGATTGCGATAATCGCGATGATTGGCGCCATCCAGGCGATAACCGGTGCGTTAAAGTGGTTAGCCAGGTAAGACAGGATCGTAATGTTCTGCTCTTTCGCTGCCGCCAGGTCGGCTGGAGACAGGCTCAGTACGCAGCTAAATACGAAGAACATCACGGTCAGAACCATCATTACGTGAGCGCGAGCCAGGATGCTGGAGCATTTCTTCTCTGCACCATTTCCGTACTCTTCACGCTTCGCCACGGCGAAGGAGGAGATGATTGGCGAGTGGTTGAACGAGAACACCATCACAGGGATTGCCAGCCACAGGGTCATTAGCAGGCCGTTGCCGGTCGCGGATGCACTGCTCAGAGACAGGGTTTCCAGAGCCGCACCGTTCCACTGTGGGATCAGGTAGCAGGCCAGCACCATCAGGGCAATCACAAACGGGAACACCAGAATGCTCATCGCTTTAACAATCATCTGCTCACCGAAACGCACGATGGTCATCATGCCAACGATCAGGATCAGCGACAGAATGGCACGCGGTGGCGGCGTCAGGTGCAACTGGTGTGTCATGAAGCTTTCAACGGTGTTGGTGATTGCCACGCTATACACCAGCAGAATTGGGTAAATCGCGAAGAAGTAGAGCAAGGTAATCAGTTTGCCTGCGCCAATACCGAAGTGCTCTTCAACCACTTCAGTGATGTCTTCACCCGGATTTTTACCGGACAGCACAAAACGGGTCAGACCGCGGTGTGCGAAGAAGGTCATCGGGAAAGCGATGATGGCCATGATGATCAGCGGGATCAGACCGCCGACACCTGCGTTGATAGGAAGGAACAGTACACCAGCGCCGATTGCTGTGCCGTAAAGGCCAAGCATCCACATGGTATCCGTTTTGCGCCAACCACTTCGGGATTCAATCGAAGCAACGGTGCTGGTTTGAGTGGTTTCCATCTGTATCTCCTGGAGGAAGCGAATTGTCAGGTTTTTAGTCAAATCCGATGAAAAAGTGCCTGACGGTAATATGAAATTCGTTCAGTGACGGTTTTTTAATAATTTTTGCCCGTAACTATTGGCGGGCGGAAAGATACATTCTAGTTATGAATCTATCAGTGATCCTGATCCCAAATGCAATAATCCACTTTTGATATGGATATCTTTAGACCATTTATCTGTTAAAAAAACATCAAAGAGAATTTACGGGCGCGAAGGCTACCATTAACAACATGTAGCCTGAAAGACTGACCAGTGAGTTAGGAGTCTTACGCTGTAAAGAAGAGGCTTTTTAGTGTTTTCTGACGAGTAATTTGGATTAAGGCTGATAATTTACGGTCTGAAAATCGAGGTAATCGTTTGCGTTGGTTTAAATTATGTAAATCACATAAGAGATAAGTATGAGTTGTAACGGTAATAAAAAAAGCCGGATAGCGCTTCAGCACTATCCGGCTTGATGGACGTCACTTGCAGGAGTTACGTGCAAATCTCGTAGCAAGGTATGTAGGCTGAACCCGGCAGCTTCATGCGGTGTTGAGCGACAAAGCCCTGTAGCATGTCATCCATGCGGCGCATCATCTCGGGGTCACCGTGTATCTTATAAGGGCCAAACTCTTCGATAGCGCGGATCCCCATCTCTTTGACGTTACCCGCAACGATACCGGAGAAGGCGCGTCGTAAATCGGCCGCCAGAACTTCAACCGGCTGATCCGGGTACAGTTTCAGGTTGGCCATATTCTCGTGAGAAGGTTCGAACGGGATTTGCAGCTCCGGCGCAATACGGATTGACCAGTTGAAGCTGTAAGCATCACCGGTATCGCGACGGTTCTCTTTGACCAGCGGCATGGCTTTCTTCATCTGACGCGCTACTTCCGCCGCATCATCAATGATAATGCGATAGTGACGGCGTGCAGATTCACCGAGCGTATGCACGATAAACTCATCCAGAACGCGGAAGTAGTCAGCGCTCTCTTTTGGCCCGGTCAGGATCAACGGCAATACCTGATCTTTGTTGGCCGGGTTCATCAGAATCCCCAGCAGATAAAGCAGCTCTTCCGCCGTACCCACACCGCCAGGGAAGATGATTATCCCGTGGGCGATACGGACAAACGCCTCAAGACGTTTTTCGATATCCGGCATGATAATCAGCTCATTGACCAGCGGGTTCGGTGGCTCGGCCGCAATGATGGACGGCTCGGTCATCCCGATAAAGCGCCCCTCTTTATAGCGTTGTTGCGCGTGGCCGACTGCCGCCCCCTTCATTGGCGCCTCCATGGCACCCGGGCCGCAGCCGGTACAGATGTTCAGTTCACGCAGGCCGAGCTGGTTCCCCACCCGACGGGCGTAGAGATATTCGGTTTCGTTAATCGAGTGACCACCCCAGCAAACGACCATATTCGGCGCTTCACCCACGTGCAGGGCACGGGCGTTACGCAGGATAGAAAAGACCAGGTTAGTGATGTGAACAGAGCTTTCCAGGTCAAGATGCTGGAAACGGCCCGCGTTGTGGATTTGCCCGTTAACAAACAGGATATCGCGCAACACCGCGAACAGGTTTGCCTGGAGTGAGCGAATAATTCGCCCGTCGACAAAGGCCTCTTCCGGTGGGTTGATGACTTCAAGTTTTACACCGCGCTCACGGCGCAGCACGTTGATATCAAAGCTTTCGAAACGGGACAGCAGTTCTTTACTGTTGTCTGTCAGGCTTCCGGAGTTCAGTACGGCAAGAGAACAATTACGAAACAGTTGATAAAGATCGCTACTGGCCGTGCGTTTAAGCATGTCCACTTCCAGCTGCGACAACATATCCATTGAGCCAAGTGGGCTAATATGTGTAATCAAGTGAGCTCCTTACGGGACGATTATCGTCTTTCCCTGTTGATTACAATAGCCCTGGCTTATGAGGTTTCACAACAGTTTGGGCGGAATACCGCCCGCATATTGTGAAAATATTTATATTACTGACGCACCAGACGACCGGTGGCAGGCACAAAATCGGTATTGGTGCGCCACGGGTTAATGTCCAGGCCGCCACGGCGGGTATAGCGGGCATAAACGCTCAACTTCTCTGGCTGACAGAAACGCTGAATGTCATTGAAGATGCGCTCTACGCACTGCTCGTGGAATTCGTTGTGATGGCGGAATGACACCAGGTAGCGCAGCAACTTTTCCCTGTCGATCTTCGGCCCGCGATACTGGATCTGCACTGAACCCCAGTCTGGCTGATGGGTTATCAGGCAGTTGGATTTCAGCAGATGGCTGACCAGCGTCTCTTCCACGACTTTGCCACTGGCTGCGTTTTCCAGATAGTCGGTGCTGAACTCGTAGTTATCAATCTCAATATCCTGCTCGTCGATACAGGTTCCATTGAAGTGGGCAACAGGCTGGCCTTCCAGCTCATGCAGACGATACAACGATACTGTGACGTCGCCTTTCGCACAGGCGCGTAAATCGCGCTCCAGGGTGTGCAGCACATCTTCCCAGCTGTCGAATCGGGTCTGGTTAAAGCTGTTGAGGTACAGCTTGAAGCTTTTGGACTCCACCAGATTAAGGCTGGCGTAATCCAGCTCCACATGGCCTACGGCCACCTGTGGCAGGCCGCGCGCATTCAGCCAGGAGAGTTCGTACAGTGTCCAGATATCACCACCCACAAATGGCAGTGCATCGGCGTGCAGTCCAAGCGGATCGCGGTTCAAACTGCGCGGCACACCCTGCAACAGGGTTGCATCGTAGGTGTCGCGGTAATCGGTCGATTTCCCCAGCGTTAAGCCCGTTAACGCCTGATGATTTTCGTAAGACATGTTTCATTGCCACTTTGCGGGTACACTTAAGGGCTGAGTTTATCCTGTCTTACGAGAAGAGAGAAATCGGTGGATATCGAAACTGCAAATGCCCTGACCACATTTACAACTCGCTACTGCGATGCATGGCAAGAAGCGAAAGGAACATGGCCGCAAAGCGCTGACTTATATGGCATTCCTTCACCATGTGTCATCTCGACTCTGGACGATTGCGTTATCTGGCAACCGAAGCCGTTCACCGTGGAACCCAATGTAAATGCGGTTGAACGCGCAATGGACATTGTGATACAACCTGCGCTTCATACGTTTTACACCCTGCAATTCGCAGGGGATATGAATGCCCGCTTTGACGGCTTACCGCTGACACTGTTGCAGACGTGGAGCGAAGATGATTTGCAACGTGTTCAGGAGAACCTGATTGGTCATCTGGTCACGCAAAAGCGCCTTAAACTTTCTCCGACCCTTTTTATAGCCACGCTCGACAGTGAACTGGACGTTATCTCCGTCTGCAATCTGTCTGGTGAAGTGATTAAAGAGACACTCGGCACCCGCAATCGCGACGTTCTCGCCCCTTCACTTGCGGATTTCCTTACCCGGCTTGAGCCTCTTCTGTAATCCATCATGCTATAGCGTGTGTGAGAGATCTCTTACAAGGTTTGTGAGAGATCGGCGCGTCGTTAAGTTAAATCCCATCCGCATTTTGTTGTTAACTTTATTATTTTCAATGAGATAGTCAATTTCTTGTGTTGAGATGAGTCTTACAGCGCTTACAGAGTGGGTTGTAAGACGAAGCGGAATAGCGGATTCTATCTCTGTCGACAGGACGCCGACACGAGATACGAACATCAGGATGATGGCGTTTCTCACACAGGACACGTCAGGATGGCGCTTCAGGAAGGCTTCAGGATGAAGCAAAAGGATCACGCAGGACGCGTAAAGGACACCTCCAGGAAGGAGAATGAGAACCGGTCAGGATGGGCGGTGGGTCAGGAATACCAGGACGTTTCAGGATGAAACATTCACGTCAGGATGATGTGAGCAGGATGCAAAGGTTTACGGATGACCAGGCCTTCGGGCTTCAGGAAAAGTTGTCACGGATGAGCAGGGAGCACGAATTGTAGCTGGAATGCTGCGAAACGAACCGGGAGCACTGTTTATACAGTGCTCCCTTTTTTTATTTCCCCCTTCGGCAGTGTTATGCTTCGCGCCATTGTGTTTTTCGGTCGAGGTTTTCATGACGCGTCACGACAACGTGCGTGCCCAACTGCACGCCATCGAAGCAGTATTACGTCAGCATCAGCTCTGGCAGGCGGTATCTCCGCAGCCGGAAGCATTCTCTAGTACACAGCCTTTCTGCCTGGATACGCTTGAACCTTTTGAGTGGCTGCAATGGGTCCTTATCCCGCGTATGCACGCGCTGCTGGATGGTGGTCATTCTCTCCCTCAGGCTTTTGCTGTGTCGCCGTATTATGAAATGGCGCTGGATGCCGCACATCCGGCGCGCGAAATACTCCTGATTGAGCTGGAACGTCTGGATACGCTGTTTGCAGGTGATGATGAATGACGCTTGAAATCCTGTACCAGGATGAATGGCTGGTGGCGGTGAATAAACCTTCAGGCTGGCTGGTTCACCGTAGCTGGCTCGATCGCGACGAAAAAGTGGTGGTGATGCAGACCGTGCGCGATCAGATTGGTCAACATGTGTTTACCGCGCATCGCCTGGACAGGCCAACATCCGGCGTATTGCTGATGGGGCTTTCCAGCGAGGCAGGGCGGCGGTTGTCACAGCAGTTTGAACAGCATCAGATCCAGAAACGTTACCACGCGATTGTGCGCGGCTGGCTGACAGACGCCGCCCGGCTGGATTATCCGCTGGTGGAAGAGCTGGATAAAATTGCCGATAAATTTGCCCGCGATGACAAAGGCCCGCAACCTGCGGTGACGGATTATCGCGGCATGGCGACCACAGAAATGCCGGTGGCCACCAGTAAATTCCCTACCACGCGCTACAGCCTGGTTGAGCTTTTGCCCAAAACCGGGCGCAAACACCAGCTTCGCCGTCACCTGTCACACCTGCGTCACCCAATCATTGGCGACAGCAAGCACGGTGATTTGCGCCAGAACCGCAGCGCGGCCGAACATTTTGGCTGCCATCGTCTGATGCTGCACGCAAGCGAACTGAGCCTTACGCACCCGTTTACGGGTAAACCGTTAACAATTCATGCTGGGCTGGACGATGTCTGGATGCAGGCCTTGTCACAGTTTGGCTGGATGGGGCAACTCCCCGAAAATGAAAGGGTTGAGTTTGTGTCAGGCAGCGTTCAGGATGAACAGCAATAGCAAAAATTAACGGAGCAAAACATGGCTGAAGTCGGCATTTTTGTTGGCACGATGTACGGTAATTCACTGCTTGTGGCAGAAGAAGCCGAAGCGATCCTCGCAAACCAGGGCCATAAGGCCACGGTGTATGAAGACCCGGCGCTGGACGACTGGAAAAAGTACCAGGACAAATACATCCTGGTGGTGACCTCTACCACCGGACAGGGCGATCTGCCGGACAGCATTGTTCCGCTTTTCCAGGGGATCAAAGACCAGCTTGGCTATCAGCCGGACGTTCACTACGGCATCATTGCCCTGGGGGACAGCTCCTATACCAATTTCTGCGGCGGCGGCAAGCAGTTCGACGCCCTGTTGCAGGAACAAAGCGCTCAGCGCGTGGGTGAGATGCTGCTGATTGATGCCGGTGAACATCCTGAACCGGAAAGCGAATCAAACCCGTGGGTTGAACACTGGGCAACACTGCTTAAATAGTTTTGTAGTTTGTAGGCCGGGTCAGGCGAAGCCGCCACCCGGCGAGACCTACCTCTCAAAATCCTCATTTCCGTGAAGTACCTTCCAGTGGTTTGGGCTTATGCCACAAACAACCTCTTACCATGCCGACAATGTTGTGTTCATGCACGGTGAGGGAACGCGTGACTCCTTCATATACTTTCCCCGTCAGTTACTAAAAAGGCAGTGCTTCACTATAAAACGGCGTTAAGCCGTACCAAAACTGCTAAACACTAACCTCATTCTGATTACCCTACAGGTGCTGTACAGAATGAACCGGCGAAAGCCAGGATTCAGGAGTGCAACTATGAGTACATTAAGCCAGGCTGCCAGCAGCGCTGAGAAGCGCACGAATGCTCGCTACTGGATAGTGGTGATGTTGTTTATCGTCACGTCCTTTAACTATGGTGACCGCGCCACGCTGTCGATTGCCGGATCTGAAATGGCAAAAGATATCGGGCTTGATCCGGTTGGCATGGGTTACGTTTTCTCTGCATTTTCATGGGCCTATGTTATAGGTCAGATCCCGGGCGGCTGGTTGCTTGATCGCTTTGGCTCCAAACGTGTCTATTTCTGGTCCATCTTTATCTGGTCGATGTTTACCCTGTTGCAGGGTTTCGTCGATATCTTCAGCGGCTTTGGCATTATCGTTGCGCTCTTCACCCTGCGGTTCCTGGTAGGGTTAGCAGAAGCACCTTCCTTCCCCGGTAACAGCCGTATAGTGGCGGCCTGGTTCCCGGCTCAGGAGAGGGGGACGGCGGTGGCAATTTTTAACTCCGCACAGTACTTTGCCACGGTTATCTTCGCCCCGATTATGGGCTGGTTGACGCAGGAGGTGGGCTGGTCGCACGTCTTCTTCTTTATGGGTGGACTTGGGATCATCATCAGTTTCATCTGGCTGAAAGTGATCCACGAACCAAACCAGCATCCTGGCGTGAACAAGAAAGAGCTGGAGTACATTGCCGAAGGCGGTGCGCTGATCAACATGGATCAGCAGAAAACTCAAACAAAAGTGCCGTTCAGTCAGAAGTGGGGGCAGATCAAACAGCTGGTTGGCTCGCGCATGATGATCGGCATCTATCTGGGCCAGTACTGTATCAACGCCTTAACGTACTTCTTCATCACCTGGTTCCCGGTTTATCTGGTGCAGGCTCGTGGGATGACCATCCTCAAAGCAGGTTTTGTTGCCTCAATTCCGGCGGTCTGTGGATTTGTGGGCGGCGTGCTGGGGGGCGTGATTTCTGACTGGCTGATGCGTCGTACCGGCTCTCTGAATATCGCCCGTAAAACGCCAATCGTGCTCGGCATGTTGCTCTCGATGACTATGGTGTTCTGTAACTACGTGAGTGCGGAATGGATGATTATCGGCTTTATGGCGATGGCGTTCTTCGGCAAAGGCATCGGTGCGCTGGGCTGGGCGGTGATGGCGGATACTGCGCCAAAAGAGATCAGCGGCCTGAGCGGTGGTCTGTTCAACATGTTCGGCAACATTTCCGGCATTGTCACCCCAATCGCTATCGGTTACATCGTCGGTACCACGGGCTCCTTTAACGGCGCGCTGATTTATGTGGGTGTCCATGCGCTGGTCGCCGTACTGAGCTACCTGGTGCTGGTGGGTGATATCAAACGTATCGAACTGAAACCTGCTGCGGAGCGTGGATGATGACAACGCAATCAAGCCCAATCGTCACGGAAATGAAGGTCATCCCGGTAGCAGGGCAAGACAGTATGCTGCTCAATATCGGCGGCGCACATAACGCCTGGTTTACCCGCAACATTGTGGTGCTCACCGACAGCGCCGGTAATACAGGTGTAGGTGAAGCGCCGGGTGGCGAGGTGATTTACCAGACGCTGGTCGACGCTATCCCACAGGTTGTGGGCCAGGAAGTGGCCCGTCTGAATAAAGTGGTTCAGCGGGTGCATAAGGGCAACCAGTCTGCTGATTTTGATACCTTCGGCAAGGGAGCCTGGACGTTTGAACTGCGTGTGAATGCAGTTGCCGCGCTGGAGGCCGCGCTTCTGGACCTGCTGGGCAAGGCGCTAAATGTCCCGGTCTGTGAACTGTTAGGGCCAGGTAAGCAGCGCGATGCGGTAACGGTTCTGGGTTATCTGTTTTATGTCGGCGACAGAAACAAAACGGACCTGCCATATCTGGCGCGTTCACCGGGCAACCATTTGTGGTATCACCTGCGTCATCAGGAGGCGCTTTCCAGTGAGGCGGTGGTTCGCCTGGCGGAAGCGGCGCAGGATCGCTACGGCTTTAAAGATTTCAAACTGAAAGGTGGCGTGTTGCCTGGCGAGCAAGAGATTGAAAGCGCCCGTGCCCTGAAAAAGCGCTTTCCGGATGCTCGTATCACTGTTGATCCAAACGGCGCGTGGTTACTCGATGAGGCTATTGCCTTATGCAAAGGCCTGGGTGACGTGCTCACCTACGCAGAAGATCCGTGCGGTGCTGAACAGGGTTTCTCCGGCCGTGAAGTCATGGCGGAATTTCGTCGTGCTACAGGGTTGCCGGTGGCGACCAACATGATTGCGACCAACTGGCGCGAAATGGGCCATGCAGTCATGCTGAATTCAGTTGATATTCCGTTGGCCGATCCGCATTTCTGGACGCTTTCCGGTGCGGTGCGGGTTGCGCAGCTTTGCGATGACTGGGGCCTGACATGGGGTTGCCACTCTAACAACCATTTCGATATTTCGCTGGCTATGTTTACCCACGTGGGCGCAGCGGCTCCGGGCAACCCGACCGCCATTGACACCCACTGGATCTGGCAGGAGGGCGAAGCCCGCTTGACGAAAAACCCGCTGGAAATCAAAAACGGCAAAATCGCGGTACCCGATGTGCCAGGGTTGGGTGTGGAGCTTGACTGGGATCAGATCCACAAAGCGCATGAGGCGTATAAAAAACTGCCGGGCGGCGCGCGCAATGACGCAGGCCCGATGCAATACCTTATCCCTGGCTGGACATTTGACCGCAAACGCCCTGTTTTTGGACGTCACAAATAAAAGGATTGAACGATGAGCACATTTTCTACCCCTGTAGTTACCTCCATGCAGATCATTCCGGTTGCGGGTTATGACAGCATGTTGATGAACCTGAGTGGCGCACATGCCCCATTCTTTACCCGTAATATTGTGATTATCAAAGACAACTCTGGCCACACCGGGGTGGGCGAAATTCCGGGCGGTGAGAAGATCCGTAAGACGCTGGAAGATGCCATTCCTCTGGTCGTGGGCAAAACCCTTGGTGAGTATAAAAACGTCCTGAATGCGGTGCGTAGCACCTTCGCCGATCGGGATGCTGGTGGGCGTGGTCTGCAAACCTTCGATCTGCGCACCACCATTCACGTTGTGACGGGTATCGAAGCTGCGATGCTGGATCTGCTTGGTCAGCATCTGGGTGTGAACGTAGCGTCGCTGCTGGGCGAGGGGCAACAGCGTAGCGAAGTAGAAATGCTTGGCTATCTGTTCTTTGTCGGTAACCGTAAGCTGACGCCACTGCCGTACCAGAGCCAGCCGGATGAAAAATGCGACTGGTATCGCATCCGCCATGATGAAGCGATGACCCCGGATGCGGTTGTGCGTCTGGCAGAAGCCGCTTACGAAAAATATGGCTTCAACGATTTCAAACTGAAAGGCGGCGTACTGGCGGGCGAGGAAGAGGCAGACGCCATTTCTGCCCTGGCGAAACGCTTCCCACAGGCGCGTGTAACGCTGGATCCAAACGGCGCATGGTCGCTCGATGAAGCCATCAACATTGGCAAACAGCTGAAAGGCGTGCTGGCTTATGCAGAAGACCCGTGCGGCGCTGAGCAAGGTTTCTCCGGGCGTGAAGTGATGGCGGAATTCCGCCGCGCCACTGGCTTGCCAACGGCAACCAACATGATTGCGACCGACTGGCGTCAGATGGGGCATACGCTCTCTCTGCAATCTGTCGATATTCCGCTGGCTGACCCTCACTTCTGGACAATGCAGGGTTC
Organism: Enterobacter sp. C4G1; assembly: GCF_052886895.1. NCBI lineage: Bacteria > Pseudomonadati > Pseudomonadota > Gammaproteobacteria > Enterobacterales > Enterobacteriaceae > Enterobacter > Enterobacter sp. C4G1. The sequence continues at coordinate 48,215 of NZ_JBQVVV010000001.1, read as the reverse complement.
TGTGCGCGTCGCGCAGATGTGCCATGAGTTTGGCCTGACCTGGGGCTCACACTCCAACAACCACTTCGACGTTTCGCTGGCGATGTTTACCCATGTCGCCGCCGCCGCACCGGGCAATATTACCGCTATCGATACCCACTGGATCTGGCAGGAAGGGAACCAGCGTCTGACCAAACAGCCGTTCGAAATCAAAGGCGGTATGGTGCAGGTGCCTTCAACGCCTGGTCTGGGCGTTGAGCTGGATATGGATCAGGTGATGAAGGCGCATGAGCTGTATCAGAAGCATGGTCTGGGCGCGCGTGATGACGCAATGTCGATGCAGTATCTGATCCCGAACTGGACCTTCAACAACAAACGCCCTTGCATGGTGCGTTAAGCGTATTGCCGGTTCCTGCGGGAATCGGCATTTTCGACGACCTGGCGGGTGTATGCTTAACGTAGTTAACATGCGTAAGGATGGCTTATGAAAATAGTTATCGCACCGGACTCGTATAAGGAAAGTTTGAGTGCTCTTGAGGTTGCGACAGCGATAGAACAGGGTTTTCGCGAGATCTTCCCGTCGGCACAGTACGTCAAACTGCCGGTTGCTGATGGCGGTGAAGGCACCGTAGAGGCAATGGTTGCTGCAACCCGCGGGCGAATTGTTCACGTCCCCGTCACTGGCCCGTTGGGTGAACGCGTGGAAGGGTTCTACGGGTTATCCGGCGACGAACAAAGCGCATTTATCGAAATGGCGGCGGCAAGCGGCCTGGAGCTGGTCGCTCCCTCTCAACGCAATCCATTAAAAACAACCTCCTGGGGAACCGGTGAACTCATCCGTCATGCGCTGGATGTGGGGGTTAAGCATATCATTATTGGTATTGGCGGCAGTGCGACCAATGACGGTGGTGCTGGAATGGTGCAGGCGCTGGGTGCCAGATTGCTTGATGCCGAGGGCCACGCCATTGGTCCTGGCGGCAGCGAGCTTGAGCGGCTGGCGAAAATAGACAGAAGCAGCCTGGACAGACGCCTTGCCGATTGCCGGATAGAAGTCGCCTGCGATGTCACGAATCCGTTAACCGGTGAAGAGGGCGCATCAGTGGTGTTTGGGCCACAGAAAGGTGCCACACCAGAGATGATCTTGATGCTGGATAACGCACTTGCCCATTACGCGAAAGCGATCGCCCGGGATCTGGACATTGATGTCTTAAATCTGGCTGGCGGCGGTGCAGCTGGTGGCATGGGTGCTGCGTTGTACGCGTTTTGCGGCGCACAGCTGCGCCAGGGTATTGAGATTGTGACCGACGCGTTGCACCTTGATGAGCAGGTTGCCGATGCGGATCTGGTTATCACTGGTGAAGGGCGTATCGATAGCCAGACTATTCACGGCAAAGTTCCCGTTGGCGTGGCGAAGGTCGCTAAACGCTTTAACAAACCGGTTATCGGGATTGCGGGAAGCCTGACTGCGGATGTGGGTGTGGTTCATGAGCACGGCATCGACGCGGTGTTTAGCGTGATTTATACCATCTGCTCGCTGGAAGATGCGCTGGAAAATGCGGGTGAGAACGTCCGCATGGCGGCAAGAAACATTGCGGCGGTGCTGAAAGTGGGGCAGGGCTTTTAACTGTGAGTGCACTTGTAGGCCCGGTAAGCGGTAGCGCCACCGGGCTTTTACGTTAGTTCCCCAGCATCTTCCTTGCTTCCCGCGTCACGTTATCCATCTCATCCAGCAGTTCCAGGAACTCAGGTTCAAGCTCTGATTCCGGTGTTCCGGCGCGCAGCTGTTGTTCCACCAGCTGACACAGGTTTTTCAGCCGCGGTACGCCACTGTAACCACAGCTGCCGTGGAGTTTGTGGATAGCTTCCAGCAGTTCTTCGGGATGTTCACCCACCAGTTGTTCTTCGATTTTGTTGCGGATTTCCGGCAAAAACGCCACCAGCATTTGCAGCATTTCGCGCGCCAAATCAGGTTTGCCCGCCGCCTGGCGTAGCGCCAGCTGCCAGTCGAACGTGGCGTTCTGGTTGATTGTGCTCTCAATGGTTTCTGTGGATGGCGAGTAAGTTCCGCCGATACGACCCGGTTTATAGCGCAGCAGCAGGTTGTGCAGCTTCTCTTCATCGATAGGTTTTGCCAGATAATCATTCATTCCGGCGCTCAGTAATTTTTCTTTCTGGCCTGCCATCGCGTGCGCTGTGACGGCAATCACCGGGGTCTGCTGCTGGTGCGGAAGCTGGCGAATCAATTCACAGGCGCGAATGCCGTCCATGTCCGGCATCTGAATATCCATCAGGATCAGATCGAACTGCATTTGTTTGGCCTGCTCGACCGCCTGAGCGCCACTGGTACAGAGTTCAACATGCTGAACCTGATCCCCCAGCAATACACCGATGAGCTTCAGGTTCGCTGGGTTATCGTCCACCGCCATGACGCTCATCGGCAGCTTCTGTTCATCATTAACCAGCGGCAGAGCGTGCTGGCTCAGGCGGCAGTATTCCGTCAACGCCGGCAGGAGTCGCGTGGCGGTGAGCGGTTTAAGCAGGCAGGCGGCCGCGCCGTCGTTTTTCAGCTCTTCGGCATTAATCTGGGCATGGCACGGAAGCGCCAGCAGCAGGTAATCGGTCATCGACGCGGCTTTCGCCAGGCGCTCCTGCTGCATGGTCAGCTCGCCGGTGAAGGTGACCGGAATACCCATCAGCAGGATATCGTAATGCTCCACCGCCAGGGCGGAGAAGGTCGGGCTGTAGATTATCTCCAGCGGCGTAGAGCTTAAAACGTCCAGCGTGCTCTGGGCCGCTGCGGCGTTAGGCTCAACATAGGCCAGACGCATCCCTTTCAGGCAGTCTGTGACTGGGCCATCGGTGAGGACGTTTGGATTGAGGTCGAGACTAATATGGAACCAGAAGGTTGAACCGCGGTTTGGCTGGCTATGGAAGGAGATATCCCCGCCCATCTCTTTCACCAGTTTTTGCGTGATAACCAGCCCAAGCCCTGTGCCGCCATGACGGCGGGAAATACTGGCATCCGCCTGGCGGAAGGCCTGGAACAGGCGCGACTGGTCACGCTCAGGGATACCAATGCCCGTATCGCGGATCTGAACTTCAACTTGCACCTTATTGTTACTGATTGCGCGTTTTTCCACCAGAATATCGATGTTACCGCTTTCGGTGAATTTAATGGCGTTACCCACCAGGTTCGTGATCACCTGCTGCAAGCGCAGGGGATCGCCAATCACGTTATCCGGTACGTCATTCTTAATGTTGAGCGTTAACTCAAGACCCTTATCGTGCGAGGAGTGGGCAAGAAGCGTTACCACTTCGTCCAGTGTGCTGCGCAGCGGGAAAGGAATGCTCTCCAGAATCAGTTTGCCTGCTTCCAGCTTGGAGAAGTCCAGCACGTCGTTAATGATCGCCAGCAGGTTGTTGGCAGAGCGCTCAATGGTGTGCAGGTGATCGCGTTGGGTCGGGTTCAGCTCGCTTTTCAGCGTCAGGCGGGTGAAGCCGATAACACCATTCAGCGGCGTACGCAGCTCGTGCGACATGTTCGCCAGGAACTCAGACTTGATACGCGCCGCTTCCTGAGCGCGTTTTTTCGCCAGATCCAACTCGACGTTCTGAATTTCCATCTGTTCCAGCGTTTCGCGCAGGTCGGAGGTCGCCTGGTCAACGTTATGCTGCATCTCTTCGTGATAGGCTGCCAGCGACATCGCCATCGAGTTGATGCCGTTTTTCAGCATATCTAACTCGCCCAGCATAAAACCTTCCACACGGCTGTCGAGCTGCCCGCGACGAATGCGATCGACGGTATTCACCATATTGCGGATAGGCCCGGTGACGTCGCGCATCAGGCGCCAGCCAAATATCAGCGCAATCCCGATACAGAACAGCATCATCACGCCAGAAATGAAGATTTCTTTGTACTGCTGCAGACGCACCGACTTGAGATCCAGCTCCAGCGCCACATATCCCAGCATATTGCTGCTGGATTTGGCATCCGACGTGGCGGATTCATCAGGCGAATAACTTTCAGAAATGATAGGCGTGCGCAGGATCATGATATCGCCGCGGCGCAGCACGCTGAGATGGCGTGGGAACGGTGAGCCGTCCGGGATTTTCAGCTCGGCCGGATCGAGGTGAAAGTTAGAGGTGACGAACAAACGGTTATGTTCATCGTAGACCGATATCGCGCGCACAATCTCGGAATGACGCCGGTGGAGCACGCTGATGAGCTGACCAATGGACTCACGGTTTTGCAGGTTCATGCCGTATTCACTGGACACCGCCAGCGGCTCGATAATGCTGGCACCGGCATCTTCCAGTTGTCTCTGCAAATCGTTATAGCGGTGCACCACAAAGAAGATACTCAGCAGCAAACCGATAAGAACGGTGGGGGCGAGGATCAAAATCATCATGCGCGCACGCAGGCTGTAGTTGGTCATGGAGTTCCGTTATGGGACAATTAAGCTAATTATGTTTATTTGAGAAAAATCTCGGCGATGGCGCAATTCTACTCTGCAAAGCGACGCGTGACGACGCGTCAGATCATAACTGTTGAAGCCACAGACCTCGATTCCTTTGGTCAGGGAGTCGCTCGTTACAATGGTAAAACCTTGTTTATAACAGGTTTGCTGCCTGATGAACGAGCAGAAATAACCCTGACGGAAGATAAGCGCCAGTATGCCCGTGGCCAGGTCAAACGTCGCCTGAATGAGAGCCCTGAACGTGTTGTACCACGTTGCCCTCACTTTGGCATATGCGGTGGTTGCCAACAGCAGCACGCCAGTATCGACCTTCAGCAAAAAAGTAAAAGTCACGCACTGGCGCGTCTTATCAGGCATGACGTTAATGACATTATTGCAGATCAACCCTGGGGTTACCGCCGCCGCGCCCGCCTGAGTCTCAGCTATCAGCCCAAAACGGAACAGCTGGATATGGGTTTTCGCAAAGCGGGCTCCAGCGATATTGTGAATATCCGACAGTGCCCCATTTTGGTGCCCCAACTTGAGGCATTGCTCCCGGAAGTGCGTTCCTGCCTGTCTGAATTGGACGGCATTCGCCATCTGGGACACGTTGAACTGGTGCTGGCAAACAATGGGCCGCTCATGGTGCTGCGCCATACTGCACCACTGTCGAAAAAAGACCGTGAAAAACTGGAACGCTTTTCGCATTCTCACGAGCTTGCGCTTTTCCTTGCGCCACAAAGCGAGATACTTGAGCAGGTTACAGGAGAGGCTCCCTGGTATGCGTCAAACGGGCTACGCTTAACGTTCAGTCCGCGTGATTTCATTCAGGTAAACGACGGCGTGAATCAGCAAATGATAGAAAAAGCGCTGGCGTGGCTGGATGTTCAGCCAACTGACCGGGTGCTCGATCTGTTCTGCGGTATGGGCAATTTCACGCTGCCGCTGGCTCAGAAAGCATCAAGCGTTGTGGGCGTTGAAGGCGTCGAGGCGCTGGTGGCAAAAGGGCAGGAGAACGCTCAGCTTAATGGGTTGCAAAATGTGACATTCTTTCATCAAAATCTGGAGGAAGATGTCACCCGGCAGCCGTGGGCTAAGCAGGGTTTTGACAAGATTTTACTCGACCCGGCGCGCGCTGGCGCACCGGGCGTGATGCAGCATATTATTAAACTCGCACCAAAGCGCGTGGTCTATGTTTCCTGTAACCCGGCCACGCTTGCCAGAGATAGCGAGACATTAACCCAGGCGGGTTACCAAATTCAGCGTCTGGCAATGCTGGACATGTTCCCGCACACTGGGCATCTGGAATCAATGGTGTTGTTCGAGCACATATAATGAGTTTGGCTTGTCGACTTCGACAGGCCCTGGTCCCTAAAGGAGAGGACAATGGTTGCGGTAAGAAGTGCACATCTCAATAAAGCTGGTGAGTTTGACCCACAAAAATGGATAGCAAGTCTGGGGATTTCCAGCCAGCAATCGTGTGAACGCTTAACCGGAACCTGGGCTTATTGTCTGCGCACCACGCAAGGGCATCCTAATGCTGAATTGCTGTTGTGGCGCGGTATTGAGATGGTCGAAATCCTCTCCATGCTCAACATGGATATCGAAACGCTACAGGCGGCGCTCCTGTTCCCACTCGCAGACGCAGACGTAGTTTCTGAGGATGTGCTGGTGGAGAGCGTCGGCAAACCCGTTGTGGCGTTGATCCATGGTGTACGTGATATGGCAGCTATCCGCCAGTTGAAAGCCGCCCATACTGATTCAGTCTCCTCTGAACAAGTCGATAACGTCCGTCGGATGCTGCTGGCCATGGTGGATGACTTCCGCTGCGTGGTCATCAAACTTGCCGAGCGTATTGCTCACCTGCGCGAAGTGAAGGATGCGCCGGAAGATGAACGCGTGCTGGCGGCTAAAGAGTGTACAAATATCTATGCACCGCTGGCGAACCGTCTGGGTATCGGGCAGCTGAAATGGGAGCTGGAAGATTACTGCTTCCGCTACCTGCACCCGGCGGAATATAAGCGTATTGCCAAGCTTCTGCATGAACGTCGCATTGACCGCGAACACTATATCGATGAGTTTGTCGGCGGGTTGCGTCAGTCGATGAAAGAAGAGAACGTGCGTGCCGAAGTGTACGGTCGACCAAAACATATCTACAGCATCTGGCGCAAAATGCAGAAGAAGCACCTCGCCTTTGACGAGTTGTTTGACGTGCGCGCGGTGCGTATCGTTGCCGATCGCTTGCAGGACTGCTATGCCGCGCTGGGGATAGTGCACACGCACTTCCGCCATCTGCCGGATGAGTTTGATGACTATGTCGCGAACCCAAAACCGAATGGCTACCAGTCTATTCATACCGTGGTACTTGGCCCTGGCGGCAAAACGGTTGAAATCCAGATCCGAACTAAACAGATGCATGAAGATGCCGAGCTGGGCGTTGCTGCGCACTGGAAATACAAAGAAGGCACAACCGGCGGTGCGCGTTCTGGCCATGAAGACCGCATTGCATGGCTGCGCAAACTGATTGCGTGGCAGGAAGAGATGGCGGATTCCGGCGAGATGCTCGATGAAGTTCGCAGTCAGGTCTTTGATGACAGGGTTTATGTCTTTACCCCGAAAGGCGATGTCGTTGACCTGCCAGCGGGGTCTACGCCGCTCGACTTTGCTTACCACATCCACAGCGATGTTGGGCACCGCTGCATCGGCGCAAAAATTGGTGGGCGTATCGTGCCGTTCACCTACCAGTTACAGATGGGCGATCAGATTGAAATTATCACCCAGAAGCAGCCGAACCCAAGCCGCGACTGGCTGAATCCAAACCTGGGCTACGTGACCACCAGCCGCGGGCGCTCCAAAATTCATGCCTGGTTCCGCAAACAGGATCGCGATAAGAACATCCTTGCCGGCCGTCAGATCCTTGATGATGAGCTTGAGCATGTCGGCATCAGCCTGAAAGAGGCAGAGAAGCACCTGCTGCCGCGCTACAACTTTAATGAGCTGGATGAGCTGTTAGCCGCCATCGGCGGGGGCGATATCCGTCTGAATCAGATGGTGAATTTCCTGCAAGCTCAGTTCAACAAGCCAAGTGCGGAAGAGCAGGACGCCGCCGCGCTGAAACAGCTTCAGCAGAAAAGCTATGCTCCACAGCAGCGCAGCAAAGATAACGGCCGCGTGGTGGTAGAGGGCGTCGGTAATCTGATGCACCACATCGCCCGCTGCTGCCAGCCCATTCCGGGTGATGATATTGTCGGTTTTATCACTCAGGGGCGCGGGATCTCTATTCACCGCTCGGATTGCGACCAGCTCGCCGAACTGCAATCCCATGCACCGGAGCGTATTGTCGATGCTGTGTGGGGCGAGAGTTACTCTGCTGGCTATTCGCTGGTGGTGCGCGTCACCGCGAATGACCGCAGCGGTTTACTGCGTGATATCACGACCATTCTTGCCAACGAAAAGGTCAACGTGCTTGGCGTCGCCAGCCGCAGTGATACCCGCGAGCAGCTCGCCACCATCGATATGACTATCGAAATCTACAACCTCCAGGTGCTGGGCCGCGTGCTGGGCAAACTGAATCAGGTACCGGACGTGATTGACGCACGTCGTCTGCACGGCGGTTAACCGCACTTTCTTTTGTAAGCCGGGTAAGGTTTCACCGCCACCCGGCTTGTTTTTTAATGGAACATATTATGACCCAAATCGACCGCCTGCTCGGCATCATGAAACGCCTGCGCGACCCGGAAAACGGCTGCCCGTGGGACAAAGAGCAGACTTTTGCCACCATCGCGCCATATACCCTCGAAGAAACCTACGAAGTGCTGGATGCCATCTCCCGTGAAGATTTCGACGATCTGCGCGGTGAGCTGGGCGACCTGCTGTTCCAGGTAGTGTTTTACGCCCAGATGGCACAGGAAGAAGGGCGTTTTAATTTTGACGACATCTGTGCTGCCATCAGCGACAAACTGGAGCGCCGTCATCCGCATATTTTCGGCGATGCTACCGCCGAAAACAGCGCGGAAGTGTTGGCTCGCTGGGAGCAGATAAAAAGCGCTGAGCGCGCTGAAAAATCCCAGCATTCAGCGCTGGATGACATCCCGCTGAGCCTGCCTGCACTCATGCGTGCGCACAAAATCCAGAAACGCTGCTCTGCGGTGGGATTTGACTGGACATCGCTTGGCCCGGTGCTGGACAAAGTGCATGAAGAGATCGACGAAGTGATGCACGAAGCGCAACAGGCAGTCGTGGATGAAGCAAAGCTGGAAGAGGAAATGGGCGATCTGCTGTTTGCGACTGTCAATCTTTCGCGCCATTTGGGTGTAAAAGCGGAAACTGCACTGCAAAAAGCCAACATTAAGTTCGAGCGTCGTTTCCGCGAAGTGGAGCGGATTGTGGCCTCACGCGGCCTGGAAATGACCGGTGTAGACCTCGATGTGATGGAAGAAGTCTGGCAGGAAGTAAAACGCCAGGAATCTGATCTCTAACGGATTTTTGCGATCAAGCGCAATTTGTGTGATTTTTTAAATGACAAGCGCTTGATTTGCGTCAAAAACATTTACCCAAAACGGGCTATTTTCTCACTCCTTATGTTTGTCATAGCCTGGAAAGGAGACGGAGAATGAAAGTTTGTGGCGCTCGCGGTGTTCGGGTATACTACTTTCCCGTCCTGGTTATTCCATCGTTTCACCCTAACTTCTCAGGTTCAGCATGACAACGAACTATATTTTTGTGACCGGCGGGGTCGTATCCTCTCTGGGTAAAGGCATTGCCGCAGCCTCCCTCGCAGCCATTCTTGAAGCCCGTGGCCTCAATGTGACCATGATGAAACTGGATCCGTATATCAACGTCGATCCGGGCACCATGAGCCCAACCCAACACGGGGAAGTGTTCGTTACTGAAGACGGCGCTGAAACCGATCTGGATCTTGGCCACTACGAGCGTTTCATTCGTACCAAAATGACCCGTCGTAACAACTTTACGACTGGCCGTATCTACTCTGACGTTCTGCGTAAAGAGCGCCGCGGTGACTACCTGGGCGCAACCGTGCAGGTTATCCCGCACATCACTAACGCAATCAAAGAACGTGTTCTTGCTGGTGGCGAAGGCCATGACGTTGTGCTGGTTGAAATCGGCGGTACTGTGGGTGATATCGAATCCCTGCCGTTCCTTGAAGCGATTCGTCAGCTGGCGGTAGACATTGGTCGTGAGCATGCACTGTTCATGCACCTGACGCTGGTGCCTTACATGGCTGCCGCAGGTGAAGTGAAAACCAAGCCGACTCAGCATTCCGTTAAAGAGTTGCTCTCTATCGGTATTCAGCCTGATATCCTGGTTTGCCGCTCCGATCGCGCTATTCCGGCCAACGAACGTGCCAAAATTGCATTGTTCTGTAACGTGCCAGAAAAAGCCGTTATTTCAATGAAAGATGTCGATTCCATATATAAAATCCCGGGCCTGTTGAAATCACAGGGCCTGGACGATTATATTTGTAAACGATTCAGCTTGAGCTGCCCGGAAGCAAATCTGTCCGAATGGGAACAGGTTATTTACGAAGAAGCTAACCCGGCAGGCGAAGTGACTATCGGTATGGTTGGTAAGTACATTGAACTGCCAGATGCCTATAAGTCAGTTATCGAAGCGCTGAAACACGGTGGTCTGAAGAACCGCGTCTCCGTTAACATCAAGCTGATTGATTCGCAGGATGTTGAAACTCGCGGCGTTGAAATTCTGAAAGATCTGGATGCTATCCTTATCCCTGGCGGCTTCGGCTACCGTGGTGTAGAAGGCAAGATCGCCACCGCACGCTATGCGCGTGAAAACAATATTCCATACCTCGGCATCTGTCTGGGTATGCAGGTTGCGCTGATCGAATTTGCGCGCAACGTAGCGGGAATGGAAAACGCGAACTCTACGGAATTTGTGCCAGACTGTAAGTACCCTGTAGTGGCGCTTATCACTGAATGGCGCGACGAAGACGGCAACGTCGAAGTCCGTACCGAGAAGAGCGATCTGGGTGGCACTATGCGTCTTGGCGCACAGGCCTGCCAGCTGTCCGACGATAGCGTTGTTCGCAAGCTGTATGGTGAGTCAACCATCACCGAACGTCATCGTCACCGTTATGAAGTCAACAACATGTTGTTGAAACCAATTGAAGCTGCGGGTCTGCGTATTGCGGGCCGTTCCGGGGATGATCAGTTAGTCGAGATCATTGAAGTGCCAAACCATCCTTGGTTTGTTGCCTGCCAATTCCACCCGGAATTTACTTCAACGCCGCGTGACGGACATCCGCTGTTTGCAGGCTTTGTGAAAGCCGCCAGCGATTACCAGAAGCGTCAGGCGAAGTAAAAAAGTTAGAACGGCAACGCGTACCATTGGTACGCGTTGTTTGTCTGGAGTTTTAGTTTAACTTGTACTGAGGAAAATCTAATGTCCAAAATCGTTAAAGTCATCGGTCGTGAAATCATCGACTCCCGTGGTAACCCGACCGTTGAAGCCGAAGTTCACCTGGAAGGTGGTTTCGTCGGTATGGCAGCTGCTCCATCAGGTGCTTCTACTGGTTCCCGCGAAGCGCTGGAACTGCGCGATGGCGACAAATCCCGTTTCATGGGCAAAGGCGTACTGAAAGCTGTTGGCGCTGTAAACGGTCCTATCGCTCAGGCAATCCTTGGCAAAGACGCCAAAGACCAGGCTGGCATCGACAAGATCATGATCGATCTGGACGGTACTGAAAACAAATCTAACTTCGGTGCGAACGCAATCCTGGCTGTTTCCCTGGCAAACGCCAAAGCAGCAGCAGCTGCAAAAGGCCAGCCACTGTTCGAGCACATCGCTGAACTGAACGGCACCCCAGGCAAATACTCCATGCCAGTACCAATGATGAACATCATCAACGGTGGTGAGCACGCGGATAACAACGTTGATATTCAGGAATTCATGATTCAGCCAGTTGGCGCGAAATCCCTGAAAGAAGCGGTACGCATGGGTTCTGAAGTGTTCCACAACCTGGCTAAAGTTCTGAAAGCTAAAGGTATGAACACTGCTGTTGGTGACGAAGGTGGCTATGCGCCAAACCTGGGTTCTAACGCAGAAGCTCTGGCAGTTATCGCAGAAGCAGTGAAAGCTGCTGGCTACGAACTGGGCAAAGACATCACCCTGGCGATGGACTGTGCAGCATCTGAATTCTACAAAGACGGTAAATACGTTCTGGCTGGCGAAGGCAACAAAGCGTTCACCTCTGAAGAATTCACTCACTTCCTGGAAGACCTGACCAAACAGTACCCAATCGTTTCTATCGAAGACGGTCTGGACGAATCTGACTGGGCTGGTTTCGCATACCAGACCAAAGTACTGGGCGACAAAATCCAGCTGGTTGGTGATGATCTGTTCGTAACTAACACCAAGATCCTGAAAGAAGGCATCGAGAAAGGCATCGTTAACTCCATCCTGATCAAATTCAACCAGATCGGTTCTCTGACCGAAACTCTGGCTGCGATCAAAATGGCGAAAGACGCTGGCTACACCGCTGTTATCTCTCACCGTTCTGGCGAAACTGAAGACGCTACCATCGCTGACCTGGCTGTTGGTACCGCAGCAGGCCAGATCAAAACCGGTTCTATGAGCCGTTCTGACCGTGTTGCTAAATACAACCAGCTGATTCGTATCGAAGAAGCTCTGGGCGAAAAAGCACCATACAACGGTCTTAAAGAGATCAAAGGCCAGTAATAGCCTTTAAATCTTAAGATGAAAATGCCAGTCAAATGACTGGCATTTTTTTTGGCTATTTGAAATCGACTGCCATCTGTTCGGGGATTGTCAGCCCCTGAGTGGTCTGCACACAGCGGGCGATATAATCCGTAAAGCGGGGCGGTTTTGGCATCCCCATACTCAACAGTTTGTCGTTGCTGAAGCGCACGTTAAGCGTGGCAAACGCACCGTACAAACGCATAGCCTTAAGCATCAGGCGCTCATTGCAGGGGCCAAAAATGTGCTTCAGTTCCCGGCGCATTTTCACCAGAGTTTCATAACTCACCTGGGCGTATTTGTCGCCGACCGGCGCTTTTTCCAGCGCTTCCGCCATCGCCATATCAATATCAGCAAAGCGAACGCTGTTCTCTTCTCCGGCCGAAATATGGACAACTTCACCCTGACGGGCAGAACTGTTGAGCAGCATCAGCAGCGCATCAGCACAGTAATCCACAGGCACAACATCGACTTTATCTTCCATAGAGCACATGAATTTTTGCAGCATCAGCCCCATGCTGAAGACCCAAAAAATACTGCTCGAAGGCGTGCAGCCGTGACGTGTGTGGCCGACCACGATCGACGGGCGGGCAATCAACAATGGTAAGTGCGGGCATTGCTGGCGCATCAACTGCTCAATGGTGGATTTCGAGTAGGTGTATTCCACCAGATGTTCGGCGTTCTCTCTAAACTCTGCGCTTTCTGCAACCAGACTATCCTGTTCTGGCGTGCATGACATGGCTGTCCCCACGTGCAGGAAACGCTGTAAACCTGCCACCTGTTCCATTCGGGTAGCGAGTGCCAGCGTACCCTCAACGTTTACTTTCCAGATAAGCGGGTTATTACCAAAGGAAGCGACGGCCGCACAGTTGACCACATGAGTAACCTGATCCAGTCGCGGATCGCTCAGGAAGTCGTGCGTGTTAGCGAGATCGCCGATGAGGATGTCATCCGCTGTCAGCCTGGCCAGCGTGTTCTCATGAACATGGAATTTGCGCATATTCTCCTTTACGCGCTCAAGCCCTTCTTGCGGGTTGCCGGCACGTACCAGAAGCAGCAAGTTTACTGTCTGATCGCTATTAAGGATTTTTTCGAGTACTGCTCCGCCAAGAAACCCGGTCACGCCCGTAATGAATAACGTATTCATGGATACTGTCTCATGCTGATAGATGAGCGGATTGTAGGCGGGGAAAAGTAAACGGCGTTTAAATAAAGAAATGCCATTAAAGGCCGTATCTTAAGCTTATTTTAAGGTAAGGAAATCAGGAGGAGATATTCGACAACGGTATGTAATGAATGATTCAATTAAATAATTTAAAATATTTAATGTATTGTTTTTTAATGAATTAATTTTCTGTTTTTATGTTTTCTAGTTAATTCTAAATGTAAAAATAAAAATGCTTTGTTACACCATGACGAAACGCTAAAACGAATGGTCATTTCCCAAAGTAAAACAAAGGACACAAACAGCGAATAGCGTAACAGGCCGCGATGAAATAACCTGCTAAATAATTGTTATAATAATGGAGGAAGTGTTGCACTGCCTTTCTGCGGGATTGTCAGACCCTCCACAGCCGGGCTGGAGCGGTATGTCCCGGTAATTAGCGGGCAAAGCACCGATGGAGCATGATCCTTCGACGGGGATCTGCGATAATTAACGATTACCCCTTTAACTGAGAAGACTATGCAGTACCCGATTAACGAGATGTTCCAGACCCTGCAAGGCGAGGGTTACTTTACCGGCGTTCCCGCTATTTTTATTCGTTTACAGGGATGCCCGGTTGGCTGTGCCTGGTGTGATACCAAACATACGTGGGATAAACTTGCAGATCGGGAAGTGTCGCTGTTTAGCATTCTGGCTAAAACCAAAGAGAGCGATAAGTGGGGCGCGGGGAGTTCAGAAGATCTGCTGGCGATTATCGGTCGTCAGGGCTGGACGGCGCGCCATGTGGTGATCACCGGTGGTGAGCCTTGTATTCACGATTTAACGCCCCTGACAGAGCTGCTCGAAAAGAACGGTTATAGCTGTCAGATTGAAACCAGTGGAACGCATGAAGTGCTTTGTTCTCATGCAACCTGGGTGACGGTTTCACCGAAAGTGAGTATGCGCGGTGGCTACGATGTATTGTCGCAGGCGCTGGAGCGTGCTGACGAAATCAAACACCCGGTTGGCCGCGTACGTGATATCGAAGCGCTGGATGAACTGCTGGCGACGTTGTCTGACGAAAAACAGCGCGTGATTGCTCTTCAGCCTATCAGCCAGAAAGACGATGCCACACGTCTGTGCATTGAAACCTGTATTGCGCGCAACTGGCGCCTGTCGATGCAGACACACAAGTATCTGAATATCGCCTAAAAAAAGCCCGGTGACGCTAGCGTTTACCGGGCCTCAGACGTCCAGTATTGTAGGTCGGGTAAGCGTAGCGTCACCCGACACTACTGTGACTATCCGCGATACACGCATCCCGCCGTGCAGGTTTCTTTAATCATCACCGCGCTCAGCAGTGGCACCAGCGGTTTCATCTGATCCCAAATCCATTTTGCCAGCACTTCGCTGGTTGGGTTTTCAAGACCCGGGATATCATTCAGATAGTAGTGATCCAGGCGATCGTAAGTCGGCTTAAACGCCGCTTTCAGCTCAGCAAAGTCCATGATCCAACCAGTATGCGGATCGACTTCACCCGTGATTTCAAGACGCACCATAAATGAGTGCCCGTGTAAACGGCCGCATTTATGCCCGGCAGGGACGTGTGGAAGATGGTGTGCGGCTTCGAAGACGAAATCTTTAAACAGTGTGGTGGACATCATGAACTCTCAAGTAATGCGGAAAAAACCGCCGCATAGTACCGGAAAGCACATTTTTTAGCATTAACTAAAACGGCCTTTACCTTCATTGATGGCGGATACAGCGTTTTAGCTGGTTTTTATATTTATATTTCAATGGATTAGATAATCGGTTTTATCGTTAAGAACGATAGCTAAAACAGGTTAGTCCATTTGGTTATTTATTATTTCCATCCCTTCTTTAATTGTTATTATCCACGCCGTTAACCTTATCTCTAGTTTGGTCTTTTTGCATAAATTCCGCTTTGCTACTGGAACATAACGACGCATGACAACACAGGCCCCACCTTCAAATTTGCTTCCCCTGAACCCGGAGCAACTGGCGCGCCTACAGGCCGCCACCACTGATTTTTCACCCACTCAGCTTGCCTGGGTGTCCGGCTATTTCTGGGGAATGCTTAACCAACAGCCAGGGGCCGTTGTTGCCGCGCCTGCCGCTGCCGTTGAGATCCCGGCTATTACGCTTATCTCTGCCTCGCAGACGGGCAACGCCCGCCGCGTGGCCGAAGCGCTGCGTGATGACCTGCTTGCCGCCAAACTGAACGTGAACCTGGTGAATGCCGGGGATTATAAATTCAAACAAATCGCGTCAGAAAAACTGCTGGTGGTTGTGGCTTCAACACAGGGCGAGGGCGAACCCGCTGAAGAGGCGGTGGCGCTGCATAAATTCCTGTTCTCGAAGAAAGCGCCAAAACTGGATGACACTGCCTTTGCCGTGTTTGGCCTGGGCGACACCTCCTATGAATTCTTCTGCCAGTCCGGTAAAGACTTCGACAGCAAATTGGCTGAGCTTGGCGCTGAGCGTCTGCTGGACCGTGTCGATGCTGATGTGGAATACCAGACCGCGGCGGCGGAATGGCGTTCTCGCGTGGTCGAGGTGCTGAAAGCGCGTGTCCCGAAAGAGACATCCGCGCAGGCAGCATTCATCGCCACTGGTGCCGTCAATGATATTCACACCAGCCCGTACACCAAAGAGGCGCCGCTGACGGCAAGCCTGTCGGTGAATCAGAAGATCACTGGCCGCGACTCAGAGAAAGATGTTCGCCATATCGAAATCGATCTGGGCGATTCCGGTTTACGTTATCAGCCGGGCGATGCGCTGGGTGTCTGGTATCAGAACGACCCTGCATTAGTGAAAGAGCTGGCAGAGCTGCTGTGGCTGAAAGGCGACGAGCCGGTCACCGTTGAAGGCAAAACACAGACACTTGCTGAAGCGCTGCAATGGCATTTTGAGCTGACCGTGAACACGGCCAACATCGTTGAGAATTACGCCACCTTAACGCGCAGTGAATCCCTGCTGCCTTTAGTGGGTGATAAAGCGAAGTTGCAGCACTATGCGGCCACCACGCCGATTGTTGATATGGTGCGTTTTGCGCCAGCGCAGTTGGATGCAGAAGCCCTGGTTGGCCTGTTACGTCCGCTGACGCCGCGTCTTTACTCTATCGCCTCTTCGCAGGCGGAAGTAGAGAGCGAAGTCCACGTGACCGTGGGGGTGGTGCGTTATGACATCGAAGGTCGCGCTCGCGCGGGCGGTGCATCCAGCTTCCTGGCCGACCGTGTAGAAGAAGAGGGCGAGGTTCGCGTCTTTATCGAGCACAACGACAACTTCCGTCTGCCAGCGAACCCGCAAACGCCGGTCATTATGATTGGCCCAGGCACCGGTATCGCGCCGTTCCGTTCCTTTATGCAGCAGCGTGCGGCAGATGATGCATCCGGTAAAAACTGGCTGTTCTTCGGCAACCCGCACTTTACGGAAGATTTCCTCTACCAGGTTGAATGGCAGCGCTATGTTAAAGAAGGCGTGCTTTCGCGCATCGATCTGGCCTGGTCGCGTGACCAGAAAGAAAAAGTATACGTACAAGACAAACTGCGCGAACAGGGCGCAGAGCTGTGGCGCTGGATCAATGACGGTGCCCACATTTATGTCTGCGGCGACGCCAATCGCATGGCGAAAGACGTTGAGCGGGCTTTGCTGGAAGTGATTGCCGAATTCGGCGGTATGGATGCCGAAACGGCGGACGAATATTTAAGTGAGCTGCGCGTAGAGCGCCGTTATCAGCGAGATGTCTACTAATGAGCGAAAAACACCCTGGCCCACTGGTGGTCGAAGGCAAACTGACTGATGCTGAGCGCATGAAAGTTGAGAGTAACTATCTGCGCGGCACCATTGCCGAAGATTTGAATGACGGTCTGACTGGCGGTTTTAAAGGCGACAACTTCCTGCTGATCCGTTTCCACGGTATGTATCAGCAGGATGACCGCGATATCCGCGCCGAACGTGCAGAACAAAAGCTGGAGCCGCGCCACGCGATGCTGCTGCGCTGCCGCCTGCCGGGTGGGGTTATCACCACTAAACAGTGGCAGGCAATCGACAAATTCGCCCATGACAACACCATTTACGGCAGCATCCGTCTGACGAACCGTCAGACCTTCCAGTTCCACGGCATTCTGAAGAAGAACGTGAAGCCGGTACACCAGATGCTGCACTCGGTCGGGCTGGACGCGCTGGCGACCGCCAACGACATGAACCGTAACGTGCTCTGCACCTCGAACCCGTTTGAGTCTGAGCTTCATGCCGAAGCGTACGAATGGGCGAAGAAGATTTCTGAGCACTTGCTGCCACGTACCCGCGCGTATGCGGAGATCTGGCTCGATCAGGAAAAAGTTGCCACCACGGATGAAGAACCGATCCTCGGCCAGACCTATCTGCCGCGTAAGTTCAAAACCACAGTGGTGATCCCGCCGCAGAACGATATCGATCTGCACGCCAACGACATGAACTTCGTGGCGATTGCGGAAAACGGCAAGCTGGTGGGCTTTAACCTGCTGGTGGGCGGCGGTTTGTCCATCGAACACGGCAACAAGAAAACCTATGCCCGCACGGCGAGTGAGTTCGGTTTCCTGCCGCTTGAGCACACGCTGGCCGTGGCGGAAGCGGTTGTTACGACTCAGCGCGACTGGGGTAACCGTACCGACCGTAAAAACGCGAAGACCAAATACACCCTGGAGCGCGTGGGCGTTGAGACGTTTAAAGAAGAAGTGGAACGTCGCGCTGGTATCAAATTTGAACCGATCCGTCCTTATGAATTCACCGGTCGCGGCGATCGTATCGGTTGGGTAAAAGGCATCGACAATAAATGGCACCTGACGCTGTTTATCGAAAATGGCCGTATTCTGGATTATCCAGGCCGCCCTCTGAAAACTGGTTTGCTGGAAATTGCTAAGATCCATAAAGGCGAGTTCCGTATTACCGCCAACCAGAACCTGATCATTGCCGGTGTGCCGGAAAGCCAGAAAGCGAAGATCGAGAAACTGGCGCGCGATCATGGGTTGATGAATGCGGTGAAACCGCAGCGTGAAAACTCAATGGCCTGCGTGTCATTCCCGACCTGTCCGCTGGCAATGGCCGAAGCGGAACGCTTCCTGCCGTCGTTCACCGACAAAGTGGAAGCGATTCTGGAAAAACACGGTATTCCTGAAGAGCATATTGTGATGCGTGTAACCGGCTGCCCGAACGGCTGTGGCCGTGCGATGCTGGCTGAGCTGGGTCTGGTGGGTAAAGCGCCGGGCCGCTACAACGTGCATCTGGGTGGTAACCGGATGGGTACGCGTATTCCGCGTATGTATCGCGAGAACATTACGGAATCAGAAATTCTCGATTCCGTTGACGAGCTTGTCGGGCGCTGGGCGAAAGAGCGCGAAGCGGGTGAAGGCTTCGGTGACTTTACGGTGCGTGCGGGCATCATTCGCCCGGTGCTCGATCCCGCTCGGGATTTCTGGGAGTAACATCCCGACGGTATTACAGGTTTTGTAGGCCGGGCAAACGTAGTGCCGCCCGGCAAAACAGGCAAACGAGGTTCTTATGTCCGTACTCGATCTAAACGCCCTTAACGACCTGCCAAAAGTCGAGCGCATCCTTGCACTTGCAGAAACCAACGCACAACTGGAAAAGCTGGACGCCGAAGGGCGTGTGGCGTGGGCGCTGGAAAATCTGCCGGGTGACTATGTGCTCTCGTCGAGCTTTGGTATTCAGGCGGCGGTCAGCCTGCATCTGGTGAATCAGATCCGACCGGACATTCCGGTGATCCTCACCGATACCGGCTATCTGTTCCCGGAAACCTACCAGTTTATCGATGAGCTGACGGACAAGCTCAAACTGAACCTGAAAGTCTACCGCGCGACTGAAAGCGCGGCCTGGCAGGAGGCGCGTTACGGCAAACTGTGGGAGCAGGGCGTTGAAGGCATTGAGAAATACAATGAAATCAACAAAGTTGAGCCGATGAACCGTGCGCTGAAAGATCTGAATGCACAGACCTGGTTTGCCGGTTTACGCCGTGAGCAGTCTGGTAGCCGCGCCACGTTGCCGGTGCTGGCGGTTCAGCGCGGTGTGTTCAAAGTGCTGCCGATTATCGACTGGGACAACCGTACGGTTTATCAGTATCTGCAAAAACACGGGCTGAAGTACCATCCGCTGTGGGACCAGGGGTATCTGTCTGTAGGCGATACCCACACCACGCGTAAATGGGAACCGGGAATGGCGGAAGAAGAGACGCGATTCTTTGGGCTCAAGCGCGAGTGCGGATTGCACGAAGGGTAATCCCATTAACTCCCCCTCACCCTAACTCTCTCCCCATAGGGGAGAGGGGATCGCCCGGAGCCGTCTTTTCTCCCTCGCCCCTATGGGGAGAGGGCTGGGGTGAGGGGAAAATACCCATCAGGCTTTACCCGCTTTCGCCAGCTCCTTCACCAGCGGCAGCATCACTTTCACCACATCGCGGCTACGGTGTTCAATACGCTGCGGCAGCGCGCTATCAATGTGCTGTTGATTATCAAGCCTCACATCATGCCAGCTTGTTCCGTTCGGGAAGGCTTTAGATTTGGCTCTCTGCTGATAACCATCTTTTTTGCCCAGCGCCCAGTTTGTCGCTTCCACGTACAATACCGGAATGCCGGCTTTATCGAACACTTCACCGTCGTTACAACAGCCTGTTCCACGTGGATAAGCAGGATTACCGCCCGGATTACTGGTGGCGTAGACGCCCTGATTGCGGGCAATCGCCAGCGCCCGGTCGCGGGTTAATTTGCGCACGCTTCCTGGCGTACTCTGCCCGCTATTAAAATAGAGTTTGTCGCCGACGATAAGGTTATCGAGATTAATCACCAGCAAGGTGTTTTTCTTCTCTTCAGGGCTCATGCGCTTAAGGATATTCTCAGCACCGAGTTTTCCTTCTTCTTCACCGCTGGTCGCGATAAAGCGAATACCGTATTTTGTCGGGATATTCTTCAGGTGTTCGGCCAGTTCAAGCATCACGCCCAGACCCGCCGCGTTATCGTCTATTCCCTGAAGCGTCAGACCGCCGAGGTTGTTGTCGGTATCGGCATCGCTCATCGGGGCGAAGGTATCCAGGTGCGCCATAATAATGATTTGCTGGGCGCTCTTGCCTTCATGTGCAGCAATGACCGTACTGCCGGTCACGTTATGCCAGTTTTTGCTGTTATTGCGCGAGGTATAGATGTACCGGCTGTGAAAGGCCCGAATATCGCTCTGGTAGCCCATCCCGGCAAACTGCTGGCGGATATAGTCGGCGGAGAGCATCTCGGCTGGCGTGCCGGTTATACGGCCAGGAAAGACAGTCGCAATATGTCGCGCCTGGGTACTGGCAATTTCGCCGTACGGTGGATTTTTTGCCTGGGCCGGAAGGATAAAGCAAACGCCGAGCGCCAGGGCAGCAATACGGTGGCGCGTTGCGGAAAACATAGTGAGTCCTTAAAAACAGAGCAAAATTTTAACTGGCTTAGTATGAAACTGTGACCCGGTATACACAATTTGAATTGCTCTTAAATGCCCGAAATTTCGTGTGTTAAGCACTTTTTGATATTTGCTTTTTCACGGCGTTATTCCATTGAGTAACTACTCATTCCAATTCGTAATTTCATTCGATCTAAACCGCCCCCTATAGTCCCACTATTCCTGGTTGTTAGTGAGTTGGTGCTTGTGGACTATCTGCCCTTATTTGCTGCCCTAAAAGACAGGCCCGTGCTGGTGGTTGGCACGGGTGAGATTGCCGATCGCAAAATTGCTTTCTTGCATCGTGCTGGCGCACAGGTGCAGGTCGTTACTGACGCGCAGTTCGACGAATCGCAGATAGACAGCGTAGTGCTGGTGATCGCTGCAACCCCCGATCGTGAATTTAACCGTCGGGTCTCTCTGGCGGCACAGTCCCGGTTTCGTCTGGTAAACGTGGTGGATGATCCATCACTGTGTTCATTCATTTTCCCGTCGATCGTTGACCGTTCGCCGCTGCTGGTGGCCATCTCCTCTGGTGGCACGGCCCCGGTTCTGGCGCGGGTGCTGCGGGAAAAAATAGAAGCACTGCTGCCCACAAGCCTCGGGCGTATGGCCGAGAAAGCCAGTTTCTGGCGTAACCATCTGAAAACGCGTCTGACAAGCGTGGCCGAGCGTCGTCGCTTTTGGGAGCGCGTCTTCCGTGGCCGTTTTGCCCGCCTGATGCACGCCGGTAATGAAGCCGCAGCGCAGCAGATTCTGGAAGATGAACTGGATAACCCCGGCAGCGGAAGCGGTGAAATCATTCTGGTAGGCGCAGGGCCGGGTGATGCCGGGCTGTTAACCCTGCGCGGCCTACAGGTTCTCCAGGATGCGGATGTCGTATTTTACGACCACCTGGTGAGCGACGGCGTGCGCGAACTGATCCGCCGCGATGCCGAACAAATTTGCGTGGGTAAACGCGCCGGTGAACACGCCGTGCCACAGCACGAAACCAATCAGATGCTGATTACGGCAGCCAGAGAAGGCAAAACCGTGGTGCGCCTGAAAGGGGGAGATCCGTTCATCTTTGGCCGTGGCGGGGAAGAGCTTCAGGCCGCTGCCGAGGCGGGTATACCGTTCCAGGTGGTGCCAGGTATTACCGCGGCCTCTGCGGTAACAGCCTACGCCGGTATCCCGCTGACCCACCGTGATTACGCTCAGAGCGTGACCTTTGTAACCGGCCACTACAAGGCCGACAGCACACCGTTTGACTGGTCGCATCTGGCCGAGAGCCGACAAACGCTTGCCATCTATATGGGCACGATGAAAGCGGCGGAAATCAGCGAACAGCTTATTCAGCATGGTCGCGATGCGACAACGCCAGTGGCCGTGATCTCTCGCGGGACGCGCGTCGACCAACACGTTGCCACCGGCACACTACAAGACCTTGTACACCTTGCGAAAGACGCGCCTATGCCCGCCCTGATTGTGGTGGGTGAAGTGGTGCAGCTGCACAGCACGCTCGCCTGGTTTCAACACACAACCGACACAGAAGGCTTCGGTTCTTCTGTTATAAATTTGGCTTAAGGAACGGTTATGGACCAAAAACGACTGACTCACCTGCGGCAACTCGAAGCGGAGAGTATTCATATTATCCGCGAGGTAGCTGCCGAATTCTCTAACCCGGTGATGATGTACTCCATCGGTAAAGATTCCAGCGTGATGCTGCATCTGGCGCGTAAAGCGTTTTATCCGGGCACACTGCCATTCCCGCTGCTGCACGTGGATACCGGCTGGAAATTCCGCGAGATGTACGAATTCCGCGACCGTACTGCAAAAGCCTACGGCTGCGAGCTGCTGGTGCATAAAAACCCGGAAGGGGTGGCGATGGGCATTAACCCGTTCGTCCACGGCAGTGCCAAACACACCGATATCATGAAAACCGAAGGGCTGAAGCAAGCGCTGAATAAATACGGTTTTGATGCTGCCTTCGGCGGTGCGCGCCGTGACGAAGAAAAATCCCGTGCGAAAGAGCGTATCTACTCCTTCCGCGACCGTTTCCACCGCTGGGACCCAAAAAACCAGCGCCCGGAGCTGTGGCATAACTACAACGGCCAGATCAACAAAGGCGAAAGCATTCGCGTTTTCCCGCTCTCTAACTGGACCGAGCTGGATATCTGGCAGTACATCTATCTGGAAAATATCGAGATTGTTCCGCTGTACCTGGCCGCTGAACGTCCGGTGCTGGAGCGTGACGGGATGCTGATGATGATCGATGACGATCGCATTGATTTGCAGCCTGGCGAAGTGATCAAAAAACAGATGGTGCGTTTCCGTACCCTCGGCTGCTGGCCGCTGACCGGCGCAGTGGAATCTAACGCGCAGACGCTGCCGGAGATCATCGAGGAGATGCTGGTGTCCACTACCAGCGAGCGACAGGGCCGCGTGATTGACCGCGACCAGGCAGGCTCCATGGAGCTGAAGAAACGTCAGGGTTATTTCTAAGGAGCCGCCATGAATACCACTATTGCTCAACAAATTGCTGATGAAGGTGGCGTTGAAGCCTACCTGCACGCGCAACAGCACAAAAGCCTGCTGCGCTTTCTGACCTGCGGCAGCGTCGATGACGGGAAAAGTACTCTGATTGGCCGTCTGCTGCACGACACGCGCCAGATTTATGAAGACCAACTCTCTTCCCTGCACAACGACAGCAAACGTCACGGCACCCAGGGTGAAAAGCTGGATCTGGCATTGCTGGTGGATGGCTTACAGGCTGAGCGTGAGCAAGGCATTACCATTGATGTCGCTTATCGTTATTTCTCTACCGAAAAACGCAAATTTATCATCGCCGACACCCCGGGGCATGAACAGTACACCCGTAATATGGCCACCGGTGCATCGACCTGTGAGCTGGCGATCCTGCTGATTGACGCGCGTAAAGGCGTGCTGGATCAGACCCGTCGTCACAGCTTTATCTCCACGTTGCTGGGGATCAAACACCTGGTGGTGGCGATCAATAAAATGGATCTGGTTAATTTCAGCGAAGAGAAATTCGATGAGATCCGTCAGAGTTACCTGACCTTTGCTGAACAACTGCCGGGCAATCTGGACATTCGCTTTGTGCCGCTCTCCGCGCTGGAAGGCGATAACGTGGCTTCCCAGAGCGCGAATATGCCGTGGTACAGTGGCCCGACGCTGCTGGAAGTGCTCGAAACCGTTCAAATTCAGCGTGTGGTCGACACCCAGCCGATGCGTTTCCCGGTGCAATACGTTAACCGTCCGAACCTGGATTTCCGTGGTTTTTCCGGCACGATTGCGTCAGGCAGTGTGCAGGTTGGGCAACGAGTGAAAGCACTGCCTTCGGGCGTGGAGTCTTCCATTGCGCGTATCGTGACCTTCGATGGCGATCTGCCAGAAGCGGGCGCTGGCGAAGCGGTCACTCTGGTGTTGAAAGACGAAATTGACATCAGCCGCGGTGACCTGCTGGTTGATGCCCATGAAACGCTGGCGGCCGTTCAGGGCGCTGCTGTGGATGTGGTATGGATGGCTGAGCAGCCACTGAAAGCCGGCCAAAGCTACGACATCAAAATTGCAGGCAAGAAAACCCGTGCGCGCGTGGATGGCATTAAGTATCAGGTGGATATCAACAACCTGACGCAGCGTGAAGTGGCAGAGTTGCCGCTGAACGGCATCGGTCTGGTGGATCTCACCTTTGACGAGCCTTTGGTGCTGGATCAATACCAGCAGAACCCGGTGACTGGCGGGCTTATCTTTATCGACCGACTCTCTAACGTGACCGTGGGTGCAGGGATGGTGCGTGAGCCAAATGACAAGGCCGCTGTAACCTCTGAATTCAGTGAATTTGAACTGGAGTTGAATGCACTGGTGCGTAAGCACTTCCCGCACTGGGGCGCGCGCGATCTGCTGGGAGGCAAGTAATGGCCGCGCATGATGAGAACGTCGTCTGGCATCCTCATCCGGTGACGGTTGCTCAGCGTGAACAACTCCACGGTCATCGTGGGGTTGTGCTGTGGTTTACCGGGCTGTCTGGCTCAGGTAAATCCACGGTCGCGGGGGCGCTGGAAGAGGCGTTACATCAGCAGGGGGTAAGCACCTATCTGCTGGACGGTGACAACGTGCGTCACGGCCTGTGCAGCGACCTGGGGTTCAGCGATGACGATCGTAAAGAGAATATCCGTCGGGTCGGGGAAGTGGCGAGCCTGATGGCCGATGCCGGGCTGGTGGTGCTGACCGCGTTTATCTCGCCTCATCGCGCCGAGCGCCAGATGGTGCGTGAGCGTGTGGGCCACGATCGCTTTATCGAGGTGTTTGTTGATACCCCGCTGGAAATCTGCGAAGCACGCGATCCAAAAGGACTCTACAAAAAAGCCCGTGCGGGTGAACTGCGAAACTTCACTGGAATTGACTCGGTATACGAAGCGCCTGAATCCCCAGAGATTCACCTGGAAGGTCAACAATTGGTAACAAATTTAGTGAGCCAATTATTAGACCTGCTCAGACGGGACGATATTATCAGATCCTGAGACGGTATCGTTCGGGAGCTGTCTTCCCGAACGATGAGTCATGGTCACAGGATTAGCTATGCGCAACAGTGAAAACTACATTATCACCACCGGGTCGGAGCCGTTATCGACCGACGACGAGACGACCTGGTCATTTCCTGGGGCCATAGTCGG
This sequence comes from Enterobacter sp. C4G1, assembly GCF_052886895.1. Classification (NCBI taxonomy): domain Bacteria; kingdom Pseudomonadati; phylum Pseudomonadota; class Gammaproteobacteria; order Enterobacterales; family Enterobacteriaceae; genus Enterobacter; species Enterobacter sp. C4G1. Next base: position 22,737 of record NZ_JBQVVV010000001.1, on the reverse strand, counting down.
CTTCGTCTCGTGGTTGCTGGCGCTGGGTATCCCTTTTCTTATCTACGGCGGTAACACGCTGTTCTTCTTTCTCTATACCTGGCCTTTCTTCCTTGCGCTGATGCCCGTTGCGGTCGTGGTTGGCATTGCGCTCCATTCGCTACTCAATGGCAAACTCCTATATAGTGCTATCGTCACGATTGTGACGGTGGTCTTGATGTTTGGTCTGTTATTTTTGTGGCTCATGGGCTAACTTCAGCCATAATTCAAACCGTAACCAACTGTGTGACGATATTGTGCAGGGCGATTCTGCGGAAAAAATGTGGTACATTTGCCCGCGATGTTGCGGCATCTCTGTAACCCCGGCGAAGAGTCCCGGGGAAAGTTATAGGATGATGATGCCGTTTTTCAGGGGGCAGGATGGGTAAACTAACGCTGCTGTTGCTGGCTTTGCTGGTCTGGCTGCAATATTCGCTGTGGTTCGGTAAGAACGGGCTACACGACTATAGCCGGGTGAGCGATGATGTCTCGGCTCAGCAGGCAACAAACGCCAAACTTAAGGCGCGAAACGATCAACTTTTTGCTGAAATTGATGACCTCAATGGCGGGCAAGAGGCGATTGAGGAACGCGCACGCAACGAACTCAGTATGACTAAGCCGGGCGAAACGTTTTATCGTCTGGTACCGGATGCGTCTAAACGCAATCAGGGCTCAGCACAAAACAATCGATAATCAGGCCCAGGATTACGACATGGCAGTTACTTTTTCGGACGTATGCGCCGTGGTGCCAGCCGCAGGTTTTGGCCGGCGTATGCAGACAGAATGTCCAAAGCAATACCTCTCAATTGGCGATAAAACGATCCTTGAGCACTCCGTGGTGGCGCTGCTGGCGCATCCACGGGTGACGCACGTCGTTATCGCTATCAGCCCCGGCGATGTTCGTTTTGCCGAACTGCCGCTGGCGAATCACCCGCAAATTACCGTTGTTGATGGCGGCGCAGAGCGCGCCGACTCCGTGCTGGCTGGCATTCAGGCTGCCGCAGGCGCGCAGTGGGTGCTGGTGCATGACGCCGCGCGCCCCTGCCTGCACCAGGACGACCTTGCACGCCTGCTGGCGCTGAGCGAAACAAGCACGGTAGGCGGTATTCTGGCCGCACCAGTGCGCGACACCATGAAACGTGCCGAACCGGGCAAACAGGCGATCGCGCATACCGTTGAGCGCGTTGACTTGTGGCACGCGCTGACGCCGCAGTTTTTCCCCCGCGAGTTACTCCACGATTGCTTAACGCGTGCGCTTAAAGAAGGTGCGATCATCACTGATGAAGCCTCGGCGCTGGAGTATTGCGGTTTTCACCCTGAGCTGGTTGAAGGACGCGCTGATAATATAAAAGTGACACGTCCTGAAGATTTACAGCTCGCGGAATTTTATCTTACCCGTTCGACCCATCAGGAGAAGGCATAATGCGAATTGGACACGGTTTTGATGTACACGCCTTTGGCGGAGAAGGCCCAATTATCATTGGCGGCGTACGTATTCCTTATGAAAAAGGGCTGCTGGCGCATTCTGATGGCGACGTGGCGCTGCACGCGTTAACCGATGCGTTGCTGGGCGCTGCTGCGCTGGGCGATATTGGCAAACTGTTCCCGGACACCGACCCGGCGTTCAAAGGGGCTGACAGCCGCGCGCTGTTGCGCGAAGCCTGGCGTCGTATCCAGGCCAAAGGCTACAGCCTTTGCAACGTGGATGTGACGCTCATTGCTCAGGCGCCCAAAATGCTGCCGCACATCCCGCAGATGCGCGTATTCATTGCCGAAGATCTGGGTTGCCATATGGATGACGTTAACGTTAAAGCCACCACCACCGAAAAACTCGGCTTTACCGGTCGGGGTGAAGGTATCGCCTGTGAGGCCGTGGCGCTTCTGGTGAAGGCGGCAAAATGACAGACTTCGACAACCTGACGTACCTGTACGGCAAACCTCTGGGTAACGGCGTGCTGAAAGCCAGCCCGGAAGATTTTGTTGTGGTCGAGGATTTAGGTTTTACACCGGACGGGGAAGGCGAGCACATCCTGGTCCGCATCCTGAAAAACGGCTGCAATACCCGCTTTGTGGCGGATGCGCTGGCTAAATTTCTGAAAATTCACGCCCGTGAAGTGAGCTTTGCCGGCCAAAAAGATAAGCACGCGGTCACTGAACAATGGCTCTGCGCGCGCGTACCGGGCAACGGGATGCCGGATTTAAGCAAATTTGAGCTTGAAGGCTGTAAAGTGCTGGAATATGCCCGCCACAAGCGCAAGCTGCGCCTGGGGGCGCTAAAAGGTAACGACTTCACGCTGGTTCTGCGTGAGGTAACGAACCGCGACGACGTTGAAAAACGTCTGAATGCCATTAGCGAGCAGGGCGTGCCGAACTACTTTGGTGCGCAGCGTTTCGGTATTGGTGGCAGTAACATTCAGGGCGCGCTGCGTTGGGCGCAAAGCGATGCCCCGGTTCGTGACAGGAATAAACGCAGTTTTTGGTTGTCGGCAGCCCGAAGCGCGTTGTTTAATCAAATGGTGAGCGAACGACTGAAAAAACCGGACGCGAATCAAGTTGTTGTCGGCGATGCGCTACAATTAGCGGGACGCGGGAGCTGGTTTGTGGCAACGGCTGAAGAAATGGCCGATGTGCAGTCGCGCGTGGAGGCCAAATCTCTGATGATTACCGCTGCATTGCCCGGTACGGGCGAGTGGGGTACTCAGGGTGAAGCGCTGGCCGCAGAGCAGTTGGCCGTGGCGGATGCGTCAGAATTACAATCATTGCTGGTGCGGGAAAAAGTCGAAGCAGCACGCCGTGCGATGCTGCTCTACCCGCAACAGCTGAGCTGGAACTGGTGGGATGACGTGACCGTCGAGTTACGCTTCTGGCTGCCGGCAGGTAGCTTTGCCACCAGTGTTGTCAGGGAACTTATCAACACGTCGGGTGACTATGCGAATATTGCTGAGTAACGATGATGGGATCCACGCCCCAGGCATTCAAACGCTGGCGAAAGCCCTGCGTGAATTTGCCGATGTGCAGGTTGTGGCACCCGATCGTAACCGCAGTGGGGCGTCTAACTCATTGACGCTGGAGTCGTCGCTTCGCACCTTTACCTTTGAAAATGGCGACATTTCTGTCCAGATGGGCACGCCGACGGACTGCGTATTTTTGGGCGTGAATGCGCTTATGCGCCCGCGCCCGGATATCGTCGTATCCGGCATCAATGCTGGCCCGAATCTGGGTGATGACGTTATCTATTCCGGTACGGTTGCTGCCGCAATGGAGGGCCGCCATCTGGGATTTCCCGCGCTGGCGGTCTCGTTAAACGGCCACAAGCATTACGACACGGCAGCGGCAGTCACCTGTTCCATTTTGCGCGCGCTCAACCGCGAACCGTTGCGTACGGGGCGTATCCTCAATATCAACGTTCCTGACCTGCCTCTGGATGAAATCAAAGGTATTCGCGTAACCCGTTGCGGGAGCCGCCATCCGGCCGATCAGGTGATCCCGCAGCAGGATCCACGTGGCAATACGCTTTACTGGATTGGCCCGCCAGGCGAAAAACACGATGCCGGGCCGGATACCGATTTCGCCGCGGTGGATGAAGGGTACGTTTCGGTTACGCCATTGCACGTAGATTTAACCGCTTATAACGCGCATGATGTGGTGTCGGGCTGGTTGGATCGCGTTGGAGTGAACACGCAATGGTAAGCAAACGTGTACAAACTCTTCTGGAACAATTACGCGCTCAGGGGATCGCTGACGAGCATGTGCTGGATGCGCTCGCCCTGGTCCCGCGTGAGAAATTTGTAGACGAGGCGTTTGAACACAAAGCGTGGGAAAACGTGGCGCTGCCTATCGGGCAGGGTCAGACTATTTCGCAGCCCTACATGGTGGCGCGCATGACGGAGTTACTGGAACTGACGCCAGAATCCCGCGTGCTGGAGATTGGCACCGGGTCGGGTTATCAAACCGCGATCCTGGCGCATCTGGTTCACCATGTTTGTTCGGTCGAGCGAATTAAAGGTTTGCAGTGGCAGGCGCGTCGTCGCCTGAAACAACTTGATTTACATAATGTTTCGACACGTCATGGTGATGGGTGGCAGGGTTGGCAGGCTCGCGCTCCGTTTGATGCCATTATCGTGACGGCAGCGCCGCCTGAGATCCCAGCAGCACTCTTATCGCAGCTGGATGAAGGCGGCATTCTTGTCCTGCCCGTGGGCGACGAACAGCAGCTTCTGAAGCGTGTTCGTCGGCGTGGCGGCGAGTTTATTATCGATACTGTGGAAGCCGTACGCTTTGTGCCTCTTGTGAAGGGAGAACTGGCCTGAGACTCAGAATTATCCAGGGTTATTAAGGCAAATTCAGCGTATGGTGTGGCGCAAAAGGTTCGTGCCATCACGGTTATTTTTAAGTCACTGGTAGTTAACACATTCCTGGGGGATAAATGAGCGCGGGAAGCCCAAAATTCACCATCAGCCGTGTTGCGGCATTATCACTGGTTTCGCTATGGCTGGCAGGCTGTTCAAGTTCTGGTAACGCACCTGCGCCGGTCAGCTCCGTAGGCGGGAACAGCAGCTCGGGTAATACGTCCGGCGGAATGTTGATTACCCCTCCACCTAAAATGGGCACATCAACGGTTCAACAGACGCCGCAAATTCAGCCCGTTCAGCGCCCGGTTTCGCAGCCGACACAGATTCAACCTGTGGAACAACCTGTGCAGACCGAAAATGGCCGCATCGTGTATAACCGGAAGTACGGGAATATTCCGAAAGGTAGCTATACCGGTGGCAGCACCTATACCGTGAAACGCGGTGATACGTTGTTCTATATTGCCTGGATCACCGGGAACGATTTCCGTGACCTGGCTCAGCGTAATAACGTACAGGCACCTTACGGGTTGGAAGTGGGTCAATCGCTCCAGGTTGGTAATGCGACAGGCACGCCACTAACGCCTGGCAACACAGTTTCAGCGGCCGACGTGACCGCGCAGAACAACAGCGTTAAGCCTGCACAAAAATCCAGCACAGTGGTTGCTTCGCAACCGGTAATTACGTATTCTGAGGATTCAGGTGATCAGAGTGCTAACAAAATGTTGCCTAATAATAAAGGGACTGCGACGACTGTCACAGCACCGATTACGGCACCTGTGGTTAGCTCTATCGAACCGACTGCCAGCAGTACATCTACCAGTTCGCCAATCTCTGCATGGCGCTGGCCAACTGACGGCAAGGTTATCGAGAACTTCTCTTCTACCGAAGGTGGGAATAAAGGGATCGATATCGCAGGGAGTAAAGGACAGGCTATCATCGCGACCGCAGACGGGCGCGTTGTGTATGCCGGTAACGCTCTGCGTGGTTACGGTAATCTTATTATCATCAAACATAACGATGATTACCTGAGTGCCTACGCCCATAACGATACAATGCTGGTCCGGGAACAACAAGAAGTTAAGGCGGGGCAAAAAATAGCTACTATGGGTAGCACCGGTACCAGTTCTACACGCTTGCATTTTGAAATTCGTTACAAGGGGAAATCCGTAAACCCGCTGCAATATTTGCCGCAGCGATAATTTGACGGGGCATGCCAGCCAGGGTGTCTCGTTCAGGGATCACGGGTAGGAGCCACCTTATGAGTCAGAATACGCTGAAAGTTCATGATTTAAATGAAGATGCGGAATTTGATGAGAACGGAGCAGAGGCTTTTGACGAAAAAGCCTTAGTAGAAGAGGAACCCAGTGATAACGATTTAGCTGAAGAAGAGCTGCTATCGCAGGGTGCCACACAGCGTGTACTGGACGCGACTCAGCTTTACCTTGGGGAGATCGGTTACTCCCCACTGTTAACGGCCGAAGAAGAAGTCTATTTTGCACGTCGTGCTTTGCGTGGTGATGTAGCCTCACGCCGCCGCATGATTGAAAGTAACTTGCGTCTGGTCGTGAAAATTGCCCGTCGTTACGGCAATCGTGGTCTGGCTTTGCTGGACCTGATTGAAGAGGGCAACTTAGGGCTTATCCGCGCAGTAGAGAAGTTTGACCCGGAACGCGGGTTCCGCTTCTCAACCTACGCGACCTGGTGGATTCGTCAGACCATCGAACGGGCTATTATGAACCAGACCCGTACGATCCGCCTGCCGATTCACATCGTCAAAGAGTTGAACGTCTATCTGCGTACCGCGCGCGAGTTGTCCCATAAACTGGACCACGAGCCAAGTGCGGAAGAGATTGCCGAGCAACTTGATAAACCGGTTGATGACGTAAGCCGTATGCTGCGTCTCAACGAGCGCATTACCTCCGTTGACACCCCGTTGGGTGGCGACTCCGAAAAAGCGCTGCTGGACATCCTGGCCGATGAAAAAGACAACGGCCCGGAAGACACCACGCAGGACGATGACATGAAACAGAGCATCGTCAAATGGCTGTTCGAACTGAACGCCAAACAGCGTGAAGTGCTGGCACGTCGTTTCGGTTTACTGGGGTATGAAGCTGCGACACTGGAAGACGTCGGCCGTGAAATTGGCCTGACCCGTGAACGTGTTCGCCAGATTCAGGTTGAAGGTCTGCGCCGCCTGCGTGAAATCCTGCAGGGGCAAGGTCTGAATATCGAAGCGCTGTTCCGCGAATAAGCAATCTTTCGTCAATAAAGGCCCGTCGTGAGACGGGCCTTTTTCTTTTGCGCTATGGCTGTGCTGTTTCGTGTAACAGACGCCACGTTATCTTATCGCCATCCTGGTTAAGCACCGCTGTTGACCAACGCACGTTGACGGGCAGATCCGGCCGGGTTTGCGTCTCCCGGTAGTGAAGCACCGCACTCCAATCGCCGCTCTGGATCGTGGTTAATTCGTCAATGCCGATTTTCAGTCCGGGACGGCTTCCGCGCTGTTTTTCCAGAAAACTGGCCAGGCCGTTATAGTCGACCTGCACACCGCCCGGCGGGATCATCAGAAAATCCGGGCTGAAGCGGGCGAGCAGGGCGTCGTAATCGCCTTCGCCTTTGCCTAACCAGTCTTCAAGCGCAATGTGGAGGTCGATAATGTCGTGTTCGAAAGGCGTCATGAATTCTCCTGTCGCAGCTGGGTGAGCACCTGCGTATTGTTAAGTCGAAAAACGTACAGTACAGGCAGCAAGGTCATGCCTGCGGCAAAAATAAACATCCCGTGCCATGCGGCGAGCGGCGGTAGCCAGATCTGCGCCAGGTTCAGCGCCTGTGCCAGCAGCAGGGCGCCGGCAAAAAAGCTCAGCTGACGATTGAGGTTCCACAGCGCGCTGGCATCCGGCATGTCATCCCGGCGCGTTGTCAGAAACGCGCTGCTCTGAGCCGTACTGCTGCACAGGCTTCCTCCCGCGCCCATCAGGGTAAACGCGACGGCAGGCAACAGCGTTGACGAGCTGACGTCAATCAAAAGCAGAATACCCGCCGCCTGCAGCAGGCAGCCGATGACGATCAGCGGTCGGGGGCCGATACGGTTAAAATAACGTCCCGTCGCCGTGATGGCTATAAACGATGCCACAGACCACGGCAGCATGAGCATTCCCGTTGCGGCTGGGCTCATGTTCGCCTCGTGCTGAAGATAAAACATGCCAGTGACGTTCACCCCAATGAATACGCCGGGGACGCATAAATAGACAAGCATGGCAAAACGCAAAAGCGGGTCCGTTAGTAAGGGCAGGTTTAGCAGTCTGGCCGCGTTCATCGTGGGGTTTTCGTGTTTTAGCCACAGACAGGCCAGAACAAACGTCACCATAGCCACCGGGAGCGTGGCGAAAAATATCCATCGCCAGCCCAGCGTCTCAACTAGCAGTCCACCGACAGCAGGAGAACAGGCGGGTGCAAGTAACGCTACCAGCATGACCGCGGAGGAGAGCCGGGCACGCTCGTGAGGCCGGAACTGCTGCCAGGTCAGCGCCTGTCCGACGGGGATCAGTAAGCCACCTCCCACGCCCTGCAGCACGCGCCAGGCGATCAGGCTTTCAAGCGTTGCCGACATGCCTGCCGCGGCAGAGGCGGCGCTGAACAGAAAAAGCGAGAGCAGAATGACGCGCTTTGGCCCGATCCGGCGCGTCAGCACGGAGCTGAACGGGATCACCAGCGTCAGACCGGCAATGTACCCGTTACTGACCCAGGCAAGCGTTGAAGGCGTGGCGTTAAAATCGTGAGCCATCGCCGGAAAGGCGACGCTGGCAATGAACATGTTGATCAGATCTAGAAAAAAGCCCAGCAGATAAACAACGGCAACTTTGCTGCGATACGTCATGGTGGATCCTCCGGTGAGGTGGCGTATCGTATTGGCCGGAGAAGCACGGATAAACCTGACAAAGCGCGATATACTGTCAAAAATATTTTGACAGTATAAAGGGCGATAATGATTAACTTACAGCGCGCGCAGATGTTTGTTGCGGTGGCCGACACCGGGAGTTTCACGGCGGCAGCGGATGCGATGGGCCTGACAAAAGCGGTGGTCAGCTTCAATATTCGCCAGCTCGAAGCTGAGCTGGGCGTCACCCTGTTGCTGCGATCCACCCGCCGTCTGACGCTAACCGAGGCGGGCGCGCTGTTTCATAAACGTAGCGTCGCGCTTCTGAAGGACGCAGAACAGTTGCAGGATGATGTCCGCGCCAACCATGCGGGGCTCACGGGGGAGCTGCGGATCACGACCACGCCTGAGTATGGCTCGCAGGTCGTGGTGCCGCTGCTGGCCAGGTTTAGCCAGCAGCATCCGGATCTTCGCGTGCGTCATGTTTCGTCGTCATTGCACGCCGACCTTATCTCGGAGCGCTTTGACGTGGCCATCCGGCTGGGAACGCTTGCCGATTCTCGCTATCATGCCGCGCTGATTTCGCACTTCTCCATTCTCCCCGTTGCGGCGCCCGAGTGGCTCGTAAGCCATCCGGTTGAATCGCTGGCGCAGCTGGCGCAGGCCGACTGGATTATTCACGAGCGCGTCGCTTCGCCGCTGCGCTGGCAGGTGAAAAATGCCGGCGGCGCGCCTGAAACGCTGGAGATTAAAAAAGCGCCGCGTTTGTTTGCCGACAGCGCTCAGGCGCTCATGGCCTTTGCGCTTGCGGGAGGTGGGGTGGCGTTACTGCCGGAATGGCTGGCGCGCGATGCGCTTGATGCGGGAAAGCTGGTCCCGGTTCTACCGGAATATACATTTGCGCAGCAGGGGATCTATGCGGTGTATCCGGATGCCCAACATCTGCCAGCGAAGGTGCGCACCTTTATTGATTTTATGCACACCAGCGTGAATTAACCGTGCATCATCTTTTTGATGAGGTCAGAGAACTGCTCCCGCTCGGCTTGAGTGAGACGCCCTAAAAACGCCTCATCCACCGCGTTGCCTACCGGCTTACAGCCTGCAAGCAGAGCTTCACCTTCTGGCGTCAGGAAGACAAACCGGCGGCGCTTGTCTGCCGGGTCGTGCTCGCGTTTGACCAGCCCGCGCGCCTCCATGCGGCTCAGCATTTCCGCCAGGGTCGCTTTCGTACTGACCGCCACTTCGGTCAATGCCACCTGTTCAATACCCGGATGCTCGGCAACGGAGCGCATAACCGCGTACTGCGGCTTGGTGAGTTCCGGTAAGGCATGCTGCCACTGCGCGGTATGCTGTTGAAAAAGCTGACGTAACAGATGGAACGCCTCTTGTCTTAGTTCCATGAACACTCCGACGGAAAAAATCTCCCACTATGATAGCCGCTATTGCTCCGGATTTTAACGCTACATTTTTTAGCTATTCGTGTGATCGTGTGCGAACGATCTTGTCAGAAAAGCGATCCGGGAGTAGCTTATTTATAATGTTCGTACACGAACAAATTAATTGAGGTACTGAATGAGATTGATCGTGGGAATGACAGGGGCGACTGGCGCACCGCTCGGCGTGGCGCTGCTTCAGGCGCTGCGCGATATGCCAGAAGTGGAGACGCATCTGGTGATGTCGAAGTGGGCAAAAACAACCATTGAGCTGGAAACGCCGTATTCCGCTCAGGACGTTGCTGCGCTCGCGGATGTTGTCCACAGCCCGGCCGACCAGGCCGCGACTATCTCGTCCGGCTCGTTTCGCACCGATGGCATGATCGTTATTCCATGCAGCATGAAGACCCTTGCCGGTATCCGCGCGGGTTACGCCGAAGGGCTGGTGGGCCGTGCTGCCGATGTTGTGATGAAAGAGGGACGCAAGCTGGTGCTGGTTCCGCGTGAAACCCCGCTCAGTACGATCCATCTGGAGAACATGCTCGCACTTTCCCGTATGGGCGTGGCAATGGTGCCGCCGATGCCCGCGTATTACAACCACCCGCAAACCGCCGATGACATTACCCAGCATATTGTGACGCGTGTGCTTGACCAGTTTGGTCTGGAACGCAAAAAAGCGCGCCGCTGGAACGGGTTGCAGGAGGCCAGACATTTTTCACAGGAGAACAAAGATGGCATTTGATGATTTGAGAAGCTTCCTCCAGGCGCTCGATGAGCAAGGGCAGCTGTTGAAAATTGAGGAAGAGGTCAACGCTGAACCCGATCTGGCGGCAGCGGCCAACGCCACCGGGCGCATTGGCGACGGCGCACCTGCACTGTGGTTTGATAATATTCGCGGCTTTACCGACGCCCGCGTGGTGATGAACACCATCGGCTCATGGCAAAACCATGCGATTTCAATGGGGCTGCCAGCAAATACGCCGGTGAAGAGCCAGATAGACGAATTTATTCGCCGCTGGGATAAATTCCCCGTTGTACCTGAGCGCCGTGCTAACCCGGAATGGGCCGAAAATACGGTGGATGGCGAGGACATTAACCTGTTCGATATTCTGCCGCTGTTCCGCCTGAACGACGGTGATGGTGGTTTTTACCTTGATAAAGCCTGCGTGGTATCACGCGATCCGCTGGACCCGGACCATTTCGGCAAGCAGAACGTCGGGATCTACCGTATGGAAGTCAAGGGCAAGCGCAAACTGGGCCTGCAACCTGTTCCTATGCACGATATCGCTCTGCACCTGCATAAAGCGGAAGAGCGCGGGGAGGATCTGCCGATTGCGATCACGCTGGGTAATGATCCGATTATTACCCTGATGGGGGCAACGCCGCTGAAGTACGACCAGTCTGAATACGAAATGGCTGGCGCGCTTCGTGAAAGCCCGTATCCAATCGCGACCGCACCGCTGACCGGATTCGACGTGCCGTGGGGCTCTGAAGTTATCCTCGAAGGGGTAATTGAGGGGCGCAAACGTGAAATCGAGGGGCCATTCGGTGAATTTACCGGCCACTATTCCGGTGGCCGTAATATGACCGTCGTACGCATTGATAAAGTCTCTTACCGCACTAAACCCATTTTTGAATCGCTCTATCTGGGGATGCCCTGGACGGAGATTGACTACCTGATGGGCCCGGCAACCTGCGTGCCGCTCTACCAGCAGCTTAAAGCTGAATTCCCGGAAGTACAGGCAGTGAATGCCATGTACACCCACGGTCTTTTGGCGATTATCTCCACCAAAAAACGTTACGGCGGTTTTGCCCGTGCCGTGGGGTTACGTGCCATGACCACGCCACATGGCCTGGGTTACGTGAAGATGGTGATTATGGTGGATGAGGACGTCGATCCGTTTAACCTGCCGCAGGTGATGTGGGCGCTGTCGTCGAAAGTTAACCCGGCGGGGGACCTGGTGCAGTTGCCGAACATGTCGGTGCTTGAACTTGACCCAGGCTCCAGCCCGGCCGGGATCACCGACAAGCTGATCATCGATGCCACCACGCCTGTCGCACCGGACAACCGTGGCCACTATAGCCAGCCGGTACAGGATTTACCTGAAACGAAAGCCTGGGCTGAAAAACTGACCGCGATGCTCGCAGCTCGCCAATAAGGAGGAAAACATGATTTGTCCACGTTGTGCCGATGAGCATATTGAAGTGATGGCGACATCCCCGGTGAAGGATGTCTGGACTGTCTTCCAGTGTCAGCATTGTCTGTATACCTGGCGTGATACTGAGCCGCTTCACCGTACCAGCCGTGAGCACTACCCGGAAGCGTTCCGAATGACACAAAAGGATATTGATAACGCGCCGCAGGTGCCAACCATTCCGCCGCTGCTGTAAAAAAGCCGGGTGGCGGCTTTGCCTTACCCGGCCTACAAAACCCATAGGCCCGGTGGCGCTGTGCTTACCCGGCCTGTAAAACCCGTAGGCCCGGTAAGCGCAGCGCCACCGGGCAATAATCCGCAGAAGTCTTAGACCAAACTCTTCAGGCGGTATATCCACTCCAGCGCCTGACGTGGCGTTAGAGAATCCGGGTCGAGATTCTCCAGTGCTTCTACGGCTGGTGACGTCTCTTCTGCAGGCATCAGCAGTGACATCTGCGTACCGTCAACCTGCGTCGCCGCTGCGTTGGGCGACAAGCTCTCCAGCTCACGCAGTTTCTGGCGTGCGCGTTTGATGACCTCTTTCGGTACACCAGCCAGTGCCGCAACGGCCAGACCATAGCTCTTGCTTGCTGCGCCATCCTGCACGGTGTGCATAAAGGCGATGGTATCGCCATGCTCCAGCGCATCGAGATGGACGTTTGCCACGCCTTCCATTTTCTCTGGTAGCTGAGTCAGTTCGAAGTAGTGGGTCGCAAACAGCGTCATCGCCTTGATTTTGTTCGCCAGGCTTTCAGCACATGCCCACGCCAGTGACAGGCCGTCATAGGTTGAGGTGCCTCGTCCTACTTCATCCATCAATACCAGGCTGTGTTCCGTTGCGTTATGCAGGATGTTGGCCGTTTCGGTCATCTCCACCATAAAGGTTGAGCGCCCGCTTGCCAGATCGTCCGCCGCACCCACGCGGGTAAATATGCGGTCAATCGGGCCAATCTCTACTTTTTGCGCAGGAACGTAGCTGCCGATATGGGCCAGAAGCGCAATCAGCGCAGTCTGGCGCATATATGTACTTTTACCGCCCATGTTCGGACCGGTAATGATCAACATTCTTCGCTGCGGCGACAAGCTCAGTGGGTTGGCGATGAATGGCTCGTTCAGCACCTGTTCCACCACCGGGTGGCGCCCTTCAGTAATGCGAATACCGGGCTTGTCGGTAAAGGTCGGGCAGGTGTAATTAAGTGCATCGGCACGCTCTGCGAGGTTTACCAGCACATCCAGTTCTGCCAGCGCGCCAGCACTTAATTGCAGGTCGGCAAGGTGTGGCATTAGCATGTCGAACAGCTCGTCATACAGCTGTTTTTCCAGCGCCAGTGCTTTGCCTTTCGAGGTGAGAACTTTGTCCTCATACTCTTTCAGTTCAGGAATGATGTAGCGCTCGGCGTTTTTCAGCGTCTGGCGGCGCACGTAGTGGATAGGTGCCATATGGCTCTGCCCACGGCTTATCTGAATGTAGTACCCATGAACCGCGTTATAGCCCACTTTCAGGGTGTCGAGGCCCAGACGCTCACGCTCGCGGATTTCCAGTTTATCGAGGTAATCCGTCGCGCCGTCTGCCAGCGCGCGCCATTCGTCCAGCTCTTCGTTGTAACCCGGGGCGATAACACCGCCGTCGCGCACCAGAACCGGTGGCGCGTCAATGATGGCACGTTCGAGCAGTTCACGTAGCTCTGTAAACTCGCCCATGGTTTCCCGCAGTTTTTGCACCGGTGTGCTGTTCACTTCGGCAAGCTGAGCACGCAGCTCAGGCAATTGCTGGAAGGCGTGGCGCATCCGCGCCAAATCACGCGGGCGTGCTGTGCGCAAGGCCAGCCGCGCCAGAATACGTTCCAGATCGCCAACCTGACGCAGCACCGGCTGTAATTCGCTAAAGCGGTCCTGCAAGGCGGCGATGGTTTGCTGGCGGCCGATCAGCGTTTCAGTATTGCGGATAGGCATGTGCAGCCAGCGCTTGAGCATTCGGCTGCCCATCGGGGTCACCGTGCTGTCGAGTACCGAAGCAAGGGTGTTTTCCACACCACCCGCCAGATTCTGGGTGATCTCCAGGTTACGGCGCGTCGCGGCATCCATAATGATGCTGTCCTGCTGACGCTCCATGGTGATTGAGCGGATATGTGGCAGGGCAGTACGCTGGGTATCTTTCACATATTGCAGCAGGCAACCCGCAGCGCACAGGCCGCGCGGCGCATTTTCAACACCAAAACCGATCAGGTCACGCGTACCAAATTGCAGGTTTAGCTGCTGACGGGCGGTATCAATTTCGAATTCCCACAAAGGACGACGGCGTAATCCGCGACGGCCTTCAATCAGCGACGTTTCCGCAAAATCTTCGGCATAAAGCAACTCAGCCGGGTTCGTGCGCTGCAATTCGGCAGCCATCGTTTCGCGGTCTGCCGGTTCGCTCAGGCGAAAACGCCCGGAGCTGATATCCAGCGTGGCGTAGCCAAAACCTTTGCCGTCCTGCCAGAGGGCGGCCAGCAGGTTATCCTGGCGCTCCTGCAACAGGGCTTCATCACTGATGGTCCCGGGCGTGACGATGCGCACGACTTTACGCTCCACCGGGCCTTTTGAGGTGGCCGGGTCGCCAATCTGTTCGCAAATGGCGACGGATTCGCCCTGGTTCACCAGCTTCGCCAGGTAGTTTTCTACCGCGTGATGCGGAATACCCGCCATCGGGATAGGTTCACCCGCCGATGCGCCACGCTTGGTCAGGGATATGTCGAGCAGCTGCGATGCGCGTTTTGCATCGTCATAAAAAAGCTCATAAAAATCGCCCATACGATAAAACAGCAGGATTTCCGGATGCTGAGCTTTAAGCTTCAGATACTGCTGCATCATCGGCGTGTGGCTAGAGAAGTCCTTATCAATGTCTTCATTCATATTGATTTTACTCATTTTTTAATTCTTTCAAGTGCTCATATGGCCCCAGGTAAAACCCCTTTAAACCCACATAAACCCATAAATTTGTAGCTCACTTGTAGCCCAAGGCGTGATAGATTGGTTGTACTCCTTCTTTGGGCTACAAATGGTGGTGATACTTTGAAAACAACTCTCAACCAGGCTTTTATTATCAACAAGTTAAGTATTAATGTTAAGCCTGAACTCAGTAGCTCTGGAAAAGTCGTTTTCGAAGCCAACCCTGACCAAAAGCCTTACATAGTTTTTGACGATCATCGAGATTCACCTGTTGGCTTCGGTGTGAAGGTCAGTTTGACGAAAAAAACCTATGTAATCCAGCGAAGAGTAGCCTCGTCAGATCGTAATGTCAGCGAGGGTAAGAAGCCAAGCTCTGTCTTGAAAGTAAAGGTTGGAAATGTGTCTGATTTTCCGAGTATCGATCAAGCCCGTGAGGTAGCTCGACAGTTGGTTCAGACCATGATCGCAACAAAGAGAAATCCCAACAAGATTAAGAGGGAACTCGATCTTGCTGAATTGACCGTGAGTGAAGCTTTTGCCCAATACAGGAGCCACTTACTTGGCAGAACCAAACCCGCTAAACCAAACACTCTCAATGTGTTAGACAAAGCTGAGAATCGGTTGAAAGAATGGCAAAACCTTCGGATAAAAGATCTTACGGGTACTGAAATCCTTAGTAAGTTTGATGAAATTGCTTCAAGAGCAAGAACGGCTGCTGAACAAACTTTCCGATGGGCTAATGTTGCAGTTAAACATGCGATTGAAATTGAAGCTGGCAATGCCCAGACACAACAACGACAACCTTCGCTGTCCTATAATCCTTTTTCAATTTTAAAGGTACAGAAGAAGTTCAGAACGCGATCTGAACTGGAGGATAGCTATCGTGCCAAGGGAGTACGAAACCCATTGTCTCCCAAAGATACCCTGGGACGTTTTCTAACTGCATTACACAATAAGCGAGGTTTTAATCGGTTGGGTTGTGATTATCTGTTGCTAACCGTTCTGATTGGAGCCCGGAAAGAAGAAACCGCTGCACTGTGCTGGCGAGAGACTCTGACAGAAGAGGAAGCCAGAACGACAAGCTACGTCGATCTTGAAAACCGAATGATTCGATTCTACGACACCAAAAACCGTAATGACCATGAGTTGCCAATCTGCGATGCTACAAAGCGAATTCTGGAAGATCGAAGAGATATCGTCAACGATAACGAAAAGCGAGCAGATAAACGCAAATGGGTTTTTCCGGCTCGTTCATCACGAAGTAAGGTTGGACACTATTCCGACAGTAAAAGCCTACGTGAGTATATCTGTCAGGAAGCAGGCATAACGAAGTTGGGTATGCATGATCTGCGCAGAACCTTTGGCCGTGTTGCAGAAGAGCTAACTTCATATGCAGTTGTGAAAAAGTTGCTTAACCACCGCAATACCACCGATCCTACGGAAAGGTATGCTGTGCCAGATAATCAGCGAGTTTTTGAGGCACTTCAAAGGATTGAGTTGCATATGCTAATGACTGCACCTAAATTGTATAATGCACTTTTAGCATCTGCGAAGTATCCGCCATTACCAGAAAGGAAAGAGGGATGAGTGTTGTTGAGACGTTAAGAGAGTTTTCAGAAGTATGGAAGCTTTTTAGTGAGATTCCTGATGACGCGACACTTAATGTTGAGTTGGCATCTCTGTATCTTGGTATTAGTGTAAAATCACTTGCTCGATATAGGCAAAATGGCGGGGGACCAGCATATATCCAGTACCAAGTAGAAAATAGCAAAGCGAGAAACCAGCGAGTAAATTACTTGCTAAAAGATCTTCGAGCGTGGCGTGATAATCATAAGGTCCAAAATACTATGCACGCAGCTCAAATCCGTGGATTAACATTTACGTCATTAACCGATTTATGTGAGCCACATCCATTTTGGCTGTCTAATTTTTCAGGACAAAAAATAATATCTCATGCTTTGACAACCTCTGATGATCTTTTTAGAAAGTTATTGTCAGAGCCTAATGTTGATATAGTCTGGATTTCTGTTGAGCAGGCTATTTTCAAAGAGTGGGAAAATAAAAATGAACGAATTATTTGGCACAATATTTTCATAACAATTCTAAATAATTTGAGCTATGCTTCAGAAGCAGCGCAAGAAAGATATACAATGAATGATGTCTTGGGGAGTTAAATATAAAGCCCCTTTTCTGGTTGAGTTAAAATATCAGTATGCAATATTGATTTATTTTCTGTGTGTGATAAGAATCTATAATAGAAGCAATAATTTCTTAGAGATTTAAAAAATAAAAAAGATAAGTAAATACTAAATTAGCAAGAAAAAAATCACGGTCTTTACTTTTCTATTTTCTCTCATTTTATTCTGGATTGAAATTATTTATAGAGTTTTCTTTTTGTTATTTTAATATATCCATGGCTATTAAATGTTCTCTATTAATTGCTATTGACACATTAAATTCCAACCAGAAACCATATAATATCTGATATGGTTAAAATAGACACTTGACAATGTTTTATATTGTATTATTTATAGAGTGGTAAATAATTTAATATATAACACTCCTTTTTTAATTAGAGGTATTTAATGATATTCGGAGGGGTAATATGAGAGGGGGATGATAATGAGAAAAGAAATATATAATGAGGATAAATACAAGAGCCAAATACAAAAATATGCTCTATGCTGTGATGATTTTAATGATGGTGTATACAGGAAACCGAGAGAGAAAGCTACCTTAAAGAAATATATAGGATATAACAATAAATATTTTATAAATGGTTTTGTTTTTGATGTGGATCATGAATATGGGGCAATTGCGTGGGATATGGCTGGACTGCCTAAACCAAATGCAATCATACAAAATACAATAAATGGTCATGCTCATTTACTTTATGCTCTAAAAATACCAGTATTAAAAACAAACTCTGCAAAAATAAAACCACTAAGATTAGCTTCTGTTGTGCAGTGTGGATTTACAGAAAGATTAAAAGCAGATAAATCTTACGCTGATATTCTAATGAAAAACCCTCTTAACATCTTTGAATGGAGAACCACGTGGACAGATATTAAAGCGTATGATCTATACTATTTAGCTGATTTTGTTCCTGATGTAATTAGAAAGAATGATAGCAACAAAAGAAATATATATGGATTGGGGCGCAATGTTAATTTATTCGAAGATCTAAGAGTAATTGCATATAAAAATATACTAAAATATCAAGAGAGTAAAAATGAGCATGAATTTTATAATTATTTGTATTTAACGGCTGATATAATTAACAAACAGAGCAACTCTAACAACCCATTATCACATAATGAAATTAGGCAAATTTGCCAAAGCGTTTGTAAGTGGACGTGGAAAAATTTCTCAAAAAAACAGTTTTCAATTATTCAATCTAAACGAGGGGTGAATAATGTTGGAAAAATAAAAAATACTGATACCAAAGAAAAATTAGAAAAAGCATTGAGGATATTATTATGATTATAAACGGTAAAAAAATAAAAGCGAAAGATTTAGCGAAATTAGCAGAAGTATCACGTTCAACTGTTATTAAATACTATGGTATTTCTCGTGAGGATTACTTGAAAGAGGCATCTAAAAAAAGAAGTCTTTCATTTCAGTTGAGATCGTCCGGTTTGAAATGGAAAGAGGTGGCTCAAAAGATGAATACTACACAGCACAGTGCGATTGGGTATTATAGAAGATATTTAGCATCACATAAAACCGAATAATTTTTCTCTCATTAAATAAATAACTTTAGTGTTATGTGCAGCAGATAAAATCTCACTGTGTAATATTGTACGGATGATTAGTGTCTATTGACACTTGTAAAAAATGTGATAATTGTATTAATATTCAAGGTTTTTATCATAATAGGAAAGGTTAATATGAAAAATACAAAGCTTGATCTTATGGAGAGGTATTTAATTATTCTCGATAAGTTTGTGAGTAAAATATCAGAATCTGGAGTGCCGCAACAAAAAGTCATCGAACAATCATATCTATTTTGTTCTGGCTTTTATATTAAATATAAGCAAGAAATTGAAAAGATAAAATTCTCTAATAGTGATGTTGTTTTGACGTTTCTACTCTATTCATACTATAAATTTATTAATAAGTTAGATGATGATTTAATTGATAAGAGACGTATAAGGAAAATATGCTCTTTGCTTATTAATTTTATTGTCGATAATGGTAGCCAATCAGAGAAGGTCTATGTTCAGGAAAAAAAGAAGTATGATGCTTTCCAGTTACAAAGAGATTTATCAATGAAAAATAAGAGAAAAAAATATGGGTTGTAATGATAGTAAAAGCCTGTAGATTTGATACAGGCTTTTGCTCTATTAGAAGTCTTATCTTTTAGTAGTTTCGTCTTCACACTGTCTTGCGTCTTATTTTTAAGGACTGATTTTCAACCGAGGAGCAGCCAACCAGAACCAGAAATGTGAATGAGGAGATAATTATTCTTTCTTATATAAATCGACTATCCTTATGATGATGTTTTATTTTTAACTAACTTATAAATAATATTTCTGATTTCGTTATCAAACCTTGAACTTTTTCTTTTCATCCATTGGATGCAGATAAAAGTTGCTGAGCGAGATAGGAGATATGTTAACCACTCATATTTGTGTTCATTGAAAACATACCCATCTTTATATCCTGCAAGTAAAATACAGAAGGCAATGAAAGAAGCTAAGCAAAGCAAAGTGAAAAGGATATAAAAAAGTTTGGGAACAGGCATCACTTTGTAGTGTGATGCCATTGATACATTATTTAATAACATTGTCATGAATGCAGGTATGACAATGAGTTTTCTGCTTAAATTTACTTTATACTCACCTGTATTCTCATTTACGATCAGAGCATCGTAATTTACACTACACCGCTCATATCCACTATATTGGCGCAACTCATATTTATGAATGCGGTGTGAATTCCTGAATGTAATACCGTAGTCAGAAATTTTTGTTTCCTCACCTGAATCATTCCTTACTAAGATCTGTTCATTAAATGATTCGATGACTTCGCCTGAAAAAGTTTCAACAAACTCGTAGGTTTCCCCTAAGAAAACGAATTTAGGAGCAACAGTTTCTGCTTGTTTACTGTTGCTCTTCATAGAGTAAATGCTCATACCGATTCCTTTTAAGTAAATGACGTTCATATTCGATGTATGAAGCAATTCAAGCTTTTGAATGTGCTGAAACTGGACATAAAAAATCTACTTTTCTCGGTTGTAAATAAATAGCCTAGATAAATCAGTCTGTTATGTCGGTTATTACAAATTTTCATTTTGACTGATTTTGAAAAGAAGGCAAATCACTTGTACCGATCGATTGAGTAATAATGATAGTTATAGGCTATCATGAATGATTTATCGATCGGTATAAACGATCGATTGTGATGCGCGTTCTATCCATCCAAAGACCGAAAAAGGAAAGTTATGCCTACAATGATGGTGATCGTTTGCGGTGTACCGAGACAGGCTCATCTGTTGTGGCGAGGCATAAAGGGGCTATCTTCGTAATCCTTATGTTGCTGATAATACTAGGGTTTTTTGGGCGTTTAAGTGTTAGTATTTTGATGTTTTTTAGTAGACTAATAACTGCATCAATATAGGGAATTGTTTCTAGCCATCTAAACTTAGGTATTTCTAAGCTTAATTTTGGAGCATCAGTTAACAGCCCTTCGCTATTACTAGGAATTGTCGAGATACATTCTTTGGTATAATCGGTATCGTATCTATCGTCATGAGAAGTTTTACAAAGTGCAAGCATTTCTATCGTGGGATTAACCTCTTCTATTACAATCCCAGAAGGAGGTATCATATCAAGAGTTTCACTGCAAGATGCTTTTAAATTGAAAAGAAAACCGTTGTCGCGATCTGGAATATAATTGATCCTGTTCTGTAGAGCAGACCATGAGTAGGTTTTTCCTAATTGCGATGCTTTGAAAGCCATATTTCCATATTTAAACGAGAAGCCATTCATACGACCAGTAGATGAGATGTTTGGAACAGCTACAATGTTCTTTTCTTTGAGTTGATGTACAAATTCTATAGTCGAAAGATTTTTGACAAGCAAGGTTTCAATGGCTTCCTGGATTATGACTTTAGAACATGGCTTACCAGTTCTTTTTTCCAACATATCCTCACCACGACTTTTTTTATTTTTCGACTTAGATGATTGCGCTCCAATAGCTGATGGCCCTCTAGTTCGGGTTAATTTATAATCTTCTTCCAGTTCTTGGATAATACGTGTACTGATGAGATTTTCATTTTTACCTAAGTAGACTCTGCCATCAATGAGATCAATACGACAGGCGATAATGTGGATATGTTGACCGCTAATATCATCATGTAGAACATAGCATTTTAGATGTGTTTCCGAGAAACCCATACGTGCCATGTAATCATCAGCGATATTAGACCACTGATAATCTGTAAGCGTATCATCTTTTGGTAATCGAAGTGAATTGTGCCACACCGGTTTTACTATATCTTCTCGAAGCTTTTTGGCTGTATTAAATTCATCGATTAACTCAGTAGTAGAGCTTCCCAGCATGTTTCCACCGATTACTCTTGGTACAGTTTTATGATGAGATACTGATTTCAAAGCATAGTGAATAATTCCTGAGAAACATTTTCCTCTTTTAATCTTCTGCATTCCCTTCATCAGATATCCTCCAAAGATCAATATTTATGAGATGCAAACGAAGCTCAGAGATTTGACGTCTAACGGCAAAAAGTTCTGTATTTGTCAAACAGCTTCCATCACTCTTGTTATCAAGATGGATATTGAGCTTATTTAGGTTTTGCGATATCTTCCCTAATTCTTTCCAGGCATCGAGATTGATTGGAGGAATGAGGGTGGGGGTTGTGTTCAGAAAGCTCTTTCGAAGCCATTCACCTTTTCTTATGTTTCCTCGTTTTTCATTTAAAAATTGTAATTCCTCTTTATTAAGTCTAACACTAACACAGTGTTGCCTTAGTTTATCTCTATATAAATTAGCGTTATTGGATTTTAAATCAATGTTTTTATTTTTGTAATTGTAGACGCCAGTATTATTTTCAAACATACAAACTCCTTTTTTATTTTTATAAATTTATTATTCTTTATTTGCTGTAATGTCAAGTGGTGTTTATTGATATATGTTTATTTATCAGCATTACTCTTGACATTTTATAATGATCAGATAACTTGTGGGAAATATAATAACAAGGCGGAGGGAATATGGAAAAATATATTTCAGCATTCAATGAGATTGATTTGCTTATGGAAGGATTATTCGAGAGATTAAATATAGGGATAGGCGAAATTAATGCATATCCAAGTGAAGATATGTTTAGAATTATCGTAAATAAGACAGAAGTTGAGAGTTTGAAATCAATAAATGAGATGTTTGCAAAGAATTATTTTTCGGAAGCTCATAGGCTTATGAGCCAGAATGTGTATATATTTGTGAATTGGTGGTGCGATAATTTAGATTTTATGTCGGTAGATATACCTTCGCTAATTGCTTCAAAAGAAAAAGAATTAATCATTTCAAATGCTGGAAAATTACGTTCTGGAAATTTTGATAAAAAAAGACTATGACCTGCATCTTTCAGTGTAATTTAATAAATGGTTATTTATAGTCTCTTTAAGAAGTGTGTGCGTATTTTTTCGACTGAAAGGAGAAAAAACAAGGGAAACTTTAATAAGCGTAGCTTCTTAAAGTTAGCCCTTGCTTATCTTACAAACAATTTGTTGATGGAGATCTTCACGGTTTTTAGCTATAATTGTCTTCCAATGATATGGCATATCACGAAAAGGTGATTTAATGAGTGAAACTAAAAATTTAAAAGAATCGAATAAAACTACTATATATGCAGTTATAACTGTACTCTGCGTTGTTATATTTTTAATTCAGTTAGGCATCGAAGG